>CAVYML010000003.1:0-933552 GCA_963769605.1 Ignavibacteriota bacterium | reverse complement strand
ACACTTCTGCAACCGATTCCGGAACATAAAAATCCATTTCCGGCCAGTGAAGATTGCGTTTGGCTGCATTGAGTTCTTCCACACCCAGCGGCGAACCGTGCGCTTCAGCCGTATCCTGCTTTGATGGAGCGCCATAGCCAATGTGCGTTTTTGCAAGAATCAATGTAGGATGTTCCTTATCCCGCTGTCCGGCTTCGATGGCGGATGCAATCTGATCGTGATTTTGACCGTCGATTTCAATGGTCTGCCAGCCGTAGGCCTGAAATCTTTTGGGAACATCTTCAGAAAATGCAAGATCGGTTTTTCCTTCGATCGTAATACTATTATTGTCGTAGAAGAAAATAAGATTGCCGAGTTTCAGATGACCTGCCAGCGAGGCTGCTTCTGCCGTCACACCTTCCATCAGATCTCCGTCACCGCAGACGCCGTAGACATAATGCGTTCCAAAAATATTATAAGGCGCACGGTTAAACCGCTCTGCTTTCATTTTTGCGGCAATAGCCATGCCGACTGCATTGCCAAAACCCTGGCCGAGCGGGCCTGTTGTCGTTTCAATACCGGGAGCCGCTCCATATTCAGGATGCCCGGCCGTCTTGCTTCCCCATTGGCGAAACGATTTAAGATCGTCTATTGTAAGACCGAATTCAGCAAGACACAGCAGTGAATAAAGCAGCATCGAACCGTGTCCGGCAGAGAGAACAAAGCGGTCACGGTTCGGCCATTGCGGGTCGCATGGATTATATTTTAGATACTTGAGCCAGAGAATCGCCATACAATCGGCCATACCCATAGGCATTCCGGGATGGCCGGAATTTGCCTTTTGTACGCCATCAGCGGAAAGAAACCGAATCGCGTTACTTGCATCTTTTAACAGTTGAGCGTTAATTATCATGTATTGTCTGCTTTTGAACTTTAGTTTATGAAATCCTCAATTCATGCGCTTGAGACGGCGCTTTTCTATTCCTCCGATGCAAACGGAAAATACCTTTTGGCATTATGATAACATATATTCGCAACGATTGCACCGACATGGCCAAGATCGTTCGGTATCAATCCTTGCTCCATTTCGCTTCCAAGAATCCGGCAAAGAATTCTACGGAAATACTCGTGCCTCGGATAAGATAAAAAGCTGCGGGAATCGGTCAGCATACCGATAAAGAGGCTCAGAACGCCCAGATTAGACAGGGCTTCGATTTGCTTTGTTATGCCGTCTCGCTGATCGAGGAACCACCAACTGGAGCCGTACTGGATCTTGCCCGGAGTTTTTCCGTCTTGAAAATTACCAGCCATAGCCGCCATCACTTCATTGTCGCGCGGATTCAAATTATATAAAATCGTTTTTGCAAGCTTGTCTTCGCTGTCAAGACGATCCAGATATTTTGAAAGCGGGCGTGCAATTTCGAAATCACAGATAGAATCATATCCGGTATCGGGACCGAGAACGCGTCTCATTCGGCTGTTATTATTGCGCAGCGCACCGAGATGCAATTGCTGTACCCATCCTTTTTCATAATCCATGACGCCGAACTCGTACATCATTGCCGACTTGAATTTGCCTATTTCAGCGGCACCGAGCATTTTCCCTTTGCGCAATTTCTTGAAAATCTTAACAATTTGGCTTTCCGTGTAATCGTCGGCGTATGCCGTTTCGGCCCCGTGATCGGATAGACGGCATCCATGACCATGAAAAAAGGCATGGCGGATTCGGAGCGCCTCAATGAACGATGCAAAATCTTTAATCTCATAATTGGCAGATACCTCGAGCTTGGTCATATAGGTATTGAACGATTCCGCATCTTCTGCCGCCATCGCTTTATCGGGCCGCCAGGCAGGAATGAGCTTTGTCGCCGCCTTTTTATTCTTGAGTTTTGCATAGGATTCGTGGAATTCAAGAGAGTCGATTGGATCGTCCGTGGTGCAAATGGTTTCGACATTCATCTTTTTCAAAATACCCTGCGTGGTAAAGTCCTTTGTCGACAGCTTTGCATTACATTTCTCCCATACCGCCTTTGCCGTTTTCTCGTTCAAGAGCATGTTGTTGATGCCGAAGGGGCGATTGAGTTCCAGATGCGTCCAGTGATAAAGTGGATTGCGGATCATTTTGGGAACCGTCATCGCCCACATTTCAAATTTTTCCCAATCGGAAGCCTGCCCTGTTATATAGTATTCATCGATGCCCGATGCCCGCATGGCGCGCCATTTATAATGATCGCCTGCCAGCCAGATGCGGGTCAGGTTCTCAAATTGACGGTCATCTGCAACATCCCTGGGCGAAATATGGCAATGATAATCGATAATCGGCAGCGATTCGGCATACGTATGATAAAGCTTCGATGCCGTTTTTGTGTCAAGCATAAATTCCGGATGAATAAATGACCTCTTCATTTTTATTTCCTTCCAATAATCTGGGAACACCCGTCCGAATCTTCCATCATTGCCGAATATGGATAGATTATTCGTATCATCCAAAGCAAATCGAGTAAACTGGGCAAAACATACTTCACAACTCGAGAGAAATAATTATACGCAAACAAAAGCAAAATGCAAAATTGGAACTTCATGAGGGGGGTGAACATGGCCAAATTACACTGAAAAGGGGGAATTAATTTTCCGGCTATTCAATAACTCGCCGCCTGTTATCTTAAAATCGCAATAACAGGCAGCGATATTTCATTATTAAATTATAGGGCTATTTCAGCATTTGTATTTTTAGTGTCTTTACAATCTGTTGCGCACTCGATCCCTGCACCATCATGCGGACAAAATATACACCACTGGCATATCGAGAGCCGTCAAAAACTGTAATGTATTGACCTGCTGTTTTGTTGCCATCGACAAGCGTTGCCACCTGCCTGCCCAATATATCGTAGACCTTTATACTTACACGACTGTTCTCGATTAACTGATAGCTGATATTTGTTGTCGGGTTAAAAGGATTGGGAAAATTATTTAAACTTATGGTCGTGGGAATTGAGTTATTTGTCCCGCCTTGTAGGTTGAAATTCGGCTTTGCCTTTCCACGTGTGGCAGCATATGTCTCAATTCTTTCCTGAGCCTGAGATAGGTCGGTTTGGCTTAAAAGATTTGGGCTATTCAGGATATCAGTAAAAATAGCAGAAGCACTGTCTATATTGTTATCGATATCCAATGCAATATACATTTTATTCAATTTCCCTCTTTCAGATAGCGATGTATTTGGATTATCGTGAATAACACTATTGTTCACTCCTTTTGCCAAGTCAACTTTGCCTTGCTTGAGATATAAATTTGAAAGAAGGAACTTATGATCCTTTGCTGCCTGAGGAGGAAGAGAACTGAAATATTTTATGATATCCGGAGCCGTTTCCTCGTTATAACAATTATATAGTGCTACATATGCCGATTGATTATCAGGATGCTTGGATAAATATGATATGAAAAAGGTTTTTGCATCATTGTATCTGTTTTGATTTAGTAGCGCTATACCATCCAATAGCGGTTCAATAGAAGACCCCGAAGCAGGT
This sequence comes from Ignavibacteriota bacterium, assembly GCA_963769605.1. GTDB lineage: Bacteria > Bacteroidota > Ignavibacteria > UBA10030 > UBA10030 > Fen-1254. Next base: position 930,049 of record CAVYML010000003.1, on the reverse strand, counting down.
GAATTGAGCTGAAGGAGGGCTTGTCCAGATTCACTTTGAGAAGTTGAAGCTACATCTATAGATTTATTGTCAGCAATAACGGGAGTCGATGGAATACTATTCAAATGTAAGGGGATACCACTCCATGGATCATAGTTAAGTGGAGAATAATTGTAAAATGTAGAAGGTGACCTGACAGATAACAAAGATGTATTAGGAGGATAGCTGCCCCACCAGTTGCCATATGCATAGACTTCACTACCGGTTTCGCCGTGTTCACCTACCATGACATTATACCCATTGCCGTAAATACTATTCCATTGTCCACCAGTATTAGGAGTTGTCCCTAATATAGCAGTACTCATGTAATAAACGTATAACCCTTCACTACAATTGGTGATTCTATTATTCTTGTTATTGTCGTTAGGACCATTCGATGATATCCATGCTCTATTATAGACGTTCACCCCTTGGTTCATACCCGCGATATCGTTCTGGTAGACAGTCCCAGTTGATCCATTAAAATACTCAAGACCATACCCTATATTGTAGTAGGCGAATCCTGGTGTTTTATAGATCACATTATATTTGCAGTCCATTGCCGAAGCATTTAACATGATTGCACTACTCATCACATTTTCAATCATATCATTCAGTATTGAGCCTGTCGCAGTGGAACCGTAAAAGCCGTAATGACAGTTCTGTATTCTTGAGTTTTGAATAGTGATGTTCGATGTGTTGAGGGCTTCGATCTCTGTTCCATATTGCATATTCATGTAACCAAAACTTGAATAATTGGCACCTGCACCGCTTAAGATAATCGAACCCCAATCCCCGACAGCTGGAGTTGACGAATTTGATGTAAATAGGACAGGATTTGTAGAAGAACCATCCACACACAAAGGACCATTCGAGGTTATGCTATAACCATTTCCAGCGTTGAAATAAAAAGTTGTGCCTGGACTTATGAACAAATTTGCATTGGATGCAATCGTCACGTTGCTATTGACGTAAACGTCCTGACTCCAAACAGTATGAGAACTTATTGTGCTTGGACTGGCTGTCACAGTGAATGGAGCCGAATATGAATTATAGTTTGGAGCATCACCAGCGCAAGCATCTAAGACATATGTTGCAGGAAGTGATTGAACCGCATTAATGTCTGTATATGTCGTGGTTGTTGTGAATGTACCGCCAATTTGAACACCATTCTTATAAAGGACTAAGAACCAAGAAGTTTGATCTTTAGGGTACCAAGATAGAATTACATTCTGTCCGACTATCTTTACTGAAAGAAATCCTGGTATGGTGGGGCAAGTAGGGCAAACAGATGTATAAATAGATTGTGGCAGACTCGCGTAAAGTTCCTCAACGGGTTGATAGTCGGCTGGGTCTAATGTCCTCTTTGACGTATTCGGAGCCAATGAAGGGTACATTACGGCATCGGTATTTGTAGCGTTATCATTAAGATCAAACCAATGACCGAATTCATGAAGCATATTTGATACCAAATCATATTGTACAGTTTGGGAATTCTGGATATTATCACTTGTGCTTGAATACCACGAAATACCTGTATTTGAGGTTACCTCGGTCGTACAGCTCTTCATGACTGTATATGTAACATTACCTATCATTTCCTGATCCGAGAATCTATTTGTTCTGGCAAGAATAAGGTTTCCTTGAGCATCCGCTCCACAATCACCCATCCAAAAAAAACTATTATATGTGTTACCGGCTGTAAAAGCGCACACCCCGGTTAGTTCGCTATTCCAGATTGTTGCAGCATCTGAGATCGCTGCATAGTAACCTTGCGGCACAGTATTAGCATAGAAATTTTCTATATCTAAAGGATGCGTCCAAAACCATGGATTAGTATGATAAAATGTATCATCTTGGGCATAGCTGACTTGAAAAGAAATTAGAAAAAGAGAAAAAAATAAAATAATTGTTTTCATTTTCACTCTCCCATTTAAGGTTTATCCACAATTCGTGCAATTTGCTTTATTTCTGTTTTGAATTGCTCTATAGGAATATTACGTCCCCAATAATAAACAGCAGAGTCCTTAATTTCGAATTTTTCTTTCGACATTACGAAATAAGAAGGCATTGGATACTTTTTTATTGCATCTGGCAAAGTTGATTTATAAACTGCTGAGAGGTAGGGGTGTCCATCAATATTGTCCGCAAAATAGACAGATGTCTCTCCTACCCTATATCTTGCGTCTGTAGAAACGTCCATGCCTACTGTACGTGTGGCACCTGCAGGAGCCCGTGCTAACGCATCCTTGCTCGGTGTAACATCTGTTATTATACCTCCACCTTGCCTTAGGAGTTGTATTGTATCGCTTTGTTGTTTTGGACCCCGCAACACTTCCAAAATTAGCACATTCACTTTCGAATGGAAAGGATCATCGGAAGGACCTGGTATATCAACAATACTCAAAACTTTCCCAATGAATACGAGATCAGATAGCCCTGCATGACATCTTTCATCATGTAATAATTCACCACGACTATTTCTTGAAACATAATCGTGAAGATCAACACCAATTGCTTTAAGTTCTTCATCCTTTTGAGATGTAATTCCCGCCCTTTGAACCAATTTATTAGTTGTAGAATCTCGAAATGCCTGGCTGGTAATACTATCTCTTCTTTTTTGTGAATACGCTGTGACTGCGAAAAGAAGTGCTATTACAATCCAGGGAAAAAAATAGTTTGTTTTCATCGTGTCTTCCTTCCATACGATTTGAAATGGTCCGATTTAAAAAAATGATTTCTTATAGTATTACATTAGTCATTTTTTCATACTGCTTAGGAGTAAAAAAAGCATACCCCTTCATTTTTTTTGCAAGAATTAATTTAGCATAATTCTCACCCCACGTTACTATTGTTTCTTTAGACTCTCCCTTTTTTGAATCTTTAATTATCATTTCCGAATACGTGTGATCACTATTATGGCGTTTAGAATATGCTCTTACGATTAAGAATAAACCGATTGATGCACCGATTGTACAAAAACCACAACAAAAGAGCGACAAAGGATCAAACTGAAGCACATAATATGAAGAGAAGAAAACTAAATCTAAAATAAGGAAACCAATAAGCCAATAAGAATTTCTTATTATCTCGCACAATATCAGGCATTTATCACAAATTATTACAGTTGATTGACCTTTCATTTGAAATGTGTTCCGTGTCATTCGCATATTCCCTACACGTAATTCTTGACTATGTAAGAATCTGCCATAATCTAATAGATAAGAACCATATAACTCTACATCATGTTTGCATTTATCGCATCTCATAACATCCTCCAAAATAATCAAAGAATTGTTTGATGCTCGCGGTTGGCGGTACGATAACTAAACTCTTTCCTTTTTAAAATGGTTAAAACATACGCGTTTTAAAATATTAATAAATATTTTGTGCGGAGCGGAGGAATCGAACCTCCGACTTTTACTCTATTGCTTTTCGCATTGTGCGTAACATCAGTTAATCAAATGAAATAAGAGAAACAACATAGTCCGGATCAAGATGGACTAGTTTTATTAGGAATTAAAAATAAGCGCCCATACGACTTTGCTTCTTCCACGATCAATGTCGGTGGTTGATCTTTAATTTTAGAGAAACTGAACAACTGTTTCGACAGCCAAGTTCCGTAAGAAGCATAACAATACGACATCCCAGAAGTATTCGTGATTTCATTGTCCTTGCCTCTTTTCTATGAAGACTTCATAGAAATTGGAATGAAAACTTATTAAAGAGTTGGTGGTGGATTAGAATATAGTGGTGTTTGAAGATAGAATAATATTGAAATACAGTCAATACCAGTTTAGGGCATCATAAATAGTTTTTATTTGTATAATTATTCATAAATATTCAAACCGCACTGCGCTTTTTATTATTATCTTCCAGCATTTGCCGCCCTTTGCAACTTTTCTCGAACACGATCACATACTTGCCAAGTATTCGATATGATATTAAGTCCCTTATGACCCCGCCCGTAATACTTCCGACACAAAGATGATACCCGGTCACCACACGCCACCTTACGATCTTCTTTCGTCAACCACAAAAATCCAAAAATAATGATCACCCTGCGCATACAAATATGCAGCACATGGTTCCATGGGACTTATCCCGCAAAAATGTATTGGTGGATGACAATGGTTAATTCGGATGGTATTTAAATGAAAATTCACTCGAATTATTTTATACTCAAACTATAGTTACGATTTTTGTAACTCAGCGCATTTTAAAACAGTTATTTTTATTCAGTTATCAATCCCCCTTTATCCCCCTTTTAAACAAAAGGGGGATCCTCTGCGAGAGAGAAGGATTTTTGAATCTTTGAATATCACGCTGTGTAATTACCGATTTTTCACGATAAGAAACAATTGCCAGAGGTAATAAGAAAATGTTTTCCTGCAGATTGAAAGGGAATGCTATATAAAAAAGGAGAGAAAATCTATAATTTCAGTTTAAAACCCAGAGCGGGAAACGGGGCTCGGACCCGCGACCTCAACCTTGGCAAGGTTGCGCTCTACCAACTGAGCTATTCCCGCAAATAACTATTTCTAATATAGTAAAAATGAATTCTCACTGCAAGTGATTTTTGCAATCGAACGGCAAATAGTAAACGGTGAACTGCAAACGGTGAATTGCAAACTGTGAACTGTAAACTGTGAACGGTAAACTGTAAACTGCAAACTGTAAACTCAATGCATTTTATTTGACCATATCGCTGTACGAACCCTTGATCGTTTGTGAATCTTTTATGCCGAATGCTTCGACAAGTTCTTGAAAAAGTTTCCTCGCCTGCTTTTTCCCTTGAGTAACGACAACTTCGAACTCTATGAAATTGCCGACCTGTTCGACAATATCTAAATGGATGCGTGCATTTTTATAAAGGAACAAGCGGCGTTTTTTTCTCACAACGACTTGTGTATCGAAAATCCCTGTATAAAATCTCCGGGTTGCAGCCGCATCCCGCCCGGGGAGTATCTGATACGCCGAGTACCTTCCGCCTTTACAATTGGGGCGCGAGTAGGCAATTAATTCACAACTTCTTTTACTTAGAATTCTGAGCTTGAGTCTTCCCGAAGGAATGTCAAAGTAAATATCTTTTTGCCGAAGTATCCCTTTATCGCGCGCGCCAAGATTTACGGCGATTTCTGCTGCACGGTGCAAATCCGGAAAAACGGCTTTCATTTCCAGATTTTGCGGCATGTTACCGGCCGATTTCTACAATCTTATATTCAAGCATTCCGGCAGGAACCTTTATTTTTACAACTTCTCCCTGTTTCTTTCCCATTAATCCTTTGCCGATAGGCGATGTAACGGAGATTTTATTTTTGTCAAAATCGGCTTCCTCCGGATCGACAAGACGATATTCGATTGTTTGTTTTGTCCGCATATCCTGCAAACGGACGAGCGATAGAATGTAGACTTTATCCGTCAGAAGTCCGGCCGTATCGATAATCTGAGCGCGGGAAAGTGTCTCCTCCAATTTCGCAATGCGCAGTTCAAGATGCTGCTGCGCCTCTTTTGCGGCATCGTACTCCGCATTTTCGCTCAAGTCTCCATAGCCGCGTGCTTCAGCTATTTTTTGCGCCATTTCCGCACGCCCGTTGGATTTCAATTCCTTGAGTTCCCGCTCGATCTCTATCAAACGTTCGCGGGTTAAATAGACTTTCCCGTTCTTCACTTCTTCCATGCAAACCTCATTCCGCAAAAAAATCCCTTCAGCGTTTTTATCATTCCTGAAGGGAAGTTTCAAAAACAATAGCCATCATCCCGTGGACAATGGCTATTCAACTTATAGCGACACTTTGAAAGTATATGAAAAACCGGTCAGACGCAAGAAAAATCTTTTCAGGAGCCGGAACACGTCAGGAAACATTCTTTTTAGGATCGATAAGTATCAGGTGACCCATTTTATCCCGTTTCGTCATCAGGGTACTGCTCGTTGTAATCATTCGGATGAATTTCCAGAGGAACCCGTTCCACAATTTCTAAGCCATATCCGGTAAGGCCGATAATTTTTTTCGGATTATTGGTCATCAATCGCATTTTTCGTACACCGAGATCATGAAGAATTTGCGCGCCGATTCCGTAATCCCTAAGGTCGGCCTGGAAACCGAGCCGCTCATTCGCTTCCACAGTATCGAGACCCTCGTCTTGAAGTTTGTATGCTTTTAGCTTGTTCAGCAAACCGATTCCGCGTCCTTCCTGGCGCATATAGAGAACAATACCGTGTCCCTCTTTCTCTACACGGGTCATCGCAGCAACGAGCTGCGCATTACAGTCGCATCGAAGTGAGCCGAAAACATCACCCGTCAAACATTCCGAGTGAACGCGCACGAGCACCGGTTCGTCCGGTTGAATATCGCCTTTGACCAAGGCGATGTGTTCCTTTTGATCCGTCTGACTTTTATAAAGATGAATTCGAAAACTGCCGTATCTCGAAGGCAGGTGTGTCGACACGATGGATTGCACTAATTTTTCCCGCTGCATCCGGTATTCGATAAGAGCGCGGACGGTAATAAGTTTTAAACCAAATTTTTTTGCAACAAGAAAAAGTTCGGGAACGCGTGCCATGCGCCCATCGGCATTGAGAATTTCGCACAAGACGGCAGCGGGCTGCACCCCGGCAAGCCGGCAGAGATCGATAGCTGCTTCCGTATGACCTGCACGTCTGAGAACTCCTCCGTCGACGGCGCGGAGCGGGAAAATATGACCAGGCCTTCCGAAATCTTCCGCTTTGATGTTCGGATCGGCTAGTGCCCTTACTGTAGCAGCGCGATCGAGAGCGGAAACTCCCGTGGTCGTCCCGTGCAAATAATCGACCGCTACCGTAAATGGAGTTTCATGGATTGAGGTGTTCTTATCGACCATCAAATCCAGATTGAGTTCGAGGGAACGCCGGGCGGTAATAGGGGCACAAACGATGCCGCGCCCTTCGCTGATAAAAAAATTAATCGCCTCGGAAGTGACTTTTTCCGCAGCGAGAATGAAATCTCCCTCATTCTCTCGATCTTCATCATCCACAACGATAAGAATCTTCCCGCTTCGGAAATCTTCTACGGCTTCTTCAATCGTGTTGAACTGTATCGGAGCGTTCGTCATCTTTACTTAATCGGTTCCGGATCGCTGCTTATGATGGTCACGGATCCTTTGTCTAATTTCACTTTTACGTTATCGGCAATCTGAACAAGAACAGTTTTTTCGTCCATACCGGCGATAGTTCCATGAATTCCGCCTGACGTGACAACCTTATCCCCCTTTTTCATGTTCTCGATCATCTTCTGCCGTTCTTTTTGTCTTTTTTGTTGAGGCCGGATGATCATAAAATAAAAAATGAGTATGATGGACCCGAAAAGAACAAGGTTCGCCATAAGACCGGGACCGCTTCCGTCGGAAGACTGTGCCATTAAAAGTGTAAAGGGATGGTTCAAGGTTTTTTCTCCTTATGATACTATTATTGAGTTGATAATTGAGTCTCATCTGCCGCGCAATCATCTGCTGCACTATGGCAGCGAAAACGGCGCAACATTTCCGATTTCCATGTGCTGTAGCGCTGATCAAGAATCGCTGTACGAGCATTCTTTGTAAGATACAGAAAGAATGCGAGATTATGAATGCTGGCAAGCTGCAATCCAAGGATTTCTTTATTGCTGAAAAGATGCCGTAAATATGCACGTGTAAATGTCCGGCACGTGTAGCATGGACATTCGCTATCGATAGGCGTAAAATCCGCCTTATATTGGGCATTGCGGATATTGAGCGTTCCGTTGTTCGTGTAAAGCATACCGTTACGCCCGTTACGGGTCGGTATAACACAATCGAACATATCGATTCCACGTTCAATCGCTTCAAGAATGTTTTCCGGCAGACCGACTCCCATAAGATAACGGGGTTTAAGCGAGGGCAAAAAAGGCTCCGTTCGTTCGACCGTACGATACATGTCTTCTACCGGCTCCCCTACTGCAAGCCCTCCGATAGCATAGCCGTCAAAATCCATTGCCGACAGCGCCTTCGCGCTCATTTCGCGGATTTCCGGATAAATGCTGCCCTGGACAATTCCGAACAAAGCTTGTGAATATCCGTAGAGGGCAGGATCTTTCTCATACGCTTCCCTGCACCGAGCAGCCCACTGGAGGGTCATTTCATTCGACTTTTTTGCATACGAGAATTCGCACGGATACGGCGTACATTCATCGAGCACCATCATAATATCCGCACCAATCTGGCGTTGGATATGTAAAACAAGCTCCGGTGTAAACATGTGCCGCGTACCGTCGAGATGTGATTGAAACGTTACGCCTTCGCTGGTAATTTTTCGGAGATCGGAAAGACTGAATATCTGAAAACCGCCGCTGTCGGTCAGGATGGGACCATTCCAGTTCATAAATTTGTGCAAACCGCCAGCTTCTTCGATAATCTCCATCCCGGGACGGAGGAACAGATGATACGTATTGCCGAGAATGATTTGGGCATTCAACTCTAAAAGCTCTCTTTGTTCGACCGCTTTTACAGTAGCACGCGTTCCTACCGGCATAAAAATCGGAGTTTCAATTACTCCATGATCGGTCTCAAGGAGCCCCGCGCGCGCTTTTCCGTCCCTGTCAATAAGTGTGTACTTCAAGAATCTTTCCGCCAATAAAAAGCCGCAGAAGAACTGGTTCTGCGGCGGTTCATATCAATTATCTCAATTAAAATATAGGGAGAAAACAACGGGATGTCAATTTGCAGTTTTTTGAACCTTTGCTGAAAACCTTTCCCGCCATCGAAAAGTCAGAAAAAATAGGAAGACAAAAAGAGCCGCCCCTGAAGAATCCGCAAACCAGTCCTTCATATCGTATGTTCTTCCGTGGACGAATAATTGGTGATATTCATCCGAATAGCCATAAATGTATGTCAGCAGGAACGCTGCCGGCAGGGCCCATTTTTTCAGAAATGGAACGGCAGCCTGAAAAAACAGAGCTCTCCTGCTAAACCAGCAAAAGACAAAAAAAATACAAATATGAGCTATTTTGTCCAATTGAATCGGAAATTTTATTGCGGGAATTCTATGTATTGAGGACAGCCAAAAAATCAATAATGCCCAAATAATCAACGGAAATTGATACTGAATTACTTTTTTCATTCACTTCTGCCTGATTCGATACGCTTTATTGCTTCTCCAAGATAATCAATTAAGTCGTAAGCTACCAGACTTTTTTCCCCGAGCCGAACTGCCGCGCGATCCCCGGAAAGGCCATGGATGTAAACACCGGAATATGCAGCCTCGATTGCAGAATTACCCTGTGCCCATAAACTCGCTATAATTCCGGACAGCACATCGCCGGATCCGGCAGTCGCCATTCCGGGATTGCCGGTGGAATTACAATAAACAGCGCCGTCCGCAGATGCCGAAGCAGTCGGAGCGCCTTTGAGTACGACCGTTGCATGTATCTTCCGGGCGAGTTCGCCGGCTGTAAAGAACCTTCGTTCTTCGATTTCTTTTGCGGGCAAGTTCGTTAGGCGGGAAAATTCTCCCGTATGTGGTGTAAGTATAATTTCCGAACGCAGTGAACGAAGTTTTGCAATTCCCCACTTTGCTGCTGCATTCAAACCGTCTGCATCGAGCAAAATTTTTCCGCGCGATTCCACAAGGGTCTTGAGAATAACTTCCTGCGTTTCCTTCTGCTGACCGAGTCCGGGTCCGATGAGAACGACGTCTGCCCATTTTATTTTTTCCCGTATAATATCGAAAGATTTCAGACTGAGTCCGCCCTCCAGAGTCGACGGGAGCGGCAGGACCATCGTTTCGGTCAATTTACGCGCAAGTATGGGATAGACTGAATCGGGGGTTCCGAGCAGAACCGCTCCAGCCCCTGTGCGCAGTGCGGCTAAAGATGTCAGCGCTGCCGCTCCGGTTAATCCTCTTGATCCTGCAAGAATAAATATTTTTCCCGTTGTATACTTGTTTGCCTGCAATGAACGTCTGGGCAGAATATTCCTTACATCTTCACTTTTTACCAGCCGGATTGTGTGACGCGGATCGCTGATGACCTGTTCCGGAATGCCGATATCCAGTACGGAGATGCGGCCGGAAAATTCACTTCCCTGATTACAGAGCAGTCCTGTTTTAAGTGAACCGAACGTCGCCGTTCCGTGTGCATGAACTGCCGGACCTTCTGCAATTCCCGTCGTGCCGTTAATTCCGGAAGGTATATCGACTGCGACTACTTCCGCTCCCGACGCATTGATCCATTCGATACAATCGGAATATGGTTTTCGTGCGATCCCGGAAAATCCCGTCCCGAACATCGCATCGATAATTATATCGGGAGTTTGAACGGACTGAAGCGCTTTTCTGGAAAAACGCCGGATGGAAATTGTTTTTGAAAGCTTCACGAGAATTTTATAGTTCTTTTGCGCGTCCCCTCTCAATTCCGATGGAGATGCGAGAAGCAGAACGGTTACCTTTGAAGCATGATTGGAGAGCAGCCGCGCAGCGGCAAATCCGTCCCCCCCGTTGTTCCCTTTACCGCAAAAAATTAAAATCTGTTTCCGATCCAAAGGAGAATACGCATGAAGAACGACCTCCACGAGGCCGCGTCCCGCATTTTCCATAAGAAGAAGTCCCGGAATTCCACACTTCCGTATCGCCGCTTCGTCGCAGCGGCGCATTTGATCCGCCGTCAATACCGGTTGCATTGTCACCTCATTTTTAGAATAAAAACACACGCAGAGCAGTCTGCACTATCACTGACGGGAATAATCCGAAAAGAAGAACGAGCGCCGCACAGAAGATTACAGTCCATCTCACGGACATCGGCACAGCGACCGGCGCCGGTTCGGCTTTACTCTTTTCAAAATACATGATCACAATAATGCGGAGATAATAATAAGCTGAAATCAAGCTTGCCAGCACGCCGATGATCGCAAGCCAAACATAGTGTGCTTTCACCGCAGCAAGAAACACATAATACTTTCCGAAAAAGCCCGCCAACGGCGGAACTCCTGCAAGTCCGAACAAAAAGACCGCCATGCAAGCTGCAAGAAGCGGCTGCCGCTCGCTCAGCCCTGCATAATCTTCCAGCATCAGGTTCTGATCGTTTTCCATTTCCAAGGCACCGATTATTCCGAACGCACCGAGATTCATCAATGCATAGACTGCAAGATAATACATGACGCCGATTTGTCCATCAGCCGTACCTGCCGCCAATCCTACAAGCATATATCCGGCATGAGCAACGCTGGAATATGCGAGCAGCCGTTTGATATTCGATTGAGCAAGGGCAATGACATTCCCGGCAATCATCGATGCCGCTGCTATGAGCGCGATAATCTGATGAAGGGGATTTTCCGAAGGGCCGAAGACCCGCGAAAAAACGGTGATCAACGCGGCGAACGCCGCTGCTTTTGCACCTGTCGACATAAATCCGGAAATCGGTGTGGGAGAACCTTCATAGACATCGGGCGTCCACATGTGAAACGGAACTGCTGCAATTTTGAATGCGAATCCAGCCAGAAGCAATCCGCTTCCGGTCAAAAAAAGAAGATCATGAGAGATGCGGGGAAAAGCATTGCGGATCAGCGTGATATTCGTGCTCCCTGTCGAACCGTAGATTAAGGCAATGCCATAGAGAAGAAATCCGGTTGCAAACGCACCGAGGAGAAAATATTTCAGAGACGCCTCGTTCGACCGGTCCCGGTGCCGGAACAATCCGGCAAGCACATAGAGACAGATCGACATCAGCTCAATCCCAAGAAAAATCATAATAAGATCGTTTGCAGCCGCTATGACCATCATGCCGAGCGATGCAAAAAGAATGAGGATATATGCTTCGCCGCGATGGTAGTTCTGACGTTCAAAATAATTTCGCGAAAAGAGGATGGTCAATACGGCAGCAACGCAGAAAAGCGCGTCATAATAATCGGCAATTCCGCCGCTTTGAAGCATTCCGCCGAAAGTTTCCGCACTGGCTCCCATGTTCGATAATGCCGCACATGCTGCAAGCGACAGACCCCCAATGCTCGTCCATGAAGAAATATTCGGCCTCGTTCCTCTTGTCGATTCAAGAACAAGAACGACCAGCGTTGTCAGAACAACAATTGCAAACGGTGCATTCAATAGAATATCGGAGATAAACACATCCATACGTTATCGCACATTTTTCCATTCTGTAAAATTAATTCTTTCTACCGTTTTAATGGTCTCCACGCGCTCAATTGTCTGCTTTACAAAAGGCGCGGAGAGACGGAGAAATGTCCCCGGATAGACGCCGATCCATACAATAAAGAATATTATCGGAACCAGCACGCAGAGTTCGCGACGCGAAAGATCATACAAAGAGCGCCCGCCGTAGAGCCCGTTCTGCCGCACGGGGCCTGTCATGACCCGTTGGTACATCCAGAGCATATAAACGGCCGAGAGTATGACGCCGAGGGCGGCAAAAATCGTGAAAGCATGCGTGCCGAGAAACGGCGATTGAAACGAACCGAAGAGAATCATGAACTCTCCGATAAAGCCGTTTAATCCGGGCAGTCCGATTGAGGATAATGAAACAATCAGAAAACATGCGGCAAAAACCGGCATCAATTTCGCCACACCGCCGTAGTCCGAAATAAGGCGCGTATGGGTCCGGTCGTAGATCATTCCTACGAGCAGAAATAATGCTCCGGTTGATAATCCATGGTTGATCATTTGAATGATCGCCCCCTGCATCCCTTCCTCCGTCATGGAAAATATTCCGAGAACTACGAAGCCCAAATGAGAAACGGATGAATAGGCGACCAATTTTTTAATATCCGTCTGCACCATCGCAACGAGCGCGCCGTACAGAATACCGATTACTGCAAGCGTACAAAGATAAGGTACGGCCCGCAGAGCCGCATCTGTAAAGAGGGGAATGTTAAAGCGAATGAATCCGTAGGTTCCCATTTTCAGGAGCACTCCGGCAAGAAGAACGCTCCCCGCTGTCGGCGCCTCCACATGCGCATCGGGAAGCCACGTATGGAGCGGCCAGAGAGGAACTTTGATGGCGAAGCTTAAGCCGAAAGCCAAAAACATCCACATCTGCCAATCCGCAGGAATCATCGGAGCGATGCGGTACAGTTCCAGAAGATTGGATGTGTAATGCCCCTGCGGCAGCGTCGATGCAAAATATCCGAGCGAAAGAATTGCAACAAGCATCAACAGGCTTCCGGACAATGTGAAAAGGAAGAATTTAACCGCAGCGTAGATCCGGTTCGGGCCGCCCCACAGTCCGATGATAAAATACATCGGAATGAGCATAGCTTCCCAAAAAATATAGAACAGGAACAAATCGAGTGAAGCAAAGACGCCGAGCATGCCGACTTCCAGCAGCATTACCATGATGGTGTATTCTTTGATCCGCATTTGAATCGAATTCCATGTTCCCAGCAATGCAAGAGGCATAAGAAACGCGGTCAATAAAATCAGCATCAACGACATCCCGTCGATTCCGATATGGTAGCTGATGTCTAGATTAGGAATCCAGGGAATCTGCTGATGAAATTGAAACCCGCCAGCAGCAGAATTATATCCGAAATATAAAATAAGGGAACCAAGAAAGGCTGCGAAAGCGCCGCCAAGTCCCGCAATTTTGACAAGCAATGCGTTCTCTTTCGGGATAAAAAGAAGAACAGCCGCTGCGGCAAGCGGTAAAAATATTGTCATCGTTAAGAACCATGCAGAAATCATCGATCTTCTTTCTTAGCGAATTAAAAGCCATGTGAGTATAAAAAGGATTCCGCCGACAAACATTACGGCGTAAAATTGAGCCACGCCGTTCTGAACCCTCCGCAGGATCTGTGCACAGGAAGAAACAAACGATGCCGCGCCGTTGACGCTTCCATCGATTGCTCCCTTATCGATGCCTTTCCATAATATTTTTTCAGAGATCGATGCGACGGGTCTGACAATGACCGCGTCGTATATTTCATCGATATAATATTTTCGAGACAGGATGCGGTAGAGAACCGGATAACGCTTTGCCGCAACTGCCGCTTTTTCCGGATACTGAAGATACAGCCGCCGTGCAGCAAAAATTCCAGCTGCAGCGGCAGAAACCGAGACGACCGTCAGAAGAATTTCCAGACCTGTATTGCCCGACTCCGAAGCCAGAAGCTTCATCTGTGCCGGTGCAAATACCGGATCGAGCCAATGTTCCAGGACGCTCGCATGCGGAATTCCGGCAAACCCGCCGACAACCGAGAGCCCTGCCAGTATAATCAATGGAACGGTCATAGTTTTCGGGGCTTCATGAGGATGAAGGCGTTGATCGTGGAAGCGCGGCTCCCCTTCGAAAGTCAATGCGACGAGACGGAACATATAAAAAGCTGTCAAGACCGCTCCCAGAAGACCGACCAGCCATAAGAGCCACGACCCCTGATCGCTGCTCGCAACCTTCCATAGAATTTCATCTTTGCTGAAAAATCCTGCAAGGGGAGGAATTCCGGAAATAGCAAGAGCGCCGATAAGAAATGTCCGGTAAGTCACCGGAAGATATTTCTTGAGGCCTCCCATCTTTTGAATATCCTGCTCTTCGTGCATGGCATGAATGACGGCGCCGGATCCAAGGAACAAGAGCGCCTTAAAAAAAGCATGCGTCATCAAATGAAATATCCCCGCGCTGAAAGCTGCAACGCCGAGCGCAAGGAACATATAACCGAGCTGACTGATAGTCGAATAAGCCAGTATTTTCTTAATGTCATTCTGCACCAATCCGATTGTCGCAGCAAAGACAGCCGTTGCAGCACCGACAACTGCGACTACCGTCAATGCCGCCGGTGCAGCGGCATAGAGAATTGAACATCGCGCGATCATATACACGCCCGCCGTCACCATCGTTGCCGCATGGATGAGTGCGCTCACGGGGGTCGGACCTGCCATTGCATCGGGAAGCCAAACAAAAAGCGGAATCTGAGCCGATTTTCCTGTCGCGCCAAGAAATAAGAGAAGACAAATCCAGAGCATCGTGCTGTTGTTTCGGGAAACGGATGAAGCCCCTGCAAAGACCGTGTCGAAATTCAGGCTTCCGAAAGCTGCGAAGATTAAAAACATGCCGAGGAGGAATCCGAAATCCCCGATCCGGTTGACTATAAAAGCTTTCTTTGCCGCATCACCTGCAGGTTTCTTTTCATACCAGAATCCGATCAGGAGATACGAGCAGAGCCCGACTCCTTCCCAGCCCAGGAACATCATAACAAAATTATCCGCGAGGACCAGATTGAGCATGGCAAAAATAAAGAGGTTCATATATGCAAAGAAGCGCCGGAATCCCGGGTCCCCATGCATGTATCCGATGGAATAGACATGGATAAGAAAGCCGACACCGGTGACAATAAGCGTAAGAAGAATGGAAAGCTGATCGATCTGATACGATGCAGAGATACTCAGCGCGCCGGGGGAGCCGGTAAAAGCAGAGAACCATGTAAAGAGTTCAACTGTCAGCTTTCGATGTTCTGTGCCGGCGCCGAGCATTTGCACGAAAAGAAAAAGCGCGAGGACAAACGATATCCCGACCGTAACGCTGCCGAGAATCCCGATTATTTTTTCGTCTTTCAGACGAGCGCCGAAGAGCCCGAGGAAAAGAAATCCGAGCAGAGGCAAAAGAACGAGAGCTATGACAAGTTCTGGAATCACTGAGTTCTATCCGTTCAACATGTGTCCTGGAAAATTCACCATTTGAGTATATTTATTTCATCCAAATTGATGGTCACTTTTTTCCGGAACAGCGCAATTATGATGGCAAGTCCGATGGCCGCTTCTGCTGCGGCTACTGTCATGACAAAAAAGACCAGAATTTGACCCGTTGCATCACCGAGAAAAGCCGAGAATCCCACAAGCGTCAGGTTGACTGAATTCAGCATGAGTTCAATAGCCATAAAAACGACAAGTGCATTCCTTCGCGTGATAACTCCGACGGCGCCGACGATAAACATCACTGCACTGACGATTAAATAATATTGGAGCGGCACCATAGCTTCTCTCAATCCATTTTCTTTTTTGCCAGCAGAATTGCGCCGACAATTGCCGCCGTTAAAAGCAGCGAGGTTACTTCGAACGGAAACAGGAATTTTGTAAACAACTGTACGCCTAAATTTTCGATTGTTCCAATAGAGTCCGATCTGGAAAAATAGTGAGCCGACGGATAGGCCGCAGCGGCAATGATGTATATCATTTCCATCATCACGGCGAGTCCCAGCCCTGCGGCGACAAGTTTTTTCCATGTCACCCGCTCGAATAATGTATGCTCGTCGCTGAAATTCAGCAGCATAATCACAAAAACGAACAACACCATGATCGCCCCGGCATAGACCAGAATCTGAATGACGGCTATAAATTGGGCATGGAGCGTAAGATACAATCCAGCCAGGCAGAAAAAATTGACAATAAGCCATAATGCAGAAATGATAGGATTTCTACGGGTCACCACCAAAACGGCTGAGGCGATACCGATAGATGAAAGCACATAAAACAGTACAGTTTCCAGAGTCATTGTTCGTGCTCTACGGTTCTTTGATCCATTGCAATAATTCCGCCATGGTCGGCCTTTTTCCGTACGATAGTATGGCGGTTCTGAAAATTTTTCCCGCTATCCACATCATGCCGATGGTTGATAGTACCAACAAAAGAATAGTCGAAATAATTTCCGTCGTCGACGGGGCCTGTATCGCCAGCCTGGTCACCATCAGAGAAGGCGTGAAGGGAGGAATATACGACATAATTCTTATCCATAAAGAATGCGGGTTCTGCATGACTTCAATCATCATGCCCATCGGTGCGATTAAAAGCAAGCTGATATAACTCGTAATCTGCTGAGCCTCCTGTTCAGTTGTCACTGGAGATCCGGCGGCGACAAGCACAGCGCTGTAAAACAAATATCCCAGAATTGCATAGAGAAGAGTGAGCAGGAAATATCCGGGTTCGACGACATTGGCGTTCATTTTCAGAGCCGCCGCAAGACCGATCAGCGCATAGACAAGCATTTGCAGAATTCCAAGCCCGCTGAGACCTATGATCTTGCCCGTCATAAGATCCCGTGCCGAACAGGAAGAAAGCAGTACTTCGATCACACGATTCGATTTTTCCTCCAGCAAACTGCGAACCAGCAATTGCCCGGACGTGAGTACCATAAACGTAATCATAAGAATTCCAATGTACGCCATGGCAAATGTCTCGCCGAACCCCTCTATTTTTTCCGTTCCTTCTTCGGAAAGTTTGACCGATTTCACTTCGACATTCGCGGTCAGTTTATGAATAAGTGCTGTATCTAAGCCGTGCGTGTTGAGCCGTCTTTCGATGATGACTTTTTCGATGGCGCGTGAGAATCGTTCTTGTATTTTAATATTCGTGACATTTTTCGAACGGAATTCGACTTTGCCGCTGTCTAAAGCCGACGCGGGAATATAGAAGTACCCTTCGATTTTCCCTTTGGCAACCAGATCGTTTGCTTCCCCTTTGAGCTTATCGACAGGTTTTTGTCCGTCGAGATTGCGGAGGATATAGTTGGGCTGCCCGCCTTTGAGTATATATAATTTTTGAAGCCGGAGATCGAGCGGATCGATGAGGCTCTGCGTCCGGTCGATCACGCCGATGGCAACAGGTTCATCGTCTTCCTTCATCGAAAAGAGAGTCGGGACGAAGGCTAAACCGAGAATAGCAATCGGCATCAGGATAAGAGAGATGATAAATGCTTTCGATTTAACTTTCTCGATAAACTCCCATTTAGCAATGATAAATGCTTTGGTTTTCATCTCCCCTCCTCCGCGCTGCCGGATCTCATTTCGCGTTCGACCTGCTGCTTTACACGGAAGAACTGAACAGCGGAAAAGACCGATACGCCGAAAAGAAACGCCGAAACAAGCGCCTGTCCCTTTATCATCCCGGTTATCTGTGCGGCGATATAAAGAACGAAAATCAAAGCCATGAGAACCATTGAAATCATTTTTTTTCGAACGCGTACATCTTTCATTGCGTGCCGCTGCATCCCGGTGTTTTGCCGAACAACGACCGGAATCTGTTTTCCTGCCGCCTCCGTAAGTTTATCCGGACCTCCGACGACATTGATAAAGATGGAGTTTAACGAAGGCTCGACGATCTCAAATTTACGGACCTGGAGGCGGCCGTTGACATCGGCAAAAAATTCCGCACTCCTGCCGATATCGGTCAATTCGAGCTCCGCATAATTCTGATAAACATCGGCCGTCTTGACCAACGGCAGTGTTTTAAGAAATTCACCGTTTCCATCATATTCAAGACGGATGGAATTGGACCCATAGTGTTTCTTAATCTCTGTCAGGGTTCCGTCCAGCACTTGTTTCCCTTTATTGATCAGACAGATGTGATCGCATAGTTTTTCCACCTGTTCCATCTGGTGTGTAGAAAAAATAATGGCAACATTCGTTCGGCGAAGGTCGAGCAAAACATCCTTCAACAAAACCTGATTGACCGGGTCGAGTCCCGTAAACGGTTCGTCCAGAATAAGGAGCTGCGGTTGATGCTGCAAGGCTATGATGAGCTGGATTTTCTGCTGGTTCCCTTTGGAAAGTTCCTCGATTTTCCGGTATCCGTCGTTCTTCAACCCGAAACGTTCGAGCCAATACCATGCCTGCCGTTTTGCAGTCGCATGAGGAATGCCTTTCAGCGAGGAAAAATAAAGTATCGTATTGATAATTTTATTTTTCCGGTACAGTCCCCGTTCTTCGGGCAGGTAGCCGATGGAGTTCCACATTTCTTTCACGAATGGTTTGCCGTCGAAAGAAATCGTCCCGCTGTCGGGTTTTATAATGTTGAGGATCGTGCGGATTGTCGTCGTTTTGCCGGCGCCGTTCGGTCCCAATAATCCGAACAATTCACCCCGCTGCACTTCCAGCGAAATGCCGTTGACTGCAACGACAGTATCGTATTCCTTGCGAAGATTTTCGACTCTGAGCATCGTAACCTTTTGATGAATTTCGTTCTTTGCTATTTATTCTACGTTACTTTACGGCGTCAGACGATAGATCATACGCGGAAACGGGGACGTTTCACGAACATGTTCAAGTCCGCAGATCCATGAAACCGTTCGCTCCACGCCGAGTCCGAATCCGGCATGCGGAACAGACCCGAACCGACGGAGATCGATGTACCACTCGAATGCAGCCTCCGGCAGGTGATGTTCTTTAATCCGCGCCAGAAGCGTATCCAGATCGTCTTCCCTTTGACTTCCGCCGATGATTTCTCCATATCCTTCCGGAGCGAGCACATCGACGGCAAGGGCTAATTTCGGATTTTGCGGATCGCGTTTCATATAAAAAGCTTTAACTTCTGAGGGATACCTGTGCACCATGACCGGGCGGTCGAATTGTTCCGACACCACCGTTTCGTCTGTGCCGCCGAGATCGCTTCCCCACTCGAACGGCAAACCTTTGTCGTGTAAAATTTTAACAGCTTCATCGTACGTAATGCGCGGGAATGGTTTTTTGACATTCTGCAGTTTTGCCGTGTCCCGTTCCAGCACTTTCAATTCCGGGCCGCAATCCTGAAGAACCGTCTGGACAATATATTCCAGAAATTCTTCCGCAAGATCCATGTCGTCATTAAGATCATTAAAAGCTACTTCCGGTTCCACCATCCAGAATTCCGTCAGGTGACGGCGCGTCTTCGACTTCTCGGCCCGGAAGGTTGGTCCGAAGCAATATGTTTTTCCGAACGCCATCGCAGCGGCTTCAGCGTAGAGCTGGCCTGACTGGGAAAGATATGCCTTGCCGAGATCGAAGTAATCGGTCTCGAAAAGCGTCGAGGTTCCCTCGCAAGCAGCCGGAGTCAGAATAGGAGAGTCAATCAACGTAAAGCCGCGATGATCGAAGAAGTCCCGGATCGCTTTGATAATACGGTGGCGCACGCGCATGATGGCGTGCTGACGCGAGGAACGGAGCCACAAATGCCGCCGGTCGGCAAGAAATTCTATTCCATGTTCCTTTGGAGTAATGGGATATTCATGGGCGATGTTATAGATATGCGGAATATCCGTAAGCTCCAGCTCATACCCGCCGGGTGCGCGTTCATCTTTGCGGATTTTTCCTTTGATCGACAGTGAAGATTCCTGTGTCAACGTCTCGAATTGTTCGATGAGCGAATCGGGAACCTGACCTTTGACCATTACGCCCTGCACGAGGCCGGTACCGTCCCGGAGAATGATAAACTTTACCTTGCCGCTGGATCTTTTATTATACACCCAGCCTTGGAGCTGGACTTCTTCGCCGGCGTGCCGGTGTAAATCCTGAATGTACGTTTTTTCCATAATCAATCTCTCGAATGAGAACAAATTAAATTGAGAAAATATATCGAAGAATTTACATTTGTCCAAATAAATACAAACAGGAAGTTCTCCGCGGCTCATCGCCGTGCTCACTTTTTCTGTGGATCATACTCTTCCGGAATTTTACGCCGAACACCGGAATCCTTTTCCCCGGCATACAAGATTCCACACCGAAAAAAACCTTCCTTCGACTTTTTCTCTTCTCAGGTTCGACGCTTGCAGTTCGTATAACAGCAACGCCCCGCATGTGCAGGGCGTTGTTCTTTACCATACGGCAATATTTTATTCTTCTGCTTCTTTAAGTTTTCCGTGAGCCTCGATGACTTTCTCCGCCGTTTCTCTCGGCATTTCATCATAATGCGAGAACTTCGTTTTAAAAACACCGCGTCCTTGCGTCATGGAACGAAGAATAGTGGAGTATTTATGAATTTCCGACATCGGAACGAGCGCTTTGACCTTTTGGAAATAACCTTCGGCTTCCATGCCCTGAATTTTCCCGCGGCGTCCCGAAAGGTCGCCCATAACGTCGCCCATAAATTCTTCCGGAACGGTAACTTCGATTTCGTTGATCGGTTCCAGGAGAATCGGCTTGGCTTCCAGAATACCTTTTTTGAAGGCCATCGTGCCGGCCATCTTAAATGAATGTTCATCCGAATCCACTGCATGATAGGTACCGTCGAATATGGTAACCTTTACATCGACCACTTCGTAGCCGGCGATAACCCCTTTTTGCATGGTTTCGATAACGCCTTTTTCCACAGCCGGAATGAACCGACCTGGCACGACACCGCCGACGACGGCATCTTCAAATTCAAATCCGCCGCCGCGCGGCAGGGGTTCGATTTTCAGATGTACATGACCGTACTGGCCGCGGCCTCCCGTCTGTTTCTTATGTTTATATTCGGAATCCTCAACAACGGCTCGGATAGCTTCTTTGTACGGAATTTTCGGTTCGAAAAGATCAACTTCGACACCGTATTTTTGCTTCAACCGTTTTGTCACGATCAGCAAATGCAATTCACCCTGACCCGCAATAATCGTCTGGCTGAGCTTCCCATCGACAGTGACAAGAAAGGTCGGGTCTTCTTCATGGAGAGAATGCAGACCGTTGGCTATTCTATCTTCCTCGCCTTTGACCTTCGATTTGATAGCCATGCGAATGACCGGTTCCGGGAATAGTATCGGCGGATAATCGACTGCAAGTGTACGCCCGGTAAGCGTATTGTTCGTATGCGTATCCTTCAATTTTACAACTGCGCCGATGTCTCCCGCAACGAGTCTTGCGACTTCCTGCCGTTCTTTGCCGTTCATAACAAAGATCTGTCCGAGGCGCTCCGCTTTTCCATTCGTTTGATTCTGCAAATCGAGTCCCGGCGTTATAATGCCGGTGTAGACGCGAAAAAAAGAAAGTTCACCGACGTGTTCTTCTGATACCGTTTTAAAGACAAACAGCGACGGTTCTTTCGACGGGTTGGGTTCCAGGCTTATTTCTTTTTTCTCCTGACCGCTTATTGCTTTTACGGCGCCTCGGTCCTTCGGCGACGGCGCATACGCAACGAAAAAATTCAACAGCGGAACGACGCCTATGCCTGTTGTCGATGCGCTGCAAAAAATAGGAAATATTTTTCGCTGTAGAAGAGCCGAACGCAATCCGATGCTGAGATCGTTCTCATCCAGCGTTCCCGCCTCGAAGAATTTATTCATCAGGGCTTCGTCTGTTTCGGCAATTTTTTCGATCAGTTCTTCATGGAGTTGATCTGCTTTCTGCTTTAAATCGCCCGGAATTTCATTTTCGCTTAACTTTCCGCTGCTGTCCCTATCGAATTTCAACAGCTTCATCTTTATGAGGTCGACCACGCTGTCGAATGCCGATCCCTGATTGACGGGAAATTGCGCAGCGACGACATCATGACCGAAACGTTCTTTTGCAGTTTCAACGACCCGGTCAAAATCGGCGTTTTCATTATCGAGTTTATTGATGTCGATCATCGTCGGAATGTTCAAATTTTTGGCGTTATTCCAAACAATTTCCGAACCGACTTCCACTCCTTCGACCGATTTGAGCACGACGATGGCGAGGTCGGCAACATGCAGCGAAGACACGACCTCTCCCGTGAAATCGGAATATCCCGGAGTATCAAGAATATTGATTTTCGTTCCCTGCCAATCCGTATGCAGCAGCGCTGCATTGATGGAAATTTTTCGTTCAATTTCATCCGCATGATAGTCGGAGATCGTTGAACCGTCTTCAACGCGTCCCATCCGCGCTGCGGTTCCGGAAACAAACAACAACGACTCGGTCAGCGTGGTTTTCCCCGAGCCTCCGTGACCGATGAGTGTTATATTGCGAATCTTATCAACAGAATATTCTTTTGCTATGGTTTTTGACAATGGACTTTCTCCTTTGAGAAAAACTTGTTATGAGAATGCGCCTCCTGTACAACTGAAGATCTTTATCAGCTTTTCGAGCCGAAAAAAGATCCGAAGCGGCTGAAAATTGTACTCAGCATCAAACCGATCTGTGAAAACGGTTTTTCCAGGATATCCTGAATATTTCCCTCAAAGCGGACGATATTGTCCGAGATGCGGCGGAATGCGACGAACACACCGTTGATCATATTAACTTGATCGTCAATTTTCGATGCAATGGCGCGCATCTTGTCGGAAATGATTGCAAGATTTTCCAGTACAGGTTTTAGATATTTGTTCAATTCCACGATTTCATGCTGAATTGTTTCGAGAACCGCTTTCAGACGTATCAGGACGACAATGAGATAGATGCAGAGTGCCGAAGCACTTAAGAGAGCTGCTATTTTTGATAACTCGACTAATGTTTCCACTCAGATTCCCTTCTCAATGAGTTGTGATTGATGAGGAAACTATGGTTATGCATTTCGCTCACCCTTGCTGCGAGCGTCGTTCATAATGCGTTCGGCATCTCCCAGAAGAGAGTCTGCGCGCCGGCGCGCATCGTCGACCAACGTGGAAGCTTTCGCCTTGCTTTCGTTGATAATATCAACTGCCTTGGATTTTGCACGCGAAATATATTCCTGTGCGTCTTCGACTATATCTCCGGTTTTTTCACGCAGATCTGCCCGCAATTCCTTTCCGGATTTCGGTGCATACAGCAATGCCATCGCCGCACCGATAATGCTTCCCGCAACGAAGCCTACGATCAGGCCTTTCGCCATGCTGTCATTTTCCTGTGCCATACAAACCTCCATTATAATTCAATGCATAAATTAATTTTTAGAAAATAATCTTTCCAATAACATTTTTCAGGACAATTTTGCGCACTGTCGAGGCCTGCCGCTTTGAGAAGCGACAGGCTCAACGATGTTCAAGATCGCACCTAACGGATCTTCTTCTTATGACGCATTTTCCGCAAGCGTTTTTTTCGCTTGTGCGTCGCCATTTTGTGGCGCTTACGTTTCCGACCACACGGCATACGGCGTTTCCTTTCTTTAGTTCTTTTGAAGTGATTGTTGATTATGTTGATTTAACATCTGTTGGGCTCTTTGGCCGACTTCGGTACCCGGTCCAAGAGCCGCTGTTTTTTCAAACCATTCGTTCGATTCCTGCACATTGCCTTCTGCGAGGGCGACAATGCCGAGATTGAAATGTGCAAGCAAATGCGTCGGATTGTCATGCAATGCCGCCGTCATTTCTTTTCGGGCTTTTTCAAGATTGCCGGTTTCTTTATAACAAATTCCCAAATCCACACGTGCATCGGCATCTTCCGGTCTTTTCACGAGATATCTCTGATAGTATCCGATGGCTCTATCGAACATTTGATTGTCATGAAGTACATTCGCCATGCGCAGTATGCTTTCACTGTCGTTTGGATTTTCGGCGATCGTTTTCTCAAGCGCTTTGATTTCTTCTATGTTTTGCACCGCGATTCCCGGAGACCCCGCGGTGGAGCTTTGCTGCATCGATACTGCCGGTTTCTCCATCCCCGCTTCATAGAGAATGATACCGATTGCCGCTATGGCTAAAACGATGACTACCCGTATCTGCCCGGAAGCTCCCCACGATGCCAATGGCATTTTTTGCTTCGAAGAATTTTCAACCGGCCATTGGATATCTGCTCCGCATGCGGGACATCGCGGAGCAAGAAAGAGGATATCATTTCCACATCCGCCGCATGTGATTTTTGGTTTCAGAGCCGGCATATCAGACGCCTTTTTTCAAATTTTCATTGACAACTTGTTTCATTTCTTTTGAGACTTTAAAGATCGGCACATAATGCTCATCCACCATAACCTGTGCACCTGTTCGAGGATTTCGCGCAACCCGTCCTTTACGTTTTTTTACTTTAAAACTTCCGAATCCTCGAATTTCAATATTCTTCCCTTCCTTCATCGCACTGATGACGGTGGAAATAAATCCATCTACGACGGCTTCGGTTTCCACTTTTGTCAAGCCAGTGGCGGAAGCTATAACATCAACGATATCGGCTTTTGTCACAATGTATCCTTGCCATTGTTAGTTGGGAGATGTAAACTTGTACTGGAGAACAGGCTGATGCAAAAAATCATTTTTCAACTGCGAAAGATCCGATGCAGCATCGCCAAAAATTCGATCCATAAAAGATTTGTGTTTCACCTCTTTTACTACGGTGGGCCGACCTTTGATGCCTCCCAACAACGCAGCAATATTGACTGCATCTTCCATCGTGCCCAGGGTATCTACAAAACCAAGCTCGACAGCCTGCCTGCCGGTAAAGACTCTGCCGTCGGCGTATTTCTCGACATACTTCCGGTCTAATTTTCGTTCTTTTGCAACCACATCGACAAATTGATCGTACACATCCGCGACGAGCATTTTGAAATACGCTTTTTCTTCGACCGTGGTTTTGCGAAAAGGCGAACCTGCATCTTTTAATTTTCCCGTTTTTATAGTCGTTTCATCGAGACCGATCTTTGCCATCAAATCATGATAGTGCAAGAACTCCATAATGACCCCGATGCTGCCGGTGAGCGTTCCCGGATTGGCAACTATCTTGCTCGCACCGCAAGAAACATAATATCCGCCGCTTGCAGCTTCGGACCCCATAGAAACAATAACCGGCTTGCCGCCATCTCGCGTTTTCTTTGCTTCTTCGTATATTTCCTGACTCGCCACAACCCCGCCGCCCGGAGATTCCACGCGAAAGACTATCGCTTTTACGGAATTATTTTCCCTGTATTTCTTAAATTGCCTCACGATATCTTCGGAACCTGTAATCTTTTCTTTCAATTCGATAACGGCAATTTTCGATCCGGATGTCGAGACTGAGGTGTCTTCCTCATCGGAAAAAAGCCAGGAAACAACGGATAGGGCGATAAGTCCGAACAACAGAATCAAGATACCAAGAATCCCGAGTATCCATTTAGCAGTTTTTGACATACGAAAGTACAGGCTATAATGTTCTAAGTTATTATCTGACAATAAATTATGAAATAGAGGCCGGAAAGTCAATAAAAGATGAGGATATTCTTCAGGGTCTTTTAGGGATCGAATTTCACATGAAAAGACTTATGCAAAGAAAACGAGAAAATTTTTAATGCCCTGATGCACTTTCGTTTTCCGCCAAAAAACGTTCTGCATCGATCGAAGCCATGCATCCGCTTCCCGCGGCGCTAATTGCTTGTCGATATCGCGAATCGGCAACATCACCGGCTGCAAATACTCCGGGAACATTCGTTTCCGTTCTAAACGGTTTGGTTTTGAGATATCCAATGCTGTCCATCTCCAAGACGCCCTTGAAAAGATGTGTATTCGGTTCATGCCCGATACCGAGAAAAAGGCCATCGCAATGAAAATCGGTTACATCTCCCGTCTTTAAATTTTTCAGCTTCAATCCGGCCATCTTCTTTGGTGCACTGTCTTTCGTTCCGAGTATTTCCTGTATAATTGAATCCCAAATGAAATCGACTTTTGGATTTTTTTTCACCCGTTCCTGCATTGCTATTGATGCCCGGAGTTCATTCCGGCGGTGAATAATTGTCACACGAGAAGCGTGATTCGTTAGATACGATGCCTCTTCCAAAGCCGTATCTCCGCCGCCGACAACAGCGACATGCTGATTGCGGAAAAAGAATCCATCGCACGTAGCGCACGCAGAAACGCCGTATCCTTTGTATTCCCCTTCCGAAGGGATATTTAGCCATTTCGCCGAAGCACCGGTTGCAATAATAAGCGCCTCGGCGGTATATTTTTCATCGTCTGCTGTAACTGCAAATGGCCGATGAGAGAGATCGACCGCTTCGACAGTTTTAAAAACCGGTTCCGCTCCGAAACGCTGCGCCTGCCGCCGCAGGATTTCCATCAACTCGGGTCCCTGCACACCATCCGGAAAACCTGGATAATTTTCGACATCGGTTGTAATTGTAAGCTGTCCGCCAGGCTGTTGTCCTTCAAACACCAAGGGGCGCAGGTTGGCGCGTCCTGCATAAATCCCCGCAGTCAGTCCGGCCGGTCCGGAACCGATAATTATGAGTTTACGATGATTTTTAGTTTCCATAGAATTTTCCGTTTTTTACTATGTGCTTATAATATGATCCATTATAAGCAGAAAAGATTTTCCGTTCAAATTACATAAGTTCTTTTTTTGCGGAGGAATATATTTTAAATTTGAGCTTTCATGTTCATAACATTAAATGTCAACTTTAATAATCCACTTTTTATTTTGTAGAGTCCCGCACATTACCGGACAGATCATTGGTTTCTTATATCGCTTTTTTATCGCTTTTTTCACGGCATGATTTATTGCCCATCTGCGAGGCGGACTCTACGGCCATTTGAGGATGAATTTTGCATTTCGTACGAGTCCCGAATGCTTTGTCCGCTTGACTGCGCTTTTTGCAAACCGCTTCGAGAATTCGTCCGGCGTCATCGACGCGACTTCTTCCAGATTCGGAGCGCTGTTTTCCTGGCGCGGCGAGAATCCTTTTTCTTTTGTTTCTTTCGCAAAAGAATTCCACGGGCACACATCCTGACAAATATCGCAGCCATAAATCCATCGATCGAACTTCCCGGCCAGCGCTTCCGGCAAATCTCCCCGGTGTTCGATCGTAAGATAAGAAATACATCGATTGGAATCGATTACCCGATCTTCGACGATCGCTCCGGTCGGACACGCATCCAGACATGCCGTGCAGCTTCCGCATAAATCGAAACCGGGTTCGTCATACTCCAGTTCCGCATCAAGAATAATTTCACCGAGAAAAATCCATGAACCCAACTCGCGAGTCAGGACATTGGCATTCTTGCCGAGCCATCCGATTCCCGCCCTGACCGCCCATGCTTTTTCCATAACCGGACCCGTATCGACATAATATTTCCCATGACAACCGGGTATAAGAGATTGGATGTACCGAAAAAGATTCTCCAATTTTGCTCCAACTATTTCGTGATAATCGTCTCCCCACGCATAACGGGAAATCCTGCCATGCTGCAATTCCGAAGAATGCTGCTGCGAACTGTAATAATTCATTGCAACGCAGACAATTGATTTTGCTCCTGAAACGATATTTCCCGGAGCGGATCTTTTTTGAATATCCCGTTCCATCCAGCGCATTGAAGCCTGATAACCGCGTCCTAGCCATTCGCTCAAATGGACACCTTCATCTTCCAGCGTTTCAGCGCGTGCAATCCCGACTTTGGAAAATCCCAATTCCAACGCATATGTTTTAATACAATATGAAGGGTTCATCGTTCAATGAGAGAAGAGAATCAATGTTCTGTGTCACCGGCTGTTCCATCTATAAATTGTTTTCTTCAACATCGAAAGAAAGCGTGCCAGATGCTCTCCCGGCAGTTCAACCATCCTTCTCTTGAATATAACACCATAAACAAAAAAGTCGGTTCCTCTCTTGAAGAACCGACTTTCTTTGCATAATTGAAGATCTTACTTACGGAAACGAGAATTTGCAGGACTAAGCTCGGCAATGGTTTTTTCGGGATGGAGCTTTTTTGCTTTTTCGTATAAACCCGCTTCCGTTTCCGAGTGATCGGGATCGGGAACGCAGCAATCCACCGGACAAACAGCAGCGCATTGTTCCTGGTCAAAATGTCCTACACATTCAGTGCATTTATCCGGAACGATATAGTAAAAATCCGCAGAAAGCGCATCAAACGATTTTCCATTCAATTCATACGCAGTCCCGCCGGAATAAATAGCCGTATTGGGGCATTCCGCTTCACACGCTCCGCAGTTAATACACTCTTCCGTTATTTTGGTTGCCATAATAATCTCCTTACGATGAAATATTTAACTCAAAATTGCCGTTTTTCGCCTGTCACAGCCTTAGTTCCACTTATACGAATATGCTAAAGAGACATCCGAAATGCAAGAGGAAATTCGGCCAATATTTAGGCTTTTTGAATCAAATATCGTCGTTCTGTTATTTTTCCGTTGCTGTCATAGACATAGAGCAAAGGAGCGCCGGTCGGTATATTCAATTCAATTACCTGTTCCTTCGTCAGGGAATCGAGCTTCATGACGATAGACCGAAGGCTGTTACCGTGCGCCGCTACGATAATATTTTTGCCGGCAAAAATGTCGGGAAGAATTTTCGCTTCAAAATACGGCAATGTTCGCGCGGCCGTATCCTTTAAACTCTCACTAATTCCATCCGGATTTAATTCGGTCTTATCTTTAGGAGGCGGAACATCGTAGCTTCGCCGCCATATTTTGACCTGCTCGTCCCCGTATTTTTTTGCGGTTTCGGCTTTGTTCAATCCCTGCAATGCGCCGTATTGACGCTCATTCAAGGCCTGATCCCGCTCGATCGGAAGATCGACTTGTCCTGTTATTCCAAGAATGATTTCGAGCGTCTTCGTAGCACGCTGCAAAACGGAAGTATATCCTTTATCGAAGCGGTAACCTCTTAAAATATTTCCGGCATCCTTCGCTTCCTGTTCTCCTTTTGGAGACAGCGGAATATCCACCCAGCCTGTGAAACGATTCTCAAGATTCCATTGAGACTCGCCGTGACGAACTAAAATAAGATTTGGCATTGTTGTTCCCTTTGTTTGATCTTTGATGTTGGTTTTTCTATTTTTTTTGAATTGTAAAATATCGAGCTTCCGGATGATGAACAATGATCGCATCGGTTGTTTGTTCCGGCTGCATCATCCATTCATTTGTCAATGTTACACCGATTCGTTCCGGTTTAAGCAATTCGAATAATTTCTGATGATCTTCAAGATTCGGACATGCCGGGTACCCGAAACTGAAACGCGAACCCTGGTAACCCTGGCTGAACAGCCGTTTAATGTCGACGGCATCTTTTTTGTCGATACCGAGTTCCGTACGAATTTTTTTGTGCCAGAGCTCTGCGAGAGCTTCCGCTGCTTCGACACTCAGTCCGTGAAAGTACAGATACTCTTTATACCTGTTGGATTCAAAAAGCATGCGCGAATATTCCGATGCGCGTTCTCCCATCGTCACCATGGAAAATGCCACGGTATCGATCTTCTTAGATTCGACTGAAGCAAAATAATCGCTGATACAGAGAAACCTGTCGTTTTCCTGCCTGGGGAAAGTAAACCTTAACTGCTCCTTCATCGATTGAGGATCGACAGCCGGAAGTGATAGAGAATCGATCCGGTATACAATCAAATCGTTTCCATCCGATTGGCAAGGGAAAAAGCCATACACGACTTTCGGAACAAGCAGCCGCTCGCGCTGAACCATTTGCTTCAATTGTTCAAATTCCGGAATCACTTTTTCTTGGATGCTTTTCCGATATTCTTCTGCATCCATCGTTCCACGCACTAACCTCCATTGACCGCGAAAAAGTGCAGCTTCATTGACAAACGGGAATATTTCTTCAAGTTCTATCGAATCGACAATCTTTGTTCCCCAAAAAGGGGGTATAGGAATCGGGACATCCGTTCGCACCGAAGATTTTTTCGGTATATCTTTTTCCTCAGCAAGCATGAGAGCAATTTTTGCTTCGGAACCCGTCAACGATTCTTCGTCCCCGGTCTCTTTTGCCGCGGAATCATAACCGGCGGTTCCATGTTTAATGTCCTCCATAATCTTCAGACCGGCAAAAGCGTCGTTTGCATAAAATACGGTGCCCCTGTAGACCGATCGCAGCTCCTGTTCCACATAACGCCTTGTCAGAGCCGCTCCGCCGAGAATAACCGGCAGGGAAATATTTCGCTCATTGAGAACTTCCAGATTTTCTTTCATCACCAAGGTCGATTTCACGAGAAGCCCGCTCATTCCAATGACATCCGCATGTTCGCGCTCCGCTGCTTCGATCATTTTTTCGATAGGACATTTAATTCCGAGATTGACAACCCGATAACCGTTATTGGTCAGAATGATATCGACGAGATTTTTTCCGATATCGTGAACATCTCCTTTAACGGTTGCGATTACCATCGTGCCTTTGCGGCTGCTCTCAGTTTTTTCCATATACGGCTCGAGGAGTGCTACGGCAGTTTTCATAACTTCCGCAGACTGCAGCACAAACGGCAATTGCATTTGACCCGAACCGAACAATTCCCCGACCACTTTCATCCCATCCAATAAGATAGAATTTATAATTTCCAGGGCCGCATGTGATTTTAACGTTTCCTCGATATCGGCCTGCAGGCCGACTTTATTGCCGTCAATAATACGGCTCTTCAAACGTTCTTCAATTGCTACACCGGTATCAGGAGGCGTCTCTGTTTTCGCCGTTCTTCGACCCGCATAATAGGCCATACATTCGACAAGCGGATCGAAGACGACTTTTCTCTTTTCGCCTTCCCCGTCCCATTGCCGTTCATCAAAGATAACTTTATGTGCAAGCTCTCTTCCTTTGGCATCGATAGTATAGAGGGGCTGGATTTTCGAAGCATGCACAATCGCCATATCCAATCCGGCCTGAACGGCATAATGGAGGAAGACACTGTTCAAAACGTTTCGAACCGTCGGTGCAAGCCCGAAAGAGATGTTGCTGACTCCGAGAGATGTATGTACTTCCGGTAATTCCTTTTTAATGAGTTTGATCGCTTCCAGCGTTTCGACTGCCGAACGGCGGAATTCTTCATCCCCGGAACCGAGTGTAAAAGTCAGCGCATCGAAAATAATATCGTGCGGGCGCATTCCGTAGGAATGTACGGCAAGATCATAGATCCTCTTTGCAACTGCAAGCTTCCTCTCCGCCGTCTTTGCCATCCCTTGCTCATCGATAGTTAAAGCTACTACGGCTGCGCCATATCGTTTGCACAGTGTTATAATTTTTCCAAGACGAGCTTCGCCGTCTTCAAGATTGATCGAATTGACGATGGCTTTCCCGCCGATCTGCCGGAGCGCCGACTCAAGTGCGGCGGGTTCCGTGGAATCTATCATGAGCGGCGCTGTGACCTGCCGGTTGAATCGCGAAATAATTTCCTTAAGATCGGCCGTTTCATTCCGGCCTACATAGGCAGCACAGACATCGAGGAGATGCGAACCCTCCTTGACCTGTTCACGGCCCATAGCAACGATGCCCTCCCAATCTTCTTTCAGGAGAAGGTCGCGGAACAATTTGCTTCCATTCGCGTTCGCCCGTTCGCCCACGATGGTCGGAGGATTATCGGTCCGCAGAGACACGGCATGATACAAACTCGAAACGCTCGGTATGAATTTGTACTTTCGTTCTTTCGGAGAACATTGACCTACGCCCTGTGCAAGCTGGCGGATGTGCTCGGGGGTCGTTCCGCAGCAGCCGCCGACAACATTGACACCGAGTTCTTTGACAAAATGCGTGAGGTACCGCGTAAATTCTTCCGGTGTAAGATGGTAGTGCGCCTGGCCGCCGACGTTTTCCGGCATGCCGGCATTCGGCATAACAAAGATGGGCAGCGGGCTCAATCCGGAGAGGCTCCGGATATGATCCGACATTTCTTTTGGTCCCGTAGCACAATTCAAGCCGAGGACATCGATATCGTACGGCTCGAGACTCGTCAATGCCGCCGATATTTCGGTTCCTAACAGCATGGTTCCCATCGACTCGATGGTTACCGAAGCGATAATGGGAATTCGTTTCCGTAATTGCTGAAGGCAGGAGGTAATACCGAACAATGCAGCTTTTGTCTGCAGAATATCCTGACACGTTTCGATGCACAGAAGATCGACTCCTCCTTCGATGAGTCCACGCGCCTGAATTTCATAGGCCAGGGCCAGGTCTTCAAATGAGATATGACCGAGTGAGGGAAGCTTCGTTCCGGGGCCCATGGAACCGGCAACAAACCGTTTGTGCCCGGAATGAGAATAATCATCCGCTATGCGCTTGGCAATGCGGGCTGATTGCGCGTTTAATTCATATGCCCGATCCTGCAATCCGTATTCTGCAAGAACGACGCTCGTCCCGCCGAACGAATCGGTCTCGATGACATCACATCCGGCTTCCAGATAATCCCGATGAACATTCTCTACTGCAGATGGTTTTGAGAATACCAGAACTTCATTGCATCCCGCAAGATTCTCACCGCCAAAATCGTCCGGTGTAAGATTCTGTCCCTGGATATGGGTCCCGGACGCACCGTCAAAGACGATAATTTTTTGTTTCAAAATATCGAGAAAAGTATTTTTCATTCAACCGATTATCCGGCGCTTCCGGAATTCTTCGTAATATTGTTATCAATAAAAAAAATCCCAACGTATTCAGCGTCGGGTTCTTAAAGAATTCAACGCTTTAGCTGTTGTGCAATGGCCGCAAGCTGTAATCAAATCGCCATAGAGTACTGCGGAGAGAGAGGGATTCGAACCCTCGATAGCAGTTTCCCACTATGCAGGTTTAGCAAACCTGTGCCTTCAGCCACTCGGCCATCTCTCCCAAGGGTGCTGAACATTTAAATTAAGCGAAAAGAAGCTCAAAAAGCAAATTTCTCAACGGCACGCATCCCTGTAGCCGACACCAGCCTGCCCGACTGTTGACGCAGTCATTCAGGCGGGTGGTGTCGGACGCCATCCGAGACAACCTCCCGATAATATATGACAATGGTTTCGGTATAACCGCATGAATTTACAACATTATACGCGACGATCCGTCGCAACTACAATGCACCCATAGGAACGCCGGCTATAAGGAAATATTTGATAGGTGGGCAAAATATTTTTAAAATGCGCTGAGTTGCATTTTTTCAATATGACACATACATGGCTTTGAGTCACTCATTTTAAAAAAAAGCCCCGGAAAAAATCCAGGGTTTTTTCATCCAACATTATGAGACAAACATCAGAAAGGCAGATCGTCTGCTTTCTCGGGCGGAGCAGGCTCTTCTGAACGCGCAGCAGGTACGAAATCGGAAGCTCCGCTCGATGCTCCTTTACTATCAAGCATCAACATTTGATCAATGACAATTTCAGTAACATAGCGCTTCACGCCATTTTTATCGTCATAGTTGCGATATTGCAATCTTCCTTCGATATATACTTTACTTCCTTTTTTAAGATATTCTCCGCAAATTTCCGCCAATTTTCTCCAGGCTACAAGGTTATGCCATTGCGTTTTTTCCTGAGCATTTCCATCCTGATCTTTCCAGTTCTCGTTCGTTGCCAGGCTGAATGTTGCTACCGCCACACCGCCGCTTGTATAACGCAATTCCGGGTCCTGACCCAGGTTTCCGATCAATATTACTTTGTTGATACTCCGTGTTGCCATAACCTTTTGCTCCTTTATTCGTGAACTTGATCCCGATTTTTGCTATAAAGTAGCGCTATTCAAAACGATTGTCAAGGGTACGATTGTATGGCTTTGTTAATGACTTATCCGCATCCGATGCACTGCTGTATCTGTAAGCAGATAAATAAAGTTTTCGCTCGACCCTACATCACGTAGATTTTGAAGCGGCGATTCTGAAATGATATATTTCACCGGCAGCACCGTACTCTGCCGGCCATCGAGAGAAAAGCAATAAAGCGTATCCGGCGAAACAACCCAGATTTTCTCAAGTGCAATACAGAATCCACATGCTTGATGAAGCAGGGTTTTTCCGATTTCCTGCACAAAGTTGCCATAAACATCATACACACAGAGCCTTTCCGGTTCCAACACATAGAGTTGCTGTGATTCCGAAATGAGAAGCTTAAGCGGTTTTTGTAATTTCCCTTCCGCTGCATCGATATCGCCGAATGTGCGGTCGAATACGCCGTCTGAGGAATATTTAACGATTTTGTTATTCTCGCCGTCGAGCACAAAGAACTCTCCGGAATTCGATAATGCCGCACCCAGCGGGTACCCGCAATTTTTGGAATCATCATCATTGCCGGCCAAAAACCATGTGGAAATAAAATTCAAAGAACGGTCGTAGCGCTGGATACGCCGGTTGCCGTAATCGCTGACATACACATTTACGCCGTCCGTAACAACACCGGTCGGAGTATCAAAGCTGGTCGGCGACCAGCCGTATCCGCCGATAAGCTTAGGCTCGGCTTGAGGCCTTAAGAACATGGATACTTGATGTGTATGGACGTCAGTAACGAAAATTCTTTGTTGATAATCGATGTAGATTCTTTTTGCATCCTCAAAAGAACCGAATGTTCCTTCTTCGATCAAGAGAAGACCGTTTGCACTATCCTGCGCCGGTATGTATACTCCGAAGACAAAAGCGGTGAGTATACACAACAAATTCATCGAATGACTCTCTGACATTTTTCCGGGATTATTAAATTTTCATGAAATGATAAAAGACGGTCATCGCTGCTGTTTCCATCATCTTTACATAGT
This sequence comes from Ignavibacteriota bacterium, assembly GCA_963769605.1. Taxonomy (GTDB): domain Bacteria; phylum Bacteroidota; class Ignavibacteria; order UBA10030; family UBA10030; genus Fen-1254. The sequence continues at coordinate 895,047 of CAVYML010000003.1, read as the reverse complement.
ACATACAATTTTAAGAGAATAGAATCAACTCTCTGAGAGGTTTCTATAAAAAGAAGCCCCGTTATTTTCTAGCGGGGCTTCTTTTTTCAAATGTTCTGCTCACTACAACAACTGGGAATTAATAACCTCCGCTCACAGCCGTTGAATTAACAGTCGTTACTTCTTTCAACGTCGTCACCGGCACATGCGGATTGGCCGTTATTTCATCCTGTGAATACAGGAATCGTTGAGGAAATACCGAAGACTGATCCGTTGGCGTCATCGAATGCATGACTCCTGTAGAATCCTTGTACGTGAAATGATAATTCACACGTCGGGCAAAATCAAAGACTTCTAACTGGAATGCTAATGCAAGATATTGTTCATTTATAATCGCCTGCAACAAGCTTGCACCCGGTAAATCGCCTGCAACAAAAGGAGCCAGGTTCGATCCGAAAACATTATTTGCATATGTTCGAGCGTTATTCAAATACGTCAGAGCATCTGCAGCATCGCCTTGACGGTAATAAGCTTCCGCAATCAGCAGTAATGTTTCAGAGGCGCGGAATGCCGGGTATGTATTACCGCTTTGAAAAGCTCCGTTCGGAGTATAATAATTCAAATCCCAATAACCAGCATTATAATAATAGTAAGCAAAGCGCGCAGAATCATTGGATTTTCCATCCACATCGCGATAATATAACATTGGCTCGGCAAATGTTACACTTGCGTCCATATAACCGCTGCGATCATCTACGAGAAATGAATACCAAAGATTCTCATCTTCTCCTTCGTTGGAGCCGTGGATGAATGACACATCCTGTGTCCCATCCGTCGCAATGATGCCCAGTAATCCGTTGGTAATCACATTATTCAAGCTCGCCGCGGAGTAACTCTGCAGCCTCGCGACATGCATATAATAGCGAGCTTTAGCAGAATAACCCAATCTAGTCCAGGAAGTAAGGCTATTAGCTGAACTAAAAATATCCGTTGACAGTGTTTTGTCAACTGGCGGCGTAAGATTGGCAATACCTCTCGAAAGAAGCGCCTGTACCGAATCATAGACTGCCGTTTGCGGATCGTAAACGGGCTGATTAATAAGAGGCGCCTGTGCAGCCTGAGTATACGGAACATCTCCCCAGAGAGCTGTTAATGTTCCCATTTCCAATCCTTCGGTAACTTGCACTGCACCGAGAAGATTTCTTTGTGCACTCGCTGCCGCTTTCTTTTCAGTTAGCTTGAGGTTGGCGAAGCAGTTTGCATATGCAGTCGCCCAATCATTAATGAAATCCTGCGACGTAAGCGTATAAACTTGATAGGCTCCATATTGACGTTCAGCTCCAGTCGCTTGCTGCGTAATGATGGCCGCAATCCGCGCCAGGCCTCCTTCAAAGGTTTGCATATAACCAAGCTGCGCTCCGGAAAAAAGCTGCTGCGATGAAGCATCCAGCGCAGCCACAGTACTGGTATTAAAACCTTCTGTAAATTTCTCGCATCCATTGAGCATTACCATCAATGCTATGATTGCAAGAGGATATATGATATATTTCAATCTCATGTCTATGCTCCTCATAATTAATAATCAAACTTTAAGGAAAAGACCCATGTTTTCGTGGTTGGATTATTGAAATAATCCAGCCCCTGACCATTGGTCGGACCGGTCAAGTTTGTTTCGGGATCAATACCGGTATATTTTGTCCATAATAACAGGTTCCTGCCTGTTACGCTGACCGTTGCATTTTGCAAACCGATAAACTGCAGCGGGAATGTATAAGCAAGTGTTACTTCCTTTAAACGAACGAATCCGCCGTCTTCAATAAATTGTTCGGATGGTCCCGTAAATCCGGATCCCGGACCATCCCAGTAATAGAATTCGTCAATCACAACAGGTCCGCCGCCGAAATTCTTAATATAACCGCGGAAAGAATACGAACCATCATTATTTTTGGTAACAGCGCTGGCCTGATCTGTATACAGATCAGAGACCGTCAATCCTTCATAATCTTTTACCGTCGTGGCTGTGGTTGCATTAACGGTTGTCCATGTATTTTCATCTTTATGCGTTCCGAAATAATACAGAGCGCCTTTTGTTCCGTTCCACACTTGCCCGCCTTTCTTGATGTCAAAAACAACATTTAAAGTTAAGCGTTCGAAGCGGAACGTATTGGTAATACTTCCTCTCCAATCGGGGTTCGGATCACCGATAATTCCGTCTGTTTCCGATTCAATGGGAAATCCATTGGCATCAAGTTTGATGCTTCCATCCGCATTTCTATCCCATCGTGTGCCGTATAAAACACCGACCGGCTGATTAAGAATTGCACGCGAACTTGGATCCTCGAATCCTGCTAAGAAGATAGAAGTGACGCCGGCAGGCAAGGAAGTTACTTCGTTTTTATTCTTCGACCAATTGATTGTCGAAGACCATGAAAATCCTCCGGAATGGAGCCAATCGATAGTCAATTGCACTTCAGTGCCTTTGTTTTCAATCGTGGCTGCATTTGCCCACTCGCTCGTGAAACCGGCGGTAGGTGCAATAGGCATGGCAAGGATAGCATCTGTTGTTTTGCTGGAATATTGCGTCACATTCAATGAGGTGCGATCACTCAAGAATCTGAAGTCACCGCCGAACTCTGTTTCAGCCGTCATTTCCGGTTTGAGATCTGCATTTCCCATCGTTGTTGAACGCTGGATACCGCCGTTGTAAAGAGGGCTGGTCGCATCGAGAAGGGTTGTTGTCGATGCCCATCCATCGCTTGTTGACGCTGTTGGATAATATGTATCTGTCTGGAATACGGACGGCTGGTTTGCAGCAGTTCCATACGCAACACGAAGTTTACCATAACTGAGCGTTGCATCGTCCTTGAGATCCGGCAATTGTGTAAATTGCCATGCCAAATTCGCTGAAGGATAGAAATACGTTTTTGCAACATCAGCACCGTAAGTGGAAGCGCTTTCATTACGTCCGGTCATCGTTAAAAACACCTGATCGAAGAACTGGAACTTCAACTCACCATACAGAGCCGCTGTTCTCATCGTATAATAGTATTCCGATGATGTCACGCTCTCGCAGTTTTGCATCGCAAACAAACCACTCGTAATTAAAAATTGTGTCCCTTGCGTGTACAAATCACTAAGGCTGTGATGATCCAAATGGAATCCGACGAGTAATGATGTATTGAAATCATCGGAAAATTTTTGTGTTATCGTTCCCATAAGGTCGCTATTAATCTGATATTCGCCGATCACTTCCCTTGATAAAAATCCCGTAGAAAATGCAGCATCTCTGTACGGATAACTTGTGGCTCGATCTTCCGTGTACGTATCTACGCCGTTGCGGAATGTAAAATTCAGCCACTTTGCAGCATCGTACGACATATCCGCTGATCCAATAAAGCGATCCGTGTTGAAAGTAGTCGGGATCTCATTGATAACATATAATGGATTATCGTAACCGATCCGCCCTGCCGGATTTCCTGTCGGATCACGATAGGAACGTTGAACGTTGTAGGAAATTACGCCAGTCGATGGATCGGTATAATTGACAAGATACGGACTGTTGTTAAAATCAGGCGGCGTTCGATATGCGCCCAGAAGCAATCCTGATATATTCGATCCTTGTTGAATACGATCGCTTATTGATTTTATATAGTTTGCATTGACACGAATAGTAAAATCTTCCGAAAACTTTCTTGAAACATTAGCTTTTGCAGATGAACGTTTTAAATCTGAATTGGCTTTAATAATACCTTGCTGGAATAACTGATCCATATCGAGGTAATAATCGCCCCATTCATCGCCGCCTTGTAAAGTTATGCCTAAATCTGTTGAAACCGCCGACCGGTAAAGTTCGGCAGCATGATCATAAGTTTGCTTGGAATTTTTTGCTGTAATTGCATAGGGACCGCCGGAAGTCACATCTGCTCCGCCGCTGCGCAAAAAGATGGGATCGCCCCAGCTAAAGCTGTAACCATTGATAAAGCCGCCCTCAATACCCTCTCCAAAGCTTGTTTGCAAAGGATACGATTTCGATATATCATCCACATAAACCTGAGTACGCACGGAGAGATTTAATTTTCTTCCGGCTGAGAGTCCGCTGACTTTGCCGTTCTTCGTTGTAATGACGATAACACCATTGGCGGCACGCGATCCCCAGATGGATGCGGCAGAAGGTCCTTTGTAGATTTCAATGGATTGAATGTCGTTCGGATTAATATCGGTTAAATGGGATTCTGCTGCAACACCGCCGACATTGTTGCCATCTACGTCGTTCACCGAACTGAGGATAGGGATACCGTCGACGACAACGAGAGGCTGGTTATCGTTATTTAACGAACGAGCACCGCGCAAAATAATTCTTGTTGCGGAACCAGGGTCGCCGGTTGTTTCCGTCGTATAGACGCCGGGGGCTTTAGCCGCAAGGTCGGTAATGACGTCGTGTGCACCGGCCGTTTCCAGTTCCTTATCATCAACACTGGAGACTGTGACCGCAAGTTTTTCTCTTTCAGCCGCAGTTCCAATCGCAGTTATAACAACAGGATTGACTTGAACAGAGCTGGCCGTCAATTTAAAATCGACTACTTGCTCTTCACCGGCACCAATTGTTATCAATTGCCGGACCGGAGTATAGCCGACAAATCGTACCAATAATGAATACGATCCCGGAGGAAGATTTGCAATAATATACTTTCCATCCTGATCGGTTGCCGCGCCATAGGCAGTTTTCTCTACAAGCACTGTCGCGCCCGGAAGAGTGGCACCGGTCTGATCGTCGGTTACAACACCCTTAATTGTACCATTCTGCGCTAATGCTGCGTTTGCGACCACCGCAAGCAACATAACAGCAAAAAGGACGTAGCCACAGATTTTTTTCATAAATAGGCTCCTCTTAAAAAATTGATTCATTAATGTGGATCAAAAACAAAATCGCAGTGCACAACTAATTTTTTTTCAATGTATATGCACTTAAGGGAAAAAAAGAAAGAGAAAAGAAACTTTTTAAATTGCATTCTTCTCTTTGAGCTTGCAGCTTACCGAAACAACTTAGGTCGAATCCTTTTTCCCAGACATAAGCAGACCTCCTTCTAAGAGAAATGTTTTGTGCGAAAAGGATTTACTCTCGGATCATTCCCAAAAAGAGTAAACAGGTAAGAAATCTTTACAAATAGGCTTACATTTGCACAATAGTGTTTTTGTGCAAAACAGGTCTACACCTCCTTCTTTTATATGTTTGATCTAAATTTGTAAAAATATATAACTTGTCCTTGAGTTTGTCAAGTGTTTTTTGATATTATTTCGCTCTATGAATCTAAATTTGAAATTCCTGGCAATAATTCCGACCGGAAACGCACAAAAAAAGACCCCGTCTTTGCGGGGTCTTTTCTCTAAACTGCTTCTTTTCTGCTCTTTCGAGGAGGTTCTATATGATCTTCCATATCTTTCAGCAATTCCAGGCGGCCAACGCCGCTGACCACAGAAAACGGCACTATCCCCCGGCAGCTTCCATCGGCAATCTGTGCATGGAATCGTTCTTTATATATATCGATTTGCTTGCCAAGTTTACTAAAAGGCAGCTTATCTGATTTCGTCAATACCAATAAATATGGTACTTCATAATATTCAAGCCAGTCCATCATCATGAGATCCAGAGGTGTCGGTTCTTGCCTCGAATCAATCAACTGGAGAGCCAATCCGATTTTTTCTTCTCTTTTTAGAAAATCCTCAATGAGCCGTTTCCATCCGGCTTTCATTTGTTCCGGAACTTTTGCATAGCCGTATCCGGGAAGATCAACAAAATAAAATTCATTGTTGATAATGTAATAGTTAATCTCACGCGTCTTGCCGGGTGTGGAACTTGAACGTGCAAGATTTTTCTTGTTGCAGATTTTATTAAGCAACGACGATTTACCTACGTTCGACCGGCCGATAAATACAATCTCGCGCAGCTCGTTCTTCGGTAATTGATGAAGATCTGCTACACCCTGTAAAAATTCCGCCGAATTTATTTTTAACATATTATTCTTTCTCCCAAAGTTATAGAAGCACAAAAGGATAGCGCTTAGCTATCCTTTGTCGTTTCTGCATTGACCGCTCCTGCATCCGGAGTAGAAACATCGTGTGTCGATTCCGGCTGCTGCACGTCTTCCTCTGCGGTTGTATTTTTTGCAGTTTTCTTTTTGGGTATCTGTTTCTTTCTTGCCGCCGACTTCTTTGCTGTTTTAACTGCACTTTTATCCTGACCGATATTGAAATCCACCAGTTCCAGCATTGCCACTTCGGCACCGTCGCCGAGACGACGGCCTAATTTGACAACCCTCGTGTAACCGCCGGCCCGCGAAGCAACTTTCGGAGCAATTTCCTTAAACAACTCCGCGACTGCTGTTTTGCTCCGGAGTATCGAAAAAACTTCACGGCGTGCTGCAATATTTTTCTTCTCTGTTCCGGTTTCTTGAGCGACGGCATTTTTCGCACGTGTAATAATTTTTTCAACATACATGCGAGCTTCTTTTGCTTTCGCAACCGTAGTCTTTATTCGTTTATGAATAATCAGGGATGTACCCAACGCGGCAAGTGTAGCCTTGCGATGACTTGCTGTGCGTTTAAGCTTTCGTCCTGCTTTTAAATGGCGCATACGTTCTTTTTCCTTCCGAAGCGATTACTCGCTTCCTTCTTTCAAATATTTATCGACATCCATTCCAAAATTCAATCCATGCTGCTCAATAATTTCGGACAACTCGGCAAGCGATTTTCTGCCGAAGTTCCTGAATTTTAGAAGTTCGGACTCGCTCCGCCGCACTAAATCGGCCATATTTTTGATATTAGCAGAACGCAGGCAATTATGCGAACGCACGGAAAGTTCAAGCTCATCGACGGACATCCTGAGCACCTTTCGAATGCGCGACACTTCGGCTTCTTGTTCCGTTTCAGCTTTCTCCGCTTCCGGTTCTACGCCGAAATTGATAAAGAATTGAACATGATCACGCATAATTTTCCCCGCATGAGTTACCGCTTCTTCCGGGGTCATGGAACCGTCGGTTTCGATCTCAAGAATCAATTTTTCAAAATCTGTCTGGCCGCCGACGCGCGTCGGTTCAACAATAAATTTTACGTTTTTTATAGGCGTGAAGATCGAATCGATAGCTATGGTTCCAATGGGCTGATCTGCAGCTTTATTTTCTTCCGCTGGAATATATCCCTTTCCGCGTCCGAGGCGCAGTTCAAGTTCGAAATTCGCATCTTTATTCAGCGTTGCAAGGTGAAGATCCGGATTAAGGATTTCAATTTCCTGCGTAAACTTTGCAATATCTCCCGCCGTCAATGTTGCAGGTCCTTTGAGCGGAAGAGTTACTTTTGCCGCTTTTTTATTCGTCGGCCGTATGCGGACCTGCTTGAGATTTAGAATAAAATCAGCGACATCTTCTACCATACCTTTGATGGTCGAGAATTCGTGCTGAATACCTTCCACGCGGATGGCCGTAATTGCTGTTCCGGGCAAGGAAGAAAGCAAGACGCGCCGCATTGAATTACCGATGGTAACGCCGAATCCCTTTTCCAACGGTTGAAGAATGAATTTTCCAAAAGTATTGGTTGCCGTCGATTGTTCAAGTTCGACCTGTTCTGGCATTTGTACTGTGCTCATAGTTTTCTTTCCCTCGAAAATAAAACGAGGATTATAAAGTGATTATCTACTCGTTTCCTACTTCGAATACAATTCAACAATCAATTGTTCATTCGCATTCAATGGAACATCCGCGCGTTCTGGAACATTGATAAACGTCCCGCTCAGGGTCGCCTTATCGACGCTCAACCATGCAAGCATGGACGAATCTTTTACGCGCTTCAAAGAATCGTGTATGAGCGCGAGTTTTTTGCTGTGCTCCCGTATTTGAATAACATCGCCTGGATTCAACAGAAACGAAGGCACATCAACGATTTGGTTATTGACAAGCAAGTGACGATGGAGAACGAGCTGGCGTGCCGATTTGCGGGAAGGCGCAAAACCCAGACGATAGACGACGTTGTCAAGGCGCCGTTCAAGAAGTTTTACCAATGCATCTCCCGTACGGCCGCTCTGCTTTGCCGCACGTTCGAAATAATTACGGAATTGAGCTTCCAGCACGCCGTATGTTCGGCGAACTTTTTGTTTTTCCCGCAGCTGAATGCCGTATTCCGAAGTTCGCATGCGTCTTGATTGGCCATGCTGACCCGGTGCGTATAATCGCTTTTCAAGCGGGCATTTTTCCGTCAAACACTTCGTTCCTTTCAAGAAAAGCTTTTGCTTTTCCCTGCGGCACAATTTGCAATTGGCATCAACGTATCTCGCCATAATTCTCCTCAAATATTTTCGATTTGCAATTCTCGATTTGCGTCCCGTGTTTTTTACGGGATGCAATCTGAAATTCTTAGACTCTTCGCCGTTTTGGCGGACGGCAGCCGTTATGCGGAACCGGTGTAATATCCCGAATGATGGTCACTTCAAGACCGGCCGTTGTCAGGGAGCGAACAGCCGCTTCACGACCGCCTCCCGGTCCTTTAATAAAGACCTCGACCCTGCGCAATCCGAGATCGTGTGCCTCTTTGGCCGCCGCTTCCGCAGCAACCTGAGCGGCAAACGGAGTGCTTTTGCGCGATCCTTTGAATCCATTTTTGCCCGAAGTCGACCATGCAATCACATTGCCGTACGTATCGGTCAACGTCACGATCGTATTGTTAAACGTAGCTTTGACGAATGCTTTACCGTTTGCATCGACATGGACTTTCTTTTTCTTTTTTGCTACTGGTGCTGCTGCTTGCTTTGCCAATGAAGTCTTCCTTTACGATGACTTTAAATTATTGTTACTTCTTTTCTGCTGTCTTTTTCTTTCCGGCAACTGTTTTTCTCTTTCCTTTGCGAGTACGGGAATTTGTCCGCGTCCGCTGTCCCCGCACCGGCAAGCCCTTCCGATGGCGCAAGCCGCGATAACAGCCGATATCCATCAAGCGCTTGATGCTCAATTGGCTTTCGCTGCGCAGCGCACCTTCCACCTTGTAATCGGATTGAATGATGGATCGAAGCGCCGCTACTTCCTCATCGTTCAATTCGCCGACACGCTTATCGCCGTCGACTTTTGCTTTTGCGACAATTTCCTTTGCGGTATTGACACCAATACCGTAAATATATGTCAGACCGATTTCGGTCCTTTTATTTTTTGGTAAATCAACTCCAGCAATACGAGCCACGTCTTACTCCTTATCCTTGCCGCTGCTTATGCTTCGGATTTTTGCAGATCACCCGCACAACACCTTTGCGCTTGATAATCTTGCAGTGTTCACATAATTTTTTAACCGACGAACGAACTTTCATTTCATTTCTCCTCATGCTTGAGGCTGTTCAATAATCATTTATATCGATACGTGATTCGCCCTTTAGACAAATCATACGGCGACATCTCAACCGTCACACGGTCGCCCACCAAAATTTTGATGTAATGCATTCTCATTTTGCCGGAAATATGGGCAAAGATTTCAACTCCATTATCCAGCTTCACACGAAACGACGCGTTCGGCAGCGTATCTGTAATCACTCCATCAACTTTTATGGGACCTTGTTTTGCCATTTTTTTATGACTGCGTTAAAATTTCAGCTTTTCCGTTTCTCACAACAATCGTATGTTCAAAATGTGCCGATGGCCTGCCGTCTGCCGTTGAAACCGTCCAACCGTCTGCCGCCACATTGACCCGCCATGTTCCGCTATTCACCATCGGTTCGATGGCAAGCGTCATTCCTTCTTTCAACAGAAGACCGGTTCCTGCTTCTCCGAAATTAGGAACAGACGGTTCTTCATGCAGCTTCTTTCCGATGCCGTGGCCGACAAGATCACGTACAACTGAAAACCCGTTCGATTCTACGAAGCGTTGAACCGCCGCCGAGATGTCATGCAGCCGATTTCCCGCAACAGCCTGCTCAATGCCCTTCATCAGAGATTCCTCCGTTACACGCAGCAACCGCTGCCGTTCGGAATCGACAGCTCCGATTGCAAAGGACCATGCACCATCGCCATAATAGCCGTCCTTTTTTGCACCGACATCGATCGAAAGAATTTCGCCCTCTCTCAAGACGCGCGTGCCCGGAATACCATGGACGACTTCCGAATCAATCGACGTACACAGAGTCGCCGGAAACAGATTCCTTTTGTCCCAGCCATAACCTTTAAAGGCCGGCTCTGCTCCATTTGAACGGATATACTCTTCTGCAAACCTGTCCAGCTCCAGCGTCGTGATACCCGGTCGAGCAGTTGCGCCGACTAATTTCAATACGTCGGCTACAATGCGGCTGCTTTCGCGGATGAGTTCGATCTCCTTTTGTGTTTTCAGAGGAACCATCGCAGCCACAGTCGACTCAACGCCGCCCTCGAAGTTTTCCGCTCTTCATAAACCCGTCATAATGACGCATCAAGAGATGCGATTCGACCTGTTGCAGAGTATCAAGCGCGACGCCGACAACAATTAATAAACTTGTACCGCCAAAGAACGAGGCGAAACTCGGTGTTACTCCCAGCCGCATCATCCCGGTCGGAAGAATAGCAATGATCGCCAGAAAAATCGATCCCGGCAATGTAATTTTCGTCAAAATATTATCCACATATTCCGCCGTATGATTGCCGGGACGAATGCCGGGAATAAATCCACCCTGCTTTTTCATATTATCGGCAACATCTTTCGGGTTGAATGCAATAGCCGTATAGAAATAAGTAAAGAAAATAATCATCAAAGCATAGACAAACGAATATGTCCAGGACGAATAGCCGAACCAATCTGTCGACATATTTTGTATAAATTCACTGTCCGGAAAGAACGAGAACACGATTTGCGGTATAAACATAATGGCCTGTGCAAAAATGATCGGCATAACACCCGCCGTATTCACTCGCAGCGGAATGTACTGTGTCACGCCGCCATAGACTTTGCGTCCGACCACTCGTTTTGCGTATTGTACCGGAATGCGGCGCGTTCCTTGTGTGACGAGTACGACGCCCGCGACGATAAACGCCATCGATACAAAAATCACAATTTCAACGATAATATTCCGCGTCTGACCGGCAACGAGCTGAAATTCATCAAGGATCGCATGGGGAAAACGCGCCACAATACCGATAAAGATAATTAACGAAATACCGTTTCCAATGCCGCGTTCCGTAATCTGCTCGCCGAGCCACATCATAAAGACTGTACCGGTTGTAAGAATAATCATCGTCGATAAATAGAATCCTAATCCCTGCACGGCTGCCGGAACAATAGGCACGCCACCGGGAGCTGTATGAACCAGCTTGACCGCTACACCCCATCCCTGCAGCATGGATACAAAAACAGTTCCATAGCGGGTGTATTGCGTAATTTTTTTCCGCCCCTCTTCGCCTTCTTTCTGCAGCTTTGCAAAATAAGGCCAGACGGCGCCGAGCAATTGAATAACGATCGATGCGCTGATATACGGCATGATGCCCAGCGCAAAAACCGCGGCATTGCTAAAAGCACCGCCGACGAACAGGTCATACAAACCGAACAGTGTGTTCGCCGAAGATTTTTTGATGGTGTCGGCAAGCAGAATCGCATCGACGCCGGGAAGCGTAATATGCGATCCAATGCGGACAATAATCAGAAGCACTGCTGTAAAGAGCAGCCGCTCCCGCAGTTCCTGAATTTTAAAGATGTTTGTAAATGTTTCTGTCAGCTTACTCATGAGTTCGCAACGGTTTTCGTAAGAACAGTTGTTTTTCCGCCGGCCGCTTCAATTTTTGAAATCGCCGTTTTACTAAAGGCATGCGCCGTAACCTGTAATTTCGCTTTTAATTCTCCATCGCCGAGAATTTTAACCGGTTCATTTTTCTTTGCAATCGCACCGCTTTTGAAAAGAACCTCGGGTGTCACGATACCGCCGGTAATCTTATTTCCTTCGGCGAGTAATGCGAGAGTTTCCACATTCACAATCTGAATTTCAATTCGATTACGGCTCGTGAACCCGTATTTCGGCACGCGCCGTGTCAGCGGCATCTGACCGCCTTCAAACCAGAGCTTAAACTTATGACCGGATCGGGCTTTCGCGCCTTTGTGTCCCTTTGTTGCCGTACCGCCGTGACCCGATCCCTGTCCGCGTCCGATTCGTTTGACCTTTTTACGGGAACCTTTTGCCGGAGTCAGGCTGCTGAGAATATCTTTTGCCATTACTGAACCTCTTCCACTTTTACAAGATGCCGTACTTTATTGATCATACCGCGGATCTGCGGTGTATTATTTTTCACGACAGAATAATTCGGTCTGCCGAGTCCAAGAGCTTTTATATTGCGCTTGGCGCTTTCGAGCTGTTCGATGACGCTCTTGATCTGCGTAATTTTAATTTTTTTTGTTTCCGCCATAGCTCTTCTGCACTCTCTTATTGGAATAATTCTTGTATGGAAATACCGCGGCGCGCCGCAACCATCCTTGCATCGGAGAGGCTGAGCAATGCAGCCATCGTCGCTTTGACGACATTATGAGCATTAGCCGATCCCAACTGCTTTGTCAGAACGTCTTTTACTCCTGCAGATTCCAGCACTGCACGTACGCCGCCGCCGGCGATTAATCCCGTGCCGGGGGAAGCAGGCTTAAGAAGAACTTTTCCTGCACCGAATTTACCGATTACACTGTGCGGAATTGTTCCCTTAAGAATGGGGACCGTATAGACATTTTTCCTCGCGTCATCGGCGCCTTTTGCAATTGCATCTGCAACTTCATTCGCTTTTCCAAGTCCGATCCCGACATGACCGTTGCCGTCGCCGACAACGACGATCGCGTTGAAGCTGAAACGACGTCCGCCCTTCACGACTTTTGCAACGCGGTTAACGCTTACCAAACGTTCTTTAAGCTCGAATTCGCCTGCTTTAATTTTTGTCATGAGATTACACTTCTCTTAATCAGTTAAAATTTCAGTCCGCCTTCGCGGGCACCTTCGGCAAGCGCTTTGACGCGGCCGTGATACAAATATCCGTTACGATCAAAGACAACTTCTTTAATATTTTTCTCAAGGGCTTTCTTGGCCGCCGCAATTCCGATAAGTTTAAATTTTTCGATCGGTGTTTTCGCTTTCTTCAAATCTTCCTGAACATCCTTCGTAAGCGATGAAACCGATACTAAAGTTTTTGCACTCAAATCGTCCACGATCTGAGCATAGGCGTGCCGTGAACTGCGGAACACAACCAATCGCGGCCGCTCGGGAGTACCCCGAATTTTTTTCCGGATTCGAATCTTCTTTTTTAAACGCTTATCGTTATGTATTCTCTGTATCATATTCTCTTTCCTTTACCCGATGCGACGGGCAGGGATTATTTTGCACCTGTTGCCGCCGCGGCCTTGCCGGCTTTACGACGGATATATTCACCTTCGTACTTCACGCCCTTGCCTTTGTACGGTTCAGGGGGACGCATCGAACGAATTTTTGCCGCAACCAAGCCGACTAATTGCTTGTGCGTCCCGCTGATGATAATATTTGTCTGCGTCGGAGCTTCGATTTTTATTCCCTCCGGCGGAGCGAATAAAATGGGATGACTGTAGCCGAGAAGCAAATTCAGACGCGTCCCTTTTATTTCCGCACGATAGCCGACGCCGACAATTTCGAGTTTCTTCGAATATCCCTGGGTAACGCCGACAATCATATTCTGAATCAATGCCCGCCAGAGACCGTGCAATGCCCTGTATTTTTTTTCATCAGACGACCTCGTGACCAGCACTTCCGTACCCTGAACTGCGACGCCGATTTCCGGATGTACTGTTTCTTTCAATTCCCCTTTGGGCCCTTTGACCGTAACAACGCCGCTGCTCAGCGTTACGGTAACTCCTTTGGGAATTTGAATAGGTTTTTTTCCAATTCGTGACACGTTCTTTTCTCCTTAGACTTCTACCAAATATATGCGAGAACTTCGCCGCCGATCTTTTCACGCCGGGCCTGTGCATCCGTCATCACGCCTTTCGATGTGGATATCACAGCGATACCCAGCCCATCTAAAACACGAGGTAAAGCATCGGACGGTTTATAGCGGCGGATACCGGGCCGGCTGATTCTCCGCAGTCCTTGAATAATGGGACGTCCTTCGCTGTATTTTAAATTGATGCGGATAACATTTTGTTGTTGATCTTCGAGCACCGTGAAATTGGCGATATATTTTTTGTCAAGAAGAATTTGCGTAATCGCTTTCTTCAATTTTGATGCAGGGATATCAACGCGACGCTGCTTTGCTTTTGCAGCATTGCGAATCCTTGTTAAATAATCAGCAATGGGATCTGTTTTCGACATCGAACACGCTTTCCTTATAATTGATTACCAACTTGCTTTTCTGACGCCGGGAATCTTCCCGTCGAGCGCCAGGTTTCGGAAACAAATACGGCAAAGCCCGAATTTGCGATAAAATGCGCGCGCCCGCCCGCATATACTGCACCGGTTATGTTGACGGACATGAAACTTTGGCGTTCTCTTCGCCTTTACTATCATCGCTAAACGTGCCACACTTTCTCCTTTAAATTACTTTTTCTGGCCGGGGGCCGATTGAATCACTTCTTCGCGTTTGACAAATGGTATGCCAAGCGCCCTTAATAATTCATATGCTTCGACATCGTTTTTAGCTGTAGTGACAAACGTTATATCCATTCCGTTCACGCGGGTAATTTTGTCGACATCAATTTCCGGAAAAATAATCTGTTCCTTGACGCCCATAGTATAATTTCCGTGACCATCGAACGATTTGTCCGGCACCCCGCGAAAATCGCGGACACGCGGAAGAGCAACACTGACAAAACGATCCAGGAACTCGTACATTTTCATGCGCCGCAATGTAACACGGCATCCAATCGGAAGGTTTTCCCGCAGCTTAAAATTTGAAATTGCTTTCTTGGATTTCGTGATGGCACATTTTTGCCCTGTAATTGCTTCGAGTTCCCGTATCGAAACATCGAGCAGTTTAGGGTCCTGTGTTGCATCACCGACCCCGATATTGATGGAAATTTTTTCCAGTCTTGGGACCTGCATCGGATTTTTGTATTGGAATTTCGCCATAAGAGCGGGAACAATACTTTTCTTATACTGCTCGAGCAATCGTGCCGGCGAACCCTTTTCCTGTGCTCCGGTTTCTTTCTTGCCTTTTGCCGCCGACTTCTCTTTTGCAGGCTTTTCCTGTGCAGGTTTTTCTTTTACAGGCTTTTCTTTTTTTTCTTCTTTTTCTTTCGCCATGAACAATCTTCCTAGAACATCTCGTTACACTGTTTGCAGATACGAACGGTTTTCTTTTTTCCGCTGGTGGCATCCGTAATATGCTTGTGGCCGACGCGTGTCGGTTTGCTGCATTTGGGGCACACGACCATCACATTCGATGCACGAATGGGGCCCTCTTTTTGTACGACGCCCCCTTGAGGATTTTTCTGCGACGGGCGCGCGTGACGCTTAATGATATTGACATTTTCAATAATCACCGAAGCTGTTGCCGGGAATACTTTCAACACTTTTCCCTGCTTGGAGACGGCATTGCCTGCAATGACAATAACCGTATCGTTTTTATGAACATGTAAATTTTGCGACATAATCTCTTAGAGCACTTCCGGTGCTAAGGAAATAATTTTCATAAATTGTCGTTCGCGTAATTCACGCGCAACGGGTCCGAAAATACGCGTACCGCGCGGCTCACCTTGAGCATTCAGCAGCACTGCTGCATTTTCATCGAAACGAATATATGATCCGTCTTTCCGGCGGACTTCCTTTGTGGTACGTACGACAACGGCGCGCGAAACCTCGCCTTTTTTAACCGGCGCGCCTGGAATAGCGCTCTTCACCGAAACGACGATTAAATCGCCGAGGGAGGCATACCGTCTGTCATGGCCGCCAAGAATTCTTATACAGCGGACTTTTTTTGCGCCGGAGTTATCGGCGACGACCAAATTGGTTTCTTCCTGAATCATTGTCTTAGCCTGCTTTTAATGAGCTATTTCGCTTTTTCTATAATTCCTACAAGACGCCACCGTTTACGCTTGCTCAACGGACGCGTTTCGACGACTTTAACAACATCGCCGATACCGGCCGCTTGCTGCTCGTCATGAACCATCAAAGTTGATGTCCGCCGAAAATATTTTTTATAAATCGGATGCGCTACACGCCGTTCGATCGCAACCACGATGCTTTTTTGCATTTTATTGCTGATCACTTTGCCGATCCGGACTTTCCGATGTCCGCGCTGTGCAATTTCTTTTATTTCATCTGCCATCGTTCTACCCGATTACTTTGCGTTTTCCGCCGGCGCCGGTGCGACCGGCTGGGGATTGATTTCTCGTTCGCGCAGAATCGTATTCATGCGCGCGATATCTTTTTTAATTTGTCCCAGCTTCAGCGGATTTTCCAGCTGGCCTATGACCTTTTGAAATTTCAGGTTGGACAAGTTTTCCTGCTCTTCTTGAATTCTCTTCAGCAATTCCGGATTGGAAAGCTTCCTTAAATCAAACGGTTTCATAGTTCGTCCTTCTTACACGCCCTCGTAGTCAACACGAGTCACAAACTTTGTTTTAATTGCTAACTTATGCGCAGCAAGCTTCATAGCCTCTTCTGCTGCCGGTTTATTCACACCGCCGAGTTCAAACAACACGCGTCCCGGTTTCACAACGGCCACCCAAAATTCCGGCGCGCCTTTTCCGCTTCCCATACGTGTTTCCGCAGGTTTTTTTGTTACCGGCTTATCGGGAAAAATACGAATCCATACTTTTCCTTCGCGTTTCATCATACGCGTCAAAGCAACACGCGACGCTTCAATTTGACGCTGCGTGACCCAGCCCGGCTCCAGCGCTTTCAGGCCGAAATCGCCGAATGCAACTGTGTTGCCCCGCGTCGCCTTTCCGCACATCCGCCCGCGCTGAGTCTTTCTAAATTTTACACGTTTCGGCATCAACATAATCTTCTACTCTCCTTACGCACGCACTCCAATAACTTCACCTTTGCAAATCCATACTTTTACTCCGATTGTTCCGTAAATCGTATTCGCCGTCGTATTGGCGTAATCGATATCTGCCCGCATCGTCTGCAAAGGAATTCTCCCCTCTTTATAATGTTCCGTACGTGCAATTTCCGCACCGCCCAATCTTCCGGCACACATGATCTTGATCCCTTCCGCACCCATTCGCATGGAAGCGGTAATTGCCTGCTTCATCGCACGGCGGAATGAGATACGCCCTTCGAGCTGGCTGGCAATGTTTTCTGCTACCAAAAAAGCATCAAGCTCCGGACGCTTGATTTCGTGAATCAGAATTTTTACATCTTTCGATGTGACTTTTTTCAGTTCTTCCTCAATTTGCGCAATTTCTTTTCCGCTCTTCCCGATAACAATTCCGGGACGAGACGTATGGATCGTGACAACAGCGCGTTTAGGCGTACGATCGATCTGAATGCGCGCAATGCCCGCTTTCTTCAAACGATTTCGGACATAATTACGTACCATGAGGTCTTCCTGCAATTTTCCGGAAAAACTCTTGTCGTCGTACCAATTTGCATCCCAGCTCCTTACGAGCCCGAGGCGAAATCCATTCGGATTGGTTTTTTGACCCAAGTGATATACCTCCGTTTACCTTGCTGCTTTTTCTGTTGTTTTCGTTTCCGTGGCTTTTTCTGCTGCTTCAGCTTTTTTCAAAGCGACAATTTTTTTTGTCTCGCGCTGCGCGACGATAATCGTAATGTGATTGGAACGTTTCCGCACGCGGAACGCGCGTCCCATCGGCGCCGGAAGAACCCTCTTTGCCATTGCACCGCCGTCGACAAACGCTTCTTTGACATATAATGTCGAAGCTTCAACGCGTCCGCTTTCTTCCTTATTCTGCAAATTTGAGATTGCGGATCGCAGCACCTTCTCCGCAGTTTTTGCGGCATGCTTCGGCGTAAAATGCAAAATACTTAATGCTTCTTCCACAGCCCTGCCGCGGATGAGATCAATCACCAAACGCATTTTGCGCGGCGATGTCCCGATATATCGATTAATTGCTTTCGCTTCCATAATTCTTTCCTGGCAAAATTACGCAGCCGCAGTCGTTGTTGTTTCGCTTTTGATTCCCGGATGCGCGCGGAAAATACGCGTCGGAGCAAATTCGCCCAACTTGTGACCGACCATTGCTTCATGGATGTACACCGGAATGAACTTGTTTCCGTTGTGCACAGCAAACGTGTGGCCGACAAACTCCGGTATAATCGTACTTGAGCGCGACCATGTTTTAACAATGCGTTTTTGATTTGTTTTATTTAATGCTTCAATTTTTCCCTGAAGCTTTTGATCCACATAGGGACCTTTTTTAATCGATCGACTCATACGTGCTCACCGATTACTTTCGACGTTTAACAATATATTTATTTGAAGAATTTTTCCGCTTGCGCGTTTTTAAACCTTTTGCATATTTGCCCCACGGCGATTCCGGATGCTGCCATCCGCCGCCGGATTTCGACCGTCCTTCGCCGCCGCCCATCGGATGATCGACCGGATTCATTGCCATACCGCGTGAATGGGGACGTATTCCCAGCCAGCGAGACCGGCCCGCTTTCCCAAGGCTGATATTTTCGTGATCCGCATTGCTGACCGTTCCGATCGTTGCATAACAGTCGGAGCGAAACTTTCTAATTTCGCCGGAAGGCATCTTGAGCGTAATCCATTCGCCTTCTTTTGCCATCACCTGCAGCGAATTACCGGCGCTCCGTCCGAGCTGCCCTCCCTTACCCGGGGACAGTTCCACGTTATGCACAAACGTGCCTGCCGGTATACTGCGCAGCGGAAGTGCATTGCCCATCTGTACTTCTGCTTCCGGCCCGGAGGAAATTTTGTTTCCGACCTTCAATCCATCCGGTGCAAGAATATAGCTCTTGGCGCCGTCCGGATATTGTATAAGGGCGATGCGCGCCGATCGGTTCGGATCGTATTCAATTGCAGCGACCGTCGCTTCCACACCATGCTTGCTGCGGAGAAAATCGATGACGCGGTACATCCGTTTATGCCCGCCGCCGCGATGACGCGATGTCACACGTCCCAGATTATTTCTGCCGCCCGATTTTTTTAAGGGTTTCAACAAAGATTTTTCCGGCTTGTCTTTGGTCACTTCCGTAAACGCCGAGATTGAATAAAATCTCGTCGCAGGAGTCATCGGTCTTAATTTTCGAATCGCCATATTCTCTTCACACTTTCAGGTTCAAGCATTACCGAAGTAATCGATCTTATCCCCTTCTTTCAGGGTCACGATCGCTTTCTTCCATGTTTTTGTCCAGCCTTCAAAACGACCGCGGCGAGTTAATTGAGTTTTGCGTTTGCCTTTGACACGCACCGTGCGTACACTGTTCACCGTGACGTTGAACTTTTTTTCGACTGCTTTTCCGATCTCTATCTTATTCGAAGTCAGAGAAACTTCAAACGCATATTGCCGGACATCGCCGAGCGCGGTCATTTTTTCCGTAATAATGGGCCGAAGAAGAATGCCTACCATTCCAACCATCCTAGTTCTTCAATGAATTTTGGAGAACATCCACAGCGCTCTTTTGAATAAGGAGCACTTTGCTGTTCAAAATATCGAAAGTCGAAGCTTTGATCGCTTCACAAATCCGCAGTTTTGCGATATTGCGTCCGGATTTAAAAATAACCGGATCCGTTTGCTTCGTGAGAAGCAGAGTCTTTTTATTGTCGAGAGAAAACGCTTTGAGCACTTTCGAAACCTGTTTTGTTTTTACCGTATCGAAGGAAAAATCTTCCACAACTTTAACCGCTCCATCCTTGGCTTTATAGCTCAAGGCGGATTTTCGCGCCAGCTTGCGAACTTTTGCCGGAATACTCACGACGTAATCGTGCGGATGGGGACCAAAGATCGATCCGCCACCGACCCACAATGGCGATCGTGTCGTTCCTGCGCGCGCTCGTCCGGTTTTCTTTTGCTTGAACGGTTTCTTTCCACCGCCGCGAACTTCGTTCCGCGGTTTGACCTTGTGCGTCCCTTGGTGCTGGTTCGCCTGAATACTGCGTACTGCCATATAGATGGCATGATCGTTCGGTTCGATGCCGAAAACACTTGCATCCAGTTCAAGCATCTCACCTGTCGGAGTTCCATTTATTTTATAAACTTCTACCTGCATTATCGTATTCCCTTATGAGCAAGCCCGTCAGCGTTTTATTATTTCAAGATATCCGTTGATCGCACCGGGCACCGAACCGCGCACAATGATGATATTGGACTCGGGTATCACTTTAACCACTCTCAAATTCTTGACCGTTACATCGGAAAAACCCATCCTGCCGCCCATCCGCATACCCTTGAACACACGCGACGGGTACGAACTTCCACCGATCGATCCAGGCGCCCTTACACGATCCGATGCACCGTGCGTCGTGCCTCCGACACCGCCGAAGTGATGCCGTTTGACGACACCTTGAAAACCTCGCCCTTTCGATTTTCCGGTCACGTCGACAACATCGCCCTGCGCAAAGATCGAAACGTTCACCTGATCGCCCCGTTTCAATGCATCAGCATCAAACTCGCTGAATTCACGCAAGAGATGTACGGCCTTCACGCTTGCCTTTGCAAAATGCTCTCTAAGCGATTTCGTAACGAGTCGCGCCCTCTTTTCGTCAAAACCAAGCTGAACGGCATTGTATCCATCCCTGTCTCTTGTCTTGACCTGCGTGACGTAACATGGGCCGGCTTCGATAACGGTGCAGGGTATCGCCTCGCCGTTCTCATCGAACAGACTTGTCATGCCTATTTTTTTACCTAAAATGCCACTCACTGTCTATACTCCTTGTAATCCTTTTGAGAGCGTTACGGAGTCTCAGATCGCTCTCAATAATAAAAAGCCTTAATAAAAAATCGTTTCGTTCAATCCGTTCCCGTCAAACCTTGATCTCAACATCGACCCCGGCGGGCAATTCCAACTTCATAAGAGAATCAACCGTCTTGCTGGTTGAGTTCAGAATATCAATCAATCGTTTGTGCGAACGTGTTTCAAATTGTTCTCGGGACTTTTTATCCACGTGCGGTGAACGATTGACAGTATAGACGGTACGACGGGTCGGCAAAGGAATTGGTCCTGACACAATTGCACCTGTCGATTTCACCGTTTTGATAATCTTCTCTGCAGATTTGTCGATCAGATTATGATCGAACGATTTCAATTTTATTCTAATCTTTTGGCCAGCCAAGGATATCTCCTTAAGCAATTTATTCCGCTCCCGAAACTTCAGGAGCGGAAATCATGAATGCACTTATTGAATAATCTTTACAACAACACCGGCACCGACCGTACGTCCGCCTTCGCGAACCGCAAAACGCTGTCCTTCCTCCATTGCGATCGGAGAAATCAATTCTATATTGATCGCATCGAGGTTATCGCCCGGCATAACCATCTCTACACCGCTGGGCAAGGTCGCGACTCCTGTCACGTCCGTAGTACGGAAATAGAACTGAGGCCGGTAACCGGTCAGGAACGGAGTATGACGTCCGCCTTCCTCTTTCTTCAAAACATATATCTGTGCCGTAAATTTTGTATGCGGTGTAATTGAGCCGGGTTTCGCAATAACCATACCGCGCTCAAGTTCGTTTTTTTCAACTCCGCGCAAGAGCAATCCCGCATTATCGCCTGCAACGACTTCGTCGAGCTCCTTACGGAACATTTCTGTACCGGTGATAACCGTTTTCTTATGAGCGCCGAGTCCGATGACCTCAACTTCATCGCCGACCTTTGCCTTGCCGCGTTCAACACGACCCGTACCGACCGTACCGCGTCCTGTAATTGAGAAGACATCTTCGACAGGCATCAAGAAGGGACGATCAGAATCGCGCTTCGGCATTTGAATATACGAATCGACCGCATTCATCAAATCCATAATACACTTGAATGCTGGATCATCGGGCTTAATATCCGGCCGCATCGCTGCCTCCATAGCTTTGAGCGCCGAACCGCGGATAATAGGTATTTCATCGCCGGGGAAATCGTTCTTCTTCAAAAGATCGCGGACTTCGAGTTCGACGAGATCCAGCAACTCCGGATCATCAACCGCGTCGCACTTATTCATGAACACGACAATCTTCGGAACATTCACCTGGTGAGCAAGGAGGATGTGCTCGCGCGTTTGCGGCATCGGTCCGTCCGTTGCTGCAACGACAAGGATCGCACCGTCCATCTGCGCCGCGCCGGTAATCATATTCTTGATATAATCGGCGTGACCCGGGCAGTCAACGTGCGCATAGTGGCGCTTTTCTGTCGAATATTCGACGTGCGCAGTATTAATCGTTATGCCGCGAGCTTTCTCTTCAGGAGCGTTGTCGATAGAATCGAACGTGCGCACCTGCGATAAACCTTTTTTTGCCAAAACCATCGTAATTGCTGCAGTCAATGTCGTCTTTCCATGGTCGACATGACCAATGGTGCCAACGTTTACATGCGGCTTACTGCGATCAAATTTTTCCTTTGCCATTGTTGGTCTCCTTAATGTTAGGGTAAGTCCCGATGAAAAACTTATGCTAGAGCTAAACTTTTTCCGCGCACCTTTTCAATAATCTCTTCAGCGATCGTGCGCGGCGTATGGTCATAATGTGAAAACTGCATCGTATAGAGTGCACGCCCCTGGGTCATCGAACGCATTGCAGTGGCA
This sequence comes from Ignavibacteriota bacterium, assembly GCA_963769605.1. Lineage (GTDB taxonomy): Bacteria > Bacteroidota > Ignavibacteria > UBA10030 > UBA10030 > Fen-1254. The sequence continues at coordinate 872,419 of CAVYML010000003.1, read as the reverse complement.
TATCCGAACATTTCCGATAACGGGACAAACGCTTTGACAACCTGCACATCTTTTCTCGAATTCATCCCTTCGATTTTACCCCGGCGGGAATTTAAATCGCCTATGACATCACCCAGATATTCTTCCGGAGTTACAACTTCGACGGCCATAATTGGTTCCAGTAAAACCGGAGAAGCTTTTTTTGCTGCATCTTGAAACGCTATTGAGCCGGCAATTTTAAATGCCATTTCCGAAGAGTCTACCGCGTGGAACGAGCCGTCGAACAAACGAACTTTGACGTCTTCGATGGGATAACCTGCAAGCACGCCATTACGCATGGCTTCGATAATGCCCTGCTCAGTCGGCTTGATGTATTCCTTTGGAACCGATCCGCCGACAATCGCATTTTCAAATTCGAATCCTTTGCCTTTTTCATTCGGCTCGATATCGATCCAAACATCGCCGTATTGGCCTCGACCGCCGGATTGACGCACAAACTTACCTTCTGCCGTTACTTTCTTCGTGATGGTCTCTTTGTATGCGACTTGCGGTTTGCCCACATTGGCCTCGACCTTGAATTCACGCCGCATACGGTCGATAATAATTTCGAGGTGCAGCTCACCCATCCCGCTGATAATTGTCTGCCCGGTTTCCTGGTTTGTGGACACACGAAACGTCGGATCTTCTTCGGCTAAGCGCTGCAATGCTTCACCCATTTTTTCCTGATCCACTTTTGTCTTCGGTTCGATCGCAACATCGATAACAGGATCCGGAAAAACCATCCGTTCGAGCACGATCGGATCATCTTCAATAGTCAATGTATCTCCGGTACGCGTTTGCTTCAAACCGATTGCCGCAACGATATCGCCGGTGAATGCCTGCTCGACTTCTTCCCGATGATTTGCATGCATTCGCAGAATACGCGCGATGCGTTCTTTTCTGTCGGTATTTACATTATAGACATAAGAGCCCGACGATAACGTTCCTGCATAAACACGGAAGTATGTCAACCGCCCTACAAAAGGATCGCTCATTATTTTAAAGGCAAGCGCCGTAAACTTTTCCGAATCGCTTACCATACGGATCACATCGTCGTGGCGGTGCGGGTGATGCCCGTGCACTTCGCCTTTGTTGGTATCGAGCGGTGACGGTAAAAAATCCACCACGGAATCCATCAACTGCTGCACGCCTTTATTTTTAAAAGAAGAACCGCACAGCACCGGAACGATGCTTGCTTTGATCGTTGCACGCCGGAGTACCGTACGAACCTCTTCCGGTGAAATTTCTTTTCCTTCGAGATAATTTTCAAGAAGCGTATCGTCTTCGTCGGCAACCGCTTCGAGCATCTTTATGCGGTATTCGTTGGCACGCGCGCGAAGTTTTTCCGGAATCTCAATCTCTTCCCATGTCAAACCCTGGTTCTGATCATTGTACATTCTGGCTTTCATCGTAATAAGATCGATAAGGCCGGCAAACATCTCGCCCTCGCCTACCGGCAATTGCACGGGAACAGCATTTGCCGAGAGACGTGATTTCATCATCTGCACGACGCCGAGGAAGTCCGCACCGGCACGATCCATTTTATTTACGAATGCAATACGCGGAACACCGTATTTATCCGCCTGACGCCAAACCGTTTCCGACTGTGGTTCTACACCGCCGACAGAGCAGAACAACGCAACAGCGCCATCGAGAACCCGCAGTGAGCGCTCAACCTCGATCGTAAAATCGACATGGCCAGGAGTGTCAATAATATTGATGCGATTCTGACGCCAGTAGCACGTTGTCGCAGCGCTGGTAATTGTAATACCGCGCTCCTTTTCCTGCTCCATCCAATCCATGGTCGCAGCGCCGTCATGCACTTCACCGATTCGATGAAGTTTTCCCGTGTAAAACAGAATACGCTCCGTCGTCGTTGTTTTTCCGGCATCGATGTGAGCCATGATGCCGATATTTCTCGTTTTTTCTAAAGAATACTCTCTGGGCATAAATCGCCGTTCTACCTGCCTTTATCGACTAAACCAATAGATGTACACTACCCTTTACGAAAGAAAGGATGAGCGCGACAAACTTTTTATTACCACTTGTAATGTGCAAAAGCCTTGTTTGCTTCCGCCATGCGGTGGACATCGTCTTTTTTCTTAATAGCTCCACCCTCACCGGCAGCGGCAGCGAGTAATTCTGCTGCAAGCTTTTGCGCCATCGATTTTTCCGAGCGTGCTTTGGCGTACGTAATAAGCCAACGGATTGCAAGAGCGGTTCGCCGCTCGTGGCGAACTTCTGTAGGAACTTGATATGTAGCACCGCCGACACGACGAGCTCGAACTTCAATCAACGGCGAGGCGTTATCCATTGCCTTGCGGAAAACATCCAAAGGATTTTTTTCCGTCTTCGCACCGATTTGATCCATCGCGGTGTAAAGGATCCCTCGTGCCGTATGTTTTTTCCCGCTCAACAAAAGACTATTGATGAACCGGGAAACCAAGGCATCGTTGAATTTCGGATCTGTAATAACACGTCGCTTTGTTGCTCGTTTTTTTCTCATCGATTTGCTTATTGCTTAGGTTTCTTTGCCCCGTACTTGGAGCGTGCTTGTTTACGATCTTGTACACCTTGAGTATCAAGTGTGCCGCGAATAATATGATAACGAACGCCAGGAAGATCTTTCACTCTTCCGCCTCGGATCAACACGATGGAGTGTTCCTGAAGGTTGTGGCCTTCGCCGGGTATGTACGCCGTCACTTCGATTCCGTTTGTCAGACGAACACGCGCTACTTTACGAAGCGCGGAATTCGGTTTCTTGGGGGTCGTCGTATAGACCCTCGTGCATACACCCCGCTTCTGAGGATTTCCGCTGAGCGCCGGAGATTTGCTCTTCCATTTACTCTTTTCCCGGCTCGTTCGTATTAATTGATTAATCGTTGGCAACGCTCATACTCCATAATAAAACATCTTCAATGAATTGAAGCTTTGAAATATAATAAAATCTCTTCAGTAAGTCAATATAGATTTTATCTATTGCTAAAAGATTTCAACACGCTCTTCATTCCCTACAAAGCTACCTTCGTTTTCTTCTTCGTCTTTTTAGGCTCCTCTTCGTTTTCCATAGTCGGCCCTTCAGCTTCAACTTCAACAGTTTCCCGCGGCTCTTCAAGAAGCGCTTCAGGAGATAGAACGATGATATCCCGGTACTTCTTCTGGCCGGTACCGGCTGGAATGAGATGTCCCATGATAACGTTTTCTTTCAAACCGAGGAGATAATCCAGCTTTGCTTCAATAGCTGCATCCGTAAGAACCTTTGTAGTTTCCTGGAATGAAGCTGCGGAAATCCAGCTATCCGTCGTCAGCGAAGCCTGCGTTATACCCAATAAAATCGGCTCCGAAGTCGCAGGCAAAGAGTCGCGGAATTCGATGATTTTCTTGTTCTTCTTCTTCAGATCGATATTCACCTCACGCTCTGTTTTGCGGGGTATGACTTGCAAATTTTTAAATTTAGAATCGCCTTTGCTCGTGACAACAACTTTTTCAATCAACGATTCATTTTCGTCGTGCAATTTGCTCTTATCAATATGATCGCCTTCCAGATATTTCGTATCGCCCTGATCGACAATGCGGACTTTTTGCATCATCTGGCGGACAATCACTTCTATATGCTTATCGTTGATTTTCACGCCTTGCATGCGGTACACTTCCTGAATTTCATTCACGAGATATTCCTGCACTGCAGTTGTACCCTTGATACGCAGAATATCATGCGGATCGATGGCGCCGGCGCAAAGCCGTTCGCCCGCACGGATGACATCTCCTTCTTGAATCAAGAGGTGTTTGCCGAGGGGAATCAGATATGTTCGCTTGTCCTGTCCATCGTGACTTTGAATAAAAATTTCACGCGAACCGCGTTTCGTTTGACCAATGGAAACGATGCCGTCGATTTCGCCGACAACGGCAGGATCGCTCGGATGCCGTGCTTCGAAAAGCTCCGTCACACGGGGCAGGCCGCCCGTAATATCGCGCGTCTTCCCGATATCACGCGGAATTTTTACGAGAATTGAACCGGGCTGAATCGTTTCTCCGTCATCGACGCTCAAATGTGCGCGTGTCGGGACCGGATACGATGCGACTTTCTGACCTTTCGCATTGATTATAGCAATACCTGGAACCAGCGTTTTGTCGCGGCTGTCGATAACCACTTTTTGAATGTGGCCCGTTTGCTCGTCCGACTCTTCACGGTAGGTGAGATTTTCTTTCATATCGACATACTGCACCGTACCTCCATGTTCGGAGACAATCACGGCGTTATAAGGATCCCAATCGTAGATCATTTCACCCTTGGAGACTTTTGCTCCCTCGCGCATTAAGAGCGTCGCGCCGTACGGTACATCGTACTTTGTGAGAATACGGTTGTCCTGATCCAGAATATTGATCACACCGCTTCGACCTGAAACCACCAGCCGGTTTTCTCCGCTTTTACCGCTGTCGATAAATTTGACGCCGTCATACTTCAGATGACCGTCGAATTTCGATATAATTTGCGATTGAGATGCGATAAGACTTGCCGTTCCGCCGGTGTGGAACGTACGCAGAGTTAGCTGAGTACCAGGTTCACCGATCGACTGCGCAGCAATAACGCCTACAGCCAAGCCCGGACCGACGAGGTTACCGGAGGTCAAATCGCGACCGTAGCATTTTGCGCAAACACCACGGCGTGAATCGCACGTTAAGACGGAACGGATAAGAACGGTTTCGATAGAAGTTTCGGAAATTCGCGTTGCACTTTCTTCATCGATCAGTTCGCCCGATGCGACTATCACTTCGTTTGTCAGCGGATCGACAACATCCTGCGATGAAACACGGCCGACAATTCTCTCCATCAGCGGTTCCTTAATATCTTCCGCTTCCTTTAATGCTCCCGTTTCGACTCCTTGAATCGTACCGCAATCTATCTCTGCAATGATTGCATCTTGCGCAACGTCAATCAAACGCCGTGTCAGATATCCTGCATCTGCCGTTTTCATAGCGGTGTCCGCCAGACCTTTTCGCGCTCCGTGCGTCGAAATAAAGTATTCAAGAATCGATAATCCTTCACGGAAATTTGCGATTATAGGATTTTCGATCAATTCACCGGTCGCCCCGGAGAGGCTCTTTTGCGGTTTTGCCATCAATCCGCGCATACCAGCAAGCTGACGGACCTGTTCTTTCGAACCGCGTGCACCGGAATCGACCATCATATAAAGTGAATTGAATCCATCTTTGTCTTTTTGCAAAGCTTCGAAAAGCCGGTCGGCGATACGGCTCGTAACGCGCGTCCAGATATCGATCACTTTGTTGTAACGTTCACCGTTTGTAATGAATCCGCGGAAATACTGGGATTCGACGTTTTCAACATCATGCTGCGCTTTCACAACGAGTTCGTTTTTTTCTTTCGGGATAACGACATCGCCGATTGAAACGGAAAGCCCGCCTTTCGTGGCGTATGTAAATCCGAGACTTTTCATTTTGTCGAGGAACTGTGCCGTCACGAGATTTCCGCATTGGCGGAAAACCGTTGCGATGATCTGCACCAATCGCTTTTTGTTCAAGAGTTCGTTGACGAACGGAATTTCAGCCGGTACGATTTGATTAAAAATAACGCGTCCGGTGGTCGTTTCGATAAATTCTTTGCCGATGCGAACCTTAATGCGTGCATGCAGCCCGAGCCTTGCTTGATCAAAGGCAATAATTACTTCATCGGGGCAGGAGAAAACCCTATTCTCACCGATGTCGCCGCTCTTTGATTTCGTTAGGTAATAGCAGCCGAGAACTTGATCCTGTGTTGGAGTAACGATCGGCGCACCGCTTGCGGGAGAAAGAATATTATGGCTCGAGAGCATAAGCATACGGGCTTCGAGCTGCGCTTCATACGATAACGGCACGTGTACAGCCATTTGGTCGCCGTCGAAGTCGGCATTGAATGCCGTACACACCATCGGATGAATACGTATAGCTTTACCTTCGACGAGAACCGGCTGAAATGCCTGAATACCCAGCCTGTGCAGCGTAGGCGCTCGATTAAGAAGAACCGGATGTCCATCTATAATATTTTCCAAGATATCCCAAACTTCGGGACCCTTTTTATCGACCAATTTTTTTGCACTCTTAACGGTCTTTACCAAACCACGTTCGATCAGTTTGCGGATGATGTGCGGTTTGAATAATTCGACCGCCATATCCTTCGGCAGCCCGCACTGATGAAGCTGTAATTCCGGCCCGACAACGATAACCGATCGGCCGGAGTAATCTACACGTTTGCCGAGAAGATTTTGACGGAAGCGGCCTTGCTTTCCTTTGAGCATATCGGAGAGCGATTTCAAGGCTCGATTATTATCGGAACGGACGGCATTCACGCGACGCGAATTATCAAACAGCGAATCAACCGCTTCCTGCAGCATCCTTTTTTCGTTGCGCAGAATAACTTCCGGCGCTTTAATTTCAATCAGCCGCTTTAATCGATTGTTGCGGATGATAACACGGCGATACAAGTCGTTTAAATCCGATGTCGCAAAACGCCCCCCTTCCAAAGGAACAAGCGGGCGTAATTCCGGCGGAATGATCGGTATTACATCCATCACCATCCACTCGGGCTTGTTTTGGACTCCTTCCGCTGGATTGCGGAATGATTCGACAACACGCAGGCGCTTCAACGCATCCTGCTTCTTCTGCACCGATGTTTCTACAACAAGTTGAGAACGAAGTTCGCCGGCCAGAATGTCTACATTGACCCGTCTAAGCAATTCCTTTATCGCATCGCCTCCCATTTTGGCGATAAACTTCTTCGGATTATCCTCCTCAAGCTCCTGATTTTCCGGCGGAAGCGATTCCAGAATTTCGAGATATTGATCTTCCGAAATCAGATCGAGCTTCTGCAGTCCGGTAGTTCCCGGATTCACGACTACATACGCTTCGTAATAGATGATCTTTTCCAATTCTTTTCCGGCAATGCCGAGAATGGTACCGATCTTACTCGGGACGGAACGGAAATACCAAATATGGACAACCGGAACCGCGAGAGAAATATGACCCATTCGCTCACGCCGAACGCTCTTTTGGGTTACTTCAACGCCGCATCGGTCGCAGGTAATTCCTTTATAGCGGATGCGTTTATACTTCCCGCAATGGCATTCCCAATCGCGAACGGGACCGAAAATCTTCTCGCAAAACAAACCGTCTTTTTCCGGCGGAACGATCGATAATTGATCGTTTCAGGCTTCGTTACTTCGCCATGCGATCTGCTCAGGATCATATCCGGCGATGCAAGGCTGATTGTTATTTTGGAAAAACTTTTCTTTGCTGTTTCTTGCGATGTAAAAGGCATAATGCCTCCATTTATTCCATCAAAAAATTATTCATACAGTGATGAAAAGTCATTGACCTTTCATCACTCAATCTTTACTTCCAGTCCGAGGCCCTGAAGTTCCCGCACGAGAACATTAAAGGACTCCGGAATATTCGGCTCAGGCAAATTCTCACCTTTAACGATTGCTTCATAGACCTTTGCGCGGCCGAGAACATCGTCTGATTTAACGGTGATAATTTCCTGAAGGACATGAGATGCACCGTATCCTTCGAGCGCCCATACTTCCATTTCTCCGAAACGCTGACCGCCGAATTGCGCTTTACCTCCCAGTGGCTGTTGCGTAATAAGCGAGTATGGCCCAATCGAACGCGCGTGAATCTTATCGTCGACCATATGCGAAAGCTTCATCATATAGATATAGCCGACCGAAACTTCCTGGTCGAACGGTTCGCCTGTGCGCCCATCGATCAACACCGATTTGGATGCATTGTCCAATCCGGCTTTTTCGAGATATTCCTGTACTTCTTCCCATTTAGCACCATCAAAGATCGGGGAAGCAAACTTTAAGCCGAGTTCATGACCTGCCCATCCCAGCGCCACCTCGAACAATTGTCCAAGGTTCATACGCGACGGAACGCCAAGCGGATTGAGGACGATATCGACCGGGCGTCCGTTAGGTAAGAACGGCATATCTTCTACCGGAACGATCGTCGAAACAACACCCTTATTGCCGTGCCGTCCGGCCATTTTATCGCCGACTTGCAATTTTCGTTTTTTGGCGACATAAACTTTTGCCAACTGCACAATACCCGGAGCCAGTTCATCGCCTAATTGAACCTTGTTCTTTTCATGGCGGTACAGTTCTTCGATTTCCGTTTGCTTCTGCCGGTAATTTTCAAAAATACGAACGACAATATTATGCCGGCGCTTCTCGTCGACCCATTCCTGCGAATAATCGAGTTTGCTGATATCGGTCATCTGCTGGAATGTGTCTTCTTTAAACGTCACTCCTGCACGAATGACAACCGTTCCATCGGTATCGCGGATACCAATGGATTTCTCTCCGGCAAGGACCTGATCTAATTTCCGTCCGAGTTTATCATGCAGCTCGTTCAGATCTTTGCGATTCGCACGATCGAGAGCTTCGAGTTTCTTCTTATCTTCTTTCTTGCTCTCCGTATCTTTCTTCTTACGGCTGAATAACTTTGTCGAGATGACGATTCCTTTCATGCCGGGAGGGGCCTTCAAGGAAGCATCTTTCACATCGCCGGCTTTTTCACCGAAGATGGCTTTCAGCAATTTCTCTTCCGGCGTCGGATCAGTTTCACCTTTGGGCGTAATTTTTCCGATGAGAATATCGCCTTCATTCACTTCCGCACCGATACGAATGATGCCGTTTTCATCGAGGTCTTTCGTCGCTTCCTCGCTGACATTCGGAATTTCGCGCGTCAGTTCTTCTTCGCCGCGTTTCGTATCCCTTACCTGCAGTTCAAACTCTTCAATATGAACGGAAGTAAACACATCTTCCGCAACGATCCGTTCGCTGATGATAATAGCATCTTCAAAGTTGTACCCGCGCCACGGCATGAATGCCACAAGAACATTGCGGCCAAGAGCGAGTTCGCCGATCTCCGTGGCACATCCATCGGCAAGCACCTCTCCTTTTTTGAATCGGCTACCTTCACGAACCACCGGCTTTTGATTGATACATGTATCCTGATTCGTACGAAGGAATTTTGTCAGTTTGTATTCGACACGGCGCTTATCGTCAAAACTGACGATGGCCTCCGTGCTGTTTTCATCGATTTCATATAGGACGACGATGCCGTCGCCATTTACACTTTCCACAACACCGTTGCGTTCGGCAACGATAATCGAACGCGAATCGCGGGCAATTTTTTCTTCCAAACCGGTGCCGACGATCGGCGATTCCGGGCAGAGCAGCGGAACAGCCTGGCGCTGCATATTCGATCCCATCAGGGCGCGGTTTGCATCATCATGCTCGAGGAACGGAATCAATGCCGCTGCCGCGCTGACTATTTGATTCGGCGCAACGTCCATATATTGAATCTTGACCGGTTCCACTACCGGATAATCGCTCTGGTAACGGGCTTTGACGCGCTCTTCAAGGAACTTGCCCTTCTCGTCGATCGGCGTGTTCGCCTGTGCAATCGTCACTTCGTCTTCCCGCTCCGCGGTGAGGAATTCCACTTCCTCGACAATCCTGCCGTTCTTCACCTTTCGGTACGGTGTTTCGATAAACCCAAAATCGTTAATGCGTGCGTGAATACATAACGATGAAATGAGACCGATATTCGGTCCTTCCGGCGTTTCAATCGGGCAGAGGCGGCCGTAGTGTGTATAGTGAACGTCACGTACTTCAAAGCCGGCACGCTCGCGCGTCAGACCGCCCGGTCCGAGAGCCGAGACACGGCGTTTGTGCGTCATTTCGGAGAGCGGATTGGTCTGATCGAGAAATTGTGATAATTGATTCGTTCCGAAAAACGCATTGATAACGCTTGTGATCGTGCGAGCATTCACCAAATCCTGCGGCGCAATCGTTTCTGCATCGCGCAGATTCATACGCTCCCGGATGGTACGCGTCATGCGGGACAGACCGATATTGAATTGCTGGGCGAGCTGTTCTCCCACGGTTCGCACACGGCGATTGCCCAGGTGATCGATATCGTCGACGTTCCGCTTTCCTTGCTGCAAATCGATAAGATACTTAACGATAGCGACGATATCTTCCTTTGTCAACACCGTCACATTCTCTGCGATTTCCAGATTCAATTTAATGTTCATGCGATGCCGCCCGACATCGCCGAGATCGTACCGTTTCGGGTTGAAGAACAGACGGTCGATAAGATTCTTTGCCGTATCCAGGTCGGGCGCTTCGCCGGAACGCAGCTGCTGATAAATTGTCTCCAGCGCATCTTCGGAAGAACGGGCCGAATCTTTCAGGATCGTATTGGCAATGACCGATCCGGAAGTCGCTTCCTCCGATTTCAATAAGCGGATTTTCTTAATCGAAGCTTTCTTGATCTGCTTGATATGCTCATCGGTCAGCTTTGCATCTTTGGTGATGAAAATTTCACCCGTCTTTTTATCAAACACATCGCTGCAGACTTTCCGGTCGATATACTCCTTCAGATCGACCTTCGCGACATCGATTTCTTCGACAAGATTGAACAGATCGAGAATCTCGTCGTCGGAAGAATATCCGAGCGCACGCAGTAACGTTGTTACGGGGAATTTCTTTTTCCGGTCGATGTATGCATACATTACGTTATTGATATCGGTGGCAAATTCCACCCAAGAACCGCGGAACGGAATAATGCGCGCCGAGTACATCATGGTTCCATTCGGGTGAACGGATTCGCCGAAAAAGACGCCTGGCGAGCGATGCAACTGGCTGACGACAACGCGTTCGGCGCCATTGATGATAAAAGTGCCCCGATACGTCATGGCAGGAAGATTCCCGAGGTATACTTCCTGTTCGATGGTATCTGTAAAATCTTTTCCGCCTTCTTTTTTTGCAGAGAGCCGGAGCTTTGCCTTGAGCGGAACGGCGTACGTCAACCCTCGCTCCTGGCACTCGACAATAGAGTACTTCGGTTTTTCGACATAGTACTCTAAAAATTCAAGTAAGAAATTTTCCCGAGCGTCCATAATCGGGAAATTCATTTCAAACACCTGTTGCAAACCGAGCTTCTTGCGCCGGTGCGGCGGCACATCCGCCTGTAAAAAATTGCTAAATGAATCAATTTGGACGTTTAGCAGGTCGGGAGTTTCAATCACCGATGGGATGCGTGCGAACGACACGCGCTCGCTTCTTCCGTTGGATTGGCTCTTCAACGTCACCACTCCTTTTATATTGTGTTGTATAAATCATCCCGGTATACGATAACCGGGAAAATTCGTTAAAATGCCGAATTAAGATGCAGCACTCTTCTTGCTGCATATAGACGGCTGAAGCCGATTGTTTTAAAATCCTGACGGATAAAAACCATCGGCTTTGCCCTCTTCACTCTTTCCCATGAGGCTGTCCAATATTGACGAAAAATGACAAACAGGAATATTTGTCCTACCATGATTTTTTTTTTGGACAACCCCAAGAACACCTGGACGCGTTACTTCAATTCGACTGTCGCGCCGGCTTCTTCAAGTTCCTTTTTCAGCTTTTCAGCTTCGTCCTTCGATACGGCTTCTTTGACAGCTTTCGGTGCGCCGTCAACAAGGTCTTTTGCTTCTTTCAAGCCGAGACCCGTCGCAGCGCGAACGACTTTGATGACATTGATCTTTTGCGCTCCAGCGGCTTTCAGTTCGACCGTAAACTCGGTCTTTTCTTCTACAACCGGGGCGACGGGGGCGACAGCGGCAGCTCCGACCATCATCGGGGCAGCAGCAGTAACACCGAACTTCTCTTCAAGAGCCTTCTTTAATTCAACGGCTTCGAGCAGCGTAAGTTTCTCTATTTTTTCGACTATTTCAGCAACGACTGACATTGTTATTTCTCCTTAATAAATTAAATTCACTATTCTTGAGTTATGCGGCTTTTTTCTTCTCGATGGCATCGAGCACGTAGACGAGATCGCGTCCGACCGCGTTGACGGCTCCAACGACACCGGAAATAGGAGCCTGCAAACTTCCAAGAATTGCCGCAATAAGTTCTTTTCGTGTCGGCATGCTTGCAAGCTCTCCGAGTTTCGAACCATCATAGATTTGTTTTTCTATGACGGCGACTTTGAGATGAAACTTACCCGCTTTCTCGGAAAATTTTTTGATGATCTTTGCAGGCGCGGATGGATCGTCGAACGTATAGGCAACGCCAGTCGGGCCTGCAAGTTTTTCAAATACGCGATCATACCCGGTTAGTTGTTCCAGAGCTTTGCGCACGAGCGTATTCTTCACAACGGTATATTCGACACCGCTTTTCCGGAATTCACGGCGCAGATCCGTCTCCTCTGCCACCGTCAACTTCGAAAAATCTGCGAAGTATACCGCAACCGCGCGCGAGGTCTTTTCTGCAACCTCTGCGATGATCGCTTCTTTTTCACTTCGTTTCATAGTTTCCCTTTTTCAATTTGTCTGCATGTTGAATGAGAAGCTCCCCCGATTTAACGGGAGACATTCAACAGGTCAAGAGACAATGAGTGCGTAATTTCTTTTATCGTCCTACAAGTTCGGCACGGTCAATATGCACGCCCGGACCCATCGTGGTCGAAATAGCAATGCTCTTAACATACTGACCCTTTGCCGTTGCGGGCTTTAAACGTATGATTGTTCCGAGGAACGTATTAATATTGTCGACGAGCTTTTCTTTCTCAAAATTCGCTTTTCCGACTGTTGCATGCACGATGCCGTCTTTATCGACTCGAAATTCTATTTTACCTGCCTTCACTTCTTTCACAGCTTTGGCCACATCCGGCGTTACAGTGCCGCTCTTCGGGTTCGGCATCAATCCGCGAGGACCGAGAATTTTTCCAAGCTTTCCAAGATCGCCCATGACATCGGGGGAGGCAATGATGACATCGATATCCGCCCAGCCCTGCTGTATTTTTTCCAGATAATCTTTAAAGCCGACATGATCCGCACCTGCCGCTTTGGCTTCTTCATCCTTCGGCGGTTTGGCAATAACGAGAACACGAACTTCTTTCCCGATGCCGTGCGGCAGAGCGACTGTTCCACGTATTGCCTGGTCCGCTTTTTTAGGATCGACGCCGAGGCGCACGGCAATATCCACAGCTTCTGCGAATTTGGCGCTTGCCGTTTGCTTCACGATTTCGACAGCATCGGCAATCGTGTAGTCTTTCGGTTGAACTTTGGCTGCAACAGCCCTAAAACGTTTGCTTTGTTTTTTCATACTTTCGACTCCACACTTTATCCTTCAACGGTAATGCCCATGCTGCGTGCTGTTCCTGCAACCATGCTCATTGCCGTGTCTATCGTTGCCGCATTAAGATCGGGCATCTTCAATTCAGCTATCTCTCGTACTTGCTTCTTAGAGACTTTGCCGATCTTGTTACGATTCGGTTCACCGGATCCCTTCTCGAGTTTTGCCGCTTTCAGAAGCAGAACGGCAGCCGGAGGTGTTTTCGTGATAAACGCAAATGATTTATCGCTAAAAACCGTAATAATGACCGGTATAATCAGCCCCTGTTGATCCTTTGTGCGCGCATTGAATTGCTTGCAGAATTCCATAATATTAACGCCCTTTTGACCAAGCGCGGGGCCAACCGGAGGCGCGGGATTCGCCGCACCTGCAGGAATTTGCAATTTAATATAACCAGTTATTTTCTTTGCCATTCTCTACCTCTATAGATCGAATAGTTTATTTTTCCAATTCCACTTGCGAGAAATCGAGCTCGACAGGCGTTTTTCGTCCAAAGATACTGACCATGACTTTTACTTTTAGTTTTTCGGAATTGACTTCCTGAATAAAGCCGTTGAAATTATTAAACGGTCCTTCCGTTACTTTTACCGCATCGCCGATATGGAACGGGATATCGAAAATTTCCCGCGCCTCTTCTTTTTGCTCCATCTTTCCGATCAAACGGCGAACTTCTTCGGGATGCAGGGGAGCAGGATTGTTCTTGTCCGGTACAAATCCCATTACGGAAGGGCATTCGAGTATCAAATGCGTCGATTCTTTATCGAGCACCGCTTCGACGAGCACATATCCGGGAAAGAAATTCTTGACACGGGATTTCTTTTTCCCGTCTTTGATTTCAAAAACTTTTTCCGATGGAATCATCACGCCGCTTATTTTTTCCTGCAAGGCAACACGCGCAATTTCGGCATCAAGATAGGTCTTTACTTTTGTTTCATGACCTGAATATGTTCGAACAACGTACCAGCGTTTATTCAATGTTCTTCTCGTTTCTTAAAGAATCGCTCTGAGCACCTGACTGACCGCGAAGTCGACAGTCCATGCAAATGCGGCAATGACAAGTGTAATAATAATGACAATTTTTGTCGATTCCGTCAGCTCTTCTTTTGATGGCCAAGTCACTTTCTCCATTTCTTTCCGAATATCAATGAAGAAATTGACGATTTTTTCTTTCATAAGTCTTTTCTCTCCTCTTGAATTTCCATCATTTGATCCAATCTCTGCCGCACGTGAGGAGGGAGTCGAACCCCCAACCTGCGGTTTTGGAGACCGCTGCTCTGCCAATTGAGCTACTCACGTATGAATCGCTCGCAATATAAGATTGAGCGACGACTTACTTCGTCTCCTTGTGAGAGGTTCGCTTGTTGCACCATGGACAGAATTTTTTATATTCGACACGTCCGGTTTGTTTTTTCTTATTCTTCGTGGTCGAATAGTTTCGGCGTTTGCACGCCGTGCATTCAAGTGTAATAATATCGCGCACGTTTTATTCCTTATGTACAATTGCACACTTCTATATTCGCTCAAGCCTTGCGCTTGTTAAATCTCAGAGCTTGCGATCGGGATTGAACCGATGACCTCTTCCTTACCAAGGAAGTGCTCTACCAACTGAGCTACGCAAGCGATCAACAAGTTCTTCCTCGATGAACAATCTTTTCCGGACTGCTCGTTCCCACTTCGCTCGAGCGGGAGACGGGACTCGAACCCGCGACCAACAGCTTGGAAGGCTGTGACTCTACCAACTGAGTTACTCCCGCATACAATTGCAAATTTCAAATTGCAAATTTCAAATTGTAGACTGTAGATTTTAAATTTCAAATTATAAATCCTTACAATCTGCAATTTTCAATCTGCCCTCTGCCCTTCTCCGTGGGTAGGGAAGGATTCGAACCTCCGAAGGCATAAGCCGTCAGATTTACAGTCTGATGCGTTTAACCACTTCGCTACCTACCCGCGTTCTTATGCTTGAGCTGGCTATCGGACTCGAACCGATGACCTGCTGATTACAAATCAGCTGCTCTACCAGCTGAGCTACGCCAGCATTGAATAACTATTTTCAAATAACAAATGGGTTACTGCTCTCCTCTCTCGAAAAGCAGAACCTTTCGCATTCAACTGCCCGGTGCATTATTTGCTCCGCACTCGAATATTGCAGGAGCATACGGAACAACACACCAAAGCATTCCTTACGGCGATTCGTAATGGTACGGAACCGCAGTTATGCCGACCTCGACTTTCAGGAAAAATCGCCAAGCCCACGGAATGCCGAGCTTTAAATATAGAAAAAATTTGCAAATAGTCAATGGAAGAAAAACGGATTTTTTTAACACCCAAAACACCTTTTAAACAATCAAGAGGCTTTTAACAAAACTCCTATTTTTAAGACGAAATCAACGTATGAAGGGTTCCTTCTGCGGATGCGCTTGAAGCCATCGAACCGTTCCGTAATACATCAACGACCTATAATCCTCAAAATCCTTAACAATAATGTCGTCAGGGTTCCAGGGACGGATCGGGACCGCCAATGGTCTATAATGCATATCCTCCCGAGGCAAACTCAACTGGATCAGCATGCCGTATGGCATAGATTGAACCGAAGCAGGAAAATCAGTTCCGATACGCCCATCGATAAATACAGGATGATCCGGCAATGATTTGAAAACAAAATCGTTAAGCATTTCCTTCCATCGCTTTTGAATGACGGCCGGATCGAACGGCTGATCATGCTCGAATTTATCCAGTTCGATAAGAAACGCATCGATACTGGGACGACATCGCTTCAGCAGCCATGGACATGTTCGCTGCATCTGCACAAAATACCATGAACGATTCTTGAGCAATTGATAATCAAGAATAGTTACATCTGGCCGTTGCTGCTCGATATATCGATAATAAATTGAAGGTGACACAAAGTAATCCCAAAGACCCGAGAATACAAGCGCGTGAGGAGGAAGGCTTCTCATGATCGACTGCGTAAAATCATCCGGTAAAAAATTTCTGCTTTGATCGACACGAGAATAGTTGTGCTGCACCTGCGCCGCCGGGAAGACCATCAAAAGCAATCCTGCAGCAGACGGCTTCCAGCCGTGCTTCTGAACAAGCCAGCCGGCCGCAACAAAAAGACCGATCGCACAAAATAAGCCAAGCGCGAAAAACGAAAGTAAGAAATAGGAGTCGATGTCAAAAATATCGTAGTTGACCGCATATGCAAGGTTGCCGAGGATCAGCAGAATCAAGAAAATAAAAAACTTACGGCGGCTCCGAAACAGGACAGCCGCACCGAGAAAAATGAAAGGAAGAAGTATCCAATGAAATTCATTGGGCAGGTCGTTTACGTACCATGAGAACTGTTTCTCCGCGACTTCTAATCCTTTGAACATCCAGACGCGAAACTGTCTTCCGCTGACATGCCAGAACAACCGCTCGAGAGTCGCCGGATGTCCCCAATCCATCAGAGGGAAATGAGAAGAGCGCAAAGGAAGATACAAATAGATCGACAAACCCATCAGAAAGAAGAACACGATAGTCCACGCCTTTTTCAAAAAGTCCGGTCGCATTTCAACATTGGCAAAGAAATAATAGACGACACCGGGGATGAGCAAAACTGTGGTCATATGATTCCCGAAACTTAATCCCGTGAGAAACGCACAAAGCATCAGCAATCGTGATGCGGACATGTAATCCTGCGTATGAATTCCGCGCATCAACGTATAAAAAATGAGATTTAAAAAAACCATGTGAAGCGCATAGACTTCGATGGCTGTGGATTGAGACCACATCGTTGAGGCGAACCCATAGACAAGCGCTGCGCAAAGAGCAATACTTTGCTCAACTCTCCTGTCGATTGCTTTTTTTCCCTGCATAAATGAAAACAAGTTCCGGGTTGTAAGATAGAATATCGACACGGCAAGAGAAACAAGCAGAGCGTTATAGATGTTGACCCGCAGAATAACGCGGGCAGGGATTGGAATGGAGACCATCAACCGACCCAGAACGGCAAAGAACGGATATCCGGTCGGATGACCGATGCCCAATGTCGCGAGCACCGAAGAAAGTTCGCCGGAGTCGGTAAAGCCGACCGTCGGACACATGGTTTTTAAATAGATAAGAGCCGTTACTACAAAAAGAAAAACCGCTGATGCTGCATTGCTTGAGATGAGTCTTTTTATCACTTTCTTCGCCTTCCTATTCTTTTGCAATTATATAATATAAAAAAAAGACGAAATTTCATCGGCACCGATTCGATGAAATGGAAGATCTCTAATTTGCACTCCCTTCATTTCATCGATTCCCATGAGCTGTTTTCTCATACATCGAAAACAAAAGAGGCGGCAGAAATTTATTCCGATGCAGAGGCCGTTGTTGAATTTCATCGGAAAATATTGTTTTTCCGCCATTGATTGAGTATGTTTAACGAAGAAAATGATTATGACTGATTGAACGGACTGTATGCATGTACACGAGAGACAGCACATTGTTCAATATTCCGAACGGGATACTCGCTCAAAAAAGCAGATCTCCCCTTGAAGGCATCAATAATCTCACTTCATAGAGAAAGCAGTTACAGAGCATGATTCAACATCTCGGAATCGTCGGTGCAGGTCAATTAGGAACAGGGCTCGCAAAGCTGGCAATCCTGAACAACATTGATACACTTCTCTATGATATCAACGAAACACTTCTTCGCCGGTCGATAGAACGGCTGAAAGCAGATTTTCGGCAAGCCGTTCAGCAAAACGTTTTATCTGCGGAAAAATATCTTGCCGCACTTGAACGGTTAAAAACACGCACCAGCCTGTCCGATCTCGGCCATTGCAATATTATTATCGAAGCTGTCGTGGAAGACGCCCGTGTCAAAAAAGATCTTTTCAAGCACCTCGATGCAGACTGCAAGGTCACTACGATACTTGCAACCACTTCTCCCTCCCTGCTGGTTTCATCGATCGGCTCCGCAGCTCGTAACACGGAAAGAATTATCGGTTTCCATTTCTTCGATCATGCAGCTTCCTCAGAACTTGTCGAGATCATTCCCAATATCAATACTCCGGCGGAATCATCAGCGATGCAGCAGCGATGATTCGTACAATGGGGAAAACACCTATCATCGTTAAAGATGTTCCCGGCGCGATTGTCGAACCAACATTGCATGTTCTCTATTATGAAGCTTGTTATCTTTTAATAGAACAAGTCGCCGATGAGAGCCAAATCGACAACCTTGTTCGTCAAAATTTGGGATTGCATCTCGGTCCATTTCAAAAAATGGATACTATCGGGATCGATACGATCCTCGCGATCGGAGAATCAATCTTCGAGCAGAGTTATAACGATCCCTGTTTTCGGCCTCCAAGAATCATCCGCCAAATGGTTGAAGCCGGATTGACCGGACAGAAGAGCGGCAAAGGCTTTTACAGGTACGAAAATAAACAGTAAGATTCTTCCATGAAAGCAATGCATTGAAAACGAAATCGAAAAAAATAGGCGCAAAAAAAACAGAGAAGATGCCACGGGACAGCCGGTCTTCGGCGTCCGATAATCTGCAGCAGCCGAAGCCGGAGAAACCCATCGTTCTTATACTCGGCGAATCCCCTCTGGTTGAAGCATTCGCAGAACTTTGCGCCGCGCACGGATACCGGGTAGCAGCAGTATTGAATGATGCACTGAATGAAAAGGATTTTTCGTCCACTCGCAACGATATGGTCGGGGAAATTCCCCCGCAGGCTTCTGTCGCCGTTGAACTCACGAATCTTGATCTTGAACGTAAGCAAAAAAATCTCAAGCGGCTGAGTAAAGCCGGATCATCGACCATGCCGATTCTCAGTTCCTCGATTACCGTTACTGCAACGGAACAAAGCCTCTGGATCGAACACCGGCATCGTCTCCTCGGCATCGCCGCATTCCCTACGCTCCTTGCAAAACCTCTCATCGAAGTTGCACCGACGATTTACTCGCCCAAGGAAACTATCGACGCTGCATCCTATTTTTTTCAGACGCTCGGAATCGGAATCGAGATCGTACAAGATCGCATCGGCATGGTGCTTCCCCGCATTCTCTGCCGGCTGATCAACGAAGCCCTGTTTGCGGTGATGGAAGACCATGCAACGCCACAGGATATCGATAAAGCGGTTCAGATAGGAATCGGACTTCCGTTTGGACCAATCGCATGGGCGGAGCGTATCGGCTGGCCTCATGTTTACAAGGTGCTTGAATCGATCTATAACGATACGCACGAGGAGCGATACCGCGCAGCGCCGCTGTTAAAACACATGGCCGTAACAGGAAATTGGTGGAATAAACAAGCATAGAAACAATAAATCGGATTGCTCATGAGACTCAATAGACTTTATATCGGATTGGCTGCATGCGTTTCCATACTAAGCGCTCAACCAAAATTAACCATCGACAAACCCGATGTCGATCTCGGAATATTTTACAGCGGCGATATGCGGCAGGGAACAATCCGCATCTCCAATATAGGCACGGATACATTGCAAATTTTTTCTGTACGGCCGCAATGCGGATGTACGACGGTCAAGCAGCCGAAGGCATACCTCCTGCCGAATCAATCCGATATGATCGAAGTGGAATTCAATTCTTCCGGGTACAGCGGATCGGTTGAAAAACATGTGACAATTTCCACCAATGATCCGGCCTCGCCTTCGGTCGATGTTAAACTTCACGGAGAGGTACGAGTAGATTTAGAACAAGAAGATCGCAATATGTGGCTCGGAGAAATTAATATGGATTCAACCGCCGGCCGCACATTGATCTATCGGAATAAATCGGATAAACCATTGACTATTGTAAATGTCACTAGTTCGAACCCCTCATTGAATGTTCGGTGGACTAAAACAACATTGAATCCGGGCGAGTCAATACCGATCAGGATCGATTTAAAACCTCTCAAGACCGGTTTCGGCGCCGAATATATTTGGCTGGAAACCGACAGCAAGCATCAACCTCGTGTTGAGTCCAGAATATCATACATCGGGAAAAAATAGGGGTACGGCATGATCAAACAAACGCTGAAGGAGATATCCATTCTCCTTGGTTGCGCCCTTCTTCTTTCATTTGCCCATACGCTGCTGAGCAGACAAGGGTTTTTTAAACCGGCCGTTCCTCATCCAAAAGAGGTACCGGCGAAAAACCTTGAGATGATTACATTATCGGACGCAAAAGATTTGTTCTATGGCGGAAGTGCCTTGTTTGTCGATGCGCGGCATGAATATGATTTTAAAAAAGGCTCCATTCAGGGAGCCATCAATATCCCACTCTCCGATTTCGATACCCTTCGCACATCGCTCGATAAAATTCCAAAGGATAAAAGAATTATCGTCTATTGCAACGGCGAGCAGTGCAATTCGAGCATGGAACTTGCGGCCAAATTATCGGAATTCGGATTTACAAACGTGAATATTTTTTTCGGAGGCTGGCAGGAATGGTCATTGGCAGGCCTGCCTATAAGCAAATGATTTCTTTTTTAAAAAACACACTCTTTCTTTTGATACTGCGGCTCCTTATCGGCGCTCTTTTTACTCTTGCAGGTCTGCAGAAAATCGACAACATCGCAGCATTCGAGCAAGCCATCCTTCATTATCAATTGAGCGGCCCGGCAATAAGCACATTGATCGCAACCATTCTTCCCTGGCTGGAAATTGTCTGCGGACTCGGCCTCATCGTGGGAATATTCCCCCGTTCGTCGGCATTCGTTCTTACTGCACTTTTAGTTGGTTTTACCATCGTCGTTTTTTCCGCGATGGCTCGCGGACTCGACATCTCATGCGGATGCTTCTCGCAGGACCCGAATATGGACAAAATCGGTTGGTTGAAAATTATTGAAAACTGTGCGCTCCTTCTGTTATGTGTTCCGCTTCTCATCGTCGATGCAGGAGATCATTCGATACGGGATTTCTTGCGAACATCGGCGAAGAAACAAAAAGCATCTTCATAAACAGATAATACTTGCATGCACGAAATCACATTCGATATCGACAATGCTTTACATTTAAAATTACTGGAACAAAGCGACGCCCCGGAACTCTTTGCCCTTATCGATGCAAACCGTGACCATCTCCGGCAATGGCTCCCGTGGATCGATGCCAACGCGTCGATCAACGAAAGCATAAGTTTTATACAATCTGCGGAGCTTCAACAAAAGGAAAATTTAAGTTTTCAGTGCGGCATTTACCATCACAACACACTTGCCGGGGTCATAGGATTCCACAGGATCGACTGGATTAATCGCATCGCGGAAATAGGATACTGGCTCGGAGACGAATTCCAGGGAAACGGCATCATGACAAAATCCTGTCTGACACTGGTGAATTATGCTTTTTTAAATTTTGGTTTGAATCGAGTCCAAATTCGATGTGCAAGTAAAAACTATCGAAGTCAGGCAGTCGTGAAACGTCTCGGATTTTTTGAAGAAGGTTTACTACGTCAGGCAGAGTTTCTCTATGACCACTATGTTGACCTGATCGTCTACGGAATAACTGCCGATATATGGAAAACGCTGTATCAATCCCGGCCAAAGATATGATCTCAGTACATGATCAACCATCGGAAAGGGAACAAAAAATGTCCGCTTTCCTTTTTCAAAACGTATTCCTAACTTAAAGAAACGTTTGCCTACAAATTGCGAGGCGTCTATGCAAGGATCAATAAATTTTGTATTCCATTTATTAGGATTCGGGTTATTGATAACGACACTCATCGGCGGTCTTATGTTGGAGTTTCAATACCGAAAAGAAAGAGAAATCAAGCAAAAACTCTTTGTCCTTTTTCTTACAAAAAGATTCGGCCTCCTATCCCCCTTTGTCTCCCTTCTTATGCTGGCTACGGGAATGGGGAATATGTACAATATGTACGGTCATTCGTTCCATTTTGCAGCCATGCCCGCATGGCTTGCGGCAAAAATTATTTTCTTCGCCATTCTTCTGATCAACGGAGCTGTTCTGGGTCCCATTCTCAGCAGAAAACGGACGGTATTTTTAAAAACCATCGAAGAGAATATTTTTTCAGAAAAAATCGGTCCCACTTTGAATACTTTCAACAAGAATATTTCCTTTTTTTATGCCGTTCAAATACTCCTTGTCATCATTATCCTCTTCCTTTCTGTTTTCGGAACCGGAAAACATCCCGGAGCATTTTAATGAATGTTCTGCGTTCATCGTTTTATTCCGTCCTCTTCCTGCTTTTTCTTTTTCAACAACAGATAGGCGCACAACATATATGGCGGGGATCTCTCACGACGGCAGGTGGGCAGCAAATCCCATTCCGTCTCTTTCTTGACATTAGTGCACATCCGCCTCAAGGATATTTTCTCAACGGAAGCGAACAAACTAAAATTCCGGAGATTTATTTTCACAATGATTCCCTTGAATTGATTTTTTCAGAGTACAAAGCCGCCATGATCGGAACATGGACGGGAAGTGCATGGCATGGTTTTTTCTATAGATACCGCAATGACACAACAGCCAACGAATTCTCCGCATCTCCCGGGGAAACGCCATCTACGGCAAAACACGCACATTCCGGCTTTGAAGGCAAATTCAAGGTGTATCTCTTTAGCGGAAAAATTTGCGATAGCACGATGTCGGCAAATTTCTGGGCTGCCAATGACAGTGTTTATGGAACGTTCATTGCGCCGGATGGTGATTTTGGACTATTTGCCGGCATGCGACAGGAAGATACCGTCACACTTTCCCGCTTTACCGGATGGCAGGCCTATCAGATGAAAATGAAAAATGAAAAAGGACTTTGGAAGGGAACCCTAACATCTCGAACCGGCCGTCCTGAAGAGTTTATATTAATCCCGATTCAATCTCAAAGTAATTTATTCCGGAAAGAAATTATAACATCCATGAGAAATCCGATGGATCATTTTTCATTTATAGGAATAACAGATGCCGGAGACACGATTCGATCTGATGGGAGACAATTCAAGGGAAAGTCGCTGATTGTCGACATCATGGGAACATGGTGTCATAATTGCATGGATGCCGCCCCTCTTCTCCAAGAGTTATATACGGAATACCAAAGAGAAGGACTTGAAATCGTCGCATTATCGTTTGAAATCAGCAGCGATCCATCGCTTGCAAAGAAGAACATTTCGCTCTTTCGCCGGCGTTACGGCATAACGTATCCGGTTCTCTTTTGCGGCAGCACGCAGGAAGCCAATATTGCCGTCCGGCTTCATTCGCAGCTCAACAATTTTTCTGCTTACCCGACAACCATTTTCATCGACAAACAAGGAACCGTACGTATCATTCATGTAGGTTTTCATGGACGGGGAACCGGCGATGAATACCGGAATCAAATTGAAAAATACCGTACAATTGTTAAAACCATTCTGCAAACAAAGGAGGAATAACACATGGATCATTCACTTGTTACGACAAACATCGGACTGGAAGGCTACAAGGTCGTAAAAAATCTTGGCGTTGTCCGGGGAATTGTAGTGCGCTCCCGGTCCCTTATTGGGAATATCGGCGCAGGATTCCAAATTCTCTTCGGCGGAAACATCAGCCTCTATAGTCAGCTCTGCGAACGAACACGGAGCGACGCTTATGAACTGATGATCCGGCACGCTCAGGACCTCGGAGCCAATGCGGTTCTCGCCTTTCGTTATGATGCCACGGAAATTGCCGGCGGCGTCACGGAAGTTTTGGCATACGGCACAGCGGTCGTCGTTGAGAAAAACTGAAGAACAGGTGATCGGTTTTTCTTGACGGGCTTGAAGTAAAAAAGCCTGCCCCGGCGAAAGCCGGGACAGGCTCCTCTCTGAAGAAGATCGGCCTGATAAGTTATTCAAACCGCAGCGCTTCGATCGGATCGAGGTTGGAAGCCTTCCATGCCGGATAGACCCCGAAGACGACACCGACGAAAGTTGTAATCGCAAAACCGATCAACGCCCAATCGACAGGGAAAACGGCAGGCATATGGAATGCTATGGCGGCAATATTTCCGCCAAGTATGCCGACAAGGATGCCGAATATTCCACCGATCTGGCACAGCACAATGGCTTCGGTAATAAACTGGCCGAGAATGTTTATGCGCTTAGCTCCGATTGCTTTGCGAATTCCGATTTCTTTTGTCCGCTCCGTGACGGAAACCAGCATGATATTCATAATACCGACTCCTGCCGCGAGTAAGGAAATAAAACTGATAAACCCGACGCCGAGTTTTACATAGATCGTAAAATCGTTGAATGTCGATATGAGGGAATCATTCGAGAAAAGCGTAAAATCGTCTTCATCACCGGGAGGCACTTTCCGTATCGTTCGTAAATTATTTCTCGCTTCCTCCATGCATTCTTCATAGGTATCAGTATTTTTCGCCTGGATCATAATATTCAAGCTTCGATTTTTTCCGTATTCCTGTAAAAATGTACTCAATGGAAGGACGACAAAATTATCGCTGTTTCCTCCCAGAGCATTTCCTTTCGGTTCAAATACTCCGATTACCGTATATCGGTTATTGCCGATTCTAACAATACTGCCGACCGCGCTGCCATGCGGAAAAACTTTTCGCGCAACATCATCCCCCAGAATAGCATTGTATGCACTATTCTGCACATCGTTTTCTGAAAGGCTTCTTCCTTCTTTGACGGTCCAGTTATTCGCGGCTACTCCTATCGGTTCCTCGCCGGCGACACCGACATTGGGATTCGTTTTAATCGATCCGGATTGAACGGTTTGTACATCTCCCCAAGCCTCAACCGAAAAGAGGCCGGCCAGTGTCATTCGTTCTTTCAAGCGCTGCGTCTGAAGAAGTGTAATATCTTTTCGTTTCAGAGCTTTTATCCATTTTTCCCGGCCGGACATGACCGGCATTTTTTGGATTTGAAATGTATTAGCTCCGAGCTGGCTCAGTCCGCTTTCGATGCTGTTTTGCAGCACCTGAAGCGCGGTCATTACGGCAATAATCGAAAACAGACCTACTACAATGCCCAGCAGCGTTAACGCGGAGCGTAATTTGTTAGCCCGAATAGCGGCAAGCGCCATTATTAATACTTCAGAGAATTGCATGTTTTAAAGCAGTAAATGGTGAATGGTAAATAGTGAATAGTAAATGGTCAATGGTAAATGGTGAAATCGCTGTTCGGTTGTTTGGTTCATTGATTTATTTTATCTATAACGTATCGTTCAACGTTCAAGGTGCTGCCGTGCCGCGGTTTTAATGATTGTAAACTGCGCATTCAATAACAGCAGCACTTCAGCACATTCTTGCTCATTCATATCGTAATGCATCGACCGGATTAAGGCGCGAGGCGCGATAGGCCGGTAAAAATCCTGAAACAACGCCGACTAATAGAGAAATTAGAATAGCGATGAAAACCGTACTGACAGGCATAGCCGTTGGCATGACCTGATCAATAATAAGACTCAGCGGAAAAGCAATAACGATACCTATAATTCCACCCAGCAAACATAACACAGAAGCCTCCAAAAGGAACTGCATTAGGATCGTTCTTCGCGGTGCACCGATCGCTTTTCGAATTCCTATTTCTTTTGTCCGCTCCGTTACGGAAACGAACATAATATTCATGATGCCGATGCCTCCGACGAAAAGGGATAATCCGGTGATAAACAATCCTACGGCAGCAATAACACCGCCGATTTGATTAAACGTCTGCACCAGCATTTCCTGCTGGTTGATGGCAAAATCGTCTTCCTGCCTCGGCGACAATCCGCGGATTTTCCTCATGATGCCGCGCACTTCTTCCTTTGTCTCTTCTAATTGATCCACCGAACGGGCTTTTACATTGATACTGATTCCTCCCCAGCGCGATGAAAATTCCTGAAAGAAGCGAGTAATCGGGAGATAGACTCTATTGTCAAGACTTTCAAGTCCCAGAAGACTTCCTTGTTTCTCCACCACACCGACCACATCGTATGCGTATCCGCCGACTTTTACGGTTTTTCCAATAGGATTCTCATTCGGAAAAAGATTCGCAGCGACTTCCGAGCCAAGTGCACACACAGGGCGGCCTCCATCTCCCTCAGCGCGTGTAAAAAATCTTCCGAAGGAAATATTGGCTCCGCTGATTTCCAGGAAATTATAACCTGTGCCGACCACAGTAACGCCTTCGATATATTTTTGTCCGTACTTTACTGTGCGGGAAACACCGATAGTCGGCGAAACTGCAGAAGCGGTCTCGGTAAGCCGTTCCAGCGTCTTCTCCTGCTGCATGCGTATATCACGGCGATTCCTGAATTTCCACCAATCGTCTCCGCCTCCCCAAGGCCATTTCTGGATATACAGAACGTCGGCTCCGATGGCTGCGATGCTTTTATTGAATGCACGATTCAATCCCTCGATAGCGGTACCCATAAGTGTAACAGAGACAATACCGATCACGATACCCAGAGTGGTCAATACTGAACGCATTTTATTGGCGCGAATTGCCTGGAACGCAATCGCCATGCCTTCTTTAAATTCATCAAAAGCGTACTTCATGCCATCTCTACAGTTGAAGAAGCTTGAACAACTCTTCGATTTTTAACCGGTTCATCCCGTTCGACTTTCCCGTCGCGTAAACGGATCTCACGATGCGCATGCTCGGCAATATCCTCTTCGTGTGTAACGAGAACAATTGTATTTCCCTCTTTATGAAGGGTGTCAAACAATGCCATAATATCGTTTCCGGTTTTTGAATCCAGATTTCCGGTCGGTTCATCGGCAAGCAAAATGGATGGCCGGGTGACCAAGGCACGGGCAATAGCCACGCGCTGACGCTGCCCCCCGGAAAGTTCATTGGGTTTATGATGGATACGATCGCTTAAGCCGACGCGCGCAATGGCTTCTCGTGCCATATGTTTTCGTTCGGCGGAACTCACACCGCCGTAGATAAGGGGCAGTTCCACATTATGGAGAATGTCCGACCGTGCCAGTAAATTGAACGTCTGGAACACGAACCCTATTTCTTTGTTGCGGACTTTTGCCAGTTGATTATCATTCATTTCACTGACATTCGTGCCGTTGAGTTCATATAATCCCGAGGTCGGCGTATCGAGGCATCCTACAATATTCATCATGGTCGATTTCCCCGAACCGGAAGGACCCATAATGGCTACATATTCATTTTTATCCACAGATAGATTGACTCCATCTAAAGCGTGGACGGATTCATCTCCGACCTGATACACTTTCGTTATGCCTGCCAACCGAATAATTATCGACATTTTTTTCCCTTCTGCTCAATCACAATTCTTTAAGTTTTTTGTTTGCAGAACTTTTTCGTTTAACGCTGCTCCGTATGTAAACTGGTACCCGGCATTCCCGGATTGTCCGTTCCTTTTCCTTTTGGAAATACGTATATAAGGACGATCACTCCGCATTATTTTTTATCGACATCCGCGCTCGCGCCGGTTTTCTGTGCTGTTTTATTGTCGATCTTCACTTTTGAACCGTTCTCCAGATCGCGATTGATCGCCTTGAAAGGACCCGAAACGACTTCCATTCCTTCAAGATTTTCTCCCGTTACTTCTACATAAGAATCGTCGCTGATACCCCGTTTGACCGGAATCGTTTTCGCAACCCCATCCTTTACGATAAAGACGACTTCCTGCAGTTTTTGATCGTCTTTCTTTTTATTGGATACAGCGAGCTGCGCTTCTCCTTCCTCCGGCCCAGCACTTTTTTGATCAGTTGGAATTCGCACCGTTACGGATTGAATAGGAACGGTAAGAACATTGGAATGTGTTTCGGTCTCAATATCCGCGGACATCGACATCCCCGGCGGAATTCTACTCCTTTGGGCGAATGCAGAAGAATGCGAACTTCAAAGTTCGTCACTTGATCCTGTGTAGTCGTTCCCGTCGTTGTCGCCGTATTGGCAATTTGCGTAACGATGCCCGTAAATTTCTGACCGGGATATGAATCAACGTCCACCCTCGCGGTATCGCCAAGTTTAACCATCACGACATCGTTCTCGCCAACATCAACACGGGCTTCCATACGCGACAGATCGGCGACCGTCATAATTTCGGTTCCTATCGTAAATGCGCTTCCGCCCACGCGTTCGCCGAGTTCCAGATTCAATTTACTGACAATACCGGTCATAGGAGCAACGATAGTCGTTTTATTGAGGGTCTCTTTCGATTCCCGGGCCAGCGCACTGGCCTGAGCGTCTGTCGATTTGGCTGCTTGATAAGCTGCACGGGAGACATCCATATCGGACTCTGCTACGAGTTTTTTCTCAAACAAACCGGAGGTGCGTTTAAAATCCGATTCAGCTTTCCGCAAATTTGCTTCTGCAACGCCTAGACTCGCAAGAGCGCTTTCATAATCCGCTTGATATACGTTCGGTTTGATACGGACCAGAAGCTGTCCCTGCTGGACATGCTGTCCTTCTTTCACTGGAAGCTCGATGATTTCGCCGCTGACTTCCGCATTAATAACAACCTGTACCACCGGCTGAATTTTTCCGGTTGCCGTTACGAGCTGGGTTAATAAACGGCGCTGGATCTTTTCTGTTTGGATTGTTGTAATCTTATCTCGATGGCTTCCCCAAAACACTAAGCCGCCAAGGAGAAGAAGCACTCCTATAATAATGCAGATAATAATGATTTTTTTCTTTTTTGAATTTCCGTTTGCCATAGATAGTTCCCTGCAAATTAAATAATAAGTTCCTTTTCATTAATAAGATCGATCACCGAGCGCATATTCAAGATTTCGTTTCGCTGTGATATAGGCGTATGTTGCATTGATCCTGCTGGCTTGAGAATTAACAAGACTTGCGTTGGCTGTCTGTAAATCGATCAAAGTTCCTGATCCTAAATTGTACTTCTCTTGTGCTACTTTACGATCCTGATCCGAAGAAGTTTCACTCCGGACAGCCGCTTCATACTGTTTTTTCGATGCGATAAGATCGAGAAGCGCTTTTTTCACATCGACGCCTACCGAAAGTTCCGTTTGACGTAAATTAATTTCCGCATTTCGTTCCTGAACTTTTGCCGTCTGAACACTCTGATTCGTTGCAAAGCCGTCAAAGAGAGTCCAGCTAAAGCTAAGTCCCCATGTATAATCCTTTGTGGTCGTGCTCAAACTGGAAAATGTCGGCGATGCCAGAGCATAATTTGCATAGGCGCTTATAGAGGGTGTATACTGACCCCAAGCTGATGTTACGCCATAGGAAGCGCTTTTGAGGCCTTCCACGGCGGATTGGTAATCCGCACGAGAGCCCATCGCACGATGCCGGAGTTCTTCAAAATTCCCCATCGAAGGCAATTGAGAAAATTCCGTTGAATCAATGTATGGAGATATTGTTGAATCCTCTATCTTGTAGTCGTTCATAACATCGAGTCCGATCAGGGCAATCAAATCGGCTATATCTTTATCGTATGTATTCTGGGCGGCAATAAGATTGTAATCATCCGTCGCAACTATCGACTGCTGACGATAGACATCGCCGATTGCTAACGACCCGACGCGATTGGATTCTACAATAAGATTTAATTCATCCTGGTCGCGCTTGAGATTCTGAACATTCACCTGAACCAATTGACCATCGCGCAGAACGGCCAAATAATCGGATTGAACCGTAAAAACAATCTGTTGCTTTGTCCGATAGAATGTCTGATCCGCTACGCTTTTTGCCGACGAGGCCTTTTTTAAAGCCATTTCCCGGCCTAAACCGTTGAAAATTTTATAATTTGCAGATAACTCTGCAGAATATGCATTGCTCAATGTATCTGCGCCAAGCGGTACATATTCAGCTTGCGACCTGCCCACCCCCGCTGACGCGGATAATGTGGGTAAATACGACCCATACCCTGCAAGGAGTGCGCTCTGTGCCGCGTCTACATTATTGGCACTCTGGACAACAGTTAAATTATGGTTTAATGCAATACTCATTGCATCGTTAAGCGAGAGCTTTTGGACCTGATTATCTTGCGCTGAAGCGAAGAAACAGAAAAAAAGAACCAATAAAGCAGATTTATTGATTGTAGACATTGTTATTCTCCAAGTTGATACTTTAGATATGACGACTGTTCATTCATTAAATAAACGATTTTTTCGGGTCAAAGTTTCAAAGAAAATAAAATTACTCCTTTCTTTTTGTTTTAAGCAGTTCCGTTTTTAAGCGCTCACAAATCGAATTTCTTCAATCGTGAGAGCGCTTTTTCTTCACTGGCGACTGTGCCAAAACTTCCGCTTTGATGGATAGAAGATATTGCAGAGCCTCATCGTGATCATTGGGGATAATGCCATCTAAAACAGCATCGGTAATTTTATCCTTGAGAATCCCGATCATAATCCCTTCCTGCAATCCGCAAACCTGCATAATTTCTTCTCCGCGGAGCGGGGGTTGCCAATTGCGAATCCTGTCCTTTGTTTCCACTTCCTCCATTTTCTGAATGACGCGATTATAATTATTCAGTATTTTTTCGACAAATTTAGAATTCTTCGAGGTTATATCTGCACGACATAATATCATAAGATCATCAATATCGTTCCCGGCCTCAAACATCAATCGGCGAACGGCGGAATCCGTCACGCCATCGTCGACTAATGCCTGCGGGCGAAGGTGCAAACGAACCATCTTTTCTATATATGGAGCATGTTCCAGAGGCAGCTTCATGCGTCGGAATATATTCTTAACCATGCGCGCGCCGACCTCGTTATGGCCGTGGAATGTCCAACCGGTTCCCTCTTTAAAAGCTTTTGTCTTCGGTTTGCCAATGTCATGCAGCAATGCCGCCATGCGGAGCCAAAGATTATCCGATGCTTCCGCCGTTTTGTCTACCACCTGCAACGTATGGCGGAAAACATCCTTGTGATGATACTCTTCCCTCTGTTCAACTCCCTCCATCTGTGCGAGTTCCGGAAATATTTTTTCCAGAACGCCGGTTTCATGCAAAAGCGCAAATCCGATAGACGGTTGAGGACACGCCATTATTTTCATGAATTCATCGGAGATTCGTTCCTGTGAAACGATGCTCAGACGGGATGCCATTGCCTTTGCAGCATGTAGTGCGCCAGGTTCAATTTTAAAATTCAACTGTGCGGCAAAACGCATCAAACGCATAATGCGCAGCGGATCGTCGTCGAATGTCGTCTCCGGCTCAAGCGGCGTACGGAGAATTTTGTCGCGCAAATCGCTCTGACCTCCGAATGGATCTATAAGGCTTCCGAATGTTTCTTTTCGGAGGCTTGCCGCCATAGCATTGACCGTAAAATCTCTGCGTGAAAGGTCTTCTTCCAGCGTGCCCGATGCAACAACAGGCTTGCGTGACGTCTTGCTGTAACTTTCTTTACGTGCGCCGACAAATTCTACTTTGCGGCTTTCGATCATCAGCATGGCCGTTCCAAAGTTCTCAAATAAAACGGGCGGGGCAATTCCCAGCGCCGCGCCGACATTTTTCGCGAATTCGATGCCGTTCCCTACTACAACGATATCGGTATCTTTAACGTTCTTTCCCAAAAGGAAATCGCGCACATAACCGCCCACAACGTACACATCGATGTTCCGGCTGTCGGCAGCGCTGCCGATTGCGCATAAAACAGCATCGTCTTTATATGCATTCACACTCATGAGCCGATTTTTATTTTCTGTGATTCGATTTTTTGCATAATTTCCTGCGCTACTTCAAGCGCTTGAAGTCCGTCCTTGCCAGTTACATGAGGTATCTTATCGTTCCGGACGGCATTGAGAAAACTTGTCAATTCGTACTTGAGAGCATTGACTTCTTTCACTTCCGGCTGTTCATAAATGATAAGTCGCTTTTTCGTACCCTGATCTATTTTCCCGAGCAGCATCGTCGGCTTAATATCCGGTGTATGTTCATCGATCAAGCGAAACACTTCGCACAAACCCTGGGCAAAATCTATCGAGATATACGCATCGGCTTGAAACAGGCGCATCTTCCGCATTTTATTCTGGGAGATGCGACTTGCTGTAACGTTGGCAACGCAGCCGCTCTCAAACTGGATGCGTGCATTCGCTATATCGGCGGTATCGGAAATAACGGCAAGGCCATTCGCATTGATACGCGTTACGGGGGACTGGACTAAACTGAGAATCAGATCGATATCGTGTATCATCAAATCGAGTACAACCGCCACATCCGAACCTCGCGGATTAAACTGTGCGAGCCGGTGCGATTCTATAAACAACGGCTTTGTTTGGTAGGGTTCCAGAGCAAGAATGGCCGGGTTAAACCGCTCGATATGACCAACCTGCAGCTTCAATGAACGCTTCTCCGCTTCTGCAACTAAAAGGCGCGCCTGCTCGATGGTAGCCGTAATCGGTTTTTCCACCAGCACATGAACTCCATATCCGAGAACTCTCATACCCACGTCAAAATGGGACTGCGTAACGGAAGCGACACTTACAGCTTCGACATTTTGAAGCAGGTCGTCGACTTTATTGAAAGCTTTTGTATGAAATTCCGCAGCGATTTTTTCTGCCTGCGTGGAATTTATATCATAGATGCCGACAAGTTCGGCCTGATCAATTTGTGCGAACATTTTCGTATGAAGACTTCCGAGATGTCCTGTTCCTATGACGCCGACTTTAACTTTATTCATATACATATCCTTTTCCGCCGGATTAGATATAACAGCCTATCTCAAAAATACCTGAATTACTTAAGGACTTTGTCATTATTGAGACCGCTTCTAATCTCTTTATTTTGTCGCAAATTTTTGATCGTTTAATCGCATCCCGATAACCGTTCCGTTAACCAGCTATGGAATTCAATCACGGTATGGAAGACAAAATCCGTTTTCGATTGAAGGACGGCTTCTTTTCCATAAGAATCCCACACGGCGGCAGCCATTTGCACACCGGCTTCCCGCGCAGCAACAATATCGACAACTGCATCCCCGACCATTAGCATCTCAGAAGAATGCACACCAAGACGATCCATTACGATTTGCAATCCTTCAGGGGAAGGCTTATACTTATTCACATCCGTGCCGGTAATGACGCAATCAAAATACTTTTCTATATGACATTCTTCCAATGTAATCTGCGTTGTCCGCTTTCCCTTGCCGGTAAACAGTGCGGATTTCGCGCCAAAACGCTTAATGGTTTGAAGTACATCAAGCATACCTGGATAAAGCTGCGCGGCCGTGCGGTGATGTTTCCGATAAAAATCCAAATAATCATTCATAGCCGGATCGAAATCTGTACGATCTACAATTTCCCGCAGCGCATCTTCCTCCGGAGGACCAAACATTGCGGTAATTTCCGGAACGGAGAAAGTGCGATTACGGTATTTTTTCGCAATATGATTGAACGAATCATAAATCAACTGATTCGTCTGCGTAAGAGTGCCGTCCATATCGAAAACGACACATTTGAGATTGCTCAAGAATGTTTTTCCCTTTTTTGCAAGATAAAATATCCAACCCTTCTAATATACCAAACATTGACCTTGAAGGCAAAGACCCTGTGTTATTCCTTTGAATTCGGAATAGAAAGGGGAAGGTCGGCTTAAAATGAGAACGGTTTTTAGCAATACTTAAACCCAGTTTTATCATTAGAGC
This sequence comes from Ignavibacteriota bacterium, assembly GCA_963769605.1. Lineage (GTDB taxonomy): Bacteria > Bacteroidota > Ignavibacteria > UBA10030 > UBA10030 > Fen-1254. The sequence continues at coordinate 838,718 of CAVYML010000003.1, read as the reverse complement.
TTCAAGCAGATTCGACTAAAAAGGGTCGACTCATGAGCTTCGCATTAGTCCAGAGTACATCAAACCATTTACGGCAATTTATAGCCAATGCAAGTTTGAATATCCTTTTATCTCTCTTTGTTACAATACAATTGAGTCGTTCTTCCAAGCTGATCGAATGTGTTATGCCTGATGATGTGGCAAAGGTGATATTGAACATTATTTGCGAAATCCCGCGATGTTCGGTGGGATTGCCATGAGATCGTAGATTGATCTTTATTCCATTTTCTCTGTGAAAATCTAAAGGCATTTTCGCGAGGTGGTCGGGATCCGATTATTCATCTTTTAACAGACACTCATCCGAATCTTTCTTGGAATTATTCTCGCATATTTTTGTACCGATGTGGAACATCGATGCGAAGATTTTAAGAATAAGGGATCATTTTATAAATATCTTTTCGATGAAGGATTCGTGCAAATTGGATTGTCGTACCGGTAACAAATATACCTATTCGATAATTGCCTGATCGAATTCGATATGCGGATTTAAAACCGGATAACTTTTTTACTTGGGAGATATCAGATAAAGAAGATGATAACTCAATGCGTTCGATCAAAGTGAAAACTTTGCATCGTATCCCTTGAGAAGGAATGATATCTTTCTCAAACGCTTCGCATGAGGAATGTAATTTTTTAATAATAATATCGCGTGATGCCTTTTTACTGTGATCCACATTTTACATTAATTCCGCTAAACCGAGGTCTTCTAATATTTCGTTTTCAATCACTCTTGATGACATACCTAATTTACCGATCAAATCTGATAAAAATTTTATTCCGGCCTCATCACGCGGTCTTACGACTAAGGCTCTATTCATTATTTCCTTTCATAATCATGATAACATAGTAAATTTCTTTTGGCAAATCAAAGGTTGTGTCTTTCAATAATTTGGAGATCAGCAGAAATAACAAGAGAAGATTGGTATTCTCAGAAAAAAGGAAATTTAGATTACGGCAATAGATAATGAGAAATGATATACGAATTCCCTCGGAATCGACTCTTCATTCGCCTCTCTTGCTTGACTCTCCCTTAAAAACTATCTAAGTTTTAGTATGAAAAATCAAATAGTCCTAAAGAAAAACGAAGAACACCGCATTGCCGGCGGGCATTTGTGGATTTTCAGCAACGAGATCGCCTCTCTCCGCGGCAATCCTGAATCCGGAAGCGTTGTGGAATTGCTCCGGGCCGATGAAAAATTCCTGGGCGTCGGCTTTTTTAATCCCCATTCGCTTATCGCTTTCCGACTGCTCTCTACGAACCGTGAAGAAATTTCGGCCGCTTTTTTTGAAAAACGCATCCGTCGTGCGGATACTCTCCGCCAGAAGTTCGCTCCGGAATCGGCAGCCTATCGCATGGTCTACGGAGAAAGTGATTTTCTGCCCGGTCTCATCATCGACCGCTATAACGAATATCTTTCCCTGCAAATTCTTTCCGCAGGCATGGAGTCACATCTCGATATCATCTGCAGCGTGCTTGAAGACATGTTCCACCCGAAAGCGATCGTTGCAAGGAACGATGTGGGAGCGCGCGCGCTGGAAAATCTTCCGCAGGAAAAGAAAATTCTCCGCGGAACCGTTGAGAAAACCATTATCACAGAAGACGATGTGAAATTTTCCGTCGATGTCTTCAACGGACAAAAAACCGGATTTTTCCTGGATCAGCGGGAAAACAGAAAATTCATCCGCCGCTATTGTGCCGGCGCTCATGTGCTGGATTGTTTCTGCAACGAGGGCGGATTTTCCATGCATGCGGCAAAGGGCGGTGCGAAAATGATCACCGCACTCGACAGCTCGGATGCGGCCATTGCCCATGCGGCAACTAATGCTCATTTGAATCAGGTCGAAAAAATTTCGTTCCTTACGGGAGATGCTTTCGATTTCCTTCAGAAATTCGATACCCAGAACGATCACTTTGATGTAGTTATACTCGATCCGCCGTCGTTTACAAAAAGTAAAAAGACCATCGCGACTGCGTTGAAAGGCTACAAGGAAATTCATACACGCGCATTCGGCCTCATCAACAAGGGCGGATTCCTCATGACTGCTTCCTGCTCTCACCACGTCATGGAAGAAGCTTTCCTTGATGTCATACAGCAATCGGCTCTTAAACGGGGACGCAGGATACAATTGCTTGAGTTCCACGGCGCCGGTCCGGATCATCCGATCCATCCGGCAATGCCGGAAACCCGATATCTGAAATTTGCGATCTTTTCCGTCCTGTAATCCATCGCAAAGGAGCAGTTGTGACCCTATGTCGAGAGGAAAACATATACGATCATTCAGGACGCGCTCCTTTTGTTCTGCATCGTTGATAATGTGTCTTGTTTCATCTCTCTACGGACAAATTCCTTCTCAACCCGATACATCCGTCATTTTCGAACCCTTTTCGCACCGGCTGATTCAACCGGTAACGTATCCGTCCCTGTCCGGTTCATGGGGAATAGATATCGCTTTTTCCGATAACGGATTCGGTCTGGGCGGCTTTTACCGCAAGGAGATCAACGATGTACTGGCATGGAACATATCGCTCATGATTTCGGATGCAAAAGACCCATCGGAAGTAGAATATTACGACATTTGGGGAAACAGTTATATACCATATAAAAAAAACCGCCTTCTCATGATTCCTCTCAATGCATCCGTACAATACAGACTTTTCAAAGACGATATTACAGAGAGCTTCCGTCCTTATATTACGGCCGGTATCGGCCCGACAATGATGTTTGTTTCTCCCTATGCAACCAATATTATCGATACGACCACCGGCATCTACGAGCAGGATCAAATAAACTTTTTTTCCAGTTTGAAATACGGCACTCTACGGTATACGCTCGGCGGATTTGTCGGTGTGGGAGCTTTTTTCGGCATCGGAAACGGAGCGCTCGGAGGAATAAGTGTTCAATATACATTCGCCAAATTCCCGCAGGAGATAGAAGTAATGGAAGACGGATACATACGCGATTTCAGCAGCATCGTTCTTGTGCTGCATCTCGGATCATTATTTTAAATAATTATTGATCTCCGAAATTCATTTCCTCTGTAGCCGCGGCCGGCTTGCCCGCCCTGGGAGAGTGATCGCGGTGATGTCCGGCGAAGCCGGCTAAAAACCTTGACAGTGGAAACTTCCGATTTCAACCTGCACACCTAAGTTCTTTATATCTTCTTCGTGGAACTTCGTGTAAAAAAACACCCAGAATAATGTTATTCCCCAAGTCTTTTCATAATCATTTTATTCTGATAGTTGCAGACGTTCTTCCCTTCTGCGGTAAACATATATTCAATGCGGTCTTTATAAAATTCCGTTATCCTTCCGCGTACCATTTTGAGCGTGCTGTTTAAAAACCGGTTTTGTTCCGTAAAGCCTTCGCCGAGCACGGCAATCGCCGACGGCAGCCATCGTTCAGGAAATTCCCCCGCGTAATTGCCTCCCTGCCGGTATGCCAGTATTTCCGCTTCGAGCAGTTTCAAAACTGCTGCCTGTCCTTCATCGGTTTGCAGGGAAAGATCAAGTCCCTGCACAAAACGCTTGATTGCATCTTTGTTCGGCACAATCAGCGCAGCAGTATATGGGGACTGGTTATTATAGAGCATCACCTGATCGATGTAGGATGAATTTTCGGTAAGAGCTTCCTCTATCCCTTCGGGACTGTACTTTTCTCCATCGTGACTGATAAGCAGGCTTTTTTCACGTCCGAGGACATAAAGGAAATTATCTTCGTCGACGTAGCCGAGATCGCCTGTATGGAGCCATCCATCCCGTATAGTTTCCTGCGTGGCACGTTCGTTCTTCCAGTATCCCGCCATTACATTTTCACCTTTGACGACGATCTCTCCCTTCTGGCCGACCGGCAGAGCATTGCCTTCTTCGTCGCATATCTTGACCTGCAGATTCGGTACAATGCTTCCGGAGGAACCGAGCTTGTGCCGCTGCGGAACATTGGCGGAAATTATAGGCGCCGATTCCGTCAATCCATACCCTTGAAACATCGGAATGCCGAGGGCATAAAAGAACCGCTGCAATTCGATGTCCAGGAGCGCTCCGCCGCCGATAAAAAACTCCAAGCGCCCGCCGAAATTCTCCCTCACTTTTTTGAATAAAAGAATATCGTACAGTTTATATTCGAGCTTCTTGACAAGCGGTGCGTTTTTTCCTTTGTCCCAGCCGATACCGTTATAGGCATACGCCACTTCGAGAGCATGGCGAAAAAGTTTCTCGATTTTATCACCTTTCTCCCGTATTCCTTTTTCAATATTTTTTCTAAAATTTTTTGCAAGCGACGGAACGCTCAATAAAAAATGAGGACGCGATTCTTTAATATTAACCGGAATGTTTTTCAATGTCTCCATAGCGGTCTTGCCGACCTGCACGGAAGCCATGCTGGCGCCGTTTGACATGAGAGTGTAAATTCCGGCCGTATGGGCAAAGCAGTGATCCCAGGGAAGAATAAGAAGCGAACAATAATACTCCGGAATAAGAAGAATTGCAGAAGCCTGTTCCGTATTTGCAGTATAGTTCCGGTGTGTTAGAATAATTCCCTTCGGATCCGCCGTTGTACCCGAGGTATAACAAATATTCGCCGGATCGCTCTCCTGTATCGACTGCCACCGATCTGTAAATTCTTTTTCATACGCTTTCAGATAATGCGTCCCTTTTTCCAGTACCAGTGCAATTGGAATTTCATCCGTTTGCAGCGCAGCATCGCTGTCCAGAACGATAATATTTTCGAGCTGGGGCAAATCATTTTTTATCCCGCGGATTTTTGCAAGCTGCGTTCTCGAGACAATGACCATGCGGCACCCGGAATGCGCAAGGCGGAACTTGAGATCGGATAGTTCGTCGATCTTGACGGACAGCGGGACATTGACGGCGCCGGTGTAAAGGATACCCAATTCCGAAATAACCCAATCGTTGCATCCCTCTGCAATCAGCGCAATGCGATCTCCGCGTTCAATCCCCAGGCTTATAAGGCCGCCGGCGAAATTGCGGGCAAGTGTTTTGCCCTCAAGATAGGTCGTCCCTTCGTATCGCTCTCCTTTTTTTTCCCACATCATGATGTTTGAAACATATTGTGCAACGCTAGTCTCGAATAATTGCGGAATCGTTCTCTGCATATTTTCTCTCAGACTTTATGAATACAATGATTTATTTTCCGATCGTAACTACACAGTATATTTTCATGTACCGTTGTTTTTGTAGCCGACGGCGCCCTCCTGCGGCGGGCAGACTAACATCGGGAATCCTCCGCGGCCATCCCGGGAACATTATTCGATGTTTCCGGGACTACATGGAAAATCTTGAACATCAAGAACATGCCGAGTAAATACTTCCGATCAATTCTTTCCCGCATCCTTGAATGGATGCGTTTTTTAGTCAACTGTTACGACCCTGTTTCTTCCCGAACGCTGAGCTTCATAGAGCGCTTCTTTTGCGCTTAACAATAATTCCTTCTCCGTCCGGGCATGTTCCGGAAACAATGCAAGACCAATACTGACGGTAGTTTGAATCTTGTTTATCGTCAGCGATGCTCCTTCAATGGCTTTGCGCATTTTTTCGGCAAATTCAAACGCATCATTTTTCGTAGTCTTCTCACGCAAAATTGCGATCTCGTCGAATCCGTATCTTCCTGCAGCATCGATGACCCGCAGATGAGACCGGACAATCGAGGCAAATTCCTTGAGCAATTGTTTGGAAGTTTCATGACCGTATGTTAGAGCGATATGCTTGAAATTATCGACATCCATTAATATCAATGCGACATCTTCTTTCGTTTCTTGAGCCCTTGAGAGACTTATTCCGAGCTTTTCCAGAAACGCCGAATATTTATCCAGGCCCATGTCGTGATCGATTGTGTCGAGACGCAGATTTTCCTCGTAGAGCCGGGCTTTATTAACAGCGACACCGGCAAAGTCGGCAAAAGCCTGCAAGGGACGAATATCCTCTTCTGAGAATATTCCGCTCTCTTTTGTCTCAGCCTGAAGATAGCCCAGCGTTCGATGATCGGCCGAAATCTGAACACACAGACACGAGCCGAACGGAACTTCCAGCTGCACACCCGCTGCCAGCTCCGGCTGGCGCTCGCTTTGTCCAATTATCACCGGCTGACCCGTCCATAAGAGTTTTCCGATAATGTCCGTAGCTAATTTTCGCCTGAAGGCATTTTCAAATGTTGCCGATAATCCATGACTGATGGCAACTTGCAGATACTCTGTCGCCGGATCGACAAGAATAATGGCGCAGGTTTGACAATGATACATCCGGACAACACGATCAACGATCAAGGATAGTACCTTTTCATATTGATTCGCCGATTTCAACAGATTCAAGATCTCTGAAACAAAATTCAAGCATTCATCGGATTTCGTATGAGTCATGGCTCTTTTCTCCTTCCGTATGATATGCACGAGATAAAAAAATCCCTCTTTCACTTTTTATCTCATGACTTCGATTGAAGCAAATCTCCGTCTTTTTTTATTTCATCCAGAATTCATGTCTTTTTTTTCCTTCACATCATCATTATTGCTTGAGCTCCATCGTTATAGTATTTTTTGACATTATTATCACTGCTCCTGTTTGTTCTCCGCTCATGGTTTGCGTCATATCTGTTTCTTGCGTTTGCCGGACGGAAACAAGCATGCCGTTTGTTTCTGCGAAAAGAGCAACACCGTCTGTTTTCATCGTCCCAGTGACACTCAAGCCTATCCCCCGCATAGTTCCGGAGCCTCCGAGAGTCGAATTGCCGCGGAACAGCATTCTCCGGCATACCAAACCACCGTAAACTTTTTTTCTGCCAAGTTTATACTCGATGTTCGGCTTTGTAATAATATTGACACCCTCTTGAGTCATCGTTTCCGGAGCCTTTTTCTTCCAGGAAACATTTGTATCAATTTCCTGAGGCGGAAGTTCCAGTATGAGCCGTTGGGCAATCTCAACAGGGCCGGTGTGCAGCATGGTTCTAATGTTTGATGGAGGTACATTATCGAGAGCATGAGCTCCAAGAATCTTCCCGTGTAGAGTAAAGACTAATCTTATACGTTTATTGGTCCATTCCTTCATAGAGAATGAACTGTCATAGAATCCCATCAAGGGAAAGTTCAAGACTCCTTTACAAGAACGAAAGATTACAATAACGGTGAATGCAGAATCATTTTTCCCTACAGCAGTGATCGAGCAATCGATAGAAAACTTCGATGTTATTGAAAAATCCTGCCCCATCCCCTGACCCTCGGCTGAACTTTTCATTTCGACGGAATAGATAGAGCTGTGACCGGTTTGAAAATTATATTTAATATTTTGCCCCGCAAACCCGCAATATACCACTACGGTTAAAAGAAGCAGACATTGGTGGAAACGGATTATCCATTGGTACATTTTAGTTCCATTCAATATTTTAAGAGTGGATGATTATCTATGTGCGTTCGCATTGTAGTAAAATTTTATTTTCCTTGCAAGTTCCATATCTCGGTTTTTCTTATTACTTTATATTTTCTTACATTTAAAATTATAAAAGAATATGATAATTTCTCAGCGTATTTTGACGGTTCGCTCTTTTTGCAGCCGACGGCGCCCCCTGAAGCGGGCAGGCTGACGTCTGGAATCCTCCGCGGTAATCCCGGAAACATAATTCGATTTTTCCGGGGCTACAGGGAAGATCATGAACAGCAAGTACACGCTGAGTAAATACAGACTATGATAAAACTTAAAGAAGAAACTCTTGCTTGTTTACTTGATCAAAGCACGCGAGAATATTCGCAGAGAGTAGCTCTTTCATTTACTGACGAGCCGCCGATCACGTATGCAGAGTTCCGAAATCAAGTCGATCATCTTTCCCAATTTCTCCGGAACCAAGGGGTGGTACACGGCGATCGCGTTGCAATTATCGGTGAAAACAGTCCGTATTGGGGAATAGCATATTTTGCCATTACATCAATGGGCGGCATCGTAGTTCCCATCCTTCCGGATTTTCATTTTTCAGACATACATCATATCCTGCGGCATTCGGGTACTAAGGTCATTTTCATTTCTGAACGATTTTATCAAAAGGTAGAAGAACTTGATCTGGCGGAGTTTAACAGCGTTATTCTCATCAACGATTTTTCCATCATCAATCCCCATACTTCGAAGGCAACACTCCGCCAGCTTCTTGCCGAAGGAAGCAAGGAACTTCAGAAGATTAAAAACCTTGTTCTCGGATTGACGGGACGCATCCAGGATAAAGTTCAGGAAGACGATACGGCAGCTATTATCTATACTTCGGGCACCACCGGTCATTCGAAAGGTGTCATGTTGACCCATAAAAACATCGTCTGGAATGCAATCTGGACTTCCCGTATTCCCAACATAATGGAAGATGATCGAATGTTGTCGATCCTTCCTCTTGCGCATGTTTATGAATGTACGCTCGGCCTTGTACTTCCTCTTCTTTGCGGTGCATCGGTTTATTATGTCAAGAAGCCGCCGACACCGGCCATTCTTCTTCCGGCATTGGAAATAGTAAAACCGACGGCGATGCTGACGGTTCCGCTTATTATTGAGAAGATTTATAAGACGCGTGTCCTCCCGGAGATTCGAAAAAATCAATTCATACGGCTGATGTATGCTTTCCCCGCTGTCCGGAAGCGCATCAATAAAATCGCGGGTAAGAAGCTTATGCATACATTCGGCGGACGTTTGCGATTTTTCGGCGTAGGCGGTTCGGCGCTTTCTCCGGAAGTCGAACGGTTCCTTATCGAAGCCGAATTCCCGTATGCTATCGGGTACGGCTTAACAGAAACATCTCCCCTGATCGCCGGATGCAACGCCGGCACTATACGGTTCCGCTCGACAGGCACATCCCTCCCTGGCTTAGAAGTAAAGATTGACAATCCCGATCCGAAGACCGGTATCGGTGAAATCGTGGTTCGCGGTCCCAGCATTATGAAAGGATATTACCGCGACAAAGAACGTACGGCAGAAGTTCTCTCGCCGGACGGATGGTTCCGTACCGGAGATCTCGGCAGCTTCGACAAAGATAATTACCTCTACATCAAAGGACGCGTGAAGAATGTCATACTCGGATCAAGTGGAGAGAATATTTATCCTGAAGCCATCGAATCGATCATCAACCGTTCGGACCAAGTTTTGGAATCGCTTGTGTATGAGGAAGAAGGTCAGCTCTTTGCCCGTGTCTATCTTGATTATGAAAAGTTGGATGCGGAATTCAGTCCTCTCGGTTTATCGGGAAAACAGACCGCCGCCCGCATCAAGCAAATTTTAGATGAAATTTTAAAACAGGTTAACGATCACGTCTCTACATTCTCCCGGCTGTCGCATATCTATGAACAGGTGGAACCGTTTGAAAAAACACCCACGCAAAAGGTTAAGCGCTATCTCTATACAAAAACAAAAAGGTAATCGTAATTATTTGTTCAGCGCAGCTTTTGCAGCTCACGGCGCTCTTTATCGCCGGTAAACAGCTTGATCGCTTGGGGAAGCAGATGCGGATTTATTTCCGGCATTCCTCTTTCATATCGGCAATCCATTGACGGATGGAATTTTTCTCTTCACCCCGGGTGATTTTGAGGAGCAGGGCGCTTCCGATAATCACGCCTGCGGCATAATTTTTTATGCCGGCCAAATCCCGGGCTGAGCCAATACCGAATCCTATCAGAACAGGTTTACTCTTAATGTTTTTTTCAACCCGCCGGAGATAATCGATCTTTCTTGGGCTTTGGGAACTTCCCGTCACACCGGCATGCGAGACACAATAAACAAAACCGTTCGCAAGTTTGTCAATTTTTTTCATTCGCGCAGCCGGTGTTGTAGGACTGACCATGTGTATAAAGCACAGGCCGTCTCCGGACGCCAGTCTGCTGTAATATTCCGATTCTTCAAGAGGTGTTTCGGGTATGATAATTCCATCGGCTCCTGCCCGTGAGGCATCGGAGAAGAACTGCTGAACACCGTAGGAAAGAATCGGCGTAAGGTATCCCATCAAGACTAATGGAACTTCCGTTGAACGGCGAATTTCAGACACTTGCGAAAGAATTTTTTCAAGCGTGATGCCGTTGCAAAGAGCCTTATGGGAGCTTTCCTGTATAACGGGACCGTCGGCCAGAGGATCTGAAAACGGCATTCCGATTTCGATGATATCCGCCCCTGCCTGGACAAGTTCAAGAACAAGCGGCACGGTAAATTCGAGTTCGGGAAACCCTGCAGTGACAAATAATGTCAGAGCTTTTTCCCGTCTCTCCTTAAGTGTTCGAAGAACCGCATCGATTCTATTCACGGCCGGATCCTTTCTTCGGGAACATTCTTCATATACGTTTGCATGTCTTTGTCTCCGCGCCCGGACAGACAAACAATGACGGAATCGTTCTTTCCCGTTTTAGGCATCAGCGTTTCTAAATATGCAAATGCATGCGCCGATTCAAGCGCGGGTATAATGCCTTCGGTCTGCGATAATAATTCCGCCGCCCTGAGAGCCTGCAGGTCGGACACTGCGGCATACGAAACCATCTTTGAGGTTTTCAAAAAACTATGTTCGGGGCCGACGCCGGGATAATCGAGTCCCGCAGAAATAGAATGCGCCAGGGAAACTTGCCCGTGCAGATCCTGCAACAAATAACTGAGCGCACCGTGCAGCACTCCCGGTCTGCCTTTTGACAGCGTGGCAGCATGGCGATCCGTGTCCAATCCTTCGCCGGCCGCTTCGACGCCGATCATTTGAACAAAATCGTTGATGAACGGATAGAACAATCCCATCGCGTTGCTTCCGCCGCCGACACATGCAACGAGGTAGGAAGGATTTCCGGCAAATTGCTTTTTCGTTTCTTTGCCGATGATGGATTGAAAATCGCGGACCATCATCGGATACGGGTGCGGACCCACGACGGAGCCGATAACATAAAACGTATCGTTGACATTCGTCACCCAATCACGGATAGCTTCGCTCGTCGCATCTTTCAATGTGCGGCTGCCGTTCGTTACGGTTCTGACTTCCGCCCCCAGCATTTTCATGCGATACACATTCAAGCTTTGACGCTGCACATCCTCTTCCCCCATATACACAATGCATCGGTATCCGAATTTTGCAGCAACCGTTGCCGTTGCCACCCCATGCTGACCTGCACCGGTTTCTGCAATGATGCGGGTTTTTCCCGACCGTTTTGCCAGCAGCATCTGTCCAACGACATTATTGATCTTATGAGCTCCGGTGTGACACAGGTCTTCTCGTTTTAGATAGATTTTAGCTCTTCCATAATGGTGCGTCAATCTCCCGGCGTACGTTAACGGTGTCGGCCTTCCGGCATATTCATGAAGAATCGCATTGTATTCCGCACGGAATTTGGAATCGCGCTTTGACCGTGCATACAGCGCTTCCAGATCAAAAAGCGCGTTCATCAAAGTCTCCGGAACAAACCTTCCTCCGAATTCGCCGAAATAGCCGCGTTCATCGGGATATGAATATTTCTTCATTTTTTTCAGCATAAGCAGTTTATTCCAAACATTTGAAATTTCGATTCGCTTAACTTAACGGCGTTGGTGAAGCAGTTCTCAACAGTTATTTCTCTATCGACCTCGTTTAACTTGTTTCGTTCAACACCTTTGATCCATCTTTTACATTTTTAATATTGGCAAATAATCTCTGCAGCAGTTCCGCGTCTTTTTTCCCGGGCTGCCGTTCGACGCCGCTGTTCACATCAACACCATACGGCCGGACATATTCGACGGCACGAGCGATATTTTCCGGATTCAATCCGCCGCTCAAAATAATTTTCCGATCCTTGGTCAGTTCGCATGCAATATTCCAGTCGAATGTTCTGCCCGTTCCGCCGTATGACTCCGGACTGAACGTATCCAGCAGGTATGCTTCCACGGAATATCCGCTTAGAACAGCCGGGTCAAACCGCTCGGAAATCCGGAATGCTTTCCACACCGGCAGCGCAAAACCTTTTGCATCATCCGGCGATTCATCGCCGTGCAACTGCAGGAGGTTCACGCCCGACTTTTTGACAGCCGAAAGAATTTCCTCCCGCCCCGCATTGACAAAAACTCCGGCCTTGGCAAGAGACGCGGGCAAATGAGCAATAATGGATGCAGCCTTATCCGGCGGAATATAACGCGGACTTGACGGCACAAAAATAAATCCGAGTACATCTGCGCCCAGATCGACAGCAATGTTTGCATCTTCCAGATTCGTTATACCGCAAATCTTGACAATCACGATCGCACTTCTTCCAGCAAAATCCGAAGCGCTGCGCCGGGATCCTCCGCCCGCATGAATGTTTCACCGATGAGAAAAGAACGAATTCCCCCGGTTGATAATCGGCGCATTTGATCCGCCGATTCGATTCCGCTTTCACTGACAATGAGCGTATCAACAGAAAAATATTTTTTAAGCCGAAGTGATGTCGAAACATCGACATCGAACGTCTTCAAATTACGATTGTTGATGCCGACAAGCCTTACGATATCGAAATCCAATTTTTCAAGTTCCTGCTCCTCATGCACTTCCACGAGTACATCCATTCCGATGCCTGCTGCCGCCCGGTGAAGATCGGAGAGAAGATTTTTTTCTAAAGCCGCCGCAATGAGCAGAACGGCATCGGCGCCGTTCGCCTTTGCTTCATGAATCTGGTATTCCTCAATGATAAAGTCTTTTCTCAGGAGCGGAAGCAAAACAACAGACCGGATATCGCACAAATTTCCGAGATTTCCTTGAAAAAACTGAACATCGGTCAAGACGGAAATCGCCGCAGCTCCGTTCTCCGCATACGCGCGTGCGATTACAGCCGGCTGAAAATTTTCCCGTATCACCCCCTTAGATGGAGACGCCCGCTTTATTTCGGCGATAATACCGATATCCTTGCTGCGCAGCGCATCTGCGAGCGGTATGCATTGCCGTGCATACAACGCCTGCTGCCGAAGATCGTTCAGTGAATATTTGGTTTTCGCAAACTCCACTTCGACCTGCTTCTGGCTGAGAATTTTTTCCAGAATAGTCATGCAGTTCTGCTGAAATCGACGAGGTGATTCAACTTTTGCATTGCTCTTCCGGAATTGATGGACTCCTCTGCGGCTGCAACTCCTTCTATAATATTTTGAACTTTTCCTGAGACATAAAGACCGAACGCAGCATTGGCAACAACGACATCACGGGCCGGAGATGGATCTCCTCTGAGCACCTGCAAAGCAATGCGCGCATTTTCTTCTTTGCCGCTGCCTTTGAGAACATCGAGCACATGAGAAGGCAGGTGGAATGACCCGGCATGGACTTCGTATGATTCCACCGGATTTTCCCGCCGCATTTCATGGACAGAAGTCGTACCGGAAAGTATCACTTCATCGACTCCTTCCCTGCTGTAGACGACGCATACATGATGTGATCCGAGCGAATGGGAGGCATGAGCGAGTTTTTCAGCGGTCGTATTATTATAAGTACCGATTAATTGCCGGTCGACTCCCGCCGGATTCGTTAAAGGCCCGAGAATATTAAAAATACTTTTAATGCCGAGTTCGGACCGCGCTTTCCCGGCATATTTCATCGAGGGATGGAACATCGGAGCAAAAAGAAATCCGATGCCGATGGAATTGATGCTCTCCGCCGCTTTCTCCGGAGTAAGGTCGATTTTGACGCCAAGTTCAACCAGTACATCCGCACTGCCGCACCGGCTGGAGACGGATTTGTTGCCGTGCTTGGCAACTGTAATCCCAGCTCCGGCTGCCACAAAAGAAGCAACCGTAGAAATATTGAAGGTTCCCGAGCCATCGCCCCCTGTGCCGCACATATCGATCGCTGCAGAATCATCCACAGAAATCCGGACGGATTTTGAACGCATTGTTTGGGCAAACCCTACGATTTCGTCTATGGTTTCGCCTTTTGCGCGGAGCGCGACAAGCAGTCCCGCAATTTGAACGTCCGTGGCGCTGCCGCTCATGATAATCTCGAGCGCGCGGGAGGCTTCTTTGGTCGTGAGATGTTCGCCGTGAAGACATTTTTCGATGTAGTATTTCATGGCAGACTGTCCATCCAATTTTTAAAAATTGTTTTCCCTGCAGGCGTCAGTATGGATTCAGGATGAAACTGCACCCCGCAGATTGGGAATTTTCTATGCCGCATTGCCATAATCAATCCATCATCGGTATGTGCAGTAATTTCAAGTTCATCCGGCAAGCGGTCGCGTGCAACAACAAGCGAGTGGTACCGGCCTGCATCGAAAGGGTCGGCAACTCCGGTAAAAATTCCGCGGCCATTATGACGTACGGGCGAAGTTTTTCCATGCACAAGTTCCGGTGCATAAGTAACTGTCCCTCCGAAAACCGCGCCGATCGCTTGATGGCCGAGACAAACGCCGAATATCGGAAACGTGCTTCCCAGAATTCTAATTATGTCCATCGTAATGCCCGCCTGCTCCGGACGTCCTGGTCCCGGAGAGATAACGATGCCGCGCGGATGCATGCCCTTAATAGTTTCGATGTCTACGGCATCGTTCCGAAAAACAATAATATCTTTCGTAAAGATGCCGGCAAGCTGCACGAGGTTGTAGGTAAATGAATCGTAATTATCGAGAACCAAAATCATGCAGCACCCCTTTTTACCAAAACATCCATATCGAAATCTGCGACAGCAAGTTTGATTGCATCTAAAAGCGCAGCGGATTTTGCGTACGTCTCATAAAATTCGGTCTCCGGCACCGAATCGGCTACAATGCCTGCACCGGCCTGGACATTCAGACTTTCTTCTGCCGCAACGATAGTGCGGATAGCAATGCACATATCGATAGTCTCATCGAAGCCGATATAACCGGCAGCTCCGGCATAGATGCCGCGCCTATCGTGTTCAAGTTCGGCTATAATTTCCATGGCGCGAACCTTTGGCGCCCCGGAAACCGTGCCGGCCGGGAAACATGCTTGAAGCGCATCGACGCCCGTCATATCCGAACGCAGCGTACCGTGCACTTCCGAAACGATATGCATCACGTGTGAATAACGGTCCACTCTTTTTTGTACCGGGACGTGAACACTCCCGAATTCACTTACACGTCCGACATCGTTCCGTCCGAGGTCGATGAGCATGTGATGCTCCGCCAGTTCCTTCTCATCGGCCATCAACTCGCGCTCAAGCCTGCTGTCTTCCTCTGCCGTAGCTCCGCGCTTGCGTGTACCGGCAATAGGAAAAACTTCTATATGATGACGCTGAACGCGCACGAGTATTTCCGGCGACGATCCGATCAGCTTCACTGAATCAAAATCCATGAAGAAAAGATAGGGCGACGGATTGATAAGCCGGAGTGCACGGTAAACGGGGAACGGATCGCCGGAATACTTCATCGACACTTTGCGTGAAAGTACAACCTGAAAAATGTCGCCTTCATGAATAAAATGCTTTGCCCGTTCGACGATGCTGCAAAACTGCTGCTTGCCGCCGGATCCAGCATCGGGAACGGCACATTGAAAAGTTTCCGAGGGAAGTACATTGCTGTTCACATGCGACATCATTTCTTCTATCTTCAGACAGCCTTCGTCATATTGCTCCCTCAAATCTTTTTCGGGATCGAGTATAACATTATGAATCAGCGTAATCAAATGTTTCCGGTGGTCGAACTTAACCACAGATGCAAACAATCCGAAAAGTGCATCGGCAGGCGCCGGCAAAGTTTTTTTCTGCAGCGGAATTCGTTCGAATTGTGCAACGCTGTCATATCCGATATAGCCTATAAATCCCCCGTTCAGACCTTCCCATTCAGGGACCGGCATTTGCCGGAATCCGGAACCAAGCTGCTTTAAAACCTCGAAGATCGACGCGCTGCGTGTTTCCGTTCCGGAATGCGAACGGATTGTAACTTCTCCGTTGTTCGCCGTAACAAGCAGAAGCGGGTCTCCACCGACAAACGAAAACCGCCCGATGCGCTCGCTCGGTTCTACGCTTTCGAGCAAAAAAGAATTTTTCTTCCCGTTCCGAAAGGCAAGGTACAACGACACGGGAGTATGCATATCGGCCAGCACCGTCCGCATCAATGGAAGGACATTATAGCGTGCGCCTGCTTCTCGAAATTTTTCAAAAGTTATCATCGTTCATCATGCAGGGGTGAGGATCGCTCACCCCTGCATCCTTTTTTATTATTGACCGTTCCCAAGTTTTCCGGAGAAGTATGCATCGTAAGCGCTCATATCGAAATGGCCATGACCGCTCAGGTTGAATAAAATGACCTTCTTCGTTCCTTCCGCTTTCGCTTTCTTTGCTTCTACAATAGCGGAGAGTATGGCATGGGCGGATTCCGGCGCGGGAATGATTCCTTCCGTTCGCGCAAATTGGACGGCAGCCTCGAACACGGCGGTTTGTTCGTATGCCTGCGCCTCGATAAGCTTGTCCAGATACAAGCGGCTGATAATCGGAGACATTCCGTGATAACGCAATCCGCCTGCATGGATAGAAGGAGGCATAAAATCCGAACCGAGCGTATACATGGGCAGCAGCGGAGTCATTCCTGCAACGTCGCCGAAGTCGTAGCGATATTCTCCTTTGGTCAGCGTCGGACATGAAGCCGGTTCGACGGCAATTGCGCGTAATTTTTTCCCGGCAATTTTATCCTTGATAAACGGCAGAGCGATTCCGCCGAAATTCGAACCGCCGCCCACGCACGCGATCACAAGATCCGGATACTCGCCGGCGATCTCCATCTGTTTCTTTGCTTCCTGACCGATAATTGTTTGATGAAGCAGAACGTGATTGAGTACGCTGCCGAGCGCATATTTTGTATCTTCTCTGCCCGCCGCATCTTCCACAGCTTCGCTGATGGCAATACCAAGACTGCCTCTGGAATTCGGATTTTTCGCCAGGACTGCGCGTCCCGCATTGGTCTCGCTGCTCGGGCTTGCAATAACTTCAGCGCCCCAGACCTGAATCATGGATCGCCGGTACGGTTTCTGCTCATAACTCACTTTTACCATATATACCTTGCATTGCAAGCCGAACCGCTGGGCCGCAAACGACAAGGCGCTTCCCCACTGACCGGCGCCGGTTTCCGTTGCAAGGCGTTTGACACCCTGCTCTTTATTATAATATGCCTGCGCCAGCGCCGTATTCAGCTTATGGCTGCCGGCCGGACTTACACCTTCATTCTTATAATAAATATGTGCTGGCGTATCTAAGGCACGTTCCAATTCGTAAGCGCGATACAGCGGCGTCGGGCGATAGAGTGAATACGCATCGCGCACGGGGTCCGGAATGGGAATGTACTGCTGCGTTCCGACTTCCTGCTTGATCAGTTCCATTGGAAAAAGCGGCGCAAGATCCTGCGGTCCGACGGGCTGTTTGGTTCCCGGATGAAGGTCGGGCTCAAGCGGATTGGGAAGATCCGCCAGGATATTATAATACTGAGACGGGATGTCTTTTTCTTCGAGCATGATTTTTCTTTGCATGGGTTCCTCCATAGAGTTTATGATGTTCGTACTTCCGGAACATCGTTCGGATGCAGCGGAAGTGCATCGTTGGTTAATGAAATATTCGATGGAATTTTTCGTAAGAGCGGTTCTCACGATTTTTTTGCAGGAAGGTACAACAAAAAAGGTGGAACCGTTACGTCTACGTTTCCACCTTTTCTTAAAATTCTTTAGATACGAATTATACGAGCGGAAGCGCAGACTGACGCCACCACCACCAAGCCTTGTTCTCAAACCTGTTATATAATTCGTTCATCATCATGGCTTTACTATAGTAAATTATCATTTCATTGTCAAGAGACAACGGGAAAAAACTTTAAAAAAAATTGCAGGAAATCTCATCACGATGGAAAAGAACTTTCCTCCCTCTTGACAGAGCAATTCAAGCGCCGTTTTTATTGCAGTCAAAATTCTACGAAATGGTATAGGGCAATAGTGTTCCTGTTAAATCCCGGCAAATGTCTCCTTTGTATACATAGCTCAGCCGGATTTTTCGGATGTCGCATCGAACAATGTCAAATCGCTGTAGCCTTTGGATTTGGATTTTTATTCAAATGGTCATCCCTCTGCAGATGAGGAATAAAAATTAATAAAAAAAAGCTTGATTTTTTGGAAAGATGGAGGGATTTTAAATATTGAGGGAAAATTGGAATTATGGTTTTAATTATATAAAACTAAGACAGATAAAAAGTTTTCCCTATAATAAAAATCCGTTTTTCTATAGTAAACCACATAATCACTAAATTCAGGATGTTGAAATGAATAAACTGAGAAATATCATTGCTTCAAGTTCTCGTGGTGCGCGAAGAAATTATCTCGCGGCTATGATGATCTTCTTTGTCGCCGCGTATGTCTTCATGCCATACTCCGGCCACACTCAGAGTAACGAACCGGCTGTTGCTCAAGAGTCATTTCGCCCGTTTGCTATGTTCGGCAGCGAGAGTAATTTTAAGCCCATCGAAATCTATGGTCTTCTTATGGTGCTCGGTATCGCGATCGCCGGTTTACTCTATGCACTTATGCTTGTCAAGCAAGTGCGCAAAGCCGATCAAGGCACGAAAAAAATGCAGGACATTGCAGCCGCTGTACGTGAAGGCTCGAACGCCTATCTCAAAGCACAGTTTAAGAAGATCGGACCATTGATCATTCTTATCACTCTGTTCCTTTATTTCTCTTATACGGGAACGATCGATGCATTCCGCTGGGGACGTTCAGGCGCGTTCCTTGTCGGTTCAATCTTCAGCTTTCTTGTTGGATTCGTCGGTATGCGACTTGCCACGCAGGGAAACCTTCGCGTTGCAACAGCCGCCAAACGCAGCTACGGCGAAGCGCTTCAGCTCGGCTACCGTACAGGAACCATCACGGGTATGCTTACAGACGGTTTGGGACTGCTCGGCGGAACTTTGATCTTCATGATGTTCGGTGAACATGCATACGAAGCCCTTTTGGGATTCGGATTCGGCGGAACGCTCATAGCTTTGTTTATGCGCGTCGGCGGCGGCATCTATACGAAAGCCGCAGACGTCGGCGCCGATCTCGTCGGTAAAATAGAAAAAGATATTCCGGAAGATGATCCGCGCAACGCAGCCACAATTGCCGATAACGTCGGCGATAATGTCGGCGACTGCGCCGGAATGGCAGCGGATATTTTTGAAAGTTATGAAGTCACAATCGTAGCAGCCATGATTCTTGGCATGGCAAGCTTCGGCCACAAGGGTGTCGTTTTCCCGCTGCTTGTCCGCGGCATCGGCGTTCTTGGTTCCATCATCAGTACCTATACGGTAAAAGCCGGCGCCGACGATACTTCAGATACCGCACTCAAAAGCGTGCATCGCGGATTCTGGATCGGCTCCATCATCAGTATCGTCGGATTTGTTGCCCTGGGATTCGGTTATCTCTATTTTGATGCGGCATACTTTGCAACCAATCCTACAGCTATCGCAGGATTCTTCAAACCCGATGGAACAGCGATTTCTCTTCCATGGATCGCGAATTTCGGTATCCCGAATCTCGATCTGCGCCCGGCCCTTACCTGCATGATCGGTATTTTCCTTGCTGTGGCACTTAACAAGGTAACCAGTTATTACACGCACACAAGCCATTCACCTGTCAAGGGATTGGCAAAAGCATGTACAACGGGACATGCAACAAACATTATTCAAGGTCTTGCACTTGGTTATGAAAGCACAGTTGCGGCCATTGTTGTTATAGCCATCGCAATTTTTCTCTCCGTGCTGGTCTATGCCGGCACTCCTCCCCTTTTCATCGCCTACGGCGTTGCCATGACCGGTATCGGCATGCTGACGCTAACAGGCAACACCATTTCGATGGACGTGTTCGGACCGGTAGCGGACAACGCAAATGGGATCGGCGAAATGGGATATGAAAAAGACGAGATGGAAAAAGAAAAACCGGGCAGTTACAAACGCGCCCGCCAGATCCTTGCCGATCTCGATGCAGTCGGCAACACAACCAAAGCTGAAACCAAAGGTATTGCCATCGGTTCTGCGGTTATCGCAGCTGTCTCGCTCTTTGCAAGTTTCATCGCTGTCATTGCGGTTGGCAGCGAAGATAAAATTAATTTGATGAAAATTTCCGAATATTTTGAACAAGCAGGAAAGATTACGGTTGCAGATCCGACCGTGTTTATCGGATTCATGCTCGGCGGCGCAGTGCCGTTCCTCTTCAGCGGAATGCTCATTCGTGCTGTCGGTCGTGCCGCATTCTGGATTGTCAAAGAATGCCGCATTCAATTCCACGATCCTGAAATATGGAAAGGCACTAAGAAACCGGATTACGGCCGTGTGGTCGATATTTGCACGAACACCGCTCAAAAAGAACTTATCGGACCGGGACTCCTGGCTATCATGACTCCAATTCTTGTCGGATTCATACTTGGACCATATGCGCTCGGCGGATTCCTTGCTGGAACGATTCTTGTCGGCCAGTTGCTTGCCGTGTTTATGGCAAACGCCGGCGGTGCATGGGATAATGCTAAGAAAATGATTGAAGACGGCTTATACGGCGGTAAAGGTTCAGAGGCGCATAAAGCCGCTGTTACCGGCGACACAGTCGGCGATCCATTAAAAGATACTGCGGGACCTGCGCTTAACCCGCTTATCAAAGTGATGAATATGGTCAGCTTACTGACGCTCGGATTGGTGTTGAAATTTAACATCACAAAAGAGAATATTTGCGGAACCGATCTGTTAACCGGCATCGTTGTTGCGGTTATTGCGGCAGCGGCGATTGGCTGGGCAATCTATCAAAGTAAGAAGGAATCCAGTGATCTCGTTGAAGAAGAAATAAAGTAGCTTCTGATTCTTGAAGTCTTTTCAAAAGCCCCTTCCGCTTCCAGCGGGACGGGCTTTTTTATTTCCTATCGGTCTTGAGAGCTTTGATAGCCTCCAGTAATTCAGGCATCACCACCGAACCATGATTTTGAATTTCCCGTACGAAGATCATCGCTGAATCCGGATCAATTTTAGTGTGTGTGTAAAAATTCGCCAGATAATAATATCCCAGAATAAATTCCGGATTTATTGCCACCGATGTTTTCCAAAGCTGAGATGCTTGATCATAAGCTCCGGTTTGCAGACATAATTTGCCGTAATTAATATAGGTATACAGATGAAGCGGTTCTATTTTAAGAGATCTCTCGTATTCTTCTTTTGCCCGAAAATACTCTCCCCTTTGTGCATAAATATCCGCAAGCTGGCGGTGGACCGTTTGCATGTCGGGTTTTCGTGCAATTCCCTCATTTATTATTTTCTCCGCTAAGGAATCATTCCCTTCATCGATGTACATTCCAGCTAAACCTATATACGACGCATCAATGCTTGGATCGGAGTACAAAGCGCTTATCGCATAATTTTGCCGGTTGCGGAAATGCTCTTCATGGGAAAGTGTCAGCAGAGATAATACGACAATTAACAGAATCATTCCGGCGAAATGATATGTCCTTCTTATATCAATTTTCTGGACAAGAGGAAGATGGGCAAGGGCAAAAAGAATGCCGGCAAAAGAACAATAGACACGGTGTTCATAAAATATTATTCCGCCAAGAAAAGAAGGAACAAGGAATAGAACAAACCAGCATAAGCCTCCGATTATGTACATCCATGATTTTGGCTTTTCCCAAAACAACGCCCCGGCATATAAGACGATACTCGCAAGACCCAGCCATAACGAATGATCTTTAAGATTTGGATAGATAGAAAGATTAAAGGGCAAAATGACTTTGCCGAAATAGAGTATCAGCGCCGGAAGATTTTTCGCCCAAACGGCAAAAGTATCGCCTGCGGTTTGTTGAATCACAAAATTAAGGGAAACCAGTCTTCTCAAAAGAAACCACACAACGGATACTGCACTATAAGCAAAAACAATCCAGATAATATTTTTTCTCTTGATTGGTTCGTCATGCACGAAGACAAGATATGATAAGCAAAACATGGGGAATACAACTGTCCCTTCTTTTGTGAGAAGGGCCAAGAAAAGAAGAATCACGTGGCCGATAAAACGGCTTCTGCTCTTTGATTGCAGCGCCTGAAGAAAGAGAAGAAATGAACTTAATATGAAAAATGTAACCAGAAGATCATTGATGCCCGGAATCCATGTCACCGCAGATGTTAGGATAGGATGAACACAAAAAACTAGCGCGAACAGAAGGGCGTTTAAATCTGAAAGTCGGAGACGCTTGAAAACTTTATAAACGAGTAGAGAACATCCCAGATGGAACAAAAGATTCACAAGATGAAAAAACAATGGAGAACCATCGGAAACCTGAAATTCGAGCATGAAAAGAACGTTCAAGAGCGGCCGATAATACATATTAGGATTTGATACAGAAAGGAATACTTCCGTTGTAAAAAGTTTCGGCAAATTTGAAATATGACTCAGAAATTCCTGATTGACAACAAGCAATTGAGTATCATCGTAATATGTATAGTCAAAAAAAATGCTCTTCCCGTAAACAGCAATACCAAGCCCAATAATCGCTAGAAAGGCGTGCCAATCACGCATCGATTTTATCCATTTCTGCATATTTGTATTGTTCTCTCCTTGAAAGTTAAGGTACAAAAAAAACACGTCAGAAGAACAGGCCATCCCCATGCATCGAGACAGAAGGAGCCGGCATCATGGAACCAGCCGGGTACAAAATTTGACGGCATTTTTTTAACCAATTTCATGCTGAGGTAATTGCATCTTTCATAAGTCCTTTTTAACTTTTCCCTGTAACGAGGATGAATCGGTATCCCTTATTCCCTCTAAGGCAGCACTATCCCGGCGTATCCACTTATCGCCGAAAGTGAAGAAAATGAAAAATATTTTTTAACCACAAAAAACGAACAAGGCCGAAGTATGAGAGCGAGAGGAGCAACAAAGTGGATCCGACGAGAATGAGTGATAATAAAATCTTGACCGCACAGATTTTAAAACAAGTCGACCAATTGGTTAAATCAAATAACCTTGAAAGAGCGCTCTGCGAAGTAAAAAAAGTCAGAGATATTGATCCTCAAAACGTATACGCATTTGCCTATGAGGAACACATTCAAGAATTATACGCAAAGCGCCAGGTGCAGCAGGTCATACATCCCGGTCATATATCTGTCTCGCCGATACGAGAAGAGATACAGTCCTATCCCGCTTCGATGCCTGCCTCGCCTCCTCCAAAAACAGATTTCTATGGAATGAAAGTGCCTTCCCTCTATGAAGAGTTTAAAAAAGTTGCCCTCCTTGGGTCAAGTCAAGCGGGAAAAACCGCTCAGCTACCGCCAAAGGCGGCAAAGGAAGCTCTGGATACATATAAACAGGCTCTTCTTCTCATTTGGTCGGACGGCGAAAAGACACATGAAGAAGAACAAGAACTTTTCGATTTGCGAACTTCACTTTTTATTTCTGAAGAAGAACATGCGATGCTGGAACGGCAAGCAAAACTTGAGTGTTATATTATCTTTCTGAAACATGTATATCAGTCTTCCGCGTCGAAAGCAGAAGTCGATACAAGTCTGGCCGAATTTCGGAGACACCTTAATGTTTCAACATCCGACCACTTACATATTGAGACAAATCTCGCAGCACTCAAGGCCAAGGAAAGACAAATAACGATTGTCGTAATCGACGATGATAAACGGATACTTGCAATGGTTTCAGAAATTCTTACGCTCGCCCATTATGCGGTTCAATCATTCATCACATCGGACCTTGCCTTCGAGTACGTAACCAAGAAAACTACGGATCTGATTCTTTGCGATATCAATCTCGAAACTTCCACCATGAACGGCTTCATGTTTTACGAGAAAATCCACGAATTCCCTCAACTGCGGCAGCTGCCGTTTATTTTTATATCAGGATTGAACGATGCCTTGCTGATATTGGCAGCAAAGGAAATGGGCATCGACGATTTTTTAATAAAGCCGATCCGAAGGGAAAACTTACTGGCAACTCTTTACGGAAGATTGAAACGCTTTGAGGAGATGAAAATACTCTCGGAATTGAAATAATGCTGCGGCCGCTTCCTGTTCATAGAAATTAAACTACCGGCAGAATATTTGAAAATTTTTACCGGAATTCGAACAGCTTACACCCGCGCCTTTTTTTCAAGTTCAGCCTTGATCGTTTCTCCCAGAAAGGTCTTCTTAAAAGGCTTCAGAATAACTTTTTGAATGCCTAATTTCTTGAGCTTGTCCGGATCTTCCAGCTGATCGTATCCGGTCATAAGAATAATCGGCACATCGCGCCGAATAAGGCCGATCCGGTGTGCAAGCAATGTTCCGGTCATATTCGGCATTGTCTGATCAGTAATGATCAGGTCATAGCATAAGGGATCTTTCTCAAATGCCTGGAGGGCTTTAATCGGACAGTTGAAAGGGATCGGAGTATATCCGAGACTTTTTAAAATATCCGTCAGCGTATGCAAAAGAGGCTCTTCATCGTCGATGATCAATATTTTCTCCGCCCCGCCCTTGGTTTCTACAGATCGTTCGGTTTGCACCGCATCTTCTTCCCCATGAAAAATAGGAATATATATTTCAGCCTGTGTGCCTCTTCCCAGTTCACTTGTTATTATTACCGCTCCGCCGTGATTTTTTACAATCGAATGTACAATCGACAATCCCAAGCCTGTTCCCTTTCCCGGTCCCTTGGTCGTAAAAAAGGGTTCAAAAATTCTTTTTAATGTAAACCCATCCATCCCGCACCCATTATCCTGGACGGTAGTCAGCGCATATTCCCCTTTATGAAGATCCGGATGGAGCAACACAGCCCGATCATCCAATTCTATTGTTTCCTGGCATATAACGAGCTTGCCGATCATCCCCTGCATGGCATGGACGGCATTTGTGCATAAATTCATGAGAACTTGATGCAACTGCGTCGGATCGCCTAACACGAGAGGCCCGTTCTGAGGAAGCTCGAGCTTAATATCGATCGTCGAGGGAATGGATGCGCGCAGTAATTTTATGCCTTCCCGCATGATATAGTGCAGGCGCAGAGGACGAAGTTTGGAATCCTGTTTCCGGCTGAATGCAAGAATCTGATGCACAAGATCCCGGGCGCGTTCCGTTCCGCTGAGAATTTCATCGACATTCTTTACGATAGGATTTGCGGGGTTCAGTTTTAATTTGATCAATTCGGCATTGCCGATGATGACAGAGAGAAGGTTGTTAAAATCATGGGAAATTCCGCCCGCCAGAGCGCCGACAGCTTCCATTTTTTGCGATTGAAGCAGCTGCGCCTGCAAATCCCGCTGGCGTTCTTCCGATTTTATGCGTTCTGTAATATCCCGCAAAATAATCGTGTATAAGGATTCATGGTCCACCTTGGTGAGAGAAAGGGAGAGTTCGGCAGGAAACGTTTCTCCGCTTGTTCGAATTCCGCTGATCATTTGCACTTTTCCGTCAAGTCCCCTGACAAACTCACCAAAATCCATTTCAGATGAATGCTCATGTTCGTTTTTAAATTGGGGGAACAGGATGAACCGATCTATAACCTGTCCGACAGCTTCAAGTTCGGTACAGCCGAACATGTGCTCGGCAGCAGGATTCCATGAACAAATACGTTTCTGTTCATCCAGCGTAATGATCGCTTCCATTGCAGACGTAATGATGCTGGAAAGCCGCATCTGGCTGTCTCGAATCGCTTCCTGCGTCCGTTTAATTTCCGTCAAATCGGTAACCAGGCTAAGAATGGCCGGTTCACCTTCATAGTGAATCACTTTGGACATTTGAAAACAATTAATATGATCGTCGCCCTTACTCAGGAATATGCATTCGTACGGTTCGACATCTTCTCCGTTCATTAATTGTCTGTTCTTCTGCGCAAAAAGATCGCGGTACTCCGGAGCAACGATCGATAACACGTCGAATTTCGGATCGGACATTTCACTTCTTAAGTATCCGATCATTTCCTCGCATTTTTCATTGCAGTATACAACCTTCTCTTTTTTGAGAATGTACACCATGTTGGGAAGTTCTTCCGTTAATGTCCTGAATTTTTCTTCCGATTCCTTCAGCACTTCGGATTTTTGGCGTCCTTCCTTTTCACTTTGAATCAATGTGTGCATATTATTCATGATATGGACTGCGAGAATCCGCACTGCAAAAGCGGTTACAGCGAGAATAACCGCTATATCGATCACATCGAGATATGTCAGGGGCGGGATTATACGCCCAACCGTCTGTTTCCCTATTTCCCTGATACCAATGAAAACAACAGAAGCAATTGCTATAATACTAAATGCAAAAAAAGCCCTTTGTTTCAACGCAAGACCGGCAAAAACGAGAAAGAGCGGTATCCCGAGAAGCGCTGCGCTGTGAAGACCCCTCGAAGCAAAAAGCATGTACACCATAAAACCAAGAAGTGCAGAGAGCAGAAGATTTTCGGCTAACAGCAGTTTTCCTATCCGAAGGAAGCAAACCGACAGAGCTATCAGCATACCTGCGGCGACAATTCCCGCTGAAAGGCGGAACTGGCCAAGAATGGCGTGCGGGAGAAATAGAACGATATAACCGGCCAGGATGCTGAGCGTCATGACATTTAAAATGCCGGCAACTCGGTTTCTTTCTTCGTCATCAAAATCTGGCGGTGAGAGAAGAGCAGATAATATCTTTAAAATGTTCACAGCTTTACGCCTTTCCAATGGAGAAATACAGCATCAGCAAGAACTTTAAGGCTTTTCGCGCGAAAGAACCTATAATAGGGTATGGTACACACCGGTAATATACAACTGAACGAAGGGGAATTCAAGTAAAGTCGAAGAAAATTTTTACTGGAAATGAACATAGCAGGAAATGCTTGCGCGGATTATAGAAGAAGCTTTCCTGCCGATACGGAACTTGACATACGCAGCCGGATGTTGTATATTAAAAAAAAGAAACATTGCAATGATTTTTTACTGTTTATTGGTTTTACGACAATAATCGAAATACGCCTCTTATAATGAAAGGCTGAGGGATCAGGCCCTGTGAAGCCTTAGCAACCGGTTCCGCCGCAGGCGGAACGCTGGTGCTAAATCCTGCCCGCGACAAAGCCGTCAAGGGAAAGATAAGAGAAGATGCTCATCAGCCTCTTCGGATTATCTTTCCGGCGGGGCTTTTTCGTATAAAAGAAAAGCAATCAAGAACGAGGAGCATCTATGCAGGATCCGAAAGAACCAAAGTATAAATTTGAGACGTTGCAGCTTCATGCCGGCCAGCATGTCGATACAGACACAAATTCCCGCGCCGTCCCGCTTTATCAAACTTCATCTTATGTATTCCGTGATGCCGACCATGCAGCCCGCCTTTTCGGGCTCCAAGAATTCGGCAACATCTATTCCCGGATTATGAATCCGACCGTGGCGGTCTTCGAAGAACGAATCGTCGCGCTCGAAGGAGGAATCGGCGGACTTGCAACGGCATCCGGACACGCCGCGCAGTTCATCGCATTGACAACTCTGCTGCAAGAAGGAGAAAATCTTGTTTCCTCCAGCCGCCTTTACGGAGGTTCCTATAATCAATTTAAAGTCACATTCAAAAAACTCGGCATTGATGCAAAACTTGTAGACAGCAATGATCCGAAAGATTTTGAACCTTTTATCGACGAAAAAACAAAAGCGCTCTATGTTGAAACCATCGGCAATCCGCGATTGGATGTTCCGGATTTTGAAGGACTGGCACGCATCGCACATCGTCACGGCATACCGCTTGTCGTCGATAATACATTCGGTATCGGCGGATACGTATGCCGGCCCATCGATTTCGGCGCAGATATCGTTCTACACTCCGCTACAAAATGGATAGGCGGACACGGGACATCGATCGGCGGCGTTATTATAGACGCAGGCAGTTTTCCCTGGGACAACGGACGATTCCCCGTTTTCACAGAACCGAGTCCCGGCTATCACGGAATAAAATTTTGGGATCTTTTCGGCACGCAAAGCCGGTTCGGTAGTATCGCTTTCATTACACGTGCGCGTGTAGAACAATTGCGCGATATCGGAGCATGCCTTTCACCTTTCAATGCATTCTTATTTTTGCAGGGCCTGGAAACATTATCGCTGCGCGCCGAGCGGCATTCGCAAAACGCGCTTGCCTTTGCACAATGGCTGGAGCAATCTCCTTTTATCCGATGGGTGGCCTATCCCGGACTTGAAAGCCATCCTTCCCGCGCCAATGCACAAAAATATTTGCGCCCGGGACTTTTCGGCGGCATGGTCGCATTCGGCATTCAAGGCGGATTGGATGCCGGAAAGCGGCTGATCAATAATTTAAAACTTGCAAGTCTTGTTGCCAATGTCGGCGATGCTAAGACACTTGTTATTCATCCCGCATCGACGACGCATCAACAGCTCAGCGATGCGGATCAACAATCGGCCGGTGTATCACCGGATCTTATTCGAGTATCCGTCGGCATCGAACACATTGACGATATTATTGCCGATTTCGATCAGGCATTCCGGGCTATGGCCGGAAAATGAACTGAGAAACCTACGCCAAATTTCTAAGAAGGATTTTTATGAGCGTCGTTTTGCCTCAAAAGCACCATGCACGAAACACATTAGAACAACGCGGTGTTCTTTGTATCTCGGATGAAGAAGCAAACCGCGCCGATATTCGCCCCTTACGCATCGGGATTCTGAATATCATGCCGAAGGGAGAAACCTATGAACCGTATCTCCTCTTCCCTCTCAGCAGAACCATCATACAAATCGAACCGGTGTGGATTCGCCTTCATACGCATAAATATAAAACGACCGACCAGTCGCATCTGGAGTTGAATTACGATTATTTCGAAGACACGATAGCCCGGACAAACTTCGACGGTCTGGTTATTACGGGCGCTCCCGTCGAAGAAATTCCATACGAGCAAGTAACGTACTGGAGTGAATGTGTGCAGATTCTGGAATATGCAAGAAAAAACATCACCTCTACACTCGGAATTTGCTGGGGAGGACTCGCTCTGGCAAAGCTTCTCGGTATTGAAAAAGAAATGTATCCAAAAAAAATATTCGGCATGTTCGAAACACACAATCTCGAACGAACTCATCCTATCACCGGAGAAATGGATGACATATTTTGGTGCCCGCAAAGCAGACACTCCGGAATTCCCGATGCGACGATGGAAACTGAGCGGGAGAGAGGTAATCTTAATCTCCTTGCTTTTACAAAAAACGGCGGAGGATATACGATTTTTGAGAGCGCCGACCGGCGATATTTGATGCATCTCGGCCATCCTGAATACGAAGCACAGCGATTAGTGGAAGAATACAAACGCGACGTCGCGCTAGGCCGAAAAGATGTTCCCCTGCCCGCAAATGTAGACATCGACCGCCCTCTTAACCGATGGCGCAGCCATGGACTTGAGTTTTTTGCCCAATGGGTACGCTTCCTCTATGAGCCGACCAGCAAAGGTATACATACATAGAAACATACGAAAAAAGTTCTTCACGCTCACCGGCTGGAACGCAAATCGAATTGTCCTCGTCTATGGAATTTGGGAAATCTGGGAAAGCTGAGAAAACTGGAAAAGGACAATTCTCATTTTTAAATTTTCATTGCGATTGGGGTCACTTTTCGCGATATTTACTTAAGATTCGTCATGTAAATGAGTCCTGAATGTGTGAAATCATCGTTGTTCAATGCTCAAAGAAACAACGGCCTGTGCGACTACATCCGCCTGACATACGTCCCCGTATTGCTTAAAAAAAGCAAGACAGACATCTAAAGAAACAGGTCTTTGAAAAAACGAAATGGGTTCAAAACCGATCATAATATCCAAGATCGACATCGGCGCCTTATGCAAACGAGTCCGTTGAATATATGCAAAAACAATTTAAAAGAAATCGGTTTTCAGATGTTTGCATTGAACCATAATGCTGTGGAGAACAGAAATGAAGTATTCTTTTTTTTATGCTGTACTCATAATACTCTTTTTAAATCCCGTGAAGGCGCAAACCATCATCAATGACGGCTTGTGGATCACCAACGGCACCGTATACGCTGTCACTCCAAGCACCGACGGTAATACTCTTTATATCGGAGGTCTTTTTTCGGCAGTCGGGCCTTATACTGGGCACGGCGTCATGCTGGACACTGTGACTGGAGCAGCCATTCCCGGTTTCCCTAAAGTAAACGGCATCGTTTATTGCATTATCCCCGACGGATCCAGCGGATGGTACATTGGAGGGAATTTTACGACCGTAGGCACGACACCCCTGAACAACATTGCACATATTAAATCCGACAAAACCGTCGACGCCGCCTGGAATCCAAATCCTGACGCATACGCAACGATTCGCACGCTTGCTCTTTCCGGTCCAACATTGTATGTCGGAGGACATTTTGCAAACATCGGCGGCTCCGCACGAAACAATATTGCAGCGCTCAACGCTGCGACCGGTCAAGCGACACAATGGAATCCGGATGCAAACGATCAAGTCGTTGCGATTGCGGTCTCCAGAACGGCCGTCTATATAGGAGGTTTCTTTACGCAAATCGGCGATTCAACCGTAACCATGACCGGCGACTCCTCACGCACGTACCTCGCCGCATTAGACAGTATAAAGGGAACCGTCACATCCTGGAATCCGAAAGCAAGTAACTACGTTAATGCACTCTTAGTATCCGGTTCAAAACTTTATGTCGGAGGCATGTTTAGCACATTCGATTCGTCATATACAAGAAATTATCTTGCCGCCCTCGATACAGGCACGGGAATCCCTACTTCATGGGATCCCGAACCGAATGGCAACGTCAACACAATGTTCTTTTCCGGACCGACGCTCTATGTCGGCGGAAGCTTCACTGCGATAGCAGGGGATTCAAATGGAGTGCCAATAACACGCAATTATCTTGCCGCTCTCGATACGTCGGCTCTCGATACTCTAACGGCATATCTCAAACCATGGAATCCGGATGCGGATAATAGTGTCACTACGCTCGCGCTATCCGGCTCGACGATCTATGCCGGCGGATATTTTACACATATCGGTGATTCGACAAAAAATACACTTGTTGCAAGGAATT
This sequence comes from Ignavibacteriota bacterium, assembly GCA_963769605.1. Lineage (GTDB taxonomy): Bacteria > Bacteroidota > Ignavibacteria > UBA10030 > UBA10030 > Fen-1254. Next base: position 807,752 of record CAVYML010000003.1, on the reverse strand, counting down.
CCCTTGCCGCTTTCGACACTGTAACCGGCCAGGCAAGAATTTGGAATCCCCGAAGCAACAATTACGTTTTCTCACTTGCAGCACAGGGTTCGATTATCTATGCAGGCGGATCTATTACAAGCACGGGAGATTCGGTTCGTAATAATATCGCTGCATTGGACCTCACCACGGGAAAAGCAACACCGTGGAACCCGAATGCAGACGGCTTTGTCTATAAAATATCCATCAGCGGATCCACTATGTATACAGGCGGGTATTTTACAAGTATAGGCGATTCAGCCCGAAACTTTATCGCTGCATTGGATCTCACTACGCCCATAGGAATTGCCACACCGTGGAATCCGAATGCAAACGGCGTCATTCAAACGCTTCTGGTTTACAATTCTAAGGTATATGCCGGAGGTTTCTTTACCAACATCGGGGATTCAGCGAGAACATATATTGCTGCATTGGATTCCACAACTGGAATGGCGACAAGCTGGAATCCGGTCCCCAATAACTATGTGTATGCTCTTACTGCATCCGGATCAACTCTCTATGCCGGCGGAAATTTTACGATGATGGGCAGTTCCATCCGCAGATATATTGCTGCACTCGACATTCCCACAGGCACAGCGCTTCCGTGGGATACAAGCGCCAACGGGTCGGTCCGCGCCCTTGCGGTTGCGAATGGAGAATTATTCGCGGGAGGATATTTCACTCATTTTGGCGATACAACATCGACAACAATAAGAAATTTTATCGCCGCTGTCGATGCTGGCACAGGCAAAGCCACGAGCTGGAATCCGGGGGCCAATACATATATTTATGCACTCGCCATTTCCGGATCGACGATCTATGCCGGCGGATATTCCACCGCTTTCGGTGGAAGTTCCACAACATTCGTCGAAACGCCACGTCATTATTTAGGTGCTCTCTCCCTTAACGATAACGGCAGTGTTACAGGCTGGGACCCAGAACCGAATAGTTATGTGTATGCGCTCTCAACCTCCGGATCAAACGTCTATGTAGGAGGAGACTTCTCCTCTATCGCAGGTGCATATCATTCTTCTGTTGCCGGACTTACATCTTCATACACCATAACCGGAGTCCAGAAATCTCCCGGGACTTCGGTGCCGATAAAATTTGCACTCAACCAAAATTATCCGAATCCGTTCAATCCAAGCACGATCATCAGTTTTCAGATACCGGCAACGAACCATGTAACACTCAAGGTCTACGACATGCTCGGACGCGAACTAACGACTCTTATCGACGAAATGCAGACGGCCGGAAGTCATTCGATCTCTTTCAATGCAAGCAGATACGCCAGCGGAATTTATTTCTATCGCCTGCAGGCAGGATCCTACACGGCAGTGAAAAAATTAGTTCTGTTGAAATAGTATCTTGGTAAGATCTGCTTCCCAAAAAAGGAAAGCAGAATGTTTATATTCTCAGTGGTATCGCAAGCCGATCCTTTTTTTATCCGCAGTATCCGGTTCCTCGGTTAAAAACCGATTGGGGCTTCCAGTACATTTCATCTCCAAGGATCATGCGCGGCGATTCCCGATATTGAATAAATCCTTCGCTTTGCAAAACAATCTGAGCCGCCCTGTTCTCTGATGGAATAACGGCGTTCTTCTTCCCCTTGCTCCACCGAAATCTCATCAGCTCGACGCCTGCTTTTTCATCCCTTGCAAAGATCGAACCGTTTCCCATGTCGGGCAAGTACACTCCGCGTATTTCGGGCGAAAAATCGGATGTATAGACCCACGCGGTTAAATAGAATCTCTCGATGAGAGGAAAACGCTCTTCACCCGAAATTTCCAAATCAAGTCCTTTCAGATACGATGTATCCTCCGGAACAGCCTTTCTAATATTCGCATGTATGGTATACCATGTTTTCGGTTCGCCTTTGTAAAAAAGATAGGTTGTCACCGGCTGAAATCCTATCCGCTGATACATGGAAAGCCCCATCTCGCTGGATGAAAGAATCTGGCTGGTGCATCCTCTGTTTTTGCAGTAATCCACTAAATGCATGGTCAGTGCATGCCCAATACGCTGCTTCCTAAATTCCGGAAGAACTGCAATATTCCCCAGCCATCCTATCTTTCCATTGACAAATGCATTGCCGAAACCCACTATCGATCCATCAAGCTCTGCTACAACCGGATAGTAATACGAATAGCCGAAATGGAAGGCGATGAGCTGGGGAAGGTCTAAATTCCATTCTTCAGGCGGAATCTTTTTCAATAGCGGTATTTCGACAGCCAGTATTTCTCTAATTTTCAGCATAACGTTATTCCATGTATTGCACCTATGCCGCCTCACCTGAGATTAGAAACAGGCGGCAAAGTAATTTTATCATGCTCCTAAGACCGGAGACTCAATCCGTAATCGTATCCTTTTTGGAAAGCTTTTAAATTAAACTGTTCCGTCCCTTTTGGAACAGACACTTTGACGGCCTCGCGGGCTGCATTTGCGCTTACAACTCCGGAAAGAGCAGCCGTAAAACCTATCATAATAATATTAACCACGATTCGCTTTCCGAGTTCTTCGGCAAAGCGAGTTGCCGGTATAGAATAATGAATAATATCTTTGCGAAGATTGTGCGTCACAACCAATTCTTCTTCTGTAATAAGCATCCCCCCTTTGCAAGTTCGGGAGAATATTTCGTATACGCCTCCTGGGACATGATAATCATCAGACTCGGATCAGTAATGTACGGATATGTGATCGCTTCGTCGGAGACGATAAGCTGCGCGCTGCAGGAACTCCCGCGCGCTTCCGGACCGAATGCCTGGATCATGGTTGCATATTTCGTATCGAAAATTGAAGCAGCCCTGCCGAGAATATATCCGCTGAGAATGACGCCTTGGCCGCCGAAACCGCCTATCTTAATTTCTGTTTTTGGCATCGTAATTTCTCAATTCTTCAGAGGGCACATAGAGCTCGCCGAAATGCTTTTTTAAGTGGTCGAACATTGCTTCGTGAAACGGCGGACGCTCCCTATCGACGAACTTGCCCACAACGATCTTGCCCTGGAAATCAAGTCCGACAGATTTTGTATCGGCGCCGTGTTTGATTTCGCTGTTGTCGCGGTAAAACTGCATCTGTTCCATCCCATCGCCAAGCTTATTACGACGGCTGTAAAGTGTCGGACATGGAGTAAGAATTTCGATAAATGAAAAGCCCTTTTTCTGTACAGCTTCTTTAATCGCTTTTGTCAAATGGCGGACGTGAAATGCTGTCCAGCGCGCCACATAGACCGCACCGCACGATTCGGCGAGAAACGGCAAATTAAATGTTTCTTCATAATTGCCGTACGGCATTGTCGATGCGGTCGCCATAAGAGGAGTCGTCGGAGCCGCCTGCCCGCCGGTCATTCCATAAATCATATTATTGACCAGAATGACTGTCATATCGGCATTACGCCGGGCAGCATGAATAAAATGATTTCCGCCGATAGCGGTTAGATCGCCATCACCGCTGTAAACGATTACCTTCAATTCCGGATTTGCCAGCTTCAATCCGGTCGCAAACGGGATTGCACGGCCGTGTGTCGTATGAAACGAATCGAGATTGATATATCCGGCTACCCGTCCTGTGCATCCAATACCGGAGACAATTGCAGTTTTTTGCAGATCCAAGCTGCTCGTTTCTAATGCTCGGACGAAACAATTAACCGTTGTTCCAATGCCGCAGCCGGGACACCAAATGTGTGGAATGCGTTCAACACGCAGTAAATCTTCGACAGGATTCGCCGGAACGGTGCGATCGTCAAATAATTGTACCTCACCCATCGGCGCTATCCTTTCAAACTTTCCATAATTGCAGTATAAATATCTTTGGGGTCGTGGACCGAACCTCCGGCATGCGGAACAGCGAGCACACGGGCTTTACTGCGTCCTGCTGCACGTTCAACTTCCAGAACCATTTGTCCGAGGTTAATTTCCGGAACGACAAACGATTTCACGTTCGCTGCAAGTTCGCAAATCCGTTTTTCCGGAAAAGGCCACGCTGTAATCATCCGCAAATGTCCTATTTTTTTCCCCTCTTTTCGCGCCCGTTCAACAGCCGGAATCGCAGTGCGCGAAGTGATGCCGTATGTCACAACAACCACATCCGCTTGTTCGACTCCATCTTCACGATATTCGACAATTAGGTCGGCATTCAACCGAATTTTATCCGTCAGACGCCGTATCAGCCTTCCCTGCGCAGCAACCGACATATCCGGATAACCTCTCTCGTCGTGCGTTAAACCGGTAACGTGTATATGGTAACCATCCCCGGCTTTGGCCATGGGAGGGACAAGATCCGCATCCGGCTGATAGAGTAGAAAATCTTCCCGTGTTCCGCTGAACGAGCGGCGTTCGAAAATTTCAATGTCTTCCGCCTTCGGAATGACAACGCGTTCGATCATATGACCGACACATTCATCCATCATGAGCAAAACAGGAACGCGGAACTGCTCGGAAAGATTGAACGCTTTAATGGTCAGATCAAAACATTCCTGCGGAGAATTCGGGCAAAGAGCGATGATACTGTAATCGCCGTGGGAACCCCAGCGCGCCTGCATCATGTCGCTCTGCGCCGGCATGGTGGGCAATCCGGTCGACGGACCTGCTCGCTGCACGTCGACAAAAACGCAAGGCGTCTCCGTCATTGCGGCATAACCGATATGTTCCATCATCAGGGAAAAACCGGGGCCTGAAGTCACTGTCATTGCTTTTTTTCCGCCCCATGCCGCCCCTTGAATGGCGATGGAGGAAGCAAGTTCATCTTCCATTTGAATAAAAACTCCGCCGACAAGCGGGAACCGATCTGCAATTCGTTCGACGATTTCGGTCGACGGCGTAATGGGATATCCGGCAACAAATCGGCATCCCGCTGAAATCGCCCCTTCACTGCACGCATGATCGCCGTCGATAAAATGCGGCCCTGTCAATACTCCAATCGGATCTGCATGCATGCTCATACTTCCTTGACATTTTTATAGAGAAATCCATAAATAGCGAAATCGGGACATACGATCCCGCACATATCGCATCCGGTACAATCATCGGTCCTTCGCGAGAATCGGAGTGTGATACCCCTTTGCATTGTATTGATTGGAAAATTCCAGACATTTTGGAGGACAGAATTCCACACAAAAACCGCATCCTTTACAACGATCGTCAACAATAACAACCGTTCCTTTTGCTTTCTTGATCACAGATTTATTCATCACAAACTCCGCATCCGATCCGGTTTACAGCAATGTCTGTCCGGCGGAAAAATACTTGAGACGTGGACAAAAACTTAGAGTTGAAAAGCGAAACTGCGAATCCGACTTTTCGTCCGCGCACTATTGAAAAAAATGCACAAATAGACCGTCGCGCAATTTAGGCTCGAACCATGTCGATTTCGGGGGCATCACCTTGTCTTCGTCCGCTATCGCAAGAAGTTCCTGAATCAACGTGGGATACATGCTGAAAGCAACTTTCATCTCACCCGAATCGACGCGCTTTTCCAATTCCTCCAAACCTCTTATTCCACCGACAAAATCGATACGTTTGTCCACACGAGGATCGCGGACGCCCAGAATCGGATCGAGGAGATATTGTTGAAGGATTGTAACATCTAATCGTTCAGTCGGATCTGCGTCACTGAGCAGCGCCGGATCCGTTGTCAGCGTGTACCAGCGGCCGCCGAGATACATCCCCGCATCCCCTTTTTTCCCGGGCCGAACAGCCGCTGAAGATTTCCGTACAGAAAAATGTGCACTTACCTTATTAAGAAATTCCTCTTCGGTCAGGCCGTTTAAGTCCTTGACAACTCGATTATAGGCTAAGATGCGAAGCTGTGAGGCCGGAAAATATACCGCAAGGAAAAAATTATATTCCTCATCTCCGGTATGGTTCGGATTTGCCTTCGCACGTTCTCTTCCAACGCGACTGGCAGCGGCTGTACGGTGATGTCCGTCGGCAATATAGAGCCGGGGAATACTTTGGAAAATGAGAACGATTTTTTCAACCGATGCCGTATTCCTGATAACCCAGCATCGATGACGTATTCCATCGGCCGCAATATGATCGTTCTCCGGTGCGGCGCTTATGACTTCCGAAATAAGTGCATCGATTTCAGGATGATCCGGATAGATCAGAAAAGCTGGGCCGGAATGGGCGCCGGTTATGTTGACATGCCGGCAGCGATCTTCTTCTTTATCCTTGCGTGTCAATTCATGTTTTTTTATGATGCCGTTCCAATACTCTTCCACAGAAGCACAGCCGACAAGTCCATACTGCGTACGCCCTTCCATAGTTTGAGCATAGACATAGAGAAAGGGCATGGGATCATCAACAAGAATTTTTTGGTCGATGAGTCTCCGGAGATTTTCTTTCCCTTTTTCATACACGATAAGGTCATGAGGATCAATCGATGGATCAAGATCGATTTCCGGTTTCCCGACATGGAGAAAAGAATACGGGTGACCCGCAGCCTGCTGACGTGCTTCATCAGAATTCAATACATCGTATGGAGGAGAAGCGACTTCACCGGCAAATTCCGGCCTTGGCCTAAAGGCTTTAAACGGTCGAATTGTGGACATGCTTGCTTGTACCGCTTACGCGTGCATCTCCTCAAATGCTTTATTGATTTTTATTGCAATCTCCGCTCCTACACGTTCCTGCGCTTCGACAGTCGATCCGCCGATATGCGGGGACACGCTGACGCGCGGATGTTCGATAAGAGCTTTTTGAGCTTCAGTAGGCGGTTCGTTCATAAACACATCCAGCCCTGCTGCAGCAACTTTTCCGCTATTCAATGCATCGAGGAGCGCAACTTCATCGACTACGCCGCCGCGCGCGCAGTTAATAAGGACTACTCCCTTTTTCATAAGATCGAATTCTTTTTTACCGATGGTCGGACCTTGTTTCTTATCTAACGGCAAATGGAGAGTAATAAAATCCGAATTTGCCAGCAGTTTTTCTTTTGTTGTTATTTCGACAAAGAAATCCATCGGCGTAAACGGAGGGTCGTATGCCAGTACATGCATGCCAAACGCCAAACCGCGCCTTGCAACTTCCTTTCCAATATTCCCGAGTCCAAAAATTCCCAGATTCTTTTTATATAATTCAAAACCTTTGCTAAATTCTTTTTTGGGCCATTTTCCCTGACGCATTTCCATCGTACTGACATTCAGGAAGCGGGCAACGGCAAGCATGTGCGCTATTGCAAGTTCTGCAACGGAAATTGCGGATGCGCCCGGCGTATTCAAGACAAGAATTCCCTTAGCCTGTGCAGTAACCGCATCAATATTATCCAAACCCACTCCCCCACGGGCTATGACTTTCAAGTCTTTGCCTGTTTCGATGACTTCTTTGGTAACTTTTGTAGCAGAGCGAACGACAATACAGTCATACCCACCGATTTTGCTTAAAAGTTCTTCCGGTTTTAATGTTAGTAAATCGACCTGATGTCCGGCATCTGTTAAAATTTTTGCTCCTTCAGGTGATATTCCATCAGTGATAAGAATTTTCATACAAACTCCTTAATAATGGTGAGTAATGAGCTGTTTGATTTGTCTCAGAGACGGCATAAACGTCTTGTTGAAGACCGCTTGAAAGCCGTTCTCTAAGCTTCTTCTATAATAAGTAAAAAAGGTCAAACCATCAAATAACGACACGCATTCGTTTGATTTTTTTCTGTATCAAAATTTATTTTTTTTCTTAAAAAGCGTCTTTAAAATTTTGAAAAATACAAGAAATATTGGTATGTTATAAAAGGAACCGAGACCAACCTGATATAAGATATAAATTAAAAAGGAGATAAAAATGCAACGTGCACACAATTTCTTTGCGGGGCCGGCTATTTTACCGGTACCGGTACTTGAAGAGACCAGAGACGCCGTTATGGATTTCGCCGGGCTTGGTGTTTCCATCATGGAAATCAGCCATCGCGATAAGGTGTTTGAAAAAGTTGTGACTGAAGCCCAGGCAGATGCTCTTGCATTGATGGGGCTATCCGCAGACGAATATTCCGTTGTTTTTCTCGGCGGCGGAGCGACGACACAATTTGCTTTGGTACCGCTGAATTTTTTGCAGAAGAAAGCCGACTATGTCAACACGGGCGAATGGGCCTCCAAGGCTATCAAAGAAGCAAAGACTCTTGGCGAGGTTACAGAAGTCGCGTCTTCCAAAGAGAGTAAGTTTACATTCATCCCAAAAAATATCAAATATTCAGACGATGCGGATTACGTCCATATCACGACGAACAACACGATTTATGGAACGCAATGGAAGACCGATCCGGATGTCGGCAGCATTCCTCTGATTGCAGATATGTCGTCCGATATACTCGGCATCAAACGCGATTTTAAAAAATACAGTCTTTTTTATGCGGGCGCGCAGAAAAATATCGGGCCGGCCGGCGTCGTAATGGTGGTCATCAAAAAAGCATGGATGGAGGCAAAAGGAAAACAGAATATTCCGTCGATTCTCAAATATAAAACTCATGTAGATGGCGGATCTCTTGCCAATACACCGCCCGCTCTGCCTCTCTATGTGCTGGGGCGGACTCTCAAATGGATCATCGGCCAAGGAGGCGTTGAAGCAACTCACGCGCAGAATCAAAAGAAAGCGAAGATTTTGTACGATGTCATCAATGCGTATCCGGATTTCTACAAAGGAACGGTGACGGTAAAAGAAGACAGGTCATGGATGAACGTAACGTTTGTCCTGCCGGCTCCGGAGCTGGAAGAGAAATTTATTGCCGAAGCTAAACCGAAGAAGATGCTCGGACTGAAAGGACATCGTTCCGTCGGCGGCATGCGTGCTTCCATCTACAACGCCTGCCCCGTCGAATCGGTAGAATTTCTTGCAAAATTTATGGAAGATTTCTATAAGGCAAATAAAAGATAATCTATTTTTTTTATCCGCTGAGACGGATTGATCATTAGTAAAAGGCGAGAGTGGTTTTCCACTCTCGCCTTTTTGTGGTAGAGAGACTGTCCAGGATATATGCTGCCAATCTGTCCATCTGAAAGATCATTTACCCATCGACGCGTTAGCGCAGTCAGGAATCATGCATCTGTGTCCATTTATTTTTTATAAATGATCTCGAAGCGCAAATGGAAGATTTGCCGTAAAGATACGCTGCAAATAGTCGTTATAAAACAAACCGCAGAATATCGCTTGTTTAAAGCCCCCTAAGAGAGCGTTCATAATCACAGGTACGAACGGGTTATTGGGTAGTGTCTCAGTTTGAAGGAAAATGTTCGATTTTTGACATTTATGATATGAGGTATCAAATATCTAAGTGATTTATGAAACTGTTTTTTGTTAAAACTATTTACTATCTTCAATCGTTATATTATATCACCGATATTGACTATGTTTCTATTGTTTTATACTTTACTGGAAATGATACCGAGCACTAACAGTATTGGACGTATTTTGGACTACTTCTCTCAAAATAAAATTTATGATTCAAAAATTTGATAATAAAAATTCAGTTGCCCTATCTGATTTCGATGGACTCTTTTTAGGGTTAAGTAATGGGGATAAAACAGCGATTGAAGAGGCTATGAAGCGTTGGCATTTCAAAGATATAGAGAGCCTTGTGAGGTATGCTCTCGCTGTACTTATTAAGGCGGAAAAAGGCAAGCTTATTACTGAAATTGGGGGTAATCAAATAAATTTAGTTCCCAATGATAGTCTCCTCTCTGAAACACCAAGTGAGAAATCTTCATAATACGCTATGTCGATGACACGACAAAATCCAAATGCAGAAGAGACTTCAGAATTACAATTTAATGCTGACGCCCAATTAAAAATAGAGCTGGCACATGATGTAGTCCAGCATTCAGAAAAATTTGCAGAGATATTTTGTAAGGCCGCAGCAACACAAGTTTCCGTCAAACAGCTCATCAGAAAAGAAATTAGAGACACTCTTTCTACTGACGCAGAATCAATCAACTTCTTAAAAGGCATCATCGAAAAACACTTCAAAGATAACTGGAGAGCATTCGCCCGAACAGCCGGAGGCAGAATTTTATTTGCGATATGGACGCTTCTTGTTGCGATAGTGTCCGCATGGCTTGCCCATTATTTCAGATAGCCATAGATTAATGTTTTACAATCCGATCTATCTTTCTAATAATTTTGCTAAATCTTCTATTGACCAAAGTTTATTTGTGATTCCTGCCGCCATTGCCGGAGTAACGCGAAGCGTTTTATGTATGCGAACGAAATTATAATACATGAAATGCAGTGCTATTGCATGAGCATGGTTTTCAACTTTCTTTGAGAATGCGTTTGTGAGTCGTGTAAATCTACGGAGAGACATTCTCATTGTTAAATTCTGGCGTTCAACGTAACTTGTTGAAACGTGTTTTAATTTTGGATCTCCGGTAACTACTGTTTTCTTAGCTCCGGTGCAATCTGCCGGGCTATATCTGTGTTCACCTTCAAGGGAATTGCCGTATAGCTTCACAAGCTGTGCAAAATCAATGTCAATTCCGAAAGTTTGATCTACGGCCTCTAAATAAGCCTTTAAACCGTCTGTGGTCATTTGCACGCGGTTCTTTAAACGTGAAGCAACGTCTTCCATGAAAATCTTTGCATATTCCGCATCCCGATTCCCGACAAGGTAGGAAATCATAAGCTTTGAATCTGCATCGATTGCCGTCCAAGTCCAGATACTTCCGACACCGTATTTGCCTTGAAATTTTTCAGGAAGGTTTTTGTCTTTTGCATAAACAAAGCTCCAAATTTCATCACATTGTACACGCTTTGAAGCTACGTTCCGGACGTGTTCATCGTGATACTTTTGGCAGGCTGTTCCTAAGTCAACAAGAAGCTTTGTAACGGTATTAATGGAAACATTCGCAAGGCGGGAAATAGAGCGGAGGCTGTTTCCTTCGACAAGCATTCCGATGATCTGAGTTTGTTTTTCTATTGGAAGTCTGTTCATTGTCTTATCTCTCTCTTTGTTCACTTACAATATAATACATTATACTTGACTTGTCAAGCATAATGTTCAGTTCAATTAATTTTTAATGTTTGGATTTTATTCAGGAAATACCTAATTTAGAAGCGGAATAGGCCACCTTCCGGTGGCGGGTCTATAGTAGTTTAAGCACGTTACTCATACACCTATTCCTTTCGATTGGTTAGGGTTTCCTTGTATAGGCGTCTGTCCCCCGGACGCCTATTTTATTATTTAAGATGAGTACAATGTACTGAGTATCAGCGGGCTTGTCGAGAAGGTTCAACTAACTAAAATTCAGGTTCACATTACTAAAAGTAAGGTTCGCCTTACTTTTTTGAAGAAAACCATTTATCATAATATTGCTGTTTTAGTCCTTCAGGACTAAAACCATATTTATTAGCGACGGTATCAATAGCCTCTTTGACTTTTAGTTTTTTCCGAAGTCTATCAATTTCCTGATAGTGTTTCTTTGAATATTTCACTGATTTGACAACGTTCTTCATTGCCCATTTCGCTCCCTTTTTAAAAGTCTCCCATTCTTTGGGAGAAAGAGTATTCATAAATTCCTGCGTTGCTGATTTAGTTACTTTTGTTATCCTTTTAAATTCAGTTACATCGTTCATTAAATTCCAAGCATTACCATCCAATAATGCTTCTTTTTCAAGTTTTGGTAGTGCATCAAATTCTTCAAGATCTTTTTGGAAACCGATAGGATCGTCCTCTTTGTATGCCTCCATTAATTCTCTTTCCCCTTCTGGTGGAACATCCTTAATCTTCACATTTGCCCATTTATTTGCTGTAAATCTCGGATATAGTCGACACTTCATATCATCAAAAGCTTTTTTTAATATCGGATTATTCCTAACTTCATTAAAATCTACCTTATCCTTCCCAGTTATTTTTTTAATTAGTTCATAAAATTTGAAGAATTCCTTATGCTGTTGTTCTGTAAACATCCTTTGCTTAATTGATTTAGTCATAAAATAAAAAATCCCTCTCGTGCCTTAGAACAGACCGAAGGTCTGCCCTCGCTGATGTGCAGCGAACGAGAAGGATTTTTAAAATTCTTAGTTCACACGTCTAAGGCGGCGTATGACTTACTGAATATTTAGACTTTTTTAGACTTGTTTTTCCACCTTGCTTTTGCGGCATTTTGTGCTATCTTTGATCTCTTGGATTTGGAAAGAGATTTAGCACGGGCGATACCGCCCTTTAGTCCCCCCAGCCGTCCAAGTGCAACGGCGGCAGGGTTTCGTGTATCTTCAATGACGGGTTCAGTGGTTTGCCCGGTTGCAAGGTCAACAATGGACTTTGCAAGCTGGTTTGCATCTCTTGGTCTTTTTGGCTTTTCCATGACTCAAATATACAAAGGCTTTCTTATCCGGTCAAGCATAATCGGGAAGGTTAAATTTCAAACTGAGACACTACCGGTTATTGACAATAAATTTATATTTTCTTAATATATTTTAAATTCATTGGTTCGTAGATTTTATATCTTATTATTGCAGAACCTAACCATCAATCGGGGAGTATGTATGAAAAATATCGGGTGTTCTTTATTACTTATAGCCTGTTGTGCATTTTCTCTCTATGCTCAGGCACCTTCACTCGTTTCCTTTACTCCGACAGCAAATGCAAACAATGTTGCGAGAGGAACGACAATAACGGTCACCTTTGATAAAAATATCAACCCGGCGACTCTTACGGATTCTTCCTGCGTCATTACAGGTTCCCTCAGCGGTCGACATGCCAAAACATTCCAATATAATGCTTCGACGTTCACTGCAACCATTACTCCGGCTGCCAGTTTTAAATCCGGTGATGTTGTTTGGATAACACTGACTCGTGCATTGCAGAGCACGACCGGCGATTCGCTTCAGCATTCTTATAGTTGGACATTCACAGCAAAGACGGATTCAAGTACCGGAATTTTTGAACAAACATCTTCAACGAACCTTGGAAATAATCCGTTTACATCTATAGCTGTGGATGTGAATAATGATGGATATGCCGATATTGTATCTGTCAATAATGCAAGCGGTACCATTTCCATTTTAAAGAATAATAAAGATGGAACATTTAGTACAAGTTCAACGATATCGGTGGGAACAGATCCTGGATCTGTTGCGGCGCTTGATGTCGATGGCGACGGAAACATGGATCTGGCGGTTGCTGTGAGTGGAGAAAATAGAGTTCTTATATTAAAAAATGACGGGACCGGATCGTTTACACAGAGCTCTAACAATTGCAGTCGGTTCTGCCCCTTGGGATATTATTGCTGCAGATGTCAATGGAGACGGCAAAGCTGATCTGGTTGTAACAAACGCGGGGTCGTCGTCCAATAGTATTTCCTTACTCATAAATCATGGCAACGGTACATTTCAGCCGCTATCGGAAGTAGGCGTTGGATCCATGCCGGTAAAGGTTACTGCCGCCGATATCAATGGAGATGGTTACATTGATTTGATAACAGCCAATTATAGTTCAAACAACATCACTATTCTGACAAATAACGGTGCCGGAGTATTTAGCGTAGACACAACGATCAATGTCGGATCCGGTCCATATTCAACAGTAGCTGCTGACTTATTCGGAAACGGGTATGCTGATTTAGCCGTAAGTAACTACGGATCGAACACGATCTCTTTATTAAAAAACAATGGAAATGGAACATTTGTCCTCAATTCGACGATAAATGTTCCAGCGGGACCAGTCATCATAGCCGCCACGGATGTCGATGGGGATGGAAATGTAGATTTGATTGCGGGGAGCACATCTGCTATTTCTATCTTAAAAAATAATGGAGCAGGAGTATTTACTCTAAGCTCTTCCGTCTATCTTACTGGAGGAGGCCGGGCTGTAACTCCATTGGATATCGATAACGACGGAATCATCGATTTGGCGATTACCAATAATGTTCAAAATAAAGTTTTAATTCTTAAGAATAACCAAGTTCAACCGTCGCAGTCAACATTTGAAAAAACCTACGGCGGCAGCGGAGATGATATAATCTATGGCTTTTCCGGAACACTGGATCATGGTTATATTTTAACCGGCTCCACCACAAGCGGTACACCGGGAGACCAGGACGCTTGTCTTGTAAAAACGGATAGTTTGGGAAATCTCCAATGGGCAAAGAGTTTTGGAAATGCCGGTAATGACTTTGGCTCTCAGGTTCTTGCATTAAAGGATGGTTGAACTAAGCCGCTGCGCGGCAGCGCGATATTCTTAGAATTGTTCTTTGACAAAGAGAGTCTTGCCAAAATGAGAACCCTGTAGTAACTTTGAGTGCAGTTAAAAACAGATCACTCAAACAATACATAGGAGGTTCCAATGGGCGAGATACGAGATCAAATGGTGATGGCGATGCAGATGCGGAATTTCAGCCAGAGGACCATCAAGGATTACTTGCAGCATGTAAAATTATATGTGCGGATGTATGGGAAATCCCCAGCAGAGATGGGAGAGAAAGAAATACAGAAGTATCTGCAAAGCTTGGTAGAGCGCAAGATGAAGTGGTCAACGGTTCGATTGACATACAGTGCATTGAAATTCCTGTATAAAGACACACTGAAGCAGGAATGGAAGGTAGAAAAATTACTGCGAGTTAAGACGGAGAAACGCTTGCCGGTGGTTCTTTCCGGAGAAGAGATCAGAAGCCTCTTTGGGGCAGTAAAAAACATGAAGCATCGCATGGTGTTAATGAGTTGTTATTCGGCCGGCTTGAGAATCAGTGAAGCAGTTCATTTGAAAGTGGCCGATATCGACAGCCAGCGCATGCAAATTCGGGTTGAGCAGGGTAAAGGCAAGAAGGATCGTTACACATTACTTTCAACGACATTCCTTGAGCAGCTCCGGAGATATTGGAAATTGTACCATCCCTATGAATGGCTCTTTCCAGGCAAGATGCCCGACCAAGCGCTAACAATTACCGGCGTACAGCGCACGTTCACAAAGGCAAAAAAAAAGCCGGGATCGCCAAGCCCGTTAGCGTCCATTCCTTACGTCATAGCTTTGCTACTCATCTCCTGGAGTCCGGCACGGATATTTTCGTTATCCAACAACTGCTGGGCCATTCAAATCTAAAAACTACAAGCATATATCTACACCTCCAACGGGCAAGTACAGACAAAATTGTCAATCCGCTTGACCGCTTGATGGCTCCTGCAGAGCAGGTGCGATCATGAGCGCACGTCATTTGGAAATGGCGGATGTCGTACGAGCATACGGCAGCGAATATCAAAGGGTTCATAAACTTCCACGTCGACAATTGCGGGCACTCCATGATATTGCCTCATGTCGCACAGCAGTTCTGGGAGGACACGTTGATCGGTGCGATGCCTGCGGCTATGAGCGAATCTCCTATAATTCATGCCGGAACAGACATTGTCCCAAATGCGGTTCATTGGCAAAAGAGAAATGGCTGCAAGCACGGAAAAAGGAGCTTCTTCCTGTTCCATACTTCCATATCGTCTTCACAGTTCCGGAGGAACTTAATGCGATCACCCTTATCAATCAGCGAGTGATGTATAATTTGTTGTTCCAAACCGCGGCGGAGACGTTGTTGCATCTTGGACGTGAGAAAAAGCATCTGGGCGCTGAACTGGGATTGATTGCGGTCTTACATACATGGGGACAGAATTTGATGGATCATCCTCATGTGCATTGTATCGTTCCTGGAGGAGGACTCTCACAGGATAGGAGAAAATGGATTGCATCGAGGAATAACTTTTTCATTCCGGTGCGTGTGCTCTCGCGAGTTTTCCGCGGTAAGTTCCTGGAACAACTGAAAAAGGCTTATCGTTCAAAACGAATACATTGCATAGGCAAAACATCGCCACTGGCATGTAAAGAGCACTTTCAAAAGTTAGTCGACCAGCTTTACGATAAAGAATGGATTGTCTATGCAAAGCAGCCATTCGGCGGACCGGAGCAGGTGCTTGCTTATCTTGGCCGCTACACACATCGGGTAGCCATTTCAAATCATCGATTAGCAGGAATGACCGATGGTAAAGTCAGCTTTCAGTGGAGAGATTATCGGGATGAAGACAAAGAAAAGATTATGACACTCGAGGCGAGTGAGTTCCTTCGCCGGTTCTTGCTGCATATCCTCCCTGATGGATTGTGCAAGATTCGCTATTACGGCTTTCTTTGCAACAGAAAAAGGAAGGATCACTTAGACAAATGCAGGATGCTTCTTGATGCACCAATGCCGGAGGTTGAACAAGGCATATTGACATGGCAGGAGATGCTTTTAAAACTTACCGGAATCGATGTTCTGATGTGTCCAAGTTGTCATAAAGGAAAGATGTTGAACGACAGAATATTACAACCCATGCAACCTGCACCACCGTGAGGATGAAAAGACACAGATTGGCAGCAATGATATACACAAGCAAGGGATAAATACGCTTTTTTTGATGAAAACTCTCCAAATCAAAGGAATATTATAGTGCATCGAGGGATGGTTATTTCGTTCTCAATAGTTTTTCATTATTATTGTGTTGTTCAATCTTCAAATTCTGGGTGAACGGCTTTCATTCAATACCCATAGAGAGTATTGTGCAATGGCTCAGTTCAACCAAATTTTATCCGCACTTGGGCACAAGGATTTTTGTAACTTCAAGTTTTTTTTAGCCCAAGTACGGATAAAATCCTTAACGATATATGCTCTTCGGTGCGTCCCAGACAACTGCAAATGGGATTGATAATTTGATAGTGCGTACCGATACAAATGGAAATGTGCGATGGAAAAAAACATTCGGCGATTCGAGCGATGAAATTTGTGCTCATGCGATCCGCACACGAAACGGAGATTTTGTTGCACAGGGTACATCAACCAGCTATAACAACGGTTTTATAGACTGGAGCATGATGAGAATAGACAGTACGGGTTCACTTTTATGGTATAAAACATACGGCATAGCCGGTAATAACAGTGGAGCCGACAATTTTATACAAGAATCCGACGGAAGTTTTGTCATCGCAGGTTATACACATGTTGGTTTCGAAAATCATGATATGGTAGTGTTAAAAACGGATTCAGCCGGCAATATGCTCTGGTCAAAACGGTATCCCTTGAGTTCTAATGAATTAGCACAGGGAATTGCAAAGGCAAGTAATGGCGATTATATAATCATCGGTACCTCAACTCCATACAATTCTACTTCCAGCTGGATCTATCTTTTGCGCATTGATCATGCAGGGAATGTAAAATGGGCGAAACAATATACTTCTACGGACGTTACACAGCCATATTTATGGGGCAATAATGTGATGATGCTTCCGGATGGAAATATGATTCTTCAAGGTGTCTGGGGAACGGCTCCTTCGACGAATACATCCGGTTTTTTCATCAAGGCCGATAGTAACGGTAATGTGCTGTGGTCAAGAACATACGTAGGATCCACAACTAGTTTTGGGGCAGATCTTAACCAATCTGGTGACGGAGGATTGGTTGTTGCCGGTTCAACCACAAACTTGGGATCGAAAGGCGGATATGATTGTTTGTTGCTGAAGACAACAGATGATGGATCAGTTTACTCAACAGGGATTGTCTCGCTTTCGACAAGTTCTCTGAACATTACTGCTGTGAATGCAGGTTTTAGTACAGCATCACACAATTTAACCGTTCAAAGCGGACAATTTCTCCGCAGCGGCAATGGCTTCACTCAAAGCTCACTTCTTCCGGATACGACAAAAGTCCTTAGCATTTGGGATGTCCCGAATGACAACGGCAAACACGTCTTTATTCGATGGAGGACAACTGCTTCACCAATAAGTTTAGGGATGACCGGATTCGATCTCTATCGAAATGATCAAAATGCATGGACTTATATCAAGGGAAACATTCCAGTCCTCAACGATACAGTCTATCAAGTAATTGCGCCCACGCTTTATGATTCCACAATTATGAGCGGTATGCACTGGTCCGTTTTTCGTGTCATAGCACATACATCCAATCCTTCTGTCTATACGACCATCGGACCTGATAGCGGGTATTCCGTTGATAACATGCCGCCTCAAGCGCCGATCACCGGCAGCATCATTGATGCGAATGGAAATACAACCATTCGATGGTATACTCCTGTTGATACTAATAGTGGTTTCATGGGATATAATGTCTACAGGGGAACTACGCCGACATTTATACCATCATCCCAAAATAAGATTGCTTTTGATATCGATACTTTTTATGTCGATAATACTGCGCAAACGAATACTAGAGACTTGGTCGAAAAGTGATTTTTATTAAAGAATATTTTGGTGAACGGACGGTCATGTATTATATTTGTATAGAAAATAGATTTATCGTCTCTCACTAAGAGAAAATCATATTATGTTAGGCAAACAAAACCCACAAAGCAATTTATTCCTGCCGGAGAATCGTCTTCGCCAGAAGATAGGCAAAGAAAGCTTTTACGTATTTTTAAGCGATCACCGGCATGAAATCTTTAACGATGAAGACTTTTCGTTCTTATATTGCCCGGATAATGGCCGTGAAAGCGTTCCCCCAAGTTTATTGGCAAGTGCCTTGCTTCTCCAATCGTATGACCGAGTATCGGATCAAGAAGCAGCCGACCGCGCAAAATTCGATCAACGCTGGCAGGTAGCGCTTGGTGTTGGTGATGAAGAACAGCCGTTTGCGAAGAGTACGTTGTGCCTGTTTCGTAATCAATTGATCATCCATAATAAAGGGAAAATGATATTCACCAAGGCCTTGAACTTACTTGCTCAAAAAGGTTATACAAGAAAGAATAAAAAAACCTTCGCAATTGACACGACACCGATATTTGGGCGCGGCGCGGTTGAAGACACCTTTAACATGTTGGCGGAAGGACTTCGACAAACGCTGAAAGTTCTTGCGCAGATTGCAGAACAACCGATTGAAGACTATTCTCAAGCCAATGATTTTTCCCGCTACAGTGCGTCGAGCTTTAAAGGTACCTGGACGATTGATTGGGATAACGACAACCAACGACAGATCGTTTTGAATTGTATCGTTGCTGATTGTCGAAGAGTGCTGGCTATGGCTTCAGAGACACTTTCATCATTGGACAAAGAGAGCGACGAGGCTCATGATCTTCTTCGGGCGACAGAATTATTGAGTAAGCTCTTAGCACAGGATATTCGCGAAAAAATGCCGGAGAAGGCAGAGATTATCGATGGTGTCGCCAAAGATAGAATTATCTCTGTTCATGACCCCGAGATGCGCCATGGGCGCAAGAGTGCCAGCCAACGTTTCGATGGATACAAGGCGGCGATAGCCGTTGACACAGATACTCAAGTGATTGCCGAAGTTGATGTTGTTCCGGGCAATGCACATGATAGTGTGGATGCTCCGGCGGTGATTAAAGAAGCGGCGAAGAATCTTGATGCCGAAATCGAAAATGTTCTTGGAGACGGCGCTTATGGAACAGTAGAAGCACGCTTGGATGCTGATGCACACAAGTATAATCTTATCGCTCCGGTAGGACGTGCTCCGCAAACAGGACGATTCACGAAAGAGGATTTTAAGATTGACCTTGAAGGCGAATCAGTCACATGTCCGGCCGGGGAGACGACAACGTGTTGGAATGTGCAAGAAGTAACGACACAACGCGGAACAACCTTTAAAAACAAAAGTTTCAAGTTCTCTGTCAGGCAATGTTGCCGTTGTTCATTCAGGAGTCAATGTCTCAAGGAGAAGACTCCGTGCCGAAGTGTGTTGGTGCATGAATATGAAGCGCTCATACGAGAGAAAAAGCTATTTCAAAGAACGGAAGAATATCATCAGATGTATCGCAAGCGAGTAGTCGTTGAACATCGCTTTGCACGATTGGTACGCCTTGGCATACGCAACGCACGTTATTTTGGGATGAAGAAAGTTCTCTTTCAGCTTGCGATGGCGGCTGCTGTGGCCAATTTGACGCTGTTTGCGTCAGTGGCGTCATTCTCTCTATTCTTTATTGCAGCGTTGCTCATTTTTGCTCTTTGGCTCGCTCTAAATCTTCAGAGGATGATTTATAGGCAACTGAATTTTCAGACGGTGATCTGATCACTCCTACTTTTTAAACTCTTGAAAAAAGGGGGGTTCTCGACCGAGTCTCTAGCCATTATTATAAAGTGGCATCAATCGATTCTTCGGGTAATGTAAGTTCTGCACTGACAATTTCGACGATTACGGATGTAAGTCATAATGGTAATTTGCCATTATCGTATAATCTATGCCAGAACTATCCCAATCCGTTCAATCCTTCTACAATGATAACTTTTTCATTGTTGAAAGAGGGATTTACGACCCTCATAGTGTACAATATACTTGGGCAAAAGGTCGCAACATTGGTAGAAAAGCAGTTACCCGCAGGCGAACAAACAGTGATGTTCGATGCTTCACACTTATCTTCCGGCGTGTATTTCTATAAATTGCAATCCGGCAATTATACACAATTGAAAAAAATGATTTTAATGAAATAAGGACATTTCTAAAATTCTGTGCCAATTTCATTTATATAACTGATTTTTCATGCTGCTGTAACAGAAGCGTCATTATTGAAGGGCGAGGATGGCTTTACCATTCTCGCTTTTTTATTGAGTAGTAGAGAGGCTGTCTAAAAGGAGACCCTCTTATGCTGTCCAAAATAAAAAAGACGATTAAAGGAATAATAATTTATCATTCCCGCGGATTTCCTGCCGAAGTGCCCGCCTGAACGAGACAGTCGGGCAGGCAGGCCGGCAAGATCACTCGGTGATGACAGTCCTGGACGGATATGGTTGAGTTTATACACACTTCAAACTGGTTAGAATTTATCCGGATTGCGACTTATTTTTATAGGCCGTGAAGAATCAATTTTAACTAAAAATGACCAGCCTCCTCCTTGCTGCGATATTTTAACCAGTACTTCGTTTATTCCTTTTTTTAACATGCCGTTTGCTTCATCGGGTTTATGATTCACACCTCTGAAAACGTGATGTGAATGTATTTTTTGATGATTTAACCATAGTTCTATTCCGTCGTCGGAATTCATGAAAAATTTGACGCTTTGTTCAGTATCGGAACATACATAGGTAAGTCCATAAGCGATAGCATTCGTTTCATTGAAAGCAGAACCGAGATCGACTAATCCATTTTTATCGCTTGCTATACTTTGCCATCGAACAACCCTATTCCCTTTACCGATATATGTCCTGGTTAAATTAACCGGCATTTCTTTTTCAGGATCATAAGAAATATCTTTTATATTTATATCCGGATTGTAATCGAATGGAGCGACAACATTCCAATCTTTCAATAGAGGATATTTTTCCAAAATCACCTTCTGATAGATCATATCCTCGCCGTTGACTGAATATTTCAGATTTATTGTTCTCGCGGTTTTAATATCACAATGATCGGAATCCGGTTCAGTGATCTGTATGATCTTATAATCCCCGCCGAATAAATTGAACCTCTCTGTCATAATATTTCTTTGACCGCCCTGTGTCACATCGTCAAGAGTAAATGTAAAGTCATTTGAACATTTAGAATCGCTCGATTTCACGATAGTTATTCGATGCGCTTTTATCTTTATGCGGACGCCGTTAAAATAATTTACGATGTCGTCATACTCATCGGGGTTCAGAGTCCCTCTAAGTTTTTGAAGAAAACGTTCATCCGGCTTAAAATTATCGTGTATTTCCGTACCAAAGATGCCTGTCATTCTTCTTTGATATGCTTTTGCCTCTAATATTGAATTATCGAACTCCCCGGCCGTAAGCTGAATAACGACTTCTTTATGAATATCTATCTTATCCGATATGACCCTGTTCATTGCCAGTTCGGGTTTATATTCCGGTTTTATTTCACTTCCGTTTATATATGCTTTTTGAACAGGTTTTGTGCATGGGAATTCAATGCAATAGGATCTTTCTTTCTGTTCACCTGTGAATTCACCTTTTACGGGTTTTAGAGTAACCGTATATTGAATCCCTTTACGCTGATATTGTATTTCAGTAAGCGCATATTTCCCATTTTCATGCTCTTTTGTTATACCATCGTCTTCATAAAGTATTGATGTGTTTTCAGAATCATTGACTCCGGGAAAAACTCTGACAATTAACTGCTTGAGCGGTTCTGCAGCCATTCTGTTGGTCGAGGGCTGCATGATAATCGGCATACCGGCTTTCGCATAAAGCGGAAATTCATCGATATCGGCCAAAACATTCACCAATTTCCCTGAGCCTGTAAATTTTTCGCCGGTGAACCAATTGTACCAAACACCTTGAGGGAACCAAATCAATTGGCCGGCAACTTTTCCGGGTCCCGCTCCCGGAGATGTGATGGGCGCAACAAGAAGATTTTTACCAAACAGGTATTGCTGCGGAACCTGATATGCAATGCTTTGTTCCGGATATTCGATGTACATCGGACAGGTGAGAGGGACAACATCTGTGACCGCCTGCCATGCACTCGTATAAATATAGGGGAAGAGCTGCGATCGAAGATGATATGCAATTCGTTCGGAGTGGACGTAGATACTGTCTCTTATCCATGGCCTTTTATCCATTGTTTCATCGCGAGTAGAATGAAGTCGTAATGCTGCGCTCATTGCTCCGAACTGAATCCACCGGCAGTTGGTCTCGGGCATAAATCCGCCCATGTGACCGCCAATATCGTGCGACCAAAAGAAACACAGAACGTTTCCTGCAGTTGTCGTAAAAGGCACTTCGAATTCAAGCATAGGCCAGTGTGTATCGGCATCACCCGAAAAATGGATGGGATTGCGATGATCGCCCCAGCCGCCCCAACGGCTGAATGAAAGTCCGCGCAAGCCTTTCCGCTGGGAATACCAGAAATAATAATTATTCAGCCACTCTAAATTATTGAGATCGGGATTACCCAATGTTTTTTCAAATTGCTGCCAATCGAGCCACCAAAAGTTCGACCCCTTCCGCTTCATGCGGGGCGTGCGTATGTTTGAATAATTTATCGAGATACTTTCTGTTCGATGCATCGAATGGAATAGTGCTGTCAGGATGCATCGATATATCAACGCCCATATCTTTCATAAAATCTTTGTACATATCTTCATGAGGTGCTATGCCGTCGGCAGGATGGACGTTCATCGTGATGTGTATATTCTGGCGGTGAAACCATTGGAGCAAATCTTCGGCATTGGGCAATAATTTACGGTTCCACGACCATCCTGTCCATCCGTCCTTATGCCAGTCCATATCGAGCACCATAACATCGAGCGGAAAATCATATTGATCGTATTCTTTCACCAATTGCCTGTAATCATCGGAAGAATACGGCCAGTAGCGTGAATACCATGAACCAAACGCATATTTTCTGGGCAATGGAATTTTTCCGCTAATCGCCGCCAAATCTTTTAGCGCCGACTTATAGTCTGAACCAAATGAAAAAAAATACCAATCCACACCGGCATCGGCAGGACGCTGTTTTACCCATCCATCGGTAAGTAATGGCCGTCTGCTGTCGTCATATAGATACCAACCGTCCTTTGAAAGCAAGCCGTCGTTCAAGGGCACTTCCTGTGTCAGACCATCAAGTGTTTGTAAAGTCCCTCCGAGATTCCCCTTGTTCGTCATGCCGGGCGTCCATCTTATTTCGTTCTTCCCGGTTTTGACAATAATTTCAAGATTATTTGAAGAAAAACCTTTTCCATCCGGCTTATAGAGCAGTTTCAGTTTAGATGTCTCAATGACTGTTTCATTTTGTTGGGTTTGTAATTCGAATTGATTAGAGTCGTTGCTGCGATTTACTGCAAAGAGCGACCGTTCATCGATAAATTTTCCATTTGAGGAATATTCCATTCTGATGCAGCCCGGTGAAAGAACGGTAAACCGGGCAGTTCGATCAACAAGAACCGGATTATCTTTTCCAAAACAACTGCATAGCAGCGTAATAAAAAGAATGAAAGTGAAAATTATTTCGATGGATGTTCTATTCTTATTTTTCATTTTGGTCAATTGGGTCGATTAATTATAAGTTTGTAGAACATCAGTGAATCCAAGTGATTGCAATATATTTTTCAGCCCATCGATGTTCATTTTAAGCCCCGCTTCAGCATCGGGGTCGGTATTCTCATTAATGATACCTATTGTACTGCGATAGCTGCTTTCAGCTATGATGCGTATCATTTTTTCTTCACTGTCTCCCTGTCCGACCGGAACGACTTTGCCGGGAGTACCTTTTTTCAGCCCGGCAATATTTAAGGCAATGAGGTGCGGCAATATTTTAGGAAAGAATCCGGAAAAACGTTCCGTCTGCTCTTCTGCATGATTAAAATTATATACTATTCCTACATTCGGCATTTTTACATACTGAAGAATTGAAAGTAGGTTTTCAGGCTCGCCAAACCAGCCATTATGATTATACAGACCGACTGTGCATCCTATTTTTGCAGCATCCTCTGCCATGATACGCACCATGTTGCCGACAACAGCTACTTTCTCCTCCTGGGTCAAATTCTTCAAGCTGTCGTTGGACGATCCATAGGACCACCACAATTGTGTCTTTATATTATGACGGTGCAGCAGTGCAAATATTTCAGAATAATGTTTGTTTTTTGCCGGATCCGGCCCATAGGGCATCCAGAATGCTTGCAATTCTATGTGATGCTTTTTTAAAGCGTTCATTTCCTCGTCGAAACTGGAAACATGCTCTTCACGCCAATCATAAGCGAATTTTGTAATTCCTAATTTATCAAGCATTTGAGCACGTTCCTCGGGTCCACGTTTTTTATTATCAAACGGGACTATACACCAGGCTGCCAGGTTCTTCTTGGAAAAAACTTCACCAGTTCCTTGGGGCACCTGACACATTGTCTGATTCACAGTAAACACCAATAACGCGGATAAATCAATCAGAAATAGATGAAGCATTAAGATACTTTTTGTTGAGTTTGATTTTGACATATTCTCATCTCGTTTTAATAGAAAACGCTTTTATCCTGACTATTTAGGGTTCTGATAAAATTCTCTTTCCGGACATCCGCATTTGCCCAAGCCATAATGCGAGAATTTTTAATTCCCATCGCTCGGATATCCCCATGCCGGCGGTGCGTCTTCGATGTTTGCGCCCCATTCTTTATTGGGTTGATTTCCCATAACAAATTCGAGAGTTCCGCCGTTAACGATATCGTTCTGAGTAATATATGCTTTGCCGTACGGCTTTCCGTTCAGCTTGACCGATTGAATATAGACGTTCTCCTTCGCCGGGTTTTTTACCGCTACACTGAATATTTTTCCGTTAGCAAGATGAATGGTTGCGCTTTTCAGCACAGGAGAACCGATCGCATATACGCCGCCGGCAGGATTAACAGGATAAAAACCTATAGAGCTGAAAATGTACCATGAAGACATTTGTCCGCAATCTTCATTGCCTGGATAACCCGATGTAGAGTTGTTATATAATTCATTCAGCACCTGCGATACATATTTTTGGGTTTTCCAGGGCTGACCGGCAAAATCATAAAGATATGCCGCATGATGACTGGGCTCGTTTCCATGAGCATATTGCCCGATAAAACCGGAAGCGTTCCCGTTTTTTTCAGATGGCATGTCTTTCAAGGTAAAAAATGTGTCGACCTTTGTACAGAATGCATTCCTGCCCCCCATGAGATTTATGAGCCCGTTCATATCCTGCGGAACGTAAAACAAATACTGCCACGCATTTCCTTCGGTATACGGACTATTCCCATTTGCGCCGTACTGCAACGGGTCAAACGGTTCCAGCCAATTGCCTGTTTTGTTTTTCGCTCTAAAAAAATGAGTTTTTGTATCGAAAAGGTTTTTATAAAATGCCGAACGTTTTATGAAATGTTCGTAGTCTTCCGACTTACCGAGTTTTTTCGCAAATTGCGCAACGCACCAGTCATCATAAGCCATTTCTAATGTAATAGATACCGATTGCGATACTACGTCTTCAGGGATGTATCCATATTTTTCCCATGCTGAAAAGGGGGAATTAACATGATCGGTCGTTGAAGAAGCTTTAACAGCTTGATATGCTTTTTCCAGATCAAAACCTTGGACGCCCTTCAGCGCTGCGTCTGTAATAACAGGAATGGCATGGTTGCCGATCATGCAGTAATTTTCAAGACCCCATAACTGCCAGATTGGAAGAAAGCCATACGTTTCGTACTGCCTTATCATGCTGTTGATGAAACCGGCTGTGCGTTTAGTTTGCACAAGCGTATACAATGGATTTGCCGCTCTGTAGGTATCCCATAATGAAAATGTAGAATAATGTTTTTTATCGGAAGCATTACGAACGGTCATGTTTGTTGCGGGGTAATCGCCGTTGATGTCGGCTATATTATTGGGTTGTATAAATGCATGATAAAGGCCGGTATAAAATATTTCCTTCTGTTCTTTTGTCCCTTCAACAATTATGCATTCCAGTTCCCGCTCCCATTGAGCTGAAGCATTGGCAGATATTCGATCGAAATTCCAGTCCGGCATTTCCGTAGAAAGATTGAGCCGGGCATTCTCGATGCTGACCGATGAGAGTCCAACTTTTACAAGTATCTGTTCATTCGCGGCAGTATTAAAATTCAAAAGAACTTTTATACCTTCCCTGCCATTGACGATGTTAAGGTTTTCGTGCTTCTTTTCACCGTCGATCATGACATTGCTTTCGAAAGGCTTTGAGAATTCCGCTCTGAAATAGATTTTCCGGTAACCTTCCGTCCAGCCGGTAATGATCCGGTAGCCCTCGATAGTCTTATTGTCCAACACTTTAATCTGCGCCCATATCCTTGCAGACTCCCAAAATTTACATTTATGATTTAGGTCGATGAGAATGTGGGACTGATTGCTTTGAGGAAACGTGTACCTGTGAAATCCGGCATGCTCTGTGGCTGTGAGTTCGGCATTAATATTATAGTCCAGCAGGTTTACCTGATAATAACCTGGTCTTGCCCATTCTTTATCGTGTGTATAACGTGAATAATATATGCCTGCAGTCTTATTTGCCTTGTTCGTATCCGTCCTAAAATCGCCCTCTGCCGGCATAAACAAAATATCAAATAAATCAGGAACGCCCGTACCGCTTAAATGAGTATGACTAAAACCGTAAATAGTTTTTTCGTTATAGTCGTATCCTGAGCAAGGGTCATCCGGAACATCCTTTGTATCCGGGCTCAGTTGGACGAATCCAAAAGGAGTCGCAGCGCCTGGAAAGTTGTTTCCAGAGAGACTGTTCGAATCAATAGGCCCGGTTCCAATAAAAGGGTTCACAAAATCTGTAAGCTTCAAATCTGATTTTTGGGCATAGAGACCTAAAGGCAGAAGCAAAATAAAGAGCGCTGCAAAGATGGAAGGATTCCTGTTCATTATATATTCACTCCGTCTGTTTTTAATTCTGCAATATTCTTGGGGAAAATCATTTTCAAGTTCGAGGGTTACGCTTCATATCATTCCGGGCTGCTTTAAGATGGGTGAAAGATATTGTTATTTCCCGGAACTGTCAATCTGTGGCCGCGATCGGCGATCGCGGGGAATGATGTTTCTCTTTCAACCTATTCCGCCACATTAGAAATCATTTTATATCCAAGCACAAAGCAGCCTTCTTGTAGCCGCGACCGGCTCGCCCGCCTATCTTTGGAGGGTGGTCGCGGAATAATAAATTTGTTTTTCGATTTATTCTACAACCTTAGAAAGCATCCTATATCCAAGCACAAAGCACCCGATAGAAAGTACCACGACTCCGGCAATTGCCAGATAGATGTTAATCATCGGGCCGACAGCATAAATTATCGCACCGCCAAGAATCAGAATTCCGGCGCTTTTAGGAAATTCGCGGCTTCGTATTAAAGTGATGCAAAAAAGAACGACGCCGATTAAAATTGTTATGGCTGCAATCCAATGATAGAGAACAAACTGAGGATGCTGCATTATTATTCTATCCCTGAACAATGAAATCGAGGGCGCATTACTCACGATAATCGGATAGAGAAATACTTCCCAAGTTATTTGTGCCGCTTGAAAAAGATATGCAAGAATAACAAAGACGTACCCAAAAAAACCTAAAATGCCGGCGTTCTTGTATATCCTTGCATACGTTGCGGTAAATCCGAAGATCATGAGGATGGTTCCCGGAAATGCCAAAGAAGAAATCAAAATCCAGTTTGAATTCATAATCATTGCCGAAGCATCATGAAGCCGTTCCTGTACCGGCAGCAGCGTTGTCCAGCAAATTGCCCATGCAGTAAGAAACACCGATCCAAGTATTATAGCAATTCCGCCTAATCGCTGTAAAGTTGAAAATTTCATAGTTTTTATTCCTCCCAATTGGTTTTTGTTATTTTTACATCATAAAAGATATATCACCTAAGATTATTCTGTAAATAAAACCCGTATAAAGAAATATAATATTTTCAGGAATCATTTGCACTGCCTCAAGTATAAGCGGCTATAGCAATGATTCTTCCTCCGACACGCAGCTCGGCGAATAAACCTTCCGCGTTACTCCCTTCCATTCGTTAATAATACCGCTGATAAGATATTCTTTTTTATGGACTGTCTGAAGCCGGTTCTTCGCCAGGATGGATTGGGCTTTGGGAAATAGATTTTTAAGATATGCATCGTCCTTGCGCGATACTGTTCTGTAATAAAAACGGCTCACAAATAATTGTGAGCCTTACCTTTTATGAGAATCGTTGTCTATGCCGATTTGCTACCCAACACAGTACATCAGCAAGAAAAATAATATTTGTTTATTTTGACATTCGTTTTATTTCTGCACTTATTTGCGGAACAACTTCTTCATTTTGTATTTTATCATCAACACTAAAGACGATAAATACTTTTCCACCGTATTTATTAGTGAAAGCTTCAAAACTTGCTCTCATTCTTTCAGTGGCGGAATAATTTCCAAAATTTGCTTTTGCTGTGACAGGCTTTATCTGAATACCGAAAGCTTTTTCTCCTATCCAACCCAGATAGTCAATATCTCCAGCATGATCAAGATCAGGATCACTTTCTTCGAAACGAACTTGAGGATATACTTTAGCCAAATTGTCCTCTATAACAGATTTTTCACGAAGGAATCCATCGAATGTCCTATTAATTGTGAGATTGAAGATGTAATCTATGCAATCCTGTAATGTAAGCTGGTCAAATGCTTCTGTCCAATCAGGAATAACAATCTCTTTAATCTTTACATAGAGCCGCTCTCCCAATTCTTTCAAACTTTGATTTGTAATTTTCGTAGGTGTTTTTCCATCTGTATTCGCATGTTCAAAATACCATTTCTGCCATTCTTCAAATGTTTTAGGCTGGCATTCACGAATAAGCGCCATTACGGCACCTACTTTATTAGGGCGGGATAGTTGGTATGTTTGAGTAGCGTAATTAAGGACTTTTTCTTTTTTACCGAATTCCTTGGATTTTTTCGTTCGCATTATGGTCTAACGAATAAATCGGTTCTTGAAGATTGCGTTGTTTGATTACGAGCATTCCAACTATTCATCATATTGCTTCTTCTTAACAAAATACTTTCCGCTCTACTTTGTAATGAATCCAGGTTTTCATTTAGTTCCGACAAACTATCGATTACATAAAATCCTCGATTATTGCTTCCGATTAATTCGCCTTGTGAAATCGCATCGCGAATTATGTTCCGCATTTCAACTTTGACACCTCATCCGATATTTTAAAATACCTTGCCAGATCACCGGCAGTAATAGGTGCGTCGCTTCCAATATGATTATTAGTTTGCAGATAATGAACAAGTTGCTGAATAGCCGGTATCATTTTAGTCCCTTAATGAAAGGAATTTTTGCTTGCACTTAAAATCAAGGCTAGTATCTACTTGAACTAAGCCGCTTTTAATTAAATGCGCGTTTATAAACGTTTTATTCTCAAGATAAAGATAACAAAGAAGGTTGTTTTCTTGGTCATATTTTATATTGTCATACTTAAGAAAGACTCTTTTCCCTTTTGTTTTATCGGCAAGAAAAGCCGTCGCTTCTCCGTTAATCTTTGGATTTTCTTTTATACCGAGAAGTTTTATAATAAGATTATTGCTTAATCGTACTTTTTCAGGATTGATAATTTCTTTCACGGTAAAATATTCTTCTCGTTTGGTACTTCCATCTTTATCGATTCGAGAACCGAATTGCAGTTTCTTGATATCGATTTTTTTGTCGAACTTGTGAAAATCTTTAAATATATACGGCAGTTTTTGAATCTCTTTTGCAAAATCTTTACCCGTCAGATCACTTTGTGATAAAAAATCATATGATGTTCCGTTCAAATCTTTTTGACTGATATCTAATTTACCTTTTATGACTTGAATAAATTCCGGATTGATTTCATAGCCAACCGAGTTACGGTCGGTATTTTTAGCGGCCAACGATGTCGTTCCGCTTCCTAGAAAAGGATCGAGAACATTTTCACCCACAAATGAAAACATTCTAATAAGTCGTCTTGGTAATTCTTCGGGAAACATTGCAATATGATTGTCTTGTCGTGCACCGGCAAAATTCCAATGTCCTGCAAAAAAAGTGTTCCATTCTTCCGCCGTCATTATCGAAAGTTCTTTTTGCTCTTTTGTCGGTTTGGGAGAATCACCCAATTTTTTAAATATAAGAATGAATTCATAATCGATTTTAACGATACCATTCCTTGGATATGGGTAAGAGCCCATCTGTACGCCGCCCCCCGAAGTATTGGATGTAGTTACCTTCTGCCAGATAATTGCCCCCATATAATCGAATCCGATGATTTCGCAGAATTTGATAATTTCTTCACGAATCGGAATAACCTTATAACGTCCATAGTAGACTGCTCTTGCAAATTGATCTCCGATATTTATGCAGAGACGGCATCCGTCGTGCAAAACGCGATAACATTCTTTCCAGACCAAATTAAGATTGTTGATATAGTTTTCATAGCTATCGTGAAAACCTATTTGATTATCAGAACCGTAATCTTTCAATTGCCAATACGGAGGAGATGTAATAGCCAAATGAATAGAATTATCCGCTAATTCGGACATCCGCCGGCTGTCGCCGTTTATTATTTTATGATATGTTGACATTATTACAATATACTTAATTTCATTGCAAAAAAGCGTAGATGCAGCCTCTTATAAACCAATTATACATTATATCTCCTATTACCCCGCCTTCTTAATCTTCGGCATCTGGCTCCAGGTTTTACCTTCAAGAATCCTGCCCGCTTTTTTCTTCTGGACGCCGCCCCACTGTTTGAAAAAGAACGGAACCTTTGCAGCCACACATTGATCACGAATATCCATCACCCAGGGTTCATCCATCGGTCGTGCTCCAAGTCCCGATTCACCGCCCACAATAACCCAACCGATATTTTTCAATTTCAATTTCCGCAGCGGTCCTAACAACGGTTCCGAAGACAGGAATTTCACAAAAGCATTCGTTTTTCGCAAATCATCGATGCGGTACGTATAATCTTGGTTCTCAACGCTGACACCCATCCAGATATTGGGCTGCCAATCTAGTTTGTCGTTCAATTCCACAAGACGATCAGAACGCTTTGTAAGAATTTGAAACCGGTGCCAATGCGCCCGCTTCATAACATCGAAGACTCTCTTAATAAATTCCTCCGAAACATCTTTATGAAATAAATCGCTCATGGAATTAACGAAAATGGTTTGAGGCTTTTTCCATTGCAACGGCAATTCTAATGCCTGTTCTTGTAATGTCAGCTTAAAACCGTTGACATAATTGGGCTGACCCATGCGCTGTAAACGGAATGCCATGCGCTCGGCATAACAGTGCTTGCAGCCTGGACTTATTTTATTGCATCCTGTAATAGGATTCCAGGTCGATTCGGTCCATTCAATTTGTGATTTTAATGCCATTTTAGTTTAATATTTCTTGTGCGATTTTAATCGCGGCTTTTGCTCCTTTTACGTTCGCAGCTGCGAAACAAAGCAGATAGAGAGGGATATTCTTGCTGTTCCGAAGCGCAAGCGGTTTAGGAGCCACTCCAGGAAATATACTTAAAAGTCGATCAACAAAATACTCCGCTATCGAATCAAAACTACAATCCTTTATTGTTGTTTCATTTTCACCAAAAAGATCCTCTTTTTTCGTTTTATGATAGAATGCTTGATACCAATCAGGCGAACCGAAAATAAAGTTCAGCCGCTTGCGAATTGCCGGGTTAATTTGCGCATCTCATCGAAGCAACCGATTTACAGCCACGCCTAATGGGAAGAGAAGCCAGAGATCTATGGCTTTCGTCTCTGCTATTGCCTCTATGGTGCTCCATGAAACTTGCATGCCGTATGGGTCGAGGAAAAGCACAGCTCTGTTCTTCTTCCATGTATAATTCCGACATCTATCCTGAAGCCACTCATTTGCATCTTTATTGACAATAGAGATATCTTTAGAAAGTTCAGGATAAGAATTACGTAATGTTTCGAGTTCTACGATCTTCTTTGTATCACGTTCAATAAAGATATATTTAGAAAACCGTGGCTTCACATCCAAAGCAATTCTGGCGGAGCCCTCGACAAATGTCCTTGTGTCATCCTCTGTCAATTCCGGCAACACCAATTGTAATCCATTCTGTTCGTCGGAATGCGTCCGGTAACCCGTTCCCGCAAAAGCATCAATAAAGGCAAATCGAAATTGTTGCTTATTCATGATCATCGCGTAAGCGACAAGATATTTTTTAACACGCTTGAGCTTTTCTTCAGTCCATTGTCCTCCAAAATTATGCTTGGTATTTTGCATAGTGATTCCCCTTGATGAATGGTATTATGATTTTAAATGACTGGAATGAAAATGTGCAAATCCCCCAAGAATCATGGACCAACTCTTCCCGATAAAAGAGCTTTTTTTGTCTAAACGTCAGGAATCCTTATATAAACTTACGATATCGCTGGACAAGGCACAAGTGTAAATCATTCTTTGCTTGCATTAGTTTTTACAGGTTGGTATATATTAATCTCACCTCACTTGCCTTTCGATTGACTCTCGCAGGGACGTTCAATTGAACCTCCCTACACACCAAACTGCGTCAAATGGTGATTCAAATGGTTCCACTGTAAGGCGCTCCATTGCTGCGGAGTCATTTTGCCGAAGAACGGATGCGATTCTTTTGTTATTGCAGCTGGTCCCAACTGCGTAAAACGCTGGACAAGTGCGATTAACTGTTTCTTTTCCTTCTCGAATTCCCGTTCGTCCGCAACGATAAAATTCGGATCTGTCGGCATGCCGTGTCTCCACGGCTTTCCGCTGGTCATTTGTTTCAATGCCATGCGGCCAAAGAGCATCCCCAGCAGCGATCTTTTCAATTTTAATTCTCCAAACGCACATCGGAGAGGTACCTGGACATGTGCAAGCATCTGCGAAACATTCATTTTACCCCATTGTGCTTTTGTATCCGGTTGAAGTTTATCGATTCGTTCAATAATCTCCCGGTTGTCTTTTGCATCAAATAAATCCATCATCTTCTTCTCCTTCAATTGTTCATTAAATACTGATTACGTTAAGACTTTGTGCGCGTTTCCTGGTTCAACGTACTGCCGTTTTTTGGTTTTATAGTTTTACAGTTCAGTTGTCGGCGCTTTTCCGATTCGAATTGCATCACCGAGAATGTTTTTCATCCTTGATATGGTACTGTGAATATCGATTTTTCCCGTTACAACAAAGCCGTGACCCGGGACAAGATATTCGAAGTCTAATAATTCGATTATTTCCAATGAATCAATCCATTTCTGCCATTCCGCGACTTTTCCCTCCTCCAAATTTGGCAGCAGTTCCGGAATAACGCAATCTCCGCAATAGAGTACTTTTTGAGCGTAGACGGAAATATTGGATTGCGTATGTCCTGGGGTCATGATAATATGTACCTGAATTCCTCCCAAATCCATATCGAACGCTTGATCGAATTTTTGATCCGGATTCACGATCTTAGTGTTTTTAAAAGCAATAGCTGCTTCATTCGCATTTCTTCGGACAGCATTCGGAATCAAACAATTGAATTCGGAAATGCTCGATAAAAGTTCATATTGGCTTCTGTCGATAGATTCATGGCCGAATATTTTATTCCCTTTTTCCGCAAAGTATCCGTTCCCCTAGATATGATCCAAATGTTTTTCCGTATTGATTACTATAATCTCATTACCCGGTCTGACGCTGCTTGCATAGCCATCGATAGTCTGAGCAGAAATGGTGCTTCCTCCCGTGTCGACGATCAATGTTTTTTTCTTGCCTGCAATAAAGCCGGCATTTACACTCCAGGGCGGTATATAATACAGACCCGTTATGGCGTAACAATTATCGGTGAACTTCATTCCATTCCACTTTTAGATATTCACTATCTTTCTATTATTCCTTGAAAAGAATATTTATAGGAAATTACCGGGTTTTCAGGATAATCGCAAGGTGCAGGATCCAAACTATAAACATTGAAATCGCTTCCTCTAACCGGTTTTTTATTGCCGTTCGCCGATTCCGTGCCGCTTTTGATTGTTCACTGTCGTATTTTCAATCAATGAATGCCCTGAAAATAGATAGTCGATTCATACAATATTCCCGAGCTTTATTCGTCTTACTATGAAAGAAGAGGAATAGATATTGGTCGATGTAATAACACTTGATAAGCAGTCGATCGCATTTGCAGATGCGGCGTTCCGATCCGAACGAAAACGGCTTTTGGATTTTATCCGCAGCCGCGTTCGCAGCAAAGCCGATGCGGAGGATATTTTAGCCGATGTGTTCTACCAGATGCTGGCAAGTTACAGCGCTGCGCAACCGATCGAAAAAATGACGTCATGGCTCCTGACCGTAGCTCGGAATAAAATCATCGATTGGTACCGCAAACGCAAGCCTGAAGCGTTCCGGCAGCGAGAAGATGAGAACTCAATGCCGCTAAACTTGGAAGACATCCTTTACGACCCCGGTCATAATCCCGACGTGCTCTACGCACGTTCGCTGCTGTGGACGGAACTCGCCGATGCACTCGACGAACTGCCGGACGAACAGCGGGAAGTTTTTGTCATGCACGAACTTGAAGGAAAAAGTTTTAATGAAATTGCGGAAATCACCGGCGAGCCGGTTAACACTCTTCTTTCCCGTAAGCGGTACGCAGTTCTTTTTCTGCGCGAGGCTCTGCAGGAGATTTACAACGACTTTAATGACATATAATTGAATCATAATATAAAAAGGAGAATCATATGAAATACTGGCGTTTACCGAGACCGGTAAAATTTATTGCAATTGCTGCAATTGCAATTGTCATGTGTGTAGTATTCGGCTTCGTAACGATGTTATTGTGGAATGCTCTTATCCCCGATCTTTTCCATGGGCCGATACTCACATTCTGGCAGGCGTTGGGACTGCTTGTCCTCTCACATATTCTTTTCCGTGGTTTTGGAGGACATCGCCATGGCGGCTGGGCTCATCATCACTGGAAACATAGATTTGAAGAAAAGCTTGCTGCTATGACACCGGAAGAGCGTGAAAAATTCAAGGAAGAATATCATCACCGCTGCGGCTGCAAAGAGCCCGATAAGGAGAAATAATATTATCGAACGATATACAATTTGCCGGACTCCGCAGAAGATAGGAGTCCGGCTTTTTTATTGCGAAAAAGAATATTATTGTACAATCTGCAAAACGAATAATCGATTTGACGAGTTTAATCTCTGTTAAATAAAGGGTGCGTGCAACGCACCCCTACATTGCACCAGGCGTCTATTTTAGCAAATTCCTTTGGATATTTATCCTTGTACGAAAAGCATACCCGCCGCAGCCACAGCGAAGGCGCGGCCTGCCCGCCGCAGCGATAGCGAAGGCGCGGCCTGCCCGCCGCAGCGATAGCGAAGGCGGGGGACTCTTCAAATTGACATTTGCCAATTTTCTCGTATCTTCCTCCACAAATTCTTCTAAACACTAGCGCGAGGTGGTTATGGAAAAGGAAATTAGAATCGACGGCAAGACTAAAACATTTAAGCCGGAAAGCCTCATGATGAGCTACGGCTATAATCCTGAATGGTCGGAGGGAGCCGTCAAATGTCCCATTTATCAGACATCCACATTCGTTTTTAAAACCGCGGAGGAGGGAAAAGAATTTTTCGAAATTGCCTACGGGTTGCGCCATGTTGGCACTCACGGCCCCGGACTTATTTACAGCCGGATCAACAATCCCGATATGGAAATTCTCGAAGATCGTCTGTCGCTGTGGGATGAAGCCGAATCGTGCGCCGTCTTTGAAAGCGGCATGGCGGCAATCTGCACTACGGTCTTGGAATTCCTCAAACCCGGCGATGTGATCTTAAGCAGCAAACCGATTTATGGAGGCACAGATCATCTCTTCGCCAGCGTTCTGCCGAAATTCGGAATCAAAACCATTGAATTCAACGCAGACCATACAAGGGAAGAAATCATACAGATCGTAGAACAAAACGGCGCTGCGAAGAATCTTACAATGATCTTTCTTGAAACACCAGCCAATCCGACA
The DNA here is from genome assembly GCA_963769605.1 of Ignavibacteriota bacterium. Taxonomy (GTDB): domain Bacteria; phylum Bacteroidota; class Ignavibacteria; order UBA10030; family UBA10030; genus Fen-1254. The sequence continues at coordinate 771,359 of CAVYML010000003.1, read as the reverse complement.
AATAATTTATTCGATCTGGAAATGATAGCCGAAGTTGCAAAACATTTCTCCACGAAAGAGCGAAAAGTAATCACGGCCGTCGACAATACATTTCTCGGACCCGTTTTTCAACATCCTATAAAATTCGGGATCAATATTGTAATCTACTCTGCAACCAAGTATATCGGCGGACACAGCGACGTAGTGGCCGGCGCATGCCTCGGCTCTAAAGAATATATCGACCGCGTGAAATCTCTCCGCAGTATGTTCGGCAATATGACCGGTCCATGGACAGGCTGGCTTCTGATGCGAAGCATCGAGACCTTAAAACTGCGCATGCAGCGCTCATCGGATAATGCCCGGATCATCGCTGTATGGCTTTCAAAACATCCTGCTGTCGAAAAAGTACTGTATCTCGGTTTGTTCGAAAAAGGAACGCGCCAGTACGATATCTACAAAAAACAATGTCTGGCCCCGGGATCTATGATAAGTTTCCTGATCAAGGGAAACGAGGCAACGGCTTTTAAATTCTTGAACTCTTTGAAAATGATTAAGCTGGCGGTCAGTCTCGGCGGGACAGAATCGCTCGTCGAACATCCGGCTTCTATGACGCATTCCGCAATGGAACCGGCGAAGAAAGAGGAATTCGGAATCGCGGAAAATCTTGTCCGGCTCTCCGTTGGAATCGAAGACACCGACGACATCATCTGGGACCTGGAACAGGCTTTAAGAACGGTAAACTGTAAACTGTAAACTGTAAACTGTAAACTGCAAACTGTGAACTGTGAACTGCGAACTGTGAATGTAATGCTGTGCTGACGGGATTTATTTTTCTGCGGTCATTTCGAAAACATCATTAGATATTTTCGTGATACATTGACCGCGGCTATAGAAAAACTTCCGGGCAGTCGATAAAATCGAACTCTTATTTTATAACGCAAAGTACGATTCGTCATCCTGCAGAACATCGCTGCAATTATATTTAATTACACTTTGAGTTATTGCCTCTACTAAAAAACTACACACACTCGGTGTATTTCTTCGTATCGTCGAACAACGCTCTCTCGGAGCTGATTAACTATTCAAGAAAACAAGTTTCTAAAAAATCCGGCCGGGACTTTCCACTTTCAGAAACAAAGTATCGATTGTATCGTTTTTTAAAAGAGCATCCGGAAGGGTTTTGAATTCCGGCCGAGGAGAACTTTCATTAAAAGCCGGAATATCCGGTAGAAGAAAATGACCTATCGAATGAAGCTGTATCCCACGCTGTTTCTTTTACTATTATGTTCGGCACGTGGCACTGCACAGGAATCCGATCTTTATGGGATCATACGATTGCCCGACGGCGCCCCCTCCGGAGGCGTTCACGTCTGGCTTTACAGTCTCCCCGATACGACACAATTTTTAGTGCAGCCGACCGACAAACACGGGGCTTTTCGTTTTAACGGCATACGGAAGGGAATGTACCGCTTCGAAGCGAGCGAAATGGGCTATAAAAAAATCGTCCGGATCATTCAAGCAAAAGGTTCTAATATCAACCTCGACACAATCAACATGACCGAAACACCGATTCGCCTTGGTGCAGTTACCATCGAGGGAAGAACACCACCGGCAACTCAAAAAGATGATACGACGGAATTCAACGCGAATGCGTTCAAAACGCATCCGGATGCTACGATCGAGGAATTGGTCACCAAGATGCCCGGTATTACGGTCGATAATACCGGTACTGTGCAGTCGAACGGAGAAACCGTCCAGCGTGTTTTGATCGACGGAAAGCCGTTTTTCGGAGATGATCCAACGCTCGCTATTCGCAACCTGCCGGCAGAAATTGTCGATAAAATTCAGGTGTTCGACCAGATGAGCGATCAGGCGCAATTTACGGGATTCGACGACGGGCAATACGTCAAAACAATGAACGTAATTACGCGGCCGCATACAAGTAATTCCGATTTCGGAAAAATTGCCGGCGGGTACGGCGACGACGACCGATATGAATCGAGCGCCAGTATAAATCTTTTCGACGGCAATCAGCGAATTACATTTCTTGGTTCATCGAATAATACAAACACACAGGCATTTTCCATGCAGGATCTGTTCGGCATTATGTCGGGAACCGGCCAGTCCCTCAATTACGGCAGAAGCGGAGGCAGAAGAAGCTCCAGCAGTGCCGGCGGTACCGGTCCTCGCGGCGGTATATTCACTCCAGGCAGTAACGCTCGAACAGGAGCTTCGATCATAGGCGTACAGCAGGGTATCAATACAACCAGCTTCCTCGGCGCCAATTATGTGGACTCCCTCACGCACGGCATGTTTCTTCAGGTCAACTATTTTTTTAACAATACAAAGAACCAGAACAATCAAGATATCAACCGCCAGTACCTTTATTCCAGCGACTCCAGCTCGCTCTATGATCAGCAGTCGGATATCGACGGTATGAATTTCAATCACAGAATAAGCGCAAGGTGGGATTATGCAATCGATAAGTCGAATAGTATCACGTTCACACCGTCCTTCGCTTATCAGGACAATCACGCTTCGAATGCTCAAAGCGACACGAACAGCCTTGCAAACGGGACACCCGTATTGATGACGGAGGCGCAAAACCAAACAATAACAACCGGAAATAATCTTGCAGGCCACCTAACCTTGCGGCATAAATTCAATACCCAGGGCCGGACTCTTTCTCTCGATATCGGATTCGGTGAAAGTTACAAATCAAGTTCTACCAATCTCAACGCATCGAGCGTTGCCGCACCAGGAACGCCGGACTCTATCGCTCCAATCGATGAATATATGCACGGAACAGCCAGTACCTATACGATCTCACCAAGTCTAATATATACGGAGCCTCTCGGCGGCAATCATCTTTTAGAAATCAACTATGAACCGACATATTCCCGCGGAACAGCAGACACACGGACTAATAAGTACGATTCAGTGACTCAACAGTATATCTTTGATACGACGCTCTCCAACACATACAAGACGCAGTACCAGACTCAAGCCGCCGGCATCGGTTATCGGTACAGCACCCCAACCATGAATTTTAACATGCAGGTGGAAGGACAGCAGGCGCAGCTTTTTAACAATCAGACTTATCCCTTTTCGGGATCCAGCAGCAGAACATTTACGAGCATACTGCCCTCTGCAACGCTTAATTTGAAGCTGCCCGACTTCGAGAATCTCCGCGTCTATTATCAGACGACCACACGCGCTCCGGCAGTAACGCAGCTTCAGGATGTTGTGAACAATTCAAATCCCCTGCTTCTGACTGCAGGGAATTCTCAGTTGAACCAGTCATATTCACAATCCCTGCTCTCCCGTTTTTCCGTTACGAACCCCCTGGAAGGGCGAAGCTTTTTCTTGCTTCTCTCGGCAAATTACTCGCTCGATTATATCGGCAACGCAACCTTTGCGCCGAGCAAAGATACGGTGATCGATCAAACGAAAATTACACCCGGCACGCAGCTCACAATTCCAAAAAACTTCGATGGATACTGGTCGGTGCGCTCGTTCTCGACGTACGGATTCCCCATCGATCCCATTAAAACCAATGTCAACCTGAGCGGCGGCGTCAGCTATACTCAGACTCCGGGCTCCATCAACGACGAGTTGAACATCGCCCATGCATTCACTTCTACGGCGGGATGCGTCCTCGGAAGCAATATCGGTCCGAATTTGGATTTTACACTCAGTTATCTCGGGAATTATTCAATCAGTCAGAATACGATTCAGTCCGGACTGAACTCAAGCTATTATTCGCATACTGCAGGCCTTCGATTCAACTGGATATTCTGGGACGGCGTAGTCTTCCATGATGATATTACCAATGTGTTGAACAACGGTCTAAGCAACGGGTATAACCAAAATTCGATTCTCTGGAACATGAGCCTTGCAAAAAAGCTTTTCGCAAAGCAAGCAGGAGAAATTAAATTGGGCGTTTTCGATCTGCTCGGACAAAATAAAAGCCTTTCAAGGTCAATTGCAAGCACCTACATTGAAGACGACCGCAATGAAGTTCTGACGAGATATTTACTTCTTACGTTTACATATACGATACGCTGAGAGTAGAAAAGAGCCGTTTGTTTTTTGCATTCAAATCACCGATTCGTATATTACAGATATCACATGCACAAAGGGATACTCTTTATGGGAAACATTGTTTTGTACATCCTACTCGGATTATTGGCAGGCATTTTCAGCGGATTGATAGGCATCGGCGGCGGCATCATTATCGTTCCTTCATTAGTTATACTGTTCGGATTGACACAGCATCAGGCACAAGGAACAACTTTGGCTATGATGATCCCGCCGATCGGAATTCTGGCGGCATGGACATACTACAAACAGGGAAACGTGGATATCAAGATTGCGGCGCTTATTGCAGCCGGATTTTTTTTCGGCAGCCTGCTGGGAGCAAAAATATCCATCGGACTTTCCGATGCTGTGCTTCAAAAAGTCTTCGGAACCGCATTGCTTTTGATTTCTTTAAAGATGATTTTTTTAAAATAGTTCGATGTCTAAAGTTTATTAGTTCGTGGTGCGTAGTTCAACCTGACATTCTGTTTATTGGTATTTCGTAATTGTTCAGTGTAATTTAGCACAATTGATTTCTTTTATCAGTTATCAATCCCCCTTTTCCCCCCTATTAAACAAAAGGGGGATTCTCTGCAAAAGAGGGGGATTTTTTTATTCTTTCAATATCACACTGAGTAATTACGGTATTTCTTAAATCTGTATTCTTAATTCTGAATTCTGTATTCTGTTTTCATTCTTCCCGATGCACCGTCGCCGGTGAGAAGGCAGGAACACAAACGGAAATATATTCCGCGCCTCCTTCGAAGGGCGTGCTGTATTGAACCCATTCGTTTCCGGAAACCAGAATTCCCTGACCCGCTGCAACGTCGATGGTTTTTAACTTTGTCTTGACACGGAGTATTCCTTTCAAGACAACCGTATATTCGTCGAATTCAGGGCATTGCGCCGGTTCATCCCAGCCGGCAGGACTAACCATGCGTGCAATGCTGACGTTATCCGTTTTGCTGCTGAGACTCCCGAAATATTCTTCAATAATTTTTTTCTTCGTTCCAGCCGCTTCGATAATCTGCGGCTTTTCTATAAGTATGGGCATGCTGCTCCTTCTCTCAAGTCCGGAATTTTTATTTACATAAAACCGCTGGAATATATCAAAGGATAACCATAACTACTCAGCGAATTATGAAAACCGATTTATAATTAGTTTTAGATATCCCTTTGCAGATCTTCACCGCGGATAACGTCCAATATTATTCTATAGCCGCGACGGGTCGTCGCGGACGGCGTCCGACACCACCCGCCTGAATGACTGTGTCAACAGTCGGGCAGGCCGGTTAGGCTACAAGAACGGTCGCAGACGGCATCCGAAGTCATTGTAGCCGCGACGGGTCGTCGCGGACGGCATCCGACACCACCGGTGTCGGCTACAGAAGTTTGTTGCAGTAACTTAATTTACAAATGTAAAACTCACGCTGAAAAGTCACGGATAACTTTAACCCATGATGACTTCGACGTTGTAACTTTTTCCTGCCGGCATGAGCGGAATAATATTGCCTGTAAAAAGAGCTCCGTCGACCCGAATCGATCGAACGCCTTTCATGACATGATGAGGATTTTTAATCTCTATAACGTACGACGCTCCGCGGAATTTACGGGATACCGTGTATCCCTTCCACTCCGCCGGAATGCATGGATCGATTTCAAGACCGTTGTACGACGGCCTGATGCCGAGAATAAATTGCGTTATTGTATAAAACATCCATGATGCTGTTCCCGAAAGCCACGAATTCTTCGCCTCGCCGGGTCGGAACGCATCTTTGCCGGCAATCATTTGCGCATAAACATACGGTTCCACTTTGTGAAGATCGCTGATGTTCTCACGGAATGACGGGCATATTTTTTTCCAGTAATCGTATGCACGGTCGCCGCGGCCTTGAACGGTTTCGCCGATCATAATCCACGGATTATTATGGCAGAAGACTCCTGCATTTTCTTTATACCCGGCAGGATAAGTGGAAATTTCTCCGTACTCGATATAATATTTTGTAAACGCCGGATTATTGAGGACAATTCCATGTTCCGAATCGAGGTACTGCTTAACCGAGTCTAAGGATTTTTTAACCATACCCTCATTTAGCCCAATACCGGCCATTGTACACCATCCCTGGGATTCTATGAAGATCTTGCCTTCTTCATTCCCTTTGCTGCCGACTTTGTGCCCAAAATAATCATAAGCGCGCAGGAACCATTCCCCGTCCCATCCATGCTCTTTGACGGCTTTCTCCATAGCTTCGATATACGGCTGTGCTTGCAGAGCCTCATCCACTTTTCCGATCTGGCGGCAGAGTGCAACGAATTCCCGTCCGTAGACAATGAATAATCCCGCAATCATAACGGATTCCGCTGTGCCGCCTCGTTTGTTTTCGGTTGTCTGAAACGACTCGTTGGGATCCTTGGAGAAGCAGTTGAGGTTAAGGCAGTCGTTCCAATCTGCACGTCCGATCAAGGGCAGATGATGAGGACCAAGATTGTTGACAACATGATAGAATGATGCTTTAAGATGTTCAAAGTGCGATCGTGAACGCGAGGCATCATTGTCAAACGGCACCTGTTCATCGAGCAGGGAAAAATCCCCGGTCTCTTTAAGATAGGCTGTTGTCGAAAGAATAAGCCACAACGGATCATCGTTAAAATTTCCGCCGACTGCATCATTGCCTCTCTTCGTCAACGGCTGGAATTGATGGTATGCTCCGCCGTCTTCAAACTGAGTTGCTGCGAGATCATATATTCTTTCTCGTGCCCGCGCAGGTATTTGATGAACGAACCCAATAAGGTCTTGATTAGAATCCCGGAATCCCATTCCCCGGCCAATACCCGACTCAAAAAACGAAGCCGACCGGGAAATGTTAAATGTGACCATGCACTGGTACTGATTCCAGATATTCACCATACGGTCAAGGTGCTCATCGCCGCTTTTGACATTGATAATATTCAACAAGCCGTCCCAGTATGCCCGGAGCTCTTCCATGGCTTTACGCACTTTTTCTGCAGAGTCGAATCCGGCAAGGCATTCTTTTGCCTTTTTCTTATTGATGATATTTTTTGATTCCCATTTTTCTTCTTCTTCATTTTCAACATACCCCAGGACAAAAACGAATTCCTTCGATTCCCCTGCGCTCAAATTGACTTCAAGAAAATGCGCAGCGATAGGAGACCATCCATGTGCGACGGAATTCTTAGGTTTGCCCGCCGTAACAACCTGCGGGTTGGAATAGTCGTTGGAAAGGCCGACGAACGAATCGCGGTCGGTATCGTATCCCTGGAGAGGTGCATTCACGCCGTAAAAAGCATAATGATTGCGGCGTTCTTTGTATTCCGTTTTATGATAAATGACCGAACCTTCTATCTCCACTTCACCCGTGGAAAAATTCCGCTGAAAATTCGTCATGTCGTCTTCTGCATTCCAGAGACACCATTCGGCAAAGGAAAAGAGGCGGATATGTTTGGGTGCCTTTGTTGTATTTGTAATTTTCACTTTATGAACTTCTGCATTTGTGTCCAACGGAACAAAATACATGACCTCTGCCTCTATGCCGTTTTTCATGCCCGTCAATATCGTATAACTCATGCCGTGCCTGCATTCGTAGCGGTCTAATGGTGTCTTTACCGGCTTCCATCCCGGAGACCAAACAGTCCCTTCATCGTTGATATAGAAATATCTTCCGCCCATGTCGAGCGGAACATTATTATAGCGGTAGCGTGTCAGACGGCGGTATTTTGCATCCCGATAGAATGTATACCCGCCCGCAGTATTCGATATCAATCCGAAAAATTTTTCAGTCCCCAAATAGTTGATCCAGGGCCATGGTGTTTGGGGTTCTGTGATAACATATTCTCTTTTTGCATCGTCAAAATATCCGTATTTCATATTGTTCCATTATTTTAATGATTTATATATTTTGAAGATGAACGATCATAACGATTTCGATCACCATCATGTTATTTATTCCTGCTCATTCGATAGAAATTCCAGAAGGCTCTGCCCATTTTTTCGGCTGAATTGATATCTGAAATTAAGATGCTCATTTTTCAGCGTCTTTGTCGAAGCAAGTTCTTTTCAAAGCAATTCCGCTGCACTGCAGCGGAATTGCTTTGAGTTTGCTTTTTGAAAAGAATCATAGACCCGATAATGCTCAATCAATATTTTAGAATACTAAAATTTATATCCCGTTCTTAAATCTAAATCATAAGCCGATGAATTATACCATTCACCATTTACTATTCACTATTCACTTTTCACTATTTCAAAAGCAGCATTTTCTTTTGGGATTTGAATTCAGACGTCTCAAGCCGGTAGAAGTACACTCCCGATGAATATCGCGCGGCATTGAACGGAACGGAATAATTACCCGCAGCTTTCTGCCCGTCCACAAGAGTCGCAATTTTTTGGCCCAATAAATTATAGATCGTCAGTTTTACCAGCGTTGCATTTTTCAAGGAAAAGTTTATTGTTGTCGTCGGATTAAACGGATTCGGATAATTCTGCGAAAGCGAAAAACTGAGCGGAATTCCGGAATTCTTCGGTACAGATGTAACAATATTTGTCGGGACGGCAAGATAATCAACATACATCCATCCCCACCACATTGCTATTTGAATAGTGTTCGTATCTTGTACCAAATTAACATTCATTGTCAGTGCATGCCAGACATTTGTAGAATCCGTAAAATCCACAGTATCGGCACGTACACCGTTGATGTTGATGAACTGTTCTTTCGGATGGCCGTAAGGCAATTGATATCCGAATGTAATCGGATAACTTCCAGCGACGGGAACGTTCGTGACCTTCCAGGTAATTGTAGTATTCGAATCATTTGATGCTATATTTACATATTTATTATTGCTTGCAGTATTATCGGTCACAACAGTTATACCCGATCCGTTAAGTACGGCATTTTCAGCTTCAAGTCTTGTCGTATTCGGAGTGCCCACCGTTATGTTTACAACATTTGAAGCTTGAGAATGTCCCAGGATATTGGCAGCAACGGCAGTAATACTGTATATTCCGATTGGAATATTTGTCCATGTATACGTGTAAGGAGCGGTTGTCAGCGAAGCAATTTGCGATGTATCGTTAACAACTATTTTTACGGAAGCTATAGCAGATGTATCAACAACGGAAATTTGAATCGTTACCCTATTGCTGTCCGGAAATGTGGCACCATTCTGCGGATAGGTAATACTCGCGATGGGCCAATCTGCGCCGGTACCGTTGATGTTGACATCCGCAGGGTGACTGCTCCAAACCGACTGCATACCTGCCAGCATATCAGCCGGCGTGGAATAAGTATGATCCGACCATGACCAGGCAAGCGCGCCGGCATAGCCGTTATTATATATAGTTTGATATATCTGTGCTTGTGGCACGCCATCGGTAGTTTGATCGGGAAACTCTGCGACGACAATCGATTTATCGGAATTCCAATGGCCCTCATTATATGTCAGCACGGATACATTGGATCCATTGTCAGCGTAATAATGAACGGAATAAAAATCAAGAGTTCCCTGAGGATCGCCGCCGGCGCCATAGAGCGCCGCATCCGAATAGTAATTACCGCTGCTGGCAGCCATTTTTTGCAGCGGCGGGACAATTTGATCTGCCGTCAACGCTGTATGATGCCTTCTGTTGAATGAATTTTCGATTTCCTTTCTTCTCGCCATGCTCATCGTTGTCAGATTTAAACTTTCATCGGCAGAAAAAGGCACATTTGTTAGCGTATACATTGTTTGCGTACCGTTTGTCACCTTTGCACTCGGATCTGTTCTATGAATTGCGCCTGCACAAAGATTTATAACCCGTTGGATATCCGACATCGGTACAAGCTTATACGCGGTTGACCAATTGAACCCACTTGTCATACCTTCCGGTTCGTTGAATATTTCCCATGCGACAATCGCCGGATGAGCCTTCAATGCCGTGACCATCGGAATGAGGCAATTTCTGATGTATCTATTCGTATATGATGTATCAGTTAAAAGATGATAATTCCTTGCCAAAACAGCAGAGTTGAGAGTAAGTGTCATCATACCGAAACCCCAAAGACAAATGTCTATTCCGATTTCTCTTTGCCATGCCATATCCAGTACCTGTTTTAATTCAGGTATCAAATATGGTCCCGGTCCGGTGCAATGACCGGAGTCATCAAATACAGGTGTAATAGTTCCTTCCACATTGAGCCATACACGCATGGCGTTGCCGCCGCTCTGGTGCATCTGAATCATCCATTCCCCTATCGTCGCAGTATCCGTCGTGCCTAAACCCCAATCCGTTCCGTAATTAACCCACGCCAAGTTAGACCCATTTAAAAAGAGCTGCTGGTTGTTATAGAGAACTCGCGATTGAGCCTGAACTCCATTGATTACAATACTCATGAGAACTATCAGAAATAGAATCATACGAGATAGTGATGTACTATGCAATTGGAATAATTTCGATTTATATGCCATAACGACCTCCGGAAATATTATTCTCTGATATACCGTGAAAATGATCCAGTAGGATCATAGTCGAATATATGATTATCTAAGAACTAAATCCACAGATTTTTCAAAACAAAATTCTCGACTATTCAGCTTAGTGTTTATATTTATACATTCTCATTCTGCAACCCACAGCGGCCTGCCTAATTTTGATGCGGTCATTCAGGCGGGGTGGTATCGGATGTTCTCAACAAGTAACATCTGTAGCCGACACCGGCCTGCCCGACGGATGACTCAGTCATTCAAGCGGGTGGTGTCGGAAACTTCGAGGCTGTCCAAAAAGTTCATTTGTTGGCATGCTAGCATTCCCGCCTGACTGCTGACGCAGTCACGCAGGCAGGCCTGTCCGATATTGTTATTGACAAAAAATGACACTCAGGAATGTTTGTCCTACCATAATTCCTTCTTTTTGTACACTCTCTCTACACAGAGAATTTAAAGCGGAATAAAAAAAGGCCGGGCAATTTTTACATTGCCCGGCCTTCATGTACAGCCGTTTCACTTTCCATTGCTGGAAAGCTAAAGAGCTTTTTTACTTCATCATAACCATCTTCTTTACAAGCATCTGGCTGCCGGCTTGCAGACGGTAGAAATACACACCGCTTGCGAGTTTGGTGCCGTCAAATGTTGTCTCATAATTACCGGCATTTTTAATTCCGGAGAACAATGTGGCAACTTCTTGACCAAGAATGTTGTACACCTTCAACGTAACAAATCCAGTTGTCGGAATCGAGAAACTGATCTTTGTTGACGGGTTGAAAGGATTCGGATAGTTTTGATTCAAAGCAAACAAACGAGGTGTTCCACCAGTAGATTGCGGTACGCTTGTCTTTATAGCCACTGCAGCAGCATACGCAGCCTTGACCAGATTAAACTCATTCGCCGAATTATAGGCAGCCAATTGCGCATCATTCCAAATTAATGCACCGATTGGAAGCTGGTCAATACTGGAATTTTTAACCGCTCCTGTTTGAGCAAAGTTTTCCTGGAAATCGGTAAATTTGTTAATTCCATTTCCATCTTCCGATTTAACTCCAGCATTGTATCCCGGAACTGTGGTTGGGTCAAAGTCGCCAAATATATAAGCGCTCGAATCGATTAGACCTACACTTGCGCTTACACCAGGAACTCCCCACTCACCAGCATCCCATTTTGCCATCAAATTTGCTACTGCCGGGCTTGCTATTGGATTTGTAGCAAATGTAACTGACTGGTTGACGAAATTGCCAGTCGCAACTATCTGCGGATAGAGATGATTGGCAAAAAGACCTGCTGTGCGCGGGTTCATCCAGATGCCTGGAACATTTACTACTTTATATGGAGGAGCCTGCGGAGTAAGGTAACTCGGAGGATTTGTTGCTGAAGTCCACGTTAACCAAGAAGCCGGGCACGTGTCAACATAGCGGGTGCCATAAGGACCATAAGCGCCTACTTGCATGTTCTTATAATAGGCTTGCAACCCTGCTGATGTTGTATCCGTCCACAATACGTTATTGGACGCAAACGCCTTAATTTGGGGCAGACCGACGAGACTTGTATTAATCGTGGAATCTGCATTCATATATGCCGGTTGAATATGAATATGGTTCTTTGTGTTGGCTCCGTTTTCAATGTCTATGGTATCAATACCGATGGTACCCATAAGCATTGTGGGATCCGGATCCTGTCCGCCAGTGGCTACGTTGTAATAATCTTCACCAACCCAATTCACGTTGACGAAAAGATTATTAACCCAGTATCCTTCTAAGTAATACACACCCAACTGCCAATACTTGTTGTCATTGACAATTGTATTGTGGTTGTAATATGCAAATTTGCACAATGAATTTTGCTGCAGGAAGCTGAGACCGCCGCCTGTAACTGTAACGTTTTCTACCCAAACCGTATCAATCCATTGCTTGCAATAGAATACTCTGCCTCCCCACCATTGGGATGCGCAAAAGAGATTACGGAAATAGCTGTTTGTAATCCTAAACTTCGCGCCCATATTATAGCCGTCCATTGAGAATGTATCGAGACTGATGAATTCAAATACGCAATTATCAACATCCACAAATTGCGCATGGACGCCGTCTGTCGAGCCGACAAAGTTGTTGTTGTTGAATGAACCGTCGCTCAGTTGGCTTTCCCAGTAGAGGTTCCGTAACTTTAAGCTGGTTTCGACTAAATTCATACCACACAGTACACCACCTACTGTCTGCGGCAGTATCGTTGCTTTTATTCCAGGTGCGCCCACAATGGTTAAAACTCCAGTGGGGTTTTTTACATTAAGACCCGCTAATTGCTGATAGAACCCGCCGGCAGTCAGCAGATAAACTCTCATCGGATTTATTCTGCCGATCTGTGGTGCTACAAGAGTATCACCATTGATCGTCGCTTCAAACAAGCCGGCTGTGGTTGCCGGAATAGCGATTGTATCCTGACTGGCAGGAACAGAATTAATTAATTGCAATGCTTTTTGATGAATAGCATTAAAATCGATAGACGTATTACTATTCAATCCTCTAGCATTTGAAATGCTCAAAATTGCTAAGCTTATAACGAAATAAACCAATAGCTTGCTTTTCATTGCTTTCTCCTTTTTTATCGAACTGATAATTGAAAAATAATTATTGAATCTTTTTTTTTTCCGCCGCTCACCTCCATTCGTTATTTTCGGATTCGACTTCACTTCTATTTTTACAAACATAACCGGATAAGAAGCAAAACAAACCGTCTTAATGAAAAGAATAGTTATTTATTAAAAAACATAGCTTGCTCCAAACTGCGCATTAAATCCATACGTTTGCATACTTGTAGGCAAGGCTCCTACGAGAGTATTTTCATAATAAGAATCTATTTCTTTGCCTATATTAGTGAAATTAGCAAATATTGACAAATGATCGGTAAGTTTTTGCTTTGCCATAATATCGGATAAAAGGAAATTATCATAGTATTGGTCAGCTATGGAATACCTCGAATCTAAGCCCGTAAGTGTCGTCCTCTGATATCTGAGCGAGTATCGTATGCTAAATCCCAGATAATCCCAGCCAACAATTATATTATATGTTGCATCCGGCATATTGAGCAATGTACCTTTTCTTGTCTGATAAACGTTATAATATGTGTAGGACGTTATGCCATGGTGAACTGCAGAATCTGCTGCTATTAAGTTATTGTTAAAATACGGATAAAGCGCATTAGAACTCATGAACGAAGCATTCAAATCAAGTACTAATCCACTTAAGACTCCCGGCAAATACCATAAGTGTGTTTGCCACGAGAGTTCTATCCCTCTTGCATAAGCATTTTCCGGGTTATTGATAGGAATACTACAGGTCATCGTCCCGCTGGCTTGTGTAAAATAACTCAACGGAGGTAAGCTCGCAACAAAACCGGCAGGCGCTCCATAAATAAGAGCTCGTTCAGGTGCCGACGGCTCATAGCCCGGCATACTTACAGGAAGACCTGTGAGTTTTTTATAGTAGAAATCAGCAGAAAGCAACCCGACATCATTACTAAAGACAGATCCTCCGATATCATAGTTATATGCAAGAGCCGGCGCTAAATACGGATTACTTGATGCATTGATGGTATTGCCGGTTGCCGGATAATCTATCAGCGGGGCGAGATCTGAGAAATTCGGACGGGATGCACTGACATAATAAGCGCCGAAGATTTGGACAGCATCGGCTGCTTTGTATTTAAGATTTATTGAAGGGAATAAATTCACATGAATAGCATCAACTGTTACCCAATTCGGTTGCCCTGCCCCGAGACCATTTTGGTTGCTATTATTCGTTGTAATCTGCCATGCACTATAATGGCCTTTTACCTGCTCCCACCGGACACCACCAACCAAAGATAAATTTGAGCCTATATTAAATTCTCCCATTATATAGCTGGCGCCTAATTCTTCTTTAGCATATATATCGGAATTATAGCTCTGAGGTCCGTCTACCCACCATTGGCCGGCCGGTTCAAATGCTTGCCAATTTTGCCCAATGTTATACATCAAATTCTGATCGTAATTCCAGGGCATCAATTGGTATGCACCATTAAGGAATGTAGGAGCAACATAACCGTTCTGTGTAAAATTCAAAGCGGAAATTCCTTGATTGATGTCGATTTTCGTATCCCACGGTGTAGGATAATATGCTTGCAGGAACGATGAAAATGCTGCCTGCCTTCCAGCGCTTCCACCCCACTGCATATTAAAGTATTCACTAAAACCGTTGGTAACGCGGGCGAATTCATGGTACTTACCGCCTAAAGATATTGTTCCCGATAAATAATCGGACACTCTAAATGGTATATGATAATCAGCCCTTGTATCATTAGTATTATCATTCAGAAAATTATGCGCATAATCTATATACGGCATATACCAATTACTCTCAGTGAGATAAGGTGCGGCCATATTTATTAATTTTGATGGTTGTGCGTACACATTATCATTGGTACCGTAAGGATTTCCTGTATTATTCTGCAAAAATGAAAAACCGTAGACCGGATTGCTGTAATTGGATTTTGTATAAGCATACGAAGCGTCAAATTCCGTGCCTGCAAATTTAAACCTGCCCTGCACCGAATGTGTTCTTTCTTCTGTTGTAAAGTCTTGAATAGTATAAAGACCGTTAAACTCACCAAAATTGTTGGCTAATGTGCCTTGATCAAAAGATGTGGTATAATCCCACTTTGATTCATGATCTTTTTTCTCATTGTAGATGTTAAAGAATTTAAGGTCCATAAAATCCGATTCATAATCTAAGAGAACGCTTCCTCCATAGCGCTTCCGGTCCAAATCATCCTGCGTCAACCTTGCGCTCGTGGTCCTTTGAATAAGACTATACGTCACGCCGTTTACTACAAGAGGATTAGAAGCAGAGTTGGATGTTACACCGCTGTATCCTGCATTAAATTGCTGCGATGGAAGCGTCTTATCCTCAGCGTTCAATTGCAGCCGTACGCCAAGTGCATCATTGAAAAACCTGTCGCTTATACTCCCTGTTGCTTTATAGTTCTTCCAGTATTTTGTTAAATCATTATAACCGCCGTTGACGGCAAGGTCGTAATGCACACCTGTTGGAGCTTCTCGTAAGGTTAAATTTACCGTTCCGCCGATTGCATCTGCATCCATATTCGGCATCAATGTTTTTGAAACCTCTACTCCCTTTACCAGATCGTCGCTTACCATACTCAGATCGATACTTCGATCGGCATAATTGCTGGATCCATTATTCGTACTCGTAGCGGCAAGTCCGCCGCTTGTTGAAACCATCGGCACTCCTTCGATGGTAACATTGTTGAATTGAGGAGACATTCCGCGAATGATAACTTGATTCGCTTCACCATTCTGCCTGTTCAATGAAATACCCGGAAGTCTTCCTATTGATTCTGCAATATTTGCATCCGGCAGTTCCTTCATCTTCTCTGAAGAGACCACATTGGTGACATTAGCAGATTGAAGCTGTTCGTTAATTGCTTCATTCTGGCCGCGAGCCTGAGCGGTAACAACAACTTCTTGTCCTTCGATCGGCTGGGGTTGAAGTCGAAATCCTTTTTCCACAACGCCACCCTCCGGAACAACTACCTGCTCTGTGATCGTGATATACCCGACGTATGAAATCTTTAAAGTTTTTTCACCGATTGGTACATCATGGATGGTAACTTCGCCGTCGAGATTGGAAGCAGCGCCAAGGCTTGTTCCCACGACTACAACGTTTGCTCCTATAAGAGGATCACCCGTCAATTTATCCAAGATCTTTCCCTTGATAGTTCCGGATCCTGCGGCAAATAGCGATTGACCCAAAAATGCCGACATTGCCAATACGAGTGAAAAATATTTGGCACGAAAACAAATTGTCCTCATCGTCATTTCGTTTCTCCTTCGATTTACGTTAGCTGTTCATGGATTTTGGAAGATAAGCAATAAGCTATTCTCTTGCAAGAGAATAGCAAGCTCACCGTCCACTTTTATTATTTTACTTGACACAATTTCACATTGACGCTATTCATTGATTCCGATAATATTAAAAACCGGAATAACATAATTATAAAACACACAACAGTCAAAGATTATTTTTATAAAAATTGAAATTTTCTCGTATGATGATTGCCGGCGACTTATTACCTCTTTTATGAACATACACAGGAAAAATCGTAATCCGTGCCTTCTCCGGAAAAAGTCCTGTCTTTAATCATCATCGACACAACGACCGTTTGATATTTCAGACATATTCAATATCATGGAAAACTTATCGGCAGATTGATTTCCCACTCAAAATATCAAAGTTTTTTTGACCTTAATAATCGATTTACTATCTCTATAAACTTATATTATTGAAATAACGATAAGAATAATTAATTTCAGACGCAACTCCAAAACAAATTATTTTTTTATTTTTTTGTGATGTTTTCTATGTCTTCCAGCTCTTCACGGGTCAATGTTAAATTCTTTAATGTTCCGACCGTTTCGACAACTTGTTGAGAAGAACTTACGCCTATGAGGACTGAAGTTATTTCTTTTTTATTTAATAACCAAGCGAGCGACATTTGGGCAAGCGATTGGTCTCGTTTCTCGGCCAGCAAGTTAAGTTTGCGCGTTTTTGACAGTTTCTCTTCCGTAATATCCCCGGGATGAAGAAATCCGTGGGGTTTGGCAGCTCTGGAATCCGAAGGAATTCCGTTAAAATATCGATTTGTCAGTACTCCCTGTGCTAAAGGTGAAAAAACGATACAGCCTATCCGTTCCTTCTCCAGAACCTCCAACAAGCCATTTTCCGGCATGCGATCTAAAATATTATATCTCACTTGATGAATAAGACATGGAGTCCCAAGCTCTTTCAACATCTTTGCTGCTTTTACCGTCAACGCGGGAGGATATGAAGAAATACCCGCATACAATGCTTTTCCGGATCGTACGATGTGATCCAGCGCTTGCATCGTTTCTTCAAGAGGCGTTTCCGGATCGGGACGATGGTGATAAAAAATATCTACGTAGTCCAAATGCATTCGCCGCAGGCTTTGATCAAGACTTGAAATTAAATACTTTCGCGATCCCCAATCGCCGTACGGCCCGGGCCACATTCTGTAACCCGCTTTTGTCGATATAATGAGTTCGTCCCGATAAGGAAGCAAATCTTTTTTTAGAATTCTCCCGAAGTTTTCTTCCGCGCTTCCCGGAGGCATGCCGTAATTATTTGCAAGATCAAAATGAGTGATGCCGCAGTCGAATGCTTTTCGAACCGACATGTTCGCAGTGGAAAAATCGTCCGTGCCGCCGAAATTATGCCACAACCCGATTGAGATCGCCGGTAATTTTAAACCGCTGGCTCCGCAAATTCTATACTGCATTTTTTCATATCTATCTTCCGCAGGCGAATATCGTACCATATCGATTCTTTATCCTCTTGTCAATTGTTTCATTTAAGATCCGACGGAAATATACGAAAAGATTCCATGAAAGCAATAATCTGATCCGCCATTTTTTTATGAGTTTCCACTGTAGGGTGGCCGTTGCCGACGTAACCGCCAGGAAACTCATCGTACGTTGCATAATAGACATCCTGCTTTCCCATTGCTTTTTCTTCATCGACAACTTGCTTTGTATTCTTCCGCGTCCACTCCCTGTACGCAGCCAATGCGACGATTTTCACATTAGGATATTGAGCGCGTATGACATTTAAAAAGTCATGATATGCGGAACGAAAAAATTCCGATTTTTTTTCCGTGACAACTCCGCTGCTGTCTTTTAACCCAGAAAAATCATTCAGGCCAAGACTTACGACTACGACTTGAGGAATCCATTGTTTGAAATCCCAAAGTGGTTCCGCTTTTTCCATGAGCGTTCTATTAAAGAGCTTCGGCAATGTTCCGCCGGTATCTCCCCTCCAATCACACACCAACCCGGCTCCCGAACGGCATATAGTCGAATACTGCGCATGGAAGTACCGCGCAACGACCGGCGCAAAACCTTTATCGATATTGGTAACGGGATATCTTTCTTCCCATGGAAGCGACTGCGCTTTTGTTTCGTTGCTTTCTGCGACGGTAAATGAATCTCCGATAAATTCTATTTTCCGATCCGGCTTCGGGGAAGGCTCCACGATCACCGCCGTACTGTCCAGCAAGAGGCCGTAAAAAGAATACGGTTCTTCAAACGTAATATTTCGACGGCTTAAAAGCAGCGTATGTTTTCCCTCCGTCAGATTTTTTGCAAGCACGTAATCGGCCTTGCCGGATTGTGTGCCGTGGAAAACGCTGAAGAACGATCCGTCGATATAAACATTAAAATAATTCGTGTGATCATCCAAACGAACGCCGATACCGGTCCCCGTGAATTCCGCTTTCAGGTACACTCCTGGCCATGAATATTTTGCGCATGCCGAGTCATGCCTGTCCCAGCGGCCATAATATTGAATGAAGGGATGATCCGCGCGGATAAAATTTTCGGCAAAGAGCGCTTCCGTGAATTGCATGAGAAAAATAGATCCAAAAATGAACCCGTAAAATAAATATTTCATAACAACTTTCTCCTATCCTGCCGTTCCATAAGTCCTTAAGGCAATACTGATTTTCAATTGACAATCGGCAATTGATAATTGGCAATTTATTATTTCACTTGCACAGTTTTCCCTTTATACATTATTTCTCTGTCCGTGTTTTTTTCAATCTCAAGTCCGGCACCGTGATCTTCTCCGACAAAGATCACTTTTATCTTCCGTTCTTTTATCATTCCCGGATATTCGCCTCTCCGGGCGCCGATGGTCAGCGTCTTCGTTTTTTCTTTCCATAAAAATGGAATAGTTGAAGAGATTCCCTTTTCGTAATTGAAGTTGTCGTTTTCATCTTCATAAAGATTGAAGGATCCATCAGCGCCGGTATACACACGAAGTTCGATCGTTCCATCTGTTTTTTCTTCCGCGTATTGAATAAACGGTCCCATCGGTACGATCGATCCGGCTTTTACAAACAGTGGAATCGTTTCTAAAGGCGCGGCAATTTCGATCGTCTGACCCGAAGCATATTTCTTTCCGTTCCAGAAATTTCTCCAGCCGCCCGTCGTTTCCGGCAGATAGACGTTTCTCGATTGAGCATGCTGCCGGACGACCGGACAAACCAGAAATTCCTTTCCGAACATAAATTGATCGGTAATATAATAGACATTGGTATCGCTTCGAAAATCCATCATCAATGCACGATAGATCGTAAAGTTGTCGAATGTTACTTTTGCACCAAGGGAATATATATACGGCATCAAACGATAGCGTAGATTGGTATACATCGTTAAAAATTCTATGGTCTTTTTATTATAATTCCAAAATTCTGTTTTTCGGCAGCCGTGCACGCGCAGGATCGGCAAAAATGTTCCGTACCTGTACCACCGGACAAGAAGCTCCGGATATTCAGGCGAATCCGCAAAAGCGTAGGGCACAAAACCGCCGATGTCTACCGTCCAGTACGGCATGCCGGTGGCGCAGTAATTCAGCCCCGCCGGAATTTCTTTTCGATATGTATCCCAATCGGGACTGACATCGCCGTTCCATGTCGTTGCAGCAAAACGCTGCTGACCCACGAACGAGGATCGGGTTAGAATATACGGACGCTTTGTGCTTCCGGTGGAAAGCTGCCCTTCGTACACTCCCTTTGTCGACATCATGGGATAAACGTTCAAATATCTTCTCCCCGATCCCATGGCGGTATGCGCACGCGAAAAATCATATCCCCATTCCGGTTCCGACGCATCCATCCACCAGCCGTTGAAGCCGAGCTTGAAAAGCCGCTCATTTATGAAGTGCCAAAAAAGTTTTCGCGCTTCCGGGTTGAATGGATCGTATGCCGCGTTGGGCGATTCATCCTTAATACCGGCTCCCTCGTTTGTATTCAAACGCGTATCCTGAAGGCCGAGCAAAAATCCTTTGGCATCCATAGAATCATAGACATCGGTTCCTTTATTAATGCGAGGCCAGACGGACACGATGGTATGTGCATCTTTCAGATGAATATGCTCGACCATCGCTTTCGGATCCGAATATCGGCTTGAGTCGAATATATGCGATCCCCACAAATTGTTCGGAAACTGAGGCCAGTAGTCGGCATCCTGCACGACGACATCGAGCGAAATTTTCCGCTCCCGATAACCGTCGATTACACTTTGAATTTTTTCCTGCGTCTTCCAGCCGTATTGACTCATAAAGAGGCCGTAAGCCCATTTCGGGTAAAGAGGAGCCTTACCGGTTATTGTCCGCATATCGGATACGATTTGATCCGGTTCCGGACCGTACATAAAATAGTAATCGATAGCATCGGCAACCTGAGATTTAAAAGACATGCATTGCGCCATTTCCGGAGTGCGGCAAAAGAGCGCAATTTGATTTGAAAAATATTCCGTGTGTTTTGCTTTTTCGGCAGTCCAGGATAATCGCGCTGAAGCTCCGCCGCCGTTTTGATAATATTCAATTTGAATATCGTACGTCTTCCCCGCTTCCAGATCCATCATATAGCTGTCCGTTTCGGGAGAGCGGTCCCGCCAGTCATCTATGACCTTCTTTCCATCGATAAAGATACGAACGCCGTCATCCGTCGCCGCATCAATGGAAACGTTTTTGATCGCCGCCGGCGCGACAATTTTTCCAGTCCAGCGGACGGAGTATTCCTCACGTTTAAATCCTTTTTGCGGCGGGTTCTCGCCCCAATCGAAATCGATGACGGAATCGATGCGGACAAACGAAGGTGCGCCTTCCAGTTTCATATTCGAAAAATATTCCCCTTTCAATCCATGCTCTCCTTCTTTACCACCGGCCGGCAGCAAGTATTTGGAAGAAACAACCGGATTGATTTGCTTTGCAAGGTTTCTGATTTTTATAGAATACGTTTTACCCGCTTCGAGATTCTGTGTGATAATCGAAGGCGAGTAGCCTACCCCCGCAACCATTCTAAAAATCGTGCTGTCATTCATCGTCATTTCCATCGGCGCTGAACCCGGGCGTTCGAGAATGATCGTATACCTGCCCGTTGTCTGCGGTTTAAAATCGACGCCCGCTGTATTGTCGTCAAGGGTCGTTAGTGGAATTGGAACGACTTCGGGATTGAATTCGGTAAATGAATAATTATTCCAGAATAAACCATATCCCTTGTTGGATACTATCACCGGACTTGCAATTGCGGTATTCTGCTGATGCATTTTCATGTGTCCATTTTTCCAGTTCATCACATCGAATTGGTATTGTCCGAGACCGACAATCGCTTCATCGTCCGGCGAAAGATATTTTTGTTCCACTGTCCATGCCGTATCGCCGGGAACATCCGCTTTTGTAAATATTTTTCCACCGTTCATTTCCTGCAGCAGCGAATGACCGTTCGAATCATAATAGTGAAGAGAAGCATCGAGTTTCTTAACCCTGACAGTCAGACGCGATGTTTTAAGGACGATTTCGCTATCGGATTCCGTGAGCTTAAATTTTCCGCTTCCTGCCAGATTGTCGACCTCCGATAGGTTCTTCCGTTTCGGCAGATCTTTTGTCGGTGAAGCGATCACGTGAATCACAGCGTCGTCGATGACGCGCAATTTCATCATTTCCGATGAAGTTTTAATTATAACACCATCATCGACTCTGGTCACTTGCTGTATTTGCGCATTGACAGAATGACCAAGCCACAAGAGAAGCATCGCGGCGATAATATTTTTTTTCATACTTTGCTCCATTCCATTTGTTCGAATAATTGAACCGGCGGGTTTATCGTTTTTTCTGCATTGCCTGCTTAAAGAACTCTCCGCTTTCGGTCAATTTAAACGTATCCCAGGACTCTACGAGGCGGGGATACCAATCCGGATCGAAAACCCAGGTTATCCAGCTGATACCTTTATCAGCAAAATATTTTATTATCGTATTTCCGTAATTGAGATTCGCTTCCGTGCCCTGATTGCCGAGGATAAATCCGAACTCGGTAGCGACGACCGGATATTTCCCGGAGGCAAAGCCGAAATCTTCTTCCCATTTAAGCTCATATGGCGGCCATCGTTTATGCGGGTATGGATGCACGGAATATGCTATACCCTCTGCAGCAATCGGCTCGTTTCGCAGCGGAGTAAGGTCATACGCCCAATCAAATCCGGCTACGATGGGAATTTTTTCCTTATCATAAGCCCGAATAAGATTGATGATATTTTCATTTAATTTTTTCCATTCGCTCCATGTCATGCTTCCCAATTTGCCGTCGGCAAGTGTCGGTTCGTTGAACAGTTCAAAAAATGGAACCGTCGTATTTCCCTTAAAATGAACCGCCATCGCCCGCCAGAACTCATAGGTCTCTTTTTGAGTGGTATTGTACATGGGATCCTGAAAAAGCTCCATTCCCAGGTTGCCGATTGAATGCCAATCGATATCGACATAGATGCCGAGCTCGGAACACCATTGGACAGCCTGATCGAGCAAGAGAATATATTGAGCCGGTGTTCGTGCGCGCCAGGAGGCAGGATGCACGGGAATACGGACGATCATCACTCCCATTTCTTTGACTTTAATAAAGAGGTTTTTATTCCATCGTCCCTGCTGGGCAATTTTATCCGGATCTGCAATAGCGGCACCCTTGAAAACGACTGTATCGCCGAGAGCATTGACGAATACATTCCCGCGTACACGAATAACGGATAAAGTATTCACGGGCACATGTTTCGGCGGTCTATTGACATCGACGGTATCCGCCCAATCGAATAAATTCTTCCCTTTGGAATCTCCCTGAGCTCTCAGCATAAAATGCGGATATAAACAACCGAGGCAAATTACTATATAGAATAAATACTTTTTCATTCTTTTCCTTTCCTGACCAAGATCATAGGTGTCTATAATAGAAGATAGATTCGCCTCTTCTTTTTTCAACTTATCGGTTCTCATTCGCGTTTCTTAACTGAAATTTTTTTATCGGTTTTTCTACTGCAATTTGCAGTTCGAATCCACCGTATTATGATGAATTTATGATAAATTCACAAGCTCCAGCCTGCTTGAAATTATAATAGAGTATACAAGAAGTTCACCACTTCTTCAATTCGTCTTTAGATGGAGCCCATCTCTAAGATGAACTCCATCTTACTCCACCTTACAATGTCACATCTACTTTTAGATGGAGCCCATCTGAAAGATGGACTCCATCTTACAATGTCCGGCCTGCCTTGGTCTTAGATGGAGCCCATCTGAAAGATGGACTCCATCTTACAATTCTTTCTCACTTTTGTGCTTTCATTCTTAAGTATTTCCATATATCTTCCATCTTGGAAAAATGGCCGATATGCCGTGAGCGATAAATATATTTTGCCTGCGGAACGCGGATTGAAATAATACTTTAGATAATTTTACAAGCAATCTCTTTTAAAATCTCATTCTCATGCTTATTCATATACTCACAGGATTCGAACAAGAATAGTTTTAAAAAAATGTCCATTTAAAGGAACGAGGATTCTATGGAACAGCAAAATCAAAAACTTCGATTAAGAGAGAAAATCGGATATGGATTCGGCGACCTTGCCTCCTGCTTATTCTGGGCGACGATTATGTCGCAGCTTCTTTTCTTTTATACCGATATATTCGGTCTTACAGGAAAAGCTGCGGGAATAATGTTTTTCGTTTCAAGAATATTGGATGCTGTCTTTGATGTTGTCATCGGCATGACAGCCGACCGGACCAAAAGCCGGTGGGGCAAATTCAGACCATATTTGTTATGGGGAGGCGTCCCGCTGGCCGTTGCCGCTGTGATGACGTTTACAACGCCTGAATTCGGAGAAGCAGGAAAACTTATTTACGCTTATGCAACATTTATCGTCTTTATGTTCCTGTATTCTACCATCAACATTCCCTACACGGCTTTACTGGGTGTGATTAGTGGAGATCCCGTAGAAAGAACAAGTGCCTCGTCTTTTAAATTCACGGGTGCATATTTAGGTGGTTTTATCGTGTCCGCCACAGTCCTGCCGCTTGCAGCGCATTTTGGACATGAAAGTGTCGCAAAAGGATGGCAGATGACGATGAGCATATATGGCATCGCGGCAATTATTTTCTTTTTCATCACGTTTATTTCAACGCATGAACGGATTCAACCGATTGCAAAAGAAAAGACATCCGTTAAAGACGACTTGAAGGATTTGTCGAAGAACACACCCTGGATACTGTTGTTTGCCGTGACGATTCTCTTTATTCTTTTTACCTGCATACGTATGAGCGTAACTACGCATTATTTTAAGTACTACATCGGAGAACAGTCCAGCCCGCTGCTGACGCATATCTATAATTTCCTGCTCACGTATTTACTGAATCCAATGTACGCTCTCTTCGGAGCGCAGGCCTCATCTTTATTAGATGATGCGCACAAGTATGGTTATGAAGTATTGACGTCCATTTTTAATACTCTGGGTCAGGGAATATCGTTGGTAGGAGTACTCTTAGTTCCATGGTTTACAAAAGTAGTCGGGAGAAAGAGTGCCGTCATTATTCTTTTCATCACAGCTTTGATCTGTACCGGATCATTTTATTTCCTGACTCCCGAAAACTTGACATTGATTTTTGTTCTCCAACTCATCGGATCGATCGCCGGAGGCCCAATTTCTGCACTCTTGTGGGTTCTCTATGCGGACACGGCCGACTATTCCGAATGGAAAACAGGCAGAAGGGCGACAGGACTTGTTTTTTCAGCTTCTATCATGTCGACTAAAATCGGATGGGCTGTGGGAAGCATGGTTGCGGCTTTTATACTGGATCAAACGGGATTCGTCGCCAATGTCGTGCAAAACATAGACGTGAAGAACGGATTAAAAGACATGATGAGTATTATTCCCGTTGCCGTCGGATCCGTAGCGCTTATTATTTTGGCATTCTTTTATAAGCTAAACGAAACAACGATGGTGCAAATAAAAACAGATCTCGATTCAAAACGAGTTGGGAGCGGTCAGTCGCAGGCATAATTTGCGATACAATGCACGACATGCATCAGGACGATCGTGTGAAATAAATTTTTAAATACATTGTTTTCCTGCTGAGCGCTATGCGCGATGCTTGCCCGGCAGGTTAATTAAAAGTATCAAGGAGAAAAAAATGAAAAAAAATACGACTATTATAGGAAAATCTCTGCCGAATATTCCGTGGGAAAAAAAGCCGAAAAATTGCAATGATGTCCTCTGGCGATGGAGCAAGAACCCGGTACTTGATTGGAATCCAATTCCAAAAGCCGCACGGATTTTTAACAGCGCAGTTGCACCGCATAACGGAGCATTCGTCGGAATTTTCAGAGCGGATCAAAAAAACAGCCGGGCAACATTATTTTCCGGAAAAAGCAAAGACGGCCTCAAATGGAACATAGGCCCGGATCCGATTCAATGGGTCGATGAAAACGGGAACCCAAACCCGACAAGCTATGCGTACGATCCGCGTCTTGTTCAAATTGACGATACATTTTATATCGTCTGGTGCGACGATTTACGCGGCGCTTCTATCGGTTTAGGGCGAACGACCGATTTTCAAACATTTATCCGGATGTCCAATCCGCTCATGCCGTTTAATAGAAACGGCGTTCTGTTTCCCCGGAAAGTAAACGGCAAGTACATCCTTTTCAGCCGTCCGAGCGACAGCGGACATACTCCCTTCGGCGATATATTTATGAGCGAAAGTCCCGATCTTATTCATTGGGGAAATCACAAATTTGTTATGGGCAGAGGAGGAATCGGCTGGTGGCAAGGCACGAAGATCGGCGCTGGCCCGATTCCTATCGAAACCACCGAAGGCTGGCTGCTGTTTTATCACGGTGTATCCGGAACATGCAACGGATTTGTTTACAGTTTCGGGGCGGCAATTCTCGATATCGACCAGCCGAACAAAGTTTTGTACAGAACACGCGATTATCTGCTGACGCCGGAGAAACAGTACCGAGACAACCGGATTCGTTCCGAATGTCGCATTCCCCTGCGCAAACCTGTACGACGCAGCGACCGGCCGAATCGCAATTTATTACGGCGCCGCCGATACTTACACGGCGTTGGCCTTTACACAGGTCGATGAATTGATCGATTATATTAAAAACAATTCGGAAAAAATATAAGCGGCGTCCTGTCGCCGGCAAACCATGCCGAAAACATCCGCGATGATCCATCGCGGCTACAGAGAAAACCAAGGATATCAAATTCATATTGAGCAGCGAGCAATTATAAAGAAACAGCAAACGTAAAAAGGAAAAGCTATGCGATTCGGATATTTTGACGACACGAACAAAGAATACGTCATCGAACAGCCGGACACTCCCCGCTCCTGGAGCAATTATCTTGGATCGACGGAATACGGCGCAATCATCACGAACAATGCAGGCGGATACAGCTTCTATAAGTCGGCAGCTCAGGGCAGGTTCACAAGGCTCCGGTTCAATGTTATTCCGATGGATCAGCCCGGCAGATATTTTTACCTCCACGACAAGGAAAGCAAAGACTTCTGGTCGACGAGCTGGCAGCCGGTCGGCAAGCCGCTGAAGGAATTCAAAACCGAATGCCGTCACGGCTCGGCCTATACGAAGATTTCTTCGGAGTATGCCGGCATTAAATCGGAAACGCTCTATTTTGTTCCGCTCGGAAAAAACTACGAGTGCTGGTTAGTGAATCTTAAAAACACCGGAACAAAGAAGCGGTCGTTAAGCGCTTTCACTTACGTCGAGTATGCGAACAACTGGCAACTGACTCAGGATATGATCAATCTTCAGTATACACAGTTCATTATGAAAATGGACGTCGTAGATTCGATCATAGATCATGGAACAAACGTTTTAATGCCTTCACGGCCGGAACATTTTGAGGACGGCGGACAGGGACGGCACACATTCCTGGCAATCACCGGAGTGGAAGTAAAAGGATTCGATACCGATCGTGAAATTTTTCTCGGCCCTTACCGGACGTATGCAAACCCGATTGTCGTAGAAGAAGGAAAATGTAAAAACTCGCTGGCCACGGGCGATAACGGCTGCGGGACGCTGCAGGTGGATATCGATCTGCAGCCCGGAGAATCCAAAGAATTGATTGTGCTCATGGGAATCGGCGCGGCGGGCGTCGAAGGAAAACAGGCGGTTCAAGAAATTGGAAATCCGGAAAAAGTTCGGGAAGAATTTCAGAAGCTGAAACAATACTGGCATTCCCGCATCGCCGGAATGTCCGCATCAACGCCGGATGCGGAGTTCAACAGCATGTTTAATATGTGGAATCCGTACAATAATCTTATCACTTATGCATGGTCGCGCGCTGCAAGTCTTGTCTACACCGGCGAACGGGACGGGCTTGGGTACCGCGATACGGTTCAGGATATGCTCGGCATTCTTCATTCCATTCCGGATGATGTAAAACACCGGCTCGAGCTAATGATTACGGGACAGGTCTCCACCGGAGGTGCAATGCCGGTTATCAAACCGTTCGCTCATAAGCCCGGCAAGGAAAAACCGCCTAAAGAACGTGATTACCGATCCGACGATTGCATGTGGCTCTTTAATACCATTCCTGCTTACGTCAAAGAAACCGGCGATATATCTTTTTATGAAAAAGTTTTGCCGTACGCCGATAAAGGCAAGGATACGGTTCTGGGTCACCTGCGGCGGGCTATCCGGTTCAATCTCGACCGTTCCGGTTCACACGGTCTCCCGTGCGGCTTGTTTGCAGATTGGAATGATTGTCTTGAATTGGGACAGGACGGCGAAACGACATTCGTGGCATTTCAATTGCGCTACGCGTTGAAGACGTACATCGAAATCAGCAAGCTGCTTAAAAAACCGAAAGAAGCTCAGTGGGCTGCAAAACATTTAAAGACTCTTGACACAAATCTCCGGAAGCATGCCTGGGACGGCGAATGGTTCCTGCGCGCGTACAGAGCCGATGGATTAAAATTCGGATCGAAAGAAAACGCCGAGGGTTCCATGTTCCTCGAACCTCAGCCGTGGTCGGTCTACAGCGGACATTGTACTAAAGAGCAAGGCGAACGGCTCATGGATACGGTTCGTGAACATCTATCCACGGATTACGGACTTATGATTTGCGCCCCGCCGATCGAGAAAACAGATCCCAGGGTTATTAAAGCACGGCTGTTCAACAAAGGCATGAAAGAAAACGCTTCTGTGTTTTGTCATACACAGGGATGGGCGATCATTGCGGAAGCCCTCCTTGGCAGAGGAGACCGGGCATACGAGTATTATAGAAAATTTATGCCGGCGGCATACAATACGCACGCTGAAGTCCGTCAGATAGAACCGTATGTCTATTGCCAATTCACGAACAGCAAGTTCAGCCCGCGGTACGGTGCGTCGCGTCTGCCCTGGCTGAGCGGCAGCGCATCGTGGGCATATTACACAGCCGCACAGTACATTCTCGGTATTCAGCCCGACTACACCGGACTGAGAATAGATCCCTGCATTCCCTCCGACTGGAAAGAAATTTCCATCTCGCGGAAATTCAGAGGGAAGGATTTTCAAATCGTCATACGTAATCCGAACGGCGTCCAAAAAGGCGTCAGGCAGATTAAGGTGAACGGAAAAGAAATCCAGGGAAATCTCATCCCCTTCAAAGTTATGAAGGACGACAATACGGTCGTCGTTGAAATGGGTTGACACTTCAGGATCTTTTTTAGCCCTCTATGCCACCTTGCGAAGGTGGGGACCTTCGCAAGGTGGCATGATGTTGAGCACGTACGATTTATTGTTTTATTAATCGCAGCATGAATATTTCATGCGCGCCGAGTTCCGCACTCACATTCTTTTTCGTGGTTCCGATATTTTTCTTGGTCCAGAGATTCCGAACGGTATATTTCGTTTCATTCGTGTTCAGTATTCTCTTGGAAAAATCGTTGGTGACGATATTTTTCGACCAATCGAAATCGACGGATCGTTTCTGTGTGGAACGGTTGAGGAACGCAACAGCCCAGTCCCCTTTCACTAACGGTTTGACCCATACTTCCACGCTGTCTTTTGAATCGAATCTATAGCCCTGTACGCCGAGGGAATCCTGATC
The DNA here is from genome assembly GCA_963769605.1 of Ignavibacteriota bacterium. Taxonomy (GTDB): domain Bacteria; phylum Bacteroidota; class Ignavibacteria; order UBA10030; family UBA10030; genus Fen-1254. Next base: position 741,808 of record CAVYML010000003.1, on the reverse strand, counting down.
GATGCCGATCACTTCCGTATTGGCTAGAATTTCTTTCGTCTCCGGACTCATTGCCCGCAGATCATTTCCGGAGATAAGCGGAGCCGCCAGTATGCACCACAGGGAAAAATGCGATCGGTCTTCATTGAAGCTCATACCGTTGCCGACTTCCAGCATATCCGGATCGTTCCAGTGTCCCGGACCGGCATAAATACGAAGATCGGGATGCTTTTCCACAATCCTCATCACGCCCCACGACGACCATGTTCCATGATTGTTCTCGCAATCGAAGCAGGCTGAAATATCGCCTGTTGTACGCCATAGATGACCCACGGCAGGCGCCCATTTCCACGGCTCGTTATTTCCCCATTCGCACAAACTGAACACAACCGGCCGTCCGGCAGCGTGCAGCGCGTCGCGCATGGTTGTATAAGAGCCGACCGCACTCAGTCCGTCTGTATTGCACCAATCGTATTTCAGATAATCCACGCCCCATTGCGCGTATGTTATGGCATCTTGATATTCATGCCCGCGTCCGCCCGGGTACCCGGCGCAGGTTTGAATCCCGGCGCAGGAATAAATCCCGAATTTCAATCCTTTGGAATGGATATAATCAGCAAGCGCTTTCATTCCGGAGGGAAATTTTTTCGGGTCGGGATGAATAAATCCAAGGCTGTCGCGCTGGCCGTGCCAGCAATCATCGATGATGATATATTGATAGCCGGCTTCCTTCATTCCGTTTGCGGCCATTGCATCGGCGGTCTCGCGAAGCAAAGCTTCGTTTACGTCGCATGCGAATTTATTCCAGCTGTTCCATCCCATAGGAGGAGTAAGCGCCAATCCATCGAATTTTTGTGCATGCAGAAGCGGACAAAAAAGGACGACGGCAAAAAGAGTAAAAAATAATTTCTTCATAAAAATACCTCCGTTTTGTTTAAATGCGAAAACTTATCGATTATAATCCGTTACTTATAATTGCATCGGCTGCCCTCAGATCTGAAACAGAACAGATATTCGGTACGCCGCCTGCATCAATCTATACTTGCCGATGAACAGGTGAAAATGTACGATAAAAAAACGAAGAAAACCTGTTTTCATTTTTATTGCTATGCGGACACTCTCATATTGACACGATCGGCATTGCAACTGAATAGTTTTTCTTTTCAGCATGGAGCAGGGTTTCCTTTTGATGGAGTTCATACGAACCAGCAGCATTGCCGGACGGCTGATCGCATTGTATTTTGGCACTCAACGGACTTCCGCATTCCATTTGTTTAGCTCAACGATCACTCCTTTTTCAAAAACTCCGTAAATAATTTTTCGCGTTCCGGATCGAAATTGTGCAGAAAGTAGAATTTTTGAAAAATCGCATAATCTGCAGCAACCGTTTCTTTCTTTATACTTTTTAACGTCGAGAGGTAATCATCAAGATAGCGTTGGAAGTCAGTAAATACCACATTCTGAGGATATCGTGCACGTAAATTTTTCATCAATTGTGCGTCGTAGAAAAACATTTCTCCCCATGCATGAGCTCCACCGATATGGAAAGAAATACGCCGGTACGTTGCAGTATCATAAGGTGTCCTAAAAAAAACAAAATGGATACTCCGCTTGAGAAGGTAATCAACCGGAGCATTTTTTTCATGACCAGGTCTTCCTCGATTTTCAAGAGGCAAATGTGCAATATATGAATCCGTCAAACCCGCATTCTCTATGCAAAGAAAGAAATTCCCATAATAGCCGAGACTTGCCTGGCCCTTCAGCAGTACATTAACCCGTTCGCCACGGAAAATATTATCTAAATATTGGCCAAATATTTCGTTCGCTTGAATATTATTGACAGGCCCCGATTCCTTTTCAGTCCAGTACCAATACTCGTCAGTAATACCTGAAACCTGAAAGGCATCTTTACGTTTGCCGTTATCTTCAATAAAGAGACTGTCCCGGCGCGATTTTTCATATACGACAAGCAGCGGCAGAACAAGAAACACTATTTGGAGATATCTCCTCTTCGCATAAAGCAGTTTCTGCAGGGAAAGTTCCCCTACAACATACATCATCGGAATCATCGGATGAAGAAAGCGGGCATACATAAAATCTCCGCCGACCCTGACTATGAAGAAGAAGCCATATATAAAAAGATAGGCAAGAGCAAGCATGATTATGGCGTTGGATGGCTGAAGAAAAAACGATCGTAAGCGATCTTTCCATATCGATGTATTTTTCATCGTTAGAAAGACGACCGCAAAGCCTAATAATGAAAGAAACGAAGAAATATACGACTTGAGATAAACCCAGATATAGAAAAACCCCTGACTGTAATAGCTCAATCCGCCGCTCTTCGCATAATATGTATTGGGTAAAATATCGCCATAATAGATATACTTCCATATTAAATACGGAAGATAAATCACTATAAACGTACTCCCAAAAATCAGCATGGTACGAAGCAATTGTTTCCGGTTATCGCCATTTATTAAAGATCGGCATGCAACAAACACACACGCCGCGGCAAATATCACTATTCCGTCCGGACGGGTCATCATTGCAAGGACGAAAAGCAAACCGCTTATCATCAACGCTCGTTCAGGCTTTGTCTTCCATACACACAAAGACCAGAGCGTCGCAGAAATGAGAAAAGTGAACATCGATGTTTCCAGACCGCTGGTTGCCCAGATTCTAAAATCATAATTCAGCGCCAGCATGACAGCCGTAAGCGGTAGGAAAAGACTCTTTCGCGGTGTGATTTTCCATGAAATCATAATAAATAAGAAGAGCGTTCCAGCAAAAAATATAATGCCGAGCAATTCAGATATTTCTTCAGGTTTGGAACCGAGCAGCTCAAAAAAGGCAATAAGACACATCCACAGGAAATGAGTATAGCCCTCAACACGTTCGACAGCATTATACACAATGCCAACGCCGTTTATCCAATTTTGAACATACCTGAATGTGATAAAAATATCATCGCACAACCACCGCATCGTATATGCAGTAACCACGCCATACACAAGTGCGAATGCTGCGCTGAAATAGAAAAAAGAGGTTGCTATCGATGAGGACTTTTTTTCTTGTTCAGCAGGATTATACTTTTTCTTCATTTCGGCTCATGAATGTATTGTCGTATTAAAAATGAATGATAAGAAAGTATAGGACAAACCTCCAGCAAAACCGGAGATTTGAAGGTTTGAACCAATGAGAGTGGTTATAATCTCTTATCTATAACGATGGTCGATTGATCCGACTGTTGTCATCTTCCTGCTATGTATGCATGTACTTTCGCACTTCTATCAACCCCGCAGGAGGTAACTCTTACCATGCATCCGTTCTAAATGAAGAGGCTGGCAGACCTTCTTTATTAAACAATGTTCCTTCGTCGGTGTCTCCCCATGCGTACCGCACCGCAGCCGGTTTCGATATTTCAGGATTCGACACGACTAATTTGGATCCTCGAATTCTCACAGTCGCTTTTTTAAAGACGCTGTCTTTTCCTGCAATAAGAAAATGAAGTTCGCCGTCTTTTTCTTTCAGAACTAATCCGTGAGCCGCATAATCAAATGAGAGAATGATTTTGCCTTTTTCGACCTTCATCGATTTGTAGACCGGTCCCGAACAAACAATTTTCTTGCCGTATGTTTTTGCCAGCGCCCACATTGCAAGACGCCCGCCGACATCCTGCTTATTGGCAGGATGAATATCCTGCAGGTTGCCTATGTCTAACGTTACGGCCATTCCTGTGTTTTTAACACGGAGTGCCTGAAATTGCGCTTCGCGCAAATATGCGGCGTTTCCGCCGTACTTGAACGGCGCTATCTGAACATAATAGAACGGAAGATCTTTGATGCCGAATTCTTTTCGCCAGCCCTGTATCATTGCAGGAAAAGTCTCTTTATAAAGATTATGACGGCCGACATTTGTTTCTCCCTGGTACCAGATTACTCCCTTTAACGCAAACGGCACCACCGGACTAATCATTCCGTTGAACAGAACGGAAGGAGTATTTGATCCGACATTGTAGGGAAGCTTCGGACGGTTTTTATAATGATTTCCAGCAGCGCCGAAAACGGTAAACTCTTCTCCCTGCAACTGCGCCACAGGAAGATATTTCCACGAGCCTTCAAGCCGGATCACTTCTGCGCTGTCGCATCCGACAAACATTTTCTTTCCGTCGCCCCAAATTCCGCCGCCTCCTCCGTAATCGATAACACGAACGGCTATCTGTACAACAGAATCCGTAACAAGCGAATCGGGAATCGTATAGATGCGTTCAATCCTCCAGCCACCTTCTTTGACGTACTCGCCCACTTTGACTCCATTAACATACGATTCATCTACGTCATCGACGGGACCGAGATGAACGGTGAGCGTTTTCCTGATCCATGATTTTGGAATTTCGATCCGCTTTCGGAACCAGACAGCGCCGTCAAACTCGCCGACAGATGTGCTTTCCCATTGTGTCGGCAGAACCATTTCTTCCCACGAGGAATCGTTAAAATTTTTCCGGGCGCATTGCGCGTCCTCAAAATCCCATCCGTCCCATTTATGATTCGGATCGTGCGAACTTACTTTGACCGACGGGAATTTGGACATCCATGCATTCAGGGCTCCCATGCTGTCCGCGCAAACATCTAATTGATGCAAGGTCTCGTCGAATACAGGAAACTTCTTCAACATATCTTTGCTCATCCATGCTTCAACCGGTGTTCCGCCCCATGACGTTTCGATTAATCCGATAGGCACTTTCAATGTCTCATGAAGTTTTTTCCCGAAAAAATATGCAGCCGCGCTGAATGTATGCACGGATGAGGGAGAACATTCTACCCATTTGCCCAAACCGGTTTTGATAGGAACGATGGAAAAATTTTTCTGAAGATGAAACAAACGAATTCCCGGATATTGCGCGTGAGCAATTTCGTAAGCGCTATTAAAAATCGTATCGGACGGCGGCCAGCCTTCCAGCGGCATTTCCATATTCGATTGACCGGAACAAAGCCAGACATCGCCGAGAAGAATATTTTTCAGCACAACGACGGAATCGCCATGTTGGATGCTTAGCGTGAACGGTCCTCCTGCTTTGGGAGTGGTCAGTGTGACAGACCAATTGCCATTGGAATCGACCTTTGCCGAAGCCTGCTTTCCCCATTCTCCTTTTACGAGGACAATGGTTCCAGGGATACCGGAGCCCCATACAGGTACGAAGCTTTTTTGCTGCAGCACCATGCTATCCTGAAAGAACGGGGAAGGTCGAAACGCATTCGTTTGAGCGAGCATAGTCTGATAAAAGCTAAGGTTTACGGAAAAAAGAAGCGAACCCGCCGTAAGAAGCCATAAGCATGCAATCTTTAATTTTTGCATTGTAATCTCCAGAATATAAATTAAACGACATGTTAAACGAACCTCTTGCATTTTTAAATAACTCTTTGATCTTGCCGTGAGAACAATCATTATAATACAATTTTTCTATCTTCTTTTCAAAATATTAGGTATATTTTTTTGTCTTATTTATCAACTTTGGTAACTGCCCGTCAGATTTTGAGAGGCTGTCCAAAAGAATAATTACAGTAGGACAAACATTCCTGTTTGTCATTTTTCGTCAATATTGGACAGGCAAGAATGCCTATCCTACCAACAAACGAACTTTTTGGACAGCCTTCGAGAAGCAGGTTGATATCCATTTACTCTTATGAAGATGTTGTCAGGTTCTATTAAAGAGAAAATTGTGGATCTCAAGCTCCTCCCGAGCAGTAAAAAATTTTAAATGCAATCGTTAAAGTGACAGGGAACATTTATTATAAATTAAAAAGGGCTGATATTCGCCGAATGTTTATGGTAATCTTTATGCCTCATGTTCGTTCAATTCATTAAACCAATTTCAGAAAGATTTTATTATGATTTCTAATCTTGACCTTTGCATTATAGCGGCTTATTTTGTTGTCGCTCTCACTCTCGGTATGCTCGTTTCCAAGAGAGCAGTGAAGAACATGAATTCCTACTTTCTGGGGAGCAATTCCCTCCCCTGGTGGATATTGGGAGTTTCGGATGCTTCCGGAATGTTCGACATTACCGGAACGATGTGGTTAGTGTATGTTCTTTTTGTCTATGGTTTTAAAAGCATCTGGCTGCCGTGGATATGGCCGACATTTAATCAGATTTTTTTGATGGCATATCTATCGATCTGGCTGCGAAAATCCAAGGTCATGACAGGCGCGCAATGGATTGAAACACGATTTGGAAAAAGCAAGGGGGCCAATCTCTCACACATTAGCGTTGTTATTTTTGCTCTGGTAAGCGTCATCGGATTCATTGCTTATGCGTTTAAGGGTATAGGAAAATTCGCGGAGGTTTTTTTCCCGTGGCATTTATCTCCCAATACGTATGCCGTTATACTTATGACGCTTACAGCAATTTATGCCGTTAAGGGAGGAATGTTCAGCGTTGTTATTACCGAGTTTCTGCAATTTATCGTTTTAACAGTAGCATCGTTTGCAATCGGTATTATGGCCTTTCGTGCTGTTTCGCCCGAACTCCTGGCGCATTTTATACCGAACGGCTGGACAACGCCGTTTTTCGGCTGGAATCTGAATCTGAATTGGACCGGACTTATCGACGCTGTCAATACAAAAATAATGCAGGACGGATATAACTTTTTCGGATTCTTTTTTATCATGGTTCTCTTTCAGGGCATCCTGAAAAGCGCAGCCGGCCCGGCGCCAAACTACGATATGCAGCGCGTACTTGCAACGCGTTCTCCCAAGGAAGCGGCAAAGATGAATTGGTTCGTGAATATCGTCCTCATACTGCCGCGCTACACGATGATTACCGGAATTACGGTGCTTGCATTGGTCTCATTCTCTCCGGAACTGCGGGCAATGGGACAAAACCTCGATTTGGAAATGATCCTTCCGTATATCATCAAGAATGTCCTGCCGATCGGTTTGGTCGGTCTGCTGCTTGCAGGTTTAATTGCCGCATTCATGTCCAATTATGCAGCGACCATTAATGCCGCCCCAGCGTATGTCGTCAACGATATTTATAAACGGTTCATCAATCCGAATGCAGGAGATAAAGTATATGTCCGCCTCAGCATTTTAACGACGATCGCGTTTGTTATCATCGGTTTCGCGTTCGGCTTTATGGTGGACTCCATCAATCAAGTGACGTTATGGATCGTCAGCGCGCTTTATGGCGGATATACGGCTTCGAATATTCTTAAATGGTATTGGTGGAGACTCAACGGTTACGGATATTTCTGGGGAATGATCAGCGGCATTGCAGGATCTATGATTGTTCCTTTGACATTCCCTTCCATTACGCCGATCATGGTTTTCCCCTATGTTTTCCTCATTTCACTCATCGGATGTATACTCGGAAGCCTGTTCACAGAACCTGAAGAAGATGCCATCTTGATGAAGTTTTACATGCAAGTTCATCCGTGGGGTTTCTGGAAGCCCATTATAGAAAAGGTGCATCGCTATTATCCTTCGTTCGAAAAAAACAATAACTTTTTAAACGATCTCTTTAATATTGTCGTAGGTGTTGTCTGGCAGCTTTGCCTTGTCCTCCTGCCGATATCATTTATTACGCAGGAATATCACTTCCTTTATGGAGTGATTATCTGTCTTGTCCTGACTTCCATCGCGTTAAAATTCACATGGTGGAACAAGCTCGACGAATTCAGCAAGGAGACGCTTCCCGCAGATTTCGACGAACGGATGAAAACCGCCCCTTCCCCCGCGGTTCTTCCTGCCGGTCAGAACGCTGTACAATAAACGGATATATAAAGAAAATAAAGCCGCAAAGGATTCAATATGACGAAACAAAAATTTGACATAAAAGTAAAAAAGCTTTTTACCGAGCACAAAAAATTTATTTCTCAAAAAAATGTACCGGAAAAACAAAGTAATGGAATTTTTACACGTTACCGCTATCCTGTGCTTACTGCAAAACATACGCCCGTTTTTTGGCGTTACGACTTGAATTATAAAACCAATCCATATCTTATGGAACGGATGGGAATCAACGCAACATTTAATTCCGGTGCAATTGAACATAACGGAAAGATCATCCTTGCGGTTCGTGTCGAAGGTACCGATCGAAAATCGTTTTTTGCACTTGCCGAATCGGCAAGCGGAATCGACAATTTTCGATTCCGGGATTATCCCATTCTTCTCCCGGAGACGCAGGATCCGGACATCAATGTCTACGACATGAGACTTGTCCGGCATGAGGACGGATGGATTTACGGATTGTTTTGTACGGAACGGAAAGATCCATCCGTATCCAGGACAGATACATCATCGGCTTTGGCTCAATGCGGCATAATCCGAACGAAGGATTTTTTGGAATGGGAACGCCTGCCCGATTTGTCCACACAATCGCCGCAGCAGCGGAATGTAGTGCTCCATCCGGAAATGATTCAAGGAAAATATGCTTTTTACACGAGACCGCAGGACGGCTTTATCGAGGCAGGCTCCGGAGGCGGCATCGGCTGGGGGCTGGCAGATACTATAGAGCATTCGGTTATCAGCAGCGAGACCATAATCGACGATAGAGCGTATCATACGATAAAAGAAGTCAAGAACGGCCTGGGACCGGCTCCGATTAAAACCTCCAAAGGGTGGCTCCAATTGGCGCATGGTGTGCGCAACACTGCTGCCGGCCTGCGATATGTTCTCTATATGTTTATGACCGACCTGAAAGATCCGTCGAAAGTTACAGCCCGGCCCGGAGGATATTTCATTGCACCGGAAAATGATGAGCGCATCGGTGATGTCTCTAATGTAGTTTTTAGCAATGGATGGGTTCTGCGTAAAAATGGCGAAGTATACATTTATTATGCTTCCTCCGATACGCGGCTTCATGTCGCCGTATCCACGGTCGACCAGCTCGTTGATTATGTTCTCCATACACCGGAGGACGGTCTCCGCAGCGGGGCGAGTGTTCAAGACCGCATACGCATGATCAAAAAAAATCTTGAAGTTCTAAAAGCGCGATAAAATCCGGCAGAAAGACACTTGAATTATAAAAGTACAATGTTTGAAAATTTTTGGTTAAAAACCAAAAAAAACTATCTTTAAAAGTTATTTTCAAAAGATAGAACGAAGTGCATGAGTTATTATGACATTGCTGCTAAACCTTTTCCGTTGAATTGGTGTTAGTGTTTTATCGGCTTCTAATAAATCGCAAAGACTAAAATCTGTAATTAAATACAGAGAAGGGAACGTGTATGGGAACCATTGGCCTATCATTCATCGATTGGATGATTATACTTATCTATTTTGGTTTTGTTCTGGGCATCGGAATTTATCTGCGCAAATATACAAAAAGCCAGGAGGATTTCTTCCTTGCCGGAAGAAAAAATTCCGTATGGGTCGCTGGATTGGCATTTCTTTCCGCCAATCTCGGAGCGCTCGAGTTATTGGGCATGACCGGCAACACATTCAAATATGGAATATTCGTCGCTCATTTTTATTGGATCGGCGCAATCCCTGCAATGCTTTTTCTTGGCATCTATATGATGCCGTTTTATTACAGCAGCAAAATTAATTCTGTGCCCGGTTATCTTAAATTGAGATTCGACGAAAAAACGCGAGTCCTGAACGGTTTTTCTTTCGCCTTCATGACGCTGCTCGTATCGGGCATCAATCTCTATGCTATGGCTCTGGTTTTCCATACGTTTCTCGGCTGGAATTGGGATGTCAGCATGTGGATATCTGCTTTGACCGTCGCGGCCTATGTATCGCTCAGCGGCCTCATGTCCGCAATTTTCACGGAGATCATTCAGTTCTTTCTTATCTGGTTCGGACTCTTCCTTGTTTCCATTCTTGGCATCGTTGAAATCGGAAGCGTGCATGAAGTAATGGCACGCATCAATGAACTCAGTTCTCAAGTATCGATGACAACGCTCTGGTCTTCTTCAGGAGATCCGACAAAGAATGGAATGTATGTTCACTGGGGCGCTATTGTTCTCGGACTCGGATTCGTTCTTTCATTCGGTTATTGGACAACGGATTTTTTGGTCGTTCAGCGCGCGTTTAGCGCCAAAGATTTGCGAACAGCCCGCATGACGCCGATTCTTGCTTCATTCTTCAAAATGGCTCTTCCTTTCATTGTTATTGTCAGCGGACTTATTGCTATCGTGCTCGCTCACGATCCTAAAAGCGGATTTGCTTTACTGCAGGACGGCGGACAAATCAATTACGATTCCGCACTCCCGCTTCTTATCACGCGGTACTATCCTCACGGACTGTTAGGCCTGGGCGTCACTGCTTTACTCGCCGGTTTCATGGCCGGTCAGGCAGGAAATATCAGTGCATTCAACACCGTCTGGACTTATGATATTTATAGATCGGTCATCAATAAAAAAGCATCCGATGCAAACCTCTTATGGATGGGACGCATTTCTACGGTTGCAGGAGTTCTCCTCTCACTCGTTACTGCATATTGGGCAAAAAGTTTCCCGAGCATTATGGACTATATGCAGGCAATTTTCTCATGGGTCAATGCGCCGCTTTTTGCCACTATGCTGCTCGGCATGTTTATCTGGTGGATAACGCCGAACGGCGCTTTTTGGGGCCTCGTTGCAGGCATGCTTTCATCCTTCTCGATGTATCTGGGCGTTAAATTTCACTGGATTCCGGAAAACATCATTACGATGTCCAGCGTGCAGAGCGATATGGCTGCCAATTTCTGGCGCGCGTGGTGGGCATGGCTGATCTGTGCCACGGTGACCATTGTCGTCAGTCTCTTTACGAAGAAAAGAACGAAAGCGGAACTCACCGGCCTTGTCCGGGGATTAACTCCGGAAACGATCGAACAAAACATTCCTTTTACAAAACGTCCTGAATTTTACGCGATCCTTGCATTGATCGTTTTCATTATTCTCAATATTATTTTCTGGTAATCAAGGAGAACAAACTTTATGTCTGAACATGCGATGAAACCTATCTGGTATTTTGTAGGACTCATTCTTTTAGTCATCGGCGGAATTGTCATTCTAAGCGGGATTTATCAAATCATCGATCCGCCGGCGGTTAAAACGGTACTTGCCGAAACGAATCCATCAATCTGGTGGGGTGCAATTATGATCGTTATCGGCGGTGTATTCTTTTGGAAAACTCGAAAATCATGATTCAAGGATAATGATGGATGCTGCAAGTGCTGTAAAAAAAACATTTCACGAATACTTTGAGGGAGAACCTCTTCTTGTCCGCTCACCGGGCAGGATTAATTTGATCGGCGAGCATACGGATTACAATCAGGGATTTGTCCTGCCGGCCGCCATCGATAAAACAATCTCTTTTGCAATCGCTCCGCGGAAAGACACGGAATGCAGACTCATCGCCTGCAATCTCAACGATGATTTTCAGTTTTCCCTCTTTAATATCCGGCGTTCCGAGAAAAGCTGGCCGAATTATTTCATGGGAGTCGTCCAGCAGCTTCTGTCGTCACATCGGCAGATCCGCGGATTCAACTGCGTCTTCGGCGGCGATATTCCGATCGGAGCAGGCATGTCTTCCTCCGCCGCTATCGAAGCAGGTCTGGCGCTGGCATTGAACTGCATTTTCGAATTGCGCATTGAGGACATCGATCTGGTTAAACTCGCTCAACGAGCGGAAAACGAATTCGTCGGCGTTCGGTGCGGCATTATGGACCAGTTTATTAATATTTACGGCGAGCCCGACCAGGCGCTTCTTCTCGACTGCCGTTCGCTGGAATATTCATATTATCCTCTCGCACACGATATCGCAGTTGTGCTTTTCGATACCTGCGTCTCCCATTCCCTCGCATCGTCCGAATATAACCGAAGAAGAGAGGAATGCGGAAAAGGAGTTGAAATAATACGAAACCTTTATCCGGCAGTTACGCATCTTCGCGATGTTACTCCGGATATGCTGGTCCAAAGCAAAAGTTCCATGAGCGATACCATCTACAAACGATGCAAATATGTCGTGGAAGAGGACGACCGCGTTTTGAAAGCATGCTCCGCATTGAATCTTAACGATATGCGGACTTTCGGACAATATATGTACGGATCCCACGACGGCTTAAGCGGCGAGTACGAAGTCAGCTGCAAGGAATTGGATTTCCTTGTTTCAGTGGTGCGGGATAATCCGCACGTGTATGGTGCAAGAATGATGGGAGGCGGATTCGGCGGCTGCACTATTAACCTGATCGAGCCGGAAGCTGTAGACGAAATTTCGGCGATCGTCTCCGCGCGGTATAAGGCCGCATTCAATCGTGAACCGAAAGTTTATTGCACCCGTATCGGACCGGGCACTGCAATTGTCGGAAAAGGAAATGATGAAAACATTTGAACCGGCCGCTCATCCTCACCGGAGAAAAAATATACTGAACGGAGATTGGGTGCTTGTATCGCCCCACCGGACATCCCGTCCCTGGCAGGGCGATGTTGCACCTCTTTCAACGGAACACCGGAATTCCTACGAACCCGAATGTTACCTTTGCCCCGGCAACAAGCGTGCTCATGGTGAAGTTAATCCCGACTATACGGGTACGTTCGTCTTTACGAATGATTTTCCTGCATTGCTGCCGACAACGCCGCAGGGAACGAACAATATGGAAAATCTCTTGATTGCCAAAGGTGAGGGCGGCGTCTGCCGTGTGGTGAACTATTCCCGTTCCCATAATGTGACGATGGCGGAAATGAGCCGAAAAGAAATTGAAGATATTATCGATGTCTGGCAAAAAGAATTTCAATCACTCGGTTCAATTCCCGCCATACGATACGTGCAGATTTTTGAAAACAAGGGAAAGATCATGGGTAACAGCAATCCCCATCCCCACGGCCAAATCTGGGCGCAGACGAGCATTCCAATGGAACCTTCCAAAGAATTGAAACAATTCAAGAAATATTATACAAAAAAGAAAAGAAGTTTTTTGACGGATTACTGGAAATTAGAAGCGAGGCTTGCAGAACGCACGGTGTACGAAAACGAATCATTCTTGATTGTCGTTCCTTTCTGGGCGGTTTGGCCGTTTGAAACATTGCTTATTCCAAAACGAAAAATGGGAACGCTGCTGGAATTTTCAGAACCGGAAAAAAAAGATTTTGCCGATGCATTAAAAATTAACATGATCAAATACGATAACCTTTTCCGGATCTCGTTCCCTTACTCTATGGGAATCCATCAAGCGCCGACCGATGGGCACAAACACCCGGAATGGCATTCCCATGTTCACTTCTATCCTCCTCTTCTCAGGTCTGCACAGATACGTAAATTTATGGTCGGCTATGAAATGCTGGCAGAGCCGCAGCGGGATATTACACCGGAACATTCCGCCGACGTATTGCGGAAATTGCCTCTCGAACATTTCTCCGTTCAATAAAGTTCAAAACATCCCTGCCAGGATTTTCTTTACGGTAGGACAAACATTCCTGTTTGTCATCTTGCGTCAATGCCGGTCGGTTCCTACTCAGCCGATGAATTGCAATTCAATGCATCCCTTCCGCCGTCTTGCGCCAATGTTCCGCTACGGCATTAATTTCAGAATGTGCGTCATTCCTAAGAAGTGCAATGCAATTCATCAATGCTCTGGATGTGTGGTATGTGCATTTCCACATATGGCTTTTGGGACCGGAACGAAACTGCGGTTCTTTATCGATTCCCCCTTCGAACCAATCGCCATTGATCGGATCGATGAGATAGTTTTTAATATATTCCCATTGTTTCAGGAAATATGCGGCATAGCGCTGGTCTCCCGGAAAAATTTTCGAGAACAGAAGCAGCGCGTTTAATCCTTCAGCCTGCGCCCACCAATTTTTAGTATCAAGCACAACGGAATAGCCGCCGTTTTTATCATAATACCCCCCGTCATAAAACCCTCCTAATACAGAATCCCAGCCCCTGAGCATTGCATGATCCATCATTTTTTTGGCCGTGGTCAGTGTGCGCAGATCATTCGGCGCTCCGAGAGCGTACGACGCTTCCAGCATTAAAAAAGCAGTTTCGTAATCATGTCCGAACGATATATGATCCAGCCCGAAATTCGCTTTACGCTCCGCATCCGAAGCATGACGGAAGGAGACCGGTTTCCAATCGTTCTCGAAGAACAATTGAAGATATCCCGGATCGGTTACCATGACATCGCGTATAAGTTCCAGCAATTCCGTAAGCCGGGCATGCAAGAGTTCGTCTTTCCAGACATGATACAGTTCCGTATATGCTTCCAGTAAATGGATTGAAGAATTTTGGTCCTTAAAGCCGAGCTCATTGCTGTCGAATGCAACGGTCTTATAGCTGGATTTCTGGTCGAACGGCTTGGATTCCGGTGTGATGAATTGGAAGTATCCTTTGTTGTGTTCATCATGTGCATGATTTTCGATCCAATAAAAAGCTTTCTTCGCCCATTCGAATACTTCGGAATTGTGAGTCCGTCCGAACAATGCTGCCAGTGCGTAGAGAGCAAACGCATTTCCATACGCGCGTTTTTCATCACGCCATCCTTTGACATCGGTGACCTTGCCTTCTCTGCTTCGGATTTGATAAAATCCTTCATACGTGCTGTCCCACATTTTCTGTGTCATAAATTGAAATCCGTAAAAGGCACTTTGATCGAATGCTTCCACACCGCCAAGAAATTCGGAAACCTTAGACAATGTCCACACATGCCTTGCCTGCGATACAATCATTTTTTCCTGCTGCGGCATAATTTTCCAATCGCACGAAATATTCGTAAAGAAACCGCCGCATTCTTTATCGACAGTCAGCGGGTACCACCGGTCTAAAATTCCGTGCAGCAATTTGTCCTGAAGTTCCTTTACTATCTTTAATTCATGATCCATCATTTCACCTTATGTAATAAACTGCAGTTGAACCATCAAGAGATATACCGTGTTCCTGCTCTCATGGATGGTATGTCAATCGGCCATATTGCGAATCTGATTAACCTTCTTAAAAAAACAATCTTTTCCCTTGTGATGAGGCTGAATTTAAACAGACCTGGATTAAAGCTGCCGCCGGGAAATTGATCCTTGTATAAAATTTATGAAATAATCTTTGTTTATCAAATTATAATATTCTTCTGTAGCCGTCCCGATAATATTATAGAATATTATCGGGAGGTCGTCGCGGAAATCACCGCGGAAAACGCCGGCAAATCATTCAAACTTTGCGCAACCGATAGAAAAGATTTCTGCGTTTGTTTTGCAGACACCTTTGTGTATATTTTTGTCGATGATCTTCATAAATCAGGCAGAAAACAATGGCAAACGTTGAACGGATCTATTTGCTGGACGGCATGGCACTCGCCTACCGGGCATATTTTGCATTTATCCAGCACCCGCTAATCAATTCCAAAGGCGAAAACACAAGCGCCATTTTCGGTTTTGTCAATTTCCTCAACGGCATTCTCTCGCAGGAATACCCTGATTCGATTGCAGTCGTTTTTGACACTGCCGTGCCTACCTTCCGACATCATGCATACAAAGAATATAAAGCCACGCGTCAGAAAATGCCGGAAGATATGTCCGCGCAGCTTCCGATATTGAAAGAAGTCGTCCGCGCATATAACATTCCCATCGTTGAAGTCGACGGCTATGAAGCAGACGATATCATCGGCACACTTGCTCTGCAGGCTGAGAAAGAAGGAGCGCTTTCGTTCCTTGTCACGCTGGATAAAGATTTTATGCAGCTCGTCTCTTCCACGACCAAAATGTACCGTCCCGGAAAGCAGGGAACAGATGTCGAGATAATCGATATCAAAGGCGTGATGGATAAATTCGGCGTAACTCCGGATCATGTTATCGACGTTTTAGGCCTTACCGGCGATGCGTCGGACAACATCCCGGGCGTTCCGGGTATCGGAGAGAAAACCGCTATCCCGCTCGTTCAGAAATACGGAACCATCGAAGCGATTTATGAGCACCTTGAAGAAATACCTCAAAAAGGAGTCCGTACCAAATTAGAGAACAACCGCGAACTGGCTTTTCTTTCAAAGAAACTTGTCACCATCGATACACATGTTCCTCTTAAGATAACGTATCACGATCTTCGAGCAGCCGCGCGCAA
This sequence comes from Ignavibacteriota bacterium, assembly GCA_963769605.1. Taxonomy (GTDB): domain Bacteria; phylum Bacteroidota; class Ignavibacteria; order UBA10030; family UBA10030; genus Fen-1254. Next base: position 725,798 of record CAVYML010000003.1, on the reverse strand, counting down.
TGTAGAAAAGCTTTCCGAGCTGTTCGAAAAATTAGAATTCCGGTCGCTCCGGGCAAAACTCCAAACAGAGCCTCAGAAAGATCAGCAGGCAGTAGAGGAAAGTGAAATTGAATTTACTCCTCCAGCTCCTCTGAACGATATCTCGACGATAAAACATACATATACGCTTGTCGATTCGGAACCGGATTTCCGAAATCTCGTTCAAAAACTTTCAAAATCGAATGCATTTGTTTTCGATACGGAAACGACCTCGACCGATGCGCTGAATGCCGAACTCGTCGGTATATCATTCTCACTCGGGACACACGAAGCATGGTACATCGCCGTCGAACCGGAGCACGACCCGGAAGCGCACGATCTTTTCGGCACGGCGCCGGCCGGGCGCGTGAAAAGAAAAGGACTTTCCGCCGGCTTTGTCTGCTCAGCGCTCAAACCTCTTTTTGAGAATTCCCGGATTCTCAAGATCGGGCATAATTTTAAATACGATGCTCTCGTGCTCTCCCGTTACGGCATTGCAGTGGAAGGCATTCCATTCGACACTATGATAGCAAGCTATGTCCTCCGCGCCGATGGAAGGCATTCCATGGATGCGCTTGCGGAAGAATATTTGCAGTATAAAACCGTTACATACGCTGACCTGACCGGAACCGGCAAAGAACAAAAAGATCTGCGGGATATTCCGGCGGAAAAAGTTTCGGACTATTCGTGCGAAGATGCCGACATAACGTTTCAATTGTACGAAGTCCTCGGACAAAAATTGGAAGAACAATCGCTGCGAAAACTTTGCGAAGAGATCGAATTCCCGCTCACGCCGGTGCTGACGCGCATGGAGCAGCACGGCGTCTGCATCGACGTCGGTTATTTGAACGGTATGTCCAAGGAATTGGAACGCCAGCTCGATGCATTGACGCACAGCATCCATACAACTGCAGGCGGCGCATTCAATATCAATTCCACACAGCAGCTCGCCGAAATCTTATTTAACAAGTTGAAGCTTCGGGCAGCGAAAAAAACCAAAACCGGATTCTCGACCGACGTAGCTGTGCTGGAGTCGCTTCGCGGCGACCATCCTATCATCGACCAGCTTTTGGAATTCCGCCAGCTTGCAAAATTAAAATCGACCTATGTGGACGCACTGCCGAAATTGATTCATCCGGCAACGGGACGCGTCCATACGTCGTTCAACCAGAGCGTTACGACGACCGGACGGCTCTCGAGCAGTGATCCAAATTTTCAGAACATTCCGATCCGCACCGAAATCGGCAGGTCTATCCGCAGGGCTTTTATCGCTCAAGGCAAAAATGCGCTCATTCTTTCTGCGGACTATTCTCAAATCGAGCTGCGGGTAATGGCACATATTTCCGGAGACGAAGGACTGACCGAAGCATTCCGCAGCGGTGAAGATATCCATGCTTCCACAGCAGCCAAAGTTTTTAATGTCCCGCAGGCGGAGGTTACGCGCGATATGCGGCGCAAAGCCAAAGAAGTCAATTTCGGAATAATGTACGGGATCGGGGCATACGGTCTTGCGTCGCGCCTGGAAATAACCCAGGCCGAAGCAAAAGAAATTATTGCACGTTACTTTCAACGATTTCCGAAAGTGCAGCTCTATATTAATGATACGATTGCGCAGTCACGGCGGCAGGGATTCGTTTCCACCTTGCTCGGCAGGCGACGGTACATTCCGGAAATCAACAGCCGCAATCAAAACATCCGGCAGAACGCGGAACGGCAATCGATCAATATGCCCATCCAGGGAACGGCCGCCGATATGATCAAACTGGCAATGATTAAAATAGATACTGCATTCCGGAAAAATAAATTTCACAGCGCCATGGTGCTGCAGGTTCACGACGAACTTGTCTTTGAAGTTCAGGAAAACGAACTTGACGCGATAAAGGATTTGGTTGCAGAGAACATGCGCAATGCACTGCCTCTGAGTGTTCCCGTTGAATTGGAAATCGGCGCCGGTGCAAATTGGCTGGACGCGCATTGATATAGATAACCGATTCATGTTAATGATTTTAAAAAGGGGATTACAGTAGGACAACCATTCCTGTTTGTCACCTGTTTGTCATTTTTCAAGGATAATTTAGAAGAGAGGAAAAGCTGATTATTTTACTTCACGCTGAATAGTAAGATTATTGAATTAATGCCGCCGGCGCAGCAGTATCGACAAACCCCACAGTACGAGCAGCACAGGCCAATACGTTCGAACGTAATGCTGAACATCGAACCATTCGATCATGTCATACCACCACAAGTAATAAAACACTCCATAAGCGCCGAAAAGGATCGTAGGAATAAGTGTTCCAATGCGGCGCGGATCGTAGAAGAAAAGAATCAAAAAAGAAAAGCCGAGAACTAAACTCATCGTCGCAAACCAGTCCCATGGAGCGGACTCGACAAGATGCATTCGATGAAGAATGGCGGCAATACTGAAGAAGAACATAACGCTCCCCAGAAAAGCTGCTCCCCGCCTGCGCGTTACAAATGCAAGCACTGTTGCAAGCAATCCATACACGCCGATCGATCCCCAGAAAACGATATCCCAACGGTACGGAATAAAATGCAGACGACTCAGAATTAATGCTGCACCCAGAACGATCAGCACTACCCCGATAAGAGAAACAGTATAATTACGCTGTACCCGTTTTTCTTCCATAACAGCCTCACTTTGTTGCCGGAACGGTTTCTTCCGGAATGATCAAATACATCAGCACGTAGAGAATAATTCCCGTGCCGGCAGATAGAAATGTAAAAAAAACATAGACAAGACGCACGATCGTGGGATCGATGTCGAAATATTCACCCAATCCTCCGCAGATGCCGAATATTTTTTTCTGAAACCGCGAACGCCGAAGCTGCCGCTGCTGCTGCGGCGGCTTCTGTGTAAAATTCGCTTGATCCGATGTCTGTTCTCCGGGCGCTGCCTGATCTGCCGCGCCAGGCTCTGCAGATGCTTGGTTCGCGCTGCCTGCCGGTTTCGCTGCATTTGGATCTTCTTTTGGTTCTACTTTCCGTTCCGCTCTTAAAAGCAAAGCGATTCCTGCAAAAACTAAAACGGCCGGCAGGACAAATTCCCAGCTTTCATGCCAGAACGAATGAAAAGAAAAAATATCCAGATTGTCCAGCAAAAGCATGACGCCGATGAACATCAGACAGATGCCGATAACCTTGCCTGCGGTAAAATCGGCCTTTGCAGAATGAGGCGGCGGGATGGAATAATCCGGATTTTGCGGCATAACGAAATAGGCAATAATATAGAGGAGAATTCCGGACCCGCCGAACAAAGTAAGAACGACCCAGAGCAGCCGAATAACGGTAGGGTCAAAACCGAAATATTCCGCAATACCGCCGCATACACCGGCGAGCGTTTTATTGCTTCTACTGCGATAGAGGTGTTTTGTTTGGTCTTTCATAGTACCCTCCGGTTCTCTTTTTCCTTTCTTACGAGAGAGAAAGTGAAAAAGTTTCACTCGCTCGACAGCGCAAACGCACTATTTAAGATATATAAAAAAGCAATCAAGAGAAAACTTGACATAAAATAACCGCTTATGGATTTAATTAGGATATTTCCCCGATCAATGACTGCGGCAAGAGAGAGAATTTCGCATATCAAAAAATATGCTGAGGAATTATAATAGAAAACCCGGCCGGGGCCGGGTTTTCCACATACGCTCACATACGTAACATCATACTTCCATAATCTCTTTTTCTTTCATGGCTAAAACTCCATCGATATCTTTGACATATTTATCCGTCAGTTTTTGCGAATCCTGTTCGCCGCGTTTTCTTTCATCCTCCGGCATGTGATCGGCTTTTTCCGCCTTCTTCAAATGCTCGATTGCATCGCGCCGGACATTGCGCACGGCAAGCTTGCCATCTTCGCTGAATTTTTTGATGAGCTTCACAAGCTCTCTCCGCCGTTCTTCATTCAGCGGCGGAATCGGAACACGCACCAGCGTGCCGTCGCTTATGGGATTTAACCCAAGATTCGCCTGCAAAATTGCTTTCTCGATATGGGGAATCATGTTCTTTTCCCACGGCTGGACGGTAATCGTATGTATATCCGGCGTACTGACATTCGCAACCTGATGGAGCGCCGTGGGCGTTCCATAATAATCGACTTTGACACTGTCTAAAAGCACCGTTGTCGCTTTGCCTGTACGGACTTTCACTAATTCATCCCGAACGACTTCGACGGCTTTTTTCATTCTCTCTTCTGCTTGCTTAAGAATATCTTTTGAGTTTGTCATAGGCGCACCATTAATAAGTTGATGGGTAAATTATTTTTCAAGAAAATCGCTTACAAGCGATCCGACAGGTTCTCCGCAGAGCACGCGTTTAAAGTTCCCGGGTACATTCATATCGAATACGATCAATGGCAAATTGTTTTCTTTCGAAAGTGCAATAGCCGTCATGTCCATAATACGAAGATTTTTTGACAGAACATCACTGTATGAAATTTTTTCAAACCGAAGCGCCTTCACGTTTTTTTCGGGATCGGAATCGTAAATGCCGTCCACACGCGTTCCCTTAAGAATGACCGCCGCCCCGATTTCAATGGCACGGAGCACTGCCGCTGTATCGGTGGTAAAATATGGATTACCCGTCCCGGCTGCAAAGATAACAACACGCCCTTTCTCCAGATGCCTTACTGCCCGTCGGCGAATAAACGGCTCTGCAATCCGTTCCATATTGATAGCCGTCAGGCAGCGCGTTTTTAAGTCCTCATGTTCCAGTGCATTCTGGAGTGCAAGCGCGTTGATCACTGTCGCGAGCATGCCCATGTGGTCGCCGGTCACCTTATCTATGCCATCGCTTGAATTTTCGATGCCGCGGTAAATGTTTCCGCCTCCGATCACAATGCCGATTTCTGCCCCGAGCCTCTGTGCGCTTCCGATTTCCCTGGCGTATTTTTTCAGCACTTTCGGATCGATGCCGTATTCAAGGCCGCCCATCAAAGCTTCACCGCTTAACTTCAGAAGAACACGTTTGTATTTGAGTTCGCTCATATTCCCTCCCTCATAAAAAATCCCGAATCGTTTCGGGATTTTGTTCTTCGGAAAATGTTATTCACCAAGCTGGTACCGGACAAAACGCTTGATGGTGATTTTTTCACCGACGCGTCCGATTTCTTCGTCGATAATATCCTTGATCGTCTTGCCGGAATCCTTTATAAAACTCTGTTCCATCAAAACAAATTCCTGATAGAATTTATCGAGGCGTCCTTGGGCGATTTTATCGGCAATCTGAGCCGGCTTGCCTTCATTCTTCGCCTGTTCGCGGTAAATTTCAAGTTCTTTATCGATTGTCGCTTGCGTAATGTTTTCCCGCAGAATGTACTGCGGATTCATCGCCGCCGCCTGCATGGCAATATCGTGAGCCAGCTGCTTGAAGCCCGGCGTCTTTGCAACAAAATCCGTTTCGCAGTTCAATTCCACCATGACGCCGATGCGTCCGCCTGCATGTATATATGCCTCGACGACACCCTGGTTCGCTTCTCTATCGGCGCGTTTTGCAGCGGTTGCCGCACCTTTTTTGCGAAGGTGATCTATGGCGGCTTCCATGTCGCCGTTTGCCGCTTCCAGCGCGCGCTTGCAGTCCATCATGCCGGCGCCGGTCTTATCGCGTAATTTTTTTACTACATCGCTTGTAATCTCAGCCATGTTACTCTCTAACCTTCCTTTGTTCGACTGCTCCTGATTTTTCCGCAGCAACAGAGGCCTGAGCAGCCTTCTCTTCAGCTTCTGCGGCTTTCTTTGCCGAAGCGCGTTCGTTGCCGTTGAGGACCGCATTGCACATTGCGTTGGCAATTAACTGAATTGATTTCAACGCGTCGTCGTTGGCAGGAATCGGATGATCTATCGGATCGGGATCCGTATTCGTATCGACAATGGCTACGACCGGAATACCGAGGCGTTTCGCTTCTTTAACGGCTATCGCTTCTTTTTTAATATCGACGACAAAGACTACACCGGGCATGCGGGACATATCCACGACGCCGGAGAGTACTTCTTGAAGTTTGTCGCGTTCGCGGCTCAGGAACAGGCGCTCTTTCTTCGTAATACTTTCGAACGTGCCGTCGGTTTCCATTTTTTCAATATTCGTCAAATGCTTGACGCTCTTTCGGATCGTAGCAAAGTTGGTCAGCATGCCGCCCAGCCACCTTTCGGTAACATAAAAAGCATTGCAGCGGAGAGCCGCTTCTTTTACGACGTCGCGCGCCTGCGTTTTAGTGCCGACAAACAAAGGCCTTTTCCCATCTGCAACAATATTTGAAACTGCATTGTACGCTGAGTCGATCGATTCCTGTGTTTTCTTTAAATCGAGGATATGAATCCCGTTGCGCTCCATAAAAATATAGGGCTTCATTTTGGGATTCCATCGGCGGGTCAGGTGACCGAAATGCGCTCCTGCTTCGAGAAGTGCATTAATTTCTACTTGAGGCATTGAATGATTCCTTTCAGTTATTCTTCTATTCCCGTCATCTCCTTCCGGAATCACGCGGTCGCTTGAAGCGCTCGCGCGACACTGCCGGTTGGATCGGAGAATATGTTTTATAAAATATCACCGTTCCGCGAAAACGGAACGGGATGTGATAAAAAATTAACGTTTGGAGAACTGGAACCGCTTACGGGCTTTTTTCTGTCCGTATTTTTTTCGTTCCACCATGCGCGGATCGCGCGTCAACAGGCCGGCATTGCGCAGCACTGTGCGCAGATCTTCATCCAGCGCGACAAGAGAGCGGGCAATACCAAGACTTACGGCGCCGGCTTGACCCGTCGTACCTCCGCCGAGAACGCGGATAGTTGCATCATAGCGGCCGAGTGTTTCCGTCACTTCAAACGGTTTTAAAACCTCGCTGCGCAGGATCGCCAGTGGAAAATAATGTTCCAATTCTCTATTGTTGATCGTCACTTTGCCGGAACCATCCGAAAGTTTTACACGGGCAACGGCATTCTTGCGGCGGCCAACGGTTATGGGTATCTGCATAGACTTACTTTACCTTTATTCAGAAGGACATGGTTTCAGGGTGCTGCGCCGCATGCGGATGCGATGCGCCGCGGTATACTTTTAATTTCATACCGATTCTGCGTCCAAGCCGGTTATGCGGAAGCATGCCTTTGACGGCATGTTCAACAACAAATTCAGGCCTCGTCTTCATCAAATCTTTAAACGACTCGAAGCGCGCACCGCCCGGATAGCCGGTATTGTGATACAATTCTTTTTTCTCTACGCGCTTGCCTGTAAGTTCGACTTTTTCCGCATTAATCACGACAACAAAATCGCCGACGTCGGCATTGGTCGTAAAAATCGGCTTGTGTTTGCCGCGCAAAATATGCGCGACATGCGAAGCGATGCGGCCCAATGTTTGACCGGAGGCATCGACCACATACCATTTCTGTTGGGCATCCGACGTTTTAAAGAACCGTGTTCTCGGCGCTGTTTCCACTTTCTTTTCTCCTCAATCTCGTTATTTCAAAACTTTCATTTTCTTTTTTTGCAACTGCGTTCATCATCGCTCTCGAATCTGCAGGTCTTACTGTTGTGCACCCACCAGGACTCGAACCTGGAACCCACTGATTAAGAGTCAGTTGCTCTACCAATTGAGCCATGGGTGCATAACTGACACTTACTTGCCGGTCGGAACAGGCATCGGCGGAGCCTGCTGTGCAGGCGGCAGTGACGCTGCCGGCGGTGCAGACTGAATAATGCTCTCACGCTGCTTCTCGCCTCGCGGAAGAAGCCAGAGATTAATCAGCAAAGCCAGCACCAAAAAAGTTCCTGCAAGCCATTGCGTCGCTTTCGTCAAAAAATCAGATGTACGGCGAACTCCAAAAACAGCTCCGATGTTCGATCCGCCGAAACTTCCGGCTAATCCGTTTCCTTTGCTCGATTGCATCAAAATGACAATCATAAGCAGAATGGAAACGATTAATTCTATCAACATTGCTAAGGCGTACATAGTTTATCCTTCTTCACGAAAAAAATCCCCACACAAGTGGGGCAGACATATTATAATAAAGAAATTTGCTCTAAAACGCAATAAAAACTTATTAGAAAAAAACGTAATTACACAGCGCGGTATTCAAAGATTCAAAAATCCCCTCTCTCGCAGAGGATCCCCCTTTTGTTTAAAAGGGGGATAAAGGGGGATTGATAATTGAAAAAACAACTGTTTTAAAATACGCTGATCAGTTACAAAAAAAATGCCGGATACATTCCTCGTATCTTTCTGCAACTGACAACAGTGAGGTCGGGAAACTTCCGCGGTCATCCCGAAAATATCTTCGAAACTTCCGCGACCATCCCGAAAATATCTTCGATATTTTCGGGACTACAGAAAAAACCATGCCTTTCTGATTACGCCTGCCCATCTCCCTTTGATATATCCTTGAATTTTGCCTCTTGCACGTCTTTATAATCCTCTTTCAGCTTCGTTTCTGTTTCTTGCCATTTTGGAGGATTTTTGCCGTCTGCAGACTGGGGCCGCCGGATCAATCCTAATCCGATGAGAAGTCCCCTCACGATTGAAAGAACAAAATACACGACCAGAAACGTAAACAGTAATCTTAGAAAACCGAAAATCACGCCCGCCTCACAAAAGGATTATAATATTCAATCGGCGCTTTGTTGGGACGGAGAATTTGCTGCAATAAGTCCTCGAAATGATCCGGATTGTTTACAAAGTCGATATCGGTCGCTTTGACAATCAACAGCGGCGCCGATTTATATCGAAAAAAGAAATAATTATATGCTTCGTTAAGCTCACGAATATATTCTTCCGACATATTCCGCTCGATCGGCCGGTCGCGCTTTTCTATGTTTTCCATCAAACGGTCGACACTCGCTTGCAGGTAAATGACAAGGTCGGGCTGCGGAACATTATGCTCGATTGTCGATAGCAGATTTTCATACAGCTTCAGCTCATCGTCGCGCATCGTGAGATAGGCAAAAATTTTGTCCTTTTCAAAAATATAATCGGAAATAACATGGGAATGGAAAAGATCGGCCTGAAAAAGTTCCTGCTGCTGTTTGTACCTGCTCAGAAGAAAAAAAATCTGCGTCTGGAATGCATAGTGCTCCGGATCTTCATAAAACTTTGCAAGGAACGGGTTCTCGTCGAATTTTTCAAGCACAAGGCGCGCACCAAGCCTCTCCGCTACCATGTTCGCCAGCGATGTCTTTCCAACTCCGATGACGCCTTCGATGGCGATATACCGGATATCCGAAGGAATTTGTAAATCGTTTTCTTTTTGCCGCATAGAATTCTATCGCTCTTTTCGGCGCACCGCCGATGTATCCGGACAGTTCTTGAGCAAAGCTGCAATAGTCCGGTGCTCCCGCGGATCTATAAAGTCCGGTGCAATTTCGGACAATGGCTGCAGGACGAAGCGGCGAACCGGAATCCCGGGATGCGGAAGAGTCAGTTGTTCAGTTTCCATTATTGTATCGCCGTAATATAAAATATCGATATCTATTTCCCTTGGACCCCACCGCACGGATTTTGTCCTTCCAAGTTTTTGTTCTATCTCTTGCAGCAACCCGAATAAAGTCTGCACATCGATGTCCGTTTCAAGTTCGACCGCCATATTAAGAAACGGCGGTTGTTCTTTTATGCCGACCGGTTCCGTTTCATAGATGGACGATTGCACCATAAAAAAACTTCCGGAAATTCGATCAAGCTCCGCAAGCGCGCGAAGAAGATACCTTTCGCGCCTGCCTTTGTTGGAACCCAATCCAAGAAAGACGCAGGGCATCTGTCATTTCCGGGTTTCCGTCAATTCCACTTCCACGGAATCGACGACGCCTCGAATCGGCGCGCTCGGTTTGCGCACCCGCACCGTAACAATCTGGACTTGAGGAAATTTTTTCAAAAGTCCGCGCGCAATTGTTCCGGCAACCGATTCGATGAGAAAATGTTTTTTTTCGACGACTGACGAACGGATATACTCGTACACCTGTTCATAATCAATCGTGTCGTGCAATTGATCGCTTTTGGCTCCTTTGGACAAATCGCAGTGCAGTTCCACGTCTACTTCAAATTTTCCGCCGCGCGATTGTTCGTCCGATAGGACGCCATGGTATGCATAAAAAATTGCATTATGCAGACGAATGATGCCGAGATTTTTCTTTTTTGCCATGACTTTTTGCATTTGAGAATATAGGGAAGGAAGTCCCGAAAGGCAATCCTATGAAATTTTAATCGCTTTCGATGCGGCTTGCAGCCGGCGCACGACTGTTCCTTTGCCGAGCACGGACATCAATTCATACAGGCCCGGTCCGACCTGCTTGCCGGACACGGCCAGCCGCGCCGGATGAATGAGCTTGCTGGTTTTTATTTGCAATTCATCGGCAAGCCGCTTCATGGCTGTTTCAATGGTCGTATGAGAAAAATCTTCCGCATCAGTAAAGATTTCCGACAACCGCACCAATCGCTCCGGAGTTTCCGGCTCCCAATATTTCCGAATTCCCTCTTCTTCATACGTTTTCGGTTCTTCAAAAAAATATGTGCTGTACTCGCGGAAGTCATGCGGGAAAGTCAGCTTTTCTTTCAGCAATCCAATGACGCGCAGAAAATATGCTTCGTCGGAAATTCGAATTCCTTTGGCTTCCAACATTGGCCTGAACATCTCTGCCAGGGTTTCATCAGTGAGCAATCGGATATGCTGCTGGTTCAGCCAGTTCAGTTTTTCCACATTGAACACGGCGCCGGCTTTTCCTACGCGCTCAAGTGAAAAATCATGAATCAATTGATCAAGAGTAAAAACTTCGCGCTCGTCCCCGGGATTCCATCCGAGGAATGCTACAAAATTGACGATGGCTTCTTTTAAATATCCTTTGCTGCGGTAATCTTCGACCGCTACATCCCCCTGGCGTTTGCTGAGTTTCGATTTATCGGGATTTAAAAGCAGCGGTAAATGGGCAAACACCGGCGCTTTCCAGCCGAAGAAACGGTACAGCAGCAGATGTTTCGGCGCGCTCGGCAGCCATTCCTCTCCCCGGATTACATGCGTGATACCCATCAAGTGATCGTCCACAACCACGGCAAGGTGATAAGTCGGGAATCCGTCCGATTTAAGAATTACCTGATCGTCTAAGACTTTGTACGCAATCGTCACTTTTCCGCGGATCGCATCTTCAAATGTCATTTCACCTGTTAGAGGCACCTTCATACGTACGACATATTTTTCCCCGGCAGCAATACGCCGTTCCGCCTCTTCGAGAGGAATTTCACGGCAATGCCGGTCGTAGGAGAACGACCGCTTCAGTTCCGTTTGTTTTTTCCGGACTTCGTCAAGCCGTTCCGGCGTGCAAAAACAATAATAAGCATTTCCGTTTTTAATCAGATCCAGCGCATGTTCGCGGTAGATCGGCAGCCGCTGCGATTGAATATAAGGGCCGCAGTTTCCTTCCTTGTCGGGACCTTCATCGTAATCGAGACCGGCCCATTTCAGTGTTCGTAATAAATTCTCAAGAGCCCCTTCGACCATACGGGACTGATCCGTATCTTCAATCCGCAGAATGAATTTCCCGCCGTTATGCTTTGCAAAGAGATAATTATAGAGCGCCGTTCGCAGCCCGCCGACATGCAGATAGCCGGTCGGACTCGGGGCAAAACGTACGCGAATATTCGTATTCATAGACACCGTGCGGAAGACAAAAAAAGCATCTCAGAGCTCGAAATGCTTTGGAATACAATTCAACTTTTCGGCAACTTTTCGAATTTCATATAAAAGATAGTGCGAGATGCCAACAAAATCAAGACGGTAGTGGGGTCTTTTGAATAAGTCCCCAGAAAAAAAAATTCTTTCCTACGCTTAAAATGAAGAAAAGAAGCAAGAAAATAGATAGCATCCGTAATGCTTATTTAAGGAAAATACCATCAAAAAGACACCATGGAACAAAAAAGAAAAGTTCCATAGTCGTTCCATAGGTGTTCCATATCCCCTGTTTTTACTATTCCAGACTTATATTTATAAAAAAAGGGTAGTGGGGTCTTTTGAAATATGAAATTCAATCAATTTAACGATTCAGGGTATTTTTTTATGTATAATAAAGCCCATTCATTGATACGAAATGTTTTTATGTTTTGCCAATTTAACATATTTGTAAGAATAGAAAGAATGCCCTTTTTAGCTAAATTCAAAGCAATTGTGTTTCCCTTAGATAATCTAAGAATAGAGGTTTTTTCATTGATAAATCTTTGTAACAATGTCTTTTCATCATTTGACAAATTATTCATTAATCCGGTTTGTGATTCTTTATCTAATTTATTGTTTTTAAAACTGAAGAAAATGGCAAGCGCATAAAATAAAATAGCCGTACACAAAAAATATATTGCACAGGAAATATTATGGAAAAAATAGGAAAGACCAATAAAGAGTGTGAATATTCCAGCGATGTAAACAAGAACATTGATGGGTACTATGTTTATTCTCGACATGATTTAATATCCTTGATTGTGAGCTTTTCGGTGTTTGGATTCTATATTGGAATAGGAATAGTGATGGTCATATTGTTGATTATTCAAAGATGAATTTGATTTTAACGATATAACCTCGTATTATTTCAGGAGAATCACCAAGACATAACGAAGACAACGAACCCGGTGAATAGTCCAAAAAACTCATTTAAGAAGCAATAGTGCCATTGGGTGCTATTGCTTCTTGCGTTTTATAAGGGGAAAAGCATGAAGAAAACAGAAGAACGGATCATTGCAGAAAGGGTTGTTGAGTCAATTCGGAAAAAACATTATAGGTCCAAAAATCCAAAGATTTATATAAAAGTATTGGAAGACCTATTAATAAAGTTTACAGAAAATCTGGAAATACAAAAAAAGTCACAGATCAAAGGCTTAGAATACTATCAAAAAATAGGAAAAGCATTACCTTCAATTGGAGAATCATGTCTCTATCTATTCAATACCGCTATCCAAACAACCCTATCTTCAATTGACGATAAAATCAAATTAAAAAAGCTTGAATCCGATATATCAAAACATCGCGGGAAGAAGGTTTCTCCAGAAAACAAGGAACTTTATGATCTAATCGAACAAAAAGACAATGAAAGAAAAGAACGTGGAGAAGATAGCAATTATAAACAATCTACTAAAGTGGCAGTTAGAGAAAAATATAAATCGATGATCGGCTGGGAAAAGTACTATAAAAATTTTATTGATTATAGAAATAGACCATTCAGAAATAAATCGGTTATACGTAAACTCTCCTAAAAATCGGTTATACGTAAACTCTCCTAAAAATCGGTTATACGTAAAGCCGATTTCTTATCCTACTATACGCAAACCGGATTTTCAAACATCCTTTACGCAAAACAGGTTTATTTACCGTTATATTTATAAAGATTTTATGACCTGTTAATGGAAAAAATCCTCTTATGAGGATAATTATAAAAAACCCCTCACTAAGAGGGGTTCATCCAAAAACTTAATCGAAGATGTTTAGAGCATCTTCAGAAACAGGAGGTGAATATGTTATACCGAGTTTTCTCTGGCACTACTCACAAAGCCAGAAGTATAATATCATTCCGTTTTCGTGTATAAATATAGATATTTTCTTTGAGAAAGAAAAGTGAAAAATAATAAAGATTTAACTTGACAATACATACTCTATGTATTATATTATAGCCATGACAAAGACGAAAGAAATAAAAATAGCAGACGGTTCACAGTTCTTTACGATTAAAGAGACGGCCAAGATTTTAGGAATAGAGCCGAGTTCAATTCGTAATTATCTGTCATGGGGAAAAATGACAGCATACAAATTCAAGTCATTAACCTTGATAAGCAAAGAAGAAATAGAGCGATGGAAGGAAATACAGAGATAGTATAAAAGCGAAAGCGTAAGTGTTGAAGCACCTACGCTTTCTAATTCATTTGCCCGCATGAACGAGCAAACAACCTTACACAAAGATACGTTCATTGCGGGTTTAAGTCAAGACCCAAATAAAGGAGAAAAACAATGAACGTATTATCGAATGAAAAGAAAGCCCTTGTGCTGAAGCACCTTGTAGAAGGATTAAGTGTCAGGTCAATTGAGAGAATCACAGGCATCACAAAGCGAGCTATTATCCGGGTTCTATGCGAATACGGAGAGATTGCCCAAGAGATTTTAGATTGTGAAATCGTGAACTTAAATTGCAAATTTGTGCAGATGGATGAAATCTGGAGCTACGTACAGAAGAAACAAAAGCAATGCACAGAAGAAGAAAAGGCGTACGGCAAAGTAGGCGATCAATACGTATTTGTAGCGATGGATTCAGATTCTAAACTTGTCATCAGTTCACTTACAGGAAAAAGAAGTTTAGAGAATGCGAAATCGATCATAAAGGATTTGCAATACAGAGTTACTAATCGGTTCCAACTTTCAACGGATGCATTTGGAGCATACAACGAAGCCGTTGACAGTGTATTCGGTGCAGACATCGACTATGGACAGGTTCACAAGAATTATGCAGAGGAAAACAGAGGCGAGAAACGATACAGCCCGGCAACAATCGTATCGACTTCTCTTAAGATAATATTAGGCGAACCGAAGAAAAGCAGAATCAGTACAAGCCACATCGAAAGACAGAATCTTACAATGAGAATGCAGATGCGAAGATTCACAAGATTAACAAACGCTTTCAGCAAGAAACTTGAGAACCACAAAGCCGCAGTAGCATTACATTTTTTCCATTATAACTTTATGAGAATTCATAATTCATTAAGAGTAACACCAGCGATGCAAGCGAAGATCACAAACAGACTTTGGGATTGGAACGATTTATTAAATTATAATTCTAATGCAGAAAGAATAGCAGCATAATGAAAACAACATCGAATAGTCTCTATTACGGAGATAATCTTGAAGTTCTCCGTAAGTATATCAAAGATGAAACGATAGACCTTTGCTATATTGATCCGCCTTTCAATTCCAAAAGAAACTACAATCAGATTTACAATAATATCGGTGGAGAAGATAGAGCACAAGCACAGGCATTTATTGATACATGGACATGGGACACAAGAAGCGAAGAGGGCTTGGCAGAAATTATAAGTAACTATAAGGGAGTTTTCACAAAACAAAGTATTGAATTAATAATCGGTCTTGAAAAAGTTTTAGGTAAAGGAAGTCTTCTTGCTTATCTTGTCAGCATGACTTTAAGAATCGCAGAGATATTTAGAGTTCTTAAATCTACAGGTAGTTTTTATTTTCATTGCGACCCTACAGCAAGCCATTATTTGAAGTTAATTATTGATGCAATTTTTTGCGCGAATGGGGGAGATTTTCAGAATGAAATCATTTGGTGTTATAAATCCAGACATTTTTCTAAAACTCATTTTGGCAGAAAACACGACGTAATTCTTTTTTATTCAAAATCTTCATCATACACTTTCAATTGGGAGTCTATTTTACGACCCCTTTCTCCGGTTACGATCCAAAAATTTAAACTTAAAGATCAAAATGGATTATATCGATTATGTGGTAGAGGAATAAAGGGTAGTCCAATTCAATCGGCAAAAGATGTTGACCCGAAATGGGAAAAAACGCATCCCGAATTAGTGGTAAGGGACTATTTGAAAGAAGGAGTTCCAATTGAGGATTATTGGTACATTGAGATAATAAATCAATCGGCGAAAGAACGTCTTGGTTATCCAACCCAGAAGCCCGAAGAACTTCTTGAAAAGATCATTAATGCGAGCAGTAATAATGGGGATATTGTTTTAGATGCATATTGTGGATGTGGTACAACTATAGCGGTTGCAGAAAGATTGGAACGCAAATGGATTGGAATGGACATAACATATCAAAGTATTTCATTAATCTTGAAAAGACTTGAAGAACATTTTGGAAAATCAGCATTAGATAAAATATCTCTTAATGGTGTACCCGAAGACCTGGAAAGTGCCATAGCTTTGGCTAACAAAGAAGATGATCGTACTCGAAAAGAATTTGAAAAATGGGCGGTTCTTTCATATTCAAATAATAAGGCGATTATCAATGAGAAAAAGGGCGGAGATAAAGGCATAGATGGAGTTTCATTTGTTCTCGATAAGAACCAAAAAGACGAACAAATAGCACAACAAGTATTGTTTAGTGTAAAATCGAACGAAACACTTACACCATCAGTAATTAGAGATTTAAACGGTACAATTGAACGAGAAAAAGCAGTAATGGGATATTTGATTACTCTTTATCCAATGCCTAATCTTATTAGAGAAAGTAAAAAATATGGTATTTATGAGAACATGCTTGGCCATAAATATCCCAGAATAAAGGTTGTAAGTGTAAACGATATTTTAAACGGAGAACGAATGGAACTTCCAATTTCTTTGGATGTATTAAAAGAAGCAGAAAGAAAACAAGTTTCTACTCAAATAAGCTTGGATATTAAGTAAGGCAAAAATCATTATTTTGATATTTGACAATAGAAATAAATCAATGTATCTTTGAACCAAGAGTTCAGCACAAACTTACAAAAGACGTAAAGGATAAACCGATAGAATAGTCAACGGACAAACAATCATAATTTAATCAAATGCTCAACTCTTGATTTAAGACTTGAGCATTTTTAGTTTAAGGAATATATGGGAAATTTGAAAACGATAAAACGAGATAAAACATTGAGAAAGAAATACCCATCCGTTATTTATCTTTATGATGTTGCTTTTAAATCCTATGATTGGGCGATACAAAGATCGGATGCAGTTGATAGTAGAATAGACAGATATCTTGCATGGATTTCAAGCATAAACATCGGATTAATTGCAATTATAGCGACGAAGTATTCATTTATTTCGTTTCAATCATTTTGGTTTAGATTTTCAATGATCATGTTTATCGCGTCTATTGGATGTGGCATATTTACAAAATTGCGCGGATCATTAAAGTTGTTCGATCCAGAAAAAGTTTGGGAAAAAAGAAAAATATGGTTTGGTTTAGAAGAATGGAAATATAAAAAACGTGTATTCTATTGGGCAGGTAGACATTATCATATTAATCAATCATTTATCAACTGGAAAGGGAATTGTGAAACCGCAATTATTATAATCTTTCTTGTTGAAATCATTTCTCTTTGTATATGGATTATTCCTTTTGGGAAGGTATAGACGATGGAATAGATTTTGTGAAAGAACCGGGATCACTTTCAGCACTTTCGTTATTCAGATCATCCGAATCGGATTCCAATGGTTCTTTTTCATCTTCGGATAATTCATCATCATCGGTCATATTTATCCCCTCTTAAAGTTGAATGAGTAATCAATGACTCAATATCCAAGAAATCCAGATCAAGTTCAAGCCCTGTATCACATCGCAATAAATAGCCTATATTCGCCTATTAATTTCAAAAGACCCCACTACCATCAAGACAACCGCTCTGAAAACGATGTCTTCTATGTCTTTCCTTTGAAAATCCTTTTCTTTTTTCTTATACTATAATAAAGTGTAATTATTCATAAGGACGAATCATAGTAGGACAAACATTCCTGTTTGTCTACACGGAAGGAAGAATCATGGTAGGACAAACATTCCTGTTTGTCATTATTTCCCAATATCGGACAGCCTCGAAAAAAGTAGATTGATAACTGAGAAGAAAATAAATTGTGTTAAATTACGCTGAACAATTACATTAAATTTTTGTAACTCCACATCGTACAAATCCTGTCAGGATTTGAGTTACGAATCTTTATTAACAAAGGAATTCTAAGAAAATGTCTATTGACGAAAAAGAAGAGAAAAAAGATTTTATACGGGAAATTATTGACGAAGATCTGAAGACCAATAAATTCCAGGGACGCATCCATACACGCTTTCCGCCCGAACCGAACGGATACCTTCACATCGGCCATGCGAAATCCATCAACTTGAATTACGGCATTGCCAAACAATACGGCGGCAAGTTCAATATGCGCTTCGACGATACAAATCCTTCCAAAGAGGAACAGGAATATGTGGATTCCATCATCGACGACGTTCGGTGGATCGGCGGAGATTTTGAAGATCGTTTATTTTACGCATCGGACTATTTCGATAAAATGTATGAATGGGCAGTGCAGTTGATTAAGGCCGGAAAAGCATACGTCTGCGATCTGAGCGGAGATGAAATCCGCGATACTCGCGGCACGTTGACCGAACCGGGGAAAGAGAGCCCCTATCGCAGCAGAAGTATCGAAGAGAACCTCGATCTCTTCGAACGCATGCACAATGGTGAATTTCCGAACGGTTCCAAAACACTCCGCGCAAAGATCGATATGGCAGCCCCCAATGTGAACTTGCGCGATCCGATTATGTATCGCATTATTCATGAATCGCATCACCGGCAGGGGGATAAATGGTGCGTCTATCCAATGTACGACTGGGCGCACGGATTGGAAGATTCTATCGAGGGCATAACACATTCTATTTGCACGCTGGAATTCGAGAATCACCGTCCGCTCTACGACTGGTTTATCGATCAACTCAGCATTTATCATCCGCAGCAGATTGAATTTGCACGCTTGAATCTTACATATACTGTCCTTAGCAAACGGAAACTGCTGCAACTCGTTCAGGAAAAACATGTCTCCGGCTGGGACGATCCGCGCATGCCGACCATCACCGGGTACCGCCGTCGCGGCTATACGAGCGAATCGATACGCGTCTTCTGCGATAAGATAGGCGTTTCAAAAAAGGACAGCCTGATCGATGTTGCAATGCTCGAGTGGAGTATTCGTGAAGATTTGAATAAAACAGCGCAGCGCGCGAATGCGGTTCTGAATCCTGTAAAGGTCATACTGACGAATTATCCGGAAGGACATGTGGAAGAACTTCAGGCCGTCAACAATCCTGAAGATGAATCCGCCGGAACCCGAATGGTCCCGTTCTCGAGGGAACTGTACATCGAGCAGGAAGATTTCCGCGAAATTCCGCCGCCGAAATATTTTCGTTTATCCCCGGGCAAAGAAGTGCGGCTGCGGTATGCGTATATTATCAAATGCGAAAAAGTTATTAAAGATGATAAGGGCAATGTTATCGAATTACACTGCACATACGACCCGACGTCGAAAAGCGGCACGCCGACGGCGAATCGAAAGGTCAAAGCAACTATTCACTGGGTCTCCGCTCCGCATGCGTTCAACGCCGAAGTGCGTCTTTACGACCGCCTGTTCCTGAAAGAAAATCCGGATGAAGCAGAGGAAGGAAAAACCTTCTTAGACAACATCAACCCGAATTCTTTGCAGGTACTGACACAATGCAAATTAGAACCGATGTTAGGCGCGGCAAAACCGGGCGAACGTTTTCAGTTCGAGCGGATAGGATATTTCTGCGCCGACATCAAGGATTCCAAACCGGGCGCCCCGGTTTTTAATCGTGTGGTTACGCTAAAAGATACATGGGCGAAGATAGAGCTTAAAGATGGTAAACGGTAAACTGTTAACGGTAAACGGTGGCCGGAGACAAGAAAATGTTATTCCGCGTCAGCGGAATTCAAAATGGAAATAAGTCTATCCAGATAGTAAATAGTGAAAATAATTACCTTCGTTCCCAAGCTCCAGCTTGGGAACGAAGAATGAAAACTCTGCATCCATATTTGACAATTCGCAATTCTCAAAAATTCTTCCCTTTTATGTGCGGGCGAAATCTATAAGGGGCGCATAATTGTTTTTATCGGCTTCCTTAAGAGCTTCTAAATAAAAACTGCGTGCTTCACTTTTCTTTGTGAGATTTTTGCTCCCCCATGAAAATATCGGTTGGTTTAATCCATCATGCACTAGAATATCTGCAATCAAGCGGGAATGTCTGCCATTTCCGTTTGCAAATGGATGGATAGAGACAATGCGATGGCTAAACCGCACCGCTATCTCATCATCAGAAAAAGTCTTTTTTTCAATCCAATACCTGCAATCATCAAGTATTTTCCTGATCTCAATACCAATCGAAAATTTATCTACACCAAGGTTTTTATTAGTCGTTCTGAATTCTCCCGCCCACTGCCATACATCATCAAACATTCTTCGATGTAACTCTTTAATAAAATCCTCAGTCAATATTTGCTGAAGAGAAGGTTTTCTGCGCAAAGACCACACAACAGCCTTTTCCACACCAAGTTGTTCAAACTCATCAAGCTCGCCGCGAGTGGTAATTGTTGGAATAAGGAGGCCTTCCTTCTCATCTTCATCTAACGGCGTTTGCCCTTCTGAATAATCGAGATCTAATCCCATAAATATTTCGGAATTTCCCGTTTAATTTCTTCCGCCCGATCGTGGATAGCTGTTTCTAATCGTTCCGATTTATTTTCCTGATCTTCAAGTTTCATCGAATGGGACGTTCTCATTACAATTTCACGAGCGACATGCAGAGCGCGTTGTTCGATCCATTGTTCGAGGGAACCGTTCTTCGGAATAAATCCATACACAAATTGAAGATCAAGCGCCTCGCCAACTTCTATTAGTTTTTTTAGTGTAATAGTTTTATTGGCCTCTCGCTCTTCGATCTCCTTTATGGTGACCGGCGTTTTCTTGAGCCGTTTCGCAAGCTGTACTAATGACATATTTAGAGAAGTTCTAATCGCATGAATCCAACCTTTCGGTGGAGTTTCGATTTCGTTTAAAACAGCTATTTTTTTTAATTTTCGATCTAATTGATCGATTTGCAGTTTTTTATGAAAATTTATCATACGGGTATATCCTTGTTTTATCACATAAAATATACGGATATACCCTTGTTTTAGCAAGTATATTTTTAGGATATACCCTTATTATAGGGAGTATATGATAAATCGGATTGGTCAATCAGGTTTAAAAGCGTAATATAGGCGACTTAATTATTGTGTGTCTGGATTGGTTTTTTAAACGCCACTTGACAATAAAGAAATGTAAGCGTAACTTTCTACGTCGTTTATATATGTATATTTATATGTAATGATTAGCGGAATATTTTTACGTACAAATATGTTGTATGATTGGCGGAAATATTGTAAAACAAGTCATAGAACTATTATAGTACATTTGAACAGGTTGGAGGATTTATGAATGCCATTGTTTCGGCGAAAACGGTGAAGGAAAAAAGAGTTAATTTCTGGGCATCAACCGATTTAATTAATCGAGCAAATGAGGCCGCAAAAACCTTAAACAATTCTTTAAGTGAATTTACGCGAGAAGCATTAGAAGAGCGCGTTAAAAGGATAGAACGTGAAAAGATCGACGCAGAGGTAGCTTTAGCTTGTACAAAATTTTATGATTTAGATAATAGAACTGTGAAAGAATGGGCACAATTTGAGACTGTAATAGAATGAGCTTAAATATCCAAAGAGGTCAAGTGTATGGCGTTATTCCCGATATAGCCATTGGAGAAGAAATAAAAAAGCCGCGCCCCTGCGTTGTTGTCTCAAGCAATGTCATTAATACTCACTCAAAGGTTGTTGTCGTATGTCCGATCACCGATGCAGTTGGCAAAGGAGAGTCAAGGATTCATATTTATATCAAATCGCCTGAGGGAGGATTAAAAAAAGATAGTTTAGTTTCATGTATTCAAGTCAAGGCTGTGTCAAATGAAAGACTAATGGATAAATGGGGAGAATTAAAAGTGGAAACAATGCAGAAAATAGATTTAGGTATGTGTGAAGTTTTAAACCTACAATAAGCAGCCATTCATAAATCCCAAATAAAGCACGTCCTTCCATTCCCTCTAATTGTTTTCAATTAACCACGATTTTGTGTTATGCTAAACGGGCAGAGCCTACGCTTTTTCTGTGCTCATTCAAATTAAGACACCTCCAAGTTACTTGACAATTTCCTTTTGTCTTGCTACATTGTTTTTCATATAATTGTATTATATGATATTACAAACATAAGGAGAACGTATCATGCAGGCTGTTAAAGTTGGTGCAAGCCGCCAAGTAGCCATTCCTAAGAAAATCCACGATGCTCTTCATCTCCAGACCGGTGATTATTTAGAAGTGGAACTCATTAAAGGAAAGCTCGTGCTCACTCCAAAAACTCTCGTTGACAGGCATCTTGAGGAACGACTTTCTGAGGCGCTTGAAGATGTCAGACAGGGACGCGTTTACGGTCCGTTTCAGAGTGTAGAGGAAACGGTTCGTTCCCTTCGTGCTTCATCTCGCAAATCCAAGAAAATCTAATGCAACTCTTCTACACCGAACGGTTCCGAAAGAGTTATAATGATGTCCCTGCCGCAATTCAAGGTGCGTTTGACCGACGTGTTGCTCTTTTACTTGTGGATATCCGTCACCCTTCATTGAGAGCGAAGAAATACAGTGAAGCACAAGAAATTTGGCAAGCCCGAGTTACTCGTGATTGGCGATTCTATTTTATGATCAAAGGCGACACGTATTACCTCCTCGATATTATCCCACACCCAAAATGAGATAACACCCTATTCCCTTTTTTCTTAAGCGCAACTAATAGAATCTTAACTGTAGAAACAAGGGTTTTCTTAAATGCTCCTCGACACTTTCGCAAGGTCACCTGTTTTCACGATGCAATCTCTTTGAGTTTGTCCACAATCCAAACCATTCCCATCGTATCCAAGCCGCAATATTTTTCTAATTGCGCCCGCACATTCTGACGATCAAGTGCATCGACATCACTAAAGGTTACTCTGAGATATTCTGCGCTTGCAGTGCCTCCGTCTGCTATTTCCATTTCATTATAACCCTTTCCGGTTAGCGCAGGGAGAATTTTTTTTAACGATGCGCTTCCATATTGACCCGGATGATAATAATAGAAAGATCCAAACGGCGAATATAAATCGACAATTCTCTTTTCAATCCGAGCGTACCAATCGGCATACTCGGTATAGGTCTTACAAGCATCCGCAAGTTTTCCCTTTTTCAAATCCTGCATTATAGGCAATGATGGAACCTTCCTTGCCCAATAAAGCTTTGAGTTGTCTGAGTAATTCAGGTCTTGGATCCACATCACCATCGGCAAGGAATGAAAAATGTTTTGGTTCGCTGCCTGGAGATGACACTAAATGTAATGAAAATTGAAAAGGGATGACTTGATAAGGATGAACATTGTCATACATCGGAATAGCGGTCATAAAGGTCTCAAAGTCTAAGTAAAACAATGGATAGTGTAACTGCTTAAGGAATTCAACGATCCCCTGTTTGTCAATATAGGATTTACCGCCTTCGATAGTTTTGACCTGTATCGCTTGTTTATCCGAAAGATGGTAATCAAGTGGGATGTCTTTGATTGCTGTAATTTTTTTTATCAAACAGTTCAAAACCCTTTTTACCCAAATGTGTAAGAGTGAAAATATTATGCGCTGGCAGGAATGCCCAACATTGTTCACTCAACGCGCAGTCATACGGATCACTGCAGTGAGGGCCGATTCTAACATCTGGACATTTTTTTAGTTTAATCACAGAAGCCATTTCCTTCAATTTCTCTTCAACCTTTTGGATATGTTCGGCAACTTCTCCTGTAATATCCTCTTTAGCAAAGAGCTTTTCTGGCTCAACTCTTCCATGACGGACATACTCTTTGTTGATGTAATAGATCCAGCATTTTCTTATTTTTAACCCCGCTCCCTCATAAACAAACCGCTGAAGTGCCACATCATCCAAATTGACATCTTTGACCTCAGTAGAACTTTTTACTTCGATAATATCCCAGGCATCCCTACCAACCGGATTCAAAATATCTGGTCTTGCGAATGCCCCTTTATATCGGAAGCCAGCTTCGAAAATTGGTTTTCGAAGCGCTAATGCTTTTGGGGATTCTTCAATCGTTTTATCGATCTCATAATATTCCGTCATTATCTCTATACCGCCAGGAAACATTTTTTTTGCATATTCACCAACCAGGTGCCCTTGATCAAATATGGCTTGCGTTCCTGCATCATATTCCGGTATTTCGTTCTTTGCATTGAATTTATACCATAGCAATTTATTGCATTGCAATCCTGATATGTATGATGATTTTGATATTAATGGATAATTGTTATTCATAAAATGGCATCCTATAAATTTCTATAAGTAAGATAGATATTAGGTAGGATATTTCGATGTAATGAAATTACATTAAACGCATATTGGCAATTAGCGACGATTGATCTTCTATAATAATGAAACAGTCAGCAATCCAATCAAATTACTGCTTTGTCTTTTAAAGTGTCTTTGCAATCTTATCAAAAAGCTCTTTCACATGCTCCTTAAGCTCGATCGGTTCTGTGGCAACAACATCTCCACCGGTTGCCATTATCCAGCGCGCAACTTCTTCCAATGAATTCACCGTACCGGTGAAATAATACTCACCATTATCTTGCTTAGCAATCACTTGATCTTCAACGACTGGATTTGCAGAGAGTCTTTCAACCCACCAATCATTTATTTTTAGTTTAATGGCAATTCTTTCAACACCTGTCCATGTATCCCATGAAAATCGGAACATGTTATCAATATCATATTCCTGGGGGCGCTTAAACGTCGTGTTAGTACGTTCGACAGATTTTATTTTGGCAAGATGTAGCTGTATGATTCCTCCTCCGGAGGATCCAAGTAGCCTCCACATTCCTGCACGGAAGAAAAGTCTAAGCGGACCGACTTCAAGTTCCTTGTATCCCTTGCCATCGGATTGTTTATATTTGAGGCGAATAATCTTTCGTTGAAATATAGCTTGTTGGATGGTCACTATCATACCAACTGCTGAAAGCTTCTGTTTCTGAACAAGTTTTTCTAAAAATCTCTCCGATTTTTCATCGGTGTGAGTCATCGCCAGGTAATGAAACAATTGCTCAGTTAGTATATCTAATCGTGGCTGGCCGTCTATAATTAATCCGCTTTTCTTTGGTTTATGAATATCAATCCCCAAAGATCGGATAAGCTGCATGTCCTTCTTTAGAGTTTCTTCATCAACTTCAAATAGATTTGAGAGATCTTCCAGCGTGTAGCGTCCCGGCTCTGCGGCAGCCATACCGATGATTTCAACCCGCCGGAGTATTTGATCGCGTGAGTTTTTCATAGTGTAAACCAGAGATTGAAATTAATGTAATCACATTACATCCTTAATTCCAGACTTGCCGATATATTAATTGGAAAAGGAGAAGATATGGAAGAAAATAATATCCGCTCGGTCATTGCCCATAAGCAGGAGCAATTAAATGCTGCCAGCAAAGCCCTTAAAACGGAGTTTTTTGGCATTGATAGCACAATTGATCAAATTATCGAAGCAATAAGTTCTTGGTTCCTCTTCCCCAATATCCAGAGGCGTCCCGTAATAGTAAACCTCTGGGGTCTCACGGGTGTGGGCAAATCATCCCTGGTGTCGCAGCTTGCATCTTTATTGGACTTTAAATCCAAGTTTTATCGATTCGACCTGGGCGAAAAATCTGCCAGTGAATGGGTTATAAAGCGTAATCTGACGGAAATCTTTGGCCGTGCAAATGGCTTTCCGGTCATTCTTGCTTTCGACGAATTTCAGCATGCCCGCACATTGGATGAAGAAAATAGAGAAAGCGAACAAATGGTTTCGCGTATTGTTTGGGAAATCCTTGATTCAGGGAAATTCCAATATATCGGCGGCGACTCCGTGCTTGCGGAGGTTTATGAGTTAATGCTCAAATTATCGGGATTATTGCGGGAAGGAATGTATGTAAAAAATGGGAAAATTATTAATGGAATTTCAAAGCTACGATATGAATCCAGATGGGGCTACGAAAAGAATACATTAAAAACGATCGATTTTGTGCCTGAGTCTAATATTGATGGTATATTTTGGTGTGGTCGCTCAATGTTCGATTTTCCATCTGATGTTCGGAAGCAACTTGACGAATTGGATGGACCCGGAACCATCCAATTTCTTCGTAAAGTTATGGAGGCCGGTGAAAGCCCAAAAGTTGTCGATTGTTCCAAAGCGCTTATCTTCGTTGTAGGAAATTTAGACGAAGCCTACAATATCGGTGGCAATATGAATCCGGATATCGATGCTGATACACTTCATAAAGAATCTCTCAAGATTAACCTTGGACATGTCAAGCGTGCATTGAAGAAACGTTTCCGATATGAACAAATTGCGAGGCTTGGAAATACGCATATCGTTTACTCCGCCTTGAAGAAGGAGACTTTCTACAAAATCATCGAAAAGGAATTAAAAACAATAGCCATGAATTTTGAAACAGAACTTGGTTTTCGTGTAAAATTTGATTCAAGTATCGTTGAACTTGTTTATCGGGAAGGGGCTTTCCCAACTCAGGGCGCCCGTCCCCTTTTTACTACTATAAATCAGTTGATATCATCCAAAATTGGCTTGATGGCCCTTCGTCTCGTTGATTGCGTCAAACCCGGAGAATCCATCCATATTAGTTCGGATGAAAATGTAATCCGTATGTCAACAGAAAAAGATGGTATTCTCTACCCTATTATTGAAGAAAAGCTGACAATGTGTCTCGATCCACTTCGCAAATCGAAGCCGGACGATCTTCAGGCAATAACTGCCGTTCATGAAAGTGGTCATGCCATAGTAGCCATTGTACTCCGAGGCATAGTACCCACTTGCATTTTCTCTCGTACAGCAGATTCTGCTTCAAGAGGATTTGTCCATCTGCAGGACGATGCTGATTATCTCAATCGTGCTCAAATGATTCAAAAAGTAGCCGAGTATTTTGGTGGTATAATCGCAGAAGAAATTATATATGGAAAAGAACATGTCACGAGCGGTTCTGAAAGTGATATGCGAGCGGCTGGTGAGTTTGTTGGTAATATGGTCAAAGCTTGCGGAATGGGATCAGTGCTCGGCAGAATTGCCCCCGATCAATTGGAGGCCGAGTTATTTCTACATGACAAAGACGGAGAAGCAGAGAAGAATATTCAAAAGTTATTGGCAGATGGATCCCGACTTGCAACTGACGTATTGTTGCAAGAAAAGCCATTTCTAATCGAATTATCCACAGCATTAACGAGGACAAATCAATTGCGAAGTGACGAAATCAGAGCGTACGCTTGTCTCCATGGTTCTGCCCAAATAAGATTAATGCTTAATAAAACGTCTGAATTTAGTTACCGGACTCATCTTATGGATTTATTCAGGCAAAAAGCAGAACAGAATAATAGGCAAGAGAAGAATGAATCTTCGGTCATGCCTATAGTAATAAATCTTAACTCAGATAAAGCAAGTACATCCAAAAGGGAGGATTGATTATCAATGGGAATTAGATTACTATCCCTTTACAGTATAATGCAAACAATTAATTTTTATTGCAGGGAAAACGTATGGATATAACGATTGAAGCTCTCATTTCGATTTGTACTCAACATATTCTTGCACCAGAGAATGGTGTAATTATTCCAGAACCATATATTCCATTTATCCTTAGCAATTGGAATAAAACAATAGGAAAGGATCCAAAATGAAAATTAATTTCTTCTTTAAAGGAAAACTTAGCCGTGAAGAAGCATCTTCAGCATTTCTAGCAACACTATTAGAGCAATGGCCTGAGTTTAGGCGAGAACTTCTTTCACTATATTTGAATGATACATTGGCAGAAAAAGACTGGAAAGTCGAAACAGAAAAAGACGATATTGATATTCTGCTTACAAGCGGTAATGATTATGTGATCATCGAGAATAAAATTAAAAGTTCTTCTAAGTCGCCGGAACAATTACGGCGATACTATGAGAACCGCCATGACAAGAACCCCGAGTGCCTTTGTCATTGCCTCTATGTCGGGCCTTCAAAAACGATGGGTGAATCCGAGATTAGCTCGATAAAATCCAACGAACAAGAAAAACATAACACAATAAAATGGATAGATATTCTTGATCTTGATTTTATGTCACCGATCCCCAATATACCTGATGATGACTTCGTAAATTCAGGCATCAGTGAGATAAAAAAACTTCTTCAGCAAAAGGAAAAGTTGCAACTATCTGGAGATCTAGAAAGAGCCTCTGTAATTCTCGAAAGAGTCAGGAATAAACTGATACATGATTACCCGAGCCTTGATTTTGATAGAAAATGGGTTGATAAAGAATGTATGTCGGTGATAAATTGTCATTCCGCAATAACGTTCGGAATTGGCTTTATATATCGACTCAATGATCAAAACATTATGATTGACTCAAGAGATAGTTCGAACAACTTGGTCCTTGAGATTTCGATAAGCATTGGTCCATCATTAAAAGGATATAAATTGCAGCAAATCAAAGAGTGGTGGAATACAATTGCAATGAACGATAAACTCTCTGTAGGATCGATGACGTTGGAAAGAGTTAAAGGAAAACGCGGATATTACTTGAGGACAAAATGTTCAGGTGAAGATGAAATCTTTAATTATCTCGTGGCGGCAGGAAATAATGTCATTGATGCTAATCTTCAATTGATGGAAATACGACCATAAGAATTCTGTAGAAGAGAATATCCCAATAACGGGGGAAACACTAATATACACTGAGCCTGCTATGTGTTAGGTATTAATGACGGGTGCTGGTGTAGTAAGATGAGGATGATAAATGCTACTCAAAATGTGTTCAAAGAGTCAAATAGCTGAACATGATCGTTTATCTGTGCAGGCAGATAAATATCACCTAAACTGTCTTCGGTAATATTGGCTGCTTCGACATAGATATCGCCAACCGAATCAGCGTATGCGCTTTTATCAACGAGAACTTGGAGCATTTGATTCCTATATGGCGAATTCCTTACCGCTTCGCGTTTAATGAATTGAACCAGTTCTTCGCTTTGTTTTGAAGCAGGATTAAGGCCTAGCCCAAGTTCGACAGTTGGAGAGAAAAAGCGTTGATTTTGTTCATAGAAGAGCAAAAAGATAAAAAAGTTTTCACTACAAATTGAGTTTCATATCGAGCCTGGGAGGGGGTCTGAGATTCAACTTCTGTAAGAGAATAGCCAAATGCTGTTCTGGTTTTGACACGCAACGGATTCTGATCTCCGTGCCTGTGCGCGTTTGAAATACAACATCGATCAGGGTAAGATTTTTAATTTCTTGCAGAACTGTTCTGGGTTCATTCCCGAGACCAGCTTGCTTGCACATCTGGCCAAGGCACTTCCAAAGCACATAAGCCAGGAAGCAGACCAGGATATGAGCTTGAACGCGATCCTCTCTTTGGTGCCAAATAGGACGAAGCTTCAAGCCCTGTTTGGAATACGAAAAGCTGCTTCGGCTTCCGTAAGTTGGATGTAAGCTTTCCAAAGATCTTCCGGTGCCCAGTCTTTGATGTTCGTTCTGAGAAGATAATGTCCTTCACTGAGACGGGCCCAGTCGCTGTATGTATCGTGAATCGTCCAGGAAATATCAGTTCTGCCGTCGAGCTCTTTGACATCAATATCGAAAAGCGGAGAGGCTCGGTTATAGCGTTCAAGCAACCGACCGATGCGACGTCCGACAACTTCCGGTTTTTTACTATGACCGGATGCACAACTCTTTTTCACCTTGCGCAATCCTTTTTCCAATCGCTCGATAAATCGATTGTGTATCGCTTGCTCTTTCTCCCGTCTGGCTTGACTGCGACAGAGAATAAATGTTTCGTTGCCTCCCTCCGGGGAAGGACAGAGTTTTACTTCGAGCCCTTCATGGACTTGTTTCCAGTCCTGCGTGAGAAGATGCTGCTGGAATTTCTTCAACTGGTTTTTGTTTGTACCAATGATATAGCGTCGACCTTCCTCTTCGAGCAATTCAAGGTTTTCTGTGCTGGCCATACCGCGGTCCATGATCCAGACACGATCGGATTTGCCGTAGAGAGATTCCATCTTTTCGATAATAGTTTCAACGGTTGTTGAATCATGTCGATTACCTTCAAAGATTTCGTAGCCCAGAGGGATGCCTTCTTTCGTCACCACAAGACCGATGCACACTTGTTTACAATCAGGCCGGCTGTCCCGTGAGTAGCCTTGCTTTGCTTGTGGATTTCCGGATACCTGTCCTTCAAAGTACGTAGACGTGACATCATACAGCATAATATCGTAGGTGATATGAAAGAGTTCGCCCAGCCGTTCTTTGAGATACTTCTGGATGTCATCTTTGTGTTCCAATAGTTTATCCAGTGCACGATACAAACGGTTGTCGTAGATGTCTTCATCGGCGATGCCCATGAGATCTGATAATGCACTCTTGCCGTAGAATTGTTGTGCGATGTGAAGTTCACTCGATGGTTCACAGAAGCGTGAGATGACCAAGACTTCCGCCAAGCGAGCCCACGAAATCTTCGGGTGAATATCCGGCATCATTTCATCGAAAAGGTTACCCAGACCGAGTTTCTTGATGAGCTCTAATGCAAGCCACACGTCACCGAAACGCCGACTGCGTTCCGTGCGTACTTTGCGAACATTGACCTCAGCCCACTCGGGTAAAGTCACATCGAAAAGCGATTCTTGAACTGACAGATCTTTTTCAATTGCGTGATGAATGCCAAGTCGCCCGCCTTCATCCATGTCGCCAAGATATGAAACAATACGTTGCCGTGGTCCTCGCTCTGTTCGTACTGATTCGACTAATGCCCAATAGTCGAGCCGCTTGCCATCTTTGTCAGTGGAAAACTTTCGAAGAAACATGCACCAATATACGACATCATGACCTGCCTTCGCAAGGGGGTAGGTTTTCACTACATGGACTTTTCTATCCAAATCCCTTCATGCGTTCTGCATTCGCCAATTACAATTACAAATTGATTAAAAATAGTTTTCAAGTGTCGAACTTGGGCTAAAACAACGATTGTAAAATCAATCCTTTGTGTTCTAAACGACACAAACATTGAAAGGTCGTATAATTGCTTCTCGAACAGTACAGTTGCCGTGATATAGTTATCGATGATGCGTATAAAGCCGGTGCTTTTTTCTATTGTAACGGAGATGAGTTTTGGCTTATGATGAAACCCATCGGATAATCCGGTTATTCGAATGACATGGCAATCCGGATATTGAAGGATTTCTGAGCGGATACGGTAGAGGAGACTTTTGATGAATTCGTAATGATAATGGATCAGGTTCTCTTCATAAGAACTTGGAGTGAATTGCTGATCCTCAACTGCATTGCTCTCTGTGTCCAATGTCGGCTCCATATTTTATGTAAAGATAGCCGACAAGCGAGAGAACTTCGCATCATTGAATGATAATTATATTGGTAATAATTTTCCCATTTGCCAATATATTCATACTCTTCAAGTATTGCTATGAACCTTATTAGCTAAGTCATCGCAAAATTGATGTGCCTTCCAAAGATGCAATTTATGATCCGCTGTCGTATAGCGATTTTATTTATTCAAAGTTAAGAAATCTTTGAATTTATTTTCTGCATCTATAATTGTATAAATATGAGACTTATAAAGGCCTTCCAAAATCATAGTAAAATATAAATGTCTGTAAAATTCATTTTTAAATCCTCTTCTTCGTCCTGCAGGATGCGGTAAAGAAACCACTGTCCAAGGGAAAGGATTGTTAGGATATTGCTCCCATAAATAATCAAAGACTTTACTGCCAAAACAAAAAACGACTTTTGGTTTAATTATATCAATTTCTTTTAATAGAATGTTTTCATAACAGGTACTTTTGCATTCTGGATTGTATTCTTCGATTCCTTTGTATTTACCCTCCTTATTGTTTAACCCACATTTTACGAGGTTTGTTAGATAGGCATTTTTTAGCTTGAATGTGAAAATAATGCTATTAAATAATCCACCATATTGGCCACCTTTAAACTCTTGCGGGTAAGAATATTTTCCTCGCGTTTTGTGAATCCAATACCATTCTTTTGTCGGTTTCTTTTTGTATCTATTACATTTATTTCCCTCATAAAAATCATAGCCTTTACTTGGTCCTTCCATAAGAAACATTACACCTTCGCTTTTCCAATCTGTCAAGTCTATATTTTGCTGGCCACACGCTAAAAGGACATCTTTTGAAGTTGCCCCATGAGAAATGTTTTGTAATCTAAAGCTTGAGTCGGTAGGGCAAACATTTATACCTTTCTTTTCACATCTTGTGCAAAAGCCTTTTATTAAATGATGTTCGCCATTGTTCAAATATACATTAAAATTATATTTATCAATATCACAGTCTAAAATTAATAAATCGTTAAAGTTAATTTTATTTAGTTGGACTTGCTTTCGCGAATTATTAGACAATGGATTACTCATGAGTTGTCCCTCCTTAAGTTATAAATTATTGATAATACACTTTGCTTTCTTGAAAATATATTCCTTCAATGATTTTGGAGATATTATTATCACTTCTCCACCCCATCCCATCAGCCAATCGCCAACCTGTTCAAGAGAATTAACTTTCATCTTTAAAATGATAGTTCCATCTTTTTGTTGAATTATTTCCTGATCTTCCGCCCACATCCCAGCTTTAATAATTGGCGCTACTTTCTTACTAAATCGGCAAACGACATCAAATTCAGACGAACCCCGCCAGTAATTGAAGGTATTTTTAAAAAAATCCGTGCTGTCGTATTCCTTCGCTCGTTGGAACCTCTTTTCCAGGGTTTCAATATTCTCGATGTTCTCAACCAAAAACTGCTTGTAATAGCCGTCCGATTTGGCTATGAGCCGCCAGTCTCTCGAAGTCGGGATCAGATCGTATGGCTCAACATCTCTGATTACCGTATCATCATCAAACATTTTATAATATGACAAGCGAACAACATGCCTGCTCTCAATCGCTCTCACAAGCGATACGAACAAATCAACGGATTTACCTTGAAGTTTCCGAACCATCAAAGAAATGTTTTTCGGATAGCTAATAACATTACCAACTGATGCAAGGTAAAGAGAGAGGATATGCTGGTAGGTTTTGACATCGAGTTTCCCCGGCAATTGAACGCCTCTTCTAACACTGTGAATAGGAATACCGCGTTCTCGTAATTCTCTCAGGTCTCTCTGAATTGTCGCAACTTCAACGTCGAAGCTTGCGCAGAGATCGGCAATCGACAGAGCTGTCTTAGATGTCTGAATAATAGAGAAGAGTTCTATCTGTCGCCGTTCTTTCGCAATGGCCTTCATTTTGTGCTTTTCGGTGGTAAAGTATAGTCGTAAGCGCTTTACATGGTGTCATTTTACCTGTTTCAAACTCTAAAATCAAGCAAAGTGTATCATTTCATTTCCCCCAATAATATTCATATCTTATAATCAATTCAGGAAAGATTCATCGATCTGCTGGAGCCATTCCGGTCTTTTGCATACTATTACCCTCAGCAGATGGGATCGGCTTCAATAAAATCTGTCCTACCTGTCCTTACAGGCAAAGGATACGAAGATATGGAAATCGGCGATGGAGGGACGGCAAGCAATGAATATATCCGGGTAACCTT
Source organism: Ignavibacteriota bacterium (assembly GCA_963769605.1). Taxonomy (GTDB): domain Bacteria; phylum Bacteroidota; class Ignavibacteria; order UBA10030; family UBA10030; genus Fen-1254. The sequence goes on along the minus strand of CAVYML010000003.1, from coordinate 692,523 downwards.
TGGAGATGGCGTAAGCGAAAAAGAAAGAAACAAAGTCAGAAAAAATCTTGAAGAATATTGCGGATTAGATACCTATGGTATGGTGGAGATTGTCGAAAAATTAAGGAAAACAGTTGATACATGAACAGAAACCAAAAGAGTTGCAAAATAAATAATTTAAGAAAATTTGGAGCATCCCAATGTCATTGATCATAACGAAGAATGGTACACAAGCGCAACGAGTTGATAAATCAACCTTCGAAGCAGAAGATAACTTACAGCAATATATCTTTAACAATCCTGAAAGTCTTCCATTGTATGAAATAAAGGAAGATATACGGTTACTTATTCTCGCCCGTGAGTTTGATACTGAAAGCGGTCCTATTGATGCAATCGGTGTCGATAAAGAAGGCGAAATCTATGTCATTGAAACAAAACTCTATAAGAATGCGGACAAGCGATTTGTGGTTGCTCAAGTGTTGGATTACGGCGCATCACTTTGGCGGCATTCGGACGCCATTTCATTTATTGCTGCTATTGATGACAATGCCAGATTAACGTTTGGCGTCGATGTCAGAAGCAAGCTTCAGGAGTATTTTGCTATTTCCTCTGAAGAAACAGAACATTTGCTCGAAAAATCGCGGCAAAATCTCAATAGTGGTAATTTTCGGTTCGTAGTCCTTATGGACAAGCTTTCCGACAAGCTTAAAGACCTTATCGTGTTTCTCAATGTGAATACTCGTTTCGATATTTATGCGGTGGAAATGGAATATTATAAGTTTGCGCAGTACGAAATTGTCATTCCAAAACTCTTTGGCTCTGAAGTAAAAAAAGATGTAGCAGTTCCACGGAGCACTTCAGGGAGAAGAACGTGGGATGAAAATAGTTATTTTGAAGATGCTAATGCCAACTTATCGAAAGAGAATGTGGAATTCATAAGAAAGCTTTATGACTATTCGAAAAAATCTGCAAAGGACATTACATGGGGTACAGGTGCGACGACAGGGTCGTTTAATCCAAAGTTTATTGCAACGGGCAACCGTTCCCCCTTTACTGTGTATTCAAGCGGAAATCTACAACTTAGCTTCGAATACATTGATGAATCTGCGCAAGACTTTAGGATGCGTTGGATTGCAATGCTTGCCCAACAATTAAAATTTCCTATAACAAAAGAAACACTTTATAAAAACGTTGCGATTGATTTATGGGGACCCAAAGTAAACGAATTCATTTCAATATTTGACGACTTGTTGACTTGGTCTCAAAAGAATGGGTGAGAGATTTCGTTTTCATTGCCAGAATTGCGGCTATCAGGCAATAGTATCTGGTGGGCCAGACGGCGGTTTTCGTTGCGAAACAATTACGATGTTTTGCCGTGAATGTAGCAAGCTCTATGATATTATAACAAAACGAGGGAATTTTCGCCGAACATTTATATGTTTAGACCTCGCCGTTCTTGAAGAAACATCAAAGCACGTAATTATGCCGATGCGCTGTCCTCAATCGGAAAATCATAATATAAGAATATGGAATCATGGCGAGGCTTGTCCAAGATGCAATGGAGTGATGGTCGATAATGGGTCGGCTTATTTATGGGATTAGCATATAACTCTTGAATCAATATTCCGCAGTGCCTCAACGACACATTTCCTGGCCATTCTAAAGCGCGTTCGGTTATATTTCTCTCTACTCCTCCTATATTTCCGCGGTTAAGCGTGATATTGAAAGATCAAAAATCCCCCTCACTTAAAGAAGAGTCATGGTAGGGCAAACATTCCCGTTTGTCATTTTTCGTCAATATTAGACAGGCCTGCCTGCGTGATTGTGTCAGCAGTCAGGCGAGCAAGAAGGCCTATCCTACTATCAAATGAACTCTTGGGACAGCCTCTTGGAGATATAAAAATGTATCATGTGAATGCATGATACTTAATTTCCCTGTTTTACAGGAAGATTGAAAACCGAGCAAAAAACAATTGTTTCAAAATAAGCTGAGTAGTTGTGGTATGAATTCTAAAGCATGAATTATGAATTCTGTAATTTGAATTTTATTTGGAGTCATTTTTGATTCTTTTTTGTGTTTACGATAATTGATGTGATGATAGCAATAAGTTCATTCGTTTCCGTGAGCATAGACTGAATATGTTGATTGGAAGAAAGTTGTGATGCTTCGAGGAGACGAAGCCAATATAAACTTTCGCGCGCTTCTTTTTGTGCTATACCGTATTTGTGAATAAAATCAGCTTTGCTCTCACCGGATTGCGCTTCTTCGATATTTGCACCGATGCTTGTTGCAGAACGGAGTAATTGTTTTCCTATAATCTTTCCAGCTCCATCTTTTTTCTCCTGCAATGTTTGATAAAGTTGAATCGCTTCAAGCGCATACGCAAATACCCGCTCCCTAATATCATAAGGTTTTCCCATATTTTTCCCCCAATTATTATTTCATCTTTCATATTTCATCTTTCATACTTCAGATTTCATACTTCAGATTTTAGCTTTCATATTTCATCCTTCATACTTCATCCTCCATACTTCAGCCTTCAGCCTTCTGCCTTCTTAAAAAGCTCTCGTATAATATTCTTCTTTTTCATTCGTGTGAATGCGCATGACTCCGGCACGAACAAGTTGTATCAAAGACCGGGAAGCTCTGCGGGGTGAGACGTTGATCTCGCGGGCGTATTCTTTGACGGTAATCCTTTGATGCACATCAAGATATTCAAACAGGCGGCGTTCGTTGTCTCCCAGGGCAATGCGCAACGGCGGGGCATCCGGATTTTCCGATTCAAGAATTTTTACAACCTCTTTGCTCGCCTCCACGGTTTTATCGTCGACCCGGATGTACACATTGGTTCCGTCTTTGGGTTCATCGTCGCCGTCGACGAAAAGCACATGCGGCTTCCGGTCGCTTTCTGCTATGGTAATGGCAATGACGTCTTTTTTCTTAAAAGGAACGATATCGATGACCGGCTCGATCGGGGGATCGCAGTAATAACTCCCTGCGATTTGAATCATTTCCATCTCTTCCTTTTCACTTTCCACGCCGACAATTGTATGATCGTCATCAACGCCGAAGAGTATGGTGCCTCCTTTGGTATTTGCAAAGGCAATCATGGTCTTTGCAATTTTCTGCGGTTTGGAAACTTTCCGCTTCAGTTCGATTGCAAATCCTTCTCCCTCATCGATCAGATCCTGAATATCTCTGTAATTCATACTCCGCTTCCCTCATCTCATAACCCGCGCGCCGACATTCTCTCAAGGATAATTTGCGAACGGCGCAGGACATACTTCGAATCGGTATTGGCCCGATGCATACGGGGACTTGGAATAATCGCTGCAAGTCGGGCGCATTCTTCCCTGTTTAGTTCCGATGCTCCTTTCCCGAAATAGATTCTCGATGCTGCTTCAATTCCGTAAATTCCGTTTCCCCATTCGATGACGTTCAGATAAATTTCCATAATGCGGCTCTTGCTCAGCGTTCGATCCATGTACCACGTCAGGGCCCATTCCTTCAGCTTTCGGAGCGGATTCTTGGACGAGGAGAGAAAAAGATTTTTAACGAGCTGCTGCGTAATAGTGCTCGCGCCGCGAGCCGCCCGTCCTTCTTCAAAATTCTTTTCTACCGATTCCCGGAATTCGTACCAATCGAATCCCTCATTCCACCAGAAGGTTCCGTCTTCTGCGAGTATAACCGCGTCAACGGCATCTGCGGGAATTGTTTTCAGGGGAATCCAGTACTGCATTTTATGAAAAGGCATCTTTTGCTCTCGGGCCCGTTCTGCATGTTCCCGCATGAAAGCAGATTCGCCGGGGTTTGTAGTTTTCATACGATCTATTTCCCCGTATGGAAGAGTCACAATCTGCAGAATAAAGATCACCATCAGCGCCAGCAGTGCCGAGCTGATCTTATGCTGCCATAGCCAATGTGCGGCCTTGTCAGAAAATCCCGGCGTCGGTATAAGCCGAGGCGGCTCTTGATCTGTCTGTTCCGGAACCGCCTGCGGTTTGAGCGATTGTTCCATCATCAGCAAGAGCGGGAATATTTTGTACTGTCTAAATAACTCTGCAGAAGAATTGCCGCCGCCATTGAATCGATTCGCCCGTCTTTTTTCTGACGTTCCGATTTTTTTGTTCCCATTTCGCGAAGCGTTTTCTGCGCTATGGTCGTGGTAAAGCGCTCATCCCACGTCACGATATCGAGTCCGGTTTCACGCTTCAACCGATCGATGAAATCGCGTACTTCTTCCGCTTTGAATGCAGTCTGGCCTTTTAAATTAAGCGGCATACCGACAACGAATAGTTTTACCTGCTCATGCTGGACAATCGTCTTTAGAGCGGTAAAGAATGCATCGTTGTTGACTAATGCATCGATAGGCCGGGCAATTATACCGAGCGGATCGCTTATCGAAAGCCCGATGCGTTTGGATCCATAATCGATTCCGATAATCCTTTGGGGAGTATTCATTTCTGTGTTATCCAACAAGACGTTCTACCGAAAGGATATTCGGGATTTTTTTAATCTTCTCGATCACCCGTGCAAGATGTCCGGTATCTTTGACGTAGAGAATCACTTTGCCGTCGAAAACGATGCCCTTCGAATCCATATTGACGCTTCGGATATTCGTATTCTGGTACGTGGAAATAGCGTGCGTAATGTCGTTGAGAAGGCCGGGGCGATCCTCGCCGGCAATATGGATTCCGACAACAAAATCCGCGCCGTTTGAAGACGGCCATGCCACTTCTACAATGCGGGCGCTTTCCGCAAGACGTAATGTAAGTATGTTCTTACAGTCCTTCCGATGAATCTTAATGCCTTCGCCGGTCGTGACAAATCCGGTAATCTCATCGCCGGGTATCGGATTGCAGCATTTTGCATGCTGGTACATAAAACCTTCGTTCTCGCCCCGTATCGAAATTCCGCTCGTCAATTCACGCGCTGTACTGACAAACCGGTTGAACAGAGAGGTATCTTCGACAGCCTGTTCGCCGGTGGAAGGTTTGGACCTGAGCACATACTGCTCGATGATCGTATCCGGTTCCGCTTTTTGATCGGCGATAGCCAAAAAGAAATCCTGAACATCGTTGAATTTTAGCACGTGAACGAACTTATCGAGTTCATCGTCGTTGATATGCACTTTCCGCCGCTTGACCTTCTTTTCCCACAACTCGCGACCTTCTTGCGCATGTTTATAAATTTCTTCTCTTATATATTTCCTGATATGCGCTTTGGCTTTGTGCGAAACAACGAACTGCTCCCAATCGGGATTCGGAGTTTGATTCTTGGATGTGATGATTTCTATCTGATCGCCGCTGCGGAGAAGTGTGTTGAGAGGAACGATACGACCGTTCACTTTCGAGCCTATACAATGGTAGCCAACATTTGAGTGAATTTCAAAAGCGAAATCGATGGGGGTGGAGTTGCGCGGAAGATTTTTCAATTCGCCTTTCGGAGTGAAGACATATATTTCATCTTGATATAAATTGAGCTTGAAACTCTCCATCAACTCTCTGGGTGTGTCTGCATCTTTCTGCTCAAAGAGATCGCGCACCCAGCTGATCCAGCTTTCCAGTTCCTTATCGAGCACCGATTTATTTTCTTTATAGATCCAATGCGCTGCGACCCCTTTTTCCGCAACTTCGTGCATCGCTTTCGTGCGAATCTGAACTTCTACCATACGTCCTTCCAGACCGACAACGGTCGTATGAATCGATTGATAACCGTTCTGTTTGGGGACGGAAATATAATCTTTGAACCGTTCGGGAATAGGCTTGTACTCCTCGGTCACCATGCCGTAAACACCATAGCATGCGTTATTGTCTGCCGTATCGATGATAATGCGAACAGCAAAGAGATCGTAAATTTCTTCTAAGGGTTTTCCCCGGCGCTTTAATTTGTTATAGATGCTGTAAATGTGCTTCGGGCGGCCTGCGATTTCATACACATAGCCCGACTCTGCCATTTTCTTTTTGATCGGCTGAACGAATTTATTAATGTACGATTCGCGTTCACGCCGCTTTGAGCGGATTTGGCGCGCTACTTTGTCGTATTCTTCACGCTGCAGGTACTTGAACGCCAGATCTTCCAGCTCCCATTTTATTTTGGCAAGGCCGAAACGGTGGGCAAACGGCGCATAAATATCCAGAGTTTCCTTCGCAAGGCGCTGCTGTTTTTCCGGCGGGAGGTATTCCAGCGTGCGCATATTATGAAGGCGGTCGGCAAATTTGACCAGCATAACGCGGACATCGTTGACCATGGATAGCAGCAGTTTTCGATAGCTTTCCGCCTGGGTAACTTCATGGCTCTCAAAAAGTCCGGTAATTTTTGTCGCGCCATCGACGATATCGGCAATCGTGTCGCCGAATTCCGCACGAATATCCTTCAACTCGAATTCCGTATCTTCCACCACATCATGGAGCAGCGCGCTTGCAACCGAAACGTCGTCTAATGGAATTTCTTTTGCAACAACCATAGCCACTTCATACGGATGAAGAAAGTACGGCTCTCCGGAAGCGCGCAAATCATGCTTGTGCGCGTCAACGCTCAGCATAAAAGCCCGCGTGATGAGATCTTCGTCGACTGAACGCAAGTTTTTGCGGCATACGCTTAGAAGATTATCGAGCCGTTTTTGATATTGACTATCGATCATCGTGACCTGTCATTAAAAATTTCCGCGCATAATGAATATGCTTAAGATGTAATGAATCAGCCTTTGATTCAAACTGAACATCCCCGCGGTCATCCCGAAAAACAATGTCGGATGTTTCCGGGACTACAGTCCTAAAATAATATAGAGATTCCCTGCCGAATGTCAAGCGGAGAGAAGAATTGCGGAAAGTTATTTTTTCCCCAGAGAATTCAGGATTTGCCGGGCATTTTGAAATTTCGCCTCAGCCCGTTTTTGAAGCGCTTCCGGAAATTGCACAGACTCATAAGAAAGTATTTTCTGCAAATGCCCGCGGACTCCTGCCGTATCGGCGGTGGCCAATTGTGATTTTGAAAGATTCAGCCGGCAGACGATTTCGTCGTACGGATGCGGTTCTTGAGCCAGGATAAGGTTTTCTAAAAGAGTCCGATAGGCGGGAATGGCTTCCTGATACCGCTTCGAGCGGTCATAGGCAGTTGCAAGTCCCCACAAAAAAACCCTCGTATCCGGATAATGTTTCAAAGCTGCTTTGGACCAGTATTCAACCTGTTCGTAATTTTTCGCATCCAATTCGATGGAAATAAGGGCGCTGATTGCCGCATATCGGTTTTCATCCGCTCTTTCTGCTGCGATTTCCAACAGCCGAATTCCCTCCGCACGGCTGTCATGCATAAAAGGAATCCAATGAAGAAATTCCGTTTTTCGGCTTCGCCAGTAATAATAAGTTCCGACGCCGACGTATGCATCGTAAAACGACGAATCCTGTTCAATGACTTCTTCGAACTTTGAGGCGCTGGAAGACCCGTAGCGAACTGCTGCAAGCCATGCGCCCCGCTCGGCGCGTTCGTACGCATCACAACCATCTGCTGTGCCAAGATAGTATTCTTTCCATGGAGATTGCATTTTTTCCGCTGCAGATCTTCCAATTACAAGCAGCGAATCGAATATTTCCCGCTCGACCGGTACGGAAAAATCAATTGAGCGTGCTTGCAGCACTGCAACGCGATAAAGATATCCGGAAGGATGATCCGGATATTCGCGGCAGAGTTCGGAAAAAAGTGAATCCGCTTTCGAATATTCTTGCTTGAGAATTAAATCGACTCCGGCGGAGATGCCTTTTTGCAGTTGCGGTTCGAGCTGCCATCGGGATGACTGTGCCCAAACAACTGAGATTGCAAAATGAAGAATGAAGACCGAAAAGAATAACCTCTGCATGTCTATTCAGTCCCGAATATTCTATCACCGGCATCGCCGAGTCCGGGAAGTATATATCCGCGGGCATTCAACTCTCGATCCAGCGAACAAGTATATATGCGAATGTCCGGATGAGCCTTGTGCATTAATTTCACGCCTTCCGGCGCGGCAACAAGACTGACAAACCGGATCTCATGTGCGCCGCTCTCTTTCAAATAAAAAGTCGCAGCAGCAGCGCTCCCTCCCGTTGCAAGCATCGGATCGAGAATAAAGACCAGCGCATTGCTGATATTTTTCGGCACTTTAAAATAATAATCGATCGGCTGAAGCGTCGTCTCGTTCCGATAGAGGCCAATATGTCCCACTCGTGCTTCGGGTATCACTTCCATAAATCCGTTGAGCAGGCCCAGACCGGCACGTAAAATAGGAATAAGAACGATCGGCTGCTTGAGAATATACCCGCCGGTTTTTTCCAGCGGCGTCAGGACATTAATTTTTTCCATCTTCAATTCACGCAACACTTCATAAGCCATGAGCCGCGCTGTGCGATTTAAAACAGCCCGGAACAAATGATCCGGTGTTTTTTTATTCCGCAGAATCGTCAAATCGCGTTTGATTAATGGATGATCGATGATTATGAGGTTTTTCACGGCGCCGTTGCCTTTCCGATTGAGGACTTTACTTTGGGACTTCTCAGTCTATTACGGAATAATTGGCCTTTCATGATTGTCATAATTCGAATGACACCACCTTCCGAAGGTGACCTTCGGAAGGTCCTTATGCTCATTTTTTATTGAAGACAATACCGAGCGGAACACCGGCGAAACCAAAATGTTCGCGGAGTCTGTTTTCCAGATACCGCCGGTAACTTTCCTGAACAAGTTTCGGTTCGTTGCAGAAAAATGCAAACATCGGAGGATTCGTCTTGATCTGTGTTGCATATTTCATCTTGATCTCTTTCGGGGACGACGACTTCGGCGGATAGTGTTCGATATCCGCCATAATCTTTTTGTTCAACGCGCTTGTTGAGATGCGGCGGTGCTGCTGTTCGTTGACCGCCAGTGCAACATCGACAACTTTCAGGATGCGTTGTTTGGTCAGCGCAGATATGAACACAACGGGAAGATATTTATGTTCTCCAAGTTTTTCCTGAATGATCAGCTCAAGCTTCCGCGCTGTATTTGTTTCCTTTTCGATAAGGTCCCATTTATTCACTGCGATAAGAGTGGAACGGTGTTTTTGTATCGTTGCATCGATAATCTGTAAATCCTGCTTGTCGACCCCCTGATTCGCGTCGAACAAGATAACGGCTACATCGCTTCGGTCGATGGCTCGAAGTGTTCGCAGCGTGCTGTAGAATTCCACACTCTCTTCGATCTTGCTCCGCTTGCGAAGACCCGCCGTATCGACAAGCACAATTTCCTGATCCAGGTACTGAAAAATAGAATCGACGGCATCACGCGTCGTACCCGGAATATCGGTCACAACCTGACGCTGTTTTCCAAGGAGCGCGTTCACAAGGGAAGATTTCCCTACATTCGGTTTCCCGATCACAGCAAGCCGGAGACGACTTTCCTTTGCCGGGCGTCCTGCACGTCTGATTTTCTTTGTTATGAGATCGAGAAAATCGCCGATCCTTCTGCCGCCCAACGCTGCAAGACTTATCGGTTCGCCGAGTCCGAGACTGTAAAATTCCGCCGTTAGATTTTCCCGCTGCTCGGAATCGATCTTGTTGACGATGAGATGAATCGGTTTATTCGATTGGCGAAGGATATTGGCGATTTCTTTATCGAGCGGCGTCACTCCTTCGAGAGCGTCGACGACAAAAACGATGGAATCCGCTTCTTCAATAGCGATTTCCGCCTGTTCCCGGATGGCTTTTTCAAAGACATCTTCTGATTTCGGTACATATCCGCCGGTGTCGATGATGGTAAATTGTTTCCCCGCCCATTCGGTTTCCGCATACAGCCGATCGCGGGTCACGCCCGGCGTATCGAAAACGATAGCATCGCGCATACCGAGTATACGATTGAATAATGTCGATTTGCCGACATTAGGGCGGCCTATGATAGCGACGATATGGGATGGCATAGATTTGTTTTCTTTTGAAGGATGTCAGCAGGGAGATTTAATTTCCCGACCTTGTCGACTAAGGCGCCTTGCGCTAATCTCTGCCCTTTTGCTCCACAAGATAGCGCTTTATCCCGCGGGCCTTGATTTGTTTTTCTTTTTTCATCGCATCGGATCGCGTGCGAAATTCTTCATGATAAATCACTATCCACGGAATCCCGTTTCTTGTCGACGCCGACTCACCACTATTGTGTTCACGCAAACGATTGCTCACATCAGCTGTCGAACCGACATAATAGCGATGTAACGCCTCACTCCATAGTACATACACATAAAACATTTGTCGGGGCGGGGAGATTTGAACTCCCGACCTTGGCGCACCAGGCGCCACGCGCTGCGCTATATCTTTTTGTCCATCAGTTATCATTGTCGGGGCGGGGAGATTTGAACTCCCGACCTCTTGGTCCCGAACCAAGCGCGCTAGCCAGGCTACGCTACGCCCCGATTTAATTACAATTTAAAAATTTATTTGATCAAAGAACTTTTTTGGGCTGCTCCCGACCTTGGCGCCCCAGGCGCCACGCGCTAGCCAGGCTACGCTACGCCCCGATTTAATTACAATTTAAAAATTTATTTGATCAAAGAACTTTTTTGGGCTGCTCCCGACCTTGGCGCCCCAGGCGCCACGCGCTAGCCAGGCTACGCTACGCCCCGATTTAATTACAATTTAAAAATTTATTTGATCAAAGAACTTTTTTGGGCTGCTCCCGACCTTGGCGCCCCAGGCGCCACGCGCTAGCCAGGCTACGCTACGCCCCGATTTAATTACAATTTAAAAATTTATTTGATCAAAGAACTTTTTTGGGCTGCTCCCGACCTTGGCGCCCCAGGCGCCACGCGCTAGCCAGGCTACGCTACGCCCCGATTTAATTACAATTTAAAAATTTATTTGATCAAAGAACTTTTTTGGGCTGCTCCCGACCTTGGCGCCCCAGGCGCCACGCGCTAGCCAGGCTACGCTACGCCCCGATTTAATTACAATTTAAAAATTTATTTGATCAAAGAACTTTTTTGGGCTGCTCCCGACCTTGGCGCCCCAGGCGCCACGCGCTAGCCAGGCTACGCTACGCCCCGATTTAATTACAATTTAAAAATTTATTTGATCAAAGAACTTTTTTGGGCTGCTCCCGACCTTGGCGCCCCAGGCGCCACGCGCTAGCCATGCGGAGTTTATCCCGCTGAAAGCGGGACTACGCCCCATCTAAATTCCTAATTTAATAATATACGAAAGAGATGCCGGAAAATCAATTTGAGCATTTAGCTGGTAGTGGTGCATTATGAAGAAAAGGAAGGGGTTGTTCCCACATAGTCGGTTTATCGATCATCTTGGCGTTCATCGTCTGTGCTTTCAAACTTATGAATTCTAATAAAACTATTATTGATGTAATATCTTGACAATGCGACATTTTTGTCGTATTCTATATGGATTATTTTAATGATATACAATAAACCTTGATTTTATTATTCGATAATCATTGGTGACTTTAATAAAAAATTAATTTGTGTTTATACCTGATATTGGCTATCATATAGGAGAGACGAAGAAAAGGAGGACGATGTGACACAAGCCGATAATGAAGCTTTTGTAAAATATCTTATTCAGTACAAAAAAAGCATTCCAAAAGACAAAGATGCCGCTAAAAAATTCATCAAAAAATTAGATAATTTTACGGAAACCGGGAAACTATCTAAAAGCCGAAAACAAGTATGTACGCAACCAGATCGGGGTTAGTTTTGGGGTTTCATGGTTGCGATGAATCTGTTGTAAAAAAAATAATCTCTGAAAAAGAGGGTCTTGAAAAAAGTAAGAATGCATACGATTGGTTAGGTACAGGTATATATTTTTGGGAAAATGATCCCCAACGAGCAAAGGCATACGCTCACGATTTAAAAAAGTCTCCCCCTCCGAATCATCGCTCAATAGTTAAACACCCCGCAGTTATTGGAGCGGTTATCAATCTCGGCCATTGTTTGGATTTGCTTGATTACAAGAACTTAAAACTTGTTAAATTGGCCTATGAAATCCTCAATGAATTGTATTCTGTTTCAGGCGAACCATTGCCCATTAATCGCACTCCGAATGGTAAAATTGATAGCCTCATAAGAGAACTTGATTGTAGGGTGATTAATATGGTTCATATAATGCAACGTGACAGAAAACAGCCGCCATTTGATTCAGTAAGGGCTGCGTTTTGGGAAGGAAAACAACTTTATGAGGGTGCAGGATTTAGAGAAAAAAATCATATTCAAATTTGCATTATAAATCCCAACTGTATTAAAGGGTATTTTTTACCGAGAAAATCGAATTCGAGTTATGCTAAAATTTGAATAAATGCTCGAACACAAATTGAAAGTCATAAAAACAATCTTTCCCCCTTTAGTTCTCTACTCTCCCTCTTTTCCCCTATTTATTAAATTTAAAGTGCACCATTGTCTTTCAGATCTTCTGCTTTCGATCTAAGAATAGCTTTACGATTTCATCGGCCAGCGTTTCCCAGTTCGTCGCCTCATCGACCTGCAACCATCGAATCCTCTCATCTGCCCGGAACCATGTCATCTGACGTTTTGCAAATCGGCGGGAATTCTGCTTGATGAGTTCGGCCATCCTGTCCCGGTCGATCGTACCGCTTAAATAGTCAAACACCTCTTTATATCCGACCGTATTGAGAGCATTGACTGTTCGCGGCACTCCACGCTTCAGGAGTCCTTCTGATTCTTCAATCAATCCTCTTTCCAGCATGACATCGACGCGCCGGTTGATTCGATTATAGAGAACTTTTCGGTCCCATTTCAAACCGATCTGCATAACGCCGTACGACGGTTTTGAATTCTGCTCTGCGTGGTGATCGGAAAGAGTTTTTCCCGTTTTGACATATACTTCAAGCGCTCTGATGATTCTCCTTGCTTTTGTAGAATCGAGCTTCGAAGCAGTCGGCGGATCGACCTGCATCAGCCGCAAAAAAAGTTTTTCCGGCCCTTCTTTGGCAGCTTCCTCTTCCAATTGCCTGCGTATATTTTCATCTTTTCCCGGTCCGTTGAAAAAACCGTCGATCACTCCCTTCACATATAATCCTGTCCCGCCGACAAGAATCGGTTGAATCCCTTTTCCAAAAAGTTCTTCAACACAACGCTGTGCCTGTTCGCAGTAAATCCCTGCATTGTAATCTTCCAATGGATCGAGAATATCGATAAAATGATGCCGGACGCTGCGGAGCTCTTCGATTGTCGGTTTTGCAGTGCCGATATTCAGATATCGATAGACCTGGCGCGAATCAGCAGAAACAATTTCACCGTTAAGCCGGTTGGCAAGCAGCATACCGAGATGTGTTTTCCCTGACGCCGTCGGACCGACGATTGCAAGAAGAATCCGTTCTGAAAGTTTCATTTTTTAGTTCTTGGTTCTTGCATATTAGTTCTTGGTTCGTAGTTCTTGGTTCTTGGTTAACTATTCACTCCTATTTACCAAATTGAATCCTACTGGCGTGGGATAACATCATCAGGCCTCCGGCTACCATTTACCATTTACCGTTTACTACTTCCCATTCCATCCTTTTTTTCCGATCAGCGGAACGAACTTGAATCCGACCGCTTCATAAGACGAATATGCGTCTCCGGTTCGGGTAACGATTCGGATCGATTGCGTCTCAAGATCGCCGACCGGGATAACAAGACGCCCTCCATCGGAAAGCTGTTTCAGGAGCGGTTCCGGAACCTCAGGGGCTGCCGCAGTAACGATGATGCCGTCATACGGAGCAAATTCGCTCCAGCCGACCGTTCCGTCTCCGCACCGGGTTGCAATGTGATAGCCTAATTTTTCCAGCAGCTTCCGTGAATGCAAGTGCAATTCCATGTGCCGTTCGATCGTAAAGACCCGGCAGCCCAATTCTGCAAGTATGGCAGCCTGATAACCGGAACCGGTCCCGATCTCGAGAACTTTCGCATCTTTTCCGGAAGGGATGAATTTCCACCCGATCCGCAATTGTTCCGTCATAAAAGCAACGGTATACGGCTGGGAAATTGTCTGGCCGCTGTCAATCGGCAGTGCGCTGTCTTCATACGCCCGGCTGATGAAAGCAGGAGATACAAATTGATGACGCTCTAACTTTTGCATCACTTTGAGGAGCGCTTCATCAGCGATGCCACGCTGTTTGAGAAGCGTTATCATTTCCGCACGTTCGTCTTCAAAGCGGCTCATGCATATTCCTTAAAAAGAACTCTGATAAAATTTATGGTCGTTCTCCAATGTGTCATATAACTTTTTTCTTCTCCATAGACGGTCTGTACGGGCGCCCATGCAAACCGGAAACCCCGCTTTGCAGCTTTGATGAGAAATTCCGTTTCCGCCTCATACCCGCATGAAACGGTAAAAACTTTTTCGAGCACTTTTTTGCGGATCAACCGGAACCCGCATTGGCTGTCTTTGATCAGCACTCCCGTCCGTATCCCCACCAAAGCCGATGTGATGGTATTCGACATCCTCCTATGGAACGGCATTCGCGTCCCCCCTCTCTGCCGCCACCCTGCAACCAAATCGGCGTTCGTCTCTTTCTGAACGGCAATAAAATTAGGAATGTCCTCCGGAAGATGCTGAAGATCGGCATCCAGAGTAAGCACAAAATCGACCGATGTTTGTGAACGGACATAATCGAAACCTGTTTGCAGCGCGGCGCCTTTTCCTCTATTAGCGGTATGACTCAGAACAATCGCACCATTCTCTTCGGCAAGACGTGCCGTGGCATCCGGCGATCCGTCGTCAATGACGAGAATGCCGGCATCCGGGAGCACGCCCCGCACTCTCCGAATCAATTCAGGAAGCGTTTGCTCTGCACGATATGCGGGAATAAGTACTATCAGATTCATTTTCCGGAAAACTCTCCTGCTGCATCCGGCTTTAATATATCGCTTACCAACGCGATGCGTTTCATTGCCCGAACGTCGTGAACGCGAAGAACCTGCGCGCCGTTAAAAATACAGGCGGCAGCAGCGGCGGCAGTTCCCTCCAGGCGGTCATGCGGAGGAAGATTGAGAATCGTGCCGATAAAAGATTTTCTGGAAGGGCCGACGAGCAAAGGATAGCCAAGCGTGCGAAATACTGCAAGTTCTTTCAGGATCCGGATATTATGCTCGAAGGTTTTTCCGAATCCGATGCCGGGATCGATAATAATTTGCTCTACACCTGCCAGCTTTGCGGACTCCGCCTGAACGGATAAAAAACGCAAAACCTCTTTTGTCACATTTTCATAAGCCGGATTGATCTGCATCGTTTTCGGTTTGCCTTTCGTGTGCATAAGAACAGCCGTTGCGTGATGCCGGGCTGCCACCCCTGCCATTTGACTATCGAACGTAAATCCGCTGATATCGTTGACCATCACTGCGCCTGCGGAGAAGGCGGCATCAGCGACTTCCGATTTTGTCGTATCAATCGAAATCGGAATCTTAATTTCCTTCTTCAACTGTTCGATAAGAGGAATCGTCCGCCGCATCTCTTCGTCGACACCGACCGGCTCCGACCCCGGCCTTGTCGATTCTCCGCCCACATCGATAAAATCCGCGCCATCCTTTTCCATTGCAACGCCGTGAGCCGATGCTTCTTCGATGTTGAAATATTTACCGCCATCGGAGAATGAATCCGGAGTGACATTAAGAATGCCCATGATATGCGTACGTAATGAAAGATCATAGGCAATACTGCCGAATTGGAATTGAAAATTCTTTTTCATGGATTTTATTTCCACAAGAGCTGCAGCAAAGCAAGACCGGCGGCATTGACGCCCCAAGCCATATCGACCGGTTCTTTATCGGTTGTCATTTTCGGCAGATCGAGCGTAGAATGATAATACGGCGAATAGCCGATGACGATGGAATCGGATTTCCCTTTCCACGCCCTGGAACGCCATCCTTCGGTCTGCGCAACGGTTTTCGGTTCATTCCAGGCCGCAGTAAAAACAGTTACAGCAGGAATTGCAGCCGAAGGCAGACCGAGGAGTTCCAGGGACTTCGACAGAAAAACATGCGAATCCGTTCCTCCGAGCATCGGATTTGTGGTCGCTTCTCTCCAGAATCCCCGCTGCCCGGCATATTTTTCGCCGATGTTTTCAAAAATTTTCAAGAGGTCGTGATTCTGTTCGACATCATTCCCTTCAAAGTAAATGCAATTGCGCGGACGTGCGATTCCGATTTCATCAAGATTGATGACACCTGCGATCTTTTGCAATTCCGATGCATGCTGCCGGATATAATTTCGGGACGAATTTATTTCGCTTCCCCAAATAATAAAACGAATACTCTTCGATGGAGGCGGAACGACGTCATCGTCTATCAATCCTTTGAGAAGACGGGCTATTTCCAGTACTCCGGATACGCCTGAAGCATTATCGTCGGCTCCCGGCCCGCCGGAATCGGAATCGCCGTGTGCACAGACGATATAATATCCGTCTCCGGTTCCCTGCAGGGTCGCTATAATGGTTTTGGGATGCCCCGGTGCAACGATGCATTTTGAAGAATATTTGAGCGTTACATGAATCCCTTTTTGCAATTCCGATTTCAAGCGCTCTCCTGCATAGGTGGAAATATCGTAAACCGGAATCGGGTTGTCTTTGGATGCTTTCAAAGTCGTAATCATTGCGTAGGAATAATATGCAGAAGAGTGAACGGGTTCATACGTCAGCAAACAGCGTGCACCGGCTTGAACCAGCGCGTTGTATATTTCATCGGAAGGATGCCGGTCCAGCAGTACGGCCTTGCCGTCGATTTTATTCTTATCGATATCGGCACCTAAAAGGCAGAAGGTGAGCAGGGATTTTTGTTCGCGCACTGAAGGAGAATATCCGGCAAGCCATTCGTCTTGAATAAGACCGCGGAGACGTTTCGGTTCTTCGATTTTGATATTCCAATGTACGTCGGAAAAGGCAAGCTGAGCCGGCTCCGAAATAACTTCAGGATCGAATCCATACCCCTTTAAACGGCCTGAGACGTACTTAACCGCTTTGTCTCCGGATGCAGTTCCTCCAAGCCGGTTGCCGCATTTGACGATATCCCGCACGGTCATCTGCAGGTTGACCTGGCTGACTTTTGAAATAAATCGCTTCTCTGCTTGAGCACTAATCGAAAACTCAGCCGGTGATTGAGCAAAAATCTGCCGGACAAGTAGAAAATAAATAAGATTAATAAGCCTGTAAAAGTCCATCACCTTTAATTGCACATTATGATTAAGCAAGTATACCGAAATGTTATGAAAGTTAAAAGAGTGAATTGTGAATGGTAAATGATAAATGGTAAATAGAAACTAATTAAGTGACCGACCAAGAACCACCAACCAAGAACCACGAACTAAGAACTACGAACTAAGAACCACGAACCAAGAACTAAGAACTACTTGCACCTTATCCCCGTCCGCAGTACCTTACAGCATGGCAAAGAACAATCTCGAACGAATGATTCAGCTTGCTGGTGAATTTTTTCAAGCTCATAACGACCCTGATCAGATATCAGTCGATGAAAATATTATGCAGCGCTTAAGGGACATACATCCAGCGACTATCACACAGGAAGAGGATGAGAACGGCCCGATCGCGTGGATTTTAATCATTCCGACAACCGACCGCGTAATGAAGGAATTCATTGCAGGAACCATCAACGAAAATGAACTTTTAGAATTGACACGAAAGGATTCGATTTTTACCGCACTTTATCTTTGCTCTGCCCTCGTCCTGCCGGAATATCGAGGCAAAGGAATAGCCCGCCGCCTGACCGTTGCAGCCATCAAGTCCATACAAGAGCAGCATCCGCTTAAGGCGCTTTTTTACTGGTCTTTCAGCCCGGAAGGAGAGCGTCTTGCACAATCCATTGCAAAGGAAACCGGACTGCAATTATTGAAGCGGGATTGAAAAAGATCGCAAGGTCATCAATACAAAAGCCCGGTCTCGCTTATGCAAAACCGGGCTTCGTTTTTACAGTTCACCGTTTACCGTTTACCGTTTACAATTTACAGTTTGCTGTTTACTGTTCACCATTCACTTCCCCAACACATATTTTTTGTACCGCTCGTTTATTCTTCCCCAATGCAGGTTCGCAATGACGTTATCTATATATTTTGCCCGGGCAGGGCCGTCTTTATGATAATATGCATGTTCAAAAACATCAAGAGCAATCAATGGAACTCCCCCCCAGATAGCGCCGTATTGGTGTTCGTCGACCAGAACATTGAGCAGCCGCTCCGAATAGAGTCGGTCGAAGACAAGCAATCCCCATCCGCTGAGTTTTGCCGAGAGTGCGGAAGCCTTGAAGTCCGCTTTCCAGGTATCGAACGATCCGAATTCTTTTTCAATCGCCGCTTTTATTTCCGGTCCCCTGGAAGGATCGCCGTCGCCGCCGAGAACTTCCCAATACAAATCATGAAGCAGCGTTCCGGAGTGATTCCAGGTAAATCGTCGCTTTAGCTCGCCTATTTGACTGAAATTTCCGTTTGCTCCCGAACGATCAGCAGTCTCCAGTCCCTTTTCGATATTATTCAGGGCTGTGACATACCCTTTATGGTGCGTGTTGTAATGCCAATCGGTCGTTTCTGGACTGACGACATTCGCAAGCAGTTTTTTTGCTTCTTCATCCGTATACGGACGCGGTTTGAATTTCCATTCATACGCCATATCAATTCCTCTCTTCTCTATTGTGTAAGCGGTTTCTCTTTTCAATTCAAAATATACAACATCATATCACTGCGGGAAGTTCCGGCAGCGCTTTATTTTGAAATTACGACATATTCAGAATCAATTTTGCAGCTTCGGACATCATTCCCGGATTCCATGCCGGCTCAAAAACGAGATCGACCATTACGTTGTGCACACCCGGAATTTGTTCCGCCCGCCGCTTGACATCCGCAGCGATCATAGGACCCATCCCGCATCCGGGAGCTGTTAATGTCATCACAATAAATACATTTGCCTCGCCCGGAATCTCTTCTTCGACTTTCACGTCATAGACAAGTCCGAGATCGACGATATTCACCGGGATTTCCGGATCGTAACAATCCCGCAGCACGTCCCACACGCGGCTTTCGGCAATCGGAGCATTCAACTCGAGCGAGGGATTGTCTTGCGGCTCGCCATTGGCCGGCTGTTCTTGCTTCTGTTCTTGTTCTTGGGCAACCATAATCACTTCCCGCAGTCACAACCGCCGCCGCAGTCGCATTTTTCTTCATTCGGATTATCAAAATAAAATCCCCGTCCTTCCGGTCCCTCGGCAAATGCAAGCGTTGAACCTGAAAGACGCAGGAGACTTTGAAGATCGATAAACACCGTCAACCCCTCGCTTTGAAATACACGGTCGGATTCGTTCGCTTTATCGTCGAATCCTATCAAATAAGAAACCCCGCAGCACCCGCTGCCGTCTTTGACGCCAAGGCGCAGCGATAACGAATCGGGAATTTTATTTTCCGTTCGGACACGCCTTATTTCCGCCGCCGCTTCAGGTGTTACTCTAATTTCTGCTGCCGTTAAATTTTCCGTCATATCTTCTCCGTTTATTATTGAACATCGACTTTGTTATGAAAATTCCCTATTCCGTCGAAACGGATTCCGCTTTATTTTCGAGAACATTCTTCATGGTATGCCATGCGAGGATTGCGCATTTAACCCGTGCCGGAAATTCACTGACCCCCAGAACGCAGCTAGCTTTCCTAATTCTTCCGCATCCGCTTTTGATTCTCCGCGCACGAGATGATGAAACTGATCAAACAAAGCTTCCGCTTCGGCCCGTGTCTTTCCTTTCAGCAGGCTCCCCATGACGGATGCGGAAGCTTTGGAAATGGCGCAGCCGGATCCTTGAAAAGAAATATCTTCGATGACCTCGCCTTTCATTTTTATATAGATCGTATAACGGTCGCCGCAGAGCGGATTATACCCCTCCAGAAAGCTGTCCGGGTTATCCATCTTCCTGTAATTCCGCGGGTTGCGGTTATGATCGAGTATTACTTCCTGATACAGCGCTTTAAGATCAGACATAGCCGAAAACCTTTTTCACTTTTTGAATGCCCTGAACAAGCATATCGATCTCATCCACGGTATTATAGAATGCAAATGAAGCGCGCGCAGTTGCAGGAATTCCGAACCGATCCATCACCGGCTGCGCACAATGATGTCCCGTCCGTATCGCAATCCCCTCCTGGTCGAGTATGGTCCCGATATCATGCGGATGAATGCCGTCCATAACGAACGAAACGACGCCGGCTTTTTCTTTTGCCGTGCCGATGATCCGCACACCTTCGATCTCCGATAGCCTGTCTGCCGCAGAGCAGATCAATGCATGTTCATGACGGATAACTGATTCCCACTCGAGTGTATGGAGATATTCCATCGCCGCACCGAGACCTATCGCTCCTTCGATATGCGGCGTGCCTGCTTCGAATTTATAAGGGAGATCGTTGAAAATAGTTTTTTCGAATGTTACGGAACGGATCATATCTCCGCCGCCCTGATACGGAGGCATTGCCTCCAGAAGCCGTTCTTTTCCGTACAGTACACCGAGTCCTGTCGGCCCGAAAATCTTATGCGAAGAAAACGCATAAAAATCCGCATCAAGTGCGCGCACATCCACCTTCAAATGCGGCAAACCCTGCGCACCGTCGATGAGGACAGGAATATCGAAGCGGTGAGCCGATTCAATCATCTGCCGCATCGGATTAATCGTCCCCAGTGCATTTGAAATGTGGCTGATCGCAGCGATTTTTACTTTTTCCGACAGGAGCTTTTCAAACTCCTCTAAAAGAACTTCACCGTTGTCGCCGATTGGTGCGACACACAGTCTCGCCTGCTTCTCTTCGCAAATCAACTGCCATGGAACAATGTTGGAATGATGCTCGAGTGCGGTGATAACGACCTCGTCTCCCGGTTTGAGAAATTTTCTTCCGAAGGTTGCAGCGACAAGATTAATGCTCTCAGTTGCTCCGCGCGTAAAAATAATTTCCTTCGCAGAGGCGGCATTTATAAATGCCCTTATGGTCTCACGGGCATCTTCATACTTCTTCGTTGCAAGTTCGCTTAACGCATGTACACCGCGGTGCACATTGGCATTTTCTTGCCTGTAATAACGGTCTATTGCATCGAGAACGGCAAGCGGCTTCTGTGTCGTCGCGGCATTATCCAGATACACGAGCGGTTTTCCGTGTACCTGAATCGAGAGAATCGGAAAATCCCGGCGAATCGTTTCGACATCGAATGCTGCTGCCGATGTCTTCTTCTGTTCTTTTTCCGCAGTCATCATGCAGCGCCTTTTCTTCCGCGGTCGAGCCGGGAATGAATCTGCAAATCCATTTGTTCGCGGAGAGCCGGAATGCCGATGCTTGCGATAACTTCACCGGCAAAAGCATACGTCAGCATATCCCGCGCTTGCAATTCATCGAGGCCGCGTGCGCGAAGATAAAAGATTTGTTCCGCATCGAGCTGACCCACTGCAGCGCCGTGCGTGCACTTGACGTCGTCGGCAAATATTTCAAGCTGCGGCTTTGTATTGATCACGGCATCATCCGAGAGCAGAAGCGTCTTATTCGTTTGCCTGGCATTCGTTTTTTGTGCGTCTTTATGCACCATAATTTTTCCGTTAAAGACGCCGCGTGCTTTTCCGTCAAGAATAGCCTTATAGACCTGATGACTGCTGCAGTTCGGTTTTGCGTGATCCAGCAAAGTATGATTATCGATGAGCTGATTTCCATGAGCAAGCAGGAGGCCGTTGAGATGACATTCAATTCCCTCCGCATCAAGCCTGGCAGCGAGCGTATTCCTGACCAAAAGCCCCCCGAGTGTTATGCAATTCGAATGATATGCGCTTCCGGCCTGCTGATACACAGAAGAAGTGTTGATATGAAACGCATTCTCACCTTCAAGCTGTATGCGGTCATGCTCAACAACTGAATTATTTCCAAGTACGACCTCCGATACGGCATTTGTCAGATATGCCTGACTGCCGGGACCGAAATATGTCTCGATTATTTTAACCTGAGCCGCATCGCCGGCGACAAACAGGCTGCGCTGATATGCAACGAACGGATTCATCCGCTCTGCCGCCAAATAGATAATCTGAATCGCTTTCTCGACAATCGTTTGACGCGGAATAGAAACAAAAACACCGTCCATCAAAAAAGCTGCATTGAGCGCTGCAAACGCATTCTCATTCGGATCCGCATATGCACCAAGATGAATCAGCACTTCGGGCCGATTATGTTTCAGAGCGGCGGCAAGACTTTCCACAACGACTCCTGAGGGCAGATCTTTTAAATCTGACAGCGCGGAGGAAAAAAATCCATCAACAAGAACTACGCGTACAGCATCCTTCAAAATTACAGATTCGAGATCAGCCAAAGAAATATTCGATGTCCGATCCGCGAGAACCGGTTCGAAATGCGTTTTCGTAAGGGGCTGTATATTCGTAAACCGCCATTCTTCGTGTTTAGTTGTCGGGAATCCCATTTCCATGAATTTTGAAAATGCCTGACGCCGCAGCGCATGACGCGGCGTAGATTTTTCTCCGTTCAATCCCTGTTCGAACTTTTCAAAATCCGACCTGTACCATGATTGCACTATTTGATCTGTCGATTGCATGCTTTGCTCCGTCATACAGCCTGTTCTGTTTCTTCCCGGACCCAATCGTAGCCGCGCGATTCAAGTTCGAGCGCCAGATCCTTTGTGCCGGATTTTACGATACGGCCGTCGACAAGAACATGCACGACGTCGGGAACGATATAATTCAACAGGCGCTGGTAATGCGTCACGACAATCGATGCATTCTCGCTGCTGCGCAGCTTCTTGACGCCGTCCGCGACAATCCGGAGCGCGTCGATGTCCAATCCCGAATCCGTTTCGTCGAGAATCGAGAGAACAGGATCGAGCACAGCCATGTGAAAAATTTCATTCCGTTTTTTCTCGCCGCCGGAAAATCCGTTGTTAACCGGACGGTTCAGAAAGCTTTCATCCATTTCGATGAGCTTCAATCTCGATTTAATAAGTTTGAGAAAATCCATGGCATCCAATTCTTCCAATCCGCGGTATTTCCGTACGGCATTGAGCGCTGCTTTCAGGAAGTACGAATTATTGACGCCGGGAATTTCGACCGGATATTGAAAGGCAAGGAAAAGTCCTTCGCGCGCGCGCTCTTCGGGATTGAGCGAGAAAAGGTCTTTTCCGCGGTACATTACCTCTCCTTCGGTCACCGTATAAGCATCACGGCCCGCGAGTACACCGGCGAGTGTGCTTTTTCCGGAACCGTTAGGTCCCATAATCGCATGTATTTCTCCCAGATTTACTGTCAGGTTGATACCCCGGAGAATTTCATTCCCATTCACTTCCGCATGCAAATTTTTAATCTCAAGCAAAGACATATATTATCCTAAAATTATGTTCTTCGTTCAAAGTGCTGGTGTTCAATGTTCGTAATTATTAGTTCGTAGTTCTTGGTTCGTAGTGCTTAGTTTCTATTCACCATTTGCCATTCACTATTCTATTTACTGTTCACCATTTACCATTCACCATTTATCTTATTCTACATTCTGACTTCTGAATTCTGAATTCTGAATTCTTATTACCCCACGCTTCCTTCCAGACTTACTCCGAGCAGTTTTTGTGCTTCAACGGCAAATTCCATCGGCAGCTCGCGAAAGACCTCTTTGCAAAATCCATTGACGATCATATTCACCGCATCTTCTGCGGACAGGCCCCGCTGTTTGCAGTAAAAAATCTGTTCCTCGCCGATTTTTGAAGTTGATGCCTCATGTTCGACCTTGGAGGTGGTATTTTTAACTTCGATGTAGGGAAACGTATGCGCACCGCATTTATCACCTAAGAGAAGCGAATCGCATTGCGAGTAATTGCGCGCATGAACAGCGCCTTTCTTAACCTCGACAAGTCCGCGGTATGAATTTTGTCCGCGTCCCGCCGAGATTCCCTTGGAGACAATCGTACTGTGCGTGTTCTTGCCGATATGAATCATTTTCGTCCCGGTATCGGCCTGCTGGTAATTATTAACAACCGCAACGGAATAAAATTCACCGACGGAATTATCGCCGACTAAGAGAACGCTCGGATATTTCCAGGTGATAGCAGAACCGGTCTCTACCTGCGTCCACGAAATTTTTGCACTATCGCCGGTGCATTTGCCGCGTTTGGTTACAAAGTTAAAAATACCGCCGCGCCCTTCCTTATCTCCCGGATACCAGTTTTGTACCGTAGAATATTTAACCTGCGCATTTGCATGCGAAACAATCTCTACGACTGCCGCATGCAATTGGTTCGTGTCCCGCATGGGAGCCGTGCATCCTTCCAGATAACTGACGTATGCCCCTTCCTCCGCAACGATCAAGGTACGTTCGAACTGACCCGTATCTGCGGCATTGATGCGGAAATACGTGGAAAGCTCCATGGGACAATGGACGCCTTCCGGAATAAAGCAAAAAGAGCCGTCGGTGAATACGGCGGAATTAAGCGCCGCAAAGAAGTTGTCGTTTTGCGGAACCACCGATCCGAGATATTTTTTTATAAGATCCGGATGCTCACGAACCGCTTCTGAAAAAGAGCAGAAAATAATTCCGAGATCTTTCAGCTTTTCTTTGAATGTGGTTGCAACGGAAACACTGTCGAAAACGGCATCGACCGCAACACCGGCAAGCCACTCCTGCTCCTTGAGCGGAATGCCTAATTTTTCATACGTTTTAACTAATTCCGGATCGACTTCCGTAAGGCTTTTGGGTCGAATTTTTTGTTTCGGCGCCGAATAATATGCAATCGCCTGATAATCGATCGGTGCAAATTTTACATTTGGCCAATGAGGCTCCGTCATGGTTTTCCAGTGCCGGTACGCTTTCAGGCGCCATTCGAGCAGCCATTCCGGTTCCATTTTTTTTGCCGAGATCATTCGGATAACATCTTCACTGAGACCCGGTGCAACCGTATCGGATTCAATATCGCTCACGAAGCCGTACTTATATTCCTGCGTTGCAAGGTCCCCAATTTGGTTTTGTTCTGCATTCATACGTATTTGCGTTTCTATATTATCTGTTCCAATGTCGTATTTTCAAGAAGGACATTGAGGTTGTGCTGCATTTTTTCGAGAGGGCGGCGGATTGTGCACGAATCGTAAATCGAACAGTTATCCATGCCTTCTGCATAACATTCGGTAATCGTCGGTTTCTCTTCTTCTATAACCTGAATAATTTTTGATACCTGTAATTCATCAGGCCGGCGTGCAAGCGAATATCCGCCTCGCATTCCTTGAAGCGATACGAGGAGTCCCGCTTTTGACAATTTCTGCAAAACCTTCGCCAGCAGATCGTACGGAATATCACAGCGCACGGCAATTTCTTTTGCCGTAAAAAATTGACCCGATGGATTCAATGCCATGTGCCTGAGCGCCATCAGACCGTACTCAACTTTTTTCGAGAGCTGCAACATAACTACGACTTATTCAGTCCTATATTCTTTCAAAAAAAAGAGAGCACTCTGCCGCTCTCATTTAAAAATACTTTCTTGCCATCTCAATATCTTTGGAAATTTCCTGCGAATCAAGAAAATTTCTTATTTTAATTTATTTTTGAAGTGCACTATTTTTTTTATACCTTATTATACTATGAATGCACTTCAAACAGAAGAACTGAGCAAGCAATATCGCTTAGGGGTCTTCAAAAAATATAACATACCGGCGCTCGAAAAAGTTTCTCTGGAAGTCGGGGAGGGTGAAATTTTCGGTCTTCTCGGCCCCAACGGAGCAGGTAAAACCACATTTATCAAAGTCATGCTCTCGATCGTCCATGCAACATCGGGAAAAGCGGAAATCTTCGGACAATCTGTCGAAATACGTTCCGTCCGCGAATTATGCGGCTACCTGCCGGAAAATCACCGCTATCCGCAGTTTTTGAACGGACTCGATACGCTGCTCTTTTTGGGAAGGCTGAACGGACTGCCCGAATCGGAATTGCGGCCGAGAGCCCAAACATTGCTGGAAACGGTCGGATTAGTTCAGTGGGCAAAGGTCAAGACAAAAAAATATTCAAAAGGCATGCTCCAGCGTCTGGGTCTGGCGCAGGCATTGATGAATAATCCGAAGCTCCTTTTTCTGGACGAGCCAACAGACGGTGTCGATCCGGTCGGAAGAAAAGAGATACGTGATTTGCTGATCGGCTTAAAATCGCAAGGAACAACGATTTTTTTAAATTCCCATTTGCTCTCGGAAGTCGAGCTTATCAGCGACCGCGTGGCCATACTCAACAAAGGAAAGGTAATCCGGACAGGAACGATTGAGGAAATAACCTCGCAAAAGCTCTCCTACACGATTCAGCTTTCCGCCCATTTGCCGCTCGCACTGGAAGAACGATTCAAGTCTTCGCTTCCGTCGGTTTCTTACGAGAACGATCGTTTAAATATTTCGCTCAATGATAAGGCAGACCTGAACGCCGTCATCGATGCGCTGCGGACAGCAGACATCGGCATCGACGGAATGACACAGCAAAAAGCTTCGCTTGAAGATTATTTTATCAAGCTCGTCCAAGGAGAAAACAACAAGTGAGATTCTGGGGCATGTTTCGTTTTACAATTCTTGAAACCGTCCGAAAAGGCACGTTGATTTTTTATTTCGCAGTTGCAACATTTATTCTGCTTCTTCTTACTCTGGGTATTTCCAGATCGCCGAACGACCCGGAGCTTATCACAATGTTCGGAATCCCCTTCGGAGGCAAACCGATCGGTGATCTGGGACTTGTTGAATTCCTGCTCTACTCGCTGCACCATTTATCCGTTCAGTTTATTTTGCTTTTCGGCATTTTCGGTGTTTCCGGTTTAATTCCGGACATGCTGGAAAAAGGGACGATCGATTTATTTCTCAGCAAACCGCTTACGCGCATGGAATTGCTCCTTTCCCGTTCATTCGGAGCAACGGCCGGAATCGGATTGAATCTCGTTTATTTTTTTGCCGGCGTTTGGGCGGTTTTCGGACTGAAGATCGGCGTGTGGCATTGGGCATTCCTTTCCTCGCTTGTTTATGTTTTTTTTGCATTTGCATGTTTTTATTCCGTCGTAACCATAGTCGGCCTTATTACACGCAGCACCGGATTTACTGTTCTCATCTCATTCTGCTTCCTGTTCATTTCATGGGGATTAGAAGTCCGCGAACACGGTCTCTATTTATTATGGAACAATACGGCATACCATCGCCTGCTCGATGCACTATATTATCTGACGCCTCAGCTCAATGCAATGCTCGAGAATTCCTCAAGAGTTATCATCAAAGCGGCATTTTTCCCGGGATAGCAAATTTTACAATCATGCCGTATCTGTACTTCGCTCGGTTCCGCTGTTTTGCTGTATGCGTTATCAGTCTGGTATTTTTCTCGGCGCGACTTTTAAAGTCGTGCCCGATGTCTCCAGTTTGCGTTTGACTCATATTTTATACATACTATTTGTAGATACTTTTAAAGGAGCCTATGCACACCGTAAAAATATTTACAAACGGAGAATGCCAGGCGGTTCGGCTGCCAAAAAAATATCGGTTCGCATCCAAAGAAGTCTACATACAGCCGGTCAAAGACGGAGTTCTTTTGCTGGAAACAATTCCATCATGGAAGCCGCTTCTTGAAAGCCTGGGATCGATTTCCGAAGACTTTCTCAACAAATGCGTCCACCCCAAATATCAACATCGTGGAAAATTCTAATGGATTGACCTGCTCTTGCAAATGATGTAAAGCTTGTGACCAATAATTTGAAAGAATTTTACCGAGTCAGCGGATTGAAGACAGAGAATTGGTTTAAAACAAAGTAAGCACATTAAGGATGAAAATGAAAATCGGAATCACATGTTACCCGACATACGGCGGAAGCGGCGTTGTTGCGACGGAGCTCGGCAAAGAACTTGCACACCGGGGTCATTCCATTCATTTTATCAGTTATGCATTACCTATGCGTCTGAGCGGATTTCAGGATAACATTGTCTATCACGAAGTAGAAATGGCTAATTATCCGGTTTTCGAGTTTCCTCTCTACACTCTTGCGCTTGCGAGTAAGATGGTGGAAGTCGCCCGGTATGAGAAGCTAGACATACTCCATTGTCATTACGCACTCCCACATGCGACAAGCGCATATCTGGCAAAGCAAATTCTCCGCGATACGAAAATAAAAATCGTCACGACACTTCACGGGACCGATATCACATTAGTCGGTTTGGAACCGAGTTTTTTGCCGATTATGAAGTTCAGCATCGAACAAAGCGACGGCGTTACTGCGGTCTCCCGGTTCCTCAAGGAAAAGACACAGACGAATTACGGCATCGATAAAGATATTGCCGTCATTCCGAACTTTATCGACACCGCAAAATACAAGCGGACACCATCCGATATTTTTTGCGTCAAATCCGGAGCCGACGGACAGAAGGTCATTGCCCACACGTCAAATTTCAGGTCTGTGAAGCGCGTCCCGGATGTCATACGCATTTTCAATGAAGTGCAGAAAAAAGTACCAAGCATTCTTCTTCTTATCGGCGACGGTCCCGAACGTTCGCAATGTGAAATTCTCTGCCGCGAATTGGGCATTGAAGACAAAGTGCGATTTCTCGGTAAGCAGGTGGAAATAGTCCCTCTACTCTCAACGGCAGATTTATTCCTCATGCCGAGTCAATCGGAAAGTTTCGGTCTTGCTGCCCTTGAAGCAATGGCATGCGAAGTTCCCGTCATTTCATCCAGTGTCGGCGGTTTGCCGGAACTGCAGCTACACGGGCAGACGGGTTTTATTGCGGAGATCGGCGACATCGAGCGCATGGCACGCTATGCCATCGACCTGCTTTCCAATCCGGTGAAGCACAAAATGTTTTCCGAAGCTGCTCGGAGACGCGCGGAGGAATTCGAATCATCAAAGATCGTTCCGCAATACGAAGCATATTACGAGAAGATCCTGACGAATCCCTGAACAAGAGGGCCAACCTTTTCTTGTAATTCACTCTGCTTTTTATAAGCGAGATTCCCATTGCAGAGTGCGACTTATTACCGGTCAGTATTCCCAACGTCAACCCACCCGCCGAAGAAGAGTGATGTCGATTCACCCTCCTTGTTTGACCCATCTTCATACACATTGAACAACCATTCACATATTACTTCACCTTACACCCACCTTGGTACACCCACCTTGGAAAGGTGTCCTTAAAACACCTCATATTTCTTAGGAAATTTATATACTTTTTTGACCACCTTGGAAAGGTGTCTTATTATCCGAGATTCTATCTGTAGATTCGAACTCATAGTCAGACAAAGTCCCTGAGATCAGCCCGCCGCAGTATATCAATGCCAACTCACCCACCTTGGAAAGGTGTCCTGAAAACATATCATATCTTCTAAGAAATTCACATACTTTTTTGACCACCTTGGAAAGGTGTCTTAATCTGCCTTGGAAATTTGGGGATAATGAAAGCGTCTCGTTTTGGGTTAAACCGATATGTTTGAGAAAATCATAAGACTTTAGTAGGGGAAAAACGTTACATCTTAAAGAAGAGAGTTAAACAGGGCGTAAGTTGGCGTATTTTACTACGAGGCTTTTTATACCGACGCGGTCGAACTGTACGACAACTTTCTGCGCATCGCCGCGGCCCTGAACTTCAGCTACACGCCCCCGCCCGAACATTTCATGCTTAACGATAGAACCTTTTTTTATTTCAAACTGCACCTGAGACTCAGACTCATAATCCGGCATTACGTCTTTAAATTGATGTTCCTCAACTTTGCTCGTATGGGTCAATTTCTTTGCAGGCGGGCGGGCATTGCCGGAATCGAATAAAGATTCGGCGGAAGCTCGTTTAGGCTTGCGAAAACTCACCTTTTCGATATTTTTTTCTCCGAGTTCGGACAGAAATCTCGATTCGCCCGGATATGTAATATCGCCGTAACGGTAGCGGAGTTCGGTGTGAGTTACATAAAGCTTTTGTTCTGCACGCGTTATCCCGACGTACAAAAGCCGGCGTTCTTCTTCGATATCTCCGGGTTCAATGGTGCCGGAATAAAAAGGAAGCAGACCCTCCTCAAGTCCGGCGATAAACACGACGGGAAACTCCAATCCTTTGCTTGCATGGAGCGTCATAAGCGTGACTGCATTTCGTTCGCCTTCCCAGTTATCGATATCCGAGACAAGCGATACCTCCTCAAGAAATTGTTCCAGTGTCGATTCCGGGCGTTCATGGCTGAATTCCGATATGGCAGAAAGAAGTTCGTGAACGTTTTCCCACCGGCTCATTGCCTCTGCTGTTCGCTCTTCTTTATACATCGGCAGGATACCGAGCTCATCGACTAAAGACCGCGTCCATTCGCTCATGGACATTTCCTTGCGCAATGTGCCGTACTTTTCGATAAACAATTTAAATTGCCTGGCGCTGGATTTTGCACGTTCAGTCAAATTTTCCACAGCGTCGACCGAATCAAGCATTTCGAACAAGGATGCCTTGTTTTTCGCAGCATGCTGCTGCATCCGCTCGATCGATGTATCGCCTATTCCGCGCGTAGGATAATTGATTATGCGCAGCAGGCTTTCTTCATCGTTCTGATTGGCAATAAGGCGGAAGTAGGCCAGCACATCTTTAATTTCCTTCCGTTCGTAGAACCGGATACCCCCGACGATTTCATACGGAACGGCGTTTTTTCGCAGGGCATCTTCGATTGTCCGGGATTGGGCATTGGTGCGGTAAAGCACCGCAAAATCTTTTAAATCGAGTTTTCGCTTGTGACTTTCCATATAAATAGCTCGAACAATCGTCGCCCCTTCTTCGCGGTCGTCCGAGCACCGCATGACGGTCACTGGTTCCCCCTGCGGGTTGGACGTCCAGAGATTTTTCTTCAGTTGTTTTTTATTGAACCGGATCAGACAATCCGCAATGCCGATGATCGATTTGGTCGACCGGTAATTTTGTTCGAGCCGGAAGATCGAGCATTTTGGGTAATCTTTTTCAAAATCCAAAATATTGCGTATATCTGCGCCGCGGAATGAATAAATACTTTGCGCATCGTCTCCCACCACGGCAATATTATTCTGCGGCTCTCCGAGCATCCGTATGACCTGATATTGTGCCTTGTTGGTATCCTGAAATTCGTCGACAAGAATAAATTTGAAACGGTGCTGATATTTTTCGAGCACATCTTTCTTTTTCTCGAACAATTCAATTGGCTTCATCAGCAGATCGTCAAAATCCATTGCATTGTTCTGCTGCAGGGTCTTCTGATATTCCGCATAGATGATGGAAGCTTTCTCCGAAAAAAAATCACCGGCGAGTGCCCCTGCCTGATCCGGGGAAAGATATTGATTTTTAGCGCTGCTGATGTGCGCGCGGACTGCCTGAGCGTTCAATTGCTGGGTCGATATATTTAACCGGTCCATGACCTTTTTAATTACACTGAGAGAATCGTCCGAGTCGTATATGGTGAAGGCGGGAGTGAATTTCAAATGCACACATTCTTTGCGTAAAACCCGTGCAAACATCGAATGGAACGTGCCCATCCAGAGATTGCCGGCATCTTCTCCGACGAGCGCGGCAATACGCGTTTTCATCTCTTTTGCGGCTTTATTGGTAAAGGTCAGGGCAAGAATCTGATGTGCCGGCACACCGCAGGCCATTAAATAAGCAATACGGTATGTCAGTACGCGGGTTTTCCCGCTCCCGGCCCCGGCAATTATCATTACCGGCCCGTTGGCAGCTTTCACGGCATCCTGCTGAATCGGATTGAGATCTTGGAGAAACTTCATGCGCACGTGATAAGAACTTTGCAAAAAATGATACGGTAAAAACGATTTCTAAGGAACTACAATTCAGAGAAAATAGATGTCGTAGTTTTTGATAGGAACGTTTTCCTTATTGCTGTTTTTATTATGATAAGAAAAAATTGCTGCGAGGGCAAATACAGGATTCAGAATTTAGGAGATAGGAGATAGGAGTCAGAAGCCAGAAGTCAAAATTTAGGAGATAGGTTTAGAATTGAATAAATTCGTAATATATAATCCTTAACATCTGGTCTTATAATTTGCAATTTACAGTTTGCAGTTTACAATTTTACGCCGGAATGGCTCCTTCGAGGCGGAGTAAAAATTCTTTCGTTTTCAATCCCGCGGCGTACCCGACCAATTTTTTATCGCTGCCGATTACACGATGACACGGAATGATGATCGGCAGCGGATTCGAACCATTGGCGCGTCCCACAGCCTGATAAGCTCCCGGCTTTCCGATACGTTTTGCAAGGTCTTTGTACGAGATCGTCGATCCGTAATGAATGCGTTTCAATTCCTTCCACACAACGAGCTGGAATTCCGTTCCGATAGGGTCCAAATTACTGTGGAACTTCACTAACCGGCGTTCAAAGTACCTGTTAAGTTCGTCCATCACCTGACGATTTCTCGACGCCGATTCGATTAAATCGGCGCCGTTCGTGTGACGGCTCATCCAGAGAAGGAATTCTTTTTTGGTTTGAGCCGGAATGGAAATCTTGCAAACACCGCGTTCAGTCGATGCTATGTGGATTGTTCCAATTTTAGAATCGAACGATGTAAAATAAATTTTTCCCATTTTCGGTTTTTTGCCCCCTCCTTCTTTGCCGAGCTCTTAAGATACTTCGCCCTGAGGCAGGGCACAGCTTCAACTTTGATCAATACATCGAGGATTCTGAAGTTGAGGTTAAAAAAATTAATGAAAAGGTCAACGAAAGGCAAGAGAATTTCGCTTTTCATTGCGAAATTAATTTTCATCTCTTTTCTTAGAAAAACGCACGCGCTTCCGCCCGAAACGTGTGCACAATCGAATGATCTCCTTCTTTTCTTCCTTCATAATTCACCGAAAGCTGAAAATTCGATGCAATATGATAATCAAAAGCGGCCGACCAGAGATATGTTCTTCCGACAACTCTGCCTTCTGTGAATTCAAACGGCAGCGTACTCAAAGAGTCCTGCGGCACATTGGTCAATACTGCTTCCTGCCGCTGCAAGTCGAATTTTATCTGCCCGGTCGTCGGCAGTGAAAAGACAATCCGGATCTCCTGTCCATCAAGATCCGCAATCCGGTTGCGCGCATAAAGCCGATCGGTAATTTCAGATCCGCTTAAAACAAATCCGACTTCAATGTTCCGTTCCGGCCTGTATGAAAAATCGGAGCGAATCCCGTTTGAGAGCAAATCTCTTGCATCCGTCGAAAACGAAGAAGCGGTTAATTGATCCATTTTATTGATAAAATCGGTTTGATTTCCTATTTCCGGAAGCATCTGCGATTGCATGCGCACAGAACGCTCGATAAGATGACTGTCCTCGACATCGGAAACATACTGGGTCAAGCCGTTCTGCATATTGAACCGGAATCGGAAGGACAAATCCTTTTTCCCTTCGAAAATGAAGACATCCTGCAGAATCTGATTTGACCCTGCAATCGTATAGGAGGGATCGAGAAACCGGCTGAAATTGAGAAGGTAGATTTGTTTGGTGTCCGGATTGCTGTTTTTTTCATCGACGCGAAGGTACGTTTCCGTCGATAACGCCTGCAGCATTTTTTCAAACGTTGTCGCCGGTTTTCCCATAATCCGTGACGGCACGAATTTCCAGCGGGTGCTTGCTTTGAGGCTTGAGACCGGATACATCGAATCGCTTTCGACAGAAGTAACCGTATAATCGCCGTCATAGAGAACCTTTTGAAACTCATTTTCGTCTGCAATACCATTGCCGTTGAGATCTCCGAGATAGATGTAATTGCCGGTTCCTTTTGCCACACGGACAAAAACGCGCTCAACCCGTGCCGCTCGTTGATTGGAAAATTCATAGTACCAATCGGTTTCCAGTCCACGCTGAAAAAGAGAATACTGCGATTGCGATCGAACAAGCATCACATCCTGATCGACATTACCCCGCTGCTTAAATTCCTCGGTAAAATCCGTCCTGTACAACGAGAGAGTTAATCCGCTGCTCAGAGAGTTCCAGTCGTGCAACTGCCACGTATACATTTGTGCAAACGAAGTGAACGCGCGATCCAAGGAACCGACGGCGGAACTATCCTCCGAGCGTATTTTATATTCCGCTAAAACCGACATCTTCCCTATTCGGGGAAAAGCGAGGTTCGGGGATACTTCGGTATAATCGAAACTTCCATCCAGCAGGGAATCGGAAACATCGGAAAGATTTCTTTTTCGTTCTGCTTCGAATCCGATTCCGGGTCTGAATCCGTACCGTTCGTATTCCACCGACCCGTCCTGCCGGATCCATGACGACTGTGTCGATGGGTTTTCAAGGGATGAACTAATGTCTTCGATTTGATAGTGCACAATCGGCAGAGAAGAATCCTTCATGGACAAATTTACCGCTTCCCGTGTCGAGTGTTCGACACCGGAACGGTCGAGCGAACCGTATGTAAAGCCGACCTGATATGCTTTTACGGGATTATATAACATTGTAAACTCGCGCATTTCCTCATTTGCCGAATCGGACGATGTAATATTCCATTTCCTTTCGTATTCCACTTCATTCATGCGATCCGCAGAAACAAAATTCTTATCGACATATCTCTCCGTGAGCAAAAGGGAGAGATCGCCGAAATTTTTTCCGCCGATCAAAATATTTTTCGGTTCGAATTGCGCACTCAATCGCATCGCTGCTCCGCTTTCAATCGGATCTAATGTGGAAAAACGATTGAGATCCAGCCTGCTGGCTGCATATTCGCCTGAGACGTCAAAATCTTTCGCAACTTGTGCGGAAGCATTGATATCGAATACCTGATGAAGCTGCGGCATAGGGAGAAACTGCTGAGGCACGTAATTTCCTTCCCCGATACCGGCAAATTGATAATAGCCGCCGCTTATCCGGACATAACCGGCAGAATCCGGCGGCATCGCTGCAACATAGGAAAATGTCACGGAAAAGAGCGAGACTGAATCACCGGGGGCGTACACGTACATTGCATATCTTTTGCCTGCAATAATTGTATCTCTTCTCAGATACTGCCCGAGACCGTAACCGGTCGCCGAATCGATATTGGCCGCGGTAACGCCGCTTACCGATGCCTTGAATGGATCCGAACCGCTTTCACTCAGAATCTTTTGCAGCGAATCGGTCAGCGTCACATTGATCGGGGCATCCGGATCATCGGCTTCCTGAAAAAAGGATACATTCAGCTTCAATCTCTTTCCAAACGACTCCGTAGAAATAAGGCCGGAAATCAAATTCCTCGTATATTGTTCGTCGCTGTATTCAAAATCGACCGTTATGCGAGTGGCAGCGGTAATCAATCTATGACTTGTGAAAGTCACTTCACCGTTCGTATAATCGATTGTATAATCGTTCGTTTCCCCCCTGACCATCGCATTGCCGTCGATATAGACATGTTCGCTTCCGGCAATCACTATCAATTGCTGTTCGCCGTTTTTACCGGTCAGGCGGTACGGTCCCTGCACGCCATCCGCACCTAAAAATTGATTGGTTGTGAATATTCCTTTTGCAGTCGCTGCGGTCATTGAAACGGTTCCTTCGATATCCGCATCGCTGATTCTATCGAACTTTGCGCTGCTGGTCCCGCCGAGAAGTTTTCGCGACACTTGTCCGAATTCTCCCCCCTCCTGAGGACCGATGGCTAATGTGAAATCACCCAGTGTTGCCTGGTAATTTGGATGTTTGATTTCTATAAAAACCTTATCGACTTCGCTCAGCGTTTGAGTATTCCCTTCCGGCTGGAGAGGCGTATTTTCATCTGTCAGAGCGGCAACAATATCGATATCGGAAGAAAGTTTTCCCGCCAGCTGCATGCGAAATCCGGAAGTGAGAGAAAGATCGTTGTTGCTGCTGATTGTAAAACCTCGAACCAGCGAACCGCTCTTTTGAAATCCGGATCCGAACATATCTTCGCTCCAGGCGGAGGACGGGGAAACAAGCAGCGACCGCTGCTCCCCGGAAGGTTCTTTCCTGACAGCGATCTGATGTAGAAAATATTCCCGCTGAAAATTCAAAGGCAGCGCACTATAACTGACCCGGACAAGGTGCACCAGCGTATCGTTCAGCAAACGATGCCACGCCGGAAGAAGAACGATCCTTCCAGATCTTTCATCTAAGGAATAATATCCTGTCTGTGGAATAGCATGAATTGAATCGACTACGATATGTTCGCTTCCCGATACGATATACTGATCCGGAAGCTGAAGAACGGAATCCGAATGCATAACGAGGAAGGCCTGTGATATTTCACCGGGAAGGACGATGCTTTTTCTTTGCTCTGACTGGGCAAAAAGCATGCAGAGCGGCACTATTGATATGAAAAATAGATTCTTACGTTTCATGAATCTTGCTGAAGATACGATGATCTCGACATAGTACCATTAGTTCATTCGTTTTCTCCAGACATGCGATTCATTTTTTATCATCCTTGCGTAATCGTCTTTCTTGAACATACGGAAATTAGGAACGACAAACAATCGGTTGGGCAAGTCTTAAATTACCGGCCGCGTCCGGCCCGCGCTTCAAGCAGGCGCTCAACATATTTGCCCAGAACGTCGAACTCAATATTCACCGCTTTCCCTTCGCTATAATGCGGGAATGCCGTCACTTCCATGGTCAGAGGTATGATCGAAACGGCAAATGAATTTCTTTTCAGATCCGCAATCGTCAGACTTATGCCGTTTACGGCCACAGAGCCGACCGGAATAAGATAGCGAGCAAACTGGTTCGGCACACGTATCCAAAAAATTTTACTGCTTTCCCGAATTTGAATGCCGGTGATAACTCCGGTACAATCGACATGCCCCAGAACAAAATGCCCTCCAAGCCGGTCGTCGGGAAGAAGCGGCCGTTCCAGATTGACCGGATCTCCAATCTTTAGATTCCCGAGCGTTGTTTTTTTCAACGTCTCTTCAACCGCCTGGACATCGAAGGTCGTTTTTGTGCGTTGGATAACAGTCAGACAAACACCGTCGACTGCTATACTGTGATCTCTCTTCAGTCCCCGCAATGTTTTTTGAGACCGAAGCGTAAGAACAATACTTCCCTTCTCCTTTCGGAGAGATGTGATTGTTCCCGTTTCTTCTATCAATCCTGTAAACATAATTTTCTTAAGAAATTTAAAGTGAACCCTCAAATAAATAATCGTCTCCGAATGCCGTTAAACTGGCATCTTTGAAGCTTAGTGCTTTGTCCAGCGGTCGTGCGGGCAGCAAAAATGCCGGCAGGCCCGAGCCGAGAATTTTGGGAGCGGTAAAACAATATATTTTCTGAATTGCATTTATTTGAAGAAATGAAGCTATCGTCTCAGCGCCCCCTTCGATCAGCAGCGACGAAATTCCTTCCGATGCAAGGAATTTCAGGATTGAGGCGGGATGAAGACCGGGACTTTTTCCGATTGCGACAACGTCCACTCCCTGCCGTTCCAGCAGAGCTGCTTTGTGCACATGAGTATGCAATGCGATCGAAGAACACAGGAGCATTGTTCGAGCATGAGCGGTTCTAAATATTTTTCGGCGTATCGATGACGTCATCGAACCGTCTAAGACAATGCGAAGCGGACTGTGGCCTTTTCCATATCGTACGGTTAATTCGGGGTCGTCGGTTTTCACCGTTCGCGCTCCGACAAGAACCGCATCAAAGTTCGCCCGTATCCGATGCACCTGGCGCCGCGCCTCTTCCGACGTAATCCACTTCGACCGGCCATGTACATCGGCAATGCGACCGTCCATTGTTTGACCGACCTTTACAGCCGCGAACGGCAGACGATGCTTCATCCAGTAGAAGAACTTTTCATTCAGCCGTTCTGCGTCTGCATGCAGTATTCCGGAACGGACATGAATGCCGGCTTTTTTTAAAGCACGGATTCCGCCTCCGAAGACGAACGGATTCGGATCTTTGACGGCAAGGACGACTTCTTTGACGCCCGCTTTAATCAGCGCTTCCGCACAAGGAGGAGTTCTTCCATAATGTGAGCATGGTTCCAGGTTCACGTAAACGGTCGAATTCCGAGCTGACGCTCCGGCATCTCTCAGCGCATATACTTCCGCATGCGGACCGCCGAACTTTCGATGATAACCTTCGCCGACTATTAATCCGTTCCGGACGATCACGCACCCGACCATCGGGTTCGGACTGACACTGCCGGAACCTTTCTGCGCAAGGTCAAAGCAGCGGCGCATGAATCGAATATCGTCGCTCGTTTTCATTGCCAGTACATTTTTAGCGGAGTATCGAGTGTAACGCCTAAAGCGGCCGAGGCTTTTTTATTTTTAATGGATATTTCCACCAGCCCGCTGCTTCCCACAATAAGACAAGGGGTGTTATCCGGCGCATCAGCGTACGTCTCTGTCCATCGCGATACAAGATTGTGCCCGATGCTGATCGCTTTGATTGCCCGTTCCGCCTCGGTTTGAAGAGGAACACGGATATTCGTGATAATATTTCCAAAGTGATCGATATGTACGATGCCCGGCTTGACCAGCTCATCCCGCAGGTGCATGAATAAAGGAATAGCCGGAGGAAGTTCAATACGCTCTCCGAATTCCTTGATTGATACGCCGAGCGAAAGATATACGGCCAGCGGTGCAAAAACATCGCGGCCATGAAACGTAGCAGATATCGGAAATTGAAAATATGCTGCGGACTTCCGGAAGTCTATCCGGACAGCGTCGAAATTCAGTTCATCGCTGAGAACTGCATTCGCAAGACCGTTCTGCGGAAGAAGAAAAGAATATTTCGGAGTTTGAACAGCCAGAATATTTCGTTCCGTGCCGACACCTGGATCAACGATGCCGATAAAAATAGTTCCCTTTGGAAAAAACCGGCAGGCCGACCATAGAAGGTACCCCCTTGCCGGACATTATGCGGCTCAACCGCATGTGTAATATCGACAATGACAGCCGACGGATTGATGGAGAGAATCCTTCCCTTCATCGCTGCGACATAATGATCCTCCGTCCCAAAATCGGTCAGAAGGGCGATAATGCTTTTCCCCTGCTGCGGCAGCGAAATATTTTTCTTTGCTTTCATGGCCGATAGACCGAATCAATTCTGAACAGCTATTGCTTTCCCGCGCTTGGCGGATTTGTATATCAGATCTACAATCTTCATGCGATGGACGGCTTCTTCCCCGGTCGAAATAACCGGATGCAGGCCGCGGAGCGAACCGATCCAATGTTTCAATTCGTTCTCGTATGATTTTCGGTACAATGTCTGAGGTGTTTCGTTGGACACGGGGGCTACATTGACCAGATTGTCGTGCATACGTTTGATAATTCGGAACGGATTGAGCGATCCGCTTCCTTCCGTTCCGAAGCAATCGCAATAAAAGAAGTCCGATGTCGACTCGAACGACCAGCTCGATTCGATGCTCATGATCGATCCGTTTTTCATCTTGAGGAAAACGATCGAAGAATCTTCGACATCTTTGGTGTGATGCGAATAGTTGGTCGCCATCACTTCCTTTACTTCCGGATATCCCATCATCCAAAATGCGAGGTCGAACATGACTATTCCCAGATCGAGAACGACACCGCCTCCCGATTCGGCTTTTTTTGTAAACCAGTTGCTTCCCTCGCTGAGCTTCCGGAACCAACCTGCTTTCGCATAAAATATTTTTCCCAGAGCGTTGTCTTCTACAAAACTCTTCAGGATCATCGAATCGGGACGGAAACGGTTATTCATGCCGACCATTAATTTCATATGTGTCTTCTTTGCTGCAACGACAATTTCCTCCGCTTCTTTAGCAGTCCGGGACAGCGGTTTTTCCACCAGCACATTCCGTTTCGCTTCGAGCGCTGCAATCGCCATTTCTTTGTGAAGTTTTGTCGGCGTACAGATATCGATGCCGTCCAGATCCTGTTCGACGATCAGCATTTTTTCGAAACTGTTGTAATACCGGCGCACTTTAAACTTATCTGCTACATACTGCGCTTTTGCACGATCCGCATCGCACACAGCGACGATTTCCACGTCGCTGAAACGGCTCAGGACAGGGAGATGAATGGTCTGGGCAATGCCGCCTAACCCGACGATACCAATACGAGCTTTTTCCATAGGAGTGTTTTCGATAAAGTTATGGATTCATTTATTTCGAACAGCTTACCAAAAAATTTTCCGTTATTTCCGCAACACCTTCGGCATCGAGTTTTAGAAGCCGGTACAATTCCGCCGGCGAACCCTGCTCGATAAATTCATCCGGCAGCCCGTGCAGATGGACATGAACGCCGGTCACGCCGAGTTCACTCAACGCTTCAAGCACTCCGGCGCCAAAACCGCCGAGTACGACATTGTCTTCCAGCGTTACCATTACTTTGATACGCCCGGTCAGTTCGCGTAAAAGAGATCGATCAATCGGTTTGATGAATCGCATGTTGACGACTTCCGCATTGATTCCACGTGTTATTAAAATGTCTGCCGCTTTCTGCGCCTGCTCGACCATAGCTCCCACGGCAAGGAGTGCGACGTCTTTGCCCTTGCGGAGCGTCTCTCCTTTTCCGATCTCGACCAGAGAAAATCCATCGCGGACAGGCACGCCAAGCGAGGCGCCGCGCGGATAGCGGAGAGCGATCGGCCCCCCCTTCCGTTCTATAGCCGTAAAGAGCATGTCCCGCAATTCCTGTTCATCTTTCGGCGCCATAACGACCATCCCCTGAACGCAGCGTAAGAAAGAAAGATCCAGCGCGCCGTGATGCGTAGCTCCGTCCGCTCCGACTAAGCCGCCGCGATCCATAACAAAGACTACGTGAAGATCCTGAAGAGCGCAGTCATGTACAATTTGATCGAACGCGCGCTGAAGGAACGTCGAATAGACGGCGACAACCGGAATATAACCTTCAGTTGCCATGCCGGCAGCGAATGTCACTGCATGTTGTTCCGCAATACCGACATCGAAAAATTTTTCCGGAAGCTCTTCCTGAAGATGAATCAATCCCGTCCCATCGGGCATAGCGGCCGTAATGCCGATTACTTTCGGATTTTGTTTGCAGATTTCCACAAGCGCCTTGCCGAAGATGGTCGTATACGAGGGGAAGGACGGTCCCTTTTTATGTTCCTCTCCCGTAATTTTATCGAACGGCGTAACACCATGGAGCCTAGTGGCATCCCGTTCCGCGGGAGCATATCCTTTTCCCTTTTCCGTATTGATATGTATGAAGATAGGGCCTTTGAGATCTTTGACATGCCGAAAAAGCTGCACGAGCTTGATAATATTGTGGCCGTTCATAGGTCCGAAATATCTGAATCCTAAAGATTCGAAGAGCATCCCGGGGGTAAAAACAGCCTTAATGCCGCGCTCCATATTCCGCGCCACGGATCGAAGCCGGTCGCCGAAAGAATCCAATTTGCCGGTCAGGTCCCATACATTTGCCTTGAACCTGTTATACGTGGGCCGCGTCAGCATTTCTATAAAATAATCCTGGATAGTCCAGCCGCCTGGTGAGTGCGTTGAAAGTGATACCATGTGATTGTCGTTCAAGATGACGATCATATCTTTCTTTAAGAGGCCAGTGTTGTTCATCGCTTCGTACGCCATACCGCCGGTCATCGAACCGTCTCCAACGACGGCAATCACCTTATACTGCTCATGCGCCAGATCGCGCGCGGTAGCTATGCCCAAAGCCGCTGAGATCGCCGTGCTTGCATGTCCCGCGCCGAAGGAATCGTATTCGCTTTCCGTACGTTTCAGAAAACCGCTCAGGCCGCCGAGCTGGCGGATGGTGTGCATCCTGTCTTTTCGTCCGGTCAGAATTTTATGCGGATAGGCCTGATGTCCTACATCCCAGACAAGTTTATCCTCAGGCGTATTGAAAACATAATGAAGCGCAACTGTCAATTCAACAGTGCCGAGGCCGGCTCCGAAATGTCCTCCGCTTTGGGAAACGCAATCGATCAGGTATTCCCGCACTTCATCGCATACCGCACGTAAATCTTTTTCTTCCAGTTTGCGCAAATCTGCAGGCGTATCGATAGCTTGAAGAAACTTAAAATTCATATCTGTCATGATGCCTCAATATCTTCACTCAACTCGAACTGTCCGTCGATATTCTTTGTCAATTTATTTATCCGAAGTTCCGCAGCCTTCAGCCGTTCTCCGCATTCTTTGGAAATACGAATTCCTTCTTCATAAAGGTTCATTGCTTCATCTAAAGAGACCGATCCCTGCTCGAGCATTCCGACAATTTCTTCGAGCCGTTCGAGCGAATGTTCCAGCGAGTCTTTGGAATTCTTTTTTACCGTCATTGCTGTTCTCTTTCTACGCGTGTACCGACGATGCCGTCGTGGAATTGGATATCCGCCGTATCGTCTCGTCGAAGCTGTTTTGCACTTTTCATAATTTTACCGTTCTTCCGGATAATCGTATAACCGCGCTGCAGAACTCCTGCCGGATTCAGCGCTTCGAGATGCTGCATCACTGCTGTCTGTCGATGCCGCAGCAGCGTTGTCTGATGAAGCATTGCAACACCGGCTCTACGTTCAAGTTCATCAATATGCTGAGAATATTCACGAACAGCGTCGCGCGGACGATTGAATGAATAGCTTGAGATCATGCGACTCAGCTTGCTGCTCGCCGTTTCCCATTGAGCCGCTACTGCGCTCCGCATAGTATAACACAAGTTAGCAATTTCTTCAAGAATTTCAGTGCGGTCGCGCACAACTAATTCTGCCGCTGCGGACGGGGTTGGAGCGCGCAAATCCGCCGCAAAATCGGCAATGCTGAAATCGACTTCGTGGCCGACAGCACTGATAACCGGAATTTTCGATGCAGCGATAGCGCGGGCAACGATTTCTTCGTTGAACGCCCATAAATCTTCTGCAGACCCGCCGCCGCGGCCGACTATCAGCACGTCGACGTCACCGAAGCGGTTCAAATCCGTTATAGCTGCGGCAATTTCTTCTGCAGCTCCTTCCCCCTGCACGCGCACGGGAAAAAGCAGCAATTCGACTCCCGGATTCCGGCGTCTGATTACGCTTACGATATCGTGGAATGCCGCCCCTGTTTCCGAGGTGACGACGCCGATGCGTTCCGGATACAACTGTATCGGCTTCTTCCGATCTGTATCGAACAATCCTTCATCTGCGAGTTTTTTCTTCAGGCGTTCGAATGCTTTTTGCAGTTCGCCGATTCCGAGCGGCTGCATCTGTTCGACATCGATTTGATAACTGCCGCGCGGAGGATAGACTGTAAGAGATCCGCGCACGATAACCTTCATGCCGTCTTCGGGAACAAATCCGAGAGAAGGAACGCGGCTCCGCCACATGACGCCGGAAAGCTGAGCGCCTTCATCTTTAAGTGAAAAATATAAATGGCCGGAAGAATGCTGTTTAAAATTGGAAAGCTCCCCCTGCACCCAGATACGCACAAACGCCGTTTCCAGCGATGCTTTAATATGCCGCGTTACTTCGGTGACGGAGAGAATGTTCTTTTCTTGAATCATAGATAATAAAAGTACCGAATGTTCAAGCCACAAGCAACCGGAATAAATGATCACCGTCTAAAATAATGCCGAGTTATTGCCTCAATGAACGAAGACAGGTCAGGATTAGCACGGAGAATTGCAGGCAATCAGAATTGATCGTGGATTACGGTAAGGGAAAGGGAAACTGCATCTGAATATGCAGCTATGCCGGCTCTCGAAAAGAGTGCCTCATGCGAGTCATTCACCTTTTAATTCATGAGGCATCCCTTATTGCATTGGTTATGCTGATAAAAAAGCTCTGCCGATGACGACAGAGCAATGGAATTTCGATATCACTTGATACTCATTTTAAAAGAATCATCTTCTTCGTGTTCATGTATCGATTATTTGGATTACCGACACCAATTGCTTCTATCTTATAGAAATAGATTCCACTGGCGACTTTTGGATTCCAGACAAATGACCGATATCCTGCATCTTGTTCGCTATTGACAAGTTCGGCCACTATCTGACCTAATATATTGAAGATTTGAATCTTTACATGACTTCGAAATGGCAAAGCGTATTGGATAGTTGTCGATGGATTGAACGGATTTGGATAATTCTGGTAAAGATTAAAAGACTTGGGAACATCGAGATTACTGCGAGTAATTCCGGTTAACATATTATTTATCGAATACCCGCTATCCGGACCGATAGTAATATAATTTGATGCGTCCTGCTTATATGCGATGACTTTAAACGTAGACCAATAGTTACTACTTATGCTCGTCGAATCAATCAATGTAGGAGCTATCACCTGATAGACGCTGTCCGTGAGAACGGAAATTTCAGATATATCTGTCCAGCTCGCAGCATCATATCGGAATATACCAAAACGTGTTACTCCAAAAACACCCGGCAAACCCATTGTCACCCATTTAATGTAAACTTGCTTGCCGTTGTCTTGAGGAACATCCCATATACATATAGGGACTGCTTTAACGGAGACCCTTACAATCGGTTTCAGAGAATCGTTACTTGCAATCATCAAACTGTCATTGTAATGGTAAACAAGACCAATGGCAGCGGGAGAAAAAGTAACCAAGACACTGTCATAACTTGAAGGCGCAATCGTCAGCGCTGTCCGGTTGACAGTAAACACCTGATCGGATGAAGTAATATTGCTAACGACTAACGAGCTGTCCGTTCCGGCGTTGTATATCTTGAGATAGAGACTTTTATTGACTCCATTTGCCACAGGTCCGAACAACAGCAAAGAAGCCGACAGTCGCAGCGCGGCCTTTTGAGGGT
Source organism: Ignavibacteriota bacterium (assembly GCA_963769605.1). Taxonomy (GTDB): domain Bacteria; phylum Bacteroidota; class Ignavibacteria; order UBA10030; family UBA10030; genus Fen-1254. The sequence continues at coordinate 647,916 of CAVYML010000003.1, read as the reverse complement.
GGGTTTTGAGAATCGACACTGCACCATTTCGATCATCCGTCACGGCTAACTCTAAGACACCGTCATTATCCGCATCCAAAGATGTAATCGCTCTCACCTCTCCCGAAACAGTCACGGGTGCACTTGAACTGAACGTCCCATTCCCGTTGTTCTTCCATATCGAAAGGATACCATCGGAACCGCTGCCATAAACAATGTCCACGTAGCCGTCGCCATTGATATCTGCCGCGGCTATTCCCACCGGATATATTCCAGCGTCGAGCGTATTGCCCAGTGTAAATGTTCCCGTTCCGTCGTTTTTCAATACCGAAATAGTGTTCGAACCGGAATTTGCCACAGCCAGATCTATCGAACCATTACCGTAAAAATCTCCGGCCGCCATCATCCAAGGATTACTTCCGACATTCACTGTCGAAGTTTGCGTAAACACGCCCTTACCGTTATTTTTGAGAATTGAAACATTCATCGAATTGAAATTCAAAACCGCCAAGTCAATTGCTCCATCATTATCAAAATCTCTTGCAAGAATATATCTCGGAGAATCCCCGACACTCGTTGTTGAACTTTGTGTGAATTTCCCATTCCCGTTATTCTTCAAGATGACAACACTATTTGAGCCGGTAATATTGACAGCCAGATCAATAGCCCCATCGCCGTCAAAGTCCGCTGCAACAAGTCCCCAAACGACAGATTCAAAATTATAGGTTGTATCAAGCGTAAAGACTCCGTGACCGTTATTCTTAAATATTGAGACAGAATTAGAATGCCCACCGGTAACCGCCAGATCAATAGCCCCATCGCCATTAAAGTCCGCTGCAACAACGTCGGTCGGATATGATCCGACTCCAAGAGTCGAATCGAGTGTAAATGTGCCGTTCCCGTTATTTTTTAAGAGACTAAGAGAATTGGAATAATTATTCACTGTCACCAGATCCGGAGCGCCATCGCCATTCAAATCGGCCGCTACAGCCAGATAGGGATCATTGCCGACGCTGACAGACGAAACCTGTTCGAACAGACCGGAACTTGTTCCTCCTTTTATCAAGAAGCTCCAGAGAAAACTGTTGGCCAATGAATCGCCAGCCGCACTCTTTATTCCTCTTGTCACTGCCACGGTAACTATCTCGCCGACTTTGAATGGTTGGTTCGGCACAACGGTTGCCGTAAAAGAACTGGAATTGTAGCTGAACGTGCCCGTATGCAATCCGCTTATTGATCCGTTGATACGAATCGTACTATTTGTAAAAGTAGAAGGATCAACAGATGCATCGAATGTTATTGCGATCGATGCGTTCGGCGCTGTATTTGTTGCATTATGTACCGGTGTCGTCGAAAGGACGTTCGGAGCTGCTTGCGTTAAAAGGTGATAAGAGAAACCGAAAAATATTGAGAGGACTTTAACTGAAGAATTGATTTTCATAGCCATATACCCCTTTTATGCGATAGTTAGTTATTTCTTCAAAAATAAATATTTTGAAGAAGCATGGGACCTGAAAGAATAAGCAATAGTTAATGGCTGGAAAATAAAAAGAATTGAAACTGCATGCAAGAGACCTTCACGGATATTTTTAAGATACCTGATAAGCTGAAGAATTTAGCTTTTTTCTGCAATACTGATAAGGACATTAAAAATCTCCGATGCTCATCTTGTCTTTCGTCCCGTCCTTAGCTATATTATCACTTCAGACACATGGAGAGAGTATGCAGGCAGATGTTTTGGCAATTGGAGCGCATCCGGACGATTTGGAACTGGCATGCGGAGGAACCATCGCGAAATTAGTGCAGCAAGGTTCTAAAGTCGCGCTCTGCGACCTTACACGGGGCGAACTTGGAACACGCGGCACTAAAGAAATCCGCACGCATGAAGCGGCCAAAGCTGCGGAGATTCTCGGTGTCGTTGACCGCCGCAATTTGAATATCCCCGACGGGAATGTCGAATTGAGCCGCAAGAATATCTTAAAGGTTGTTTCACTGATCAGGGAATTCCGGCCTTCCATACTGCTCATACCCTATTCCATCGAACGGCATCCAGATCACGTTCACACGCATGAGCTCTGCAAAGAAGCGTGGTATTACAGCGGTTTAGATAAATTGAAAACAACTCTCGGTGGCACGGAACAAAAGCGGCACAGACCGCATCATTATTTTGAATTCATTCAATGGCACGAATTCGAACCGAGCTTCATTGTCGATATCACCGATACGTTTGAAATCAAGATGGAATCCGTCCGAGCGCATACCTCGCAATTTCACAACCCGCAAAGCAAGGAACCGGAAACGAAACTGACACGTCCGGATTTTTTAGAAGTCATCGCAACCCGTTGCAGGTACTTCGGATCCAAAATAGGAGTCAAATACGGCGAGCCGTTCATTTCCCCTTTTTCTTTAGGAATTCAAAATCCTTTCGACTTCACAATCATTCAGGGATAGTACATCCCGGAAAATAGTGCGGCCTGACGGTTTATAGAAGAAACATATCTCTACAGTTGTTATTGCTTAGCATGCATTTGAGATAACCTCTGCCTCCAAACTACTTTAAAAGGGAATAATTCGACTCTCAATTGATTTTGTATCATCATTCGGCTACATTAGCACTACAATCCATACCAATGCTATACACGATTCGATGAAACAGAAAAACTATTTACCGCATTTTGCGGAATAATATACGTGATATCATAGTTGTTTACTCAGGATTTAATAAATGTTTGAGCAGGCCTTTAAAAATATAGATGACGTTCTCTGGAAAGAGGCGGGATGCACTACCGAATTGGATTACACGGAACAGACTTCCTGGCTCCTTTTCCTAAAGTACCTCGATGGACTCGAGGAGGATCGTACCGATGAGGCTGCATTAGACGGCAAGAAATATTCCTGCATCCTTAACCCGCCCTATCGCTGGGAAACATGGGCTGCACCCAAAGGAAAGGATGGCAAGTTAGACCATAACAAAGCATTGACCGGCGACGATCTCCGGGATTTCGTCAATCTAAAACTCTTTCCCTATCTGCACGGTTTCAAACAAAAGGCCGGCGGACCGAACACCATTGAGTACAAGATAGGCGAAATCTTCGGGGAGATAAAAAATAAAATTCAAAGCGGATACAACATGCGCGAGATCATCGACCATATCGATGAACTCCGCTTCCGTTCACAGATAGAGAAGCACGAACTCTCCCATCTCTATGAAGCCAAGATAAAGAATATGGGCAACGCGGGAAGGAATGGCGGCGAATATTATACACCGCGTCCGCTTATCCGGGCCATTGTGCAAGTTGTAAAACCTAAGATTGGCGAGCGTATCTACGACGGTGCCGTAGGTTCGGCGGGCTTCTTATGCGAGGCCTTTGTGTATATGTCCGAAGGCAAGCTTACAACTAAAGATTTTACAACGCTCCAGACCCGGACATTTTACGGCAAGGGGAAGAAGTCTCTTGCCTATGTTATTGCCATTATGAACATGATTCTCCATGGCATAGAGGCCCCGAATATTTTGCACACAAACACACTGACCGAGAACCTTGCCGACATACAGGAAAAAGACCGCTTCGATGTGGTGCTGGCGAATCCGCCGTTTGGAGGGAAGGAACGCAAAGAGGTTCAACAGAATTTTCCTATTCGCACAGGCGAAACGGCGTTTCTCTTCCTTCAGCACTTCATCAAGATGCTCTAGGCCGGTGGACGCGGCGGCGTGGTTATTAAAAACACTTTTCTATCCAATACCGACAACGCCTCGGTAAGTCTGCGGAAACTTTTACTGGAAAGCTGCAACCTGTATGCAATTCTCGATTGTCCAGGCGGGACGTTCCAGGGTGCAGGTGTAAAAACCGTTGTGCTTTTCTTTGAGAAAGGCGTACAAACGCGAAAGACCTGGTATTACCAGCTTGACCCCGGCCGCAACCTCGGCAAAACAAATCCGCTGAACGACGACGACCTTGCCGAATTCGTAAAACTGCAAAAGAAATTTACCGACTCCTCCAAGAGCTGGAGTGTAGATGCAAAGAACATTGATCAAAAAACATTCGAGCTCTCCGTAAAGAACCCAAACGGCGATGAAGAAGTGATACACCGCAGCCCGAAGATTATCATGGATGAAATTACCGAACTCGATGCCGAGAGTGCCAAAATACTGAACGCAATAAAACATCTTTTATAATGAGTCGATGACTCATTGTCACCGATTGATCGTTATTATACGGCAGAAGATTTAAAGAGGACTCTTATGGCCGACTCGTTAGCCATTTTTGAAGGATACAAAATACGCCGCCAGTACGACGAGAAATCGGAAACGTGGTTTTTCTCAGTGGTGGATATTTTGCAAGTCTTAATCCAGCAGCCGGATTATCAGACTGCCAGAAAGTATTGGAAAGTACTAAAAAGCCGTTTGGCTAAAGAAGGTAGTGAATTGGTAACAAACTGTTACCAGTTGAAAATGAGAAAAATTAAAGGTGCAATTGGCAATGGATAGTGGACAATTGACAACGCATTTTCTACTTTTGTTTTCAATTGAAGTATGGCCGATGCTATGAAAAAGGAGTGGCAAACGAAGAAACTTGGAGAAGTTTGTGTTGTAGACAAATGTCAAAGCGTCTATAAAAATCTTCCTTATGTCGGCTTGGAACATATCGAATCGCAGACCGGAAGATTTATCGGCTCGACTGAGCCATTTGTAGTGAAAAGTTCTACGTTTAAGTTCTCGTCGGAGCATGTCCTTTATGGTAGGTTGCGACCTTACCTGAACAAGGTGATGTTGCCAGATTTTAAAGGGCACTGTTCGACTGAGATTTTCCCATTCAAGCCATGTCCAGGTCTATTACGAAGGTTCTTGCAATACTGGTTCTTGAGGGATGAAACTGTGAAACAGATCGACGCGACTTCTACCGGTGCGCGAATGCCACGTGCGAACATGAACGCTGTTCTTGGTTTTGTGTTTCCACTTCCTCCATTCCCTGAACAGAAGCGTATCGTCGGCATACTTGACGAAGCGTTTGAAGGGATTGCAATTGCCAAAGCCAATGCGGAAAAGAATCTCCAAAATGCACATGCTATTTTCGAAAGCCATTTACAATTTGTTTTCACACAGCGAGGAGAAGGATGGGTAGAGAACAATCTAAAATCTCTTACAACGAAGATCGGTAGTGGGGCAACACCACGCGGCGGTGAAGAATCCTACAAGTCTAAAGGCATCTCGTTGATCCGTAGCCTGAATGTCCACGACTTGGGATTCAAGTATCGCAAACTCGCCTTCCTTGACGATGTTCAAGCCGATGAATTATCAAATGTCGAGGTGCAACAGCATGATGTTCTGCTGAACATAACAGGCGCTTCGGTGGCGCGATGCTGCATCGTTCCAATGGACATACTGCCTGCTCGTGTGAATCAGCATGTATCTATTATAAGACCGATTGCTGACAAGTTAGAAGCAGACTTTCTACACTACCTTCTGATTTCAAAGTTCTATAAAGATCAATTGTTACAGACAGGAGCAGAAGGTGGTTCAACGCGGCAGGCGATTACCAAGTCACAGATTCAAGATTTCTCAATTAAATACCCTGCAACTCTTAGGGAGCAGAGATCGATTGTTGCTGATCTTGATGCTATGTTCGCCGAAACTCAACGTCTCGAATCTATCTACCAACAGAAGCTCGCTGCGTTGGAAGAGTTGAAGAAGTCACTGCTGCACCAGGCATTTACGGGAGAACTATAGGAGCGCGTTATGAAGAAGGGAAAGAATAAACTTCAAATTCGCAACAGCACTGTTGAATTCCTAATCTTCACCCGGCAGGCGGGTGAGGATGGAATCGAAGTGCGGGTAGAGGACGAAACAGTCTGGTTGACGCAGAAGCTGATCGGCGTCCTTTTCGACAAAGGCCGGAGCACTATCACCGAACATCTGAAAAACATCTTTGAGACTAAAGAACTTGATGAAAAAGCAGTGTGTCGGGATTTCCGACATACTGCCGAGGATGGCAAGGATTACTCAACGCAGTTTTACAACCTCGACGCCATCATCGCCGTCGGTTTCCGGGTAAACTCAGCCCGCGCTATTCAATTCCGCCAATGGGCCACGGGTGTGCTGCGTGATTATGCCATTCGCGGCTATGTGCTCGATAAGGAACGGCTCAAAAACGGCACCTTTTTCAGCAAGGAATATTTTGAAAACCTACTCGCAGATATTCGTGAGATCCGGGCGAGTAAACGGAAGTTTTATCAGAAAATAACGGATATCCATGCGACCGCATTGGATTACAATCCGGAGGCAGAAACTACACAAACATTTTTTGCCGCTGTGCAGAACAAACTTCATTTCGCCATTCACGGACGTACAGCCGCGGAGTTAATAGTCAAACGGGCTGACAGCAAGAAAGAAAAGATGGGTTTGACCACGTGGAAGAACGCCCCGCACGGAAAAATCCTTAAACCGGATGTTTCTATCGGAAAGAATTACCTCACTGAAAAAGAACTGAAATCACTCGATCGCTTCGTTACGATGTATCTGGATTATGCCGAGGATCAGGCTGAACGGAAGATTCCTATGACGATGAAGGATTGGGTCGACAAGCTGAATGCTTTCCTGCAATTCAACGAGCGAGATATTCTCGACAACCCCGGCAAAGTGACACAGGAGATGGCGAAGGCATTTGCCGAAAGTGAGTTTGAAAAATATCGAATCGTTCAGGACCGGCTGTTTGAGTCCGACTTTGACAGGCACATCAAGAAAGCCCTTAAAGATGCCAAGGAACAATCATGAACGAAGCTGAAACCAGAGCCGAATATATCGATCCCGCATTGAATGCAGCGGGCTGGGGCGTTGTCGAGGGCAGTAAGATACTGCGCGAGTATCCCATTACGCTTGGCCGCATTGAAGGACACGGCCGCCGCAGCAAACCGCTCATTGCCGATTATGTGCTGGTCTATCGCAACCATAAACTGGCAGTCATTGAAGCCAAAGCATGGGATGAGGAATTAACCGAAGGCGTCGCGCAGGCGAAAAACTATGCCGATAAACTGCATGTCCGGTTTACTTATTCCACGAACGGTAAGGGCATCTACGGGATAGACATGTCGACCGGCAAAGAAAATAAAGTGCCGGTCTACCCTGCGCCGGATGAACTCTGGGACTTAACATTTGCTGAAACGAATGTGTGGCGCGATCGGTTCTCAGCCATACCATTTGAAGACAAGGGCGGTTCTCATCCGAGTCGCTATTATCAGGACATTGCCGTCGAAAAGGTGATGGAAGCCATATCGAAAAACCAGCAACGGATTTTAATCACGCTTGCCACAGGCACTGGAAAAACATTTATCGCATTTCAAATAGCATGGAAATTATTCCACAGCCGCTGGAACCTTAGCAATGCACGATTAACAGCAGACAATATAAAATCGACAATTGACAATGAACAATTAAAGAGTGAAGATACTCATTGTCAATTATCCATTATCAATTCTCAATTGATTAATCGTCGTCCACGCATTCTCTTTCTTGCCGACCGAAATATTCTTGCAAATCAGGCATATAACGCATTCTCTGCTTTTCCTGAAGATGCGTTGGTGCGGATTGAGCCGGAGGATATCCATAAGAAAGGCAAAGTACCGAAAAACGGCAGCCTCTTCTTTACTATCTTCCAGACGTTTATGAGCGGTCCTCCAAAGGATGGCAAGCCATCGCCTTATTTCGGCGAATATCCTAAGGACTTTTTTGATTTCATCGTTATCGATGAATGCCACCGGGGAGGTGCAAATGACGAGAGCACGTGGCGCGATATACTCGATTACTTCGCTCCGGCAGTGCAGCTCGGCCTGACCGCAACACCCAAACGCAAGGACAATGTGGATACTTATGCATATTTCGGCGAGCCTGTTTACATTTACTCTCTTAAGGAAGGCATCAACGATGGATTCCTTACGCCGTTCAAGGTCAAGCAAATTCAGACAACGCTGGATAACTACATTTACACGACGGACGATAAGGTCATAGAAGGTAAAATTGAAGCAGGGAAAGTTTATGATGAACAGGACTTTAATAGAAGTATCCTCATTGAAGAACGGGAAAAGAAGCGCATTAAAATATTCATGGAGTAAATACATCAGAACGAAAAGACTCTTGTATTCTGTGCAAATCAAGCTCATGCATTGCTCGTACGCGATATTATCAACCAGTTGAAGACCGGCAATGACCCGAACTATTGCCAGAGAGTCACGGCCAACGACGGCGCTCTCGGTGAGCAATATTTGCGGGATTTTCAGGATAATGAAAAGACAATTCCGACTATTTTAACCACGTCGCAAAAACTTTCCACAGGTGTGGACGCACGCAACATCCGCAACATCGTTCTTATGCGCCCGATTAAAACCATTATCGAGTTTAAGCAGATTATCGGACGCGGTACGCGGCTTTACGACGGGAAAGATTATTTTACAATCTACGATTTCGTACAAGCGCATCTTCATTTCAACGATCCCGAATGGGACGGTGAACCGGTCGAAGAAGATCCTTGTCCCAGGTGCGGCCAACGACCTTGCATCTGCGAAGTAAAGCCGCCGCAGCCATGCGATGTATGCGGCAAGATTCCATGTGAATGCCCGAAAGACCCCTGTCCCGTATGCGGCCAGAGACCGTGCCAGTGTGAACGAAAGAAAAAAATAAAAATAAAGCTTGCTGACGGAAAAGAACGCACGATTCAATATATGATGATGACCACATTCTGGCATCCTGACGGCACACCGATGTCCGCCCAGCAGTTTATGGAAATGCTTTTCGGCAAGCTGCCTGAGTTTTTCAAAAACGAAGCAGAACTGCGCGCACTATGGAGCGTGCCGGAAACGCGGAAAAAGTTATTGCAGGGCCTGGCCGAAAAAGGTTTTGGAAGTGAACAATTAACTGAAATGCAAAAGATCATCGATGCCGAGAAAAGCGATATTTTCGATGTGCTTGCGCATGTGGCTTATGCTCTGGCCCCGCTTACACGCGAAGAACGCGCTGCCAACGCCAAAGTTATTATCAGCACACGGTTTAACACCAAGCAGCAGGTCTTTCTCGATTTTGTGTTATCACACTATGTATCGGTTGGCGTAGAGGAATTGGACCAGGAAAAACTCACGCCCTTATTACGGCTCAGGTATCATGACTCCATTACCGATGCGGTGGCTGATCTTGGAAGACCGGAAGAGATCGGCAGTGTGTTTGCAGGATTCCAGAAATACCTGTACCAGCAGCAAGCTGCTGCATGATAAGCGGGAAATATACAACTCAGCGACCGTGTTTATCCTCAATGAAGACGTCATAGATGCCGCACAGGAGACATCTCCCCCCTGCTCATTTGCTTCCGTCACATCGCGCTTGTCTGCTTGACCGGCGTATCCTGATATTTTGACGGGCACTTGGTCAATATTTCCGTGGCGTGAAAATGATCTTCCCTATACATGCCTTTTGCAACGATGCTCGGAGCAATATCGAAGTTGTTCGGTTTGGCGCCGTCGAACATGACTCGTTCTATATCTCCGTTATCGTCTTTCATGTAGAAGGTGCATTGTACATTCTGAACATCGAATGAAAATCCCTTTTCCTTCACCCATTCTCCCTTGACCTGCATCCGTTTTTTTGTTTCCTTGGCCCGCATAAATGTCCCGTATTCGACTGTCGAATTCATGAAATTCACCGCTGCAAGTGCAATACCAACGACAACGACGATTCCTCCGATAATAATTTTTAACTTCATCGGTCTTCTTTCTTCAATTGTTGTTCAAGGTGCTTGATCTTTTTTTCTATTTTGAAAAGATAGAATGCAATACCTCCCCATGTTATCATCGTGATAACAAGAACGATATACATTTGATTTTGACTTAAAAAATCTTGCATAGCAGCCTCATCGTTGATAATTCATGGTTGTAGGTTGATTGAATGCTGTTCCTGCAGGCGTGCAATGCGTACGCGGAGATTCAGGAGCCAGAAGAACAGCAGCGAAAATCCGAGCAGTCCGCTAAAGAAAACGATGTGCATCGGACCGGTCATGTGAAGCTGTGCTACCGGAGTGGAACCGGCTTCGTCACCGCGAGCGCCCGGATGCAATCCAGTAAAAAGGCGCGGCATAACGAAGACAAAAAACGGAACCGTCACGCCCGCAATCATACTGTAAACGGCGGAAAGCCGTGCGCGAATTTCTTCCGAAGCCAGAGCCGAACGGAGTGCAAAATAAGCCCCATAGATCAGAAGAAGAATAAAGATCGACGTCTCACGCGGATCCCAATTCCAGAACGATCCCCAATTGAATTTAGCCCAGATGGAACCGGTCACTGTAGCCAGAAGGCAAAACATCAGTCCAAGGCCTGCCGAGGCGACCGATTGATGATCGTGCATAATGTCCTGTGTCCGGAGGTACCGGAATCCATGCCAGAGTGCAACAAGAAAAGCCAGCACCGCCGTCCAGGCAAGAGGAACATGAAAAAAAATATTGCGCGCCTTATTTTCAAGTCCCGGAATAATCGGAAACTGAAAAAGTCCATGCGGCTGCGGAACCATAGGCACTGCAATTCCCGCAAAGAGAACAAAAGAAATCAGAAGAATCGAAAGAAACTTGACAATTTTCACACTAATCCTTCCAGATATAATCGAACAGAATGAAGGAAAGACCCACGACCGCGCATATATATCCGATTAAAATTTGAAACTGACCAAGAGCAGCCGAGAACTCCGCGCCGTCGAGCGCCATTGCAGTGGTTTGAATCACCGTCAGGAGCAGCGGGGCTAAAATTGGAAACGACAACACGGTATACAAAGTTCCTTTTGCCTGCGCTTTTGCAACGATAGCAGCAATAATCGTTGCTGCCGCGGCAAAGCCAAGGCTTCCGAAGACAACTGTTGCCGCAAAAAGCGCCGCCGATCTAATGACAAATTCCGGAAATGCAGCGAGATAGAGAACAGTCGCTGCAAGAACTAAAAGTATCGTTTGCAGGCAATTAAAAAGAAGTTTGCCGAAATAGACGGCAGATGGAGAAGCGATCAGCCGGAGCGTCAATGCAGTTCCACGTTCTTCTTCTCCGACAAATATTCTGGACAACCCCGCCATGCCGGAAAAAAAGACGACTACCCAATACATGCCGGATAGGACATCCGTGCTCACCCGATCTTCCCGTATTGCGAAAAGAATCGTAGCCACGGATGTGACGACGAACATCAAGAGTGCATTGACTGCATAACGCGTCCGCAGTTCCGACCGCAGGTCTTTGGAGGCAATCGCAAGTGTTTGTGTCAGAATGTTCATTGCTCTCGCTCCCCAAGACGGATTTGCTGCGAGCATTGCAGCGATTCATCGGCATCATTCGTCGCTATAATGAGCAGACTGTTTTGTTTTTGCTCTTCAATAACATTTCCGACAAACCGAATACCATCGTCATCGAGATTGCTGGCCGGTTCATCCAGAATAAGAATCGGCGGTTCATGCACAAGCGCAAAAACATATTTAAGTTTTTGTTTCATTCCGGAAGAAAATGTTCCGACCTCATCGCCGCGCCGCTTCCAGAGATCGACCTGCTCCATGAGAGTCTGGAACCTTTTTTCATCCAACAATCGGGAACGGATGCGGGAGAGAAAGCGGATATTTTCCGCCGCTGTAAACTCATCATACAAATTTAGGTACGGCGCGACAAAACCTATGCTCTGTGAAGCCGGACTGATGTGTCCCTCCCGTCGGATAGAAACCGAGCCGCTGGAGGGTTCTAAAATCCCTGCAATCATTTTACAGAGCGTCGATTTGCCCGATCCGTTCTTGCCTGTCAATGCAAGCGAAGAAGGAGCGGTTAGAGAAAACGATATATTATCGATGATTGTTCTGCGGTTGAATTTTTTGCCCAGCGACTGAGCGCTGAGAATAATATTGCCTGACATTATTGCCATGGCCGCCATGCCTTTTTCATTGACCGATTCTACACAAATATTGTTTGAGTTATTCTATATGCGTTCATTTATTTCCTGCGGTCTTGCGCTGCCGCAACCATACCGCGCCATTGACGATCTTCACAAAGCCGTCATGCGGCGAAGTGAGAACCAGATCGTTGATGCCGTCCCCATCGATATCCCCGATTGCAAAATGTCCATCCCTGTAGCTATCGGATAGTTTCGTTCCGCTGTCAAATGTACAGTCGCCGGTCGCCCGGAACCACACAACTGCATGATCTGCTTCCGACAGAACGACGATATCGTTCCGGCCGTCCTGATCTACATCAATAATTTTCAATTGACTCCGGTCCGACAATATCAGGTGCGGGACGATCAAAACAGGATCCGCGAAAACGCTGTCCCCTTTCCCGCGAGCGCACCAGAGTTGATAAAAAGGCGCACCGGAATAGAAGAGAAGATCAAGCGTATCACGCCTCGAAAGATGCGTAAGCCAAAGATCAATCGTGTCGGTTTCCGGCAGATGGAAATCCAGCATGAAAATTCGGTGAACCATCGTGAGAGCCGAATCACCCAAAGCGATTCCCAATTCGACAGCAGCGGTATCCGCCGAACGATATGCATAAACAATGTCCGGTATGGAGTCCCGGTTAAGATCATCAACGGCTGCTCCCAGAAGCACGGCAGGAGAAGAGAGGCGGAACGTTCGTTCAATGAATTCGGACGGCTCCAACCGTTCATAAAAACTGAGCGATGCTGCTATTGTAGAAGATTGCATGTTAAGCGCTATAACGTTATCGTTTTTCAAAGCTTTGTTTTTCACGGAAAGAAATTCCGGCCTTCCTTCGGAAGGAATGACTGCCTCGTTGAGCGCTCCGTTCGCGGCGATAGAAATAAAAGCGAGTTTTTGAGCATCCGGATAGGCGACGAGCAGGTTGGTCACGGAATCGTTCCGTGAATGAAAGGCTATCGAATGCGGCGAATCGGAAATCGAATGCATCACGGCTCCAAGAGGAACAGAGCCCTGCTGTCCCGATAACCACACAAGAGAATTATTGACTTCGTCTGTCGCAATAATATCCCCCGCAGTACGGGAAATGTTTTTCTGAACGATAATATCAGTCGGAAAGACTCCTGCCGCAAAGAAAACCGAATCCCCCAATGGAAACGACTTGTCCCCGGGGAGCAGGAGAGTAAGCATCTGCTGCCGATCATCCCAAACAAGGACATTTTCTTTCCCTCCTTGATAGGATGGGATGGTCAACAAGGAAGAAACGAAAGGACCGGCACCGTAACGGAGTGCAGGCAAATAGCCGGTTGTATCATCGTAGGCGGACACATTTACCAGAGAAGAGTCAGTCATAAAGATATACTCCGGCATATCGCTGCCGCTGAGATCGGCTGCGGAAAATTCCTGCGGCAGAGAGTTGAAGACATTGTGTTGAATCATTTTAAAATCGCCGAAATCGTTCCCTTCCCATGTCTGTAGACCGAGGCTCTTTTTCATAAGGAGCAGCATCCGCAAGGGATGATTTGCCGTCGCCGGAATAACGCTTATTTCGTTGACATCTTCCTGAACAGGGAACGTGCTCTGGTCAATAAATCTGCCGTGGCCGACACCGTAAAGAACATGCAGCTCTCCTTTCACCCAATCATAAAGGATCATATCCAAAATGTTGTCATTATTGAAAAATGCACAGGCAAGAGCTTCCACGGCATTATCGGGAGCGATGATCTTCCCCGGCCTGAAATTTCCTCTGCCGTCTCCGATGTACGGCTGGATGCCAGGTGTTTTGGAATCAAAAACAAGAAGATCCGATTTGCCGTCGTTATTGAAATCTGCTTCTATGCAATGAGAAGGAGGAAACGGAAGATGAAGCACTCCAGATGGAGAGACGGTATCATCATCGAAGCGAAGAAGGACTGAAATAGTTCGATCGCTTAAACATGAGATATACAAACATCGGCGGCCGTTCGGTTCGATCGTTCCCGAAACGATATCATCGATCGTAGTCTTCGTCACATGTGAAGAGACTCGAACTGATGCAGATGCTCGATCAAGAGAAGCAAGGAAATATTTTTTACTTCCAGGAGTCCAGAAAAGGAGCGTCGTTTCATGATCCGATTGTGCCAGGAGTTTGCATTTCGCCGCATGCAGCGGAAGATGCATTCTCTGCATTTCACCGAAGACTGATTCTTGTGCCCGGACATAACTTGCACCGGCAAGCATCCAGCAAAGCAGAACAAAAAAGGGGAGAACACAAAAATCACTTACACGACACCGCCGAAGATGTACCACGGAATTGTAGACATTCCCCTTTCTATCCAATTATTTTTTCCGTCTGCGTTTCAATCGGAGCCGGCGTCTTTTTGCCGCATCCGCAAACCGCCGCCGTTCATCGCGGCTGACCGGTCGGACAGGAGGAACTTCTGCCGGTTTTCCGTTTTCATCGATAGCAACATATGTAAGATACGCTGTATTGGTGTGTTTCCGGTCCCCCGTTAACGAATCTTCTTTGAGAACACGAACGCCGACTTCAAGAGATGTCCTGAACACTCTGTTGACCGACGCTTTTAAAACCACGACTTCTCCCTGTTTCACGGGATAATGAAACTGAATCTCATCGACCGAGGCGGTGACGCATAATTTATTGGAGTGACGGGATGCGGCAATTGCTCCGGCAATATCAATCCAATGCATCATACGTCCGCCCAGCAAATTCCCGAACCGGTTCGTATCGTTCGGAAGCACGAGTTCCGTCATCTCGACTTGAGATGCACGCACAGGTTTTGCCGCTTGTCTGTTCATTGCCTGCTGCTTCCCCCGGGCTGCATCGGAATGTTCATGAACGCTTTCTTCAACTTCTTGGCTTCAGCCTCCGCCAGCAGAATTCCTGCTTTTATATCTTCGCGAAGTTTCGGCACTTCGGCGATAAAAGAACTTGCCGGATATTTTTTAACAAAATTATCCAATTCTTTCGTAGCGTCGGAATATCTTCTTCTAAAATAGAGCGATTGAATCTTCTTAAAGAATGAGGGCTCCGCGTATTCAGTATCATAATATTTATCCAGGATTAAATCAAAATAATACGTTGAAGCCTTATAATATTCCATCTTCATATAAATGACGCCGTTCTCATAATCTTTCTCTGCCAATTTATGCGTCAATTCCCGGATTCGGGCATCGGCCTGAACCGCTAAAGAATCGCTCGGATGATATTCGAGAAAAGCCTGATAGGCATCGATGGCTTTCTTGGTATACTCCTGGTCGAGATACGACTTTGGCGACAACGCGTAATAACATGTCCCTTTTTGGAATCGTGCATTTATAACATATTTGCTCATCGGCATATTTTTAATAAGAAGATCGTACTCAAAGGCTGCCAGCACATATTCTTCACGCAAAAAACGGCATTCACCCATATAAAACTGTGCGGCATCCGCGAATCGCGAGCCTTGATACTGCAATGTTATCACCTTGAAAGCATCGATAGCATCTAAGTATTCTTCATCATGAAATTTTTGCATGCCGATTGCGAATTGCTGATCGGCGCTGAGTTGTTTTATCGCCTCTTCACCGCTGCAGCCCGCCAAGCCTGCAATGAGAAGAATGCCGAAGAGGCCCTCAAGAACTTGTTTAATGATGATCTGGAATTTGTACAAGATAACCTCTTTCTGTATGTTCAAATGTTACATTCGAAGAACTTTGAATATGCTGAATAATCGAATCCCCTCCCACATGTGTCGTTACAAAAGAAGGCTGATATCCTGCAGAAAAGGGCAGCAGCCGGAACAACGGCTTTTGTAAAATACCGTGTTCTTTTTTTACTTCCACGCTCACACCGTATGATCGCTGTGTCCACACATGCTGGGGCTGATAAAAAACAAAATTGCCCAACGAAACAAAAATAACGCTGCGCCCGTAAGCTATCACTCCGCGCGGTACATGCGGATGGTGGCCAATAACAATATCGGCTCCGTACTCCGCAAGCTGATGCAATTGATGCAATGTTTTGCTGTCAGCCGTATCTATATATTCCTCTCCGCCATGAAAGCTCGCTACGACAAGGTCGACGTTCCGTTTCAGAGAATCGATTTCCCTCCGGGCGCGAAGGCTGTCGTAGAGAGAAATATAACCCCGCCATGCGCCGCGGATATTGACAAATTGAGTATATGCGACAAAACCGAATCGGATTCCATTTTTCTCGATAATAACCGGTGGAAATCCCGTCAGGCTGTCGGCGGTCGTTCCTGTGAAGAGAACTCCTGCATCGTTCAACGAGCGCACCGTCTCTGCTATGCCTTTCATGCCATAATCGTACGCATGATTATTTGCAGTCGACACAATTGAGATATGCGCATCGTGCAGTACTGTTCCCGCAATCGGCGGAGCGCAGAAAACGATATTCGATTTTTTACTTTGCGTTTCTCCATGCTGATCCGATATCACACTTTCCAGATTCGCAAACACGAGATCCGCTTCCGCCAGGTTGTCCCGAACTCGTTCGAACGGATAACCGGTCTTTCCCTTCAGCAATTTCTGACCGACACTTCGTCCGAGATTTATATCGCCGAAGAACAAAAGACGCACTGCCGAAGCTGTGTCTTCTTTTTGTGCGTAGTCCGCAGTAAAAACTCCGCATACAACGATTACGATAAACAAAAAACGTCTTTTCATCGGCACATCAGAGATCTTCGATCCTTTTTCAAAAAACAATTGTGCGCAGAAAACGGTTCATCAGACCGTAGTGACTGCATATTAACGAGCTCCGCCGAGAGCAATCTGTTCCAGCCGCTCAATGCGTTCTTCCGTAGGAGGATGCGTCGAGAATAATTTAGCAATGCCTCCGCCGGAAAGCGGATTGACGATAAACATGTGAGCCGTTGCTGTTCCAGCATTTTGCATCGGTATTTGCGCCGCCCCGTCTTCGAGTTTGCGCAATGCATTGGCCAGTCCGAGCGGATGTCCGCTGATTTGCGCTCCGCCTTCATCTGCAGCAAATTCGCGGCTGCGTGAAACGGCAAGCTGTATCAGCATTGCGGCAATAGGCGCGAGAATAATCATTGCAATTCCACCGATCGGATTTGAGTTTTCGCGATTGCGGGAGCCGCCCGTAAAAATTGTCGCATACATTGCCATGCGTGCAACAAAAGTAATGGTTCCGGCAAGCGTGGCGACAACTGTAGAAAGTAAAATATCTCTATGCTTTACATGTGCCAGTTCGTGACCAATCACTCCCTCCAGTTCTTCGTTATTGAGCATGCTCAAAATACCTTCTGTTGCAGCCACGGCGGCATGCTCCGGGTTTCTTCCCGTCGCAAAGGCATTCGGTGTTTCGCCCGGCAGAATATAAACTTTTGGCATCGGCAATTGCGCCTGCGTAGCGAGACGTTGAACAATTCCGTAGAGGCGCGGAGATTCCGCCTCGGTTACCTCTCGGGCTCTGTAACTCATCAGTACTATTTTACTGGAAAACCAATAAGCTCCAAAGTTCATAAGAAGAGAAAACATGAAAGCTATGACCAGGCCGTTTTCGCCTCCAAGAGTCTGACCCAAAAAAAGGAACAAGCCCATTAAGGATGCCATCAGAACGACCGTTTTGAATGAATTTGACATATACAACCTCAATATTCCACTAACAATCTTGTAATTTATGAAAAAAAGCAGGGAGATTCAATTATTCTCCCGCCCATTTTGTTACTCCTTAGACTTCAGAAGCCGCTGAAGAGTTTCCAAAACCAATTCGGTGCGTTCGTCGAGGAAATGGCGGGAAAAGCGTCGTGCACGCTGGACTTCCAGCGAATGAAGATGGGCGTAAATGATCTCTTCCGAAAGAATTTGAGCGGTTTTTATCATAGCACCGTCCGGTGCTGTTACAGCCGACCCTCCCCAGAAATTCACCCCGTCTTCAAAACCTACTCTATTGCTAAAGAGGATATACATATTCAACAATCGTGCATACGTGCGATGATGTTCATGGTTCACGACCTGATTATCGAGAATTTTACTCTCACCGCCGAGACGGGTCGGGCTTGCCGTCAGCACACAGAGCGCTTCCGCGCCGTCCGCGGCAAGAAGGTACGGCAGTGAAAGATGCCAGAGATCTTCGCAAATCAATATCCCGAACCGGCCCAGCTTGGAATCGAAGGCGCGAAGAGATGTCCCCGAACTAAAGTATCTGCCTTCTTCGAACATACCGTACGTTGGAGGATATATTTTTCTATGGATGTACCGAATCTCACCGTCTTCCAGAAAAGCTGCACTGTTGTAAATGCCGTGATTGGGGGCGCTCTCTACAAATCCGACAACGATTGAAATTTTCCTGCTCTTTTCTTTCAACAGATCGAACGCAGGAGAGGTCTCCGGATCAAGAGCCACATCCCAGGCAAGATCGCGCAGCGTATAGCCGGTGAGGCTGAGTTCGGGAAAGAGGATCAACTGTGCCCCTTGCGCTATTGCTGTGTCGATGCATTGAACATGATGTTCAAGATTGGCCTTCACGTTTCCGACGCGGGAATCGATCTGGGCAAGAGCGGCAATACAATTCATCGTCGGCATCAGCTCATGCTCACGTCATTCGGTAATTCGTTTTGCTTGTCTTTCGGATTCTCCGGGAAGTGGCGCGTTAGAATTTCTCCGACACGTTTTACGCCATGGATAATTCCTGATCGGAAATTCTTTTGAGAAAAATGTTCCGACATTTCTTTTGCAATCGCATCCCACGTTCCGTCTTCGACTTTCCTGTGAATTCCTTCGTCGGCAAGGATGTAGAACGCCCGGTCTTGCAGCAGCAGGAAGATCAAGATGCCCGTTCTTTGCGGCGTATGCGTCATTTTCAGTTTATGGAATTCGCGGCGCGCCATCGCCTCAATCGAGAGTTTTCGCTCCAGCCAATTCCTTCGCTGGCGGACATCGACGCGAATCTCGCCCAGTGTCGTTTTCTCCGCTTCGCCGATCGCGCCGGAGATTGCCTGCAAATCTTCCCGCGAAAAGAATTTTTTAATCGATTTTTTCATGAGCACAATTCCTTTAGTGTTCCTGCTTACGACAAGTCGATCATCCGGATGTCTTTGATATACTGAATCGTTTTATCATCTTTCAGATTCTTCAGTTTCTCCATTTTCATTTCCATCCGTTCAACATTTTCCTTAATAATTTGCATATACTTTTGCGCTTTTTCCGACTGATTATTCGCAATGAGTTCACCGGCGATGGCCTTCATGTTTTCCAGCGGAATTCTGATTTCTTCCGAGATCTGCAGTACAATTTCCTGCATAGCATCCAGCCGCCTCCGTTTCACTTCAAGCTCGTTCACTTCCTTCTTTAGCCGGATTTTTACGACATGACTGAGTATCGTCTGAGGAAAAATCGGCAACGCAATCGATTCCTTGAACAAATAATCCTTGACGCCAAGCTTCATAATTTTAAGGACAATATCCATATCCTTGTTGGTCGTAAGAAAAATGATCGGTATGTCGATTCTTTTCTCTTTCAGAACCATTCTCGTAAAATCCAGACCGTTCATACCGACTATATAATAATCAGTCACGATGGCATCGAAATCAGGCTGCTCCTCGAGTTTCCGGAGCGCCTCTTCGCTGCTTTGGACCCAATGAACCGTAAAAACAGCTTTTTCGAACTTTTCGAGATTTTCCCCTATGGTTCGCGCCGTTTCAGAGCTTTCTTCCACAAGCAATATTTTGATCAGTTGTTCGCTCATTACATGTCCTACCAGCTTCCTACAGCGCCTCCGCCTCCGGACATTCCGCCTCCGCCGCTCCAACCGCCTCCGCCTGACCCGCCTCCAAACCCTCCGAGGGCGCTTCCCAAACCTCCGCCCCAGCCGGAATAATAGAACGGACCTCCGGAACCGATAATATGCCTTCGCCTTGAAGGAAACAGCGGAGTGAGGAAAAACAAAATAAAAAGAATAATCATCAATAGTAATTGTCCGGGGGGGCCGTGCTTTTTGCTATTCTTCTCATCGGCATGATATTCTCCGGCACATGCACGCATGATTGCATCCGTCCCGGAAATCAATCCCGCAAAATAATTTCCCTGCCGAAAATACGGAACAATTTCATCGCGGATGATCCTGGACGAAAGAGCGTCGGTCAAGACGCCTTCAAGACCGAACCCGACTTCGATTTTCATCTTTTGTTCGTTTTTTGCTACAACAAGCAAGACACCGTTGTTTTTCTTTTTCGCACCGATACGGTTTTCGGTAAAGACCTTATTCGCGTATTCCTCTATATCCGCACCGTCTAATGTTTGAATCATGAGAATGGCAATCTGGTTTGAGGTCGTATCCTCATAAGCCTTCACCAATTTTTCCAATATCTGCCATTCCTGAAAGCTCAGCGTGTTCGCCAAATCGGTAACACGCTGGTCAAGCTTTGGAATTGTTTTTTCTGCATGGAGCACGGAAACTGCAATGATACAAACGCAAAGAACCTGTAGGAAAATTTTAGATTTCATAACGTCACTCAAAATTTTACTTGAGGCGCTTTTTCTGCGCCCGCTGTTGATTGGAAATATTGAGCTTCCCGGTAACCGCCGAAACCTGCTACGAGCGATCCGGGGAAATGGAGGATCATATTATTATACGCTTCTACGTTCTCGTTAAATCCCATGCGCGCAACGGCGATTCTGTTTTCCGTCCCTTCCAACTGCGCCTGCAAGTCGAGAAAATTTTCATTCGATTTGAGTTCCGGATATTTTTCCATGACAACCATTAAGCGCGATAACGCAGATCCCAATCCATCCTGGGCTTGCTGGAAATGTGCAAAAGCCTGAGGATCACGGAGTACTTCCGGAGTCACTTTCATCTGACCGACGCTGGCTCGCGCCTCCGTGACTCCGATCAAGACTTCTTTTTCTTGTTTAGCATATCCTTTTACCGTTTCCACAAGATTCGGAATTAAATCGTACCGGCGTTGATATTGATTTTGGACTTGACTCCATCCTGCATGCACTGCCTGATCGCACGAGAACAATTTTATTGTACACACTGATCCCCCAGCCTGCAATGCTTGCACCGATCAAAAGTACAACGCCGATGACAGCTAAAGCAATAAGCAACCCTTTATTCATAGGAAACTCCTTTTATGTGTAACGCTATTTGTTGATTTAAAATTTTCGAGCGTGCTGTTACCAGATCCAGAACCTGCCGGGCTTTGAGGCTGTCCGCCGGCTGTGGTTTCCACTGAACCACCATCACCGGTATCGTTTCGCAGCGCCATGAAGACTTTCCCACTTCAATTTTCAGCACCATAGTTTCGCTGTTGATATCATTGGCATTGCCGCCAAAGACGAAATTTCCCAGCGAATACGCAATCACCCCTTTTTTATAATATTCGATGCCCTGCAAAACATGCGGATGATGTCCGATTATTAAATCTGCGCCTGCATCGATCGTTGCATGTGCCAGATGAATCTGTGCATCGCTTGGCACAATCGCATTCTCATCTCCCCAATGAAAATTGACAATGACAAGATCAACTTTTCCCGCAAGCGCCCGCACATCGTGGATGATAATCGCTTGATCGCGCGGGACGGTTCCCGCAGCCGACTGCCCGGCATAATGAACTCCATCGCCGCCAAAACCAAGGATTCCGATTTTTTTATTATGGAACGAGATCACAACCGGCCTTCGCGCCTCGGCAATGTTTCTGCCGGCTCCTACATGCTGAATTCCGAGAGAATCGAGCCAATGCAATGTCTCGACGATGCCGTCGCAGCCGAAGTCCCCGACATGATTATTGGCGCAATTGACGACAGAAATTCCGGCTTTTTTTACCATCTTTAAAAAGCGCGGATGCATGCGAAAAATAAATTTCTTATCCGAACTATCGGTTGAAAAGGTTACCGGATTTTCAAGATTCACCATTTGGGCGTCGACCGGTCCGATTTTCTGCCATTCCGTGAAGGCAAATTGCTCATTGGCGCCTGCGTATTGTTCAAATCGATCGGATAAATTCAAATCGCCGGCAAAGACCATAGTCAAGGCAGTATCGGCAACCGAACACGCGCAAGGTACCGGAGCTGTCCCCGAAGACGGTCCGTTCATGGGAACAATCCAAAAAACCAGAAAGTAAAACAGTGATCCCATTCTTTACAAGCTCTGCATAGTAAAACTCGTTATATGGTACCAAATCTTCGAACCAAAAACAACTGAACTTCTACAGCCGGCAGCGGATTGGTATTTGGTCAAAGATTGATTATTTTAAATTGTTTTCTGAAAGAGCATTTATGCGCATGTATCTTCGTTCAAAGATCCACAAAGCGACCGTTACGGAAGCGAATCTCCACTATGTCGGGTCCATCACGATCGACGAAAACCTGATGCGATATGCCGATATCGCCGAGTATGAAAAAGTTCTCGTCGTCGATAATACGAACGGTTGCAGGCTTGAAACGTATGTCATCAAGGGTAAAAAAAATTCCGGAGTCATAGGCATGAACGGCGCGGCAGCGCATCTGATTCACAAAGGAGACGAGGTCATCATTATGACCTTTCAAATAACCGATCACCCTTCGAAGCCGAAGAACATATTAGTCGATGAAAAGAACAAGTTTTTAAAATTTTTAAAAGAAAAAGCCGAAATGCGCGACTCCGACGGTTGTTGAAAATCTTTTCACCGACAGAAACAAAGTTCGGATATACGGCGGATGATATCTGCCGTTTCCAAAGTAAATTGCAAGAACACAAAAGCCGCGAAATTCTTTCACGGCTTTTTATCGTGCACTGCATATTTTCGAAAAACTCCTCAGCTGTTCATGACTTTGAGAAATTCTTTGTTGGTCTTCGTTCCCCGCATTTTATCGAGCAAAAGTTCCATCGCTTCATCCGGACTGAGATCGCTTAAGAACTTGCGCAAGATCCAAACACGGTTCAGATCTTCAGGTTCCATCAGCATTTCTTCTTTTCGTGTTCCGGAACGGTTCACGTTAATCGCCGGAAAGATACGCTTATCGCTCAATGCTCGATCGAGTACGACTTCGCTGTTGCCGGTGCCTTTAAATTCTTCAAAGATAACTTCATCCATACGACTGCCGGTTTCGACTAAAGCGGTAGCGATAATGGTCAGGCTTCCTCCCTCTTCGATATTTCGGGCCGCGCCGAAAAACCTTTTGGGCCGGTGCAATGCATTGGCATCCACGCCGCCGGAAAGAATTTTCCCGCTGTGCGGAACTACGGTATTGTGCGCCCGAGCCAGACGTGTAATGCTGTCGAGCAGTATAACGACATCTTTCTTTGCTTCTACAAGACGCTTGGCTTTTTCCAGTACCATATCGGAAACCTGCACGTGACGCTCGGGCGGTTCGTCAAAGGTCGAACTGACGACTTCCGCACTCACGGAGCGTTCCATATCCGTAACTTCTTCCGGACGTTCATCAATCAGAAGAACGATGAGTTTTACTTCAGGATGATTACGTGTGATGCTGTTTGCAATTTTCTGGAGGAGGATTGTTTTACCGGCTTTGGGAGGAGAGACGATCATACCGCGCTGTCCTTTACCAATCGGTGCAAGCAGGTCAAGGACACGCATTGCATATTCACCGGGAATTGTTTCCAATTTCACGCGCGAGGTTGGATACATCGGCGTCAGATTTTCAAAGAGACCCGGTCCCGGATGACATCCGGGTGATCATCATTAACCGCTTCCACGCGCAGCAATGCAAAGAATCGTTCTCCTTCTTTCGGCGGACGAACCTGACCGTTTACGGAGTCGCCTGTCCGCAGACCGAATTTTTTAATTTGCGACGGCGATACATAAATATCGTCCGGTGAAGGAAGATAATTGTAATCAACCGAGCGAAGAAACCCATAACCATCCGGCAAAACCTCGAGAACGCCTTTGCTGAAGCTCAAACCGTCTTTCTGAGTTTGTGCTTCAAGGATTTTAAAAATCAAATCTTGCTTGCGAAGTTCGGTATAACCGACAATGTTCAGATCTTTTGCGATCGCATTGAGCTCGGCTATTTTTTTGGACTTTAATTCAGTGATGTCCATGGTCATGGAAGGCATACCTCATAAATTTAGTGTAAGAAGGTTTTGATAAACAATAAAAAAATATTTTTCGCTACGTTTTAGAATTCAATTCGGTTGGAACAGATTTTCGAGATGAATCAGTGGTACAGTCCTGAATGGCTTACCAACTACCTATCCCATTATAACGGATTATTGGTTTATTGTCAAGTATTTTTTGCCTTGGAAGAACGCCAACGCTTCCCCGACAACAAAATGTGAACCGGTCACAACTATTGGATGCTCAAATCTCCTCTTCCGTTTAATAAAAGAGATCCCTGAGGCGACGGAACGCGCTCGACGCACGGAAATTCCGAGATTCGTGAAAATGCGCTCTATTTCTTCTGCGGGCATGGCACGCTCGGTTTTAGGAGATACGGCAAGAACTGTATCGATAATGGGAGCCAGCGCTTTGGCCATTGCCGGCACATCTTTATCCTTCATTGCCCCAAAAACAAGGTTAACGCGAGAATAGCCGAGCCGCTGAAGCGAATCTACAAGATTCTTGATCGCATCGGGATTGTGAGCAACATCCGCTATCATAAAAGGGTCCTTTTGCAGAACGGAACATCGTCCAAAAAGCCCCGTAAAGTGCTGGACGCGGCTCAAGCCTGCACGAACAGCGGATTCTGGAATCTTCATACTTCCCCGCCGCGCAGCGATATCGACCGCCTGCAATGCTAAAGAAACATTCTGAAACTGAAAATTTCCTGCCAGTGAAAGATGCAGCCCTTTCCAGTGTCTATGCTGAGTCCGGATATCGAGGATGCTTTCTTTTAGATTCGAGAGGCGGCAAATAACGGAATTTTTTTTCGTTCTCAAGAATGGTGCATGTTTCCGTCGTGCAATGGTCTTGAGAACAATCAACGCTTCCCGCGACCGGACTCCGGTTATGCAAGGAACTCCCGGTTTGATGATCCCCCCTTTTTCACGTGCAATCTTTCGAAGCGTTGTTCCAAGTATATGCGTATGCTCCAATCCGATTGTCGTAATCACGGAAACAAGCGGAATGACGGTGTTTGTTGCGTCTAATCTGCCGCCGAGTCCCGTTTCAATGACGGCAATATCCACCTGCTCATCTACAAAATATTTAAAAGCAATTGCCGTTACCGCTTCAAAGAACGTGCAATGCCATTGTTCCACTACGGGTTGAATTCGCGAGGTCAATCGCGCAACGGTGCGGGCAGGAATCGGCCGGCCGTCGATCCGGATACGTTCATTGAAATTAAGAAGATGGGGCGAAGTATAAAGTCCCGTTCGGTATCCTGCAGCCGTTAATATAGAGGCGGCCATCGCCGCCGTAGATCCTTTGCCGTTTGTTCCGGCAATATGAATGGACGGGAACTTGTTCTGCGGTTCATCGAGTACGGCAAGAATCCTGCGGATTCCCTGAAGTCCGAACTTCATGCCAAACTTCTGAAGTCCGTATAAAAAGAAAATTGATTCAGAATATTTCACGTTCCAGACCTGCTCAGATCATCACGAGGACAACCACGACTGGAGAATGGAAAAACCGACATCGGCCTTGAGTGTTCCCACAAAATCCTGAGCGTCTGCAATATCGTTCAGTCTGAAAAAGTCTTCCATATCTCCGGCAATTTTTGCGGCTGTATTCGGATCGACAAAATTCATCGTACCGACCTGAACCGCCGCCGCGCCGACGAGAAGAAATTCAAGAGCATCTTCCGCTGTTGCTATACCGCCTATTCCGAATATCGGAATTTTTACCGCCTGTGCCGTTTCATACACCTTGGCAAGTGCTATCGGTTTAATAGCAGGGCCGGAAAGCCCGCCGGTAACCGTAGAAAGTCTCGGCTTGCGGCTCCTGATATCGACCGCCATACCGATGACGGTATTAATCAGCGAAACGGCATCCGCCCCTGCATCTTCGACAGCACGGGCAAATTCGGAAACATGAGTTACATTCGGTGTCAGTTTAATAATTAAGGGCTTGGTTGTATGGGAGCGAAGCGTCGAAGTAATTTCGGCGGTCTTTCGGCAATTTGTCCCGAAATTCAGTCCCCCTTCTTTAACATTTGGACACGAGACATTGATTTCGTACGCACTGATTTCCGATTCGGGTTCAAGCATATCTAAAACCTCGCAATATTCTTCCACTGAACTTGCGGCAATATTAGCAATGATGCGGGTTTTCAATGTACGCAACAGAGGGAGTTTTTGCTGAAGAAACGATTCGACACCGATATTTGCAAGGCCTATAGAGTTCAGCATGCCACCGGCAGTTTCTACAATCCGGGATGGAGGATTACCATCGCGCGGTCTTCGGGAAAGCGATTTTGTGCACACACCTCCGAGCGCGTCGACATTACAAAGATCGCGCACTTCATCTCCATAGCCGAAAGTGCCGGAGGCGGTAAAAACGCGGTTCTTAAATTCAATCCCGCGCAGCGTCCAGGATGTTTTAACGGATGCAATCATAACCGTATGTCCGATGAAAAAAAGTTAGGCCCATCTTTACATGTAAGTGCAAATTTCGGGTTTCCATCTATGCGTTCGACCGGACAGCCCTGACAGAGACCAACACCGCAGGCCATATCTCCTTCAAGAGACATTTCGCAGCATATCGCTTCCCGCCTGGCAAACTCTGTCAGTGCGCGCAGCATTGCCGTTGGACCGCATGCGAATATTTTCGCCTCACCGGCCGGTTTCATCCGCACATATTCCTGAAGCAAATCGATGACTGTTCCCTTTCGTCCCTGTGAACCGTCTTCAGTTGCTATAAAGACCGGATCCAGATAGCGTGTATACACAAACGATGCGCTTCTGAATCCTGCAAAGACTGCGACTTTCTTCCCTCGATTCTGCAATTCATGAGAGAGGAACGGGAACGGAGCTATGCCAACACCTCCTGCCACCAATAATGCCGTTGTATGCCCGCTTTCTATGCGGAAAGAATTTCCCAAAGGGCCGATTACATCCACTATGTCGCCGGCCTTTTTTTCCGATAACTTCGCAGTTCCTTGGCCCGCAATGCCGATAAGAAGCTCGATCGTATCATCTTCAATCCGCGATATGCTGAAGGGACGGCGTAAGAGAGGCTGAATCGATCCGCTGTCGATTCGGATATTTAAAAATTGTCCCGGCTTTGCCGTACTTGCAATCTCTGCTGATTGAAGGCGCAGCAGGAATATGGTATGGGCGATTTTTTCGCTGCTCTGGACTTTTAAAAAATCATGAATCATGCATCAATCCATCTTAATCGGAGTTTGTGAAGCCTTATGAACCGTATCTTGGCCCGTAGGAAATGTCAGTTTTTGTTGTCTCGGGAGCGTTGTTCTGATCGTATCCGGAACAGTCTTTTTGAGAGTATCCGGGAGGACTTTTTTTAGTGAATCCGGAACCGTCCTCTTGAATATATCCGGAATGACCTTTTTAAGCGTATCTTGAATAGAAGCGCCGGTCGAATTTTCCTCCAGTATCCGCCTGTGAACGAGCCGGGCAAAATAGGAGGAGGTATATTTTCTCTCCAAAATTTTATATTGGACCTTCACGCTGTCGTAATTTTTCAATCTGTATTCGTATACCCATCCTTTTGCATATACACTTTTGGCTGCGAGAGGAGATAATGGATATCGTTTCTCTACGACGCTGAAGTTTTCAAGCGCCTGCATATATTGCCCCTCGTCGACAGAATGTTCTCCCCGTTCATAAAACACTTTTGCTGAATCCTCTTTCTCCTGTACAATCGTCCATCCCAAGTTGCGGCGAGCCTGATTGGCATACGGCGACTCCGGATATTGACGAATAATACTTTTCAAATATTCAGCAGAAGAAAGCGGCGCATGTGCGGAATCGATGTGTGCCAATTCGGAGAGAACAAAAAGAATCCGGGGCATTTGCAAACTGTCCTTGCAGAGCGCCTCTGCTTTGAGGTAATAGCTTATAGCAGAATCCGGCATTTCCATTTCAGCGTACAGCACATCTCCAATTTCCTGATTAGATACTGATTTGACGGCCCGTAACGAATCGGCCGAGGGAGGAACAATTTTTACCGATCTTTTCTGTTTGCCCACAGAATCCCGGGAAGCAGCGGCAGATGTATCGTTATGAAAAGCCGTCACTGTATCCCACCGTATGCTGAGAAGGCTGTCGGCTATTCGTAATCTCTGGCGCGCTTCCAAATAAAGGCTCAATGCTCGCGCCTTTTGACGTGCAGAATCGGCGATTCCAGCATCGGTTGATGCAATGGATTGCGTATAGGCATTCAAGGCAGCCGGATAATCCATCAACATTTTTTCATCGAGTGAACCGAGTTCATACGAGGCTTCATACGTCAGGGGAGTTTGGCGGAATGTGGTGTCGACAAGATGGAAATCGCTAAGCGCATCTTGTACTGAATTAAGTTTGCGCTCCGTTCGTCCCCGTTCAAGATATATATATCCTTTATAATCCTTCATGTGAAAGTCGTCGATCATCGCATTGAGAAGAGCAAGCGACTGCGCCAGCATTCCTCCCCGCCGATAGGAAATGGCAGCATTCAATCTGCTGCTGAAAAGAGTGTACAGATCGGAAGTCAGCTTCGGAATTTCAAGGTAGAATGCCGCTGCCGCCGTATAATCCTTTTGAGCGTTCGCACAATCTCCCAATCCGAGGAGGGGAGGAATTTGATCTTCGTCGCTGCCGGCAAGCGATCTCGCTTTTGAGAACTGTTCCGCGGCTTCGACATATTGTCTCTGCTGTTGATCTATTCTCCCGATTTCAAGACGGAATTTGTATTGCATTTCGTCGTTTTTGTCCTGCTCCAGTTTGATCAACAAGGTTTCCGCCGCTGCAATTGCCTCTGCTATTCGATTTTCCCGTTCCAGTGTCCGTATATACCATAGCTGCGATTCGGAATAAAGGCTGCTGTTTGGATCACGTGAAATCAATTCGACAAATTTTTTCTCTGCTTTTGCATATTCCCGCTGATAAAAAAACGACTTACCGATCAAGAATAGTGCATCGTCGGCCGATGTGCTGTTCCTGTGGAACGCTAAAATATTCGAACATTTGTCGATAACTATATCGAATTTCTTTAGTAGATCGGCCGGAAGAGGCGGTTCGATTTCCTTGCCCCGCTGTTCAAGAAGAAAAGTCTTTGCATCTTCTTCAGCCTCATCGAATATCCTCTTAGCATCGTAATACGTATTAAAATACGTCACCATATTCTCGTATCCGGTGGCGATCACCTTGCCGACAGGCGAGAAAATAGCGCAGCCTCCCGTCAGGAAAGATAAAAGGAGAAGGGACATTAAAAGGAATAACCAAAAGAATTGCTTGCTCATTGTCTTTGCTCTTTCAATATACCAAACACGCCGGCGTCTTTCAAGATTCAAATCATCATTTTTTTCCGGCGTTTTTGCGCCGGAAGAACCCTTCTGAGATCGCCGATCTTGAAGTCTTTAGCAAAGAACCATAGAGTATCTCTTTAATTAAATTCTATATCCCCCCCTTGCGGGCGGAATGTTACTTCTTCGACCATCATCGAAGAGGGCTGCCGGGAGATTTTATAAAGCATTTCCGCAGCCTGCTGCGGATCAAGCATCTGATCGGCATAATCGAGACGCTGCTGATCCGGCCAAATGGAAGTCCGGACCGCACCGGGATGAACGTTCACAATCTGAATTCCCCGCCGGCGTACTTCCGCACGAAGGACGTTCATCATCGCTTCCGCGCCCCCTTTGGATGCTGCATAAGCAGCGGATTTCGTATACACTTGTTTTGTAACGAATGAAAGAACGTTCAGGATTAATCCGCTTTGTTGTGCAATCATTGCGGGCAAAACAGTTTGCGTGCACAAAAAGGTCCCGCGCAGATTGGTATTCAGCACATGATCGAATTCCTGGATCGTTGTCTCCATAAAATCCTTGAAGTATGTCACTCCGGCATTATTTACCAGCATGTCCAGACCGCCGAAGTGTTCAAGAATTTTCCGCCCGGTTCCGGTAACAGACGATTCATCGCAGACATCACAAACCATTATTTCGCACGAAGCACGCAAAGCATCAATGTGTGCTTTCAATTGTCGAAGTTTCTGTTCCGACCGCGCTGTTGCAAAAACACGATCGCCATTGAGTGCAAAACATTTTGCTGCTTCCGCCCCAATGCCATTGCTTGCGCCGGTAATCCAGACTCTGCGCCCTTGTTCCGTCATTCTCGCGACCGCTGGTTTATAAGTGTAAGGAATTCGCTTCGTGTTTTAACATCATTGCGAAACGCGCCGAGCATTGCACTGGTCGTTGCAATGGAATCGATTTTTTCCACTCCGCGCATCATCATACAAAGATGACGCGCTTCCAGTACAACCGCAACGCCGAGCGGATTGAGATGAGTATAAAGCGTTTCCGCAATCTGCTGGGTCATCCGTTCCTGCACCTGCAGCCGCCGCGCAAAAATTTCCACAATACGGGGAAGCTTGCTCAGGCCGATAATTTTTCCGTTGGGAATATATGCAATATGCGCTTTGCCGAAAAACGGGACAAGGTGATGTTCGCAGAGCGAAAAGAAATCGATATCCTTGACGATCACCATTTCGCTGTACCGCTCGTTAAAAATCGCGCCGTTCACGACGCCGGCAACGTCTTGATGGTAGCCGCGCGTCAAAAAGTCGTACATCTTAGCTACGCGCTGAGGTGTTTTTAAAAGTCCTTCGCGATCCGGGTCTTTATCGATCTCCTTCAGGAGTTCGCGTACTAAATATTCCTTTCTATCTTTCCTTGCCTTTGCCATTACCCGCCTCGGTATTCGACCACATTGTTTTCCGTTTCACGCAAACGGATGGAATATAATGCCCCGGAAGGGATCTTCGGCTCTAAAATATTCCAGAATGTTTGCGCCAAATTTTCGACGGTCGGATTGATGCCCTTCAGAAAATCGACATCCGTATTGAGATGACGGTGATCGACCTTTTGGATAATCTCCGACCTGATCAAATCTTTTACCTTTTTTAAATCGACGACATAGCCGGTTTCTACCTGAACTTCGCCTGCAATGGTCACTTCCATTTCATAATTATGACCGTGGAGCGTAGCGCACGATCCGAAGACTTCGAGGTTGCGCTCGCTGGAAAACTGTTCGCTGTAAAGAATATGAGATGCACAAAAACATTCCCGCCGTGTGATATAGACAAGAGCCATCGCTACAGCACTTTCAAAAGTTCCTGCACATGCCCCTCCACTTTCACTTTGGGAAAGATATGACGCACAACACCCCGTTTATCAAGGACGAAGGTTGTGCGTTCGATGCCGAAATATTTTCTCCCGTACATCGACTTTTCTTTCCATACGCCGTACGCTTTCGCTGTCTCTTTTTGTCCGTCGCTGACCAATGTGAACCGTAAATTATTTTTTTGGGCAAATTTTTCATGCGAGAGGACGCTGTCCGCACTCACGCCGATAACGACCGCCTTCTTCCGGGAAAGCGCCGGAAGAGCTTCCTGGAATGCACACGCCTCTTTCGTACACCCGGAGGTCATGTCCTTCGGATAAAAATACAAAACAATTGTTTTGCCTTTGAAATCATGGAGGCTTACAGTTTTCCCGCCGGAAGCCGGGAGATGAAAATCCGGTGCTTTATCGCCAACGTTTATCATCATTCTTCTCCTAAAGAAGCAGAATTAATTCGAGAAATTCAAACTTGAGACTCGGACGATAAACCGCTTCTGCGGCAACTCATCATTCGTTTATGAATTCCCGTCCGCATCCATTGAACCTTAAGAAAAAAAATTCGATATCGATTATGAAAGCGCCTTGACAACTTCGTCATAATTCGGTTCTATGCCGGGATTTTCCGATACCCATCGATAGAGAATTTTTCCCGCTTCATCGATAATAAACACAGCCCGCTTGGAAACCGAATACCCTTTGAGTCCGGCAAAATCCTCATGCACACCTCCGTAGGCTTTGCTGGTTTCACGCGTATAATCGCTCAGCAGAGGAAATTGCAAATGATTTTCGACCGCAAAAGCTTTGTTCGCAAACGGTGCATCGACACTCACGCCGAGGACCTGAGCTTCAAGCAAATTGAACTGCGCAAGAGAATCACGGAACGTGCATAATTCTTTGGTGCAAACGCTTGTAAAAGCGCCCGGATAGAATACAAGAACCACTTTTTTGCCGGCAAACTCTTTCAGCGTTCGTGCTTTTCGTTCCGTATCGTAAAGTGAAAAATCAGGAACTGCATTTCCGATCGTATGCGCCATTTTCGTTTCCTTTCGTTCTGTAATGATTGGTTTTAATTTGAATTCAACCTTCAAAGGATTAAACACTATTGGCCGAAAGAAGGTTTCTTTGTTTTTTCTCGACTTCTGCGTATATTAAAAACCCGATGATGGAATAAAACCCTTATCGGAACGCTGTTTTTTTCTCTTTTGGGAACGAGAACAGCTTTCGGAGAGATGCAGGAGCGGTTGAACTGGCACGCCTGGAAAGCGTGTGTGCGGGAAACCGTACCGTGGGTTCGAATCCCACTCTCTCCGCTGGAAACCGATTCTTTTGAATCGGCTTTTCGATTGTAAATAAAACAGATGATAAAGATTTGGCGAGAATTTTAGAAGATTAATTCATAGACTTCTACGGGAATATCTTCTCTAATTGATTTTAGGCAACCAAGTATTCCTTGCAATTCTTGATCCGTGACTTGTTTGCGCAACGACTTCATTTGTTTTGATGCTATTCGACGTTCAAATTCTTTTATGGGAACTCCCTCGACAAATTCCAACTGAATCATTGATTTATCGTGATAAAATCCCGACTTCTTTTCTATATAATAAATCTTTTCTGTCTTGTTACATCCGTTCTTTAAGGTAAAGTTTCTTTTATTTGTTGCGGAGGGGATAATTACTACATCTTGATCGTTTGAATGATTCTTATTTAACACTAATAATAATTTTTCACAAGATTCATTATGGTCTGGATAATGATAGAGCAAATCAAAATAAACGTCTCCCCTCGTATATGTAAACACTATCTACTCCCCGTAGTTGCTAATAAGCGCCCTCATTTCTATTAATTTGTCTTTTGTCAATTCTAAATCGATGGATTTATCTAAGTCTGCGTATTTTATTAAATCAATCGGTTTGTTAAGCCCCTCTGTGTTCATTGTTCTTTTCCATGGCGTATTAGGTTCGTGAGACGCTTTAGATGCCATCCATGCTGGAACATTTTGATAAATATCGACAACTTCTTTAAGTATTTTTTGTTGTCGTGGAGTAAAGACTTTTAAGTTTGGTTTTCTTCCTTTGGCGGGATGAAAACCGAATTCCTTGCAAATTTTGCCGTCTTCGTTTTCAAAAGTTTCTTTTGATACGTTCAGCGATCCTCTCATAAAGTCCGGCAAAACTACATCATCACCTATGCTAATCTCTTTATGAAATTCCGTTGGGACGTCTCCCCTTTCCCACGTTTCATATTCTAAACTTGTTGCTGGTAGACCTGTTTCTTTGTAATGTCTATAGTCAAACTGAGCCAACATTTTATACATCATCATTTTTGTTGGATATTTAACTGAACTGGAAAAATAGATGAGTGCCTCTAAGAGCACTCTTTTATATTTGGTGAGTGTTTTCATACCTCTTAAACGACAAAAGAGTACCGATAGTTTCATGAAAAAGCAATAGCCTAAATCACGCAAAAAATAATACATTATACCACGTAGAAGAATCTGCGTGCTGGACATGATGTCCAGCTCTATGTCCAGCAATTTTATTGTTTTGAGAAAAAGTATGTTAGAGCTGTACTTCTGCCCTTAGTTTTAACTAGTTTCAGCCTCCTAAACTTTAAAAGATGTCTTTGTGTTTTTTTATCATTGATTCCGAAATGCGCTGCATACTCTTTATTTATTGACTTCTTTCTTCTCGTTTAAATATAACAGTCCTTTTCGTTCTTCTTCATTAATTCACCCCTGTAAGAGAAATCAATAACTTCACCATTAGGCGAGATCAAGACAGCTCCAACTTTTGGGCTTGCTTTGCCATCTGACCTCGGTTCCGATCTTGATAGTTTCATTTTAGCGATTGCAAGTTCCATCAATTCACGGGGAGCTAATCTTTTCTTCGATTTTTTGGCCATAATAGAAATTTCCCCTTTCCTATTTCACTATTTTACCAATTCTGCCCATACAAAATGGGCAATTTTATCGCGTGTCTTACGGTCAAGAATGGAATTCAAATGCGATTGCACAACTTTATCAAGCGATGATTTTAGCTTTTCTAATTTTGGCACAATGATTTTCAACGCTTTTTCATCTTTGGGGATTTTAATTTGCTCAATGCCTGCTTCAGCCCATACTTTAAGGTACCGTGCTTCAAGTTCTGAATTGCATTTTACTTTCTTGTTGCCAAGATAGATATACCAATCGAAAAGTTCTTGTACAATTCGCGCATCTTCCGTGTTGCGCGGTAGCGTTTTTGTGATAAGTGGCTTTTGCGGAGTAATCTCTGATTTATAAAATGTTCCAAGTGTTTCACTGCCAATATTTTCCATGATCACTTTTACAAGCGCATCGACATCGATTCCTTCTTTCATTTTTTTGCCTTTGCCGAGACTCTTCGCTTTTTCAAGTCGAGATTTTACAATATCAACTACTGCACGATAAACGTCAAGTTGTTCTTCATCCGTTAGACCAAGGAATTCCTCCATTACTATTTTATCAAGTTCACGGCGGCTTGGATTTACGTTCTTTAGGATTACATCATTTCCTGATGTTGCTCCAATGTCTTCAAAAATTGAACGATGTATGAATTTATCGTTTCTATCAATCCAATCATGAAGTTTCTTAAGTAGATTGTCACTTGATTTTCTTGGATTTATAAAAAGCAATTTTTCAATATCAATACCTTCGGTTTTTAGCGCACCTTCCCCTAAATTAGCACGTCCACCTAGTTCTTTCATCAGAACCGATACTGTCGATATTGCAAATGCTGCTAACGGCTTAATGTATTTTTGTTCCTTAGGCTGTATCTCAAATAGATTGTGATCAACAAAGCAAAATGAAGGATTAATCGCAATCAATTGTCTATCGTTATGAATCATCGGATGAAGAAAGCCGTACGGTTCCTTCTTTCCTAAATCATACCACATATCTCCACGAGCGGCAAAGGTGCGTCTAGCATGAAATCCTTTTTTCTCACCTTCCTGAATATACTTAAGTACATTCGTTCCTTTAAGTTCTTTTTTTTCTTTATGAATAAGCAACACTCTGTTCTCTAAATATCTTTTATCCAATACAATTGATTCACATTCCCTTGGACTCTTAATAATGTAATTTGGCACCCATTTGCCATCCTCCTTGTGCATCCAAAATTCTTTTTCGATTCCTTTTTCTTTTATTTTTTCTTCACTTAAATAAAAAAATTCATTTGCGCCTGTTGTAAAACCCCTACGTATAGTAGCAATATCTTTGAGGGGAATAAGCTTATCTTTGCCTTTTTCCAATATTGTAAAGAATATTTCTGGCGCACGTAAATATTTGCCCCATTTGGAGCCAATATATTCTGTTATTTCTTTTCCTTCCTCATCGACCAATTCAAGCCCTTCATCCCAAAGATCACTTTGTTTTTTAGGATAAATTCTCAGCTCTTCATTTTGGTAAAACTCGTTATGGGCAAGTATGGTTCTTACCAGTTTATCTGTTTCGGTAATGCGGTTAAGCTGTTTCTCCCACAAATCTTGCGCTGGTGGAATAAAATGTCGCAAGGGTTTTTGCAGATATGCAAACCGTACAAGGTTTTCATCGCGCTGTTTCCTATCGGTACATCGTTCAAGAATAACGATGCATGTGTTAATATCTGCATCGACGAACCATCGCTCAACTTTGGATTCGATAATTGCAACAATTTTATAATACTTCAGGAAAAACTCTTGAATACCTTTGCCATAATCAACATCAAGCCACGAATTGGAGACCACAAATCCGAATCGTCCGCCGTTTTGCAAAAACTTTGTACCGTGGACAAAGAAGTAGGCATAAATACCGGCACGTTTAGATATCTCCGCTATTTGCTTTGTCCCGTCGAATAATGCCTTGTGGATTAAATCTTTTTTGTAGGTTTCTGTATCACCGATGTCGGATATTTCTTCATGCCTCGTATAGGGAGGATTTCCTACGATGCAGTCTACAATTTTTGGGTATTCAATGACGACTTTCTTTGCGCCCATTGTTGAGAGTTCTTTTCTTCGGGCTTCATCTCTAAATGCATCAAGACCTCCAAGACGAAGATCGAAGAAATCTTCTCTAAGAATCTGCGGATAATTTTCATCAACTGCTAAATCGTTAATAGCAAGATTGATAGTGGAAAGATGCGCCGGAAATTTGGCAATATCTGTCCCCCATAAAGTTTTTAATATTTCTCGATGTTCCAACCGCTGGTTCATCAATTGTTTGTGTTTGTATGCACGTACTAAGAATGTTCCAGCGCCGCACGATGGATCAAACACTTTATCGTCTTCGTGCTTCAAACAGAATTTCAGAATCAGATCAACAACATCGGGATTGGTGAAGTATTGTCCAAGTATATGGCGTTCCTCTGCAGGAATCAATCGCTCGAAAATACCGCCGATAACATCGAAACCAAGTTTGGAAAAATCATACCGACGAAGAAGATAGATGAGTTCTTTAATTTCGGAAATGACTCGCCTATCCTCGGGGAAGGCAACTTGATCTATAAAATCAGTATTGTAAATCGTTTCATAATCGATTTTTAAAACTTCTTTGAAGTACCCTTCAAGATGGCTTTGCAGAAGTCCGCCCCTTGTAAGGTCATCCGGAATGCTTAAGGGATCAAAATCGCGGGGACGTTTGGCTTGAAGTAAATCATAAAATAAAATTTTGTTCACAAGCAGATATGCTGCTTGCCGGGCTGCTTTTTCAAAATCGGGTTCCTGCCATGCGAAACTCCAGCCTTGATCGAAAAACCATTGCTGAAGCGACAGAGAGAATTTGCTTTCCTTGTGTGCTTTATCATCAATAATTGCGCGGTAAAACTTAGCCAGCGTTTTTATCTTCTCCTGCAAGCGAAAAATTAGAAAAGCGTCAACAGGTAAGAGTGGTTCAGGTTTCTTCTTGGTATGTACTTCATAAAGGTCGGAGAGAAATTGACCTAATGCATCTTGAATATTCTTTTTATAGCGAGATTCTTCGACAAGATTGAGATTCTCAATTTCAGATAAATGATATTTCTCATGAATCTGGCTTTCTTCCGCTTGGTTTGCATTCGCTCGAGCTGTGTTGTACCAGATAAGCCATTGAAAATTTGATGTACAAAAATATGTTGCCTTAAATTGGTTGGCTTTATCTCGCGCAGGATTCTTTAGGTTCTTTTCATCAAATGCAGAATAGTATGGGGCTTTAAACTCCATGCAACAAAGAACCTCATCGCTTCCTTTGCTTTCACGGATGATAACATCGTTTCGTTCCGGCTCATTCTTCTTTTTTGTCTCAACAAGCGCACCGCCCAGATCAAGATTTTTATCCTTAATAATTTCATTTATCCATTGAGCAACAAGCGCTGCACATGTCCACTCTGTTTTGCCTAAAGTTTCTTCGTACGGATTGGGAATTCGCTGTTTGCTCATTGATTTTTCTTTGTTTCTTTGACTATACGACGAGCGATTTCAAAAGCGGCTGCAATGCGAACTGTCTTAACCGGCCCCAATCCCTTTAGTGTTTCAAGTTTTTCCAGCGGTTGATTGGCAAGTCCTTTGAATGATCCGAATCGTTCTATAATTTCTTCGGCAATTCGTTCAGCAGATTTTCCTTTAATACCTGTGGCAATTAAGATGGAAAGCAATTCAGCGTCTGTTAATTTATCTGAACCAGCATATAGAAGTTTCCCACCGGGATGTTTCCAGTGGGTAGATTTTTCTTCATGAACACTTTTAGTTGCAGCTTTTGGAGGATAATATATTTTCTTCTTTTGTTTCATTTGTTTTGGAGGAGCAATGTCCTAATCTACCAAACCCTTAGCTTGATTGCAAATACTGTAATAAATGGAACATTTTGCTATTTCACCGCTCTTTCCGTATCTTTGAAAACGAAAAAAGTCGGGAGATTGCCGAAAAGTCTCCAAATATCTGCCACCTGGAAGGGTGCGAGAGTGGTTGAATCGACCGGTCTCGAAAACCGGAGTAGCCGCAAGGCTATCGAGGGTTCGAATCCCTCCCCTTCCGCCAACATTCAGAGCGGATGACATACCAAACCCGTTCCATCAATCCGCCGGAGGTCTTTATGAAACGTCTTCTTATATCCTTCTTTCTCTGTGCCTGTATTTCTTCGTCGCTTCTCTACGGTCAATCCGTCGTTGTCCTGAAACTTGAAGGGATGATAGATCCCGCTTCTGCAGAGTTCATCCGGCATAGCATCGAGCAGGCACGCGACCAGCATGCGGAATGTGTCGTTATTGAATTAAATACTCCGGGGGGATTGCTGACTTCGACACGGGCTATCGTTCAATCCTTCCTTGAATCCGAAATTCCGATCGTCGTTTATGTCTCTCCGGCAGGCGCTCATGCGGGTTCCGCCGGAGCTTTTATTACGATGGCAGCACATATCGCCGCCATGGCGCCCGGTACCAACATCGGCGCAGCACATCCCGTCGATATGCAGGGAAAAACAGATTCCGTCATGAATGAAAAAGCCACGAACGACGCGGCCGCGTTTATACGTACGATTGCCGAAAAACGCAAACGCAATCTTGCATGGGCGGAAGAGGCAGTGCGCGAAAGCAAGGCAATTACGGAAACCGAAGCGCTGCAAAAGAACGTTATCGATTGCATTGCAAAGAATTTAGACAGCCTGCTTATCCAGATCGATGGAAAGCAGGTTGAAACGGCTGCGGGAATCCGCACACTTCATACACGCGGCTCATCCGTACGTATCATCGAAATGGATTTTACGGAAAAATTTTTGGACACTCTCAGCGATCCCAACATTACATATATTTTGTTTATGCTGGGTATCTTCGGTTTGCTCTTTGAACTGTACAATCCCGGTTTGATCTTTCCGGGAATCGTCGGCGTTGTCAGCATGACTCTGGCGCTCTATTCCATGCAGACGCTGCCGATTAATTATGCGGGACTTGGATTAATTGTTTTCGGTATTGCCCTTTTTGTTCTTGAAATAAAAATAACAAGCCACGGCATGCTTACCGCCGGCGGTATTTTATCACTTATACTTGGTTCTCTTATGCTGATACGCGTTCATTCTGCACTGGAAGTCGTCGAACTCTCATGGTCGGTAGTCGCTCTTACCGTTCTTGCGACGGCTGCCTTTTTTATTTTTCTCATCGGTCTGGGACTCAAGGCGCAGCGGCGCAAACCTGAAAGCGGTCAGGAAGCCCTTATCGGCATGACCGGCGAAACCGCCGAAGTACTGAATCCCAGCGGCACCATTCATTTACACGGCGAAATCTGGAATGCGGTTTCAATTTCCGGTAAGATCGCTAAAGGCACGTCTGTACGTGTCGTACGAATAAAAAATTTAACTCTCACTGTCGAACCCTTATCACAAACAAAGGAGTAACTTATGGGACCCGATTTTCTTTTGACTTTTGTTCTGGCTTTTCTTTTTATTATCCTCGCCAGCAATTCCATTAAGATCCTGCGGGAATACGAACGCGGCGTTATCTTTCGCCTCGGCCGTTCGATCGGCGTCAAGGGACCAGGCCTTATTTGGCTATGGCCCGGTATCGACCGCATGGTTAAGGTCAGCCTGCGCACGGTTGTAATGGATGTCCCTTCTCAGGATATCATCACACAGGATAACGTCTCTGTTAAAGTCAACGCCGTGGTCTATTTCCGGGTTATGCAGCCGCAGAAAGCCGTTATCGATGTAGAGAATTATTTATTTGCCACTTCCCAGCTTTCACAAACGACATTGCGGAGCGTTTTGGGACAATCGGACTTGGACGATCTGCTTTCACAGCGCGATAAGATCAACCTGAAATTGCAGCAAATCATCGACTCGCATACGGAACCGTGGGGCATTAAAGTATCTAATGTGGAAGTGAAGCAGATCGATCTGCCGCAGGAGATGCAGCGCGCCATGGCAAAACAAGCAGAAGCAGAACGCGAACGCCGTTCCAAGGTTATTGCAGCGGAAGGCGAATTCCAGGCCTCACAGCGGCTTTCCGACGCAGCTAAAATATTAGGCGAGCAGCCGAGCGCGTTGACGCTGCGCTATCTGCAGACACTGCGTGAAATCGCGACCGAGAAAAATTCCACAACCATCTTCCCGGTTCCGATCGATTTAATTACGCCGTTTCTCGATCTGGTCAAAGGAAAGAAATAATATCGATACGATTGAATTTCCGTTGTTCCGGCCTTCGAAGCCGGGACAACGGCGATGATGACCGTCACTATGCCGGCAGTCACAGTGCAAAGATCTGATACCTAACAAATTCCTATGGTCGCCCTCCTCTATGGACAAAATACGGAAGAATGCATCGTTGCGGTCAACCAGTTGAACGACCAAACCGTACGTATCTATAAGCGAATCGGCGGTGCACTTGAATACCGGGATGCGGAGTTCTTTCCGTTTTTTTTACTTTCACAACCCAACCTTCTTGATCAATTTCCAAAAACTCGCTGGCTCAAAGAGCTTTCCGGAACGAACTATTTTCATTCGATAGCAGTCTTCCATCGATGGAGCGAAATGTGGGAGGCAGTGCATCATATCCTGAAACGATACAACGCTGCATCCCAGGTGCATGTCGATTCCTATACGGATATTCCAGCCCTGCTCCTTCGCAACGATCCAGTACGTCAATATCTTCAGCAATCCGGCTGCACACTTTTTAAAGGAATGGCATTCGAGGATATTCGGTGCATGCAGATTGATGTACAGTTAGGCCGGCCGCTCCCCAAAGATCGGAAAAAAAGGCTCACCCGTTCGCTCCGGATTCTTACCGTTACGACCAATGACGGGCAGGAATTCAGCTTAGATGCATCGCGTGAAGATGAAGAATCGATCTTAAAGGAATTTGTCGATCTCGTTATCCGCATCGATCCGGATATTATCGAAGGGCACGAGCTCTTTATCCGGCAGCTGCCGTTTCTCGTCCGCCGTGCGGAAGAATCAGGTATCGAATTGACTCTTGGGCGCAACGGCAGTCTACTGCGTTCCGTGAACTTTCCTTCGCTTGATAGCGGGCCCGTCCAATACGAAATTTTTGGCAGGCATCTGGTCGATCTCGGCGCTGCTGCAGACTCGTATGTCGGTTCAAGGAGAAACCTGCAAAATCACGGACTCCGCTATATAGCAAAACGGTTCGGCATAGCGCCGGATATGAACTTTGCCGCGCCGAAAGAAGTAGAAGCGTGGTGGAAAGACGACCCACGGCAGTTGAAAGAATATTCCCGCCGCCTTGCCCTCCTGGTAAGATCACTGGGTGCAATCTTCCTTGAACCGCATATCGCACTGGCACGAATGTGTCCGCTTAATCTTTCTACACTCATTTCCGCAGGCGTTCCGCTTCGCATTGAATCGATAATGGCACGTGAGTATCTTCGCCAGCGGCACTCTCTTCCCCAGCCCTTTACGCTGTCACAGTCGAACACAGGTTTTGCCGAAGCGTTCCGGACCGGATTATTTAAAAATGTGCTGCAGGCGGAAATCGATTCGATCAGGCGGTCGGTGATTATCGCACAGAAAACTCTTTCCGTATCCGATACGCTTTCTCTCCTTCCACGGCTCGTTCAAGACCTGGAAAAGATAATCGTTTCCAGCACGGATGAGGAAACACCGGGGAAGAGGGCGGATCGATGGGCTGCACATAGTCTCTTGAGTCATCTCTGCGACTATCTCGGTTCCGCCAGAGGAATCTTCAACGATCCCAAAATCGCACAGCACATTGAAGAAGAGAGCAGAATTCTTTCGACAAAAATTGTACAGCAATTGGAACGATTCAATGCCCCGGTTCTCCACATTGACGGAGAGAATATATTCTTTGCACTGCCGGATAATATTCTGGGAGAAAAGAACGAACAAGCTTTCGTCGATCGTTTGAACGAAAATCTTGCCGCTCCGGTAAAGATCAGGGTCACCGGACGATATAAAGCGATGCTGAGTCATAAACGAAAAAGCTACGCACTTCTCGATCCGACGGAGAATGTGCTGCTCAGCGGAAGTTCTCTCGTTCCCCGAGCGCCTGAGCATTTTTTACAGCAATTCGCATTCCGGTGCATCGGATGTATTCTAACCGAAGATTTTACGCGTCTCCATCATCTCTACTCATCATATTCGACGATCATAACGCAGCACAAATGGGCGCCGCGCGACTTCTGCAGAATGGAGACGGCAAAAGAAAATTTGGAAGACTATGAGAAAGAGGTTAATGCTGCTGTTCGAGCGCCGGTTCCTGCTATGGAAGCTGCCCGGCGCACAAAGACATACGTCGCTCAGGGAGATGAACTATGGTATTATATCACCGGCTCGCATCCCGATGTTAAAATTTTGGAAAATTGCACTCTGGCAGAAGAATGGAACCCGGGCATGCCGAACGAAAATTCCGCCTATTACGTCTCCCGCCTCCAGGAAGTGGCAGCTCATTACAGGGATTTTTTCGAACCGGCCGCCTTCGATCAAATTTTTTCAGGGGACGATCTTTTCGGCTATTCACCCCCGGCCAGTATTCTGCGGAAACCTCCAAAAGAGGCGTTTTTGACCGATAATCAGGCATTATCAGGAGAAGAGCCCGGTATTTGGCTTGCTGATAATGATTAAGAGAATGATTACATTGAACTTAAACTACTTGCTTTTATCAAAGTTGAATTGTATACTTTGTTCGTAATTCACTGCACCGGTTTTGTTTCGTGCAATTTGTTTAAGCTGTCGCGTTTCAGATGTGTGTTCGGAGGTAAAACCTCGTCGAGGAAGTAAACCTGGGCATCCTTTTAAGATTTCGTGTCAGACTGAGCAATAAAGGCGTTGGTACAAATTTACCATGCACTTATTGCTGAGACAAAAAAGCGGTGTGATGTTTAATATATTTGGGGAAGACCTTATGGAAGAGGGTACTGTGAAATGGTTTAATAATGCAAAAGGATACGGCTTCATTTCGCGCAATTCCAATGAAGACGTTTTCGTTCATTATAAATCGATCAACGGAGACGGCTATCGCACTCTTATCGAGGGCGATAAAGTCGAATTCGAAGTTGAACAAGGACCGAAAGGTTTGCAGGCTGTCAAAGTTTCAAAGCAAGCTTAAGACAAAAACATTCCAACGGTTAAAAATCCCTTCAGTTCAAAGCAGAAGGGATTTTTTTTACCCCTTCCGGAGCGATTGCACGGCCGATTCCAGAAGAAGGGAAAAACGGGCAAGCGGAAACCCGACGACATTATAAAAGCATCCATGCACTTCTTCTACAAATACCGCTCCGTAGTCGTCTTGAATCCCGTACGCTCCCGCTTTATCCATCGGTGAACCGGAAGCTACATAACGGTCGATTTCATCCGAAGAAAGCTTTCGGAATTTTACGAATGTCCGCTCGACCGCGCTCCATTCCCGTTTCGAACGGACATCCACAAGGGCTATACCGGTATATACGCAATGTTTTCCCCCGCTTAGCAGCCGCAGCATTCTCTTTGCATCCTCTGAAGAAACCGGCTTGCCCAGAATATTCCGGTTGAGAACGACGATGGTATCGGCCCCGATAACGATTCCTTTCTTCAGCCGCCCGGCAACATCCCGCGCTTTCCGCAGCGCTACATTGCGCGCATTGCGCGCCGGTGAAATTTCTTTTTGAAACGTTTCATCTGCCCCGCTCGGAATGATCCGAAAATGTAAACCTATCTGGCGCAGTAATTTTTTTCTGCGCGGGGATCTGGAAGCAAGAATAAGGGGCAGCGGACAAGACAACATAGATCAAACCATATAAATATTTTTAAAAAGGAATTCCGAAAATTCGGAGACCAGGACGCCGATCAAAATCAAAGCTCCTCCGGCAATTCCCGCAATGCCGAGGCTCTCCCCCAGAATTACGGCGGCAAAAAGTGCGGCTATCGGCGGTTCCAATGATGCGATAACTGCACACCGTGTCGGCGTCGTATCCTTTTGATATTTTGTCTGGATATAAAGGGCCACAATAGTCGGCATGACGGCAAGATACAATAAAACCGGGATACTGTTTCCGTCAAAAGTAAGATAGGCATGCTCGATGAAAATAAACGGA
Organism: Ignavibacteriota bacterium; assembly: GCA_963769605.1. GTDB lineage: Bacteria > Bacteroidota > Ignavibacteria > UBA10030 > UBA10030 > Fen-1254. The sequence continues at coordinate 603,823 of CAVYML010000003.1, read as the reverse complement.
ACAGAAAAGAGAGCCGCCGTAAGGAATTGCATCAATGTGAGATGAAAAGGATCGTACTTCTCCCCGAACATGCCCAGATAGACGAGGTACAGTGCAAAGCTCAAGGCACAGCTTAAGGACATAAGGTCGCCTCTGTTGAACTCCGATCCCTGCGGCGAAGTTAAATAATAAAGTCCTGCGACGACCAGAAAAACACCGACAATATTGCCTATCTGCGGCAGGCGCCGATCGATGAACAACTGGAGAATCGGCGTAAAAACTACCATCATCCCTGTAATAAAGGCGGACTTCGACGCACTGGTATACCGGAGACCCTCGGTCTGCAGAACAATTCCGACAAAGAGGAAAATTCCGAGCAAGCCTCCGTGAAGAACGGTTGTCCGGTCTATGTTTTTCAGACGGCGAAAAAACAGCAACGCAAAAATGAGAGCTGCTGCCGCAAACCTTACGGCAGTATACACAAAGGGAGAAGCGTGAATAAGAACAAGCTTTACAAAAACAAACGTGCTGCCCCAGACAATGCTCATCGAAAGCAGGAACAACTCTGCACGGGATCTCGCACTGATTTTCATCTGCAGAATTATTCTTTCGATGTTTCAGGATAGGATGCGAACAATTTTCCCCAGGGCGATTCTTTTTTCCAGCGTTTGAAAACCCTTTGATCCTTGACGGGCCACCGGTAATAATCGTGATAACATTCCGATCCGAAAATGAACATATAAACGAGCGGCGTATGGAAAAACAGGCGCTGCAGTCTTTTAAGCGGCCCGAACCAGAGCATATCTCCAGCCATACTTGCCATATTGTCCCCGACGGAAAATTTCCAGTTTTCTCCCTGTATATCGTCTCCCACCAATTGAATATCCCGCGGATCGCCGCATCCGAGTCCCCGTTGATGAGCAAGATTGATATATTTGATATTCAGTGGATCGAACCCCATCAATTTTGCGGCAACTGCATCAATCGCAACCTGATCCGCTCCGGCAAGAATAATACTTTTTTCGACCGGGAACATCGTCCGCGGACCGGGACCATTGCCGACGGTTGTTCCGTCCATGAGTGCAAAAATTCCGGCATGTATTTCCTTTTGAATTGCAAGCAAATCGACCAGCGTTTCATGAATCCACGTATGGGTATAATGACGATGTGTATTAAGCAGCCCGCCGAACGCATTTTTCATCGCCCCCGTCGTCGTTGTGTAGATGTGACATTTCACGGTCGGAAGATGCATGATGTTCCGCGCAAAGAAATAATCGGGAATGCGAATTCCGTCTGCAAAGATCTGATCCAGCACAAGCATCGGCGTCTTAGGTTTGTATTCTACCCAGGTCATGTCTTCCGGTTTGAAATTAAATAAAACCGGAATTTTATATTTTTTAAAAATCGGAGTATAGCGGTTAAGGTCTTCTCCTTTAAATGCATCGGTCACCACAGTTTTATTTTGTACGCAAACAATATCGTTCATTCCCGCATTTTTCAGTCCGAGAATGGCGCCTTCCATCTGCCACGGAGTTGTGTTGGCCGCCGGAAAAGGAAAATGCCAGGAAATATTATCTTTCAGAATTGTCGGCGCCGAAGGTTTGAGCGCATCCCTGACACCGGCCATTTCCATAGCACGCCGGATATCGCCGAGTACTTTCTGCGGGGTTGTTCGAAGGACGGCAACTTTTGAAGAACCGGCTGCAAGGCCGGTAATTCTTGTTGGATTTTTGGGTTCCGGAAATTTCATAATAAAAACCAGTTTTTTATTTCTTGAAAATAAATAATAACAACGCAGACTATAAACCAGAGCGCGATATTAACCAATATTGCCGCATCTGAGAGCAGAATATGTGTCGGATTATCGTCCGTTTTTCTTATACGAACGAGAAAAATGTAACGAAAAATACCAAACAAGACAAATATGGTGGTAAAGATCAGGTTTTCCGTTCGGAAGACTCTGACGGTTCGTTCTGCCACGGTATAGAGTGCATACGAAATGGCCATGCCGGATGCTGCAATTGTCATAATCTGATCAACAAATGCGAGATCGTACATCTCCAGCACACCGCGTCCCGTTGAAGCATGGGAATCGGCCTTAAGAATCAATTCGCTCCTCCTTTTGGATATAGCCAGAAAGACGGACATAAACAACGTGCAGAGAACAAGCCATGATGAAATCTCAACATCTATGGCAAAAACACCTGCGAGCACGCGGAGCATGAACCCTGCCGCAATGACAAAGACATCAACCAGAACGACTTGTTTTAAGAATGTCGAATACGCTATATTGATCACTCCGTACAAGAGAATGACAATGGAAAAACGCATTCCGAGATGAAGGGTACAAAAAATGAGAACTGCGCAAAGGAGGAGGATCACTCGATATGCGTCGCGTACTTCCAGAGTGCCGGCAGCGAGAGGTCTTAGTTTTTTTTGCGGATGGAGGCGATCACTTTCCCTATCTGTGATATCGTTCATGGCGTAGACCATGCCGGAAACAAGGCAGAAAGCAAGGCACGCCTGCAATGCATGCATGATGTAGGAAAAATTAAAAAGGTGCTTGGAAAAAACAAGGGGTGCAAAGACCAGGCCGTTTTTGATCCATTGAACGGGACGCAGCAAACGAATGACTGCATTTATTTTTTGTTTCAAGCGGCCTCCTTCGAATAGTTCGCTTACGTTCGACCGAACCGTTTATCCAGCTCTTCCAGCGGAATTTTGATAATGACCGGCCTTCCATGCGGACAAACATACGGCATTTTTGCGGCAAACAAATGATCGATGAGTATAATCATCTCGGTTATATTCAATCTATCGCCTGCCTTGATCGCCGCCTTGCATGCAAACGATTTTGCAAGATTATCCCGCGCATCAATGATTCCCGCATGTTCGTTGTTTTTATATTCATCCAATACGTCCTGAAGAATCTTGCGTTCGTTTCCGAGCCGGACATCCGCTGGAATTCCCTCGAGAACAACCGTGTTCTTTCCGAAAAGCTTCACATCAAAGCCGAGCCGTTCCATGTGCGGCTGCAGTTCTTTGACTAAAGCGTAGTCTGAAACACTGAGCTCGATAGTTTCCGGAAACAACAATTGCTGCGAGGTCGGCAGGCTGTTTTCAAAATTGCTCAGCACACGTTCATACAAAACGCGCTCGTGCGCCGCATGTTGATCGACAATCATCAATCCGGAGCGAATTTGTGAAATGATGTACTTGTTGTGCACCTGCCAGATGGCGCGCCCTTCCTGCGACTCAACGGTCGTATGCGCAAGAATGCGATTCTGCGTTCCGAGTGGAAAAGCGGAAGGAAACTTCATAGCCTGTGTAAGCGCATCGTTCCCGGCTGAAGACGGAAGTATATCATCCAAACCGAGGATCGGCGCACTTCCTTCATTCGTCCCTCCGGAATGCGGCCAGTCGCGCTGGAGAGAAAAGACAGGTGTTCCCGATTCCTGTGCCGGCCGGAAGGAATTCCATGCCGTGGAGTCGAAACGCAGTCTTCCGCCGGTTGGATCGACAGCCGTTCCTTCTCTCAACGACGCGGTTGGCACGAGATCGTTCGCCGCCAGAGCTTTTCGAACGACCGATAAAACGACGCGGTAAATATTCGATTCGTTTTCAAATTTTACTTCCATTTTGGACGGATGTACGTTGACATCGATTTTATGCGGATCGATGGTTAAGAGAAGGATGAACGAAGGAAACGTGCCATTCTCCAGCAGATGTTCGTAGGCATGGAAAACGGCATGATTGATCATTTTACTGAAAATGAAACGACGATTGAGAAATACAAATTGTTCAGCGCGGCTCTTGTGGACGAAATCGGGTTTCCCCAAAAAACCACTTGCCGCCATTAGTTCCGTTTTCTCTTCAAATGCAATCATCGATTCGAATTGCTTTTTTCCGAATACATCGGCTGCACGCACGCTCGGCGTTGCCTTGGGGAGTGTAAGCAGGGTCTCCTCATCACTTACATAGAGCCATTCGATTTCCGGATATGCAAGCGCATATCGCACGACAACATCGGTAATATTCTTTAACTCCGTAGAGCGTGTTTTTAAAAAATTCCGGCGGGCAGGTGTATTGTAGAATAAATTCCGGACCGAAATGCTGGTCCCTTTTTCAAAAGCCGTTTTCGAGCGTTCCTTTATTTCGTCCCCTTCAATACGGATAAGCGCCGCCATATCGTCGCCCGCTCGGCGTGTCCTCAATTCCACTTGAGAAACTGCAGCAATCGATGCAAGCGCTTCCCCCCGAAAACCGAGCGTTTGAATATTTTCAAGATCGGCAGAAGAATATATCTTACTCGTTGCATGCCGGCGGAACGCCAGGGCAACATCCGCTTCACCCATACCTTCTCCGTTATCGACCACCTGAATCAGAGCCTTGCCTGCATCTTTCACAATCACCTGAATACGCGTTGCACTGGAATCAATCGCATTTTCGACAAGCTCTTTCACGGCAGAAGCCGGACGCTGAACCACCTCTCCGGCGGAAATTTTGTTCGCCAGCTCGGGAGACATAATATGTATTTTTGTCAACATACCTAAGGATTCATAGACAATCTATGTTCAATTTTCGCTTGATGCAAACAGAGCTTCAACGAATGTGTGAGTATCAAAAAATCGCATATCGTCGATACCTTCCCCCAGGCCGACAAACTTGACGGGAAGCTTCAATTCATGAGCAATAGCTAGTATAATTCCGCCTTTTGCCGTACCGTCGATTTTTGTCAGCACCAAACCGGTCAGTTCGACTGCAGCGGAGAATACTTTTGCCTGTTGAAGGCCGTTTTGACCGGTTGCAGCATCAAGAACAAGAAGTACTTCATGCGGAGCGCCGGGCAGGCGTTTCTCTAATACCCGCTTTATTTTCCGCAGTTCTTCCATCAACGGTACTTTGGTATGCAGACGTCCCGCCGTATCGATGATAACAATATCGGCTTTCTTTGCAAGAGCGGAATTAAGTGCATCGAACGCTACGGCAGCCGGGTCGGAACCCTGCGATTGTTGAACAAGTTCGACTCCGGCTCGCTGCGCCCATATCTCCAATTGTTCGTTTGCCGCTGCGCGAAAAGTATCTGCAGCGCCGATCACGACACGATATCCCGAGCGGCGGTATTGGTAGGCCATTTTACCGATCGTGGTCGTTTTACCCGCACCGTTGACGCCGACAACCATAATCACAAAAGGCCTCTGTTCTGCAGGCGGCATCGAAGGAACCGGCTGCGGGCCGAGTATCTCAAGAACAACTTCTTTCAGAATGGCAAGCAGTGCGGATGTATCTTCAAAGCGTTCTTCTTTTACACGCTGCCGCAAACGGATGAGAATTTCCGACGTTGTATCGAATCCGACATCCGCTTCCAGAAGGATCTGTTCCAACTGGTTCAAGGTTGCATTGTCGATCTTCGACTGCGCCGTGATAAGCTTCTGGATCCGACCGACAAGCGATTCGCGTGTCTTCGACAATCCTTCGGTAAATTTAGACAGTGTGTCGAACAAACCCATATGTGCCTATCCCTCCGTCTGGGCGTCCCGTCCTATCCACAATCGTTTTGTGTACAGGATAAACGACCACAAAAGAATCACAACGCTCGACCAGAGAGCAACAATTTGCAGTTTCTCTAATTGGGAAATCTGAAGAGTGGCAAGAAAGAAGACGAGCGCAACAGAACCGACTGCGATTTTCCCTGCAATATTGGATTGAGGAACGATCCTTTTATTCTTCAGAATATAGACGCCGCCGAAGAAGAGCATAATATCGCGTGCAACGACGGCGATAAAATACCAAGGAGGAATGGCATGTGTAGAAACCAAAAGGATCGCATAGAATGTAACTGCAATTTTATCGGCAAGAGGATCGATAATTTTTCCCCAATCGGTCACCTGATGCCAGAGCCGTGCGAGATAGCCGTCAAGAAAATCGGTACCCATTGCAGCCAGCAGAAGTACCACTGTCCAGAGCCGGTGATGCGGAAAGTCGGCAATGTAGCAATAGCTTATCGGTATGATAAGAACAATACGGAGGCAACTGAAGAAATTCGAAATGGTCCAAAATCTACGGAGCATTATTGATCGTTTTGATTTTTAGTCGCTTCAGAGTCGATGGGAATAGGATACTTGCCGCTGAAGCAGGCCGTGCAATACTGTCTCGTCTCCGAAGCTGAAGCCGCTTCAAGTAGTTTTTCCAGAGAGAGATAAACAAGACTGTCGACACCCAATTCCTGGCGAATGCGTTCGATTTCGCCGTCGAAACGGTTTGCGATTAGCTCTTCTTTGCTCGGAAAATCCATACCGTAGTGACAGGGAAATTTTATGGGCGGACTCGTGACGCGGAAATGCACTTCTTTCGGTTCCGCCTCGCGAATCATCTTGACCAATAATTTTGAAGTCGTTCCACGCACAATAGAATCGTCGACGATGACAACTTTCCGCCCTTTCAACACGCCTTTGACGGTGTTGAATTTTGTTTTTACTTTGATCTCGCGGTGGTTCTGTTCCGGTTGAATGAATGTTCGTCCGACATAATGGTTTCGAATGAGGCCTAATTCGAGACGAACATCATATCCCATTTTTTGACTTTTCGAAACATATCCAAGGGTCGCCGTGTTGGAGGAATCGGGGACGCTGATCACTATAACTCGATCGTCTTCCGAATCGGGTTTGATCGGCGCTTCTTCTGCAAGAAGTTTTCCGAGTTTGCGCCGTACTTTGTCGACGTTATCTTCAAAAATTTTGCTGTCCGGGCGTGAAAAGTAAACATATTCAAAGATGCAATGACGCGGCTGCACTTGCCTGTCGTCAATGCGAGAAGAGATCACCGTTCCGGTTTCCAGGACATTCCGGTCGATCACCAACAATTCGCCGGGGGCGACATCTCTGATATATTCCGCTCCTATAATATCGAATGCACATGTCTCCGATGCAACGACATAGGCATCGTTGATTTTTCCCAGAGCCAGGGGACGGATACCGTACGGATCGCGCGCAGCTACAAGCGCCGTATCGGTAAGAAGGACAAACGAATAAGCACCGACGACGGCGCGAAGCGCTTCCCTGATTTGTTCGATCTGATCCTTTTGTTCGCTCCGTGCTATGAGGTGAAGAATAATTTCGCTGTCGGAGGTCGATTGAAAAATCGTGCCTTCCTCCTGCAGTTTGTTGCGGAGGAATCTGAAATTGGTAAGGTTGCCGTTATGCCCGAGCGCGAGATTGCCCGATTTATAGTTTACTACAAAAGGCTGAATGTTCGTCTTATTGTCGGCAGAGCCGGTCGTCGAATAGCGGTTATGCCCGATAGCGGCGGATCCTTTGAGAAAATCGGTGAGCAAAAGGCCGTTTTTAAATACGTCGGCAACGAGACCTTCCCCCTTGTAGACGTTAAAACGCTGCTTTTGCTTTTCAGCCACAAACTCGGAGGTAACGATGCCTGCAGCTTCCTGTCCCCGATGCTGCAATGCATGGAGACCATAGAAGGTTAGAACAGCCGCTTCCGGATGCCCGTAGATGCCGAAAACTCCGCAATGACATGCAGGCTTACCTTCGATGTGTGCAAACTCTCTCACAGAGATAATTTACTGAAAAAAGGGCAGGCTTCCAAATGGATGAAAATAAAAAAATTTCATAAAGTATTTATCTTCGCCCCTTATCCCTTCTTCGTGGAACTTCGTGTAAGAAGCATGTTTCTTGAACAATCGGCGAACAATTTTTGAGGCGCTTTGTTTTATCGCAAGGCGAGGCTGTACTGGTTAAATCGGCTCATAATATCGTCGACATAACCGATCGTCTGTTTTGAATCTTTGAAGTATCCGCTTGGAGGTCTGTAGTCTTCCCATACAAGTTGGTGCAGCGTATAATTTTTTTTCGTTAACAGGGAAAGTGCATTGCTGACTGACGACCAGCGATGAGGATCTTCACCTAGATAGCGGGCTATTGCTTGTGCATCTTGAATACGAGCCAAGCCGGCATTGTAAGCTGCAAGCGTGATGCGCAAACGATCATCTTTGGTGGAGCCTCGTAATGCCTGGTATAAGGAGCTGAAATAATAAACTCCGGCAATGATATTATTCCGCGGCGACATAGCCTCTCTCATGCCCAGCTTCTCAGATAGTTCTATTTGCGTCAGAGGCATAATTTGCATCAAGCCCCCCGCTCCCTGATAACTGATAGCATCGCTATGGAAACGAGATTCTTGTCTTATCGTGGAAAGAACGAGAATCCAATCTACGTTGTACTTTTCAGCATACTTCTTGACGAGAGGAATATATTGATCGGCATTGCCGAGGAAACTGAACTCAGGCCTTGATTCGCCGATAAGAGCAGCTTTTTTCTGAATAATATCGTTGGGCTGCTCAAGTTTTTGAGTAAAAGTTCCGCCCGGAGTTAATTGCGTACATCCTGTCAGTAGTAGAGCCAAAGAAGTCAGTGCAACAAAGATAAAAAACGAGAAAAAACAAACCTGGTTAGTGGCTTTTATCATAAATCCTTAATTATTGTTGAACACACATTCACGTTATTTCCTCTGCCTCACGATGTATGTTCAATCAAATATATAAAGAAAAAACAATAAAGCAATATCCTGCGTCACAAAAAAAAACCTTCCCGGCGTTTTTAGCCTAAAATAGGCTAAAAATTATTTTTGATGTATTTCTAAAATCTTAATTCTGCTCCTGAATCCGCTTTTTATAGATACAGAGCTCTTCGGCACATGGAAATACTCGGCCATGAGGGCAGCAAGCTCCGCATTGGCGCGCCCTTCTATAGGCGGAACCGAAAGGCGCACTGAGAAGGAACCGTCTTGCATTTGAATTACCTGATTTGTCTTTGCATTCGGTTTAACGAGAACTTTAATCTTCATTATATTCCTGCAAGAGCTTCTCTGAGATGGACCTTAGATCGTTGAATTTATTTTCCATTTCCCCATTCCAGAACCTCAAGCCGGACATGAGCAGTCCCCAGATGGATAAGATCGATTTCTTTCGCAGCTCCATAGGAGAGATCAAGTATTCTACCTTCATGGAAAGGGCCCCGGTCATTAATACGAACAATGACACTCCTGTTATTGTCAAGATTTACTACCCTGACTTTAGTCCCAAAAGGAAAAGTCCTGTGTGCGGCGGTAAGAGAATTCATATCATAGACTTCCCCGTCGGAAGTCTGTTTCCCATTAAAATCTTCTGCATAATAGGAAGCCATTCCGGTCAGGATTAAAAGGATTTTTTCCCCGCTCTTATCTCCCGGAGAACCGGCATCCACATGGGACGGTTGGGGGGAAGGGGAGCTTTTGGGAAATTCGGAACGGGTTTTTTCGGCAAAACGGGGGGGCGACGAGCATCCAATTAAGATGATCGCTATAAAGGAAACTACATGTAAATATCGGGTGATTTTATAAGAAGCCATTCATCTGCTTACGGCGCAAATAATCGACGATTTCTTTGACATCCTGGGAATGCCCCTTTTTGCATACTAAAATCGCATCATCGGTTGAGATAACGATTAAATCCTCTGCACCGACGATGGCGACCATTTTTTCGCCGGCATCGATATAATTCGAGACTGCATCTTTGACAATTACGTTTCCACGTGTGGCATTTCCATCGCTATTGACGGGTGTCAACCGCATCACTTCGTCCCAGGAACCCACATCACTCCAGCCAAAATCACCTTTTGCGACGTACACATTCTTTGCCTTTTCCATTACCCCGTAATCGATGGAAACACCGCGCAAAACGCCGTATGCGACTTCAACTGCATGATTGAAATCTGGCGTGCCGACAACTAAAGCAATTTTTTTTAATTGAACATCGAGTTCAGGAAGCTGACGTTCAATTTCATCAAGAATAACGGAAGCACGCCAGATGAATATGCCGCTATTCCAGACAAAATCGCCAGACTTTAAAAATTTTTTCTGCAGTTTCAAGGTTGGGTTTCTCAGCAAAGGTCTTGACACGGTAAATACCCTCCGCTGCATTGATATTATGATCGTCTGAATCGTCGAACTGTATATATCCGAATCCGGTTTCAGGATGTGTCGGCTTGATGCCGATAGTTACAAGCGCTTCATTTTCTTCGGCGACGCGGATTGCTTTGCCAAGAACGAACAAAAATTCTTTTTCGTCCTGAATGAGATGATCGGCCGGAAGGACGATCATAACTGCATGCGGATCCTTATGGAACGCCCATTGAGCCGCCAATCCGACACAGGGAGCTGTGTTGCGGCCCACCGGTTCTACCAAAATATTTTCTTCCGGAATTTTCGGCAATTGTTCTGCAACAAGTTCCTTTTGCAGCCGGTGGGTAACCACACAAATATTTTCTGTTGGAACGAGCGATCCAATCCGCTTGACCGTATTTTGAATCATCGTTCCGGAACCTACAATTTCCAGGACTTGCTTCGGTGAGCGTTCGCGGCTTCGCGGCCAGAATCGAGATCCGACTCCGCCCGCCATGATAACAGCATAAATAGTGGACTTCATGTGCTCACTCGAACATCGATTTAAAATCGCGAAGAATTTCCAGAGCAGGGTCGAGAATGCCCGTGCGGTTCTCCGGTGGATTCTCTTTCCATTGCAGGTAGGGCCCTTGAATATTGGATATGATATTCATGACGCGGATATCGTCAATAAATTGATTGTCATCGACATAGTCTAAGAATTCCAGAATAAGCCGGCAGAATTCATGCAGATCCGTACTGGATGATAAAGCAAGAAAAGTGCGGCATTCCGCTTTCATCGACTCCATGAGCGAGATTCTCTCCTCGGCCGCATTTTGAATGGCCTCCAAAAACTTTTCCAGCAAATTTGCAAAGTTCTTTTCTTGTTCGGGACTCACTGCTCCTCCTGTACCTTGTACTGCGGTATTGCTTTTCTGCGGCGACGCAGAGGACTCGAATGAGAATCCGGCAAATGGATTTGTGCTCTGCTGTCCCTGAGCAGAGAGGGGTTCGGAAGCTGAGCCGGCGCTGAGAGAATCGAGGAGAGAGGAAGCGGACTCTCCTCCTCTGGCCTTCTTAAACATCGTAAAGACCAGATTCTCTTCATCCGCGGATGGATCGGACTGCCAAGGATTCGTTTCTGCTTTTTCCATAATCCAAAGAAGGCATAAGGCAAAATCTGCAAGCCCCTTTACACGATAAAGAGCGGCCAGATCCGCCGTCAGGTCTTCAGAGGTCGCCAGACGTTCTTTGATCTCATCGAACATGTTGCGATCCTCAATGGACTTTAGTTCCCATGTGGGAATGTGCCCCAGCAGAGTGTCGATATATTGTTGCGCTTGCGTCATTTCTTTATATAAATGCGCGGAACTCTTGATGTAATAGCCGTGCAAATTTCGTAAGGTATTGTTCCCATATCATTCGCCAGATCTAATGCGGAAATTGTCTCATTTCCTTGAGAGCCGATGATTACAGCTTCGTCACCGGGAGAAATATCGGCATCTCCGATATCGACCATGAATTGGTCCATGCAAATAGTACCGACAACCGGAAACTTCCGTCCCTGAATAATAACTCGTGCTTTTCCCATAAGCAAGCGGGAAAAACCGTCGCCGTATCCGAGAGGGAGCGTTGCTATGCCTGTGTGATGCTGTGCGACATACCGGCGGCCGTAACTGACACTTTCGCCTGTTCCTATTTTCTTGACTAAAGAAACACGCGTCTTCCACGACAACGCTGGAATCAGCGAAACTTCTCTGCTTACCTCATCCGATGGATAATAACCGTACATCGATAATCCTGGACGTACCATTGAAAAATACGATTCCGGAAGATCGAGGATTGCCGCACTATTGGCGGCATGAACGTATTCCGGTTCAACTCCATGCTTTCTTAAAATTTCCAATGCCTGCTGGAACAACCGCAACTGCTCCCTTGTAAATGTTTTATCCCGCCAATCCGACGTTGCAAAATGCGTAAAGACGCTTCGTATCTCGATACGCCGGGTCTTTTGTATACCCGATAAAAACATTTCAAGATCATGCACTTTTACGCCTGCACGATTCATTCCGGTATCCACTTTCAAATGGACCGGAATCGTTCGGTGCACTCTCTTTCCGAGTGTATCGAGCGCTGCAACCTCTGGAACAGAGCATACGGTCGGTTCGAGTTTGTGATCGATACAGACGATCGCCTGTTCTTTTGTCAACAAATTGACCAGTACATAAATCGGCAGCTTGATTCCTGCTTTTCGCAGCTTAACCCCTTCTTCGGGAAAAGCAACACCGAATGCATCGGCAAATTTTTTTTCGATATACGCCGAGACAGATTCGCTGCCGTGCCCGTAGGCATTGGCTTTTACAACAGCCATGATGCGCACATTCTTTCCCACCTTCTCACGAATGTGCTGTAAGTTGGAGCCAATGGCCTTAAGATTTATTTCTGCAAACGTCGAACGAGTGTCTTTTTGCACCGGCTTTTAAAATAAACGATCTTATGAAATTTGGTTTGAATATACCCTATCCGCTCTTGAATATCAATGCCTGCGGAAACATAAAAAACGCGCCCACTGTGAAGGGTGGGTCTTGAATATTATGCAGTACAGGAAAGTCTTAACCGATTGAGAGCACGCTGCAATGCAAGCTGGGCACGTTCAATGTCCGTATCGTGCGCCCTTTCCTTCAATCGTTTTTGTGCACGATCCCGTGCGGCCTTCGCACGATCCGCATCGATTTCCAGTACGTTTTCCGCTGTTTCTGCGAGGAGAACGACCCGGTTATCCCGCACCTCAACAACGCCGCCGCTTGTGGCGTAATGTATTTCTTTTCCCGAAGCATCCTTTACTTTCACCGCGCCCTCATGAATGTTGGAAAGCAGCGAAGCATGATTTCGTAAAACCTGAAAACTGCCTGCTGCGCCGGGTACGGTAAAGCTGCTGACATCGCCTTTAAATATAACACGTTTCGGTGTTACGATCTCAAGATAAAAATTTTTCTCCGTCATAACACTTATGCGGCCTGTAATTGTTTTGCTCGATCAATGACTTCTTCAATAGTACCGGTCATACGAAAAGCCATTTCAGGAATATCGTCGTATTCGCCTTCGATAATGCCTTTAAATCCCCGGATAGTGTCTTCCAGCTTCACATAGCGGCCGGCCTGACCGGTAAACTGCTCCGCAACGGAGAACGGCTGCGAAAGGAATTTTTCGATCTTTCGTGCGCGCATAACTGCCAGCTTATCTTGATCGGATAATTCGTCCATGCCGAGAATATTGATAATATCCTGCAAGTCTTTGTACGTTTGTAGAACCTCTTTCACGCGTTTGGCAACCGCGTAATGTTCATCGCCGACGACATGCGGATCAAGGATACGCGATGTTGAATCGAGCGGATCGACAGCTGGATAAATGCCTTTTTCAACGATCTGACGGCTCAAGACAGTCGTCGCATCGAGATGCGCAAAGGTCGTTGCCGGCGCCGGATCGGTCAAGTCGTCTGCAGGGACATAAATAGCTTGCACGGATGTAATGGATCCTTTTTTTGTCGATGTGATGCGTTCCTGCAGTTCACCCATTTCCGTCCCCAGCGTAGGCTGGTAACCCACTGCGGAAGGCATGCGTCCGAGCAGAGCCGAAACTTCAGAACCAGCCTGAACAAAACGGAAAATATTATCGATAAAGAGCAGAACGTCTTTTCCTTCTTCATCACGGAAATATTCGGCCATCGTCAATGCCGTTAAACCGACACGCTGGCGTGCACCCGGCGGTTCGTTCATCTGACCGAAAACCAAAGCCGTTTTGGCCAGAACACCCGACTCCTTCATTTCCAGCCACAAATCGTTTCCTTCGCGTGTACGTTCTCCCACACCTGCAAAAACCGAATAGCCGCCATGATGCTTTGCAATATTGTGAATCAATTCCTGAATCAATACCGTCTTTCCGACACCTGCGCCGCCGAATAATCCCGTCTTTCCGCCTTTTGTATAGGGTTCAAGCAGATCTATAACTTTAATGCCCGTTTCGAACATTTCTTTCTTTGTGGTCAACTGGTCGAAACTCGGTGCGGGTTTATGAATGGGATATTGACGTTTTGCTGCAATCGGAGGCAAACCGTCGATGCCGGCGCCCGTAATATTGATCAGACGGCCAAGTACTTCGGGACCGACCGGAACCGTAATAGGCGCCCCTGTGTCGAATGCTTTCATGCCGCGAACAAGACCATCAGTTGAGTCCATCGCCACCGTTCGAACACGATCTTCACCCAATTGCTGCTGCACTTCTACAACCAATTCATCTTCAACACCCTCGATATTCTTGCGTGGTATCTTAACAGCATGTAGAATTTCCGGTAATTTACTGCCCGAAAAATCAATATCGACAACCGGTCCTATAATCTGGACAATTTTTCCCTCATTCATATTCATTTTTCCTGGTCAATTGAATCATAGTCGTATTAAAAATCTTTGTTAAGGTATAAAAAGATGCCGCCACAATCAAGGTATTTTTCGCCGTTTTACGGCACGCAAAAAAAATCCTCTCATCCTAAAATAAGCATGTATATACCGAGCCCGATAAGCGCCAACCCGCCGGCCGCTTCCGCGGCTCTTCCGAGTATGCGATTGAATTTTTCTCCGATTCGTATTCCGAGATATGATACGATACCCGTAATGAGACCGATGATAAAACCGGGATACCAGACGGAAATATTCATAAATGCAAGACTTAATCCGATGACGAATGCATCGATGCTTGTAGCAACGGACAATAAAACCAGCAAGGAACCCCTCGTCGGATTCTTCTGAAGATGAGTTTCTTCCGGATAGAGAGATGAATACATCATCTTCGCGCCGACGAACGCAAGAAGAACAAAAGCTATCCATTGATCGAATGGCCGGATCCATTGCGAAACACATAAGCCGACGAACCATCCGAAGACCGGCATCATAAATTGAAAAAGACCAAAATGCCATGAAAGACGTATCATAGACCGCAAATCGCGCGCATGCCCCCCCGCGCCGACACAGACCGAAACGGCAAATGCGTCGGATGCCAATCCGAATGCAACCAGGACTATTTGGATAAATTTCATAATAGCGTCTCGAATGCCATACTCAGAATAATAAATCGCGCGCAGCATCAGCGAATAATGAGCCGGTGCCGGATGATAAACGATTGAAATTATCAGAACAAATTACGAAACATCGCGCTGCATTGCAATGGATTACAGATATCGGCAGTGATTTATTTTAAAATTAAGGTAATTACTCAGCCGTCCAATATTATCCAGTAGCCGCGACCATCCCGCAAACATCGAAGATGTTTACGGGATGGTCGCGGAAAGTTCCGGCACAACCTCACCCGCCGCAGGGGAGGCGGTGTCGGCTACAGAAGATCACAGCCGTAACTTAATTTACAAATATAAAACTCACACTGAATAGAGTCACAAATTAACTATTCAGTATATTTTAAAATAATTCCTGACTTCATACATAAATTTTTATAAGACGTTGATATACAATGAGTTAACTTTTCGCGTAGGCACTACGATTATTTCACGAGATACGGAACGTCAGTCCATCGTAACCCCCATACTTGATACATTTTCTTCGCATCCTGCGTAGCTTTGGAAGGTAATGCATAGAGCTTGTTAGTCTTCTGATCTTTTAGAATTGATATCTGCAATCCCAACAAAGCTGTCTCTGATAACCTGTGGCGATAACTTTTTATACTGTAATGCAATTCTGTATTCAGCGCTTCGAACACACACCAACGCCATAAAACAAATTGCAATATGCGCTTTGATTCTCGGCACAGTCCAATGGAATATCGGACGCATGCTCAGGTCATGTTTGCTGAGGCGGAAAGTCTCCTCTACCTGCCATAAACCTCTGTACTGCACAAGAAGTTCTGCCGGTGTGGCGTCTTTGATATTCGTGCAGATTCCATGCAAGCCATCCCATTGCGCCGCCTCTTGTATCTTCTCATCATCTCTCACAAGTTTCGCTTCACCTTCAAGTTTCACAAACTTCTTATACCCGTAACTCGACAATAATGACTTTGGATTCTTACTTCTGCCAATTCGTTTACTGAGTTGCTCTATCGCTTTTTCTCTGTCATGCCTGTCCTTGGCTGCTCGCGTTGGACTATACGTTACGATCAACCGGTGCTTCCCATCTTCCAGCATGATGTCCCGACATGTACTCTCGTCTTGATCCAAAACCGTATATGCTTCTTTATCTAATATCTGTTTTGTAACCTCTGCCGACATATTCTTGATTCGTGCGCCAAGTATAAATTTTTGCTCCTGTTGCTCTAACAACGCCATGTTATTCTTATTCAATAATGCGGCATCGGCAACAAATATTACCTTTTCCACTTTATATGTCTGTTTGAGTGTTGTTAAGGCATTATCTAACGTATTGCCTTCAAATGTGTTTCCCTCAAATAACTCATACCCTACAGGTAAACCGCTTGTTGTTACCATCACAGAAAGTAATACCTGAACCTGATTGAATTTTCCATCTTTGCTGTATCCGTTCTTCTTCAAATCATCTTCTTGAAAACTCTCAAAATACAAGGTTGTACAATCGTAAAATACCACATTCACCGGTGTCCCGAGAAGTCCGGTTGTGTGCTCATAGGCAAGCACTCCTATTCTCTTGATCGCCTTCTCATCCAAATAATCCATTGCTCGGTAGACGGCATTGACATCGATCTGGATGCCGTATTCTCGCTCCAACATTGCAACGCTCTGGCGTTTACTTCCAGGCAGTGCGATGCGTGCCATCACCATCTCTTTGAGCAATCGCACTGATGCTTTCTTTCGTGCAGGATTTTCTACTACTCGATGAAAACCTATTTCATTGAATAACTCGCCGTAGAATTCATGGATACCAACCGTCATTCGTTTTTCTTCTTTTAAACTCTTTAAATTGACATTTAGAGGTTTATCATCTTCGTCGATCGGACGATGAGCCTGGGTCAATTCGGCTAATGTATTGGTATCAAACAATGTGGGCTCCGACGAGCCGTTTTCGAGTTCCGCTTTATAGTGGAGGGCGAGTTGCTTTAACATTTCGACTTCGTGTTCATTTAGTGCATTGCCGAAATGGCGGATAATTTTCTGTTGAACCTTAGTACCAGTACGAACATTTTCGACAAGCTGCACGGCAATTTTAACAGTGTTGGGTGTTTTTTTCGTTCGTATAAACATAGAGTAATATACAAGAGAAAAAATGAAAAGTCAAGTACTATTATATATTAGGCACTACAACGCCCTTTTCTAAATAATGCCGTGAATTTGCAGAAATTTGAAGATTCCCTTGAGCTTATGTA
The DNA here is from genome assembly GCA_963769605.1 of Ignavibacteriota bacterium. Taxonomy (GTDB): domain Bacteria; phylum Bacteroidota; class Ignavibacteria; order UBA10030; family UBA10030; genus Fen-1254. Next base: position 586,576 of record CAVYML010000003.1, on the reverse strand, counting down.
TGAAGTCGGGAGAAAGCAATACAACATCCAAGAAGTATTCGCGATTTCATTGTTCTTGCCTCTTTTCTATGAAGACTCCATAGGAATTGGAATTAATAAAATAAAACGATATAAAATTGCCCAATAAATGTAAAGCCATGTCAAATAAATATCTGTCGTAATTTCAACAAAGTTTTGTAGTAAAATCCATAAAAGCGTGTCATAAAAATGATAAAACAGACTTGTTTTTCACTCATAATAGAGTCTCATTTTAATCAAAAACCATGAAAAGAGATCGAATCTGCTTTTTTAATCAATATTCGTAGTTTTTTATCGATGAATTGCGAATAGAGATTAGGAACAAAGGAACAGCGGATATTCAGAGATCAATTCTCAGGCCAAAGGACAGATATATATTCATTTACAAAGTTTGTCCTTTTTTTTCAACAAGCCTTATCTCGTCATCTGCTATTCCCTTTCCTATAAAATGGTCCAATACTGCTCCATCGATTCCCCATATATGCCCAAAGACAAATACCTCGATACCTTAACCTAAAGGAACTGATCATTTTCTATTTTGTTTGTGTGGATTTTCTTTGAGTGGTTTATAGCAATTCTTTCCCCAGTTCAAATATGTATCATCCTACATTATGGCGGCTTCAACAAAGAGAAACCGGGATGAGGGCAGCATCTTAGTTGCACATATCCAGAACTTTCTGAGGAACATGGTTACCCAGTTCTATTGCTTTTATGAAATCCGCCTTTGCTTCGGTTTTTTTGTCGAGAGATAAATACGCAAGCCCTCTGCCGTAGTAAGCATTAGCATAATCCGCTTTGAGCTTAATGGCCTCTGTGTAGTCGGCAAGAGCTCCCTGATTGTCTTTTAGTTTAAATTTTGTGTAACCTCTGCCATAATAGGCGCTTGAATAATCCGGTTTCAGTTTGATAGCTTCCGTATAGTCGGCAAGAGCTCCCTGAAAGTCGTTCAGCTTAAATTTTGCCAGCCCTCTGCTGTAGTAGGCGCTTGAATAATCCGGTTTCAGTTTGATTGCCTCTGTGTAATCGGCGATCGATCCCTGATTGTCGCTCAATTCAGACTTTGCGTATCCCCTCCCGTAATAAGCATCGACGTAATCCGGTCTGACCTTCATTGCCTCGGTGAAATCAAGAACAGCTCCCTGATTGTCTTTAAGTTCAGATTTCACGTAGCCTCTTCCGCAGCAAGCTTCAGCATAGTCCGGTTTGAACTTGATTGCATCGGTGAAATCGGCAAGTGCTCCCTGATGATCTCTCAGTTTAAACTTCGCATATCCTCTGCCGTAATAGGCTTCGCTATATTCCGGTTTTAGATTTATTGCCCGAGTATAATCGGCAAGTGCTCCTTGATTGTCGTTCAGTCTGAATTTTGCATATCCTCTATTGTAATATGCCTCGCTGAAATCCGGCTTAAGTTTGACCGCATCCGTGAAATCAGCGATCGATCCTTGATTGTCGTTCAATTTAAACCTTGCCAGCCCTCTGCCGTAGAAAACTTCTGCAAAGTCCTGTTTTATTTTGATTGCCTCAGTATAGTCGTCGATAGCTCCTTGAAAATCGTTCGATGTGAACTTTGCATACCCTCTGCCGTAATATGCTTCGGCATAATCAGGCTTAAGCTTGACAGCTCCGGTATAATCATCGATAGATCCAGGATAGTCGTTCAGTTTAAACTTTGCGTATCCCCTGTTATAAAAGGCTTCTGCATAATCCGGTTTGACTTTGATTGCATCCGTAAAATCAGCAGCAGATCCTTGATAATCTTTTAGTTTAAACTTTGCCAGTCCTTTGCCGTAGTAGGCTTCGGTATAATCCGGCTTGATCTTAATGGCCTCGATGTAGTCGGCAATCGCTCCTTGAATGTCATTCAGTTCGGACTTTGCGTATCCCCTGCCGTAGTAAGCTTCGGCATAATCTGTTTTGATCCTAATTGCTTCGGTGTAGTCGGCAATCGCTCCTTGATTATCTTTAAGTTTAAATTTTGCAAATCCTCTGCCATAGAAGGCTTCTACAAAATCCTGTTTAAGTTTCATTGCCTCCGTGTAATCGGCAATTGATCCCTGAAAATCTGCAAGTTTTAATTTTGCATATCCTCTGCCGTAGTAGGCTATGGCATAATCCGGCTTGAGCCTGATTGCATCCGTGTAATCGGCAGCGGAGCCCTGAAAGTCGTTAAGCTGAAACTTCGTTAATCCTCTGCCGTAGTAGGCTTCGGCATAATCCGGTTCAAACTTGATTGCTTCGGAGTAATCAGCGATAGCTCCCTGATAATCTTTGCTTTCGTATGCCTTGTTCGCACGCTCAAATAAATCTGATGCCGGCTTCTTTGGTTGAGACAAAGATATTGCCGGAAGACACACGGCTGCTAAGAAAAAAATAAGCAAATGACTTTTCATTATTATTCTGTAATTGTTCGGGATGAGGTTACAGGTATAGATCATAATCTGTTTTCATTTTTTATTGTCGAATTATTAAAGTTAGAAAGTAACTGCACAGCGTAATCTTATAATATAAAATAATTCCCAGAAATAAGAAGCTGGGGACTTCTACTTTTAAAAATCGCTCCATATCTTTGTGCATAGAACATCAGCCAAGCACACGAGATAAGACAGTAGAAGCCTACACCAAAGAACCGGATGCTGTTGTTGAGATACTGCTGAATGAAATTCAACGGATGAAAAAGATTATCCAGAAGCAGAAAGAGCGAATCACAACGTTTGAGGATCGACTCAAGCAGGACAGTCATAAGAGCAACAAGCCGCCATCGACCGGCGTATTGAAACGAACGATCATTTCAATACCCGCCTTGTTGATAAGAACGGAGTGCGTTGGCAATTGCGGAAAAATATTCCGGGCAGTTGATGCTGCATTGCCTCCTACAATCAGAGAAAAAGAATGCTGCGAATGCCGGTCTGATAATTCAAGGAAAATGTAGTGCCAGGACTTTCCCCGATGACTGTATGTTGTTGTTTTACAATAGGTTAAGTTCCTAAAGTGTTAAAGATGAGCTTGAATGAGAAATCCCTGCGAACTTTTCTAATTTTGTGAATAATTCAAGCTAAATATGTAAATTTTGTTATAAAGTAATCCATTGTTAGAACTGACTAAGGAATAATTTATGAGTGATTCGGAAAAGATAAAATTCAAGGAAAAAATATCCTACAGCTTTGGAGATTTCGCGTGTTCAATGTTTTGGACATTATTTTCAATGTATCTGTTATTTTTCTATACCGATGTTTTTGGAATAACTGCAGCGGCTGCGGGAACCATGTTCCTGATAACACGATTCTGGGACACCGTTAGTGATCCAATGATGGGAATGATTGCAGACCGGACCAAGAGCAAGTGGGGAAAATTCCGGCCTTATTTACTTTTCGTTGCCGTACCTTTCGCCATTGTTGGCTTTTTTACTTTTACAACACCGGACTTAAGTCCCGATGGTAAATTAATCTACGCATACATTACCTATACATTTATGATGATGGTATATACGGCAATTAATATTCCTTATGCGTCTATGTTAGGCGTAATATCCAGGGATTCCGCGGAAAGAACTTCGCTGGCATCTTTTCGATTATTTGGCGGATTTACTGGAGGGCTGTTTGTAACTGCTACCGCGAATTCATTAGTAGAATATTTTAGAGTACATGCGAATTTGGCATCGGCATATCAAAAAACCATATCTCTCTATGCAGTTTTAGCGGCAATATTTTTTATTTTAACATTTGCAGGAACCGAAGAAAGATTGGATACGTCGGTTGTAAAAGCTTCCACATTTAAAGAAGATCTTCAGGATCTCATAAAAAACAAACCCTGGTTTAATATGCTTGGAGCTGCAATTTCAGTGTTGGTCTTTAATTCATTGCGTGGTGCATCAATTTTGTACTATTTTAAATATCTTGTCGGCGATCAAAACATCGTCTTCTTTGGCAACGTGAGTCAAGCTGTTCTGGCATCGACGTTTATGAGTACCGGGTATATAACAAGTCTGGCAGGGGTCGCTCTTGCAATACCGGTGTCAACTAAATTGGGGAAGAAAAATACCTTTATGCTCGCAGGAATTATTTGTACCGTCTTGAGTATTTTGTTTTTCTATATCCCCCCCGGACAAATAGGCCTGATATTTTTTATAAATATAATAATCTCAATATCATCTTCTATAGTTTTCCCGCTGATTTGGGCTATGTACGCTGATGTCTCCGATTATTCTGAGTGGAAGACCGGCCATAGAGCTACAGGATTAGTGTTTTCTTCATCTTCAATGGCTCAGAAAATGGGTTGGACCATAGGCGGCGCCCTTAGCGGCTGGATTCTAGCTGTCTTTGGATTTCAAGCGAATACTGTTCAGTCTGCAGAATCGATCCTTGGCATTCGTCTTATGATAAGCCTGTTTGCAGGAGTTGGCGCATTGTTTTCAGTTGGATTTATGTATTTTTATCCATTGAGTGAAAGTTATATGGAAAATATAAAAATTCAGATGGATAATGCCGGATTAAGATCGAGCGCAAAATGATTGCCATGTAATTTAGGCCTTTAGCATCATCCCGGCCCGCTCGTATACTTTATTGGGAATACTATGAAAAGAAAATATTTTCTTGGAATCGACATCGGAGGGACAAAAAGTGCAGTGCTCGCCGGGACTGAAGAGATGGAGTTTCTCGATAGAAGAGAGTTCGCAACAGAATCTGAGAAAGGTCCCCAACATACTATCGGTAAATTATTAAATTTCTCTTCTCATATAATGACTAAATTAAGCGACTGCACATTGCAGGCAATTGGCGTCTCTTGCGGCGGACCTTTAGACAGCACAAAAGGTATTATTCTTTCACCTCCTAACCTGCCCGGCTGGGACAATATTCCTCTCACTAAGATATTGAACGATAGGTTTAATGTCCCCGTATATTTACAAAATGATGCGAATGCATGTGCTCTTGCCGAATGGAAATATGGAGCAGGAAAAGGAACTCAAAATATGATCTTTCTGACATTCGGAACAGGTTTGGGGGCCGGTTTGATTTTAAATGGGAAACTTTATTCGGGAACAAATGATCTTGCAGGTGAGATCGGTCATATTCGTTTGGCAGAGGATGGTCCTCTATCCTACGGGAAGAATGGTTCTTTCGAAAGTTTTTGCAGCGGATCCGGAATTGCAAAGATGGCTCATTCTATCATTGCAAAGAAACTTCGTAAGGGAGAAAAAGTCTCTTTCATCAATCATGAGAGCGAGATCAAAGGGATTTCTGCAAAAATACTCGCTGAAGCAGCTTTGAAAGGCGACAAAACCGCTCTTGAAATTTTTTATGTATCCGGTCAATATTTGGGGATCGGATTATCAATTCTTATCGATGTCCTCAATCCCCAGCGCATCGTCATTGGAAGCGTTTATGCCCGGAATCCTCATCTCTTTAATGCAGCCTGTCTTGAAGTCATCCAAAAAGAAGCTCTTCAAAAGGCCGCTGAAGTGTGTGAAATTGTCCCGGCAGCATTAGGAGATAAAGTCGGTGACTTTGCTTGCTTAAGTATTGCAATGATGGAACATCAGAAAATTAAGAAATATAAATAACGTAATTTAAACTTATTTTAGACGATCATTGAAATGAACAAAAAGATGAAAACGACTATTGATTTGAATTCGAATGAATCCACAAAATGGACATTGCAATACGGCCCGCAAGATGACAATGCTCCGAAAACTCCCCGGGAATTAGGTAAATGCGACTGGGACATTATTGATGCGGAAGTGCCCGGAAATGTCGAACTCGATTTGTTGAAGGCTGGAAAAATCAAAGAGCCTATGATAGGAAATAATGTATATGCGCTTCGGGAATATGAAACCTATCAATGGTGGTATCGCCGCAATTTTAAAGGACCTAAAGTTTCCAAAGATCACCGGGTTGAGCTTTGTTTTGATGGTGTCGATTGCATTGCCGATATCTGGTTGAATAATAAAAATATAGGCCGCTTTGAAAATATGTTTGTTGAGCATAATTTAGATATAACTGATTTGCTTGAGGATAAAAACGAACTTTATGTTTGCATATATTCGCCGATTTTGGAAGGAAGAAAATATCCCAGGGAAGCTTTAGGCGTCAATGATGATGCATTGGCCGAATCTGTCAACATCCGCAAAGCTGCTCATATGTACGGATGGGATATTTTACCAAGACTCGTTAGTGCAGGACTATGGAAAGATGTTAAACTGGAAATAATTCCTCCTACTCATTTCAGATCGGTATATTGGGTTACAAAATCTGTCGATGTGGAAAAGAAAACTGCTTCCTTGTATGTTGACTGGGATTTTGCCACGAATCGGTTGAGCGTTGATGATCTGATTTTAAGAATTAAACTTCAACAGGGCAAAAAGATAATTTATAGCGAATCGTTAAAATTATACACGACTGTTTCCCGTCAGAGAATATGGAATTTACAAGAAGTGGATTTCTGGTGGCCGCGAGGCTATGGTGATCCTGCCTTATACGAAGCCACGCTGCAAATTATCGATGCTGACGGCGCTCTCTTAGCAGAAAATGTTCAAAGGATTGGAATTCGGAAAGCTGAACTTCTTCGCAGCGAAGCCAGTACAACAGAAAAACCCGGCGAGTTTGTCTTTAAGATAAATGATGAAAAAATATTTGTCAAAGGAACAAACTGGGTTGCGCTGGATGCCTTGCACAGCAGAGATCGACAGCACATGAAGAGATCATTTGATATGCTCGTTGATTTGAACTGCAACATGGTTCGAATGTGGGGCGGCAATGTATATGAACAGGACGGGTTTTATGACTTATGCGATCAAAATGGGATTTTGGTATGGCAGGATTTTGCGATGGGTTGCACCATTTACCCTCAAGATGAAGACTTCGTAAAAAAGATAGAAAAAGAATCCATAAAAGTTATAAAGCGATTGAGACATCATCCAAGTTTAGTCCTTTGGGCGGGGAATAACGAAAATGATATTTCTCAAGAATGGGGAGATGATCAACCGTATATTGATCCGAATACTGAAATAATCAGTCGCCGTCTGCTTCCAGCGATGGTGAGGAGGTTTGATCCCAAAACCGCTTATTTGCCCAGTTCTCCCTATATAAGTTCAGAGGCATTTAGATTGGCCGGCAAGATTGATCAAAATTTTTCCCCCGAACAACATTTATGGGGTCCGCGTGGATATTATAAAGCTCCCTTTTATACCGAAAACACAGCTAAATTCGTCAGCGAAATCGGATATCACGGCTGCCCAAGCCGCGAAAGTCTCGAAAAAATGATGGACAAAGACTTTGTGTATCCGTGGATAAAAAACTTTGAATGGAATGATCAATGGCAAACCAAAGCAGTTCGATCCCATCCTTCTTCAGTCGTACAATTGAAACGAAATGATTTGATGATGAATCAAATCAAATGTGTTTTTAAGCAAATCCCCGCTGATCTGGATACATTCATCCAGGCATCACAAATTATTCAAGCCGAAGCGGTGAAATATTTTATTGAATTTTGGCGAATGAACAAATTCGATAGAAATGGAATTCTCTGGTGGAATCTACGTGATGGCTGGCCGGTAATTTCCGATTCCATTGTGGATTATTATTATAACAAGAAACTGGCATATTATTATATAAAAAGGGTTCAAACTGATGTATGTGTAATGATTGGAGATGCAAAGGATAAAAAACATTATGTTGTCGTTGTCAACGATACGCGTAATGAAGCAACAGGTACAATGATTATCAAAGACGCGGATAATAATCAAGTATTACTCAGCAAAATTTTTCATGCGAGCAAAAATGGAAAATCGGTAGAAGGATTTTTACCGGAAGTCAATGAAACAAAATTATGGATCATTGAATGGGAAGTGGGCGATAAAAAATACACAAATCATTATTTCCAATATAAGCCGCATGTTGAACTGGATGAATATTTAAAATGGCTGCCCATATTAAAGATGAATATATAAATTGAAAAAATGTATAAACAAAAATCAAAGTATTGCTGCAAAAAAATAAACGTTAAAATAAAAAACATCTCCCGTTCAACGATAGTATTCCTCATAATCTTATTTTCCAATCCAATCACAATATTTTCGCAGCATTTTGCTGATAACAAACGAACCAGACCGACCTTCAAAATAAAATATGTTGCAGATTTTGGCAACAAGTTCATTTTGGATGGGAATATAGAAGAATTTGAAAAATATAAAGAATATCAAATCGAACCGGATACTGCTCATGGTCCGGAAGCTGCAAATTGGACGCCCAAATCATCGGACTGTTCTTTTAGAACTATTATGATTATTGATGATAAATATCTCTACATCGCAGCGGAACTACTTCGATTCAGGTCGTTTACCCCTAACTTAAAGAACTTTTAAAGCTTAAATAATCGTTCAATAAAAAGGCATTTTACATTATTGTATCCGCAGAGTTCCTTTTTTTTAGTCCGCATACAAGTCGGGAGCCGTGATTTCATCTTTGAATGAGATACACATATCCAATGAAATCTACTTTTCTTCTGCGTCTCCGGGACACGGGCATGCCTCCAATCACCATTCATCATTCTGTCGGAAAGAAATAGTCCAACTTGACGAAATGCCAAAAAATCATTAAGCGCCCAAATGGATTTTAAGGGATGTTTACGTATTTTCTATTTGATCTTTGCATCTCTATGCGCGGGATATTTCTTCTCATATATTGCTTAATATATTTTACGGCGACAGCTTTCTTGCCTGCCAAAACTCATCCCCAAAGCTGCGCAAAGCTCGCCTCTCAAGACAGTGCGCTGGTATTCTTTCATGGCAGCCGATCACAAAAGGCTATCGCGCTTACATTCGATGCATGCCCCGCTTACGGACCGTATAGTTTCGACCGTAAGGTTTTTCATACGCTGGTGGATTCACAAGTACCTGCAACAATTTTCCTGAGCGGCAAATGGATAAGAACGCATAAGAAAGAAATGGAAGAACTGGCTGCAGTTCCTCTCTTTGAATTCGGCAATCATTCATACTCGCATCATCACATGGCAAATATGCCTGCGGACAGTATTGTGCTTGAATTGCAAAAAGTTCAGCATCTGCTCTCAACAATATATCATAAAACTGCGAAAGTTTTTCGCGCACCGTACGGAGAATTGAGCGACGGGCTCGTTTACTCTGTCCATTCTTCTGGATTGACCACGGTGCAATTCGATCTCGCTTCCGGAGATCCCGATACGTCGATTACGAAAGATCGTCTTATACGGTACGTCGTCCGCTCTGCACGGAACGGATCGATCATCGTTATGCATATTAACGGCCGGGGATGGCATACTGCCGAAGCGCTTCCGGCTATTATCAAAGGCCTGCGCAAAAGAGGCTTTCGCTTGGTCACCGTCGGCGAACTCCTGCAAAATTCCGATGCTGGCGTCAGAAAAAGATGAATGGTATGTGACTTAATGCCAGAATAGAATACTTGACAGCGGTTTCTTTCCTCGATTTTTTCGAAAGTACTCCGAAATAAATCCCTTTGATAATTGTATTGCTCAGAAGCGACAAAACGACAGCCGAATTTAATATCTTCAGAGTGCCGTCGGAATTATGCACAATGGAAAGGATGAACGGTGTTATATCCGTCACTCCAACAACAACGGACAATCCCAGCAGGCCTACATCGCCGAATGATATTTTAATAAAACCGGTTATCACTGTAAGCAGAACGAAGAGCAGTGCAAAACCAATAGCCGGTTTTATTTCGAATGGATTCTGCAGCTCCGTCAATTCCACATGTTGATTGTCCGGTTTCTCTCTTCCATGAAACTGAATCGAAAGAACTGCTCCGATAATGGCAAGCGCAGCCATCCGGTACCACAAACCGGGAACGAACAAAGGATTTACAAACCAGACCAAAGCCAGGACTCTCAGGTATGTCACACTGCTTGCTATGATGGAAGCTTGCAGCGCCGCTTCCGAACATTCCGGATTCACGCGCGCCATCCGGGCAACCGAGACCGTTACAGCCGTGCTGGACACGATTCCGCCGAGCAAACCGGAAAGCCACAGACCGACCCTCTCGCCGAATTTTTTCTCCAGCAGATAGCCTACAAACCCGAGTGTCGAGACGATGATGACAATCTGCCATATTTTTGCCGGATTGATATGAAACTGCGTATAATCCTGATTCGGCAGTACCGGATAAATGATGAGCGTGATTAAAAGGAATTTGACCGTGGCAAGAAATTCCACTTTGCTCAGGCGTTCGACGTACGATTCCATCATCGCTTTTTCTGAGAGCAAGATGGTATTGATAATACCTATTGCCATAGCGATCCAGATATCGACCAGCATTGCAAGCGCGCCGACAATAAAGGTTAACAGTGCCGATATTTCGCTCGTCGTGCCGAACTTTTCCGACCGAATTTTTGCCACATAACCAATTCCGGTCAGAGTTGCAATCGCTATCAGTCCGGCCGGCAGCATGAATGTTGCGCCGACCTGATAAAGCCAGGCGCAGCCAAATCCGAACATGCTGATAATCGGATTTGTTCGAACTCCGCCGAAAACAAGCTTCTGCTCGCCTTTCGTGCTTTCCCGCTCCAGTCCGACAAGAAATCCGAGCGCAAGCGCGACCGCAAACCGCAGTTGAATCGTCCATTCAATATTTCCTAAAGCCATATCTCACCTTTCTTTCAGAGCAGCTTCAACTTGAATAATCGGCAGAATCCGCCGCAGATCTTCGGAGCCAATTTCTACAATAAATCCGCGCTTGCCGCCGTTTATGTAAATTTTTTGCAACCCAAAAATTGTTTTTTCCGCATACACAGGCATTATATTCCGAGTCCCGAATGGACTTGTGCCGCCGAATAAATAACCGGTATTACGCTGGGCCGTATTCGCATCACACGGAGTAATTTGTTTAACATCGAGTATTCTGGCAAGCTGTTTCGTGGAAACTTCGCAATCGCCGTGCATGAGAACGATGAGCGGCTTTTTTCGATTGGTTTCCATCACAAGCGTCTTGATCACAGCATTTTCGGGAACACCGAATTCCATTGCAAATTGATGTGTACCGCCATGTTCCTCATAACGGTACACAAAGGGCTTAAACAGAACATTCTTCTCCCGGAGAAATCGGACAGCCGGGGTGACGGGATAATCTTCTTTGAGCATTTAAAAAACTGCAAACTGTAAACTGAAAAAAAACCAAATAACTTAAGAACAAAATAACCAAAGAACCATACAACTTTGAACCGCAACACTGCAGCACATCATCACATTAAACCAAGCACTACGAACAAAGCACCAAGAACTATTTTATTTTTTTCTCATCTCCCATACCGTTCCCAGCTTTGAAGGACAGTGAATACGATAAACCGTTCCGTCGTCTTTTCCCCAGGAAGGAAATCCTTGTGCCGCACGCCATGTATAAAGGTCGAGTATATGAAGCAGCGCAAAACATACTTCATTCGGGCGATCGTATTGTGTTTTGTATTGAAATGTATCGCCGATATTGTGCTTGCACTTGCCGCTTTTTTCGATCATTTTAATTTCAATCGGACCTGCGTCCTTCCATTTTTTGTGATATTCTTCTTCAGTTATTTGAGTCTCTATGAAAAAACAGATTCTTTTAATTTTCCCAGTTCTTCGGCTGATGCTTTTTCCACTTCCGCATGCAGGCTCCTGCCGTGAGAATCCATTGTGACGATCACCGGAAAATTTTCTACACGGATATGCCACATCGCTTCCGGAACGCCGAACTCTTCCAGGAAGTCTACACCATCGACCTCTTTGATGCATTCCGTATAATATTGTGCTGCTCCGCCGATGGCGCTGAGATAGACTGCCCCCGCTTCCTGTAAAGCATCGAGCGTTTTCTTTCCCATGCCACCTTTGCCGATAATTGCGCGTATTTTAAATTTCTTGATGATGTCCGCCTGGAACTGTTCTTCGCGTATGCTTGTCGTAGGGCCGGCCGCATTCAATTTCCACCTGTCTCCTTGTTTCAGCGCTACAGGGCCGCAATGATAAATCGCGCCTCCTTCAAGAGGCACAGGCGAATCATGCGTCATCAAATAATGATGCAGCACATCGCGTCCCATATGCATCTGTCCGTTCAGCAGAATCACATCACCCACATGAAGGCTTCGCGCCTGCTCATCGGAGATCGGGAATGTCATTCGAATTTCTTTTCCGGTCAGCGGCAGGTGCCTGCTCTTTGCCATGCGTACAGCCGGTGAATCGTCTTTATAGAGCCAACGTTGTATGGCTCCGGATTTCGCATTGAGCACAACTCCAAGACGGCGATAGGCCCAGCAATTATAAGCGACGCTGACAAAGAAACTTGCCGGCAAACGGTGGTATGAACCGACTTTGCAGCCGATCAATGTTGCAAGCCCGCCGAAACCCATGGTGCCGATTTTAAGTTTGTTTGAATTTTCCAGAATATATGCTTCAAGCTTCGCCAATTCGGGATTTGGATTCACATCATCGAGAGAGCGGAACAACTGCTCTTTAGCAAATTGATATCCGGTCGTGCGGTCGCCGCCGATCGCCACGCCTACAATTCCGACGCTGCATCCCTGTCCCTGCGCCTGCCAGACGGCATGCAAAATACATTTACGAATTCCGTCTATCGAGCGGTCGGCGCGCCCCAGATTCGGCAGCTCGCAAGGCACCGAATATTGAATATTTTTATTTTCACAGCCCCCTCCTTTCAGAATCAGCCGCACCTCGATTTCGTTCTTTTCCCATTGAGAAAAATGAACAACCGGGCATCCGATTCCGAGGTTTGTGCCGCTGTTTTTTCCCGTCAGCGAATCGACCGCATTCGGACGAAGCTTGCCGAGTTTTGTGGCTTCGGCAATAGCTTCTTCAATTTCCACTCTAAGTTTGATCTGATTCATGCCGACGGGAGTTTTAATTTCAAAAGTCGGCATGCCCGTATCCTGACAAATTGGAGCTTCGGCATCGCATGCCAGATCCGTATTGACGGCCATCGCCTGCAAGGCAAGTGCCGATTGTGTGCCGGGAGTTTCACGGTCGATAGCTTCCTGCAATGCCCGCCGGACATCGGGAGGAAGATTGACGGAGGTTTCGATAATAAGCTTGAGAATGCTTGACTTAAATTCTTGCAAAGCGGCCGGTGTTTTCTTTGAGGCGGTTTTTTTTACGCCTCTCGCCCTTTTTTGCAGCGCTTTTCGAGTTGTTTTTTTCTTTGCCATATTATATCCTCCTTAGAAATCCGTTTGTTTTTTTACAAACGGCTGCTGAATATTTTAATATATCCCGACGAAAAATCTCAGTCAAGGAATCAACCATAGCATGTGCACGCATTTAAAGTATAAGTTCCCAATAACCGACATCGATCCATTTATTCAATTTAAATCCGACTTCTTTGAAATGAGCAATCTGAATAAAACCGAATTTCTCACACAGCGCTATGCTGGCCGGGTTCGGCAGAGCAATTCCGCAAATGACGCTGTGAATCGATTTTTTCTTCAATTCTTTAAGCAGCTCTCCTTTGAGTTTTGTCCCGATTCCCCTGCCGGCACAGCCTGAATCAATATAAATGCCCGTCTCAACCGAATACCGATAAGCCGACCGTTCTTTCCATCTGCTTGCATATGTATAACCGACGACTTTTCCATTTTCTTCATAAACTAACCAGGGATAATGCGGTATTACTTTTTTGATTCGAGATTTCATTTCCCGTATGGTTACAGGCTTTTCCTCGAAAGTAATAGTCGTATTGATAATGTACGTATTGTAAATATCGCACAAAGCGCCGGCATCGGATAATTTTGCGGGTCTGATCATGGTTCTGTTCTTTAGTTTATCAGTTTACAGTTCACTGCTTACCGTTCATTGTTCACCGTTCACAGTTTACCGTTCACTGTTTATTATTTTGTATGTTCTCCTATCCAATCCAGCACCGTTGTGTACCACAGCTCTGAGTTTTGAGGTTTAAGGACGAAATGTCCTTCGTCCGGAAAATACAACATTTTCGATTCCACACCTAGACGCTGAAGCGCCGTGAACAATTGGAATCCTTCGCTGACATCTAAACGATAATCCAGTTGTCCGTGGATAACAAGTGTCGGCGTTTTAAAATTTTTCGCGAATGCCATCGGAGACCATTTTGCATAGAGTTCCGGATGATCGTACGGCGTTCCCCCAAATTCCCATTCATTGAACCATAACTCCTCGGTCGTGCCGTAGGCGCTGAACGGATTGAACATGCCGTCGTGGGATACGATGCATTTGAATCGATTCGTATGCCCTAGAATCCAATTCATCATGTATCCACCGTACGATGCTCCTGCTGCCGCCATTCGAGTACTGTCGATAAAGGGATACGTTTTGAGGACATAATCCAATCCTTTCATCAAATCTTCGTAGGCCTGTCCGCCCCAATCCTTACTGATCTCATCTGTAAATTTTTGACCGTACCCGGTGCTGCCGCGGGGATTGATCATGACAACGACAGCGCCGCGTGAAGCAAACATTTGTGAATTCCACCGGTAATGGAAATCGTCCCCCCATGAGCCCTGCGGCCCGCCGTGAACAAGGAATGTCAGCGGATATTTTTTTGCGGCATCGAATTGCGGCGGTTTCAAAAGGAATCCTTCCACCTTTGCTCCGCCGGCCCCTTCAAACCAGAAAGGCTCTATGGGATTAAGTGCAAGCGGTTTTACATGTTCAGTATTCGTAAACGTCAACTGCGTCAAATTACCGCCATCCGCATCCATGCGAAAGATCTCTGTGGGAAAAGTTGCCTGCTCCCGATCGAATAAAAGATACATGCCGTTCGGGTCGGCGCGCAATGCCGTATTAAAACCATGATCCAAAATTTTTACGGTCTTCGCATCTTTCACCGTTACTCTGAAAATTGCTATTGCCCCTTTGTCGTCCGATGTCCAGTACAAAGCTTTGTTGTCGGGAGACCAGATAACGTCACCAACGTTGTAATCCTGTGCCTCTGTGAGATTGATTTTCTTACCGGTTTTTCTTTCGAAGAGGACAAGTTCATGTTTATCCGCCTCGAACCCGGGACGCCGTGTCATCCTGTATGCAAGATACTTGCCGTCGGGAGAATAGACCGGCTGGCTGTCATTGGCAGAATTTTCAGAAATATTTTTCGGTTCCCCGCCGGTCACCGGAATGACATAAATTTCATTATTTGTACTCACGGCAACCATTTTGTCGGGATTCCGTGTAAACGCAAGTTCCTTGCTATCGGGGGAAAACGCATAATCGCAGCTTCCCCCCAGATCTATCGGCGGCGTGTCGAAATCCCCCGGAGTCAGATCGAGCGCTTTCCCGCCTGACGACGGTATGATAAACAGGTGACTGCGCATGCCATCTTTCCACTCATTCCAGATACGATATGTCAGATGCGTAAATATTTTTGCTTTGACTTTACTTTCTTCCGCGGCTTCGGCTTTTTTCGCGCTGTTCTCTTCATCCTTGCAGTCCGGATACACATCGGCGCTGAAAGCGAACCATTTGCCATCCGGTGAAACAATGAGTCCCGAGACACCCGATGCGATCTGCGTGAGCTTCTTTGCTTCGCCGCCGTCAACGGAGATTGTCCAGATTTGGGATTCCCCGTCCCGTGAAGAAATAAACACAATCGTTTTTCCGCCCGGCATCCAGCGTGGATTTGCATTCGATCCTTGAGCATTTGTCATCTGCCTTGGTTCGCCTCCGGAAACAGGAATGATAAATATATTGCTTACAGATTTATTTTTTTCCTTCAATTGTCGTGTAACGACATACGCAATCCATTTCCCATCTGGCGATATTTGCGGATCGGACACACGGCCAAAACCGATAAGATCGTCGAACGTCATGGAACGCTGAGTTTGTGCAAAAAGGACGGGAGAGATAAAAATTACAACGACAAGCAGGAAATGTTTCATAGAGACTCCGGATATGAAGAACAAATAGTATCGAACAAAAATGTAGCGGATTTTCGATTAAGGCACAAGAAGGGGGAGCTGTTTGGTTATTTGGTTCGTAGTTCGTGGTTCTGCGGTGCTGCGGTTCAATGGTTGATTGGTGTATTGGTTATTTGATTCAGCGGTTTGAGAATAAATGCGCCCGCTGATAGGCTTCAGCCGGGCGCATTATAGCTTCCAATTCACCCTTCACTATTTATTACCGTTTACTGAACACCATATAGATTCCCGCTTACACGGAAAACATTTTTGGGCCTCCGGCTACCATTTACCGTTTAAAATATTCTTCAAACTCTAGTTTTTCCCCTTTTTCCCATGGCTTGTATGTATTGGCATAATCGATCCGATCTCCAAGCACGGGATGATCCGCGCGCATAATTTTGTACCACGCAGCCGGGCGCGGATTGCTGAGATTCTCTATCTGGAGTTTTACAAACGCCGTCGCGGCGTCATGATTGTCTTTCGTAATTTCTAGTCCGAACTGATCCGCCTGATGCTCGACTGCACGCGACATCCAGTTGCCAATCGGGTTGATAATAAAAATGCCGAAGACACTGAAGAGAATCAGAATCAGCGGCAAAGATGCAATATCGGAAAGCTGGTCGAATCTGAAGCGCTCTCTATATTTTGCTATGATAACTTTGGCGGTACGGTCGGCAAGAAATAAAGTGACAAGCATCAATAAAGAAAAGAAAATAATCTCCTTCCAGATATGACCGAGAACATAATGTCCCATTTCATGGCCGAGTATAAAAAGCAATTCACCTTCATTCATCTTTGCAATCGTATTATCCCAGATAACAATGCGTTTTGTACCGAGGAACCCGGTCACATACGCGTTGAGTTCTTTGGTATCTACGCTTTTATTGACCTCGAAAACATGACTTCCTTCGATGCCCGCCCTTTCGGCGAGCGCCAGAACCTTTGCTTCCAGTACTTTATTTTTCATCGGGCCGAAATCGTTAAAAAGCGGTTCAATCCAGATCGGCTCCACCAGCATGATCAATAACATAAGAGGAAACGTCCCCAATCCTACATACAGCCACCAGCGTTTTGGGGCTTTCTTCAGCAGCAAATACGGAATCCAGAAAAAGATAAATCCGAAGATACACCCTACGATGAGCGATTTGAGAGTATCCCCGGCCCATTTCCCGAACGTCTGGTTCGAAAGATCGTAAGCATGCTCACGAACAAATTCCGTGTAATAGCTTAAAGGCAGGTCGATAAGAGTTGAAATGACCGTGAAAATAATAAAATAAATTCCGACAACAAAAAACCATTTTTTTCCGATCTTCTGAGCCCAGTCGCGCATTTTTGCGGAAAAACCGGTGAATAAAAAGAGAGCGGGAATCAGCATCCCCCACAATATTTCGATGACCCACAAAATATTTCCGCTGTTATAATAACTGAGAGCCTTCTCGCTTGCCGGAGGGACAGGCACAGGTTCGTTTTGAATCGATACAGGCGCAGAGCTGTTTTGAACGGGATTGCTTTGCTGCGCAAATGCGAAACCAAGCAGCGATGCCGCAAGGCATACGAGCAGTGCAACACGGATGATTTTCATAATCGATCTCCTTTTATATTTAATAATGTAAATCCCAATTTCAGATAATCCGATTATATTTTATTTAACTGATGTTGCGCAAAAAGCAAAAAGGAATGTCATTCCCCTCCCGACAAAGTCGGGAGGAATCCAGAAGAACTGGATACCCGATTAAAGTCCCGCTGTACGGTTCCGCTTTCCAGAATCCCGCTCGCCTGATTTTTGGACGCAAAGAGGCAGAATCCAAAAAGCGGGAGATGCCGTAAAGCGGCACATTCCGGTATGACAACTTTACTTTAGTCTGTGCTTTCCATACCGTACGTAACACCAGTTATTAAATTTCTGTCCCTGTCGTGAACCTCAAAATGATGCTGTTGCCGCCGACAGTAGTAAATTTATTGCAGCCGTATGCCGCAAAAAAATAAATTCGGTCGTTCCCTGATCCTGATGTATCCAGTAAATTCCATTCCGATAAGTTTTGATTATGCTTGAGGAGATTCTTTCGTTTTGAATTTTCGACATACGTATAATTCTCTTCTTACTGTTGTGATAAGTGAGAAGGATAGTATCTAATTTTATGAATTTTCCGGAAATGAATTCATAGATTTTACATTAAATTTGAGCAACATCCGTTACAGTTTTATCTTCTTCAGATGATTTATATGTTTGTCCGCATGCCAAAGAAGAAATTCTATTTGATCTTTCAGACTCATCGCGCCGCGCCGGGAGTGAACACCCTCCTTCTTTGCATGTTTCTTTAAATGCATTTCAACTGTCTCGATAATCGATTCCCGTGTAGTCAAAAAGACATTTTTTGCCAGTGTGATATCTTGGTTCATATATTCGAGATTCTTTTGCCATAGATCCTGTTCAAAATACCACAAAATCGGCTTTTCCTCCGATATGATTCTTCTGATCCTGTCATACGCCACAGTCTCGGAGTCTTTTATATGGATTAAGACTTCTTTCCCCGTCCATCCGCCTTTTCTATAGAGTTTCTTGTAAATCTCTTTTTTATCGAAAAAATCGTTTATAATTATTTTTTGTTCGTTGAGTTGAAAGATATATTCCATGGTTTTCTTATCCATGTTTTCTTTTCCTTATTTATTCTTTACCATTTACCATTCACCATTTACCATTCACTATTTACCATTTACCCTTTACCATTTACAAATGGTCATATCCCAAATAGATTCCCGCTTGCGCGGGAAAACATTTTTGGGCCTCCGGCTACCATTTACCATTCACCATTTACCATTCACCGCTCTTAAGGCTTTATAATAACCCCGAACTTTGCAGGTCCATTAATCTTGGTCACCACCGGCTTCGCAAACCGGAGATGCCGCACATACTCCAATTCTTCAAAAGCCGGCTGCTCCTTCAGCCAGTCCCAATCCACAAAACATGAATCGTCGGAATTGTTCACCGTAAAATAGCCGATCCTGAACGATGTAATGTTCTGAAAAAAATGGGAGCCTTGCGAAGGTGTCACGTCGATATCTTTAAAACCTGATTCCACAATAACCGCTGCACCGGATATCTGATCCCATGTAACGGGAATTCCAAGCCACGGATCCAGACTGCCCCACCGGCCGACTCCGATAAGTATATACGGCCGCTTGATATTCCGTAGTTTCGTATTCAGACGGCTGACCTCCTGTGCTGTCTGCCTGCTTTTTGACCGCTCGAATTTGCCGGCGTCAACGACAATAATATCGTATAAATCTTCCAGAACGCCGTTTCCCAGAACATGCCGGCTTTTGCATATAAGCGTGCTGTCCGCATGATTTTCGATCGTCGTCGTTTCTTCTTCACGGCTGAGCATCATAGGCCTGATTTGCAAGAGGGCAAATTCTTTCAGCTCATTCTGGTGCACCATTATATCGACTGCAAATTCTATTTCCACATGCGTTCCCATTCCCCATCTTCCAATTTCAAGGACAAGGTCTGCAATTTCCGGGAGCGGAAAAACATGCTGTTTTAAAACCGGCGCAAATGTAATAACGCGCTTGCCGGGGCGGGAAATTCCATCATACACGGCATCGTCTCCCGGCGAATAGGTCGAACCGACTGCCGGCAGAGTTTTATCCTCTTCTGCTTTTGCAACATCGTAATGCTTCAGGAGCACGTCGGGTGTTTCATGGTTTTCATGACTGAACGATGCCGTTACATCGAGCGCTAGAAATTCCTGCTGTGCCGTCCGCATCGTTTCCTCCGGAGTGGAAAACTGCATGACATGGCGCGGGTATTTTGGGCAAAACCGGACGGAATTTCTCCCTTCGACCACCGTATAGCCGAGTCCAAGCGCAACTTGCACGATGCCGTCTTCCGCTTTTTGCGGAGCAACCGGATAAAAATTATACGACTTCGCCACACCTGCGAAGTCCGGATAGAACCGCTCCCGATGCTGCGACCCGACCATTCGCTGGATAATGACCGCCATCTTCTCTTCTTCCAGATGGTACGGCGTTGCTTTGATATAATCGCGCGCTTCCCGGCAATAAGTCGATGCGTACACAAGCTTGATGCTCTCCAACAATTCTCTGAGCCTTACATTCGAATCGACATTGTTATTCGGAATCATGTATGTTTGGTACACGCCTGCAAAAGGCTGGTATTGCGAATCCTCCAGCAGACTGGAGGATCGCACGGCAAGAGGATAATTCACAATACGGATAAAATCGCGCAGCTTATCAATAACATCGTTCTGGAAGTATCGTGCATCGACAAAGCGCTGCATGATCTGTTCATCGCTTACATCTTCCGCAGCGATATCCGTCAGTTCATTTTCCTGCAGAAAACGGTCGAACACATCGGTTGCAATAACGACGGCGGAAGGAACGATAATCTCTACACCTTCGAATTTTTTCCGCAGGCTGAAATTTGTAATAAGCGCATTGATAAAACCGAGCCCGCGTGCTTTGCCACCGATCGAGCCGGTTCCTATACGAGCGAAACTTGTCTGCGGATCGAACGTGTCTTTTGAAAATTCCGTCATCACGCCGCGCTGCCGCTCCTCTTTATACGAGCGAAGCGTTTCGATGATATCTTTTCGCAGCCCTTCAATCGTGGGGAAATCGGTCACTTTCTGGGGACGCAGTTTATGCGCCAGCCAGAATTCTGTTCTGGCTTTGAGCCAGTTGGAAAAATTATTATGTTCGGAATGGTATTTGACGCATTCATCTGGTACGACATGAAGCTGGTCTTCAAGTTCTTTTAAATTCGATGCGCGCCCCACTTCAGTTCCGTCCGGCATGCGGAAAATAAAATCGCCGAACCCGAAATTTTTCTTCACAAACTGGCCCAGATCGTGCAGCAGCGTGGGAGATCCCTTGCGGAGGAACGAAGCGCCGACGCTGCGCGCCATCTCCGCCGCTTCTGCATTGCTCGATTGGAGAAGAATAGGAATATCCACCATCCTATCCTTTACTGCCCTTGCAAAATCGACCCCCGCGCCCGGATCCTTTTTCCCGTTCCGCATAAAATCGATATCCGAGATTACGCCAAGCACATACTCTTCATATTTTTCGAAATATGTCCATGCTTCCTCGTATGTGGAACAAAGCAGTATTTTCGGGCGCGCGCGCATGCGAAGAAATTTGTGCGTCAGATTGACGCCTTCGGAAATAAGGCGGCGGGATTGGTTAAAGATTTCTGTGTAGAGAAGCGGGAGATATGATGAATAGAACGAAACGCTGTCCTCAACCAGAATGATGCACTGCACTCCGATATTGGTTACATCGGCTTCGACATTCATTTTATCTTCGACCGATTTGATCATGGCCACAAGAAGTTGGTAATCGCCGTGCCATATAAAAATCCGGTCGAACACCGACGTATCGTACCGCTGTGTCAGTTCTTTTCGTTCCCGGCTGTCGTAGGCAAGGAGAAGTATAGGGATATTGATGCCGGATCTTCGCGCCTTTTCTGCAAAGCGGACTACATGCATATCTTCGATATGCAGTGTCGTAATAACGAGATCGAAATGTTCGCCGGAATTGAGCAGCTCTATGGCTTCCTCACCGCTCACGACGTGTGTAATATCGGGAGGATGGCTGAGGTTCAGGACCTGAAATTCCTGACGGATCAGTTCATACAGACGTCCGTCTTCTTCAAAAAGATAATAGTCGTACAGACTTGCAACGAGGAGTATGTCACGCGCCTTATAGTGCATCAATTTCTGAAAATCGCGAA
Organism: Ignavibacteriota bacterium; assembly: GCA_963769605.1. Lineage (GTDB taxonomy): Bacteria > Bacteroidota > Ignavibacteria > UBA10030 > UBA10030 > Fen-1254. The sequence goes on along the minus strand of CAVYML010000003.1, from coordinate 564,903 downwards.
TGCGGCTTCCGGAAATATCGTCGCTCATTCTATCGATGCGTGTCACAGATTATCCTTTTTCGGTGAAGAATTGTTTGCCCGCTTAATATACGGATTAAGAAAAAAAAGTGGAACTTCGTGTCATAAAGAATTTCACCGCAAGCGGCGCTTCAGTTGCTTTTTCTACACTAATCCTTGTTCGAGCATAGCATTTGCAACTTTGAGGAATCCCGCAATATTCGCGCCGACAACATAATTGCCGGGCGCACCGTAACGCTCTGCGGTCGTTACGCATGTTTCATGAATGCTGCGCATTATCTGATGCAGGCGCGAATCGACTTCTTCCTTCGGCCACGGAAGTCGCATGCTGTTCTGACTCATTTCAAGTCCCGATGTTGCCACGCCGCCGGCATTGGAAGCCTTGCCGGGAGAAAATAAAATACCGGCATCATGAAACACTTTAATTCCTTCCAGATTCGTCGGCATGTTCGCTCCTTCCGTTACACACAGGCATCCGTTTTTGACAAGCTCCTTTGCATCGTTTTCATCTAACTCGTTTTGTGTTGCACACGGCAGCGCTACATTCGCTTTTACACTCCATGGATGTTTGCCCGGAACATACTGCACTTTGAATTTATCCGCATACGACTTGACCTCGTCTTTTGCACTGGCGCGCATCTCCAGCATATAATCTATCTTTTCTCCTTTGATACCGTCTGCATCGTACACAAATCCGTCGGGACCTGAAAGTGTAACGACTTTTGCTCCGAGCTGCACAGCCTTCGTGACGGCTCCCCATGCCACATTCCCGAATCCGGAAACTGCGACTGTTTTTCCTTCGATGCTTGTCTTGCGCGTCTTCAGCATTTCTTGTGCGAAATAGACAACGCCGAAACCGGTCGCTTCCGGACGGATGAGCGATCCTCCCCAGTTTAGACCTTTGCCGGTCAACACTCCGGTAAATTCTCTTGTGAGCCGTTTATACTGACCGAAGAGAAATCCGATCTCTCTTCCGCCGACACCGATATCGCCTGCCGGAACATCGACGTCGGGACCGATATGACGGAATAATTCCGTCATGAAGCTTTGACAGAAGCGCATCACTTCGTGATCGCTTTTTCCTTTCGGATCGAAATCCGACCCGCCCTTGCCTCCTCCCATCGGCAATGTTGTCAAGCTGTTTTTGAACACCTGCTCGAAGGCAAGAAACTTTAAAATTCCCATCGTAACCGAAGGATGGAAACGCAAACCGCCCTTATAGGGACCGATAGCGCTGTTCATTTGAATCCGGAATCCGCGGTTGATTTGAATTTCTCCCTGATCGTCCATCCAGGGAACACGGAAAATCACAACGCGCTCCGGCTCCACCATGCGCTCAAGAATTTTTGCCGAGCGGTATTCAGGGTGATAGGCCAGAACCGGTTCGAGCGATTCACACACTTCTTCCACAGCCTGATGGAATTCCGGTTCACTCGGATTTTTCACTTTCACTAACGCGTTAATTTTATTAACATAGTCGGACATACATTCCTCGCTTTTTTAAAACGCCGCCAGGACGATTGATTCTTGAGAATACCTTCCCGGAAGAATTTCAGAAAGGCTTAACTTCATTGAAGCATCGTCGTCCCGGATACTCGTATTATTTTGTGAGGGCAATTTAAAACCTTTTCCCCGAAAAGCAAGCAGGCAAGACGTAAAATAAACCATAAAATCAGCCGCTTTCGGGTAAAAAAAGCCAGGCTGTCCGATGCTTTGCAGCCTCGGTCGCCCTCCTGCGGCGGGCAGGGTGACTACGGGAGCAGCCGCGACCATCCCGAAAACACTTCGATGTTTCCGGGACAAGCTCGTCTCGGCTATAGAAGCGGGACAAGAGATCCGTGTAAAAATTACTCTATCTTTTGTGTCTGCGGCTTTTCGAAAGAACGAACAGCATATTCCATCAGTTCGAATAATCCGAAGAGAACTGCCGTGTAACCGATGTCCCCAAGCAGCGAGTTGCGGAAAAACGGAATCGCAAGCATGTAGCATTCTGCCAACCCGCCGAGTGTTTTTGGATAGTACCACCCGCCGCCGGTAAGCCATACGCCGAAATTCGTCACAATAAAAAAGATGATCGAACTGATCAGCGTCCCGCCAGCGATAAAAACAGCTTTCTTATGAGACTGCAGCCACATGCCGATCAAACCAGTTGCTATAAAGCAGCCGTAGACATACGGAATCGTGGCGTGGAATCCGATAATGCAATCGCTGAAGAACAACGCAGCGAGCGGAATAAGAAGAGCGAATCGGCGCTCAAAATACACACCGCCTGCCAATGCCATTGCGGCAATGGGAGCCACATTCGGCGGATGCGGCAATAAACGCGACAGTGCGGCGATAAAAATGAGCGATGCTCCAAGAATTAGTTTTCGCATGTACCCTCCGGTTAACATAATGAATAAAGTATACAAAATAATTTGACAAATTTCGAGGTTTTTAGTATTCCACCCCCAGCGATATTTTAAACGATCTTCCGGGCATTGGAAAATCCGCATACGACTGATAATCCGCATTAAAAATATTTTTTATAGATGCATTGATCGTTATGAGATACGGCAAAATTGATATCCTTTCCATCACGTTTACATCGGTAAGTGTGTATTCCGGTAAAGAACCGCTGTTTACTGCATCGACATAGCGTAATCCCGTATACGTTTCGTTGATGGTTATTCTTCCCAAGACGGTTTCAAACGACAATCCGAAAACTCCCGATGCAAGAGGAACATACGGCAAATATTTGTTGTATGTAGAATCAGTTCCGGAATTTCTGTCCTTCTTTCTTGCATTGACAAAGGAAAAGCCCGTATATGCATCGAATCGGTTATCGGCAGAATGATAATCGTAACGTGTTTCCACACCGGTATTTTCAGCCTGTCCGATGTTATACGGCACGCCGCTTGACGTGTAGACGATCTTATCTTTCGCAGAGATATCGAAATACGTTATTTCCAAAGTCTGCCTGCCGGTTCGATCGAGCGATCCCAGTATGCCGACATCGAATGCCGTCGAGCGTTCCGGGCTTAAATCCGGATTGCTGTAATCCGGATAATATAAATCGTTAAATGTCGGCACGCGAAAATTTTGTCCCCAGCTAGTGCGAATGTGTACATCGTATAATTTATTCATGCGGATATTGATTCCCAATTTCGGAGAAAGTGCATCGTCGATCACGTCTGAATAATAATCTTCCCGCAGTGTTTGGTAAGAACAGACACGGTCGAACCAATCGGACTCGCTTTGGAATGTGCATTCGTTTGAAAAATAGACGGATTCTTGAATTCTGAACGGACTCATAGCCAAAGGATATCCCCACGAAAGACCGTCAACATTCAATGAATTCTCACAATATTCGGCGCCGCCGAGGATCCGATCCCATGGAACAGGATTCCATTCGCACTGGCCGTTGAACATACAGGAACTGCTTGTATAGGAAAGATCGGTCATGCTTGACGGTTCACGATATATTTCAATATTATGATTATAACTGCCGTTCAGTGCTGCCGAAAAATTTTCGGCAATCCGGTATGTGGCGTCTAAAGCAGCGCGAAAAGTTTCATCGCTGAGCCGTGCATCTGTGGAAGGATCAGAAAGAGAGCCGGGGGATCCCCGATCAAAATGCACATAATGAATAAGCGAGTTGACACTTATATCGCTTGAGGGCTGATAATCGCCGTTCCAATAGGCAATCGTCCGTTTGTAATCCGCATTGATTCGATGCAGTACGGTATCTGCGGCATTGATCCGGTGATACAGGAAAGGAAAATCATCGCTGCCCAATTCCTGAGCAACACCGGCAACAATTCCAATGCTGTCAATCCTTCCTTCAAGTTCGAGAGCACCGTTCCTTGCACCGAAAGAACCTACGCCTCCTGTTATCACAGCATGTATGTCACGTTCGGCTTTGCGTGTAATAATATTCACTACTCCGCCTGCAGCATCGCCGCCAAAGAATGCTGAAGACCCTCCTTGAGTAACTTCCACTCGTTCAATGTCTTCAACCGGCAGCAAATTTAAATCGAGATACCCGTATTCCGCATCGTTGATCGGCATACCATTGAGAAGAATAGATGTATTTTCCGGCGAAAGTCCGCGGAACAAAACTTTTTTAATGCCGCCGTTTCCTCCGTAATCCATCAACTGAACGCCGTCGAGGGTTTGCAAAATGTCGGCAGCAGTTGTGCCGTTGATCCTTTGTATTTCTTCCAATGAGACCAAACGCACCTTCGCCGGTGCATCCTCGGGCGCAATTGCCGTGCGTGTCGCCGTTACGACAACATCGTTTACTGAATAAATCTTTGTCGTGTCATCGTCCGCTGCAAAAAGAAAATGCATTGAAAAGCTTCCGGTCATAAATAATATTTTCCACGATTGACTCACGGCCGTTTCTCCTTTTAAAAATGATGTGAATGAAAAAAGCCCCAACCTTCAAAAAAAAGATTGGGGCTTCTCATTCTCGAAAAACATCAACTATGAGAGACCGCCTTCCCGCGAAGGTTTAAGGAACTTCATTCCGGCAGGTCTCCTGGCTTATTCGCGCTTCAGCTTGTCTTCCCATCCCGATTAGATCGGGACAGTGACGTCGAGCGCTGAAGTTTCTTCATTCTCTGAACGACAATAAAGAAGCGAAATTACAGTTGCGGGGCAGCTTCCGAATCTCCGCCGTAAGCGGATCACGGAATTCCCTTTTCATGGCGCATTGAGCGCCACACCGAAACGATCTATACAAAGAACAACTTGTGTTGAATACAACTTATGAAACTTGCAATAAACATGCAAGAACGAAAGGAACGAAGTCATTGTCTTCATTCCTCCTTCGTGGAACTTCGTGTAAAAGATCTTTCACGAAGAGCACGAAGTTATTATCTCATTCCTTTCCCCTTTCTTCGTGGATCTTCGTGTCATAAAGAATGTCCTCATTCTTACGCATTTTCTTTGCCGCTTCTTCCCTCGTTAATATTATTTGCTTGCCTGTGCGTTTGGGGATATTGATAAGTTCATATTCCTTTTCTTTAACAAAACTTTCTTTGGAGTCGAGAATAAATACCTCGTCAACTTCGAGAAGTATTTCGCCGCAAGGTGCCGGGTCTCCGATCATGACAAACTCGAGATTCACTTCATACGGAATCCCAAAATGAAATGGATAAAGAGGGCGATGTATCTTTAACAATCCCTTCTCGCATTCTTGTTTGATTTCCTGCCATTGTATATTGATGTCAATGATAGCTTCATCGATAAACTCAAAATTTAAATGTTCTTTGGGAATTCTTACACCCATTTTCTGGATATCATAAGTTTTCGTTCCCTTAATTCGCCGCCCATAAACAAACTGTACAAAAACTTCATTTTCATTCAAAGGAAACGATTCATCGGCAATTAATATTTCTATGGCGTCCCTTATTCCATCGATAGAACAATCTATATCTTTTATTGCATCCTTGACTAATTCGATTTCGAGAGGTGTCATGTCCTTCACTTTTTTATATAATGTACTTATTTTTGTATTTACTCAGCGTCCAATATCATTCTGTAGCCGCGACCGCTGGTCTCGGAGTGCTCCGATTTCAGAGAACATCCGCGACGACCCGTTGCGGCTACAATTGCTGTGAAGAATCTGAAGCCGAAAGCGGCCTGCCCGGCTGATATTGAATCTTTCTCAGCGATTATTTACTCAAATTCTTATTCTCATTCAACACTTCTCTTACCATCTGAAGTACTTCATTAAGATTATACGGCTTTAAAATGAATCCTTTAGCGCCTTGTTTAAGAAGTTCGGATTTTGTCTCTATCGATATATATCCACTGGCAAAAATGACCTTGACATTCGGATTAATCTTCTTAAGCAAGGCAAATTCATCCGTTCCCGACAGCTTGGGTAATCCCAAATCACTTAGAACGAGTGAAATATTTTTAAACTGTTTTTTGTAGATATCGACGGCTTCTTGTCCATTGGCTGCGATGATTACTTTATAACCTATAGATTCAAGCGTCGATTGTACGACTTCCCGTAAAAGCAGTTCGTCTTCTACGAAAAGAATGGTTTCAGATCCGCCCTGCGCCATTTCTGTTTTGACTTTTTCGGCTTCCTGCATCTTTTTCTCCTCCTGCTGCATCGGGAGATATATATGGAATGTCGTTCCTTGTCCGACTGTACTTTCGACTGAAATAAACCCATGATGTTCTTGAATAACGCCATAGACAACGGATAATCCCAGACCGGTTCCCTTCCCCTGTTCTTTTGTAGTAAAGAACGGATCGAAAATACGATTTTTTGTTTCCTCGTCCATCCCGGTACCAGTATCAGAAACACTGATTGAGATATATCGGCAATTCTCGGCATTTGAAAATTGTGGAACGAGTCTTTCGGACGCGACTGTTTTTACTTCAATGCCGATGATCCCGCCTTTAGGCATTGCATCCCTCGCATTTATACAAAGGTTCAGCAGAACTTGATGCATCTGTGATTGATCGGCATTGATAATAGGAATATCCATTTCTACATTCGTCTGAAATTCAATTACTGCGGGAAATGTCTCTTTTAACATAACAACAAGCTCGCGGATCAAATCAGGAATCCTCAGAGGCTTCATCGATACACCCGTCTGCCGTGCAAAAGTGAGAATCTGACGGACAAGCGCCGCACCGCGATTAACTGCTTGAATGATCGTTGCTGTACTCTTTGAAATTTTTTCTTCGTCTCCTTTCGACTGTTCCAAAATAGAAGTAAACACAAGAATGATGCCGAGTATATTGTTAAAGTCATGTGCAATTCCTCCCGCTAATGTGCCAATGCTTTGTACTTTTTGGCTCTGCATCAGTTGACTCTGATACAGTTTGCGCTCGGTGATATCAATGATACTGCCTATGATTTTTTCCGGATTGCCTTGAGCATCAAATTGTAATTTTGCTGAAATAGAACAGGGAATGATTGAACCGTCCCGGTTTTTCAGCGTTACTTCGTAATCTACAACACTCCCTCGCTCCTGTAATGCCGACAGGAAAGCCTGCCGTTCTCCTTTATTGGGATAAAACTCGTTCATCGACTTCCCTATGAGTTCGTCCCTATTATATTGCTTCTTCGATATCATCTCAATGGAAGGGCTGATTTCAAGTATTGTACCGTCGATCAATGCCTCATAGTACACATCCTGCACATTCTCAAAGATGCGGCGGTATTTATTTTCACTCTCCTGTGTTTCTTTCTCGGCTTGAGTCCGTTTATTTTCTAATTCTAAGGAATGAAGCGCATAAGAAACATCCGACGCGAGTTCTTCAAGAAGTTTCAATTCCTCCTCATTAAAAAAGTCTTTCTCGCTTGAATAGAAATTTACGACCCCTATGATTTCGTCGTCGATCTGAAGCGGAAATGCAGCCAGAGATCGGCAGCCCAGGGCAAGTGTTTTTTCCCGCTGAGATATCAGCCGATCGTCATGTTCAATATCGTTGCAGATTATAATTTGACCGTCAATGAGAGTCCTCCATAATGGTTCTCTTCCAGCCATGATTTGAGCTATGGATGTGTGAAGTTGTTCCCGGTATCCGCTTTCTTTAGCTGCGCTGGCGACAGGCTGGAACGAATCTGTTTCAGCGTCAAAGATCCCAACCCACGACATCTGGAATTCGCCGTCTTGAACGGCAATCTCGCACGCTTCATTCAGCAATGTCTGTCTATCTCCTTCACGCACAATCAATTGATTGATATTGCTTAGAACGGCATAGATACGGTTGAGTCTGTTGATTTCCTGCTCTTCCTGCTTACGTTGTGTATTGTTCTCAATCATACCCAAATGATACAAAAGCGTTCCGTCATTATTACGGATTCCGGAGATAACGATGTTTACCCAGACAATCTCGCCAGTTTTACGGAGGTATCTTTTTTCTGTTCTATAGAATGGAATTTCCCCGATTTTCAATTTGCTCATATTCTCAATATCTTTGCCAATATCATCCGGATGAGTGATATCGATGAAACTCATAGAGGCAAGCTCACTCGCCGTGTAGCCCAACATATTGCAAAATGCAGGATTGACCTTTATATACCTGAAATCCGGATCCGACAGCATGACGCCGATTTGGCTCTCTTCAAAGATTTTTCGGAAGCGTTCCTCATTTTTTCGCAGCTCCTCCTGCATCAGTTTATGATCAGTAATATCTCTGGAGATGCCAAAAGTACCTGTGATTTTCCCGTCTTTATCATAAAGTGGAACTTTGGTTGTTGAAACCCAGGTTTCCCGGCCGTCGAGCCACGTTTCTTTTTCCTCTAAACCCACTACGGGTCGCCCGGTCTTTATAATTTCTTGTTCGGTCTCGAATGCCGGGCGGGCATGTTCTTCCGTAAAAAAGTCGAAGTCTGTTTTACCCTGAGCTTGTTTGGGGTCATTAAGGCCAAATATCTCACCGTGAGATTTATTCACCCGCAGGAAGCGGCTATTGAGATCTTTGAAGTAGATATGATCAGGGATAGTATCCATGAGCGCATTGAGCAGATTCCGTTCACGATTGAATGCATCCTCTGCGAGCTTGCGTTCGGATATATCTTCAACACTTCCGTCGTAATAGAGAGTCTTTCCGTTCGGATCGCGGATCGCTCGAGCGCTCTCTCTGATATAGACAGTCGATCCGTCATTGCAAGTCCAGGCCGACTCCAATCCATGCACTTCACCGTTGGTTTCAATCTGTTCAATAAATTGCTTTCGCTCATGCGCAGGTTCGAAGCCTTCCTGTTCAAGATTCCTTGCGGCAAGTTCTTCAAAGGATGAATAGCCGAGCATTTTCACCAAAGTTGGATTTGCTAAAATAATTTTACCCTCAGGAGTAGTCCTGTAAATACCGATCGTAGAATTTTCATAAAGTGAACGGAAGCGTTCCTCGCTTTTACGCAGTTCCTCCTCCATCAATTTACGCTCGCTAATGTCGCGATCAATTCCAATCGTATACGATTTACCGCGCCACATGATGGGCACACCCACATATTCAACAATATTATCCTTTCCATCCGGTCGAATCCACGAGTAGAAGCCCTGAAATGCGCTGATCTTTGCAAGCGATTGTAAGCGATGACTATTTGCTTCGTCATCAAGCATTTTTTGAAATCCCAGCGTAAATCCAATTTGGAGCAGTTCCTCACGACTACGACCTGCCATAGCAGCGTATTGGGCATTACACTCTATGAGTCTTCTCTTTGAAGGGTCAGGATCTTCACTATAGATGCTAATGCCGTCAAAAACATTCTCAAAGACCAACTGAAATCTTTCTTCGGACTCCCGAGTTGCATTTTCCATCCGTTTTCGTTCAGTGATATCGCGGGCAATACCTTGAAATCCGATTTTTTCTTTGTCCCTATAATATGGCGCTGATAGGACTTCAATGATATGGACAACTCCGTCTTTCCCTTTTGCTTCATATTCTGCAGTACCTTTTTCACTTTCTCCTTTTAATACAGCTTCTAATCTATTCTTATGAAGCGATAAGTACTGACGCGGCACGATATCCCATATATTCATAGAAAGAAATTCTTCCTCTGAATATTTAAGGTTATCACACATTGCATTATTTACTGATAAAAAATGACTGGACAAATCCACAACGAAAATTCCATCCGGACTTTGCGTTACCAGAGTTCGATATTTCGCCTCACTTTCGCGCAAATTTTTTATTGCTACTATGCGTTCGGTGATGTCATTAAAAGTAACGATTAGTCTGTCAGCCAGAAAAGCGGCATACAGTTCGCATATACGTACCGAACCATCGCGGCATGTAACCCGGAATTCACCGGTGTTGACCGCCTGGGCGGAGAGTTTCGCCTTTTCTAGAGATTGTTTCCACCGATCGATTACTTCGCGCCTGTAATCGGGATCCGGGTAGGCCATTTTATACCATTCTTTGGTGGTGGGCGCAGTATGCCCGAAAAGAGTAAGAGCGCTGCGGCTCCAGTATTCAATATTTTTATCCGAAACATCGACTAAAGCAACAGGGAAACGTGTTGCATCGAGAACGGCGCGCAACTGTGACTCGCTCTTCCGTATGGATTCCTCCGCCCGTTTACGCTCGGTAATATCCAGTACAAATGCGCCAATCTGCTCCTCCGGCCCAGGCAGTAAAGTGTCCGCAAGAAAAACCGGAACGATTGTTCCATCTTTCCTTCTATATTCCTTTTCATAGGGTGTACAAGTTCCCCGTTCGTGCAGTTCCCTGATTGCCTTTTCGTCTGCCGGCAGCGATTCAGTCGGCGTAATCGCCCGCCAATCGATTTTTCCGGACTCAAATTCCCTGCGTGTAAATCCAAGCATGTTCAAATAGTAATCGTTGGCCTCCAGAATCTTTCCATTTGCAGCAGCGATAACAACACCGACGATATTTGAATCAACGAATCGCTTGTGGCGGGAATATTCTAAATTGAGCGCTTCCTCCGCCTGTTTGTGCAGTAATTTTTCTTTTGCTTCAATAAGCGCGCGCTTGATGGCAGCAGGAAGTCTTGTCATTCTGTCTTTTAATACATAATCAACCGCTCCCTGTCTTAAAAGCTTTACAGCCGATTCCTCTCCAATCGTTCCGGAGACACAGATGAACGGAACTTCGGGGCAAATTTCCGCAGCATGCCGCAGCGCACCGAAGGCATCAAAGCCGGGCAATTTAAAATCCGCAAGAATGATATCGTAGATACTGCGGCGAAGAAACGAGACAAATTCCTCTTCCACCATAGTACAGTCCATGTCCAGTTCAAATCCCGCTTCGGTCAACAACTCTCGCATGAGTTCAACGTCTTGCGGCGAATCCTCAAGACAGAGTACTTTTAATTTGTCGTTTCTATCAGCTTTTTTCTCCATTGGAAGAGCCCCCTATAGGTGGTATTTCATTAATCATCGCCCAAAAGATACCGACTTGCTTTACCGCATTTACAAATTCTTTGAAATCAACAGGCTTGACAACATAGGCATTAACTCCAAATTCGTAACTTTTTATCAGATCCTGTTCCTCGCGAGAAGATGTAAGCATAACGATAGGGAGCATTTTCAGCGCGGCATCGCTTCGAATGGCTTGCAATGTTTCCAGGCCATCCATGCGGGGCATTTTGAGATCCAGCAGGAGCACGACCGGCATTCCCTTTCGACGCATCTTGTAATTTCCTTCGCAACGGAGAAATTCTAATGCTTCCACGCCGTCCTTCACTACAATAACCTGATTTGCAAGGTTATGTTCATATAAAGCTTCAAGAGTCAATTCGATATCCTTCGGATTGTCCTCCGCCAACAGAATTGTTCTTAAATCTCTCATGGTTTCTCCTTATTATGTCTGGGTAATGTGAAATAGAATGTTGCTCCTCCTGCCTTGCCGGCAGGCACATCTTCCAGTTCGGCTTCTGCCCATGTGCGTCCGCCATGACGCATAATGATGCGCCGAACATTTGCCAGTCCTACGCCGGTTCCTTCAAATTCGGACGCGGAGTGGAGCCGTTGAAAGACGCCGAAAAGTTTCTGAGCGTACCGCATGTCAAACCCAACCCCATTGTCGCGCACAAAAAATACAAACTCCTTGTCCTCTTCATGAACTCCAATCTCGATGCTGGCTTTTTTTCTTTTACATGTGAACTTAACAGCATTACTCAGAAGATTTTCCCAGACAAGATGCAGCATTGCGTTGTCGCAATGGACAGATGGCAACTGAGCTATGGACCATTCGATAACGCGCTGAGAATTATCCTGGCGTATTTGTTCCGACACTTCCTTAACTATCTGATTCATTTCAAAAGTTGATTCACGCATATCCACGCGCCCGCTTCTGGAAAAATTCAACAGATCATCAATCAGCACACCCATCTGGTGTACGGAATCTGTAATCGTATCCAGATAATGCCGTCCTTTTTCGGACATTTCGGCTTGAAATTGTTTGCCCAACAGTTCCACGAATCCGTTGACATGACGCAATGGTGCACGCAGATCGTGCGACACTGAGTAACTGAAGGCCTCTAATTCCTTATTCGCCGCTTCCAAAAGTGACGACCGTTGCTGTATTTGCTGCACGAGCACCTCCCGCTCTTGTTCGGCAAGTTTGCGTTTAGTAATGTTCTCAACAGTCATTAGGAAATGTAATTTGCCCTCACTTCTGAACGTTGTAATGTAATAGTTAATCCAGGCATCTCTATTGAATGCCGTAGTCAAATGGATTTCCTCCATTTGTTCCTCCTGGGTCTGCAATGCAATTTCGACTTTAGAGAACAAGCCATTCTTTTTCCACGAATCGAGTTCACGAAAATTGATTTTCAACATTTGATCAACTGACGCACCCGATATTCTCGCGACAGCCGGGTTTGCTATGATACAGGGCCCATCTTCTCTACAAGCAAAAATACCCAGGGAAGATGTATTAATAATTTTTCGATTTAGTTCCAGTGCATCATGTAATTGAATAGTACGTTGTTTTACACTCTCTTCAAGTCCATCGTTTAAACGTTTAATCTCTTCCTCTGCCCGCTTGCGTTCGGTTATATCCCAGAAGATTCCGAGCAGGCCTGCTATATCGCCGTTTTTGTCCCGGACTGGCGTCTTGATAGTGTTGACCCAGGTTTCTTTCCCGGCTACCATATACTTTTCTTCTAACTCTTCGGTCTTCCCGCTCTCCATGATCCTGACATCGTCGGAATGGTACTTGGCGGCAAGTTCCGGCGTAAACAGGTCGACATCCATCTTGCCCACCACTTCCTCGGGCCGGCGACCGAAGTCACGGGCGAGGTTCTCGTTGATCGAGACCCACATGTAATTCCGGTCCTTCATGAGAATCTTCTGCGGGATGTTCTCAACAAGCGTTTTGTATCTGGCATCGCGCTCCTGCAGTTCCTGTGCTGCCCGTTTGCGCTCGGTTATGTCGATACAGGTGCCAACCCATTCCCGGATGCTTCCGTCTTCTCGAAATATAGGGAAACCACGTGTCAGCAGATATGGATAAACTCCATCATGTCTGCGCATGCGGTATTCGATCTCATAGAAGCTTTTTGTGGCAACAGCATTATTCCATACCTGCAAGGTTCGCTCAAGGTCATCAGGATGAATGGCTTTAGCCCATCCTGAACCTTTGGCCTCTTCATAGGTCTGACCGCTAAATTTCCTCAAGGACGGCACATCCTCTTCAACTTCTCCGTTAGCATTAGTAACCCATCCAATTTGACCTGTCGCCTCAATATAAGACCGATAGCGTGCTTCGCTTGCCAGTACCGCTTCCTCCACCCGTTTGCGTTCGGTGATGTCTCTAATATTGCATTGGATGACTTTGCATTGATTTACACGATAAACGAAGCTAACAAACTCCACATTGATCGTTTGGCCATTGATGGTTTCTAACGGCAGAGATTCATAATAGATATACTCCTTCAACTGTAATTCTAAAAATTTTTCCCGATTAGCTATAATATCTTTGAATAATCCCAACTCCCAAATCTTTTTTCCTAAAAAAACTTCATGCGAATAACCCAGCATCTCGATCAAAAACGGATTCACATCTGTGATCATTCCTGTTTCAGCATCGAGTATCAGAATGCCATCTCTCGCCGCTTCAAAGAGCCGGCGATATCGTTCCTCTGAATTACGCAGCGTCTCCGCCGCTTTATACTGTTCCCGATGAAAACGACCGATCTGCCGGCGCCAAACCAAACCCACACAGGCGCCTACACTACCAAGTAAAGCGCCAATAAGAATGACCATCATCCATAATCTTTCTCTGAGAGGTGCGTTCATTTCCTCCATATCCATTTTGGCGATAATGAACCAGGGGGAATTCCGAACAGCGCGCACATCGGCAATGACCGGAATTCCGCGATAGTCTAAACCTTCGACAATTCCCGTCTGGCCTAACGCTGCCTTCACTGCGGGAACATCTTTATTTACCAACGGAATCCGTAAATTCAATGCCGCATCGCTATGAAATTTAAGATCATTAAGAAACAGCGCTTCGTTTCCTTCCCTGCGGATAATTAAAGTTTCAGACGTTCGGCTTGGGGTGGGCCATTTTTTGATGATAGGAAAAATGTTATCCTCCGGACTAATCCGGAGTGCAAGAACGGCAGCCAATCGATTTGAAGAGTGAGAATCGATAATCGGGATAAGGACTTTCAAATAAATGCGATGATCTTTATCATTTCGATAAAAATCCTGAAAAGCCATATTTCCCGACAGAAGTATTTCAATGTTTTTTTGATCGATTACTAATCGAACTCGTTCCTTCTTCTCCGGAAATACTAATATCGTATTTAATTGTGCATCCAGCAGCATCATGAGATCGTATCTATTAGCGCTTTGTACTTGTCCTACCCATGTCAAAATTCCCGTCTTTGCGCCCCGATCGTTCCGGTTCCCTATGAACCTTTTTACAAGAGCGGAAAACTCGTCATTCCTGTAAAAGAACAGCCCATCGCCCCAGCGTTCGTTCCGCCAATCTTCAAGCTGATCAACTTTCAATTCTGCCACGGCCGAAAGTTGTTTTTCAACCGCAGTACGATAGTTTTGCCTATAGTTTACGTAACCGATATAGCCGCCGATGAGTATGCATACCGACAGGAGGATAAATATCAGAAGGAGAGTGTAACCAGTCCAGGAGTTCTTCTTTCCAGGGTTTTTCATGGTAATGATATCCCTTCGTCAAACTCAGACTACAGCAATAAGTACGGTATAGTCAAGAGATAACAATGAGCCCCGCGGCCGCACTATAAGGAGTATTCTCTGAGCTTATAACCTTGGAGCAAAAGTTACAAGAATTCACCGAGGAAAGCAAATCATCGAGTTATGAGCGAACAGTCTTATGCATTTTTAAACATCATTGACCGCTGCAAACTATTGATTTCCAATTTTGTCGGCCTCTTGCCCTTCGAAATCAATTGAATGAACTTTTAGCAGTTATCGAATTGGGGCTTACTATAAGCTGGGATAATATAAAAAGCCCTCGCATAAACAGATGCGAAGGTCTTTTACTATTTAAATTCGCTATTACTCAACGATATACGGGATATCCCAATCTTGAGTAGTAATTGAAGGCCTTTCCAGCGAGAACTATATACCTAAGGTCTTAGAGCGGCTTGTTATTCTTATCCTCATTTAATATCTCTCTCACCATCTCGAGTACTTCATTAAGATTGTACGGTTTCAGAATGAATCCTTTCACTCCTTCTTTAAGGAGTTCAGATCTTGTATCGAATGAGATAAAGCCGCTTGCAAAAATGACTTTGACATTGGGATTTATTTCTTTGAGCATTGCATATTCATCTATTCCCGTCAGCTTGGGTAATCCCATATCGGTGAGAACAAGAGAAATATCTTTATACTGCTTCTTGTAGATTTCAACAGCCTGACGACCATCGGCAGCAATGAGCACCTTATAACCGTTCGATTCAAGCGTCGATTGTACGACCTCTCGTAAAAGCAATTCATCTTCTACAAAAAGGATGGTTTCAGATCCGCCCTGAGTTGCTTCTGTTTTAACTTTTTCAATATCATTGAGCTTTTTTTCCTCTTGTGGTACTGGTAGATACATGTGAAATGTCGTCCCCTGTCCTATCTCGCTTTCAACTGAGATAAAACCATGATGTTCCTGAATAACGCCATAGACAACGGATAATCCCAGACCGGTTCCCTTCCCCTGTTCTTTTGTTGTAAAGAACGGATCGAAAATACAACTTTTTGTTGCTTCATCCATGCCGGTGCCCGTATCAGAGACGCTGATCGAGATATAGCGGCCTTTTTCGGCTTTGGGAAATTGCCGGATAACTGTTTCGGATGCGACTTTTTTTACTTCAATGCCAATGATACCGCCTTTCGGCATTGCGTCCCTCGCATTTACGCAAAGGTTCAGCAGAACCTGATGCATTTGTGATTGATCGGCATTGATGATAGGAATATCCATTTCTACGTTCGTCTGAAATTCGATTACTGCGGGAAATGTTTCTTTGAGCATAACAACGAGTTCGCGGATCAAATCAGGAATCCTCATCGGCTTCATCGATACACCCGTTTGCCGTGCAAAGGTCAGAATCTGACGGACAAGCGCCGCACCGCGATGAACTGCTTGATTGATTGCTATCGTACTTTTTGATATCTTTTCTTTGTCCCCTTCCGACTGTTCCAAAATAGAAGTAAACACAAGAATGATACCGAGTATATTGTTAAAATCATGTGCAATTCCTCCTGCTAATGTGCCGATGCTTTGTACTTTTTGGTTCTGCATCAGTTGACTCTGATACAGTTTGCGCTCGGTGATATCAATGATACTGCCTATGATTTTTTCCGGATTGCCTTGAGCATCAAATTGTAATTTTGCTGAAATAGAACAGGGAATGATTGAACCGTCCCGGTTTTTCAGCGTTACTTCGTAATCCGTAACACTCCCCCGCTCCTGTATTGCCGATAGGAAAGCCTGCCGTTCTCCTTTATTGGGATAAAACTCGTTCATCGACTTCCCTATGAGTTCGTCCCTTTTATATTGTTTCTTCGATATCATCTCAATGGAAGGGCTTATTTCGAGTATTGTACCGTCGATCGATGCCTCATAATATACATCCTGCACATTCTCAAAAATACGGCGATATCTATTCTCACTCTCCTTCATTTTTATTTCACTTTGCAACCGTTGATCCTCTAATTCTAAGGAATGAAGCGCATAAGAAACATCCGACGCGAGTTCTTCAAGAAGTTTCAATTCCTCCTCATTAAAAAAGTCTTTCTCGCTTGAATAGAAATTTACGACCCCTATGATTTCGTCATCGATATGAAGCGGAAATGCAGCCAGAGAGCGATAGCCAAGGGCAAGCGTCTTTTCCCGCTGAGATTTCAGTCGATCATCATGTTCAATATCGTTGCAAATTATAATTTGACCGTCAATGAGAATCCTCCATAATGGTTCTCTTCCAGCCATGATTTGAGCTATGGATGTGTGAAGTTGTTCCCGGTATCCGCTTTCTTTAGCCGCGCTGGCGACAGGCTGGAACGAATCTGTTTCAGCGTCAAAAATCCCAACCCACGACATCTGGAATTCGCCGTCTTGAACGGCAATCTCGCACGCTTCATTCAGCAATGTCTGTCTATCTCCTTCACGCACAATCAATTGATTGATATTGCTTAGAACGGCATAGATACGGTTGAGTCTGCTGATTTCCTGCTCTTCCTGCTTACGTTGTGTAATGTTCTCAATCATGCCCACATTATATAAAAGCGTTCCATTATTATTGCGTATACAGCTTACCACGATGTTTACCCAAACAATCTCGCCAGTTTTACGGAGGTATCTTTTTTCTGTTCTATAGAATGGAATTTCCCCGATTTTCAATTTGCTCATATTCTCAATATCTTTGCCAATATCATCCGGATGAGTGATATCGATGAAACTCATAGAGGCAAGCTCACTCGCCGTGTAGCCCAACATATTGCAAAATGCAGGATTGACCTTTATATACCTGAAATCCGGATCCGACAGCATGACGCCGATTTGGCTCTCTTCAAAGATTTTTCGGAAGCGTTCCTCATTTTTTCGCAGCTCCTCCTGCATCAGTTTATGATCAGTAATATCTCTGGAGATGCCAAAAGTACCTGTGATTTTCCCGTCTTTATCATAAAGTGGAACTTTGGTTGTTGAAACCCAGGTTTCCCGGCCATCCGGCCATGTTTCTCTTTCCTCTAAACCCATCGTGGGTTGTCCGGTTTTTATGATTTCTTGCTCGGCCTCAAATGCCGGACGGGCATGCTCCTCTGTGAAGAAGTCAAAATCTGTTTTACCCAAAGCCTGGGCGGGATCGCTTATGCCAAATATTGCAGCTTCAGCTTTGTTAACCCTGATAAAACGGCTTTCGAGATCTTTAAAATAGATGTGGTCGGGCATAGTATCCATAAGCGCTCTGAGCAGGTTCTGTTCCTTAATAAGCTCCTCTTCAGCCTGCTTGCGTTCTGTGATGTCACTGAATGTGACAATAAGTCTGTCTGCCACGAAAGCGGCATAGAGTTCACAAATACGAACCGATCCATCGCGGCAAGTGACCCGGTATTCTCCAGTGTTGATCGCTTGAGCGGATATCTTCGCCTTTTCCAAAAAAACTTTCCATCGATCTATAATCTTGCGCCGATAATCGGGATCCGGGTATGCTTTCTGATACCACTCAGTTGCGGTGGGTGCAGTATGTCCGAAAAGAGTAAGAGCGCTGCGGCTCCAGTATTCAATATTATTATCTAAAACATCGACTAATGCAATGGGAAATGGCGTGGCATCGAGAACGGCGCGTAGTTGCGCCTCACTTTTTCGTAAGGATTCCTCCACCCGTTTGTGCTCGGTTAAATCCAGTACAAATGTACCAATCTGTTCTTCCGGTCCAGGAAGTAAGGTATATGTAACAAGTACCGGAATACGCGTTCCGTCTTTCCTTCTATATTCCTTCTCATAATGCAGGCAAGTTCCTCGTTCACGTAATTCCGTCATCGCTTTATCGTTTAAAGGCAGCCATTCGGTCGGTGTTATCGCCCGCCAATTAACTTTTCCGGACTCGAATTCCTTGCGTGTAAATCCGAGCATGTTAAGATAATAATCGTTTGTTTCAATAATCTTTCCATCGGCGGCCATAATAGTCATACCGATAATATCTGATTCGATAAACCGTTTATGACGATTATATTCCAATTGCAGAGCCTCTTCGGCTCGTTTGCGTTCGGTGATGTCGCGATCAATCCCGATTGAGTACGATTTACCCTTCCATGTAACCGGCACACCCACATATTCGATAATATTATCCTTTCCGTCCGGTCGGATCCATGAAAAGAGACCCCGGTATGCCTTTCCCTTAGCAAGCGATTCTAAACGATTATCATTTGCCGTCTCATCAAGCGTTATCTGGAGCTCTTTCGTGTTGCTGTGCTGCAACAGTTCCTCACGATTTCGGCCTGCCATGGCGGCATACTGTCCATTACAATCAATGAGCTTTCTCTTGAACGGATCGGGATCTTCGTTGTAAATGCTGATGCCGTCAAACACATTTTCGAATACCATTCGAAATCTTTCTTCAGACTCCCGAACGATCTCTTCCGCATGCTTGCCTTCAGTAATATTGCTGTCAATCTCTAAAACTAACTCATGTTCCTTATACGTAATGATAGACGTTGAGACCTTAATAGGGAAAATATGACCATCGTGATGGCGATGGAAAGTTTCCAGATGCAACACACCTTTTCGTCTCACGTTTTCTAGGTATGTCGCTCGCTTTTGAGGCATTCCCTCAGTGATGTTGAGATTATTTATTGACTTACCAATTAATTCTTCTCGAGTATACCCGTTCATCTGGCACGCGGCTTTATTGCAGTCAACAATTGGCCAGTCGACGGAAAGGTCAGAAGGATCAATCAACATTATTGCATCAGAAGAAGCAAAAAACAATTGACGGAATCGTTCTTCGCTTTCATTCAATGCTTTTTCTGCTTGCCGTTGTTTTTCTTTCCCCTCTGCTTCATCAAGTGCATGTTTTACAGCCGCGGGAAGTTTTGCTAGTCGAGCCTTCGGAATGTAATCTGCTGCTCCTTGTTTTATCAACTCAACAGCGAGTTCTTCACCAATGGATCCAGAGATACAAATAAACGGAACACTCGGACAGATATCATTATGCAAGCGTAAGGCTTTGAAAGCATCAAATCCGGGAAGTTTGAAATCGGAAAAAATAATATCATACCTATTGTTGCGAAGCAGCGTCGTATATTCTTTTTCGGTAGCAGTGCAATCCACTTTGAGATCATATCCTGCTTTGATGAGTAATTTCCTGATAATTTCAGCACGCCGGGATGAGTCGTTAAGGAATAAGATTCTCAACGGTATTGTTTCGATAGACTTGTTTTTCATTAGATTTCATCCTTCAGGGTAGTGGTAAATTGAGAACCGTCCAAAAATCACCATCTTTTTAATGCTTCCACAAAGACCGTGGAATCTACCAGCTCTACGACATAGGTAAATGCCTTATTCTGTGTTTTCCCTCATATATATAATTGTTCTTTAAAGCCATGCACAATTTTCAATGTGTTGTATATTGAATATTGAATATTGTGAACTCAGATTAGTATGAAATGGAGAGTGAAGTCCAGAGATCATGATGAACCCCACAACTACACTGCAAGGAGTATTCTCTGAGTTTATGATTACGGTAGGAAATTATGCAAATTCATTAAAGGAAGCAAATCATTGGATTCAACCACACGCCACTGTTTAAAGCTTCTTGAGAGATCGTTCCCTTGAAGAGTGAATCTCACAAGATAAGGGTTCGGATCGCTCCGAACCCTTTCTCATGCCAGATAGAAAATAGGAGTTTCACCAACAGCATGCTGTTTCTTTTTTCCATCATTGTCCACGGCAGGTTTTGACTGAAGCGGAGCCCAGCGTTTCACTGCGGAAATGACTTCCTCCAACCGTACCGGCTTGGTAATGTAATCGTCCATTCCGGATTCGATGCACTTCTCTTTATCTCCGGACATCGCATCTGCCGTAAGCGCAATGATCTTCGGACGCTCGCTTGCCAAATGGGAATTAACAATCTTCCTTGTTGCTTCGAGTCCGTCCATTTCAGGCATATGCACATCCATAAAGATGATATCATATCTAACAGCTTCAACTGCTTTTATCACTTCCAATCCGTTTTGTACAACATCCGCGGTGCAGCCGATTTGTTTCAACATCCGCAAGAGAACCTTTTGATTGGCAATCCCGTCTTCCGCAATCAAGATTTTGATCGGTGTATTCTCTGTCAATTCTTTTTGAACAGCTTTAACTCTTATTTCCCTCAGTAATTCTTTTCCTGCAAGAGCTTTCAGAATAGCATCAAAGAGCTGCGATTGTTTAACCGGTTTGAATATCTGTTTCTGAAAGAGATCGACGGGTATGTTCAATCCTTTGACATTCGTTCCAAGAGATGAAAAGAGAATAAATGGAAGTACTTCTTTTGGCCGCTGTTTTCGTACTTCGGTCGCAAGCTGAATACCGTCCATTTCCGGCATTTGAAGATCGAAGATTGCAAGATCGAACGGATCTCCCCGCATGATCCATCTTAAAGCCTCAGCCGGCGAAGAAGTAGTGCGCGGGATGAGTTTCCATACCTGGCACAATTCTTTGAGGATCTGAAGATTAGTTTTGTTATCATCGACAATAAGCACACGTTTGTTAGCAAGTTCAAATTCGTTCTCATGAAGAAATGTTTTTGAAATATTCAATTCGCTTTGAGGAATAGTCGTCTTTATTATAAAAATAAAGGTTGAGCCTTCTCCCTCTACGCTTTCTGCACGGATGCTTCCGCCCATGAGTTCCACTAACCGCATGCTGATTGCCAGGCCAAGTCCTGTGCCGCCGTACCTTCGCGTTATCGATGAATCCGCTTGTGAGAAAGGCTTAAATAATTTTTCAAGTTTATGGATAGGAATTCCAATACCTGTATCTTTCACCGCAAAGAGAAGCTCGATCTCTTTTTTGTTCTGATGATTCAATCCGACAGAAACAACAATCTCTCCTTTTTCCGTGAATTTGATGGCGTTACCGACAAGGTTATACAGAATCTGGCGCAAGCGCAGCCGGTCCCCCACAATAAACTCGGGGATTTCCGGATCGACCCGATACAGAAGATCCAAATTCTTTTGCTGTGAACGGGGCGCAAGAAGATCGAATACTTCTTCTATGCATACGTTTAATTCAAACGGCTCTTCCTCTAATTCTATCTTGCTCGATTCAATTTTAGAAAAATCGAGAATGTCGTTGATGACAGAGAGTAAGGTTTCTCCGCTTACACGAATTGTATCGACATAGTCCGCTTGTTCGGGAGTAAGTTCGGTGCGTTCAAGCAGGTCGGTCATGCCGATCACGCCGTTCATCGGCGTGCGGATTTCATGGCTCATGACGGCAAGAAATTCCGATTTTGCTTTGACCGCAGCTTCCGCTGCTTCTTTGGCTTCTTTTAATGCACTCTGCATCCGTTTAGCATCGGTGATGTCACGCGATAAGCCGAATGTTCCGATAATTTGTCCTTCGTGATCACGGAGAGGCATCTTTGTGCTGGAGACCCATCCTTCTTTCCCATCGAGCCACTTCTCTTTTTCTTCTTTCCCTACTATCGGCTCTCCTGAGCGCATAATTTCCTGTTCATCCTCATACGCCGGACGCGCATGTTCTTCACTGAAGTAATCAAAATCCGACTTGTTTATCATTTCTTCAGGATTAGTCAAACGTAAGTGACGGGCTTGAGCCTTGTTGACCTTAATAAAACGGCTTTCTGTATCTTTGAAATAGATACCGTCCGGGATGTTGTCCATGAGCGTTTGAAGTAAATTGTGCTCTTTTGCCAGAGATTCTTCCGCTCGCATATGTTCGGTGATATCGTGCATACTTCCGAAGATTTTTTCCGGATTGCCTTGAGCATTGAATTGGATTTTTGCCGAAACAGAACATGGAATTTGCGAGCCGTCCCGGTTCTTAAGCGTTATTTCGTAATCCGTAACACTTCCACGCTCTTGTAATGCCGACAGGAGACCATGTCGTTCTTCTATATTATTATATAGATCGAACATCGACTTTCCTATAAGCTCATTTCTGTGATACTGTCCTTTCGATACAATCTCAACAGAAGGGCTGACTTCGAGTATCGTACCGTCGATCAATGTCTCATAGTAGACATCCTGAATATTTTCAAAGATTCTGCGGTATTTTTTTTCACTTTCCCGAATGCTCTCTTCTGTCTGTTTTTGCACATTGATGTTTTCAATGGTCGTACGAATACCAATTATCTCTCCATCGCCGTCTCTTAAGAGGCGATCTTCCATGAGAACAAATAATGTTCCTCCTTCTTTCCGCCGGAATGTTCGTTCGTACGCATCTGCTGAGGAAGATATTCGCCCGCTCAGTGCTGCGAGCACTGACTGCTGCATTGCTTCCTCTTCATCGACAAATTCCCATATATATTTTCCCAACATTTCATCCTGCGTATATCCTAACATCGCAAGTTCAGTACGGTTCATTTGTACAATGCGGCCTTCTGCATCAATTTCGTGATATCCCACTGGTGCATCTTCAAATATTTCTCTGAATTTGTTTTCGCTTTCCTTCAACTCTTCATACGCATGATTTTCCCTTTTTTCAGCTTCGTATTGCAGGTGATAATATCGTATGCGTCGACGATACGAGACGAAAACGAAAAAGAGAGAGATAGTCAGTGCAAGTGAGATCACAAAGATTCCTGAGAGCCGGAGATGCTCAATGAAAAGACTGATAATATTCGTCTGCTCCAAGAGTGCTATGGCAGCGATTGCCGTGACCGTTACGAGTGCTAGTATCTTTATAATTTTACGCATATGCAGATCCTCCATTTGATCTACAGTCTTTTCTTATGTTTTGCATACGGTGTGCCAGATCTTTAAAATCGGATAAGAGAAAGATTTGTCCGGAACAGCTAAATTCCAATGAATATTCGGAATTTGAATTATAAACCGCACTATGTTAGAATTGTATTTTCACCAAATAGGATTGACGCAACACGCGAGACATAACTCTGTATCCGCGACCGTCTTGCCCGACCTGCTTCATCTTCTGGCGGGTGGTCGCGGATAATCTCGTGAGCATCTGAGACCATCCTGAAAACAATATCAGATGTTTTCGAAGCTACAACATCCGCGACGACCTTTGGATAATATTTGACAATATTTTCGAGACAGGCCTGCCTGCGCGACTGCGTCAGCAGGCAGGCACGTCGCGGACACAAGATGGATTTAAAGCCCGTCCTTCCATGAGGAAAGGCGGCTTTTAAAAATTATCCGGCTTTGGCAAGACCAAAAGTGCAAGTCTCACCGACAGCGAATTGTTTCTCTTTCTTATCACTTTCCGCTGTAAAATTTGCCTGAGCCGGAGCCCATCGCTTTACCGCAGAAATGACTTCCTCCAGCCGCACCGGCTTGGTGATGTAATCGTCCATTCCGGCTTCGATGCACTTTTCTTTATCTCCGGACATCGCATCCGCCGTAAGCGCAATGATCTTCGGACGTTCGTTTGCCATACGGGAATTGACGATCTTCCTTGTTGCTTCGAGTCCGTCCATTTCAGGCATGTGCACATCCATGAAGACGATGTCATAATGAACGGCCTCAACTGCTTTCACTGCCTGCAGTCCATCGGACACCACATCTGCATAGCATCCGATTTGTTTCAACATCCGCAGAAGGATTTTTTTATTGACGAAACCGTCTTCTGCAATCAATATTTTAACCAGTGCATGTCCAAGAGCAATCCCCTCTTCTTTTTGCACAGTCTTCATTCTTCTTTCCTGCAGGAATTTTTTTCCGGCAAGAACTTCAAGAATAGCATTAAAAAGCTGCGATTGTTTTACCGGTTTAAATATCTGTTTTTGGAATAGATCGGCGGGTATATCCGATCCTGTGACATTCGTTCCAAGAGACGAAAAGAGAATAAATGGAAGCGCTTCTTTTGGCCGCTGCTTTCGTACTTCGGTTGCAAGCTGAATACCGTCCATTTCAGGCATTTGAAGATCGAAGATCGCAAGATCGAAAGGATCTTCCCGCGTGATCCATCTCAGGGCCTCAGCCGGCGAAGAAGTAGTACGTGGAATAAGTTTCCATACCTGACACAATTCTTTGAGGATCTGAAGATTAGTTTTATTATCATCGACAATGAGCACCCGTTTGTTTGCAAGTTCAAATTCGTTCTCATGAAGATACGATTTGGATATATTCAATTCGTTTTGAGGAACAGACGTCTTCATTGTAAAAACGAAATTTGAACCCTCTCCTTCTATGCTTTCCGCCCGGATGCTTCCGCCCATGAGTTCCACCAAGCGCATGCTGATTGCAAGGCCAAGACCCGTACCACCGTACCTCCGCGTGATGGATGAATCCGCCTGTGAGAAAGGCTTAAATAATTTTTCAAGTTTATGAATAGGAATTCCAATGCCAGTATCTTTCACTGCAAAGAGAAGCTCGAGCGCTTTATTGTTCTGACTATTCAATCCGACAGAAATCATAATCTCTCCCTTTTCCGTAAATTTAACAGCATTGCCGACCAGGTTATATAGTATCTGGCGCAAACGGAGCCGGTCTCCCACAATAAACTGCGGGATATCTGGATCGATCCGGTACAACAAGTCCAAATTTTTCTGACGCGATCGAGGCGCAAGGAGATCGAAAACTTCTTCTATGCATACATTCAATTCAAACGGCTCTTCCTCTAATTCTATCTTGCTCGCTTCAATTTTAGAAAAATCGAGAATGTCGTTGATAACGGCAAGCAATGTCTCTCCGCTCACACGGATTGTTTCGACATAGTCTGCTTGTTCGGTTGTAAGCTCGGTATGTTCAAGCAGGTCGGTCATGCCGATTACGCCGTTCATCGGCGTGCGGATTTCATGACTCATGACGGCAAGAAATTCTGATTTTGCCTTGACTGCGGCTTCTGCTGCTTCTTTGGCTTCTTTCAATGCGTTCTGTATCTGTTTGGCCTCGGTTATGTCCCGCGATAAACCGAATGTTCCGATAATTTGCCCCTCATGATCGCGAAGAGGCATCTTGGTGCTGGAAACCCATCCTTCTTTCCCATCATGCCATATCTCTTTTTCCGCTTTTCCCACTATTGGTATTCCGGAGCGCATAATTTCCTGCTCATCTTCATACGCCGGCCGTGCGTGTTCTTCACTGAAAAAATCGAAGTCTGTCTTGTTTATCATTTCTTCGGGATTGGTCAAACCAAGATGACGGGCCTGAGCCATATTAACTTGAATAAAACGGCTTTCCGTATCCTTGAAATAAATACCGTCAGGAATATTATCCATGAGCATTTGAAGAAGATTATGTTCTTTGGCCAATGCTTCTCCCGCTCGCTTCCAATTGGTTATGTCCTCGACTGTTCCATCGTAAAAAATAGTTTTATTTTGAGAATCCCGGATAGCGCGAGCGTTCTCCAGAACAACGATGGTGGCGCCATCCTGATCTATCCATGTTGACTCAAGATTTTTCACTTCGCCGTCTCTTTCGATTTTTCCAAGAAACTCTTTACGCTGATAGGAAGGTTCGAAACCATCTTTTTCAAGGTTTCTTTGGGCAAGGTCTTGAAAAGACTTATAGCCAAGCATTTTTACTAATGCCGGATTTGCGAGAAGTATATTTCCATCGGGTGTCGTTCGATAAAGACCGATTGTGGTATTTTCGTACAGTGAGCGAAAACGCAGTTCGTTTACCTTCAATGCCTCTTCCACCCGTTTACGTTTAGTAATATCTCGAATGCTGCCTATTATTTTTGCTGGAGCGCCTTGAGCATTGAATTGGATTTTTGCAGATATAGAACAGGGAATGAATGAACCATCCCGGTTCTTCATAGTTATTTCAAAATCCATAATACTTCCGCGCTCCTTTAATGCCAAAAGGAGACCCTCTCGTTCATCATCATTGGAATAAAACTCGTTTGCCGATTTTCCTATGAGCTCATTCCTGCTGTACTGTCCTTTCGATATATACCCGATGGAAGGACTAATTTCGAGTATCGTGCCGTCGATCAATGTCTCGTAATACACATCCTGCACATTTTCAAAAATGCATCGGTATTTATTTTCGCTTTCCTGCAGTTCCTCTTCCGCGTGCCTGCGCTCGGTTATATCTCGAATAATGCCGACCGCATTCCACTTTCCGTTCAGTTTAAAAGAAGAGAGGGAAAGTGAAATCGGAAATTCAGCGCCGTCTTTCCGAAGCGCCGACAGCTCGAGCGTCTTACCGATTGCACTTCCTTCACCCGTCGTCCGGAAGCGCTCGAATCCGTGAGTAGAACTTTCGTAGTATTGGGTCGGAACTAAAAGTTTATGAAGCGTCTTACCCAGCGCCTCTTCCTCCGTATAACCGAAGATTTTTTCTGCCGCTTGATTCCACATTGAAATCGCACCATCATCATCCATCAAAAGAATGGCATCGTTTGCCAGTGTTGCGATCGCGCGGAACTTCTCTTCGCTTTCCTGGATGCTTTCTTTTGCCTGTTTCTGCATGTTGATATTCTCGATGGTCGTACGAATGCCAATAATCTTTCCATCGTCGTCTCTCAGCAGACGGTCTTCCATTAAAACAAAAAAAGTATTTCCGTCTTTCCGCCGGAATGTTCGCTCGTACGCATCTCCAGATGGGGACATCCTTCCACTCAGTATTGCGAGCACTTTCATCTGCAGCGCCTCTTCTTCCTCGACAAATTTCCAGATATATTCTCCCAGCATTTCATCCTGCGTGTATCCTAACATCGCAAGTTCAGCGCGGCTCGTTTGGACGATACGTCCTTTCGTGTCTAATTCATGATATCCCACCGCGGCATCTTCAAGTATTTCCTTTGATTTGTTTTCGCTTTCCTTCAATTCATCGCGCATACGATTTTCTTTTTGTGCCATTTCATATTGGAGGCCGTAGTATCGCATACGTTGACGGTACCAAAAGAATCCAAAAAGGGGAGAAATAATCAATGCAAGGAAGATCACTGCGGCTCCTAGGAGCCAGAGATGCTCATTGAAAAGACTTGAAAAATTTGTCTGCTCCCAAAGGACGATCGAAATGACCGATGTCATCGTCACCAGCGCCGGCAATTTTATGATTTTTCGCATTTGCATATCCTCCATTTTTCTCTACTGCCTTTCCGTATATTTTACACACGATATGCCAGTCTTTAGAATGCGGGAAAGAGGAGGATTTGCCTGATATATATTGAATTCCGATAAAAAACCGGAATTTGAGGGCTGATCACACTGACTTAGAATTGTATTTTCACCAAATAGGATTGATCGCACTGTAGCCGCGACGGATCGTCGCGGATGATCTCGGAACATCTGAAACTATCCCGAAAACATTATTAGATCTTTTCGAAGCTACAGCATCCGCGACCATCCCGAAGACATTTGACAATGTCTTCGGGACTACAATGAAGAATTTCGGAATTATTGCGCTACGGGTATATCTTTAATCTTTTTTTGACATCTTCGGTATAAACTCCGGGTAATATTTTTTGATGCAATCGGGACAAATGCCGTGAGAGAATTGGACTTCGCTGTGTTTGGTGAAATATCCTTCCACGGCCTCCCAATATCCCTTATCGTTCCGGATTTTTTTACAGCTTGCACAGATCGGCAGCAACCCTCTTAATGTCTTCACATTCTCAAGAGCTATTTTCAATTCGTTATTCAGGCGGCGCAGTTCCGTAAGATCGGCAAACCGTGCAACCGCCATAATCATCGCGCGTTCAATTTCCCCTGCTCTTGGAGGTTTCAGGAGATAAGCTCCGACACCTATCTGACTGGCGCGTCTTATCATTTCAGGCTCATCGTGTGAAGTAAGCAGCACTACAGGACAGGGATACTTTTCCTGAACCAGACGAGCAGCTTCAAGGCCGTCCATTTCGGGCATCTCGATATCCATTAAGATCACGTCGGGCCGGAGTTGACCTGCAAGTGCAACCGCTTGAAGACCATTTATTGCCTTGCCGATAACTGTGTGTCCGATCTTTTCTAATTGAAGCTGAATCAGCAGAATGAGGGCTTCCTGATCTTCAGCGATTAGTACTTTTAATGACTGCTTTGTAATCATGATAATTTCAGGTGAATAGTAAATAGTAAATGGAAAATAGTAAATGGTAAATGGTAAATGGCAGGCGGAAGCCTAAAAATGTCTTCCCGCCCAAGTGGGGATCTATATGGTACATGGCAATTTTTGAATGGCGAATTGTGTTATTCGGAATATTTTTAATGTGTAAGTCCATAAGTCTGGATTCTTATATAAAGTGTTTTGATATTAATATCGAGAATTTTTGCCGCGAGATTCTTGTCCCATCCTACCGCATTGAGAACTCCTGAAATATGAACTTTTTCTATTTCCCTTAGTGCAATAAGCTTGCCAATTCCTATATCTCCTGATTCTGCAAATTCGTTTTTCAATACCCGCGATCTCAGAAGAACAGCCAGGTCTTTAGACTGTATCGTTCGTTCATCGGCAACGATAGTCGCACGCTCTATAACATTCTCCAATTCACGCACGTTGCCGGGCCATTCATATTGACGAAGCGCTGTAAGCGCATCCTCTGCAACTTCCCATCCATTTATTTTGCCATATCGCCGCTTTAAAAAATTATCGACAAGAAATGGAATGTCTTCTTTGTGATTCCTTAAAGGAGGCAATTCCAAAGTAAAAACGTTCATCCGATATAAAAGATCTTCCCGAAAACGTCCCTGCTTCACTTCCTCAATAAGATTTTTATTGGTCGCAGATAAAATTCTTACGTCGGATTGCAATGTCCGGGTTCCTCCCAGCCTCCGGTATTCTCCGCTCTGAACAAACCGCAGCAATTTCGGTTGAATAACAGGCGATATTTCTCCTATCTCATCAAGAAAGAGTGTTCCCCCATTGGCAATTTCTACCAGGCCCTGTTTTTCCTTGCTTGCATCCGTAAAAGCACCTTTTTCGTGCCCAAAAAGTTCGCTCTCAAGCAATGTTTCCTGCATGGAAGCACAATTGAGCACAACGAACGGCTGTTCTTTCCGCAGACTGTTGCTATGGATATAATTTGCAATAAGTTCTTTTCCAGTCCCGCTTTCCCCTTGAATCAATACGGTCGCATCGGTCGGGGCGACTTTCATGGCTAAATTCAGTATTTCCAGCATTGCCGGATTCTGCGTTACAATCTGTGTGGATGCAGCAACTCTTGCAAGTTCTGTCTTCAGCGCTTTATTCTGCAAGAGAAGTCGTTTTCGCTCGACCGCTCTGCTGATCGTATTAAGAATTTCTGTTCCCGAACATGGTTTAAGGAGATAATCGTATGCGCCAAGTTTGATGCTTTCAACGGCCGTATGAATATCATTTTCTCCCGTCAGCATGACTACTTCGCACTCATAGAAACTGTTCTTGATATTTTTCAATACATCCATACCGCTTACAATCGGCATGACAATATCGAGAAGTATGAGATCGAACTGACTCGACTGCATAATGTTGATAGCCGTAATACCATCGACGACAGTTTTTACTTCATATCCTTCTGCTTCGAGAATGCTTTTTAATCCTTCACGGTATGATTCATCGTCGTCAACGACAAGGACTTTAATGATTTGTTTCATGTTTTATCCTTAGAGAACTTTCGATATCAAAGAGATCGCAAATTTTAAGATCGTTCGATTCTTGCGGAACATCTTTCTATTTTTCGCTTTCCGGATCGATCATTCTTTTGCCCATAGCCGCTGGAATCGTTTTCGGATTCTTTATCGACTGATATTTTTTTAAGAGTTCCTGTATTTCAAGCAGCGCTGTTCCTAAATCATCAATCGATTGTTTGACTTTTGTATAATCTTGTGCGTTTTCATGAATATATTGCTGCAAAAAGCACGCTGCAGACAGCGGGTTGCCGATTTTATCCGTAATAGATAAAGCCATTTCAAGAACAGTACTTCTTCTTTCCTGTTCAATAAGCTCTTGCTCCAATTCGAGGATGCGAATTGCGGCTCTGATTCGTGCGAGCAGTTCTTGCGATTCAAATGGTTTGACCAAATAATCATTAGCTCCTACGTCCATTCCAGTAACTTTATCTTCAAGAGCGCCCTTTCCGGAGACCATGATGATATATTTTTGCCGGTGATCGGGATGTGATCGTATTCGCTCAATAAGCTCTACACCGCTCATTTCAGGCATTTGCCAATCGACAAGAAGAATCTCAAAATTCTTGTTGTCAAGTTTCTTTATTGCGGCCTTAGCATCATTCACTGCATCGCAAAAATAACCTTCAGACTCAAGCAGGATGGAGATTCCTTCTGCGTAGCCCGGGTCATCATCCACGATCAATATTCTGGTTTGCTTATTCTTCATGCGTTTGTCCCCTTTAAAATAATAAAGAAATATCTCCTGCAACCCCGGAAAAGCAAGTACGCAAGTCCCTGCCTCCAGCATGAAACTACTATTTTTCCTCCTCAGTATCAAATCCCCGGTTCGTCGTCGAATGCCGGCAATGAATGCAGTTACATCTAAAGCGGCGGAATGGATGGCATAGGATTTGCGACAGAATTAGTTGACATCCGGAAAGAACACCTTAAAGGAGGATTGTTATGCGAATTATACGTCGATTTTTACAAATTGCAAATAATTATTTTTCACGTTACCCGGCCGTCTTATCCGGTTTTGTGATCTATGCCTATTTGCTTGTTTCAATCATTCATTTTTTTATGAAGGCAAAAGCGTTCCCACTCGGCTTTTACGATATTTTTACGATATTTTCCGCTCTTCCTTTTATGTGGTTTCTTTCCGTGGCATTGGTTAAAATCATTCAAGTACGAACGAAACTCTATGAAAGCGAACAACAGCGAATTCTCGCGGAAAAAGAACTGGAGATCCACCAAACACAACTTTTGACAATGCAGGAAACCGTGCGCGGTTTACAGCATCATATCAACAATCCTCTTGCAGTCATTGTGCTTTCTATGGAGGCAGCACGTAAAGCGGCTCTCAATAATAAAACGGTTATTCTTGAATTGTCGCATGCCGAACAATCCGTAGATAGAATTCAGGCGGCGCTTTCCGGTTTTTCAAAAGCCCAACAATATAAAACTGAATCAATAGGCTCCTATTGGGGTAAAATGGTATCACTGAAAGCAATGATCAATGTATAATAAAAACATATAAAAACCGGGATACGTAAATGACGGCAAATATAAACCATAGAGTATTCATAGAAGGACAGCCTCAATTGAAAGAACTTGATGAAAAAAGAAAAATGGCAAGTGAAGTCCTTAAGCGCGTCGACCAATTGATAAAAGCCAAAGATTTGCAGAGAGCGCTCCTTGAGACGGCATCTGCAAAAATGATCGACCCGCAAAACGCTTATGCGTTCGCACTTGAAGAACGAATACGTGGTTTAATCGCCGAACAATCGAAAACACAGCGACAAAAAGAACAAATAAAAAGTCAACCTGAGCTCGTAATAAACGCCGGAAGAGAAGGCGACAAAAAATCATTGCCGCAAGTTTCCGTGGTATTGCCTCAGAATATCAATCAGATTGCTTTGTCAGTTACAAGCACAGTTCCTCATGTCCAGCAAAGTAACATTCCCACGGCAGGTTGAATTTCAAACAAGTTTCAACAGCGAGCCCCCTTTTCGCTAATTGCCGATTCCAGTGGAAAAGGGAATGACAATGAAATCAGACTGCCGCCCAAAGTTGTTGTCATCGATGATGATAAAGACCTGCTTGCAGCTCTCAGTTTGAGCATTGAATCCGACGGATTTGAAGTGATGCCGCTGAGCACGTCGGATGAAGCCTATGTTCTTCTGCAGAAATTCACGCCTGATATTATTCTATGCGACATCAGTCTCGAAACATCTACGATGGGAGGATTCACTTTTTTTGAGAAAGTCCAGGAAATCGAGCATTTGAAGCAGGTTCCATTCATTTTTTTAAGCGGACTTAATGATGATGTGATGATTCGAACAGGAAAAGAAATGGGCGCAGATGATTACCTTGTCAAACCTATAAAAGAACAAAATCTGCTTGCGGCTCTTCGCGGTAAATTGAAGCGATTTCAACAACTCAGAGAAATACCGAAGGCAAATATCCATAATTTCCCTGTTGCATCGTCATTGTGCGAAATACATTCTTAAGAATGTTTTACCGACATAGATGATGCGCGGCTTCGAATTCGTTCGTCCTCAATTCTGATTAATCTGATCCTCTTTGGTGAATTTACAATTTACCGCACCTCGCGCAACATTAAAAATAGCCGGACAGAAATGTCCATGTCCGTTTTCATCGAACAAATAATTTTAGACAGCAATTGCTCAGCGTAATTTAACACAATTGAGATACGAATTCCCGCGAGGCCGGCTTTTCGTCTGCGTCTCTTCATGATCTGACCCGATTTGCCGAAAATACAATTTGTCCAGTACTGATTCTTTTGTCCTTTCAGCATCTTTCTTTTTTTCCTCCGAATTGATCGTTTTTTTTTGCCGAACAGATTTGCAGCCCTTCTTTGCATTGGCACAAGAGTGGCACTCTCTAATGCAGAAGAAAAAAGGAAAAGACCATGAAATCCAAATTGATATCACTTAATATTTTTATTGTTGTCTTTGTTCTCCTGACTATTTCGCATACCGCTTTTCTCATCGCGCAGAGCGGTCAGATTGGATTTTCTTCAATCATGATCGATAAGAGCAGCGCAGGAACAATTACACAGGCGACTGACAAAATCATAGAAGATGCAAATCAAAATTGGAGTCTTAATAAATGGGCCGGCAATTACATTCATATTACAAGCGGCAGCGGATCAGGACAAATTCGCAGTATTATCAGCAACACTGCCACAACTCTTACCGTATCCCCGTCCTTTGTCAACGCTCCGGATTATTCTTCCGGCTACGAAATCAGGCAGGGTTATAAAGAGTCCTCTCAGAATATTAAACTCAAGATATATATCCGATATAACGATGGCAATAGAAAAGGCGGACACTGTAACGGATATTCCTGCCGGATTCAAGCGTCGGATACCGGCGCAGTTGAATTCGTTTCGGTAGAAAAAGGCAGCGATCTCGATACTGCATGGACACCCAACTATTTTGTCCCGCCGGGGCAGGGCCGCATCAATTGGCTTATTCTTCAATTCCCTGAATACCACACACTCGCATCAGGGTTATATAATATTGCCACTGTTACCGTTAACCTGTTAAAAACGGACGTCGACAAGCCTGTAACATTTTTTATAACGAACTGCCCGAACGGCGGATTACCCATCGGGGCAACAGAGGATAGTCAGTTCTTTTTCTTTGATACGACATCCAACGATACTTTCAGCGGCAGAGAAGAAATTTTTGTTCTCCACAATACAAACGGAACCGGTCAACTCCTCGCAGGAGGGAACGCCGGGCAGTCGACAGTCCTCGGTTCTTATCCCAATCCTTTCAATCCAGCCACGACCATTCGGTACGAATTGACGGAATATTCTCAAGTGCATCTCGTTATCTTCGACATGCTCGGCAGATTAGTCGGTGAGCTTGTGAATTCGCAGCAATATGAAGGGATTCATTCTGTGACATGGGCGCCGCATAATGTATCAAGCGGAATATACTTCGCCCGTTTATCGATAGAGGGTTCGGTATCAAATCAGAAGGAAGTTAAAACATTAAAACTTGCCTATGCAAGGTAAGATCAAATGGGGTCCATCAGATGTCAGATGGAGTCCATCTATAAGATGGGCTCCATCTTAATCTTACGCGCGAATCGGAATTTATAAAATATTACACTGACTCCCTGCCCAATAATGCCGCCCACAAAATCAATTCCGACATCAATCATTGAAGAAGTGCGGGTTGCGACAAACGATTGATGGTATTCGTCGGTCGCTGCTATAAAAATTATTAGTAGCAATGAATAAAGTACCCACCGCCAGGGTTTATCAGACCGCATAGTGTTGTGAAAAGAATGAAACAGCAAGAGACCTGCGATGCAATACTCAGTCACATGAGCTGCTTTTCGGACAAAGAAATGAATGGTGTAGACTTCCGCTGCAGTTATATGAGGTATGAAGAAACGGAGTATTGGTACAAGAATCCGATAAGTATTCTCTGCTGAAAAGGATCCGGTTGACAAAACAAAGATGCAAATGATCCAAAGAATAGCTGGTAACCAATTTTTAATAAATTGAACGGTATTATTCATTTTAAAAAAAGCCATGATTATTCTTGCTGAAAACTTGAAGTCCATCAACCCCTGTAACGATCTAAGAGTTCAAGATTCAGAACCTTATGGATTACGAAAAACATAAAAGGGGAAGAACTCTTTTCATTCTTCCCCGATATTGAAATGCCTCAGAGACGTTATTTCCTTACATGATGTTCTTTTCCCCAATGTCCTTTAAAATATACCCATTCATGATTTCGCTGTTCCCAATGTCC
The DNA here is from genome assembly GCA_963769605.1 of Ignavibacteriota bacterium. Classification (GTDB taxonomy): domain Bacteria; phylum Bacteroidota; class Ignavibacteria; order UBA10030; family UBA10030; genus Fen-1254. The sequence goes on along the minus strand of CAVYML010000003.1, from coordinate 529,965 downwards.
CTCTATCCATACTTGATGAGGATGCGGCGGTTTTTCCCAATGTCCGCTTACCCATATGTAAACATGACGTTTCGGATGCCATCTATAATATCCAGGCACCCATACATGATCCGGGGAAGGCGCCGCGATCACGGTTTCACTCCGGGGAGCGGGGGGACCAATGTTTATCCCTAATCCAACATGCAATTGTGCTTTTGCAGGAACAGTGATCATAAAGGCTCCTGCGAGGAGCATCATTCTGATGAATGTTTTCATAAATACTTCCTCTACAATGAACTGCAGTGAGCATAGTCGAACTGCAGCAGATTTTTTCATTGCGTTTCGATGTTACGGCTCAACGCATTATATATAAACGTATAAATATAGTAATAGTTATTCTGAAAAATGCTTATAGTGTCGTTGATATTTAAAATTCCACACTTCCTGCAGCCGCGGTTCGCCTTGACCCGTGTACTACTTTCCCCCCGGCACGCATAGCGATCCGCTTGGCGGGTTTACACCGACCCTGCGAAAAGGCATCACCCTGTGAATAGCAAGACACAGAATAACATGCTCAGGCTTCCAGTATCTTGGATAAGGGACGAAGTAAGGTTTTAGATCTTCAGCTATGCGCTGAGTATTCGCGTAAACCTTTTAATTGAATTTCAGAGAAAAAAACTTATAAATCCAATATGATCTTCCATCGCCAAAATCATTGTTATAACCACAAGTTTTGTGCTTTTGGGGAAGACTCGTCTTACCTTAGCGAAAAGATTTACATTTTTTTCATGCAACAAAGTTTTGCCTGCTCGATAAAGCTCCATCGCTTTTTTGATAGAGTGAAGTCGAGCGGAGAGCGAGGGATTCGAACCCCCGGTAGCCATAAGGCTACAACGGTTTTCAAGACCGCCGCTTTCGACCGCTCAGCCAGCTCTCCATTGATTTCTTTCTGAATTCGGCATTTTACCACTCAACTATTTATTCAATAGTGCCAAATTATATTCTATCGTTCACCATTGTTTTTATTGCCTTTTTGTTCATTCTTAATCTTACGATGCTATGCAATTTACAAAAAGGCAATATGAATAGAACCATTGTTTATTGTCGGAAGATTTTGAATGAACATAATTGCAGACATATTATACAAAAGTTTGGAGAGTTATGCAATCCGGCAGATGGTGTTAATTGATCTTAAACATATGGGAAAGAATATTAATTTCTTTGCGCAGTGTTGAGGCAGCAAATGAGAATTGATTTCTGCTGTCTCGTGGAATGTCTGAGGAGCTTTAGAATTGCCAATAAGAACTGAATCCATAAATTAAAACAACTTCCTTGAAGAGTATTCATGAAACTGTATGATGAAATCGGAGAATAATATTCTTTTTATTTTCTTTTGCTTTTCGAATTCATTTTGTTTGAATTGCCGTATAAAGATGAGGGCATCAAATTTCTTACTCCACCTGGTGGAAACTTTGTGTCTTATTTCTAATTCATCCGTAAAAAATAATAGTAGACAAATCCAATTTTTGAAGGGAATATGAATCAACTCATTTAATTTGGAGGCGTACCTTAGGCACTAAAGATGGCACTAACTTGGCACTTTGTAGATCCAAAATGGTGGGTCTTTGAAAAAAAAGGCAAGCATTGAAAACAGAGAGAAATGGAGGGTCTTTGAGCTGAAGGTGGGAGTTGAACCCACGACCTGCGGTTTACGAAACCGCTGCTCTACCACTGAGCTACTTCAGCCTTTGGTTTTTCGGCCTATTTTCATCGTTCGACTGACACTCAAATCGTTCATTATAATAATTTTTAGCTCTCGATTTAGTGCCCGAAAAACTGAAGCCATAATTAAGAAATGCCAATCGAAACGAGGCTCCCGGTCTCTTGATACTCGGCGTCTAATTTCTTTAATTTTTTCAGAAGCTTGTTTCTATAAATACAATTTTAATATACAAAAAGATGGAAGTGAAGGCAAGGAGTGCACGCTTAAGAGGATCAATATAGAACTCGAATATCCTATATGAATCCAGTATAATAAAATCCCCCCGCAGCTTTCACCACGGGAACGTTGCAATGAAGTCGAACGGCGATCTTTCATGCTTCATCGGTCTCTGAAACATTGAAATAATCGCAAATTCAATTGTAAAATGCTTTATTGCAGAGTTTTTTGTAGCAAATCACATTAATTCCTCTATATTATATATAGCAATATGGTACATAGGGATTGTGTTCTCATAGTATCAGTAAAAAAATGAAACGGATTTTTTCCATATCGTTTGTCAGTTTATATATAGTCGTTGTTATCGGTATAACGACTTTAGTGCATTTTTGCGGTAATGCAATAGACTCCGTTGACATCTTCCCCATCTCCTCTTCGCAAAATTCATGTTGTTGCGGCAACACACATCATGACAGTTGCTGCAGAACAGAACTCCACGTTATTCAAATCCAGGATAACCAGATTGCTGCGACATCATGGACTTCACCGGTTCTTGACATTCAGCCGCTTATCGAATTTCAGCATATCGCGTTACCAAGCATCGATGCTCCAATAACTCATTTCATTTCGCCTGACGATTCACCGCCCGGCAGTTCGCCCATCTTTATACTTAATTGCACCATGCTGGTGTGAGAATATTCGTTTTCCCCTGATTCACGACCTGCACATCGTGTGTACGGTCAAGTTATTCACGAATATGAGGTTAATATAATCATGAAAACGATATTCATAGCCATCGCACTTGTTATAGCGTTTACATTGCCATCTGTCACTCAAGACAATACCGTTACACAAATTGAAATTGCAGTTTCCGGCAATTGCAATCGATGCAAAGCCAGAATCGAATCCGCACTCAAAATCAAAGGCGTAAAGTTTGCCAAATGGGATAAAAAATCCAAATCCCTTACCCTTGCATACATCCCTTCTGTCATTTCTCTGGATTCCCTGGAACATCGCATTGCCTTAGCGGGACATGATACGGAAAAATTTAAAACACCGGATTCTATTTACAGCGAACTTCCGCCATGCTGCCTCTATCGCGCCGATAAAAACTAACGCGTTCCAAAAAGGAGAACCACATGAGAACGATTTATATTATAATCGTTCTCGTTCTTCTTACTCTTCCGCTTTATGCTCAACAACTACTGTACGGAATAGTGATGGAACGAGACGAACAACAAAAAGAAATACCCGTCATCGGTACACAAATTTATTGGCTCGGCACTTCTTCAGGTACGATTGCGGATACGGGCGGCCATTTTGCTCTGCCACTCTCAACACAATCCGATAAATTGGTTGTAAGCCATATCGGTTACCGAAGCGATACATTGTTCATTACGAACCAGCGTAATGTACGGATACTTCTTCGAGAAGAAGCGAAAGCTGCTCAAGATGTCAGTGTTGTCGGCGAGCGAAGCTCAACCTCAATGGATTACTTGAACACGCACAGCGTCCAAATCCTGACGAGCAAAGAATTATTCAAAGCAGCCTGCTGCAATCTTTCCGAAAGTTTCCAAACGAATGCATCAATCGATGTTTCGTTTACCGATGCAATAACCGGCACAAAACAAATCGAGATGCTCGGGCTTTCCGGCATCTATACGCAAACGACAATGGAGAATCTCCCGTTTATTCGCGGCCTCTCTTCAAACATCGGATTGTCGTTTATCCCCGGTACATGGATCGAAAATATCAACGTTTCAAAAGGAGTCGGCTCGGTCGCAAACGGATACGAATCGATTACAGGCCAAATCGATGTCGATCTTCGCAAACCTCAAAATGCACAGGAGAAGACTCTTTTTCTAAATCTCTACGGCAATATCGATCAGCGGTTTGAAGGCAATCTAAATTTTCGCCAGATTATAGACAATAATCTTTCATCCTTAACATTCCTCCACGTCAGCACACAGAAACATGAAGTAAATGAAAATGGCGACGACTTTTTGGACATGCCAACGTTTACCACATACAATATCTTGCAGCGATTTTTCTACAGCGATTCGTCGGGATTACAGGGACAAATTGCAGCGCAATATGTAAACGATAAAAAGCAAGGCGGTACTCTCGATTCTGTAACAACACCCGGCGAATCGTATCTCTATAAAACCGATGTCGAGCAAATACGACTATTCGGTAAGACAGGATTTGTTTTTTCGAGTCCCGACTACAAAAGTCTCGGTGTTCAATGGTCATTAAATCATTACCGCAATTCATCGTTGTTCGGCTCACGCGCATATAACGGCAACGAGGAAACCGGTTACCTTAATATTTTATACCAGTACCATATCAGCAAGATCAGCAAACTCCGATTCGGGGCAAGTTTTTTATTTGATCAGTTCGATGAAACATTCACTCTTACTTCATATAGAAGAATTGAACGCGTTCCCGGAGAATTTATCGAATATACATTTTCTCCGAACGAGGATTTATCGATTATCGGCGGAATTCGCGTCGATGAACATAACGCGTACGGATTAATGGTAACACCCCGCCTGCATATCCGATATACACCGCAGCAGGACTGGGTTCTTCGCATGTCTGCGGGACGCGGATATCGAACGGCAAATATTTTCACCGAAAACGCAACAGCACTTGCAAGCGCGAGATCGGTCGTTATCATCCCAACTGAATCCTTCGGCTATGGTTTGAAACAGGAATCGGCATGGAATTTCGGTTTCAACCTTACACATTATTTCGAAGTAAATTACCATGAAGCAACATTGACATTCGATGGTTACAGAACACAATTCGATCATCAGGTCGTTGCCGATCTTGATGCAAATCCCCAGCAGGTGCGATTTTATTCTGTGACCGATGGTTCCTATTCAAACAGTTTGCAAGCAGAGCTGGATATGCAGCCCGTCGATCATTTCGATACTCGCTTTGCATATAGATATCTTGATGTACGGCAGATCATCAACGGAAACTGGATGGAACGTCCATTCACTTCGCGAAATCGCGCATTAGTGAATCTTTCATACACAACAGAAAATGATGAGAGCAACGAATCACAGATGATATACGATGCGACGCTTCAATGTTTCGGCCCGAAACGCATTCCATCAACTGCAACAAATCCGCCCGGACTGCAAATGCCGGATATGTCACCGTCATTTGTTTTAATTAATGCTCAGATTACTCGAACGTTTTCTGAGGAGCTTGATTTATATGCAGGCGTAGAAAATATTTTTAACTATACACAACCAAATCCGATTCTTGATTGGGAGCATCCGCATTCACAATATTTTGATGCTTCGCTTGTATGGGGACCTATAAGCGGAAGAATGATTTATGCAGGCATACGATTGAAAATATAACGATCAAGAAATTACAAGGTTATTTAAAAATCATTTGAAGGAAAAGAAATCTTCAAGGAGGAATTTGAAATATTTGATAGAATAAATAATAGCGGTGTCTTACTCCCGGAAATCCTCTGATTTTGGTTACTCGCTCCTGTCCTCGCTACGTTGTGAGTTCGTTACTTTGGATACTGCGATGGATACTCACACTAGATTATCCTTTTGAATTTCGTTTTCACTTTAATATACCCGTACTCGCATGCCAACCGAGAAACCATATTCGGAGACACCTCCAATATTTCCAGTGCGACCATTGATATATAAGAAGTGATTGGCGGATATTGGAAAATCGAATTGTCCAGCAAACCCTGCCGCATAATAGGGGCCGCTATTTATGCCTAACCAAAGCCGCGTGTCCTTCGTTGGCTTCAAACTAACCCCACAATGAGCGAAACCTTTACCAGAGCCAAAAGGGACCTGATTTAAAAATGAGACCTCCCCGTAGATATCATCTTCTGATCCGAGTCGGAGACCGGTTGTGCCAAGTGAAAAATATTTGAGATCAAGAGCGAGATCCGGATACGGAATGATTAACGTTCTTCTATCCACCGGATTGCTTCCCTCTTCCGAAATGATAGAGGTGCTTAACCCTGCCCTGAACGGTGCTTCAAATTTGTGCGTTACTTTTACTCCGACATCTTCAAATGAATTTCGATAAATGTTACCTCCTGTGCAATCATAGGCAGCATCCTGCCCGCCTCCAAAGCCGACGGAATATTCATCAAACGAACTGTCAACTTGCGTCCACCTATGATGTAAGGAGCAAGAATAAGAAAAAAAAGTTTTTTGAGGGTTGACCGTTTCATTTTAGTAATGATTCTCGCCGTCTCATATCAAGGATTTTATCCGTGCTTAATCCTGGTAAACGAAGTTCATTACAGCCGTGATCGAAATTTAAAGATTGAATCGCACTCTTTCGGAAATGTGCCCCTACAACGATACCGTCCTGAGAGGACTTAACCGCTGCTTCAATGGTTGGAATTTATCTATTGCCGTGGTGAGATGCAAGCGTTCCCTCAACAGGAAAATTATCCATAAAAGACCTTTTTATTCCAGAAATGAAAACCCCTTTACCTGCTTAAATCGAGGTGACCCTTTACTCGACATTGATTCCTCTCCTATCTTAGAGTAGAAGGGACTAAGCTCTTCTTAATCTTGTTCATTCATCTCAATTCTCCTTTCTACATTTCCTTCCAGATTGTGGCATAAGAAAGATGGCGTTTAACTTGACATCGCTGCATATTTGCCGTATCATTTCACATTAATGAGCAAACAACTGAATCAGCAATATTTAAAAGAATCTTTCAAATTCTCTTAGAAGGTTTGAGGTCGAATTATGAAAGCAAGCAAATTCAAGAGATTTTCACTTATCGTTTGCCTGGCTCTGTCGGCTTTGGAAATCAGCAACAGTCAAGTATCCACACGCATACTGTTCATCGGCAACAGTTTCACGATGATCAACGGCGGTCTGGACAAACAATTGAAAGGGCTGGCACCTTCAACTGAAACAGTATGTATTGCTGCGGGTGGGTATACCCTTGAAAAACATTGGACTGATGGCAATGCCGCCCGAATGATTCGTGAGGGCAAATGGGACTATGTCGTTTTGCAGGAACAAAGCCAAATCCCAGTCATTAATCAGAAAAAGTTCTACGACTATGCCAGAAAGTTCGATGAGGAAATCCGACGCAGCGGTGCGAAGACCATCCTTCTCATGACATGGGAACGACCCGATAGTCGAAAGATTGGAGTCACAACGGAAAACCTGGCAGCATCCTATTTAGCTGTCGGGAAGGAATTAGACGTCAAGGTAGCCCCAGCGGGACTATCCTTCGCACGCTCTATCCGCGGCAAGCCCGAACTTGTACTGTATAATCAGGACGGACATCCGACCATGGAGGGAACATATCTGGCAGCGTGTGTGCTTTATCAAACAATATTTAATCAAAGTCCCGTTGGAAATCCGTATTCAGAGAAATCTATTCCCGCTGAAATAAGAGCTTATCTACAGGAAATAGCAGCGGAGAGTCCGGGGTTTTAATTCAGCTCTCGAAAATAACCTTAAAATTTTGCCTCAGCCACTTGCAAAATCCGTCCGGCCGTTATCCGCTAATCTGTGTTCACTTCCCATGCTGATAAGAAAGGAATCCCTTTGAGAACTTCTTCAGGATGAAGCGGATGGAAGGCCTGTAAAGATCCGAGTCAATTCGTCTGCGTCTCAAGATTATATTTGAACTTGGCAATCTCATGCAGCTCTTAAAGGAGAATAAAAAAAATCCGAATAAGAAATAACTATAAAATTATGACCCGCTGAGCAGTTGTCAAATTATTGTTCAATCCTATAAATGAAAGCCGATTGATTTTTATTGTGTTTCGGATTCAACCGATAAAAAACATCGTCCAGAAAGCTCGGATCAATCTGCTTTTCAAAAATAAGTTTCTGCCCCATTGCGTTTTCCATCCGTGCATGCCGTGCATCGACATCTTCGATCCCCCAGAGTATTGCATAATTTGGCTGTACTGCTGCACACCGTAATTGCTGCGCAACCGGCTGAATGTCGGCATCGCTTTCGATCTGAAAAAGGTTTTTTACGTACTGATCGGAATAGAATTGCGGCGGCTGAATGGTTCCGACATTGCCTCCAACCAGCACAAGTCCCGTAATTTTCTTTCCGTAAAAATAATACATCGATTCACAACGCGATCGTTTTGAATAATAAATAGAAAACGGTATCAAGAGAACAAAATTCATAATCCAGAACCAAATCCACAGCGTCCTGACTACTTTTCTATGTTTCTGCCAGAATTCGGATACCGCCGTGGCCTCCATCCATCCGATCACACTGAGAAGAAAAATAGGCGGTACTACGGTGAAGACAAACCGTTCCTGCTTATTCGGGAAATAGGAGAGAAAAACAAAGAACGCCAGAGTGGAAAAGAAAACGATTGAGGTTTTTTTCCAGTTTTTGATCCAGCCATAGAAGAGGAAAAAACTCGTTGGAGGAATAAAGGCGCCCAGAAGAAGCAGGGCATAATTATACCATGGGCCGACTGTATAATCCATGCTGTGGGTCGAATTATACCGGAAATATTCTATAAACGCTGCATAAGGATATCCCCAAGCAAAGATATCTGCTGAACCCTGGATCAGTGTGGCACAAAGTAATGATCCCGCCGCCAGCAGCAGAGTTTCCTTCCATTGTTTTCGTAAAAGCAGGATTAGCCCGACGGTACTGACAACAATCAATGTCTGGTAGCGAAACACAAACGATAACCCGAAACAAAGCCCTGCATAAAATGCGAATTTCCTTTTCTCATCCGAGCGCATGATATAATACAACCCGGCCATCATCGGCGGAATGCAAACCACTTCGATCAGATTATGGACGCTGATAAACGGCAAAGGCCAAAAAAGGGCAAGCAGCAATCCTGCTTTTTTCGCCGTCTCGCGCGAAGAGAACCTTTCAGCAATGCGGTAGCCGAAGTAAACAATCAGCAGCGAGTACAATGCATGGAGCAGGCGCACAACCAGCATTTTATCCTGAGGGTCCTGCATGCCCACTGCCTGCATTCCCCTGAATAAAACAAAATGGATGGCAGGGTAGACAATGCTGTGCCCGTGGACGCCGGAGCGGTCATCCCAGTACGAATGGTCATGCATGATGATGAACGGCTGTTCGATGGGTCCGAAATGATCATCGTGCATGCCATATCCTTTAGAAAAAAATGCGGCGATAAGCCTCGGCAGTAAAGCAACGAGCAGAATCGATGCGAGCGGGTGTTTTTCCCAAAATCTTCGAAGGATGGCCGACATAGTTCTTTCCTTTCTATCAAAGAGATGTCATAATCGGGAAAGCAGAACTTTCCGGACTTCTTCCAACTGTTCGAGCGTATTCACACCCTTAATTTCGTCCGGATGTTCCGCCGGAAGAGCGTTGATAACCCATTGTTGATTCCAAAAATATTCGAAGACATCGGTCAAATAATATTCTTTTTGAACATTATTCGGCTGAAGAGTCTTGAGCGCATCGAACAATTTTCGGCAATCAAAAACATAGATGCCGGAATTGATTTCATGGACGGCTTTTTCTTCCGCCGTCGCGTCCTTTTGCTCGACTATTTTTTTTACGGAGCCGCCGTGATTGCGGATGATTCTGCCGTACCCTGTCGGATCGTCATATCGCGCGGTAAGGATCGTGGCCGAAGCTTGAGATTGCAGATGATGATCGATGAGGCGCTGTATGCTGTATGCCGTCAGGAGAGGCACATCACCGGAGAGAATAACGACATTGCCGACACATTCCGACAAAAGGTTTTGCGTCTGCATGATTGCGTGCCCTGTCCCGAGCTGTTCCGCCTGAACGACAATTTCCACATTCGGGTGGAAACGCTCGATGTAAGCAATAACAGCATCCCGACGGTAACCGACAATCGCAAGAACGCGGTACGAATGCACGGCAGAAGCAACATCCAGCACATAATGAATCATCGGTTTCCCCAAAACTTCATACATTACTTTTGCTTTGCCGGGATCTTTCATGCGGGTTCCCTTTCCCGCAGCCATAATAACTGTGAAGAGATGCATATTCGGAGGATGAGATGTCATTTTATTTTTTTAAAGAGTGATAAGAATATTATCGATAAGACGTGTCGGCCCGAAACGAACGGCAAGGAGAAAAAGGATCTGCGGCTTGGCTGCATTCGGAAGAATCTCGAACGTCGCAGGATCGACGCAGGCTATATAATCAATCTGTGAAGGCCGACCGGAGAGAATGATGTTTTTCATTTCATTTACAATCAGATTACAATTCCGTTCGCCTTCCGTTATACGCTTTTGTGCATGGAAAAGCGACTGTGAGAGAACAAGCGCCTGCTGCCGTTCCGTTTTTGACAGATAGGCGTTGCGCGAACTCATAGCCAGGCCGTCCGTTTCCCGGATAATGGGTGCAACGAGAATTTCAATATTAAAGTTTAAATCGTGCGTCATTTTTTTTAAGAGAAAGGCCTGTTGCGCATCTTTCTGGCCGAAGAGAGCGGTTTGAGGCCGTACGATATTGAAAAATTTCGCTACAATGGTCGTTACACCGCGAAAATGGGTCGGACGGAAAGCGCCTTCGAAGATTTTAGAGACATGTTCTACTTCGACATAACTGGCGTACCCCGGCGCATACATTTCTCCGTCGGACGGGGCAAAAACGATATCGACGCCTGCTTCTCCAGCCAGAAAACGGTCGTGCTCAAAGTCGCGCGGATAACGGTTGTAATCCTCGTTCGGACCAAATTGCGTGGGGTTGACAAAAATTGTCGCAGCAACGATATCGGCATGTGCACGCGCAAGTTTGAACAGGCTGACGTGCCCGGCATGCAGATACCCCATCGTTGGAACGAGTGCAATTTTCTTGCGCGACAGATGTAATTGATCGGATGCTTGCTGCATTTCCTGAGTTGAGTGAATAACTTGAAGAGCCACGATAGGAGCCTTACGGATTCAGATGCTGTAAAACTTTTGTAATGGTCTGTTTTAATTCTTTGCGATGCACCACCATATCCACAAACCCTTTTTCCAGCTGGAATTCCGACCGTTGAAATCCTTTCGGCAGGTCTTTGCCGATAGTTTGCTTGATAACGCGCGGGCCTGCAAAACCGATAAATGCAGATGGTTCGGCAATTTGAACATCCCCCAGCATGGCAAAACTCGCCGTTACACCGCCCGCTGTGGGATCGGCGAGAACAGCAATATACGGTATTCCGGCATCGGAAAGCTGTGCTATTTTTGCGCTTGTCTTTGCCATCTGCATGAGCGAAAGAGCAGCTTCCTGCATTCGTGCACCTCCGCTTGAGGATACTACAAGCAGCGGACGTTTTTTTCTCCGTGCCAGATCGGCCGCACGTGAAATTTTTTCACCGACGACCGATCCCATGCTCCCGCCTATAAAGGAAAAATCCATGCATGCAATGATAAGAGGAATACCGTTGATTTCTCCCTCCCCGGTTCGAACGGCGTCATGCAAACCTGTTTTCTTTATCGACTCGTCGATTCGCTTCGCATACGGCTTGGTATCGATAAATCCCAGAATATCCAGGGATCGCATTCTTTTTTCTGTTTCTTTGAATGTTCCGTGGTCCAAAAGAATTTCAAAATACTCTTTGCTGCCGATGCGAAAATGATAGTTGCATTTGGCACAGGTAAAATAATTCTGCTCCAGTTGCTTTTTATGTATAATTTCTCCGCAGCCGTCGCATTTTGTCCACATACCGTCCGGAATATCTTTTTTTTGACCATCGGAAGAAATATTTTCTTTTGACCGTTTAAACCACGCCATAAGAATCTCCTCACATTCTTTAAGCCGTTTCCCTATCCGTCGGGGCGAAACTTTGCCTCGTACGAATAGGATTTTTCTTTTTATGTTTTCAGCCGTGTCCGAACGATAAAATCTTTTAAATAAAGCGGTTCACACGACGCCACATCGGCCTGTTGACCATTCTCCAGCATTTCCCTTCCAAGCTCGGCAACTATTGCTCCGCTGCAGAATTGATGCACATCTTCAATTTGAAGAACGGCATCGATCTTCTGCATTGCATCCGGACAATCGGTCACAAGCAAAGCAGATCCGGGAATCAAACGTAGTACGTCCGGCATTGTAAGAATCTGCACGGCGGATTCTTGCTCTCTTCCTTGCGCTTCTTTACGCCAGGATGCCGCATAATACTCGCCTTGCTTGGCATCCAGACAAATCAAAAGGGAATCGCATTCCTTCTTCCGTGCAGCACATCGGGCAATTGCTTTAAATGTTGGAACCGTTAAAAGAGGGATGCCCAATCCGTAACACAATCCTTTTGCCGTACTCAATCCGATCCGCAGACCAGTAAAGGAACCCGGCCCGATAGACACAGCCACGCCTTGCAGCAGCTTCAATGAGCCGCTGCAAACTTCCTCAATCAGATTCAACAGTTTTTCCGAATGGATGTGCGATTCGATAAGTGCAAGCTCTTTCACGCCTCCATTCTCTTCGATCATGCCCGCCGAACAAACTGCTGTAGACGTTTCAATGCCTAATATCGCCACAATTTACTCCTCAAGCAACTCGATCTTAATGGCGCGTTCGTTTTCCTTTTCGCCGTAAGAACAGTGCACATCATAGCGGCGTTTCGGCAAAAGTTCTCCCAGCTTTTCCGCCCATTCAATGAAGGTGATTCCTGCACCGCCGAAAAATTCTTCGTATCCAAGATCGTAGATTTCGTTCGGCGATTGAATACGATACAGGTCAAGATGGTAGAGCAGCAGTTCTTTGCCTGTATGGTCACGGCCTTCGTACCGATGGAGGAGCACGAACGTCGGGCTTACAATGGACGATGCAGCATGCAATGCTTTGCATGCCCCTTTGACAAACTGTGTTTTACCGCTTCCCAGATCGCCGTAGATGGCAACGATATCTCCGCGCCGCAATAAGCTCGCAAACGTTTGTGCAAACACAATGGTCTCTTGCACCGATTGCGTCGCTTGTTCGGCGATCATTTTGGTTCCATCTTGACAATCGGCAGAATCATCTCTTCAAGAGATATTCCTCCGTGCTGAAAACTATCGCGGTAATAATTCAAGTACTTATGATAATCCGTCGGATAAACGAAATAATAATCTTCTTTAGCGATAATGTAGTTTGTCGTTACGCTGTCCTTTGGAAGGTTATACTCTGAGGGATTTTTCATAATGAAGGCATTCTTTTCTTCCACCTTCAAATTGCGTCCGTACTTGAACCGCAAATTCGCGGAGGCTTCGCGGTCCCCGAGAACTTTTGCACCGCGCAGGCAGCGCACGCTTCCATGATCCGTGGTAAGGATGATCTTAACATTTTTTTGCCGGCTCAGCGTTTTTAACATACCGAAGAGAGATGAATGTTGAAACCATGATCTCGTGAGCGTGCGATAGGCAGCTTCATCCGGAGCAATTTCCTTAAGAATGGGAGAATCGGATCGTCCATGCGCCAGCATATCGATAAAATTGACGACTATAGCGGTTAACCGGTTTGGAAGATACGAAAGAATATTCGATTCAATTTGTTTTCCAAATTCTGCGTCTAAGATCTTTACATATCTTGCTTCCGTTTTGGTCTTTGTGAATTTTCGTTCAAGAAGCCGGTTCAACAATTCATGTTCATATCGGTTTCGGCTGCTTTCATCGTCTTCCCCCTCCTGCCATATCTCTGGAAAACGTTTTTGAAGTTCTGACGGAAACAGCCCGCTGAAAATAGCATTGCGGGAATACGGTGTTGCCGTAGGCAAGATACTGAAATAAAAATTTTTCTCGAACGTAAAATATTCCGACAGCATCTGTTCCATCACCAGCCACTGGTCGTACCGAAGACAATCCACGACGATAAAAAAGAGCGAACAGGAATCGTTTATTTGCGGAAACACATATCGCTCGACAACATCGGGCGAGAGAGCAATCGCACGATTCGGCTGTTCAAGCCATTTCCTGTAGGAACTCTCGACATATTTTGCAAATTTTGCATTTGCCTCCCGCCGCTGATCGAGCAGCGTCTGCCGCAGTCCAAGATCTGAATGTGCATCGAGTTCCCTGTCCCATTCCGTCATTTTTTTATAGATTTCGATCCATTCTTCCTGATTTAAGGGATCGTACAATACATCGTTGATGGTCTGAAATTCTTCAACATAATTTCGAGAGACATGAGCGTCGCCGATCTCTTTCGATTCGAATATTTTCTTGCATGCAAGAAGAATCTGACTCGGATTGACCGGTTTTGTCAGGTAATCCGTGATTTTCCCGCCTATCGCTTCTTCCATCAGACTCTCCGCCTCATTCTTCGTTACCATGACAACCGGCAGCGCCGGTTCCAGATCCTTCAAAGCACCGAGTGTCTGCAGACCTCCGATTCCGGGCATCATTTCATCGAGAAAGACAAGATCAAATTTTTTCGTTCTTACGAGCATTATTGCGTCGTCGCCATTAGTCGCCGTCTCGACTTCGTATCCTTTTTGTTCCAGAATTCGAAGGTGCGGGCGGAGCATATCGATTTCGTCATCCACCCATAATATTCTTTTGGTCTTTTTCATAATTTCTAAAGTATCGATTAAAGAAAAGAGAAGCAAACCCGCTTCTTACTGTATGGCGATATGCACGTCAAGCCCGCCTTCATTTGCCGTACTGCCTGTCACATTCGACCCGCTCGATGTCGGTGCAGTGCGCATATACCGATAATAGATTGAGGCGGTAATGCGCGAGCTGAGTGTATATTTGATTCGCGGTTGAAGAGTCGTCATGATCGAACCGGTCCCTGGAGTGCTTGTATATGTAGGATCGAAGCTGTACAAAATCGTTGAATTATTGTTCACGGAATACGACATGCTTCCCTCCACATCATTCGAAAGAGATATTCCGAACAACGGAAGATTAAATCCCTGCTGGCGGTACGATAAGGTCGCTGTAACGCTTGACTGATCGGTTTCTGTCGCATTAAGACTTGCAGGTGTAAGATCGAATGTAGTGCCGGTGTTATATCGGCAGTTTGCACTTAGAGTACCCTTCCCCAATCCTTTAAATTCGATATTTACTCCGATGAGCGGAGAAAAAGCATAAGCGATGCTTTGACTTTGTACGACCTCTTCACCCGATGTCATGACATTCCATTGTTCACTGTAACTCGAAGTATATGCATGTTCCAGCGAAATACTGGATGCAAACGACTTAAATAAAGAAAACTTTTCCAGACCGCTCCAGTGAAACGACCAATTCACTCGCGGGAGCATCGACCCGAAGAGTTGTGTCAGAAATGGAAACGCTTCGAATCCCTGCTGGAAAGCCATTGAAAGTCTTTTATCGTTTGTGAGTGTCGTATCGCTTTTTAACGCTTCATATTTTTTATCCACATTATCGATGCTCGTATTAAATATTTTAAAGATAAACACATTAGGAAATGCAAGGAACGAACGCTGCATGCTTCCGCTTATCGTCCTGTTTGTCGTATCTTGTATCCGTCCGAATTCATCGGTCGACATTGTTTGATTTGTGCTGTAAGACCAGCTATAATTCCAGTTCAAGTCGACCGGGCTCCTTCCCAGAGAGTCCTGCCGGTGCCTACCGTGATCATATTATTTTGTGAAAACATATCCGTCGGCAATCCGGTGTCTGCACGCAATCCGGGAATGGTATATCCGGTAATAAACGGGAAAGAATTTTTCGTACCCAGCACGACTCTTCCATTAGGATCTGAAGACACACCGAGTTGATAGAGAAGCGATGGACCGTTTTCCGGCAGGGAAGATTGGATAAACGGAGCACGCGCAAAAAGATTTGCGAACCCTTCTCCACCCGTGACCTCTGTGTTTTGGATATTGTTGCCATTCGAAAAACTGAACGTCAATCTGTCAAAGTCGAGGAGCAAGTCTTTGAAAAGAAATTTTGTCAACGCTGAGAGCTGCTGCGACGCCTTCTTGATTCCGCGGCTTCGGCTCGTATCATTCGGCAGCGGCGATGACGATCCATCCGACGACCAGAGAGCCGAACTAATGGAGTGCAGGTCGATATCTGTCGAAAAACGAAATGAACTGTTCGTGGCCGCACTTTTCCCCAGAGCGCCGGAGCCGATATTGTCCGCCCAGCTGTACCTGAGTTGAATACTGCAGAGATGGACGGATGAACTTTCCCAGCCACGTAGTATTGGGAATTTTGATTTGAGGATTCCATGTTATGCCCTGCGAATAACTTTGATCGACGCCGAAGTCGATAAGACGATCACTTAAGATCATATCTTTCAGGATATCGTAGAAGGATCGCTGGTTCCCGTATCGATCCGTTTCAAGATCATAAAGAGTACTGCCGATTGCGACCTGATAATTCGTGCCCAGGTCGAGATATTTGCCTTCAAACCATTGCCATGTGAAATTTAAAGACCGCGATGCTGTAAGATTATATACAAGAGGGTTGTCGGTGGCCGAATATCGAGTCTGGCTCTGCGATTGGCTCCGGGTGAAGGAGGTCGTCACAGATATGTTCCTCGGTGTAAAATAAATCGTAAGATCCTGCCAGATACTTGTAAGGAAAAATTTCCCCAGCCAGTGGAACGGTTTAAAAGAATTCGCAGGAGAAAATTGAATATTATACGATACATGCGCTTCCCATGTCCAGGATTTCGACCATTCGACCGTCGGCGAACGCTGAAACGTAGAGCTGTATGAATAACCGAATATCATCTGATTGATCGTCTTTGTGACAAGCCATGTATCCAGCGGAATATTGAGCCGAAGTGAAGGAAGAGCGTAACTGTCCGTCACGGTCAGCGTCTGTGATGCAAGACGAATATCGTCCGGTTTGACGGTCACAGTAGTATCTCCCCTTGCAATCGCTGCGGCAACCTGCTGCGCAGCCTGTTCCACTAAAACATCCGAGCCCGGGACATACTGCGGCTTTTGATAATTTTCAGAATGCATATATGACATGGTAAGCTGTGTGCCGGCCCAGCTCTCAGGCAAGAACTTTTCAAAGTTGATCGTCGAAGAAAGACTCCATGAAAGCATGTCTGTATGGTTGCCGAATTGGTCCTCCAGCGAATGGAAGGTTGGACCGAGATGAGAAAGCGAAAAACCGATAGTGGCTACATCTGCAAGCTTGATATTTGCATCGAGTTTATAAGCGGAGCCCGGCGTATTATCGACATCCGTCAGACGTAGTTCATCTACCCATACCTCGCCATTTATGTTCTTTGTCGTATCATGATCCTTGACTTCTATCGCCATATATTGGATGGCAGTCAATGTCGGAAATCCTCTAATCCAATAAGTGGCGCCCGGAAGGCCGTTTGGTACAGGGCCATGCACATCCTCCGTACTGTCGCGTAATGCCTTTAAGGAAGATAGGTCGGCAAAATGGATAATCATATCGTTGTTTGTCCAAGTGGGTTTTAGCGGAGCGGTGTACTCGTAATAATTGGAAGAATCTGTCCCGAACCGGAAGGCAATCCGCACATCATAATGCGCCGAATCTTTATACACAAAAGCTTTGTACCCTTTCGAAACATCGTTTCGTGTTTCGCCGTGAAGAAACATTTTCATCGTATGATAATTCAAGAGATTAATCGGATGCGCACTGAATAGTTTTACCGCTCTGGTGGAATCACCATGCTGGAGATTGCTTATGATAAGATCGAGAGATTGCTCATTCTCATAGACCGTCTGAGTTGTAATGGTCGGATCTACAATAAGCGGAACAGGGGGTGTGTAATCCGGATTGTCTTGATAGTTCACCGCACTTACTTGCAGCACGGGATCGTTCGGAATTTCGGTTCTCCATTGGTTGCCGACAAGATTAAAATTCGCAATCCGGAACAGAACTTTGCCGCTTGCTCCGGTCACCCAGATACGCATGTCCTGGATATCGGTAAGCGTCGGGCTCCCGATCTGGCGCGTAAAATATTCGAGAGGGATACTGACTTGATGCCAGCCGTTATTTCCCACTCCCGTAACATATTGCGCGAAGACGGCATTGTTTGTGTCCAGCGGTAATTCATATTCAAAGTACGAATTCAGCGGATTCATAATTCCATCGCCGTTTAAATCTTCCGTATCGGGATAACGCGATCCGAGTTCGCTTTGATAATTGCCCTCGACACCATTGCATCCATCGAATGATATTGCAGTCGCCCCCGTGTCAAGCGACCCGTTAATACTCGTTGGCGGCTGCTTCCAATCGTCGCCCGATGGATCATTATCAAATGCACCTGCAAGTCGTGTGCCAGCATAAGCATTGCGGAAGTTCGAAAATTTATGTTTCTCCTGATCGTCGCTTAATTCGTCGATACCTGCATCCTCATCCTGATGCATAAGACCGGTCGGAATTCCATGATTATCCAAACCGTCTTCAGTCATCAAAGTATTCCCGCCTAAAGGATAAGACTTTTCACTGATATAGCCGAGATCAATGTTAAGTTTTACTGTAGGTTGTCCAGCGACAATTTTTACCCACATCTGAATATAATTTATATTTTGATCGGCGAGGTTCGTTGTTGATGTGCCGAGAGCAAGCTGTGCTCCACCCCAGGCTTTTGTGGGATTCAGAAATAATTTGGTAAACAAATTTTGAGAATAATTATATGTTCCTCTCTGGGCGGGATCGAAATACATATTTAAAACCGTGACCTGGCTTTGTCCGGATACGGCCTGCCTTCTTGATCCCCAAATATCTGTGATCTGAACATCGCTTGAGGCTATGGTGAACCATGTCGTATGAGCTTTATATTCCATCTTATCCGTATCTGCCATAATCGTATTCACCGGGTCTGTAGAGACGGTTTTTGTAATTCCGTCTATAGCATAAGCTGTATCTATCGTTGAAATATAATATGGCGGGCTGGCTTCCTTCCACGAAGTATACGCGACACTGATCGGCATTGTTTGAAGAGATCCTTCAAAATCGTCTATATAGGCCACGCTCTTTCCGCCGTCTTCAGGGACAGGACTTGTCCGGGTATTCGGGTCGGGAGACATGTATGCGTATTCTCCCTTCAGTGAGACTCTTGATTTTTCGATGGTATGGATACCCGGAAGCCAGTTCAATATCTTTGTTAAAAAAGGCGCATCAAAGCTCGTGCTTGCATCCAAGCCATAAATCGTATTATTGGTCGGTTCATCCCCCAGACGCACCTTATCGGTCAGCGACTGTTCGTTCAAGTTCATAACGGTAAAGCCAAGCGCCGTGCTGCGGTTGATGGCAATTTCTCCGCGTACACCAAGAAGTGTTTTCGATGCAAGCTGGAAGAGGTCGTTTGCTTCATATTTTATCTGAACATTCCGTCCCGCTGTAAGAAAAGACGGATTTCTAATTGTAATTGTCCCGGAGACATAATCTACGGTATAGTCCGTATTTAAGACCGCCGGCTGGCCGTCGACCGTCACAACGACGCTTCCCTCGACGATATTCGTTCCGACGCTGTATTGCGATTGAACGCTTGATGTAGCCGTTCCGGTAATAATATAGCGGCTCCGCGGATCTACATCGGCTGCCGAAGCCGTCGTGTCGTAGAGATTATTGAAATTTAAAGAATCTGCGGCTGCTGTTATTTGCGCGGACGTGAGTTGTTGCGTTGAGGGCAATGTGGGATTTGTTGAAGCTAAAAAATATGCTATTGAGGCGCTATCAAAAGGCTGAACGGTCGGGAAGATAATTTCCCCGCGGACTGAGTCGACGGTAAAGTCGGGGATGTAGTCGAAAATTTTATCGGGCCCGTTGTCATTATTTGGACCGTTATAACGATCCATGCCGAGCATGGTCATAACACCGATATTTTGCGAAAGAACATTATCGACAGCGGTCTCTCCCGATGGTTGATATTGAATCTTCATGGAAAAATTGTTCGCGCTGATACCGCCGCCGCCGATTGCATAATGGCTTTTGAGCATCATCTTCCATCCGGTTTTCAAGAATGGATTAGAAGCCAGATTTAGCGGCCGGACAAGCTTCATAACGAGCCAGCTTGAATCGCCGGTCGTCTGAGAACCGGAATTACCTATCGTTGTGGTTGGCCCGCCCAGCGGCCCGGCGGTATACGCTACCGCTATTGCCTGATTCGTTTGTAAAGCTGTTTTCAGAGATATGACTCCGATATACTGATTGATCGTATAATCCGTTCCATTGATCAGCGGCACAAAAGCTCCGGCTTCCATTTCCCCATTCCCGGTCCCGCTGTAATTCATCGAGGCTGGAGGACGATTCTTCTGATATTGCAGGACAGAGTCCTGGCTCATAAACGCGATGACTTTTTTTTCTTTTGTAGAGACCGCCCCTATACGCGAAACCCATACTTCAATATATTGCACCGTTTTTTCCGGATGGTTCGTGACGTGGTTTTTCCCGAGATACCAATCGCCATAGAGGCCGATATAACTCGTATCAATAAAATAGTAATTTTGAGAATACTGGCTGGGGCGTATATTGAACGTCGTGGAAGAGGAGCCGCTGTTGACCGAGAGTGATTTGATCTGTCCTTTCTTCTGGCTGGCAATAGCAGTCAATTTCAAAGGTCCGAACTGCATCCCCATTTTAATGCCGAACAAGGCTTGACTGCTCGATATAAAAGATGAATTTGTTTGCAGTGAAACGTTGCCGGCTTCGACGCTTTGAATAATATCGTCATCATAGCCTCTATAATTTATGTGCATCTGGTTTTCGTAATCGAAGGTACGCTGCGTATTCCAGTCCGCGCTCACTTTCAGCTTATCGCCTACTTCACCGTTTAAAGTGAACTGCAGTTGTTGAGAGAACTCGGGAGTACTCGTTGATTGATTGACAGTCGTCGTATAGAGATCGCTTTTGACATTTTGAAATGCCGCATGGATATCGATTCCTCCGGTAATTTGGAATCGCACATAATTTTTTCCAAAGATACTAAAAAGGGGGTTTTGTGGAATGGGAATTTCAATGTTTGTCACGGAACTGAACAAGTTTGCCAGAGCATCTTGTTTTTGCTGTGCGGATTGTGAAGCCTGTAAGATCGATTCCCAGTTCTTCCGGATTGCTTTCTTCATCCGCAGATCGGTGTATTCTTCCAGAGGAATATCAAGCGGAATACGCGTATCGATATCGTCAACGATGCGGCGGATTCGATAGACCCATCGCGTTGAGTCTAATTCATCCTTATAATAAACGGCCAGCGGTTCGTTAAGGAACAATGGGAGATTTTTGTGATAGGAACCGTCGACAACCGGATTATCTTTTCGAACATATTTGAATTGCGCAACTCTTGCAGAGGAGTCCCGATGTACCAGCAGTAAACTGTCATAGCGGGCAAAAGATGCATTTTGCGAAGAACGCAAAGCATTGAAATAGGCGGCGCGATCCTGTGCTGCGCGTGCATGTCTTGCGGAATACGCGTTGGAGAAAGGCGATTCCACAGAAGTTGTATCGTTCATGAACGGCTGGTTCTCTCCGATGAGAGGAAAACCATCCGCCGGCAATTTGCGAGCATAAAGCACCGTCAGCAAAAACACAACGGCACAAAATAATGCGGTTCTTTTCGCCGAAAAATATATATATTCTGTGCTTCTTAGCTTCACAGAAACTTTTCACCTGTTGCAATAAAAAAAACGAAAACTCAATTACCGATTGGTATCAACAGGACCGATAGATGACTCCATGGCAGGAAGGGTTGCGATGAGATGCTATGTATATAAGTGGGTTCACAATGTGTATAAAGTAGAAAAAATAAACCTGATTAGCAAGAAAAAGAGGGTTTGAAAAAGAAGAATGAGTAATAACAACAGCCAATTACCGCAAATTAAGAATCGGCAGCAATTCACTCGGAGATCGGTTAAAGGATTTCCTGATAATGTAATTCCGTGTTCCGCTCTTGTGACCGGATTGGAATGAGCTTGAAATAAATCGAAGAAAGGCCGCTCCAAAAAGCAGATAGCAGCGGTTTTATGATCCTTCTTTTTTTATATATGCTTCTAACAGAGTCTTGACAATATCAAATTCTGTTTTGAGATCCTGAATATCGCCGGCTTCTTCAAAAGGCATTCCGGATTTTCCCAACTGTTCGAGCCGGAGGCACATCGATCCTATGCTGACAGCTCCGATATTGAGACTGCTTCCTTTTAATTTGTGAGCAGACTGAATTAAAGCATCGGAATTTTTTCCCCTCATTGCCTCCGCAATTGCCTTTATTTGTAATGGAGCATCTTTAACGTACATTTCGGAAATTTCTACCGTAAAATCATGGTCAAGTTCGCTTGCAAGTTCATCCAAACGCAGATAAAGACTTTCTTTCGTAGTCATATTTTACGCCTCCGTACTTTTCACTTTTCTCCATTCAAGATTTCGATCCATTTCTCAAGGCAGCGCCGCACATCGTTAATAAGAATCGGTTTGCTCAGATAATCATCCATCCCGGCCTCCAGACATCGTTCGCGGTCTCCCTGAAGCGCGTGCGCGGTCATCGCAATAATGACAGGCCTTCGATCTTTCGGTATCGTATGCACGATTTGCCGGGATGCTTCGTAGCCGTCCATCTCCGGCATCTGGACATCCATAAAAACGATATCATAGCGTTCGGTCTGTACTTTGGAAAGCGCGTCTTTGCCGTTATTGGCGATTTCCGATGCATAACCGAGCGATTTTAAAATACGCGAAATCAGTTTCTGATTGATGATATTGTCTTCTGCGACAAGCAGCCTGCGATCCGTTACAGCCGTCTGGAACTGCTGCGATTCTTGAGTTTGAACCATTTGAACTCTCTTTTCTGCTGGACTGGAAAAATGTTTTTTCAGAGCATTGAAAAACTCCGCATGACGAAGCGGCTTGGTCAATACGATAGTATCTTCTGCACTGATATCGTTATTATGCTTGCCATGTGGAGCAAGAAGAATAGCTTTGGCATGTGCGAGTCTTTCGTTTTTCTGGATATCTCTCAAAATGGCTTCTCCGGAAATGCCCTCCAGGACATTATTGAGAACAATACAGTCGTACATAGGTTCTCTTGCTGCATATTCCATTACATCATGAACAGTCTCGGCACAGTCGACCTTGCATCCCCACGATGCCATGAGTCTCTTTATGACCTGGATCTGAAATTGATTGTTCGAGGCAAATAATATACGCCGCCCGAGAAATTCATCCGCTTTCGACGGTGCACCGGGTGTATCGAGCACATTTCCTGTTCGTATGCTGAACCGGAAGGTGGAACCGGTTCCCTTTTTACTTTCAAGCCAGATTTTTCCGCCAAGCAGTTCAACGCTTCGTGTACACAATGCAAGCCCCAATCCAACACCGCCGTATTTTCTGGATGGAGACGAATCTACCTGAGAAAACGGTTTGAAAAGCAGATCGACTTGATCTGATGCAATCCCGATACCAGAGTCCTTTATCGAAAAAAGCAGTTCCATTTTACCGGACTTCTCCGTGCCCCGGGTTACCGTAACGAGGACTCCCCCTTGCTCTGTGAACTTGACCGCATTGCTTACTAAATTTAAAAGTATTTGCCGAAGTCGGGTGGCATCGGTCAGGACCACCGACGGTACATCGTCGTCGATCCAATAATGAAGCTCAAGGTTCTTCTCTTCAGCCTGCAGAGCGACGATTTCGTACGTCTCTTCGATGAAAGGATCAAAAATCAGACTCGATTCTTCAGCTTCCACGGCGCCGGATTCGAGTCTTGAAAGATCAAGAATGGCGTTGATGATTTTTAGGAGTGCGTCACCGCTCACTTTGATCGTATCCAGATACGCCCGTTGTTCAGCCGTTAAATTCGACTGGGAAAGCAGTTGAATCGTTCCTAAAATCCCGTTCATAGGCGTCCGGATTTCGTGGCTCATATTGGAAAGGAATTCACTCTTTGCAGTATTCGCTTTTTCGGCCGATTCTTTAGCCTGTTGGGCTTCCTGTTGCGATATCTTAATATCCGTAATATCGCGGGCGACGACTAACAGGGCTTTCCGGCCGTTAAAATGAAATTCATGCCAGGAGGTCTCTACCTCAATAATGCGCCCATCTTTGCATCGATGCTGGGACTCCATCTCCGTCGATTGGCGCGCCTGAATCAATTCAAGAGCAACTCTCATGTGCGACATTGCATCGTGAGGCCGGATATCCGTAATGCGCATATTCAGGAATTCTTCCCGCGTATAGCCATAATGTTTTAACGCCTGGTCGTTCACTTCTACGAACTTAAGAGTCACCAGATCGCAAACCCATGCGGGCAAAGGAATCTTCCGAAACAAATCGCGGAATCGTTGTTCGCTCGCAAGCAGTTCTGCCTCAATTTTTTTCCGGGCTGTAACATCATGGACAATGGTCACCAATGTTTCTTTGCCGTCGAGGAACACAACGCTGACAGCCGCTTCAACATCAACAGCTCTGCCCCCGCGCGTACGATATTGCGGCTCACTGCGTATGGGCATGCGCAGCCGGCGAAAATCTTCCAAATGATGATCGATATTTTCCCGAGAATCGAGTACGAGATCGTAAATCGACAAACCGCGCAGTTCATTCAAGCTGTAATCGAGCATCCCGGCAAATGCCGTATTGGCATCCAGAATTCGCTTGGTCGCGGGATCGATCATATAAATCCCTTCGGCAGCGTTCTCAACGATCGTTTGATATCGCTGCTGCCCTTCCCGCAAGGCAGTTTCGAAATTCTTTCTTTCCGTGATATCGCGTGCAGTAATCGAAAACCCCTTCACCCTGCCATCCTCTTCGATTAAACGGGCATTCTGCCCGAGCCATTGGACGCTGCCCTCTTTGGCAATGAGGGGCAATTCATAATAAGTTGCCGGAGTTTGGCGGAGAAACTGGACATTATAAAAGCGCTGCACCGTCTGACGAAAATCAGGATGGACAAAATCAAGATATGGATGATCTAAAATTTCAGTCTCTTCATAACCGAACAATTGAATGCATGCAGAATTACAAACCGTAATCTTCCCTTCTGCGGACGTTTCGTAGAGAATGCTGTCTGCAGAATCGGCGTAAGCTTGAAATTTCCCCCGATACAAAAGGAGTGCTTCCTGCATCCCCTGCGCCTGAGATATAGTGCGGTGCAATTCCGTTTGGGCAGCAGCCAGACGGCTAAAGCATAGCAAGACTTGTTTATGTTCATCCGAAAAGGCATGCGGTACGATATCAAAGACGGCAAGGATTCCGAGAATGCGCCTTTGAGAATCAAGAAGGCAAGAGCCCGCATAACATCGAAAAGGTTTGCTGCCGAAAGTAAACGGTGTAGAGTGAGGACTACTGACCGCGGTTACTTCTTCGACGGCGAAGACATGTTCGTTCTGAATTGTCTGCAACAAGAGCGGGTCGCCGGAATCGATATCACAAGCATCGGCATGGTAGCGTGCCTCAACGAATAATCGTTCGTCCGTTTTCAACATAAGCACAGCACTCGAAACACCGCACGCATGTGCCGCCATCGCAGTAATATCCTTAAAATCGTGAATCGGCAGTGCGAAGGAGTCGCCGGACGATCGAACCCCGCCGTCGTGCGAAATGACGCGTAAATATTTTCCGGAAGAATTCATATTTGCAACGACCTCATGGAAACAGCCGGCTCACAATCCATTTTCCCCCATTTTTTTTATACAAGACTCTGTCATGAAGACGATAAGGTCTTTCCTGCCAGAATTCAAAACTTTCAGGAACGAGCCGATATCCACCCCAGAAATCCGGACACTGGATTTCCTGACCGGAAAATTTTTTCTCTAAAGCGGCGGCGGAATCTTCTAGGTCGCAACAGTCCGGCAGGTTGGAACTTTGACGGGAAACCCATGTGCCGATTTGACTTTCGCGCGGACGTGTTGCAAAATACTGCCGGGATTCTTCGCGAGTCGTCCTGTGTACTATTCCCTCGATGCGCACCTGCCGCTCGAGCGCATCCCAAAAAAAAGAATCGATCCGTACGGGTTTGCTTCCAATTCCGAAGCTTTTCGGCTTTCATAATTCGTATAGAAAACAAAACCGTTATGATCGAATTCTTTTAGGAGAACCATGCGTGCCGAAGGGCGGCCCTGGCTGCTGGCCGTGGCTATCGCCATTGCATTCGAATAAGGAATGTTTGCAATTCGGACATCCTCAAACCAGATGCTGAACTGCTTAAACGGATCGACGGGCATGGTCGCGATATCAAACCGCTGCTTTCTAACATCATCGATGTTCATGGAAAAATTCGAGATACGACCGTATCATTATTTGTTGCAGAAAACACCATAGAAACTTACGAGCTTTCCTTCATTATTAAAATGCCCGACGATATTTATTTTTTCTTTTTTCGATGTGCCGATAACGGCGCCGAGTTCCATCTCGTAATTTTCTAATTTTTTCTCTTGTTCTAATCGCACCAAAAACTGTTTTCGTTCTTTTGCCGATTCGAAGAGCGTTTTCCCCGCCGAAGGGGTTCCATTCTGTTTTGCCTCAATACGAATGGCTTCTTCAAAGGCCATATTGCATTTTAAGAGGGCACCGTCTCTGTCGGCAATGAATGATGGTAAAGTATTATTTTCAAAAAACCCTTCATACCATTCTTCTTTCTCCCTTAACTCTTCAAGAGAGCGGTTGTAATGAATAAATCGCACGATTTGGCCGGCAATAAATTCCAAAATCATTCGCTGGGCATTATTATAACTCGGCGTTGTGGAATAATTATGAACGACCAAAGCGCCAAAGACTTTTTCACCCAACTTGAGCGGTACGCCAAGCCACATAGGAGATTCCGTACCGGAGAAGTCTTTCTTTCCTTCTCGATCATAGCGAAGAAGCAGTTGCGGCGTCAGTAAAAGTGATCGGCCTTTCCGAAGAACGTATTCCAACGCCTTGGTATTCATTTTCAACCTTTGTTCCTGCGTATGAAGTTCATCGAAATAATACGGATATGTTATGTTCCCGTTGGCATCTGCCAATGCGATCGAGAAATTTTTCGCAGGCATCACTTCACGCAGAAGAGTGTGAACTGATTCGGAGAACTCTTCTAAGGAATTAGAAGTTTCCGTAATCAGCGATATCCGGTACGCCACACTGCTCATCAGCTTGTTTCTTTTTTGTTCCGTAATATCCAACTGTGAACCCCAAACGCGGACAACTTTCCCACGTTCGAAAATACCTGCTATATTATTCAAATAAAATTTATCGTTTCCCTCTTTATCTAATTCGTGCGTTTCCAAATTTTCCACCTGATATCTGGATGCGATCATTCCTTTAATCATTGGAAGGCCGAGCACTTCCGAATGTTTTACAATATTTTTAAGCAATGTGCCGATCATTGCATCCGCAGACCGGAAACCATGACTGCGTGCGAGAAGATCGTTGCATTCAGAGACATATGCCGTTTCAACGAATTGCTTGACGGCATCTTCGATTGGTAAATCGACATCGAGAGGCGGATTGCATTCCACAGCCCAAATCGATTCGACGCTGTATTTGGCAAATGTCCGGAAACGCTCTTCGCTCTTCTTTAATGCCACCTGTGCAAGTTTCAACGCAGTGATATCTCGAATCGTTCCTTCATAGAACAATACTTCTCCGTATTTATTACGGACGACACGGGCGTTTTCCAGTACTGTGATGCATTTCCCGTCCTTCCGCTTCATCGTAAGTTCGGCATTCAGCATCTGTCCCTCTTTCTGAAGGGTATCGAGAAATACCTTTCGATCGGTTCTGTCGGCATAAATTTCATCGACGTTAATCAACAGGAGATCCGCTTCAGACTCATACCCAAGCATTTGCGCAAATGCAGGATTAGTCGTCAGAATTTCCCCTTCCGGAGTGGTCTGGTATATACCGTCGAGAACATTTTCGAACAGCGTACGATATTTCGTTTCGGAAGCACGAATAGCCTGATCCGCCCTTTTTCGTTCGGCAAGATCGCGTATCATAACCTGGATTGCCGTTGATCCTTGCCAGACGAACCGAACTGCAGAAACTTCGGCTTCAAGAATTGTACCGTCTAACCGCAGGAATTTTTCTTCAACAACCGGCACTTTCTCATATTCCTGCATTTTCCGCAGTAGTTCGGCAACCGTGATCCGGTAGTCCGGGTGGACAAGGTCGACCAGTTCCTTGCCGATCAATTCCTCGGCAGATTCAGCCGCGAAAGCTTTAATGGCGGCAGAGTTGACAAAGGTAATTTTGCCGCCGATATGTATCGCGATCGGATCTGGCATAAGATCAACAATCGCGCGGTAACGCTCCTCGCTTTCTCGCAGAGCTTCTTGTGCCCGTTTCACTTCCGTAATGTCCCTCGAAACGCCCATCATACCGATTGCCTTGCCGTCCACGTTTTTTAATACGGAAGCGGAAAGAAGGCTGCGGAACACTTCTCCATTTTTCCTGCGATTAACGACTTCTTGAACGCATTTTCCATTGCTGATCGTCGTCGCATGGATATGATCGGCTTCGGTTTGATCGTGATACAAGACGCCGATCGGCTTGCCGAGGATTTCATTTGCCATGTAACCGAACGTTTCTTCTGCCGCACGATTGAATTCAACAATACGTTGATCCTTGTCGACAGCAATGATCATATCGAGTGAACTATTGACTATATTCTGAGCGTATTCCTGCGCCGTTTTTAACGTCACTTCCGCTCTCCGCAGTTCGGTAATGTCTCGTGAGACCCCCATAAATCCGATTTTTTCACCGCGGGAATTCTTGAGAACAGCCGACGAAAGGAGAGCAGGAAACACTTCGCCGTTTTTCCTCCGATTAAAAATCTCCATCATAGCCTGTCCATTGACGTCGGTCGTTTTGTTGACGGACTTGCTTATTTCATGATCGGCATAGAGGACATCGATATGCTTGCCGAGCACTTCTTCCTTTTTATATCCGAAAGTCAGTTCCGCTGCCTTATTGAATTCGATAATATTGCGATCAAGATCCACTGCAACGATCATATCCAGCGAACTGCCTATTATATTCTGCGCATATTCCTGCGATGATCGAAGCGCTTCCTGAGTTCGTTTGCGCTCCGATACATCCTGGAACACCAGGACAATACCGACCGTGCTTCCCCGCTCATCTTTAATCGGCGATGCGCTTTCGTCAATCGGAAATTCTTTTCCGTCGCGAGAAACGAGAACCGCATGATTCTTCAGAACAGCCGTTACTTTATTCTTCAGTATTTGCTCTACCGGATTGATAATTTTCCCCTTTGCCGACTCTTCTAAGGTTTGAAAAACCTTGAAGAGATCTTGTCCCTGCGCTTCGTTCAATCTCCATCCCGTCAGAGACTCGGCGGCGGCATTCATAAATTTTATAACACCATTTGTATTCGTTGCAATGACGGCCTCACCGAGACTGCGGAGCGTCGTGCCGTACCATGTTTCATTCTCTTTGATTTTATGTTCAAGCTCGTTCCGGTACAATGCCATTTCGATTGTCGTGTGCAGTTCACGCTCTTCGAACGGTTTCAAGATATAGCCGAACGGTTCGGTGACGCTGGCGCGCTTCAATGTGTCGTTATCGGCATAGGCGCTCAGATAAATCGACGGGATACCAAAACGAAACCGTATTTCCGTTGCCGCTTCAATACCGTCGATATCGCCTTTGAGCCGAACATCCATAAGAACCACATCCGGCAGCAGGATGGAGGCTTTTTTTATTGCTTCGTCTCCTGTAGGAACTGCTCCGACGACATCATAACCCAAATGAATGAGCCGGCGCTGCAAGTCGCGCGCCACGATGCTTTCATCTTCGACAATTAAAATTTTCGCATGTGCCATATCCTATGTACCTTCCCGCTTAATACGTCCTTTAAATAGTAATGTTACCCGCGTACCTTCTTGACGCTGAATATCGAGTACCGCAGAAATTTGATCGGACAATGTTTTTACAAGCTCCAAACCCAGTGCTGCACTCTTTACATTCTCGGTAGTTTCTTTCATACCGATGCCGTTATCGGCAACGCTCAAACGAATTGTCCGGGCGTCGAAATGTCCGACGGAAATCCACACATGCCCTTGTGTTCGCCCGCGGAATGCATGTTTCAAACAGTTGGAAACCAACTCTCCGACGATCAATCCGCACGGAATTGCCGTATCTATATCGAAGTGGACGTTATCGGCATCGATGGAATACCCGATCGAAACGGCCGAAGTTTGATACGATTGGAACAAATGCGCCACAAGCGAATGCAGGTATGCGCCGAAATCGATTCGTGCAAGATCGGGGGATTGATACAATTTTTCGTGCAGCAGCGCCATCGCTTTGACGCGTGCCTGGCTTTGTTTGAACAACTCAGCATCGTACGGATCGCGAAGGTAATCCGATTGAAGGTTCAAGAGGCTCGAGATAATTTGCAAATTGTTCTTTACCCGGTGATGGATTTCTTTTAAAAGCAGTTCCTTTTCCTGGTACGCTTCTTTGATGCGGGAGTCCGCAATCTTCTCTTCGGAAACATCCGCTATGGCTCCATCGTAATGGAGAATCGTCCCGTCGGCAGAGCGCATTGCATTGCAGCTAAGCCGCACCCAAATAATAGTTCCATCTAAGCGCTGAAGCTGAACTTCCAGATCGTATTCGCGCGCACCTTTGAGAACTTCCGCTTTCCATCGTTCCCTGTCTTCCTTCTTAACATACAGGTCAAAGGCGTTCGTGGCAAGCAAGGTTTCCCTGTCCGGATATCCCAGGATGTGGACCAATGCCGGATTGATTCGAAGAAGCTTGCCGTCGGGAGTGCCGCGGAAAAGACCTATGGGCACAGCTTCGAAAAGCCGAAAATAACCGTCTTCTGTGTCATCCAAAAAATCCCGGGAGAATTTTTTTTCGTTCAATTGCCGGATATTCTCAAGGACGAGCGCAACCAGTTCCGCAACAACCAAATAGAAAGAAATTTCCGGCCTGACAAATTGATGCTGGTACGATGTATATTCGAGACTTAAGACGCCGAAGGTCCGGTCTTTCATAATGATAGGAACTGCAATCAACGATTGCAGACTGTGATCCACGCAATATTGCTTCGGAAGAAGATCGGAAGAAAGACAATCTTCTACGGCAATCGGCACGCCTTCACGGAATGATTTTTTGAAAATACCCAACGTCGTGGATTTCGGATTGGAAAGCGATTTCTCGTTGGCATGAAAAACCCCCGCAAATCCCTTGTCGAGAAGGACATCATGTGTCGGATCGTATAATAAAATAGTGACGGAGTCAACGCCGAAATATCGCGGAAACAATTCCTTGATTTTTCGTACAACAGATTCTATATCCAGAGCAGCCAGAAGATGACGCTGCAACAATTGGATGAGCTGGAGTTGTCCGCTTGAATCCGGCTCGATGATTTTATCAACAGCCGACCTCTTCTCTTGCTGCGAAACCACTATAACCTCATGAAGACAATTTGGATGAGGAACCGATTACTGTTTCTGGAAACATATGTATTGAAAAATCCAATTAATTTAATATAGCGAGTGCAGGGCGTAAAGGCAATATCTTGTAAACGCACAACATTCTCACTATATTCCATAGTCTATGATCATACTCTGGCGACATATTCTGCGTTCACATATTCTTCCTTTCTTCTTTTCCGTTTTGCTCGTGATGTGCATTTTCCTTCTCCAGTTTCTGATGAAATTTCTGGATCAATTGGCGGGAAAAGGGCTTAGCACGGCAATAATAGTTGAACTTGTTGTCCTTAATCTTGCATGGATGCTTGTCCTTGCCGTTCCCATGGGGGTGCTTGTTGCCACGCTCATGGCATTCGGAAAGCTGGCTTCAACGAACGAAATAACCGCCATTCGTGCAAGCGGCGTCAGTCTCTACAAAATGATGGCCCCTGTGGCAGTCGCTTCCGTGTTCCTTTGCTATGCAATGATCCTCTTTAACAATGACGTTTTGCCGAACGCGAACCACAGGACACGAACACTCATGAACGACATTTCGCGGAAAAAGCCGACACTCTCGCTGGTCCCCGGCATGTTTACTCAGCTTATGCAGGGGCATACAATTCTCGTACACAAGACCTTCGAGCATTCGAATGATCTCGAGGGCGTTTCTATTTTCGACTATTCCAGACCCGCATTTTCAACAACGATTACCGCACAGAGAGGTACTATTTCCTTTTCACCGGATTATCTAAAACTTATTATGGATCTCTGGGATGGGGAAATTCATCAGCTTAACACCGGTATCAAAGGACAGTATAGAATCATTCGTTTTCAAAAACACCGCATCGTCATGGAAGCAGAAGGGTTTAATTTTCAAAGAACCGATCAAAATTTTACTCCCCGCGGCGATCGTGAAATGAACGCGAGCGATATGCGCATCAAAGTCGATAGCCTGCGAAATTTGCAGCACAAAGAAGAGGACGCGGCAAAGCAAACGCTTTTACTCTTAAAAACAGGATCTTCTCCTTCTTCCAGTTCGCCGGTTTCATCAACAATGCTCAAGCAGACTATCGAAAACAAAAAATTCGTCGCGCATTTATACGAACTGGAAGCCGGGAAATATTTGGTTGAGATTCACAAAAAATATTCCATCCCGTGCGCCTGTCTCGTTTTTGTCCTGATCGGCGCTCCTCTTGGAATTATGGCCAGGCGCGGAACGTTCGGTGTGGGGGCAAGTCTAAGCCTTGGTTTCTTTACGCTATATTGGGCATGCCTGCGCGGCGGAGAAACACTTGCGGATCACGGGCTGATTGCCCCATGGTTGAGCATGTGGATGGCAAACATTATTCTCGGCGTTGTGGGAATATATCTGACATATAAGGTAGCAAACGAAAATGTGATCATCGATTGGTCCTGGTTCTCAAAATTGATTCCTAAATCATGGCGTGCCGACGCTCAAATTCCGAAGGATAATCTGTGAAGCTTATCGACCGGTACATCATCCGCCAATTCCTGATTTCATGGCTGTTCGGAATTCTTGCCTTTCTGATTATTTTTATCATCATCGATATGATGGAAAAACTGGATGATTTTATAGAAGCAAATGCTCCATCGGCCGTTATCTTTCAATACTATCTTGCATACTCTCCCGAGATCATTAAGCTCATGATCCCGGTTGCCGTCCTCCTTGCTGCGCTTTTTGTCGTAGGGCGGCTTTCATCGCAAAACGAATTAGCTGCGCTGAAGGCAAGCGGCATAAGCATGTATCGCATTCTTGCGCCGTTTATAATCGTTGCATTGATGATCAGTCTTCTTTCGATTTATGTCAACGGATGGCTTGTGCCGTATGCCAATCAGAAAAAATTTTACATCGAGCGGACGCATTTAAACCGGGGATACCAGCCCTCCGTAAAATTCAATTTGTTTTTTCAGGTCGGTGCAACAGAGGTAATTTCAGTCAATTACTACGACACGCAAACGCAGATTGCTAATAGAGTCAGCATACAGGATTTTTCCCCGAAGGATGGGACAAAACTCATCAAACGCTATGATGCGATGCAAATGCGCTGGAGAATCGATGCACGGCGAAAGACAGGCTCATGGGTTCTTCTGCGCGGGACTTATCGCCAATTTGCGGATACAGGGCAGACACTAACATCTTTCAACGAGCTTCCGTTTGATGAGCTTTCCCTTACTCCGGAGGATATTGAAAAAAAGCAGAGAACGCCCGATGAAATGAATTATACAGATCTGAGGGAGTTTATTCAAAACCAGTTGAAAGCCGGACAGGATATTTCCCGCTGGTCGGTGGAATATCATGCGAAAATCGCGTTCCCCTTCGCGAGTGTTATTATGGTGCTCTTTGCGGTTCCGTTTGCCTCAGGGCGCCCGCGCACGGGAGCCGCTCTCGGCTTCGGTATTGCCACTGCCGTGACCTTCCTTTATCTCGCTTTCATGAAGGCAAGTCAAGTGTTCGGTTACAACGGCGATCTTGACCCATTCATCACAGCCTGGATGGCAAATTTTATTTTCTTTTCGGCTGGAATTATCAACCTTTTCCGGGTGCAAAAATAATTTTGCTGACCCTTGTCTAAGCTGCTTTCTGCTTTAATTCTTTGTGAATTTCATCCATCATTTCATCCACATCTTCGTCCCAATGATGCATGGCATCAAAAAGGCGAATCAACAAGAAAAGCGCGAGACAATAACCGATGACAATTGCAATATAGACCATGTTTTCTCCTTTTTTCGGTCTCTCTTTATTTATATTTAAGCAACAGTTGTGCCATGAGAAAAGATCCACATTAGGGCTGTTTTGTCACATATATCGAATATTTTCTTTACAAGATTACATTTTTTGCAATTTTTCCTGCAGTAATCGAGCCGCATAATCAAACTCATCCATTCGGCAGGAAACCGAATAAAGGCTCTTCTCCTTTGCGAGTGGGTGAATATTGGCAAAATGAGACAGACATTATTTGTCCAACATACAAGTTTAGATCTTGAGTCGGAGATATTCTTCATCTCGCAGACCATATGCACGACATTGAATGATACGAATCTTATAGTTCAATCCTTTCAAGGATAAATACTTCTCTTCTATCCTGACAGCAAAAAAACTTATGGATAAGTTTGTTAACCGGGAATAGCCCTAAAGGATGATAAAGTAATTAATCCTGTTTGGAGCCCGATATATGAATAAAAAAGCCCCGCCGATTCGTCGGTGAGGCTTTGAGACAACCTTCTTGGGCCGGAATTCTGTCAGGTGCTTTGATGGGGTGGAGCGGGTTTCGGCAAAACGATTTTTTTCCTCCGAACGAAGAGAACTGCTCCGCCGAGAACGAGGAGAACGATGACTATGCCGATATAGATCCATAGAAATGATCCCGGCTTGACGGCAGATCTCCATTCCAGAACTTTTCCTTCAATGTTTTTCTTTTGATCGGGAGTGATTTTTTGAGCGTCTACGAGAGAAGCCAGCCAAGGGCTCAATTCCGGCGTCCACACGTTCTCATCAAAATTTTTGAAAAATGTATAACGTGCCTCTTGCGACTGCCCTCCCCCATTCTTTATTTGTGTGTCGATAAAAGCGATAAGGTTATCAGAGAACTCGTCCCCATTGGTGAACTCTTTGATCCATACCTCTTTTTCTTTAAAGAGTGTATTGAGCGAACGCCATGTAGCAGCATCCACCTTACTCGACCATTGCTGGAGCATTGAGTCTACAAGAGCAACATCGTTCTTTTTTTGTTTGCCCGCGTACAATCCGGCAAGCTTCGGGCCGATACCGGTCCACTGCGTTCGGAACTGCTGCTGCTGCTTTAGAATGGAGGCCATGTCGCTCTGCTTTAAAGTCGTTGCTTCGATGAACGACAGATTGTCCTGCAGCGAGCGTTTGATATTGGCAAAGATTCCGTGATGTTCAACTTTGCCGAGAAGCCCTTGCCGCTCTACATCTTTCATATCTGTGACATTCTTATCGTACTGCAAGAACAAGCTGTCGACAAGAGAGAAGATAAGCGCATCGCGTTCCGCAAGTCCCGCATGCAACTGGACGATTTGGCGGCGGAGAGAATCGATCGGCGTTAAAGATGAGAATGCATCGCCGGTCAGCTTCTGCACGTTCTGTGAAAGCCGCTGCACATCGGCCAGCAGCTTTTCATTTTGTTCATTCAGCTTTCCGATCTGCTCGGAGATTTCCTTGATCTTCGCTTCCAATTCCGTGATATGCGTCACCTGTGTTTCGATAATTCCCAAATCCCGCTGACGTACGAGCAGTCTTCCATGCAAATCGGATATCATGGTCAGGTAATTGTCCGGATATAGTGAATTATCCAGCAATTCTTTGTACTCTTTGAATTCTTTCTCGGTGGCATCAAGGACGCTGCTAATCTCAGCACATTCTTGTGCTGTCGTAGCAGTCTCAATCGATTTTGTTATTGATTTGACTTTTGCCTGAAATTTTTCAACTGTTGCAAAGTCGGATTTCTGCTGAGCGGTCAACGGTACAAACATGAGAAAGCTCATAATCATCGAAACGAGAACGGTTTTCATTTTTTTGCTCCTTCGTGTATGCCCTCTTTGTTCAACAGCAACACGGGATCATTCTCATTGATCAATTGAATATATGGTACTCGTTGGTTGAAAGCGGGCGATTCAAGTCCCTGTTCCTTTACCGGAATGAATTTCTTCAATTGAAGGCTCCCCTCTGCATCTTCAAAAACATACACGTCTTTAAATTTCGGCGCAGTGATATAATAATATCCTTCCACATCTCGAATAATCCGGAGTGTTGTTTTAATGGCGGTCGAATCCTGAAACTCGGCAAAAGAAAGAGCTTTTACGTTCACGGAGAAACAGTGACGGGGATCTTGAATAATTCCTTTTTCGTTCACTTTAAGAACGGATTCAACCGGCCATGAAAAATCTCCGGGCTTGAGAGTCAAAGTATTGCATCCCGACAAAAGGACGGCAAACAGCGAAAGAATCGCTATAATTACGTTTTTCATAGAACCTCCGATTTCTGGATTGACACATGATTGTGGTAAATCAGATGCACTAATGTAGAAAAGAAACGAATCTGATTCAAGCACCTATCAATAAAATCGCATTTTGAATATTTATTTTCTCTGTTTTAACCGAAAAACGCATAAAACGCTGTTTCTTGACACCCCTTTTAAAAAAGGTTATATTAAAGAGAAACTTTCAAGGAATGCTATCCGTTTAACAATAAAGTAAAAGTTATTAAATTTTATATAGCTAAGGAATACAATGGAAGGTAATTTTTCAAATAGGGTTCAAGACGTTATTCGATTAAGCCGGGAGGAAGCTCTGCGGCTCGGCCACGATTATATCGGAACGGAACATCTTCTCCTTGGTATAATTCGCGAAGGAGAAGGCATTGCAGTAAAGATTCTCAGGAATCTCAATGTCGATCTTTATAAACTAAAAAAAGCAATAGAAGATACAGTCCGGACTTCAGGCGGCACATTAACAATCGGCAATATCCCATTGACAAAGCAAGCGGAAAAGGTTTTAAAAATTACGTACCTCGAAGCCAAATTGTACAAATCCGATGTTATAGGAACGGAACACCTGCTCCTTTCTCTTTTGCGGGATGACGACAATATTGCGGCTCAAATTCTGCACCAATTCAATGTCCATTATGATATCGTGCGCAATGAATTAGACAACATCATTTCCGGAAAACCTGCAGGCGCTGCGGCACCGCAGCCGTCTGCTCATTCGCAGCAGGACAAGAAACAGGACAGATCAAAGACACCTGTGCTCGACAATTTCGGACGCGATCTAACAAAGCTGGCGATGGAAGACAAGCTGGATCCCATCGTCGGACGTGAAAAAGAAATCGAGCGGGTCGCACAGGTCCTCAGCCGGAGAAAGAAAAACAATCCCGTTCTCATCGGTGAACCGGGCGTGGGTAAATCCGCAATTGCAGAGGGACTTGCCATCCGGATCGTTCAAAAAAAAGTTTCGCGCGTTCTCCACGAAAAACGAGTCGTTACTCTTGATTTGGCAGCGCTGGTTGCCGGAACAAAATATCGCGGTCAATTTGAAGAGCGCATGAAAGCCGTTATGAACGAGCTGGAAAAAGCAAAAGACGTTATTTTGTTTATTGATGAGCTACATACGATCGTCGGTGCCGGCGGAGCAAGCGGTTCTCTCGACGCTTCGAATATGTTCAAGCCGGCACTTGCACGGGGGGATCTGCAATGCATCGGTGCAACGACGCTGGACGAGTACCGCCAGTATATCGAAAAAGACGGAGCGCTCGATCGTCGGTTTCAGAAGATTATGGTCGATGCTACAACGGTCGATGAAACGATAAAAATTTTGCAGAACATCAAATCCAAGTACGAAGAACATCATAGCGTCCTCTACGACGATAAGGCGCTCGATGCGGCAGTACGGTTGAGCGATCGTTATATCACGGACCGATTTTTGCCCGACAAAGCGATCGACGTTATGGATGAAGCCGGTTCGCGGGTTCACCTGGCGAACATCAAAGTACCAAAAGAAGTGCTGCAGCTCGAAGAAGAGATAGAAAAGATACGTCAATCGAAAAACCAAGTCGTCAAAAATCAGAATTTTGAAGAAGCTGCACGTTTGAGAGATCTGGAGAAAAAACTCCTCAACGATCTGGAAATAGCAAAGCGGGAATGGGACCTTAAGGAAGCGCACACAATCTACGATGTAACGGAAGAAGATTGTGCGGCAGTCGTCTCGATGATGACGAATATTCCCGTGCAGAAGGTTGCTCAAAGCGAATCTGAAAAACTTCTCAAAATGGAAGAAGTTTTGAAGACCGTCATTATCGGACAGGATGAAGCAATTTCGAAATTAACCAAAGCCATACGCCGTGCCCGCGCCGGATTGAAAGATCCAAAACGCCCTATCGGTTCGTTTATTTTCCTCGGTCCCACAGGCGTCGGAAAGACGGAAATGGCGAAAGCTCTAGCCCGTTATCTTTTCGATTCCGAAGATGCACTCGTGCGTATAGATATGAGCGAGTACATGGAAAAATTCTCGGTTTCCCGCCTCGTCGGCGCGCCTCCGGGCTACGTCGGCTACGAAGAAGGGGGACAGTTGACGGAAAAAGTCCGGCGGAAACCGTTATCCGTCGTTCTCCTGGATGAAATCGAAAAAGCACATCCGGATGTTTTCAATATTCTGCTACAGGTTCTGGATGATGGACTTTTAACCGACAGCAACGGACGCCGTGTGGACTTTAAAAATACTATTCTCATTATGACGTCGAATGTCGGTTCAAGAGACATTAAAACCGGCGGCGGATTAGGATTCGTTACGGAAACGCACAGCGACAAATATAAGAGTATGAAATCCGGCATCGAAGATGCGCTCAAGCGTGTTTTTAATCCGGAATTTCTCAACCGTGTGGACGATACGCTCATTTTCCACCAGCTCGAACGGGATCACATTATTCAGATTATAGAGATCACTGCAAAAGAACTTTTCAAGCGGATGAATTCGATGGGCATTTCAATCGAACTCACACACGATGTAAAAGAATTCCTGGCAGACAAAGGATTCGATCCGTCCTTCGGAGCCCGTCCCCTGCGCCGGGCAGTTATGAAATATGTCGAAGATCCTCTCGCAGAAGAGATCCTCAAAGGCACATTCATAAGCGGTTCCATTGTGGTCGCGCATCTCAATAAAGAGAAAGAAGAACTTTACTTTGTCAACGCGCTTGAAGAACAGCATAACGAACCGCTCATTGAACCGACGGGCGAAGTCAGCGGTCTGAATTAGGAAATCAGCTTTACGTTTGTACCGGAAATCCCTCATTAATATTGGTTCATGAGGGATTTTTTTTTCACAACAAATCACATTCATTTCCTCTGAACCGACGGCGTGCCATGGCTCTGCCTTTTGCAAAAACATATATCCTGTTCAATAAACCTTTCGGAGTCCTCTCTCAATTCACGCATCAGGCAGGATATCGTTCCCTCCGGGAATTTGGTCCTTTTCCTCTGGATGTTTATCCGGTTGGAAGGCTCGACGCAGATAGTGAAGGCTTGTTGCTGCTTACAAACGACAACAGCGTTAAGCACCTGCTTATCGATCCTGCATTCGAACATCCCCGAACATACTGGGCTCAGCTCGAAGGCATTCCGATAGAGGATGCGTTGCAAAAGCTGCGGGACGGCGTGATTATTGAAAATATTCGGACTAAACCGGCCGGGGCAAGAATCCTGACGCCGCCTCCTGATGTCCCGCCGCGGCCTAAACCGATCCGCTTCCGGAAAAATATTCCGACGACATGGATTGAATTGATCATTCGGGAAGGACGGAACAGGCAGGTGCGCAAGATGACTGCAGCGGTCGGTTTTCCGACATTGCGTCTTCTTCGCGTCGCCATCAGTATCCTGAAACTCGACGGCATCAAGCCCGGTGAATTCCGTGCATTGACGCCTGAGGAAGAAGAAAAAATAATGACGATGATAGTTCATGGTGCTTAGTTCGATGTTCTTGGTTTAAAGTATTACAGTGCTGCCGTTCAAGGTTCAAAAACCAAATGATTGATAATCATTTATTGTTTGCAGTTTGCCATTTATCATTTACCATTCACCATTTACCATTAACCATTTATTTATTTTGCATCTCTGCCAAAGCCTCTCTACATTGCAACAGACGTCAATGAAAACCACGATTCTGCATATTTCTGTTCCGCAAGAATTCAATTTTCAACGAACCATATTCAGTCACGGCTGGTGTGCTCTCCCGCCGTTTTCTACAAGCGAAGACCGGACTACCTTAACCCGCATCGTACGGCTGATGGACGGAACGATTGTGAAGATCGACATCCGATCACCGCATAGAGGCGAACTTGCTGTTGAAGCACTTGCAACAAAGATTCTAAGCAAAGCTCAGAAATCCGATCTGCAAGCACAGATTGCCTCTTGTCTTCGCCTAAACGAAGATTTCGATGAATTTTATCGATTTGTGAAAACCCTGCCACAATTCCGATGGATCGCAAAAGCCGGCGCCGGCAGGCTGCTCCGCGCACCGACGGTTTTCGAAGATATCGTTAAAATGATCTGCACAACAAATTGCAGTTGGGCGCTGACGGAAATTATGAATGTCAATTTAACGGAAGCTTTCGGTCAAAAATTTGACGGGACTGCTTACACTTTTCCAGAACCGGAGACCATCGCCGAAAGCACAGAAACTTTTTTGAGGAAACATATACGCGCAGGGTACCGCTCCCCTTTCATTTTGGAATTTGCAAAACGTGTTGCGGATAAAACGCTCGATGTGGAGTCGTGGCGCTTCGAACCGCTGCCGACGGAAGAGTTATTCAAGCGATTACGTTCTATCAAGGGAGTCGGCGAATATGCCGCCGGAAATCTTCTCCGGCTCCTTGGCCATTACGACCGTCTGGGACTGGATTCGTGGGTGCGCGGGAAATATTATGATTTGCATCATGCCGGAAGAAGGGTCGGCGATCCAACGATCGAGAAACATTACTCTTCATTCGGCAGGTGGCGCGGGTTGGTTTTCTGGCTTGAGATGACGCAGCATTGGTTTAAGGACAAATTCCCTTTTTAAGAAGATTCTATGCAGCGTCTGGAATCGTGTGATACAAAAGCTCAGAGTTGGTCGGTTATGAGATTATTTAGTTCTTCGGTCGACAGGTTATTAATTATTTTTTTGCAGCCGGCATCGGATCCTTTTTGCGGGAGGGACTAAATATTATTTCATATATTCAATAAAGTTCAAGCAGAGTTAATGGTGAATTGGAAATTGTGAATCGCGAATTATTAACGGTGAATAGAAGTTAAGGAACCATATAGTAACTCAATGTTGAAAATTGAACTGCGCACTATAAACTAAGAACCACGAACTCTATTTACCAACAATTTGAATCGGATTATTATGATACATCAAAGGCTTAGCTTAAAGGAAAAAATCGGCTATGGGTTCGGCGATGCCGCCTCTTCAATGTACTGGAAGCTTTTTGGTATGTATCTTATGTTTTTTTATACCGATATCTTCGGGATACCGGCCGCAGCGGTAGGAACCATGTTCTTATTTACCCGAGTCGGCAACGCTGCTTTTGACCCCTTGGTTGGAATTTTGGGCGACCGTACCGAGACAAGGTGGGGGAAATTCAGACCATATCTCTTATGGATGGCCATTCCATTCGGTATTATCGGGGTTTTAACTTTTACAACTCCGAATTTAAATATGAGCGGAAAAATAATTTATGCCTACGCTACGTATGCGGTAATGATGATTATCTATTCAATGATAAACGTTCCGTATGCTTCGCTTATGGGTGTCATGACAGCCGACGGGAAAGAGAGGACAACACTTGCTACATACAGATTTATTTTTGCATTCGGCGGCAGCTTTTTGGTACTCGGGTTATTCCAGCCGTTATTCGACGGTTTCGGTACAAATAATTACATTCAATCGACCAACCCGGCAGTTTTTGAATTAAAAGATACTCCGAAAAACATCAACGGCGAAAATATTTGCGTATGGGAGAACAAGCTTGAAGAGCGATCCCGGAAACAGCCGGCAGATTCTCTCTTGTTTTTATCGGCAAAACTAACCGCCAAAACAAAAGACCCTTTTAAAATTGGCGTCGTCAACAAGCGGACAAACGAATTCAGCTGGTTTGAATTTAAAGAAGGCACAGACACCTTAGGATTGCTGCGCGACGGTTCTCCAAGCGACATTAAAATTAGGCTGAATTCATTTGTTTCCAAAGAAAATCTGGCAAACCTTTCCAATTTAAAAATCGTAACTGCAAATAAACCCGGCAAAGATGTAAAGATAAACAAAGTAGTCATTCAGGAAATCGATTATAAAACAGGCACACAGGAAGCCGTTATTGTCATTACAATCCTTGCCGTTATCTTTTTCCTCTTTACATTCCTGTGGACACGCGAACGTATTAAACCGATAACCGAAAAAACATCGCTCAAAGCAGATGTCAAAGACCTTTTAAAAAATGCCCCTTGGTTTATACTTGTGGGCGCAGGTATTTCTACTATTTTCTTCAATACCATACGCGACGGGGCTGCCATCTATTATTTTAAATATTATTTTCAGGGGCAAAGCGATATTTACTTTAATCCGATAAATGTAACGCTTGCAATCAGCACAATTTACCTGCTTCTGGGTCAGGCGGCCAACATCGTTGGCGTCGTACTTGCAAAACCCGTGTCGGATAAAATCGGAAAGAAAAATACATTTGCAATAGCCATGATTTTTGCCTCTGTGTTCAGCATAATGTTTTATTTTATCGGAAAATCAAATATCTCAGTCATCCTGATATACCAGGCGCTTATAGGCTTAAGCGCGGGCATAATTTTCCCGCTCGTGTGGTCGATGTATGCCGATGCTGCCGATTATTCCGAATGGAAAAATAACCGGCGTGCGACGGGACTTGTATTCTCAGCCGCTTCGATGTCTCAGAAATTCGGAGCTTCGATTGGAATTGCACTGGCTGGATGGCTGCTTGCATTTTACGGCTACCATGCCAATGTTGCACAAACCATAGAGACTCAAAACGGCATCAGGTTGATGCTTAGCATTTATCCGGCAATCGGCGCACTATTGGCTGCCGGCTTCATGTTCATTTATCCTTTGAAAGAACCGTTGATGGATAAAATTGAAACCGATTTGGCTAACCGGCGCAGTAAAGCAGTCGACAGTACATCGTAAATGGAGAATCGCAAATCTCGAATTGCGAATTGTCAATTGCCGGTTTTAAGTTGTAAACAGCGAAGAGCGGCCTATGAACCGCATAATTTCATTGCAGCCGACCGCAGGAAGCATATAAATATTTGTCAACTCAGCATTCCGCTCTCGCGGAACGCATGGGGAGAATAGATTTTGCTTGTTGAGCCTTCGAAATCCCGCTCTGAGGGTATCTTTCATTTTTTAAAATAGTCAGCACCTGTTAATTTATTTTTCAAATTGCTTATTTACGGAATTCCAATGAAATGTTTCCATTGGTTCAAGTTTTTTGTAATAAACTGTAGTGTCCAGTCCATTATGATATTGAGAAAAAACATGTTTTTTGAAGATAACTGCCGATTTACTGTTTTCTTTATTTATTTCTATTTCATATTTATCAATGCAATTTAATGCTTCATTATATAATTTGCCTTCCCATAGAATTTTCAAACCTAAGTTTTTGTAATATCCATAAATGGTAAGATACCTAAACCATTCACCAGTACCATGGTGTTCATCCGACCAACAAAGTATTTCATTTTTGCCTTCATTCGTCAAATCTCGTAAGCTTATCCGCCACAGGCAATAAGTTTCGACTTCTGCAAGTTTTCGCATCAAAGAATCATAGATACAAAGAATTCCACCGGCTGGTCCCATCCAGCCCATACCAAATGCATATTCACGATGAGTATCGCCATAAAGATCAGCACTGCAAACCAAAATCTGATCGTTAACTTTCCATACTTCCGGCTCTGGTTTTACCATCGCTTCTGTATATGGTGAATCAGCAACAATAATTTTCCCCCAGTAGTTAAAATCATGTTTCTCCATATCGAGTAATTTCTGTGCATGATAGAATTTTTCATTGGGATATTCCGTTGTGCTATCATGCGATTGAAGTTCTTTTACCGTTTGAATAAAATTACTCCATGTTTTATTATATTGTCCATTATCCCGATTTTGAGAATGGCCGCAATTTGTAAAAAAATAAAAAGTTAAAAGCAATATCGATAAAAACACTTTGCGCAAATGAAATACCTTTTTATTAATCATCATGACACGCGCCTAACGGATCACCATTACGCTAAAGGTGGGCCGCCCGCCATGTGCGACTTTTGATCGCGTTCATTTTAACGGGAATTCATCTTGTGGCAGGCTGTCAGCTTGTCACAAAGTGACCACTTCGTTGAGCCGGTTAGGTGCATGCGTTATTTTGGTAAGCGTTGCAAAACAAAATTATTCCCAAGTTGGTTAAACAGTTTTTTGTGTTTTGGCATCATTGACTCAGGAGTTCGTAGATTAATCGAATGAACAATATCGTCTCCGTGTGGTTGCCTTCGAGGAGCCAATAAGGTTTCTTCTAAATAAAAAACACCATTATTATTCTTA
Source organism: Ignavibacteriota bacterium (assembly GCA_963769605.1). GTDB lineage: Bacteria > Bacteroidota > Ignavibacteria > UBA10030 > UBA10030 > Fen-1254. The sequence goes on along the minus strand of CAVYML010000003.1, from coordinate 485,691 downwards.
TATCTCACAATACTATGGTAGGCAGAAAGAGAATCCAGTCGCGCCGGTTCGCGAAGCAGGACGACTATATCAGAATTAGATTCATTCTTAAGAAATGCTATTGTGGAGTCAATAGCTTCTTCAAGGTTTTGCCACAATAATGTATTATAACTTGCATCCACCCATAAATAGGCTGATTTAGCTTTATCAAGATATGCACCGAATCCATGATTTGGATTTGGTGCAGAACTTCGATAAGCAACAAACCCTTCAGGTAAATGTATTTTGTAGGCGTAGTCATAATTTGAATATTCGCCAACAACCTTAGTAGTATTTAATGCCTGTGAGTTCCCTAAAAAAGGAATACCTGTGATAATTATTATTAAGATATATGAAAATTTGAAAACCATAATTTTCTTTTCTATCGCGTGCGCTTAACTATTATTTGGCTGTAAAGTGCACAATAATTCCATGTAATTATTACAAATCCTTTGAAAAAGCCAAGATTGGATTAAAATACAATGCATAGCGTTTGATGCCGGCATTTCCCCAGGACCTGCCTCTTTCTTCAGACAATTTTATATTGTAGCTTACTTCTGTGTTTTGGAATCTACCAATTTCATCAACAAAGCACAAGGGGGAGAAGAAAAATCGCCAATCTCGAATTGTCGATTGCGAATAGTGAATTGCAAGCGGTGAATGGGGGCAATTGCGAATTGACAATCGCCGATTCCAGCCGGGGGCATGCCCGACTGCTGAAGCAGTCACGCAGGCAGGCATGCCATCATTGCGACGAAGCCGAGCCTTCGATACTTGAGGATGGTGTCCTGAGTCAGTTGAATGAGATTGGGAAAAGGTTATTCGAGAAACGGTTTATAATTCAGCTATTCAAAAAATCTTCCGGGCAAATTCCGGCTTGCTTTCTAATCACTCGCAATGTTCCCTCGGGGATATCGCCCGAATGGTGAGGAATTGTAGTAACTTTCTTTGTTGTTTCATTAAACCAGATTTCATAGCTGCCGGCAGCTTGACGGTAAAATGTAAATCCAAACAATTTTAGCCTTTTCACAACTTCTCTATAGGCAAACCCCGACAGCCGTCCCATTACATTTCTACAACAAGTGGATAGTCAAACGGTACTTCCAATGCGTTCTTATTCGAATATTCCTCTCGCAATTCAAGGATTTTTTTTGCAACATCACGCGCAATTTCTAATGTCTCACTAATTGTTCGTCCTTGTGCAACCAACCCTTCTATTTCATCGGACGTTGCAAGAAAAACCCCTTCCGGAAGTTTTTCAATATGTAATTTTACAATTCGTTCCATCTACTTCCTCCATGTTATCGTTATATTAATATACTCAGACGAAGTGCCTTTGTCAATTTTTCGGCGAAAACTGTGGAATGAGGAGAATTGCTAATTTACAATCGCGAATTGTCAATTGGGAGAATCGCCAATTGCTGATTGCTATCAAGAGCTTTCCGCGACCAGCGGTCGCGCATACAATGATGACCGGTTCCCCCGCGACGACCCGTCGCGGTTACAGAGAAGATCTTAGACTTAAAAAAAGCCGGAGCAATTGTCCGGCTCTTTTGATGACATAACGGCCAACCGTCATTCTGCATTCTTCATTCTGGATTCTGGATTCTGAATTCTTAACTCATGTTACGCAAAATAGAGAAAAGAAGAGTACATTAGGTTATCCTTAAGCAAAAGAAAGGACCTACCTGATGAACAAATCAATGTTAGATATATACAGCGATTATTTAATATGTTCATATTCACAAACGCCGGCGACACGGTTATCGAACTTATTACACGGTTCATTGAGTCACGACAAGATTACTCGATCATTATCAGAGACCATCCCACGGTCAAAAGATTTATGGCATTTGGTGAAACCACACGTTCGAGAGATAGAATCTCCCAATGGTATTATTGCCTTGGACGATAGCATCGAAGAAAAGCCCTACACGGATGAGAATGATATCGTGTGCTGGCATTATGATCATACCAAGGGTTGCCAGGTCAAAGGGATTAATTTTATGACAGCATTATACCATAGTCCGGTACACGATGGTGTCTCTTTACCTGTCGGTTTCGAGATTATCGCGAAAACGGATTACTATGTGGATCCAGCCACCAAAAAAGACCGAAGACGAAGTCCTGTTTCAAAGAACACATATTATCAGCGTCTGTTACAAGCATGTATCAAGAATTGCATTCAATTTTGCTATGTTTTGAACGATGTTTGGTATGCTTCCGCCGATAACATGATGTTTGTCAAGCATACGTTGAAGAAACATTTTGTGATGCCGCTGAAAAATAATCGTAAGGTAGCCCTTTCCAAGACCGATAAACGACAAGGAAAGTATCAGTCTGTTGACACCGTGACCATGACAGAACGGAGCACCATGGAAATCTATCTTGAAGGAGTTGATTTCCCGCTTTTGCTGGCCAAACAAGTCTTTGCAAACAAAGATGGAAGTATTGGTGTTTTGTATTTGGTTACCAGTCATACGACACTCACCTACGAGGAAATGACGACACTCTATCGTAAACGATGGCATGTCGAAGAATATCATAGGTCGCTTAAGCAAAATGCTTCTCTTGAAAAATCACCGACTCGTACGGTTGCCACACAAACAACCCATTTCTATGCCGCTCTCTGTGCCTATGTCAAACTCGAAATGCTTAAAATCTCTACCGGAAAAAATCATACAGCTTTGAAGCTTGGTATCTATATGCAGGCTCTCATGACTGCCTATAGTCAATTGCGTCAATTGAAACCCATTGCTTTTTCAAATAATCCTGTCTATGCGTAACATGAGTTCTTAATTCTTCACGAACCACAAACTGAGTTCCGGTACATACGTTATCAGTATCAACGCTATAAACAAAACGAGAATAAACGGCAGCGTCGCTATCGCTATTTTGCCGATGGGCTTGTTGAACCGGAAACTGGCCATGAATAAATTTAATCCGACCGGCGGCATGAGGTACGCAATTTCCAGATTCGCCAGGAAAATAATACCGAGATGAACCGGGTTGATGCCGTACTGCATTGCTACCGGTACGATAAGGGGAACGACGACTATCGCGGAAAATATTTCCATCATCATGCCGATCATCAACAAGAAGACGTTTAACAGCATAAGAAAAACAATCTTGCTCGTTACGACCTGACTGATGAATTCGAACAAACGCTGCGGAACCTGCTGATCGATCAGGTAGCTCGTCAATCCCATAGCACAGCCGAGAATCATGAGTATCGCACCGACAAGTACCATGCTTTCTTTCATCACGCGCGGCACATCGGTAGTCAACTTCAAATCTTTATAAATAAAGACTTCCACGACGAACACATAAAATGCCGTTACTGCGGCAGCTTCGGTGGCCGTAAAATAACCGCCGTAAATGCCGCCGATGATAAAAAACGGAAGCGGTATTTCCCATGCAATGCCTTTGAGCGCCGTCCATAAATTCTTCCATTCGAATGCATGCCGCGGTACGTTCGTCTTGCGTCCCTGGTAGATGCTGTAGACTGCAATGACGAGAACAAGAATAGTACCCGGGACAAGTCCCGCACGGAATAAATTATCAATGGACACTTCTGCAAATGTTCCGTAGAGAATAATCGGGAGACTGGGCGGGAACAGCAATCCGAGACTTCCGGAAGTCGTCACAAGGCCGAGAGCGAATTTTTCCGTGTATCCTTCTTGAATGAGAATTGGAAAAACAAGTCCGCCGAGAGCAACGATTGTCACTCCCGATCCGCCGGTAAATGCGGTGAAAACCGCACAGCTTCCCAGCACCACGACCGCAAGTCCGCCCGGCATCCATCCGATAAGCGCCTGCGCAAAAGCAATTATGCGTTTGGGAGCTTTGCTTTCCGCCAAAAAATATCCGGCTACGGTAAAAAGAGGAATCGCCAGCAGTACCGGCTGGCTTGCAAGCCGGTAAAGTTCCACCATAACCGCTGCGGTATCCACGCCTTCTGCGTAAAAACCGTAGAGGGCAATTGTGCCTATGATCGTGAAGAGAGGCGCACCGATAAGCACCAGCGCAGCAAGAACCAGCACAACAAGAACGAGCATCATATGTGCTGCACCTCCGTCACTTCCCAATTGCCTTTAAATATCTCGGCTATCCAGAGAATTGAATGCGCCGCAAACCTAAAACACAGTACCGCGTAACCTATGGGAAGTATGACGATAAAGTACCATGTCGGAAGGTTTAGAATGAGCACCGAGGCCGATTCAATTTCCGACTGCACAAAGCCGTCAGCCGCCTGCATAAGGAAAAAACAGACCGCCGCAGCGAAGAGATTAGTTATAATTAAAAACAATTTGTGCGGTTTTTTGGAAACGAGCTTGGAGATGAATTCTATTTTCAAGTGGCGGCGTTCACCTGCCGCAATGACCGCACCAAGAAAACCTATCCATAATACCAAATGACGAAGAAAAACATCCCCCCATTCGATGCTGGTATGGAAAAAATTGCGCAGAACGACCTGACTGAACGCCATAACGATCATCACGCCGAGAAAGCCGACGATCAGCCATCCGGCCGCAACGTCGAGCGCACGGTCGATAAATTTCAGAATCTTCATTTGCCGCCTTTCGCACGGAAGTCCGCAAGAGATTTTTCCACGCGATTGAGCAAGTCTTCCGAGAACAGCCGCCCGGCTAGCGCACGGCGCGTTTTTTCTCCTACAGCATCGTATGTTTTTACTTCATTGGCATCCGGTTTGACGAATGTCATTTTATTCTGTTTGAGAACTTCCAGCGATTTCAGATTATCCCGGCGGCTTTGTTCCGTCAACTTGCGCAGGCACAATGCCCCGTTTCTAAGAAGAACTTCCTGGAGATCTGCCGGAAGCTTGTCGAATTCCTTTTTTGAAATCAGAACCGCTCCCGATGAATTGGTAATGGGATAATCCATCAGATATTTTGTGGCTGCATACCACTGCAAAGAAACAATAGCCAGTGGCGAGGAATATGCGCCGGTGACCAATCCGGTCTGCAGGGATGTCAATGCATCGGTGATTGAGAGCGGAATCGGATTGATGCCGATTGTTTTAAACAGCGCATCTGCTACCGGATCCCCTTCCCACTCCCACATTTTTACGTTTTTTAAATCGTTGATCTTTGCAACGGGCGTTTTGGTGATTACATATACCGAGCCGACCTCCGCCCAGCCGAGCAGAACAAAACCGTTCGACTCAAATTCTCTGCGAAACTCTCCGTCGAACTGTGTCAGGATATGATCTACTTCAGCCGTGTTTTTAAAGAGAAACGGTGAATCAAGTATGCGTACCGATTTTGCAACTTCACCGATGCCTGTACCAGTTACGCCGGCGCTTTGGAATTGTCCCAGCCGGATTTTGCGAATTACATCTTTCTCGTCCCCGGCAACACCGCCGGCGTAAATCTTAAATCCGAGCCGGCCGCCGCTTTCTCTGCGCACGGCGGCATCGTATTCTTTCATGATATTGATCCAGGTGCTGCCTTCGGGAGCCAGCGTGGCAAATTTGATGGTATATTCCTGTGCGGAAGCACAGGCGATCCAGACCAAACCGAATAGTATTGAAAATGTTATATGTTTCATAATATTACTTATTCCTTTATTTTTCATTTTGTGCTTGAATTAGTGCAACCCCGACCGGGCATCTCCCAACGCCGGCCTGCCCGACTGATGACGTAGTCATTCAGGCGGGTGTCGGCTACAAAGAATGACCTAAAATAAATCGCTCTCATGCGCCAGAAGCTTGCGCGCTTTTTGCTTTGCGACAACGTTGGCAAAACGCGCTTCAGGCAGTATATCAATCGATGCGTCATCGATTTGTTTCAAAAGCGATTCGAACAGCTGTTGATCCTGCATCTGCACCGCAACTGTTTTGGCATAGTACAATTGGGTCATCAAAAATTTTCCGCCGTTGACGGCAAGACATTTTTCGAAGAGCTCTTTCGCTTTTTCCGGATGCCCGCCTAAACCTTTAGGAACACTTCCTTCCATAGCTGCTAAAAAGAGGTATGCTCCGCCGTGATAATAAGCAGAATCCAATTCCGCAGCCCGCTGAACCAATGCGGTCACTTTGCTGATCTCGGAAAGCGCCTCCACATCTGTGCGTGTAATATTGATATAGCTTCCCCAGCTGAATCCCGTCCAGAACAGAGCGGGTACATCGTCTTTTGAGAAGGTTTGAACTGCCGCCAGGAATTCATCAAGATTTCCGTCCAACGCTTCCTTGAATTTGTTATTTTTCTTCAATGCACGCAGACCGTAATCCTTGCCGCGCAGATAAAAAACCCGCGCGCGTTCCAGGCTGTCATCCTCGCAAAAAGCAAGACCGTAGCCCTGATACCCCTCAGCTGCGAAAACCAGAAATTGCGTATTCTCAGTATCGCTTTTAATCAGCGCCTCGATGAGTTTTAGATTGCTTCCAAGCGCTTCGTGCGCCAATTGAAAGTCCGATTCTTCATTAAAAACCGCCATGCCGTTATCCAGTATTCCGCCCATAGATTGTAAAGCGATTTGCTGAATACATCCCTGAAAAAAGAATATCGCCAAAAAGGGGAAAATATATTTTTTCATCGTTTTCGATTCCTTGTTCAAGAAAGAATGCAAAAAAGCAATCTTTATGATGAAAAATATAGCGAAAAATGAGTCTCATTACAAGATTTTAAAAGCAGTAAATGGGGAATGAGGAGAAATTGCGAATCGCGAATTGTCAATTGCCAATTTAAAACGAAAACAACGAAGAAATTGCGATCGCAAATTGTCAATTGCCAATTTAAAAACGCAAACAACAAAGATATTGCGGCCCGCCATCAAGATTGGCGGGCAATAGCGGGAATCTTTTTTATATTTCCATCTGAACCAAGCAACCAAATAACCAAATAACCAATCAACTAATCAACCAAATAACTGTTATCTACCCATTGGATTTGCAAAAAACCGTGAATTTGGGTATTATATTATGTAGAGCTTTGGACGTACATAGCACATGATACATTCTTTTATAGAGGCATCGAATAAGTAACCTAATTTTCTTCACTATCTGCGGCTTTCCTCTTTATGTTTATCACATTCGAAGGACTTGACAACTCCGGAAAATCTACTCAGGTGCAGCTGCTTGCAGAGCGCCTTACACGCGAAGGACATCGCGTTCTTGTTTTGCGAGAACCCGGCGGAACGGATATCGGCGAACGCATCAGAATGATGCTCCTTGACAAAAACAACATTTCCATGACAGAAGCGAGCGAATTGTTTCTTTTTTCTGCAAGCCGTTCCCAGTTAGTCAAAGAAATCATCAAACCCGCGCTCGAAGGAGGCATGGTCGTTCTTTGCGACAGATATTACGATTCGACAACAGCGTATCAAGGCTGCGGCCGCGGCATTCCTCTGGAAGTCATTTCCGCCATTAATCGCTATGCAACGGATAACCTCGTCCCCGATATAACTTTTTTCTTGGACATTCCTATTAAAGAAATCGAAAAACGAATTCTTCGGGCAAAAAAGAATAAGGACCGGATGGAATCCAGCGGTATAGATTTTTACGAACGCGTCCGCAATGGCTACCTCGATCTGGCAAAAAAGGAAGCGCGCTACCGTCTCCTTGACGGTCTCCAAACTGTCGATGATATTCATGATGCAATATGGGAAATTCTCTCACCCCGCATCGAGAAGCATATTGAGAATGCGAAAGAGAAAAAGAAGTAAAGGATTTTTATGATCTTCAAGAGAAACGGAAAAATCGTCACAGCTCTTTGTGTTACCGCACTTGCAGCCGGCGTCGCCGCTTATGGTTTTTTCTTCGGCGATGACAACGAATATTTTTTAAATATCTACAACGGTATCGATACATTCACACGAGTCTATAAAGATGTCGCGGCGAATTATGTGGATCAGATCAATCCCGAACTCTTTATGCGAGCCGGAATCGACGGAATGCTGAAAACTCTGGATCCGTATACGACGTTTATCGGTGAGAAAGAAGGCGACGAAATCGATCTGGTCACAAGCGGAAAATACGGCGGCATCGGTATTACAATCGGCGCCCGGGACGGATATGTAACCGTTGTCGGATTGATCGAACGGATTTTCCGCCGCAAAACAAGGCATCGAAGTCGGCGATCGGATTACCGGAGTCGACGGGAAAAGCGTTATCGGTCAATCGATAGAGGATGTTCGGCTGCTTGTGCGCGGCACGCAGGGAACGCCCATTCAATTGACAATTGAACGCGAAGGAGAAAAAGCGCCCCTTGTGTTTTCCCTGATGAGGGAAGAAATTCCCGTGCACAACGTATCCTATTCAGGTTTTCTGGAACCGGGCATCGCTTATGTGAGGCTGGAACGTTTTTACCGGACGACCGGAAGCGACATGCGCAGCACGTTGAAAGATTTGAAAGCTAAGGGCGATGTGAAAGGAGTCATTCTCGATCTCCGCGGAAATCCGGGAGGGCTGCTGGAAATGGCGGTAGAAGTTGTCACTCAATTTGTTCCGGACAGTACGCTCGTCGTTTCCACGCGCGGGCGGAGGGCCGATTCCGAACATAAATATTTCTCATCGGAAATGCCGATGCTGCCGGACGTACCGCTTGTCGTACTCGTTGACCACAACAGTGCCAGCGCAAGTGAAATCGTCGCAGGCGCAATACAGGACATGGATCGTGGTATTATCGTCGGAACACGAACGTTCGGCAAAGGATTGGTACAAACAATAGAGCGCATTTCCGAGACGACATCGCTAAAAATTACGACCGCGCGTTATTATACGCCGAGCGGCCGATGCATACAGGAAATCGATTATACGCACCGGGCAAAAGACGGCCGGGTGGCAGTTATTCCTGACAGCGTTAAAAAAGAATTTTTCACAGCACGTTACCATCGCCCCGTGTGGGACGACGGCGGCATTAAACCCGATTCAACGGTTTCCGATACGGAACATATTGCGCTTATCGAAGAACTCGCGCGGAAAGACCTCTTCTTTAAATATGCAAATCATTTTGCAGTCGTTCATAAAACCCTGCCGGATCATTTCCAGGTCACAAAAGATATTGCAGCAGATTTTGAAAAATTTACCGGGGAGAAAGGATTTACCTATGAAATGGAGGGGGAAGTTCAGTTGAAGGAATTGCAGCGTACCGCTTCTGCATCGGGGTACAGTAAAACATTTTCCGATGAAACAGCAAAACTCGGCGAATTGCTACAAGCCGAAAAAAGCAGCCAATTCCAGCGGCATGAAAAGGAAATTCGCTCGGCGCTTCTGACTGAGATACTCGGCCGGTTAAAAGGCGAACAGGCAAAAATGGAATCGACCTTTGACAGCGACGATCAAATACAGGCGGCACTCGGTCTGGTTAAGGATAAAAAGGTTTACGCAACGCTCTTAAAAGGAACCCATTAAAAGCACGAACACCGGCGGTGCTCAACAGAGGAGCGAATGACATACCGCAGTCTCTATTTCAATCTGAAAAAAATCGATATTGAAACCGGCCGCTCCGTACATATTCCGGGAACCGGCATCGAAATTTTTAAATTCGCATTTCGCTCAAAGAGCTGGGCATGGCTTCCCGGCGCCGGTGAGTATACATGCGAGGAACACCGCATGAGCTTTCATGAAAGAGCCGCCGATTTAAGCCGCAGCGATTTTATCGAATATCCCGCAGGCATCAAACATCACGATATAGATATTATCGAAAACAGGGATTTCGATATTACGGTTTTCAAAAAAATGGTGCCGAAAAAATCCGGCCGGATCTTGTTCCTTTTTCACGGCTTGAATGAAAAACAATGGGACAAATATCTTCCGTGGGCAGAGAAGCTGGTCGAATTTACCGGCAGCACGGTTGTTCTCTTTCCTATCGCTTTTCACATGAACCGCGTTCCCCCGGAATGGGCAGACATACGGCTCATGAACCGTGTCTCTGCGGCCAGAAGACAACATTCTCCATCGATCCTCAATTCGACGTTTGCAAATGCGGCCATCAGCGCACGGCTTCAATTGATACCTCAGCGGTTTTTCTGGTCGGGACTCCAGACATTTTACGATGTCGTTCAGTTCATCGACGAAGTCCGCGCCGGTACACATCAATTTGCCGATCCGCAGGCGGGCTTCGATTTTTTTACATTCTCCATCGGTTCCTTTCTGGGTGAAATTCTTATTATGTCGAATCCCAAAGATTATTTTCATGATTCGATGTTTTTTATTTTTTGCGGCGGACCGACGCTCGACCGGATGTCCCCGAACTCCAAATTTATTCTGGACAGCGATGCCGCCATCGCTATTTATTCTTTCTACATGGAACGCCTCGAAAACGAATTACGCCTCGACAAACGAATGGCACACTATTTTGACGGCGGCCATATTGCCGGGAGATATTTCAAATCGATGCTCAGCTATCAGAAAGAAAAAGAATTTCGCGAAAAGCGGTTTCAGGAACTTCATTCAAGAATCTTCGCGCTCGCCCTAGGGAAGGACAGGGTCATTCCTCCGAACGAAGTGCTTAACACGCTCCAGGGCGATTTTAGAGAAATTCCCGTGCACGTTGCAATAAACGACTTCCCCTACCCGTACCAGCATATCAATCCTTTTCCTATTGACCGGGAATTCGATGACATCGTGGATAGGGAATTTAATAAAGTCTTCGAGACGGCCGCACAATTTCTTAGACAGTAAAATATCTGAAATTAATGTTTTAAGCTCGTAAACCGCGTTTTCCTCTAACAATATCCCCTTTGAGACATGGACGAGAGCTCATGAATGAGGAAAAGAAGTTGTAAATCTGTCTCGAAATTGGACACGAATTCCCGCAAGACCGATTTTTCGTCCACGTCTTTTAACTTTCATTATATCCGTCCCGAAGAAATATTCCTTATTTCCGCAAATATGCTATTGCAGTAAGACAAAAAGCATCCTATTTTCCTTGTATTGCTTTGAAGGCGGCCCCTCTAGAAAAAAGGAATAATGTCGTATGTGGGAAGAAAAATTTATCGGAACCGTGAAAGAAGTCACAAATGCCGCCGTTACTATTCTTCTCAATCGCAACCTTCCATCGCTGACCAAAGTTATCGGAAATAAAACGTATTACATCGGGCAAATTGGATCGTACCTTTTTATACCGATCGGGAATGAATGTACATTCGGCATCGTTTCCCATATGACCAAAGAAGAAATAGCTCTTCAAAGCGGCAGCGAATTCCGGTATCTCGTGACTATCACGTTGATCGGAACGTTTCGCAAGGGCAAATTCGAAACCGGCGTTGCCGTGCTTCCCACTGTGGATATGCCGGCATTTATTCTGGAAGACAAGGATCTCCGCGGAGCTTTTGCAGCTTACCTTCATTACGATTTTTCCGTGGGGCGGCTTTCGCTCATTGAAAACGAACGTGCATTCATCGACCCCAACCGTTTCTTCGGTAAGCATATTGCCATACTCGGTTCAAGCGGCGCCGGAAAATCGTACACGGTCGCCACTCTTCTGCAGAAGGTCGCTGTATTTCCCGATACGCATATTGTCGTCCTCGACCTGCACAACGAATACAGAAAAGCATTCGCCGCATACTGTCAGTACTGCGAAATCGGATCGCTTGAGCTGCCGTACTGGCTCCTGAATGCGGAAGAAATGCTCGAACTTTTCGTCGAACCGACCGATGAAAACGCATCGGTACAAGGCTCTGTTCTGCAGGATCTTGTCTATAATGCAAAGAAAGGAAAAAATCCCGAACTGAGCAATGTTATCACTATCGACTCGCCGGTGTATTACGATTTAAAAGAGATCGTTGCTAAAATTCGTTTTTTCGATACGGAGAGGATTTCCTCGGCCTCCGGTTCGAAAGAAGGACCGCATTACGGAAAATTCTCACGCATGCTCGTTCGCTTAGAGAGCAAAATGAATGATCCGCGTTATGCGTTTATGTTTCAGCCGAATGTTATGCATAACACACAGGATGTCGTTACACTGATGGAAATGATTTTCGGTCTGGTGGGAAACTCCCGCATCACTGTTATGGATCTCAGCGGTGTGCCGTTCGATATCGTCAAAACGATTGCCGCACTTTTGGCGCGCATCACGTTCGATTTCAATTTTTGGAATCCCAAGCATACCGATCTTCCTATCCTGCTGGTCTTCGAGGAAGCTCACAATTATCTCTCCTCTTCGGCAGAGGGATCGAAAGCGGCGCGGCGAACGGTAGAGCGCATTGCAAAAGAGGGACGAAAATACGGCATCAGTTGTATGATTGTCAGCCAGCGGCCTTCGGAAATTTCCGAGACAATTCTCTCGCAATGCAACAATTACGTGGTCATGCGCCTCGTCAATCCGACTGATGTGCAATACATCAGCCGCCTTGTTCCTGAATCGTTTGCCGGATTGGACAGCATTATTCCGCTTCTGCGCCAGGGCGAAGGCATTATTATGGGAGATGCCATTCTTATACCGCAGCGCGTTCAGATGGACATTCCCAACCCGCCTCCGGAAAGCATCGATGTCCGCTTCTTCGATAAATGGCGCAAGCCGGGAGAAAAAACGAACGCCAAAGATGTCATGGACCGGTGGTGGAATCAAAAAAAAACGTGACTTTTTTCTTGGTTCTTGGTGCTTGGTTCTTCGTGCTTAGTTCTTGGCGCTTTTTTAACCACGAACTACGCCAATTATTCAAACAACTGAATCTGGGGCATGCTTTCTTTAATACGGCAGACGATAAAATCGAAATCTTCCTACTTATTGACAAAATCCGGATGATCGCTGTCGATAATAAGCAGACGGTGTTTGTAACGGGCAATCCCATCATTGTATAACGAATTTAATTGCTCTAAGCAGGGTTGTTCGATCTCTTTTTCAAAATCGCGCCCCCGCTGTGCAATCTGAGGAAGCAGCGTATCCATGCTCGTCTTGAGGTATCTCATAAGATCGGGCGGCTTCAGGTATTCCTATCATCAACTTGAAAAGCGAGTCATAATTCGTAAAATAGCACTCCGTCATTTTTTCGATGGAGCATAAATTGCAAGCTAAGATTTATGCGCCGATATTGCGGGAAACGGCCGCGAAGAGAGGACGTCCTCGCATAGTGCCATATCGATCAAGATGAGTGGAATGCTGTAACGGCGTCATTTACCGTCTTATGGATATCGAACACCTTATGCAGCTTGGTGATCTCCAGCAAGTTTTGAATTTTCTTCGAAGCTCCTGCAAGCTTCAATTCCCCTCCTGCCTTTCGCATCGTCGTAAGCCCTCCGATGAGCAGTCCCAAACCCGAGCTGTTGATAAAATCAACGCTCGATAAGTCGACAACAACCTTTGTTTTTTTCCCATCTATCAAGCCATGAAGCTGATCGTTTAAAACGGTCGCATCAGGTCCCCCTATGACATTCCCTTCAAGAGCGATGACCGTGACTCCCTTTTGTTCTTTCGACTTGAATTTCATCATAACCGTCTTCCTCCGGCTATCAAACTGTTACGAGATTTTCTTTTTTTGCACGTGAATCGACCAATCGAGTACAAAAGCGCTTGCCACATAAATGGAAGAATAAGTACCGGTGACAATACCGAATGCCATAGTAAAGGCAAAGCCCCGGTTCACTTCTCCGCCGAAAATAATCAGGATGAGCAGCACAAGGAATATTGTACCGGAAGTAATGATGGTCCGGCTGAGCGTTTCGTTCAAGCTTTTATTCATCACTTCGGAAAGAGAAAGGCTGCGATGAACTTTTTCATTCTCTCTAATTCTATCGAAGATAACAACCGTATCATTGACGGAAAGACCGATCAGCGTCAAGAACGCTGCAATCACTTCCTGCGATATTTCCAGATTGACTCCGGGGACCAATCCGTTCAAAATGGACAGAAAGCCGAACGTTGTAAAAACGTCATGCACCGTCGCAATCACTGCGCCGAGGCCGTATGTATACCTAAACCGGAACGCGATATAGATGAGAATAGCGATGAACGAACACAACACCGCATACAGGGCATCGAGCCTGAGTTCTTTTCCCACCTTCGGACCGATCCTGTTTTCTTTCAGGACTTCGAACTTTACTTTCGGAAAAGTCTGCTGAAGGGTAAGTTTGATCTTATCGCTGATGGTCGTGCCTTCTCCCTGTTCCACTGTTCGTATAAGCAGGTTGTCTTCATCCGAGCCGTAGCTTTTAATTTCGCTTTTACCGAGTCCGACCTTATCGAGCGCCGACCGGATCTCGGAAACGTTGACTTTTTCAGAAAATCCTAGCACCAATTCGGTACCGCCGCGGAAATCGATGCCGTATTCAATTCCTTTGAAAAGAATCGAGACGATACCGACGATTACCATGACGGACGAAATAGCATACCACATGTAGCGTTTTCCAAGAAAATCTATATGAGTCTTTTTAAATAATCGCATGAACTTGTTTTCTCCTAACTTTCAATTTCGCACAGTGGTGTGCCGGTTATTCAAATTTTGGATTCCATCCACGTTCTGTCATTAGATTAAAGATAAGATGCGTAATCACAAGACCGCAGAACAAACTCGCCAGCACACCGATAATCAGCGTCAGAGCGAATCCCTGAATTGGACCCGTTCCGAATTGATACAGGACGGTAGCTGTCAGTAATGTTGTGACGTTCGAATCGAAGATCGCTGTAAATGCCCTTTTATATCCGGCATCGATTGCCGCCCGCAAAGTTTTTCCGCCCTCTAATTCTTCTCGAACACGCTCGTATACCAGGACATTCGTATCCACGGCAACTCCGATGGAGAGTACAAGAGCGGCAATGCCCGGCAAAGTGAGGGTCGCTTGAAATGCGGCCATAACACCGAGCGTAAACAGTACCAGGAAGAGAAGAGCAAAGTCTGCAACTACGCCGGCATTTTTATAATACACCATCATAAAGAGCGCCGTTAGAATAAAAGCGATCAATGTCGATGTAAGACCGGAACGGATCGAATCTTCACCGAGCGAAGGGCCGACAGAACGCCGTTCGATGATGGTCACAGGCGCAGGTAAAGCGCCCGCTTTTAAAACGATTTCCAACAAGCGCGCTTCATTGGGTGTGTCCATGCCCGTAATGCGCGAGCGTCCGCCGGAAATTTTCGACTGCACGACCGGCGATGAGAAGCAGGAATTGTTCATAATGATGGCAATGCGTTTCCCGATATTGGCTCCCGTAATCCGCGCCCAATCGCGCGAACCTTCGCCGTTCATTTCCATATTCACGATAGGCCTGCTGTCTTCCGGATCGATGCTTGCACGCGCGTTCGTTATAACGCCTCCCGTCAATTCAGGCGTGGATTTGACTGCAGTCAGGCGGTACATTTTGGAGCCGTCGCGGAATTGTTCAGCTTTTGCCGACCAGACAAATTCAAAATCGGGGGGCAGAATTTTTTTCACCTCTTCGCGCTCGAGAAGGCGCGTTACCCGTTCTTTATTCTTCAGTTCCACATATCCGTCCCCTGAACCGCGTTGATCCGGAATGACGTATGAGTAGAATGGATGCTCGCGTAAAAATTGCGCACGTTTCGATGTATCCTGAGCGGTTGGTACTTGGCCGCCTGTCAGCTCGGACAAGGCATCCTTCGGCTTCTCTTTTGCAGTATCCGTCTCTCCTGCGGTATTGGCAGCGAGAGTCGAATCTCCTTCTGTTTTCCCGGCAAGAAATTTATCAATCGCGTCCATAACCTTATATGATATCGCAGCGTCTTTCACCATTTTAAATTCCAGTTTCGCCGTTGTCCGCAGCAGTTCGCTGACTTCATTTTCATCTTTCACACCCGGCAGCTCGACAATGACGCGCTTCCCTCCCTGTTTTTGTATGGTCGGCTCGGAAACACCGTACTGGTCAACACGATTGCGGACAATTTCAATAGCCCGATCGACTCCTTTGTCAGCTTCGTCTTCCAGATTCTTGATAACCTTCGCATCGTCGTCGCGTATGCTGCCGTAATAGCGGCTCATACGTATACCACGGTCCTGGAATTTTTTTGCTAAAGCTGGAATGATGGGAAATTCATTTGTCAATGATTCGGTGCGGATTTCTTTTATAATAGTATTAAAATTATCGTCCTTGTTCTTGGCCAGATCATCTAATAATTGAATGATGTCGACTTCAAGAACAACGCGCATTCCACCCTGCAAATCTAATCCCAGTTTGATTCGTTTTGAACGTACAGCGAGCATATCATCGCCGTTTTGTTCAAGATATGTGCTGCTGTCTTTTCCGGAAAGCGCACTAAGGTGCTTCCGATAACTGTAATCCTTGTACGTCGGCCAAAGGAAGATAATGCTGGCCGCAACGGCAAGGACAATCAAAATGATTCGGGTCATGTGGTTTTTCACTCGGTATCTCCCAACGATGAATCAGTGTTAATGGAAAATAAGGCGCGAACGACCGCGCCTTGAAACGTGGACGAAAACTCATGTATTGAAGAGAGAAGCTGCGAATCCGTCTCAGAATAAGATACAAATTCCAGCGCAGCTTGCTTTTCGCTTACGTCTCTTGATGGAGCATAAAACTTTATCATAAAAATTTTCAATAAAAAATATACTCGGATATGCCTACAAAGTCAACAAGAAAGTCATTGCATATAAAGCGAATCTGGGCTATATTTCTTGACATAAATTTTTTGTTTATATCTACGTGATGAAGGAGTTTATCCTCTTATGGCATTAATGACTCAAATTCGGAACAATCTTACAACAGCGTTTGCTGTCTTCGCCGGACTTTTCATTGTCTATATCGTATTGGATTGGGGAATGGATTTCGCCGGCAGGCGGGGTCACGGGATGACAGGAGGCAGTGAGGCGCTCGGTGAAGTGAATGGAAAAGAAATTTCCTATCAGTTCTTTTCAGAGCTGCTCAAGCGCGCTGAAGAGAATCAAAAAAAACAGGCGACCGATATCGATGAAGAGACTGAACGGCAAATTCGTTCTCAAGTCTGGGATCAGGTGGTTAACGATATTCTCTTCGATCAGGAAGTTCACCGTATGGGTATAACGGTCACAGATCAGGAAATTCGCAATATTCTTCAGGGGCCCAATCCTCCGGATTTCCTTATTCAACAATTCCGTGATTCTACGGGAACATTCAGGCGCGATGCCTACATACAGGCGATGCGGGATCCCCGTAATAAAGAAGTATGGATTAAGGTCGAAGACATTGTCCGTCAATCGCAGCAGCGGATGAAACTTCAAAGCTTGCTGACTGCATCCATCGGAGTCAGCGAAAGCGAAGTAAAAGAACTCTATATCAACCGCCAGCAAACGATGAGCGCGGACTATGTCCTGTTCGATGTCAATCGAATGGTTTCCGATAGTGCAGTCAAGGTAACGGACGACGATCTTAAAAAAGCATATAACGATCATCAGGAAAACTTCCAAACGAAAGCTACACGAACGATCAAATACGTGTTGTTCACACAGTTGCCCTCCGCACAAGATTCTGCTGCAGCCTTAAGTGAAATAACGAAGCTGTTAGATGAGGCAAAAACCGGCAGCATCGATTTTATGGAGCTTGTGAAAACATATTCGGAAATTCCCCCCAATGAAATGTTCTTTAAGCATGGTGAATTGAGCCGTGCGAAGGAAAACGCCGCTTTCTCTGCAAAGAAAGGTCAGATTGTCGGCCCGATTATAGATGCGGAAGGTTACCATCTGATTAAAATTCTCGACGTGCGGCAAGGTTCACAGGGTGAATTCGTTCATTCGAGTCATATTCTTATCAATGCTGTTCCAGGCCCGGACAGTGTGAAAGCGATCCAGAAAGCGAAAGAAATTTACAGGCAGGCTAAAGCAGGCGCTGATTTTGCACAGCTTGCTCAGACAAACAGCGAAGATTACGGTACCGCCACTCAAGGCGGCGATCTCGGCTGGGCGAAAAAAGGCTTGTTTGTCAAACCGTTCGAGGATGCTATTTTCCGCGGCCGCGTGGGAGAAATTATCGGTCCCGTTCGTACACAATTCGGCTGGCACATTATCAAGATTATGGGAAAAGACAATCGCGAATTGAAGATTGCAGATCTTTTGTGGAGAATCAAAGCAAGCTCCGAAACTATCGATAACACGACACAGCAAGCACAGGATTTTGCTTACCTTGCCAAGGATGAAGGTTTTGAAAAAGCTGCAGCCAACAGCAAATATGAAGTTCACGAAACACCGGAATTTACAAAGACGGGCTCTATACCGGGTCTCGGCGAAAACGACATCATTACACAGTTCGCCTTCAATAATAAAAAGGGAAAGATCAGCGAACAACTGAATATCCGCGGCGGATTGATCGTTTGCATGGTCGGCAATATTCGCGAAGAAGGCGTCCGCCCGTTGGAAGAAGTGAAAGCCATAGTCCAGAATTTGGCTGTTCATCAAAAGAAGCTTGAATATATACGAAGCAAGGTTGAAACATTCTACGGAACGCTGACGCCGTCCGCCGATATTATCGCGGCAGCTCAATCGATACCGAATATTATTGCACAATCCACCGGTACTTTTACTCCGCTTAATCCTCCACCCAGCATTGGAAACGATCCTCAATTCATCGGAACGATGTTAGGGGCAAATCTTGGAGACCTTTTAAAACCGTTTGAAGGACAGCGCGGGTATTATATCGTCAAAGTAACGTCAAAAGCCGCATTTGACACGACACAATATAATTTGAGTAAACAGGCTCTGCGCGATCAGGTGCTTCAACAAAAGCGCAGTCAGTTCTTGAATCAGTGGCAAACATCTCTTCATGACAAAGCGGATATCATGGACAACCGCGAAAAATATTTTCGTTAAAGGTTATTTTTCTCTTCTCAAGGCGCACAGATGTGCGCCTTTTTTTTTATCTTAAAGAGGGAAGATAGAGAAACAGATTATTTGCATGGAACTTCAAAAGAAAACAAAATCGCTGATTTTTCTCACCGGCTTTATGGGAAGTGGCAAAAGCACGGTCGGGCCGATTCTTGCTAATACGCTCGGTTATCATTTTCTCGATATCGATAAACTCATTGAAGATGCGGCACAGAAAAGCATTCCGGAAATTTTTCGACTCGAAGGAGAAGCAGCATTCAGGACTCTCGAACGTACGGCATTGAACGGCATTACTTCCCATTCTGAAAGCGTTATCGGATTAGGCGGCGGAACGATTGCGAATGAAGAAAACCTGCAATTTATTAAAAAGGCCGGCATCCTGGTCTACTTAAAAATTTCGCCGGAGCAGGTGATGCTGCGGGTTCAGCACCATCGCACCGACCGCCCGATGCTGAAAGATGAAACCGGTGCTCCATTGAGTGCGGAAAAATTGAAGGAAAGAATTATCCGGCTCCTTGACCAGCGCGAGAAGTTCTATCTGCGTTCCGATATCGTTGTCGACACCGATAATTATCGAATCGGAATTACTGTGGATGAAATCGTAAAAAAACTGAAAACATTTTTGTAGGAGGCAGCGCTATGATGACTGCACAATATACCGTCAATCTTGGAGAGCGTTCCTATCCTGTTTATATCGGAGCCGATCTTGGTTCTCTCATAGCGCCGAAATGCATCGAACATGATATTTCAAAATCCACAGTCATTATCACGGATACTCATGTTGCGCCTCTGTATATGCCTCTGCTGGTGAACAGCCTTCAGCATCACGGTTTTGCCGTACAATCCATCGTCATTCCTCCCGGTGAGCGTCAGAAAAGTCTCCGCCGTGCCGGTATGCTGTATACGGAACTTCTTCGGCGTGCTGTTGACCGCAAGTCGGCGCTCATTGCTCTCGGAGGCGGCGTTATCGGCGACCTTTCCGGATTCATCGCAGCAACCTATCAGCGCGGCATTCCCCTGGTGCATATTCCGACTACTTTGCTTGCTCAAGTAGACAGCGCCATCGGCGGAAAAACAGCCGTCAATCATTCGCTGGGGAAAAACATGATCGGTTCGTTTTACCAGCCGAAATTTGTCTGGGAAGATATAGCCGTTCTCGCAACATTGCCGTTTCGCGAGATTGTTTGCGGCATGGGTGAAGTTGTTAAATACGGAATCATCCGGGACAAAGATCTTTTTGCGTTTTTGGAGGATCATCTCGAAGCGATACTCCGGTGTTCGCGCGAGGAACTGCTTTTTGCTCAATCGCATTGCATGGCCGTCAAAACAGATATCGTGAGTCAGGACGAATTTGAACAAAATATCCGAATCATTTTAAACGCCGGGCATACGGTGGGACATGCTCTGGAATCGGCAGGACATTATCGTGTACTCAAACACGGCGAAGCAATACTGCTCGGACTTACCGCAGAAAGCTACATTGCACAGAAACTCGGAATACTTCCGGTGGAATCGTATGAACGTATTACACGGCTGATTAACCGCATTCCGTTGAAAGCAAATGTATCATCGCTGCGCATCCCGGAAATCCTTTCCGCACTTCAATGGGATAAGAAACGCGTCGGGAAAAAAGTACGCTTTGTGCTGCCAAAATCGATAGGCGAAACCGTGGTCGTGGATGAAGTCGACAGCAGACTTGTGAGAGAGGCGGTCAAGACAGTGATTTCGTTCGTAGTGCGTGGTTCTTAGTTCGTAGTTCAAAGTGCTGCGGTGCTGCTGTTACTTGGTTATTTGGTTAGTCGGTTGATCAGTTATTTATCGACAGTTTACCATTCACCATTTACCATTCACCATTTACCATTCACCATTTACCATTCTTACCACGCTATCTTGCTGTTCTTCCGCGGTTCGTCGCTTTTTTCACCATTCTGATTCCAATCCTGACTTGTATGCTTCGGGCATAATTCCAGAGGATATTTTGCGTTGATAATTTCCGTCGTTTTTTCCGGACAAAATTCACGCGCCTTTTTCTTCGTTTCCTTACAAATAGTATCGGTCACGATACCGTCCGGCTTGACAAAATATTCGAGTGGCAAATTAATTGCCGGATCTTCGTACGTTTTTTGCATAAACCGTCCAAAAATCGGTGCGGCCGCACGTCCTCCCTGTCCTTCAGTAATCTGAAACTTAATGCGAACATCGTCGAATCCGACCCACGCCCCTGCCGCAATCTGGGGCGTAAATCCGACGAACCATGTATCTGCAAAATCGTTTGTCGTACCGGTTTTTCCCGCACACGGTCCGTTATAGAACGACCGGACACCGGTCGTCGCTGTTCCACCATTTACCACTCCTTTCAGCAAATCGGTCATCAAATACGCTGTTTCGGGACTGAGCACTTCCTTTTTTTCCGGTGCAAAAGATTCGATGACATTGCCATCCTTATCTTCAATACGCACGATAGAATACGGCGAGACGAGAACTCCTTCGTTCGGAAACACACCGTATGCGGAAACCAACTCCATCGGCGTAACGACTGCCGTGCCCAGCGCGATCGATTCATACGCAGGAATCGGAGATGTTATTCCCATCCGGTGTGCATAAGTGGAAACCTGCTTGGCCGGAGCTATCTCCAAAATCACTCGTACCGCTACGAGATTTATCGATTGTTTGACCGCTTCGCGGAGCGTATACCTGCCGCCGATTGAACGGTCGAAATTTTCCGGCGTCCAGCGGGTGCCGTCCGGCATCGGAATCGTCACCGGCTGGTTGAGCACCTCGTAGCATGGAGGATATCCATTATCCAGCGCAACGGTATACACAAAGGGTTTGAACGCGGAACCGGGCTGCCGGCGAATCTGCGTCACATGGTTCAAACCATATTTAAAAGTCCGGAAATTGCGCCCTCCCACCATTGCCTTGACCGCTCCGGAATGCGGATCTATTACAACGAATCCCACTTCGATGGTCTGCGCTGCCCGGCGGATAGAATCCAGAAATACCGGACTTGACATGAGAGTATTATAAATACTGTCCCGCATGGTAGAATTGCGCGATTTACGATACATTTCATTATCGTGAACGGCCCGTTCGAGATTTTCTTTCAGAATTTCCGGGTGTTGGTTCCAATCCCATGTTTTATCAAACCTTGTCTGGTAATCGCGCAAATGTTCTTCGACCGCTTCATTGGCATACCGCTGCATGCGGCTGTCGAGCGTCGTGAAAACGCGCAACCCGTCCCTGTAAATGTCGAGGCCGTATTTTTCCATTTTCTTGAGAAGCATCTGGCGAACCGTTTCCACAAAATGCGGCGCCATGCCTGAAAGAAATTCGGTTTGCATCACTTTAAAATCAAGCGAATCCGCATGGACTTGTTTTGCCATATCAGGCGTGAACAAGCCTTCTTTGACCATCTGCTCGATCACCACATCACGTCGTGCAAAAGCGCGATCGGGATGACTGATAGGATCGAAGAAATTCGGCCCCTTCAACATACCGATGAGCAGTGTATATTCTGGCGATTCCAGATCCGTTGCCGATTTACCGAAATATGTCTCGGCGGCGGATTCAATGCCGTATGCGTTGCGTCCGAAGAAAGCGACATTCAAATACATTTCCAGAATTTCATTCTTCGTGAAATTCCGTTCGATCTGGACTGCAGTAATAAATTCACGGATTTTTCGTGTAATTTTATTGTACCATCTTTCATGCCGCGCCTGAAGTTTGTACAGATTGCGGGACAATTGCTGGGTAATTGTACTGGCTCCCGCCTGCCGGAATGTGACGACATTCAGCACCATCTGCCGGACAAACCGGGAAAGATTAACCCCCCAGTGTGTATAAAAATCTTTGTCTTCTGTGGCAACTAACCCTTTGATTAAACCGGGGGGTAATTTATCTAATGTAATATGTGTTCGGTTTTTATATGCAAGCTGATCGAGAACAACGCCGTCGCTCGAATAAATTTTTGTGGCAAGTTCCGGTCTGGGATTTTCCAACTCCTCGAGCGACGGCAATCCGCCGATTACATAAATAGTGTACCACGTCAAAAAAACGACGCCGATAAAGATTCCCACGTACCAGAGCAAACTGCGATTCCTGAACCGCCGGCCGGCTTTGTGTATATGTTTCCGGCGATACTCAGGATCGTTGAAATACCGCTGCATTTCCTCGGAACTGAATGAATGATCTGCCATACTTTTTTATACCGTTTAATCCGGTGTTATTGTTTCCATTCTTTGAGCAGCAGTTCCCTGCCGTCGAATACCGCATAGGTATTCATGAAAATCCAATCGCCCAAATTAACGTACAAACCTGTACCGTCTTTATAAAAGACCGGATTATGATTATGCCCCATGATAACAAACTGAAAACCCTCCCGGATTTTTCCGACTGCAAAGTCCACCATCCCGTTCTCCTCATACGTGCGGTTACTCGTATATTCACGGCTCGTCTTCGACGACCAGTTCGCAATCTTTGCCGATAGATCGGGATGAATGAGGTAAAAAAGAAAAATATTAAACCGGCTGCGGAGAATTTTTTTTAATATTTTATATCCGCGATCGTCTTTCAACAAACCGTCCCCATGATGGAGATAGAACCGCTTGCCCCGAATTTCCTTTTCTTGCGGAGTCAAAAAAACTTCCATATGGAATTCCCTCTGAAAATAATCGCGCATCCAGTAATCATGATTGCCTGCGATAAAGAAGAGACGAATTCCTTCTTCATTCAGTTCCGCAAATTTTGCAAAGAGCCGGTAATACCCCTTTTGCACGACCGTGCGATATTCGAACCAGTAATCGAACAAGTCGCCGAGAATAAAAATTTGTTCCGCATCGCGTCGGATATAATCGAGGAATCGGATGAGCCGGGCTTCCTTCTGACGGTCTTCCTCCTTGTTTCCAAGCCCCAGATGAACATCTGAGAAGAAATAGGTCTTGTTTTTTTGAACCTTTTTGACCGTTGTAGTCCGCTTGAGGGCCATACATACCTTATGTTGTTGCCATGAATCTTGTTAAATACCGAATAATTAGGGCAAAATCAAGAACAACAATTCCGATAACTGATAGCTGTCAACTGATGAGCGGAAGACGGACTATAAACGTGCTTCCTTTCCCTTCCAGACTCCGGACTTCGATCGTACCGCGATGCGCTTCTGCAATCCATTTTGCAATCGGCAAGCCGAGTCCGCTGCCGCCGACATCGCCGGTGATTTCGGTATTCGGTACGCGATAAAAACGATCGAAAATTTTTTCCGTATGCTCTTGCGGAATGCCGATGCCGTTATCCCTGATGAAAATCACCGCATTTCTCTCTTCCTTTTTAAAAGAAATTTCGACCTCGCCTTGGGGCCGCGTGTACTTCAGTGCATTATCGAGAAGATTGATGAATAATTGCTTCAAACGAAGTGCATCGCCGTTGATCGAAAGAGGAACGGTGGAATTCATTTTCAATTCAATTTGCTTCCCCTTCGCAAGCATCTTCATATCTTCATACAGTTCTTGAACCAGTTCATCTAAGCGCAGCGGTTCGGGGCGAATCACCATTCTTCCCGTATCGGATTTAATAAGCATCATTAAACTTTCCACGATTGTCGAAAGGCGGACAAGTTCGTCGTAAATACTGGAGAGTAATTCGCGCGTTGTTTTTGCCAGACGACCGCTGCGCAAGGCTATTTCAATTTCGCCCCGCATAATTGTCAGAGGCGTGCGCAATTCGTGCGAAGCATCGGCAGAAAATTGCTGTATTTGTGAAAACGATTCCTGCAAGCGTTGAATCATATCATTGAACTGCTGTGTCAAGCGTCCAAGCTCGTCGTCGATTTCGGACGGGGGCAGACGGCGGCTCAGATTTTGTGCCGTAATTTCGCGTGCCGCTCTGGTCAGTGCATCGACCGGTTTCAACGAACGGCTTGCAAGAAACCAACTGCCGAGAATGGAAATGATCAAAGCGAATGGCATGACGAATAAAATATTATAGAAGAGGTTATACAGTTCTTCATTTACCGGCTCTAAGGGATAGGCAACGAATATTTTAACATAATCGTTCTGCATCAAAGCAAGTCGGAGATGTTCGCCGTCGAAACCATCCGTGCTGACTACATTGATCCACTGGTACGGAATTTCGGTATATTCGATCGAGTGTCCCCGCAGGCTCTGCGAACGGAACAGCAGGTCTCCATTACGGTCGAGAATTTGTATGTAGTGCCGCCGGGGACTGAGGAGTGTGTGGTGATAGATTTGATTCCACATTTCGTCTATCACTTCCCGGTCCTTATCCGTCGAGTCCGGTTCGAGCGTATGCCGCCCCTTCTCTTTGCCGGTGTGCGTGCGTTTGAGTTCCTGCAATTCTTTTACGGCTGCACGCTTGAGGCGTATTTTTTTTGCCTGCGGTTCGATGAATTCGTTTACCCATTTTACCTCATTGCGCAACGAATAATCGAGATTGCTGTACATCGCCGATCGGGTGGCGAGAAACGACGTGACGCCGAAACCGACTAAGGTAAACGCCAGGATAAGCGCATACCAGAGCGTCAGTTTGGCGCGAATGGAATGGAACAGCCTCATGTATTCTTAAAATTCAGTTTCGTGTTGGAAAGGTAATAACCTTTGCCGCGCTCCGTCTGGAACAGCTTAACCTTGGAATCCGCATCGACTTTTTTCCGGAGGTGATTTACATACACATCGACAACATTTGTTCCCGGATCGAAATCGTATCCCCAGATTTCCTTTGCCAGTTCCTGACGGCTGATCAGCTTTCCCTGGCTACGCATAAAATATTCAAGCAAGGCATATTCGCGCGTGGTCAGTTCAATCTGCTTTCCGTTGCGGTGTGCTTTGTGAGCAACCGTATCGAGCGAAAGATCTAAGAATTGGAGTTTCGTCTTCATCTGCCCGTTGCGGCGGACGACGGATCGTACCCGCGCAAGAAGTTCTTCAAAAGAAAACGGCTTCGTCAAATAATCATCCGCTCCCTTATCGAGCCCTCCGACGATATCCTCCGTCGCACTGCGCGCCGTCAGCATGACAATAGGTGTTCGGATAGAATTTTTTCGAAGATCATGAAGAACAGAAAATCCGTCCTTTTTCGGCAGCAGAACATCAAGAAGCACGACATCGAACGATCCTGTACGCGCAAGCTGTTCCCCGAGTTCTCCGTCATTTGCGACTTCTATTTCATATCCCTCGGCTTCAAGACCTTTTTTTAGAAAGCGGGCGACTTTTTGTTCGTCCTCAACGATGAGGATACGCATAGATATGTCCTTTGTGTGGTGGATATTATATATATAAAATGTAGCGGTAATTCCGGAAACTTACAAATGCCCTCCGGTATGCGCCGGATCTTGCTTTTGGAGTATCCTTTCCGGAAATTCTCTTTATATTAATATTTATCGACAACGAGATCCAATGAACTCTTCACATCTCTGTTTAACCGCTCTCCTGGTCCTGAGCGCACTCGCCTGTAAAAAATCCGAACCGTCCAAGGAACAATTAGAAATGACTCTTGCACAAAAAATCGCCCGATTCGCACCTGCCGCCGTGTGCGCCGATATTTCTTCACTGAAACCGAACGATACAAAAGCGCTTCAGAAAATCATTGAGGCAGCACGGCTGATGGACGAAATTTATTTCCGGCAGGTCCGGCAAAATAATCCGGACATACTGAAACAATTAAAAGCCGACACGTCGGAAACAGGAAAAGAACGGCTTCAATATTTTCTCATTAATATGGGACCATGGTCGCAGCTCGACGACGGCAATGCGTTTCTGGACGGCATTCCGGCCCGGCAGCCGGAACAAGCCGAATATTATCCGGACGATATGACGAGAGAAGAATTCAATACATGGCTTCCCACGCTCGATGAAAATACAAAAGAGCAGGCGGTCGGATTCTTTACGCTTATTCGCCGCGATGGCCGGAAAAAATTGAAGGTCGTTCCATACAGCGAAGAATACCGCCCCTGGCTCGCTCCGGCGGCAAAATTGCTTGAAGAAGCTGCGGCATTGACCCGTAACCCATCGCTTAAAAAATATCTTCGCGCTCGAGCCGCCGCTTTTCTGAACAACGACTATTATGCAAGCGATATAGCATGGATGGAACTCGATGCGCCGATCGACGTTACAATCGGTCCGTCCGAAACATACATGGACGGCATGTTCAATTATAAAGCCGCGTTTGAAGCGTTTGTAACCCTGCAGGACGACGCGGAGACCTCGAAACTGGCGAAGTTCAGAGGCTTTTTGCAGGAGATCGAAAACAATCTTCCGCTCGATCCGGCATACCGCAATCCGAAACTTGCCGCTCTTTCTCCCATCCGCGTTGTCGACCTTATCTATGCATCCGGAGAAGGCAACAGCGGCGTCCAGACCGCGGCTTTCAACCTGCCGAACGACGAACGAATTGTTCGTGAAAAAGGTTCGAAGCGCGTCTTGCTGAAAAACATGCAGGAGGCAAAATTCAAGAACGTACTTGTTCCGATTTCCAAAATCATTCTCGATTCCACGCAAACTAAGTTCGTTTCATTCGATGCGTTCTTTACTCATATCCTTGCACATGAACTCATGCATGGGCTCGGGCCGCATACTCTTATGATCAAAGGAAAACCGTCCACTGTGCGGAAAGAACTGAAAGAGATCTACTCTCCGCTGGAAGAAGCAAAAGCGGACATTACGGGACTCTTTGCACTGCAGTATCTGATCGACAAAGGTGTTCTGAATAAAAAGCTCGAGAAAGAAATGTATGTTACATTTTTTACAAGCATGTTCCGTTCCGTCCGGTTCGGTATCAATGAGGCGCACGGGAAAGGGGCTGCACTCCAATTCAATTATCTGACACTGGAAGGAGCTATAAATATCGATGAAATCAAAGGGACATTCAGCATCGATCCGGACAAGGCGAAAGACGCTGTAAAAAAACTAACCGGAGAAATCCTCACGCTTCAGGCGGAAGGATCGTACAAAAAAGGACTCGCTCTGATCGACCGCTTTGCCATCATTCATCCGGCCATGCAGCGCGCTTTAGACAAATTGAACGGAATTCCCGTCGACATTACGCCGATCTTTACGGCTGTCCGGTCTCCGGCAAACGCTTTGCGCTGAGTCGATAGAAACTTAAAAATGCCAAATGAGAGAACAAAAAGATGGAAAAAACGAAATCGGCACAATTAAAAAATAAATGGATTATATTATCCATTGCATTTATTATTCTTATCATAGTTATTGCCATTGCTGTGCCGAAAAAAAACGATCAAGATACTGCCTCGGCTGCACCTCAGTTTAAAAAGGAGGGAGAACTGATTTTTCTCCGCAAAGATGATCAACCGATCATCGGCATCGACATCGAAATCGCCGACAACGACAGCAGACGCGAGGTTGGAATGATGGAGCGGCCGGCGATGGATGAGCTGAAAGGTATGCTCTTTGTTTTTGATGAAGAATTTTACGCTTCGTTCTGGATGAAAAACTGCGTCCTTTCGCTCGATATGATTTTTATCAATAAAACCGGATTGATCGTAACGATCCATAAGAACACGACTCCTTTTTCGGAGCAGAATTATACGGCAACTGCTCCGACTTTGCTTGTGCTTGAGGTCAACGCCGGATTTACCGACAGGCATAATATTTCCGTCGGCGACCGCATTACCTGGAAACGGGTAAAACAATAATTCGTAGTTCTTGGTTCGTAGTTCTTAGTTTGCTCTATGCTCTATGCCATTAACCATTAACCATTTATCATGACTTTCCTTAATCCATTGATGCTGTTGGGACTTTTAGCTGCCGGAATTCCTGTTGCTCTTCACTTGCTCAACAAACGCAAGCTGCGGACCATAGAATTCAGCACCCTGGCATTTCTCAAGGAATTGCAAAAAACAAAAATCCGGCAGATCAAGCTCCGGCAGCTTCTTTTACTCATGGTCCGCACGCTTTTGATTGTTCTTCTTGTCCTCGTTTTTTCCAGGCCGACAATGAAAGGTTTTCTCACCGGTGGGCTTTCAGAATCAACAAAAACGACTGCGGTTATTATTCTCGATGATTCCTACAGCATGACAGCCGCCAACGAACAGGGAAAATTCCTGGCTCAGGCAAAAGAAGCAGCCTCTAAAGTTCTTACCATGCTTAAAGAAGGAGACGAGGCTGCACTCATCAGGCTTTCAGATGCAGGATCTCCGGACATTCAGTTCGTGCCGCAAAAAAATATAGCCGCTGTTCGGAGCGCTCTTCGCGAAATTCAGCCGTCTGCAATCCGCAGGCCGTTGCGCCTTGCGCTGGGGAAAGCAGCTGCGATTCTTGCAGCTTCACGGAATTTCAATAAAGAAGTGTACATCTTTTCCGATTTTCAAGCCGGCATTACGGAAACGGGACAGAATGCAGTGAATATCTTTCCTGAACATTCACATTTCTTTCTTATCCGTACAGCCGGTCGAACAATCCATAATGCATCTGTCGAATCATTGACGCTTCCAAACGCAATACTGGAAACGGGGAAACCGTTTCTTGTGCGTGCAACAATCGCCAATGAGGGATCGTCCCGATTAACCAATCATGTTGTTGGAATTTTTCAGGACGGCGTTCGGGTGGCGGAAAAAAGCGTCGACATCGATGCCGGAAGACGGACCGAGGTCGAATTTTCTCTGATCCCAAAACAAAGAGGCCCGCTCCAGGGATATGTCCTTTTGGAAGACGACGACCTCGAATTCGACAACATACGGTACTTTGCAGTTACTATCCCGGAACAAATTTCTCTCTGCCTCATCGGATCTCCGGCCGATACGCGCTATTGTTCTCTTGCATTTTCTACATGGATTTCGGACAGCACAGCGAATTTAAAAATCACACAGGTGTCTTTCGACCGGCTGAATTCCACGATTCTTTCCGGAACAAATGTGCTGGTCATCGCATCGTTTCAGGGATTGACTTCCGAACGCGCCGCACAAATCCGGACGTTCATTTCCAGCGGCGGCGGCATGATCGTCTTCCCGGACGACCGGATGGATATTCCTCTCTTTAATACTGAAATCGCAAAACCCCTGGGACTGTCGGAAATCGGCGGCCGGGAAGAAACTCAAACAGCAGCGAACCAATCCGGCTATCTTGAATTCGGAAAAATCGATAAACGTCATCCGATTTTCCTTGGAATGTTCGAGGAAACCGCAGGCAAGGGTTTATCCGGTTCGCCGGAAAAACAAATCGAATCTCCGCAGATAAAAATTTATATGCAGCTCCTGCCGAATGCCGGCACACAGACAATTATCAACGCTTCGAACGGAATGCCTTTCCTGACGGAAAACACAGCAGGAGAGGGACGTGTGCTGATGTTCAGCGTTGCTCCGAATACGCGATGGTCCGATTTTCCGTTAAAAGGTCTGTTTGTGCCGCTTCTCTGCCGATGCGTTTCGTATGCCGTGCAAAATTATTCCCCGGCTAACAGCCTCCTTTGCGGCGACGAGTTGTCGCTCCGGATGCGCACACTCCCCGACGCGCTCTTTCGCATCGACGCGGCGGGAAAAAATGAAATTATTGCAAAACCTCTTCGAAGAGGAGACCATTCCGTTCTTCAAATTTCACAGACCCAATACCCGGGAATTTATACGATTAGAAACGGAAGCGCCGTTGTGCAGAAAATTGCCGTCAATGTCGATCCTCTGGAATCGTTTCTTCTGCCGGCCGATGATAATAAAATTCAGCATCTCTTCGACCTGTTCGGCGTTTCCCGGTCCCGGATACGAACCGTGACATTGCCGCAAGACGTTCAATCCGCCGTAACAGAAATGAGGCTCGGATCAGAATTGTGGAAACCGCTGCTTATTGCTGCGCTGATCGTTCTCCTGATCGAAACATTTCTTGCACGGGATCTAAGGGAAAAAACGGCCTCGTTTCAAGAACCCGCTTTCAAGCCTGAAGAAAGGCCTTAAAAACTTTTGAATCTACATTCCTTTTTTGTAGCTTTCAATAAAAGGATGATCAAACGACCAGTCACATAATGATCTATCTCACAATGATCAGCGGTAAAATATGATTGAACTTGCTTCGAGCGGGAGAGAAAAATGCATCCTCGTCGGCGTTACGACGCACTTTGTGACGAGGGCGCAAATGGACGAATCGCTGGACGAGCTTGAACTCCTGGCCGATACGGCAGGGGCCGTCACGCTTATGCGTATGTCCCAGGACCGGGACCGCCTGGATCCGGCAACGTTCATCGGCAAAGGAAAAGCAGAGGAAATTGGAAAAATAGTCGAGCAGGAAAAAGTTTCGCTCGTCATTTTCGACGACGATCTGAGCGCTGTACAGGTTCGCAATCTGGAAAAAGCATTCCAGTGTAAAGTGCTCGACCGCAGTGCGCTTATCCTCGATATTTTTGCCGCACGGGCGCGTACAAGCGAAGCAAAATGTCAGGTTGAGCTGGCACAGCTCGAATATCTGCTGCCCCGCCTGACGCGTCAATGGACGCACCTTTCAAAACAATTCGGCGGCATCGGAACAAAGGGGCCGGGCGAAACACAAATCGAAACCGACCGCAGAATGATACGCACGCGCATCAGCCACCTGCGGGAACGGCTCGACCGCATCACACAGCAACGCACCACTCAGCGTAAAGAGCGCACCAAACATACGCGCGCTGCACTTGTTGGATATACGAACGTCGGCAAATCCACGCTCCTCAACCTGCTCTCCGGTTCCGATGTGCTTGTGGAAAACAAACTCTTTGCAACGCTCGATCCGACAACGCGCATCGTTCCCCTTTCCCCTTCCTCAGCCATACTTATGACGGATACGGTAGGCTTTATACGTAAACTGCCGCATCACCTGGTGGCATCGTTCAAAAGTACGCTGGAAGAAGTTACCGAAGCCGATTTGCTGCTCCATATCGTGGATATCCTGAGTCCGCTGTATGAAGATCAGATTCGTGTGGTGCAGGAAACTCTGGAGGATCTCGGTGCGGCGGAAAAAACAACGCTCATGGTTTTCAACAAAATAGACCGCCTGAACGACCGCGGCATCATTCCCTCCCTGCTGGAAAAATATCCCCGTTCTGTCTGCATCTCTGCAATGCGCGGCATTAATATCATCGGCTTAAAAGAAAAGATTCAAGAACTGGTCAATACGGAATTCGTCGAAGAGACCATCGTCGTCCCGCAATCCGATCCGCGTCTTATTTCTTCCATTTATGATTTTGGAGAAGTGCTCGAGCGCTCGTACGAAGATAATTCCGTTCATCTGACAGTTCGCGTGGCGAGAAAAGATCTTGAACACCTGAGAGCAATCATCAAAGACCGGTAAATGGTCAATCGTCAATGGTGAATGGTAAATTACGAACAGTGAAACAGCATTGTGTTCTGAGTGCTTGGTTCGTAGTGCTGAAGTTAGAAGAACTAAAAACCACGACCTACGAACTACGCACGATGAACTACGAACTTCTAAGAAACCCACTTAATCGAACATCCAATCGATGGAATTTGTTTTTCTGAAATCGGCTTTCCGTTCAGAAGATCCTCCAGCGCATCTTTCAATTCCGCCTTTGTGACTTTCGATTCATCCTGCCAGTTATCGTCCATACGTCCGTGATAGACGAGTTTTTTCCGTTCATCAAAGAGATAGATATCAGGTGTACATTGGGCTTTGAAAGCGCGCGCCGCTTCCTGCTTGCTGTCGATGAGATAAGGAAATGGAATTCCCCATTCCTTAATTTTCTTTTTCATTTCGGATGGAGAGTCGTCAGGATACTGGGGATTGATATTCGGATTGATTGCCAGGACATTGACACCCATGGAAAGAGCATATTTCCCGATGCGTATGAATCGGGGCCAGACGGCTTTTGCATAAGGACAATGATTGCAGGTAAACACAACGAGAAGTCCTTTTTTGCCGGCCGCAGAATCGTCTGAAAAGAGCAGGCCTTCCGTATCGCACAGAGCAAAATGCGGCAAAATGGCGCCAAGTGGAATTTCAAGAGATTCTGTTGCAGCCATAGGATATTCCTTTCAAAACCGTGAAAATAACAGTTGCGCTTCATGCTTTTGAATTATAGATTATAACTCATGTTACGCAAAATAGAGAAAAGAAGAGTACATTAGGTTATCCTTAAGCAAAAGAAAGGACCTACCTGATGAACAAATCAATGTTAGATATATACAGCGATTATTTAATATGTTCATATTCACAAACGCCGGCGACACGGTTATCGAACTTATTACACGGTTCATTGAGTCACGACAAGATTACTCGATCATTATCAGAGACCATCCCACGGTCAAAAGATTTATGGCATTTGGTGAAACCACACGTTCGAGAGATAGAATCTCCCAATGGTATTATTGCCTTGGACGATAGCATCGAAGAAAAGCCCTACACGGATGAGAATGATATCGTGTGCTGGCATTATGATCATACCAAGGGTTGCCAGGTCAAAGGGATTAATTTTATGACAGCATTATACCATAGTCCGGTACACGATGGTGTCTCTTTACCTGTCGGTTTCGAGATTATCGCGAAAACGGATTACTATGTGGATCCAGCCACCAAAAAAGACCGAAGACGAAGTCCTGTTTCAAAGAACACATATTATCAGCGTCTGTTACAAGCATGTATCAAGAATTGCATTCAATTTTGCTATGTTTTGAACGATGTTTGGTATGCTTCCGCCGATAACATGATGTTTGTCAAGCATACGTTGAAGAAACATTTTGTGATGCCGCTGAAAAATAATCGTAAGGTAGCCCTTTCCAAGACCGATAAACGACAAGGAAAGTATCAGTCTGTTGACACCGTGACCATGACAGAACGGAGCACCATGGAAATCTATCTTGAAGGAGTTGATTTCCCGCTTTTGCTGGCCAAACAAGTCTTTGCAAACAAAGATGGAAGTATTGGTGTTTTGTATTTGGTTACCAGTCATACGACACTCACCTACGAGGAAATGACGACACTCTATCGTAAACGATGGCATGTCGAAGAATATCATAGGTCGCTTAAGCAAAATGCTTCTCTTGAAAAATCACCGACTCGTACGGTTGCCACACAAACAACCCATTTCTATGCCGCTCTCTGTGCCTATGTCAAACTCGAAATGCTTAAAATCTCTACCGGAAAAAATCATACAGCTTTGAAGCTTGGTATCTATATGCAGGCTCTCATGACTGCCTATAGTCAATTGCGTCAATTGAAACCCATTGCTTTTTCAAATAATCCTGTCTATGCGTAACATGAGATTATAACAAAAAAACTGCTCGAAAGCATTCCCTATGAAATCCTCCTTTATCCTTTTTTTATTAACGGTGTGTTTTATGACTATCAGTATCGCACAAACGGAAGAACAGAAACTTCAGGCATTCATCGACAACCATGTGAAGACTGTCGAACCGAAGCTTAAAGCGTTGAATATCGCCAATTGGAATGCCAGCGCAACCGGTGAGAAAAAATATTACGACGAGCAGGCAGCATTGGAGCTTGAGGTACGCAGGATATACTCCAATAAGGATGAATTCGAACAGGTCAAGCGCTGGGTGGAATCGAACGCCATTAAAGAGCCGCTTCTCCACCGGCAGTTGATTATCCTCTACAACAGCTATCTTCCCAACCAGCTCGATTCAGCTCTCTTAAAACAAATCGTAGACAAGGCAGCGGAAATCGCAAATAAATTCAATACCTTCCGCGGTACTATCGACGGGAAAGAAGTGACCGACAACGATATCGTCGAGATACTGCAAAAGGAAACCGACAGCGCAAGGCGCGAAAAAGCATGGGAGGCGAGCAAGATGGTAGGCAAGGCGGTTGCTCCGATGGTGGTCGAACTCGTCAAGCTGCGCAATGAAGCGGCCCGCAAGCTCGGCTTTAAAAATTATTACGAGATGATGCTGGTAACAGCGGAGCAGAGCGAAAACGAAGTGATAGCCGTCTTCGATGAATTAAAAAAACTGACCGACAAACCGTTCGTGCAGTTGAAATCCGAAATAGATACAAAGCTCGCCGCAAAATGGGGAATCGATCCCACCGCCATGAAGCCGTGGCATTATCAGGACCGTTTCTTCCAGGAAGCGCCGCAGATGAGCGAAGTCGACTTCGATAAATATTTTGCCGGTAAGAAAGTGGAAGACCTCGGAAGATCATTTTATGCCAACTTCGGCCTGCCGGTCGACGACATCTTGAAGAACAGCGACCTGTACGAGCGCAAAGGAAAATACCAGCACGCATTCGAAACGGATATCGATCGCCTTGGCGATATCCGCGTCATGCTGAACATCAAAGACAACCATGAATGGATGAGCACAATGCTCCATGAACTCGGTCACGGTGTTTACAGTAAAAACGAACGCAGGGATCTTCCATTCCTCCTCCGGAGCGAAGCGCATATTTTTCTGACCGAAGGGATCGCGGAATTGATGGAACGACAGGCCGATAATGCCGACTGGCTTCACCTGATGGTCGGCGTGGATGATAAGGAAAAGGAACGGATCCGCGAGGCGGGAAAAGAAAATTTGCGCATGAAAGAACTGATCTTCTGCCGCTGGACTCAGGTCATGGTACGCTTCGAGCGCGGCATGTATCAAAATCCGGATCAAAATCTGAATAAGCTCTGGTGGGATCTGGTCTCCGAATACCAGCTTATCAAATGCCCCGAAGGGCGCAATGAACCGGACTGGGCTGCGAAAATCCATCTTGCTCAAGTACCAGTCTATTATCATAATTATCAATTGGGCGAGCTCTTTGCTTCTCAGATTCAGCATTACATAGCAGCGAAAATATTAAAAGATCCGTCGAATCCCGAACCGTCGTATGCAAATCATCCGGAAATCGGACAGTATCTGAAAGAACGCGTCTTCGCCCCCGGCGCAACCATGCGCTGGGACGAATTGGTGCGCTCTGCAACAGGCGAACCCCTGACCGCCAAATATTTTGCAGAAGAATTCGTGAAATAATTCTTCGATAGTGCGTTATTCGGTTTCTTAGTTAATCAGTTGTCGGTTCTTACAGTTTACAGTTCACAGTTTACAGTTCACAGGTTTATATGTCTATTATAGAAGAAAAAAATTACGCAACCATTCAAAAGCGGCTGGCACATTTGAAAAATCAGGTCCGGCTCGTTTTTTTTACGCAGGAATTCGAATGCGAGTACTGCAAACTGACTCGGGACATGGTCGAGACACTTTCTTCATTAAGTCCCATGATCAAAGTTGAGACGTACGAATTCCTAAAAAATGCGGAAGAATCCCGAACCTACGGCGTGGAATTTATTCCCACCGTTATTGTACGCGATGAAGCCGATTATGGCATTCGTTTTATCGGCGCTCCCGGAGGATATGAGTTTATTGCATTTCTTCAAGCTATCGAAATCGTCGGCAATAAAACGACCGGCTTAAGTGAATACAGCATGCAGCAATTGCAGTCTATAAAATCGCCGACGCGCATTCAGGTATTCGTAACCCCATCATGCCCTTATTGTCCGGCTACCGTAAGCCTCGCTCATCGGATTGCACGTTCCAATACATTGATCACGGCGGAAATGATCGAGACAACGGAATTTCCATTCCTTGTCCAAAAACATAATATTCAGGGAGTCCCCCATATCCTGATCAACGGCACTCATAGTTTTGAAGGCAACCTCCCCGAAGCAGTGTTTATCGAACAGATTTTACAAGCGGCTAAGAGTAGTGAAGTGTGAAATGGTAAATGGTGAATGGAAAAACCAATGAACCAAAGAACCCAATAACTGATAAACTGAATAACAAATAAACTGATAAACCGAATAACTGAAGAACAGACGAACTGAACATAATGAACAAAAACATATATCTAAAACAATTGCAGGGAAACGCATTTGCTGCAAAAGCGGAATCCGGGCATTGGGTCGTGATGGACACAAAACAGGAAGCCGGAGGGTACGCTGGAGCATCGACGCCGAAGGAATTACTGCTCATGGCGCTGGCCGGATGCACGTCGATGGATGTTATCAGCATATTAAAGAAAAAACGTTCACCGGTCGCCGGATATGAATGCACCGTTCGGGGTGAAGAAACGGAACAGCATCCGAAAATTTTTAAGACGATGCATATCGAATATATCTTTTACGGGGACGGCATACGCAAGGAAGATGTGGAACAAGCAGTCGAACTTTCACAAACCAAATATTGCAGCGTTTCTGCACAACTCTCCGCAGGCGCGGCAATAACGCATTCATACGTTATTAAACCTGCATCTGATTTGCAGAAAGAGTGAAGGGTAAATGGTCAGAACAAAACAACTGACAAACCAAATAACTAAATAACCGATAACGTCGAACGTTGAACTGCAGCACAGCAGCACATTAAACTACGAACCAAGCACTACAGCCGGAGGCCTGAAAATGTTATCACGCATAAACGTGATACAAATCGGATGATG
The DNA here is from genome assembly GCA_963769605.1 of Ignavibacteriota bacterium. Taxonomy (GTDB): domain Bacteria; phylum Bacteroidota; class Ignavibacteria; order UBA10030; family UBA10030; genus Fen-1254. The sequence goes on along the minus strand of CAVYML010000003.1, from coordinate 448,569 downwards.
GCTCTCTAAATCACGCACTACTCCTTTCCTCTTAACGAATCCCAGGTCGCGTATCCGCACAGAAGGAGGAACATGATAAGTCCGGTTACTTCGCCGTTGGCCGAATCGGCCCATTGAGAATTGAACCATGCAGTATAACCGAATGTCCATTGCTGGTCTATAAATTTCAGGAAAGCATTGAAGACACCGAGCAATGCTCCGCCGGCAATAAAACCGGATGCGATGAGTGTTCCGCGCTGTGTTCGGGCGTTGTTTAATTTTTCGTTCTTACTGCGGCTGGAAACAAACCATGCAATAATGCCGCCAATCAGCAGCGGTGTGTTTAACTCCTGCGGTATATACATACCAAGCGCAAAAGCCAGCGGAGGCACTTTCAGTATAAGAAGAAGCAGTGCGATAACTGCGCCGATAATATAAAGAACCCAGGGTGTCGGCGCATTCGACATCAAAGGTTTGATGACTGCTGCCATAGCATTCGCCTGCGGCGCCACCATTCCCTTCTCGCCGGTAAAGCCGTATGCCTGATTCAGAATGAGGATAACACCACCGACCGTTGCGGCGGAAACCAGCACGCCGAGAAACTTCCACGATTCCTGCTTACGCGGGGTCGAACCGAGCCAATAACCGATTTTCAGATCTGTAATAAATCCGCCGGCAACGGAAAGCGCCGTGCAGACAACGCCGCCGATAATCATTGCGCTCAGCATGCCCGATTCTCCCGTCAGTCCGACCTGCATTAAAACGAACGATGAAAGTATCAGCGTCATCAACGTCATGCCGGACACAGGGTTGGTTCCGACAATCGCCGTTGCATTTGCAGCGACCGTTGTAAAGAGGAAGGAAATAATCACAACGACAAGAAGCGCAATAACCGCTTGAATAATTGTAGGTACGACTCCCGTAATAAAAAAGATCAGGATCGCGAGAGCGGTCAGCAAAATGAGCGTCACCACCCAGAGCATTTTGATATCGGTCTGCGTCCGTTCGGCCGCTTCCGCTCCGGATTTGTGATGCACGATCTCTTTATATGCAAGCGAAAACGCTCCGGCAATAATTTTAGACGAGCGAACAATACCAATAATACCCGCCATGGCAATGCCTCCGATACCTATCGGACGGACGTAGAAACGGAATATTTCTTCCGGGCTCATATCGGCGATCAGTTTTACCGCCGTCGCGCCGAGCGGAACGGTCAGGTGCCGGCCTATCTCGTAGACCAGCGGAACGAAGACAAACCAGGAAAGAAGCGATCCGGCAACGATGATGGCCGAATATTGCAGCCCGATAATAAATCCGAGTCCGAGCACCATAGCCGAAATATCGACTTTAAGAACAATTTTTATTTTATCGGAAAGAATCTGGCCCCATGAAAACATTTTGGTCGTAATGACTTCCGACCACCAGCCGAACGCGCTGAAAAGAAAATCGAAAAGTCCTCCGATCACGCCGCTGACGACGAGCACCATTGCTTCTTTTCCCCCTTTTTCACCTGCAACCAGAATTTCCGTCGTAGCGGTCGCTTCCGGAAAAGGAAACTTTGCATGCATATCTTTGACGAAATATTTCCTGAACGGAATAAGGAAAAGAATACCGAGGAACCCGCCGAGCGCGGAGGCAATGAACATCTGAAAATAACTTGCCGGAAGCGCAAGGATATAGAGAGCCGGAATCGTAAAAATGGCTCCGGCAACAACGACACCGGAACAGGCTCCGATGGATTGAATAATGACATTCTGACCGAGGCCGTTCCGTTTTTTAGCAAGACCGGTTACGCCCACCGCAAGGATAGCAATCGGAATCGCCGCTTCGAAGACCTGTCCGATTTTCAAACCCGAATACGCCGCAGCAGCGGAGAAGAGGACTGCCATAACCAATCCCCACGACACCGACCAGAGAGTCACTTCCGGATAAGCCTTATCGGCAGACATCAAAGGGAGATATTTTTCACCTTCTTTCAGTTCTTTATAAGCGTTTTCCGGAAGCCCGGTCGTCGTGTTTTGATCCATGTCAATCTCACATAAAACATTCGTGTTGTTAAGTTCGTGTTGTTTAGTTCGTGGTGCGTCGTTCGTGGTTCGTTGTTCCAGATGTTTCGTTAATCGGTTCATTGGTTGTTTGGTTATTCTGTTTATTGTTCGCTATTCATGCTTTTGAACTAAGCACCAAGCACCAAGCACTAAGAACTTCCTATTCACTATTCACCATTCACTATTCACTATTCACCATTCACTATTCACCATTCACTGCTTTTCCACCCATATCTGCACCAAATTCACAATCGTTTCAATTGCTTTTTCCATGCCCCACACATTCACCCATTCGTTCGGGCTGTGATAATTCGCGCCGCCGGTAAAGATATTCGGAGTGGGCAGGCCGTTTTCAGTTAATCTTGATCCGTCCGTACCGCCGCGGATAGGTTTCCATTCCGGTTTCAATCCGGCTCGCCGTGCTGCTTCGTACAGATAATCCGCCACGCGCGTATCTTTCTCAACGCCTTCCCGCATATTGCGGTATTGTTCCTTAACCTCGACGTCGATTTTCGCTTTGGGGAACATCGGCTGTACTTCGGCAACCGTTTTTTCGACGATTATTTTCAGATCGTCTAATCCTGCAGTATTGAAATCGCGGAAGAGAATTTTTACGGATGCTTTGCCGACTCCTCCCTCCAGAACATACGGATGGATGTACGGTTCGTATTTCTCCGTCGTCTCCGGCGAGATATTTTTCGGCAAGTGCGCGATAATTTCAGAAACGACACGCACCGCATTGATCATAATATTCTTGGCGCTGCCGGGATGCATATCCCGTCCATGCACGGTAATTGAGCAGACATTGGCGCTGAATGTTTCTTTATTTAATTCACCCGGTGTGTCACCGTCCACTGTATATGCGAACTGTGCGCCGAATTTCCTTATATCGAAAAATTTTGTTCCTGCACCTACTTCTTCGTCCGGAGTAAATCCGATATGAATATCGCCGTGCGGAATTTTCGGATTGCCCAGCAGCTGCTGCACAGCAGTCATCATGATGGCGCAGCCGGCTTTGTCGTCTGCCCCGAGCAGCGTCGTACCGTCGCTGGTTACAACAGTTTTGCCGATTGCAAGTTTAAGGTCGGGATTTTCCGATTGGCGTATAACGACCGAGGCATCGCCGGGAAGCGCAATGTCCCCGCCCTTATAAGAGGTTATCACCTGCGGCTTGACATTCGCTCCGCTGACTTCAGGAGAAGTATCGACGTGCGCTATAAACCCGAGCGCCGGAACTTTTGTTTTTACGTTCGACGGTAAGGTTGCCATCACATATCCATATTGATCGATGCCGACCCCCAGTACACCGAGAGCTTTCAATTCTTTTTCCAGCAAGTTCAGCAAATCAAGCTGCTTCGCAGTACTCGGATAATCCTCTACATCTTCTTTTGATTGCGTGTCGATCACGACATATCGAAGAAATTTGTCAAGAACGCTCTCTGTCATAAAACTATCCATCCTTTCTGAAAATTCCTGCTGCCGGAAGATTGTTCCACCGGAACACCGTTCCGCATAATATTATATAAAGTGAAGATAGGAAGAACGCAGATAAAAAGCAGTAAGAAAAGACTCTCCCGCGAGAGTCCTGTCAGCCCCATTGTCATCGGAAAAGACACGGCTTCACTTTTTTCTTTTTATCCTTCATCCTTCATCATTCATCCTTCATCATTCATCCTTCATCATTTACCATTTACAGTTCACTGTTCACAGTTTGCAGTTGACCATTCAGTTCTTCTTTTAATGACCTCCATTGAGGCAAAAATCCGCTCATCAAGGCGGCAAAACGTCTTGAGTGATTTCGTTCCAGCAAATGTACCATTTCATGGACAACGACATATTCCAGGCATCGGGTAGGTTTTTTTGCCAGTTCTAAATTCAGCCATATTCTTCGAGCACGGATATTGCACGAACCCCACCGTGTTTTCATCTGTTTAATTCCCCATGCAGCGACATCAACGCCAATCCGTTTTTCCCATGCTCGGATCAAATCCGGAATTTGTTCTTTTAGCCTGTCTCGGTACCATTCGTCAAGAACTTTTGCCCTGTAATGTTTGGTGCTGTTTTCCCGCACGAAAAGCTTCAGCTCCGTATGATCCAAAACAACTTTAGGTTTTCCTGCATAGGGAACTACCGCCAGCATAAACCGGCTGCCGCTGTACTCGTGGTATTCGCCCGATGTATAAATTTGTGCCGCTTGCGGCTTCCGGGATTCAAATCTTTTCTGATGCTTTTTGATCCATGATAATTTGGAAATTGCATACAGCCGAATCGCGTCATCACTCAGCCACAAAGGAGCAGAAAGCCTTACTCTTCCCGTCTGAGGATAAATAACAAGACGAAGGCCTTTGATGTTCTTTCGAACTACATCGATGGGTACGGATTCTACAACAATTTGAGACTGCGAGAATTGACGTCGTAACACGCGGCGGACATTCCAATCTATTCACTCTCATGCCCTGACCTTGCGAAGTTGTCCAGCCGGCGCTGCAGCCGACCGGGGATAAAACCAGCAAAGCAGGCAGAGAAAGAGAACTGTGAGAAACAAAGTTTTATTCTTTTTTAGAGATCATGCTTGGGATAAACAATCCCGCATTGCTTTCTTATAGAATCCATAGTACTGATAAGCCGTAGGCTGTCATTCCAGCTCCATAAATCGCTTTGAGTTTTTCCGGCAAGAATACACTTCGCCGTTTCTTCAGCTTCATATTCGTACCCGTTACTCCGCTCCTCGAATTCGAATATTTTTCCCCTGCCGCCGCGGTATGTTAATTTCACTTTTCCCGGACAGAACCATAAATGACCGAGAACAATTTTGCCCCGTGTACCGTGAATCTCCGCAACAACCGGCGGATCCGCAAGGAAAGAGGAATACATCACCGCAAGCGTATCATTTTCGTATTTAAACGTATAACTGCAGCTGTTATCGCCGCCCTGACTGCTTAGTCCGGCTATTGCAGAAATGCTTCTCGGGCTTCCGAGAAGCAGAAGCGAAAGAAAGATGTTGTAGATGCCTGTGTCTAAGATTGTCCCTCCGCAAAGATCTATATTGTAATGCCTGTGTTCCGGCCCGTTATCGGAGAGAATAGAAAAAGACGCGGTAAAGAGTTTGACATCTCCGATCTCACCGGAATCGATCAATTCTTTTGTTTTGATAATATTCGGAAGAAAGCGGGTCCAGAGCGCTTCCATTAAGAAAAGATTTTTCTCTCTCGCTTTTTCAATCATCTTTTCTTCTTCTTTTCGATTTACGCCCATAGGTTTTTCACAGAGCACATGTTTATGATGCTCGAGAGCGAGCAGCGTGTTTTCTAAATGAAGATTATGCGGTGTGGCGATATACACGGCATCAACATCGGGATCCTGTAAAAGTTCTTGATAACTGCCGTACGCTTTGGGGACATGAAACTCGGCGGCGAACTTTTTTGCAGTATCGATATGGCGGGAACCGACGGCATACAATTCACAATTGGCTGCAACCTGAAGCGCTGTCGCAAATTTGTGCGCTATCCATCCGGGACCTATAATTCCCCATTTAATTTTCTTCTTTTCCATACGATATCCTTTTTATTATTTGTAGAGGCTGCTCATGATTATTCATGCCTTTTAATTTAGCAAATTACCGGCAAAAATGTAGCTGACAGAAGTTTTAGATTCAAGCATACATCCTGCAGGAGTCTTGTTATAAAAGCTGCCGCATTCTCGCCTTGCCAACCATGCCAACATCGGGAGCCTTTATAATGTTCCGTATCATTTTACCGAGTAGTTCAATTCCTTCAGCTTTTCTGCAATCCGTGCTCGCTGGTCGCCTTGAATTTCAATCGCCCCGTTTTTTACCGTTCCTCCGGCTCCGCAATGCTGTTTTAAGATTCTTGCAATATCTTCCAGCGTTGCCGGATTATGTTGCAAGCCGGTAACAAGTGTGACACTCTTCCCCTTTCTGCCATATGTATCCAGCATGACCCGGACGTTTTTCCCTTTTCCGTCGTGCTTGAGTATTGTTTCAGGGATATGCGCCGCTGTATGTTCCGAAATTTGTTCTAAATCTGAGAGAGAACGAAATGTTTTTTGAGGTTTTGTCATACTTGCCAACGTCAGAATGGACGCAGTTTACAATCGTTCCATTAGTTATATCTCATTAAGAATAACCTGACAGACTTCATCGATATTTTCATACACATCGGTATTTGTAAAGCGCAAAAAATGAACTCCAAGAGCTTCAATATGTAATTGCCGGGCTTTGTCCTTTTCTTCTGAACCGGGTAGAAAATGCGAATCACCATCGACTTCAACGGCAAGCTTGAGGTTTGGACAATAGAAGTCGAGAATATATTGATCGACTCCATATTGCCGGAGAAACCGTTCTCCATGCATTTGATGATTTTTCAGTTTCAACCATAGCAGTATCTCCGATTGGGGCATGCTCTTGCGAAGATTGCGGCGCTTTTGTTGATCTTTCTTTCGGTTGTAGATTCTTGTCATAGCCTGGAAAATCCCCCGATCTAACCCCCCGGTCTTCGACCTTCCTCCCTTTGGCAAAAGGGGGGACTAAGGGGGGGCTTAGGGCCCTGAACTTCAACAATAAACCATACGTCCCGCGAACACTCCTTAAAAAATAGAGGGGAGTATGTTATTACACTTGTCAAAAAAACGCCGCATTAATATACCCCCCCGTCCTGCGGACTTCCCCCCCTTGCCAAGGGGGGGATTAAGGGGGGGGTCTTAGAGCCCGAGCTTCAACGATAAATCATACGTCCTGCGGCCCCCCCCTTGCCAAGGGGGGGACTAAGGGGGTTCAGATTATTGGCCTGCGTTTTGTACGAGAAGGTCGTTGATCAGCTTTGCAAACGCTGAAGGATTTTTCACCTTCGAACCCTCCGCTACAACCGCCTGGTCATACAGCAATTTTGCATAAATAGCGATGCGTGTATCGGCGGCGTTTGCATCGAAAATTTTCTTTAACGACTGCACGACAGGATGTTCTACATTCAATTCAAGAATGCGATCCGATTTTTTCGATTCATCCATCTGTCCCATCTTTTGCATCATGCGTTCCATATGCGCGCTCATCGTATCTTGATCGCTCACAAGGCACGATGCGCTTTCTTTCAAACGGGGCGATACTCGAATATCTTTTACGCCTTCCAATTTTGTCTTCATCGCATCGAAAAGCGGCGCAAATTGTTTTTGTGCTTCCTGCTGCTCCTTTTCTTTGTCAGAAGGAATCTCGCTCTTATCCGCGGCAACGAGCTTCTTCCCTTTATATTCCATCAGAGAAGGAAGAATATATTCGTCCACCGGATCGGTCATGAGCAGCACATCCCACTCCTTGGATTTGAACAATTCCAGATACGGCGTATGCACGACCGTTTCCCGATCCTCGCCGGTGATAAAATAAATCTCTTTCTGACCGGAAGGCATTTGTTCCACATACTGTGCAAGGGAAATGAACTTCTTCTCTTCCGTCTTCAGCGATTCGAACAGCAGCAGATCGGAAAGCTGTTCTTTATTCGTCCAATCGCCGTACACGCCTTCCTTCAGGAAAGACCCGAATTCCTTATAGAACGAAACGTACTGTTCATACTCGTTCTTTTTCATGTCTTCCAGGTTTTTCAAGACGCTCTTCACAAGATTGTTCTTGATTTTTTCCAGCATCGGATTCTGCTGAAGAATTTCGCGCGAAACATTCAAGGGAAGATCGGAACAATCCACTACGCCTTTCACGAACCGCATATAGGACGGAAGAAGCTGCTCGCAATGATCCATAATCAGCACACGGCGGATATAAAGCTTCGGCCCGACTTTTATTTCCCCGAACATCATATCGAACGGTTTCTTCGATGGAATAAAAGCCAGCACTTTGAATTCTATTTTCCCTTCACCCGTATAATGGATCGTGCGCGCAGGCGGATTGAAATCGTTCGATATTTGTTTATAGAACTGTTCGTATTCTTCTTTTGTAACGTCGCTTTTAGAGCGGAGCCAGAGCGCTTTCCGGGAATTGAGCGTCTCCTCTTCGACGGTTTTCTTTTTATCGACTTCTTTTTCCACATCCATAACAACCGGATGTTCAATAAAATCGGAGAACTGCTTGACTAAAGAACGAATCTTCCATTCCTCTAAAAATTCCGATTCCTCATCTTTCAAATGAAGAGTCACATCCGTTCCGCGGTCGGCTTTTTCAACCGATTCGATCGTATATTCCCCCTGCCCGTCGGATACCCATTTTACACCCTGCGACGGATCTCCGGCCGTACGGGAAACAACGCTTACCGTATCGGCAACCATGAACGACGAGTAGAAACCGACGCCGAATTGACCGATCAATTCCGGACGTGCAGCGGCGTCGGCATCCTTCAGCTTTTCTAAAAATTCCTTGGTTCCCGATTTTGCAATCGTCCCGAGGTTTTCAACGATGGTATCTTTGGACATCCCGATGCCGTTATCGGAAACAGTGAGAGTTTTGTTCTTCGGATCGGCAATAATTTTAATTTTCCAGTCTTTGTTGTTCTCCAGCAGGGTTTCATTGTTGAGCGAGTTGAAACGTATTTTGTCAATTGCATCGCTGGCATTGCTGATCAACTCCCGCAGGAACACTTCTTTATGCGAATACAGCGAATGAGTTATAAGACTCAAGATTTGCTTGAGTTCGCTTTTGAATTCTTTTTTTTCAACCGATGACGACATGGTTTATCCTTTGATAATGATGAAATATTCTTCTGCTCTAAATTTAGCTGACAATTGGTTTATAGGCAACAGTGAAGGGGATAACAATGAAACGCGAAGCGGGATTTTAATTTAAGCAATACAATCCGTCATCCGAACCACCTTCGCAATGTGTCTGGGAGGACTTTTTCGTATAAAGCAATCTTCCTTTATTCTGAACAGCTTATGCGGAATATGAGTCAGTAATCCCAATTTTCATGCCGCAAAGGGAATCTGTTCAGTTGATCTCTCAAAGTTCGCCACCGGGGCAGAAACTTATCCATATAATCGACGAACCGCTCGTTATGCTTTCGTTCCAGTAAGTGAACCATTTCGTGAACGATAATATATTCTACACAGTGGATCGGTTTCTTTGCCAACTCGAGGTTTATCCAAATACGGCGATCTCTTGTATTGCATGTCCCCCATTTGGTTTTCATTTTTTTAACACCCCAGTTATCGACGTGTATTCCTATGATATCTTCCCACTTCTTAATGAGCGGCGGGATGAGAGTTTTCAATTCCTTGCGGTACCATTCCTGAAGAATTCTCTCCCGCCTTAATCGATTTGCATCGCTTGGTATATAAAAATCGATGACCGGTTTGCTGTTTACGATAACCCTTGCAGGGCCATCCTGAATGATAACATTAAGGAAATAACGTCTTCCGAGATAGTAGTGACTTTCCCTTTGGACAAATTCACGACGGGATTGACGATCCTGAGTTAAAAATTTTTTCTGCTGCCTTCGTATCCATGCTATGCGGGATGCTACCGCTAAACGCAGTGCTTCATTATCAACGCGTAAGGGTACGGCCACTCGTACACGACCGTTCGGAGGATAGACCGCAAGATGTAAATTCTTGATGTTCTTCCTGACAATCTCAACCGTAAGGCTTCCAATTTTCAATTTCGACATTTCAATATTCGTTTTGATTCTTCACTATCTCAAGAATACGATCCGTCAAAGGATCATCCTTAAGCACTTTTCTGATTGCATAACGCACTTTTTTTAATTTGATCGGATGTGATCGGAATTCATCTTCTTTATTGGAAACAACCGCATCATGCACTGCATTTGCAAGACGTTCATTCTTTTCGAGATTATCGTAAGCGCGCGCTTTGCGTTTGTATTAAGAGAAGTCGGGTAATCCGTGCCGCCGGCCGGATTCTTGATCTTCTTTGTCAGATCAATAATTTTTGCAAGATATTGCTCGTATTCGATTTTCTGCTGCCTGCGTTCCCGAATAAGTGCATCTAACAATTTCGACATCTTTTCATAGTACTTCGGATTGACCGGTTGCTCGTCGATAATGACCCTGCGGACATTATTCTCAATAGTTTCTGCTGTCGCTTCTTTGCTTTGGCGAATGTTTTTGGGCAGTCCGTCGAGCGCATCCATACCGCGTTCGACGATAAGCTGGACAAGAGTCATATCGTCAAAAGCAGAAATTTTTTCGCTTTCTTCGGCGCGGATATATGTATCGATCAAATGCCGCATCGCAGGCTCGAACATCTTCAGGTCTATATAGTCGCCGCTGGCAAGTTTCACCTCATTTCGGACTTTTTCAAAGTGTTCGATCTCATTCTTTATTTTTCCGGCCTCAATAGAAGTATAGCCTGCTTCCTCCATTTCATTCGCAAGATTGGCGTATGCACGCAGAAGCGATGCGACGGCTTTATAAAGCGTCAATCTCTTAGCTTCATTTTCTTTCAATTCTTCTTTATTGGAAGTATCTTTTGCACAAAAATATTGCAAGTGCTTCGATGTGTCTTTTGGCATCTGAACAGGTTCGCATAATGCTTTCACGGTTTCAAGCGCCAGTTCCAATTGCTCTTTTCCCTTCTCCAACCGATTGCTCAGCAGTCCTGCAACATCTTCTTTGTCATAGCCGTCAAATGCTTCCGATGTATAGTCTTTGATCGATCCCTCCAGACTTTTAAAAAGGTCCTTATAATCGATGATGTAACCATAATCTTTATCGTCTCCGTCGAGCCGGTTCACCCGGCAGATTGCTTGAAACAAACCATGATCCTGCATTTGCTTATCTATATAAAGGTACGTAGCAGGCGGAGCATCGAATCCTGTGAGCAGCTTATCGACGACGATAAGCAGTTTCATCTGTCCCGGTTCGTCGATAAATTTCTTTTTAATCTCTTTTTCGAACTGTTCGACTTTGTTGACGGCTTTATCGGGAGACAAAGAGAAATAATCGCTTAACATCTTCTGGTAGATATGGTACTTCGCAAGTTTTTCCGTCTCCCCTTCACCTGTTTCCTCACCTTTGATCTGAGTAATAGAAGGGCTGTACGATGTAATAATAGCGCACTTCCCTGCTAAATCCGTTTTACTGAATAGCTCGAATAGCTTGCACGCCTGATAGATGCTGCCCGAAACGATCATTGCATTGCCGCGCCCGCTCTTCAGGCGATCTTTCGTTTCCATGTCGAGCAAAACATCGTTAACGATCATTTCTAAGCGGGATTTGCTGGAGAAAACTGTCTGCATCGTTCCCCAGCGTCTCTTCAATTGCGCACGAGCAACATCATTCAGGCCTTTGGTCTTGAGCTCAAACCACTGATCGATTTTCTTTTGCGATGTGATACTCTGATCGATATCACGCGCCTCATACCGGAGATCAAGTACAACCTTATCGGCAACCGCTTCATCATACTTGTAGGTATGGATATAGCGGCCGAAGGTTTCAAGACTTGTCTTCTTATCGCTTTTCAGCAGCGGCGTTCCCGTAAAACCGACAAACAGAGCATCCGATAAAAGCTCCTTCATGGCGCCGTGGAGAATTCCTGTCTGGGTCCGATGGCATTCATCGACGAATACAAAGATGTTCCCCTTCGGAAAAAATGCCGGAGGCAAAGATTTTCGGAGTTCCTTAACATACCCCTCGACATCCGGTTCGTCACGCCCGATAAATTTATGAACGAGAGAACAAAGCAGCCAGGGTTTTGCGGCATTTAATTTCGCGATAAGATCTGCACCGCTCTTTGTGCGGTAAATCTGTTCGTTGACGCCGTTGTAATCCCCTTCGATCTGCTCGTCTAACTCCGTACGATCGGTTATCACAAGCACGCGAGCGTCTTTGACATGTTCACGAATCCACTTTGCAAGCCAGATCATGATAAGGCTTTTACCGCTTCCCTGGGTATGCCAGATGATTCCGCCTTCACGGCGGCGAATAAAATCCTGAGCGGCCTTTACTCCGAAAAATTGATTGTGCCTGCAAAGTTTTTTTATACCGGCATCAAACACGATGAAGTCATGGATGATTTCAAGAAAGCGGTTCTTCTCGCAAAGCTGGTCGAGACTTCGGTGCAGCGGATTTTCCATGTCCCCCGGCTCTTTCCATGTGAGATAATATTTCTCCGGCGTTTCGATGGTTCCGTAGCGCAGGCCCTGCGTATCATTCCCGGCCATGACGAATTGCATGGTCGTCAAGAACGGCTTGATAAAGATGCTCTTCTGATTGTCTAAATTCTGACGAATACCTTCGCTGACTGAAACCGTCGAACGTTTGAGATCCAATACGCCGAGCGCTATGCCGTTAACATAGAGGACAATATCGGGACGTTTAGTGTTCTCGCCAAGGATCGTGACCTCTTCCGCGATGCCAAAGTGATTTCGTTCGGGATGTTTCCAATCGATGAACCAGAAGGTTTCGGTATTCTCGCCTGCATCCATCTTTACTTTTATGCCGTAGCGGAGTAAAGCATAAACATCTTTGTTGATATCGTAGAGGCTGCGGCTTTGGTCTCCGGCAGTCTTGTTGAACTCGTAGAGAGCTTTGTTTATTTGGTCTTCGGTATATTTCTGCTTTTCGTTTAGAAAAGCTCGAAGAAGCGCCTCTTCGATATTTCGGTTGTCGGAACCGTCGTGCCAATCGCCGAGATAATCATATTTCAGCGTTGTGGTAAAGAATTTAATGAGCTTATTTTGCGTTTTGCGTTCTCGCTGGCCTACGGCGCTCATGTTTTACCTCGGTCGGATCCGACTGATCGGTCAGATTTATCTGAATGATCTAATGTTCTTGTGCTTTTGCATTGCGGATAGCCGGAGCAACCCCAGAACTGGGACCCGGCATTTTGCCCCTGCCGGGCAGTGCGCAAAACCATCGGCTTGCCGCAGACCGGACAGGTTGGGCTTTTACTTTCGGGCTGCTCGCTCCGCTTCTGGATCCGTGCTGCAGCAAGGCGTTCGCTGTAACCGCCTTCTTCAATGAACTCGCGTTCGAGCGCACCGATCTGCTGGTCAAGCAAGTAATTTGTTTGATGGATCAAGCAGATGAGCGCATTGGCGACTACCATGGAATTATCATGATTCAGCCAGCGCGTGTACAGGTTCTCGCCAGTCGGATTCGACTGATCCGCCGGCATTTGCTTTCCGACTTCACGAACTTCGCGCGCCTCCGGGTCGTCTTTAATCCACTGCCGCAGTCCTCGTTGACGCAGAAAATCCTCATAGTCGAGTAATAATTCGTCAAGACTTGCGCGAGCTACGTTGACCAAGCGCAATTCGGTTTGGCTGGATGTAGCGGAAGCCCGGCTGCCTTCTGCAATGTTCTGCCGCCCGCTGCGCGCCGCCTGCACCATCTGGTCAACGGTGCGGGAACGTTTGTTTACAAAACGTTCGCAGAACGCAACTGTGCCGTCGTAAATGATCGTAGCTGTCTGGAAAGAGCGAAGTTTGCGATAACCTCCGCTGGGGCGCAAGCGTTTGTGCTCCTGTTCGCTCATGCCGGATTGCCTTTCATCAGCCTAATCCTGCCTGTGAGTAGTTCTTGCATTATACCTTGTTTGAGGGCAATTGTTTTATTGCGCCTCTGTTCGAGAGCCGTGATCTCGGCGTCCATGTCGGAAAGAACAGTGGCAATGGCGGTTTGTTCTTTCGCATCCAATGGAATATCGATCTCGATCTTAAACATTTCATATTTATTCAGCTTTGCCCTTGTTCCACTTGCTAGGAATCTCAGAATATTTTTATGAACTAACGAATAGAAGACGAAACCTTGGTCGAACCCTTCTTTTGTCTTCAAAATATGGGCGTGGTTATTTACCCAACACTTACCAATCATACGATAAGCGATCGGGCGATATTCATACTCATCGAAATATCCCCCATCCTCCGCTATGAGAATGAAATCGTCATCAATAACATAATCGTTAACATAGTCAAGAACGCCGTTTGCACCACAGTAAGGGTAATCACCACGCATTTGAGACCTTTGAGTATCATTTAGGGGAACACGAAAGTTGTCCAGACAATTTGTAATATCATTTAATGTTTTTATTTCCCACTCTCCACCAAACCCCGGCTGACGTCGCTTGCCGGTGAGCAACTCCTGCATGGCGACATGCTTGAGGTCTCGCTTTTTGGCGATGAGGCGATCTAATGAGTTGATGAGTGCATCGACATCGCTCAGGGCTGCGGCGATGGCACGCTGCTCGGAAGGAGAAGGCAAAGGAAGAAAAATTTTCACAATATTACTCTTGCTAATTCCGGTTACCTTTGTCCCTACAGCATAGAAATAGAACTGTCGCTTGATATCACGTGTTTGAAAACAATATCGCCTGTATCCCTTATTTATGTTTTCGCCTTTGCTTTTTACAACGATCGTATGTAAACCGGAGATGTAAGGTATGTCTTCTTTATTAATCACCACAATGTGTCTACTTGCTCCTTCATCATCCTCAGACGCATCGACGAATACAACGTCGCCATCATTTAGAAGTGATTTAGAGGAAATTCTCTGTAGTGGAATATCGAGCTTTGGAATATCCACATACTCTGCCTGAACATCGATATATGCCTTGGTCGATTTATGAATATCACCATAGTGCAAATAACAATACCCATTCTGAGACAATTGATCCCTTGAAGCAGAAAAGCCGCCGCTGACATTGAATACATCCCCGAATGTTGCAACGCTCCAATCTTCCGGAATTATTCCGACTTCCGTCTTCTTATATCCCTTTTTCACTTCCATTTAAATCCCATTTTCTTCAAATGTTCATCAACACGGTCGGAAAGTGTTTCCACTTCTTCTGTCAACTTTGGAAGTGGTGTGGAATAACGCTCGGTAAGTTGCCTAATGCGCCCGGTAAGCGCTTGCGAGATACGATCAAGTTCGGTCTGCATATCTGCCTCAAGTTTGGCGAGCCATTTGTCATCCACAACTAAGGTTTTTATTTCTTCTACAGAAAGAGCGCCGTACTTGGTTACCACCTTTCTATCGAGTTCCTTTTGCGCCTCTTTCAATTTCCTGTTTGCTTCGGCTTCTTGCTCAATGAGCCGGGCATAGTTTTTCAGAATTGTTAACTCATCCGCTTCATTATGCCCGTCCAATCTATTGGCATTATAAACGGCAATCGGCTCAGCGACCATTTTTAACGGCGTCTGCTGTTTTTCCAATTCAGCTATGCGCTCTTTAAGGAGCGCCGCCGCAGTTTTTCCTTTTGCTTCCGAAATTTCCTCAAGCCATCCCTCTTCACCGGAATGCTCCGCTATCATCTCTTCTAATTGTTGTGAAATTGCCTCTGCGTCGGTTTCCAATTTTTCAATCGCTTCTTTCTCTGCTGCAAAATAGCGTGCAATCACAAGCGCCGGGGGAATTAGTTCTGCTTTGTATTTCATTTTACCGACGACTATATCCGCCTTTTCCTTGCTCTTCTTATTCTCTTCATCAATAAGCAATTGCAGCTTCGCAGCTTTTTTCCACCGGTCACTGACAATCATATAGACATCGTCCTGCATTGTATCCGACCAGTAACTCATCAGGTGCTGATAAATATCGTATGTATCAATAAGCGGAGCATTTAGAAATAATTGCAAAATATCTTCAGAAATGAGTTCGATGAGCTTCTTCGGCTTGTCGCCTTTCTGTATTTCCTTGAGTTGTTCTGTATTTTTGGTCTTCCATTTTTCAAACCGTTTTTTCACAGACTGCGAAAAAGCGGTGAACTCTGAATGTGCAAAAATAGTCGTTTTGATCTGCGCCGCATCGATTTTGAGCCGGCTGTAACCGTCACGATCACCTTGAACAAATAATTCCTTTCTAAGTCCCGGGCAGATATTCCAATAGGCTTTAAAATCGTCAACGTCCCGATTCGGTATGCCCCCTTTAAGATGAGCCTCGATATCCTGTATGTCCTCCGGTTCGGAGCTGTCGATGTAGCGTGGAATATTCAAGTTAAAGTCGTTCTTCGGATCGGCAATTTCAGAGATCGGCACCATGCGGGAGTATTTGTCTATCTCGATCTGATTTGTAAACACATCTACAATTTTATGAATGTCTTGATGACGGAGACGATTCTTATTGCCGTCTTTCATAAAACCCTTACCGGCATCGATAATGAATATGCCTTTGTGTGCGGCTGCATTTTCTTTGTCGAGCACGATGATGCACGCGGGAATACCCGTTCCATAAAACAGATTCGGAGGTAATCCGATTATTCCCTTGATATAGCCTCTGCGAATAATGCTGCGGCGAATTTCCGCTTCTGCGTTGCCGCGGAAAAGCACCCCATGCGGCAAAATGATTGCGCCTTTGGCATTGCTCTTCATCGACTTAAGGAGATGCAGCAAATATGCATAGTCGCCGTTTTTTGCAGGCGGTATTCCGTCGGTGAATCGATCATATTCGTCTTCGGAAGGATGCAGACCATTGCTCCATGCTTTATCCGAAAACGGAGGATTAGCAACAACAAAATCGAAAGCTTTGAGTCTACCGTCTTTTTCTTTGTAATGGGGCGATGAAAGAGTGTTGGCCTGCCAAATTTCCGCTGTCGGGAAATCATGGAGAATCATATTCATTCTGGCAAGACCGGCGGTCGCGTTGTCTTTTTCCTGACCGTAGATTGTAATACCTTTTGGCGCTTCGTCCGCGGCTTTGAGCAGGAGCGATCCGGATCCGCACGTCGGATCGTAAAGTGACTGGCTCCGGCTCTTTGACTCGCTGATTCCGATAATCTTTGCCATAATGCGGGAAACTTCGGCAGGTGTATAAAATTGTCCTTTGCTTTTGCCCGACTCTGTCGCAAAATGACGCATGAGATATTCGTACGCATCACCGAGTATGTTGTCCCCTTCGGCACGGTTCTTGCTAAAATCGAGCCCTCTATTCTCGAAGATGGCAACAAGGTTCGTAAGGCGATCGACCATCTCCTTCCCTTTGCCGAGTTTGTCGGGATCATTAAAATCGGCAAGGTCGATCACGCCTTTTAATTTATTTGCATCGGCAAGTTTTGCGATAATCTTGTTCATCTTATCGCCGATTTCTTTATCCCCCTTAACGGCAACCATAGCTTTGAAACTTCCGGTTTTGGGAACTTCAATCAGTGCGTCGGGCTGTCCGGCATATTTGTCGGTAACATACTTGACAAACAGTAGAACGAGAACGTAATCCTTGTATTGCGATGCATCCATGCCGCCGCGGAGTTCATCGCATGATTTCCAGAGAGAACTGTAAAGTTCAGATTTCTTTATTGCCATAAAATTATTTTACCCGATTAAATCCGAATTTTTATAATAATGCCGCATGGCTGGAAAGCTATGTTGTTATAGATACAAAGCGTCGGTCGTAGACAGGATAATATACACGAATCCAATTAAGATTCCCTCGAAATTTACTTGATCGAATAGATTAACCTTTACTAATGTATTATTGCATAAGGCGAAAAACAAGGGGTTTTTTAGTGCTTTGTGCTTGGTTCTTAGTGCTTGGTTGAGCATTAGAATTCGTTATATCTTCGTTATACACTATGCCCTGTTTGGGGACTTGCGCTGGAATAATAATGTTTTTTAAAATACGGCAAATTGTAAACGGTAAACTGAGAACTGTAAACTGCGAATTGTGAATGGGAACGATAAGGGGATGATTATGAGAACAACGGCTTGTTTTGTCGGTATTTCTCTTTTTTTCCTGAGTGCGATTGCACATGTTGCTATTTATTCACATTCAGGAATATTTTTTTCCGCACCTAACAGCGAAGTCTCAGCGTGCGATATCGTAATTAACGAGATTATGTTCGACCCGCTGAGCGGCCAAAAAGAATGGTTCGAAATCTATAACCGCACCGGTTCTGCCGTCTCTCTGAATGGATGGAGTTTCCATGACCGCCCGACTGCATCGGGCAGAACAAAAGCGTGCCGTTTGTCCTGCACTATTCAGCCCGAGAGCTTTCTTTGTATCGCTGCAGATTCGTCTCTTCTGGAATTGTTTTCCTTTTATTCCTCCGATCAATATGTTATTCTCAATCAGGCGAGCTTCAGTTTCAATAACGACTCGGATGCCGTCGTTCTTTGCGATGCTTCGGGAAAAATGATCGACAGCGTTGCATATTCCACGAACTGGCACAATCCGGGACTGCGGGATGTTTCCGGCAGATCTCTGGAACGGATTGATCCGGACGGCGCTTCCAATTCCGCGAGCAATTGGAGCACTTGCTCCGATCCGGCAGGCGGAACACCCGGCAGAGCGAACAGTCTTTTCAGAACAGTCCAGCAAACCGAAAAAATCGTAACCATCTCCCCCAATCCTTTCTCTCCCGACGGAGACGGATTTGAAGACGTTTGCAGTATAAAATTCAAACTCCCTTATGTCTCGGCATTGATTACGGCTCGTATTTTTGACGTCAAGGGCAGACTCGTCCGGACGATTGCAAACATCCGCTATTCTTCCGGAAACGGAGAAATTTTGTGGGACGGCATGGACGATCAAAACCGCCGCGCTCGCATAGGCGTTTATATTTTATTCTTAGAAGCTTCCGACGCGCAGAGCAGACAATATACGACATCCAAAAATGCGATAGTTGTGGCGGGGAAGCTATAAAATACAGTTCGTAGTTCGTGGTACGTGGTGCGTAGTGCGTAGTTCTAAGATTATAAAAACCAAGCACAACGGACTAAGAACAACGAACTAAGAACAACGAACCAAGCACAACGAACTAAGAACAACGAACTAAAAGATTTAAGAGTTGCGAATGAGCCGAATTCTCTCTACTATTTTACATGGAATTCAAAAGAAAATAAAATGGAAAAAGAGCTTACTGCCACGTTATTGTTTTCATGCCCCGACCGGAAAGGACTGGTTTCCCGCATATCGCATTTTTTCTACGAGCATGACGGTAATATTATAGATCTTGATGAGCATGTAGAACCCTCGGAACGCCTGTTTTTTTTGCGCGTTGCATGGAATATGGATGGCTTTACAGTCCCTCCGGAGAGCCTCCGTTCAACTTTCAGTCCTTTGGCGGTAGAATGCAATGCCGAGTGGAGCATCCGGCTCAGCAGCAAACGGCACCGCATTGCTTTGTTCGTTTCCAAATACAACCATTGCCTTCAGGAAATCCTCTGGCGCCACGACCGGGGCGAGTACGATGCCGATCTCGCCTGCATTGTCTCCAATCACGCAGATCTGAAATACCTCGCCGACCGTTACAATATTCCGTTTTATGTTTTTCCGCTGATGCCGGATAATAAATCGGAACAGGAGCAAAACGAACTCGCACTGCTGAAGGAAAAGAATGTCGATACGATTATTCTTGCCCGGTATATGCAGGTCCTTTCACCGGTGTTCGTGGAACATTTTCCCAGCAGGATCATCAACATCCATCATTCCTTTCTCCCCGCCTTTGCAGGCAGCAATCCATATAAACAGGCATTCGAGCGCGGCGTAAAAATTGTCGGCGCGACAAGCCACTACGTCACCGGCGACCTCGACGAAGGTCCGATAATCGAACAGGATATTATTCGTATATCACATAAGGACACATTAGACGACCTGATTCGCAAAGGACGGGATCTTGAACGGCTTGTTCTCGCCAGAGCGGTTCGTCTGCATTTAGAGGACCGCGTCCTCGTCTATGGAAGAAAAACCGTAGTGTTCGAATAGCAGAATACTCTAAAGGTTTGAAAGATTGAAGGATCTTCACTTTCTAAAAAAGAACCAAGCACTACGAACCAAGAACCAATGAACTACGAACCAATGAACCCCATAACCCCACCTATCTCGATATCGAAAACCTATAAGCGGAAGCAATTCCGGAAAAATCTGTTTTGACCATCATCACCGATAATCTCAAGCTGTCCGGATCGGCCGAACAGCGGATATAATGAAACATCCGTTTCTTGGTCTGATCCGGAAAAAGATCGTGTTCTTTTTGGTCTTTTCCGAGATACAGCGTATGCTGCAATCCCCCGCCGCCGCCCAGAACAAGAAAATCCTTATTCTCTATTTTGAAATGCTCAAAAGCATGCGTGTGCCCGCTTAGGAACAGTTTTGCCTTTTTATGATTCAGAAACGGCGGGACAAATTCTTTCCGGACTTCATCCGACCCGCTGAAGAACGAATTATTTGTAAACGGCGGGTGATGACAACCTACAACAACGGTAACGATCGAAGAATCCGCCTCCAGCGAATCCATTACGGCGGCATACCATGTCTGCTGGCGTACGACTTCCGAATCCGCAAGACGACCGAAATTTGAATTCAACAGCACAAATGCGACATCCCCGATTTTTACCGTATATCCGGTTCTTCGGTACAGGGGAAAACGCTTCCGGAAATTCTCTTCTCCCTTTTTTGCAGAGAAAAAATAATCGTGATTGCCGATAGCTGCATAGACGGGAAGGTTTCGCATTTTCGCCTTGAGCAGAAAAGAATCGATCGGAAGCCACGACTTATCTTTTGCACTGCTTTCCGTAACGTCGCCGAAATGAACAACCGCCGAAAGGGAAGAATCTCCCAGTATCGAACCGAGCAGCATTTGCGTCCCCCTTTCGTTCTGATTGCGTGCAACAACCAGTGTCTCGAGAAACATAGGCGATTGTGTATCGCTGATGAGCGCAATTTCAATGTTGCGATGTACGGAATCGAGATTCGATTGTGCTTTCGCAGAATGGAGCAGAAAGACACAACACGAGATAAAAAGGATGGAATGAAATTTATTATTCATCATGTTTTTCAATTTACCATACCTCCCATTTGAACTTCAGCACCAAGCACTACGAACCACGAACTTATTTATCATTCACCAATCATGCATAAAAGATAAAATAATGATATCTTGCGTTAAATGTTTTAGATCGAGAGGAAAATGCAAAAGATAATTCACGTAACCTCATTGGAAGAACCCGAACTGCAGCATTACCGCATACGCAAAAACACCATAGAACTGCAGCGGGATGGTTTATTTCTTGCAGAGGGAAAACATGTTGTTGCCCGTTTGCTGACTTCCAAACTTCCAACAATCTCTATTCTTACAACCGAATCGGTCATTCCATGGCTAAAAGAAAATGTTCCTCCAGCGGAATTGCAATCCGCAAACATTTTTTTGGCATCGCGGGAATTCATGTCTACATTAGTCGGCTACGATGTTCAGCAGCCGATACTCGCTCTCGGAAAAACGCCGATCGATATACTACCGGAAATTGCAGCCAATCGGGAACGATCTCTTATCGTCGCAGTCGATCACCTTTCAAATCCGGACAACCTCGGCGGTATCATTCGCAATTGTGCGGCATTCGGCGCCGATCTTTTTATCGCTGGAGAATCTTCCGCAAGCCCGTATTACCGCAGGGCAGTTCGGAATTCCATGGGAACAGTTTTTCGCCAGCCCGTCTATCATGCGGAAAATCTCCGGGTAACACTTTCCGAACTGCGTTTGAACTGGGACTTCGATATCATCGGCGCGCATACTTCCGGCTCCATTTCCTTGCGAAACATTAACTTTGGTCCCCGCCTCTGCTTAGTTTTCGGGAATGAAGAACAGGGATTGAGTCCCGAAATTTTGGAAATCTGCACAAAAACAGCCTCTATTCCGCTTGCCCCTTCTATCGATTCCTTCAATGTCAGCAATGCTGCAGCTATTTTTTTATGGGAACAGCACAAGCAGCGACATGTAAATGACCTTCCATCGGGCAATGGAGAACCTGCCTGATTTTAACTGAAAGAGCGTCCCTTTAAATTGCAACTGAGTCCAACTTTTATTAAGTTTATGGTAGTTATCTCAACCGATTTCTGAGGCGTCCATGAAGCACACTGGCATTAAAAAGTTGTACTATTCGATCAGCGAAGTGAGCAAAATTACAGGGCTGGAGCAATATGTGCTTCGCTACTGGGAGACTGAATTTCCGGAATTAAAGCCTGCTAAGAATCGCGCCGGCAACCGTATCTATACGAATAAAGACATCAAGCTGATCATGCATATTCGCCAGCTGCTTCGCGACGAAAAGTATACGATAGAAGGCGCCAAGCAGGTCATGAAGGAATTTGAACCGGAACCGGACGGCGGCGAGCAGCTTGAACTGCTGAATGTTCCACCCAAGAAAAAAATTCAGGACGAAGAAATCCGTAAAGATCTAATCGAAATGAAAGAGTTCATGGAAGAATTATTGATAAAGCTGGAGAAGCAGTAAATGGTAAATGGTGGATGGTAAATGGTGAATGGTGAATTGTTTCATGGATAGTTGGGGATTTCATGAAAAATAATATTGCCGTTCTTCTTTTCTTTTTTTCCCCTCTCGTATACCTCACCCAATTCGCTTCTGCACAAACCGAGCAGGAATCACTTCGCTGGTATAAATGGAATGAAGGCATCGAAAAGGCATATTATTCAAAAAAATTTGCGCTCATCTATTTTTTTAAAGCACGGATCAATCAGATCCAGCAAATGGACGCAGGAGCGTTTGCAGATCCGACAGTACAGGAACTGCTTGAAAAATATTTTATTCCTATTCGATTCGATGCTCAATCAGAAGAAATTATAACGGTCGGCACTGAACAGTATACGCAAATTGAATGGGCAAAAAAACTCGGCGTGACTCAATTTCCGACAATCCTGGTGTATGATGAGCAGCTCCAATTCGCGGCTCGCGGAAACCTCTTTGAACCACTGGAATTTGTTCAATTCTTAAAATATATCCAGGGAAGATATTATACACTTTATTCTTTCGAAGATTACAAAAAGAATAATAATCAGTGAATGGTTAACTGTAAACTGTAAACTGTGAAACTACGAACAACCGCATCGATTGACAATTCGCAATTGGCAATCCACAATTCTTATCTCGTCATCCTCTTGTATTTGATTCTGTGGGGCTGATCCGCATCTATCCCAAGTTTTGCTTTGCGGAATTCTTCATATTCCGAATAGTTGCCGTCGTACCATACGACATTGCTTTCCCCTTCGAACGCCAGTATGTGTGTCGCTATACGGTCAAGGAACCAGCGGTCGTGCGAAATGATGACCGCACAGCCGGCAAAATTTTCAAGCGCTTCTTCCAGTGCCCGCAGCGTATTGACATCCAGATCGTTTGTCGGTTCATCAAGCAGAAGAACGTTCGCTCCCTCTTTCAATATTTTGGCAAGATGAACGCGATTGCGCTCGCCGCCAGAGAGAAGGCCGACCGGCTTCTGCTGGTCAGTGCCGGTAAAATTAAATCGCCCGACATAGGCGCGGGAATTGACCTCACGGCCGCCAAGCTTGATTAGTTCTTCTCCGCCGGAAATTTCCTGCCAGATGGTTTTTTCCGGATCGAGCGGGCGCATTTGATCGACATAGCTGAGCTGCACGGTATCGCCGACCGTGATAATCCCGGAATCCGGTTTTTCCTGGCCGACAATCATTTTAAACAATGTCGTTTTTCCGGCGCCGTTCGGGCCGATAACGCCGATAATTCCCCCGGGAGGAAGTGCAAATTTCATATCTTCAAATAATAGGTTATCCCCGAAAGATTTTGAAACCCCGTCTGCCCGGATAACAATATCGCCCAGACGCGGCCCGGGGGGAATATAAATCTCCATCTCTTCATCCCGTTTTTCAGTTTGTTCAGTGAGCATTTTTTCATACGCTGTAATGCGCGCTTTGCTCTTTGCGTGGCGTCCTTTCGGATTTAATCGAACCCAATCCAATTCCCGCTGCAAAACGCGCTGGCGCTTCGATTCCTGCTTTTCTTCCACTTCGAGCCGGCGTTTTTTCTGCTCCAGCCAGGAAGAATAATTTCCTTCGAACGGAATTCCCTCTCCGCGGTCGAGTTCCAGTATCCACCCGGCGACGTTATCTAAAAAATAGCGGTCGTGCGTTACGGCAATCACTGTTCCTGCATAACGGCTTAAATGATGCTCGAGCCAAGCCACCGATTCCGCATCGAGATGATTGGTCGGTTCATCCAAAAGAAGAACGTCCGGCTCTTGAAGCAAAAGCCGGCAGAGCGCTACGCGCCGCCTCTCTCCGCCGGAAATGATGCTGATCGGTGTCTCCGGCGGCGGACAGCGCAAAGCATCCATAGCCTGCTCCAGCTTGCTGTCTAAGTCCCACGCATTCAAATGATCAATTTTTTCTTGAAGTTTGGCCTGTTTTTCTAAAAGTTTATCATAGTCCGCATCCGGCTCCCCAAGCTGCTGGTTCACTGCATCGTACTCTTTCAAGAGAGCGACGGTTTCATGCGCCCCCTCTTCAACGATCTCCCGGACTGTTTTGGCCGGGTTTAGTACCGGTTCCTGCGGCAGGTAGCCGAAAGTAATTCCTTTTTGTGCCGTAATTTCGCCGAGATAATCCTTATCCTCACCGGCAATGATCCTGAGCAGCGTGCTTTTTCCGGCACCGTTCAACCCCAGAACGCCTATCTTTGCCCCGTAATAGAAAGAAAGATAAATGTCCTTGAGTATCTGGCGGTTCGGTTTGACTACTTTTCCGACCCCAATCATGGAAAAAATAATTTTATTATCGGGCATAGTTTATGCGACTTCTTTCTTTGAGATATGCAAATTTTTAAAATCAAACGTCAAACATAGTGGAAATTCTTATAACAATATACGAAATTGTAGAAGGTATAAAAAGTGAAGCAGTTTTCTCGCACATACGTAGGAATTCTTTTCATCATCTTCGTCCTGCGCCTTACTCCATCCTTTGCGCAGGAACAAGAAGAGAGCAAGTCTCCAGTCTATAAAGAAAAATATCGGTTTAACGGCGTACCGTTGATTTTGTTTTCCGGATTCGATGCGCAGATCGTGCTGGTTTTTCAGCTTATGCGAGACGCGAATGCCGGAAAAGCCGTCGCACAGCATGAGCTTGCCATACGGTATCTTCTCGGCAGGGGACTTCCATGCGATACACCGAAGGCAGTTTACTGGATGATGAAGGCCGCACAGCAGGATCTTCCTCTCGCACATTACAATATCGGGATCATGCATATTCAGGGAGTCGGAGTTCCATGGAATCCATTTGAAGCGTTTAAACATTTCCAGTGCGCGGCGGAGGAAGAAATTCCGGAAGCCTTGTTCATGATGGGAGTGATGTATTCCGAGGATTTCGTCGTACCTCGAAGCTGGCCCAAAACTTTCAGCTATATCAAACGCTCTGCTGAACTCGGCATAAGCGATGCAAAAGACGCATTAAAGGAATTGCGGCGACGCGGAGTAGACAGCGTTGAGGCGGAAGAGAAAACAACTTCTGCAAAAAAGAAACAACTGAACAACGGCTCCGCGCAGACGGTGCACAGCGATACGACCATGCAGTTGGTCTTAATCGATTTCCATACCGATACGACATCCGTAACCGACGATACGACGCTCGTGCGCGAAGCCTACCAGCAATTGAATGTTACGAAAAAAGAAGACCATGCTGAAGAGCGCGAAAAAGTCGAAATCGATTCCATCAAGCGCTCCATCCTTCTGGCCGCTGCCGATATCGGCAACCCGGAAGCGCTCTGCGTTCTGGGCCGGTGCTATGAAAAAGGCTGGAGCGTCAAGAAAGATCAAATTCTTGCGGCGGAGTACGATTTCCGCGCCATACGCGCCGAGTCGTTCCGCGCCCCTGCTCTTCTGTGGCGCTTGATAAACAACGAACATTTTTCGCGCGAGCTTGAGAGCCGCACGACAAAAAAGGATCCGGACGCGTTGTTTGTCTGGGCAGGCCTGACCGCAATCGATTTTGCAAAACTTCTTAGCGGCGATCAGGCGCTCAAAATTTTAAAACGCAACGCCGAGGAAGGACATGTCCTTTCGATGGTTGAATTAGGACTTTGCTATTTCAACAGCCGCTGGGTCACTCAGGATAAAATAGAGGCCTCCCGCTGGTGGATGCGGGCCGCCAAAGAAGGCAGCACCGATGCAAAATTCAGGTTAGCAATGCTCAATGTCGCCGGCGAGATTCATACCGATCCCCCCGATTCGACGTTCGCTTTCCTGCAAAATCTGACACGACAGGGGTCGCTCGTCGCCAATGCCGGTGTGGGACTTTGTTATGAGGTCGGCTATAGCGTTCCGCAGAACAAAGGGGAAGCATACCGCATCTACCATGGAGCCCTGCACCGTGGCAGTGAAACATCATACCGCTCTCTTCAGCGCATGCACGATGAAATCCGCCCCAGCGATCCGGAGTTTCAGGTTAGTAATTAAATGTTCTGAGGTTCGTAGTTCTTAGTTCTTGGTTCGTAGTTCAAAGTTACTTGGTTATTCTATTTACCATTTACTTTTTACTGTTTTCTGTTCATTCCTTCTTAGACTTCAGCACTAAGCACTACGAACGACGAACTTTTTAACATTTACCTCAAGAACAGAATAGCTATGCCTGCAACTGCAATAAAAGCGCCCGCTACCGCACGTAATGTCAGTTTTTCGTGAAAGAAGAAGTGAGCAAGAGGAAGTATGAAAATCGGAGTCGTTGCCATAAGTGTTGCCGCGACCGCAACGCTTGTTAAAGAAATCGAGATCAGGCCGAAGGTCACGCCGAGGAACGGACCGAAGAACGCGCCCATAATCATAAAAACGAGAGCCCGCCTGTCTTCATTGAATATTTTTACCGGATGAGAAAATTTTCCGGCGAAGTAATTCATGGGAAGTATGACGGCTGTGGCCGCGACAACGCGGATAAAGGTCGCTAAAAATCCATTGATGTCTCCAAGCGCGAATGCCTTCCGTGCCAAAATCAATCCGCCCGCCTGTCCGGCAGCACCCAGAACGGCATAAAAAAGCCCCGCAAAGGACGCCGGCGGGGCTTGCGGCGAATCATCTTTTTGATCAAGAACGACTAAAGCAATCCCCGCGATCGTTACGGCAATCCCTCCGAGACCGAGCAGCGTCAATGTCTCGTTCAGAAAATAATACGCAAAGACCGCCGTAAAGGCGGGAGCGAGAGCCATCACGAGCATACTGATACGGACACTGAGATGTTCGAACGATTTGAACAAAAACGTATCGCCAAAAACGAACCCGACGAATCCGCTGAAAATCAGAAAGACAAGCTGCGTTGCCGAAACACTCGACCACTCGCCGATAAAGACAACGACGACAAGCAGCATCACAGCAGCGACAACGAGGCGTGCAACGTTTACATAAATGGAACCGACACGCCGCGTCGCAGCGGAAAACGTCAGTGCGCTTCCCGTCCAAAGGACAGCAGTGATGAGCGCGCATATTTCACCGGCATCGTGCATAGAGATTCTTTTATTAAGGTAGAAAAACTTTTATGAAAATCCATGTGCTTCCTTTTTTTTCTCAAGTGACGGCATTTTATAAAATACATCCAAAGTAGAGAATACGTTTTTTCATAATCATTTTCCCATCGATGACTGAACGATGTCGAGCGTATTGAATACATCGGACAAAACATAAAGCAGGAAAAGACGCAGAATATGATTCGATTTTGCTCCCTGTACATCGCACAAATCATCGGAGGACAAGACTGGCCGCTGCTGGAAAACATGCCCCTGCAATTTCATAATACCCGGTACGTTGACATTCGCTGAAAAAGCTTGTATCATTTGCTCAGACAAACGGAACGGCCTAATTTTTAGTACACCGAGAATCAATTCGGAAGGATCATCTATGACTATTAAAGAAACGATGCACGGCAACGTTGCCCTGCTTTCCCTGAAAGGGAACTTAACGGAAGAACCGGACACGACAAAACTTCGAGAAAAAGTGCAGAGCCTCCTGCAGGAAGGATTTGCGAAAGTAGTTATCGACATGAAGGGCGTTCGATGGATCAGCAGCACGGGACTGGGCACCTTAATAGCGGTTCTCACATCCATTAAAAATAAAGGCGGCGACCTCCGGTTGTCGAATATTACGGAAAAGGTCGAAAGCATTTTCGTTATTACGCAATTGGTCAAGGTTTTTAAGACGTACGAAACCGCCGATCGCGCCGTTGCAAGTTTCAAATAAGTAAGCGTCTATGACCCGGTATCCCTTTTTCTCGTCCATGCGCAGGGCGTTCGTTCTCACCGGTTTCGGAGACGGCTCGTGTTCTTCTGAACGGCGCGCTTGCCGGATACTCAACAACGTACGAAAACCGGGATAACAAACGATCGTCCATGTATATTCTTCTTTGTGTGACATTACTGTGCATCGTACCCAGCTGGATTCTCCTCCGCCGTTATACGGCCATTTGGGCTCGGAGACCCATAACGATGGCTGAATCTTTTTTTTGCGGAACCGCTTCCTGGCTGCTGATTGTCGAGTTGATCACCTGGATCATGGGCATTATTCTGATTGCGGTCGATGTTCTCAACACACACCGCGGAAGAGACATCTGGACGCTTCTTCTTGCCGTTTCACTGACCGTCTTCTTCGCTAATTTCATATTCCGGACCAAATCCGAGATGGAGTATGATAATACGTTCGATTTTATAAAAGAGACTCTTCAATTTCGCCGATCTGCGCAGCATCGCCTGAGCGTTATCGAACTTTTTCAGCAACGCCGTCAGCAAAAAAAATATACGCCAAAGGCGCTGCAAACACCCGATGCCCGCGAATATGCCAAATTGCAGTTTCATCTGGCCCAGAGCCAGGATGTTGCCGGGCGAATCGACCAGCTTCGCGCCGGGCAAACGATCGATCTGACTGAACTGTGGAACGCAACGCCGGAAAAATATGCTACTCACCCCTTTTATGCAGGCATCCAGGAGGTTAAGATCGATCCAGCCCGGAAACGCATTACGCTTCTTCTCAATCTTTATGAATATTATGAAGAAACATTCGTCGACGAGACAACCGAACTAAAGCTGTTCCGGCAGACATATGATTTTCTTCAATCGATAAGAAACGACCTCCGTCTGAGACCGTATGCGGAATATATCAAGAGCGTCTATATGCTCTGCAGAAGAACAAAACAAGTCGGCCGGGAAGCGGAAAAAGTGCTCTATCCTTTTTTCAAGGCCGGCGTCCTGCTCGACGATCTGAAAAACTACGAAGGGACATACTTCAATCCCCGAAAGCTCGACACCATTGCAGCTATTGCATTTCAAAAAGGAGATCAGGTCTAATGGCCGAGGCCGAACATAAAAAATTTGAATTTACCTGGTACCACAGGGAAGAATGGCAGGTCATCATCCTCCTGCTCGGACTGGTTGTCTTTTTTTCGCGCACCATATTGATTTTTGCCTGTCTTTCCATTTCAATTCTCTTTAGTTTCTTTGCCCTTTATCTTGTCCGGATGATCGAATCATTTTTAGCAAACCGGGATCTGTACCCCGACTTGGTCGAATGGTATCGAGACATGAAGAATGTTCTCCATGGACATTCCGTCGAGCGCTCTCGCATCGCTATGGCTTTCCTTTCATCGGCAGTTGTCTGCGCCCTTCTCATACACCGCATCCACCTCGCATCGACCGATCCCGCCGACGCCACGCCGACGGATATTTACTGGATTCTTTTTCTCGCGTGGTATACCGTTGTCTGTACAACGACCACTCTCTATCTGTTCTGGCTCTGGCGCAATTGGGTAAGGCATTTATCTGTCCGCAGTCCGCTCATGGACGGAATGGTCGCCAGTTTATTTTTTTTCCACGGCTTAGACAAAAAAGAACGCGTTGTAACTTATATCGCAACGTTTTTCCTCGGCGGCGTTCCTTCCTTTTTTGCTTTGCGCTTATCGACCGACACGCAGTTTCACTATACCGTTGCCTGCCTTCTTATCATTCCGGTTGTGCTCCTGACGCTTGGCGGAGCATATTACGCAAAATATTATTTTTTGCAATCAGGAATCGAAAAAAAGCCGGAACAAATGTAACGAACAATGCAACCGATTTTTCCCCACACATGCAGAATCTCCCCCGCGGCCGATAAAATATTAGCGGCACAAGTGAAACTCTCTTTCCTGCATCGCTGTTCTGAATATATTGTCCATGTATGAGAAATATGCAAAAAGAAAAAATAATCGTCCTTTCTGCTGTTCTTGCCGATGTCATCGGCTTCGGGATCGTCATTCCTATTTTACCGTATTACGTGTCGGCGTACGGAGCGTCGCCGTCTACTGTAACCCTGCTTTTCGCCGTTTTTTCCTTTTGCTCGTTTTTCAGCGCCCCTTTTCTCGGACGCCTATCGGACCGGATCGGACGCAGGCCGGTGATGATCCTGAGCATTACCAGCACGGCCATCGGCTGGCTGGTCTTTGCCGGCGCACGCACGCTCTGGATGATGTTCCTTGGAAGAATCATCGACGGGCTGGCAGCGGGAAATTTTACCACCGCACAAAGCACGATGGTCGACCTGGCAAAAAATGAAAAGGAAAGAACGAAAAATCTGGGAATGATCGGCGCTGCGTTCGGTATCGGATTTCTGCTCGGCCCCGTTATCGGGGGCGCATTGAGCAGGGTCTCCCCGGCATTTCCATTTTGGACAGCAGGAGCTCTGGCAGCCGTGAATGCAAGCGCTGCCTTTTTGTTCCTGCCGGAAACGAATCGTCACCGCGAAACCGGAAAACCGTTCAGCTTCAATCCGCTCGCTCCGCTGCTACGAGCGGCGAAAGACCGGAAAATGCGCCCGCTTTATTTTACATGGTCGTTCTTCGCATTTGCTATAGTGACCGGACAGTCAATTTTCGGATTGTTCATGAAAGAAACATTCGGATTTAACGCGTTCCAGACCGGAATGGCCTTTACCGTAATCGGATTGATGGTCATTCTGAATCAGGGATTTCTTCTGCACAAATTCTGGCTTGCAAAATTTTCCGAGTCAACGCTCGAAGTTTTCATGCTGGTTCTTCTCGCCGTCTCGACGCTGTTTTTTGCGAGCGGGAACCTTATCTTCTTCGCTCTCAGCCTGATCGGCCTCGGCACCGGACAGGCAAATCTTCGCGTCGTTCTTACCAGTCAGGCTGCGGCAGCCGCAAACCCGCTTCAGAAAGGGGAAACTCTCGGCATTCTCTCCGCCCTCATGTCCGCATATATGGCGACGGCTCCCGTCCTTTCCGGTTTTCTCTTTGAACAAAACCGCATTTATCCGTACGCACTTTCCGCCCTTCTTCTGCTGATCGGCATTTATTACTCCATCCGGTTCAGGCAGAACACTGCGGCGGTTCCGGAACAGGCATTCGACGCCGCCGGAGACATATAAACATCGACACGTACATGCGTGCTGTCATTCGGATGGGAGGAGCCGGGAATGAATATCCGGAATAAATCCGGAAGGTAAAAAACGACCGCCGCACTTCAAGAGCACGGCGGCCGCTTAAAAGGAATATTGAACTTCTACTTATCTTTTATTTTTTCCAGCAATTCTTTTGCTTCTACGCGAAACTGATCGTCGTCTTCGTTCTGTTTGGAAAGCGATTGAATCGCCTTCAAATGCCCACGCGCTTTTTCATATTCATCCTGCTCGATATACGTTCGGGCACAGTCGAGACGATACATGATAAAATCGGGGCGCAGCTCTATCGATTTTTCATAATTCGTAATTGCATCGTCGAGGTTCGCCCACCCCAGGCCGAGCGGCCATCGCACGAATTTCGGCTTCTCGCATACTTTCGCATTCGTTCGACCCAGAACATAATATGCCGCAGCTTCTTTCGGATCGAGCGAAATCGCTTTTTCGCAATCCGCTCTCGTTTGTTTAACAAGATCGATAGCGTCCCAGATTCCCTTGAACAATGCAATGCGTCCGCTGGTAATTGCTCTCCGTACATATCCCATCGATCCCTGTGGATTTATTTCGATTGCTTTATTGGCATACCAGAGGGACATTTGATATGTGTCTAATTGCTTTTGTTTTTCGGTGTCGGTCTTCGACGGCATGTGCGCTCCGATATCGGCATAAGTTCGGCTCAAACGCCAGTAGACCGGATATTTATTTTCGGCTGCCGGTAATGCTTCAATATACATTTGCAGCGCTTTTTGATTATCGAATACCTTCTCTGAATACCGGTCCCCCTCGGCAATAAGCGCAGATGACGCGGAATCGGCGTAAAATGCAGAGGCATGCAAAGCACACAAGAAACTGAGTAAGAAAGAGAAGCCGAAGAGTGGAAGAATTCTATGCACGAAATGACCCTCCTTTAAAAAATGAAATTGATTAGTGGAAAATAAAATCAACGGCAAAATCGTTTTTCGAAACAATTAAGACTTCTGCGCTTGAACTCTTTTAATCTCGTCCCGGAGCTGCGCTGCACGTTCGTATTCTTCTTTGAGAATCGCTTCTTCAAGATTCTTTTGCAGTTGTTCAAGCTGGGTCAGAGGTGTTTTAGGCTGTGCATCCGGAGGCGTTGCTGCCGGAGTCTGAATCGCTTTACTGTCCTCTTCTCCTCCCTCCGAAACGAAAGAAGCTTCTTCCATAACTTTTTCCGCGACAAAAATCGGTACGCCGTAACGAACAGCAAGCGCAATCGCATCGCTGGGACGCGAATCGATTTCCTGGGAATCGAGGTTCAGCTGAGCAAAGAAGGTTCCTTCCCGTAGGTCGTTGATTGTTACATCGACCAGATCTCCACCCAGCGAATCGATCAGGGTCTTCATTAAATCATGCGTCAGCGGACGGGGCGGTTTGATGTTTTCCATTTCAAGCGCTATCGATTGCGCTTCGAATGCTCCGATGATAATCGGCAAACGGCGCGAACCGTGCAATTCCTTTAAAATCAGCGCGTACGCTCCGCCACTTGCAGCGTTTGTGGATAGGCCGAGAATATCGACCTGTACTTTTTCCTCGCCGGGCATGGATTATCTTCCCAAAACTATTTTTAGTTCTTGTGTCAAAGCCGGAACCACCTCAAATGCATCGCCGACAATCCCATAATCTGCAATTTGAAAAATGGGCGCGTCTTTATCTTTATTGATTGCTACAATATACTTTGACGACGACATACCTGCAACATGCTGAATTGCACCCGATACTGCAATTGCAATATAGAGTGTTGGAGCGACTGTTTTTCCCGTCTGCCCGACCTGTTCCGAATGGGGACGCCAGCCGGCATCTACAACGGCACGGGAAGCGCCGACAGCTCCGCCGATAACAGAAGCAAGTTCCTCGATCAATTTAAAATTCTCGGGACTCTTCATACCTCTGCCGCCGGTGACGATAATATCCGCTTCGGCCACATCTAATTTTCCGGCCGATTGCGAAACTTCCGTTGCAATTACGGAAAAATCGGCATCGGTTAGCGTAATCTCTGCGGTCTCCACCTTCGATATCGATCCGTCGTTCGCACCTGCGGCAAAGACATTCGGACGAAGAGTAATGACTTTGAGCGGCGAAACGATTTTCACATCAGCCAGCACTTTGCCGGCATACATGGGACGCGTTGCAACGATATCCCCGCCTTCGATTCTCAAACCCGTGCAATCGGCAGCAAGACCTGCATCCAATTTTACGGCGACACGGGCCGAACATTCTTTTCCCAGCGCCGTTGCCGGCAGGAGAATCACATCGACCCGTTCGTTTTTTGCAATTTCGGCAATCACTTTTGCGTACGCGGTTGCAGAATATTTTTCAAGTCTGGGATGCTCAACGGCAAGAACCCGCTGTGCGCCGAACCCGCCGAGTTCCGCCGCTGCGGCCGGTATCTGGCTTCCTATAATAAGCGCTATTGTTTCACCGCCTGTTTGTTTTGCCAGTACGTCTGCGGCACGTACGATTTCCATTGAAACTTTTTTTATCGTGTTATCACGCTGTTCTGCTACTGCTAATATCTTCATATTTTTCGCTCTTGAGATTTCTTCATATTCATATCGAAAGACGATAAAATCCGTTAAATAACTTTTGCTTCATCGTGCAGTAATTGCACGAGCGCCTGAACCGCACTTGCATCCGTACCGACGATTTTACCGGCGCTTTTAGAGGCGGGCTTTTTCATCGACACGACGATTACTTTGGAGGGTACGGCGGAGGGAATTTTTTCCTCAATCGGCTTGCTCTTTGCCGCCATGATGCCTTTTAAGGCGGGATAACGGGGCTCGTTCAGTCCTTTCTGTGCCGTGAAAACAGCGGGCAGCGATGATGCAACCTTCTCACGCCCTCCCTCGATTTCCCGCTCTGCGATAACCGTTGTACCGGTAATTTCCAATTTGACAACAGCAGAGATCGACGGCAGGCCGAGCATCTCGGCGACCATGGAACCGACTGCCGCATCGTCTCCATCGACCGATTGACGGCCGAAAAATATCGCATCGGCAGAAAGCTCTTTCAGATAATCAGCAAGCGCCCGCGCCACGGAGAACGAATCGCGGGGTGTCTCGTCTTTCAGCAGAACAGCCTTATCGACACCCATGGCATACGCCTTCCGGAGCGACTCTTTATGCGCATCACCGCCAAGGGAAACCGCAACGACCTCGCCGCCGTTCTTTTCCTTCAGCCTTAGACATTCTTCAACTGCAAATTCATCGTACGGGTTGATGCCGAACGCGACTCCTGTTTTATCTATGACGGAAGCGCCGGATGCGACATTTATTTTTGCCGCGGTATCCGGGACATGATTGATACAGACTGCTAATTTCATAATATTTTCATTCTTTTTAGACTGTTGACGAACATTGTTTCCGAATTTAAAGTATGAAAGATTTTGCTCACGGGCAAGCCCCGCCAGAAAGAGGTGGGCAGGCCGCCGATGAGAGAGAATAAAGAACCGGCGTATCCGGCGGCATTTCGTCGGCATAGCCCGCAACAGGCGGATAGAAATCCGCATTCATTTTTCACTTGACTTCTACTTAGATTATTCGTATACTTTACTATAGTAAAGTAAAATATGAATAAATCGAACAACAAAGAAATCAACGATCTTTACAAAGCTGTCCTTAAGCTGGATTCAATCGATGAATGCCGCCGCTTTTTCCGAGATCTGCTGACGGAAAACGAAATCAAGGAATTCTCCGAACGCTGGAAAGTTGCCAGGCTGCTGGCGAAAGGCATTCCGTACAGCCGGATCGAAGCAGAAACGGGACTCAGCTCCCGCACCATCGCCCGTGTCGGCCTATGGCTTAAACGCGGCAGAGGCGGGTATACGCTTGTTTTGAAAAAGACCGTGAAATAGTATTTCTTGCAGCTACGAAGGACAGGTTCCATGGGAACGAGACCGGCCGTAGCTGCAAAGCAGAGGCAGAGCAATGCCTTTTAACAATCACGTTATGAGAATAAAACATGCTTGCAACCAACGGAAGAATGAAAATTGCTATCCAGCGCAGCGGCCGGCTGACCGACGATTCGGTGAACCTTTTGCGCGCGTGCGGTCTGTCTTTTGAATTTCAAAAACAAAGTCTTTATTCACCCTGCAAAAATTTCAATCTCGACATTCTTGCCATCCGTGACGACGATATTCCGGAATATGTTCAGGACGGGGTCGCAGATATGGGTATTGTCGGAGAAAATATCATACGCGAACGCAATGCAAAAGTCGAGATTCTAGAAACACTCGGTTTCGGCGGATGCCGCCTTATGATCAGCATCCCGCAGCGCTCTTCTATCAGGAAAATTGCCGACCTGCGGGGCAGCCGCATCGGGACAACATATCCTAATATTTTGAAGGGTTTTCTGAAAACCAACCGGGTAAAAGCGGAAGTTATCGAGCTCAGCGGTTCTGTGGAACTTGCACCGAGTCTCGATGTCGCCGATACGATTTGCGACCTCGTTTCGACCGGTACGACGGCAAAAATGAGCGGTCTGAAACCTTTCTGTACCGTTATGGAATCGCAGGCCGTGCTGATCGCCAATCCGGCCATTTTAAGAGATAAGAAAAAAAGACCGGACATCGACCGCCTCTCGATCAGGCTCCGCGGTTCTCTTGAAGCGCGGGGAAAACGTTACCTGATGATGAACGCGCCGGTTCAATCCATCGGCCGCATCAAAAAAATTCTGCCAAGCCTAAAAAGTCCGACGATCGTTCCCCTGGCGGATCCGAGTCTTGTTGCCGTCCATTCCGTTGTAGCGGAGGATGTGTTCTGGGACGTTATGGAAAAATTAAAAAAGGCCGGAGCGACCGGCATCATCGTGGTTCCCATCGAAACAATTATTCAATGAAGCAGTATCTCGAACATACTCTCGACGCCGGACAGCGTGCGGAACTTCTTAAAAGACCGAGCGAAGCGGCATTCGGCGCCGGCGATACCGTTCGTGAACTGTGCCTGAACGTCAAAGAACAGGGAGATACTGCGCTTAGGAAATATACCGAACGCTTCGACGGCATCAGGATAGAAAATTTCTGTGTCCCTGAATCCGCATTTATGCAGGCGGAAAAAATCGTTCCCGGGGAATTTAAAAACGCTCTTGCTGTGGCAATTTCCAACATCAAGAAATTTCATTCCGCGCAGCAGCGCATTCCTTTGTACGTCGAAACAATGCCGGGAGTTTTCTGCAGGCGCGAAATACGACCAATCGAACGTGTGGGAATGTATGTCCCGGCCGGTTCGGCGCCGCTTCCTTCAACCGTTCTCATGCTGGGTATCCCCGCAAAGATTGCAGGCTGCAGCCGCATCGTTCTTTGTTCTCCGCCTAAAGCAAGCGGCACTGTCGATCCGTATGTTCTTGCTGCCGCACGCGCAATAGGCATCGATGAAGTGTACTGTGCCGGCGGCGCACAGGCGGTCGCAGCGCTTGCATACGGAACTCAAAGCATTCCGAAAGTCGATAAAATATTCGGTCCCGGCAACCGCTACGTCGCAGCGGCAAAACAATTCGTTTCCACGGATCCTCAAGGAGCGGCAATTGATATGTTTGCGGGGCCATCTGAAGTTTTCATCATCGCCGACAGCGGTGCGGATCCGGAAATTGTTGCACTCGATATGATCTCACAGGCGGAGCATGACCCCGATTCACAGGCTGTACTTGTGACGACAGATCCAAAACTCGCCGCGCAAGTGGCTGAAATTCTTCCTTCCATCGCGGCACGTTTTCCGCGAAATATGATTGTGGAAAAATCGCTGAAGAATTCTTTTACATTTATTGCAGACACACAGGAATCGGCGCTCCGGTTTGCAAACGATTACGCACCTGAACATTTAATTCTCAATACGGCCGATGCAGAGTTGCTTGTTCCCTTTATAATCAATGCGGGTTCTGTGTTTGTGGGACGTTGCACTCCCGTAACCGCCGGCGACTACGCTTCTGGAACCAATCACACACTGCCTACCGGCGGATCGGCGCGATGGTTCAGCGGATTGTCTCTAGAAAGTTTTCAAAAAACCGTGACCTTTCAAACATTGACACAGAGCGGCCTGCAGCAAATTGCCCCTTCCCTGACCGCATTTGCCGATGCGGAAGGATTGCAAGCGCATGGCGAAGCTGTTCGGCGCCGCTTAGTACAGAAATGATGGTATGGATACAGATTCTCTCGTTCGACCGAATATTCGCGCGCTCAAGCCGTATCATTCTGCACGGCAGGATTTTTTGTCCGGCATTCTGCTTGATGCCAATGAAAATTCATTCGGCAGCACACTGCCCGGCGTCACGCCCGCTTTAAACCGCTATCCGGATCCGTATCAACGAGCTCTGCGCAGCCGGCTTTCCGAACTTAACGGCATCCCCGCGGAAAATATTTTTGTCGGCGTCGGTTCCGACGAAGTAATCGACATACTTATACGTATCTTCTGTGAACCGGAACGGGATTCCGTTCTTCTTCTGGAACCGACCTACGGCATGTACCGCGTCGCCGCCTCCATTCAAAATGCAAAAATCCGTTCCTGCCTGCTCACAAAAGATTTTCAGATCGACGTTCCGGAGACAAAGAAAGCATTCGACACTTCTGTAAAAATTATTTTTTGCTGCTCCCCCAACAATCCGACGGCAAACATCCTCCGGACGGAAGACATTCTGGAACTGTGCACGCTGAACAGCATTGTGGTTGTGGACGAAGCCTATTTCGATTTTGCCGGCACACCATCGCTGGCGGTTCATATAGAAAAAATTCCGAATCTCATCGTTATGCGGACCCTTTCCAAAGCATGGGGACTCGCAGGCGTGCGTCTTGGGTTTTGTTTTGCCGCTCAAAACATTATTTCATATATGATGAAGGTCAAAGCGCCGTACAATATCAATGCCCTGACCGGCGCCGCTGCGTTCATGGCGCTGGGAAATCTACAACTGATGCAAACAACGCTCGCCGGCATACTTAAAGAACGGAAATGGCTGGCCGGACAGATTGCAATTTTGCCCCGTGTGCGGAATGTGTATCCTTCCGATGCGAACTTTCTTCTTGTCCGCTGTACCGGCGCTGCAGAAATCTATTCCGCTCTTGCTGAAAAAAATATCATCGTGCGGAATCGCAGTACGGAGCCGCTTTTAAACAATTGTCTCCGCATCACCGTCGGCACGCACGAAGAAAACGAAGCTCTTATAAGCACATGGAAGGAGATCTTCAGATGAACGTGGTTTTTCTCGACCGGGACGGAACGCTGATCGTCGAACCTCCCGATGAACAGGTCGATTCGCTGGAAAAGCTTGAATTCGTTCCCGGCATCGTTCAGGGGCTGCAGCTCCTGACGGCCGCGGAATATGAACTCGTTATCGTAACAAATCAGGATAACCTCGGGACGGAGCGTTATCCGCAAGCCGCCTACGATCTGGTGCAGAGCAGAATGCTGAATTTTTTCGCAGGAGAGGGAATTCATTTTTCGAAAATATTTATGTGCCCCCATAATGTGCAGGAACAATGCGAATGCCGAAAACCGAAAATCGGCTTTTTAGCTGAATACCTCCGTACGACAAAAATCGACCTTGCACATTCATATGTCATTGGGGATCGGGAAACGGACATTGAACTGGCGCATGCAATCGGCTGCAAAGCTATACGTCTCGGCGCAGACGTGCAGACTGCCGCAGATTTCAAAACGCAGAACGTTCTCAACGCATGCCGTTATATCATCGGAAAAGAACGCAGCGTGCTGCTGGAGCGGAACACAAATGAAACGAAGATTTCTATTGAAGTATCGCTCGACGGGAGCGGAGAATATAAAATTTCTACGGGGCTTGGTTTTTTCGATCACATGCTTGCACAGCTTTCGCGCCACTCCGGCATCGATATGAAAATCCATGTGGATGGAGATCTTGAGGTCGACGAACATCATACAGTAGAAGACACCGGAATTGCGCTCGGCGAAGCGATTCGCCAGGCGCTCGGTAAAAAGCGGGGCATCAAGCGTTACGGGTTCATAGCTCCTTTGGACGAGTCGCTGGCCCAAACTGCACTCGATCTCGGCGGCAGGCCTTTTTGCTCGTTCAAAGCAGCTTTCCGGCGCGAGCGAGTGGGAGAATTTCCGACGGAACTCGTTGAAGATTTTTTTCGCGCTTTTGCGGACGGCTTGCGCGCGAATTTGCATATTACGGTCACCGGCCGCAACGATCATCATAAAATCGAAGCAATTTTTAAATCAGTCGCCCGTTCGCTCGGTCAGGCTGTCGCACGCAAAGTGGACAGCAGTTCAAAACTTCCAACGACGAAAGGAAAGCTATAAAAATCAAGAATTAAGAATTAAGAATCAAGAATTAAGGAGACAGGAGGCAGAATGTTCGAAACGTTAACGTGTTTCGGTTCAAAGTGCTGCCGTTCGAGGTTTGTCGGTTTATCAGTTCATCAGTTCTCGGTTTACAGTTCACAGTTTACAGTTCACAGTTTACAGTTTACAGTTTACAGTTCACAGTTCACAGTTCACAGTTCACAGTTTACTGCTCTTAAAATGATTGGAATTATAGATTACGAAGCCGGTAATATTCGCTCTGTAGTGAATGCCTTGAAGCGTCTCAACGTTGCACACATTGTATCGAACGACCGGAAAGAATTGTCGAAAGTTTCTAAAATTATTTTGCCCGGAGTCGGAGAAGCAAGGAGCGCCATGGATTCCCTCCGCGCGGTCAAGCTCGACCTATGGCTGAAGGAACAAACGGTCCCGTTCCTCGGCATCTGCCTCGGCATGCAGGTTTTATTCGATCATTCGAGCGAACGGGACACGCCGTGTCTTGGATTGATCGGTGGTACCATACGGCATTTTCAACGGACACCAGCAGCGCCGAAAGTTCCGCATATGGGATGGAACAATGTCACCATAACCGGAGAAAGCCCGCTCTTCAACGGCATAGCATCCGATGAATATTTTTACTTCGTTCATTCGTATTACGCACCGCTCGTTCATGCGGCCATCGGCACAACTGAATACGGAATGAAATTTACTTCAGCGGCACGGAAAAATAATTTTTACGGTGTTCAGTTTCATCCGGAAAAATCGGGACAAGCCGGATTGCATCTTCTTAAAAATTTTGTGGAATTATGTTAGCAATTCCCGCAATCGATATTTATGAAGGCCGCTGCATTCGACTGCAGCAGGGCGATTACAGCCGGCAGACGGTTTATCCTGCTTCCCCATCCGAAGTCGCCCGTAAATTTTCGAATGCAGGAATATCTTTTCTGCATATCGTCGATTTGCAAGGAGCGAAGGAAAAAAAAGTCGTAAACTGGGATTCGATCAGTGCGGTTGTCTCCGTTCCCGGCATCGCCATCGAGGTCGGCGGCGGCATACGGAGAAGCGAAGACATTCGGCGCTTGATCGAACTTGGTGTGCAGCGCGTCATTGTCGGCAGTGTAGCGGCGAAATCGCCGGAACTGACGGAATACTGGATACAACAATTCGGTGATACACGCATTGTGATCGGCGTAGATGTCAAAAACGGCTCCGTAGCGGTCAACGGATGGCTGGAAGATGCACAGCGTGGACCCGTATTCTTTCTGCAAGATATGATCAAGAGGGGCGCGACAACGTTTATCTGCACCGATATTTCCAGGGATGGCATGCTGCAGGGACCCAATGTCGAGTTTTATAAAGGCCTCACGGCGTCTTTTCCGGCAGCTTCAATTATTGCATCCGGCGGTATCGCCCGTGCCGCAGACCTTACGTCCCTCCTTTCATCGAAAGTGCAAGGTGTCGTCATCGGAAAAGCAATATATGAAGGAACGATTTCGCTTGAGGAAATTAAAAAATTCAACGAGCAGGAAGTAACTAATAGTAAACTGTAAACTGTGAACTGTAAACTGATAAACTAATAAACAGACTAACCGACTAACTCAACAACTTTAAAACAACAACGAACGACGAA
Organism: Ignavibacteriota bacterium; assembly: GCA_963769605.1. Taxonomy (GTDB): domain Bacteria; phylum Bacteroidota; class Ignavibacteria; order UBA10030; family UBA10030; genus Fen-1254. Next base: position 407,548 of record CAVYML010000003.1, on the reverse strand, counting down.
CCAAGCACCAAGAACTTAAAAGATATGTTAACCAAGCGAATTATCCCGTGTCTTGATGTAAAAAACGGAAGAACCGTTAAGGGGACGAATTTCCTCGATCTGCGCGATGCAGGAGACCCTGTGGATCTTGCCGCGCGGTATTCGGATGAAGGAGCAGACGAATTAGTGTTCCTCGATATAAGCGCAACCCTCGAGGGACGAAAAACTTTTCTGACCATGGTTGAACGGGTCGCTGAAGCGATTCAGATTCCGTTTACCGTTGGAGGCGGCATCGGCACGGTCGAAGATATTTCACGCGCATTGGATGCCGGAGCCGACAAGGTATCGCTGAACTCTGCCCCTCTCGGACGTCCGCAATTTATTGACGAAGCGAGCAGACAGGTTGGTGCGCAATCGGTCGTTGTAGCTATCGACGTCAAGCGCTCCGGCACAGGATGGACGGTCTGGACAAAGGCAGGAACAGAATCGACGGGACTCGATGCGCTCTCATGGGCTGCCGAAGCAGTCAAACGCGGAGCAGGCGAACTGCTCGTCACTTCGATGGACAGAGATGGAACGACAAGCGGATATGATACGGAACTGTTACTAAAATTGTCGCAAATAATTTCAGTGCCGGTCATCGCTTCCGGCGGAGCGGGAAGAGTGGAACATCTTCTGGACGCCATTACGATCGGCCGCGCCGACGCCGTTCTTGCGGCAAGTATTTTTCACTATAGAACAATCGAAATAAAAGAGCTGAAACAATATCTCCGATTAAACAATATTCCGGTACGGCTATGACTGAACAATTGAATTTCGAAAAAATGGGAGGGCTGGTTCCCGCCGTTATTCAAGATGCACAAACGGGACAGGTTCTCATGGTGGGCTTCATGAACAAAGAAGCTTTGCAAAAAACGTCCGACGAAAAAAGGGTCACGTTCTGGAGCAGGACAAAAAAAAGACTTTGGCAAAAAGGCGAAACTTCAGGAAATTATCTGGAAGTCGTTTCGATACACAGCGACTGCGATACGGATGCCGTGTTGATTAAAGCGAACCCGCACGGACCGGTTTGCCATACCGGATCGTTTACATGCTTCGGAGAGAGTAAACTGCCGGACGGAACACGCGTACTGGCGGAACTTGAAAGCATTATTGCCGGGCGCAAAATAAATATGCCGGAAGGATCTTATACAGCCAAACTCTTTGCAGCCGGAACGGCGCGCATTGCACAAAAAGTAGGCGAAGAAGGAGTTGAAACCGCCCTCGCTGCAGTTCAGAACGACAATCCGAAACTTGCAGAAGAAACTGCAGATTTATTATATCATATTATCATTTTGCTTCGGCAGCAAAACATGACCCTCGCCGATGTTGCGGATGTGCTGCGCAAGAGGATGAAGTAAAATCATTCTTCTGCTATGAATTCGTGACCGGCCTCTTGCAGCACTTTCATAACTTCAGCAAGAAGCTCTTCCCGAAAGAATATGTAAATGGTATTGAATGTGGAGACTGCCCTGACTGCGATACCGGCGTTTTGAAGCGGATCTGTTAAGGATGCGATGATGCCTGCTTCGGTAAAATTAATCTCCGTCGCAATGCGAATGCTTCGGAATCCGATTTCCTCCTGCACATTATTGGGAGCCATAAACTCCGGCGAGATGACCGTTAACTCGTCATCCGTCCGCATGACGAAACACATTTCGCCTTTGGCAAAAACGGAAGGTAGTTCTGCAAACTGTGGAAGTTTGCTATAACAGAATTTATCTTCTAACAAGCAGAGCTTAAGCTTTTTAATTATCATCGATCATCCCGCATTCTTATTGGGAAAGTTACAATTCTTCCTTTTATCCTGCAAGGGAAATATCGAACTTTCTGCTTTTGTATAGAATTTTGTGCTTTTGTCCATCTTTAATGATTTCGATATTTTTCCTGTAATGCTGTGATCTGTGTCTCAGATAATCCTGATGGCTCAAATCCGGCGCTGCGGCAAAGCAGGAAAAGCTGCGCCGATTTATTCATGACATCGACAATATCAAATGCGGTCTGAATATCCACACTCGCGGCCAAACAACCGTGTTTTTCCCATAGAATGAGACAATCTGAATGAAAACCCATAAGTGTTTTGGCTGCTAATTCGCCGCTTCCCGTCATATCATACGGGATGAGTGCTGCCCCGTAAGGGCTAACCACCGATGCCTCCGGATACATTTTATAAAGGACATTATTTAACTTCCGTTCATCGCTGCCTTCAGGAGTATGCATTAAAGCAATGAGCTCCGTCGGATGCGCATGAAGAAGAGCGCGGGCAGGCGATTTTCTTTGACGAAGGATATTATGAAGAGCAAAATGCGTCAGCAATTCCGAAGTCGGAAGAATATCTTTTCTTACGCAATCATCCTGAATGCGATAATACCCGCTTCCCTCTTCGTCGATAGATAGCAGGAGCAGTGTTTCTAACGGTCTCTCCGCAATATCCCGCATGCGCGTGCCGGTGCCGGTCACCAAAAAAAGAGAATTCTTCAATTCCGGATATGACGGATCCATGCGCGAAAATCGATTCTTCCGAAGTCTGCTTTTGGGAAGCTTGTGCGATCCCGTTATATCGACCGATATGTTTCCTGCGCTGCTTTCCGCCCATCCCCGCTCCCATAAAATTCGCGCAACAGCAGAGATGTCTTTAATGTTTTTTTTAAATAAGTTCATCGGTTCGTCGGTTCGTCGGTTCATCAGTTCATCGGTTTGTCGGTTTATCGGTTCATCGATTTATCGGTTTATCGGTTCATCAGTTCTCAGTTTACAGTTTGCAGTTCACCGTTTACAGTTCACCATTCACCATTTACAGTTCACCGTTTACAGTTTACAATTCACAATTTCCTATTTCCCATTCACCAATAACTTTTCTTTTAACATTTCATCCGGAGATGAAGGCGGATTGGCTTCGATACGCTGTGCTTCGGAAACGGCCAGCGCTGTAATGTTCACAATTTCATTTACATCGGAACCTGGAGCCATAAGGTAGACCGGCCTTCGGATACCGAGCAGCAGTGGACCGACCGGAGTAGCGCCGGCAAGTTTTGCCAGAAGTTTGTACGCAACGTTCGCAGAAGCAAGTCCCGGGAAGATCAGCACATTCGCATCTCCTTTGATAGCGCTCATTGGATATAATTCGTTTGCTATATCCGGACTTACGGCGGTATCCGCCATCATCTCGCCGTCAACCGTAAGATTCGGCGCTTTCTTTTTTATGATTTCCACCGCCCGGCGAACTTTTTCGGTCATCGGATGCTGCGTGCTTCCGAAGTTGCTGAACGACAACAAAGCGACTTTCGGTTCGATATTGAGATACACCGCTTTCTCAGCCGTGAGCAGCGCAATTTCGGCAAGATCCTCTGCCGACGGCTCAATATTGACTGTTGCATCGGCTATCAGGATGGTTCGATTTTTAAAGATCATCATATACATGCCCGCAATTCTGTTCACACCGTACCGCTTGCCGATAATCTGCAGTGCAGGACGAATTGTTTCCGGATACGGTCGTGTCAGACCGGAAATCAAGCCGGACGCATCTCCCATCTCAACCATCATCATGCCGAAGACATCGTAATCAAAGCGAAGCGTATGCTGTGCGGTGGCAACGGTCATACCTTTTCTTTTGCGCATTTCGTACAGCGAATTCACGTATTCCGACAGGCGCGGGTATTCCCGCGGCCGGAAAAATTCCGCACCGGCCAGGTCGAGACCGAGTTCTTTAATACGCCTCTGCATCGAACTTAAGCTGCCGAGGAGAACGGGCTTTGCGATTCCTTCGTCCAACAGGATTTGCGCCGCGCGCAGGACTTTATCTTCGTCTCCTTCCGGAAAAACGATCCGCTTTGGGTCACTCTTCGCTTTATGAATGAAGAAGCGCATCACTTCGCGCGATTTGCCGAGACGCGCTTCTAAGCTGTCCCGGTATGCTTCAAAATCTTTCAGCGGTGTCCGCGCAACACCGGTTTCCATTGCGGTTTTTGCTACAGCTATTGTCTCGTGAAACAGTACGCGCGGGTCGAACGGCTTCGGAATGATATATTCCCTGCCGAACTCGATACCCTTGACGTTGTATGCTTTCAAAACAGAATCGGGAACATCTTCCTTTGCTAATTTTGCCAGCGCATTCGACGCTGCAATTTTCATTTCGTCATTGATCGTCGTAGCCCGTACATCTAAAGCGCCCCGGAAGATGAAAGGAAATCCGAGCACGTTGTTCACCTGATTCGAATAATCGGAACGGCCGGTAGCCATGATAATATCGTCCCTGGCGGAAACGGCTTCCGGATATGTGATCTCGGGATCGGGATTGGCCATAGCAAACACGATCGGTTTGTCCGCCATCGTGCGGATTATCTCCTTCGTTAAAATTCCCTTTGTCGAAACGCCGCAGAAAACATCCGCCCCTTTCATGATATCGGCAAGTGTCCGCGCTTCCGTTTCGGATGCAAAATATTCTTTGTACGAATTCATTCCTTCTTTTCTGCCTTTGTACACCACTCCTTTTGTATCAACCATGAATATATTCCTGTGCTCCACGCCGAGTTTTTCGTATAATCGAGCGCAAGCTATACCGGCAGCGCCGGCTCCGCTGAAAACGACTTTTACCGCATTAATTTTCTTTCCCTGAATTTCCAGCGCGTTCAACAAGGCAGCCCCGCTGATGATGGCTGTCCCGTGCTGGTCGTCGTGAAAGACCGGTATGTTCATGGTTTTTTTCAGCGCTTCTTCGATATAGAAACATTCGGGCGCTTTGATGTCTTCCAGGTTGATGCCGCCGAATGTCGGTTCGAGCAATTGCACCGCCTTGATAATTTCGTCCGGATTATGCGTATTCAATTCGATATCGAAGACATCGATATCCGCGAAACGTTTGAAGAGAACTCCCTTACCTTCCATGACCGGTTTTCCCGCAAGAGCGCCGATATCGCCGAGTCCGAGCACTGCCGTTCCGTTGGAGACGACACCGACAAGATTTCCTTTTGACGTATATTTATATGCGTCATCCGGATTGGCATAAATTTCGAGACATGGTTCCGCGACACCCGGCGTATATGCAAGCGACAAATCACGCTGTGTCTGACACGGCTTTGATGAAACGACCTCTATTTTCCCCCGTCGTCCGAGAGAATGATAATCGAGAGCTTCCTGTTTGCGCACCATAAAACCTCCGTCGGAAAAAATTCGTTTAAATTAAATTTGTGGTAGAGTATAAGAAGGAATATAAAAGAATGCAAATCACGTATTTGATCGCTAATCCGATTGAAAACGGCGGATTCAATCTGATTAATCAATGGAATCGAGAATCTACATCAAATCAGCGAAATTTGGGTAATCAACCACACAATCAATGCTGGTATTCAGTGAAAAGTAAACTGTAAACAGTGAATAGTGAACTAAAGAACTAAAAACCGAATAACTTGGCCGCTTTGAACTGCATCACGTTGAACAACATACTCCCGACTCAATGAGACGGGAGTGCGCCGTATAAACTACACCTGACCCCTCCGCATTTCAAGTTCGCCGCGTATTTCTTCACAGCGCTGCTTCGTCAGCGAAAGTTTTGAAATAATGAATATTACGAGAAGCAGACCGGCTATAGGTATACTTGCAAGCATTGCACGGATCCAAAATACTGTGTCCGCGGATTGCACTTTGAAGGAAGCATTATATCCCGACCATTGAACAATAGAGAGGGCAACAACTCCGCCGAGAGAATTACCAAGTTTTAAAATGTACGATCCACAAGCGGTAAAAGAACCTTCCCGGCGAATGCCTGTCGTGTACTCATCATAATCGATGACGTCCGCGCCGATTGAACCGTGAAGCATCCAGAGACCGGCAGCAGCAAGTCCCATAATTCCGGAGGCAATTGTTTGAAGCCAGGGTATAAGCGGTGTATAAAGAAACCACGACCCGCCGTACCCAAGGATGCCGATCGCAGCAGCACTCATGACCGCTCTCTTCTTGTCGGTTTTACGGGCAACCCAGCCGAGAAGTGGCGCTCCAAGAAATCCTCCGACCATGAATGAAACACCCATCCAGAAATTCCAGTTGTCGCCGTTGATTGCATTCCCGCCGCATACGTAATAAACAGTGGCAAAGTACCCGAGAGAACCGACCATACTCGTGCCGAGTGTAAACGCGGCGCCGTACCCCATAATGATCCTGAACGGTTTACACTTTAAAGTTTCGTACAATGATGATTTCAGAGATATTCGTTCCTTCGTTTTCACGACAACTTTTTCGTAGTAACGCTCTTTGACTCTAAAGAAAATGATGATGGAAAAAATTGCCATCAATATACCGAGAATGCAGGTATAGACCTGCATTCCTTTGAGTGTATTTTTACCGACTATAGTACCGGGGAGAAGAAACCACGAAAGATTGGTAAACCGAAGCGCATAGAAATTTGCGACCTCAAAAATTTTCTGCATCGATCCTTTGTACGTCATAACGGATGTTCGTTCTTCATAGTCGGGAGTCATTTCCGCCCCGAGACTGTTATAAGGAACCGTATAAAGAGCCATAATGGGGATATAAATGAGCGACGATGCCATCATGTACCAAAAAACTACAGAGAGACCAAGAAACGTGTGATTTGCCCACGAAGGCGAGATAAGGAACAACATCGGGAGACCAAGACCGGCGGCGATTCCGGCGAATAAAATAAACGGACGTCTGCGGCCGTGCTTAGAACGGAAGTTGTCGGAAATCCATCCCGTAATGGGATCCGAGATCGCATCATAAATTCTGATAAGCGTCAATGCAAGACCAACGAGCCATGGATCAACACCCAGGTAGATAACAAATACAGCACTTGCAACTCCGGGATAAAGCCAGAACCCCCACATATCAAGGGCGGTTCCCAGGCCATACGATATCTTGGTTAGCACGGGCAAGCGGTCGCGGATTGTACCGGCGGCACTTTTCAGAGTCGTTTCCTGTTCCATTTTTTCTCCTTAAATGAATTTATTCTTGGCCATAAGAATATGTGACTTTTTTCTTAGAATATCTTTAAAAACATTTTGTTTGTAAATCCGCATGCAATCCCGATGGAATAAATCTATTGTTCCTCTGTAGCCGCGACCGCTGGTCGCGGGAATATTGTCAAGTATTATCGGGAGGTCGTCGCGGACGTTTCCGACACCAGCGGTGTTGGCTACAAAAGGATAAATAAAAAACCTATTGTCCTTTTTTTCCGTATCTTGACGTATGCCTGGAAAAACTCTAACGCTTGTGCCAATCGGCATGATCAGCACTCCTTATCTTTCCAAGTACGCTGCACCGCGGCAGCCGGCGTCGGCTCCTGAGAAACACATCGGCGTTATTACGCTTGATGGAGGACAAAATTTTGAGCAGGCACTGGAAGACTTAAAGGAATTCGAATATATATGGATCCTTTTTTGGTTCGACCGCAATGCGAACTGGAAACCGAAAGTTCTGCCTCCAAACAGCGGCAGGGTCAAGCGCGGCCTTTTCGCTACGCGCTCTCCGCACCGTCCTAATCCGATAGGACTTTCCCTTTGCAAACTTATCGATACACGCGGACGCCGCATCACAATCGAAAACCCGGACATACTGGACGGTACTCCCATTCTGGACATCAAACCCTACATTCCGCATGCGGAAGCTTTTCCTGATGCGCGTTCCGGATGGATTAACAGCCTCAACGAACAATCCCTTCCCTCTTACCGGCTGACTTTTTCTCCCGAAGTCAAGCGTCGATTGAAAGATATCGACACCAAAGAAAGCCGGGGATTACGGGCATACCTTACGGGTATACTAACGCACGATCCGTATCCGCATCCCTACCGCCGTATCAAAGTAATGGAAGACGGCACGTTGGTCATAGCCGTCCAGCGCTGGAGATTTATCTATGAGATCGATGGGAAAAATATCAGAGTGATAAAGGCGCTCTCGAGCAATCAACAAAAAAACTGAATAACTTTTTACATATAGGGTGTTAATTTTTGTTTGAGATCATCATCCAAACCCTGAATCTCTTCCTGTTTCAACACCCCGTCACGCAAGAGCAATCCCAATCTTAAAAGATACTGCGATCCTGTAAGATTATCATATCGCCTGGCTATTTCCTTATCTTTAGAACGTAATACCGAAAACAGTTCATGGTAATATTCCTTTGGATCACTCTGATTTTCCCGGAACGAATCGCATACCTCTTTGACATTTTTTATTCCCTCTAAATAATCTCGCGTTAAGGCGCACTCGATTAATTCCCTGACGGCTTTCTTTTGTTTTTTCGATAATTCTCTTATATTTTGCCTCGAATATAATTGTCTACATTGCTTCGTCGCAATATAATAAGCTTTTTAGTTTCTCTCAATAAACCAACCAACAGCCTCATTGTCGGCGTTTCCACCAACCATCGCATACAATAAAGAGAGCAAAGGAGTCTATCGCAACATCTCCTTTAAAGCGCTGCATAACGGATTGGCAACCTGCCCACGCTAATGCTGCAGCGGTCAAGGAATCTGGCGGTAGTTTTTCCGCCGCGTTATATCCTCTGGCGGATTTGCCCGCTCTGCTTTACCTTGTGGCGGGTCTGACGGGACCCGCAGGTTATGCGGTAGTTTTATTCTTTCTCGTTAAATATTCTGTTAACGAAATAAATTCCTTCGGCCATGCATAACCATCCTTTCCTTTTCCGAGTACACCAATTGCTTCGACAGAAGAATTATCTATCGGCCCATAGATATGCGGAAAGACTGATGAAGCATGTATATGCTGTGTTCCAACTCCTTTTTCAGGCGCTGCCGATTCGTATTTGGTTTCTGATTTTAACTTTGATGGATCGATTTTAAGGAGTAATAATTTATCTTCATTGTTCGAATAATGGTCATTAGCAACTGAGATCACTGAAGCTTCGAGTGCACAATGGACAAAACCATTTTCGTTAAAATTAGGCGGGACATAATTATCTGCTTTTATTAAATGCAAATAGTCTTTTTCTGCCGCTATATGATAGATCATTTTTTATTCTTTCTAATTTACCGCCGAACAAATGTCAGCCACTCCCCATTCAAGAGATTTAGCGTTACTCAATCGTGATCGAATCGAGGATCCAGCGAAGCGGGAGCCGGCAGCGTCGACAACCAGCCTATTGCACAATCACCACGCGAACACCCAACTTTTTATTTTGTTCATACATTCATTCACGCGGGCGTCTAAATGATATTCCGTGAAACGGAATTACTCGAGCTGCGCAATTTTTTTCACCCCTCGCATTTTCGTATCGCGCTACGTGCGATAATATTCTCAGACTTCCGGCTGTCAGGAACCTTCATCAACTAACATTCAGCAGCGTTCGCACATGCTATCGCAGCTTGCGCCGCTTGGTCGGGCGGGCAGGTTGGATGAATTAAAAAACTTACATACATAACGTTAATGTCGTATATTATATTATAATAATCAACTTCGCCGACAAAGGTACTCAAGATCTGTTCAACGGTTTTACCACAAAAGCGGCGCGTCGTATTCCACAAACAATTTGGGAAGCAGCAAGACTTAGGCTCGATGTCATGGGCGGTGCAAAACAACTTCAAGACTTGAAGTTCCTCCCGGCAATCGACTCGAAGCATTGATAGGCAATCTGTCTGGATTTCATTCTATTCAGATTAACGATCAATTCAGAATTATCTTTTGTTGGATTGATGGTGATATCCATGACGTCGAATTTACCGATTATCATTAGGAATGTATTATGATTCCAAAGAACCGTCGTCCCAGCCATCCCGGTGAGATACTCCTGGAACTCTACCTCAAGCCGTTTAATTCTCAACATGCAACCCTCATTTGACTGCCCGACACAGGCAGAGACACCTTGCCTGTTGCGAAGCATCTATCCGATAGATATCGGCTTACGTTTTACCCGACTTCTCTGTGCCGGGCCTGCCCGAATGCTGACCCACTCACGCAGGCGGGCATCGCATGCTTTCGATGGAGCTTAGTAGTTAAATTATGTTGTCAATGAACTCAGCATTCAGCTATCGCGGAATGCATCCGGAGATTATTGTTACCTCTAATTTTGTATTGCACTTCATGCAATAACATCTTAAAGCTCCCAGTTTACCCGTCCTCCTCCACCTTTTGGCGGGCTCTTTTTAAAATGGTTATACCGCAACCCATAATTATAGATACTGTTATAGCTAGAGACGTGGACGAGAACTCATGAGTTGCAAATAGATGTCGCGAATCCGTCTTGGAATGAGATACGAATTCCCGCGGAACCGACTTTTCGTCCACGTCTATAGCAGCTTATTTTTTGCTATTTATTAATTTATTTGTGTTTAGCCATATTAAGGAAGCAACCGCCAATAATCCAGACAATAACAACATGATAAGATTCCCGAATATAATATTAAATGCCTCTGGTTCTCTCGGGAAAATATTAGTAATTGGATCGACAATAAATCCAGCATAGAAAACAAAATTGAAACTTAAGTGAATTGCCCATGAAAAAACAATTTTACGAGTTTTAAGTATTAAAACATTTCTCAGTATTCCAACGAAAAACAAACTAGCGATAGTCGTCCATGTTAAAAGAATTCCAGGCTGGGCTGGACTCCATTTGAACAGTGCTTGGTGCATTAAACTAAATATCAAGGCTATCATTATAGCAATGATATTTCTATCTAATGTTTTGAATTTGCGCTCAAGACCCATCAATAAGACAGCACCAATCAACATTTCTTCATTAAATGTTTCCGTGATAAAATACATGTAATTGGCCAACACAAGATAAAACGGGCAATTCGAGCCAAAGTAATCTTTGTAATAAATTATTTGAGGCTTAAAAGCATATCCATTAAGCCTAGAAACATATTCAACTAAGAAATAAGACAATATTAGTAATCCAATTGTTGATAATAGAAATCCGATTAAATCGTGTCTTTTGAAATTAATACCCAACTTTTGTTTCCAATCAATAGGGTCTCGGTATCTCATAATCAGAATTATCAGAATCGATGCCAGTAAAGATAAATTCCAGCTCCAATGTTGATAAGAAGTCTTGAAATAAAATTGAGGATTGTAATTCAGACAAACAATGACTACGAATGCAAGAATCAATGATCCATATTTTTTAAATCGGTTGCTCATTAATATAATGTTTTATGCAATTAGCTATAACATGATTAAAGATGTTGCTCGGCCAATGTTTCCTTTGCAGACTGTGTATTGTTGTGAGTCCCTTCACCCTTGTTCCCTTATATTGGAACGTGTGAACGGCTCTCCTGTTCTCTGAGTACGATGAACTCATCTGACTCCCAGTGGTCTTCGGATTCCCTGCTTGATTCTTTCGTGGAATTCCTACCTATCATTATCTCATTCAGGAACGCACAGGATCTCCCAAATTCTCTGACGTCTCTCTCCACACATACCGTGCTCTTTACTCCGACAGATCCTCCGAGACCTCGCCATTTTTTCCGGTCTCTTTGTGTTGACTTCTGATAGGAAGACACCATCGTCATCTGTTTCATTAAGGTTACGAAGCTGTTGCGGGCTTCGGCGAATGCGGTTTCGCCTACAGTCTATGTGATTCTCTGTCTACGCTTCAGTTATGTCATTGCTTCCATTCCTGCAAGACTCGATATAAATTGATGGTTAATCATTATTCAACAGCGGGGTCTTTCACCCTGTAAGAAACGCCAAGCTTCTCTTGGCACACCTTCCTGCTCTTTTTAAAATGGTTAGCGCTCCCATAGCAAATGTTACTTATTTCTGAATCTGTCTATAATACTTGCATCTACCCAGTATATTTTGCCTTTTTTCCCGTCATGTCTAACAAAGAACAAGTATTTACCATCTGGAGAAAAAAAGGCTCCGTATTCATCGGCGTCTGTATCGATCAAATCTCCCATGTCTACCGGCTCGGTCCAAGTCCCATCTTTTTTAAAACTTATGTATAAATCAGTGTTCCACCTAAACCATTTTCGCGCTGACGCAAATATTATATAGCTCTCATCGGGTGCAATACAAGGATCCACAGCATAGCCTTTGTTTATTCTGCTTCCGAGATTTTGGAGTACACCATATTTTCCAGCGTTTGACGTTACAAGATAAATGTCACTCGACCCATTTCCCCCTGGCCTATTCGACGCAAAATAAATTGTGCCATTTCTTGACTGACAGAAATAGTTCTCTTTGTAATCTGAATTGATCGGAGTATCCAGTTTAATTGGTTCTGACCATCCATCTTTCAGTCTGTTTACAAAAAACAGGTCTCTTTTATTCTCCTTAGTCCGGCTGTCTCTGTCTGATGTGAAATATAACCTTTGACCATCGAATGAAAAAAATGGTTCATGATTATTATATGTCTTAGAAAAACTTGATGTATCTGGTTTCGTCCATTTGCCATTCAAATACTTGCAGAATAATATCTTCTGTGCCGAAAACTTTTCATTTGTAACTGTAAAATAGAATTCTTTTCCGTTCGGAGAAAATGCCCCACGGGCCTCGAACCTGTCATCAAGGGAGATGATTCCTGGTGCAAAAATTATGGGTGTTGTTCCCGGCGGTGTCTGGCCGAAATAGTCAACGGAGACATTGCCCGTTTGACTATAAGTATAAGTGGTAACGAGCATCAAAGTATAGACCATCGTTAGTATTACGTGAGCTAATCTGTTATTTATATTGGAATCTCTGATAGATAGAATGATGAAATGCTTAGGTTAATGAGTACCTGTACGCAGATGTGATTGCATTATTTTGCGAATATACATTGTGGGCAACCAAACGTTAAGGATTTTGTCCCTACTTGGACTAAAAATACTTGTGCCCAAGTGATGATAATATTTGGTTGAACTGAGCCATTGCACTATATCCTCTATGGGTATTGAATAACAGCCGTTGACCAAATATTTGAAAATTGAAAAATACAATAATAATGAAAAACTATTGAAATAAATATCGCCTACCTTCAATCGAGTTTAGTCGTCAACAAATGTTGTCAACGAATTCAGCGTTCCGCTATCGCAGAACGCATCGGGAGAATATTATTTACTTGTTGAGCCTTCGAAATCCCGCTCTGCGGGAACTTTGCCTTTTTAAAATGGTTACTGGCAAAAATGCTTAAGCTATAATTTTATTGAGAATAGTGAGAAGCATACCTATCGAGCAGATTTCTTATAACTCTTTGGTATTGACTTCCATGTTTTTGCGCAATTCCTTTAAAGAAATCAACGCTTGATTTGCTTAGGTTCAACGTTATTTTGATTGTGCCTTCTTTGAATATTAGATCTTCAGGCTTAGGTAAAAAATCTTTAACGATTTCCACCTTCCCTATTTTTTCATCGCTATATTTTATTTGTTTTTTCATATATTTCATTTCCTTTTCTCCAATATCCTGCTCCAATGATTCTAATTTTGTTATTCCTATAGGTAAAACGCACCGTGACTATCTTTTCATCGACTTTCCCAAAACAATAAAACCTTTCTTCTCCTTTACTATGCTCTATATCCTTCGCAATTATTCTTTTAGAATCATTAAAAGCATATTGAGCTACTCCAAACGAAAGGTTATGTTTCTTCTGGTTGAGCCTATCCTTATTTTCATCCCATTCAAATATCGCTATTTCACTCATATTATTCTCTTAACTATCTATCTTAATATACATATAATTGTATGTATATTCCACCATATCGTTATTTTGCCAGCTTGAGCGCCTGGATATTACCAAAAAGGAATCTCCCGATTATGTATATTAATAATCGCCAAACTATAACATACACAATCTAAGGAGATTCCCATGTATTACTCAGGTATTGATTTGCATTCCGATAACTCTTATATCACAACGATGGATGACGATGGCACAATCGTAAAACGACAACGTGTTGCCAATGACGATAAACTTGTTCTCGAATACTTTCATTCCCTGCCTGATCCTCATAAGGCGGTTGTTGAATCCACAACCGGTTGGTACTGGCTCGATGATCTGCTCACTGATAACGGTATCGAACTCACACTTGCCCATGCCAAATATCTCAAAGCCATATGTTATGCTAAGGTTAAAACCGATAAAATTGATTCGAAAACTCTCGCTTTACTCTTACGACAAGGCCTCATTCCACGAGCTCATAAAATCAGTCGTGAATTGCGAGGACTGCGCGATACTATGCGTGTGCGCCTTCGCATTGTCCAGCAGCGCTCCGATACTCTGCGGCGCATCAAGAGCATTCAGGCCAAATTTAACGGCTCTGTTCCCGATCCATACCATTTCCAGCTTGCCGTCTCAGAACATATACGAGATACCTTGAGCGATCAGATATTGAATCTCGAAAAATCATTACATCCTGTGCTTATCCCCAACGATGATATTCAACGCCTCTTGGACATTCCAGGGATCGGCAAGATATCTGCTTTTACCATCTATCTCGAAATCGATGGCATCGAACGCTTCGATTCGGATAAGAAGTTTGTCTCCTATTGCCGTCTCGTACCAGCTGCCGACAATTCCAACAGAACCGTACATCATCGCTCAAGTAAGGATGGCAATAAATATCTCAAGATTGCTTTCACTGATGCTGCTGTTCGCGCCGTTCAGTATTATCCCGAATACAAACGCTTCTTCCTCAAACGTGCCAAGCGTTCAGGTGAAGCTGTCGCCCGGACATGTGTTGCCAAAGTGCCGTTTTTCGGCATCCCGCTCATTTGCTATTTATATTGATGCGGGAAACTTGCGAAGATTGTCTATTACATCTTAAAGAACAAAACACAATATAAAGGATTCAAGGGTCAGCCGATTATCCGACAGTTCCGTAAGGAATCCCTTCGGGAAAATCGCAGCAATGGCCGCGTGTGCAAAGTGGCGCTTTACGCCATGGCGCCAAAGGCGCTCACCCGCATGCCTAACTGATGGCTTAAAACATCGTCGCCTGGATTGAGCCGGAGGCCCGATAATGTCGCATGCATTGCGTGCGTCAACTTTAGACTCCGTTGTTATAATATCTGGGACTCAGTCGCTGAGAAGCGAATATCTTGTTCTGTTTTGCATGATCATTCGTTTACCCGTAAAGACTTGTCCCGATACGTTTTTAATCGGGATGGTTTGGACGCCTTGCTTATTGCTCGGTTTCTTCTCGATAGATTATCGGCTTACGTCATCGCGTGCCTTCGATCGAGCTTAGTCGTCAACAAATGTTGTCAATGAACTCAGCATTCCGCTATCGCGGAATGCATCGGGAGTATATTATTTACTTGTTGAGCCTTCGAAATCCCGCTCTGCGGGAATCGCGGTAGGGACACCGATTACTCAATGCCCCCCGCACGGATCCCGGCGTGCGGTTTTCTCGCACCGGGCTCTTCAGCAAAAACTCGCTTCCGCATAAGGCTCATGCAAACCTCAATGACAGTTGAACTCGCGGTTTCTGGGTAATACGAGGTGTAGGCACTCGATAACGCTCCAGTAGTTGTGCAAAGGTCTCCCACCTGTAGCTATGGCGTTGACTCCTTCGATTCAACCAAGAATAGAGCGTGCGTTGCACATGGTAGTAGAATTCGTTCAGACTACTACTGTTCCCTATCACTCCATAGTAATTGTAATAGCCCGTCAGCTTGGCATTGAGCGTAGCGAACAACTTCGGCAGTCTTTGATGTCGATTCGTTCGACACCACTGCGTGAAGTTCTTCATTGAGTTCCTCAGTTTCTTCCGCGACGTACGCCGTTTCAGATTGGGCTTCCCTTTTCGGTCTTTGCCCCAGCGAAACTCAAATCCGAGAAAATCAAAGCTGGTCTCTCCTGCATTCTGCACACGGTCAAATTGTATGACGCGTGTTTTCTCCGCCGATAAATCCAACTTGAATTTCTTCAGCCGCTCCTCTAACGCCTTGCGAAACCAGTTCGCATCTTCTTCTCGCTCAAAAATACAGACACTATCATCTGCATAGCGGATGAGATTTGCCCTGCTTCCACATCGAGGCTTTACTACTTTTTCAAACCACAAGTCCAGAACATAGTGCAGATACACGTTCGCCAACAGCGGAGAAATGATTCCGCCTTGTGGCGTTCCTGCGATAGGATGCAAAACCTTCCCATCTGTGTTCAACACTCCTGCATTCAGCCACTTCTTGATAAGCCGTAAAAACGGTTTATCATCTACTCGCAACTCCAACATCCGCATCAGCCATTCATGGTCGATGCTGTCGAAGTAGCTTTTGATGTCCATTTCTACTATATACCGATAGCTTCCAAACTGAAGCATTGCTGTTAAATCTATCACCGCTTGCTTTGCTCCTGTGTCTGGCCGATATCCGTAGCTGCAAGACAGGAAATCTTGCTCGTAGATTGCTTCCAACGGTTTCTTTACCGCCAGTTGCAATAGCTTATCCTCTGTTGCCGGTATTCCCAACGGACGCATCTTTCCGTCTCCTTTGGGAATATACTGTCTGCGCACCAATTTCGCCCTATACGCTTTTCTCTTCAGTCGCTCCACAAGGTCATGTACATTCTCCTCAAGGTGTTCTTCGTAGTCCTGTCCACTGACTTGGTCTACTCCGTAGGCGGCATCCTTGCGGATGTCCCTCCAGCATTCCTTAAGGTTTTCCTCGCTAAGCATCACTGTGAGATTGCGAAATCGATAGGCGCATTCTTGTTTCGCCTTCTTCGCTATTCCCTGCAGTGAGGTTCGCATTGGTATCCGGTTCTTCATGCTCGGCCAATGTTTCCTTTACAGGCTTCGTGTTGTTGTGAGTCCCTTCCCCATGTTCCCTTGTTCTGGAACGTGTGAACGGCTCTCCCGTTCTCTGAGTACTATGAACTCATCTGACTCCCTGTGGTCTTCAGCACACTACTTGGTTTTTCGCGTAGTCTTACCTTGCTGCCTTCGGTTTAGGCTTCGGCCTACCTCCGTTTCCGGGTTTCCCCTTATGTGGCTCATTATCCGTATGCCATCCGATGCTCAAGGAACACACAGGGTATCCCAAGTTCTCTGACGTTTCTCTCCACACATACCGTGCTCTCTACTCCGACAGACCCTCCAAGACCTCACCATTTTATTTTCCGGTCTCTTTGTGTTGACTTCTGATAAGAGTACACCATCGTCATCTGTTTCATTAAGGTTACGAAGCTGTTGCGGGCTTAAGCCAATGCGGTTTCGCCTACGGTCTATGTGATTCTCTGTCTACGCTTCAGTTATGTCATTACTTTCACTCCTGCAAGACTCGATATGGGTGGCTGGTTTTGCCTTACCCAACAGGGACTTGCACCCTGTAAGAAACGCCAAGCTTCTCTTGGCGCACACTCTTTCCTTTTTAAAATGGTTAGGGCGCAATGCCAATGTGTTAATAAAGTTGATCTTTACTAAGGTAAAGAGTCTCCTGGAAAACTCCGACAGCTAACTATTTCGTAGACGAGGACTCCCGCTTTTACTGCCGGATCTTCGTCCATGATCTTCTTAACCTCTTCGGTACCTGCATTAAAGATCCCCACACCTCTTACTTCACCATCACCAACAACTGGACAAACAATTGATAGTAAACCGTCTGCGCGGAGAGCAAAATTTCTCCGTCCGTGTTCCCAAACGATTTTGTCTACGTCAGGCTCGTTTCTTTTCGGAGTTGCTTTCAAAACAACGAGGGAATAGCTTTTGGTTTTAGAAAGCATCTGCCGCATAAAATCGTCGGTGATTGTTGTCATGGGGTCTCCAATGTTACAAATAAAATTACAGTGCCGAGCATTGCGCCCTAACGGATTGGCACTAAGCTGACGGCGCTGATAACTTTCAAGTTGCACTATCGCCGCGTGTGCTCCAACCCTTTAATTTATTCATAAACTTTTTCACGCGGTAAAATCCACCCGCGCTCATTCCGTCAGAAGTTATGTTTAAAATAATTATCTTACAGCGAATTCAACTAAACATAAGGAAATATTTTATGAATATCGCACAGACAATCTCATTCGCCAACGCTCACTTTTTCGTTGGTATTGATGCACATCTCAAGAACTGGAAAGTCACCATACGTCTCGATGGCTTGGAACTCAAAACCTTCTCTATGAATCCAGCACCTCTTGAACTCATTACCTATCTCAAGAAACATTATCCCGACGGCATTTATCATATCGTCTACGAAGCCGGTTTCTGCGGTTTCTGGGCACTGCGCATCTTCCGACAAAACAACATCGATTGCATCGTCTGCAATCCTGCCGACGTTCCGACTATGAACAAAGAACGAGTCAACAAATGCGATCCCATTGATTCTCGCAAGCTCTCCCGTGAACTTGAAAATAAATCTCTCCACGGAATCTATATTCCCGATACTTTCCAAGAAGAATTACGTATGCTTATGCGGCTGCGATACAGGATCATTCAATCTCAAACTCGAATAAAAAACAGAATCAAAGGACTCCTCTATGCTCAAGGAATACAGATTCCTCTCCAATTCTCCGGCAATAACCGTTGGTCCCACGCCTTCATCCTATGGCTTGAGAAACTTCAACTGCTTACTCCCGCCGGCAATTTTACGCTCCAGAATTTGATTATCCAGCTCAAAGAAATCCGCGAGCACAATAAGAACGTGCTTAAACAACTGCGCAAAGAAGCCCGGCAACAAAAAATAGCCCCCATTATGAATGTACTACAGGGCATTCCAGGCATTGCCTTCATTTCGGCAATGTCGCTCTACACCGAAATTATAGACATGAAACGTTTCCACAATGACGATGCTCTTGCCAATTTTGTCGGGCTTGTCCCTTCAACACAGACCTCTGATAAGAAGGTCTATGTAAACGGCATTTCTTACAGACAGAATAAATTCCTGCGATCTCTCATGATCGAATCCGCATGGGTTGCTGTCAAAGAAGATCCTGCTTTGACTCTCAAATTCAAAGAACTTACCAAGCGGATGAAGCCTCAAGACGCCATCATTCGCATTGCAAAGAAACTCCTAAAAAGAGTTCGCCATGTTTGGCTCAACCAAGAACAATATGTCTACGCTCTTGTCGCGTAAGTACTATGCAATTATAGAATAAAGGAATCCTATAAATATCGGTGCGGACTGTTTGCTCAAGCTTGTCCCGATGAACTTTGTTCGTCAGGATTACCGTCAGATTACAGCCGCACTTTTTTGAATCTCATTCACACTTCTTGCAGTCTCGTGTTTTATGCGGGAACTGTTTATAACAGGATGATTCTTTTATTATTCTATCTTGCATTCTATCCCAGAGAATGGAGACGAAATAATGTCCTAAATATTTTTATTGACCTCTTGACTTTTTACATAACAGCTTGAGCGCCTGGATATTACCAAAAAGGAATCTCCCGATTATGTATATTAATAATCGCCAAACTATAACATACACAATCTAAGGAGATTCCCATGTATTACTCAGGTATTGATTTGCATTCCGATAACTCTTATATCACAACGATGGATGACGATGGCACAATCGTAAAACGACAACGTGTTGCCAATGACGATAAACTTGTTCTCGAATACTTTCACTCTCTGCCTGATCCTCATAAGGCAGTTGTTGAATCCACAACCGGTTGGTACTGGCTCGATGATCTGCTCACTGATAACGGTATCGAACTCACACTTGCCCATGCCAAATATCTCAAAGCCATATGTTATGCTAAGGTTAAAACCGATAAAATTGATTCGAAAACTCTCGCTTTACTCTTACGACAAGGCCTCATTCCACGAGCTCATAAAATCAGTCGTGAATTGCGAGGACTGCGCGATACTATGCGTGTGCGCCTTCGCATTGTCCAGCAGCGCTCCGATACTCTGCGGCGCATCAAGAGCATTCAGGCCAAATTTAACGGCTCTGTTCCCGATCCATACCATTTCCAGCTTGCCGTCTCAGAACATATACGAGATACCTTGAGCGATCAGATATTGAATCTCGAAAAATC
This sequence comes from Ignavibacteriota bacterium, assembly GCA_963769605.1. GTDB lineage: Bacteria > Bacteroidota > Ignavibacteria > UBA10030 > UBA10030 > Fen-1254. Next base: position 387,670 of record CAVYML010000003.1, on the reverse strand, counting down.
ATTACATCCTGTGCTTATCCCCAACGATGATATTCAACGCCTCTTGGACATTCCAGGGATCGGCAAGATATCTGCTTTTACCATCTATCTCGAAATCGATGGCATCGAACGCTTCGATTCGGATAAGAAGTTTGTCTCCTATTGCCGTCTCGTACCAGCTGCCGACAATTCCAACAGAACCGTACATCATCGCTCAAGTAAGGATGGCAATAAATATCTCAAGATTGCTTTCACTGATGCTGCTGTTCGCGCCGTTCAGTATTATCCCGAATACAAACGCTTCTTCCTCAAACGTGCCAAGCGTTCAGGTGAAGCTGTCGCCCGGACATGTGTTGCCAAAGTGCCGTTTTTCGGCATCCCGCTCATTTGCTATTTATATTGATGCGGGAAACTTGCGAAGATTGTCTATTACATCTTAAAGAACAAAACACAATATAAAGGATTCAAGGGTCAGCCGATTATCCGACAGTTCCGTAAGGAATCCCTTCGGGAAAATCGCAGCAATGGCCGCGTGTGCAAAGTGGCGCTTTACGCCATGGCGCCAAAGGCGCTCACCCGCATGCCTAACTGATGGCTTAAAACATCGTCGCCTGGATTGAGCCGGAGGCCCGATAATGTCGCATGCATTGCGTGCGTCAACTTTAGACTCCGTTGTTATAATATCTGGGACTCAGTCGCTGAGAAGCGAATATCCTGTTCTGTTTTGCAGGATTATTCGTTTACCCGTAAAGACTTGTCCCGATACGTTTTTAATCGGGATGGTTTGGACGCCTTGCTTATTGCTCGGTTTCCTTTCGATAGATTATCGGCTTACGTCATCGCGTGCCTTCGATCGAGCTTAGTCGTCAACAAATGTTGTCAATGAACTCAGCATTCCGCTATCGCGGAACGCATCGGGAGTATATTATTTACTTGACTTTTTCCTTTTTAAAATGGTTAGGTTGCGTTTTGCCGAAATGAATTAATTTTATTTGAAAGAATTAAGAAGCAGTAGTTGGAAATTTAAGACAACTATTATTCATCACTTATCAGACTCTGCTGTCTTGCGTAATACAAGAAACGATTCTTTCAAAGGTTGACTAACGGAACTATCTGGTTGTGCCAATACAAGACCTTGATAGATGTCTAAAAACTTTGTTCTGTGTCTATGGAAAAAGTGAAGGAAATGTCTAACAAAGCCAAGGCAATCCAGCACTGCTATTTCCACGCCAGTATTGTCGTAAACATTTTTGGTAAATTGGTCGACTTCGTCTTCTATCTCGTCGGTAGTTATGAAAATATAATTATCAATATGATATTCAAGCGTGGCAATCTTCTTGATAGCATTTTCGATATCAACGATTGACACGCGCTTATCCTTCATTTCATAGCAAGTTATTATATGATCATCATTGACAAGAGTGACCTCGACATCTCCAATGGAACCTGTTTGGCTATCTGCGGCATTGTGCGATTCAAGAGGAGAAGATGTTTCACCAATACGATCTTTGACGGCAAGATAAGCTGCCGCGACCATTAATACAGGAAGTCTACTAGAATTCTTACTACTGAGGTGTTGTTGGAGTAGAGTAACAATTTGTTCGGATGAAAGAGGTAGTATATCCGTAGAATGTTTCAACTCTCGGAGTAGTTGCTTCATTCTAGTATCATTCTCGGACTTAATAACAACCAATAAGCGGATAATTTCTTTGAGGACCTTTGATGCGTCTAGCTTGCCTCTTTGCGTAAGATCGAGTAATTCAAGCACATTTGTATAAACTTCGCGAGGTCTACCGACAAGCACCATATCGGTAGTAAGTTTGCGATCAATATTTCTGAATGCCGGGGTGAGAAAAGCCGTTGTCGAATTGGTTGGCAATTTATGCTTAATCACGAAAGGTTCGACATATTGTTCGTCGAAGCTTTGACCAGAAAATGTTCCCTTACCGCCGATTTCGGTATAAGGTTTTCTAATGTCGACATTAGGATCATGTATCTTGCCAAGAAGACAAGCCATTAGAAAACGTATTGGAGCTTTATTTGAAAGGCAGCGACAAATGAACTCAATGTTTGATTTAAGGTCTGCACCGGAAATAAAACTCTTTTCTGGTTTCTGGGAGACCTCTTGGAAATATTGTTCGAGAAGATTTTCTGGCTTGATCATTGGAAGAGTGAGTATGCCTTTTTAAATTTCTGAATGTCATAATTGACCCAAAGGACTTCCTGCCTCTTATCCTTGGTGGAATGTATCGTTTTAAGAGGACTGAGATGCTTTTTCCATTTAGGAGAGGGATAAAGCTCGTCCATAAGGTCGCATTGATAATTTGAAACAGCAACGAATCCTTTGACGGAGTTTAACACCTTAGATAGCGTTCGGTGTTCATCATCATTCATTTCATGAATATAAGCTTTGGTATCCCCTCTGGTATGATGAATATAAGGAGGATCACAATAAAACAAAGTTTCCTTTGAATCATATAAACGAATCAGCTCATTCGCTGGACGGTTTTCAATTTGAACTCTGAGGAGCCTTTCAGAAATGAGGACTAAATCCTCAACGCCACCAAGCCAACGACTGATGACACCACTCATTCCGTTCCTACTAGTATTTTTACAATTCGCCCATCGTCCAATGGTTGCGGTCTGCGCAAGTCCAGTTCTTACTTGCCGAGCACGAACATAAAATCGCCTCGCTCGTTCAAAACCTGACAAATTTGGATCGCTTTTGCAAGCATTTGCGAATTCTTCTCTATAAAATGGAGTAAGCCCAATAGCTTCAATCAATTTGGATTTCTCTTCTCGCAATACCTTGAAAAAATTTACTACTTCACCATCAAGATCATTGTAGGTTTCAACGGGTGACGCAGGACGGTTTAGAAGCACAGCAGCGGAACCGCCAAAAGGTTCACAATAATGATAACAATCGGGAAGCAACGGGAGAAGCCAGTCGAGGTGCGAATATTTTCCACCATACCACCCAAAAGCAATGACTTTTTTTGAAATATTAAGATGAGAAATAGGTGCTGGAATTCTTCTTGCACCATCCTTTACAGCCATTCTAATGTCCTTAAACAATGGATAACTGTGTCTAATAGTTCTAATCTCCTAAAATAACACCACACTTCCAAATTCAAAAATAATTCAACAAATGAAAGCCAAATATGAGCAACGACCAACGTTTTTTGTTGGTGGTTGCGAGACTCCAAGTCTGTGTGCAAAGTGGGTGAGCCAGCCGTTTTATAAATTACTATTTTGGCTGGCGAACCGACTTGCACATGTTTTTAATTTTGTTGCATTTGCAAATATTTCAAAATATTTGAAGTTGTTCTAACATTAACGACGGCGACGTTTACTAATAAGACCATTCGGTAGAGACACATGATTTTCTATCCAGTGCTCTGAGTAATTAACGACTTCTTTTGGTGTATTCAAATGCCAGACAATGGAGTGTCCTGGATTGTGCACGAGAATTGGACCGTGTAGACCAATCTTCTTTGAGAAAGTTTTGAAATCAAGCACCATTGGGCCAGTCATTTCTTGTATCTTCGATTCCGGCATCATGGCTAGAATTTTTTCAAATCGCCACAATCAATATCTGCGTCCGCTGCTCATCGAAGCCGCATGGATGGCCGTCAAAAAAGATCCCGCAATGACTCTCTGCTTTCAGGAACTTTGCCATACAATGCCAAAGAACTTAGCTATTGTACGTATCGCTAAAAAACTCTTACGCCGTATATTTCATCTCTGGAAACATCAGGATCGTTACGTTTATGCATTAGTCGCATAATAAAATAACAACAAACACTCGTGAAACGTGTAATCATAATATTCGGGCGAGGACTGTTTACTCAATCCCGATGAAATCGGGACTCGCCCTTTTTGTCAATTTCAACGACATACTGTCCCTGCAACTGCGCGTTCCAGTTCCGACTGTGACAGGTCCTAAGAAAAGTTCTGGAGCATGGTCTATCTCAAACGCCGTTGTGTGTGGATTCATAACAGATTAATTCTTGTTTTACGTTGTGTTACTTTCTTTCACTCTCTATTTCGTAGAGACTCTCTTTGCGTTTCTCTTGGGCTCGGAAGAAAATGATAATTATTATTTAAGCACCTCTTGACTTTTTACATAACAGCTTGAGCCGCTGGTTATACCGCTTGCGCTTATTTATTATTTTGAAAATATTAGCAACTTTAAAAAAAGCAACGATCCCGCGAAAGCGGGATGGTTGCAACTAATCATATTTGTGTGCAAGTGGGTGAGCACGCCAAACTATAAAAACATAAATGCTGGTGGGCGAACCGACGCGCACATGTTTTTTACAGAATTGCGTAGTAACTATTTGAAACTATTTCTTGGACTATCGAGGTCCAATAAATTTATCGCCATTGAAGTGGATCATGTGATCTGGATGTTCCACAATCCATACTTCAGTTTCCCATGCTAATTCAGATGTATGGCGCTTAAATTCTGAAAAATCTGGAAAAGCCGAAACATAGACTTTGCCAGCATCGCAATTCTTTAGAAAATCTTCAAGCTCAATAATACGCTTTGGAGTGATAGGGCCGTGTGATGTCACCGCCTCAATGAGAAAAAGCCAATTTCTACTGATGTCATATATTACAACATCAGGGAGTTTGCTATGTTGATCAATTGGGATACCAATCTTCTTCAACATCTTCGTATCCATGTGTAAATCTTTCTTTGCCGCATCGCCAAGATAAAGCAGCACTGAACCTTTAGCAAACCGAGAGGCAAATTGATTTACAATAGCAGCCTGAACTTGATTGTGTTTTCCGGGTGAGAGTTGGATTATTTTGCCATCAGATAACTTCAATGGAATAAGTGTTAAATTACGATCTTTGGTATATCGTTTTTTAAGTTCACCAACATCAGCCTTGAAGGATGCAACGGCTGATTGCCATTTCTTAGTTCCGAAAGTTATAATCACATCCAAAGCTTGAGCTGAAAGCGCATAGTGTGCATTTGGACTATTAACAGGAAGTTCTGGATTATCGGGATTATAATCTGCAAGTCTTGCCTGCACAAACTGATGTAATACTTGTCGCCTCACAGTCTCACGCGTGTTCGGAGCATAACGCTTTTTATAGTGTTTAGCCATGAATGCCATGATACCCTTTGTAACTTTGAGACTTGATCCTCGAGCATCTTTCCAATTATCTGAATTCTTGATACCGCAAAGGGCAAGTAGGGTCAAAGCGGAGATTTCGTTTTGTTGAGCCTTAGGTAAGCCAAGTTCCATAAGAATAATTTGAGCTTCTTTGATTTTACTCATATGCAATTGAGAGTTCCTTCTCTAGTTCAAAATATTGTTCGACAATAGTATCAACAACAGATTGAGCAAAATTATTATTAAGAATGATTGCATTGCCAATTTGTCTAATTGTTTCGAGTGGCGGTAAAGGCATTTCCCGAAGCTCGGTAGCACTCACATTTATATTACCATTGAATGTTCGGAAATATGTGTCAAACAAAGCACTATTCAATAAAGCTGACAGGCCAAATATTTCATTGCGGTCAAGATGGCCGTTCGGTCTGTAAATATAATTCAGGTGATTCTCAACGCCTATTAAATCAGCCTCAACAGTTTCAGAAAAATATGGCGTTGCAATAAGTCTACTTGCGTCATCTTTAGAACTAAAACGACGAAGAAAAATGTAATTCTTATTTGGTATAAGTAACGCCAAAGACCTGTCACAAACTTGGATATATTCACCTTTACCGTTTTTATTGAGCGGCCATGTCAAGCTCATCTTAGAAGCATTGTGTAACCAAAAAAGCGGTGCAAGAATAACACCCGATTTTAATTGAGAATAGATAAAATTCTTAGCCCGAAAGGAAACAACTGGCCCAGTAGAAATCTGAATATTGTATGTGTTGAGACTTCCTTTCCATGATTTGAAAAGATGAACGACTTTTGATTCTGAATTAGATGAAGGTAAATGGAGAATCTTTTGATAAGAATTAGCATCGAGTAATTCATCGAGGTAGAATTCATTTATTTTACGCTGAGCTAAATCTCTGAGTCCATGAGATAAAGATACTATGACTTTTGGGCGGTTTCCATTGGATTTCGTCCGACGTGCAGAGATTATGATATTTTCCTGCAAAACTTCGTCTTTCTGAAACATTTCCTTTCGTGATTGAAATAGATGAATCGTGTCCATTTGCACCAATGAAAAGAACTTCTCACGGAAAAGTCTGAAATAAAACCCTGACGCAAAGCTACGAGGTGTAATAAAGATAAGTTGACCATCTTTGTTTAGAAGGTTAGCGGATGTATAAAGAAAAATTGAATATATGTTCGGTTGACCATGGACAACCGAATTAGCTGCTTTTGCCCTATAATCAGATTTCTGAATTTTAAAGTAAGGAGGATTAGAAATTATTAGATCAAAATACTCTCTGGTATTATTTTGATTTTCAAGAATGTCAGAGTTCGCCAGAACAAAGTCTGTTGTATGAAGAGTGAATGAAAAAGCAACTTTGTGAAGTTTTGACCAGCTTTTCAAGTAAGACAATGATTGCTGAGATAGGGGAATAATATTATCATCTGTTTCGTAAGCAACAAGCTCTATTTCGGAAAGATTAGTATTTGCATTGATCAGTGATTCGACCATTGAGCAAGAAAGAATTGCTGTGCCACATCCTGGATCTAGGATTCTGACCTTTGGATTATTCGAGAGGCATAGGCTTGCCATAAATCGTGCAATTTCTAAAGGTGTAAAAAATTGCCCGTGTTTTTTCTTATGAATATCTGAAACTTGAGAAGCATAGCTGATCCCTAGTTTCCCTGCATATGAACTTGGTAGCTCACCATTCGATGGCAATATATTAAGAATACTATTCATCCGATACAAATCTACTAATTTTGCTCCCCAATCTAAAGTGAATAAGCAATTATATATCGTTACGGTATTCCTTCAAAGTTTAGTCAGGTATATATAATCAAGTCCTTCTCTTTTGAAAATAGCAGTTACAACGGAATCTTGATTAGTCTTTGCAATCTCATCTTGAATAGACTCTTGTACCCACAAATGAGTTCATGCTACCAACAGAATTATTAAGAACAAATACTTTGCTCGCCATGTAAATTGTACCCACGCTCATTCCGTCAGAAGTTATGTTTAAAATAATTATCTTACAGCGAATTCAACTAAACATAAGGAAATATTTTATGAATATCGCACAGACAATCTCATTCGCCAACGCTCACTTTTTCGTTGGTATTGATGCACATCTCAAGAACTGGAAAGTCACCATACGTCTCGATGGCTTGGAACTCAAAACCTTCTCTATGAATCCAGCACCTCTTGAACTCATTACCTATCTCAAGAAACATTATCCCGACGGCATTTATCATATCGTCTACGAAGCCGGTTTCTGCGGTTTCTGGGCACTGCGCATCTTCCGACAAAACAACATCGATTGCATCGTCTGCAATCCTGCCGACGTTCCGACTATGAACAAAGAACGAGTCAACAAATGCGATCCCATTGATTCTCGCAAGCTCTCCCGTGAACTTGAAAATAAATCTCTCCACGGAATCTATATTCCCGATACTTTCCAAGAAGAATTACGTATGCTTATGCGGCTGCGATACAGGATCATTCAATCTCAAACTCGAATAAAAAACAGAATCAAAGGACTCCTCTATGCTCAAGGAATACAGATTCCTCTCCAATTCTCCGGCAATAACCGTTGGTCCCACGCCTTCATCCTATGGCTTGAGAAACTTCAACTGCTTACTCCCGCCGGCAATTTTACGCTCCAGAATTTGATTATCCAGCTCAAAGAAATCCGCGAGCACAATAAGAACGTGCTTAAACAACTGCGCAAAGAAGCCCGGCAACAAAAAATAGCCCCCATTATGAATGTACTACAGGGCATTCCAGGCATTGCCTTCATTTCGGCAATGTCGCTCTACACCGAAATTATAGACATGAAACGTTTCCACAATGACGATGCTCTTGCCAATTTTGTCGGGCTTGTCCCTTCAACACAGACCTCTGATAAGAAGGTCTATGTAAACGGCATTTCTTACAGACAGAATAAATTCCTGCGATCTCTCATGATCGAATCCGCATGGGTTGCTGTCAAAGAAGATCCTGCTTTGACTCTCAAATTCAAAGAACTTACCAAGCGGATGAAGCCTCAAGACGCCATCATTCGCATTGCAAAGAAACTCCTAAAAAGAGTTCGCCATGTTTGGCTCAACCAAGAACAATATGTCTACGCTCTTGTCGCGTAAGTACTATGCAATTATAGAATAAAGGAATCCTATAAATATCGGTGCGGACTGTTTGCTCAAGCTTGAGCGACTGGTTAGGGCGCAATTGGCTTATTTTAAGCCTTAATGTCCTTAAGAACGAAAATGAAATATGCTATGCCAGCAATTTTTATTACGCCAAATATTACTTGGAGCACTACCCAACTCATTGGGAATTTGCTGGATTCACTTGCTATCATTACAAACAAGATACCGAATAGAAGTAGCATCAATACAATTATTTGCCAAACTGACCAAATAATAATAACATGAACAAGCCATTCAAATTTAAAGAATATCACGATTACAATAGAAATGTCGATTAAAAGCGGTATACCTATAAAAAAGAACCCACCCGAAGTAAAGGCATTCTTCGCGTCAGGCAAGAAAGAAGTTATAAGCATTAAACCTATTATCGCGATGACAAGTATGTTCTTGTGGCCTGACATGTTACTCCTCTATAATTAAATTGCGCCCTAACTATATACTACATAGACATTGTCTATAATTCGTGAGTATTCTCACGATATATAGAAATCTAAAAAAAGTATTTGTATATTGATATTGAACTTTCGGAGGGATTTATCATGGGGCAAAAACTACTTGACTCTGTGCACGAGATTTTGCGTCTCAAACATTACAGCGATCGCACAGAAGAATCATATACCCAATGGATAAAGCAGTACATTTTGTTCCACAACAAAACCCATCCGCTCAACTTGGGCGAACCTGATGTGAGAAAGTACCTTACCCATCTCGCCCAAGACAAATATGTTTCTTCTTCGACTCAAAATCAAGCATTTTACCCCGTGAGATAAAATATATTTTGAGTGACTATGGCATACTATTATACTTATGTACTTCGTTCGTTGAAAGATGGGAATCTTTATGTCGGATTCTCAAGTAATCTCATTAATCGATTACAAGCACACAACGCTGGATTAGTACATTCCACCAAATCCCGCATTCCATTTGAACTCATATATTGGGAAGGATGTTTAAACCGTACAGACGCTACAAAACGGGAAAAATACCTTAAAACTGCTTGGGGAAAACGATACATTAAGAATCGGCTAAAAACCTATCTCACGGGGTAAATGCATTAATTTTTCTCTACAAAGATGTCCTCAATAAGCCGCTCGCTGAGATCGGCGAGATTGTTCGAGCACATCGCACCAACCGACTGCCTACCGTATTCTCCCGAAAAGAGCTGCAATCCATCTTCGAGAATCTTGATGGTATTCCAAAATTAGTTGCAAGACTTCTATACGGTTCCGGCCTTCGCCTTCTGGAAGGATTGCAGCTGCGCATCAAAGATATTGATTTTGAGAGCGGAACTATTATTGTGCGGCAAGGAAAAGGGGATAAAGATCGATATGTACCACTGCCAAAAGCACTCATTCATGATCTTCAATTACAAATTGAACGCGTAACTTTGCTTCATCGACAAGATATCCACGATGGCTATGGTGAGACTTATTTACCCGATGCGCTGCAAATAAAATTTAGAAACGCTTCGCGTGAACTTGGCTGGCAATATCTTTTCCCGTCATCGCAGCGTTCTATGGACACTCGCACAGGCGCTTTGATCCGTTTCCATCTGCACATGACAGCAATCCAGCGTGCAATGAAAGACGCAGTCCGAAAATCCGGCATGCAAAAGAGTGGAAGCTGTCATTCATTTCGTCATTCATTCGCAACACATTTATTAGAAGACGGACATGATATTCGCACAGTGCAGGAATTACTCGGCCACTCTGACGTCAGAACAACTATGATCTATACACACGTTCTCAATAAAAGAGGTTTGACTATCCGAAGCCCGCTGGATACATAATGGTAAATTGTGAATGATGAATCGCGAATTGCGAATCGCCAATTGTCAATTGTGAATTGTAAACAGCAGCCGGAGGACTGAAGAAATCGCCAATCGCGAATTGTCAATTGTAGCCGACACCGGTGGTGTCGGTGACTTCTCCGCGACCATCCCGAAAACTTCTTCGATGTTTCCGGGACAAGCTTGTCGCGGCTACAATGATGTCGGACACTGCCCGCGACGACCCGTTGCGGCTACAGAGGAATACAAATGGAATGATTCCAATGATCAATAATATCAAAAATTATTTGATAGCGAAGGCGTTACTTTACGATGTGAGGGATTATTGAATTCCTTCAATCCGATCGATATATACATTCACCAATTTGTGAGTCTCGCTCATGGTAAGGATCTCAGTCCAGCGGACCGAGAGAAAGTGAAAAAGCTCTGCCAATTTCATATTTCCTATCCTTAAATGGATAACTCTTGGCGGCGGTTGATTCAGAATAATCCTCGAGGAGAAATCGGCATCCTTTGTAATAATTGTCAGATGCTGCCGCTTTGCGTATTCCCATACATTTCTGTCGGACATAGTATCATCGATATCCCGAAGATGAAGATATTGATCATCTTTCCACAAGCTGAAATAGTATGGCAAATTTGCATCAATCAGATAGTTCGGCATCAGGCGACTGATTTTATACTATAGTTTCTGTTCATCAATTCAGAGGCAAAAACCAAGCATGCTTTGATATCAAGAGCCTCAAGTGAAGGATATTGTTTGAGTATTTCTTCAGAGCTTTCTCCAGAGCCTAAAAACTCAAGTACGGTTTGTACTGTAATTCTCTTCCCTCTGATGGTCGGTTTTCCATTGCAAATATTTTCATCAATAGTGATTCTTTCAAGCAACGTATCCATATAATGATCCTTTCTTTAAGACTATGATATGAATTTCCGAACCAAATTGCAAAACCAGATTTTTTGAGATTGTTAATGGTGAGAATTGTCAATCAAATACAGGAGACAGGAGATAGAAGCCAGAAGTAAGAACGAAGTATCTGTTGAACTAAGCAACCAAATAACCAATTAACTTCTTAACCGCAGCACGGTAGCACATATAGGATTTAAACCGTTCTTGAAAATATCGGTTTATCTTTTCTTAGTTTATCCAGATACGCGTCGAAGCACATGGCTATATTGCGGATGACAAACCGTCCATTATCCTCTATGACAATCCGTCCGTCTTCCATCGATATCAGACCAAGCGGCAGAAATTCCTGAAGCTTCTCGAGTTCATCGGCAAAATATTTATCGAACCGGATACCGAATCGATCCTCTACATCTTGTTTGTCTAACTCTAAATCGCACATGAGCCTCATAATGGCATATTTGCGGATCTCGTCGTCCTGCGACATCCTGTATCCGAGTACCGTCGCAAATCTTCCCGCATTCACCGCTTCGTAATAAGCCGGCAGATCTTTCGTGTTCTGCGCATACACATTCCCGAAATGCGATATTGCCGACATGCCGAAACCGAATAAATCTGCTCCCGCTTTTATGGAGTATCCCTGAAAATTCCTGTGGAGTTTTTTCCGTTTCTGTTCCAGCGCCAGCTCGTCGGTGGGTTTTGCAAAGTGATCCATTCCTACATACACATAGCCGGCCTCGCAGAGCGTATCGATGGTCAATTTCAGCAAGTGCAGTTTGTCGTCCGCCGATGGAAGCTGATCCGTATGAATCAATTTTTGATGCGCTTTCATCCACGGGACATACGCAAAATTGAAAACCGCAATCCGCTCCGGAGAGATGTCCACAATTTTGTCTAATGTCCGTTTGAAGGTCTCCGGCGTTTGCAGCGGCAGGCCGTAGATAAGATCTACATTGATGCTTTTAATTCCCAACTCGCGGGACCAGGCAATAACTCTTTTTGTCAGTTCTTCCGGTTGAATGCGATTGACCGCCTTCTGTACATTCTCATCGAAGTCCTGCACTCCCAGACTGAAACGGTTCGCGCCGCCGGATACGAATGCCTGCAGATGTTCAAATGCCAGTTCGCGCGGATCGAGTTCGACACTGATTTCCGCATCCGTCGCAAATGAAAATTTTTCTCTGATATAGCGCGAAAGATCATAAATCTCGTCCGGCAGGAGATACGACGGCGTTCCGCCTCCCCATGCCATCTGAACGACTTTGCGGACGGGATCGAGAATCGAAGCTGTGTGATCGATTTCTTTTTTAATCGCGGCAATGTACTCCGTAATTTTCTGCCTGTTTTTTGTAATGATAGTCGTGCAGCCGCAAAAATAACAAAGCGTATCGCAAAAAGGAATATGAAGATAGAGCGAAATGGGACTTTCGGAAGTGTGATTGCTGCGTTCGATATCGGAAGAATATTCAGACGCGCCGTAAGCCGGAGAGAAAATCGGTGCAGTGGGATAGCTGGTATAACGCGGACCGGGCCGGTCGAATTGTTTTAGAATGGAAAGGAGATCGTTTTCTTCATGCTGCATAAGATTATTACTCAGCATATTTGGGAATAATATGCGCCAATTTATTAATCCCCTTTCATGACGCTGCCCAAAAAGTTCATTTGAGGGTAGGGTAGGCATTCTTGCCTGCCTGACTGACTGTCCATGATGACAAACAGGAATGTTTGTCCTACCGTAATTCCTTCTTTTTGGGCAACCTCAAACTCATTTTGAAAGGGAATTTTGGATATCAATGACAAGCTGCATATCTGTGCTGCATGCCGGGCAAAATTAAGCGACTTTGCCGACCTGAACTTTTTTTGTTTTCCGGACACATTGAGGGCATACTTCGGCAATAGGATTTTTTTTCAAATACGAACGAGAGATTTCGCCTCCGCAAATTGTGCAAATACCGATTCGAGATGTTTCCGGATGCTTCAGTGCATCTTCCAGTACTTTTCCAACGGTGCCTGTGAAAATCATGTGCTCGCACGTTGCAGCAGAATGGGATTCGCAGGGCTTTACGGGCTGATTGCAGTACGGACAAACAAGATCTTTTGCGTCTTTCATAGAACGCACCCATGCCGATTTGGACATTTTTTCCAGATCTTCGCTAAGAGCGTTGACTAACAGCGACTTTTGGGTCTTCCTGATAATCCGCTTCCGAACCTGTTTACGAACCTGCTTTTTCATCGTATTCTCTACCTATACAACAGGAGACACGTTGTTCGAGTTCCTTTCATTGCAGCAGAAAAAACATCCCGCCGGAAAAATCTCAGGCGAGAATTTTATACCGATTAAGCGCCTTCATATAATTGGCTCGTTCATACGCAGACGGATCGGCTGTCGATTTGTGACTTAAACTGCCCTTTAATTGTTCGACGGATTCATATTCATGCTCGACTAACCATTGTTCCGCTTCTTTTAGCACGGAAGCCGCATGCTCCGGACTGTGCTTCAATAACGCCGAACACATCATCGTAACGTCTGCGCCAACCATCAATAATTTAATGACGTCTGCTGCCGTGTGAATGCCGCTCGTTGCCGCTAAACTTGCTTTGAGCTTACCGTAAAGAATACCTATCCAGCGCATCGGCAATCGATTGTCATACGAATCGCTCAACTCCACATTCGGCGCCACATCTAATTCGTCAAGATCGATATCCGGCTGATAGAATCGATTGAACAGCACTAATCCCTGCGCCCCCTCTTTTACCAGACGCTGCGCCATGTTCGGTATGGAACTGAAGAACGGATGCATTTTAACAGCAATGGGAATGCGGACTGCACCGCGCACTTCTTTTAAAACTTCGATAAACTGATTTTCGGCTTCCTGTCCCGATACTGCCGGATCTGAAGCGATCGTATAAATATTTAGTTCCAGCGCCGATGCACCGGCATCCGCCATTTTTTTTGCGTATTTCGTCCAGCCGCCGGCCGTTACGCCGTTCAGACTTGCAATGATCGGAATCTGCAGCGCCTTTTTCGCTTTGCCGATTAATTCCACATATTCTTCCGGCCCCAGATGATAATCTCCCGTATCGGGAAAATACGACAGCGCTTCTGCAAAGCTTTCCGTTCCGTATGTTTTGTAATGATCCATCTCGTTCGTTTCATGTTCAATCTGTTCTTCAAAGAGCGAATAGAGAACAATTGCAGATACGCCTGCATCTTCAAGCCGCCGCATGGAATCGACGCTCTTGGACAACGGACTTGCCGACGCGACAAGCGGATTTTTTAATTTCAGACCAAGGTATGATGTTGAAAGATTCATAGATGCCTCATTTGTAAATGTTCATGTCAACAGAAAACTTCAGGCCATCTTTAGAACAGAAGACGGCCTGAATTAGTTCTTTTATTTCTCTTTATTGTAATTGCTCATCATATTTTAAAACAATTGCTTTTACTCCGGTTTTTCAATCCCCATTTATGAGGTTGTCCCAAAGAAAATCACGGTAGGACAAACATTCCTGTTTGTCCTCATGGTCAGGCAGGCAAGAATGCCTGCCCTACCGTCAAATGAACTTATCAAACAACCTCACAATTAGATATTTCAACACCACGCTAACTAATTACCGATTATTTTACTTCAGGAACCGGAGCGCTCGCCGTTTCATGTGCAAACTGTTCATACATTGCCCAGCGGACTTTAACATCCTCTTCGGCAAGTTTCAGCAGTTCTTTTGCATGTTCGGGCTGCGTCTTGGTCAGCACATTGAACCGCGTTTCCATGGAAGTAAATTCGGACAGGAAACCCTTGGGAGCCTTGGAATCCAGCTTGAAGGCATTTTTTCCTTCCGCCGTCAGAGACGGATTATACCGGAAGAGCGGGAAATAACCGGTTTCAACTGCGACCTTTTGATTGTTCAGGCCGTGCGTCATGTCGATGCCGTGCGCAATGCAATGCGAATACGCAATGATAAGGGACGGCCCGTCGTATGCTTCCGCTTCGATGATTGCTTTTACGGTTTGCATATCGTTGAATCCCATTGCCACACGGGCGACGTAAACGTTATGATACATCATTGCCATGAGACCCAGATCTTTTTTGGCCGTCGTTTTGCCGCTGGCTGCAAACTTTGCAACCGCTGCGCGGTTGGTGGACTTGGACATCTGCCCGCCGGTATTGGAATATACTTCCGTATCGAGAACGAGAACGTTCACATTCTTGCCGGAAGCAAGCACATGATCCAATCCGCCGTAGCCGATATCATACGCCCAGCCGTCGCCGCCCATGATCCAGACGCTCCGTTTGACTAAATATTCCATGATGCTCGTCAGCCGTTTTGCTTCCGGCTTTTTGATCGACGCAAGTTTTTCACCCAGTATTTTCACACGCCGGCGTTGTTCGAAAATTCCCGCTTCATCTTTTTGATCCGCATCGAGTATAGCTGCTGCAAGATCGCCGCCGATATCGCCGGCAAGCGCCTTGACGTACTCTTTTGCCATTGCGTTGAGCTTATCGACTGTCAGGCGCATGCCGAGTCCGAACTCTGCGTTATCTTCGAAGAGTGAATTCGACCATGCCGGCCCGCGGCCGTTGACATCTTTTGCCCACGGAGTTGTCGGCAGATTGCCGCCGTAGATCGACGAGCAGCCCGTTGCATTGGCCACCATCATACGATCCCCAAAGAGCTGACTGACTAATTTTACGTACGGCGTTTCTCCGCAGCCTGAACATGCTCCGCTGAATTCAAACAGAGGGCGCAGGAACTGAGAACCCTTCACCGTATCGACCTTTACATTGCGGCGGTCGACATCCGGAGCGTTGACGAAAAATTCGAAATTGTCGCGCTCCTGCTCGCGAATCGGCGGCTGCGGCTTCATGTTGATAGCTTTTATCTTTGCTTCCTTCTTGCTCTTTGCCGGGCAGGCTTCGACGCACATGCCGCAGCCGGTGCAATCCTCCGGTGCAACCTGCACGGAATATTTCATGCCCTTATATTCCGGACCTCTGAAGTCGATTGTTTTGAATCCCGCAGGAGCGCCGACCAGATCTGCTGTTTCAAATACTTTGGTACGGATAGCCGCATGGGGACAGACTATCGCACATTTATTACACTGGATGCAGATATCCGCTTCCCATACTGGAATCTCCAGTGCAATGTTTCGTTTTTCCCAGCGTGCAGAGTCGGTCGGAAATGTTCCATCCACCGGAAATGCGCTGACCGGAAGAGTCTCGCCGAGACCTGCAATAATCTTTGCAGTCACATTCTTGATAAATTCCGGCGCTTTATCCGATACAACCGGCGGCATTTCAATAGTGCTTGTAACACCGGCAGGAATTTTTACTTCAAAAAGATTTGCAAGCGTCTGATCGACAGCTTCGTAATTCTTCTGTACAACACTTTCACCTTTTTTGCCGTACGTTTTCTTGATGGAATATTTGATTGCTTCGATTGCTTTCTCCCGCGGCAATACGCCGGATATTGCAAAGAAGCACGTCTGCATAATTGTATTGACGCGGCTGCCCATACCGGCCTTCTTTGCAACCTCATACGCATCGATTACGTACAATTTGAGTTTTTTATCGATGATTTGCTTTTGAATATGTCTGGGCAAATGATTCCAAACGTCATCCTTTCCGTAGAGGCTGTTCAGCAGGAACGTACCGCCGGGAATGATCGTCTGGAGAACATCGAACTTTTCAAGGAAGAACCATTGGTGGCACGCCACGAAGCTTGCATGATCGATTAAATAGATGGAGTGGATCGGGCGCGGGCCGAAGCGCAGATGGGAGGTCGTCGTCGATCCCGATTTCTTGGAATCATACACAAAATAACCCTGCGCGTAGTTCTCCGTATCCTCACCGATAATCTTGATTGAATTTTTATTGGCGCCGACCGTTCCGTCCGCACCGAGTCCGTAGAATATGGCGCGCACGACATCGTCGCGCTCGATTGTAAATTCCGAATCGTACGGCAGACTGGTATGCGAAACATCGTCATTGATGCCGACGGTAAAATGATTTTTCGGTGTTTCTTTTTTAAGTTCATCGAACACCGCTTTAACCATCGCCGGTGTGAACTCTTTTGACGACAGACCGTAACGGCCGCCGACAACTTTCGGCATGGATTTTAACGAAGTCTTGCCTGCGGAGATTGTTTCGCTCAGTGCTGTAACAACATCAAGATAAAGCGGCTCGCCGGTGGATCCGGATTCTTTTGTGCGATCCAGAACAGCAATCTTTTTAACCGAGGACGGAAGCGCTTTCACAAAATGTTCGACGGAGAACGGACGGTAAAGGCGGACTTTCAGTATGCCGACCTTCTCTCCTTTTGCCGTGAGATATTCGGCCGTCTCCTGGGCGGTTTCCGCACCGGAACCCATAAGCACGATTACCCGATCGGCATCCGGAGCGCCTTCATATTGAAAAAGCGTATATTGCCGGCCGGTGAGCTTTGCAAATTTGTCCATAACATTCTGTACAAATCCCGGAACCGCTTCATAGAATTTATTTGCCGCTTCGCGTGCCTGGAAGAAGACGTCGGGATTTTGCGCTGTCCCGCGCATGAACGGATGATCCGGGTTCAGCGCGCGCTGACGGAGCTTTGCGATTGATTCGTCGCTTATCATTGCGCGAAAATCGTTGTCGCTTAGTTGTTCGATTTTCATAACTTCATGCGAAGTGCGGAAGCCGTCGAAGAAATGAATAAACGGAACACGCGCTTCGAGCGTGGCAGCGTACGAAATCAGCGCGAGGTCCATGGTTTCCTGAACGGAATTCGCCGAAATCATTCCCCATCCGCAATGACGAACACCCATCACGTCGCTGTGATCGCCGAAAATGGAAAGAGCATGTGTTGCAATTGTGCGTGCGGCAATATGAAATACCGTGGAGGTGAGTTCACCCGCAATTTTGAACATATTCGGAATCATCAGGAGCAGACCCTGCGAAGCTGTAAATGTGCAGGAAAGAGCGCCCGCCTGAAGCGCGCCATGGACTGCGCCCGCGGCTCCGCCTTCACTCTGCATTTCTACAACCTGAGGAACTGTTCCCCAGATATTTTTTTTATCCTGTGCCGACCATTCATCCGCCCATTCGCCCATGTTGGAAGAGGGGGTGATAGGATAGATGGCTATAACTTCATTGAGTTTGTGAGCAACATAAGCGGCTGCCTCGTTGCCGTCAATAGTAACTTTTTCTCGTGTTGTATTTTGTTCTGACATTTTAGGTATCTTTCTTTCGTTGTGGCATTTTTCTTCTCAGCCTATAAAATCGCAAGAAATGTTCCATTCTGCAAGTAAGAAATTCCCTTATTTTTCCAGCACTATAAGCCTAACAGACATGCCAATTTGCAGAAATAGCATTTTTTCCGATTAACAGTAATTACAAGCGGTGAATGATAAATTGCGGGTTGTCAATTAGCCGGAAGCCCAAAAATGTTATCCCGCGCGATGTTGTCCAAAATGAAAAAATCATGGTAGGACAAACATTCCTGTTTGTCATCATGGACAGCAGGCAAGAATGCCTACCCTACCATCAAATGAACTTTTTAGACAACCTCCAAATAGCGGGATTCAAATTAGAACATGGTAAAAGATAAACTGTAAACTATTGAACCGACAAACCAACGAACCGACAAACCAACGAACCGACAAACAAACGAACCGACAAACAAACCGACGAACAGACGAACCGACAAACCGATGAACAAAACAACTATTTTTTTTCTATCGCCTGAAAAAAATCTTCTCCCTGAAAAATAAATTGGCTTATAAGATTGCCTTCTACCATTTTCTTCAACACAGGAAGAACCTCTTCTGCACGCATCATCAGGGCGGATGTAATTCCTTCTATAGTCATTGCGCGGCGGCGGAGCAGCGCCAGTATCGCCTCTTCACTGCCGTTGCGCTCTTCGGTCTTATGTTTTTCCTTGTAGACTCCGATAATTTCAGCTTTTTCACCGAACACTTTAAGAATTTCCCGCAGCCGCTCTTCTCCGACCGGATGTGCCGATACTTCCGTCGGCGGACGTACTACTGTATTGATATGAATTTTATCCGGGTTGATTGCCGTGATTGCGCTTTTCAATTTCTGTACTTCTTCGTCGCTGTCGTTTATATCCTTCACAAAAAGCACTTCCAGCCATAAGACTCCGGAATATTCTTTCCGGAATTGCGCTATGCCTCCGATAATCGCGTCGATATCGAGCTTTGGATGCGGTCGGTCGATTTTATTAAATACTTCGGCAGAGACGGCATCCAGCGAAGGCGAAACAATATCCGCTTCCAGTAGATCGTTCCGCACTTCGGGAAGTGTGAGCAGCGTACCGTTCGTCAGAACAGCGACCGGAATGCCGGTCATGCGCTTTATTCCGCGTATAATTTCGCCGATTGCGGAGTTCAGCGTCGGCTCGCCGGAACCGGACAATGTGATATGATCGAGATCCGGATGCTCTGCAATGGAAAGTCTTATCTCATCCAGAATTTCCGCAGCCGGGAAATATTCCTTCCGCGCAAGTCCCCGCTTATCCGTTGCACCGACCTCGCAATAGATACAGTCTAATGTACAGAGTTTTGGCGGAATGATGTCCACGCCGAGTGAGAGGCCGAGACGGCGGGAAGGAACGGGACCGAAGATATATTTATACATTGATTGCTCAGATTCCACTGATTTTACGCAGATGTTTGATTACACAGATTTCACTGATTGAACTGATTGATTGCTCAGATTTCACTGATTGAACGCACATACTTGATTGCGCAGATTACGCTGATTTTCCGCAGATGTTTGATTTCACAGATTACTCAGATTGGAATCTCACATATTAATTTTTCTGCGGATTTGAACACTTGATCCAAAATTAATGAGAAGACCTACATGCAGGCCTGACGATCTCAGGTACTGGAGCAACTGCTGTTCATGACTTTTTTCCAATATCTTAACCGCTTTCAATTCACATAATACTGAACTTTCAACTAAAATATCTGCAATAAAATCGCCGACCGGTTTGCCGCCGTAAAGGACAACAAGTTGTTTCTGTTGTTCCGCCTTTAAACCTGCAGTTTTCAATTCTTCTATTAAAGCATTTTCATAAACTTTTTCATGGAAACCCTCACCGAGATTGTTGTGGACTTTAAACGCAGCTCCGATGATTTTTTCCGTAATCTCCTTTAATGGATATTCTTCCCCCATAATCTCTTCCCCATGATGAAATTAATAAAATTGAACTACGCACTACAGCCGGAGGCCTAAGAATGCCATAATGCCTTAGCATTATTCATTCTGAAACTGACAAGCAGAATAACCAGATCACTTCTTAACTTAGAACATTGAACGTCGAACTGCAGCACGGCAGCACCTTAACATATCCTCGGCAGCTGCTCCCCCGACAGCATATCGACAACCCGCGATCCGCCGATCCGCGTTTTCATCAACACCGTTCCTGCGTGTGCTGCAACGACACGGCCGATTGCCGCGGATTTTTTGCCGAGCGGATGTTTCCGCATAGCTTCCAATAATTTTTCCGCATCATCCGGAGCAGCGAACGCAATCAGTTTTCCTTCATTGGCTACATACAGCGGATCGAATCCGAGTATCTCGCAGGCGCCTCCGACTTCTTCGGAAACCGGAATCGATTCTTCGACAAGCTCGATGCCCAAACGTGCGCTTTCCGCTATTTCGTTCAATGTGGACGCAATGCCGCCTCTCGTCGGGTCCCGCAGAACATGAATATCCGCACTTGCAGCAAACATCGTTTCGACCAGATCATTAAGCGGAGCACAATCGCTTTTAATTTGCGTATCGAATTCAAGTCCCTGCCGAACGGACATAATCGCAATGCCGTGATCCGCAATTGTGCCGCTCAAGAGGACAACATCTCCCGCCTCCGCTTTAGACGGAGCCACATCTCTTCCTTCCGGTATGATGCCGATACCCGATGTGTTGATAAAAATTTTGTCGCCTTTGCCCCGGTCGACGACCTTCGTGTCTCCTGTGACGATCTGTACACCCGCCGTTTTTGCCGCCTTGCTCATGGCAACAACCACGCGCCATAAGTCGTCCATCGACAGTCCTTCTTCGATAATAAATCCGGCGGAAAGATACCGGGGTCGCGCGCCGCACATGGAGAGATCGTTCACCGTTCCGTTTACCGCAAGAGTTCCGATGTCCCCTCCAGGGAAAAAAATAGGATTGACAACATAGGAATCCGTCGAATATGCAATCCGAACTGCATCGACGGCAATTACAGCGCCGTCATGAAGCGGATCCAGAAATTCGTTCTTAAATTGAGCCGCAAATATTTTTTGAATTAACTGGTGGGAAAGTCTTCCCCCGCCCCCATGAGCGAGCAGAACCTGTGGGTATTCGCTGATCGGCAGTGGACACGAAAAACCGTTGAAATCTATTTTTTCTTTTTCCATAATTTTACCATAAAATACCGTGATTCTTTTTTGACGGTAGGGCAAGCATTCTTGCTTGCCTGACTGCCTGACTGCCTGTCCGTGATGACAAACAGGAATGTTTGTCCTACCGTGATTCCTTTTTTTTACCTCCCACCTTGCGAAGGTGTAAAATTATTTATTCCTGTAACCTGTGCGCTTTTTGACCGGCAAGGGCATAATGATAATATGCTGCGCAGGCGCCCTCCGAAGAGACCATCGGCGCTCCCAGCGGGGATTCCGGTTTGCATTGTTTTCCGAACGCCGTGCAATCGACCGGCTTTTTCAACCCCTGCATAATACTGCCTGCAATACAGAGCGGCGATTCCTGCGCCGAGATTGCCGCGACATGGAAAACTTTTTCCGCGTCGAATTCTTCATATTCCGTCCGCAGCGCATATCCGCTCCGGGGAATCGTACCAATGCCGCGCCATTGGCGGTCGATTGTTTTAAAAATTTCCGCAATGACTTTTTTCCCTTCTACGTTGCCTTCACGCCGAACGATGCGGGAATATTGATTTTCCACTTCATAACGCCCCTCTTCGAGCTGGCGCACCGCCATCAGGATTCCCTGCAAAATATCCGCCGGTTCGAAACCGGTAACGACAATCGGCGTGCGGAAACGTCGGGCAAGAGGAATATATTCTTCGTACCCCATAATGGTACACACATGTCCCGCAGCTAAAAATGCCTGAACACGATTGACCGGCGAACCGAGAATCGCTTCGATGGCGGGCGGAACTAAAACATGCGAGGTAAGAATGAAATAATTTTTCAGGCCGAGGCGCTTAGCATGCCGAACCGAAAGAGCATTTGCCGGCGCTGTGGTTTCGAACCCGACCGCAAAGAAAACAATTTTCTTTTCCGGATTTTGCTGTGCAAGAGCCACCGCATCCATCGGGGAATAGACGATGCGAACATCCCCTCCCTGCGCTTTGACCGCCAGCAAATCCTTTTGCGATCCGGGCACGCGCAGCATATCGCCGAAGGAAGTGAAAATCACATCCGGCAGCGAAGCGATGGCAACTGCTTTATCGATCAACTCCAAAGGTGTAACGCAGACGGGACAACCGGGACCGTGGACAAGCGTAATTTCCGGAGGAAGAATTTCGGCGATGCCTGTTTTGACAATTGTGTGCGTCTGACCGCCGCAGATTTCCATAATCATCCACGGTTTCGTGACCGCAGATTTGATTTGAGCGGCAAGGTTTCGCGCCGGAGATGCATCTCGATATTCGTGAACAAATTTCACAAATCAGCCGCTGCTTTCATCTTCGAGTTTTTCCCCCATCTGCTCGAAAAGTTTCAACGTCTCCATCGCATCTTCTTCGTCCACAATGCTGATTGCGAATCCCACATGCACAACTACATACTCGCCGACCTTCACTTCCGGCACGAGTTCGAGACTGACATTTTTCCGAATGCCGCCGAAATCGACCGTACCCGTAACGGGTTCAATGTTCGAATGAATCTCTAAAACTTTTCCCGGAACTGCCAAACACATATTTCTCTTTCCTTTGCTTCAATGTCCTGATTATAATATTGAAAACTTAACGTCAAAGCGCAACTTTTTCCGGAATACATATCATATGCAGCCGGAGGTTTACCCGCCTGCATGAGTGATATATGCCATCAATCTGCGAAATCTGCCATCTGCGCTAAATCTGTAGCCGGAGGCCTGAGAATGTTATTTCGTGTAAACGAAATTCAATATTTTAATCATCATCAGCACAATCTGTGAAATCTACCATCTGCGTCAAATCAGTGTAATCTGTGTAATCACTGTAATCATTTGCGCACTGCCGCATATATCTGTCCCAGAGCAATACCGCCGTCGTTCGGCGGAACACGCTGATGCCAGTACGGATGGAAACCTTCTTTCGTCAGCCGCTCGATAGTGCGTTCGGTAAGAAAGCGGTTCTGGAAACATCCGCCAGAAAGCACGACACGCAGCAGACCCATCCGCTTTGCAGCTTCAACAATAACTTCAGCAAGCGTATGATGGAATTTCACGGAAATCTCGGCAAGCGGTATTTTATGAGTTATATCGTCGATGATCTCCCCTATCATATCGCTCCAATCCACAATCAAAAGCGGCTCTTCAATTTTATTTTCTACTTGCGAGCTGCCGGAGTGATGCGGTGCTCCCGTGTTTATTTCAAAATTCAAGGGCATCGGATCAGTGCGAATTGCAAACTGATAGCTGCCGTTTATTAATGTGTGACTGCTCTCAGCCGTTAAGTACTCTAATTCCATTGCAGCCTGGCCTTCATGGCGTATCACCTGCCGCAATCCAATGATCGAAGCCACAGCATCGAATAAACGTCCTGCGCTTGTCGTCCGGGGAGAGTTGATGCGATTCTTGATCATCGTCGACAGGAGGACAAGTTCTTTCCCGGAAAATTCCCGAATTGGCAGAAGATCGTTCCGGCCGCAAACATCCTGACCGAACATTTCGAATAAAATTCCGAATGCAGTACGGCGCGGTTCTTTGATTGCTTTTTCGCTGCCGGGAAGCGAAAATGACCTGAATGCAGCCACTCGCCGGTATGAAACTTTTGTGGTCAGCAGAAATTCACCGCCCCAGATGGTTCCATCGGAACCGTAGCCGGTTCCGTCCCATGCAACACCGAGAACTTCTCCATCAATCCGGTTCTCTGCCATGCATGATGCAATATGTGCATAATGATGCTGCACCTGTTCGACTTCAATTCCGGTGCCGGCTGCATACTGAGTAGAAAGATATTCCGGATGGAGGTCGGAAATGATGCGTACTGGCTTCGCATCGTACAATGTTTCAAAATCGCGAATCACAGCGCGGAATGTCTCCATCGACTGTTGGGTTTCAAGATCGCCGATATGCTGACTGATAAATACATCCTTTCCCACTTTCAACGCGATCGAATTTTTTAAATGTGCTCCGACAGCAAGCAGCGTTTCTTCTCCTGCAGATCCGATGGAAACCGGCAGCGGCGCAAAACCGCGCGCCCGCCGCTGAATCGATTCCCATCCCGCCATGATACGGACGATGGAATCGTCCGCATGACGGACAATCGGGCGGTCGTGCACAAGAAATAAATCTGCAATCCCGCGCAATCGCTCCAGCGCTTCCCGTTCATTGATGCAAATCGGTTCGTCGGATAAATTGCCGCTTGTCGCAATAACCGGAAATCCGAGTTCGTGCATGAGAAGATGATGCAGCGGCGAATATGGAAGCATGAGGCCGAGGTAAGGGTTCTTTGATAAGGCAGAAGGCAGAATGAAGAATGAAGAATGAGGATTATTGGCGATTGGCGATTTTTTACAATTTTCTGAATTTGGAATCGGAAGCCGCTGCAGAAGTACGATCGGAGCTTCCGGGGACGTCAGCAAACGTTCTTCCAGATCATCTATCATGCACAATTGTTTTGCTATCTCCAGAGAAGGGACCATGATCGCAAAAGGTTTTTCTTCCCGGTGTTTGCGCTTCCGTAAAAGCTGTTCGGCTCCGGAATTGCGCGCATCGGCCATTAAATGGAATCCGCCGATTCCTTTGACCGCAATGATGCGGCCGGAACGAATCGCTTCCGCCGCTCCGAGCAGCGCTTCGTGTCCCTCTGCCAGCGGTGTTCCTGCATTGTTCCATAGTGTTAATTTCGGACCGCAGACGGGACATGCATTGGGCTGCGCATGGAATCTCCGGTCGGACGGATTTTCGTATTCCTCACGGCATGCCTGGCACATAGCAAATTTTTTCATCGATGTATTCGGGCGGTCGTACGGCAGGGCTTCGATGATAGTAAATCGCGGGCCGCAATTGGTGCAATTCGTAAACGGGTACCGGTAGCGGCGATTTGCAGGATCGAAAATTTCGCGGAGACATTCGGGACATGTTGCAATATCCGGGAGCACGAATGCACTTTTGGGTCCGGAAGCGCCGCTTGTTCGAATATCAAAAGAGGTGAATCCGACCGGATCAAGGAAAGAAAATTCAAAGCTCTGAATGGAAGCCCGCGGGGGCGCTTCCCGCTGCACTTTTAATAAAAACCGATCTAATATTTCTTTACTGCCCTCCGCTTCTATGAAAACCCCCTGTGCGGAGTTCATCACCCAGCCGGTCAGTTTTAATTCCGCAGCAAGCCGGTACACAAACGGGCGAAACCCGACTCCCTGCACGGCGCCCCGGACTACTATCGAAAGACGTATGTTGTTCATTGGTAATTAGTTCGTAGTTCTTAGTTCGTAGTTCTTTGTTCTTGTGCTACGGTGTTGCGGTACTGCAGTGATACGGTGCTGCGGTGCTGCGGTGTTGCCGTTTGAAGTTATACGGTTTATCATTTTATCAACAATTCACAATCGGCAATTCGCAATCCGCGATTGGCAATTGGCATTAGTTCATCAGTTTGTCAGTTCATTGGTTCATCAGTTTTATTGACAATCGGCAATTCACAATCCGCGATTGGCAATTGACAATTCTCAGCATTCACAGCTGACATCTTTAAAGATACAAAAATGAAATCAGCAATGTGCCATTCACTTTATCTGATATGAAAACGTTCAAAATGGCAGGCAATTGGCATTTGAATATAATTCATCAAAGAATCCTTAATATATTCCTTGCTATTTTTCCGGAATTCCTTTACATATTATCCAGTCTTGCGAAAGATGTGGGACCTATTAACAAATAAAAAGACAGGGATGGAAACCCGCCGGGTTATTAGTTCTTTGGTTCTTTGGTTATTTGGTTCTTTGGTTATTCGGTTGTTTAGTTAATCGGTTATTCGGTTCAGGTGACAATTGACCATTGATAGTTTTTCTTGTCATAGAGATTTTAATCTGCGGGGAAAAATACGGCAGGAAATCGGATATCGAGAACGAGAAACTTAACCGCAGTCCGGGATGTTCTTCTAAGGGCTGCAGCATCTATCTGAAAAAATGATTCGGAATAAATTATCAGGTTGCCTTATGCTCATTCAAATCACCGGCTGATTGAAAATCATAGAAGGATCAGACAACGTATGAAAAATTCAAAATTATGGATAACAGTTCTGTGTTCTTTTCTTCTTATTTTTTCCCGCGCCGACGCACAAACACACAAGGATTCGACAACGACTATGAAAAACTATACCGTTCATTCCGGAAGCGCAAGCCTGACCGTCCAACCGGAGACAGGAGCGAGAATCATTTCATTCAAATCGGGTCATTATGAATTTCTTACGGGCAAAGAAGTTCACGCCGATAATTACGGATCGACATTCTGGCCGAGTCCCCAAACGCTATGGAACTGGCCGCCTCCGCACGTCTTAGACAGCGATCCCTATATCCTGGAAACCGGCAGCGGATTACTCCGCATGAAGAGCGAAAAGGATACGCAAACCGGACTTCAATTCACGAAGGAGTTCGCATCTGCCCAGAACGGCAAAATTCGCTTAACATATTCTATGTTCAATGCAAGCGATACAATTCAAAAAACCGCCCCGTGGGATATTTCCCGGCTTCATAGAGGCGGATTGCTTTTTTTCCCGCTTGGCGAAGGCTCCGTCGGAGTTAAACACTTTGCCCCGGTCCCCACAGAGGTTCTTGACGGCGTCGTGTGGTTTCAGGACACAAAAGAAAGACCGAAAGAAAACGAACTGAGCATTGCAGACGTATCCGAGGGCTGGGCGGCTTTTGCCATCGATGGAAAATTATTTATAAAAAAATTTACAGACATAAAACAGGCTCAGGCGGCGCCCGGTGAAGCGGAATTATCAATCTACGTCAGTAATGAAGCAGATTATATTGAATTCGAAATCCAGGGTCAGTATACGACTCTCACTCCGGGGGTAAAAATGACATGGAATATCGAGTGGATCGCCGTCGATATCCCGGAAACGATACGAACCGTAAAAGGAAGCAAAGAACTCGTAGAATTTGTACGAAGAATTATTCGATAAATCTTCGTTACCCGGCATCTTCCGTAACGAAATTTTCTTAGAAGAACATGAAAAACTTTTTGTAGTATGCAAAGACATCAATAATATATTTGTGCATGGCAGTCAACGTAGGGGCACATCGCTATGTGCCCATGTAAAGAAAAATAGTCATAAAATTAAACCACTCAAAGTAAATACAAATTATGCACTATAAAAAATTATCGAGCATGGAGGACATTATGCAATCAACGAGATACAAACAATTATTTTTACTTTCGCCGGTACTGATGTTCGTTCTGCTTCTTTGCAGCGGCATCATAAACGCACAGGAAAAGACGCAAACCGGATGGCAGCATCTCCATTATGCCGTCTTTTTCACGAACATGGATATCCAGCACCTGCTGCGCGATCCGGATCAGTTTAAGAAAACCATGGATTATTTTGCTCCCGTTAAACCGGATCATGTCTATCTGGAAGGCAACGCCCGCGGTTCAAACGATATTGCTCTTTTAAAAACGCTCGCAGATAAATTCCACGCTATGGGAATACGGACTTCCGGCTGCATCGTTACTGTGTCTTCCATACATGAAGGTCCGATGGTCTATAATGACCCGGCGGATATGGCAGATCTCGAAGAGCATGCACGCGCGCTTGCACAGGTCTTCGATGAAATTATACTCGACGACTGGCTTTTTACCATCGCTACGGATGAAAAAAGCATGCAGGATCGCGGAACAATGTCGTGGGCGGACTACCGCACCAAACTCCTCCTCGAACAATCCAAAAAACATATTATCGATGCTGCCAAACAAGTTAATCCGAAGGCAAAAGTCATTATCAAATATCCGAACTGGTACGAAGGACATCGCCGGAACGGATATGATGTCTACAATGAAACATTGCAGTTCGATAAGATGGCCGTAGGAATCGAAACGCGCGATCTGACGACACAGGATCAGCATATTCCGATGTACAGCGGTTATATTTTTCAGAAGTGGTGGTCGAGTGTCGATACTTCCAAATGGATCGGTTCATGGTTAGACAATTACGACATGCAGGGACAGTACAACGACTACAACGCCGAGGTGTGGCAGGCTGTATTGGCACAAGCGCCGGAAATTATTCTCTGGTGCGCCGGCGGGCTCTATCCGACCAATCCCTCCAGCGATGTTTATCCGTACTTTTGCAAGGAGCTTCCGGAGTTCGATGCCGTTGCAGGAATGCTGAATGGTCCTGCGCGCGGAGTTCCTATTTACCTTCCCTATGGTTCCACCGGCGAATACAATATTTTCGGATATCTCGGTCTGGCGGGAATACCGCTCGAACCGGTCGCAAAATTTCCGAAAGAATGTCAAAGCGCAATTTTTACGCTGCACTCTTTGCAGGATCCGCAGCTTCCCGACGAAATGCTCGACCGGCTGCGCAATGGCCACGATGTCTTTATGACGTGGGAACTCTGGCTTAAGCTCCAGAATACGGAATTCAAAAACATCTTAAGTCTTGTGGATCAAGGCGGCTCGGTCGCATCTGCGGACTATCGCCTTAGAGCGGGATGGTATTACGGAAAAATCGTGAAAGGCGAAAAACCCGTCGCTTTCCCCCGTATCCGGACAACGACATGGCCGTATGTCCGCAATGTTGCCGTCATACAGGAGGATTACGACTACGGCGTACTGCTCAGTGCACCGTATTTGAAAGGAACATTATACGTTCTGAACATGCCCGAAAATTATTACGACCTGCTGCGGCTTCCGGAAGAAGCGCTCAATACGATTCGGCTTGCATTTACAAAAGAATTGGGTGTTACGCTGGAAAGCCCCGGAAATGTTGGAATGTATCTGTTCGGACCCAAACAATATGTGCTTTATAATATGAGCGACGAAAAGGTTTCCCTGTCGCTTCAATTCATGCAGCACATACAACAATCCGGATGGCGCGAACTTGCGCACAATGCGTCATTGGAATTCAGCGAGGATACGGCGTTTGTTCATTTCGGCGCTCCGGTAAGAAGCAGGGTTTCCATAAAATTGAAGCCATTTGAGATTGCCGTCATTCAGGCACCGTAAAGCGTACAGTGTTTACGGCTCATGTAGATTGTAGCCGCGACCGCTGGTCGCGGTTAATTCCGGCGCCATCGGTGTCGCTGCAGAAACAATGGTATTTCAAAATACACTGAATCGCATATTTGCTCTTTCGATGTTTTCTCTATGGATATTCTTTTCGATTTATTGACCATCACGGTTCTTTTTCTTGCCAATGCGACATTTGTGCTTCTTGTGACGGGACCGTTGATTCTCCTGAAACCGAGCCGGCGTAAACCGGAATGGTATGCTCGATTCACCGATCTTCTGGAACCAAAAGACGCCGGACTGCCGCAAGAGAATCTTATCGTC
The DNA here is from genome assembly GCA_963769605.1 of Ignavibacteriota bacterium. Classification (GTDB taxonomy): domain Bacteria; phylum Bacteroidota; class Ignavibacteria; order UBA10030; family UBA10030; genus Fen-1254. The sequence goes on along the minus strand of CAVYML010000003.1, from coordinate 357,946 downwards.
AATACATTCGATGGTTTCAAGCTTCGCGGCTGGTTCATCGGTCAAAAAGAAAAAGCAAAGGGAACGATTCTTTATTTGCACGGAGTCGGAGACTGCAAGATCGACGGGATTCCGTTTGCACGCGCGCTGTTCGACCACGGATTCAATATTTTTTTATTCGATTTACGCGCCCACGGCGAAAGTGAAGGATATTATTGCACGTACGGGTTTTATGAGAAATACGACGTTGTAACCATTTTAACATCCCTGCAATCCAGATTCGGCACAATGATTGGAAAAATCGGATTGTTCGGCACATCCATGGGAGGAGCGGTTGCCCTTCAGGCAGCAGCTCTCGATCCGCGCATTTCTGCGATTGTTTCGGAAGGAAGTTTCACATCGCTTCGGACGATCTTTGTCGACTATCAAAGACGAATCATCAAATTGCCGTGGCATTTTCTGCGCAACATAGCATTGCTTCAATCGCAGCGTATGGCGAATTTTAAAGCGCGGCTCGTCTCTCCACTTGACGACATCAAACGCATTCACGTCCCCATTCTTATCGTACACGGACAAAAGGATTCCTTTATAAAGCCGGAATATTCTCAAAAATTGTTCGAAGCGGCGCAGGAACCGAAGCAGATGCTTTTAGTAGAGGGGGCGGAACATACCAAAGTCTGGGAAACCGGCGGCGCACTGTATGCGGAAGCGCTCTGTACATTTTTTGAAAAACATCTGGCGGATTGACCTGCCGTTAGCGCTCTTCCGCGACGACACTCTGTAGCCGACACCGGTGGTGTCGGATGCCTCTCCGCGATGATCTCCCGATAATATCTATCAATATTCTCGGGACAAGCTGTCGCGGATATAACGGGATGGTGACAGCCTCCGCGACGACCCGTCGCGGCTACAGAGGCTACAGAGGTGATGGCGGCCTTGTGCCAAGGGGGAATCAATTTGCGTTTTACCTTTACCATTTACCGTTCACAGTTTACCGTTCACTGCTTAACGTTCACCGCTTTTTTTAAACAACGCCACATTTTCTATATGGAATGTATGGGGGAACATATCGACTGGTTGCAGCTTTTCCAAATTGTAACGTTCAGCGCAGAGGAGTTGTGCATCACGCGCCTGTGTTGCCGGATTGCAGCTTACGTAAACGATCCGCTCCGGTGCGAGACCGATAATTTCTTCCACAACTTTCGGATGCATGCCGCTGCGCGGCGGATCGATGACCATGACGTCCGGCTTCGGAAAGCGTGCCATCCATTCTTTGTCTTTCGTCAATCGATCTTTGAGATCGCCTAATATGAACGTGCAGTTCGTTACGCCGTTTTCCTGCGCGTTGCGCTCCGCATCCCGGATGGCGCTTTCTACGGATTCGATTCCTATGACGCTTTGCACGCTGCCGGAAAGAAATATTCCGATGGAGCCGGTTCCGGAATATAAATCGTACACGATATCGGCCGGCTTAAACGCGCCGAATTCCTTGACCGCGGTATACAGCTTTTCCGCCTGAATCGTGTTGGTCTGAAAAAAAGAACCGGCGGAGATGTCGAATCGATAGGCTCCGATCATGTCATGTATGATGCCTGCGCCGTGATAGACCCGCTCGGTTTCACCGAAAGCAATCTGCGCCTTGCGTGTGTTGATCGTATTGACGACAGTCGTCACAAAGGGACATTCTTCCAGCAGCGCCGTAGTGTACTTTTGCATCGTTTCAGGATCGTCGGAGAACGTCACGAGATTGACCATGACTTCCTTTGTCCGCTTCCCTTCCCGTATCACGAGAAATCGTAAATATCCCGATTCCGCATCGGAATCATAAACCGTCTGTCCGGCACGCTGTGCAAATGTCCGTGTAAAATTTAAAATTTTGTTCGAACCTTCGGATTGCAGAAGGCATTCGCGGATATCCAGCACTTTGTCGTACCGCTGCGGAACATGAAGGCCGAGAAAAACCGGCACCGGCGAAAGAGCCGCCGGCATACCGTCCCAGATCCATTGCTGATCGGCAAACGAGTATTCCATTTTCCCGCGGTAAAAGAAGCATTCATCCGAACCGAGAATGGGAAGAACAGCCGGATTGCTAAAACACCCGATGCGTTCGAAGGCATCGGTCACATGCTGCTGCTTGAAGCGAAGCTGCGCCGCATAATCGACCTGCTGCCACTTGCATCCGCCGCACACGCCGAAGTACATGCAGGGCGGATCGACACGCAGCGTCGAAGGCGTTTCTATTTTAATAACCTTAGCTTCTGCAAAATTCTTTTTGGACTTCGTAATTCTAACCGTCGCAACATCCCCGGGAACTCCTCCTTCCACGAAAATAACCAATTCACCGTGTCGTGCGACGGATTTCCCTTCGAATGCAGAATCGAGAATTTTCAGCGATAGTTCCTCACCGCGTTGCAGCATAATAAAACTCCAAAATGAATCATGGTAGGACACACAATCCTGTATGTCATCATGAACAGTCAGGCAGGAATGCCTGACCTACCATCAAATGAAAAAATCATGGTGGGACACACATTCCTGTGTGTCATCATGGACTGCCTCAGTTTTTTACATGTTTTTTTTAATGCACACACTGGAGAGCATGCACCAAAGCATTCAGATTGTTCTTCGCTGCTTCGGCATCCCTGATTTCCACGGCGCCGGCTAATTTTGCGCCGCAAAGCCGGAGCATGACGCTTCCCTGATGCGGATCGTTGACGGCAACAAGATTCTCTTTTAAATGTTCAGGGGAATTTTCCGCCTGTACTTGCAGCAGGGCGAAATATTTTTTCAGTGCAAGGCCGGCGGTCTCCTCATTGGAAAAATCGATAACAAATAATTTTTCGCCGTTGTATTGCATGCTGTATGCCGAATTGAAAAAACTATATCCAAGAAAATCCTGATTGATATACATTTCCGAATTTTGCTTTTTCCCTTCCTGCGGGAAAAAGCCGAAGAGTGCGGGCAGCGTTTTTTCCTGATGCAGCGCCTCTGCGATAGATTGCGCTATCGATTGGAGCGCGAGTTGAACGTTCTCTCCCTTGTCATTCGTGGTAAGTCGAATATAGTACCTGCCGCAGTAAAAATTCAGCGCCCCCTCTTCCAGATAGCCCTGTCCGCCGATCGGAAGAAATTTCGTTTCTTCCGGCCGTTCCTGCGCATACATGCCGAATGCATTCGCCTGAGAGCTGTGCCGGTAAGCTTCAACGCGAATATACTCGATTCCGGGAGCGGAATATTCAGCCGTATGCAATTCTTCAAAGCCGTAAGTCAGAAAAACATCGGCCGCGCCATCGATGATTTCGAAGAGATTGTCGGGCGTATAAACCTTCTCTCCCGGCGTAAGTTTAAATCCCGCTATTTGCGGGAACTGCATATCCGGAGTATTTTGAGCAGCGGCCGTGTTCAAGGCTCCAACAAAAAAAACAAGGAATAATAAAACACCGTATTTGTTCATTCAATTTTCCTACACAAGAAATTCATCGGGAACGCCGGCCAGCCGGGACATATCGCTCACCCGTTGCCGGATCGGAAAGCCCTTGATGCATTCGGCCGTACATATCAAACAATTGCTGCATGGATTGACGGGAAAATGCAATTCCGACAGTACTTCTTTTGCCTGGCGCGCTGCGCCGTAAGCATAGGCGTACATGTATGCACGCATGACATCAGGAACAGCCAGATGCTTTGCACATGATGAAGAACAGTGATTGCATCCGTCGCAGTACATGCCGCCGCCGGATTCCCGCATGGTGAGCGATGTTTTTTCTTCGTCCGTGAGTTTAATATCTTCGTTCACACTGATGTTTTCCTGAAGCTGGTCGAATGTCGTCATGCCGGGAATGCAGGTTGTTATGTTCGGATCCTGAAGCACCCATTTGAGCGCCGCTTTGCAGTTGACAGGTTTCTGTTTTTCCTTATCGAAAAATCCGCCGGCCATCGTTTTCATGGCAACGATGCCGATGCCCGCTGCGGCGGCACGCGCCGTCGTTTTGCGGAAGCTGTCCGGTGTATGGTACTGAAAATTAATTGCCGTAAGCACGACATCATAGACATGCGATTCGACAGCGGCGTCGATAACCGTTTCCATATTCTGGTGCGTGGAGACGCCGACAAATTTCGTTTTGCCGGATTTTTTTGCTTCCGTCACGGCGGCAATCATTTCCGGGTGAAGGACATGTTCCCGGGCCGAGATTCCGTGAACATAGAGAATATCGACAAAGTCGAGTTTGAGCCGCCTGAGACTTTCGTCCAAATGTTTCAAGAATGCTTCTTTGGTAGATCCCGGTCCAATCGTATTTGTCTGCCTGTCCATGTCTTCCGGAGGAACTTTTGTGGCAATGATATATGAAGATCGCTGCACGCCGGTGAACACCTCTCCGAGCATTTCTTCGTTCCGTCCTTTTTGATAACCATGCGCAGTATCAAAAAATACGATGCCGGCCTTGAGCGCAGCGCGAACGAGTGCGGGACTGTCGGCGCGCATCACGCCCATACTGACCACCGGCAGACTGATTCCGGTTTTTCCCAATGTTCTCCGTACGACCGGGCGGGTATTTTTTTCTTCAGGGGCATGGGCAGGGCTGGGGGCTGCAGACTGAAATCGTGCCAAAAGAGACGGCGCAGCAAGCGCAGCTGAAGTGCCGAGAACCGACGTTTTCAAAAATGACCTGCGATCAAGTTCGCTCATTTTCAATTCTCCTTCCTTTTGTTCAAGATACCGTTATTTCTGCTCGAAAATACAACGGTCGAGCCATTCTTTTGTTTCCCTGCAGAATGCGGGCGATGGAGCCTGTGAGTACGCCTGCTGAAAAATATTTCGCGCCCGTTCCTTTTCCATGCCGAAGAAAAGCGCTTTCCCGATCATTCGGAGCCGGAAAAACTCCAGAAGCGGGGACGACCCGGCCGCCGATTCCAATATTTTTTCAACTTCTGTGTAATGTTCTTTTGCCATCAACATTCCGGCCGACATATACTTTGCCGGCGGCGTTGACAGCCGCGAAAGCCGCGTGCTTCGACCCGTATCGTCTAATGCCGTTGTATAGACGAAAAGGATTTTTAAAGCATTTCGCTCCGGCGAATCTATTGAAGCCAAACGCATGCTGCATGCTTCATCATAGCCCATGGTCAGGTGCAGCGCCAGCAGAGTTTCGTATTCACGTTTCGCCTGTTCGAGCGAGTCCAGCGCCCACAATGCGTCTCCTGCACGGAGATGCATGGGAAGAAGATCCCAAAGAGCTGTCCCGCTGTGCAATGAATCCCGCATCGGCATACCGCTTTCCTGAAGACGGATGAAGGTTAAAACATCCTGAAACTTCCGAAGCTCAAAAAGCGCATTGACTTTTTGCAGAACCGCTTCCGGCGTGCGGCTGAGATTCAGCGAATGTTCCGCGGATGCGATCGCCTGCTCGTAATCATGATCGGACATAAAATGTCTTGTCGCCTGATTGAGATCGGCAATCACACGCACGCATTCTTTTTGAAAGATCGATCCGCGCCTGAAAAAATACCGCGCTTTCATGCTGTCGGAAGATGTAACAGGCAGCCGGCGGATGAACTGCTCCCACTCGGAAGCGAGGTCGGAGCACTCCCTTCCGTAGACGGCTCGATAGGATCCCGTTGCGTACAGTCGCTTGAATTTTTCAATTCCGTACGAATCGACAAGAAACGAACAGAACGAACCGGCAAGTGTATAACTCGTACCGGCGTACGAAGAAGCAAACCCGAAAGAATCAAGTATGGAAACGGCATCGACCGGAGCGCCGGACGCAAAAACTAAGGAAGCCGTCCGGTGGACGGAATCTTCAAACCAGGCGCCGTCCGCAGCAACTGCCGTGCCTTCGATAAGTCCGGATTTTTTTGAGATGCGCAAGGGAGACCAGCCGAACTCTGCCGTAAAGAGATGTGCCATTTCATGTTTCAGGACATGCTCTGCATCGGCGGCGTTGATATGCGATTGGTGCATCCATGGTTTTGAAATATCGGTCTCCGACGCCCCGATAAGTTTTCCCTTTTGTTCCGCACCGGCATAGAAGAAGATCGTCATCCGTTCCGCCGGACGAACCTGAAAATACCGGCTCAATTGCTCATAATAATATTCATGCAAAACACCGAGCCGCTCGACATATTCCCGTTTCCACAATCCTGAAGGATACACAATTTCACAATGAGCGGTACGATAACTTCCTCCGAGCTTTGCCCTTATAAAATCCTCCGATGAGGATAATCCGATGCGGTCGCTGAAAAGAAAGAGAATGCAGACGAACGGCACAAGGAGAGCGAGAAGAATCAATTCCGGAATTGCGTGCTGAGAGGGTTCATCGTCCGAAGTTCGCTTTCGTTCCCAAAGCCAGAGGGCAAAAGAAGCGATTGCGACGGATGCGGCAGCCGTTCCAAGGCGATAAATTATAAGACTGCGGAGAATGTTTATGGACTCGTCATAGGTAATCCCGGGGAAATATCCGATGATCGGGTTAAAAGCAAAAATTTGAGGGCGCAGCAGCGCAACAAGCGGTATATGCGCCAGAATCAGCAGGGTGAGAACGATAAAAAAAGTTTTTTGGAACCGGTATGAAACGACTGCAACGAGAAAAGCGAGCGCTCCGCAAAACAAGAAGGAAGGCACGGCAAGAAGAAAATAATATTCCATACCGGCGGCAATGGAGCAGTTCTTGATAAAAAGAGCGCTGCCGAGCGCAATGAAAAGAGGAAGAAGCGACAGCAGCAGAAGAAGCGCTGCCGTCGAACCGATAAAGATCCGCGCCTCCCGCAGTGTTTGACATTGCCGGGCTTTCCATGCGCCGAGCATAAATAGGCCCGCGATGAAACCGCCGGCGATTGCAACAGCGGCGGAGAATTCGAATCCCAGCGATTTGAACAACGGTATGCGGGTGCAGACAATCGCTGTGAGCGTAACAGCAATGGCCGCGCCGGAAAACGCACGCGTGCGGATGATAGAATTGATCATACGACTCAATATCGAAGAGCTGTCAGAACTCTTCTCCTTTTTCCCGTTGTATATCCGCACCGAGCGCCTGAAGCTTGGTTTCGATCGATTCGTATCCGCGGTCGATATGATACACGCGAAGCACTTCGGTGGTTCCCTCGGCAACGAGTCCGGCAAGAATGAGAGAAGCGCTGGCGCGCAAATCGGTGGACATAACTTTCGCCCCTACCAATTTCTGTACACCCGCAACAGTAGCGATATTTTCTTTCATGATGATATTAGCGCCGAGTCGCGACAGTTCCGGAACATGCATAAATCGATCGAAATAAATCGTATCCGTTATCATACTCGTTCCCTGAGCAAGCGACATCAGCGTAATCCATTGTGCCTGCATATCGGTCGGGAAGCCGGGATAAATTGCAGTCGTGATGTTGATCGGACGGATTTCTTTCGGCGGAACAAGTTCCACCCAATCCGGTCCCGTCGTTATCATGCCGCCTGCATCTTCAAGTTTGACAAGAAGAGATCCGATATGGGCGGGTTCGCATTTCTGGATGCGGACGCTCATGTCTTTTTTTCCTGCAAGCATAGCTGCGACTAAAAATGTCCCCGCTTCGATCCGGTCGGGGATCGTCGTAATATCGGCAGGATGCAATTCGTCGACTCCTTCAATTTCCAATCTGCCGCTACCGGCGCCGTGAATTTTTGCTCCCATAAGGATAAGATATTCCGTAAGCTGAACAATCTCCGGTTCCTGCGCCGCATTTTCAATCAGCGTCGTCCCCTTGGCAAGCACCGCCGCCATTAAGACATTACCGGTTGCTCCCACACTGGAGATATCGAATAAAATTCTCGCTCCATGAAGACGTTTTGCTTTTGCAATGATATACCCGGCCTCCAGTTCGATATCGGCGCCGAGTTTTTTTATTCCCTCGATATGCATATTCACGGGACGCGGACCCCACGCACATCCTCCGGGAAGAGACACTTTTGCCTGCCCGAACCTTCCGACAAGCGGCCCCAGGACATAGATCGACGCGCGCATTGTTTTGACGTGTTCATAGGGAGCTTCAAAATTATTGATGCCGTTGCTGTTGATCGTAACCGTATGGTTTTTAAGCCTTACGTCCAATCCCATCGATTCGAGCAGGCGGCTCATTGTATGAATATCCCGAAGCTCCGGTGTGTTATACAATTGAGATGTACCGGAAGCAAGAATGGATGCAGGCATTAAGGCAAGCGATGCATTTTTTGCACCGCCGACCGGAATAGATCCGCAGAGTGATTTTCCGCCATTGATAATAAATTTATCCAAGACTTGCTCCTTTCATCGGATTTCGGTAGGATTAGAACATATCATTTTGCTCAGCGTCAATATAGTCCAAGAAAACTTTAAAGGCAAAAATGAAAATGAAAAAAACACAATCAGCGCTCTCTCTCATCGCCGGTCGAAAGAGCGTGCGTCATTTTACCGGCCAAACGGTGAGCGGCGAGGATTTATTGGAGATACTTAAAGCGGGCATGGCTGCGCCGAGCGCCGTCAATACGCAGCCGTGGGAATTTGTTTGCGTTACCGATCGATCTGCACTCGACAAACTGTGCGATGCTCTTCCGTATGCCAAAATGCTCTCAAAAGCCGGGGCAGCCATAATTGTCTGCTGCGACCCGCAGCAGGCGCATCATCAGTTCAAAGAATATGCAGTCATCGATTCCACGCTGGCAAGCCAGAATATACTCCTTGCCGCCGAAGCGCTCGGGCTTGGCGCTCTGTGGACTGCCGCATATCCGTACCCGGAACGGATGGATCCCGTCCGCCGGATTCTCAATATTCCGAAGGAAATCATTCCCCTCAACGTTATTCCAATCGGACACCCGACCGGCGAAGATGCGCCGAAAAACAAATTCAGGCAGGACAAAATACACAGGGAAGTGTGGTAGCATGGAAAATCTTTCAGGAAAAACGATTCTCATCACCGGTTCGACCGATGGAATAGGCAAACAGACCGCCTGCAAACTTGCGCAGATGGGTGCTGCCGTCATTCTCCATGGACGCGATACGGAACGCGCGCGCATGGCTGCGGAAGAGATACGGCATTCAGCGCCGGCGGCAGCCGTCGAATATACTGCGGCGGATTTTTCTTCGCTGCAGCAAGTCCGGGCTATGGGAGCCGATATTCAAAGCCGTTTTCCCCGTCTTGACGTTCTTATCAATAATGCCGGCGTGTATATGAACGAACACATTTTAACGCAGGACCGTTATGAAATGACTTTCGGCGTGAATTATCTGGCGCATTTCTTACTGACAAACCTGCTGCTCGATCTTTTAAAACAGAGCCGTCCTTCGCGTATTGTTCATGTCAGTTCCATTTCCCATACAAATGGCCGGCTGGACTTTGATAATCTACAGGGAGAAAAAAAATTCGACCCGTACTCGGCGTATGCGCTCTCCAAACTGGCGAACATTCTTTTCAGCTGCGAACTTGCAGTCCGTCTCAAAGGAGCCGGAGTAACTTCCAACGCGCTGCATCCGGGAGTTATCAATACGAAACTTTTACGCAAAGGATTCAATATTCATGGAGCCGATGTGCAAAGCGGCACGGAAACATCGGTCTTTTTGGCTTCTTCTCCGGAAGTTACTCAAACGACCGGAAAATATTTTGTTCAATGCAAAGAAACCTTCCCCTCTCCGATTGCCGAAAATGCCAGCCTGCGCTCTGCATTCTGGAAAGAAAGCGAACAGCTCGCAGGATTCTAAGCATAAGGCCAATATTCATATTGTAATTCGTGCGAAAAATATGTACATAGATATATTCTTTGCATCTTTGATCCGAATACAGCCGGGCTTGTAAAAAACAGACTATCCAAACATAACATATAAAGAAGAACCGTGCCAATTCAAATTATTGTAGGCGCCCAATGGGGCGATGAAGGAAAAGGAAAAATCGTTGATCACCTGAGCAACCACGTCGACATTGTCGCCCGTTATCAGGGCGGTGCAAATGCAGGACATACGGTTGTTATTCCGGATAAAGGCGGAAAAACGGAAAAAGAATATGTTTTACATCTTATTCCCTCCGGAATTTTTCATAAACACGTTGTTTGTGTTATCGGCAACGGAGTTGTGCTCGATCCGGTTGCCCTGATGGCGGAAATAGACCAGCTCAAGAAGGCAGGCATCAAGACCGACGGGCGCCTCTTTATCAGTCACAACGCCCACCTGATCATGCCGTATCATAAACTGCTCGATTCCGTGCGGGAACAGGGCAATGACCGCATTGGTACAACCGGCCGCGGCATCGGTCCGGCCTATATCGATAAATACATGCGCACAGGCATACGCGTCGTCGATCTGCTGGATCGCGATCTTCTCTGCCGCAAGCTGAAGCGGAACATCGAGGCAAACAACGAACTTCTCAGCAAGCTGTACAATTCAAAAATTCTCGATGTCGATCAAATCCTGCAGGAGTATCAGGAGTTCGACAAAAAAATCGATCCCTACATTAAAGACACATCGGCCTATCTCGCCTTATCGCTCAAGCAGAAGAAAAATATTCTGGCGGAAGGAGCGCAGGGCGCGCTGCTCGACGTGGATTTCGGCACATATCCGTTCGTTACTTCTTCCAATCCGACGAGCGGCGGCGCCTGCACGGGGCTTGGCGTGCCGCCTACTTCCGTTGACTCGATTGTCGGCGTTGTCAAAGCATACAGCACACGCGTCGGCAACGGCCCGTTCCCGACCGAACAATGCAATGAGATCGGCGAAACATTGCGGACGACGGGAGGCGAATTCGGCGCAACCACCGGAAGACCGCGCCGCTGCGGCTGGCTCGACCTTTTCAGCCTGCAGTATTCCGTTCGCATCAACGGCATTCAAAAAATTGCGGTCACTAAACTCGACGTCCTCGACGATTTCGATGAGATCAAAGTCTGTACCGGCTATAAGATCGGAAACAAAAAACTTCTCCATTTCCCGAGCGACAGCCAGACTCTGGAAATTGCGGAACCGGAATATAAAAGCTTCAAGGGATGGAAGACCAAAACGTCGGGAGTGCGCACGTACCGGCAGCTTCCCGCGGCGGCTAAAAAATATCTCGAAGCTGTTGCGGAGATGATCGATGTAAAATTATGGATGGTTTCCGTCGGAGCGCGGCGGGACCAAACGCTCACGCTTCACTAACATTTAAATCGCATGACGAACTCGACCGCGACACATTCCAAAGCAACGGGTTCCCTTCCCATTTCAAGCAAGCTGAAAATTTTGCTGCTCATTGTTGCATTTGCTCTTATTGCTGCGACACTCTGGTATACCCACGGTTTAGTGCGGGATTTGAACAAAAAAGAAAACGACATTGCACGGCTCTATGCCGAATCGCTCGAATACATTGTCAACGGAAAAACGGTGGAGGGAGATTTTAATTTCGTTTTTTCCAACATCATCGGCGCGATCGATTTTCCCATTATCCTGTCGAACGAAAAGAACGAACCCATCGCACCTTATCAAAACAACATCCGTAATCTCGCCGTCGATACGACTCTTTCTCAAGACAGACAGCGGCTTGTCCTGCTGCGGATTACGGAAGAAATGGATCGCATGCACGAGCCGATCAAAGTCGCGTACCAGGACACCGTAGTACTTAATTACGTTCATTACGGGGAATCATCTCTTATTATAAAACTTCGGTGGCTTCCCTACATCGAGATGTCGATTGCGGCGCTTTTTCTGTTGATTGCATATATCAGTTTCAGCTACATCAAACGAAGCGAACAGAGCAATATCTGGGTCGGTTTGTCCCGTGAAACGGCGCACCAGCTCGGAACGCCGATTTCCAGCATGCTCGGATGGGTGGAACTCCTCAAAGACGAAGCCAGTGGGCAGCAACTGGAAACCCTGCGCGATATGGAAAACGATATTCACCGGCTCCAAAAAATTGCCGACCGTTTTTCCAAAATAGGCTCCAGACCCAATCTGCGACCGGAGCACATTGATGAAATTATCAGCAATGTCATTCAATATTTTGACCGGCGCCTTCCAAGCATCAATAACGTACACAACTCTGCAAAGCGCGTTCAATTGATTCTTGAAAAAACGGAACCGATCACGGCATCCGTCAACAAAGAACTGTTCGAATGGGTCATCGAGAACCTGACTAAAAACGCCATCGATGCGATCGAAACGAACGAGGGAACGATCCTCTACTCGATAAGCGAAACCGGTTCGGAGGTATTCATCGACATTGCAGATACGGGCAAAGGGATCGACGCAAAACACCGGAAGGATATTTTCCGACCGGGGTTCTCGACAAAAAAACGAGGCTGGGGATTGGGACTGAGCCTTGCAAAACGGATCGTTGAAACATATCACCATGGAAAGCTCACGCTCAAAGAGAACCGTCCCGGATATAAGACCACTTTTCGCATCAAATTACAAAAGGTCGATTGACATGAAAAAAATTGTTACGATCCTTCTTCTCCTGTTCTGCTTTTTCAGCCCTGTCTTTGCACAAACTCCCGTCACGATCGAAGATGAATTATACGGATACGTCCTCGGTATCGAGGGAGGTTCGTCTCAGCGGCGCGGTGATTTTATCAAGGACCAATTAAAGCAATTGGGGGTCGGATATGTTGCCGTCCCCTTTTCTTCCCCTTCCCCGCAGAAAAACGACACGACGATACTGACAGGAGAAAACATCATCGTTCGGTTCGGCCGCGGGGAAAAGAAAATCGTCGTGGGGGCGCATTTCGATGCTTCAGAGGGATCCCCGGGCGCGAATGATAATGGAAGCGGCGTGGCAGTCGTCCTCGGCCTGATCAATCACCTGCGCAATGAGGATTGGAAACATACCATTGAGATATGTTTTTTCGATAAGGAAGAACAAGGATGCATCGGTTCAATGCAATATCTTTTGAAATATGTTTTACCGAAAAACCATCTTGCGATGATTAACCTGGACGTAGAGGGATCCGGCGATGAAATGTACATAGGTCCGGTTGATTCTCAAATCGACCGCATGCTTCTTCCGATTGTGCACGAGGCAGAACAGCAAACCGGTTTTCCTTTTGTCGAGCGTTCCGTTTATCCGAAATCCGATTATCTTCCATTCGCGCGTCTTCATCTTGAGAATATTTCAATTTCCGTCGTTCCAAAAGGAGACGGCGATCGACTTTCCCGTATGCTGGCGCTGGCCAGCGGTGAAAAACCGGACTCGGCTGGCACACCGCATGTGCTCCTCGCCCTGCACACGCCGTACGACCGTTCTCTTCTGGTTGAACCCAAGGCGTTAAAGATGTCGTATGAATTTACGAAAACGCTACTTCTCCTCTTGAACAGCCGGCGGTAGTTATAGAGATGGAGTCCATCTCAAATATGGGCTCCATCTGTTATACGTGCGGATAATTATTTGAAGCTTGTTTCTTTTTTCCAAAAATCCCGAAACCAATCAGCCCGCCGAGCATTGAGAAAATCGGATAGATAATGAGAGTAAAGATCAGAGAACGAAGCAGACTGCCGAATGTCAGCTTTTCCTGCACTGCCTGTTCTAATTGATTTTGTATTTCATCGATCGCATCTTGCTGCAACGCTCCCATACTCGCCAATTTATCGGTGACTCTTGTCATTATTTTTCGAAGAAATTCAGTTTCGATAGGACCGGAAAATGCGCTTACCACGCCGCTGACAGCCGTTGCTACAACGGCCCCGATGATGCCTGCAATAATGCTGAGGATGAGAACATCGGATGACTCCAGAGGGGGCATTTCCGCTGTAAATTCTTCTTTATAGAGATACACAGACAGCGCTCCGCCGATCAAAATTCCGGCACAACAGCAGCAGTTCAAAAGACTCAATCCCGGAATTCCGGAAACGAGACCGATGACAAGACCGCCAAGAAGAGCGGCTCGTTGTTTGCTCGGTTTTTCCATCATCGTTTCTTCTCCTTTTTCTTTATCGTTTCAAATCTCAGTCGCGCGCAGGCGTCAAGAAAAACAGGTACAACGTACCATGGCAGCATCAAACCAAGGATTGTTCCGCTCACAACCCGTGTTATTGTCGTACTAACCGAGATCCCCGCAATGCTTAATCCGACATCCAGCAGCATCGGAAGAAAACACACCATCGCAATGATCCGCGATGGAAGCATTTCCAGCATCGAAACCGGCAGCCGGTCAGTTCTCCTCCATTTCCATCGTACAACGAACGGAAACGCGATGACAGCAGCAAAAAAACTCAGATAGATGGATGTACAGCGTATACATACGCCGAACTGCTGTCCGGCACAAAAGAACGAGCGTCCGGGCTGCTGGTGGCAAACCTTTCCATACGCTTCATAAAGCACGCCGGCTGCTGTGTTCATTCCTGCATTTTGCAGGAGCGGAGCCGCGATTATTCCCGTGCACCATACAAAAGAAAGAGATGTGAAGATCCAATACGGACCCCTCAAACTTTTATCCATCGTAATAATGTATTATCGAAACATTTGTTCTCTTTGTCAAGATACAATGCTTGCTTTTCCAGATGCTTTGAAATATATTGTCGATGAAAGAGGAGGAAATCCTTGGTTAAAATACTCGATTCAAAACATAATTTTCTCGGCATCGAAAAACAATATTCATCGTTCGAAACGTCGCGCGTTGTCATCGTACCGGCTCCCTACGAACACAGCATGAGTTACGGCGCCGGATCCAAAAACGGACCTGAAGCTCTTCTCCGTGCATCGCATCATGTGGAACTCTTTGATGAAGAGACGAAGAGGGAAGTTTACAAAGAACTCGGTATCGCAACGATGCAACCTTTGAATTTTGCAAAAAAAGCCAACGAAGACGCGTTACAGCTCGTGTACGATACCGTCTATGATTTACTGCAAACACACAAATACGCGGTCGTCATCGGAGGAGAACATACGATCTCATCCGCGGTGATCGCCGCTCATGCAAAACATTTCCCGCGGCTTTCCGTGCTCCACTTCGGCGCCCACTCCGACCTCCGGATGGAACATCAAGGCAGCAAGTTCAGCCATGCTTCGACCATGGCGCGCGTGTGCGAATTCATCGATCCGCACAACCTTGTTCAGGTGGGGATTCGAGCACAAAGCCGGGACGAAGCGGAATATATCCGCGACCGCGGCATTCAGGTCTATTATGCACATGAAATTCACCGCGGCGCCTATACAAAAGTTCTTAAGTACTGGGACGATTACGTTGTCGAACATTTGACGGACAACGTTTTCATCGACTTCGACCTCGGTGTTTTCGATCCGTCTCTGATGCCCGCAACCGGAACACCGGAACCGAACGGCCTGCTCTGGGAACAAATTCTCCAGTGCCTGCGCAAAGTAACACGGAAAAAAAACGTCATAGGTTTTTCGCTCGTCGAACTCGCTCCGATAAGCGGACTCCATTATCCGGATGTTGCCGCGGCAAAATTAATATCAAAATTACTCAACTACTCTTTGTAAAACCGCCTGCTGTCACTGAGACAAAGGAGATTCATGATATCGGAGCTGGAAAAACTTGAACGCACATCGGTGCCTGCACTCGATGAAATTCTGGGCGTTCCTTTTAAAGTCCTCGACGACGGCTTTGTCCGCGTTGTCGATTATATGGGATCGGATTCTTCCATCGTTCAAGCGGCACGCGTATCGTACGGCAAAGGAACAAAAAAGATACGTGAGGACGAAGGTCTTATCCGGTACCTTCTCCGTCATCATCATACAAGCCCGTTTGAAATGTGTGAATTGAAACTCCATGTGCGGGCTCCCATGGATTGCTGGCGGCAATGGATCCGGCATCGGATGGCAAATGTCAACGAATATTCCACCCGTTATTCCATCGCCATCGATTCCGCGCAAAAGACGAAACCGGAAGAATGGCGGCTTCAGGCGACGAGCAACAGACAGGGCAGTGAAGGAAGCCTGACCGGAAAAGAAGGCGAACTCTTCACGATGCGGGAGACCGAACTGCAAGGTCTTGCCCGTACTGTGTACAATGAGCGCATTGAAGCCGGAATTGCGAGGGAACAAGCGAGAAAAGATCTGCCGCTGAGTACGTATACCGAAGCGTACTGGAAAATCGATTTGCACAATCTGCTGCACTTCCTCGCCCTGCGCATGGAACCGCACGCGCAAGCGGAAATTCGTTCCTATGCGGCAACCATCGGCAGTGAGATTGTCGGCCGCTGGTGCCCGATCGCCTGGTCTGCTTTTCAGGATTATCTCTTCGGCGGCATCGAACTTTCAAAATTCGAAATCGAACTTATTGCAAAACTCAATGCCGGCGACCGCAGCGGCGCTCGAGCGCTGGCGGAAACATACGGTATCGTTCCTCCGGTAGGCCAGGATCTGAAGCGCAACATAGAGCGGGATGAAATAGAAGAAAAATTGCGGCGTTTCGGCATCCAACCGCCCTGGAGTGAAGCTTAGTTCTTCCTGTTGATGAAACTGATTATTATTGCAGCTCATTCTTTCAATCTGGTTATCGGATCAGGCGGTGCAATACCATGGAATCTTCCGGATGATTTGAAGCAGTTCAAATCTCTTACTATGGGAAGCACGATCCTCATGGGACGAAAAACATTCGAGTCCATCGGCCGCCGCCTTCCGGGACGCCGCTCTGTCGTTCTAACCTCCCGCGCGATTCCCGGAGTAGAGACCTATCAATCGCTGGATGAAGCGCTTCATGCGCTGAATGCTGAAGAGAAGGTCTTTGTTATCGGCGGGGAGAGACTTTTCCGCGATACAATTCTAATTGCGGATGAACTCCATCTGACTATCGTCAAGCATTATATTGAAGGAGACGCTTTCTTTCCGGAATATAACCGCATTGTGGCGAAAAAATTCAAGCTCGCGGATTTCGCTTTCGGAGACGAATTGGAGTAC
Organism: Ignavibacteriota bacterium; assembly: GCA_963769605.1. Taxonomy (GTDB): domain Bacteria; phylum Bacteroidota; class Ignavibacteria; order UBA10030; family UBA10030; genus Fen-1254. The sequence goes on along the minus strand of CAVYML010000003.1, from coordinate 341,155 downwards.
CGGCATTACCTAAAAATCGGCAAGTAGAGACAATTCATCAAAAGCACCGGACGATTACTTTTCCTGCTTCCACCACCGCGTTACGACATCTGCAATTCTCGTTTTTACGTCGCTCTGTTTCCATTTTTCATAGAATTTGATATCGCTGCTATCCGGTTCCGGATCGGGATAATCGATCTGCACGCGCAGCGGCATCGAAATCGCTTCACCTACAATCAGCGATTCTCCCTGCCGCAGGGAAGGCAGCACGCCCGTGAGGCCTGCAAATGCATCGGGTACGAGCCGTTTGATGTATGTCTGATCGAGCGGGTTTGTCAAGCGAAGCACGACATAATTATTGCACTGGGATAGAATGGTTTCCGAAACTTCCACAGGCCGCTGACTGACCACCATAATGGAAACACCGTACTTGCGCCCTTCCTTCGCAATGCGTTCGACCGTTCGCCGGGCCGCAATGTTTGTTGTTCCGGTACTGGGCAAATAATTGTGCGCTTCTTCAAAAACGAGCAAGATCGGAAAATCGCGGCGATTAGGATTCCAGAAATTGAAATCGAAGATCGTCCGCGCGAGCAGCGAGACGATAGTGCTGACGATATCAAACGGGATGCCGCTCAGATCGAGTATGGTGACCTGCGCACTTCCGTCTGATCCGAGAATATGCATGAGTAAATCGTTGATGGATGACGATTGAATGTATTTTTTTAACCGAAACATAAATGCATAACGCGGGTCATTCAATTTACTGTCTAACCGGACAAGAAAGCGCGTGAACTTTCCGTAGAACGGCCCCTCTTTGATCTGTCCTCCGACGGAGCTTTTTTCCGTGTCCATGTATTGAAGCTTTGCACGAATTTCACTTAGATCGTAGTACACCGGCGTATCGATTGTGATCAAAGGAGACATTTCGGGGTTTTTCCCTTTTTTCGATGCGATAATAAGATCCTTCAGCACAGTAATCTGGCTCGATGCATTCTCGTCTTTTTCGTCGATGAACATTTCACGCATTTCATCAAAATTCATAAGCCAGAACGGCAATTCGAATTCCGCGATATCGAGATGATTGCAGTTTTCCGGAAAAGCTTTTTTATATTCGTTATGGATATCGAGTACAATAATATTGGTATCCGGAAATTTCGACACTTTTTGGAGGATCGAAGCAACCGTGCACGATTTTCCCGATCCGCTGGAGCCGAGAACGGCGATATGTTTACCGAAAAACTTGTTGGCATCCAGATAGGCGCGTTGATTTTCGAAGAGAGAAACCTGCCCGACCGAGAATCCGAATTTTTGAAAAACCGAAAACGCGACGGCAAGATCGGAATCTTCCGCGAGAAAGACCGGAGAATCAACGGGCGGAAAAACTGAAACGCCGCGTTCATAACGCCCGGTTTTCACGGTCCCCACCATATTCACATCCAGAACATAACGCTGACGCGACTGTCCGTTGATCGGGACGTCTTTTTTAACCAATTGCTGAACCATGCCGATCAGCACAAGGTTGCCTGCCGGAATCAGTACGTATGTCCCGATTTGGCCGATGGAATAATTTTTTCCACCGATTTCCCGTTTGAGAGAAGCGACATTCGCATCGAGCAGAACCGTCGTCAACTCGTTCGAAACAGACATCACCACACCGATAAATTTTTGTTCTACCATATCAAAACTTCTCCTGCATTTCTTATTTGTATCGTCAACTGATGCGTTTGATCACGACTATCGTCCGATCGTCGGAATAGTCCGCACCTTCCGCGAAAACATTGACTTCATTCATCAACGTCTCGCATATTTCTTTTGCGGTCTTGTGTGCCATACGTTGAATATGTTCGGCAAACCGCTGCTCGCCGAACACGAGGCCGTCGATACGCCTGGCTTCCGTAATGCCGTCCGTATAAATAACCGTCAGATCTCCTTTTTTCAGCATCGTGCTTTCCACCCTGTAACTTCCTTTCGAGAACGGCCCGAGAATTTGTCCGGTAGGTTCCAGCAATTCAATCGACTGCTCCTGAGCATGATAGACAATCGGGCTGTTATGGCCGGCATTGGAATACAGAAGCAGCCCCTTTGGACCGTCCGTCAATTCCGCATAAAACATTGAAACGAATTGTTCCTCGGAAAACGACCGGTTGACAATCTTGTTGATGCCGGACATAAGCGATGCGGTTTTCGTTTGATGCGCAATACCCATCCGCAGCGCTCCTACAACATACAGCGCTTGTGCAGCTGCTTGGAATCCCTTGCTGGCGGCATCCCCGACAACGATGCAAAGCCGGTCTTTGTTCTCATCGGTAAAGATATAATCGAAAAAATCCCCTCCAACGATTCTGTCGGGCTGCGAGATACCGTAGACATCGTAATAATAAAAATGAATAAACGGCTCGGGCAAAATGCTCTGCTGAACTTCCCTGGCTTTATCTATATCTTTTGCCAGTGCATCGGCTTTCTGTTGAATTTTTTTATTTCGCAGCGTCGAGGTCACGGCTAAGCTGATGATATTCAGATCGAGCAAAAGATCCTGATCCAGATGATCCGAATTGAACGCCATGACGTACTGAAACACGGAGCCGGTTTTATTTTTCAGTTTATCGCCGATACCGGTTGCCGAGTACTTGACGATTCCTTTTGTCCGCAGGTACCCGTCCGTTTCGTTGGCGATGATCGTCCGCTGTTCGACCAGGTGCTGGAACATCGGGTAGCGCGAAACTTGAATCCGGTAACCGCTTTCCATCATTTCAATCTGACCGATCTGGTGAATGAGGCGGTACGAATCCGTCACAGGTTCATACTGCCAGAGTCGTCCGCCTTTCAAGCGAATAGCCTCCGTCTTGACGATCTCGTTTAAAACATGCTTCAGCAGTTCCTTTTCCGTTTTAAAATGTTCCGGAGCGAAGCTTTCAATTGTTCGATATAACCGTCGTTGATCCATTCTTTCTTTTCCGTCTCAGGCTTCCTGATTCAATGCAGCCTGCAGTTTATAATCCGCAAACATTTCTTCGAATTCCTTCATTCCATCCAAACCGAGAATGAATCTCAGTTCTTCGCGGCACACATCGAGAATACTTTTTTCACCCTGATGAATGGACATACAGCATTCCGGACGTTCGGAAAATTCCGGACCATAAACCGTCAATACACCTTCCTCCAGAGTCAGCGGATAAGCGAAGCAGTAAAATGGTTTCAGGGCATCTTTACTCATTCCATACTCCATCGACACCGCCTGCAGCGTGCATAATCCTTTGCTGTTTAAAAAGATACATCCGTTCCCGGTAACCGCCGTACCGTCGCACCAGCCCGACGGAAAATCCGGATCCTGTTCGATGCATTCGTCGAACCACTTCGAGGGATCTTTTTCCTGCTGCGGTTCCATCGCTTCTTGAATCATCGGCACATGGACCAAAATTTTTTCTTTATCTTTAATGTCAAGGAGAACGCCATCCCGGCAGCAGCGGCCGTTGCAATTATTCATTGAACATTCCCGTGTAAATCCATGATCGAGAATGTTCTTATCGACGATAATTTCCGGCACATGGACAAGCCTATGGCGGGATAAGATTATTTTTTTAAATTTATGCATTGGTCTCCAAGATTCGCATATAATTTATAAAATCCGCGCCGGCCGGTTTGACACCTGTCATCCGCAGCATCGCTGCCGCCTGTCCGCGGTGATAACTTGAATGATTCGCTTTATGCAGCAATTGCATCCATAACACCTGGACATGGACGGCGCCCTTAAAATCAGTATAGGGAAACGGCGATTGGAACATTTCCTCACTGATCGTACGCAAAAAATTATCAACATCCAAACGATACATATCCCACTGCTTTTTCACCATATCGAGGACGCCCACATCCTTCGGTTTTAACGGAACGGGGATTTTTTTATTCCAGCGAGCCGGCCAAAATGCAGTTCGTGGAAAGGATATGCATAGGCGTGTCGTGAATACTGCCGAAACTCCTTTCATAATTCTTCCGACATTATTCACCGGACAGAGCCGCCGCCGACTCGAATAAAAGCCCGTCGGCCCAGGCGCCGCAGGCAAAAAACAACTGTAAGTCTTTTTTATTCATTCTTTCCCTTTTTTTCAATTTGTTTCTTCCATTCCGACAATTGATGAAGCGCTTCGAGAGGTGTTGTTTTTTCAATATCTATTTTTCGAATTTCTTCGCGCAGCGTATCGTCTTTCATTTCAAACAGAGTTAATTGCACTTGTTCTTGTTGTCCGGATGTTCGTTTTTTATCGCCGACAATCAATTCCGAGCTTTCGAGATTTTTTAAAACCTCTGCTGCACGGAGGGTTATTTCTTCCGGCAATCCCGCCATCTGGGCAACCTGAATGCCGTACGAATGATCTGCAAATCCCGGAACGACTTTATGAAGGAAAATCACCTTATCGCCGTATTCCCGGACGTCGACTTTATAATTTCGTATACGCGGAAAAAGATCGGCAAGCTCGTTCAGTTCATGATAGTGCGTTGCAAACATTGTTTTTGCACCGATGTGATTATGGATATACTCCGTCAGCGCCCATGCAATGCTGATCCCGTCGAATGTACTGGTACCCCGCCCGATTTCATCGAGCAATACAAGGCTCCGCTTCGTTGCAGTATTGACGATATTGGCCGCTTCATGCATTTCCACTAAAAACGTACTTTCGCCGGAAGCAATATTATCGCTCGCTCCCACGCGCGTATAAATACGGTCGACAACACCGATGACGGCAGATTCAGCCGGCACAAAACTTCCGATCTGCGCAAGCAGCACGATCAGTCCGACCTGGCGTACATAACTCGATTTGCCACTCATGTTCGGCCCGGTAATGATCAGAATCTGCTCCCCATCGGTATCCAGCACAGCATGATTGGGCGTATAGTGTTCTCCCGGAGGAAGCATTTTTTCAATCACCGGATGCCTGCCGCCGATAATTTCTATCCGAGTGGAATCTTGAACTTCCGGATAACAATAATGATTTTCCACCGCAGTGCCGGCAAGCGATAGGAAACAATCGAGGACGGCAATATGCTGTGCGTTGAGCTGAATCTCTAAGGCATGATCCGCAATCGACAGGCGGATTTCATTGAACAAACGCGTTTCAAGCTCAAGAATTTTCTCTTCAGCGTGCAATATTTTTTCTTCGTACTCTTTCAATTCCGGCGTAATGAACCGTTCGGCATTGGCCAGTGTTTGTTTGCGGATATAATTGTCCGGCACCTTATCTTTGTGCGTGTTGGTCACTTCAATGTAATAACCGAAAACATTATTGTATGCGATTTTAAGCGAAGAAATTCCCGTCCGTTCCTTTTCCGCTTGCTGGTGCTTTGCCACCCAATCTTTAGCGCCGAACGCAATAGCGCGAATATCGTCCAGTTCCGCATTATATCCCTTCCGTATCACGCCTCCGTCGACAATCGCGATCGGCGGCTCATCTGCGATTCCTTTCCCGATCATATCCGTTAGAGCGGACAGCGGATTAAGCCGTTCTCCCAGCCCGCGAAGAACCGGATTTTCAAATTCAGCAAGTGAAATTTTCAGACGCGGAATTTGTTGAAGCATTGCCTTCAACTGGTTCACTTCTCTCGGATTTGCCCGACCTGTTGCAATTTTTGCAATCAGCCGTTCAAGGTCGCCGATAGCGGAGAGTTCCTCATAAAGCGATTTCCTGGCTTCATTTTTTTCCGCGAAATCCTTTACTGCGGCCAGCCGGTCTTTGATCAGGTCGAGCTGCTTCAACGGATGATGAACCCACTGTTTCAGCATGCGCCCTCCCATGGGAGTCGCCGTTTTATCAAGAATGGAAAACAATGTGCCGTCGGACTGGCCGGACATCGATGTGGTGATTTCCAGATTGCGTTTTGTAGAAGCATCGAGCACCATAAAAGCGCCGACATCCCGCGGAACGATTTTTTTAATATGCGGGATATTCGCCTTTTGCGTCTCCTGCAGATAATTCATAATCGCGCCGGCGGCGACAATTCCTATGCGCATCTCTTCGATGCCGAATCCCTTGAGCGACTGCGTTTTAAAATGGTTCAAAAGCAATTCCTCGGCATACTCCGCGTTGAAGACCCAGTCGTCGATTTTCGTATAGAGCAGGGCTGCCTGCCCGCCAAGAATGGATTTAATTGTCTCCAGATCGCGTTTTTGAACCAACAATTCATGGGGCTGGAAATTTCCAAGCTGTTCCCGCAAATCTTTGAGCGGAAATTCGCTGACGCCGAATTCACCTGTTGAGACATCGACATAGGCGAACCCTATTTTTTCGCTGCCTGCGGCCAGAGGAGACGAGAGAGCGAGAGCAACAAGAAAATTATTTTGTTTCTGTTCCAGGACTTTATCGGAAAACGCGACTCCAGGTGTCAGCACTTCGACGACATCCCTTTGAACAATACCCTTTGCAAATTTCGGATCTTCGAGCTGTTCGCATACCGCCACGCGGTACCCGGCGCGCAGCAGTTTGGGAAGATAGGCATCGAGTGCATGATGGGGAAAGCCGGCAAGCGGTACATCGCCCGCCGCTCCGTTGCCGCGCTTTGTGAGAACAATACCGAGCACTTTCGAAGCAATCCGGGCATCGTCTTCAAAAGTTTCAAAAAAATCCCCCATACGAAAAAGAAGAATGGTCTCCGGATATTTCGCCTTCACGTGCAGGTATTGTTTCATAAGCGGTGTCGGCATGATTCACTTCACGAAAAAAAGAGAGGGTAAAAAATAATTCACAGAGTACGAATATCCTATTTCAGTTTATTCAAGTTCCACGATTTCATTTTTTCAATCATTGCGTAATCGGTCAAATCGTATTGAATCGGCGTTACGGAAATATAGCGGCTGCGAATCGCCGCCTGATCATAAGCAAGATCCGTGTCGATTTCTTCAAGCTCACCGATGAGCCAGTAATATTCGACACCGCTCGGATCACGGCGATGGTCGAACGTGTCCTTCCATACCGCCTTGCCCTGTCCGGTAACCAAAATCCCTTCGATCCTGCTTGCCGGCAGCGGTGGAACATTCACATTGAGTAGCGTCCGCCGGGGCAGCCCTTTTTTCAAAACCACTGCAGCTATCCTGCGTGCGATCACGGAAGCGTAGCGAAAATCCGCCGGGCCGTGCGTAGTCAGGGAAACCGCAATCGACGGTATGCCCAGGACTGTACCTTCGGTCGCCGCAGAAACCGTTCCGGAATAAATGATACTGATAGCCGTATTGGACCCGTGATTGACGCCTGAAACGACGAGGTCGGGAATATGTTTCAGCAATGCTTTAACCGCAATTTTCACGCAATCAGCGGGCGTGCCCTGAACGGCATAGCCGAAAAATTTTCCGTTCTTAAAAAATTCTTTTACGCGCAGCGGGTCATTCATTGTAATGGCGTGCCCCACGGCGCTCTGCTGTTTATCCGGTGCAACAACGATCACAGCGGCGATTTTTTTCAATTCCTGTACGAGAGCCTCAATGCCCGGGGCATCAATACCGTCGTCGTTGGAAACGAGAATTGTAGGTTTCTTTTTTGCCATGAAAAATCAATAACTTTCTTTTTCTGTCGGGAATTTTCTGTCTTTGACATCTTTGACGTATTCCCGGACACTTTTTCGAATAACCTCAGCAAGGTTCGCATACTGACGGACGAAGCGCGGATGAAAATCTTCATACAAGCCAAGCATGTCCGCAACAACCAATATCTGCCCGCTGCAAAAGGGTCCCGCCCCGATGCCGACCGTTGGAATGGACAGGGATTTCGTAATTTTCTTCGCCGCTTCTGCAGGAATTTTTTCCAGAACGATACAAAAAGCGCCGGCTTCTTCCAGGGCCTTTGCATCTTTGAGCAGCTGTTTCAATTCACCGGGAGTGCTCCCGCGGGGAGTATAGCTGCCGAATTGATGAATCGACTGCGGCGTCAGACCGAGATGTCCCGCCACAGGTATACCTGCGCGAACGGTCATGTGTACAAGATTTGCAATGCGCTCCCCCCCTTCGAACTTTACGCCACCGGCCCCGGTTTCTTTCATCACCCGGCCTGCATTCCGGAATCCCTCTTCATCGTTCACCTGATACGACATGAACGGCATATCGACGATCACCATAGCGCGTTCGATCGCACGTATTACGCTTTTTGCATGATAAATCATTTCATCCAGAGTTACCGGAAGTGTCGTTTCCTGTCCTTGAAAAACATTAGCGAGCGAGTCGCCTACAAGAACAAGATCGATTCCGGCTTGATCCAGGAAGCGCGCTGTAAGAAAATCGTATGCCGTCAGGCAGGCGATCCGGTGTCCTTCCTGCTTCATAAGACCGATGACTTTTGTTGTCACCTTTTTGGGTCCAGAGGTAACCGCCGCAGTTTTCATTGGTGCACCTTTTCATTTTCGTGAATAATTTCAAATTGAATGCCCCATGCAAGCTCAAACCCTTTGCGCATGGCTTCAGCAGCTTCATCGAACGCAACGATTCGGTGAAGCTCCGTTGAAAGGTCGGTTGTTTTTTCTTCCAATTCAAGCCGAAGGGCAATCCGGTCCGATTCTGCGGAGAATGAAAGGAAATCCGCTATTTTTTTATGACCGGGACCAAGGAGAAGTGAGCCGTGCTGCAGGACTACTTCTTCACCATCCTCCGTTCCATACCGCCGCTGAGCGCTTCCGATTATTTTTTTCCCTCTGCACTTTATCTCGTACCGGCCGGCGCTGGAAAAACAGGCAGCCGCGGAATGGGATCGATAGAGAGCAGGAAAATTCGGCTGCGTTTTTTCCATTGCGGCTTCGGCGCCAAGCATTGCAAGTGCGGCAAGAAGAGTCCGGCTGATTTCTTCATAGACCTCTGAAACAGTTTTTTTCCTGACGCGCATAACAACGCTGTATGTCAGCTCGTCGGCATGGAGAATGGCGCGTCCCCCCGTCGGCCGCCGCACGATGTCGACATTCTCACTTCGAGCAGCGATGGAATCGATTTCATCGGTAGATTGATTCCAGCCGTATGAAACTGCCCAGGGGCGCCACCCGTACACCCGGACGGTCGGTTGTCCTTTTTTCTGCAAAAGCTCCTGTGAAAGCCGCCTGTCGTACTCCATATTAAAAACACCGGTATGAAGACCGGTGTTCTCAAATTTCCACATGTTTGTGTGCGTCATTCGCGGCGGCGCGGGCCTGAAAGAATGCCCCGTTTGCTTGTTTCTATAAAATGGACAATGTTTTGAATGTCGGGTGATTGAGGCAATTCCTGTTTTATCCTTGCTACCGCTTGCGAAACATTTAGATTCGATTGATAAATGATGGTATACGCCTGTTCGATGAGATGTATGGCTTCTGCAGAAAATCCTCTTCGGCGTAAACCGACGGAATTCAATCCTTCATAGACGAGGGGTTCCCTGCCTGCCCGAATAAAGGGAGGAACATCTTTTACAGCGCGGAACCCTCCACCGAGCATGGCATGGTCGCCAACTTTGACAAATTGATGGATCGGCGTCAATCCGCCTACAATAATCCAATTCCCAAGCGTCACATGACCGGCAAGAGCAACGCTGTTTGCCAGGATGCAATGATGACCCACAATACAATCGTGAGCGGCATGAGCATTCGCCATGAACAGGCAGTCGTTTCCGATCACCGTTTTTCCATTTTCCACCGCACCGCGGCTGAGTGTGACATATTCCCGAATATCGCAGCGATCACCGATTTCCAGACTTGTCGGTTCATCGTTATATTTTAAATCCTGCGGCCTGCATCCTACAGAAGCAAACGGAGCGATCTTGCACTCTTTTCCTATTGTCGTAAGTTTGTGAACGACGACATGCGATTCAAGCACGGATCCGTCGCCGATGACGACATCGTCGCCGATAACTGAATAGGGCCCGATGCAGACGCGTTCGCCCAATTGAGCTTTGCTGCTGACTCGTGCAGTAGAATCGATCATAACAGGCATAGAAGACTCACAAAAAAAGGAACATTATTTTATCGGATGTTGATTACGGTCGGTAATTCCGGCCGTAAATTCACCTTCTGCAACGACAGCGCCGTCGACAAAGGCTTGTCCTTTAATTTGAATGATCTTCGAACGGCGTGAAACCATTTGGACGTCGAAGATCAACTGGTCGCCCGGAACAACAGGTTTCCGAAATTTTACGTTATTCATGCTCATAAAGAGCACAAGCTTATCGCCCGGATTTTCTATACCGTTTAAAAGCAGCACGCCTCCGGCCTGAGCCATGGCTTCGATGATAAGGACTCCGGGCATAACAGGCTTGCCGGGAAAATGACCTTCAAAAAACCATTCGTTCATAGTTACATTTTTTACGGCAACAACACGTTCGTCTAATTTGAAATCGATGATCTTATCGACAAGCAAAAACGGAAAACGGTGCGGCAAAATGCGCTGGATAGCATTAACGTCGAAGACAACACCTTCCTTTTTTTCATGCTGGTACTTCTTGACGAGTTTATTTTGCTGGTAGAGTTTGCGCACCTTGCGGGCAAATTCGACATTAGCGGCATGTCCCGGCCGGGCAGCAAGAATTTGAGCTTTAATTGGAGCTCCGATCAAAGCAAGATCGCCTATCATATCGAGCAATTTGTGCCGTGCCGGTTCGTTGCGGTAATGCAGCGTTTTATCCCCGAGAACGCCTGTGGAGCCGAGGATAACGGAGTGATCAATACCGAGCTTTGCCGTAATTTTTTTTAATTCAGCTTCCGGCAAATCTCGATCCACAATCACGATGGCATTATCGATATTTCCTCCCTGAATAAGTCCGGCATCATAGAGCTCTTCGACTTCATGGAGAAAACAAAACGTACGCGCGGAAGAAAATTCCGTGATAAATTCCTTTTCCAGATTGAACATTCCCGTATGCTGACTGCCGAGCGCCGGATTGTTGTAATCGATCATAACAGTCAGCCGAAAATCGTCGGTCGGAAGGGCAACGATCTCGACGCCCCGTTCCGGGTCCTGATAGTGGATCACCTGGTCGATAATAAGATAATCTTTCGGCGAGTCCTGATCTTCCAGGCCTGCTTCCAGCAGCATATCGACAAACGGCTTCGCACTCCCGTCGGCTATCGGCGGTTCAATGTTATTGAGCTCAATGAGAATGTTGTCGACCTGAAGACCCGCAACGGCAGCAAGGACATGCTCGACGGTATGGACGCGCGCTTCGCCTATGCCGAGCGTCGTGCCGCGGCGCAAATCGATGACATGGTCGACATCCGCCGGAATCTCCGGTGAGTTCGGCATATCGACCCGCCGGAAGCGAATGCCGAAATTTTCAGGAGCCGGTTTAAACGTCATCGTAGTCTGCACGCCGGTGTGCAAACCAATGCCGGACATAGTGACCGGCTTTTTAATCGTCATCTGCTGAACGAGCATGGTGGTGGGGTCTCCTTCTTTTTACGAACGTTTCTCACCGAGCTTTTGTTCAAGCTCGGCAAGTTTAAATTTCAATGCCGTAAGTTCGCGAATTGTTTCCGGCAGCATCTTTAACGCTGCATAGATGTGCTGTGTTTTGCGCACCTCGTTAACGGGAGTGCCGAAATACGTTTTTCCCGGTATTTCAAGGGAACCTGCGACGCCCGACTGTGCCATGATAATGGTGTGGTCGGCAATTTCGAGATGTCCCGCAATTCCGACTTGTCCGGCAATCATGCAATGTGCACCGATTTTTGCGCTGCCGCTGATTCCCGTCTGTGCGGCAATAACCGTATGCTCGCCTATCACGACATTATGAGCAACCTGGACTAAATTATCAATCTTGACACCTTTGCAAATTTTTGTCTCTCCTATTGTCGATCGGTCGATAGTCGTATTGGCTCCAATTTCGACGTCATCTTCGATGCACACGATGCCGAGTTGAGGAATCTTTTCGTACGTGCCGTCTGCTTTGGGTGCATGTCCAAACCCATCCGCACCTATCACAGCGCCGGAATGAATGATGACACGATTGCCGGCTTTGCACGATTGATAGAAACAGACGAGAGGATAAATCAGGCAATCCGATCCGATTTCCGTACCGATACCGATCACGCATCCGTGGCCGATCTTTGTCCCAGATCCAATGACTGCTCCGTCTCCGATTACCGTATATGCACCAAGAGAAACTTTTTGTCCTATGGTCGCATTTTTTCCGATCACAGCCGTCGGGTGAATGCCGCTGGAAAACGGCTCGACAGCCGGAGTCATTCGTTTCAGGGCATGGAGAAAGGCAACGTATGGATCATCGACGCGGATAAAAACGAGAGCCGGCCGATTCCGGTATTCTTCCACATCAAGCGAACGGGAAATGAGCACAGCTGATGCTTGCGTAGTTGCAAGATATTTCCGGTACTTCGGATTTGCCAGAAAAGTCAGACACCCTGGCACTGCTTCTTCGATTTTTGCCATACGATCAAGAGGCGCCAGGGCATTCGGATTTGCACCCTCAATATCGCCGCCGAGCCATTCCGCAACTTCTGCAATGGTCATCATTATTTTGTTACAGGAGGCGCAGGTGCTGGTTTTGCCGGCGGTGGATTCGTTGTAGAACCCGGAGTTGTTTGTCCCGGCTGCAAAGATGCAGGCATACCGGCGGTCAATTTTGCGAGAATTTTCTGCGTCAGGTCGTATTTTTCATTCGTGTACATCAGAAGAATATCGCTGCTTTTATCGAAGACGTAATCATATCCATCTTCTTTGGCAATATCCTGCACGGCTTTAAAAATACGGTCTTGAACCGGTTTCATCAATTCGTTCTGTTTATTGAATAAATCGCCGTTTTGTCCGAATTTTTGATTGCGATATTCGACTATTTTTTGATCGAGATCGCGCAACTCTTTTTCCGCATCTGCACGGCGTTTATCCGTCATGATCAGCTTGCGCTTATCGTACTCGTCGAACTTCTGTTTCCACTCTTCCTGCATTTTGCTCAAATCCGCCTGCCAATCGGCGACAAGCTTATCGAGCTGGCGCTGGGCATCCTGTGCATCCGGCAGCTGTTTCATAACAGCTTCGGAGTTGAAGTATGCCAGCTTCATCTGAGCAGAGACAGGCATGCAGACCGTAATTATTAATATGCCTGCCAAAACCAAAAATTTTTTCATGGCTTGGCCTTTCTATGAAAAATATTCACAACAAAAAAGTTATTTCGTTTTGTCACTTGCTGTGCCGCGTTTTAGACGATCTATAACCTTATAGGTCAAATCGAATTTGGGATCGGCATAGAGAAGAATGGTCGCATTCTCCATTTTGTCGAATACATACATAAAGCCGTCTTCCTTAGCCACTTGTGCGATTGCCTTCAGAATTTCCTCCTGAATCGGAGCAAACTTCTGCTCGCGCAATTTCACTGCTTCTCCCTCACGCGTATCGAATTTTTGATACTGATATTCGCGAGCGTGTGTCTGAAGCTGTTGAAGTTCCTTTTCTTTATCTTCCCTGGCCTTCGGATCCATCATTTCTTTTTTCTTCTGATAATCGTCGAGACCGTCTTGGAGTTCTTTGCTCATTCTTTCAAGTTCATCCTGCCATACCTTGACATTCGCTTCAAGATCTTTTTGAACCTGCTGCGCGTCCGGAAGCTCGTGGATGATCGTCGCTGAATTGACGTATGCAATCTTAAGCGATGCACCGGTCTTTGCCGATTGTGCATTGCTCAGCGAAATAAAAATGAAACCGGCAATAATTCCGAAACAAAATATTTTTTTCACTGTTCCCTCTTATGATGATGGTTGATAAATAACATATATGCTTATAAAGATTTGCCGAATTGGAAATGAAAATGCCATCCGGGAGGCGCGCTTCCCTTCGTCGTGGGATCGAATCCGTATGCATAATCGAAACCGACCATGCCGATCGACTGCACAAGAACCCGCAGTCCGAAACCGACCGAACGGCGGAGATCAAGAGGATTCTGAATCTCGTGGGTAAGCCACACATTTCCGGCTTCCGTAAAAAGGATCGTATAGACCGGCATCGGATTCAGGGTCAACGCGTAGCGCAATTCGACGGTGTTTTTGATCATAGACTGTCCCCCGGTCGCTCCTGAATACGGGCCGACCGAATTATCGTCGTAGCCTCGCAGCGGGATAACGGAAATTTGCCCCAGTCCCGTACCTCCCATATAGAACCGATCCAGTGCAGGGACATACGAGTTCTTTTCAAAAGGAAAAATCATCCCCATCGTGCTGGAAGTCATGAGCGTAAAAGGCGAGGCATGTGAAAGCGGCAAGAACCATTCCGCGCTGAAAATATGCTTTGTGAATTGGGCTGTTCCCAAACCGTCGACTTCTGTCGCCAGGGCAAAATTAGAACCGTTCGTTGGGAAGATAGGGCTGTCCGTGCTGTTGCGCGAAATTATCTGCTTAATACCGATCTGACTCGTTACCCCTTCCGCATAATAAGTACGATAGTAGGACGAAGTGTTGGCGAGCGGATAATAAATATTCTGCTGGACGCGAATCGACCAGTCTCCGCGGAAATACATATCGGGCCATTTGAAACGGCGTCCAAAACTTAACGATATGCCGCTGTAACGCAGGTCATAGTAATAGGTCTGATGTGTATCATAGATACTAACCCCGAACGATGTCGGCGTATCGAACATCCATGGCTCTTGATAACCGATGGAAAATGTACGGTAATAGTTGCTCACACCGAATTGCCAATCGAATGAAAAGGACTGACCCGCACCGCCGTGAAGCGGATCGGATATGGAAAAATTGTTGAAGGTCACGCCCAATCCGCCGCTGAAGCCGTACGTACCGCTGTAACCGATAGACATATTGAATGTATCGCTCGATTTTTCCTCGACCGCATAATCTAAATCCACCGTCTTGTCGTCGACCGGGTGAACATCCGGCTTGATCTTCTCGGGGTTGAAATAGTTCAACTGGGACAATTCACGTATGCTGTTGATGATGCGCTGGCGGCTGAAATAATCGCCCGGTTTCGAAAGCAAGACGCGGCGAATGACTTTTTCGTAAGTCTTCGTATTACCGGTGATGTTCACGCGTCCGATTCTGAATTGGTTATGTTCGCGGATGTGAATGACAATATCGAGACTGTCACCCGGAATAACCTGTTGTTCCGGCTCCGCCTGGAACCAAAGATATCCGTTGTCGGAATAGAGAGAACTCACATCATTGTCATCGTCATTGCGCTGGAGGTTTTTTTCAAATCTGTCTTTGTCAAAAATATCTCCTTTTCGAAAAGCAAGATGATCCGACAATACGGCAGAAGAATACACCGTATTCCCTTCCCATGTAATATTCCGTACGTGATACTGAGGCCCCTCGTACACGGTAATATCGATCGTGAGATACTTCTTTAAGGTATCATATTGAATCGAATCGCGAAGAACCTGCGCGTCCCGGTATCCGTTTTTTTGATAATAGGCGACGATGAGATCCTTATCGTCTGCGTATTTTTT
The DNA here is from genome assembly GCA_963769605.1 of Ignavibacteriota bacterium. Classification (GTDB taxonomy): domain Bacteria; phylum Bacteroidota; class Ignavibacteria; order UBA10030; family UBA10030; genus Fen-1254. The sequence continues at coordinate 325,781 of CAVYML010000003.1, read as the reverse complement.
CTTATCGAATTTATTGGTTTGCCAGAACTTCCACCATGTTCGTTCGTTCGTTTCTTTCATTTCGCCCTTGAGATCACCGTCGTCGAAATGTTTATTGCCATGGAAATAAATGTGGTCAACTTTCACCTTTTGACCTTCATCGATATCAAGCTTGACAATCACTCTGTTTGACGAATCGCTTGCCGGAACAAGAGAGGTGTTAATGACGGCATTGAGATAGCCGTCGCTGTCGTATTCATGTTTCAGGATACGGACGACCTCCGCAAGGTCTTCCGGCGTAATAATCTGTCCTTTGATAAGATTAATTTTTTTCGTTATATCGCCTTCCGTCAAATCATCGTTCCCGCTTATTTGAACATGATCCATGCGGTGGTTTTCTTTAACCTTGATCAGCAAATACACGCCGTTCCCTTCACGCCGATTGATATAAATTTGCACGTCGCTGAACAACCGCAGATTGTACAAACGCCGGATAGCCTGCCGGGTTTGCTCGCTGGGAATCGTAATTTCTTCACCCACCTGCAATCCCGTATTGGCAATGATGGAAGCCGGATCGCCCGCATGTTGGCCTTCGACGGAAATTCCAAGAATCTTAAAGATATCCTGCTTCTGTTGCATCTGTCCGACTCCAATGGACACAACGAAACAACCGGCAAGAAAAAGCATTAAAAAAGACCGCAACACATTTTGACCTTTCGACTAAAAAGCTTTATGAAACTCCGCCGCGGAAAGCAGCTGTTCACTGACCATTCCAAAACGGCGTTCTCGTTTTTGATAATCGGCAATTGCTTCATAAAGCTGCTTGCGCCGGAACGAAGGCCACAGCTCATCGGCAATATACATTTCGCTGTAGGCAACCTGCCACAGCAAAAAATTACTGATCCGATATTCGCCGCTCGTTCGAATCACCAAATCCGGATCCGGAATTCCTTTGGTGGAAAGGAAATCTTTGAAGATTTCTTCCGTTATATCGTTCTTCTTTAAATGCCCTGTAGAAATTTCGTGATGTATTTTTTTGACCGCGTTGAGAATATCCCAGCGGCCGCTGTAATTCAAAGCCAAAATAAGCGCCAAGCCTTTATTATGGCGCATCGCTTCAACTGCGTCCACCAATTCACTGGCAACATCTTCAGGCAATGCGAAAAGATCGCCGATGGTTTGCAGGCGCACATCGTTCTTGTGCATACGGTCACGTTCATTCCTCAACGCATGCACAATAAGGCGCATGAGCATCGAAACCTCGGTCTTTGGACGCTTCCAGTTTTCCGTCGAAAACGTATAGAGGGTCAAGTATCGAACCCCCAATTGCCCGCAGGCTTCAACGATATCGCGAACGGAATTCACGCCTTCTTTATGACCGGCAGCACGAGGAAAAGAACGCTTTTTCGCCCATCGGCCATTGCCGTCCATAATAATAGCTATATGTTCCGGTATTTTGCCTTCAAGACGCAACCGATCTTGGTGTTTCTTATCTGCACCCGTTGCCTGCTGAAAAGGCACTATGTCTCCATATTATCAATATATGACACATCAACGTAGTTAAAAATTTAACCATTTTTGGCTATAAAGTCAAAGATAGTTCTTTGTCTGTTCTTTCTCTTGAGCTCAACAAAGAAAGTTCTCTGTCTGGACGATGGAATCGACGATATAGTTCCCGACACCGGTTGTCTAAAAAAAAATTTTACAATTCAAGACTTTCTTACTTCTCTTTTTGATAAAATTATTATTACTTTCAATATTCTTCATAGTTCGAATTTTGAAAGAGACCAAAAGTTATGATTTGGAACGAATATATAGAATGTATGAGCCGGGATCGGCTGACAGCATTGCAAAATGAACGGCTCTCCGCGATGGTGGAGCGTATCTATTATAATGTCCCCTTTTACCGGCAGCAGCTTCAGCAAAAAGGAATCGAACCCGGGGATATTAGAAGCATCGAACAACTTAAACAACTTCCGTTTACCACTAAACAAGATTTGCGGGATAATTATCCTTTCGGATTATTTGCCGTTCCATCTTCAGAAGTGGTGCGCTTGCATGCATCGAGTGGAACAACCGGACGCCCGACAGTTGTCGGATATACGCGAAAAGATATCGGTATCTGGTCGGAAGTCATGGCCCGGACGCTTACATCTGCAGGCGCCGGCAAGACCGACGTTTTGCATATTGCGTACGGGTATGGACTTTTCACCGGCGGACTTGGTGTCCATTACGGAGCCGAAAAAATCGGCGCAACGGTCATCCCGATGTCCGGCGGTAATACACAGCGTCAATTGCAATTGATGCGCGATTTCGGTTCTACTATTCTCGCATGCACTCCTTCCTATGCATTGTTTCTGGCCGAGGCAATGACCGATGCAAAAATGCCGATCGAGTCATTCAAGCTCAAAGCAGGAGTCTTCGGCGCTGAACCCTGGACGGAGGAAATGCGGCGGGAGATCGAATCCAAATTGAAAATCAAGGCGCTCGATATTTACGGGTTGAGTGAAATTATCGGTCCGGGTGTCGCTGCGGAATGCCCGCATCAATGCGGCCTGCACGTCTTTGAAGATCATTTTATTCCGGAAATTATCGATCCCAGCACGCTGGAAGTTCTGCCGCATGGAACCACGGGCGAACTCGTTTTTACATGCATTACGAAAGAAGCATTGCCTCTGTTGCGCTATCGTACGCGCGATCTGACCATGCTCCAGGCCGGTCAATGTTCCTGCGGGCGGACAATAGTCCGTATGAAAAAATGCCTTGGCCGTTCGGATGATATGCTGATTATCCGCGGAGTCAACGTTTTTCCATCTCAGGTCGAGACAGTCCTGCTGGAAATGAGCGAAACGAGGCCGCATTATCTCCTGATCGTCGATCGCGTCAATAACCTCGACGTACTGGAAATTTGGGTCGAAGTAGACGAGCAGTTCTTTTCGGATGAAATAAAAAAACTTGAAGTCTTGAAGAAAAAAATTCAGCACAATATCGAATCGGTCCTCGGAATCGGCGCGAATGTCAAATTAGTAGAACCGAAAACGATCGAGCGGAGTGAAGGTAAAGCCAAGCGCGTGATCGATAAACGCAAACTCTAAAGGTGAACGATGATCATCCAACAACTTTCAGTTTTTCTGGAGAACACCTCCGGACGTCTTACCGACGTTACAGGTGCACTCGAATCGGCGCAGATCAATATTTCGGCTTTTAGCATCGCCGATACGGCGGAATTCGGCGTTCTCCGCCTGATTGTCAACAAGCCGCAGGCGGCGATTCAAATTTTAAAAGAAAAAGGTTTTTCCGTCCATATCACGGAAGTTATCGGACTCGTCGTTCCCCATGAACCCGGCGGACTGCACCGGGCTTTAAAAATTTTATCCGCGGAAGGCATCAGCATCGAATATATGTATGCCTTTGCGATCGGCACTGGCGCCAGCGTCATCATACGGACGGATACGATCCAGCAAGCTATCTCCGTTCTGCAAAAACATAAGATGGAGCTTCTCAACGCCAGCGATATTTATGAACTTTAAACACGGCATCTGCGGATTTCCGTTAGAACTATGATTCGATTTTCCCAAACCGTAAATTCTCTGCGTACGTCGGAGATTCGCGATCTCATGGGTCTCGCGACCCGTCCCGATATTATTTCCTTTGCAGGCGGCATGCCGGGCAACGAACTTTTTCCCGTTGATGAAATCAGCGCGCTGTATAACAATCTGCCTCTTGCACATAAGCAAACTGCGTTTCAATATGGACCGACATCGGGATATCCCCCCCTGCTCGATTCCCTTAAGGAATTTCTCCGGAAGAAAAAACTTCCGGTCGATTCCAACCAGTTAATGATCACCACAGGTTCCCTGCAAGCCATCAATATTCTGGCAAAAGTTTTTCTGGACCCCGATGATATCGTCGTTACGGAGAATCCGTGTTTCATCGGCGCTCTTTCCGCATTTCAATCGTACCGCGCGGTTATCAGAGGAGTCGATCTCGATGAAGATGGAATCGATATTGAAGCATTAAAGGAAACTCTTTTTTCCATGCGCGCAGCGCCGCCTAAGTTCATTTACCTGACACCCAACTTCCATAATCCAGCGGGAACGTTGTACACGGAAGAACGGAAAAAGGAGGTTGCTGCCGCTTTGGAGGAAGCCGGACTCCCGCTGATTGAAGACGATGCATACGGCGATTTGTATTTCGATGAGGAAGCAAAACAAAGGGTTGTTCCGATCAAAGCCCTGTATGAAAACAACCTGACGATATGCTATACGGGTTCGTTCTCAAAAATTCTCGGTCCCGGATTCCGTCTGGGCTGGATGCTGGTTCCGCCGGAAATTTTCAAGAAAGCGGAATTATGCAAACAATCGTTCGATGCATGCTCCCCGAATTTTACACAGGTTCTGGCGAATGAGTTCGTGCAAAGCGGCGCAATCGACATTTACATCGAGCGCATGCGCGGTGTATACCGGCGCCGCAAGGATTCGATGGCGGCGGCAATTCGGAAATATTTTCCTGGTGAGATACAATGGACCGAACCGAGGGGAGGCTTTTATATCTGGCTGAAAATTCCGCCGCAGATAGATCTTCTTGGCGTTCTTAAGGACAGCATCGAGCATGGAGCGGTCTTTGTCATCGGTCAGACCTTCGACCTGAAAGGAAAAGACAATTCCCATTTTCGGCTGTCGTATTCGCACACACCAGAGGATAAAATAGAAAAAGGGATTGAAATTCTCGGCGCCGCGCTCAAGCGTGCGCTCGTACGCATAGTATAGTTTTATGCGCTAATCGATATTTTTCTGTAACCACGATCGTTGATCGCGGATAATGACAAATATCGAAGAGAGTGTAGTTCGCTGGTTCGTGGTGCTTCGTTCAACGTGCAAAGTTGTAACGTTCCCCCCTTATATTGAAGGGGGGTGTCCACAGGACAGGGGGTTATCGTTGAAGCTCGGGCTCTAAGAACCCCCCGTGCCCCCCCTTTTTTGTCAAAGGGGGGATTGCTTTGAAAGAAAGTGGACTACAGTTATTCTATATAATTCGCCGCCTATTACTTAGAATCGCAATAACAGGCGGCAATATTTCTTTAATAAATCACAGAACTATTTCAGCATTTGTATTTTGAGCGTCTTTATAATCTGCTGCGTACTCGATCCCTCCACCATCATGCGGACAAAATATATACCACTTGCATAATGGGAACCATCAAAAACTGCCATGTATTGGCCTGCTGTCTTATTGCCATCAACAAGTGTTGTTATCTGCCTGCCCAATATATCGTAGACCTTTATGCTTACATGACTGTTCTCGATTAGCTGATAACGGATATTTGTACTCGGATTGAACGGGTTTGGATAACTACCAAGAGCGACTCCCGCTGCCGGTATCGGCTGCAACGATAAAGTACTGGCTTGACCCATCACGCTTATAGTGGGTCCAGCATATTGTTCTACCAGCATCGATTGGAGATTGCTGAGATTGGTTCCAACGGTTATCTTCAGTCTTCCTGTCTTGCCTCCAAGTCCTGTTATAGGCAGAGTAAATGGAGATGTTTTGTATTTCTGAATATTAACCGAACTGAAATTTATTTTTCTTACTGTTCCAAGCACACTGCCTGTAGCATTATCGATAAGTTGAACGATAAAAGTGAGATATCCTTGACTTCCTAAGAGTCCGGCTGCTTCCAAAGAATCTGCAGTTCCTGAGTTTTCACTGAAGCTAAGAACGGAATTGCTATTGATCGTAAATGGCTGTGAAAGAAGCACATTATTCAATGTGTCCAGGTTATTATATTTGGCTTTATTGTTCGCACTGACAAAATCAATCAAATTGCCATCGACATTGAGATTGCCTGCGGAATAATAAAAGCCGCCAACAGCTACTCCTCTGCCTCTGCCGCTGGATGCAGAAATTATAGCAGAAACGGCGCTTGCTCCAGAGACAGCCTTTGTTTTTGCGGCAGCGTCAGATTGAGCAATGACATCTCCTTGAGGAGCGCTGGTGAGACTATTAGACAACTGGAAGTAATAAGGCAATGCAGATGCATTGTAGAAAGATGATACACGCATATTCGCGCTTGTAGCGCCGTTGCACAACTGAATGTTCTGGCCTGTGGTATTCAGATTTTCTGCTGAAAGATTGCTGCCTACAACCGAGTTTACACAGGAACTTGGATTTTGGTTATATGAAGAATTCTGGACCCAAGCGAGATAATAATTGTTGCCGTTGTCTGTATTTATCGACACGGCTTGCGCACCTACACCATATTTATAGATAGTTGAAGTGCCTTCCTCGAATTCGTAGGTATAAACATTCATCCAAGTGCCGGAGCCGTCCAAATCTCCTATCCAGCTGCAATATGTACTACCATTAGACAGATCAATGATTGAAGGCCGGTAATTTTTACTGATCGATTTGCTTGAAATTTGATCAATAGCACTTGTAGTAACTGAGCCGCTTGTATTTATTTGTAAATTACAATGTTGAATTGAGCTTTTCGTACTGTTGACGTCCTGTTCCCAAGCAATATCATATTGATTATAAAAATTTGAGCCGTTTATATAATCGAAACTAGGAACTCAGTCGAGAACCCCCTTTTTTTTCAGAGCTTAAAAAGCAGGAGGGATCAAATAACTGTCTGAAAATTTAACTGCCTATAAATGATCCTCTGAAGATTTATAGTAAGCCAAAGAGCAAAAATGAGCAACGCTGCAATAAAGAATAGAGAGAATGACGCCACTGACGCAAACAGCGTCAAATTGGCCACAGCAGCCGCCATCGCAAGCTGAAAGAGAACTTTCTTCATCCCAAAATAGCGTGCGTTGCGTATGCCAAGGCGTACCAATCGTGCAAAGCGATGTTCAACGACTACTCGCTTGCGATACATCTGATGATATTCTTCCGTTCTTTGAAATAGCTTTTTCTCTCGTATGAGCGCTTCATATTCATGCACCAACACACTTCGGCACGGAGTCTTCTCCTTGAGACATTGACTCCTGAATGAACAACGGCAACATTGCCTGACAGAGAACTTGAAACTTTTGTTTTTAAAGGTTGTTCCGCGTTGTGTCGTTACTTTTTGCACATTCCAACACGTAGTTGTCTCCCCGGCCGGACATGTGACTGATTCGCCTTCAAGGTCAATCGGTTGTTCTGCAATCTGCGCAAGAACTTTCAGCGTTTGTCGAAGTCCTTCCGCCAACATGTTAAAGGTGTCTTCAACCGCGCCGCGCCCAAATATCGGTGTCGTGTCAATTGCGAAGGTTTTTTTATTCTTTCTTGTATAACCTTTTTGAGCAAGTAAGTTCAAGGCCTTGGTGAATATCATTTTCCCTTTATTATGGATGATCAATTGATTACGAAACAGGCACAACGTACTCTTCGCAAACGGCTGTTCTTCATCACCAACACCAAGCGCTACCTGCCAGCGTTGATCGAATTTTGCGCGGTCGGCTGCTTCTTGATCCGATACTCGGTCATACGATTGGAGAAGCAAGGCACTTGCCAATAAACTTGGGGGAACGCTTTCACGGCCATTATCCGGGCAATATAAGAACGAAAAGTCTTCATCGTTAAAGATTTCATGCCGGTGATCGCTTAAAAATACGTAAAAGCTTTCTTTGCCTATCTTCTGGCGAAGACGATTCTCCGGCAGGAATAAATTGCTTTGTGGGTTTTGTTTGCCTAACATAATATGATTTTCTCTTAGTGAGAGACGATAAATCTATTTTCTATACAAATATAATACATGACCGTCCGTTCACCAAAATATTCTTTAATAAAAATCACTTTTCGACCAAGTCTCTAGGATTCCCAGTTAAACCATCTATCAGAACTTTCTGAATAAGAGTCTGTGGAAGACCTGTATTGGTTTCGTAATTTTGGATGTCATTTGGATAATATCCATCCATTTCGAAAAGACCAACGCTTTGACCGTAGCCGCTAAGTGTATCGTTGGGAAGATAAGCATGCCGGAAATTATAACCCCAATAACTATTAGTAGTTGGTTCGGAACCCGATGCCGTGAATGAAGAGCTTTTATGGAGATTCGGTCGTGATTTGGCATAGTCGCTCAGACCGTTAATATCGAGGATTGGCAAGCCCATATTCACGCTGGGTTCAATGTCAGGGGCGAAAAATGTCCGATTCTCTGTCGGGTGGTTATAGACTTGCATTTTTATTTTAAATGCCTTTTCTATGTCAGCCACTGTTCCATTAAGATCTAAAATCATTCGGCTCGAGTGGGAACCGATCACGTTAAGATTATTCTTTGTTGCGAAGTCTTTGACCGCCTGATAATCATTTTCCGTTGGCCCAAAATTCTCCGTAGATTGTTTAGACGTCAGGTACTTGTGGTAATTCGGACTGGCAGGATTATAAATCTGATTCAATAAATTATTGAGCATTGCTTGGTTTCTAGTTGGTAGACCGATGGCAAGATGCAAATGTTTAGTGCTATCCAGACGACTGATCGGATGCAGTCCAAGCTTTGCAATGATCGAGGGTACGTGGCCGTGTAACATTTGCTGACTTTCAGCATTTGATGCAAATATAAAAACAATTGCTGCAAAAAATATGCAGTATGTTGGAATTATCTTTTTCATCCTTTTTCTCCCAGCAGGATTTTGAATTCTGTGAATTAATTATTTTATTAGGATAGGCAAATAAAAAGGCACTCTTATCCCCTTCAGTGAGGATATGTAGCGTAGAGCCGGTTTAGATGCCGTTTCACTTGCGGGCGACGCTGTATACGCCGCCCGCAGCTATATTAACTTTCTCATGGTTCCCCTTTCATTTATTGTCTCCTTCCAATTGTAATGACCGCTTGAATGCCATTTTGTCCGACAGCAACAACAAGATTGCCGCTTACTGCAACACTACCATAATAACCGTCGGCCAAACTTGTTTGTGCTATGAAGCTCATCCATCTCGCTCCGTTCCAATGCAAGAATTCACCGTATGCTCCAACTATGAATACATCATTTGTCCCGTTGCCCCTTACCTTTGTTGTCCCGTAATTCGTAATATCAAGAGGACCGTTCCTCCACGTGCTATCTGATAGTGAATTCTTCTGGTAAATACCGTCGCCAACTATGTAATACTGCCTGTCGGGCACAAACCAGATACTGAAGAATTGATGCTGACTAACTGGGGATGAAGATATCTGTGTTGCATTATTCCCTTGGATATTAAAAATTGCTCCGCCGGGCGGACTGAATTGAATACAGACCGCAAGTATTTGTCCGCCTGAACCATAAATGTCGTTGAAGGTTAAGCTCGTGCCACTTGTTATCTTAGTCCAACTGATACCATTGTAATAAACGATATTTCCACCACTTCCTACGAAATACATCGAATTAGAATTTATTCCCCACGCTTTTGAAACATCAATGTTTTGATTCCCAATTAGATCTCTTATATCATAGTCAATCCAATTATTCCCATCACCATGGATAGGATCACCAGCCACAAGCCAAATATCATTTGATGAAAATGCAAAGATACCATTAAGAGGTTCGGTTATTAGTCCATATTTCGTTTGGACCGAGATTTTTAATAACTGCCAGGAAATTCCATTCCAATGCGCAGTATTATATGGAAATGGATCGTGATTGCCATTAGCAGAATCAAGGTAGACGGCGCCGACAGCCCAGATGTCTGTGTCACTTATAATGGCTACGTCTTGGAATAAACAACTTCCCGCATTGCCACCAAATGTAAAAGTCTGGAATGTGAAATTATTACTTGTTGTATCAGATCCATTTGGTGGTGGAGGAGCAACCGGATTTTTTTTGCAATCCGAACCGGTAAGTAAAAGGATTATCGCAAACAGATACACAAAATACTTTGTCATAGAAATGCCCTTTGGGTCTTACTTTTTTTTTCTATGAAAATTCCATAGAAATTGGAACGAATGATGTTAAGAGTGGTGGATTTATTTAAATGAAGTATTACGAAAACGATACGATTAAACTATAAAACTATGTCAAGCGTATTTCTGTCGTAAATTCACCAAAAGCTTGTCGTAAAAATCACAAAAACCTGTCGTAATTTCACAAGAATCGTGTCGAAAAAATGATGAAAGTCTATGTTTTTTTACTTGTACAACTCTTGTTCTTTAACCAAAGAGCATAAAAACGTCTTAAATATACGATTTAGGCAAATATTGGGAGCTATTAGAATTATGGGAAAAATTCAGAATGCGGCGAACAAAAATTGAAGAAATCGTAAAAAGATCTGTTGAACGTTCGTTGATTTTAAAGGATAACGATATTACAATCTGATGTTACGCAAAGTCTTAGCTGTACAGAAAAAAGTAAAGTTGTCATACCCGAATGCCTTAATCGGCCTGCCTGCGTGACTTCGTCAGTAGTCAGACAGGGTATCCAGTTCTTCTGGATTCCCGCTAACCCGCCTGCGTGCGGAAGGCCTGCCCGACTGTATCGTTCAGGCGGGCACTTCGTCAGGCAGGAAACTTGCGGGAATGACAGTTCTTTTTGCTTTTTGCGTAACATCAGTTAGTTAGATGACCCTCCAATTTGTACGTCTTTAGTAACTAAAAAAGTGAGTGTGCGGTGCGTTCGGTGATTTCTGTTCCCCGGCTCGAACGCGGACTTTCCTATTTCGACTCTTTCCGAAAAATTACAACGCGGTTGCTGTTTGTCCCCTTTTCGTTGTTCTGCACTCCCCAGATATTCGAGGTTTTGGTAAACCGCTGCTCATTGACAACGATGCCTATACATTTGAATCCGGCCTTCATGCCAAGCGGTGCGATAATCTCGTCGAGCATGATTTTCTTCCTTACTTCGCCTACTTCAAAAGCAACAAAGCCTCGCTGTCTCGTAATACGAAACAATTCACGGAATACACCGAACATGACCGCAGACCATTCTTCCACTGTCCTTGATGACGTAATCTTCTTTTCGATTTCTTCCGAATCGATTCCGTTGAACCAGCAGCGGAGCCAGTTGTCCTGCGAATAATCGACCACATCGAGAAACGGAGGAGAGGTCACGGTTAGTTGAACGGATTGATCTATAATCGCTTTCGTTTCCCGTGCATCGCAGCTCAGGAACCGAGCAGATTCTCCCGCTTTCAATAATCTCTTACAATCCTCTGGTGTTAGGTCGCCGAGAAGGGATCTCGATTTTTTTAGAATGAGCGAACGCACCTCCCGGTACTCCGGCCGCTGTTTGAGCCGGTCGTTGATCTTTCTCTGACTTGCAGGACTTACTGCCTGGTTCGGGGGCAATGTGTACACGGAAAAGAATCCGGGAGAATGACCGGTCAGGCGATTGGTTGCTGCCATGCGGATCCATCGATCCGCTTCGTCTTCCTGTCCTTCTTCCTTACGCTTCTGTAAGAATTCCTTCAGTGAAACTATTTCCGCTTCCGTGGCGGAATGGTAAAACATCGAAATATCGATATCCGCCTCGGCATGTTCGTCCATCGGAATCGAGGCAAGACGCTCTTCTATTTTTTCAATTGAGGGAGGGTCGAATCGCGGACGGCTGAACATGGCGCTCAACGGATTGGCATCGTTGGCAATGATACGGCGGCCGAGGAGTCCTGCTTCAAGCACGGTCGTGCCCCGCCCGCTGAAGGGATCGTACACTATATCGCCGGCATTGCTTAAAAGTTCTATAAAAAACTTCGGGAGCTGCGGTTTAAAACATGCACGGTAAGAAATTTCATGGAGCGAATGCGCCTGCCTCTGCCTGGAAGTCCAAAACTCTCCTGTATAGCGGGGAATGGATTTTCCGCCGACATCGATTTCCTCCACATGCGACATACGATAATTGATTTCATCCATCAAACGATCTATGAACGGACGTTCGGTTATTGAAATTTTCGATTTAAGAGGAGACATAGTAACTGACGTTACGCAACAGCGATAAATTCGTATATTTGAGCAATTGCCACTCTGGAGCGAATGATTTGAGTGGAGCACTCAAAGAGACAACACACAAGGTGTCCATTGGACAAAAACCTTCTCCATTTATATGTAGATAGTTTATTAAGCACATTTTCTCGCTCAACAGCAACATCAGTTTCAGCAATGATTGATGGAGCCTATAGTCATGACAGCATCACTCGATTTCTATCAGACAGGCAGTTGACATCTCGTGATCTGTGGTATCAAGTAAAATCGATTGTGCGAGCGATAGAAAGCGATTATGGTATCTTGATCGTTGATGATAGTATTTCACACAAACCTCACATGGATGAAAACGACATCGTCTGCTGGCACTATGACCACAGCAGCGGCAAGAGCGTCAAAGGTATTAACATCGTTTCCGTCTTGTATCATAGTCAAGGTCTCTCGATTCCTGTCGCTTACACACTTGTAGAAAAGACAGAACATAGCATTGATTCCACGACCGGCAAAGAAAAACGAGTCAGCACAACAAGTAAGAACGAACATTTTCGAGCGATGCTTGCGCAGAGTGCTAAAAACATGCGATTCCGTTATGTTTTAAGCGATGTCTGGTATGCATCGGTCGAGAATATGAAATACATCAAAAATACATTGCACCGAGATTTTGTGATGCCACTGAAAACAAATCGTAAAGTAGCACTTTCGGCTGCAGAGAAACGAGCCGGGAAATATGTAACAGTCGAAACACTCCAGCCCAAGGTCAACGAACACCTTACCGTGTATCTCGAAGGACTCACCTTTTCGGTGCGACTCATTCGTCAGGTCTTTATAAACAAAGATCACTCTCAGGGTGTGTTGTATCTTGCCTGCAGTGATACAACGCTTACATATCAACACATGATCGATCTCTATCAAAAACGATGGAAGATCGAAGAGTACCACAAAGCGTTAAAGCAACAGTGTGCATTGTCTTGTTCTCCTGCTCATACGGTGACAACACAATCGTCACATATTTTTTGCTCTCTCTGTGCTTTTGTCAAACTTGAGCTTATGCACAGAATCATGGCGGTCTCTTATGAAGGATTGAAAATCAATCTCCATCTACATGCGTTGAAGACCGCATTCAAATATTTGAAAACGCTACAACCATTAGATTGGGCTACTAAACCTATTTTTGCGTAACATCAGATAGTAATTAAAATACAAAAAAATCGTTTCACTTTCCTGCATGTATTCGTAGAAATACCGGCGGAGAACCTATTTTCTACTAACCACCTTCATCTCCGCAGAGGCGCACCATTCCACATATTTCCTGCCGTACATGACCTATGTCACAATGACGATATTTTCAATTTGCTTTTGCCACCATTTTTTATTAAGTATTCTATGAACGTGTTCCGGCAGAGAAAAAATGAAGGTAAGGTTGACTCTTTTTTTCTCTCTTTAACACTTTTTTAAACATTGCGTCATTTACGCTCTGACCAGAGATCTGAAACATAGAAGCGCAAGAAATTCTTTGAGTGTATAAATCTGTGCAGCGAGAGGCTTCCGCGTGATGGAATGAATACATTTTACAAATTTATTTATTCACGTATCAAAGCTTAATGCTACGATTTTTTCTACCAAAGCGTTTTTTAAATAAAAGGAGCTACTTATGAAAACAAATTACCGAATTGTCGTGCTCGGCATCGTAATTATTTTTTACTCTGCCGCGCTCTTTGCCCAGTCGGCGACACGTGATGTCGTTTACCTGAAGAACGGAAGCGTTATCCACGGAATCATCATTGAAACAATACCGAACACTTCCATAAAAATTCAAACGGCAGACGGCAATATTTTTGTCTACAGCTTTTCAGATATTGAGAAGTATGGCAGAGAATCTGTCAATGACAACGAATCCCGACTTGTACACAGACGGATAGTTAAGATAAAAACATGCGAAATTAGTTTGAAACGCGTAAATTTAACATATGGTGTCATACTAAGGACTTCGTTAGAACATGTTTCATATCCGTACGACAAAAACTGGTTCCGGCGGCACAGCAGTGCAAATTATTCGGTATCAAAACCGGAAGATGATCATCATCAAACATCTGGGTAGTACACATGATAAGAAAGATTTAAAAGCCTTAAAAGAAACAGCTACTCTCTGGATTGAGAAGACGACCAAACAACAATCATTATTCTCCAACGAATCAGTTTCACCTACACTACAACTCAAGCAATGTCAGTATGTTGGATTTCGCTATGGTTTGATCTACGAAAGTCTTTATCAACTGTGCAAACTATTTAAATTTCATCGGTTGCGAAACAAGCTCTTGGTAGATTTAGTTATTGCACGCATTATTGAGCCAGGTTCAAAGACACAGTCAATAGAATTTCTCAAAGAGTTCATGGGAATAGAACATAAACGTCAGGAACTCTATCGGCAAATTCCAAGGTTTCTGGGTGTGAAAGATACAGTAGAATCTAAAGTACTGGCGGTTGCTGAAAAAGAATTTGCTTTTACCTTTTCCCTCATCTTTTATGATGTAACTACTTTATACTTTGAGAGTTTTGAATCAGATGATTTACGCCAATGCGGATTCTCCAAAGATAACAAATTCAATCAACCGCAAATAGTCCTTGGACTTTTAGTGACTATTGATGGTTTTCCAGTAGGGTATCAAATATTTGAAGGCAATAAATTTGAAGGACACACGTTAATTCCTGTTATTGTGGAATTTAAGCACAAACACAAGGTTGAAAATTTCACTGTGGTTGCTGACGCTGCTATGATAAGTGATAAAAATATTACCGCACTTGCCTCTGCTCATCTTCAGTACATTGTCGGAGCCAGAATAGCAAATTTGCCACTCAAGCGTATTGCGGAGATCAGCGCTCAACTTTATCAACGCGATGGCGCAACAATGCGTATGGCAACGGAGCTTGGTGATTTGATCTGTGAATTTTCTGCAAAACGATTTGCAAAAGATAAACGAGAGCTGGAAAAACAAATTATTAAAGCTCAGGAGCTTCTCGATAATCCAGGTAGCATCAAAAAAGTAAAATTCATTACCTCCAAAGATCAAACATATACACTTCATACTGCATTAATAGAGAAGACCAAACTACTACTTGGCATCAAAGGCTATTACACAAATCTGCCGAAGTCGGAAGTCAGTGATAACATTGTCATTGAGCATTATCATAATCTCTGGCATGTAGAGCAGGCATTTCGCATTGCAAAAAGTGATTTGCAAATGCGTCCCATCTACCACTTTAAACAAAAGACTATTAAAGCTCATATTCTCATTTGCTTCATGGCATTAGCAATTTGTAAATATATGGAGTTAAAAACGGGAAGATCGACCAAGTCTATTGTAAAATTATTGAAAGGCGTTACAGATGCTATAATGGTTAATACCCTCACAGGCGAAGAATTTACTCTACGCTCTATACTCATCGATGATGTCAAACAACTCTTGATAAAAATGGCTCTGTTGCTTTGATTTGGCCGTATTATTTCCCCTCACACGCTTGTCATACTAATTTGGACAAGTCAGGAAACAATACCGAACACTTCCATAAAAATTCAAACGGCAGACGGCAATATTTTTGTCTACAGCTTTTCAGATATTGAGAAGTATGGCAGAGAATCTGTCAATGACAACGAATCGCTCAATTCCCCCATGGCACATGCGGCACCAGCCATGAGCACATCCCTTTCGTTCAGCATCTTTGGCGGAGCTTCTTTTCCTATGGGCGATTTCGCAAGCACAAGCAGCGGCTTAGCGGAAACCGGTTATGCGGGCGGTATCCAATTCGTCACGGGCGGGCAAGTCGGGTTATTGGTCAGCGCATTATATGCCGCAAATTCAGTTGATGTATCCGATATACAAGGAGGAAATAGTACTGCAAATTGGCAAAATATAATGGCACTTCTTGGATTAAAAATCGGAACCGCAAATGCAAGTGGCGCTAATTTTTTTGTCGCACCGCTTATCGGTATCGATTTCGCGAAATCGCCGACAATCAGTTCACCAGCCAGCGATAATCCCTACATAAGCACCGTCTATGATGGCTATACTTTTTACGGTTATATTCCAGTTTCTGGACAGAAAACTTTAAATTCCGCTTCAGCTACAGCATTAACGTACGGGGCAATGATGGAGATTGAACTGGGTCATGTTACTCTTGGCGCTCGGTACTTAATATGCAAACCACATTTCAACGTTTCAATGACGGGAACCCTGACCGGCTCGTCACAGTTGTATAACCCCTCTTATGGATACGCCACATTTACAGATACGGAAACGATTAACGAGTCCTTGACGATGGATCAATCTACCTCGATAATTATCGCTTATCTGGGTATTGCTTTTTAAACGATCCCGAAAATGACAGAGGCCGGTTTGCAGCCGGCCTCATTTGTTTTATTCCAGAATCTCTTCCCTTCGAATACGATTCACTCTTCCCTGTCCTGGTATTTAGAGTAATCCGGACGGCAGGCGCGGCGATGAAATAAGTTTTGCAAACTCCTCCCAGCGTCTTACCGGATCCGCAACAGTGCCTCCGCGCGCTTCGATATACTGCTTGACCAGATCCTGACCGAGATTATAATTAATGACATAACTCCGGTACTGATCGAAAAATCGCGTGCGCTGCTCTGCGCGTTCCGGAGACATCAGTGCATAAGCAACTAACCATTCGACTGCCTGGCTGCGGCTCATTGCCCCGTTTAAATAATTCCGCGCCGCTTCGTTCCCTGCATATCCAAGACGGGCAGTCAGCGCCTGAACTTCGGAATATTGGTCCGCTTGCGATCTATCCAAATGTGTAGCAGGAAAAAGAACATCCCTTTCATACTCCATTCGTTCGTTTCCCGGAAAAGCGACTTCAATTCCGAAGTTCGCCGTGCCCTCCGCAATAAGAGACTGCGGGCTGAACAGTGCATATACGGTAAATTCCTTCCATCCGCGGCGGCGGGCGAATTCATTTTCTAAAAGCGAATTGTACACATGATGGCCCGGATATCCTTCGTGAGCCGCAAGGTCGACAGCCCGTTCCAAAAAAATCGGAAGATCGGTATTGATCTGAATCAGACTTTCGCCGTTTCCTTTAAACCAGTTATACCCGCTCCACGATTTATTCCGGACATATTCAATATGGAACGAATCGTTTTCCGGCAGCGAAATATATTTTTTTGTCCGCGCCCTGCATTCGGTTATGGCGGTCTGAAAAACCGAGTCAAGATCGTTCTGGGCTATGACGAACTGCTGCCTGTACTTTTCCGCCCGTTCCGGAATCGGACCGCTGCCGGGAAGGAGCGCATCAAGATGCGCAACGATCTCTTGAAAATATTTTTCCGGGAAAACCGGAGGAACTGCATCGTACAATGCTTGCGCTTCTTCATCAAACGACAGACGGCGCCCGGAGAGTATCAATGCACGAGAACCTGCGGCAGAAAGCTGCTTGGAAAGATACTGGCGCCTTAGTTGCGTGAGTTCATCTTCCTTTGAATCGGTTTTTTCGGATGCAGCAAGCTGCGAGCATAGAAATGAAGCTTCCTCGGAAATTTGGTCAAGCTTTCTTCCCCGTGCTTTTTCTTCTTCAAGCCATTCGGACGGACCGAAATACGCATCGACTGTATCGGCATCGTGCAGACCGAGTGCAAGAACTAATTTGACATATCGCTCCGCAGTATCATCGAAAGAAATCGGCATAAAAAACCTCTTATTTTTCATCTCCGATCAGCGAAGATCGGCAACATAGCATCCGGCAATAACCCGGTACGCCGGTTTATATGTTTCTTCAAAAATTTTAGAATGATGCATCGCAGGAAATTGTTTTTCCTGCATATCCTTAAAATATGCCTGCACCGCTTCCACTTTAAAAGGAATCAGACCCTCATCCGCAAGTTTTTCTATATCGGTCAGATAGAGCCGGAGTTTTACACGTGAAGGGACGAAAACATGCGTACTCTTAATCATCAGCGAAACAAGTTTTGCCGAGCTTCCATTTATTTTTTTAAACGGCCGCAGGTTTACCCGCACGGTGGAGCTGTCCGGCGTCAGGTATTCCACCAAATCTTCCGAACCACCGGAGGTTACATCGGCAAGCTCCTCATTTAAATATTTTTCCATCCCGTCAGAATCTGCCATGATATGTTCATTGCCCATCGCTGCCTGATAGGCAAATTTGTAAAGATCCTGTATTTGCAGCTGCGGATATCGCCGCACTTGATCCAGCAGCGTTTTCCGCAGGCTTAGCGTATCTGCTGCAAAGGCATTCGAAATAAAAATTGTAAAGAGGACGAAGATAAGTGAACATCTTCTCTTCATATTTTTTTCCCGAGACATTGAGAATTCTTTGTATTGTATTTTTCGAACTTCCGGCAAAACACTGCAATCTCCCGCCGGCACGCACCGCTTAAATCCGGCGGGGCAAAACCGGCAAAGGCGCATGAGAAATCGCAGAATACAGGCAGAAGATTATCCTTTTTTTTCTTTTGTATCTTTTTCTTGATCATGATGCCGGGAAACCATCGGTGAACTGACTTCCAGTACCGGGCGCAAATCCCTCAGCCGGTGATCGCCCCTGTAGTACACTCTTTCTAAAAACAATCCGGACGGCGGTGCAGTATATTTGGCCGGTTCGACGGAAGCATTATGCAAAAAACTTTTCAGATCGTTCATGGCCAGATTACCGCGTCCTACTTCGACAATAGTCCCGA
Organism: Ignavibacteriota bacterium; assembly: GCA_963769605.1. Lineage (GTDB taxonomy): Bacteria > Bacteroidota > Ignavibacteria > UBA10030 > UBA10030 > Fen-1254. Next base: position 307,215 of record CAVYML010000003.1, on the reverse strand, counting down.
TGATCTGTCTCACCATTTTCCATATAAAATGCGAACCGACGATACGGATAAGAATCAAATCTCCCGCTTCTTTCATATCCACGGAATCGATCTGCACGCGAGTCGATTTTTCTTCCGGGTCATCAGCAGTAAACGATTGGAAATCGTTGACTCCGGTAAAACATTGCAATGCCTGCCACATTTTCTCCCCATCGAGCGAATCTTTAATCCACCAGACCGAGCGTTTTCCAAATGCCGTCCGCCGGCGGGAAATTTGATACAGGTAGCTGCGTGCAACGGCGTCATGCCGTGCATGAAAAGCCGGCGCGGCTTTTTCCACTTCGATAATATTGATATCTGCCGGAAGAAGGTCGTTTACTTTCATCCTTATCACGGGCGGTGCAAGCACCGTTTTGACATCAAGATGAGCCACCTGACAGAGTGCATGAACGCCGCCGTCCGTTCGTCCGGAGCCGTATAACTCGAAATCGCCGGTACCAAAAACCGATTTCATGACGCCGATCAATTCTCCCTGAACCGTTCGAGCATTTTTTTGCACCTGCCAGCCGCTGAACCGCGTTCCTTCGTATTCGATATAAAGTTTAAAACGTGCCATTATGCAATCAAAAAAAGCCGCCGAATTATGCGAACGGTTTTCTAATCCTTTTTAAAATCCTTCACAAACCTATAACCATTGATCCTAAATCCCTGCCGCTTATAAAATTCATGTGCATGCTCTTCCCGCCCGAATCCGCTCACCAACCATAGTCCAATGCATCTTTTTTCCCGCGCCAGCGCTTCCATAAAATTTACGAACTGTGCCGCAATGCCCTGCCGGCGAACGGTCTCGTCAACAACGAGCACGGAAATTTCGCCGAAGCGTGTGTCGTCTTCGACATTTTCACGAATTCTGAATCCGCACAGCCCCGCAACTTTGCCATCCTCTTCTGCCACAAAAAGAAATTCTACAGTGGAGCCGCGAAAATATACAAAACGTTCTTCGACCGTTTTTCGGGTTGTTTCATGGCCGGTCAGTTGAACAAAGAGCCGCCGGACGTCATCAACATCGCTTTCCGCAAATTCACGTATCGTCAGTTCATGTTTTCGTTCCGGCTGCAAGGCATCTCCACATTGTAACCCGCACATCTATCCTTGAAGGAATAAAAGCAAAAGTGCACCAAGAACAATTCGATAAACTGCAAAAACCGTAAAACGGTGCGTTTGGATATACCGGAGAAGCCATTTGACGGCCACGAAGGCAACGATGGTCGCCACGACGAACGCGATGATAAGATCCGTCCAATTCTCTCCGGTTCCTCCCTGTTTATAAGCATCCCAGAATAATTTTGCACTCGCCGCGTACATCGTCGGAATTCCGACGAGGAACGTAAATTCAGTTGCAGCGGCACGGCTGTTTGTGCCCACGAGCATAGCAGCAAAAATTGTCACGCCGGAACGCGATGCGCCCGGGAAGATCGCGGCAACGACCTGTGCAAGCCCGACGACAACGGCTACTTGCCATGTAATGAATGTGCTTTCCGGTTTTTTTGCCGACAGCCATTCCGCAATGATCATGTATATACCGCCGATGAGCAGAGCCCATGCAACCGGTGTAATCGATTCCGGCAATCGAAAACCGAGATGTTTGGCAAGAAGCCCGAGGGCGCCTGTAATTGCAAACGCTGCAAGCAGCTTGAGCGCATAATCGCGATTTTCCGGTTTCTGAAAATCGGCAATCAGCGACCAGAGCCGTTTCCAGTAAATAATTGTGACTGCCAGAATAGCTCCCGCTTGAATAACGACATTGAATAAATCCGAGCGGTGCCCCAGACCGAGTTTTTCCGCAATAAGCAAATGTCCCGTACTGGAGATGGGTAAAAATTCCGTTATACCTTCGATGATCCCCAATAATATTGTATGCAATAAATCTATCATAAGATTATTTTTTTCCCTATGAATGGAAAATAATGATAAGGAACAATCTGCAACGACCGATTACCGGCTTACAGTTCTGTATTCTTAATTCTGAATTCTGTCTTCTTAATTCCCCCTGATCATTCCCGTCATACCCACGCGAATCATCATGATAGCTATGGCCGCCATTAAGAGCGCCGCTAGTTTGCCAAACGCTTTGGATCCGCCCTCTCCCATAAGGCGCATGAGAAGTGAAGAATTTCTGAATACCGCCCACACGATAATTAAGTTCACGAGAATCGCCGTAATTGCCATGATGTAACCGTACTGATCCACAATAATCAGAATTGTCGTAAGCGCGGCTGGACCAATGATCAGCGGAATTCCCAGCGGTACAACGCCGATGGTCGTATCCGGTTTTTTGGGTTTATCCGACGAAAAGACCAGGTCGACCACGGAAAGAATAAGAAGAAGAATGCCGCCTCCCACGCGAAAATCGTTTTCCGTTATGCCCAAATAGTTAAAAATCATTTTGCCGCCGAACAAAAAAATCACGGCAACAATCAACGCCGTCAGTGTGGAATCCGTAATCAAGCGATTGCGTTTCGGCATTTCGATATCGTTTGTCAGAGAAATGAAAAGCGGAATAGCGCCGATGACGTCGATAGCGACAAAGAGCGGAATAAAAGAAAGAAGAAACGTTTTAAAATCGAACATTGGAATGCCTCTCTCGAAAAAGCAGCCTGCTTTCGTTATGAATGTTTGATCCCTTTTTCTTCCAATTGCCGGCCAATGGTTTCCACCATCTGTTCAACGGAAACGGAACTGCGCACACCAGCTGCGCGAACAGCTTGAGCCAGAGATCCGCGGCGTTCGTTCAACCAGGCCCAGAGGCAATACGCAAGACGAACTTGATCGTTCGGCTCCTGTGTAGGTATGGCCGAAGCGATCACCGAGGCAAGCCGTTCCAGCGAATCCGCCGGATGTTCCCGGAACTGCAGCGGAGGTTTTGTAGACATCAAAGAAGCCTAAGAATCATTATAAATTCATCTGTTAAGAAAATATAGAAAGTTTTTTAAGAAAAGACAAAGGAAAGATTCCGGGTCAGGCTTCAGTGTACTACGGATGTGCCTGTTTTGACGATTATCATCGTGATATCGTCATGCTGCTCTGCCGGGCCGCGGTGACGTGCAACGGCATCAAGAAGTCTTTGCTCAATTTCCCGGGCAGAGCGCTGCCCTTCTTTCTTTAAAATGCTAAGAAGCTTTTCTTCGCCAAATTGCTGTTTGCGGTCGTTCATCGCCTCCGTTATGCCGTCCGTATACAGCACAAGTATGCTGTTCGGACGAAGGGGCAGCCGAACTTCCTCTATTGCACTTTCAAATTTTTTTCCGCTCTCAAGGCCCAGTCCGATTCCACCGCCTTGAAGAAACCGGAACCTGCCGTTTACTCCCAGCACCGCCCTGTTATGACCGGCTCGGCAAATTCGGATCTCTTTTTTCTTGAGATCGTACATTACTAGGATCATTGTAATGAACGATTTCCGGTCGATCCCTTCAAAGACTTTCCGGTTGATATGGATCAACATTTCTTTCGGGCTGCGGTACATTGCCGAAGCAAGCTGCACCATTCCCTGAATCTTGGACATGTACAAAGCAGCGGACATTCCTTTTCCGGAAACATCCGCCACGACGGTCAGAAGCTTCGTTGAACTGATTTGGATAAAATCGTAATAGTCCCCGCCGACGGAAAGAGCCGGCAGCGAAATGCCTGCAATATCGAATCCCGGTATCTCCGGATTTTTTTTCGGAAACAGTCCTTGCTGAATTGTACGTGCAACATCAAGTTCCTCTTTCATGCGCTGCTGCTCTATTTCCGATTTGTGCAGCCGTGCATTTTCAATTCCGATTGCCGCCTGTCCGGCAACTGTGGACAGCAAATCGATATCTTCTTTTGCATAGACATTGCCGGAATGCTTGGGACCGACATTGATAAATCCTACAAGGCGGTCTTTGAGCATCATCGGCACGGAAAGCACGGTTCCGGAGCGCAGAAGCTGCTGCCGCTCTTTTTCATCGATTCTGAAAGTTCCTTCCTCATCGGCTAGCGGCTGTATAAGAACCGGTTTTCTCATTTTCCGTAAAAGGTGCATAAAACTTTTTTCATGATCCGAATAGAAACAATCGCAGTCTTCGATATTTTTAGCAACGTGAGCGCAGCCGTCCCGGTCGTTGCAAATCATCACGGCCACACGATCTATATGCATCGTCGATGAAATACGATCGAGTAAGGAATGGGAAATGTGATCCAGTTCCATCAAGCGCGGGAGTTCCTGTGTGAACTCCAGCATGGCCTTCTGGTAATCGTAACGCTCGCGGTAAAAAATCCGGTCGATCATATTTTGGAACCGCCGTTTCAGCGGATCGAAAGCTATTACAATGGCGATGAGCGAAAGAACTTCGAAAATTCTGTTTTCCTGAATAGAATAATACCATGAGAGTAAATTCCCTGCACCATAAACGAGCGTCAGGTACAGCGTCGCCAGTGTTGCAGTTACGGCGCCATAAACAAGACTGCGGCGAACCACAAGATCCACATCCATCAGTCCGTAGCGAAAAATTGCATACCCGAAAAACACCGGAATGATAACCAGCACTGTTGTCGGCAGAAGAACGAGCGGCTGATTGAAGGGAAGAAAGGGATCTATGGCCATCATTACAAAAGTGTACACAAAAGCCGCCAGTCCGACGGCGACACCGAACAGCAGCGGCCGCAGCTCTGAGCGATGTTTCGGATCGATCAAGCGGAAATAGCCGATTAAAAAAAGCGTCAAACCTGCAATGAAGAATATATATCGGGAAAAAATAGCAACAACCACAACCCATATCCAGACCCCATCCTTCGCAAAGATAAGGCCGGTCAGAATGATGCTGATTCCGTATAAAAGACCTGTAAAGAGCCGGCTCTCGAACAGAGGACGTTTAACCGGGAAGAGCAGAAAAAATCTGACAAACGTCGGCGGGGCAAAGACGGAAGCAAGAACGAATGAAACCATCAGTATTGCATGCTGCCAGGCGACGGTCGACTGAGGAGACAAATTGGCCGTAGAGAGACCGAAAAAAAGAAGCGACAGAATGCTGAACAGGCCGAACATCCGCTGCATCTTGCCTTCCGGCTTTACCATAACGACGATATATCCGACGAGCAGGAAGCCGGCGCCGAAAAGAAACTGCGCCAGGAAAGCAAAATTCAGAAATCGCAGGATGAAAACTTTTTTCTCAAGCTGAACACCGTTACGCTCGATTGTATAGACGGCGGAGGAACCCGCAAGCCTGTCGATGACGGCCTGTGCGGAATCCCCATTCGCAAATGTTTTTCCGTTAATGCGGATCAGGACATCGCCTTCCTCGAGTCCTGCCTGCTCGGTCACCCCCTCCTCTGCCAGGTTCGTTATCAGGATGCGCGACGGTCCATGATCGGTCCACCGGCACTGGTCGTTTCCCACTCTGTAAACGAACATCTGAAGATAAAAATTGAGACTGCAGACCGCTACTGCAAGGAGAGCCGCGGCGGTATAACCTATGCGTATTTGACGCGGAGATATTTTCAATCGTATTTTCAACATAAACTAATCCTCAAACCGGAGCGGTTCCGGCTGTATCTCGTGATACGGGAAGAGCAGGCATCAAGTTGCACGGCGGTCCAATCTTAATGAACACCGAGAATCGGATAACCGATACTGAACGAAAACATGACCGGCCCCCAGCAGACCAAGTGATTAAGTTCCGGGCGTGAATAAAAGGCTTCGCTCACCGAGAACTCCGCCGGGCCGGCGGGCGTATCGAGCGCCAGTGTAGCTCCGAGTCCATGCTTGAAATCCGCCAGAGCTACATCCCCAGGTATCGATCGAATTGCACCGAAGTCGTATCGAAACTTGAAATAGGTATCGAAGAAAAATGAAATTGGAAGTTTATAACGGTACTCTAAGCTCGCTACTAAAACCTGACGTCCCAATGAATCGTTTTCGGCATATCCCCAAAAAGTTTCAGGCCCGCCGAGGGAAAATTGTTCGCTCAAGGGAAGTGATTTGTCTCCGATACCGATCCATAGACTCGGGTGAACGACGAGAGTATTGAAAATCGACACATACTTGTCGTACGAAAACGAGATCTTCGTATATCCCACCGTGCTGCCCATATCGACAAGAGCCGACTCGTAATAGAGATTAAGGACTTCACCCGAGTTCGGGTACGGAACTTTATCCTGCGTATCGACATATGTCCCGAACCGCAGCGCGGAAAGATCATAGGTTAGATTGTCGATCGGATTGTTTAAAATATTATAAATTTTAATGTGTTCCAATCTCCCTTGAACTATAAAACTTCCGAGGCGTGCGAGCTGCATTCCGAAACTCGCGGTTCCGCCGTTGCGAACCAGTTCGTATTCTCCAATCTTCATCCGCTCGAAATCGTCAAGCGAGGTTTGAGGAGCGTCCTGATAGACATTGATATTTTCATTGAGGAAATATCCCTGGAGGCCGAAGGTCAAATAGGAATTGAAAATCCGCGTTGTCTTCAATTCCCCTATATAACTTTGATTTCTTGAACCGCCTCCCGCCATAATTCCTAATTCGGATCCGGTTCCTAAAAAATTTTCATCCCGGAGATCGAGAGAAGGCTGGATATTCCGTTCATTATCCACACGCAGACCGAAACTGATCAGGTCCGTGTTTCTTTCACGCGCTTGAAGAGTCAGGACATTTTTTCCCCCGTATTCTCCCTCATGATGTGCGGTAAGAATAACCTGTTCGAACAAGTTGGTCGCATTTAAATTTGTCATTCCCTGCTTTGCATTCTGGATCGTAAAAACAGAACTATCGGTCATCGGCAGTTCCCGACGAAGAACCCAATCCCGTGTTTTTGTCGTGCCGCTGATATCGATCCGGCCTATCAAGCCTTCATCGAGAATCACTATCGCACGGCGATCTGCAGCCGAATAGCGCGTTTGAAGAATTCGCGCCAGCGAATATCCCGCAGACCGGTAGATACGAAGAACGTTTTCGAGAGCGTTCAGAAGTTCCCTTGCATTGATCGATTTTCCCAAGATGGATCGGAAGGCGTTTTGCAGGGTGTCGGAAGGAATTATCCGGTTGCCGGTAAACGTCACGCTGTCCAGAACAGGAAACCGTACAAGATGCAGCACAATATCGGTTTCTCCGGCAGTGCGTTCCGCTATCGCCTCTACGGTATCGTAATCTGCCATTGCAGAAAGTTCATTCAGTATCTGAAGAATACCGCCATATGAAACTATGTGCCGATCCGAAAATCCGCGCAGCCGCTGTTGAACGGGCCAGGGTACAGAGCTTGAATCGAATGACCAGCGCGGATTTGCAAAAGAAAGTGTGTCCCGGGGCGATTGTGCCGACTTCGTGTTCATAAGCTGCAGAATAGACGGAACAACAGACTCCGCAGCTTCTTCACCGCAGTCAATAAGTGAATCGAGCTGTGAGAAATCCGTCGAAAGATGATCGCCGAGTTTCGGCGTAATGATAACATCGGCTTTTCTGCGCGATAATTCGTTTGCTTCCTGCATCATAATTGTCGTAATCTGATCTGCAACTTCCCACGGCGTATTGAGCTGATGGCGCGAACGAAGCGGTCCCATCATATCGACAGCAATAATAATATCCGCCTTTTCTTGAATGGCGACTTCTACGGGAAGATTGCCGATAAGGCCGCCGTCAAGAAGCTGCATGGTATCTTTCTGAACCGTTGTAAAGAGCAGGGGAACGGACATGCTTGCGCGCAGCGCACCTGTCAAATCTCCCCGATTGATGACGACCCTCTTACCCGAAACCAGATCGGTTGCCGTTGCGCGGAATGGAACTCGAAGGCAATCGAACGACGGATCCGGATGATAAACACTCTGCAAGGTGGCGGTGTTCAAATAATTCGTCAGGTTTTGTCCCGATGAAAATGCAGATGGAATGACCGGTTCCAAACCGTTGAAACGTAAAACCAAAATACTTTTGTCGCGTTCGATTTTTTTATCAAGAAACATGTCTTCACGCCGCACCTGATCACCGTAACTTAAAACTTCATCCCAATTGGTCGTATCGACCATCTTCTGAAGCTGCGCAGGTGAATATCCGGATGCATACAACCCGCCGATAATGCTTCCGATGCTGTTTCCCACAAGGAGATCGATAGGAATGTGAGCGCGTTCAAAAACCTTGAGAACACCGATAGCAGCAACTCCACGTGCGCCGCCGCCGCTGAGAACGAGTGCAATTTTCGGGCGCTTCGGCAGCCGCAAACAAACGAATGAGGGAATTTGAGATTTCAACTCTTTCCATTCGGGAGCAAGCACAACCCGTCCACTGTCATTTTTTTGCGCTTGCAGGGAGAGTGAAAACGACAAGAGAAAGGCAAAACCGATAATTGCTAAAAATATTCTTGTCTTCATTACACCGATAATTTATTTAATGTATATAAACGGTACCGAAAAAAGCTCCGAATTGCAATGCCGTGAAAGAGCTTGACCGGCTTCCGCTTTTCGACGACATCTCTGCATATTCCAGTATTTTCTTTATTTCACTGAAGTATAAAGGAGAATCACATTGACGAAAAGAATCATGCATCTATGTTTGGAGTGACCCGGTGTTTTTTCATTCTCATCCGATGGGTGCAAGAGCGCTTATTTTTTTTCTAACGGCATCGCAACAGTGGCTGCAAAAACGCGATATTTGATCGATATTCCATGATTTATAGGCATTTAAAAGTCGATTTACTTTTATCATGTAAATATATATATTCGGTCAAGCTTGAGCTTGCCTTTTCATATATAACAACTACGTTTGTATGGAAAGCATTTTATAACATGGCATGTTTTCCAAAAAATTATATCGCAGTTATCCACCGATTCATATATTTGGAGGTGAATTATGAAAAATCTTATTCTTCTCTTGCTTGCTGCATGTCTTCTATCGTGCTCCAGCACAAAAGAAATCCAGCAGTCATCGATGCCGAAGCTGGTAAGTCAGAACCAGCTCCCTTCCGTCCCGGCGGGCGAAAATTCTGGTCCCATAAGCCTGGATGCTATGCTTCATATCATGGAGAACGGGACTGTCGACGAAGTACATATTTCAAAGGGAACCACGGATTCAAATTGGAATGCTCAAGCCGAAGCAATCATGAGACAATGGCGATTCCTACCAGCTGTGGTCAATGATAAACCGGTTCCAACATGGTATCACCTGCAGACTGTTATCCACTTTGCGGCACCGGTCAATTATTCTCTTGCAGAAATCGTCTGCCGTTCGGCAGCAGACGCCGACACAGTGTATGCGGCCCTTAAACGCGGCACCGGCTTTGAAAAATTGGCAAAAACGTTTTCCATCGATTCTTCATCGCTCGAGCATGGCGGAAAAATCGGAATGACGAACATTTATTCGTTCCCGGAGGAACTGCGTCATCCGATACAAACGTTGGATGTAAACGATTTCACGCAGCCGATCAGCTACGGCAATCGCTTTTTTATTTTCCAGCGCTTAAAAGAATGATTGGAGACTTGATTACTCTCCTACGACGTAAAAAGCCGTCCCGGCTCAATGGGCCGGCTCTTTATATTTTAGCGCCTTATTCCCATCCTTCATTCGCCAGTTTAACGTGCAGTTCATCGGTATGATGCCGGCAATACGATTCCAACACGCTTGCATCTTGATGCGCTCTTGAATATTCCCGGCCCTCGAACATGAGGTTACGTTCATGGAGTTCATGCAAGAGAACAAACGGACGTTCTGCTTCCTGTAGATCGTTATCGATCCAGACTTCGTTGTGCGGGACGAATTCGTAGACACACTCATGCCCCCCTTCGGTAAAGTCCACATCGAACGCACTCCGCACCAAACGGCCGTCTACAATCCATACACTGATTCCCGATTCGAGTTTTTTCCAGAGTCGGAGGTGTACTTTTGCAGGATCAGGCAAACCGTTTTTCTGTAATACTTTCTGCAAATCGCCTGATTGTTTTCGTTCCATCATTTCCTGCCGGTCTGCCTCTTCCAGCGCCGAATCGTACGAAACACCTTTTTCCATCAGCCGGTACTCAATCAAAAGATGATCGATAAAAAAAGTCTGCTCATCTTCCTGTTCTTCCCGGTCGAGCCAAAATTCGTTCTTCGGAATAAAGGAAAAATTGTCGTGCTGTCCGAAATTTGTGAACTCTTCATCGATGTATGTCCGTATATATGCGCCGTCAACGATCCATACGCTGATCGCCCCCTGCATTCCGGCTTTTTTCAGATACGGCAGTTTAAAACAGGAATCCGTATAAACCGCCGTATCGGCACTCTTTTGTGAGAAGAGCAATGCCGATGCACCGATGCACCAGATTGCAGCGATAAGTGTTTTGCGGAGAAAAAGCATTTTCATCTTTTCAAAAATGTTTTAAGAGAGCGGCATGACTTCCGCGAATATCGGGTGAAGCGATACTCCGAAATCCATGCGCTTCTGCCCTTCGGAGCAATTCGGCAAAACTTGTCCTGTCTACGTGTCCGCTTGGCTCTGCGATAAGAAGAATTCCTTCCGGGCGTAAAGACGCCGCAATCTCATCAAAGAGAATATCTGCATTGGGAATTTCATGAACAACGTAAAATGCAAGCACAAAATCGATTGTTCCCTTCGTATCGCTGATTTCTAAAGATGACTCTGAACAAAGACGGGTTTCGATGATATTGTCGAGCTTCCTTCGCACAACCCTCCGGCGGAGAGTCCTCAGCATTTTTTCCTGCACATCAACACAGAATATTTTTCCCCCGCTGCCGACTTTTTCCGCCATCGGCAGGCTGAAAAATCCCATGCCGGGGCCGATCTCCAAAACGCGCATTCCCGGCTTGCAGTATGGAGAAATAATCTTCTCAGGATTCTGGTATAACCGCCTCAGCGGATTCGCCAGAATATATCCAAGATACCATGGGCATATATCATGTTTCATCGTAATGTTCATCTTTCATCATGTGATTATAAATTCACGTTACAAAATGATCGGTTCACTTTCTTTCTCTTTTCGGCAGACAGGGATTTTCTTTCGGTAAAGAGATCGCTTCCGGACGAATTTCCAGGCTATTGCAGTTTAAACCGCACCCTTAAAACTCCTTCGTGCCAATCTGTCGATATGATTTTCAGAATTCCGATTTCTTTTGTCGAAGGCACATGAATACCGCTGCAGGGACACGCATCGTAATCTCCGATAGTGATGACGCGGATCGAATCCCCCGACTCTTCCGGCAGGCGCGTCAGGTTGAAACGCCGGCCTGCTTCGCTCCGGGTAAGGAACGCTTCGATTACGGGGGCATTCGATTGAATAACTTCGTTGACTTTCTTTTCAACCTGCAAAATCTCTTCCGGCGTAAGGTTCCTTCCGAAACGATAATCGCACTTCGATTTCTTCTTTTCAATATGTGCACTGAATGCCCGGCCGCAATCGAACATGCGCACCATCGTCTGGTTGAGTATATGTTCCGCCGAATGCATCGGCGGATTGTAGGCTTTAGGATTTTTATTGTAATCTTCCATGAGTTTCCGTCTTGATCATAGTCCTTTATAAAATGTAGTCAAACCCCTGTTTTGATGCAATGCGCACGGCATTCCTTTTACAAATCGGATACTCTGTGGATACGGAATGCTCTTTTGGGCGTTAACTTTGAATTTGTATTATCGGAACTTCCTGCGGTGTGCATCTGTTTTACTATGAACGGCAGAAGGATCTAAAGAACAATGGACGTCATTGGAATATCGGGAAGTTTAAGAAAAGAATCGACGAATACAAAGGCATTGAATATCGCTTTACGGTTTGCACGGGAAGCCGGAGCAGCGGTGCGCGCAGTCGATCTCGCACAGATGACAATACCGACTTACTCGGAAGACATTCCGGCTCCGCCGCAGGATCTGCTTATTTTACAGTCAGTTCTTCTCGAAACCGATGTTATATTGATCGCTTCCCCCGAATATAATCATTCGATTCCCGGGGGATTAAAAAATGTCCTCGATTGGCTCTCAGTCATGGAAAATCCTTTGAACGGAAAAGTCGCAGCGATATTCGGTGTTTCGAACGGACCGTTCGGAACTGTACGGATGCAGCCGCATCTGCGTCAGGTGCTGGCAAATCTGGGCAGCATTGTCCTCCCAAAACCGCAAATATGCATACAATATGGGAACGACGCGTTTACTTCTTCGGGCGAATTGATCGATAAAAACACCGAAAAACATTTGAAAACGCTCGTTCTTAAATCTCTGAAATTTGCGGAAGCGCTGAAAAGCTTTGAACACTGAAAGAAACACCAAAGGAAATCCGGTCTTACAGGAATTCCTGCTTCATTCTGAGACGGACTCCGCATATTAATTTCATAGTGAAAACAAAATCAGTTATATTTTGGTGTCCCCAAAATAATCACGATTCGTTCATATTTGAACTTACGCGGCTATGAAAAATATTCTTTCGGCAATCCGATCTCTTTATATATGGAGCACGGTTGCCCTTCTCATTCTTATTTGGCTGCCCCTTTTGGCAATTCGCAGACTCTGTGATCGAGACCCGGCACATTATGCTACGGGATTCCTTTTCCGAAAACTTGGCAGAGCGATGACCGCTGTGAACTCTGCATGGAAAATTCATATTTCCGGAGAAACCGTACTTAACCCCCGGAACCCTTATGTCGTTGTTTCCAACCATCAATCGATGGCGGACATTCCGATTATCAGCAATCTGCCATGGGAAATGAAATGGATGGCAAAGAAGGAATTATTTTCTCTTCCCATTGTCGGCTGGATGATGCGGCTTGCCGGCGATATCCGTGTTGACCGCCGGAATGCACGCAGCGGGGCACAGGCGTTGATCAAGGCGCAGCATTTTTCTGGCGCTGCATTGTTCCGTCATGATTTTTCCGGAAGGAACGCGAACAACGGACGGACGGCTTCGTCCTTTTACCGACGGCGCGTTTCATCTTGCCGTAAAAACAAAAACTCCGGTGCTGCCGATCGCACTCGACGGCACAATGCTCTGCATTCCGAAACATGGATGGAAATTCGGCGAGCCATCCGAAATTGCGCTCATTGTCCTTCCGCCGGTCGAGACATCGTCGTTGACGCTGGATGAAGTTCCGGCTCTGCGGGAAAAAGTCCGCACACAGATTATGCAGGCTGTCGCCGCCCGGCGCAATGTTCCGGTCGATCAGGTGGACGGGAAGAAGTGATTATTTATTATGAAACAAATTCAAACGATAGACGTTTTATAAGTGTCTGGATAATATTGAATAGTGAACAGTTTTTAGGATTCGAGGTACAGCATGAAACGAAAAACAATACTATGGTCTTCTCTATTTTGCGCAGCTCTTCTTTTGGTTGCATGTTATTTTCTCTTTATTCGCAGTAATAAACCGAAATACAATTATCGGTTCGATTCGGTTTCTACGGGAGATCTGTCGGTCTATATAACGGCCACCGGAACGGTCAATCCGGTCACATCTATCGATGTAGGAACTCAGGTATCGGGAATTATAACAAAACTGTATGCCGATTTTAATTCGGTCGTAAAAGCCGGACAAGTGATTGCCCGAATCGATACAACGTTTCTCGTGCAGGCGGTCATCGATGCCCAGGCAACACTGGACAAATCGAAAGCCCAGCTCACGTACAGCAAAGTCACCCTCGACCGTGATAAGGATTTACTCGCCCGGCAGCTTATGTCCCAGTCTGATTACGACACGGCAGAATTGGCATATCAACAGAATATTGCAGCAGTGAAATCCGCACAGTCTGCGCTCGACCGGGCCATTATTGATTTGAAATATGCTACGATTTACGCCCCTATAGACGGCGTGGTTATCAATCGTGCGGTCAATATCGGTCAGACAGTTGCAGCAAGCTTATCCTCGCCGGTTCTGTACACTATTGCAAACGACTTGCGCAAAATGCAGGTCCAAACGACTGTCGACGAATCCGATATCGGCAGGGTCTCCATCGGACAGACAGGATATTTTACCGTCGACGCCTATCCGGACAACAAGTTTTCCGGCGAGATTTCGCAAATCAGACTTAATCCGACAAGCGTCTCCAATGTGGTGAATTACATCGTTATCATCGACGTCGATAACGGCGATCTCAAACTCATGCCGGGAATGACGGCAAATGTCAAAATATTGGTCGGATCGAGTCAAAACGCTGCACGCGTCATGAACCTCGCATTGAGATTGCAGCCGCCTGCTGAGCTTATTGACTCGACCAAAGTGCGGCGCCGCTCCGGAGTTGAAACGTCATCGCAGGGACAGACAGGTCAGGATAAAACAGCAGCTGAAGGGTCATCCGGCGGGTTTGCGAGCAATCAAAACAACGGCAGCATGTTTCCGCTTTCCGACGCAGACCGTACACTCTTTCGCGCTGTTCGCGATTCTATCAAGAAAGTTCACAGCGATATGAGCCGCGAAGATTTGATGGTTGAAGTACAAAAATATTTTACAAAAAAAGGGCAACATGGACGTACGCCCGTAAAGGGACATCCGATTGCTACGCGCGTGCGCACCACGACGACATTCGGCATCACGCAAACTTTCCCGGAGTATGAAAAAAGCCCGTACTTAGCGGAGCATCAAAGCGGATTCGGCAAAGTATGGATACTCAATGCCGATAAAAAGTTGGAACCCGTTTATGTACGAACCGGATTGAGCGACGGCAAATATACTGAGATTACTACGGATAAACTGAAACCCGGCGATCAAATTGTCCTTGGAATCAGCAGCGGTGAAGACGATGCCGCCAATCAGCAGCTGCGCAGCCCGCTCTCCGGTCAGCAGCCACAGGGAGCCCGAGGCGTCCGATGATTACCGGGATCGAACCTCGCACTCTGCAAAAGAACGATACGGTTATCCGCGTCGAACACCTGACAAAACTGTATCAGCTGGGTGAGATTGAAGTGCATGCCCTGCGCGGTGTAAGCCTGGAAATTCATAACGGCGAATTCGTCGCTATTATGGGAGCATCGGGATCCGGAAAATCTACATTTATGAATATCCTCGGCTGCCTCGACAAACCGACGAAGGGCATATACAGGCTGGACGATATCGATGTCAGCGGATTAACGCGGGACAACCTTGCACAGATCCGGAATCATAAAATCGGTTTCGTTTTCCAGGGCTTTAATCTGCTTTCCAGAACGAGCGCAATTGAAAATGTCGAACTTCCGCTGCTCTACGGTTCCACGCCGGGAAAAGTTCGCAAGGAAAGAGCTATTCGAGCGCTTGAACGCGTAGGACTTGGAGACCGCGTTCATCATTATCCTAACCAGCTTTCGGGCGGACAGCAGCAGCGTGTCGCAATTGCCCGCGCCTTAGTCAACGATCCGAGCATCGTGCTGGCCGACGAACCGACCGGAAATCTGGACAGCCGGACAAGCGTTGAAGTGATGGAAATTTTCCAGCAATTGAACGATAACGGCATTACGGTTCTTATTGTTACACACGAGCCGGATATAGCACAATTTTCCCGGCGCCAGATTATTTTTCGCGACGGCAGAGTGCGGACCGACAAACTCAACACGAGCCGCAAAATCGCATCCGAAGTTCTGAAAGATATGCCTGCCATCGACGAGGAGGATGAAGCATGAAAATGTTGAATATATTCCTGTCGGCATTTCGCGCACTCCAGCGCAACAAAATGCGGTCATTTCTGACTATGCTTGGTATTATTATCGGCGTCGGTGCAGTTATTGTTATGCTTGCCATCGGGCAGGGAGCGGAAATATCCGTGAAGCAGCAAATTGCAGCACTCGGAACAAATGTACTCATCGTTTTTCCCGGTTCACAGCAGCAGGGCAGCATACGGACCGGCGCAGGCACAATGACAACACTGACTGAAGACGACGCTCTTGCCATTCCGAAAGAATGCCCGGCTGTTGCCTTCGTATCTCCCGGCACGCGCACAAGTGCACAGGTGATTTCCGGCGACATGAACTGGCAGACCGGCATCGAAGGAGGAAGTGCGGATTACATGTCCATACGGTTATGGACTATTTCCGACGGCGAATTTTTTACCGATGCGGACGTCAAGACAGCGGCAAAAGTATGTGTGCTTGGACAGACGGTTGTCGATAATCTTTTTCCCGATACCTCACCCATCGATCAGACTGTCCGGATTCGTAACGAACCATTTAAAGTCATAGGCGTCCTTACCAAAAAAGGTCAAAATGCCATGGGACAGGATCAGGACGATATTGTGATCGTTCCATATTCTACTATTTTAAAACGCCTGCAATTCACGACTTTTTTACGATACATTCTGGTTTCGGCAACTTCTCCCACGACCATGAATCTCGCACAATCGCAAATATCGGATTTGCTGCGTATGCGCCATAAGCTTGCACCAGGCGACGCGGATGATTTCACCATTCGCAACCAGACGGATATTGCCAATACAGCAACAGCGACTACGGAAATCCTTACGATCCTGCTCGCCAGCATCGCTTCGGTTTCGCTTTTAGTCGGCGGCATCGGTATTATGAATATTATGCTCGTTTCGGTGACTGAACGTACGCGTGAAATCGGAATCCGGATGTCGATCGGTGCACGCGGCAGAGATATCTTAACCCAGTTTCTTATTGAAGCGCTCGTACTGAGTATACTCGGAGGAATCATCGGCATCATCATTGGAGTGGTCGGTTCGACCGTCATTTCCTCGCTTGCAAAATGGCCGACGATCATTACGGTATTCTCCATTGTGCTTTCGTTTGGGTTTTCCTTTATTATCGGAATATTCTTCGGGTATTATCCGGCACGCAAAGCCGCAATGCTGAATCCGATCGATGCATTGAGATATGAATAAAGGAGTTCGTGGTTCTTGGTTCTTGGTTTGATTACATTCACCGTTTTTTTTACGTCGAACCGCAACACTGCAGCACTTTGAACGTTTTTCAGAACCAATAAATCTGCAATTTGAAATTTGATATTTGCAATTTTAAAGGAGAGAGAAGCCAGATTTTTTACAATCTGGCTTCCTTATTTTTAGGGAGGAGGTAAGGTTTTTCTTTTTGTGTGTCAATATATTAAACGTAAGGAGGGGTTATTTTGTTCCGCAAAAACAAAAATATTTTTTACTTTCTTTCATTAAAAAAGCCTCCGCAAAAACTGAATCCGGAGGCTTTGAATGTTCATTATAATCTATATCCATGACTATACGGCTTGTGCCCATTTGAGCAATGTTTCCACTTTTTCCGGCGAATCCGCTTCCGCATAAAAACGGATAAGCGGTTCGGTTCCCGATGCGCGGACAAGCACCCAGCCATTTTCCATAAAGAGCTTGAAACCATCTTTCGTTTCCACGCGAAGCACCGGAACACCGGCAATTGCTTTGACCCCTTTTTTATATGCTTTTAAGATCCGTTGTTTCTCTTTTTCCGTCAGATGCGCATCATACCGGTTGTAATAATGCCATCCGAATTCGTTCATCAGTTCTTCCACCAATTCGCTTAGCTTTTTCTTACGTACAGCAAGAATTTCGCAGAGGATCAATCCGATATAAATACCGTCCCGTTCCGGTAAATGCCCTTTGACGCCGAGCCCGCCGCTTTCTTCCCCCGCAATCAAAATGTCCCTTTCGATCATCAATTGGCAGAGGTACTTAAAGCCGACCGGTGTTTCATTCAATGTCACGCCAAGCTTCTTACACAATTGATCTATCAACTGGCTGACGGAAAATGATTTCGCCACTTCGCCGGTCAGGTGCTTTTCTTCCACAAAGTATTTCAGCAAAAGAGCAAAGATGCGGTGCGAATCTACAAAATTTCCTTTTTCATCGTAGGCACCGATTCGGTCCGCGTCGCCGTCTGTAGCAATGCCGATATCGCATCCTTCTTTCACGACTGCTTCACCGAGACCTTTGGTATGCTGCGGCAGCGGTTCGGGATGCGCTCCCCCGAAGGACGGGTTGAAATCCCCGCGTAATGAAACTTTCAAAGGTACGATCTGCTCCATGACGCCCTGTCCGGCTCCATGCATGGCATCGTACGCAATCTTGATTCCGGCAGATGTAATAACGTCGATATTTAATTTCTTCTTCACGTCGGCCACATACGCCGCGGTAAAATCGATCTGTTGAATGGCCCCTTTTTCCACCAATTCGTCGAACGATTTCTTCGATACGACATTGGTCTTGATAACTTTTTTTAGTTCCTTTTCGACCTTTGCGATTGTTTCCGGAAATGCCGGCCCGCCGAAATCCCCTTTAATCTTGTAGCCGTTATAACGCGCCGGGTTGTGGCTTGCTGTGATGATAATTCCTGCCGCCGCATTGAGGTTCTTGGTCAAAAGCGAAACCATCGGCGTGGAAGAAATTTTATCCGACAAAATAACCTTGATTCCCCGATTGCCTATGACTTCGGAGACCTTCTCCGCAAACTCCCGTGAAAGGAAACGCGCATCGTAACCTACCACGATGCCGTTTTTGATTTTTTTATGCTTCTTGTAAAAATTTGCCGTTGCCAGAGCAACTTTTGCAACGTTATCGAATGTAAAATCGGACGCGATAACACCCCGCCAACCATCTGTACCGAATTTTATTTTTGGAATCATGGTCTTATCCTTCCTCTTAAATGTCTTACTTTATTATGTGCGCAAAAGAAAAGGTTGGCAGAAAAGGAATCCATTTCCGCAAACCCCTGCAAGAACCGTTGTTCATTACAACTTTGCGTTCACGGCCGATTTTCCTGCATAGATCGCATTTGTATCGAGTTCTTCTTCAATACGCAGCAGCTGATTATATTTTGATATGCGGTCGGTGCGGCTTGCAGATCCGGTTTTGATCATTCCGCAATTTGTTGCAACTGCGATATCTGCAATCGTGGTGTCTTCCGTTTCGCCGGAACGATGACTGATCACCGACGTGTAATGAGCTCTCTTTGCCATCTCGACCGCATCCAGAGTTTCGGTCAGCGTGCCGATCTGGTTCACTTTAATAAGTATCGAATTGGCCACTCTTCTGGCGATGCCTTTGGCTAAATATTCGACGTTTGTCACAAATATATCGTCGCCGACCAATTGAATCTTGCTGCCGACAGCATCGGTCAAAAGCTTCCATCCGTCCCAGTCTCCTTCTGCCATGCCGTCTTCTAGAGATGCAATCGGATACTGCTTTACCCAGTTTTCCCAGAACTTTACCATTTCTTCTGCGGATTTTTCCGACTTATCCGATTTATGGAAAACATATTTCTTTTTTTCCGTATCGTAAAATTCGCTCGCAGCGGGATCGAGCGCAATGTAGACCTGTTCGCCCGGCGTGTAGCCGGCCTTGGTAATCGCTTCCAATAACACTTCAATCGCTTCGACATTCGATTTTAAATTCGGAGCAAAGCCGCCTTCGTCGCCGACCGCTGTGCTGTATCCCTTTTTCTTCAGTACACCCTTGAGTGTATGAAATACTTCCGAGCCCGTTCGCAGAGCTTCTGCGAATGTCGGTAGGCCAATCGGGAAAATCATAAATTCCTGAAAATCGACGTTATTATCCGCGTGTGAACCGCCGTTAATGATGTTCATCATCGGAGCGGGTAAAACTTTCGCATTCGTGCCGCCGATATAATGATAGAGCGGAACATTGAGCGATGCCGCCGATGCTTTTGCAACTGCCAGCGAAACACCCAGAATTGCGTTCGCGCCGAGCTTGCCTTTTGTCGGCGTGCCGTCGAGCGCTATCATCATCTTGTCGATACCCACCTGATCGGTCGCATCGAACCCGATTACTTCTTCGCTTATAATAGTATTTACATTTTCAACGGCCTTCAAAACGCCTTTGCCTAAGTAGCGCGACTTATCGCCGTCGCGGAGTTCAACCGCCTCGTTTTCACCTGTAGAAGCGCCGCTCGGAATTCCGGCACGGCCGACAGTGCCGTCTTCGAGTTCGACATCCACTTCAATTGTAGGATTGCCGCGCGAGTCAAGTATCTCACGTGCCCATACATCTGTAATAACTTGTGACATGTTTATCTCCAAATTAAGGTTATCAAAAAGAATTATCTGTTTATAAAGATCCGAATTCCCCGATTCGTGCATCGGGAACGACATAGTTGAGACTCTTCAATCGTATAAATTAAGCCAAAAATTGCAGGAAAAGCAACGGAGAGAAGGAGACAGAAGTAAGAAGCAAGAAGTAAGAATTTAGAAGATAGAAGATAGAATATGGGATACAAGAAAATAGAAAGATATATTCCTTCTGCTCCGTATCTCCTGTTCTCTTTCTTCTAACTCCTGACTCCTGACTCCTAAATTCTGTCTCCTGACTTCTGTCTCCTGTATTCTTTTTAAGAAATAAACACTTTCGCAACATCAATTAAAAGCGACGGCTTGTTCCACAGCGCTGCCCGGAAAATTCCGCCGAGCGTTCTCTTGCCTTCCGGCAGTTTCAAAGCGGACTCTGCAATGGAGTTCAGCGTCTCGTTGGAAAAATCGGAGATCGCCTCTTTAATAGTATAGAACACTTCGTGCCGCCAGCCGAGACGTTTTTGCCAGCGCTTTTGGTATTCCGGCAGAAGTGATAAATCGTTCGCTTTGATTGCTTCCGAAGCAACCTGTCCAGCTATCATGCCGCCGATCATGCCGCTGATAATGCCGCCGCCGGAGGTCGGGTTGACCTGATGTCCCGCATCGCCGACCAGCATGACGTTGTTCTTAACAAGTGTGTCGCACGTTGCAGCACAAGGCACGCCGCCTGCAATGCGGGTCAGCATTGCGGCATTCGGAAAAACCCGGTCCACAAATTCTTCCAGATATTTTATTGCGGATTTCTTCTTCGCCTCTTCGACGGAAATACCGATGCCGACATTTGCGGAATTTTTCCCCTTGGGAAAAACCCACAGGTAGCCGCCGGGAGCAAGTTCCTCGCCGAAATAAAAATCCAAACGGTCTTGGACGACATCGATTCCGCTCAGTGTCATCTGCGCGCAGCTTTCCATGTCGTGGATGGAACAAACGGAATCGATTCCGGCCCATCGCCCAACCCGGCCCTCTACGCCGTCCGCTCCAATCACGACACGAGAACGGATTTCGACCCGTTTATCTTTAATCAGCGCTTTAACGCCCGCAGCACCCCCCGCCGAATCGGTCAGCAGATCGTAGACATATGCTTTTGTGACAATCTCCGCTCCTTCTTCTGCGGCAAGTTTCGCCACTGCATAATCGAACAAGCGGCGTTCCAGGACGTATCCGGTTCCATCTAAAAGCGGAATAACTTCTTTTCCATTTGGAGCGACAAGACGGAATTTTGTAACAGTCGCAGCGATCCATTTCGAATCCGGTTCGATGAACTGTGTTACGCCTTCATGACTCACCGCTTCGCCGCAGCGTACCGGATATCCGATATCGCGGTCTTTTTCCAGCATCAAAACAGAAGCACCTCCTGAGGCCGCATAACGTGCAGCAGTAGATCCGGCAGGACCACCGCCGACAACAATGACATCATATTCTTTTTTCATTCTGTTATCCTACTTGCTTTGTTCAATTTGCACAGCATTCAAAAACATCGGCTGTTGGGAGGGAAGCTCTGCAACGCCTTCTCTATGAAATTTAATAACTTCCCACGGACATGCCCATACGCATTTACTGCAATTCGTGCAGCGTTCGTCAATTATAGATATCCGTGATTCCATAAGTTCGATGGCATCTTCCGGACATACGCCTACACAGCAGCCGCAAAAATCGCATTTGCCGGGCGTGATATAAATCATGAGTGGAGTTTTTCGTGGCATCGGATCAATCCTCTATTGTGTTTTCACTTTTAAATACTCGGGAGAATTCAACTCTCGCTGTATTTTCTTCAACTCTTCATGTCTCTGCATATACGGCATAGTGTCTCCTCTTTGCTGCATAACTTCTTTGAGGCTGCGTTCGTTTTGTTCCATTTCTTTTAAAATATTCTTTTTTTGAATCGCCACAACGGCATCGCGGGCAATCTTCCATGGATTCGGTTCATCGATTTCTTTTTCCATCTCGAGCCAGCCGCGGCTTAGCTCGTATTTGCTCACCAGGGCATCGCTGATCAAGCCTTTCATTTCCGGATCCTGTATCTCTGCCATAAGCCGGTTCACGTCAAACGATCCGGATTCATCCGTCATATCGAGTATATTCTGAAGAATGACGCGGACATGTGTATCGGTTATTTGATCGATACCTATATGAGAGAGAACAAACCGGATAACTTCGAAATTCCCTTCCAAGAATATTTTGAGAAGATCTTTTTCCTCGGGTAAAATAGCCGGAGAGGCGGATTTCGCCGGTTCGACAGCTTCCGGCTCTCTTCGCTCGGCAGAGCGTGCGGTTTCGAAGGAGCGGCGCGAATCCTTTTTCTCCTGTGCAAGAGCGCGGTCGAGCTCGCGGAAGAGAACGCTTTCGTATATCTGAAATTTATCCGATACGTCCTTAATAAAAATATTGCGCTTTAGTTCATCGTTGATCCTGGCGATGGATTGAACGATGGAACGAAGAGCATTCGTTTTTCCTGCAGGAGTTGCCAGAACCCCTGCGGCTAAATATTTTTTTGTCTTGAATTCTATAAAGGAAACCGCGCTCTTCATAAGTTCTTTGAATGCAATTCCGCCGTTCTTTTGAACAAACGAATCGGGATCTTCTTCTTCCGGCAGTTCCACGATATTGATATCGAAATCCTGAGCCAGCGCCAGATCGATACCGCGGATAGTAGCGTTCGAACCGGCTGAGTCGCCGTCGTATATTAAAGTCAGGTTGTGCGTATAATGACCGATCAACGTTAGCTGTTCTTCGGTCAGAGCTGTCCCGCTGGATGCCACGACGTTTTGAATTCCGGCTTGATAAAGTGAAATAAGATCTGCGTAGCCTTCCACCATGAGAACGCTCTCTTCATGACGTATCGCTTCTTTTGCATGCGAAAGGCCGAAGAGGACGCGGCTTTTATTATAGATCGGCGTTTCCGGGGAATTGATATATTTTCCTGCAACCGGATCGTCTTCCCGCATTTTTCGGGCGCCGAAACCGATCACACGGCCGACTGTGGAAAAAATCGGAAACATCGCTCGTCCCCGGAAATAATCGTACGACGAACCGTCGTCTCTCGCGCGCGCAAGTCCCGCTTTGACTAAAACTTCAGAACTGAACCCTTCCGCTTTCGCACGCAGAATAAATGCATCCCAGGAATTCAGCGAGTATCCTAATCCGAATGTGCGGATCGTTTCGTCCATGAATCCGCGCTTGTGAAAATATTCAAGCGCTGATTTTCCTTCATCGCTTTTTACCAGATTTTCATAGAAAACGATGCCGGCAAACCGGCATGCGGCAAGCAATTGATCCGATTCGGTTTTCTGTTCGGAAGAGATTTGCGAATCGTCGGGAAGTTCAATGCCGGCACGGGCGGCTAAAGATCGAACCGCCTCGACAAAGGAAACCTTTTCCATTTCCATAACGAACGTAAAGACATTTCCTCCCTTGGAGCATCCGAAACAATGGTACATTTGCTTTTCCGCGCTCACAGTAAAGGAAGGAGTTTTTTCTTTATGGAATGGACAAAGCCCTATGTAGTTCTTTCCGCGTTTTTTAAACCGGACATAGGGAGAAAGAACATCCACGATATCGCTCGAACGGCGAACATCTTCTATTTTCTCATCTGGAATACGCATACTTTCTAAAATCTACCCAATAAAGAGAGAACAAACAAGACAAAGAAAAGCCCGCCGAAAAGCGGGCTTTTTTGCTGCATCGAACAGCATGTCCTATTTTAAGAAAGGCAGCGATTCCTCGACAGCGCCTACAAAATCCGGTGCTGCATTATCGAACACCGCTATACTTTGCCGGATAAATTTTTGGGCATCTTCCTTGGAAGGACGCGTTGATGCGATGCAAAGATATTTGTTTTGCTTTTTCGATTCTCTGACATCAACCGAATACGTGATCTTTCCGGAATGAATCATTTTACTGAAATTCGATTCCGACTTCATCACCTGCGAAGCTTCTTTCAACGTGCTGACAAAGTTATCGATAACATTATCGAAAACCAGAACGCTCTGCTTAACCATTTTATCAGGTTCTTTATTAGACGGAGAACTGGAACTGATGGCGAGATATTTCGATTGATTCTTTGCTTCCTTCACATCCAGAGAATATGTATTCTTCCCGGATATGATGATTTTGTTGTATAGCTGATCCATAACTTTTCCCCCTATGGAAGTGTGATTGATATGTGGATTAATGCGGTTGAATAACTT
Source organism: Ignavibacteriota bacterium (assembly GCA_963769605.1). Classification (GTDB taxonomy): domain Bacteria; phylum Bacteroidota; class Ignavibacteria; order UBA10030; family UBA10030; genus Fen-1254. The sequence goes on along the minus strand of CAVYML010000003.1, from coordinate 283,059 downwards.
TTTCCTTCACCGGATTCGCAAGGAAGAAATCTTATTTTGACCCCGTCAAGATTTCCTGCATGCATCCGTTCAAATCCCCTTACGAACCCTGCAGGAACCTACATATTTACTGAAAGCTTGTCAAGGACATAAACAGGTGATATCTGAATTTAGCCTATAAAAAGCAGGAAAACCTGAAAGGCCGATGAACTAAACAGCATAGTGGGCGTTTTTTTATATGGAAACCGGCAGACAACTCGACTTATTTTGATATTCCAAAATGGAATTTCAAGATGCTGAACCAGCCATAGCAGATGCAGAAGAATAATTAAGGGAGAGAACAGCCATAAGTTCCGTCTCATTTTCGTTATTCGATTCCCGGAACGGTTTAAATCCGATGGGGAATAAAGATGAGGCGGATTGCGCTATCAACCGCCCTTAAGCCATGATTGCATGAAGGGAGACCTTAGGGAGACCTTAGGGAGACCTTTTCAAGGTGGTTAAAAAAGTATGCGAATTCCTTAGGAAATACTATGTGTTTTTAACAGACCTTTTCAAGGTGGGGGGGTAACTTTTCCTGATTAATGAAAATGCAAATTGCCTTAATATAGTTGCTTCCACAGTTTATGAAGCTTTCTATTCGAACTTGAAGCGCTCAGGTCGATTAAACTCGCCGCCACTCTATCTTATTTTTTCTTGAATTTGAATTCCAAAAATTCCAGGCTCACAACCTTGCCGGAACCATCTGTACCAAACCGAAACATCGGATGCCTGCCCGGATCGGCGGCAAAACAGAAGCGATGCAAATCGATTGGCAGGATGGCGGCATTAAACTCTGGTTTCTCCTCTAAAGAAAAATATAGCGTGTCGTTTTTTACCTGTACTTCGGCGTGAGCATATTCACCGGGAATGGCATACAATCCGGCATACGTATGGACATTCACACTTCGGAGATCAAACGCCGGTTCGGTTTTCTTTGTCTCCAGGACTGGAAGTAACTTGTCAATGATGATTCTTGTCAAATCCTTCTCCGGACCGATATTCCCTTGCGGGTAATTGCAATTCGTCATGATAACAACACCCAGTTTCAGATCGGGTAAGACTTCAACTTTTGAACCAAATCCCCAATGTCCGCCGGCATGGCCCATGACCTGATGACCCTCATATTCATATATTGCCCATCCGATGCCGTACGTATCGTGCGATTCAGGATTGCGCAATGTTTGCGGTGTGCGCATGAATCTCAATCCGTCGCCGCTCAGGACTTTTCCATCTTTGCCAGATTGATCCCGGAACTGAAAAGAAATAAAACGAGCAATATCTTCCGGCGTCGAATAGAGTCCACCTGAATATTTGAGAATTGATAGATCCCAGTCGGGTGCACGATAACGCTGAAAATCCGGCTCCAGGTACGTATAGCCCACTGCAAAGTGAGATTGTTGTTCGTCGTTGAGGCTGAAATCTGAATTCTTCATATCGAGCGGATCGAGTATATTGGATTTGATATATTTTTCAAACGGTTCATGTGCGGCATTTTCCAGAGCAATACCGAGCAGTTGAAAAGCGAAGTTCGAATAATGAGGGTACATATTGGGCGTGTACTCTATTTCAACTTTATCTAATGTCGAAAGCAGGTCGTCTTTCGTGACACCCCATACGATCTTTTCCTTTCCCTTCGAAACGACCCATTCCAAATTCGATAAATAATGCCAGAAGCCCTGCGCCGCATCGACATGCAATCCTGCTGTATGTGTTCCAAGCTGACGCAATGTTGTCGGACCTGTGTTCGGCAGATATTTTGGACTGTACCCAGGAATATATTTGATTAAGGGATCGTTCAGATCAACCAAGCCGCGTTCAGCAAGCTGCATGAGCATGGTTGCGTTAAACAACTTCGTCATTGAGGCAATCCGATAAATCGTCTTTGTCGTCGCCGGTATCTGCTTTTCGATGTCGGCATAACCGAATGCCTGTGAATAAATTATTTTTTGATCGAGGACAACGGCTACCGAGAGACTCGGCCAGCCGCGCTGCTGCATGAGCGATGTACATGTTTCAGGCAATGTCCGCAGCAATGAATCGAGCGAACTTTGAGCGAAGATATGAGCATGGAATGCAATACTAAGCATAAATACATACAGCATTCTGCTCGGCCGGCAAGTTTTCATTGATTCCAACATTGCAATTATAGATGTTCTCATTGATATGGGATATGGTTGCTTTATAAGCTCACGATACACTTGCATTTTTTTTCATTTTGATCTGGTATATTCGCCGCATTTATTGCATGTGCATAAGAGAAAGATTATTCTTTCTCAATCGATCCCGAACCGTTCACGGATTGGTGAATGGTCTTAGGTTCTCCGTGGTACTTGATCGTACCGCTCCCTTCGATCCGTGCATCGAGTGAATTCATAACACGGCATTGAATAGTACCGCTTCCCTCGATATGCATTTTTGCCTCGCCTGTGCTTAAAGAATCGGCATCGATTTTGCCGAAGCCGGATATATGAATTTTTACCTTCTCTGCCGCACCGCTGAGGATTAGCTGCGACGATCCGTTGATGGATAGAGCAAATGAATCGGGTCCGATATTCTGGATGTCTCCCTCAGCCGATCCGTTGACTGTAAATTCTTCAAGATGAGGAACAGCAACATTGATCCTGATCCCCTGAGAAGGCGAAAGATCCCCTTGCGTATATATGCGGAGGGTTTTTCCGTTGACTTCGGTCTTGATAAACGGCATTAGATTTTCATCGGATTCCACGGACACCGATTGCTGCGCCTGGCAAGTTATATGAATATCATATCCGCCGTCGCAGACGATCGACTTAAATGCTGGAATTTCCCGGGCATCGGTTTTGATCGTGCCATTGCCCTGGATTCTGGGTCCATGAAATGCACAAAATGAAAGCACGCAGAACAGCGAAAAAAGTATGACATTTTTCATGGCTATTGATTCCTTTCGAATTATTTACTTGTCTCGATATGCGCATAAGCAGAATAGTCTCTCTCTCCCGATAGCGCTTCAATATCGTTTAGACTTGCGGTTTGCTAAAATGGTTGTGATCCCTGAATCGCAGTTCTTCGGACATGCTTCGTAACGGCTTGAATGCGCAATTGAATAAAAAAAAGATGGTAACTGCTGCTCAGCGTATTTTTGAAATTATAAAAAACACCGTCATTCCCGAACGTTCTTATCGGCCTGCCCGCCGCATGCAGGGAATCCAGAAATAGGTTAAAACTCAGTTCTGGATTCCTCCCGACTTAGTCGGGACGGGAATGACAGGATTATTTACATACACTGAGTGATTACGAATTCCTTTATTTATATTCAAGTTTTATGCTCCCGTCATTGGTTGTGATATCCACAGATATGCCCCCGTCGTGAATTTTTCCCTTTATATAATTATCGGTGGATTCTCCTGAAAAATCCTTTAACGGTACTTTCAGTGATTCTCCTTTAATGTTCAAATCCAGACCCAATCCATCAGGAATGGTAAGATCGATATTGTCGTCTCCTGTTTTAACGGTCAGAGAGTTTTTTAATTGAAGAATATTCCCATTTATACTTCCGTCTCCGGTTTGAGCCGTCAAAGATCCGGAGAGATCTGTAAAAGAGATATTTCCATCAGAAGTTTTTACGGCGATATCGCCGCGTACATTCTTAAGTTCGATATTTCCATCGCTTGCCCTGCACTGTATCGACCCGTCGATATCTTCCATTTCAAGATTACCGTCGCTTGATTGAATGTCTGACGAACCATCGATTTCCTTTACGCGGATATTTCCATCAGATGCAGAAGCTGAAACCGCACCGTTAATTTTTGAAATCTCAATATTGCCATCCTTACTCTTTGCCGAAATATCGCCGGCCACATGAGAAACGCGAATGTTTCCGTCGTCGGTCCTGACCTGCTGGTTCGATTTCAAATCCTGTAAAGAAATATTTCCATCCGAGGATGTCAACCGGCATTCTGTTTCTTGAGGCACAAGTATTTTAAGATGAACAATAACGCGATTAAGTAAATGAAGCGACCAAAAGCCCATGGGGTAGCGAACGTCGATTTTTAAACTATTGCCTTTATTCGAAACATCGATGGACATTCCTTTTTGTTCTACTTCTGTCCTGTTCATCGCAAGAAGCTTATTATCCCGTTTGACGATATAGAACACCTGAATTTCTTTACCATTCGAAGAAAGAACATCGATGTTGCCGTCCGACGAGGATACGGACAACTTTGCCGGAAGAGATATGGCGTAGTTTTCTTTAAAAGAATAATCCAAGTCCTGCGGCTTGCATTGAGAGATGAAGAGGAAACAGCAAACCAAGAGCGATGTAAGTGTTTTCATAAGATGAAAGTCTCTCTAAAAATTGAAAAAAAGGCTGGTATAGTAATATGACTCCTGATAGGAAGAAAAGGTTGCGGTTTTTTTAATCTGTCTGTGTTCGTACTCAATATGACAGAGAAACCCTTCCTTCTTCCTGTTTTTTTTCTTCCCATTGATTACAGACTATTTGACAACCTGCCAGTCCGGACCGAAAAATTCGTCCTTCAAAATTTCGAACTTTCCGCCTTTTAAGGAATAGATCAAATAATCCGCCGCAGGAAAATCCACGATCTGGTCGATATCGGGCAGGAGTTCAGGGTATGTATCGACAATAAGATATTTATCCGGTTGTTTCGGATTCGGATAAATCAGTTTAATGCCCGTTTCCATGCGGTTGTATTTCCCGTTAAACTCCAGCGAATCCTTGCCGAAGGAAACAGGAAGACCGGAAATTATTTCTCTTAAGTAAATATTTTCGTCCGGTGAGCCGATTAAATAAAGATTATTTTTCTCCGCTAATTTATTCTGAATAACCAGCGTATCCGGGACTAATTTAATATCCATATCCGAAACAGCGCATCCGTTTTGCATCATAGTTCCGATCTTCTTCAGCATGCCGGCTTTTTGAGCGTTTCCGGTTCCATACACAAACAGGAATGGGCCGGTCTCCACAGCATTGAACGGACCTTCCAATTCGTGTTTTTTCTGAAGGCCGGTTATCTTTGGCACGCCCATGACCCATGTTGAATCTTTCGAAAGATAAAACTCTGCGCTTTCAGAAGGATTGTTCAACAGAATGGAATCTCGGTCGATAATCACGCGCACCGGTTCTTTTATATTCAGAGCCGGGTGTCTCAAATCGACAGAAAACGACGCAATGTTGTCGGTATGAATGTTGACGCTGTTTCTTCCGGTGATATTTCCTTCAATTTCGGAGAATTTATTCCAGTCTCTCTTTCTTGTAATCTGCAGCCAGTATGCTTTTCCGTACCGCAAATAGAATGCTTTATGTCTCACGCTGTCCGGGTACAGGTTTCTGGTATGTTTGAGCAGCCAGGGCAGGCGGTCAGTATCCGCATCTGCTTTATTCCATGAATCATGACCGACACCGGGATATTCCGTATAAACATATTCATAATTCATTTCTTTCAATCTGCCTGCCATCCGACGCGAATTATTTACATTGACCGTAGAATCCGCCGCACCGTGATAAATCCTCGCCGGAAGATGTTGAGCGTTCGAGATGTATTCAATCGGGCTGATGGTATTTAAAAATTTTATTCCTGAGAATATTGAAGGCGGACAAACCGGGCTGATCGCTGCGAACAGATCAGGATAATTAAGTCCGATAAACCACGTTCCATATCCGCCCATGGATGAGCCGGTAAGATAAATTTTATCCGGATCAATCGAATATTTTGATTGAACAATGTTCATCACCGCCAGCACGTCTTCCTCGGCCGCTCCCAGATAATAATGGTTTCTTCTGCCGTAGAGCGCTGCTTTAATGACGCTGAGCGAGTCAAGGTCTGAATTCTTATCGTCCTTCACCAGTTCGGAATATTTATGAATTTCATTTTGGTAGCCATGCAGAAGAAGAACTAATGCATATTTTTTTGCCGGACTATAACTTTGTGGAATGAGAATATCGTACGGCTGGTATGTGCTGTCGATCTCAGACAAATATCCTGCCTTTATCCTGCCTCTCTTTAATTTAAAATAATCTTTATTGGATTCCGCATATTCGAATATTTCCTTCAGCTCTTTTTCAGTCCTCATCAGATTAAAATCAACCGAAGCATGTTTTTTCGTGAGTTGTTCAAAATTCTCAATCTGCAGCTTAAGAGTCGGCAGGAGATCATAATTAATATCTCCCGATTGTTTCGAATATAATTTTTCTGCCCTCTCTCTATATTTCTTTAAACGCTTGTCGATTTGAGCTAATGTGGTTTTGTATTTCTTCCAATCTTCATATTCACGGAACATTATTTTTGGGGAATATCCGGAAAACACAAAATAACCGATACTCAGCCAGTCTGTTCCCATGTTCTGTACCGATACATCATGCTTCCCCGCCGGAATTTTAACGCTGTACTCTTTGTTGTAATCGCATTGAAATATTCCGTTTCCCATAGATCTGCTTTCAACCCAGGGACATTTGCCATTCGGTCCGGTCATAAATTTAAAAGTCTTTAACTTTTTATGATCCAGACTGATTTTTAATATTCCCGTATCCGATACTGTCTCAAGGAAAAAAACAAAATTACCCGCAGAGGGATAATTCACATGAAATGTAACAGGCCCGGGTTCTCTGCCTTCAATTTCTTTTTTCAGAAGAGCTCCATGAAAGTATTTACCGGGAAGATTTTTCGGATCATCGGAATGGAAGTCGCACGGTATAGTTAATTCCTTATTGACCATCTTCCACGAGTCGCTTGTTTTCAAAAACAGATCATAATGTTTCTTTCCGGATTGATTTCCCTGAGCGTGAAGCATAGTTGAGAACCCAATGGCAATTGCTATTGGAACCAATAACATGATCATGCGTTTTCCCATACATACTCCTTCTTCATAAAGAAGTTGATAATATTTTTAGAGATTGATGATATTGTTTCTTACGTATAACTATGATTGGAAGTTACAGTACTCGAGAACATGGAGATCAAGAATCCTGGATTAAATCCGACCATGGAAACCGGACTTGCTTTTCCATGACGCGGTACTAAACATGCTTTGGTAATTTATTTTCTTTCACTACATCTTCGGCAAATCGGCGTATGCCGCTTCCATCATCAGGAAAAATGCCTGGCCTTCCGTTGCCGTTCCGGGATGATTGAATTCCGGCGAACCGCACACTCCCTGAACCAATCCGAGCGTATCGACTTTTGCATGAGCTGCCGCACGCATACGGTCGGCATGTCCTTTATATGTTCGATCTATCCACCCGCCGCTGATGCCTCTATAAATAGAATACGAAAGCATCTGCGCTAAATTCGTCTCGACAAACGATTCGGAATCGTCGACGGTGTTGTGGAACAAGCCGTCGCTGCGCATGTATTTCAGACATCCATCTATAATTTCCTGAACATAGACGATAAGAAATTTCTTTTCTGCCGCCATGGCTTCCGGAAGCGCACGAATCACCCGCGTCACTCCGGCTGCCGACCAGCCGTTGCCGACTCCCCAAAAATCTTTCCCGGGAAAGGTTTTTTTCTCGTAATCCCACATGTGGGAGAGCAGTTTTTTATCGGGATTCCACAGCGCCGTCCGAATACCCTCGATTTGACGTACAGCCTCTCTAAATTTTCCAGCAACAGCTAAGAACGGCGGCAGCATATAAGTTGCATCGCTCCAAATTTGCGGAATGTTCGTGAAGTGATAAATAGTACCGTCGGCGCTGCGAGGCGCCTTCTTCTCGACGTATTCGAGTAGTTTATCAAATGCGTGTTGAAAAGCCGGATCTCTCGTTTTCTTTGCCGCCCAGAGAACGGCTTCTCCCGGAGAACAAGCATCTGTCAATGCAAACTCTTCTCCCAGCATTGCCAATCTGCCATCCTCCGATTGGCGCAGAACCGCATCCTTTGCCATAAGCAGGACCAATTCCTCCTCGCCCAATTCAAGTAAAGCCTGCATGGCAACGCCTTGCTCCCAAGTGGCTCGCTGCATCGAAAGCATTGCACATTTGACTTTTTCAAGCGCTGAAATTTCCTGGGAAGAAAGTTTGTCCAAACCACGGCTGCTTATCAAAGGTGCAGCCATTGTCGATTGAAATGCAACTGCGCCTAACGGCAGCTTTACAAGAAAATTTCTCCGGTCCATCGAACTCTCCTTTTTGATTTCGGATATTAAAAATTCGGCATGATATCAGATTGGCATCATGTTCACTCATTGGACTTCGACCGCCTTTGGTATCCGGCGGAAATGATACAAAGTTTTTCTTTCAATCACAAAATTTGAATAATTCTGCCTGATTGGTAAGGTAGTGCATGCTCATGAATGAGGAATAAAGGCAAATAAAAAGCCCTGTATGAGTGGTACAGAGCTTATAGACTTCCATCTGGCGGGGGATCTTCCAGGCTGGAAATCTGATCAAATTATTCCTTTGCCAATGCCTCCGCAGAGGATATTGCGTCCCTGTTGAATTGGATACCATCTTTACCTGCTCTCCTTCTTCTTTGAGCGGGTAATAGAGAAGCGATTGACTTGAAGTTTTAAATATTAGGCATCTTTCCCCAGTTTTTTCTCGAGAACTTCAACTTTTTCAGACATCTTTTTTACCTGCTGATACATACCGCCAAAGAGATAGAGAACGTAGAGAAACAGCACCAAGGAGACAATTTCGCCAATAACCAGTAAGATAATTTGAGTGTGATTCATCGCTTACTCCTCTATAATAGGATGTGAATAGATAAAAATGATAAACTGGCTCCCGCTTAATTCTCATTTGTTTTACGTTGTCAAGGAATACATTCTCAGGATTCCAGCTCTATAAAATATTCTTATAATCAGTGTAGGTACAGTTTTTTTCTTTTTATCACTGCCGTCGACATCGGTTCTTTATTCCTTTCCTTCGACAATGTCATTGATTTGTTGGAAAAGAAAAATCTTACGGCAAATACACTTTCTTCTATTCTCCGCAATATTTATAAATTAGAAAAAACGACCGCTTGTAAGAACGGTGATCGAATGCAAATATATCTAAATAAGAAGCTTTTGTCAAGTAACCTCTTAGGACTGAGCGGCGCATCTTCTTTGACTTTTATTTGACGACACAGTATATTTATGCCATGAATACACATACTCCGCATCCCCGAATTGGGGAAAGATCTAAAATAGGTCCCCATCTCACTGAGCAAGAGCATGTTGGATTTAACGGTCGTTTAGCAATGTTGATAACTAATATGGTAGGCACAATGTGGTGCGCCTATCTATTCGCACTTATAGCATTTATAAGTCTCCCTGCGGCAATTGAGGGCGGAACGGCCTCCCTCGTAGCCTGGCTTGCCCAGACATTTCTTCAATTAGTTCTCCTTTCGGTCATTATGGTGGGACAAAAGGTAGCGGCCGGAGCTTCTGATAAACAGGCGCTGCAGACATTTAAAGATACCGAGGTGCTGTTGAAAATTCAGGATGAACTCCACAGGTTGATTAAAATCAATAATGAGCTGACTGAAGAAATTCACAAAGTTGTAACAAAAAAAAATGAGCGAGCTTAAACGACACTACCTTAAGAGTTTACATCAATCTCGCAAAAGATATCGTTGCAATTTACTCATGGGCATCGATCTTTTTGTTGTCCATTCTTCTTAAGCAGTTGATCATTGCTCTTGATGAATGGTAATCGGCTTTCCAGATATCCGCCTTCGGTCTAAATTTTGCAGAAGGAGCTTTATCTATTCCACCCCAGTACCATCCGCCATATTCATTGTCTATCACATACTTCTTATTATATTCCCACATCGCAAGAAATTTAGAATAATAGACCGTTTTTTCATCCGGGAATAATTGAGACATCATGAGCAGCGAATTCTGCGCTTCTACCTGTGCCCAAAATTCCTTTGTCTCTTTAATTATTGTTATTTTATTCTCCTCGCCTTTATAGTAATATCCGCCGTCAAAGATGCCCCCGTTTTCATTGTCCCAGCCGTTTTTTATCGTATGATCTACCATCTTTTTTGCTATTCTAAGTGTGATAGTATCATGACGTATGCCCAGCCTTTCGGATGCTTCAAGCATGAGGTATGCTGTTTCTATATCATGCCCGAACGACACATAATCCAAATCCGAATGATTCATTCTAACCCATCTGCTTGAATCCCTGTATGAGATCGGCGTCCAATCCCGCTGAAAGAACAAAGTCATATAACCCTTTTGGGTAACAATCGTATCTCTTATTATCTGCAGGAGTGAACCAAGTCTCTCTTTCAACAGATGATCATGCCAGACACCGTAGAGTTCGGTGAAACATTCCATAATATGAATTGATGAATTCTGATCCTTCGGCGGCGTCGATTCGAAACCGTCCGCGAAAGGAGTTCCATCCTGCCGCATAAACTGAAAGTATCCGCCGTATTGAGGATCATAGCTGTGCTTTTCCATCCAGTAAAACGTCCTCTTTGCTAAACCTAAGGCAGAGGTATCTTTGAAAGCTTTATAATACGCCGCCAGCGCATATATCGCAAACGCATTACCGTACGCTTGTTTTATTATTTTCCCGCCGTCGTTCACGGGATCGCCGGATCTTGTTACAAGATTAAAAAATCCTCCCGACTGTTTATCCCACATTACATCCCGCAGATATTTATATCCATGAGAAGCATAACTATGATATTTTTCTTTCTTCGCGGGATAGAAAATTGCCGCATTGGACAACGTCCAGATGTGGCGTGCCTGTGAGACAATCATTTTTTCCTGCGAACCCTCAAGCTGCCATTTATAGTTTATATCGTTATTATAGCCTCCATACATCGTATCCAGACAGAGCGGATAAAACAAGTCCAGTTCCCGGTTTAAAACATTTTCAATCTCTTTCCTAACGCTATCCCTGCTGATTGGGTTTCCCTGTTTTTGATTATGAACTTTTTCATTACGCTCGTTACAGGCGAAAAAGATTATAAGAATGAGCACGACCGAAATTACAAAGCTGCGGTTGTTCATTATTTGAATTTTCATGTTGTTATACTCCTTTGTGATCTATGTATTGAGGAGTGCAGACCACCTGTTTGGTTTTTATGCTTTCCTGTAATACGATATTTACGCTTCATTCCCCTTCGTTCATTAAAAGAGTATAAAAACGCAAATCGTTCTCATCAATATTTGCACCTTAGGCGGTTCGTTTAGCATCAAAGGGATCGATGTTTCTTTGCAACCTAGCCTATACATTTTTGTTCATAAAGAGAACTTTCATCGGATTTATATAAGACATTATGATTACCGAAACAGCAATAATTTGAAAAAGAATGTCGAGCGGCATAGACCACCAGAGATTTGGCTCAAGAAATAAGCCGCTGACTAAGATTTTAAAAATAATTACAGAAGCAATGAACAATTCTCGTGACGGCCTCCAAAAGAAAAACAATCCGACGAGTGATATGATAAAGAGGACGGCGCCGGCAATTCCAACATACAGAAGCCCATGTATGAATCGCAGTAATTCATCAAGAGCCTGAGGTGATAAATGTCCAAGTTCTATCTTTATATGCGCCATACTTGTTGTGTGCTGATGCGGGATTATCAGGGGCGACAATTGTATGAAAAGCATAATAATAAGAAGAGATCTAAAAAATGTTTTCATGACCTGTCCGGCAAATTTTCTTTTGAACCCTTTCTATCTTCAGCGGTCCAATAAATGAAACAAAATATACTCGTAAAGTTGAGACTGTGATGCCCGCCTGAATCTGCCGCTCAAGAAACGCGCTTTAGTTTGAAAAGCAATGTCTTACAACCTTTCGAACCGTTGAGAGCCATTGTTGTCGTTGTTCCGCGGTACTAGTAATAACAACATTGAACATTTCCCGATGAAATATTTTCACGCCGCAAAGATCAAAGATACAATTATTCCAGAGAGTTTCCAGCGGATCGCCAAATGCTTTGACTTCACGCTCAGTTGGCGTATTGGATGTATTAAAAACAAGAGCGACCTTTGCCTTTAAAAGACCGACAGGAATACCTTCACCGTTATCACCTTCCAGAAATTTATATGCAGTTCCTTGACGCAACACTCTATCCACCCATCCCTTTAAAATGGCCGGAGGCTGCCCCCACCAATTTGGATGAATTATTACGATGCCATCTGCATTGGATATTTCATGGCAATGCGATTCTAACTCCATCGGAAGACCGGAATCATTAAGTATTTCACTGGTCTTGAGAATTGGATCAAACTGTTCTGCATATAAATTGTGAAAAAATACTTGATGACTATTCTGATTCAGTTCGGCTATGACCGTTTCCGCTATCGCATGATTGAAGCTCTTTGGATTTGGATGTGCGAGTATAACGGAAACTTGCATTACCGGGCATTCCCTTATTTATTTTTGAACTGGAAACTTTTATCCGATATGTGCCCCTGCAACGATACCGCCCTTAAAGGCTTTTATCGTTTTTACAATGGCTGAAATTTATGCCATCCCTGGATGAAAAGCAAGCGTTTTTTCCCGTACAAAAATCGAGCTAAGAAAAAACTATGTTTTTCAGGTAATAATTATAAAATCTAACGTCTGTGTTCAATCCGCGTAATCTGCGTAATCATATTGAAATCTGCCCTTTGCGTTAAATCTGTGCAATCTGCGTAATCATTGCCGAATATCGCGCTTGCTTTCAGAATAAAAAAAACACAGTTTTGTATAACTATCAGGAATGTGATTCGTTGAGACAATTACGATAGACAATCAGGCGCATTTATTCTTTTAAAATTATCATTCAATAAAGGAGAATTTTTATGACAACATTTTTTAAGCTCATGGCGCTTTTGCTCATGGCCGCAGCCATTGCAAGCGCTCAGGTAAGCATCCATTATCCCGGATATACGCTTTCTGCTGCGGCTGTGTTAAGCGGCAATCCGGATGCGGGCATCATTCCGTTTGCAGCCGGGAAATTGGACAAACTTCCGGCAAAGAACCCGGACAGCAGGTTCGGCATTCTCTATAGCGATAACGCACAATCTCTTCCATCAACGACGTTGATGGAAATATTTGATGCAGCGACAAATGCCGTAATCAAGAAAGTAACGCTGGATGAATATTACGGAAATGAATCGTTGACATGGAACAACGGCGATATGAAATTAACGAGGGAAGTTCAACTCGTTGAGAGTGCAAATCTTCCAGCCGGAAAACAGATCAGAATCGATTTCAAATTAGAATCGGCAAAAGCTTTCAAAGTGTATGCAAAATTCTACGGCAAAGCAGAAGGGCTGTTCAAATCGTCAGGGCGCACGTTTTCGATCTCCAATATAGATCCTCTCACAACAGACCGTCCTGCGCTTATCGTTGCTGTTGAACAAGCCAGGCAAATTACTGTCGAGCCGTTTAAGAAGGGGAAACCGCAAAGCTTTACCATCACGACATCGGCTCTTCAGGTTGAACAGAATCATGCGGTTTCATTGTTCACTTTGGACGTTGTCGGAACATCGGTTCCCTTCCCTGGCTCAGTCGGCCGGCAGGCTGTGAACTTGCAGGCATATTTAACAACGCATAAGGCAGCGGCAAAGATTGCAGTTGAGACTGTCCCCGATAAGCAAAAAACTATGCCGGGCGATACGCTGACCTATAAAATTTATTATGACAACATCGGAACCGATGATGCGGCCAATATGAGCGTCAGCGGACCGATTCCGGAAGGCACGACGTACATCGAAGGAAGTGCCGCAGGAGAAGGAACAAAGATTTCATTTGAAAGAAAAAAAGCGGCAGCGCCGCAAACAGGTGCTGTCATTAATATTAACTGGATTGATCAACGGCTTTTAAAGCCAGGAGAAGAGAGATGGGTGGAATACAAAGTTGTAACTCGCTGATGATCCCGCGGTGGGATTTCAGTACCATCTATTTCAACAAAATTCGGGCGCGGCAGCCTTCCAAGGCTCCGCCTGACGGCTGAAATAAAAAACCAACCTAACATTGAGTATCTTTCAGGGTTGTAATAATTCTGTAAAAATTTGGGCACCTTTCTATTGATTTACTTCGCTTATAAATTTGGATTTTCTTTTCTCTTTTTCTTGGTTTTCATTATAGCCCTACCTGTTTACGGACAAGGCAGTCCGCCTATGATTACCGATGATCCTTTTACACCTGAAAACGGACACCGGGGAAATAACATTGCTCTGCAATTCACCGAAACAGCTTCATCAAAAGAAATAGATATTCCGGCAGTGGATATCAATTACGGATATGGAGATCATATTCAATTAAAAATTGAGATGCCCGTGAATATGTCTTACTCTCCATCTAACACTGCCCGTATCTTTCGCAACGCTTCTTCCGGCTTGTAAGGTTTATTGAGAAATCCTTTTACTCCAGCTTTATACATCTCGGTCTTCATATCAGGTTCATAGAATCCGCTGGCAATCAGTATTTTTACATTCGGATTGGCTCCTTTTAATTTTTTAAACTCTTCAAATCCCGTCATTTTAGGCAATCCAACATCGGTTAATACAAGATCAATCTTCGCATGGTGAGTGGTATAAACATTCACAGCTTCAAGACCGTCTGCTGCTGTATAGACATGGTACCCTTTAGACTCGAGGAGTTCTTTGAACATATTGCGAAGAAGCTCTTCATCTTCCACTAAGAGTATTGTCTCGGTACCGCCAGGGGCATTATAACTCACGCTGTCCACTTGTTCCTGGTCGAACTCCGACTCTAACGGTACAGGAAAGTAAAGGAAAAAAGTTGATCCTTTGCCTACTTCACTTTCCACATCAACAAATCCATGATGTGTCTGCATAACTCCATAGACCACTGATAATCCCAGACCTGTTCCCTTCCCTTTTTCTTTTGTTGTAAAGAACGGATCAAATGATCTGTTTTTCGTTATCCTATCCATACCAGTACCGGTATCAGACACTGATATACACACATATCGTTCTGCACTTGCTGTACTGAAATGTTTTTTGACGATGGCATACTCAACTGTAAGCACATGAAGAGCAAGCATTCCTCCACTGGGCATTGCATCCCGTGCATTCAGACATAGATTGAGCAGTGCTTGATGCATTTGCGTAAGATCGGCATTGATGATCGGAATATTGCCTTCAATTATCTTGCAAATTTCAATAACCTTAGGAAAAGTCTGTTCCAACATGGAGATTAATTCATCAATAAAATCAGGAATGCTCAACGGCTCGAATGAAACATCAGTCCGCCGGGCGAATGTGAGAATCTGTCTTACAAGTGCGGCACCGCGTTCTGCTGCTTTCGTAATAGCGACGCTGGATTCCATGATTTTCTTTTTATCCTCCACACGTTTCTCTATTAACGATGAATATCCCATAATGATGCCAAGAATATTATTAAAATCATGAGCTATGCCGCCTGCTAACGTGCCGATAGTCTGCATTTTCTGGGACTGGAGAAATTGATTCTGGAATTTCTTTTGTTCGGTGATGTCGGTGGAAATAACACCTACACCGTACATGTTATCCTGCAGATCCAATAAGGGAAATTTCACGGAAAGGTATGTGTGTGTTCCATCCTGCTCTATATTTTCTTCCTCCACGGTAATTGGCAGTCTATTATTTATCACCTGTAAATCACCTGCTCGCTGTGTTGCTGCGAATTCGGATGACATGATCGCTTCGCGTGTTTTGCCTATAAGAGTATCGCGTGAAACACCAAACACGGATTCGAGACTGCGGTTGATCAACATGAATCTACCTTGCAGATCAAGAGCATATATGAGCGACGTGCTGTTATCCGTTATTTCTTGAAGAAGTTTTTGACTGTCTGCCAATCTTTTTTCTGCTTGCTTGCGCTCTCTTAGCTCCTGTTGAACTGTTTCATAGAGCCGCGCATCGACCACTGCAACCGAGACTTGGTTCGTCAGGGTTTCTAAAAATCTTTTCTGCATCTCGAAATCCCGCTCCGTGTCCGATGCCAGTCCGATCACACCGATAACCTCCTGCCCGTTGTAGAGGGGTAATGCGGCAAAGGATTTTATGGCGGTTTGTTTGCACTCATCCCATGTGCAACGATGATCGTTAAAAATATCGCGGGAATAGAGCGGTTTCTTTTCTCGCACCGCCAGGCCGCACATGCATTCGCCCACGCGGTGTTCTGGAATATCACCAAAACGCTGGCGCGACGCGGACGGCAGTACGTCCTGGAGGATCAGCCGCTCTCCGTCACGGAGGAATAGAAAAGCTAGATCGGCATGAAGTGCACAGAGCATTACAGTCAATGCGGCCTGCATGGTTTCCCTGAGCGCAAGAGAGGCGTTTGCTGTTCGCGCTAGTTCATAGAGCGCAACCAGTTCCTCGACCCTCTGCTGCAATTCTTCTTCTGCCTTCTTTCGTTCCGTAATATTTCTATTAATGACGAGGATAGACTCGACGTTTCCCTGGGAATCAATTTCAGGACTTGCACGCCATTCATACACATGCCTGCCCTTTTTCCCAACAAATTCAAATTCGTGAACCACTGGATTTCCACTGCTGATCACTAAGCGAATCAGTGACTCCCTCAGATCCGCTTGTTCCTTTGTGAAACCAACATCTCTCATTGTTTTTCCGATGAACTCATCGGGTTTCAAAGAGCTGGCTTCGCTGATAGCTGAATTGACGAACAAGTATCGAAGATCTTTATCGAAACGAGCAATGATATCCGGCGTATTTTCTATTAGTGTTTTATAGCGTTCTCTACTTTCACGCAATTCCTCCTCTGCTCGTTTGCGCTCAGTAATGTCCCGGCTCCCTACCATCCGCATAGGCCTGCCCTTAAAAATGACTTGCTTCGCGAATACTTCGAGTATAATTGTATCACTATTTGATCTCAAAGCTGGAATTTCAACATGCTCCTTTACTTCTGACGCAAGTCGCTTACGAATACGGTCATGTATCTCAATGGGTGTGAAATCAAACAGCGATTTTCCAATAACCTGTTCACGCTGGTATCCAAACATCTGACACATTGCATCGTTCACTTCCATAATGATAGCGTTATCGTGAATAGCGATCCCTTCCACCGTGGCCTGCCATAAATCACGGAAATGTGCTTCGCTTGATCGAAGGTCATTTTCCGCTTTCTTGCGTTGGATTAACTCTTGTTGTGATTCATCAAGTGCTTTATTCAGGCTTGCGACGGCTACGTACTGCAATAATGCAAGCAGACCTATATTTACTATCGAATTTTGCCAAAGACCTAATGAATTGAGATGTACTGTGTTCACTGGCAATAAAGCATAATGCTCGGATGCTACCAAACCTAACCCAGCTAAGATGGCAATCATTGCTGCAATAAATCCTTTTTGCCAACCCAAAACCAATCCGGTAAACAAAACAATTATGGGAAAATTTCCGATAGCACTGGATTGCATCCCACCCGCGAACCATGCTAATCTAAGAGTTAGGATAAAAATGAAGCCGATGAAAAAATAAGCAGCAAATTGAGTATAACCTTTTTTGTTAAGAACCAGCAGAATCAAACATGCTATGTTATAAGAGAAGATAATATATAACCAACGCATATAATATTGCGGCGATATATACCAATCAAGTATTTCAAGAATGGTTATAATGACAGCAGAACTCAAAAGAAGACTAAAAAAAATTCGTGCCTTGCGCGTCGTTTCGCTATCTTGAAATATTGGTGGAATGAATAGATTAAACATTCTCTACCTCGCAAAAGTCTGCGGTCAATCCCTGCCACCGCAGAACATAAGGAGATTTAGTGAAAAAGGAAACAAGGCAAGACAGATTTAAGAGAAAAGGCAGGTACCATTTGTTATTGGCACGTCATATTATCACGCAATCCGAATTGAAAAGGGATATGCACCGGATAGGGACTGGTATGCCAGGATTTTTCACGGGTTTAAATCCCATCTGACGAGCAGATGCGACGGTCTATTCATTAAAAGTAAAATCCAAAAACACTTTGAATACAGTAGTTGCTCAGCGTAATTTAACACAATCAATATTTTCTCAGTTATCAATCCCCCTGAAGATAGTATCACATAGATGTGATTCATTTATTTCATTTGTAACATGCCCCGCATGTTAACATTTTTATGTCTCCGACTGGCGCTTTTAAACAAAAGGGAGTTGGAAACATAAAAATGAATTATGCGAATGCATAATACCTAATTTTCGCTATATAGGGCGGGGATTTTTTATTCTTTCAATATCACGCTGAGTAATTACAAAAAAATAATTATTTCAAAATACACTGAACAGTTACAAAATTGTTATGTGGACATTCCTTGAATAATTTTATGAGCCTGAAGATGAGGATGACATAATGCAATGTATCTGTCCTCTTCCTGCATCCAATCATCTTCCCATAGTGAACGTGCATGTTCTCCATCACGATCGAGTCCACGCTTAAGACGTACGTCTCGAGGACATTCAATCCATAGACGAAGATCATAGTACATTGATAACTCAGACTTTAACGTATAGATGCCCTCGATAATTACATGCGAAAGAGTTCGGATGTTTCGCCATTCTGCCAAACAGCCCATGCTCCAGTCGTACCGTTGATAATTTGCTTCGCCGCCCGTAATTAAAGGTTTAAGGACATCCCTTTCCAGTCTTCGCCAATCAAATTGCCAGCCAATAAATTTTGAACTGGATAAACGAGATCGCTCTCGAGAGGGTTTGTAGAAATCATCGACATGGATAACAGGTGCAGCTCCAAGCGAACCGGATAACTCGGCGGCGAAAGTACTCTTGCCGGATCCTCCGCACCCGTCAATGCCGATGAGAACTCGTTGTTTTGAAGTGGACAACCGATGCACTTGATTCAAGATTTCAGAAAGAACGTTTTTGTAAAAAATAGTCACCATTTTTGCATAACACGGTAAAGATATTTAAAAAACGGAAAAAGATGACTGCATATTTTGCCAATGGTTTCATGATTATTCCGTATCAAACATGCCTGACATTAATGATTTTATCCATGCTTGGCAAGATGAACGAAACCGATGGTCGTCCAATTTATATTGCACGTCGTGCAATACCATTATTATGATCGCAGTCCTTTTAAAGTGGCTTTGCAGCGGCATCGCGACATTATATCGTTTTACGATATTTTTGAACCTATGGACTCATATTGTGATGACAACTTTCCCTTGAGCATGTCCTTCTTCAAGATATCGAATAGCTTGCGCAACATCGCTTAATGGGTAATGCCTGTCTATAACAGGTTTTACTTTACCGGCCTCGATAAGTCCTTTTAAAAATATCAAATCCTTTTTGTTTACTACCGCCATCATGCCGCCCATTTTCTTACTCCCGGTTATTGACACCAACGGTCCTAAAAACAAAGCTTGGAACATTTGAGCTCCAGAGCCTCCGATCATTACGTAAATTCCGTTGCGGCCTAATGAACGTTTATAATCGGAAATCGAATGATATCCGTTGGCGGCAATAATCAAGTCATAGCACTTCCCATCTTGAGTAAAATCTTCTTTAGTATAATCAATCACATGGTCGGCGCCAATCAAACGCGCTATGTTCATTTTACTAGGACTGCAAACGGCTGTAACTTCTGCTTTAAACAATTTGGCGATCTGAACCGCAAACGTGCCAACACCGCCAGACGCACCATTAACCAAAACCTTTTGTTCTGGTTGAATCCTGCCCTTATCACGAAGACCCTGTAATGCAGTGGATGCCGCTACAGGTACAGAGGCCGCTTGCTCAAACGTGACGGTGTCCGGTTTTATGACCAATGCTGATTCGGAAGCACACGCATACTCGGCAAAGGCTCCGCGGCACGTGCCAAACACATTATCGCCAGGCTTGAACTGCGTTACATTCCTGCCAACCGATTCAACCTGGCCGGCCACATCAACGCCCAGTTGTGTGTCCTTTGGTTGAAGCAGTCCTGCTATGATACGAACGAAATACGGCGTGCCTCTCACAAAGTGCCAGTCAAGGGGATTGACGGAAGCTGCGCAAACTTTTATCAAGACTTCATCATCCTTTGGAGTAGGTTTTTCTACCTCTTTTAATCCAAGAACATCGGGGGAACCATATTTATGATAAATAATCGCTTTCATTTTATCATCCATTTTTAGATCGTCCACATTAAGTTTAATATGTTCTTTGGTTTTTCATCGAGTTATTTCCGTCGCCTGCTGTGTAGATAGTCTTGTTCTCACCGTGTCGGCAAAGACGATGACCTTTTAATTTGTATTATGTAAAGCGCAATTACATTTTTATGCCTCCGGCTTTCAGCTTGAGTTGCTGATCATAACACAACTGCTATTTTGCTCCCAATACCTGCGCAGCTTTTTCTACATCCATTGTATCGACCCAAATAATCGAGCCATATTTTCCGCTCACTGCAATCGCGATTGATGCTTTAATATTTACATTAGCTTGCGCCAGGGCTTCAAGAGTCTTCAGAAGAACGCCTGTTTTGTCCTCGCCTTTAATGAAAAATCCAATTCCTTCATCAGCAAACACACCTGTAGTTTTCCAAGCGTTGCGTAATTTATCAGGGTCTTTTGCGATTGCGAAGAGATCTGCGGCACCTTCGCTTTTCCCATAACCCCAAAGACTTTTCAATGCAATATTTTTCGATTTCAAATCTTTCATGATATCGAACAGTGTGCCGGGTTGATCCTTGAGATTCGCTCTCAGAAATGTAACACGTTGAGGTTTTGCCATAGTATTTCTCCTTTCAGGTTTGTTGTTAATAAAGTTTACCCTCTCACGAATTATATTGCAAAAAACAATCGCAGATTATTCATGCATTGAAATCAGCGCTCACACCATACTGTTTAAAAAGCCAGGATGTTCTCTGAGAGTAGCAATCTCATCCGGGTGAGCTTTTCAAGTGATAAAAGAACTATGACAAAGAACAGTTTAAAACAAAATCCAATCTAATGTTTCGTCCCTTTCTTCTATTCAGCAAGTTGAAAGGAATTTTTCAAATGTCTTATAATATACATAAAATTCTCTTTTTTCAGAAAATAGGGTTTGCATCTCTATATTCCACTACGATTTAGGCTCTTCAACTGAATTGTCATTGCCAATACATAAAACATTGAAAGACAATGATGATGAAGAAATCCAAATTCTTTTCCACAATAAGAAAATCGAATTCCAATGCTCTTACTGTAATAAAACTGCGACTGTCATCTGTCCATATTGTGATGATGATGGTGCGGATCACCTGTGCAGCACAAGCATGACTACGCACAAATGTGCACACGAAAAAGGCGTAGACTTCCTCATGCCTCTCGTAAACTTACCGAGAGCAGGCGTTTGCGGTCACACAGGTTCCCTTAAGTGCCTATTTTCCGAAGGATATTCGATATAACAGGTGCATATCAGATTTATAAAATGGGTGAAAAACGGACACATTATTCGACTGGAAAGAAAAAACTCTGCAAGTAATATACGAAATAAAGGTTTATATTATTTGCTTGATTTCATAGATATACCGAAGCAAATATGCATAGGAGGATAAAGATGCTGTCTAGTTCGATCAGAATCCTGTTCTTTGCCCTGCCTCTTTCCATCTCTCCATACGCATTGAGCGGATCACTTGGAGTCAAAATCATCTCGTACAACATCAATGCTTCTATTCGTTCTTTAGGAGATCCTGTCGAAGTTTCACTGACGTGTGAACTCCAAAAGAGCGACACAGTTTCACAAATAGAATTCCTTTTTAGTTCGACTATTCTGGTTCAATCCATTCAGTTTTCACTTAAAAATAAATGGGGCTATGTCCCGTTCGAATTTACGGGGAAGGATACAATTCAACTGCAGCTGCCGCTCGAAGCCCGAAGTTTGAATTGCCTCAGCTTAAAATTTGTGTACAGGTTCCCGAATCTATTGCAAGGGGACACGCTGCTTCTCCTTGATCGAGGGCATCGATGGTACCCGCTCATCATCGATCAAATTGCGGGTTTCACAATGACGGCAGATGTGCCGGCCGGATATACGGTGCTTTCAGCGGGCAATATTCTTGAATCCAAAACATCGGGCGGCCGTTCCCGTTTTGTTTGGCAAAGTGTATTCCCTGTGTTCAAACTTCCGCTTATCGTTTTCAGATCGGATTTATTTAAAATGACCTCCAGAGTATGCGCGGATAAAACGATTATGCTTTATTCATACATGAACGATACTTTCAAGTCTTCATGTATTCTTGCGGAAGCTGAAAATGTTTTCAATTTTTACCAAAACTATATCGGAGAGTACCATCATAAAAGACTCACACTTATTGAAGTACCGGACTTCGAGGGAATTAATGTCGGCAGTGGTTTGCTCACAGTCGGTTCCGCCTCCCTGAATCAGATGAAGCAGGGAAACTTTGACATGCTCCATTTGACTATAGCGCAGCAATGGATCGGAGCCGGGATATTTGCCAAATTTGGAGAACCTGGATTTTGGTTCCTTGCGCTTTCTCTTCCCCATTACCTTCGCCTTACATATATTCGTCATACTAAAGGTAAAGATGCCTTCAACGAAGCGATGCATCAGCCGCTCACAAAATATCTGGAGTTTGCGGGAAAGGAAAACGATATCCCCATAATCGGCATTGACTTTCCCAATTCCAAAGAAAAGGGTCTTGTGCTTTACGCCAAAGGTCCGTTTGTTATCAGCAAGCTTCAAAAGCAAATAGGTGAAGAGGGATGGCAAAGCTTTATGTGCGATTTATCCCGCGATTTTAATGGAAAAATCCTCAGTTATAATGAATTCCAGGATGAGCTTTTAAAACACGATACAAGCGGCGGCGTTTTGGTCTTATTACACAAATTGATGACAGAAAAAGGAGTCCCGGCAGAGTAAAAAGTACTCCATGCATGACAGAAAAAACGTAATGAAAATATTCACCGTCCGGTCATATATTCTTTTGCTCGCTTTATATAGGTTTTTTTTACTTATCTTTACTCATTCTTTACGGCTGTTTGTTGTATATCAAACGGCATTCTGAAAATTAATTTTTATTGTTCCATCTTCAGCAAAGATTAGTACTCAATCCAATTTTCATTGGATTAATTAAAGGAGTCCCTATGGAAAAAGCACCGGCGTTTACTGGAAAAAACGATATCGGAAAAATGTCTCTTCCGGGCTATGTTCAGTTCGATTCGTCGAACGGAATCATAAGGCTGACAGGAAGCGGCGAAAAAATGTGGGGAAATCAGGATTCATTCTTTTTCATGTGGGATAAGATTGAAGGAGACTGTTTTGGAAAAACGGATATCGCCTGGGAAGATACGGGCAAAAATCCTCACTGCAAAGCCGGATGGATGATACGAGCCGGATTAGATCCGGACGATGCTTATGCAGATGCCGTTTTTCACGGCGATGGACTCATTTCGCTCCAATATCGAAAAACAAAAGGCGGAGAAACATACGAAATTCAATCACCCCTCCATGGTGCAAAAACTTTATCGTTTGAACGTACCGGCGATCAATTTACTATGTATGTATCCGATTCGGCCGGCATCATGCATCCCGCCGGAACCATTACGGTCGAGATGTCCGGACACGTGTACGCGGGTCTTTTTGTTTGTTCGCACGATTCCATGGCGAGAGAGACAGCTCTCTTATCGAATATCAGCTACAGTGAACAAGGCGTGCTTCCATTCGATAAGCGAGTTGTCGAAAGCACGCTCGAGACCATGAATATCGAGACAGGCGTACGCACGATCATTCGTCGCGCAAAAGAACATTTTGAAGCACCCAATTGGAGCCGGGATGGAAAAACGTTCATATACAATTCCGGCGGAAAAATTTATATGATTCCTGCAACCGGCGGTACGCCGCAGCAGATCAATACCGGCTTTGCCTTGAAATGCAATAATGACCACGGACTCTCATGGGATGGAAAAGAATTAGTCATCAGTCATCATGCTGAAGACGGCAAGTCCCGTATATATATTGTGCCGAGCGGCGGCGGAGTACCCAGGCTCGTAACAAAAAGCGGACCATCCTATTGGCACGGAATCTCTCCGGATAATAAAACACTTGCATACTGCGCAGAGCGAAATGGGGTATATGATGTCTATACAATTTCATCAAATGGGAATGAACAGCGTTTGACATCGACACCAGGCCTGGATGATGGGCCGGAATATTCTCCGGATGGAGAGTACATTTATTTTAATTCCGTAAGAACGGGTCAAATGAAAATATGGCGCATGAAACCGGACGGATCAGACCAAATTCAATTCACGCCCGCAGATGAGTACGGCGATTGGTTTGCGCATCCGTCACCGGACAATAAATTGATTGTGTTTGTTTCATACGAGAAATCGGTAGAAGGACATCCGGCAAATAAAAATGTAGTTCTTCGTTTGATGACGACGGACGGCGGTGACATTAAAACTATTGCACATCTTTTCGGCGGACAAGGAACAATGAACGTGCATTCCTGGTCGCCGGATTGTAAAGAATTTGCATTTATAAGTTACAGGCTTGTTGCGCCCTGAATTCGTTAAAATGAGTTTGCATGAGTCAACTCTTGTCTCTCATATACTATATCTATCGAACAGGAGTACAGCAAAGAGGTTGAAAGGGATAACAGCATGAATGTTGTCATTTGGGGATGCCGGGGATCCATTACATCGCCCGGACCGTCGACTCTTCGTTACGGCGGTGAATCGACATGCATTGAAGTACGAACCGATGCAGGAGATGTTATCATCATCGATGCCGGATCCGGCATCAGGAAACTCGGGCAGCAATTGCTGAAAGAACGGACGGTTACAAAGATTAATCTTCTTCTGACACATTCGCATTGGGACCATCTTGCGGGTTTTCCTTTTTTTCAGCCGGCATATTTTTCAAGATATTCTTTTGCCTTATGCGGAGGAAACGACGCACAGACATCCGTTTTAAATTATTTGATGCACCAGATGGATCCTCCATATTTTCCGGTGAATTTTACCGAATTAAAGGCCAGGTTTGAGTCCGGATGCTGCTGCAACAATGGACTCTGCGAAAAGAGTTTGCAGTATGCCGACCGGTCGACACGATGTGAAGCGATTCCTTTGAACCATCCGAATGGAGGATTTGGTTTTAAACTTACCGGCAGCACCGGATCTTTCGTTTTCCTTACAGATAATGAAATACGGTATTCCCATCCGGGCGGGCTGACGAGAGATGCCTATGTGCAATTTTGCAAAAATGCCGGCCTGTTGATTCACGATGCTCAATTTGAAGAAACAGAATATGAAAAAACACGCGGCTGGGGGCATTCAACATTCCATGATGCGCTTGACCTCGCACTCGATGCGGGGGTTCATCGCTTGGGACTCTTTCATCACGACCCGGACAGAACGGATGATGAGCTGGATCGCCTGGTTGATTGGTGCCGAAAGTATGTACGAGCAAAAGGAAGTTCACTCGAATGTTTTGCGTGCGCAGAAGGAATGAAATTAAGCATTTAAAAGAGATTCCCTCTGCATCCGCCGTCGGTGACCGCGGATGTTTCCAACATCATCCTGCCCACCTGCGCATGGCGGTGTCACCAATAATAGAAATTCAAAATACTTGAATAATGACTGCCGGTTTTTATCTGAAAGCCTTCTCCATGATTGTAATAGTCTCGGCAGGAGAGAGCGAATAACGGTCAAGTGTAAATAATCCTCCCATCGTCTCGTGCGCGTTTTGTGCAAGAGCGGGAATTTCTTCTTTTCGAATTCCATAATCGCTCATTTTCAGGTCTGCTACTCCGCATTGCTGCTGCAGCTCGTCAAGTGCATCGGTAAAGGAATGCACATTTTTTGTTTGATTCTTTTTCCTCATCACCTCTCCCATATGAATGATGCGCTCAGGTACTTTTTCCGCAAAAAAAGAAAAGTACGGCTTCGACAGCATGATCAATCCGGCACCATGCGGTAATGAAGGATGGAAAGCGCTCAATGCATGTTCCATTGAGTGCTCCGATGTACAGGAAGAAGTCGACTCGACAAATCCCGACAGCGTATTTGCCAATGCGACATTGGTTCGCGCCTCTATGTCCGATCCGTTTTTCACGGCAGCGGGAAGATATTTATTCAAAAGGGCGATACTCTTCAGAGCATACATATCGCTGATCGGATTTGCAATTTTAGATATATATCCCTCGGCAGCATGGAAAAATGCATCGAATCCCTGATACGCCGTCAGCAAAGGAGGCACGGAAATCATCAATTCAGGATCGACGATGGAAATACAAGGGAAGGTTTCCGGAATGCCGAAGCCGATTTTTTCATGACGTTCTTCATGAGTAATAACAGTCCAAGGGTCGGCTTCCGTACCTGTTCCGGCAGTTGTAGTAACTGCAATGATCGGCAAGGCTCCGTTGGATACCGGTTTGCCTTTCCCGCTGCCTCCTCCGATGTAATCCCAGTAGTCACCTGGGTTCTTTGCCATCACGGCAATGCTTTTGGCTGAATCGATGCTGCTTCCGCCTCCCAGCCCGATAATGAAATCACATTTTTCTTTCCGAGCGATCTCCGCTCCTTCCATTACATGTCTACGGATGGGATTCGGGAGAATCTTATCAAAGATAACAGTGTCCGTGCCGTTTGAGTGCAGCAATTGAATAAGCCGGTCAAGGTACCCGTGTTTTTTCATCGACTGGCCGGCGGAGAGAACGATGAGTCCCTTTTTTCCGGGCAGTTGATTTTGAGACAGCTGATTAAGCGAACCGGGTCCGAAGAAAATCTTAGTCGGAATATAATATGTGAAATTCATTTTTATTCACCTTTCTTTTAAATGTTGAATCAACTAAAAATTAATGTACTTTGTTTTTCCGGAAAAGTATATTGAAATAATCTAATTTATAAACCCGCAATCAAGACCGGGCTATTTTGACGCCATTAAAACTGAATCGCCCGGGCAGTTTACCGCAGAGAATTCTATGATGCGGATTCCGGTGCAACGACGGTTTGCCTGCCTGAAAGAATGTTGAACTTGCAGGAGATTAAGTCTATAATAATGTGATATTATAGGAGAATCTGCAACGCAGCATAGTATTGAAAGATAAAATAATGAGGTTGTCCAAAAGAAGCAGAATGACAAACAGGAATGTTTGTCCTACCATGATTCTGTCTTTTTGGATCACGCTGAGTAATTACAAGAATCTTTTATATCCGGGATGAGCACTTACGCATGTAGCGCTCAAAAATCACGGTTCATTTTTATCTCGCAGAATTTCTCGTTATTTTTTGTCTTCGATTTTTTGTTGAAATATTTTATCTGCAAAAGAAAGCTTATTGATGAAAAAAAATGTTTTTTTATTATTATTCATGATGACATCGGTACCATTCTCGCTCCCTGCACAGTCCCCCGCAAACGATACAAGCCCCTCTGATTGGAGTTTCCATTTTCAGCAGACAATTATCACTCAATATCATCCGGACTTCAGCGCAAAATATTCCGGTCAAAATAGCCTCGATACGAGCGAGCCCGCTCAGACATCCATCACATCAACTTTTTTTATAGGAAGAAGATTATGGAACGGTACTGAACTTTATTTCGTCCCCGAGCTTGGCGGAGGCAATGGATTAAGCGGCGTGAGAGGAATTGCCGGTTTCCCAAATGGCGAGACCTACCGCATCGGTGATCCGGCACCGCAAATAACGGTGAGCAGGATTTTTATCAGGCAGACGTTCGCTCTTTCAGACCGGGACACAATGTTTTCAGACGACGTGGATCAACTGGCAGGACCGCAGCCATCAAAGAGACTGACGCTGATACTCGGGAAAATCAGCATGACCGATTATTTCGATAATAACAGTTACAGCCACGATCCGCGCTCGCAATTTATGAACTGGGCGCTCATGTCGAACGGCGCGTGGGACTATCCTGCAAACACTCGCGGTTACACATGGGGGTTTGTCGGCGAACTATCGCTGTCTCCATGGGCATTCAGAATTTCCGGCGCAATGGTTCCTACCGAGGCAAATATGTCCGACATGGATCAAAACATCGGCAAGGCAAACTCGGAAACGATGGAGATCGAGCGGTCATACGAAATCGGCTCACAGAAAGGCATCATCCGGGCGCTCGGATTTTATACGCAGGCACGGATGGGAAATTACGAGCAGGCACTTCAACTTCCGCCGGGACAAATCGATATCGTCCAGACAAGAGAATACGGCCGGACAAAGCATGGATTCGGCCTGAATATTGAACAAGCATTCTCCGATAATATCGGCTTCATGTTGAGAGCCGGATGGAATGACGGTATAAATGAGACATGGATGTTCACGGAAATCGATCAAACAATCAGTTCTGCCGTCCTGCTGGACGGCGCCCTCTGGCAGCGGAAGGGTGATAATTTCGGTATTGCGCTTGTACTCAATGGAATTTCTCAAGATCATCGCAATTATCTGGAAGCAGGCGGCTATGGATTTCTCATCGGCGACGGCCATTTGAATTATTCGCCTGAGTTTATCACAGAGCTCTTTTATATGTTTACTCTGCCGGAATTCCATCTGACTCTCTCACCGGATTACCAGTTCGTTCTTCATCCGGCATACAATGCAGACAGAGGACCCGTTCATGTTTTCGGCATGCGTGCACACGTAGCTTTCTGACGCCGTTTGGCGGAATCAAATACCGCGATAATAGGCATTCATGGTCGATCAATGGACATATGTTAAAGAAAATACATGAAGCAACACATATTAGAGATTGAACGCCAAATCCCGAGAACGAAACATTCTTAATATCAGCCGTTCGCAGCTTATTTCCCTATCATTTTTCTTTCTCAGTGAAACCTTAACACACTGTCTGCCGTATCTCTATATATAAACGTTAAGGGAAATTCAATCCCTGTGTTTTTCAAAGTTCACAAAATTCATTATTATCAACGCATGACCATGAAAAAGAAAATCGTCGTTTCATCCATTGCCGTCGTTGCGATAGGCGGCGCGGCATTTATTTTCTTTGGCGGAAATAAGTCTGCCAATGAAAATTCACTCCCAAAAATCAAGGTCACAAGAGGAACGATTGTCGATAAGGCGCTGGCCGTAGGGACCATTGAGCCGGAGAATGAAATATCGATAAAAGCGAAAGTTTCCGGAGTTGTCGGTCACATCTATGCCGATGTGGGAGCTTACGTGAAATTCGGCGATCCAATTCTTGAAGTCCGCCCCGATCCGGCACCGCTGGAACTCGCGAATGCAAAACGCCAGGTTCAGATCAGTCAGGTTGATGCAGATAATTTCAATAAGGACCTGGTTCGGCAGGAATCGCTTCATCAAAGCAAAATGATTTCCGACAAAGATTACGAAAACTACCAAATGCAGGCGCAGGAATCCGATCTTAAATTAAAAATTGCTCTGGAAACACTCGCTCTTATGGAAAGCGGAAAAGTGAAAATAGGAGAAACGGAAATTGAATCGATCGTCAAAGCTCCCATTTCCGGTTCTATACTCAACCGCTCTGTGGAAGTCGGCGACCCGGTAACGCCGTTGACGTCGTACCAGGAAGGAACGGTTCTCATGAAGATGGCGAACATGGAACGGCTGATATTTAAGGGCACAGTCGACGAAATCGATGTCGGAAAAATGAAAGAAGGAATGGAGACCGAGCTTAAAGTCGGCGCGCTGCCAGGCGATACGGTTCGGGGTTTTCTGCGGAAAATATGGCTCAAGGCGGAAAAGAAAGATAATGCAACGGTTTTTCCGATCGAGATACTTATTCCGGTCAATAAAAATACCGTTCTCCGCGCCGGGTACTCGGCCAATGCAGATATTATTATTCAGAAAAAAGTCAACGTGCTCATGATTCCGGAGAGAGTTGTTACGATGCGGAACGATTCCTCATTCGTCACGCTTGCACTTGCTCCCAATAAAGAGGAACAGCGTTTGATCAAAACCGGTCTCAGCGATGCGATCAATATCGAAGTCGTTTCCGGATTGAAAGAGGGAGACGAAGTGCAGGAAAAACCTGTTAAGAAAATCGATTGACGTTTAATCCCTGCGAGAAAAACAATGGAAACATTCCGCTCGATTATTTCTGAATTCATCGTCGACCTCCGTGCGCAAAAACTGCGCGCTTTTTTAACGATGTTCGGAATCATCTGGGGTACCGTGGCAATCGTAGTACTTGTGGCATTCGGTGTCGGTTTTAGGAAACAGACTGCAGCTAATATGCACGGGATGGGAGAAGGTATCGCCATCGTTTGGCCGGGCAGTACAACCAAACCATGGGCCGGGTACGGAATCGGCCGCCCGATATCATTTGTCGAAGAAGATACAAAACTCATTACAGCAGAAGTACCGGCGGTATGCGCCATCAGTCCCGAATACGGAAAACGGACGGTCGCTCATGTCGGGGAGAACATTCTCAATCCTCTTGTCTCAGGCGTGAATGTTGTCTATGGCGACATGCGCAATATCAATCCTGAACAGGGTGGAAGATTTATCAACACGCTTGATATTCAGGATCGAACGGAGAGTCGCTGTTATCGGCAACAAAGTGAATGAATTCCTTTTTAAAGATCAAAATGCAATCGGAAAAACCGTTTTCATCGGTCAGGTTCCTTTTACAATCGTCGGTGTCATGCAAAAAAAGACCCAGCCGTCGTCTTATAACAGTCAGGATCAAGACCGTATTTTCATTCCTCATACCACGTTCGTTTCTCTTTACGGATACACGCACGTGGATAATATTATTTATCAGATCAGCGATCCCCGCATCGGTGAAGAAACGGAAAAAGAAGTGAGGACGGTACTAAGCAAGCGCTACAAATTCGATCCGACCGACAAAGACGCCGCCTTTATCTGGGATACGACGGATTTTGACCGCCTTTCATTTTATATGTTTCTCGGAATTAATCTTTTTTTGGGACTCATCGGAAGTTTTACTCTCGGCGTTGCAGGACTCGGTGTTGCCAACATTATGTTCATTGTCGTGCAGGAACGCATAAAAGAGATCGGTGTAAAGAGAGCTCTCGGAGCTACGAAAAAAAATATTATGCTTCAATTTTTCTGCGAAACATTTTTCATCGTGTGCACGGGATCGGCGATCGGCTTTCTTATTTCGTACGGCATTGTAACATTCCTGGGAATGCTACCGATTAAGGATTATGTAGGTACGCCCGTTATTTCGATAGAAGTCGTCATCACGACAATTTCCGTGCTTGTGCTCGTCGGACTCTCCTCCGGACTTATGCCCGCGCGCCGCGCATCCAATCTGGATGTGATCGAGTGTTTGCGCACGTAAAGTTTATAGTACTTCGAACAGATAGGCGATTGTATGTTTTTTGAACTCTTTAGAGATTTTCTTTTCGACCTTCGCGTGCACCGGCTGCGTGCGGCGTTGACGCTTATTGCAATCACATGGGGCACCATCGCCGTCGTTCTTCTGCTTTCCTTCGGACAGGGACTCGGCACCCAAATACTCAAAGGATTAATGAATGCCGGAAATCAGATTATTATTTTATACGGCGGCGAGACGGGACTGATTTATCAAGGATTGCCCAAAGGGCGGAGAATTTCTCTTTTAGAAGAAGATGTCGATCTTCTGACCAGAACGGTAGCGGGAATCGGAATGATTTCTCCGCAATACCGGTCCAACGTTACATTGACATACGGCAATTTTTCCACGAACACTGAATGCGAGGGTGTGAATCCGGATTTCGAAGAAATGCGGCGCATGTACCCTGCGGCAAGCGGCCGGTTTCTCGATAATGCAGACATCGAGCGGCAGCGGCGCGTGCTCGTTCTCGGATCCGAGATTGCTAAAGACATCTTTAAAGATCAGGACCCGATAGGCAAGCTAGTCAAGGTCAACGGAGTGCCTTTTATAACCATAGGCATTATACAAAGGAAGACTCAGACTGCGATGAACAACGGGCCCGACACACGGCGCGCCGTCATGCCGTATACGACATTTCGAACGATGTACGGCAACAAGCATGTCAACTCAATCGTTATACGGCCCGTCAACACCGCTCAGCAGGAAACTATGAAAGCTGCCATTTATGAGGTTCTCGGCCGGAAATATCATTTCGATCCGAAAGACGAACGAGCACTGAATATGTGGGATTTTATCGAAGCAGAAAAAATTACAAAAAAAATAGACCTTGGACTTTCTCTCTTCCTTTTTTCAATCGGATTTCTTACGCTGGTCATTGCAGGGGTCGGTGTGGCGAATGTGATGTACGTAGTCGTAAAGGAAAGAACCAGAGAAATCGGCATAAAGCTTGCCGTCGGAGCACGCCGAAGCTACATTATGATGCAATTTATATTCGAATCACTTTTGTTATCATTTTCCGGCGGAGCAATCGGAATTATTTTTTGCTCGGTCATCGTTTCGATCGTTCGTTCTCTGCCGGCGGATAAAGGAGCGATGCAATTTATAGGACGCCCCGTTCTTTCTCCTCTGCTTATTGCAATTACCGTGGGAATACTGACAGCAGTCGGTTTTGTTGCCGGTGTATTTCCTGCCCGAACGGCCGCAAAACTCGATCCTGTCGAATCGTTGCGGTATGAATAAGTAGAGTGGTGAATGGTAAATGGTAAATGGTGAATAGTTAAAATAAGACTATTCAATTTCTCAGTAATTCAATTAAGCTCGCCGCCCAGTCTATAATAGACATACATTTTTTGTAAATTACATAACTATCAAAGCATTGAGATTCAATGTTTTGCCGGACTGTCCTGTATTGACCTGCTTTTTGTTGTTTTAGATTACTATCATTTAATACTATGGCCGGAATAGAAATATACTCGTAGATTTTTGTTTCTATAGCATTTGATTTGATTTTGCTATAGAATAGTAACGATAGATTAATTCCTTAGAATGTGTACTGAAGGAAAGGCTCTTTGGTTACTCCGCATAAATTTAAAGCAATTTAGGAGAACACATGAAAAATATTGTTTTTTTATCATTGCTGGTTATTATATCTTATTCATATTCCCAAAATAATTTTCCTTATACGAATCCGCAATTGCCCGTTGAAAAACGCGTTGAGGATTTGTTGAGCCGGTTGACACTCGAAGAAAAGATCGATCTTCTCGGAGGGACGGGATTCGCAACAAAGCCGAACCAACGATTGGGTATTCCCGAATTAAAAATGTCCGATGGGCCGCTTGGCGTTCGATGGAATACATCATCTGCGTTTGCAGGAGGCATCGGCGCCGCCGCTTCTTGGGATACGTCGCTCGTCAGCCGATTAGGTTCCGCTATCGGAAGAGAATTAAAAGCGCATGGGCGAGATGTGATCCTGGGCCCTTGCGTGAATATTGCAAGACTGCCGCTGGGCGGCAGAAATTTTGAAAGCTTCGGTGAAGATCCATATCTGACTTCGAGAATGGCGGTCAGCTATATCGAAGGCGTTCAAAAAGAAAATGTCGCGGCTACAATAAAACATTTTGCCGTAAATAATCAGGAATATCAGAGGGGATTTGTTAATGTTAAAATCAGCGAACGGGCATTGAATGAAATATACCTGCCGGCTTTCAAAGCGGCAGTGACCGAAGCTCATACTCTTGCAATCATGTCTGCATATAATAAATTAAACGGCTCCTACTGCAGCGAGAATGATTATCTTCTCAAAACAAAATTAAAGGATGAATGGAAATTTGCCGGATTGGTAATGTCCGACTGGGGCGCTGTGCATAGTTCCATTCCTACGGTAAATAGCGGACTCGATCTTGAAATGCCGACCGGCGAATATTTGAATAACAAAACATTAATCGATACTGTTAAAAGCGGCGGCGTCAGCGAACAGGTTCTTAACGATAAAGTAAAACGAATATTGACGGTTATCTTTAAGCTCGGTATATTTGAACAGCCTCACAAAGAAAATGCCGGATTATTAAACACAAAAGAAAACCGGGATATCTCATTGCAATTGGCCCGGGAAGGAATTGTCCTATTAAAAAATGATGGAATTCTTCCTTTAGGCGCGGACAGACTTAAATCAATAGCTGTTATCGGACCCAATGCGGCTGCAGCAAGAACAGGAGGCGGAGGAAGTTCTGAGGTAACTCCGATTTATTCCGTCAGCCCGCTCGACGCATTGCAGAATAAAATCGGAAGCAAAGTAAAAATAAATTATGCGCCGGGTGTTATTCTGGGGTTTAATGGAATAGCTGTCGACTCAAAATATTTTTTACTGCCCTCCGGAAATGGCAAAGGTTTGCTGGGCGAGTATTTTAACAACCAAAATCTTGAAGGCCGGCCTGCTTTCAAGCGAAACGACGATAAAATAGATTTCGATTGGGGATCAAAATCTCCCAAAGAAGGCTTTTCTAGAGAACATTTTTCAGTGAGATGGACTGGGTTTTTACAGGTTCAAAAATCAGGAATTTATGATTTGGATTTTTTGAGTGATGACGGGGTCAGGCTGTATTTGGATGATTCACTTATTATCAACAACTGGACGCAGCATCCCCCCACCGATAATTCATATAGTGCAAATCTGGAAGCGGGTAAGAAATACAAATTAAAAATTGAATATTATCAGGATCTGGGCGGTGCAGTGGCCAAATTATCATGGCGGAATGCAGATGATAACTTCCTTAAGCAGGCAGTAAATGCTGCGGCGATTTCGGATGTGGCATTGGTTTTTGTCGGTACTTCAGATCAATATGAGACGGAAGGAAAAGATAGAGACGACCTTGTTCTGCCCGAGAAACAGGATGAATTGATAAAAGAAGTTGTAAAGGCAAATAAAAAAACAGTCGTTGTTCTCACTACAGGATCTCCTGTTTTAATGGATGGCTGGAATGAGCAGGCATCAGGGATATTAGAGACCTGGTTTGCAGGCGAAGAAATAGGAAATGCTGTTGCCGATGTAATCTTAGGCAATTATAATCCATCCGGCAAATTACCGATTACATTTCCAAAACGCTGGGAGGATTGTTCTGCATATAAGAGCTATAAAGCTCAGGACAGCGTTTCTGAATATTTAGACGGTATTTTTGTCGGTTACAGACACTTTGATGCTGACAACATCGAACCGTTATATCCATTCGGTTACGGCCTGGCGTATGCGAGTTTTGAGTACAAAGATTTAAAAGTTCAAGAGCTGACAGAGGATAGTAAAGAATATTTTAAAGTTTCATTCACACTGGAAAACACAGGAAAACTGAACGGGACCGAAGTTGCGCAGTTATATGTCAGCGCAGTCGAATCAAAAATTGAAAGAGCGCCTAAAGAATTGAAAGCTTTCAGGAATATTTCATTAAAAGAAGGCGAAACAGTAAAAATTGAAATGAATATCGATAAAAATGCTTTCTCTTATTATAATACCGCAAAGAAAGAATGGACTACAGATCCAGGAAAATACGAAATATTAATAGGCAGCTCATCCAGAGATATAAAACTAAAAGAGGCTATAGAAATCAAATAAATATTACCGTTCACAGTTTACCATTTACCATTTACCTTTCACTGTTTCCCGCGCATATACTGCCGGGGCCAGTCGATATCGGCTTTTAGCTGCCGTGCGGCAGAAAGAGGCCAGTACGGATTTCTCAATAATTCTCTTCCCAGAAGAACGATATCGGCCTGCTTTGCTGCAATAATTTGTTCGGCCTGTTCTGCGGATGTGATAAAACCTACTGCGCCGGTCAGAATTCCGCTTTCATTCTTTATTTTTTCCGCAAAGGGGACCTGATATCCGGGCCCGGCTGGAATGGAAGTACGATGAATATTCCCTCCGCTGGAGCAATCTATCAGATCCGCTCCGGCTTCTTTAAGCTTGCGCGCAAATCGAACCGACTGTTCAATATCCCACCCGCCATCCGCCCAATCGGTCGAAGAAATGCGAACTATAATCGGAAATAAATCCGGAACAACTTTCCGGATATTTATTAAAACTTCCAGAGGAAACCGGATACGGTTTTCAAAACTACCTCCGTACTCATCGGTTCTTTTATTCGAGTAAGGGGAATAGAATTCGTGCAGTAGATACCCATGTGCCATGTGTAATTCGATCAATTGAAATCCGGCATCGATGCTTCGCTGTGCCGCTCTGCAAAATTGTTCTATGACGGTTTCAATATTGCCTTTCGTCATTTCTTTCGGAGCCGGATAATTTTCCGCAAAAGATATTGCACTTGGAGCCAGAGTCTGCCAGCCGCCGTTTTCCGGCTTTATTTCACCATCCCCTTTACCCGGCGCATACGTCGACGCTTTGCGCCCTGCATGTGCAAGCTGGATACCCGGCACTGCGTGATGGGAAGAAATAAAACCACTGATATTTTTAAACGCCTCGGTCTGCGCATCGTTCCATAGACCGCAATCGTCCGGAGTTATTCTCCCTTCGGGTGAAACCGCTGTTGCCTCCATGATAATTAAACCTGTCCCGCCGATTGCCCGGCTTCCAAGATGAACAAGATGCCAATTGCCGGGAACTCCGTCGACACTTGAATACTGGCACATCGGCGACATTGCAATTCTATTTTTTAATTCGATTCCTCTTATTTTTAAGGATGAAAACAAATGCTGCATGATTTTCCCTTTTCAAAAGAATTTTAGAATAATAATTTTGTTCGGCCTCGCATATCTTTCATGAAAAAAATAAATTACTTCAATCCGCGTTTCTTTTTCTCTATAAACACCTGCTGATCGAGCGGCGCAGAGCAGATGGAGCAGACATATCTTTTTGTTGTCTCGTTATAATCCGGCTCGCGCACCTGCTTGCAGTGCGGACAACGTACCAACAATGGCTTATCCTCTTTTTTCATATTTTTTCCCTAAGTCTTTAATAACCACAAACCAGAGCCAATGAATTATGAACTATAAACTATGAATTCTGAATTATGAATTATGAACTAATGAACTAATGAACTAATGAACCGATGAACCGATGAACCGATGAACCGATGAACCGATGAACCGATGAACCGATGAACCAATCAACTCTTCACCTTCTCTTTTATATAGTTTTCAATTTCCTCGAGCTGAGAAATTGGAATCGAACTGAGTATCGCTTTAATATTCGCTGAAGTGTCGGTTCGTTTCAGATACCGAAGGGGATGGGAGGAGATATCGGTCACATAACGATCAGGAACCCATTCCAAAAGATCGTTTGGAGTGCATTGAAACCGAACACATTGCTTTTCCAGGTCTTTCAGATTCATTGTCTTCATCTTGCCTGTATTCATGCGCACTGCAATGTTACGTGAAAATCCCTCTTGCACGAGGTACGTATACGGTTTTTCGACTCCGCGTGCTTTCAATATACGCTGAAAATTAAACTTAAGCATATTATGTCTCCATTATATAAAACTAATATCTTATTATATAAAACTTTATATCATAAATATATATATATTATTTATATTATGCAATATATAAACTCAATTATTTATACATAATATATTATTATATAGAATATTAGCTGAAATATGGGGTATTATATCTTATTTATGCAAAATATTATGTTGAATAATGAAGACTCTATTACTTTAATAATATTTATTGTAATAATAGGGCATATCATTGATATTCGAAGCTCCCAAGCACTGCAGCCGGCCCGATAATGTTGCTAAATATTGTCGGGAGGTCGTCGCGGATGCACCATACAGGACTCCGAAAGCATTTAAACCGTTTTCAGGGCCACAAATGGTATGTATCAGTGCTCCTTAATATCGCATTGATATTTCTTGCTTCGAATCATAGAAGAAATATCTCGCTGGGAATTGATTTTACTCCACTTTCGTTGTAGAATGTCAGTATGGATCATCACCAGCATCAAAGAGAGAATTCGGCACTGCGATTAACCGGTGCAATCATTCTAAATTTTGCCATTACGGCAGCTGAAATTATCGGCGGCATCGCGGCCGGAAGCCTATCCCTTCTATCCGATGCTCTGCACAATTTCAGCGATGGTATAGCTCTGATGATCAGCGGTATTGCTCTGCGGATCGGAAATCAGCCCAAAACTACTCGATACACGTTCGGCAAGAAGCGTGCTGAAATTCTTGCCGCTGCTCTCAATGCGTCTGTTCTTGTTGTTCTCTGCGCTTTTCTGGTTAAAGAAGCATACGAACGATTCCTGCATCCGGCTGTTCCTTCCGGTACGATCATGTTCGTTGTCGGCGGGATAGGTTTTTTTGCAAATCTCGCCGGGATGCTCCTCCTGCGCGGCCATACGCATCATAATCTTAATTTCCGATCCGCCTCGCTCCACTTTCTTTCCGACACCATCTCCAGCGCCGGTGTGATATGCGGCGGGTTGGCAATTCGGTTCTGGTCGGTTTCTTGGATCGACCCGCTTATTACGATTTTGATTGCCCTCTATATTATCTGGGAGTCGTACGATATCATCAAGGATACCACCGATATTTTTATGATGGCCGCACCCTCTTCCATATCTCTTGAAGAGGTCTGCAGTTTTATGCGGACGATTCCCGGAATAGAAAACGTTCATCATGCCCACTTATGGCAGATGTCCGAAACAGTTATTCACTTTGAAGCACACATCCGGGTTAAAGACATGACGGTCAGCAGGACGGAAGGTATTCTCTCCTCTCTGGAGCATGAATTGCAGCAGCGCTTCAACATTGCGCATATAACCATCCAGTGCGAATGCGGCCGGTGCGATTCGCAATCACTCATCGTATAAATTTTCGCCTCTCTTTCTCTAAATATTGTTTGACTTTTTAAAATTCAAACAATACCTTATTTTATAATTCCATCGTTTCGTGTCGATTTTTCCCGTTTTACATCAGGGGAGGGTTGTCTTCTTGTTAAGGTCAAAAGTAACACGAAGTCTTATAGCTTGCTGTATTTTTATTGTACTGAGTTTCGGAATTCTGTCTCTCCTTTTTCCGCTCCCTGCGATGAAGCCTTACTCTCTTATTGT
Organism: Ignavibacteriota bacterium; assembly: GCA_963769605.1. Lineage (GTDB taxonomy): Bacteria > Bacteroidota > Ignavibacteria > UBA10030 > UBA10030 > Fen-1254. The sequence goes on along the minus strand of CAVYML010000003.1, from coordinate 244,312 downwards.
GTACGATCGTGACGGAAAATTTTTATCCGCGTTCCTCGCATCCGACGGCATATGGCGGTTAAAAACATCGCCGGGTGAAATTCCGGAGCCGATCAAGCGCATTATACTCGCTAAGGAAGACCGGTTCTTCTATTTGCATCCCGGCGTTAATCCTTTTTCGCTTTGCCGGGCATTCTATCAAAACCTTCGCTCACGAAAAAGAATCTCCGGCGCTTCCACTATTACCATGCAGGTAGCGCGCATGCTGGAACCGAAGCGCCGGACCTATGCCGGCAAAGCAATCGAAATATTCCGCGCACTCCAGCTTGAACTGCGCTATTCCAAAAAAGAAATCCTTGAATTGTACCTTTCTCTTCTCCCGCTCGGCGGCAACATCGAAGGATTGAAATCTGCAGCGCTTATATATTATCAAACGCCGTTGGAAAGATTGAACATCGCTCAACTCTTCGATCTCATGCTCATTCCCAACAATCCGAACTGTCTTCGTCCCGACCGCAACCCCGAAAATTTACTGCGTGAGCGCCAGCGCCGCTCTGCTTCATTTTTTGCCCGGTCTCTCTTATCACAGCAGGACTCTCTTATTTTCGGCCAGACATCGGCGGGCGCAAATCGTAATCCTTTTCCATCCTTCGCTTCCCACTTTTGCCTGCGCGTCAAACAACTGGCAGCCGGCAAAGCGTCCGTCAGGACGACGCTGAATCTCCACACACAGATGCTGGCGGAACGTCTGCTCTCCGATCATTTGCGGTACTGGAAAATGCGCGGCGTCGAGAACGGCTCCGTGTTCATTCTGGAAAATAAAACGATGAATGTTCTTGCATACGTCGGATCCGAACAATTTCATGATTCTTCAGCCTGCGGGCAAATCGATGCGGTGCAGGCAATGCGATCTCCCGGTTCTACTCTCAAGCCGTTTCTGTATGCACTGCTGATGGACCGCGGCGTCTTAACGCCTAAAACCCGCCTGCTCGATGTTCCGTACGATGCGGAAGGATATACTGCGGAAAATTACGACGGTACTTTTTCCGGTTTTGTTTATGCAGACGAAGCGCTGCAAAGATCGCTGAACGTTCCGATGGTGCGCCTTTTGAAAAATATCGGCCTCTCTGAATTCGTGCCGTTTTGCAAAAATCTCGGTTTGACATCGATCGAGATCGAGCAGCCAAAATTGGGACTCAGCATGATCCTCGGAGGATGCGGTGTTACGCTGGAAGAACTCACGACCGCATATACGACATTTCCAAACAGCGGCACGAGCGCACGCCCCCGGTTTATTCTGGACACTTCCTCCGTGCAGCGGAAGCGCGTTTTTTCCGACGGTGCTGCATTTATGGTAACAGAAATTCTTTCCGATGTCAGACGGCCCGACATGCCGGCCAATATCGATGCCGCTATGCATTTGCCGCGCATTGCATTCAAGACAGGAACAAGTTACGGCAGGCGGGATGCATGGGCTTTGGGTTACACGGCTGAATACACGATCGGCGTTTGGATCGGAAACGTAACAAACAAGGGAGTTGCGGATCTTGTCGCAAGCAAGACTGCTGTACCGTTATTAATCGATCTTTTCCGGTCGGTCAGCAAAACAAATCAGAAGTCGATACTCGCGATGCCGCCTGAAATCAATACGCGCGATGTGTGCGCCGAAAGCGGAAAAATTCCTACGCCGAGGTGTACGCATACGATTGAAGATTATTATTCTATGACATCGACGATACCGCTCATGTGCGATATTGATAACGAGTATCTTGTTTCTCTCGACGGGAAAAAAACTTACTGCATGTCCTGCCTTGGCAGCAACAATTACCGCCTTCAGACGATACGCGACTATCCCAAAGAACTTTTGAACTACTGGAAGCGGACAGGCAAACCTTTTATTTTGCCGCCGCCCCACAATCCTGCATGCGCTCGAATATTTGCGGGAGAAGGGCCGAAGATTCTCAGCCCGACGAACGGTATGACCTATTTGACGGTTTCCGACGACGATAAAATTACGCTCCATGCAACATCCGAAATAGACGTGCGCAGCCAATGCTGGTATCTAAATTCTCATTTCTTAGGAAGAGTCCGCACCGGAGAGACACTCTTTAAAGCACTGGCGGCAGGACAGTATACCATCAGTTGTCTGGATGATAAAGGCAGAATGAGTTCCGTGACGATCAATGTTAAGCATATATAAATTACAAAATGATATACCATTATAAAGGGAGACTTATGCGAAGCCGATTTTTCTTTTTGCTTACTCTGTCCGGTGTACTGATGTTCTCATCATGTTCACGCCGGGATCCCGAGGCTTTGTACCTCACATCCGAACTGCCCAAGGGTGTTATCAGTCAGGGCGGCGCGCTGCAATTTGCATTTTCCCGCGCCGTCGTTCCGCCTGAGTCCACAAATGTCTGGATGACGACTGCCTTTGTAGAGTTTAAACCTCATATCGACGGCAAGTTTACCTGGTCGGATACGACTCATCTTATTTTCAGTCCTGATGCCGAATTGCCGGGCGACGCAAAATTTCGGGGAACCATTAACGGCGCCCTGCTTGCAAACCTTGCGCATGCAAGTAAATACAAGAGTGATGACGAATTCGAGTTTTCGACTCCTTCTTTTACACTCTCAGGCGCGGAATTTTTCTACGACCGCATCGATAATAAGAGACTCGTTGGGCTGAAAGCAAATCTTGAATTTACCTACAACATCAATCCGGACGATCTTAATAAATACTTAAAAATAACCATTGACGGCGAACCTGTTCAAACCGTAAAAATCATGAGTTCATCGGCCGCCAAAATTATCCCGGTTGAAATCGGCATAACGGTTCAATACGGCAAGATGCGGGAAATCAAAATAGCCGTCGACCGGGACTTGATATCTCCCGAAACAAAGACATCGTTTGCGATGAAAGAACCTTTTGTTTTTAAACTGCCGGCTCTTGATGATCTTAAAATTTACGGCCACGATTTCGGCTTCGACGGCTCGGCAAGCTGGATCACTCTCAAACTATCGCAGGAAGTCGATCTCTCCACAATAAAAAAACATATTACGATCAACCCTTCACGTGAGTTCACAGTCGAGCACGATGAACGCATGTCGTTTCGCATCAAGGGGGCATTCGAACCCGGAACCTCTTTCCATCTTTCGGTCGATCAGGGATTAGAAAGCATCCTCGGCGCAAAATTGACAAATCCGTACGAAGCGGATATTGTTATCGGCAACGTTAAACCTTCCTTTGGTTTTACGTCCTCAGCGGGAACATACATGCTGATGAGCGGAGCCCGAAAGGTGGATATTAAAACAGTGAACATGACGGAACTCAATGTGCGCGTCAGCGAGGTTTTTCAAAATAATCTCGTGCATTTCCTGTATCAGGGCAGGGGATATGATTACGATTATGACGAAGAGGATGAGGGATATGCCGGCAGGCATCGCAAATTCCGCTATTATCTCGGCAACTACGGGCGTGTTCTGAACGAACAAAAAATTTCGATTGCCAACAAATCCAATCAAGAAGTCACAACACAATTGGATCTCGCCCCGTATATTCAGACGGATTACAAAGGATTTTATCTTATCGAAATTTCGAACCCGGCTGAATCGTGGCGATGGACGTCGAAACTCGTTTCCATTTCTGATATAGGCATGATCGTTAAAATGAGCGCTCAGGAACTGCTTGTTTTTGCAGTCGGGTTAAACGATAATGCGCCGATTCCCGGCGTTAAGATAGATCTTATTTCTTCCAACAATCAAACAATGGCGTCCGAAAAAACGGACGGCAACGGCCTGGCTGCATTTTATAATTTTGCCAAATTAAGCGAGGATTTTACGCTTAAACTGGTCACGGCAGAAAAAGGAGATGACTTCAATTTCATCCATTTAGAAGATTACCGCATCGAAACATCCCGCTATGATGTCGCCGGAAAACAGGATATTGAAGGGATGTACGATTCGTTCCTGTACGGCGATCGCAATCTCTACCGCCCGGGAGAAAAAATATTTGTCAGCGGTATTGTGCGGAGTCTCAGTGATAAGATACTTGAACATATGCCCGTAAAAATCCGGATTTTTAACCCGCGTGATTTTAAAGTATCCGAACTGCAGCAAGCGCTCAACGAACAGGGGTCGTTCGAGATTAATTACCAGACGTCGGAAACCGCGCAAACCGGGGAATATCGCTTCGATTTGCTCACGGGCAACGACGTCTTTTTATCGTCATACCGGGTCAGTGTGGAAGAATTCGTGCCCGACCGCATGCGCGTCATTCTTACACCCTCGAAACAAACGGCAAAACTCGGCGAAAAAGTTCTTTATACCGTTCAAGCAAATAATTTCTTCGGTCCTCCGGCTTCGGAGAGGAAAACGGAATTTGAAATATCTTTCGAAAGCATGCCGTTCATCTCAAAACAATTTCCCGACTTCCGGTTTTCCGATGACGGAGCAAATCCGAAGAACGATCAAGTACTTACGTCTGAAGATAAAACAGATGCGAGCGGTTCAGCATCCTTTGATGCCGAGATACCGCAGGAATTATCCTCAACCGGCATCTTGAGCATGCGGGGAAAAGTTGCAGTCTTCGATGAATCGGGACGCCCCGTTCATCAAGTAGTGCAGACGACGATCTATCCCAAAGAATATTATATCGGCGTCAAAAGCCATATCGCGTATTATGTCGCTCCCAATGCACCGCTCAAAATCGATATCGCCGCAGTCGATCCGGGCGACAAACCTCTGAACGGGTTTAAAGCACATATAGAAATAATCCGGAAAGAGTGGCACAATGTCCTGCGCTTGAATCCGAGGAACAATATGTTGCGCTATGTTTCCGAGCAGCAGGAGGTGCGGGAAAAATCGGAAGATATAAATCTCTCATCGTCAGCCGCTGCTTATACTTTCAGCGTTTCCAGATCGGGCGATTATGACGTTCGCGTTTCAAAATCGGGTGAACAGGGTTATAACCAGATCAGTTTTTATGCATACGAATGGGCATCGACCGACCTGACGTTGTTCGAGATCAATCCTGAGGCCCGCGTCAATATCGTGCTCGATAAGGCGGTTTATGCGCCGAACGATAAAGCCCATATACTTTTCCAAACGCCGTTCGATGGAAAAATGCTGGTAACCGTGGAACGCAATAAAGTTTTTAGTTACAGGTATTTAGACGTTAAAAACAACTCGGCATCGATGGATGTGAATGTGGACGAAGATTTTCTTCCAAATGTCTATGTTAGCGCGGTTTTGTTCAGAAATATAAAAGAACAGAACATCCCGCTTCTGACCGGTCACGGCTTCGAGCCTTTAATGGTGGAAAAGTCGTCGAATAAATTCAACGTTTCTATCGATGCACCGGAAAAAATCAGGCCGCGCACAAAGCAAAATATAATCATTCATGTGCCGGATGAGAAAGACGTTTTCATAACACTTGCAGCAATCGATGAGGGTATCTGTCAAATAAAAAATTACCGGACACCCGATCCCTATGGATATTTTTATGCAAAAAAAGCGCTGCAGACCGAAACGTTTGATTTCTTCCGCGATCTGATTCCGGAACCCGCACAGAAACACAGCAGCACAGGCGGAAGCGACGACGAAGGTCGGGGACTTCGGGTCAATCCGTTGAGCGTCAAACGATTCAAGCCCGTGGCATTATGGTCGGGTCTGAAAAAGACCGACGGCAGCGGGAATGTGAATGTATCTCTCGATATTCCGGATTTCAACGGCGAAGTCCGTCTTATGGCTGTGGCCTATAAAGGCAGCCGTTTCGGATCAAGCCAGAAAGCAATGAAAATCGCGGATCCGATCGTCATTACTCCTGCTTTGCCAAGATTCCTGAGTCCGAATGATGTTATAACTATGCCGATTACGGCATTTAACACCACAGAAAAACCGGTAACGCTGAAATTCAATATCGCCGCAACAGGCGGTATTGCCGTTCTTCAGCCCGAGGCGCAGTTGGAAGTCGGCTCCAATCAGGAGCGGTTCGTCAATGTCACGCTTAAAGCGGGCAATGAAGTGGGCAAGGCATCTGTAACAGTGCAAACAAATGCGTTCAATGAAAAATTTAAAACGGAAACCGAAATCTCCATCCGCCCCATTGCACCGTATGTAACGGAAAGCATGACCGGCTTTGCAGAAGCGGGAAAAAGCGTCACAGAAAAAATTCCCGATACATTTCTCCCTTACGGACGCCGCGCATATTTGGTGCTAAGCCCTTTCCCCGTTGCCAATATGGCAAAACAATTGAAAGATCTTGTCGGTTATCCGTACGGCTGTCTTGAGCAGACGACATCGAAAGCGTTTCCGCAAATTTATTTGCGCGATATTGCTCTTCTGCTCGATCCGTCCATTCTCGATTACGGAAGCCCTGGATACTTTGTCAATGAGGCAATTTCAAAAATTACCAGCATGCAATTGGGCGATGGTTCGTTTTCCTACTGGCCCGGCGGAGATTATACCAATGCATGGACGACGGTGTACGCGACGCATTTTTTGGTTGAGGCAAAAAGGGCCGGATATTCCGTCCCCGACGGCACTTTAACTGCCGCACTTAATTTTATTAAATCTCTTTCACGCAACAAAGAGACCGAAGATTATTATTACGAGGAAGCCTATCATTCGGTTCTGAAGCGTATTGCCAATAAAACATCCATCTACGCATTATATGTTCTTGCTTTAGCCGGTCAGCCGGATATGACGGTTATGAATTTTTACAGGACATCGAAGAACCTGCTGACCGAGGATACAAAATATTTGCTTGGAGGCGCGTTCGCGCTGAGCGGCGACCGGCGTACGTATCTGGAAATCGTTCCCGGCCAATTTCAGACGGAAGAACCGGACAGGACGTGCGGCAGATGGTTCGATTCGCGTATTCGAGCCAACGCCATCATACTCGATGTTCTTTTGGAAACGGACCCTGATAATGTGAACATTGCACGGTATATGGAATATCTTTCCGCGGAATATAAAAAGGATTATTGGTTCAGCACGCAGGACAATGCATTTACTCTGCTCGGTTTCGGAAAAGCCGCCCGCCGCGCAGGCGGAACAAAGGTTCAGGGCACGATAATCTATGGAGACAAAATAATACAGTATTCCGGAGGGAATCAAAAATTTACGCTTGAGCAATTCGATCAGCCCCTTTCCATCAATTTACAGGGCCAGGGAAAAATATATTATTCGATTGTCATCAATGGAATACGAAAAGACGGCAAGATCAAAATTGAAGATAAAAACCTGCGTATACGCCGGGAATTCTTCGACCGCTTCGGCCGTCCTGCCGGCACCGATAATATTAAGCAGAATTCCTTGCTCGTCCTTAAATTGACGCTTCAATCGGACGTTGAGGATTTGGAAAATGTCGCAATCACCGATCTCCTGCCGGCGGGATTTGAAATCGAAAATCCGCGCCTATCGGAAAACACACAGTATGAATTCACAAAAGATGCGGATAAACCTCTTTATTTCGATATTCGCGACGACCGCATCAATTACTATTTGAATTTCACCGACGAGAGCAAAACAAAAACGTTCTATTACCTCGTGCGAGCCGTTACAAAGGGTGATTTTAATTATGCACCCGTCGCCGCGGAAGCGATGTACGATGAAAATTATTATTCCGCTTCCGGAGGAGGAATCATTCACATCGTAGAATAATCGAGGCTATACAATTAAAATCCCGGCCGCTTTTTCCGGCGGGATTTTTTTTGTCCCTTTATTTAGTCATATTGATATGTCATGACGGACGTTATCGCCATATCATCTCTCGATATTCCGGAACTGCATTCGTATAAAACGCTTCGGCAATCGGCTGAACATTTTCGGGAAGGGATTTTTGTTGCCGAAGGAGAAAAAGTCGTGCGGCGGTTGATCGAAAGTCGTTTGGAAATTCTTTCCGTGCTCATAACGCCGGACTGGCTCGATGAATACCGGCCGCTGCTCGAAGCCCGGCCGGAACCGATCCGGGTTTTTACTGCATCTAAAAACATAGTAGAAACGATCGTCGGCTTTAACCTGCATCAGGGTATTATGGCACTTGGCAAAATTCCGGTTCCCGCCGCGCTCGAATCTGTTTTGGCCGATGCACCGAGGCCGTATTTTCTCGCTGCATTAGACGGTTTGACGAATTCGGAAAATCTCGGCGTGGTTGTACGAAACTGCGCTGCTTTCGGCGTGCATGGAATTCTGGTCGGCGAAACTTCAAGCAGTCCTTATTTACGACGTGCTGTACGAAATTCCATGGGAAGCGTATTTACTCTTCCGATTGTCCATTGCAGGAATCTCATGGAGACCTTACAGACACTCCGTACGCAATACGGCATTTCCGTCCTTGCCGCCCATCCGCATGCAGAAAAGCATACACTCTCTACGACCGACTGCACGAAAGATCTCTGTATCGTGCTTGGCAGTGAAGGAAACGGCATTTCATCGTGCATCCTAGCAGTATGCGATAGAGCCGTCGCTGTGCCGATGCATGGAAGCGTAGACTCTCTCAACGTGGCGAGCGCATGTGCGGTATTTCTTTACGAAGTAATCAGGCAGCGGCAACCCGCCAAAACGTGAAGCAAGGCGGGTAAATAAGCCGACCGCGGAGTCATGCCATTTAAATCACGCAGTTTTCTCGTCGCTGTTATCACCTGATCCGGCCAGAATGGCAATATCTTTGCATTCGATTATATTTTTAGAATATCCTTGTGCGGCAGCGTGGATCATTGCACGACCCACATCTTCCAATGTGCATACATAACGCGGAAACAACAATTTCCAAACCGGATAAAGGGCGCCTGCCGCTTTCGCTAAAGTAAAAGCGTGTTTCAATCCTTTGATCGGCTTGATAAGTCCCGGCCGAAAGAGGAAAACCTTTTTAAACGAAAGTTCGGTCAGGTCGTTCTCCGTCTTCCCTTTTACTCTTGCCCACATGATCTTCCCTTTTTCACTGCTGTCCGTTCCAGCTCCGGACACATAACAAAACGTCATGTCCGGATTAAGATTCGATAACGTTCGTGCAGTCTCCAATGTCAGATCGTAAGTAATCCGTCTGTATTCATCTTCCTTTTTCCCAAGGGAGCTTACGCCAAGGCAGAAAAAACATGCGTTATATCCTTTGAGCTGTCCTGCGATGCTTGAGTAGTCAAAAAAATCCCGATGAACGATTTCTTTGAGCTTCGGATGCTCAACATTGCATGGCCTTCTGCCGATAACCAGTACCGATTCAACATCCTCGTGCTTAAGAGACTCGTGCAAGACTCCTTCGCCAACCATACCGGTAGCTCCGAAAATTATTGTTTTGATCTTCATTTTTTCCTCCTATTTTTTCCCGAAAAAATTTCGTTTCCGTGTTTACCCGCCGAATTATAGAGAAATATATGCTGCATTTTTGCGGAAATGTCAATATTCCCGGCATCCTACAGAACGCATTCCTGAATAAAATTTTCCAATTTGCCCAATTCCTATGAATTTTAGCTATTCCGTCGTTTTCACTGCTTTCTCCGCTTTGTCATTTCCTTTTTTCCTGTATATTAGATGATATCATAAACTAAGAGAAGAAAGATTATAGAACATTGTTAAGAAAAATCGTTACACGCATCAAAGGTATTTTTAAAAAATCAACTCCTGTTCCCGCCGTCCCGTCAATCAAAGCTCCGAAACTATTACCGAACAGAAATCAAAAGGGAACACTTCACGAAAAACCTTCCGGCACGCATCGACCGCGTGAACATCAAAGACGGGAAACGCGGGAAGAATATGCCGCACGGCATGCGAAACTTGCTCAGCGCACGCCGGGTCTGCATCCTTCACCGGTTCCGGCGGCACACAGCGTCCCAAAAGTCCCAGCTGCTCCGGCAATTCCAGCCCCTCCGCTCAAACCGTGGGATAGTTCTGTTTTCAAAGTACCGGTCGTCGACGGAAAAACACGTTTTCACGATCTCGAGCTTCCCCATGAAATTATGCATGCCATTTACGATCTTAAGTTTCAGTATTGCACTCCTGTTCAGGCAGAGACGCTGGTTCAATCTTTGCGGGGAGACGACGTTACGGCGCAGGCACAAACAGGAACCGGAAAAACAGCAGCTTATCTGATTGCGATATTGTCACATTTCCTTAAACATCCGCTTCATGAAAAACATCATCATGGAGTTCCGCGTGCGCTGATTCTTGCGCCGACGCGCGAACTTGTAATGCAAATAGATCGGGATGCGCACGGTCTCAGCAAATATGTCCCCTGCCGCGTTCAATCCGTTTTCGGCGGAATGAATTACACACAGCAGGAACATGCTTTAAGAACCGAAGCCTGCGATATTCTTGTCTGTACACCGGGGCGTCTTCTTGATTTTATGAAGCGGCACCTGATCGACCTCAGCAAGGTGGAGATTCTCGTACTTGATGAAGCCGACCGCATGCTCGATATGGGATTCATAAACAGTGTTAGAACCATCGTCCTGGGCACACCGCCGAAAGCGCGGCGGCAGACGATGTTTTTCTCTGCAACTATTTCGCCGGAAGTCAGGCGCCTTGCGGAAACATGGACACGCCAGGCGTTCGACGTTGCCATTATGCCCGACAAGATAGCGGTCGAGACGGTGGAACAAATCACTTATATTACCACATACAATCAGAAACCGGCGCTCGTTTATCATCTTATCATGCAAAAAAATCTCGATCGCGTACTGATGTTCGTCAACCGCCGGGATGACGCACGCCGTGTGAAAGAACTGCTTCATTCATACGGAGTTAGCTGCGCGCTTCTTTCAGGCGATGTGGACCAAAAGCAGCGCGTGTACCGGTTAGAGAGATTCCGTGAGGGAAAGATACGCGTTTTGGTCGCGACCGATGTCGCTTCACGCGGTTTGCATATCGAAGGAATAACGCACGTCATCAATTACAACATGCCGGTCGACGTAGAAGAATACGTTCACCGGATCGGACGCACCGGCCGCGCCGGAGCAAAGGGAATTGCGGTCAATTTTGCCGCTGAAGACGATGCGTACGAGCTTGTGAAGCTGGAGGAATTTTTAGGCAAAAAAATCGTATGCACGTATCCGGATGAAAAATTAACCGCACCGCTTCCGCCGCTGACACCGGAGCAGCAAAACGAGCAGCGTAAAAATAGAGAACCCATCCAGCGGAGAAATAACCGGCCGAGGAGAAGATAAGAAAAAGTTCTTAGTGCTGCAGTGTTGCAGTTATTTAGTTATTTGGTTTATCAGTTATTTTGTTTTTAAGTTACTTGGTTTCTTCTTACTTCTGTCTCCTGTATTCTATTCACTATTTACCATTTACCATTCACACTTTACAGTTCACTGCTCACTCAAGAGCTTGTTCCAAATCCTCTATTAAATCGTTCTTGTCTTCAATGCCGACTGAAAGCCGAATAATTCGTTCATTGATCCCTGCTTTTTCCCGGAGTTCCGGATTCATCGATCCGTGCGTCATTGTTGCCGGGTGGCAGATAAGCGATTCGATGCCGCCGAGTGATTCGGCAAGGGCAAATATTTTTGTCGAGCCGAGAATTTTTCTTGTCTTTTCGATGCCTCCTTCGACTTCAAACGACACCATTCCGCCGAAGCCCGTCTGCTGACGTTTGGCAAGCTCGTGACCCGGATGTGAAGGCAGGCCGGGATAAAAAACACGCCGGACGTTTTTATCTCCACACAGAAATTCCGCCACCGCGCGTGCATTTTCTTCATGCGCTTTCATGCGCGGAACAAGCGTTTTGATGCCTCGCAGGACAAGCCAGCTGTCAAACGGCGCCTGACTTACGCCGAGTGCATTCACGAGATATTGCAGCCGGTCGGCATGCTCCTGTGTTTTCGCAACGACGGCTCCGCCCACGACATCGCTGTGTCCGTTTAAATATTTCGTTGTTGAATGAATAATAATATCCACGCCGAATTCAAACGGATGCTGGTTGTATGGAGAGAGAAATGTATTATCGGCAAAGGCAAGAGCACCGTGTTCATGCGCTATTTTTGTCAAAGCTTCGATATCGACGATATTGAGAAGCGGATTGCTCGGAGTTTCTATCCAGAGTGCTTTGGTATTAGGGCGAAGAGCAGTGCGGACAGTTTGAAGATCGGTCATGTTGACGTACGTAACCTGAAAATTAAAAAGCTCCGCATATGTGCGAAGAATTCTTTCCGTACCGCCGTAGCAATCGTTCGTACAAACGATATGATCTCCGGCATGGAGAAAATGAAGCGCCGTCATTGTTGCGGCCATTCCGGTTGCCACTGCCTTTGCGCCGGCCCCTCCTTCAAGAGCGGCAATGCTCTCTTCCAGCGCTTTCCTTGTCGGATTCAGTGTGCGGGTATAGTCGTACCCTTTTGTTTTTCCGACTTCCTCGAACCGGAATGTCGATGTCTGGTAAATCGGCGTAACGACGCTGTTGTAGGCAGTGTCTTTATCGACACCGACATGGACGGTTTTTGTTTGAAAACGCATAGCAGAATTCCTTTCTGAATACAAAAAAACCTCTTCCGGTGAACAGAAGAGGCTGTGTAAATAATTTCCTCTTTCTCCTCATCTTTCTCCGCCTTAACGGAGCAGGATTTAGCACCTGTCATCCTGCATACAGCGGAACCGGTTGCTACGGCATCACTGGGCCTGTTCCCTCAGCCGTTCTTGATAAGAGCAATATATGTAAATGAATGCTTCTAATAAAATATAACATCCAGCCGCCCATTTGTCAAGGAACGTATTCAGAATCCAGAATTAAGAATGAATGCAAGCATATATAATAGCCGAATATGAAGGATTATTTATAGATAGTTTGTTTGACATATATACCTTGCTCTTCATTTAAGTTCCATTGTACCGTCTGGGAAAATTCTCCAATTACTACCATTGGGATCCTTATAGTCATAATGTGGTGTAATACCGTCTGGATGCTCAAAATCTGGATGCCTGGGCTGCTTCTTTTATCATGCAAAAAAGGATCAACAGCAAAAATTCAAAATAACGACGCTATTCTCAAATTTATGAATTATAAATTCGATCAGTCCATCAAAGACAATCATGTTAAAAAACAGACGTGGAGTTATTATTCAATTGAAATGAAATTCGGTGAACAAGTGGTGACCCCTTATAAGAAAGGGTCTTCACCCACTCGGTTGGGAGAAGACCCTCTAATAAATATCGGCGATAGGAAGACAGATCGGGAATCGACTGTGTTGAGCTGTTGTGAAGAGAACAAAGCGGCCGACGGGTGAAACCCTCGGTTTGGTTATACTTAATCCAATCTCAGAGGAGGAAATTATGGTTTCGAGTTTCCCCCAGACGCGACTTACCGGATAATAGGCAATCCTTATTAAATCGTATTTGATTTTATCGTATGCAAGACCAGCGACCGAAGTATCTTCAAAGTTCTCTTTTTTAGGAGCACTGCAAAAATAATGAACCTTACAATCAGGCGACCACGCAGGCCAGATTTCGAGGCAGTCAGGGCTGGAAATCTCCGGCATAGTCGTGATAGTGTTCGTCGAAGAGAAAAAGTCGTGTTGCATCTACTTCAGTAGGATCATTTTCTTTATAATCCTCTGTCCAGAGCTCTCAAGTCTATAGAAATAGATTCCGCTGGCAAGATTAGAACCGGAGAACGTTACCTGATGGCTGCCTGCAGTTTGAACACCATCTGCTAAAACTCCAACCTCTCTGCCAAGTACATCGTACGCTGTCAGACGAACCTTTCCTGTGCCCTTCAGCGAGTATGTGATTTTGGTAGAAGGATTGAACGGATTCGGATAGTTTTGATTCAATTCAAATTTATCAGGGGTTGGGACATTCTTCCTCTCAACCGATGAGATAATATTATTACCTGCATCAAGGAGGATATATTCCACCGAGTTAGGAGGCGAGTTGAAGGCAACGGTATCTCCAATCGGATATGCAACCGCCGCAATATTCTGCAGGTCGGTATTTGGTCCCCAGACCGTCCCTACGCCAGTATCCCCATTCACAACGACCGTCTGTGGCAATGCGACATTACTGCTCCCCGTTAGGGTGTACGTATAGAATTGATTACCAACTCCAATATTTCTCGGCTTCACGTTGACAACCTGACTCGTGGACCCAACATTCAGCACCACCACTGCGGTGTTTCCAGAGCTGAAAGTGCTCGCATAGGCAAGTATATTGCTGCTCCCTTGTACGGACGAAGCCACCATGTGGTCACCAAGAAACTGGCGTAAATAATATAAGTAATAGAATTCAGGCCTGGGATTCCAGAGTGGTATGTCAGGATTAGACGGACTAATATAATAGAACATTCCGTCAGTGTCCCAGTTGGCAAGTAACCAGCGGGTGGACATTCCTACGTTATGTTCAGCCATTTCACAAAACACCGTTACAGCCTGCATTCCGTTCGCGATCGATGTTTCAGCCAAAGAAGGCCCGCTGGTGTTCCACTCAGTTAACGCAAGCGGGCGATTTGCACCACCCTTTGTTGCAATGTCACTCTTCATGGAGGTCATATCAGTGTTGACTTGGTTTTGACCGAGGATCACCTGACCGATTATGGACGAGGAATAACCGTAATAATCGTGCCACGCATAAAAATCTACTGTATCGCCTATAGTACTGAAAAGCTGACGGTTCCAACCTTTGTTTCCTATATTAACATTAACATTACTGGAATTTTCATCGTTAAACTGATCGATTATGGCACCTACATATATTGTAGATCCCATCTCTGCAGCAGCGGCTCTCATAGAATCCCTGAAAACCTTGAAGTGCTGGCCATACAAAGTTCCCGATATTATGGCAGGTTGTCCATCTTTGTTCAGTGTCGTGTCTATCAGCCATCCATATTCCCATGGCCCTGAATCCTCGTTACCTATTTCCCAGAATTTCGTGCGGCCAGCATCGTAACGAACCCAATCCGCCGCAAGATGGGCAGCTTGTTGAACCGGATGAGCGCTGGTACCATAACGGGCATAAGCATAGTTAACCGTTATCAATCCTTGGGCGCCAGTCTTGTTCCGCAAGTCGTAATAGCCGTCTGGCGTCAGAGCCTGGCTCGGACCCAAGTTAGCATAAAATGGATTTTTCGTATAAGCATGAGTAGTATAGTTATAAGTAGTTCCATCCGGAATGGTGGTCGGCAGGTCATTAGGGAGCGAATTCCAGAAGTAACCATCAGCCCAACTTCCGCCCGGAAAACGAATTAGGCTCGGTGATAACATCTTGATCCATTTTACCATGGTTGGGTTGTTCACATTTTGTCCAACCCAGACTGCAACTGCATTTCCCAGAAGATATGGTGATACCTTTCCGACCGTATCCGCCGCGTTTATGATAACCGTCACAGTGGGAGTGGCAGCTGGTTTTGTAGAAACCGCGTAAGGAGGAATCACAGCGGTATCCGGTTTGAAATCTTTAAAGAAACAATTCGTGCTGTCTTGTGCGAAGAGCGGAGCCATTGAAACAGCCATTATTGTACATATCAGTAACAAAGTTTTGATTCTTTTCACATCAGTCACCTTTTTATTTGTCAAGGTGTTCCACCAGTTGTTTAAATAGGGACACTCAGCAGTGCCCCATTTGGGAACACCCGAAAGAATTCATTTGCGGTTTCTTATCCCTCCAGTACAGAGGGAATTCCTCGGTACCACGACATGTTTCATGCATTCAGCTTGCATACCAAAGATCATCCTTGGATGTGGTGCTGAACTCCGTAGAAAATCATGACCCTATGGAGGAGCCTGCAGTCCACGATGGACTGCAGGCATGATCCATTGTTTCAGAAAAGAGAAGAATATAACTGTGCTATTTCAACATGAGCATTTTCATTGTAGTCGTATTTCCGGAACTCAACAGTTTGTAGAAATAAATACCGCTGCTTAAATTTTTGGCGTTAAATGTAACGTCGTGAGATCCCGCATTTTGAACCTCGTTCACGAGAACCGCCACTTCTCTGCCGAGCATGTCGTACACTGAGAGTCGTGCCAAGCCTTTGACTGCAAGTGTATAGGAAATCTGGGTGCTCGGGTTGAAGGGGTTCGGATAGTTTTGGCTTAAGCTGAACTTTAAAGGCACCGAATTGTGTACTGGAGAGACACCTGTAGCTCCCTGTTCCGGGAACCAGTTTAAGTCGCCGAGTGCTTTTCCGTCGGTACCTGCATGCTGAAGGTTCGTATTAGAGTAACGCAGATTCTCACGCACAGGATAGCCCTGAGTTGTTGCCCAATTACTCGGCACATTCGCAAACATATTTGTAGGATCGGAACGATATATGTACGGGCGATCATTGAGACCAGTCCCAACAGCCCAGCATGTATTGACAAAATGGACCATACTATCTGCTGCATTTGTTACCAGCGTGGCATTGAATCCTGGATCCGTACTGTCATTATTCGATATATTTATACCCGGCCATCGCGTACGGTCGGTAAGTATAGCTGGATCCGTTGCGGCTTCCCAAATTGTCGGCACAATCTGACCGTAGGTGGTACCCGCACCGTTAGCATTAAGTGCCGCCCAGTTAGTAACGACAGCCTGTGGCCAGAAATAAGCATTGTTCGTAACCGTAATTGTTCTCGAGGCTTCCGTTGCGTTAATAGGAGCGAGTTTAGCTGTAGTTAATGTGTCTAATTCGATTACCGCTGGGGCAGTATAGAAATTGGCGTTTTGGACCGCCACTTCATTCACGTGCGCAGAATCCAAGCCCGCCGAATTTACACCAAAGAATATGTTATTTTTTATATCTGCATTCGTCAACTGCTCTATAGTAAAGGCTCCTCCCTTCGTCGTCAAAAACACGGTATTGTGCTCAAAGCGAATATACCCGCAGTATCCGCCGGAACCGATAACGGTTCCCCCAAACACAAAGAATGTATTATTAACAAACACTGCAGTATCTAATGGAAACGTTCCCGGATCTACCCATGCAATACCTGGATTTTGTGGTACGTCATCCTGGTTGTTTCTGAACTCGCAGTTCGTGAGAAATATTTTAATATGTTGTTGATTCCAGGTATTAATTATATTGGGTGTACCACTGCCTCCAAAATTTTCAAACACGCAATGGTCTGCAATGTATGTTACAGTATCTCCACCCGCACCAAAGCAAATACCTGTAACTGATGATCCGTCGGGTCGTGTACCTAAGAGGTATATGTTCTTAAGCTTAACTGTGTCACCACCCATGGGGTTGAAATAGGTTGAAGGCGATGAGTTGTCTGCGAGAATGGACGGCGCTATCACAGGAGGAAATCCCGTTTTTGGATTCGTTTTTCCAACGATTGTTAAACTCGGTCGCATCTGTATAGTGGCGGTAAGGTAATAAACGGTATCAGTCGTACTCGTCTGCTGAAGCACGTACACCCGGTTAGTAACTCCGGCTGCAACATCATTGAGAATAACGTTGTTGAGGTTTCCCGGCGGTAATGCCGCTACAATAACACTATCAGGAACCTGTGCAAACGACTGAGATGGTAACATAAACAGCACCATCAAAGCAATCAAAAACATCGAAATGGATATCGTTTTCATAATATAAATCCTTTCGGTTGAAGTTTATATTGATGTTAATTGTAACCTAATGTTCCGTAAATCTGACAATCTCATTCATGACACCCATTGCCAAATTAGCACTTAGAACCTTCGTGAAAAATACTGCACCTAAGTAAATCTTATTTTCATAATGCTCTTCCTTTCTGTTTCTGCTTAGTTAATTATTATAGTTTCCACCGAAGTCCTAAATCTGCCGTCATTCCGTAATCCCATTCTTGATTAGGAAAACCAGGACCTCGAATTGTGTACGTATCATTTTCGCTGTTAACATTATTGAGGTCAGCGAATACTTCAACTCCAAACCACGGTAGACCTTGTTTTACTGAGAAATCCCATCGCAGATATTTAACTTTGTCAGAACGAAGTGAGTTGTAGAAATTCGTATTATTAAAAACATCTGACTGATATATCATGGAAGCCCGAATAGAAAATTTTTTATAGTCATACCCAACCGAGAGATTGACAATATCATTCGGTTGATTTATAAGTCGGTCGACATAGGAGGAATCAATATATATAGATTTAAATAGGGGATAGCCTGAATTTGACGTATATGTCCAGGGATATTTTGCACTGGAGAATATATGAGTATAATTAACATCCAACACTAATCCGTTCAAAGGATTTGGTAAATACCAAAAATGCGTTTGCCACTCGGCCTCAATACCCCAGAGGTTAACCCGGTAAGGATCGTTAATATAGGTAGTGAGCTGAAACCCTTTTGTATAGCTCGGAATCCCGGGATATTTCGAAGGATCGGTTATGTAACTGGTGTTCGTGTAGAATACAAAATCATCAATCTGTTTTAAGAAACCTCCGGCAGACAGCAACCCGATATTATTATCATACGTGGATACCTGCAGATCGTAATTTTGGGAACGCGCCGGTTTTAATGCGTAATTATTCCATGTGACCGTGGAGCTGAATACGTCCAATCTTGGTATGATGGTATTGAAATCCGGATATGAAAGCGTGCTGGTGTAAGCAAGCCGGGCATTTAACCACGAAAATGGACTGTATTTTAGACTCGCATCCGGCAGCCAATACCCATGATACTCAATAACAGTTGTGTCTGTATGAGGAAGTGTATTAGGATAAGGATCTGTAGCGCTTGCATTTAGGAAATGGGCAGCAGTATAGGATGTCTGAAGTCCCTGATACCGGACACCCGGGATAAAAGTTATCTCAGGGCCGATATTCACGGTTGCCATTATGTATCCGGCATCTCGACGCTCTAATCCGGAATAATCATTTGCAAGACTCCCATAAACATCAGGCAGGTAAGCATTAACGCCGCCGGTTGGGGCGGTTTTTACGCCTCTGCCAAAATCTATTATATCGTCCATTACCGACGATATAAGTCCAATATTTGTTCCGGAATTCATCAAATAATTTCCGTTGAGATAATGCCCGAAATTCATATTTTGAAGGAACATGGTAATAGGAAGCTCCTGCGTCCCATTAGTATTGAGGTTATACGGCGGCTGAGCCATCCACGGGTGTTGTGCGATAATTAATGCACGAACTTGGTCGGTGGAAGAGAATGACCCGAATATATTACCACTACCATCATCGGTGTTATAATAACGGTCGGTGTACTTAAACGATCCCCCGGCCTTAAATGTGACGGTGAGCAGGTCCGACAGGTTAACACCTCTCTCTAAGTCAATTGATCCTGCAAGGTTTCTCTGCTTGTTAAAACTGCTCCAGGTACTATTATATCGAAAGGTCATGTTGTTAAAATCTGTCTTGGCTGCAGCGGCTTGAGCGATCTGCACGGGGCTCTCATTATTCGGTATGTTGCCAATTCCTGCAGAAGTCTGCTCAAAACTCATCCACCAACTATTAGGAGTAATATTCTCTGAGTATGAATGAGACAGTGATGCATCAATCTTGAATGAAAATAACATCTGCTCATAGTTGAGAATATTAGTAATAACATTGATTGTATTAGGTGAATATTGGGCTTCATACTGTATATCATTACCCTGGAGTTCATAAGTCTCGCGGTTGTATTGAGTGTTTGAATTACCCTGGCTAAATAAATTCGTAAGGACTATTTTTCCATCGGGTAGTTTATAATCCAGCACAAGGGTCCCGTCATATCGTTGCTCCTGTGTTGGATAAAAGTAAAGATCCATACTGCTAAGCGCAGTTATCTGAGGTTTCGTCTTGTCCGGGATATAATAATTCCCTACAAGTTCATCCGATGCAAGGTTCTGCCTTTGGACAATTCCCTGCGCAAATACTCCAAAGCGGTTGTCGAAAAATCTGTTCTCGATGCTGACGACAAACTTGTAATTGTTATACGAATTAATAAGATTATTATATCCTCCCTGGGCAAGGAGAGAGACCAAAGGTGCACCCGTAGAAGTTTCTTTAGCTTCTCTGATGTCAAAGTTCACCGTTCCTCCAAAAACAGCCGCATCCATATCGGGTGTAACTGTTTTGGAAACTTCAATGCCTTCCAGCATGTTTGACGACATCATGCTTAAGTTTGTACCTCTATCATTTGAGTTTGTTGGAGGTATCTCAACCCCATTAACCGTTATCATGTTGTATTGAGGTTGAAGCCCGCGGATTACAACTTCTGTTGCTTCACCTCCCGAGACTTGGTTCGATGAACCTCCGGATCTAATGAGTGAAACGCCCGGCAGCCTTCCGATTGATTCTGCTGCGTTTTCATCCGGCAGCTCTTGTATACGAGCGGCTGAAACTATATTCTCAATCTTGTCGGAAGCCAACTGTTGATTGATGGCTGCATTTTGACCGCTTGCCTGGGCTGTAACAACTATTTCCTGTCCTTCAATTGCCTGAGGTGATAAACGGAATTCCTGCTCGACTACACCATTTTCAGGAATTGTCATTTGTACGGTGATCGCCCGATATCCAACATAGGAAATCCTTAATGTTTGCTGGCCTGCTGGTACATTATAGATTGTTATCAAACCATCAATATCTGCAGAAGCTCCCAAACTTGTATTGAGAACTACAACATTCGCTCCAATAAGAGGATCACCTGTCACTTTATCAAAAACATGTCCTTTGATAGATCCAGATCCGGCAGCGTATAAAGATTGAAAGGTTAAAGAATATGCTACTACTATTATAGCACAAACAAGTGAAGCTCGAAAACGAGATGTACCGATAGACATTTTATTCTCCTTTTATGATTTCTTGAAGAGTTTTTTTATTTTACAGAATGTCATTGATGCGAACCAATCAAATGAGGAACGGTTACCGTGGATAGCTCAGAAAATGAAACTTTACTTAAATCCATTGCTTGCTGTAAATTTTTCATATTTGAATTAATATCATGAACTCTATATCTATAATATTGAGCGGTTCGGCATTATTTGATCAAAACCATTCTCTTTGTCTCTGTGTAACTCTCCGTCTGCAGCTTATAGAAATATACTCCGCTTGGCAAACTGGTTGCGTCAAATTTGACCGTATAACTTCCCGCAGCCTTAATTTTATTTACAAGAATTCGCACTTCCTTCCCAAGAACATCGTAGACCTTCAGAGTAACATGACTACTCACTGGTAAAGAGTAATTGATCATTGTTGAAGGATTGAAGGGGTTGGGATAGTTTTGAAAAAGGAGAAAACCACTTGGAATGGAAATTCCTTCCTTAACGGATGTTGTATTTGATTCCAGAATATCGACTCGATCCGGCACAACCCATGTGTTCGTGCTGCTTGTGTTTTTTGTGCCTGTGACGCGAAGTTTGAAAACATGATCGCCTGCAGCGAGACCCGGGCTCGTCCACATTAATTGATCGCCGACACGTGTTGCCGAGTAGAAATCTATACTCGTTTCACTTCCACCATCGACTGATACCGCACCGATACCATGTTTTGGGTCATTAACACCATAAAACTTGATTCGCGTACCATTAAACTCGACTGTGACATAATCGTCAGTTGTATTGTCCCATGAATTACTTTGGAAGTACAGCTCTGCGCCGCATCCGGTACAGTGCTGCCAGCCTGAGCCGATATAATTGAACTGATCAATTCCACTGCCTTGTACAGCATCATCGACCGTTACCCATCCAGTATCAATGGTGCCGATGACCGAGAAATTATCGAATTCTGCATTCTGCCATTTACTGACCAGCAACCCTATTTGGCCCGAACCATATGTGCCATCGTTCACGGTTGCAATCAACGTCGAATCGATAAACGCCTGAATAGTATCTGATCCGAATCTGAGTGAGAGGTTGTGCCAACTGTTCAAACCGAACGATGTTGTTCCGGACTCTAGTTGTGTATCATGTCCAGCGATGTCTTCCCCGAAGAAACTCCAATTCCCGGTATTCGTAATCCGCAAATGATAACCTTGCGAAGCGCCTGGGGAAGATTGCGATTGTGCGCCCAAACGGCCGATAAGATCGATATTCCCTGCTTGTTCTAACAGCACATCGACACTGACCCTATAGTTTGACCAGTCCGGATCACCGACAACAACGAGCGGCGGAGTCAGAGAACCTCCAGGCCATTCAATTGGGGCTAGGTTGATTTCCTGACGCATGCATTTTCCACTACGTCCACCTCGACAACTATCAACTTCAAATGCTCCCTGGATCGAATCGAAAAATTTCGGAATCACTCCCAATGAATCTTCTTCGAAATTCTCTGTATACGGCAGTCCCATTGTTTCCGACGCCGGTGATGTTACTATTCCTTTTCCCTGACCTGCGGTAGTACTAATTGAGTACACATACCCCGGTTGAAATGTGATACTATAGGTCCCGCCGTTTGGCGTTATATCATTCTCTTTTATAAAGTAATCGGATGAATTTGATGAATTAAGATTCGTAGCCCACACATGTACAGTATCCGTCGATAAACCGCCGGTAACAGTAATCGACGCCGTTTGCGGAATGGTTGCATCCACAGTCTCGACAATAACACTATAATCGCTGTTGCCGGGAGATTTAAGTGTTACATAACTGCCGTTGCTGCGGCTTCCTCCTAAGTATCCACAGGCGCTATCCACATAGTGCCAACCAACCTGCACAAATTGTGCGGTGTGTGCCATTACCCAGATGCTCTTGCCAACATGATAATAACCTGACCATGGTTGATCCGCAAGCATCAGTCCATCTCCATAGTAGGGTAATGTACGATACCACGCGGCAATCAAGCTCCAGTTGATATACGCGGTCATCCTGCTGTCGATGTAGTCGCGGTTGAGCGCGCGAGCAAGTGGCAGAGATCCGGAATCATAGTTTTGAGATCCACTCTCGCTTGCCCAAATTGGAATATTCAATCCTTCTGCAACAGCGGTGTAGGTATTGTCTGAACAAACCTCTTCGGGCGCCATCCAACCGCACGGATAGTGGACACCCATAATATCCACAGAAGATTTAAAAACTGCGTCACTCGCCAAATCACCAGCTATATTCCAACCACCGTCCGCTGCCACCACTTGAGTCGTTAAACCATTGCTCTGCAGAGCTTTCTTCAAATTTTCAAACCAAGTCTTGTCCCACCCAGATTCGTTCCATCCACCGATATAATCGATGTGCAAATTATGGTCGGACTGTGCATGCTTAATCCAGCTGATGATATAATTAATGTTATCCTGCGACCAAAAATTGCGGCTGGTGAACCAACCTTCGCCTCCCCATTCCAAACCGTACAGTTTTATATTCGGATTGCGAAGTTTTGCTTGCTCCATAAGCCACCACTCGTAACCGCGGTTGTAGTTCGAATCGGTTTGGGACCGCATGTGGCTCGCCTCCGCTCCATTCGTACTATTTGCATCATCGCCAATTTCAACTTTCAAAATCTGTACACTGGCGCCATAGTTCGGCTTGAAAAGATAATCCAATATCTCGTCCCGCTGCTTGGCAGGATAATCCCACAGTAAGCGCGACGTGCCGCCTCCTCCGCTCAATCCCCCAATCCCGTCATACACTCGGCCTGAGCCCGTGCTATCGATGACAATAGATGTGCCCTGGGCTTCTACTTGAGTAACACCAGACGAAACGTAAAATAAAAGAAGAAGGAATAAATATCGCATGAAGATGGACGTGAGATATCCCTTTGTAAAAATCAATACATCCCATAATCCCTTGTGAAGTTTCATTTAGATTCCATTATCCTATAGAATTGCATGTAAGAACTTGTGCATTGCGGAAATAATTTTTCTTACTCTTAAACAATGCAAGCTCCTTATCTCTCAATATTATTGCCGGCTTGTAATTGATAAAAACATATTCCACTCGACAAGCTGCATGTATAATTGAATGGCCAAGATTACTTGAGTAAGATCATTCGCTTGGTCTGCACATAGTTCTGCGTTTGTAATTTATAAAAATATACTCCGCTCGATAAATTCAACGCATTGAATGATATTTCATAATTACCGGGCGCTTTTTTTTCATTCTGTATGAGTGTGACGATTTCCCGGCCCATAAGATCATACACTTTCAGCGTAACAGTGCTTGTTTGCGGCAGCAAATATGAGATCGTTGTCTGCGGATTGAACGGATTCGGATAGTTTTGCAATAGCGAAAATTCTTTGGGTATCGTGCCTGTGCCGCGAATACCTGTATCCGTTCCCGTAAGAACAATTTCCGTAGTTCCACCCGATGGATTGACAGTATTTGCGCCGCTTGGCCAGACACCGTCAGTATCAGTCGCTGAAGTTACGAGTGTTCCATTGATAAGGGAGCGTTGTTCAATCCGGCGTATGCCGCTGGGCAACATATTCGGCAGTACCATTCCATACGCTCCGTTCATACCATTTACAGTGTTGCCGTAAAATGCCGCATAATTATTTGTCGTTGAATTATCCGTTCCATCGCTCTCGATGAATGACCCTGATATTGGACGGCCCGTGCCGGATGTATCGCCATACACAAAGATAAAATTCTTCGGTTTTGAGGAACTTGTTCCGCGGAGGCCTGTGCCGGTACTATCGCTTGCAGCCGGATCTAATTTTACTACACGTACAGAATCTGCCGTGGTCAACAGCAATGCTGCCGTAGTTCCTCCTGCACCATCATTCAGAGTAATACGCATAAAAACATACTTACCTGGAATAAAACGTTTATTCCCGGTTGGTTCTGTAATAAACCACCCTTCATACGCGCCTGTCCCGTCGGTGGTAAGAGCGCCGTAATTTCCTGCCGTAACGAGACTCGGACCGCTTGTACGGACGAAATCAACTGTTGGAGATGCAAAAATGCAATTCCCGGAACCGTTTGAAGTCGCCGCATCAGTTGAGACAATAACTTGATTCATGAAACGATACATGCTGCTCGGTAACAAACCCGTCAGTCTCGCTCGATAGGCAAATGGAAGACGGTTGGAATTTGTGTCGGTATTTCCCTGAATATACTGCGGAAGAATGACAGCTATGAGTTGGGGCCCCGCCGGAGTTATCGCATTTGCTTTCGGTATTGTCCCATTTGTTTTATAATTATATGTCCCGGGATGCAATCCATCCCATGCAAATGAAAAAATTGAGTAGTGATATGATGTCGAAGCCGTTAAACCTGTAATGCCGGCAGAGGTCGCTGTGTTTGACATAAGGAGCGCTGCAACCGTTCCATCGCCTATCGTATCGCCAACGGCGTAGCTGGCTGCGTCCACCGGCAAGCCGGTTGGATCATAACCCACACGCTGAAGGATTATGAAACCCGTTGCCCCTGCAGCAACCTTCCATGAAAGATTTATTTGATAAGCGGAAACTGCATTCGCCGTCAACGAATCTGCATGGGCAGACGGTTCAAGGGAAAGCGTATAAAATGTCGCATCAGATGAATATCCTGTTCCGATACCGTTAATGGCATAACCGCGAAAATGGATGAATGATCCCGCCGGCAAACTATTGACAGCAACAGTGTACACACTATTTGTATCCGACGTGCTCACTTTAGTATCGGCAGTTGTCGGATTGGCAGATGTTGACCATACGATGCCTCGTTCGATGAGAGAATCATTGCCATTCGAGATAATTTTTGAACCAAGGATTGCTGTGGTTGATGCAATATTCGTAGCAGTAGGTAAAATTAAAATCGGCACAGATGTATTGAGCGCAAAGGACGCCGTGATGGTCCGGACTTGGCTCATCGTCACTGTTAAGGGGTTATCCGTCTCGTGACCCGCTGGAACATCGCCGCTCCATGCTGCAAAATGGTAGCTGATATCCGCTGGATTCGCAGTAAGTTGGACAGTTGAGCCGGATGGATAATTCTGTTGATCCGGTGTTTTGGTTACTGTTCCATGCGATGAATTTACGTTGAGTGAATAGACTAAAGAAAGCTTTGCATTGGCAAATGTTCCGCTGAGTGAAGCATTGGTGAATGTGAGTTTCGTTTGGTCATCAAGCGAAGCCATCGCTGTACCCGCAGCGCTTGAGTTCAAATCTGCCGCAATATAAAAATATCCGCCTGAAGTCGGAATCAGCTGCGGAGTAGAAGAAATATTAAATGTGACAGTCGAAGATGGCGAAGCGACAGTTGCCAATAATGTGGATGCGCCGACACTGAATGTTGTGTCAGGAGAATAATAAAGCTTAAGATTGGTGATACCGCTGTATGTACCGGACAATGTTACGACAACTTGATTGAGTTTCCCTCCAGTGATGTTTCCTGCAAGTTTAAATTTTCCTATGGGATTGTCGTTAGTATTGGGAGTTCCCGCTGGAGCGATAAAGGAAGTTCCATTTGTAAATGTGATGAGCGGAATCGGTGTAAATGAAACGCCATGTAAAAGAGTATTTGTGGCACCTGTAACCAGCGTTGTAAAGGATGAACTCGAACCGGCGTCGATAACGGAGACGATTTTATTGTCTGTCGTTGTAGCATAGATGATCGGATTGGAACTCGTCCAATCTACAAGCAACCCAATCGCGCCTGTACTTGAAGTGGGTGCTAATAAATAAGCAAGAGACCAAGTCGAACCGCTATATGTCCATTTTTGTACTCCGCCATTCCCATCTATTCTGTCATCAGCAACATAAATCGTATTGCCATTTTTTGAAAATCCATCGGGACTTGCAGTAGATGTCGGAAAGCCGCTCAACAACGTAATAGTTTGACCTGAAGTGGTCGGCAAACCCGAACCCACAGACGATATTCCGAAACATGAGCTTTTATTGCTGGTAACATATAATTGATTGTTAAAAATATTTATTACGCGAGTATTGGTAACTGTTGTTGATAATTGTGCGGAAGCTGCCGCTCCAAGCACAGCATAACGTACGCCGCCGTTAGCGCTGGAAGCAGCAGCGCCGGATATCCAAAACGCTGTTCCATCGTTTGTAACCGCGCCGCGAATATTATTTCCAGAATACGATGCATCTGTTAATTTCGTTGTTATATCTATGGAAGCACTTGCATCAATTCTTGCGACGACACGATTGACTGTTGCAGAGGTTGAACTGCTCACAGATGTTGTACCGGGTGCAATACCATATCCGGCAAGAGTAAGATAGCGCCCATCAGCAGAATTGACGATCGATCCTTCACTCGCCGCTGTTCCAGAAAGCGTCAGGGGCGCATTGCTTCCCGAAGATGAAGCCGGTATCGCAACAGATTGCACTAAAGAGCCGCCGGTTGTATATTCATCGAGAAAGACCGCTGTTGAAGCATTGGTCAGCGAATCACCAGTACCCGCACGAACCACGACGATATTCCCCGGGGTAAATGGTGATTGCGCAAAGAGCGAGTTGCAAACAGCAACGATGAAAAAGAATAATGCAAAATATTTTTTCAAGATCATTTCCTTAATAAAGACGAATGCGTTTTGTTGTGATCAAATGTTCAAATAAGTATTGAACCGTCACTTGATCAACACCATTTCCTTTGTCTTTTTGAAACTTTTCGATTGCAAACTATAGAAGTACACTCCGCTTGGCAGCAAGTGGGCATCGAAAGCAACATGGTACGATCCCGCCGGCTTCTGTTTATTCACTAATGTTGCCACTTCCCGGCCGAGTATATCGTACACTTTGACCACAACATGACTGGCAACCGGCAAATAGTAATTAATGACTGTCGTCGGATTGAACGGATTCGGATAATTCTGAAATAGCACGAAGTCTTTTGGTACCGGGACCGTGCCCTGTACACCTGTCGGTTGAATATCTTTCCCCGGCATATTTGCATCAAGCCAGGTCAAACGAGTCAAAATCCAGTTTTTAAACTTTGTAATTTCACCATCGAACGTTGTCGGCTGTGCATCCACTTCAGGAGTGCCTACGTTTATACCTAATATCGGCCATCGTTGATAATGGCGTACCTGCGCTTCGTTTACCAAAGTATGTATTGAATCAATATAATGATTGAGAGATGTTATACTGAGTATATTTTTACGCAGAAAAGAATAACGAGTATGTAATTCATTCGTAAAGGTTGTGTCCTGCAAAAACTTGTTCATCCATCCTGGAGGCACTGGATATGACTGGCAAACACTGCTGATGAGATATGTCCATCCAGAACCGTCAGTTGCATTGACTTCACATTCGTTTATATTTTTCCAAGCCCAATCAAAGTCCCAAACAGGGCCATCATGTAACCGCCCGTCTTTGCTGTCTTTGTCTTTATAGAAAAAGGCGCTCTTCTTATATGTATCAACATTTCGCGATACTTCGCCTACAATAAAATAATCGATGAATGATGCGGCATCGAAATATTTTCTATATCCCACAGTAGGATCAGCCCAGTTTGGACTTTTTAGAACACTATCAATTGTTTTGATAAATCCTTGAATGTACATTTTTTGCTGATTTACAATATCTTCCGGTTTAGGATAAGTATATACGAAATATGGATAAGCTCCGGGGCGGTCAAATGCCTGATCTGTACTATACCAGTAATCTGTCCCTGAACCATTGGTGTTATCCACTTTTATTATATACCCTCCGGTAAGATTATCTCCTGAAGTATCTGTAATAGTCAGCTTTGAAATATCAACGCGATTCTTATCTCGTTTGATTTTTTCTGTTAGAACATAGATCCCCTCATATACACCATTTGAATCCAATTCACAAAGTTGGGTGTGCGGTTGATAATGTCCCATTTTCGCGAAAAGGTCAAAAGCGAGTGTGTTGCGCATAAAGACCTTGTCATTATAATTGGCTATCAATACCCAATCATTTTCCGCAGGCATGTTTATTATTGGCACATTGAGGTTGTTTCCTAAGCTGTCCCTGGTTTCGAAACCGTATGGCTTTTGAGGAAGCGTCGCAGAAAAGGAACCTCTTATTTCAATACCTACATAACCATCGTAGACATTCCCCGAATTAGTAACATAATTTCTTTTTGGGGGGGTATTATAAATAATTTTCATTCTTGCAGTGATCTTTGTCCCATCCGGAATAGTTTGACCATGGGTGTCAATCATTATAATCGGCAAGTTCGATGAGTCGAGTTCAACGGTCGTCATATTCATAGAGTTTTTAATAGAATGGACACTTTCAGGTGTAACACTAGAGAATCCTCGATTGAGAGTGTCTTGGATTTGCCCTGTCATTTCTATAACTCCAAGAAACAAGAAGGCGACAAAGAAAAAACTCATCATTATTCTTGTTCTCATTTAGATTTATGGGCTTTCAGGATCAGTTTTAAGAATCCTTCTCTCTACTAAAAGGTGCCTCCGTATAGGAGCTGAAAGTAAATACCTCCAGCTCCAAATACGGAAGCTTGTCCATTGAAAAGTTTAAAGATGGACAAAAATCAATTGATACTATTTCAATAGCAGCATCTTTTTCGTAATTACTCCGCTGGCTGTTTGCAATTTATAGAAGTAAATACCGCTGCTCAAACGGTTGGCCGAGAATGTGACCTCGTGCTGTCCTGCGGTTTGAATTTCATTTGCCAGAACCGACACTTCTCTACCCAGGAGATCATACACGGAGAGGCGAACCTTACTATTATTCGCCAGCGTGTAGGAGATTTTGGTGGACGGGTTGAATGGATTCGGATAATTTTGCGCAAGTGAAAATACACTTGGACTCGTTTTAGTGGATACGGATGTAGGAGGAATGCTAGTGGTATCAACAGCATGATTAGCATTGAGCCTTACAAAGTCTATATCAAGCCATGAATTACCTATAGGAGACACATTATCAAACAAAACGCCGAGTTTTTTGCCGATACAGGCAGGTACAGTGTCTGCTGCAAACCAAACCGAATATTCAGCCGAACTATAATCGGTATTGAGCGTATCATTTGAAAAGGCAAGCGTGACTCTATGATTTGGC
Organism: Ignavibacteriota bacterium; assembly: GCA_963769605.1. Lineage (GTDB taxonomy): Bacteria > Bacteroidota > Ignavibacteria > UBA10030 > UBA10030 > Fen-1254. The sequence continues at coordinate 214,590 of CAVYML010000003.1, read as the reverse complement.
TTAGTTGAATCTACATAATACAATTCCGAATGTAACATTGAGGCTTGCCATGAGTTGTTTCCCATTACCCTAAGCCTGATTATATCACCAGCCAGAATTTTATAATTTGTCGTGTTCCATACAGAAGTATCACTCCCCATTAAATATCCTGAATATTGTCCTTCCTGGGGATTGCCCGAGCCTTTGGCTTCAATACCCGAATCATGGACCGACGTATCGGAACTCCAGCCTGAAATGTCTGTCTTGTTACCTGTCCAAGTGTTATCGTTACATGACCCTGGTCCATCCCAACCTTTAATTTTACCTGAGTCTGGTATTTCAAAGCTGTAATTAGTCACTCCTATTATAGTTGGATCTCCGTTCGTTAGTCGTACGTTGTCGATATTAATCCACGCGTTGGAGTCGGGACTCACACATTTAAATAAAATACCGAGTTTATGACCTGTAGCAAGCGGATTCTGTAAGCCAACATAGGAGACCGAAAATGGTGAGTTAGTAGCAGTAGTAGGCACCGTTTGCGTTTCGGTGACAAGTGAAACTCTCGGCGCTGTTGCTGAGTCACCATCTAAATAAAACACTTCCATCTTTATCTTTGCAATTGAATGAGGGGCATAGCTATATTTTACGTTAACCGTCAATGTGATTATATCCTCACTAAAACAACGCCTGTTTATATTCTGATATATTCCCGAATCGCCGGCCATCAAATATGCATGATATTTCCCACTCATTGTGACATCGGGTTCTACACCCGAATCAAATACTGACGAATCTGGAGCATCAACATGCCAGCCCGGGACTACAATGACTTTGAAGCCGGTTCCGGTATGTGTAGTTTTTCCATCGAAGCCTTCTATCTTACCTGAGTCAGGTTGCTCGAAACCTTGATTGACAACCGTGATAGTCTTTTGTGCATATACTTGCACGGGCAAAAGCATAATACTAACACTTAATAAAAATGCTAGCGTGATAAAAAATACCATACGTTTCATTGTTCTCTCCTTTGTTAATGATTTGTACATTCAACTGATGAATTATTATGTCAGTCGATTACTTCTATACCGAACTAAGAAAGATCCTTGAACTAAATATTCAAATCCACCTCCTTTCAATCTTCGTAATTTTCAGGATTCAAAAATATAGAGCGCCGCATTTTTCCGCTTGTTCAAACACATTACTTGATCAACACCATTCTCTTTGTCTCTACATATTTCTCTGCCTGCAGCCTGCAGAAATACACACCGTTCGGTAAATTCGTTGCATCAAATGTAACTTTATGAATACCAACTTATTCCCTTTCACTATTTATTCATGACGCTCCTTCACACCCCAAAATGTCTACACCTTCAAAGTAACAACGCTCGCTCGTAGGAGCGAATATTGAGATACTTGTTTGTGGATTAAATGGATTAGGATAGTTTTGATACAGATCAAACCGATCAACGATAAAAGGTCGTTTTTCGTTTCCTTCTGCTACAGGGTTGTTGCCCGATTCAACCATAACAAATTGCACGGATCGGGGGGCGGGTGATGCTAACCTGATCTCCCTGGTCTCGCTTCCAATGGGATATGCTTCATTCTGAGGCAATAAAGATTGATATTCTTTTGGTATGTCCATCTTTGCGTTTAGGGTATTTTTTTTATTCTACTCTTTTCCTGCAAACGTTTGCGGAAATATCAAAAAAATTTATGCCGTTCCGCTTGCAAACAACTTTGTATAAAAAACTGGAAATAGATTTGTGAGAACTATTCCAATAAGCTCAGTTATGAAGCTTATGCTCATTTCTTCTATCCTTTTGTAAAAATCGACGTTTGACACACAATTTGCGATTTATAATAGCCCTCGCCTGCTAAATATAGCCATTCGGATAGAGATGAGCGTTACACTATTGTTCCAATTTGTTTAAATAGCGTACCAACTATATCAATAGTGTCCCATATTATTTAAACAGTGTCCCATGTTCAGCTTTATTCATTACAAATTGTGATTTATAAGGATTTTTACTAATTTTGAACAGACTTACTTAAAACTCACAAAAATATTTTGTCTGTGAACCTTAGATGAAATTGTCGATAAGATTTATTCTCTTTTCCCTCATTAAATTTAATTTGCTTCTTGTACTATCCTCTTTTTCAATTTATTCCCAGCCTTCAAAATTCATAAAGTATTCCACCCAAATGGGGCTATCCTCGAATAATCAACGATGCATTATCCAGGATAAAGAAGGATTTATATGGATTGGTACCGGTGACGGATTGAACCGTTTTGACGGTCGCACGTTTAAGGTTTACCGGAAAATTCAGGGCGATACTTCAAGCTTAAGAAGTAATATTATTAACTGTCTTTACACAGATAGCAAGGGCATTCTTTGGGTTGGAACATTTCAAGGCGGTTTAAGCCGCTATGATAAAGAAAAAGATAATTTTTATACCTATACAACAAGTATGAATGATACTACTGCTCTTTTAAGTAGTGAAATTACTGCAATTGCCGAAGATAAGTTTCACCGGTTGTGGGTAGGCACTAATTCTCATGGGCTTCATCTTTTCAATCCTAAAATAAATGGATTCACACATTATTTGATTGTTCAGGGAAAACAGCCTGATCCAACAACAATAGCAAGTAATGTCATCAATAGAATTGCAGTTGATAATGAAGTTTTATGGTTAGCATATAATACCGGTATATTAACTGCTCTCAACACGTCCAACATGTCATTTAAACATTATAAACTTTTTGATGTTTTAAGTCGTGAAACCGCGGATTTTTCGGTCAATTCATTAGTGGTGGATAATAATTTAATATGGATAAGTACATGGAGCAAAGGAATCTGGATTTTTGATAAAACCACCGGTGAGTGTAAACCTTATACGAAAGAAAAAAGCAGGTATATAAATTTTGTTTTTAAGGACAATAAAAACAGGTTATGGTACAGTCCTGAATCGAAAGGATTGATACTGATCGATGGTAGAAACGAAGTTCATTATCAGTTTGATGATTTCGACCGCTACAGCTTATCATCAAATTCACTGTCCAACATCTTTCAGGACAAACAGGGTAATTTATGGCTTGCAAGTAAACAGGGAGATTTGAATTATTTTATTCTTGACAACCCTTTTTACACCTGGCATAAAAACCCGAATTCAATACAGGGACTGACTAATAATTTAATTACTACAGTCATTGAAGACTCCAAAAGAAGAATATGGGTAGGATACCAGGATGGTGGAATAGATATTCTCGATGCAAAAAATGTAAAGCCCAAAATACATATTAAAGGTGATCAGTCAACCGGACTTGGTCTAGGGGCCGTCATGTTTATCTATGAGACTAAAAATGGAACTATATGGGTAGGTAAATATCTGGATGGATTAAAAAAGTATCATGATTTAACGAAATCGTTCTCATCATTTCAACATAGAGAAAACGATGAAGAATCTATAGCCGGTAATGATGTGCGGTACATTTCCGAAGATAGCCGCGGGAATTTGTGGATAGCAATCCATGGCGGAGGAGTTGATAAATTTAGTCCTCTTACCGGGAAATTTGTTCACCACAAGAGTGATCCAGGCAGTCCGTCAACAACAATCTTTAGAGACTGGACATTTATTGCCAAGTGCGATAAAGAGGATAATATTTGGGTAGGTACTATAGCTGGAGTTTCAGTACTCTCAGAAAAAAGCAAATTTGTAAAACATTACAGGGTTGATTCAAAAGAAGGATACAATCTTAGTAATGACATTGTAAAGACTATTTTTTTTGATTCAAAAGGTTATGTATGGTTCGGTACAATAGACGGATTAAACAAACTTGATCCTCATAATAATACTATCAGAAAATATTTCACTAAAGACGGGCTGCCCAGCAACCTGATTGTTGATATCTTAGAAGACAACCATTATAATCTATGGATCAGTACCACGAAGGGATTATCAAAGTTCTCCCCTGAAAATAATACTTTTAAAAACTATTCCATACAAGATGGACTTGTAACAGATGATTTCAACACATTTGCTTCTTTTAAAATTTCGACCGGAGAAATGTATTTCGGCGGGCGCGATGGATTAAATCGCTTTCATCCGGATAGTATTAAGACGAATAAGTTCATACCTGCTGTATACTTAATTGATTTCAAATTATTTAACCAATCTGTTCCTGTAAAAAACGATAACAGACCGGCAGAATTCTCTCTGCCGCAGCAGATAAATTTTTGTAAAGAAATTGCGCTGGAGTATAATCAGAATGTAATTAATTTGGAGTTTGTTGCTCTCAACTATCTCAATCTTGAAAAAAATCAATATAGATATAAGCTGGAAGGTTTTGAGGAAAACTGGACATTACCCGCATACAAGCGGGAGGTAACTTATACAAATCTACATCCGGGTGAGTACACCTTCAGAGTTATAGCTTCAAATAATGATGGAATCTGGAATACTGAAGGTGCATCTCTTAAAATTATTGTTCATCCTCCACTCTGGCGGACTAACTGGGCATATGCTTTTTATTTTTTGTCTGCAATTTTCCTTCTTTATCTCTTTAGGAAACTGATATTACACGAAGCCGAAATCAATCGTACTGTAGAGTATGAAAAAAATGAGATACAAAAATTACAGGAAATGGATGCTTTAAAAATGCAGTTCTTTTCAAATGTGTCCCACGAATTCCGAACACCTTTAACACTTATTGTAGGACCTATAGAAAAATTACTTCGCACCACTAAAGATGAAATGCTGAAATTGCAGCTCAACATGGTCTACAGAAATGCCAATCGTTTGCTTAGATTGATCAATCAATTGATGGATTTCAGAAAAATAGAAGAAGACAAATTGGAATTGGATCTTACTAAAAACGATGTTGTTCATTTTATTAAAGAAATAATCGGCGCTTTCAATCAGGATGCAAAACAACGCAGCATTAATTTTACTTTAAAACACTCTCATTCATCATATGAAATTTGGTTTGATGCCGATAAACTCGACAAAATAATTTACAATTTGCTTTCAAATGCGTTTAAATACACTCCCGATAATGGCCGCATCACGGTATCACTGGATTTTGATGAGGGCGGCAGCATAATCTCGGGGCAAAATCTGGAAAGAGATACTTCTGGAAGAAAATTCAAAATTACCGTAAAGGATTCCGGAATTGGAATTCCAAAAGATGCCCAGTCTAGAATATTCGATAGATTTTACCAGGTTAAAAATGTATTAACTACACAAGGCACCGGAATCGGACTATCACTTACATACGAATTGGTTAAGCTTCATAAAGGCGCTATAAGCATTGAAAGCGGACCTAACCAGGGTGCAGAATTTACAGTTATTTTACCACTATGGTCGGATGAAAACGAGTTACCCTACTTATCATCCATCCGGGGAAAAATGAAAGTTCCTTATGAGGAAAAAGGCAAAGATATCTTCACTGAAGAAAATACTAAGCTTACAGATTTATCAGAAAAACGAATAGTAATCTTAGAGAAATTACCGCGAATTTTAATTATTGAAGATAATGCCGATATGCGGTTGTTTATTAAAAATGAACTCAAAGAAAACTATAATGTTATCGAAGCTCATAATGGTACTCTCGGTCTTGATAAAGCTTTCGAAGAAATGCCCGAAGCAATTATTTGTGATGTCATGATGCCGGGAATGGATGGTTATAAAGTCTGCAGAACACTTAAACATGACGAAAGAACAAGTCATATTCCAATTGTAATGCTTACTGCTAAAAGTTCCGAACAGCATACAATTGAAGGTTTAGAAAGCGGCGCTGATGATTATGTAGCAAAACCTTTTAGTTCAACTATTCTTCGGGTTAGGATTAAAAACCTAATTGAATCCAGAATATTATTAAGAAAGAAATTTGCAAAAGAACCTTTTGCAACTATAAAGGATATTTCTCCATCAAAAACTGATGAAGAACTATTTAAAAAAGCTTATGCAATAGTAGAGAAGAATCTGAATAATCCAAACTTTGAAGTAACTGATTTTGCATATGAAATTGAAATGAGCCGTACACAGCTATACCGAAAAATACATGCTATCTCGGGCCAATCGGTAAAAGAATTCATACGAATTATACGCTTAAAGAAAGCTGCCGAATTATTGCATACGAAAGATAAGAATATTTCCGAGATAGCATATACTGTTGGATTTAATTCTCTCTCTTATTTTACTGCTTCCTTTACCGAATATTTTGGAATGAATCCTACAAAATTTATTAAAAAATACATTAAATAATCTGTGTTGAAATCTCATTTATCAAAATATTTAATGGTGATAGAAGAAGAAATGCAACAAATCAAAATTAGGAATATTGAACTATCTTTTTTCATTGGACAACTCAGTTGATTCTCAAGACAGAAATTTTCAATAAAATAATTGCCTTATGACGTTAGTTTATCCAACGCAGCCCACTATCAAAGATAGAGGTGTTTTAGTGTTTTGTAATCCGGTCAAAAAAATCTGTAATTATCGAGGGATACCAAAAATAATGCGATTTTATTATGCTCTTTTAGTGCGGACTTATCCGGCCGGTCCCTCATATCTTTTTTTTATAAAATCAGATAAACAAATAGCATTAGCTTTTATCAAGGATTTTCCCTTTTTCAACCTTTTTAAAAAGAGCATCTATTTCCGTTTGGACTTCAATAGTTTTGGCAAGTGCGGTTGAAATTTTACAAATCTGCCGTACATCCTCGCCGATCTGCCGGTCTTTGCGATCCTTGAGGTAATGTTCGATGACCTTATAACCGCCTATTTGATATTCATAGAGCTCTTTGGTAACATCTTCAAAATAACGTTCTTCATTTATATAGAGACGGTTATTCTGTTCATCATACTTTATCTTTCTGATCGTATCATCCGTTCCCCTGCCGCGATATTTTACAACCGGATTGTTCAATGCTTTATGCTTAAGCAGATGCAGCTCCGTTAATTCCGATCCCATCTCCGCCATTTGCAGGAACAGTTCGTGATTTTTTGTGAACGGAATGCGCGGGAAATCGATCTTCAAAAACTCTGCATATTTTTCGCGGTAGATGTTGCTGTATAAGACGGCATAACAATAGCTCAGAATTTGTTCCGGCGTCGGGACTTTACTATAAGCGTTTTTCAATTGCTCAAAGAGCGCCTGTGCTATATTTGCTTTTTTGCCCCTGTCCCTTTGGGATTTTGACTTGCCGTATTCCGGAGCCGACTCGAACAACATCATCGTGGAAATTGCACCGTGCTTTTTCTTTTGCTCGGTTTCGTAGAGATAGAGTGGAAAAAAAGTATCGATGCTTTGGTTATCTGATCGAATAGCTCCATTGCTTATCATATTTTCTGATACAAAGAAGTAGTTACACAAACTATTCGGCGGTGCTTTACGTACTGTTATTATACCAATATTTGGTTTGAGCATATGCTGCATAACATCAAATCGCATTCTCTCAATTACTGTATCGCAATAATAGATAAATCGCGCATCAAACGGACGATATAATATTCGATTGTAATACTCATCATAGTTTTCATCTTTTGCTAATTCTTGCCTCGCTTTATCTAAATCCCATGTTCCTGAGCTTTTTAGATTATAAGCGGATTTTAGAAATTCCGCGTCAAACTTAAGATTTCGGAATTGTCTTATTCTACCTTCAAGCGCTTCCTTATTAAATGAAACTGCAAAATCATCCCGCGCTGTAACGACTCCAACACTATTTACAGGAAAGATTTCAGTTATTTTCAACCATCCATTGTAATGTTCTATGGCTTCCGTATTGCTTTGCTTCAAAAAGTACCATGGAGACCTTGGATCCAAAGTCTCGTAATCCTTTTTCTTAAATGCTTTTTTCTCCAGCCAATCATATTTTTCTTCCCGCAAACCATAAATATCTCGATGGTAAGCTTTGCATCCTTTTCCATTTTTATTCTTTACAAGAATTGCGATCGCCGTTCCCTGCTGTATGTCAAAAACATTTTCATCCTTACCGCCGTCGACAGTTGTTTCTTTTTTCAGAGAATTGCCATGCAGATCGATGATGTAAATCTCGTTATATGTCTTCATCAAGCTTTGACGCATTCCGCGGAATGTAGGATTATCCAGATAACTGTGGTTGGTAATCATTCCTACGATACCCTGCCCGGCTTTATGAATTTTCCACTGTGCAAACCGAAGGAATTTAACATAATCATCTTGCAGCCACTTAGGATTTTTCTCACCGAGCGGTTGTCCATCGACGGTATAATAACTTGTTGCACCGTCAATATCTTCTTTTAATAATCGCTCAGTCCAATCGTTGCTGTTTGCAGAATGGCCACTGTACGGCGGGTTGCCAAGTATAACAAGTATCGGTTCTTTTTGTTTTATCTGACCGGCAAGATGATTCTCATCGCTCAGAGATTCGAGCCCCGGAATTTCCGTTTGCTTTAAGTCTTCCATGTCCAGCGTGTTGGTCAGGTAAAGCTTAAAGCGGTCGTCTTCCTGCATGGTGTAGCCGAGCTCTTCGAGCAAAAAACTGATCTTAATATGCCCGATGGCATAGGGAGCCATCATGAGCTCGAACGCGTAAAAGTTTTTTAGAATCTGATCTTTGATCAGCTTTGTTTTCCCCGCATCGCCGTATTTTCCGACAAATTCTTCCACCGCCAGCTTGATTGCCTCCGCAGGAAACGTGAGTGTTCCGCCTGCGGGATCGAGCAATGTCAATTCCTTACTTGCCAGACCGTCCGGCAAATCGAAATGTGTTTTGAGCAGATCGTGAATAGCCCGGACGATATACTTAACGACCGGTTCCGGCGTATAATACACGCCTCGCTTTTCCCGTGTGTTCGGATCATATATATTCAGAAAAGTTTCGTAGAAATGAACAATCGGATCTTCCCCTTTTCCTTTCCTGTAATATTCATCTAAAATCTTGTTCACATCGGCGGCATGAAGAACTTCCGCAATGTCGTCGATAATGACTTCCATCTGCTGCGGAAGTTTGCCGAGCGATATAAAACTGAAAACATCCCGCAGAATGCCGATGGTATGCGGAATAAGATCGTAAGCAAGGCGGCGGTTGAATTCGCCGTTTGCCTTCGTTCGCGCGGCAAAGAGACCGTATGTAATTGTCTGGGAATAGATGTCCGCAAAATCTTTTTGCGAAAGATCGGAAACGAGATATTGCTTGAACGCAGTATAGAAACCGAAAATAGCTCCCTTGCCCTGTTCCTGTTCTTCCAGTTCTTTTACCACTACTTCATCGCGCAAAAAACCGGTGCGCTTTGCCAGTTCTACAGCAAGATTTTCCGCCGTGAAAACCTTCGGCAGCGAGAAGGAAAAGAACTTTTCCAGCAGTGTAAGGAATTTTTCTTCATTCTCAACAGGAGGAACGGTTTTTAATTTCTTTGCTATAAACTGCCGGCCGATAAAAACTTTGTCGAGCAGATCTCCATTGCGGTACAAACGGTATTCGTAAAAATCCGTAAGTATGAGATTTGGGAACGTAGAACGGTAGCGCTTAAGCTGTTCGGAATCTTCTATGATATCGAGATTCTCGCCCGGTTTTTTCGCCTCGATATAGCCGACCACTTTTTGCCTGCCATCCCAAACACGAAAGTCCGGATTTCCTGCTTCGGTTTTTTTAGGAAGCGTAGTTATCTGAATATGTTTCTTGCCCGTTTCCTCCGCGTACGATTCCAGAAAATTGGAGAAGTGTCCGTAATAACTTTCTTCACGGGCGTCTCCTTGCGCAGTTGTACTTGCAATTTTTGTAAGAAATTCTTTTAACATTTTAATATGGCAGCGTCATGTAATGCTTTTTACTAAAGAGAGATTGTTCCCCAATCGCTGTTCCTTATTCATAATCTACCAAACCCTTAGCTTTGTTACAACACCCGTATATGTTCAGGATATCGTAAAGAAATCAGTTTTTTCTCAGTGTTTCAATTCTCCTCTTGTTATACGGGAAGCATCTGACATGTTTTCAGAATGACGTTCACTTTTGCCTTTACAAGGAGCTATCCGCGACGACCCGTTGCGGCTACAATGTAAATGGACTTGAGCATCAATAGCACGCTTTATAAGCGCTCATTTTTTTATCAGATTTGCAGAAAGAATTTAAAAATATGAAAATCCGTCCGGGGGCGCTGTCCTACGGCTTCCAGATTGTTTCGGAAACGCCGTCCAGCAGATTGGCATAGCGCGCCAGAACAAAAAGAAAATCTGAAAGGCGATTGAGAAAAATCAAAGGAAGTTTTCCGATTTGTTCCTCTTTTTCCAATCTTACGGCGAGCCGCTCGCATCTGCGGCAAATCGTTCGCGCCGCGTGGATCTGTGCAGCAACCGCTGAACCTCCGGGCAGCACAAAAGAATGTAAGACAGGCAAATGCTCCTCTATTCGATCGATTGTATCTTCAAGAAACGCTATATGCCCTGATTCGATGCGCCGGACTCGAGCCGCTTCCCGTTCCTGAACCGGTGTTGCGAGATCCGTGCCAAGAATAAAAAGATCGGACTGAAGTTTTTCAAGAAGTGTATCGATTTCCGGTTTCGGTTTTAAGGAACGAATAACGCCGATTTGCGAATTCAATTCGTCTGCCGTACCGTACGTTTCAATGCGCAGTGAAAACTTCGGTACCCGCCTGCCTCCGAAGAGGGAAGTTTCCCCTTCATCGCCTGTCTTCGTATAAATCTTCAAGGTTTGTTAGCGCCTGATGGAATGGAAGATTCTGCCGACCCGGCATCTTTCCGGATCCGTTCCAAATGTTCCTGAAGCGCCTTTTGCATGATCTGCAATTCTACCGATCGAATCTCATCGATCTTTTCATGCAATTGCTGAAGCATTAATTCGGATTTAAGGTTCACCTGATAATCCAGTTCCGCCCGCAGGCGGTCTTTCGTCTGCGCGCGATTTTGGCTCATCATAATCAACGGCGCCTGCAAAGAGGAAACAACTGCGAGTACCAAATTGAGGAACACATACGGATATGCATCGAACGGAGAAAACAGCCATTGCACGGCATTGAAGATCACCCATAATCCGAGAAATCCCATAAACCAGATCATAAACGTCCAGCTGCCGACAAATTTTTCCGTCTTATCGGCAAGCCGGTCGCCAAAACTCAGCCGCTCGTCCATCTCCACGTTGACGTTCTTGGATGCGAGCGACGTCACAAGATCGTTTGTCGCGCGAAGGCGTCTGCCGATTTCGCTGATCATTGAAATTGCTACAGCCGGGCGTTCGGAAAGAAATTTGACAAATTCGCCCCTGTCCATTTCCAGCAGACGGCAATCTTTCATCACTGCAGCCGTTGCAGTCCGCGGCGACCCTACGATGAGCGAAAGTTCGCCGAAAAAATCTCCTTCTTTTAAAAGGGAAACGCGAATTTCTTTATGACCGCTGTGATCGGGCACTAAGATTTCAATTTCGCCTTCGTCGATAACGAACATCGACGATGCGCTGTCTCCTTTCCGAAAGAGCACTTCGGATTTTTTTAACAACCGTACCGTCCATAATTTGGACAATAATTCCAGATCGCCCTCGGATAACGACTGAAAAATTGAAATCTTTAATAACGTCTCTTTCTGAATCATACTTTTTTATTTTTTTCCCTTCTTCCAGTAATCCGGCAGCTCCCTGTAAAAGTGCACACAGGTACGGATACCGGCGAAGAAATTATCGAGACTGATGAATTCGTTCGGCGCATGGGCATTTTCGTCCGGCAGTCCGAATCCGAGCAGAACCGAATCTGCCTTGAGCAATTTTTTAAAATCGACAACGATGGGAATAGAGCCGCCTTCTCCCTGGTACAGCGGTTTTTTGCCGAATCCTTTTTCCAGCGCTGCAACGGCCGTTTTTACACCGGGGCTGTCGATGGGCGTAATAGCCGGTTCACCGCCGTGAAGCACTTTTACTTTTACCTGCACCGTCTTCGGCGCAATGGCTTTAAAATGTTTTTCGAACAATTTTCCGATTTTTTTAGAATCCTGATTCGGCACTAACCGCATGGAAATTTTTGCAAATGCGCGCGCCGGAAGAACGGTCTTGGCTCCCTCTCCGGTATATCCTCCCCAGATTCCGTTGCATTCGAGCGTCGGGCGCACCCAGAGACGCTCGAGCGTTGTATATCCTTTTTCGCCGTACAACTGCTTCAATCCAAGTTTCTTGGCATAAGCCCGGTCTTTCCACGGCAGCTTCTTGAATGCGGCACGTTCGGCTTTGGACACGGGACGCACGTTGTCATAAAATCCTTTGACCGTTATGCGGCCGTTTTTCTCATGCAGCGAGGCAATCATTTCTGCAAGGGCCTGAATAGGATTATGCACCGAACCTCCGAACGATCCGGAATGCAGGTCGGTATTCGGGCCGATCACTTCCACTTCCACATAACTAAGGCCGCGAAGACTGTACGTAACCGAAGGAACTCCTCTTTCGAATATATCGGAATCCGAAATGACGATCAAATCGCATTTGAGCAATTCTTTGCGGGCTTCGATCAAAGCCGGAAGACTTTCGCTTCCGATTTCTTCTTCTCCCTCGAAAATGATTTTGATATTTGTAGGAAGCGTTCCGCCGTTTTTCAAAAATGCTTCGATCGCTTTCATGTGAATAAAAATCTGACCCTTATCGTCCGCAGCGCCACGGGCATAAAGATTGCCGTCGCGTATGGTCGCTTCAAACGGAGGAGTTTTCCATTCGTCGAGAGGATCTTCCGGCTGGACATCGTAATGACCGTATATAAGAAGCGTCGGTGTGCCGGGAGCATTCAGCCAATCCGCATACACGGCAGGATGACCCGCTGTTTCCAGAATCTGAACGTTCTGCAATCCGATTGCCTGCAAATGATTTTGCAGCCATTCCGCCGTGCGCCGCATTTCCGCCTTGCGCTCAGTCTGCGAGCTTACACTGGGAATCGACAGGAGTTCTTTGAGTTCTGCAAGATATCGTTCATGATTTGCTTCGATAAAATCGAGGATGGATTGCATATCAGACCTTTCAGAAAATTGTGCCCGGAAGAATAGCCTATAAAAAATATACCTATCTCATAATCGAAACGCAATGTTTGAACTATTTCGGTAGTGTCTCAGTTTGATTTTTAACCTTCCCGATTATGCTTGACCGGATAAGAAAGCCTTTGTATATTTGAGGCATGGAAAAGCCTAAAAGACCAAGAGACCCAAACCAGCTTGCAAAGTCCATTGTTGACCTTGCGACCGGGCAAACCACTGAACCCGTCATTGAAGATACACGAAACCCCGCCGCCGTTGCACTTGGACGGCTGGGGGGACTAAAAGGCGGTATCGCCCGTGCTAAATCTCTTTCCAAGTCCAAGAGATCAAAGATAGCACAAAACGCCGCAAAAGCAAGGTGGAAAAACAAGTCTAAAAAAGTCTAAATATTCAGCAAGTCATACGCCGCCTTAGACGTGTGAAATAAGAATTTTAAAAATCCTTCTCGTTCGCTGTACATCAGCGAGGGCAGACATTCGGTCTGTTCTAAGGCACGAGAGGGATTTTTTATATTAAAAAATGGTTAAACCAGATTTAGATTGGATAGAAAGAGCAAAAGAAAACGGTTTATTCGTTGGTGATTTTGTTCCATTCCGATATTTTAATAAAATAAGCCATCATGAAGATGGGTCAATTGATGGATATTGGTCGTCATGGTTTGTAAATGAGCATAACGAACTTCAGAGATTTTCAGAAACCCAACCAGAGAAAATTAATGATACTATTATATCTTGGTTTTTCGGAAATGACGACAACCAATTGATCGAACATTGCAATGAAATCAAGGCAAATCGATATAGAGATCGTCTGGATATTGTTAGCCTTTCTTCGTTGCGCCGTCAACGTGAACTATGGGAGAAATTACAAAAGGAACAAGCACATTTAAAATATCCTCCCATAGAGATTTTAAATCGGATAATTCAAGACAGGATTGCTAACTCGATAGAAGAAATAGTCGCAAATCATAATAATAGGGGTATAAAACATAAAAATTCATCCAATAGTAAATTTAAAAAATGGCATAAAAAGATTGAAAGAAAGAAAGAAAATTTCCCGGCACTATGCACCAAATCTAAAGTATCAAGACTTCCATCATAAGAGATTTAGGGAACTATGGAGTGAAGAAAAAAATCAAGTACTTGTGTACGATAGACTTGTCAAAGAATATCCCGGTGATATAGAACCAAATGCTTTTGATAGTTATATTGTCCGTTTTCGTGTATGGAATAAAGCCAATAAACTTGACCGAAAGTAACCTTTCGGTAAAGCGAAAGTAACCTTTCGGTTTGCCGAAAACAACATTTCTTACGTTTTTAGACCTTTCCCCTTATATTTAACTCAGATTTAGACATAAAAAAACCGCAATCTTGTACCCGATCAAGGTAGATTGCGGTTAATCTCAACATCAAATGAATCATACAGGGTGATTCATTTAGGCGAAAGGAAAGGTCTTATGAGTAACGTGCTTAAACTACTATAGACCCGCCACCGAAAGGTGGCCTATTCCGCCTCTAAAGTAGGTATTTCCTCAATTAAATCCAAACATTAATTTTTCATTAAACTACATTTTATGCTTGACAGGTCAAGTATAATGTCATATATTGTAAGTGAACAAAGAGAGAGATAAGACAATGAACAGACTTCCAATAGAAAAACAAACTCAGATAATCGGAATGCTCGTAGAAGGAAATAGTCTCCGCTCTATCTCCCGCCTTGCGAATGTTTCCATTAATACGGTTACAAAGCTTCTCGTTGACTTAGGAACAGCTTGCCAAAAGTATCACGATGAACACGTCCGGAATGTAGCTTCTAAACGTGTGCAATGCGATGAAATTTGGAGTTTCGTTTATGCCAAAGATAAAAACCTTCCTGAAAAACTTCAAGGAAAATACGGTCTTGGAAGCGTCTGGACTTGGACGGCAATCGATGCAGATTCAAAGCTTATGATTTCATGGCTTGTCGGAAATCGTGATGCGGAGTATGCAAAGATATTCATGGAAGACGTTGCTTCACGTTTAAAGAACCGCGTGCAAATGACTACAGACGGCTTAAAAGCATATTTAGAGGCGGTCGATCAGACCTTTGGAATTGACATCGACTATGCTCAGCTTGTGAAGCTATATGGCAATTCCCTTGAAGGTGAGCATAGATACAGTCCGGCAGAATGCACTGGAGCTAAGAAAACAGTCGTAACCGGAGACCCCAAACTAAAGCATGTTTCAACAAGTTACGTTGAACGTCAAAACTTGACTATGAGAATGTCTTTATGTAGGTTCATACGTTTAACAAACGCATTCTCAAAAAAAGTTGAAAATCATGCTCACGCAATAGCATTGCATTTCATGTATTACAATTTCGTGAGAATTCATAAAACGCTTCGCATCACTCCAGCAATGGCGGCAGGAATTACTAATAAACTTTGGTCGATAGAAGATTTGGCGAGGTTAATAGATTGTTAAAATTATATTATACGAGAGTGCGCATTCTATCAGAAAAATTCTTAGAGGTAAACGTACATTCATTAAAAGCATTAAATTCATCATTAGAAAGACGTAAGTCTCTGGCTATATATTTTGATTTACTCTCATGCATTATTCTTTGGTGATCATTTGGAATTTTTACTTTTGCCACTAAAATATCCCCACAATAAATATATCCCTTCCAATGCGGCGTTTTTTTATTTATTTTACCAAGGTTGGCTTTGTTGAGAATAGTTGCCCTAATTTCATTTTCTTTAAAGTCTTTAATTTTCATTAAAACTTACAAACTCATTCAAGGTCTTTTTCCAATTTTTGGGATGCTTCCCAAGTTTATCGTCATTAATTTTGATCAACATTTCAAACAATTCTGTGATTTCTTCGTTGATATTCCTTAACACCTCGAATTTGTCACTTCCGAAACTATAAATTTCCAGCTCTGGTATATCACCTATATACTCATCACCGTTTCTTTTTATTTTAACGATTATTGGTTTTTTTAACGAGTAATTAAAATTTATAAGATGTTTTATTTCGACAACTTCTTCATTTAAACCCGAAGCATCATATTCATTTCCCAATAAATACGATATGTGATATTCACTGGAATTCAATATCGCTATAAACACAGATGGAAATGTAAAACTGCCACTACTTGCTCGATGTTCAAATTTTATTTTAGAAGAAGTAGCACTCAATTTGTTAAGAAGACAATCCATAATTTATGCCTTTATTGCTGCTCGAATTTTTTTTAATTCTTCAATTTTTTGTCCAAGCCATTGATGAAACGCTTGTGCAGCTTCTATATCCATTACAACTCCACATTCGATTTCTCTTACAAGTCCTTCCTTACCTTTGACCTCAATCTCTTTTGCAAGATGCCCATCTTTTGATATCTCATATGCCACAGTCTGAGGTATAACTCGCCTTTCAATAAAAAAATCCATTTGCAATTCGCCTTTTGGCATTAGACCACCAAAAACACCATTTGCATAATATGATCGATAATTCCCTGTTTTGATATAATTAAATACTAATTTCGGTGTCCCGTTAGGCATAACATTACCCTTATAAATCTTTATTTAATGATAATGTTATTTTTCCTAATTTCAAACTGAGACACTACCACTATTTCTTATGAAAAGCTAACACTCCGTGCAAAATTAATGTTCCATAATAATCAAAATTCGCTTGTTTCTATAGTGAAAAAACAAAGACTTCTATCGGTACGGAGAATAACATTATCACCTCAAAGGATGAATCGGCATGTATAGAGCCGATGGAATACTTAATGCTGCGCTTTTTCATGTGTAAAAGATTGATCCATGCAGATCTCTTACGGCGGGTTGCATTTCCTTGCGAAGATACGTACAATTATTACAGCATTTCCGGCATGTAAGTGATTCCCTGTATTCCATGCGCATTGTACGGTGATACACGAAACCGAAGGGTAGAAACAGTATGAGAGAAATGATAACCATAGGATTTCTTGCTATTTCCAACACATTTATGACTCTGGCATGGTACGGCCATCTGAAGTTCGGCGAGATGAAATGGTTCAATAAATTGGGCATCGTCTCCATCATTTTTATTAGCTGGGGAATCGCCTTTTTCGAATATTGTTTTCAGGTACCGGCAAACAGAATCGGATTTAAAAATTACGGAGGACCGTTTTCTTTAGTTCAGCTTAAGGTTCTTCAGGAGGTTATTACATTGCTCGTCTTTACGGGATTCACGATTCTGGTTTTTAAAAATGAAACCTTGCGCTGGAATCATGCCGTCGGTTTCCTTTTTCTTGTTCTTGCCGTATATTTTATTTTTAGAAATTAATTCGTACCGGCATCGACAATTTTTAGATACAGTATCCGGACATCCTTCACAGAATTCTCGATGCAGCTCTGAAACCCGGAATTCACCGGATATAAAAAAATAACAGGATCGATTATGAAAACACAAAAATTCATCCTCTTTCTTTGCCTTCTTGGCTCATGGAATATATTTGCTCAGGACGATCCCAAATTAACTGAAGTCTGGGATCCCGTTCCGCCAGTCGTAACTCCGGGAAACGGTACTCAGCCGCCGGTCGATGCAATCATTCTTTTTAACGGTAAAAATCTCGACGGATGGACAGCCGAGAACGGAAGTCCCGCAGGCTGGGATGTAGCCGATGGAATACTCTCCGTTAAACCCGGAAGCGGATCGATACAAACAATTAAACGATTTTCAGACTGCCAATTGCATGTCGAGTGGCGCTCTCCGTCTGTCGTCACCGGCGATGGACAGGGACGCGGCAACAGCGGCGTATATCTTCAGAGCCGCTATGAAATTCAGGTCCTGGACAGCTACAACAATCCGACCTATTCCAACGGTCAGGCCGGCTCCATTTATAAGCAGAGCATTCCACTCGTCAATGCATCGCGGAAACCGGGCGAATGGCAAAGATACGATATCATCTACACAGCGCCGCGTTTTAATCCGGACAGCACAGTGCGAACTCCGGCGTATGTGACCGTTCTCCAGAACGGCGTCCTGATACAGAATCATACAGAAATTAAAGGAGCTACGGTTTATATTGGACAGCCTAAATACACATACCATGCTTTTCAGCAGCCCTTGCTTCTGCAGGAACACGGCAATCCCGTTTCCTTCCGGAATATCTGGATCAGAGAAATCAATAAAGAAGAACTCTTGGCAGGCAGCAATTTTAAGGGATGGTATACATATCTCGATACTCTCGGTACAAGGAACGATCCGGATAAAATTTTTTCCTTCCGCAACGGCATTCTTCACATCGAAGGAAAACGATTCGGATATCTCTGTACGGAAAAATCTTTCGACCATTTTTATCTCAGGGTGGTTTTCAAATGGGGTGAAAAACAATACCCACCGCGGGAAAAAGGCAAACGCGACAGCGGCATTTTATATTACTTCGAAAACGGAGAAAAAGACACGCTCTGGCCCAAATCGATCGAGTGCCAGGTTCAGGAAAGCGATTGCGGCGATACATGGTGCGTGGGGACGATGGTCGAGTCTCCCAATAAATCCGATATTGAATGGGGTATGAAACGTATTTTCCGCACGGAAAATTTCGAAAATCCGACAGGTGAATGGAACACCATGGAGATACTATGCAACGGCGAACATACGGAGCATTATGTCAACGGACACCTTGTCAACACCGGCACGAAAACTTCCGTCACAAAAGGAAAAATTTTGCTCCAGTCGGAAGGCGCAGAAGTTTATTATAAATCGGTCGAGCTTTTTCCATATTGATTCCGGCTTGTCCGGTACGGCTTTTGAAACCATGAAATATTTGCAAAAAAGATTTATGAAACAGTATCTTATCACTTATCTATTTCTTTGCTGCGCCATACCGGCATTCTCCCAATCGTTCGTTCAAAAGAACGGGGCATTGCAGGTGAAAGGAATACAATTGTGCGGCGAATCCGGGAAACCTGTGCAGCTAAAGGGTTTCAGCACATCCGGCATTATGCACTATCCTCAATGCATTACATACGATGCGCTGAAATCAATCCGCGATTTTTGGGGAGGCACAGTGGTGAGAGCGGCGTTGTACGTTGCCGATTACGGCAACAAACGGGACTATAATCTCGATCCACAGTTCAACAAAGCGATCATCGACAGCGTAGTCTGCTGGAGCGAAAAGCTGGGAATATACTGCATCATCGATTGGCACATTTTGCGAATCGGAAATCCCAATGACAAGGAATATTCAGGCGCCGCTCCGTTCTTTGACGAGATGTCTAAGAAGTATGCATCGAAAAAGCATGTCCTGTATGAAATTTGCAACGAGCCGAGCGGCAGCGGCATTGGCTGGGACACTATTGCATTTTATGCGAACCGCATCATACCGATTATTCATAAAAATGCACCGGATGCGGTTATTTTGGTCGGCACACCTAATTGGTGTCAGAACCTCAATCAGGTCGATCCTTCCAAATTAGTCGACCGGAAAAATGTGATGTATACATTCCACTTCTATGCAGCAACACACAGCTATCTTTTTCCGATCTTTTTCGAGCACATACATCGGATTCCCGTGTTCGTAACGGAATGGGGTCCGTGCGAAAGTTCGGGAAACGGAGTAGTCAATTTTCCCACCGCTGAAAAATTTATGGAAGCTCTGAGAATGCACGCCATTTACAACGATACCGTGCGGATCAGTTGGTGCAATTACAGCTATGTCGATAAAAAGGAAACATCCGCAAGCTTACAGCCGGAAAGCTGTGCAAACTGCCGGTGGGAAAACATGACTCCAACCGGGCTTTTTGTTCGGGAATGGATGAAAGAAGAATAGAAAAGTTCTTGCGTTTTTTCGAAATTCATTAAGTATTTGTTCTTTTCTCACCACTTGTATTTTCCCGCCATTTTCGCTACTTTTTTGATGTGACGGCATTTATCATTGATATCCTGAAGATTCTTTTACCGGTGTTTTATTTTCTTCTTGTCGGAACGTACGGGAGAGCGTTTTTTTCCGACATTAAGTGGGCACAAAGAATTAAAACGCCGCTCCTCGCCTTTATCATCGCGCTCCATCTAACATACCTGCTTCTCCGTGCGGTTGCCTTTTCACATCCGCCGGTCACCAATCTCTTTGAGATTTTTTCCGTCCTCGCCTTCTCTGTCGCATTAACCTATCTGGTGATCGAACTGCGCGCGCAGCATGCGGAAACCGGTTATTTTATTTTAAATATCGCGTTTTTTTTTCAACTCGCATCGTCTCTTTTTATCAAAGACTCCCCGCAGGTTCCTGAAATTTTGCGCAGTCTTTTCTTCGGTCTTCACGTCACCGCGGCTTTACTCGGCTATGCGGCTGTCACAATTGCAGGCTCATACGGCTTCCTCTACCTTATGCTGTATCACGAGATGAAGGCAACGCGTTTCGGTGTTATTTACAAAAAACTCCCTACACTGGAAACCATCGAACGCATGGCAGTCACCGCTATCCGTCTTGCATTCGTCATTCTCGGATGCGCAATAACATTCGGAATTATCTGGCTTCACCACGTATATGCAAACATATATTCCTACGATCCGAAATTAATCGGCACCGTCATCATATGGATTCTCTACGGCTTTTTGGCCGTTGCTCCGGCAGTACGAAATTTTAAGGGACGGAAAATGATGATCGTAGCTATTCTCGGATTTGTTGTCGCCATTTTCTCGATGACCGTAGTTAACATCTTTTTCAGCGGATTCCATAAGTTTTATTAATTCGCCCGGGGCGAACCGTATGAATCTTTTCTGTGTCGGTATATCGCACAATTCAGCGCCGTTAGATGTGCGCGAAAAACTTTGGTTTTCGGACGACGAAGTGCGCCATGCTTTGGCACATTCAAAAGAGTTCGGATGCAGCGAAGCAGTTCTGTTCTCGACCTGCAACCGGACGGAACTCTACGTTCTTGCAGAGGACGGAAGCATTCCTCCTGAATCGCTTAAGAATTTCCTTATTGTGCAGAAAAAAGCGGCTGATCTTGTGCACACCGGCGATATGTTTTCATTGAAAGCCGGCGATGCCGCGCGGCATTTGTTCCGTGTCGCATCGGGAATTGATTCGATGGTTTTGGGAGACGTGCAAATTCTCATGCAGGTCAAAAGCGGATTCAACAGCGCTGCGGAACAAGGCACAGCCGGAATTTTTATGAACCGTCTCTTTCAGCTTGCATTCCGAGTTGGAAAACGCGCACGTGCAGAAACCGTCATCGGGGAAGGTGCGGTCTCCGTCAGCTATGCAGCGGTGGAGCTGGCACAGAAAATTTTCGAGGACCTGCAGAAAAAAACTGCACTCGTCATCGGCGCAGGCGAAACGGCTGAATTAACGGCAACCCATCTGCGCGGAAAAGAAATCGGGAAACTGCTTATTACGAACCGAACGCTGGAACGCGCCGAGCGGCTCGCAGTAAAAGTTCAGGGAACGGCTGTGCCGTTTGATCAATGGTGCGACGCGCTGGCGGAGGCGGATATCGTTATTTCTTCTGTCGACGCCGGACGATTTATTCTTCAACCTTTAGATATCGAAAAATTGAAACGGAGCCGCCGGTACGGGCCTATGTTTGTCATCGACCTCGGCGTTCCCCGGAATATCGACCCGGCTGTGAAAGAAATGGAAAACGTTTTTCTCTACGACCTCGATGCACTCAATGTCATGGTCGATGAAAACCTCGGACGGAGAAAAGCGGAAGTGCCGAAAGTCGAATCGATTATCGATACCGTTCTGACCGAAATGACACAGTGGTATTCATCGCTCGAAGTAAATCCGACCATTACGGCGCTTTCTCAATTCATGGAAACAGTGCGCCAGGAAGAAGTGGCAAAGAACATCAATCGCTTTGAACCAAAAGACCGTGAATTGGTCGAACTTGTAACGAAAAGAATTGTCAATAAAATCATACATACGCCCATAGCGAATTTAAAAAACGGCGGCGGACAATCGCTTTCAGGACGCCTGCAAAAAATGGATGCGCTTCAAAAACTTTTCGGACTGATTCACCCCTCTCAAGAGGACCCGAATGATAACTAAACTGCGTATCGGGACACGCGGCAGCGAACTGGCCCTTTGGCAAGCCAATCATATAAAGGCGCTTTTAAAACATTCCTTTCCCGAAATTTCCGCCGATATTGAAATTATTAAAACAAGCGGAGATAAAATTTTAGACACGCCTCTCGCCAAAATCGGCGATAAAGGATTGTTTACCAAGGAGCTTGAACACGCACTCCTGCAGAGGCGTGTCGATCTTGCTGTCCACAGCCTTAAAGATGTTCCTACGTTCATACCATCCGGGCTGATGCTTGCCGCAATATTGGAACGGGACGATGTTCATGACGTTTTTCTTGCACATCCAAAGAACAGCGGAACCCGGTTTGCATCCCTTCCCATCCATGCAACGGTTGCAACAGGCAGCTTGCGCCGTAAATGCCAACTGCTCGGCGCCCGGCCGGATTTGAACATTGTTGACATTCGCGGCAATTTGAATACGCGCATCAAGAAATTCGACGAATCACAATGGAACGGAATGATACTCGCAAAAGCCGGAGTCACGCGGCTTGGATGGTCAGCCCGCATTTCCGACATTCTTCCGTTTAATCTCATGCTGCCTGCGGTCGGACAAGGCGCACTTGCAGTCGAAACCCGATCCGACGACGATCCCGTTATCGGCATCATAGGCGCGCTTCAGCATCTGCCGACGGAACGCGCGGTGACGGCAGAACGAGCGCTCTTGCGTGAACTTGAAGGAGGATGTCAAATTCCGATAGGCGCACTGGCAACGATTCTTGGAGAAATGCTTCATCTGGATGCCGTTGTCGGGAGCTTAGACGGAAGAAAAATTATTCGCGCATTTAAAACCGGAGCGCCGGCTGACGCGGAACAGATAGGCATCGAGCTTGCAAAAGAACTGCTGCAACAGGGAGCAAGGGAAATTCTTGAAGATATCCGGCATTCTAAGTAAACAACGAATATTTGAAAGAGGGCTTTTATGACATACAACAAACAAACAGGAACAAATGAACTCAGCTTACAAGGCTGCACAATTCTTGTCACGCGTGCTGCCGAGCAAAGCGCTCCTTTTCGTGTGCTTTTAGAGAACCGGGGCGCTCACGTTGTCTGCTGCCCTGCAATCGAAATTGCGGATCCGGATTCATGGCAGGCATGCGATGAGGCAATCTGGAAGCTCGCTTCGTATGATGCACTTTGTTTTACCAGCAAGAATGGCGTTGCAAAATTTATGGGCCGCGTTCGTTCGATTCGTCCCCTTGCTCTTGAAACGCTTTCTACTAAGGAAATATTCGCCGTCGGAGAAAAGACGGCATGCGCTCTCCGGTCATGCGGATTTACAGTTTATACCGTTGCGCACGACACAACGGCGGAACAGCTTGCCCGGAGGATCGCTGAAAAGATTGTGCCGAAAGCGAAGATATTATTTCCCACGAGCGATATCGGCCGCGATATTCTTTCCAGCAGCCTTGCGCAAAATGGTTATTCGATTGATACTATTGTTGTTTACAAAACCATCGCACCTCCGGCAGGTTCAGCCGCCATGACGTCCATGCAAAGTGATAATCGGGCAATTGACGTTGCAACTTTTTTCAGTCCGTCCGGCGTTCATAATTTTATAGAGCTGTTCGGCACCGACAACCTGAAAAGGACGGCAATTGCCGTTATCGGGCCCACAACTGCCGAAACCGTCGTCCAATCGGGACTTCCTGTAACGATTATGGCCGAACATGCAACAGCGGAAAGTCTGGCGGACGGAATAGAAAAATGGAAAATTCAAAATTCAGAAATTAAAATTCAATAGACAGAGCTGTGGAGTGAAAAAATCTTCATTCGAAAATCACTCAATCGCAAATAGTTCGGTATGATCAACGATTTATTCCTCAGATCATGTTTTCGGAAGCCGGTTGAACGAACGCCGGTATGGATCATGCGCCAGGCGGGGCGATACCTGCCGGAGTACCGTGCGCTTCGTGCAGGGACCGATTTTCTTACATTATGTAAAACACCGGAACTTGCCTGCGAAGTTTCCATTCAGCCTGTGGATATCCTCGACGTCGATGCATGTATAATTTTTTCGGATATTCTCGTCGTACCGGAAGCCATGGGCATGAAGCTCTTTGTAGAAGAAGGCAAAGGCGGCCCGCGTTTCGAGCGTCCCATCCGTTCCCGCGCGGATATCGATAATCTCCGTATCCCCGATCCGAATCAAGAACTGCGATTTGTCATGGACGCTCTCCGATTAACCCGTAAAAATCTGAACGGCAGGGTTCCGCTTATCGGATTCGCCGGATCACCGTGGACTCTTGCTGCGTACATGGTGGAAGGTTTCGGATCGAAAAATTTCGATATTTTAAAAGAGCTTATTGTCAAACGTCCGACCGACGCTCACGCTCTCTTA
Organism: Ignavibacteriota bacterium; assembly: GCA_963769605.1. Classification (GTDB taxonomy): domain Bacteria; phylum Bacteroidota; class Ignavibacteria; order UBA10030; family UBA10030; genus Fen-1254. The sequence goes on along the minus strand of CAVYML010000003.1, from coordinate 190,222 downwards.
GAAAAAATAACAGCATCCGTTGCTGCATATCTCAATGCGCAGATCGAAGCCGGAGCACAAGCGATTCAAATCTTCGATACATGGGGCGGCTTGCTGCTGCCTGAGAATTTTAAAGAATTTTCGCTTCAATATATTGAACAAACACTCGCCGGTCTGCATCATGCCGGCGTGCCGGCAATCGTTTTTTGCAAGGACTGCGGCCATTCACTGGAAGCCATTGCTCAAACCGGCTGTGAGGTCGTGGGTCTGGATTGGACGGTCGACATCGGAGAAGCCCGAAGAAAGATCGGTCATTCCGTTGCGCTTCAAGGAAACATGAATCCTCATGTGCTCTATTCCTTGCCGGAAAAAATCCGCGAAGAGGTCGAAGTTATTCTCAATAAATTCGGAAACGGAACCGGTCATATTTTTAATCTCGGACACGGTATTTTTCCGGACACTCCAGTGGAACATGTAAAAGCATTTGTGAAGGCAGTGAAAGAGCTCAGTCAAAAAATAATTGACAATTGATGTTAAAAGTATCCTATCGAAAATGAAAAGACCCAAGACTGGAGCAGGTACTCTTTCAATTAGGCGGACCGGATTCACCGGAAGCGGTTGAACCTTTTTTATATAATCTTTTTATGGATCCGGACATTATTGATTTCCCTCTCGCGTTTCTTGCGCGCAAGCCGCTGGCGAGATTCATTTCAAAGAAGCGGTCGATGAAAGTACGGCGGAACTATGACATGATCGGCGGAAAATCTCCGATTCTCGATCTCACACAAAAACAAGCCGAGGCATTACAGAAAAGACTTCGCGTGCAGGAACTCGACACAACAACATTCATCGCTATGCGATACTGGCATCCCCTCACGGAAGAAACAGTACATCTTGTGAAAGCGGGCGGTTACGAACAAATTCTTCTGATTCCTCTCTATCCCCACTTTTCGCAGGCAACGACGCTTTCCAGTCTGCATGAATGGAATCGGCAGGCAAAGATTGCCGGCCTTGACATTCCGACAAAATTTATTTGCTGCTATCCGAATCATCCCATGTTCATCGAAGCGCTTGCGGATAATATTACATTGACGATAAAAAAAATTTCGGGCGTTGCTGAGAAAGATATCGATATCGTTTTTAGCGCTCACGGAGTACCGGAAAGCTACATCAAAAAGGGAGATCCGTATCAGCTCCATGTGGAAGAGACAGTACGTGCAGTTATGGAATCAGGGGATTGGAATATTCGGTCTACCCTCTGCTATCAAAGCAAGGTCGGGCCGATGCATTGGCTCAGACCTTCGCTGATTGAAACGGTGCAGCGGCTTGCTCGAGAAAGGCGCAAGCACCTTCTTATTGTGCCGGTTGCTTTCGTAACGGATCATATCGAGACGTTGCACGAAATCAATATCGATGTTCGGGAGAGAGCTCTCAAGGCGGGAATACGGCAGTTTGAACTGATGCCGGCATTGAACGATCACCCAAAGTTCATCGATTGCCTGGAAGACCTGACTCTTTCACTTCTTTCTTCGGATGCATGCAAAACGATTTGTGCACGTCTCTGGCCGCAGCAAGCTGAACGGGCAAAACCCGTCATTTGTCCGTGGAAATGAGGAATTTAAATTTCATTTTTGAAAATTTTAAATATTTCAGCAAAAAAAGACCACAGAGAATTCAGGCATTTCTGATCGAGACACAGCATGAATAACATCCAAGAATTATTTAAAAAGGATTATTTTGCCCGGCAGTGCGGCATCAGGGTCGATGAAGTCCGGGAAGGGGCGGCAGTATGCACCATGGAAGTGACTAAAAATCACCTGAACGGCCTCGGCATTGTTATGGGAGGAGCTCTCTTTACTCTTGCCGATCTGGCACTTTCCATGGCGGCAAACAGCTACGGCAATCCGGCGGTTACACTGAACGCATTTATCTCCTATCTGCATTCATGCACTAAGGGAACACTCACAGCAACGGCAGCACAGGTATCGCAAACCGGCAAAATAAGCGTTTACCGGGTGAATATTACGGATGAAAATGGACAAACGATAGCCGAAATGACCGGCACATGCTATTTAAAGGGGCACCAAAAGCAGTAAGACAATATTGCTTTTTTTCTTTTTGTCGATGCATCTCCTACCATTTTTCATTTTTCCTCCTTACTTTACCATAACAAATTTATGAACCAAAAAAAAATCGATATTCTTGTTGTCGGCGAAGGCATTACCGGATTGTCCACGGCCTATTGGCTGAAAAAAAGGGGTCTCGCTGTTCTTGTCCTTTCAAAAGATTCAGATGTAGGCGGAACGATGAAGTCGATCGAAGACCGCGGGTTTCTCTATGAGACCGGCGCAAATACGGCTTTAGAAACAACACCCCTCTTCAAAGACCTTGTTGCCGGTTTGCATTTAGAGGACGAATTTATCTACGCCAATCCGGAAGGGAAAAACAGGTTTATTCTTCGCAACGACATGCTTCTTCCTCTGCCGTTAGGTCCGCTGTCGCTCTTACGTACGGACTTATTCTCTACGAAAGGAAAATTACGCCTCCTGAAAGAGCCATTGATCGGTAGGGCACACAATGAAGAAAGCATCGCGGAATTCGTATCCCGCAGATTAGGGCATGAATTCTTAGATTATGCGATCGATCCTTTTGTAGCGGGTGTTTTTGCCGGAAAAGCAGAACAGCTAAGCGTCCGCTCTGCATTTCCCAAACTCTATGCTTTGGAAAAGAATTACGGCGGATTAATAAAGGGTATGATCTGGGGAGTTGGGGAGCGGCGGCAACGGGAAGAGAAAGCCAAAGACAGAGCCGAAACTTTTTCCTTCCGCAGCGGAATGCAGACGCTTCCTCGCGCACTTGCCGAATCGATGCGCAGCGAAATTATTGCCGGCGCACGAGTGACCGGAATACAACAGCCGAAGCGAACGAGAGTTCAATCCCGGCGTTATATCATCGAATATTTATTCAAGGGAAAACATCACAAGATCGAGACCGATTATGTCGTCTTTGCGACTGCGGCGTACGATGCAGCGCCGATTATACGCCGTCTTTCTCCGGAAACAGCCGAAGTGCTCGATTCAATTTATTATTCACCTATCGTCTCTATATTTCTGGGATACAAGCGGGAAGACATTTATCATCCGTTGAATGGTTTTGGGTTTTTGGTCCCGTCCAAAGAAAAAAAAAATATTCTCGGATGTTTGTGGAATTCAAGTCTCTTCCCCAGCCGCGCGCCGAAAGACCATGCTGCAGTCAATGCATTTATGGGCGGGGCACGGCAGCCGGAATTGTACGAAATGAGCGATGCAGGTATTCTCAAAGAAACGACAAAAGCGCTTTCATCCGCTATGCAAATTTCCGGAAAACCCGTATATTGGAACTTAACACGATGGCGTAAATCCATTCCGCAGTATACGATCGGCTATCAAAGAAAAATCGATGCACTGGAACGGTTTGAACAGCATTTTGCCGGCATCGTATTGACGGGTAATTATCGCGGGGGTATATCCGTAGGCGATTGTGTAAAAAATTCCTATGAGCTGGCGCAATCACTGGCCGCTAAAATTATCTTGACTTCAAAATCTTCCGAAAGGAACGTTCTATGAAAATTCATCATATCTTTTTTTTAGTACTATGCACTGCCGCATTCACTGCAATTGTGCCGGCACAGCATACAAATATGAACGCCGATGAGAACATGGATCCTGCAGCTCTAACATTGATATTAAAGGAAGAATGGACATTTCTGCGCGATGAAATGGAGACCTATACCGGGAAAATAGCTGTAAAAGATGAATTTGAAACGACGAAAGAATTCGAACAACGGAAAACAAAACTGCGCACTGAGCTTCTGAATAAAATTCAGGCGCGCATTAACGAAACCAAATTGAACAAAAGAATTTTCGGTGTGTTGTTCAAAGCGGAGTTCAAAGCATACAATGCCGATGCAGGAACCTATGAAGTCGATTGTTCGCAAACGATCGAAGCTCCGTATGATATTCCGACGGTACAGTGCCAAATTCCCTCCAATGCGTTTGTCGCTCTCAACGATACCGTAGAACGCGGATTTCGGAAGTCTCAAATTGCTTTGACATTCAAGCCGGGTTTTATTTGGCACGTTTCACGGGAAATTGCGCGAGTTGCGAAAGAAAATCAAGGGAATATTTATTTTAGAATTCACTTTGTCATCGATATAAGCCAGGGCAATATCACGACACAAACCTCCTTACACATAGTACCAAAAGATATTTGCCTCATCGATATCCAAAAGGATCAAATCCTATGGCAGGAAACCCAATAATTCCGGCAAGACAGCAATAAGCAAGCAATAGAAAGGCCATTCTTCATAAAAATGGCCTTTTTTATTACAATTCCAGTCTTTTGTTTTCCCCCCCTGCCTTTTACGTAGATTTTTCCCTCGTCTATTTCCTGACTTGTCCAAATTAGTATGACAAGCGTGTGAGGGGAAATAATACGGCCAAATCAAAGCAACAGAGCCATTTTTATCAAGAGTTGTTTGACATCATCGATGAGTATAGAGCGTAGAGTAAATTCTTCGCCTGTGAGGGTATTAACCATTATAGCATCTGTAACGCCTTTCAATAATTTTACAATAGACTTGGTCGATCTTCCCGTTTTTAACTCCATATATTTACAAATTGCTAATGCCATGAAGCAAATGAGAATATGAGCTTTAATAGTCTTTTGTTTAAAGTGGTAGATGGGACGCATTTGCAAATCACTTTTTGCAATGCGAAATGCCTGCTCTACATGCCAGAGATTATGATAATGCTCAATGACAATGTTATCACTGACTTCCGACTTCGGCAGATTTGTGTAATAGCCTTTGATGCCAAGTAGTAGTTTGGTCTTCTCTATTAATGCAGTATGAAGTGTATATGTTTGATCTTTGGAGGTAATGAATTTTACTTTTTTGATGCTACCTGGATTATCGAGAAGCTCCTGAGCTTTAATAATTTGTTTTTCCAGCTCTCGTTTATCTTTTGCAAATCGTTTTGCAGAAAATTCACAGATCAAATCACCAAGCTCCGTTGCCATACGCATTGTTGCGCCATCGCGTTGATAAAGTTGAGCGCTGATCTCCGCAATACGCTTGAGTGGCAAATTTGCTATTCTGGCTCCGACAATGTACTGAAGATGAGCAGAGGCAAGTGCGGTAATATTTTTATCACTTATCATAGCAGCGTCAGCAACCACAGTGAAATTTTCAACCTTGTGTTTGTGCTTAAATTCCACAATAACAGGAATTAACGTGTGTCCTTCAAATTTATTGCCTTCAAATATTTGATACCCTACTGGAAAACCATCAATAGTCACTAAAAGTCCAAGGACTATTTGCGGTTGATTGAATTTGTTATCTTTGGAGAATCCGCATTGGCGTAAATCATCTGATTCAAAACTCTCAAAGTATAAAGTAGTTACATCATAAAAGATGAGGGAAAAGGTAAAAGCAAATTCTTTTTCAGCAACCGCCAGTACTTTAGATTCTACTGTATCTTTCACACCCAGAAACCTTGGAATTTGCCGATAGAGTTCCTGACGTTTATGTTCTATTCCCATGAACTCTTTGAGAAATTCTATTGACTGTGTCTTTGAACCTGGCTCAATAATGCGTGCAATAACTAAATCTACCAAGAGCTTGTTTCGCAACCGATGAAATTTAAATAGTTTGCACAGTTGATAAAGACTTTCGTAGATCAAACCATAGCGAAATCCAACATACTGACATTGCTTGAGTTGTAGTGTAGGTGAAACTGATTCGTTGGAGAATAATGATTGTTGTTTGGTCGTCTTCTCAATCCAGAGAGTAGCTGTTTCTTTTAAGGCTTTTAAATCTTTCTTATCATGTGTACTACCCAGATGTTTGATGATGATCATCTTCCGGTTTTGATACCGAATAATTTGCACTGCTGTGCCGCCGGAACCAGTTTTTGTCGTACGGATATGAAACATGTTCTAACGAAGTCCTTAGTATGACACCATATGTTAAATTTACGCGTTTCAAACTAATTTCGCATGTTTTTATCTTAACTATCCGTCTGTGTACAAGTCGGGAGCAATAAGCAAGCAATAGAAAGGCCATTCTTCATAAAAATGGCCTTTTTTATTACAATTCCAGTCTTTTGTTTTCCCCCCCTGCCTTTTACGTAGATTTTTCCCTCGTCTATTTGTTATTTTACGACACGCTTTTTGCGAAAAATGTTACAAGCCATTGGTGAATTTACGACAGACTTTCGAGTGTAAAATTTATAACATTTTGATAAGAATACTACGTAAAAGCATGTATCGGAGAGTTATTTTGCAAAGGTTTTGGAACGACTTTTCACTCGAGAGAATGCACTATACGGTTTTCAGGCCAAATTCTTCACTGACAAAGCAAGATTGACTGACTCTAGTTCTATAATCACTACCGGAACAAAATGAGATAATGCTGTTATTATAACAACAGGGGGTCATATTATTTTATGGAGAAGGCTGATGTCCAAGAATGCCTTACAACGCCGCAATCATTCCCCTCCAATCAGAGGTACCTGTCTCTCTCGCCATCCTTAAATGGATGATCGTTGTGCGATAACTAAAACCGACCCCAACCCTTTATAAGGAGATTTATTATGTCTATTCAAAAGATTATTCTCTCAGCGGCAGCCGTATTATTTTTACTCGCAGCCCTTCTTTATCCATCTTTCAATCGTCCAATAAGCGCCGAACAATCGAAATATACCGGCAATGAAAATCATAATATATCGCTTCAAGAAGCCATGGATTTGACCGAAGCGTTTCAGGTGTCCGCTTCGTCTGACGCCGTAATTGCACATTATTTCGGTAAAAAGTCACTTGAAGAGACCCTTACGCAACCCGGTTGTGCCGGTTTACGTATGTACTATGCAAAACACAAAGACGGTTCGCCGACGCTGGTTATTGTCGGTGTCGATCATAATGGCGACGATATGGTCAAAGGATCAATTTTACAAATAACAATTTATTGTCCGCCCGATTGCACGGGGCCGCATATATTGAAACATGACCATTCATTTGCTACATTGAAATGATTATGAGAAATGGTGACGTTTCGGCCTTCCGGAACGTCACCGGATTTAAACAACATTCTGGATTCTATGCCGAAGGCTTATTCTGTATTTGCACATTTGACTTTTTATTCCACTTTGATTCCGATTTTTGCGGGCATCATTAAATTCAGAACTGCCGATAAAGGAGCTAAACTGGTTATTTATTTTTTATTTTTGGGCTTTCTCATTGATTCTTTTTCATTTTGGCCGATCCTGGGACATGATATTCTTCCTTTTTTTATGCATTTATTTGTTTTAGTTGAATTTGTAATCGTCCTTTATATTTTTTCTTTATGGCAATATTCAAAAGAAGTTCGCATGGTTATACGATTCACTAGTGTAGCTTTCATCCTTTTTTGGATTATCGCCAAGTTGACTTTTGAACCATTTCATATGCCAGCCACTATAACTGTCTCCGTATCGGCGATGATTCTTACATTGGCAGCCGCTTTTACTCTTTTTGTAGTCTATGAAAACAGCAGTTCGTTCCTCTTAAAGAATCAAAAATTTTGGATCTTATTTTCATTCATTTTCAATTCTTCCGGTACATTACTGCCTTTTATTTTTGCAGGATTTCTCTTCGGCCATTCAAGAGAACTTTTCTATTTGGCATGGTCTATCACCTGGTTTTTGGCAATTATTTCTAACATTCTTTTCACAATAGGTTTCTTATGTCCGCAGACGCAAATTTAATTCTCTTCGCTGTTTTTAGCGGCACTATTGTTATTCTCGGACTTTTTCTTTTTTTTGTACTTATGATGGTACGGAGTCACAGAAAAATTGAAGCGGCACAGCAAGAACGCATACGTCAGGTACAGCTCTTCTCGGATAAACTTCAAAATGCACGGGAAGAAGAGCAAAAGCGTATTGCACGCGAATTGCACGACGAGCTGGGAGGAACCCTCACAACCCTGAAATACGACCTTCACTGGATTGAACACTCCATAGCTGCACAAGATGAAATTACGCAGCGTTTTAAAGCAATGCAGGATCTGATCGGTTCGACAACAAAATTGGTTCAAAGAATTTCTTCCGAGCTGCGTCCGAAAGTTTTGGACAGCCTCGGTTTGAATGCAGCAGTCGAATGGCAAGCGGGCGAATTTAAGAAACGAACCAATATCGAAGTTCACCTTCATCTCAACAAAACGCTGCCGCCTATCGACGAAGCTCTTAAAACCGGTGCATATCGAATAATACAAGAATCGCTGACAAACATAGCACGGCATGCACAAGCTTCATCGGTTGAAATAACGATCGATATGCGCAACCAAAACCTCTTTGTTCTTATAACCGACAACGGAAAAGGATTTGACAACTCCTTGTTAAATCATCCGGAATCGTTAGGCCTTCTAAGCATTCAGGAACGAGCGCGAATGATCGGAGGCAAAGCGACAATTACAGGAGAACCGGGAAAGGGAACACATGTAACGCTGGAAGTGCCTTTAAAAAATATCGACCTTGATGCAAAAGGAACCATATTATGAAAATATTGATCGTCGACGATCACGAGTTTACACGAGAGGGAATCTCCCGTATCCTGACACAGACTTTTGAGGTAACCAAAATTGCCCAGGCATTCTCATACGAAACAGCAATGAAAGAATTCCGGGAAGCAAAGTTCGACCTCATCATTGTTGATATTACTCTCAAGGGCCGGAGCGGACTCGAGATTATTGCCGATATCAGATTAACTGATAAAAAAGTGCCGATACTTGTTCTAAGCATGGTGCCTGTTTCGCAGTATATACGCCGCGTGCTCCAAGCCGGGGCAACCGGTTATCTCACCAAAGAAGAATCCGCAGAAGAACTCTTACGGGCCGTCCGGCTGCTTATCAGCCGACAGCATTACTTCAGCCCCGAGGTTCAACAGGAACTGCCGGCGCTCATCGATGAATCCACCGAACGACTAGTCTTTGAAGACCTTACCGACCGGGAACTGGAAATTCTGCGCGAACTTGCACAAGGGAAAAACAACAAAGAGATCGCAGAAGAATTTCAGCTATCAATTAATACGGTCAATTCATATCGCAAGCGCATTATGTTCAAACTTCATGCTCAATCCAATCTCGATATTATCCGGTATGCCTTTAAAAATGGTTTTGTTCAATAATAAATGGAATAATCCTTTTCATAATTAAACTTTTTTTGTTTTTTCAAAAACATCATATCGAAAAAATACTCCCAATGTTTTAAACAATGCGAAATTCCGTTTCGTGCGAAAATGACCGGATTTGGCCGTTTCTTCCCAATAAGTGAAAAATAACCCCCTCAACCCCAAAAATACGACACGAGTTTGTTGAAAATACGACACGCTCTTTGTGATTTTACGACATCTTTTTTCTTGCGCGCTTCTTATATTCCCCAATGATAAAGATCTGTGCTTTTTAAAATTCCGGATTACTCTATCATGTAAAGGAATATCTTATGACAAGTGAAGCGAATAACGATTCTCCTAATGTGAATGAATTGCAGAATATCAATACCTCCGATCCGTCGACCACGACTCTCTATAACCGCCGCCAAAGATTCAGAAGAAGCACTTCATGCAATAAAGGCATGGCAAAGGAGCAGACCCGGAGTTCGAAACTGTTGGAAGACAAAGGAAAAAAGTTTTCTCTCTCTAATGAACATTATCGACTCATGGTTGAAAATGCCCGTCAGCATGCTGTCATGTTCCTTGATTGTGACGGGTATGTAGCCGAGTGGAACAAAAGCGCAAAAAAAATATTCGGATATTCTTCAGACGAAATTCTCGGCAAACACGTTTCTATTTTCTTCAAGCAGAATGAAATTCACAAAAAGAAAATCCTTCGGGCGCTCCAAACCGCCGTTTTAAAACACCGATTTGAAGAAAATGGAATTTGTGTCCGAAAAAATAAAAGCAAGTTTCGATCCGTTATTATGATTTCCTCTGCCTGCGACGAAGCCGGAGCGCTGACCGGATTTATCGCCGTCATTTACGATTCAACCGAGCAGCAAAGGTCCGAACAAGAACTGCATACGACGGAAGAAAAATATCGCCGGATGTTTGAAGAAAGCCTGACCGGGAATTATATCTCGTCTGCCGATGGAAAATTACTCGATTGCAATCTTGCCTATGCTCAGATATTCGGATTTGCTTCTGTTCAAGAAGCGTCGACACATACCGTTAAAGAATTATATCACAGTCCGGAAAATTATCAAACATTTCTCAACCAGCTTTATAAATACAAAAAGCTCGATTACTTTGAAGCACGCATGCGCGGCAAAGAAGGCAATATCGTCTACGTCATCGAAAAAGCACTGGGGAAATTCAACGATGAAGGCGAGTTGATTGAAATCCGCGGCTATATGTTCGATAATACAGAACGAAAATTATTGGAACAACAGCTCGTCCAATTACAGAAGATGGAAAGCCTCGGAACAATTGCCGGAGGCATCGCGCATGACTTCAACAATATTCTCGGCATCATTCTCGCGTACAGCGCCATGCTGGAACATGGGCCTGACGTGCAGCAAATAATTCCACGGGCGCTCGAAGGGATCAACAAAGCCATCGAACGCGGAGCCAGCCTCTCCCGGCAGATTCTTACATTCGCCCGTAAAAGCGAGCTGACCCTGGAACCGGTCAATATTAACGCAGTAGTCCAGAGTCTTTCAAAAATGCTCCAGGAAACATTTCCTAAAAATATTGAGATGAAATTTGACCTCGATTCGTCTGTTCCCATCGTAACCATGGATCAGTCACAATTGCATCAGGTACTGCTTAATCTCTGCGTCAATGCGCGCGATGCAATGACGGCAAAATTGCAAACAAACAAAAACAATTCACTTCTCAGCATTAACACACGAGTCGTTCAAGGAAAAGAAATTCAGCGCAAATTTCCCGATGCTGCTTCTCCGCAATATCTGCAGATCGATGTTGCAGATACGGGCAGCGGCATAGAGAGCTCTCTCCGGCAAAGGATTTTCGAACCTTTCTTTAGAACGAAAGAAAAAAGAGGCGGGAGCGGTCTCGGTCTCTCAGTTGTTTATGGTGTTGTTAAAAATCACAACGGTTTTATAGATTTGGAAAGTACGGTCGGCCAGGGAACCACATTTAAACTCTACTTCCCTCTTTCGACCCAGACACCGTTTTTATATACCGGACAGCTTGACCAGCCGTCATCGGCCCCAGGCGGCACGGAAACCATTCTTTACGCTGAAGATGAAGAGGGTCTGTCGACAGAGATGAAAAGCTTGATGGAATCGAAAGGATATACCGTTATTCTTGCCCGTAATGGAGTTGAGGCAATCCAGCTTTATGCGGAGCGAAAGAAGGATATTGCGCTTGCACTTATCGATATGGGACTCCCAAAATTGAGCGGATCAACCGTTTTTTCAACTATTCGCGAGATTAATGTAAATCAAAAGGTCATATTAGTAAGCGGTTTTATGGATCCGGACGAAAAAGGACATCTTATAAAAGCCGGACTTTCTTGTTTTATTCAAAAGCCTTATATGCCGAACAATGTACTCAAAACTATACGATTAATCCTCGACGAAAAAGTTTAAATGCGATACTTGAATGGTACCGAGTCCTGAGATCATTGAAGAAGAGAAGCATACATCAAGTCCAGCTTCTGAATGATGTTTTTTACATCAAAATAATCTGCAATAAAAGCTCTTCCCCATCCGGCAGGAACAATTCCGGGATTCCGGAGCGCAGTAAGAATTTCCGCGACACTCTCCTCGACATTAATAGGCTTCCGAATGTCAAGATCTCCGAAATTTGTAACCAGCGCCCGAGTTTTCGTTTTTTCCGTGATAAGTCCGACCACATTGGATTCACCGATCGAAACAACGAGAGAACCACAAGCGAGCGCTTCCATTGCCACGCGCCCCGAACCTATGACAAGATCCGCCCGCCGATATGCTTCCTGAACATTCCTGCTGAAACCTTCTATTACAATGAAACGCTTGCCCGCCTGTGCGTTAAATTTTTCCGCTGCATGCACGATCTTTTCTTGTTCACTCATTCCTCCGACGATATGAATTTCTACTTCAGGATAACAGCGTATGACCTCAGGGAATATTTTTTCGACCAACAGGAGAAGCGTGTCCCCTTTAAAGCCGGAAAACCTTCCGACAAATGCAATTGTCTTCCTCTCCTTTTTTGTTTCACGGTGCGGTTGATACTTCCATCGATCGAGATTAATTCCGTTCCGTATCAGCGCCAAATGTTCGGCGGTATAATTCAAATCTTTTTGAAGGTGCTCATAAATTGCCTCACACACTGCCACAAGTTTTTCTCCATAAATCGGCATTTTTGTGGTCGAGAAATGGAGATGCTGGCGCATATGAATACTGGAGACAAGAGGCGTACCGGTATAACGGGTCGCAAAATATGAAACCCAGCTTGCAGCCCGCGAATGTGCGTTGACAATATCGATATCGCGCTCTTTAATCAAGTGCGTCAGAAACCGTATATTTTTAAACCTCTGCAGATAATCACGTTTACCGATTGGATATTGAACAATTATTGCTTTTGTCGGCGTGCGAAAAGAATCGGACACGATCGTTACATTATGTCCCCTGTCAATATGTTCGTCGGCGAGAACGGCGGCGTGAGTTTCCGCACCGTTTGTCTCAAACTGAGAGAGGACATGAAGAACGTTCATATATATTTGCCTTTAATTTAAAAAATCGCAATTGCTCTGCGTAAATTATCACAATTGATTTTGTCTCAGTTATCAATCCGCCTTTTAAACAAAAGGGAGTTGGAAACATAAAAATGAATCATGTGAATGCATGATACGGATTTTTCCTGTTTTACACGGGATTTTGCGAATCTTTCAATATTACGCGTGTATTTACGAAGTCTAAATATAAATACAGGGCATGCAGAATTGGGGCAGGCCAACCGTGATGCCTCATGATCAAAGAGGATAGCCGGATGTTATGAAAGCTTAAGAGGCTTTTGCATACGCCTGATAAAAGCAGCAATAATCCCGCACAAAATAAAGAAGGCGCCTGCCCAGATAAAGCCCATGAACGGTTTGATGCTGACTTCTGCTACCAGAATATCCGATTGAGCCCTGCTTGTACCTGCCATCATCGGGCCAACCAGTTGAACGATTATTTTCGTTTTTTCGGATGCACCCGAAACATTTAATTTAACTAATTGGAAACCGAGATGACCGCTTTTAGTATAGGCTGCTTTCATTTCAGGCTCACCCGGAGGAGCTTTAAACGTCGTCAAAGGAACAAGTTCCTCAACGGTTGAATCGATTTTAACCTCCAGCACAGCACCGATTGTAGCACTATGTCCCAGCCGCATGTTTTCCATGTTCTGCTCTTCTAATTGAAAACGCACAAATGTTACAGTCATCGGGCCAAAGTTCCATGGAACACCCTTTATGAGTTCTATCATATTGCTCCGGGTGCCTTCATCATCTGGCCGTTCCAAAGAAACCGGCTCGATATAAAGATTATTCGTGAAAGAGCTGAGATAATCCGGGTTGCGCATCATACTGTTATTAAATGAACTTTCATACATTACCGGTCTTAAGATGCTAAAAGAACCGTTCTTTTCGGCACGAACATTCAAGAGCGTCTTTCCTTCTTGAGAAAGGCTGTCTCCCAAATATGTCAACGCATATCCCATGACATTCAGCGGCTGGTTTTGTGAAAGTGAAACCGATTGTTTGACGCCATATCGACCTGAACCTATGATTCCCAGGAGTAAAATCGCAAGTCCTATATGCGAAAGTGAGCCGCCGATAAATTTCGGCTGTTGACGAAGAATGCGATACCCGTGTTTCAGAGTTATGCAAAGGGCAAAGAAAGAAGAAAAGACAAGCGCCCCTGCACCAAAATCGCGCAGCCCAATTGCGATACACACAGCCGTTCCGGCAGCTGCAATACAAAGTGGTATCAAAAGATTTTTTAAAAGAGAGCGCCTGTCTTCCAGATTCCATTGAATGATAAGACTGCCTCCCAGGAGAATCGTCAGGAGCACTGCAAGGGGTAATGTAGTTTTATCGTAAAAGGCAGGCTCAAGTGCGGACTTTGAAAAGAGCGGCATGCTCGTACCGAATAGAATGATGCCTGCACAAGCTCCGAGAACGAGAAGAGCGAACGAGAGAATCGACTCACGCGTAAATAATCCCATCGGCGGCTGGTCTGCATGCAGTTCATTCCGCCGACGCCAGAGCATACCGAATCCTCCAACGACGACAACGGCGAGCCAAAGAACGAGCAGGCCGTATGCAAAAGAGCCGGGATCCACAAATGAATGCACTGAAGAATTGGCAAGAATTCCGCTCCGCGTAAGGAATGTGCTGTAAACGACAAGAAGATATGCCAGAATGGCCAGAACAAAATTTGTGCGTACCAATTTTCCCGTAATTATTTGAATAAGCATCGTATGAACGAGTATGACTGTGACTATCCATGGAACGAGAGAAGAATTTTCCACCGGATCCCAGCCCCACCAGCCGCCCCAGCCAAGAACACCATAAGCCCAATATCCGCCGAGCATCAGCCCGGCACCAAGGGCAAGAGCGCTGAAAAGCACCCACGGAACAGCCGAGTTCATCCAATTCTTATAATTTCTTTGTCCTAAAGCGGCAACGGCGAGCACAAACGGAACAGCCAGAGAAGAAAATCCGAGAAACAATATAGGAGGATGAATAATCATCCAAAAATTTTGAAGCAGCGGGTTCAGGCCGTGACCATCCGGCGGCACAAATCCTTTTTCTACACCTGCCTGAGCCTGCCAGATATATTCAAAGGGAGATTTGATCGAAATAAGCAGAAGAAGAAAACCGAGAACTATGCTGTATGTTGTCATCACCTCCGCTTCGATATTTTTCCGGATGCTGTACCGCTGAAGGACCAAACCGATGAGCGATGCAAACAATGCCCATAACATAAAACTGCCTTCCTGCCCGGCCCAAAATGTCGTGATAAGCAGCGAAAAAGGAAGGTCTCGCGAACTGTAATTCGTTATATAGTTGAACTCGAATCGATGCTGAATAATGAACAGCATCAGCAAAGCCGATGCTAATAATGTACCTATTGCTGCCGTAAAATATGCGCTCTGCGCCATGAAGCGAAGACTGTTGTTTTTTATTGAAACATAATAGAGACATCCCGAAGCAACTGCCGATACAAATGCGATCCAGACAACAATTGAGCCAATCATGCTATCTTCCTTTTATGACATGAATAAATGATCTTTGATATAGAACATCGGGAATTTTCCGAAGGTTTCAAAGAGATGAAGCGTATTTGATAAAACACGTGTGCGGAAGATGGGCCTTCCGCACACGAAGAGAAAGCATCTAAAAGGCTTAGGTACGTTTTAATTTTTTTTACTTATTAAGCTCAGCGATTGAATTATCCAACAAGGCCTTAAAATATTCGTAATTGTGTATGCCGTGGCTCTTATCGTTATAGATTTGTTGAAGATTCCATAGTGCACCCGCTTTTGCTGCCGGAACGATAACGAGAGGATTAGATGCGCCTATCGAGCTGCCGTAAACCTTGCTTACCTGCGACCAAACAGTATCGATGCCGGTCACTGTGTATGAAGCCCATGGAGCAGCTTTACCGGCAGGCATCCACTTCCTTGTGATGTTCGTATCCATCATCAGTTTTCCAAGCTGATTTAGCTCTGTGATAATTACCGTGCGCTTGCTCCAATGGGCATCCGCTGCGGTGGCAGCAAGGCCTGAATGACAGCCGCTTACATTGCATCCGTTGACGTTATACGAGGGAGACATTGAATAGGCGCTTGTATCTTTTACTGTAAACGTATGTCCGCCGTCCAGATCGACGCTGTTGACTGTGGCCATGTGACACTGTTCGCAGCCAATAGGATTGCCATTCATATAGGTCGAATGTTGTGAATTTGTATAACCTGAATATCCGGTAAACTCGAAACCGCCAAAACCAAGCAGCGTCTGTGTCATTTCGCCGGAGACGTGATTATTCCATCTTGATGTATAAATCCGTGCGGTGTCGGTTGCACTTGTTTGTGAAGGATCCGGCTGCCAGGAATACGGGGTCGATGTAAAGGGGGTCGATGTCATACGAGGTTGGTGACACTTGACGCATAAGTTTGAAGCAGAAGTGCTGTTCCAAACCTTCGTCGACTGGTTGGCAAGAAGCGTGTAAATGTTTACTTTACCGGAATCACGAACCGTGAAATTGCCTCGTGAATGCGGCATGTGGCATGTAAAGCATCCCGGAGGAGAAGCCTGCGGATAGGCTTGGCTTGCCAAGGGGCCGGATGGGGCGTGTAAATTAAACGACTCGTTGGCAAAACCATGATTATAGCGATCCACAAAACCTTCATTGGTATGGCAGCCTGCGCATGTAGTTGTATTTTGAATATCTTCGCCTCCCGCAAAATGAATGGAAGCATCGTATTCAATGACTTTTGCAAGAATATCATATGTAGGATTAAAATCCTGGTTATGACAGTTTGCACATATAATACCGGGGGCAAAACCTTCAAGATCCGATGCATTTGCATTTTGTCCGCTCGGACCGGTTGGGCCCATTGGACCGCGGCAGCCTCCCCATAACCCTGTAATCACTGCAAGAGTGATAATACAAAGCAAAAAAGTAATTTTTTTTCTTTCCAGCATAGACTTACCTCATCTATTATTATTTAGGATATAATTGGATTTAAATTATTTTCATTGTCTATCGAAATGGCGCTGCTCCGCTCACAAGATCGATCATTCCGTTCATATGTTTCGTCTTATTCTTTATTTTTCCCGTTGCATCTATGACATCGCCATGACAGGTATAACAGTTTGTTAAGGCTGAAGCCTTATGTCCCGCCGGCGGATTAGTGTGGCAATTTGTGCCGCAAGTTGTTTGCGTTGAGCCTCCTGTCCATACCGGTGCATCATACGTGCCGCTCATTACGGCAGCCGTATACACAGTCGTGTCCGGCGCTACCGCTTTAGACAGCTGCCATGCTCCATGGCAAAATGTATTTGCACATGTGACGGCATTCAGATTATAGGCCGGCGCCGGTGTGACTCCGTTGCTTTTCACCGTTGCCAACGGATCATTGAAAACCACATAAGCGCGTCCCGTCGCATTTATATGGTTGGGATCATAGATGCTTGTCGGCATATAATGACACATTGAGCACGTCATGCTGTGCGTCGTGTAATTGCCGTTGCCCGTGAAATGAATGACATGTGCGCCGACTCCGATTGCTCCATTGGAAGTATTACCATAACGATCGGGCGGCGGCGGCACGCCGTGACAGGTTGCGCAGTTTTCAGGACCATCCGGATTTGTATGGCAGGTCATACAGGAAACACCTGAGATGCCGCCGTCATATTGAAGGCCGTGACATTGCTGGCAGCCGCGCATATCGTAATTATTACCTGCGATATATTTTCCGTGGAAATTGGCGGACGACGTGTCCGTCCATCCTTGTTCATGAACTGTAATACCGCTCGGAGTTGCGGTCGGCAAATCCTTCTTCAAATCGCTGCATGAGAGTGACAAGATCGTCGGTATAAAAATCGAATAAAAATATTTTGTTCTCATACTCGTTCCATCCTCTCAATTATGGCAATACCCGCAAAACCGCTGCCCTTTAATTCCCATTGGCCTTGCATTCGGGTCGGTATGACACACGTAGCAATTTGCGCCCGGATCGGAATGCCAGCGTCCGTGTTGATTTGCCATAAACCCGATTGCATGGGTTTTAGGATTTGTTCCTTTTATACCGTCCGGATCCATATGACATGTAACACAGACCGGATCCGCTCCATCGGCGCTGTGGCAAGCCGCACACGATTCGATATCGCGCTTCGCAAGCCGCGCATGTTCTCCGCCTCCCGATCCGACACCGATTGTCGTAAAGCCGGCAATGGAATGTGATGCGGGTTTAAAGACTTCCTGATTAACATTTCCTCCCGCCTGATGGCACGGCGTACAGAACTGTTCGGTACTGTGACATGTCTTACATTCTATAGTTTTTGCATGAGCATCGACGCCATGCGTAAACCGGTAATTCAAATCATGCACTTTCTCGATCACCATAGTTTGGCCGCGGTCGTTTGAAGAAATACGCGGAGAATGAGCAGAAATCATATCTTTTCCCGGGACCGTAACTTGAACGAGATCGGATCCATTGTGGCAGTCTGTGCATGTTTCCTGCGAATGGCAGGCGCCGCAGGTCGCAGTATTGACACGCGCCGCAAATTTATGCTCGCGTATAAAATCCGTACGGTTATGCCCCGCAGGACGCAGCGCAGAAAGATTTGTATGACATACCGCACAATCGTCTTTTACCTTTACACCATCGTGGCATGAAGAACATGTTTTCATTGCCGGTACATTTTCGGTTATGGAAACCTTGTCGTTGTCTAAATTTGTATGACATTTTTGGCAGTCGATTTTTTGTCCATCCGCATGCAATTGATGATTAAAGGTTAATTCGCGTACAGGATTCGAAATTGCATACGTCGTTGAATCGGTGCTTGTGTGGCAGAATGCACAATTCGTTTGGAGCGCATCTTCGTGGCAAGGCCGGCAGGCCGACATTTGAGCAAAAAGATTATCAGATGCTGCAGTGCTTGTCAAGGCATTCGTGTGACAGTCGATGCATTGCGCTCCCACTTCATCGATATGCTTCTTATGATTAAATTTAATTTTATTCTGAACCGAAGGTCCATCCCCGGCGGAGAATGCCGATGTGCTTGCTGTCCCGATAGCGGCAAGAAGCAATACTCCAACGAACACGACAGAACGTCTGTTCAGTTTCCTTGTGGTATAGTACGTATTGGTCATCATGGCACTCTTTTAGAAAATGTTTAGTTGATGACTGAAGAAATAGCTGGCCCGGACAAACAGGCGCAGATCGTTGCTATAAATGGAATTCGTCAGCCATTGCACTTGCGTATCGATAGAAAGCATCGGCATCGGCCGGTACACGACTCCCGCCCCGATGCTGAGTGCATCGGTCAGTGCATCTGTGCTCTCCAAGCGATAATGTGCATAACTCAGAAGGAGTGTAGGTGTCAGCATATTGTTCAGAAGCGGGTATCCGGCATTAGCTGAAACTGCAGCTAATTGCCCGCCATAACCCGTATTCCAGGCAATGTTGGCAGACACGTATTTAGTATTGCCGCCGATTGTCACTCGATCCGAAGTTTCTCCGTCCCCGTATGAAACGGATCCGTACCGTCCGTAGACTTGAATGTTCTTGTCGAGCGTATATTCGACTCCCGCATCATATTCAATCAGCGTGTTGTATGCAAAGACCCAGAAGATCGAATTATATTCGAGGAGCGGTTCTCGCTGGATGTACTCCGCGGTGAGCGAGAAAGGAGCGCAAATTCTGAAACGCGTAAAAATCTGCTCGCGCGACATCTGATCCTGTAAAATATCATAATCGTAGCGCAGAGAAGCTGAGAACCAGTCATAATCGATATTGGCATCTCCGCTGATATATTCTTCCGCTGCCGGGGACGAAGTGATTTCTACGTTTTGAATTGCATAGGTCGAATCTTGCGCCCGTTCGGCCCAATATGATTCCGGCAATTCGTTCTTGCGCATATAACTGACGGAGAAAGCGCCCCACTCGAAAGGAGCTGCGCTGATCTGGCCGCCGAACATAGTATTGTGCCGCTTATCTCCGATCAGCTCAAATTTATCATCTTCCTGCGGAAGCAATCCTCCGTACCCCGTCAATTTCAATTGCGTATCGAACAAGCGAAGCGATGCAATCCCGCCGTCCAACGTCCCGACACCCACACCGGCAAAAACCGGAACGCGTCCGACCGAAACATCTGCTGCGTCAAAAAGTCCGGCATATTTTAAATAAAAATTGTACGCACGCATTTCGCCTTCATCCTGCAGCGGCCCTGCAAAATCGTTAAAGCCCTGAAGATAGGTATGAAAGGAAAGCTGCTCTCCCGAAATCGAAATCTGGGCGGTTTGATATCCGAAAAGATGGTGCGACGATTGACCGGCCGAATCTTGCTGCTGCCAGGCGTAGGCAGATGATACCAAACGCATTTGGAACATCTGACCGAATGCCTCAGATCCGCACAAGCAACAAGCAGCAGCCGCTGCAAACGCTAAAAATTTGGCATTGAGCCTCGTTGTGATTTTCATAACGTTCTCTTCTTTCGATTGATGACACACACCAATCATTTACTCATAACTTACCGTGACGCCAAAAGCCGGCACGGACATACCGGCATTCACACACAACGAAAACCGTCTTAACCTTTGGGAATCGGATGCTTAATCTTTGCCCACATCTCATCGAAATTAAATTCTTTTTTTGTCGGGCTTTTTTCATTGTGGCATTGTTTGCATGTTTTTTCCATAGCAGCTTTGTCTTTGAAATCCGACAAACCTGCCGCGACGGCTTTAGCATGATCTTTCATTACTGCCATATTCTTGTAATCCGATCCCGCACCGTGGCACGATTCGCATTGCACACCGTCCGCAATCAATTTTGGATCCGCTGTAATCGCATGACATTCGAGACATTCCGGCGATTCAGAAGCAGCTTTTGTTAATCCTTTTTCCTTAGCAATTTTTTCTGCCGCTGCCGATTTTAAAGTATCGAATGCTTGCGCGTGGGGACTTTTTTGCCAAACATCGAATTGTTTTCCCATTTTTTCAGTTTGATGGCACATCTTGCATATTTTTACGCCGACGTATTTATGCTGTGCGCTTATTGCCCCTGAGAATATTACAAAAACAACAACGAGAAATTTGAAAAGTCGCATATGGCCCTCCTAATAATATTTATGAGAGATTCCTTGCCTTTAATGTGATACTCTGTATTTTTATAAGTGAAGCTTAATTTAGAAAATGCATCAAAAATCCTGCCAATTTTTTACATGTAGAATAATTATACATCAATTTTTACAACAGGCACGATATTCTGTTTTAATATAAAATCGCCGATAATTTAAGATATTTGAATTCCAATCCATTTAAAATCTTCCCTTTATTTGATTTTTTCACAATTTTGGGAAAAAATTCCAAATATTAGCATCGCATATAAATTCAACACTTCTAATTTTATTTTATTGGGTTTTCCCTCCGCTCAAGTCGGCGCACGAAAGCATACAGCGATACGGCTAAAATTGTAATGATAATTGTTGCAATAGCTAATCCGATTCTTCTAAAATAATATTCATCGATTGAAGATTGAGATTCAGATACGACCATATCGGCCGTTTTCAATCCGATGTCGACCACTTCTTTGAACTTCACTTCATTGAAAGCATGAACCATAGTTCTGGATTGCAGCCGAGCTTGCCGGACATCCCTAAGTTTAAATTTTGCTTCGCTTATCTCCATCCCTTTCTGTTCTGCATCATTCACCAAGGTTTTGGCATGTCCCTCTCGGCTTTCCAAAGTGTCGATCAATCCGCGCATAGCTTTTGCCGCATTATATCCGTTGGAATTCTGCGTCGAAGAGTGACATCTGCTGCACACTGCGCCCGGATCTGTGCCGAGGAGTTTATCGGTTGCGGCAACAATTTCATGGTTGCTGTGGCAGGTTTCACACTCAGGCAGTTTTCGTTCTTCAAACGCTTTCTTGTGCGGGCTGGATGCAAACAGTTCTGCATTGAGTGCATGGCACGTCCCGCAGACTTGCGAGATCGATTCGATACCCGGAGGCATTGCACCATGATTTCCGTGGCAATTGTTACAGGCAGGCGCACCGGGGTCATGTTTTTGCAGCACTGCAATTCCGTGGACACTCTTTGCATATTTTTCGTATTGATCGGCTGGAATTTTATATTCTTTCATGTACACTGAGTTGGAATGACACTTGGCGCATGTTGCCGGCAAATTTGAAAAATAGACATTCGATTTCACGTCCTTCACAGCTCGTATATCGTGACTGCCATGGCAGCTTGCGCATTGCGCTGTTTTCGGATCGCCTTTTCCGTTGCGCACACCGTGAACGCTCGTGCGGTATTTTTCCAATTGATCCACCGGCAGTGACGGATTATAGGAGCGCATAAAGGCAACATCGGCATGGCATCGAGTGCATGTCTTTACAACGTTGAGCGGATAGACCGGAGACCATGCATTTTTTACAGAAACAATTCCGTGTGCATTGTGACACGTCGTGCACTGTACGATATGTTCTTTCCCTTTGAGGGCCGGTTTGGCATGAACGCTCGACTGCAGGTTTTCCCACTGATTCGTCGGCAGGGAAGAACCGAAAGACTTCATCTTCTCTTGGTCGCCGTGGCATGCAGCGCAAACGCGGGAGATGTCGTCGCCCTTTGGCCTGCCGATGAATCCGGCTTTCTTGCTCATCGCCAGTTCCATGTCGTCCGTTTTAGAATTACCGCCATGGCATCCTGCGCATGTAATTCCTTTTTGGTGATGAATGTCAAGGTTAAAAAGTTTCGATGGATTATCTTCGGCATTTTTATGGCATTCAAAACATTGATCTTGTCTTTGTGCTTTTAATGGGAGAACAAGTAGAGCGGCGGAAATAAATGAGAGAAAGAATTTTTTCATGCCAGCCACCCTATAATTGTGAGAATGATAATATAGATGACTGCAAAGAGACCGAGATAATTGACGAATCGGTTTTGTTCACCGCGGGGACTTTTCCGGTCCCAAAACGGTACGAGCGTCCAAAGCGCTCCTGCGGCGCCAAATAATCCGATGCCTAGAACCTCTCCATCAAGGACCCATAATTTCCCGGGTATAAATTTCAGCGTCTGGAACATATAAAGAAAATACCATTCCGGCTTAATGCCTGCAGGTGCAGGAGCAAAAGCATCGGCTTTTTTGCCTAATTCCCATGGGAAGAAAACCGCCAGGATCGCAAGAAGATTCAAGACCAGCAGCCATAATGAAAGATCACGAAGCAGGAAGTTCGGAAAAAACGGCATCGTTTTTTGCTCGGTGTCGTTTTTCCAATGAAACGGCTCGCTCATCCCCTGCCGTTGAACGAGAAGAAGGTGAATTCCCAGAAAAACCGTAAAAATACCCGGCAGGACGGCCGCATGGAACCCAAAAAACCGGGAAAGAGTTGCTCCTGTAACATCATCACCGCCGCGCAGGAAGATCATTAAAGGTTTGCCGATAACAGGCACCACACCTGCGATATCTGTTCCGACTTTTGTTGCAAAGAATGCGAGTTCATTCCATGGCAGTAAATATCCGCTGAACCCGAATCCCAGCAGGACAAAGAACATAAGCATTCCCGTTATCCATGTTATTTCCCTCGGCTTGCGGTACGCTTTTTCAAAGTAGACGCTAAACATATGAATCATTGCCGAGAGGATAAACAGATTTGCAGTCCAGCTGTGGATCGAACGGATCAGCCAGCCGAATTGCACTTTCGACATAATAAAATGAATGCTTTCGATTGCAAGTTCCTCCCCGCTTTTATAATAGAGCAGCAGGAGTATTCCTGTTACGACCTGAATGATGAACAGAAAGAGCGAGACACCGCCGAAATAGTACCACACTGAATGCCGGTGCACAGGAACATATTTTTTTCCCATATATTCCACCAGGCCATTGAGTTCAACACGTTCATCAACCCAGTCGTACATTCTTTTAAGAATTGTCTTCATATTTTTTTCGAAATAAGAATTTCGTCTCCTTGAAGAACGACCCTGTATTCATCCAGCGGCCGCGGCGGCGGACCGGAAATATTGCGGCCGTTTAAATCATACTTTCCATTATGGCATGCGCACCAAATTGTACCGTAATCTTTACGGTACTGAACGGTGCAATCCAGATGCGTGCACGTTGCCGAGAATGCCCGCAGCTCATCGTTGGCGGTACGGATAAGAATAACGGGCTTGCTGCCAAACTTGATGATTTTCCCGCTGTCTTTTTCAATCTCGTTCAACTTTCCGGCTTTCACGCTCGAGACTTCCACTTCTGCCTGCTTCGGCGGTTTGAGGTATTCGAAGATCGGATATAAAATCGCAGCAAGAAAAGCCGCACTCGCTCCGCCTAAGACCACCTGTAAAAAGTCTCTTTTACTTTGATCGACAGGAGTTTCTGGTGTTTGATTCATAGATCCCTTTTTTTCTTTATTCTATTGAGCGTTGTGGCAATCGCTGCAATTCATTTCTTTCCATGCAGTGCCGATATCCACAGGGTGATGATATTCAATGCCGTCGAGCGACAATCGTAATCCTTCTTTTTCAAACTGCTGTGCAAGAATGGTGTGGCAGACATTGCAATCCCGGGACAATACTTTTCCGTCATCCGTCACATGCTTGCCGTCGTGACACCGGAAACAACCTGGTGAATACAGGTGGCCCAGATTGTCGGGAAATTTTTTCCAGCTCACCTGCATCTCGGGAAAATAATTATGGCTGAAGATACGCTGAATTTCCTTAATGGCGCGCGCAATTGTATCCTTCCGGCTTTCAGCAATCTGAGGATAATTTGTTTGATAATATTCTTCGATAGTTCTTTTAATACCATTCCATCCCGCTTCCTTTGTGTCATACGATGTTTCCAATGCTTTTATTGCTATGCTTTTCACGCCCGGAAGCGCCGGATCAATCCAGCCAAGTGCCATAATATGGTTCACCGATTGTGCCGGCGGATTGTAAATGTGAGTAGGACGGTTATGGCAATCTATGCAATCCATGCGCCGCTTATTTATTGTTTGAACCGCCGAATCAGAAATCGCATTCTCCGCGGTGCGATAAACCACCACACTTCCGTCTGCCCGTTTTGATTTTATCCATGGAATAACCTGGCGCTGCGTATCGTCTGCAATATACGTCAATTCATTCGCAATATTCATATGCCAGTGAATTCCAGATGTCGGGCCTGCTTCAATATTTCCTCCTCCTATTTTAAGAAGAAGATCCAGCGTCCAACGGGTATTCTTTTCATCCGACAGAAAATATGTATTTTTTTTTAGCTTTTCACTGAAAAACTGTTTAGGCCAATGGCATTGTTCGCATGTTTCCTGAGCCGGACGAAGATTTTCGATCGGCGTAGGTATGGGTTTAGGATATTTGTTGAATAACGTCGCATACACCTGATATGCGCCTGAGAGTTTCGAACGCACATACCATCCGGCGCCAGGGCCAATGTGGCATTTAACACAGTCGACACGGGCATGCGGCGAATTTTGATATGCCGTATATTCCGGGTTCATTACCTTGTGACACGTGGTTCCGCAGAACGCATCCGAGTCCGTATATTCATACGCCTTATAGCTTCCGAAGACAGTAAGGAATAAAAACACAAGTGTTCCGATGCCTGTGTATAAAACAACCCGCTGCTGCTTTGGGTCGTTCAGATCGATCCGCGGCAATTGTTCATGGATTGGCAAACCGAGCTTCCTGCGTTTATGCTCACGCCATACGCCCCAAAAACCGATTGCCAAACCGATTATCAAAAATGCCGGCAGAATTATGAACGTAATGATGCCCATATACGGTTTTTGATCCGTGGCAAAGAAATCGAGAATCGATAGGAATATGAATAATCCGAAACTGATCGACACAAGAACAAAGCCGTAAAGGCTTGTTATATTATAAAATGTTTTAGGAAATAATCTTTTCATGATCTCAGCTTCGGGTGTTTCTGTGATTTCTTGGGCACCTGTTTTATATCTTTTTGATTTTCCTTTTCGACATCATCAACAGGAACAACTGTTGCTTCATCGAGAAGTTTCTGCCGTTTCAACTGTTCCAATTCCCGCAAATGTTCTTCTCCCATTTCCGTTTCTGTAATTGTGCCTTTCAACCAGGCAAGATTCATCGGATAAACATCGGGATTGAAAATGACATAATAAACGTGCCATATAAGAATGGCAAGAAAAGCGAGCCATGCTTCATAAAAGTGAATAATGCGGGCAATATCCCAGCCGAGTTTTGTCAACAATCCCATAAATGTATTATCGAACCATAAAATTATTCCTGTTATCCCCATCACTACAACACCCCATACGAGCGCCCAATATTCGCTTTTCTCTATATAGCTGAACCGCCCGAGTTTCGGCTTCGTTTTTGAAAAGCCTAGGTTATATTTCAAAACATCTCCTGCATCGGTAAAATCTTGCAAGACGGGAAAAAGGTCCCTGATGAGCTGCTTGCCGCGTTTAGTGAAGATAACATAATAACAATGATACAGCGAAGCCGAGACCATAACAACCGCTGCACAACGGTGAATCAAACCGCGCAGCATGAAAACACTTTCGCTTAAGCTGCGAATGGAGACAACCCAGAACGCGTCGGGATATCGGAGCATAAATCCCGTAAAAACAAGCGTAAAGAAACTGACCATCAATGCTGCATGCTGAATCCTTTCATTGAGTGTCATTCGCACATATAATGCGTGTCCGAAATGCTCTTCTGTTTCAAATCCTCGGCGGATAAGTAATTGTCGTTTCGATTTTCGGTAAAAATCCAAAAGATTATGGAGAAACATCCCGCCGATAACAGATGCGATCATGAGCACATAAAATAATGAAAACCAATAGATCAGCGGTTCTTCTTTTTGTGCTGCCGTAACATGGATAGATCCGATCGTAAAACGCTCATTGGCTCCGGGATGACATTTGCCGCACGTCTTAACAAGATTCGCCTTGTTGACCGATGATGTGGAGTCGGATGATGGTTTTATGTTATGGGCGCCATGACAACTCGCACAATTCGCTACGGCAACATTACCGGCGCGAACAGCCAAGCCGTGAAAGCTTGAAGAATAGGTTTTAAACCTATCGCTGGCAATACCGTATTTTTCTGAAAGAAGAACCGAACTATGACAAGGGGAGCAGACTTGCTGGGAAACATTTTGTGCGGCCACACGCGACTCCGGATTTGCTGGTGCAAGAATATTATGTTCACCGTGACAATTCGTACAAACCGGCGCCTGCATATTCCCGCCTGCGACGGCTTTTGCATGAATACTTTCGTCGTATTCATGTTTTATGCCGGCATGACATTTCGCACATGTTGCGGGAATATTGTTCCGATTGATCGATGATGCCGTAGCATCGCTTCGCTGAATCGAATGGCTGCCGTGACAATCGACGCAATTGGCGGCAGATGCGTTTCCTTTCAATAAAGCTGAACCGTGGACGCTTTTTTCGTATGCAGCGATAAATACTGCCGACAGACCGATATGCGAGCGTACATCGGGATTATCAAGGTGGCAGGACAAACACGTTTTTTCCTGAGCAATTTTTATTGCGACCGAATCCCTGCTTCCTGCCAAACCTGTAATTTTATTTTGATGGCAAGAGACACAATCGGGAGCAGCAACGACTCCCCCGACCGCTGCTTTTCCATGAACGGAAGTTGAGTAACGCTCTTTTTCTGCTGCGTGACATTTTCCGCATGTTTCGATAATATTCCTGCTTTGAAGACTTGCATTCGTATTTTTTATTGCCGCAACAGCATGCGTTCCGTGGCATTGTTTGCACTGAACAAGGAGCGAAGACTGATTCGCCGCACTTTTCATCTCTGAGGCATGAAACGGATGTTTTGCCGGAGCATCGCTGTGACATTGCAGACAATTCACAGGAGTGATCTTTTCTTTATGCGGAACATTCTGGGGATCGAAGCCGGTATGACAGGCAACGCATACAAATTTCGCATGCACAGATCGATGTAAAACGGACCGATCCGCATAAATGGATACATTTTTTCCATTACGATCCATGGTCAGCGATGTATCCGCATGGCACATCAAGCAATCGTCTATTGTCTGCCCAATTGCTGCATGCGATGCTGCTGACACGATTATAAAAAAAACTGTTAGAATTTGATTTTTCATTTTGAATTCTGTAGAAAAAAAATGCTTACTCCGTTCGATAAACACGCATTTTGTTATTAGGCATTATGTTAGCGCAAGCTCTGTGCCAAGTAAAAATCAATAAAACGTTGAATTATTGATCAAATATATGAGTTAGCGTTGAATAACACAATAATAACTCTTAAACTTTAGAATTTTTTCCATTTTCAAGATTATTATCCTCTCAGCCATTTATCTAATATTTGAACTATTGACGCCCACGAAAAGTTGGTATCGAGAAAATTCGTGTCTTATTTTGAGACGGATTCGTGATTTTCTTTTTCGATTGATGAGTTATCGTCCACGTTTTCAAACAGCTCTATATATAGTTCGAAGGTAATTTTCCAGTTCCGTACGGAACTTAGGATGTGCTATTGCGATAAGAGCCTCGGCCCTTTGATGTATATTTTTTCCATGAAGCGATGCGACTCCATATTCGGTAACGACATAATGCACATCTGCGCGTGTCGTAACGACACCTGCGCCGGTTCGCAGACGCGGTACAATCTTCGAAAATTCACCGTTCTTTGTCGTTGATGGAAGTGCAATAATCGGTTTTCCGCCTTTCGAATATGCCGCTCCGCGAATAAAATCGACCTGACCGCCGAAGCCGCTGTAAATTTTTGTACCGATTGAATCGGAACATACCTGGCCGCTGATATCGACTTCGATCGAAGAATTGATAGCGACCATCTTTTCATTCTGCGCTATGATGAACGGATTGTTAGTATAATCGCAGGGATGCACCTCAAAGAGCGGATTGTTGTGAACGTAGTCGTACAGGTTTTGTGATCCCATAACAAAAGTCGTAACGACTTTGCCCGGATGCAGTGTTTTATTCAAACTCGTAATAATACCGCTTTCGACAGCCTTCATAACCCCGTCGGAAATCATCTCCGTATGAATACCGAGATGCTGCTTACCGTCGATGCGGCTCAGAACCGCGTCGGGAATTCCGCCGATGCCCAATTGCAGCGTTGAGCCGTCTTCAATCAAAGGAGCAATAAAATCTGCAATCCTCTCCTCGACTTCAGTTGCAACCCCCGGTTTGAGTTCCAAAAGAGGCTCTGAACACTCGACGATTTTATGAACCCGTGAAACAGGAACAAATACATCTCCCAAAGTACGAGGCATGCGCTCGTTGACCTGAGCGACTACAATTTTTGCCGTTTCGGCCGCTGCTTTTGTCGCAGCACATTCAACTCCCAGGCTCACAAAGCCGTGCGCATCCGGAGGAGAAACATGGATTAGCGCGACATCCAAAGAAATGTAACCGGCCCTGAACAATCCCGGCACGTCCGAAAGATGAACAGGAACGTAATCCGAAACTCCTTCTGCAATCGACGGTCGGTCTCCCGGGCCCACGAAAAGCGAATTATGATGGAAATGATTTTCCATTCCCGGTTTAGTCAGCGGATCTTCTCCCATCAGGAGAAGATGGTTGATTTCGACATTCGTCAATTCGCTCGCTCGTTTTGCCAGTGCGTTCATTGTTATGAGCGGTGTTGCTGCATTGGCGCTTGAAAAGATGCGGTCTCCGGATTTCACAACACTAACAGCATCTTCCAGCGAAACAATTTTCGATTTATAGAGATCGATCCAGCTCATAGGTCCTCTCAATCCCGCAGTGTTCTTGTCAAAAGCGTATTGAGATCCACGAACGGTATCTCAAATATTTTAGCCGCTGTTTTGTTCGTGCACGAACCCTTATATGTGCACACGCCTTTTGCAAGCCCGGCATCTGTGCGCAGCATTTCATCCATACCGAGATCCGATGCTTCATGCAGAAGCGGCAGCAGTACATTCGACCAGCCGACTGTTGCGGTACGCGGCACTGATGCGGCCATATTGGGCACGCAATAATGCACGACATGGTGTACGATAAATGTCGGGTCAAGTAATGTCGTCGGACGGCTGGTTTCTACGCATCCGCCGTTATCAATAGAAACATCGACGATCACAGAGCCATGATTCATCTGTTTAACCATTTCTTCCGTTACCAGGTGCGGCGTTTTTTCTCCTTTCAGTAAAACGGCGCCGATCACGACATCCGCATCACGCACTGCCTGTTCGATCGAATAAGCGTCTCCCAGCGCCGTGGAAATTCTCCATTGAAAAAGATTTTCCAGTTCACGCAAACGAACAATATTTCTATCGATCACTGACACCCGTGCGCCGAGGCCCAGCGCTACACGGGCTGCGGTTTTTCCCACTGTTCCGGCGCCGAGAATAACGACATGAGCAGCAGGAACACCGGGTATGCTGCCGAGCAGAACACCGCGGCCGCCGTGCCGTGTCTGGAGAAAATGTGCAGCAACTTGAATGGAAAGCTGTCCCGCAATTTCCGCCATCGTCTGTACAATCGGCAATTCTCCATGTGCATTTTCGATCAGTTCATGCGCAATTGCGATCACTCTTTTTTCTAAAAGTTTTTCGATAATCTGTTTTTTTGAGATTGCGAGATGGTACGCTGCAAAAAGTGTCTGACCTTCCCGAAGCATGGAAAGTTCATCCAATGTCGGAGGAGCAATTTTCGAGACAACATCCGAACGCATAATGAGCTCTTCCGCGCTGTAAACAATTACAGCACCTGCTTCCTGATATTCCTGATCTGTAAAGTAGCTTTGTGCGCCGGCATTTCGTTCGACGTATACAGTCGCACCGAAACCGGCAAGCGTCTTAACTCCGCCCGGAGTAAGTGAGACACGCCGCTCTTGCAGAAATCGTTCTTTCATAACACCGATATTCATAGACGTTCCTCTTCGTTTAAAATTTTCGTGCAACTCATCGGAGATATTATATGGCGAGATGTTGTGAAATAATCCCGCAAAAAGCAAATATAGAGAAACTATAATAGATTTTCATCTGCAAGCCTCTTGATCTCCAATTTAAAACAAAATCCCGCAACGAGTGGAAACCCTTGCCGTCATGAATGAGGATTATAAAAAACCTGAATTTCGTCCTAAAACCACCGTTTTTTGATATCAATCCAAACGGTTTTATGAAACCCGATAGGGATAGTTCTGCAAAATGAAACATTGCCAAGAGAGAAAAAAAGTGTTTTTCCCCCAACGAAGCTAAACCTGCAAAAAGAATTGCACGTTTGAGTGTGCATCTTATCCGGGTAGTATCAAAAAATAAATTTGAAGAAAGATTCTTAAAAAAAGGCCGACTTGAACACTTAAGGAGCGGGGTCAAAACTCGAACGAATATCCTCTACTGTTTGTCCGCGAACTTTTAATTCATTGAGCTTTTGTACAATGCGAAGTATAGCACTGCTGCGTTCTTCTAGGATTTCACGAATAAATGCATGAACATCTGGATACGTGCATTCATTCATCATCCGTTCATAGAATCTAATCATCGCAGTCTCATCCCGCATCGCTTCATCCAGCATACTGCATGTGGTACGGCAGGCATGAATGCATTCGAAATTTTTATTTTCCATGATTTCTTTATCCCAAATATCTGCGAATAATTTATTTCACGACCGATTCGGCGGCTTTCTCCATCACAAGTTCTTTTCCCCTTTTTAAGGCCTGTTCATTGATCGGAATCAAGTACTGACGGTGTGCAGGCAAAACACTCTTCAAAGCATTTACGACATTTTCCGGCTTTACAATCGGTCTGCGTTCCAAAAAGGCTCCAAGCAAAACCATATTGGCTACTTGTTTGCTCGTCAATTGCTGTGCAATCTCAAGTCCGGGCAGGGCGATGATTTCGATATCGTTTCTTTTAGGCGGGTTAATAATTGTTGATTTTTCATAGATGAGTAAACCGCCGGTGTACACCGTATTTTCAAATTTGTCAAGCGATGGCTGATTTAAAATTATCGCCGTATCGAACATTGTCACGATAGGAGAACTGATGCGTTTTTCCGAAACGATCACGACGCAATTTGCCGTCCCCCCGCGCATTTCCGGTCCGTAGGAAGGCATCCAGCTTACTTCTTTGTTTTCTTTCATTGCCGCATATGCAATGATCTGTCCCATTGAAAGGACACCCTGTCCGCCGAATCCCGCAATGATAATTTCATGTGATTGTTTCATGATCAGATCGCTTTCCTTGGTTCAGAATATTATTTCGGAATTTTAATATCACCCAGCGGGTACACCGGAAACATGTTTTTTTCCAGCCACTTGTTTGCTTCCACTGGCGTCATTTTCCATCCGGACGGGCAGTTTGAAACGACCTCAATGAAACATGTTCCCTTTTTTTCTTTTTGATACTTGAACGACGCCTCAATTGCCTTCTTCAATTTGCGCACAGCCTGCGTCGTGTGAACCGCCTGACGCGTCACATAATACGCACCGGGAAGCTGCGCAATAAGCTCCGTAATTTTTATCGGATTTCCCACTTGTGCCGCATCGCGGCCGTAGGGCGATGTCGTGGTCTTCATGCCGATCAAAGATGTTGGAGCCATCTGTCCGCCTGTCATTCCGTAAATGCCGTTATTAATAAACAGCATTAGAATATTTTCACCGCGATTCACGGTATGGATAGTTTCTCCGGTTCCGATGGCCGCCAGATCGCCGTCCCCCTGATACGAGAACACATATTTCTCCGGCAGAACACGTCTGACTCCTGTCGCTACGGCGCTTGCGCGACCATGTGCGGCTTCCTGCATATCGATATTCATATAATCGTATGCAAAGACTGCACACCCGACCGGTGCAATTCCTATCGTTTGTTCTTGAATGCCCAGTTCGTCGATTACTTCCATTAATATCTTATGGACGACACCGTGACCGCAGCCGGGGCAGTAATGCATCGGAGTATCCGTAATTGTCAGCGGTTTTTTATAAACGATTTCCATTCTATTTGTTGTCACTACATTTTCCATACTTCACCTTAAACGAGAACACGTTCGACAATTGTACCGATTTTGCGAAGCACTTCTTCCGGCGACGGAATCATGCCGCCGGTCCGCCCGTAGAAATGTACCGGTTTCTTTCCATTGACTGCGAGTCGGACATCTTCCAGCATTTGTCCAGCGTTCATTTCGACCGTAAGAAACGCCGCAGCGGAATCCGCCATACAGTTGAGGACATCATAGGGGAACGGAAAAAGTGTAACTGGCCGCACCAGTCCTACTTTTATTCCTTTTTCGCGCCCCAATTCGAGTGTCTTTTGACAAATACGTGCAGTCAATCCGAACGCGACCAAAACGATTTCCGCATCATCGCATTCGATCAGTTCGTACCGGATCTCGCTTTCCATCTTTTTATATTTTTCCTGCAAGCCAAGATTGATCATTTCCATTTTTTCCGGCTGAATAAAGAGCGATGTGATAATGTTTCGCTCGCGTCCAGCAGGTTTGCCGGTCGAAGCCCATGACACGTTGGCTTTCGGGAGCGTGCCGGCCGGCGGAAGAACGACCTTTTCCATCATCTGTCCGAGCGCGCCATCGGCAAGAATCATAGCCGGGTTGCGGTATTTTTCCGACAGACGGAATCCTTCAAATACAAAATCGACCATTTCCTGCACGGATGCCGGCGCCAGTACAAGCAAATGATAATCGCCATGTCCCCCGCCTTTGACCGCCTGGAAATAATCGCCCTGGGACGGCTGGATAGTGCCGAGACCCGGTCCGCCTCGCTGCACATTGACGATTAAAGCCGGTAAATGCGCAGATGTCATATATGACAATCCCTCCTGCATAAGGCTGATCCCGGGACTCGAAGAAGAAGTCATCACTCGGGCGCCTGCGCCGGATGCACCGTAAACCATGTTGATCGCGGCAAGCTCGCTTTCTGCCTGTAAAACAACCACGCCGGGATGCTCCGGGGCATGGAATGCCAGATATTCCAGAATTTCCGACTGCGGAGTTATGGGATAGCCGAAGTACGCTTTCATGCCGGCACGAAAAGACGCTTCGGCAAGCGCTTCGTTCCCTTTCATCAGTCTCATTTCTTTTCCATTTTCAGTCGCCATAATCTTACTTTCCGTTTTCACGCTTTTATGCTGCGTTCCTTTTTTTCGCCTCCCGATAGACCGTGATAGCGCTGTCCGGGCACACGATCGCACAATTGATGCATCCGGTGCAGGTATCGTTCTTCAATTGAGCATAGCGGTATCCTTTTTCATTGAGATGCGGCGAAAGTTCTAGACATTCCTGCGGACAAGCGCTTATGCAAAGTTCACACGCTTTACAAATATCCTTGGCTACAACAATGGTTCCATGGATCATGATTTTTTTCTTTCGGTGTTCTTTGACTGGGTTTTCATTGCTTTTTGCATACTTTCAAGTTTCAATTTGTATGCCATACTACAGTATAAGGCAGAATTTATTAAAATGGTAGAGATTATTGTACCTTTAGCAGTTTTAAGAAGAAACACAGCATAATTTCTTGAATACTGCAAGAATTTGTTTCTCCATACGGCCAAACTTCATGCTTTCTCCGATCCAAAAGACAAAAAAGACGTTTGTTGGAGAATATGATCCCTTTTCTTTTAAATAATATTTCCGAATTAGAACACCGCTAAAGCTTGACAAATGAGTGGAATTATTGCACTTTTGAAAATTTAAATTTATTTATAACTATGGCGGTGAAGCAGAAACTGGGCAAAGATTGATGATGAAAACGAACATTCCCCGTCTTAGAATCAAAAAACCGCTTTTCGTCTTTGCCGCCGGAATTTATTCGGATGATAGTAAACCGATATTTGGAAAAAATAATGCCAGGCTTGATCATCTTATGGGAAAAGGAGATATTTCAACAGAAAGGATGTTATGAGAAAACAAATTATAAAAATCAATTCATTTATCAAAGGAATCGTCCTTTTCTTGCGACCAGGGGCATTTCTTAACTTTCTAAGCAATCCGTTCATTTTCTTCGCCAACACATTACGACTTACGCAATGGATTTATCAACAACCTCGTGAAAACATCTTAAATGATTTTTACCACCCATTTCGGGATTATAATAAGCGTTACAAACTCTACGATTATGTACTACAAAAAGAGAACATCCTGTTTGAACCAATTATCTATTTAGAATTTGGGGTGAGCAGCGGACTCTCCTTTTCATGGTGGTTGAATGCAAACAAGAACGATAATTCACGGTTTTATGGCTTCGATACTTTTGAAGGATTGCCGGAAGATTGGGGGTTTTTCAAAAAGGGAGATATGTTTTCTTCTATTCCAATTTTGAAGGATCCAAGAACAGAGTTTATCAAAGGACTCTTCCAGGAAACGCTCTTTGAATTCTTTAAGACACATAATCTCGATGACGGTAAGAAAATAGTTGTCCATCTCGATGCAGATTTATTTTCTTCAGCGCTTTTTGTTTTAACATCAATGGCAAAGTATTTAAAAGAAGGGGACATTATCTTTTTTGACGAATTCAATGTTCCCAACCATGAGTTTTATGCTTTTAAGTGTTTTTCAGATTCATTCTACATCAAAACCAAGTTAATAGGTTCGGTAAACAACTATTTACAAGTTGCATTGAAGGTTGTTAAGTGACATGTACTGCCTGCGGCAGGCAGCAATATTTATTTGCATCATCGGGACTTTTGAAACAACCGAAGGTTTTCTTTTTCACTTTTAACATTCGTTAATTTTGCCCGGGAAGATTATTCGCGGATGGGACGGTGAAAATGTTCACGAAATACAATATCCGGTCTGCATGACCGCGTAATCTCTCAATGAGGTTTTTCACTTTCGATTGTTTGACTTTTCCTCACACATACGGTGAACCGCGCTCGTGGATTCTTCTCAACCCTTGTGCAATTTACTTTGAAATTTGGTTTTGTCTACATGCATGGAAAATATCATTTTCGTATATTGGAGTATCTTTTTAAATAAATCTTTCAGTATGTATCCGTTAAGGTTTTTGCATAATGGTGAAGGAAAAAAAGGTTGTCGTGGTTTTGCCCGCCTATAACGCTGCAAAAACACTCGTCAATACGTACAGAGAAATTCCTCTGGAACTTGTGGATGAGGTTATTCTTGTGGACGATGCCAGCACCGACCACACAGCGGAAATTTCTCAAGAATTGAAAATTAGAACCATTATTCATAAGAAGAATTCCGGATACGGCGCCAATCAGAAAAGCTGTTACACGGCGGCTCTCGATTCAAAAGCCGACATTATCATAATGCTCCATCCGGATTATCAATACACACCCAAACTTATCGGAGCAATGGTTTACCTTCTTTTGTCCGGTGAATACGACCTTGTGCTCGGTTCACGCATTCTTGGCGGAAGAGCAAGACAGGGAGGTATGCCGCTCTATAAATATATCAGTAATCGCTTTCTTACGCTGGTACAAAATATGTTGATGGGAGCCAAACTTTCCGAATACCATACGGGATACCGTGCTTATACACGCCAAGTATTGGAAGATATTCCATGGACCAACAACTCCAATGATTTTGTATTCGACAATCAATTTCTTGCCCAGGCAATTTATGCGGATTTTCGGATAGGTGAAATAACGTGTCCCACAAAGTATTTTGCTGAGGCTTCCTCCATCAATTTCATAAGCAGCATAAAATATGGAATCGGCTGTTTAATCACAGCCGCATTTTTTCGCCTTCAAAGATGGCATATACTGCATTCCCGGCAATTTGTTTCGTCAAAACGAGAGACAAGAGACTGATAGAAGATTTTTTATAATATCGATCATTACAGAGTGAGATTCTCCCATGGCAAACGCCACCATCAAACATGCGCGCTCCGGAAAATACACGGCTGCCGAGCGGCCTCTTATTCCAAACAAATATCAACATCCGGCTGCAATAGCAATTATTTATATCAGCATCCTGATTTTTTTTCATGCGATGGTGTTTGATGGGAAAGTCTATCAATCATCGGATTCTCTTCCTGTATGGGAAACCTTTATGAAGGAAGTGCAGCAGGAGGGGAGCATCGCACTTTGGAATCCATATTTATTTTGCGGCATGCCTGGATATGCCGCACTTATGTACCCGGTTGTTCAGTCTTTTGATATAACAACCCATGTATGGGAATGGGTTGGACGCGATAAATTATCGTTCCTTTTTTTAAAAGAACGATCGTCGGGCTCAAGTCTGATCTTTTATCTTGTTTATGGCATCGGGATGTATCTTCTGGCCTACCGGTTTTTTAAACGCAAATCGATTGCGGTTCTTATTGCCCTCATGGCAATGTATGGAACATATACGGCCTTGTATATCATGATAGGACACACCACGAAGCTAGCGGTACTTTCATGGTTTCCCTATGTCTTTCTCATCGTGGACAAACTTCGGGAAAAATTCAATATATTTTTGGCTTTCTTACTTCCCGTGTTTGTTCGGTTGATGCTTCAATCGGCGCACATGCAATTCTTATTTTATATTTACTTTGCATTAAGCGTCTACTTTCTCTTTTTTCTTGTTCGGGCTTTGAGAAAAAAAGAAAATTGGAAAAACGTCCTTGCAAGTGGAGCGATCTTTTTGCTTGCAACAGGGCTTGCGTTTCTTATGGGAGCCACACTGCATTTTTCGACGCTCGAGTACAACCCATATTCCATTCGCGGGTCAAATCCGATTCAAAACACAGCGCTCACTTCTCCTACAAAAACGATAGGAGGAGGACTCGATTATGATTATGCAACAAATTGGTCGTTCAGTCCGGGAGAAATCATGACTTTTTTTATTCCGTCGTGGTACGGTTTCGGACCGCTTCCTTATCAAGGACCCTTAACACAAAATCAACTGGTCAAATTATATCTATACTGGGGACCGCAGCCTTCAGTGGATGGACCTCAATACATGGGCATTATTGCTCTTGTTTTTGCCATCATCGGCTTTTACCGCAACAGGCGGGAACCGCTGGTTCAATATATGGGAGGAATTATTGTTTTTTCATTACTGGTCTCGTTTGGAAAAGAGTTTTCGTTTGTGTATGACCTGATGTATCACTATTGTCCGATCTTCAACAAGTTCCGCGTTCCGTCTATGATCTTGATGCTTGTGCAATTTTTTACGCCGATCCTTGCAGGATACGGCATACTGTCTTTCTTGCCTGAAGATAAAAAGTCCTTCACTCCAGTACAGATAAAACAATGGAAATATATTTTTGTCGGCATTGCCGGGCTGTTTCTTATCGTTCTTTTAGGAGGAGATCTTTTCAAAGACGTGTATCAATCATTTTTCCCATTACAGGAAGTCGGTAAATCTCTTTCGCATACATACGGTCAATTGAATTCAGAAGTGGTTGAAATGATGTCCGATTTCGTTTTTTCTTCGGTGGTTACGGACGTTAGGATTGCTCTCTTCCTGTTGGGAATTACCTTCGGTGCATTCTACTATTTTCAAAAGGGAAAAATACAGTTTTCTGTGGTTTACGGCATACTCATTATAGTTGTCGTGTTTGATCTATGGCGGATAGCATCCAAACCGCATGACCCAATAACTCCGCAGGAAGCACAGCAAGCCGTGGAAACACCCAATTATGTGCACGTTCTTCAGCAGGATACGACACAATATCGAGTATTAAAGCTGGTGAATGGTCAGCCCGTCTACGATAACACGCTTGCATACTGGAAACTTCATAATGCTTACGGCTATCATGCGGCCAAAATGCGAATCTTTCAAGATGTTGTCGATGTTGCCGGCATGGGTAATCCGCTTGTCTGGCAATTGATGAACATCAAATATCTTATCACGAACAAGGAAGATTCCAGCGCTATGCTGACACGGGTGTATAAGGACGGAGAAACAAATATATACGCATTTCGTTACTGCCTTCCGCATGCATTCTTTGTCAATCGATGCGAAGTGGCGGACGGAATGAGTACATTGAATAAAATGGCCTCACTGGCGTTCGATCCGCGAGCGACGGCATATGTTCTCGATTTAATTCAGACGACTATTGATCCTCCAAAGGAAGGTGCTTCCATAACGATGACTCGATACGCCACACAGAGCCTTGAAATGAATGTAACCGCAACGGGGAACAACCTGGTTTTTATAAGTGATGCATACTATCCCAAGGGATGGAATGCATATATCGATGGAACTGAAACAATAATCTATCGTCTTAATTATATGTTTCGCGGTGTTATCGTGCCTGCCGGCAGACATACGGTGACCATGAAATTTGAACCTGAGTCGTTCGCAATCGGAATTAAGATCAGCACGGTTATAAGCATCCTTGTTTGGGGAGGAATTCTCTTTTTTGCCTCCCGTAGGCTTTTAACGTATTTCACAAGAAGAAAAATAGAGAATTCAAACTAACAAGATATATCTTGGAGAATATTGTTCATTCAATCAACCTATAGTCACGTAAAGCTTATTGCTCAAATTGGAATATTATTTTCGGCTATCATTAAAGAATAAAATTGTGTGCGTTAAGAGAGATAAATATGTTGACACAGCCAAACAATGACTTCGATTTAGTGATCGAGGCAGGAAAAATCGAAAAACACTATTGGAGAGACATATGGCGTTATCGCCAATTATTTTTTTTCCTTGCTTGGCGCGATATACTTGTCAGATATAAACAAACGGTTATTGGTGTTGCATGGGCATTGATTCGTCCGATTT
This sequence comes from Ignavibacteriota bacterium, assembly GCA_963769605.1. Lineage (GTDB taxonomy): Bacteria > Bacteroidota > Ignavibacteria > UBA10030 > UBA10030 > Fen-1254. Next base: position 150,859 of record CAVYML010000003.1, on the reverse strand, counting down.
TAACCATGGTAGTATTTACAACTGTTTTCAGCAAACTTGCAAATTTACCTTCGGAGGGCGGCGCTCCGTACTCAATTTTAGTCTTTGCGGCGACACTCCCTTGGCAGTTTTTCTCGAACGCTTTTTCTGAAGCAAGCCTAAGTCTTATAGGAAATACAAATTTAATATCGAAAATATATTTTCCCAGGCTTATTATCCCTACAAGCTCAATAATCACAAGCTTTATTGATTTCCTTCTTTCAGGCGTAATTCTTGTCTTTATGATGGTATGGTACAGGTTTCTTCCCGGATGGCAAATATTATCGCTTCCTATTTTCATCTTTATGGCATTTGTCGCTGCAATGGGATGCGGAGTTTTCCTTGCCGCATTAAATGTAAGATATCGAGATATCAAATATATCGTTCCATTTTTAGTCCAGTTCGGGCTTTACATTTCGCCCGTTGGCTATAGCAGTTCAGTCGTGCCGGAAAAATGGAGAATCCTTTATTCCTTAAATCCGATGGTAGGAGTAATAGACGGATTCCGATGGGCTATTATCGGGAAAACAAATAATTTTTTTCTCCCAGGCTTTCTAACTTCCACCGCAATGATCGCTATTCTCTTTGTTATCGGCATCGTTTATTTCAGGAAAACTGAAAAAGGATTTGCAGATGTCATATAAACCTTTTCCCCCATGCAGAAGAGAAATAGTCTTTCCATATACGAATCCGGTCTTTTTTGCATCATTTGAAAGTTGAATCAGATTTGATTATTATTAGTTAATGTTAGCAGGGCATGAAAAACACTGAAGAAGTCAAAGTTGCCATCGACAAATGTGCGGATTTACGACATTCCATACAGCGGAATTTTAAGCATGCAATAGTTAATTCTCGATTGCACGGCATCAGACATTAAATTGAACTTTGAAGATTCAACACAAAATATTGCATTTTATCGGTTCATAGCTTTATAATTTTATTACTTAAGAAGTGACTCCTATTTCGTATGAATACTGTCATTAAAGTTGAAGGGTTATCAAAAAGGTATATACTTAGCCATCAATCTCCTGAGAGATATTTAGCTTTAAGGGATGTGCTGACCAACAGGATAAAGAGATTAAGTAGAAAAACCCTATCTATCATTACTCGCCAATCAGCATCTCGGTATACTTTTCAATCTCGTGAAGACTTTTATGCTCTCAAGAACATTTCTTTTAAGATCGAACAAGGCGAGCGAATGGGAATTATCGGAAGAAATGGGGCTGGTAAATCGACTTTATTAAAAGTACTCGCCCGTATTACCGAGCCGACATCCGGTAGAGTTTCTACAAAAGGCAGGGTCGCAAGTTTGTTGGAAGTGGGAACGGGATTTCATCCCGAACTCACTGGGCGTGAAAATATTTTTATGAACGGCGCAATTATCGGGATGACAAATGCTGAAATAAAGAAAAAATTTGATGAAATTGTAGCTTTTGCAGAAGTTGAAAAATTTTTAGATACACCCGTCAAGCGTTACTCTTCCGGGATGTACGTACGCCTCGCTTTTGCTATTGCAGCTCATTTAGAACCGGAAATATTGATTGTTGATGAAGTGTTGGCCGTAGGAGATGCTCAATTCCAAAAAAAATGTCTTGGGAAAATGGAAGAGGTTTCTACCCATAGCGGAAGAACGATCTTATTTGTAAGCCACCAAATGGGTGCTATTACACATCTCTGCAACAACGCTCTTATGCTGGAAAACGGCATACTTGTTAAAATAGGTCCAACGGCTCAGGTGATAAATCACTATATGAACAGAATGTCGGACAGCGGGGGGGTATATAAAAACCGAGATACAGATGAAAACAGAGAAATTACCATCCTTAAAGCGGAAACATTTGATGCAGAAGGAAATGCAGCAGTCAACTTTACACATATCCAGGAAATCGTTATTGTTCTCACTTGCAAGATTAACAAACTCATTAAAGGTGCGGAAATAAGGGTTGCCGTAAGAGATTCGAAACGAAATGTTTTTACGACAGACACGGAAATTATTGTTCCGGGAGATGGAAAGGCAAAAATCATTGCGGCAAAAGTTGTTATACCCGGAGGATTGCTGCGTCCGGAGCAATACGCTTTTACACTTGCCGCTTATCTTCCACATCAAGTGATTTTTCATCTTGTCAGCGATGCGCTTTCGGTCAATGTGTTTGACGGCGGATCTAAATATGCAGCCAGTGAAGGAATGGATTATGGCTGTGTTTTCGTCGATTGCGCCTGGACTTTTGAACCTGTCGCTCCCGTTTTTCTATCCTAAAGGATTCATATATGGCAGAAACGCTTGGTTCATTATGTGATAAATTGACTATTGTCAAGCTAAAGCAGTTCCATTCGGACAGCGAGGAAAAACTCATCAGTCTTTCCAATCAAGAGAATCAATTGCAATCTGAAATCGACGAATTCGTTTCCGCGGCAATAGAAGGCCGGATTCCGATAGAGCGGTTGACGTTTGCAGCGAACAAAGTGTACAAACAGGAAGGCAATGTAGTTGCCGATATGGAAGGAACCATCGGGGAAGTATTTTCAAAACTTGCCGATACTAATTGTAAACTTTGGCATGAACAAGAATTAGTCTATGAATTCGACAAAGTTCCAGCCGCCGAAAAAGACGGAGTCGTAAAAAAACTTGCCTTACTTAATCTCGAACGTAATAAGTGTATTGATCAGATTGACAGATGCTTTCGAACGAGCGTCGAACAAAAACGGAATCATTGATAGGAGTATTTCATGCATCTCATCCATAGAAAAACATGCCGTGTATGCGGTTCTCATGCGCTGACAAAAGTCATTGATCTTGGCGAACAGTACCTCCAAGGATCGTTTGTCAAACCCGGAAAAGAATTACCTCCCATGCGAAAAATACCCACCACACTTCTTCGTTGTGATCCGACAAAAGACGAACATGCATGCGGGCTTCTCCAAATGGAGCACACCGTGCCCCCTGAAATATTGTATTCTGCATATTGGTATCGCTCTGGAACTAACAACACGATGCGCCTTCACTTAAAGGGTATTGCTGAAGACGCTCTTACCATTATTAAAAAACCGATAGCACGAATACTTGACATTGGCTGTAATGATGGAACACTTTTTGAATATTATCCGAGTACCTTTGAGAAATACGGCGTTGATCCTTCAGATGTCGCTCAAGAGATTAAACCGCCGATTTGTATTGTGCAGGACATTTTCCCCTCTCCTGAATTACTTGCCCGTTTGCAGGATAAGCAAATCGACATCATCACTTCTATTGCGATGTTCTATGATCTTGAAGACCCAATTACTTTCACAAGAGGGATTAAGCAAATTCTCTCGCCGGAAGGCATTTGGATATTTGAAATGTCGTATATGCCTACCATGTTAAAAATGACATCGTATGACACTATATGTCACGAACATCTTGAATATTATAGTTTAGCGGTTATTGAATTTATCCTTAAACAAGCCGGGATGAAAATATTTAACGTTGCCCTGAATAATATCAACGGCGGCAGTATAAGATGTTTCGCAACTCATGCGGATAATTTTTTATATAAAAAAGATCAATTTATGCAAAATATTCAGGTGCTGCATCAAGAAGAATTTGATTTAGAACTCGACACCGATAAACCATACAAAAATTTTCAGGACAGAGTCAATATTCATAAAGAAGAATTGACCGCTCTGTTTAAAAAGTTGAAGAAAGAAAATAAGCGGATTCATATCTACGGGGCATCTACAAAGGGAAATACTATTCTCCAATGGTGCGGGATAGACAACCGAATTATCGATTATGCCGCAGAACGTAACCCTGATAAATACGGCGCCCGTACTCTCGGCACCGACATTCCGATCATCAGTGAAGCAGAATCTCGCGCGATGAATCCGGATTACTATTTTGTCCTTCCCTGGCACTTCAAACAGGAATTTGTCGAACGGGAGAAAGAAACACTGAAGCGAGGCATCGGGCTGATATTCCCGCTGCCGACGATAGAAATAGTAAAGCAATAACGTTATGAACTCTTCTAAACCTTTGACACGCGGTTTGTTTATTAATCCGGCCCAAGCAAATTGCAGCATCTATGAATCGGGCCGTATGATGTATGAAAGTCTCAGGCTTTCGGAAAAATATACTCTCGACTACTTGGAAATTGATGATAATAAGAGAACTCTCTCAAATCAGTATGATTTCTATGCTGTCAATTATCATCACATTACCATGGGCTGGTTGGATACAAAAAGCATTCGCCGGCTCCCTGGTTTAAAGGTCTGTTTTGTCCTTGAAGTTGCTCCTCATGACCCGTTTGTCTTGACACCAAAAAAAGATTTTGATGTTTATTGTGTTCTTGATCCAACGATGCATGTGAGAGACAGGCGTGCGTATGCCTTTCCGCGTCCATTAGAAGTTCCGGATCATGTTCCATTGTACATTGAACCTCCCATACCGGTTATCGGAAGCTTTGGTTTTGCGACACCAGGCAAGGGCTTCGAGCTAGTTGTAGATGCAGTCAATAATGAATTTGAAAAGGCCATTATTCGAATCAATATTCCCATGGGTACGTACACTGAAGATGCTTTCTGGCATCTCCATAACAAGAATTACGGAGACTATCTGGCTGATGAATGTAAAAAAAGGGCAAAACCAGGGATACAGGTAAACATCACTCGTGAATTCATGTCAAAACCTCAGTTGATTGAATGGTGCAGTCAAAATACATTGAATTGTTTTTTATATAATCGCAATCAGCCGGGTCTCTCTGCTACTACCGACCAAGCAATATCGAGCGGTCGACCGCTTGCTGTGTCGACAAACGATACATTTCGGCATATTACGGCCTACATCAAACCATACCCTCATCGGACTCTGAAGGAATCTATTCTCTATTCACAGCCTGAAGTGTTCCGGATACAAAACGAATGGGCTCCAGTGAACTTTGCTAAAAAGTTTGAAGCGGTTCTTAAGGATACAGGCGTCGATCGGACGTTTAATTCAAAATTGACTGAACCGCATACGGTTGAATTGCTTATAAAAGTCCCTCCCAAAAAATATCAAATTATTGCCAAGAAAGTATCAGGCTTTTTAAAAAGATTCCGAAAGAAGTGATGGCGAAAAATAAATTTGAAATTCACTTAGAGGATTTTGTTCCTCCTATTTTTATAAAATCGATTGGATTTATCAAACGGGCATTTCATCTATCTGAAAAGGATCATCATCAAGGCATTCAGCCCTTTATCAGTCCGGCTATGGACTCCTATAGTCAATTCAATGAGGATTTGCTTCTTGACGTGCTCTTATCCTTCGAGAAAAACGGATCGTACCTGGATATCGGCGCCAATGATCCCGTGTTCAACAGCAATACGAATCGTTTTTATCATAAGGGATGGACAGGAATTAACATTGAACCCGGACCCGGAGGTTATCAAAAGTTTTGTTCCGCGCGGCCAAAAGATATAAACCTCAATATCGGTGTTGGTCCTGTAGATACACCTCTAACATTTTATCAAGTTGTCGGTGATTCTACTCTTTCTTCATTCGACAAAGATGTGGCACACAGGATGGCGAAGCGTTACGGATTAACTGTTGCCGAGACTTCAATTCCGGTACTCCGCTTGGAAACGGTGTTTCTTACTTATATCAAAGAACGACGCATCGATTTTATGTCTGTCGATGCCGAAGGATACGATCTTGAGGTCCTTCAAAGCAATAATTGGAATAAATATCGGCCGACCATTGCTATGGTAGAGATTGATAACCAATACAAAACCATAGTAGAATTTCTCGGGGCACAGGATTATTGTCTTATATTTAACAATTATCACAACGGTATTTTTCTCGATAATCACTCTTCAGTGAATACAATACAAGCGATAACGCGGCGGTGCTCCAAATTATGAACACGTATCTTTTTTAATTGTGCGATGAACGCCATCATTTTCGGTGCAAACGGGCAGGACGGGCATTACCTTCGGGAAATCTGCGAGCAGAAGGAGATCACCCCGATTTGTATTTCCCGTCAAGGGAACAATATCCACGGAGACGTGACCGAATATTCCCAGGTGGACCAATTAATTAAGCACTATCAGCCGATGTTTATCTTTCACCTTGCAGCGAATTCTACGACGCACCACGATGCATTGTTTGAGAACCATCAAACAATCTCAACAGGAACTCTCAATATACTTGAAGCGGTAAAAAGACATTGTCCCGGAACAAAGGTTTTTATTACGGGGAGCGGTGTTCAATTCAAGAACATCGGAAAACCTATAGCGGAGAACGATCCTTTCGAAGCAAGCAGTCCTTATAGCGTTGCACGTATACAATCCGTTTATGCGGCACGATATTATCGCTCGTTAGGAATTCATGCGTACGTAGGATATTTGTTTCATCATGAAAGTCCGTTCCGAAAGCCTTCTCATGTTAGCCAGAAGATTGCTTTAACAGTACAACAAATCTCTCAAGGCAGCAGTGAGATACTCAACCTTGGTGATATTTCAGTCATAAAAGAATGGACTTTCGCAAAAGATATCGCAAATGGAATCTTTACGTTAGTGGAACAAAATGAAGTCAGCGAAGCTGTCATCGGCTCCGGAAAAGGATATTCTATTGAGTATTGGCTCCGATCCTGTTTCAATGTAATTGGAAAAGACTGGAAAGAATTTGTTCGTCAACAATCAGGATTTATATCTGAATATCCGATTCTGGTCTCTAATCCTGCAACCATCAATCGACTGGGCTGGCATCCTGAAACATCCATCGAAGAGCTGGCAGAACTAATGGTTCGTTCTGTTCATTAATGTTTTCATCATGAACTTTTTCGCGAGATATTTCAACATAGAGGCGACCAATCAATACTCCAAAAAGAATACTCTTAGGACAGTTATATATGAGAGGCGACTGTCTCTATGCAACAGCAATTGCACGTCAAATTAAGCAAGATTATCCTGATTGCCATTTGACATGGGCTATTAGCTCGTTGTATCGAACGATCATCGACGGCAATCCTTTTGTAGATGAAATCTGGGAAATACCACAATCGAATGTGAACAATATGAGTGAGACTTGGTATCTATTCCAGCAGGAAGCAATGACAAAGAAAAGGATTGGAGAGTATGATGAGGTGTTTTTTACTCAAGTTCATCCGGCAAACTTTCACAATTATGACGGTACAGGTCGCTCCTCGCTGTTTCGCGGTTATCCTCATCCTCTTACAGTGTCAATTCAGCCGGTGATCCGATTGTATGACACAGAAGTTCAAAATGTAAAAAGATTTGCCGCTGAGAACCATATTGAGCCTCAAGACAGCGTCGTTCTTTTTGAATGCTCTTCTACAAGCGGTCAATCGTATGTTACACCGGAGTTTGCTCTTCAAACAGTTCAATGGACGGCACAAAAAAACAATCATATAAAATTCGTCCTTTCATCAGATAAATGTATCTCTCAACAGTTGCCCAATATTATTGATGGAAGTGTATTGACTTTTCGGGAAAATGCAGAATTGACGCATTATTGCACGCTGTTGGTTGGATGTTCAAGCGGAATATCCTGGCTTGCAACATCCGATTGGGCCAAGCCGATTCCACAAATACAATTGCTCAAAAAGACCACACGCATGTATGCATCTATGCTGAACGATGCCAAGTACTTTCACCTGCCGACCGATCATATCATTGAACTCGTTGATGCACCACCGGAGCATGTAAGTAAAATACTGTTGTGCAGCTTTGAGAATGGTTTTGATGTCGCGAGGAAGCAATTTCAACAAGAGATCCCTTTAAAATATGATTTTTATTTTTCTCAAATAGACTATGAATTACTCTCAAAAAAAATGCACCTGCAGGCAGCACAAGCAATTGAAACTGCATTTGTCCGCTACCAATACGATAAAAACGGAATCGAAGAGTTACGAAATACGGTTAGAATAATTCTTACTCCATATGTAAGAGCACATTGGAATAAGATGAACGAGAAAGAGAAGCTCGCGTTTAATAAAATCGGCGTTAAAATCAACAACGGTAAGCATTTTTATGTATGGTCTATGAGTGTTTTTCAGTTGCTTTTTTATTCAATATATGGAACCCGGACCCGGATCGCACGGCATTTATTTTTAACAACTTTACGACATTCCCTATGGAGGCACAGTGAATAATATTGCCATTTGTACGGTTTCATCCGCCAATTACTATTCACTTGGAAAAACCTTGCTTCAATCCGTTGCTGCCCGGCATAACGAATGCGATCTTTTTTATCTTATTGTCGATAAAGATACGAAGCATATACAAACTGAAAATTGGTTCACTGTTTTACCGTTAGACGAATTGAATATTCCAAATATAGAACAGATGGCTTTTGTCTATGAAATTACCGAGCTCAATACCGCTGTGAAGCCGTTTCTATTTTCTTTCCTGCTGAACAAGGGATATAAAAAATTAATATTTTTGGACCCCGATATTTATGTTTTTGGACGAATGGACGTCGTCCTTGATGCGCTGGATACCTATTCAATTGCTTTGACTCCGCATGCACTTCATCCTTCACAGGCGCCGAAATCGTTCCTTGATAAGGTGCAATGGGAACAAAATATGACATATACCGGTATTTTTAATCTTGGGTTTATTGGAATTTCCAATTCAGCAGAAGCGGCTGAATTTCTCGATTGGTATAAAGACCGGTGCAAATATCTGTGCTTCATAGAGCCGAATACCGGTATCTTCGTCGATCAAAAATGGGTCGAATTGGCAATTGTTTTTTGGAAGAACATTTTCATTGTACGCGACCCCGGTTACAATGTAAGCTTTTGGAATCTGCATGAACGAGTTATTGACCGAGGTATGGTAAATAAAACCAGCAATCTTATCTTTTACCACTTTAGTTCCATCGACATTGAAAATGAATCAATCCTCTCAAAGCACGATAGAACTGTAGGCTTCGATTCACATCCCGAACTTCGTTCTCTCTATGTTGAGTATAGGCGTACAGTGTACAACAATGAGTATGTAAAATATAGAAACATCTCCTATGGCTATAATTATTTTGCCGATGGTTTTGCAATTTCAATACTGGAGCGCAGACTTTATGCAATGATTGCCGAATATTGCCCTCATCCGTTTCTTTTGAGCAAAAAAGAGTTCTATAAAACTCTCAACCATTACGGGAAAATGGTTCCACAAAACGTCATCCGATCGTTTATCTTTGCAAAAGCAGCTTTTTTCTTGTTAAAAATTTTAGGCGCACAAAAATATCAAAAATTGATGCAGGTTCTTAGCAAAGCGTCTCTCTTACGGACGCACACATTTTTATTAAGATAAGCATCTTCTTCTTTAAACATACGGAGAACGAGTCACAGATCAATTGAATATCATGACTTCAAAATCATTTACCACACCAATTCTCTTTATCATTTTTAACCGGCCGGATACGACTGCACGTGTATTCGAGCAAATCCGTGCCGTCAGACCGACCCGGTTATTTGTTTCGGCAGACGGAGCGCGTCCACAAAAAGCCGGCGAATCCGATCGATGCTTGCAAACACGTGCTATTCTCAAACAGGTCGATTGGGATTGCGACGTGCAGACCAGGTTCTCGGAAAACAATCAGGGATGTAAAATGGGCGTCAGTTCTGCAATCACCTGGTTTTTTGGGAATGTAGAGGAGGGAATCATTCTTGAAGACGATTGCTGTCCGGACACATCTTTCTTTTTCTTTTGTGAAACACTCCTTGCGCGTTATAGAAACGATCAAAGGATTATGCATATTAACGGCATAAATTTTCAAGATGGAAAGATCCGCGGCAACGGAACTTATTATTTTTCTATCTTGAACAACGTCTGGGGATGGGCCACGTGGAAGCGAGCATGGGGGCTCTACGATGTTGATATGCATTCTTTCCCGAAAATAAAAGAAGGAAATTTGATTTTGCCGCTTTTCTCTAATTCTTCGATGCGGCAATTCTGGCTTAAAAAGTTTGAAATTGCTTATAACAAAGGTGTTGATACCTGGGATCTCCAATGGCAATATGCAATGTCAATCAACAACGGTTTGGCAATTGTTCCCAACAAAAATCTGGTTTCCAATATCGGTTTTGCAGCTGAAGCCACCCATACAAGGGACAGTTTTGACTCACTTGCCAATCGATCGGCAGAACGAATCGAGACAATTCTTCCTCCCGCGTTTGTCGTGCCTGATCCGCTTGCCGATTCTTATGCTTTTCAAAAATATATGAACCCAAATAAATTTAAAAAGTTTTGTACTTTAATTCGCCGAAAGTTTTTCACGAAGACATTATAATCAACGACTGATATGTCGAATTGAAAGGGTACTCCTTTGCTCTGCAAGATTTGCGGCAACACAACATCGGAAATATTCCGGAAGATTATTCTCGCTCGTTATGATATTCAATATTTCCAATGTTCATCGTGCAGATTCATTCAAACAGAAGAACCGTATTGGCTGCAAGAAGCATATCAACATTCACTGAACATGGAAGACACGGGACTCGTTCAGAGAAATCTTTTATTTGCAAAACGGACAAGCGCCGTCCTTTTTTTCCTGTATGATAAAAATGGAACCTTTGTTGATTGGGGCGGGGGTTCCGGTCTTTTCGTGCGTTTGATGCGAGATCAGGGATTCAATTTTTTTTGGAATGATCCATATACTGAAAATATTTTCGCACGCGGCTTCGAGTACGATAATGTAAAACACAAATCTATCGACGTCCTGACGGCTTTCGAATGTTTTGAACATTTTGTCAATCCTCTAAGTGAAATTGAGAAACTGCTCTCCATGTCTCGTTCTCTTCTCTTTTCGACGGTGACATTTTCAAAGGGTACTCCGGATCCTGAACGCTGGGAATACTATTCCTTTTCTCATGGACAACATATTGCATTTTATTCGTCAGATGCACTCCGGTACATTGCACGCAAATTCGGCTTGAATCTCTACACCAATAATAAGAGCTTTCACCTGTTCACGACGAAACGCCTGAATAATACTTTATATAATGGATTATTGAAACTCTCCCAGCTTGGAATTTCTCCAATTGTTGGAATGATGATGGGAAGTAAAATGAAACAAGACGAATTGCTCACACAACAAAAAAGGAATGCTGAGTACAACGCTTCTCGTAAGTAAATCGTCCTGATTATGAAAATACTTTCAAACATAAAAACAAATGTCCATTTTTATCTGGAAACATGAGAGACGACAATCTATTGTCTAAAATAATCGTAAAAGCTAAAAAATATTTACTGCGATTGATTCAAATACAACGGATTGCTCGATTCTTCGCGTTTGATTCCATTCTTCATATTCGAAAGGCACCCACGGTACCGCGCTCGCTTCTCATTGTCCAGATTGAAGGAATTGGTGATTATATCCTTTTCCGTAATTTCTTGGAAGCATTGAAAACATCCGAACGATATAAAGGCTATTCAATAACGTTTTGCGGAAATGAATCTTGTAAAGATATTGCGCTGGCTTTCGATTCCCAAACAGTATCAAATTTTATCTGGATCAAGAATAACTCATTTAAGCGTCATTTATTTTACCGGTTCGCTTCCCTGGCAAAGATCCGAAAAAAAGGATTTGAAGTTGTGATCAATCCTGTTTATTCGCGCGACTCAATCCTTGAAGATTCGATAGTACGTGCTTCCGGCGCGCACGAAGCAATAGGATTTACAGGAGATTTCATCCATGCCAAACGTTGGGAACGAAAAATTATCAACAGATATTACACGAAACTTATTGATATTTCGCCCTCCGCTGTTTTTGAATTCTATAAAATAAAAGAATATTTCGAAAAACTGCTTGGCGCCGACATCTCCATTCAAAAGCCTTCATTGCCGTCCCTTGTCCGTCAAGCGAATTCTACGAACTACGCAGTTGTATGCCCAGGTGCACTTTTGTCAAAAAGACGATGGCAAATGAAGAATTATCTCTCGCTTATCGACTACCTGCATTTACAATATGGATTGTCCAGTTTTCTTGTCGGAGATATTCATGATCTCCCGTCTCAGAAGGAACAACAATCCATCGCAGAACGAATATACATAACAAATATGATCGGCAAATCAGACCTGAGGCAGACCATCGCCCTGATACAGGGATCCTTGCTCGTTGTATCCAACGATACCGGTACTGCTCATATAGGCGCTGCTGCAAATATCCCTGTTGTGGTTATTTCAAACGGGAATCATTTTGGCAGGTTTACTGAATATCCCAAAGAAATACATCCGGACGTCTTTTATGCATATCCCCCTGAAATTGCGGACTCCCGTCTTTCGTTTGATAAACTTGTTAAAAATTATAATAACGGCTCACAACTAAATATTCAAACAATTGCAGTAGACACTGTAAAACGGTTGGTGGACAAAGCTTTAAAATAGGGTGTTTGAGTGCTGCTGTTTTGAGTGTTTGCGTTGAGAATAACGACCAGCGCCAAAAAATATAAATCTTGTGTCCTTCACGTTATGTCATCCAATATTTTTGCCAATCCCTGAGCAATTATTTTACGTTCAAATTGTGCAGCCGCATCCGGATCCGGCTTCATCGATTGTACTTGTTGAAAAATATCTGTTCCCTGATATTGATATGGAAACAGTTTCCCTGCATGTGTTTTTTGCAATATCGTTTCAATCTCTTCATTATCATCGCCGAATCCGATAATGCGATTGCCGGCGTGAAGATACTCAAACAGTTTTCCCGGTACATGACGCTTTTCCGTAGCACAAAATAACAAATAGGCGGCGGCTTCCATTTCTTCAAGAACCTGCGGCAACGGTAAAAAGCCCGCATAGGTTGTATACGGCTGCAAACCGGCATCTTCAATCGATTGCCGGATTCCGCTGCTCACTGTTCCTACAAATCGCAGACGAAGAGGACGCCCCCCGTCTATTTCATATCTTATGTTTTTCCAGAGTGATTGCGGGTTCTGATAGTCATACAGATTGCCCGCATGGAGAAGAATTTCCTCATTCGTTTTTTTCGTCAACCGGTTTTTGGGAAACAGTTCTTCGCTGTATCCCCAATAGAGAATATCTGATTTTTTAGAAATAAAGGGATATTTCTGCATATATATCGAACACATATCATGAGAAACAAAGACCAAACGACGGGCCGATTCCATCACCGAACGTTCCCAATGCGTATCCAATGCAAGCGCCCATTTGGTACGCTGGTAGCCGCGGTAATAAGCGATATCCACCCATGGATCAATAAAAACAGCCACATAAGGCAATCCGAAACGCCTGCTTAATTTCCTGCCGATCAAATGAGAACTATGAGGCGGTCCGATCGTGACAATCGCATCCGGTTTTTCTTCATGGATGAATGCCGCTCCCCCGCGCAGTGCATGTCCATACCAGCCGATTCGTGCATCGGGGATAAAAAGATTTAATCGCACCCACACTGCGAATCGATGGCGCCAGCCCGTATCGGTATGGGAAAACATCTCCGAGCCGAATAACGGCTCATTTTGTTTCTTTCCGATAAACCTTTTATACCATGAAAAAGGATCATGCACCTTTGTACGAAAAACTTTTAAATCAGGTGCTACATACGCACGCAGACTTTCATCCAAAAATGAAAAAGAGTCTTTTTCAACCGTCAACACTCCCGGCTGCCACCCGAATTCCGAAAGATGGCGCATTACAAATAACGGCCAATGAAGCGTATTCTTACCTGACGGCGGCCAATAATATGATACAAAAAGAACTTTCTTCATTCCGTTCGCCATTTCCAAGAATCATTATTCACGATTCTCTCGACAATGTTTCTATTGCTTCTACCAGAGACTTCCATGAATATTTCACTTTTTCCTTTTTTACTTCTTTGATAAAGGAAACTTCCCTGTTTTCGCGGTAAAAGGCTGCTATCGAGCTTGCAAGTGCCTCGGGCGATTCTGGAGGCACAACAAATCCGGACATACCGTTCGAAACAGTTTCCGCCAACCCGCCGACATTCGTAACGATGACCGGTTTATTAAAATTATATGCAATCTGAACGATACCGCTTTGAGTTGCCGAACGATATGGAAGAACGACGCAATCGGCTGCAGAAAATAGTACGGGCACACGATCACCGGGAATATATTCCGACATAAAATGAATACAATCGTTCATATTGTTTATTTCTACAAATTCGCGATAACTGTGTTCATCATCATAAAACTCTCCTGCCACCAACAAATGGATATCCATCGATTTCCTGACTGTTTTCATCGCTTCAAACAAGAGATCTAAGCCTTTATATTTTCGGATATATCCGAAAAAGAGGATGATGCGGTCGTTTTCTTTAAATCCCAAGGTTTTTCGCGCTTCTTCCTTTGAAATCGAAGAACCAAAATTTTCGTAGATCGGATGCATCACACGCTTATAGGAGGGATTCTTAACAAAGGACAATAAATCTCGTTCCACAGATTCCGATTGAACTATGTATCCATCGACAATGTGAAAAGCATATTTCGTAAATACTGAATCGCCAGGACGGTGTTCATGCGGCAGTACATTATCGCAAAGAGCGATCACTTTTGTTTTTTTTCTCCATTTGATCAATCGGCAAATTGTTCCGAAGCAAGGCCCGAAGAACGGAAGCCAGTATTTAAAAACAACGACATCATAGTTCCGCTTCCGCAATTTCCATCCCGTGAGGATCCAGTTGATCGGATTGATTGAGTCAATCATCGATTCGGTTTGCATAACAATACCCGGATCGCCGGTCTCTCTTTGAGTTTTTCCGGGAAAAAGGAATAATGGATACTGGCGCGTAAATGTTACAATATCTACCCGGTGATTCTTTTTTAAATGATCGGCGAGAAGCGCAATGTAATGAGCAATGCCGCCGCGCCAGGGATAGGCCGTGCCGAGAACAAGAATGTTCATTTCTTCGGGAGCAATCGCTTTACGGTTTCGAGAACTCGTTCCGGTTTTAAATACTGCATACAATTATTCGGACAAGTCGGCGAGAAATAACAGGTGCAGTCATATTCAGGTTCTAATATTTCGCCTAAGCCGTACAGTTCGAACTCGTTTTTATTAAAAATATTATTAAAGAGAACAATTTTTTTATTCAACCCAATTGCCAAGTGCATCGCCATGCTGACAGCCGTCACCACCAGGTCGCAGTGATTCATCAGATTGATAAATCCATTCAGTGAATAATGTCCGAAATATTTAGCCTTCGATTTTTTCGCCAGGCGCAAATTTTTCTCGTGTTCCTGTTCTCCGCCCAAGAGCACCACTTCACAGCCATTTTTCTTCAGTGATGCGGCAAGCTTAACCCAGTATGTTTCAGGCCAGAGCCGCGACGTCCATCGACCGCCGCACCCGGTGTTGAGACCCACTACTTTTTTCCCTTTTGCAAATTTCCATCGCTTATCCTGCCAATCACTAAACGGAAGAATATATCGTTCACCGGCAAACGTATATCCTGCCAGTGCGAAAATCTCTTCTATATAGCTTTTCGTATTTTCTTTATTGACATCATCAAACAGTCCGGTTTCCCATTTTTGAACGGCCGCAGAGTCCAAAGGATGGCAAAGACCATTGACAAGATCGTAGCCGTATTTTTTCTTTGCTTGAATTTTATTCAAGAGTGCACAGGCTTCACGGTCTTTGTCCAAATTGAATGCCAGAAAAAAAGGGGTTTCCGTCAATGCAAGAATGGATTCTAAACCGAAGGAAAGCTTTACATCGACTTCCGCAGGGAGTATTTCCGGTGTTCGTGTAAGCCACCATATTTTCGCTTCCGGGTATTCCTTTTTAATGCGATGCAGGAGCGGTGTCGTTCGTATAACATCACCGATTGCAGCGAGTTTGATAAAGAGGATATTTTTTCCGGTCGCATCGTAATCCGGACAATTATCGCAATGCACACCTTTTATTTTATGCGGGCGGCAAGGAACATCTCCTTTAAAAAAACGACAATCAGTTTTTACGGTCATACGTTCTCCACAGACGCTGAAAAAAGATCAACAAAAATTGCTGTAATTACAAAACGCATCATCATCGAATGGCGTGCGCACTGTCTCCGGGAACTGAAACCCTGTACAGAACAGCCGGAGGATCTACGGTATAGGTAAGCGGTATCAACCATCCCGGTGCATTCAAAGGATCAAGCAATCTTTGAAATTGCGGGCGCATGCTCGCTTCAAAGACACCGAAGTAAAGATATTGTGCATGTGATTGCCGCAGAGATCGATAAAGTTCTTCCATCGATGAAATATTTGGGAAGACAGACATGGACATTCCAAGATAGTAAGAAATATGCGGCTTTCGAGCTACGATAATTGTCGTATCGGGAACCATGCCGACATTTCTATGAAACCATTCCGCAATCGCCAAGACTTCTTTCGGACCCGAATCAATGTTAGTTCTATTAAACGATAATGCCTGAGACAATGTCCAAATTACCAGAATCAAGGTTATCCACATTCCAAGACGTATCCGAATACCGGCACGAAAGCTCTCCGTCTGCAGCAAAGTCAAAGCATGAAGTGCGATCAAGATATAAATCGGAATCAAGAACAATGAGAAACGTTCTCCGTAAAACACCAGAAGAAGGACGCAGAAAAAAGAAACTCCGACAACCCAAAAGGCTGCTTCTTTTCTTGTAGGACGTCGTTTCCAGAACATGAGCAATCCGAGAACGACGAAGACACCTACATGCCACCCCATCAGCTTTTCCATATCATAGTAAAAATGTTCTATTACATTATGCGCGACAGTCTGGAAAAACAACCCGGGGTCGGAAAAAGCGACCTGCGCAAGCGAGGTATACTGAACGGAGTTAGAAAACCAAAACTGATCCCAACCAATGCGATTTTTTGCAAACATTTCATACGCGATGTTGAGATAATTTTTATTAAAGAAAAAACTGCCTTTTTCGATAGAACAATATATGCCCCATGGTGTTATACAAAGGAAAAAGACGGCAAGAAATTCAGCCACTATGTAGAAACGTCGACGCATGCTGCTGCGAAAAGGATTCACAATCAGGAAAATGACAGGTATTGCAAGAAGCATAAAGATACCGTTGTACCGCGTCAGGTACGCAAGTGCCGCAAAAAAAGCAGAACAGACGATTTCCTGCAGCAATGGATTTTCTTTTTTGAAAAGAAAATAGATCGATGCCATCAGCAGGGCATTGAAGAACATATCCGTTCCGGCGGAATAGGAATATTGAATGAAGAAGGAATTTACCGCAACAAGAAGAACACCTGCAAAAGCGATATCCGGCGGAACGAAGGTTTTCCATGTATAAAACAACAGGACAAGAAAGCATCCGGCAGAAAGGATGGAGACGCAAACGCCGCTGTGAAAAAAATCGTTTGTGATTGCTCCAAAAAGACCAAGCATAGCAGGATACATCGGCCCATGAAAATCTTCGATTGATACAACACCCCGAAGAATCGATTTCGCTTCCGGGATATAAGACCAATAAAAATCCGTTTCAACGTTGTAATCCCCCACAACGTGATATACCCAAGCGCTCCAAGAAAGCAGCGTACAATAGACTCCAGCGATGATAAATCCTAAATATTTGAATTGCAAAAAATTTGAAGGTAGAGAGACAAGCTTTACCGACGAAAGATTTTGGCGTTTAGAAGAACCCGCCGCAACAGACTTCGTCATTTATCGAAGTTCCTCCCGGACAGCGTAGGTCTGCTCGTTCCGTTCACTGCGCGATATCATTTCTCCCAGCAGGCCGATTGATATGAATTGAATTCCGATAATAACGAAAAGAAAACCGATCATAAAGAGTGGACGATTGCTGAGCGATGTCTCTCCAAAAATACGTCCCAGAATAAGCGATCCGTCAATTATGACTCCAACAAAGAGAGACAGAAGTCCCCATAAACCGAACAGATGCAGCGGGCGGCGGGAATACTTTGCCGTATAAAGAATAGTAAGCAAATCAAGAAATCCTCGATGAAATTTTCCAATCGTATATTTCGATTGCCCGTATTTCCGCGGATAATGTTGAACCGGTTTTTCGCTCACCTTAAAACCCATAAGATGGACCAACACTGGAATATAGCGATATAAATCCCCGTAAATTTTCAAATCTATGGCAACCTCTTTTTTATACGCCTTCAAGCCGCAATTCAGATCATGAATATGCAGTCCTGTCAGCCATCCTGTAATAAAATTGGCAGCCCGAGACGGTAAGGTATAAATGAGCGAGTCTTTTCGTTTTTTCTTCCAGCCGGACACAAGATCGCATTCTTTTCCCAGCATTTCGATAATTTGCGGAATTTCTTCAGGATCATCCTGTAAATCGGCATCCATCGTCACAATCACATTTCCATGTGCCGATTTGAATCCAGCCATTAATGCCGCAGCTTTTCCATAATTACGCCGAAAACGAATAACTTTCACATTTGGTGAAAACTTTTGGTGAAGGTTTTTAAGAATGGCGAATGAACCATCAGTACTTCCATCATCGATAAAAACAATTTCATAGCTTATTTTCATTCGTCTCATCACGTCTGTAACTTTTCCAAAAAGTTCTTCCAGCGACTCTTCTTCGTCTAATAGTGGAATAACAATAGATATTGCCGGCTGGACGGTTTTTCCGGAACGAGTCTTTATGATTTTAGGCATTTTAGGACTTTCAAAGTTTGTAAGAAAAGTAACGGAAAATCGAGCGAGATGCAATACAACCCGATCCTTGTTCTGGCTTTATCGGGGGATCTTTCGTCGTACATTATTCATCAAGTTATTAATCAACAATGGTCTACGGTCATTTTTAGCTTATGAATTGCATTAACCTGATCGCAGGTTAAAAAAAACAGGCAAAGCGATGGAAACGGACGCATAGAAAAATGGCAATTTACCCGGCGAACTGCATACCAAAACTCATCAAGATTGAAACGCATAAAGAATAAATTTTAAAAACTATTTGACAGCATCAATTTCAAATCAATTCATCCCGCGGTATATTAGTATCAGCATCAAATCCGCTTTAGCGGATTCTTTAGACATCCCTGAGAAACCGATTCTTGTTATCGATGTACGACATCGAGTCTTTTCATGCTTGTTTGATTGAACTTCCTTTTCCCATTCGGTATATTGAAAAGAGAACAATTGTAAACATTTCATGTTAAAGCCCAAGAAGAATCTCGGACAAAACTTCCTGCGGGACGAAAACATACTCCGCAAAATTGCAGGAAGCTTGCATTTGCAAAAGAATGATGTCGTCATGGAAATCGGCGCCGGTCACGGCGCCCTGACCAAATACCTAATTCCGGAGGCCGGTATTGTCCTTGCCGTAGAATTCGACAAACGCGCAATTCCGGCCCTTCGGGAACAATTCGACGGCAAAATCTCAATTATACAGAGCGATATCCTCAAGGTCGACCTCTCCGCTCTTGTCCGCCACTACGGAACAAGGCTTCGCGTTGTCGGGAATATTCCGTACTACTTGACCAGCGACATTCTCTTTTATCTCTTTGAAAATCATGCAACCGTCATCGATGCGACGCTCATGATGCAAATGGAGGTCGCTCATAGACTTGTCGCCAAACCGAAGACAAAAGAATACGGCGTTCTATCCGTCTTTACCCAGCTGAACACAGAATGCGAACAATTATTCAAGGTATCCCGTAATGTTTTTTTCCCGAAACCTCAAGTCGATTCTGCTGTCGTGCGCCTTCGGATGCGCAATACGCGGCCGGATTTCAATGTCGATCTTTTTCGCTCAATCGTAAAATCCACGTTCGGTAAGAGGCGTAAAACGCTGCGCAACGGACTTAAATTTCTCGGTCTCGACGAATCGATTCTCAAAAAACTCGACTACAACCTAGACCAGCGTCCGGAAGATCTCAGCGTTGACGAATTCATCCGGCTTACAAAGGAATTGATGAAAAAGTCGTAGAATGGTGCCGCAGTGCTCCTCCATTCCCCGGAATTAAGCTGCTTATTCAATGTTCCCGGTTTTATTTTTGCTGCAAGATTTCCGTCACAAATTTTACGATATTAAACAATAATCAAAATGGATATAAAGAAAGCATATACTTCATTAAGCCCGGTCAACTTCGTTTCGATAGTTTTTTTGGCATTTTTAATAATCCTCAATACGATCTTTTATGACCGTGTGCCGTACAGCGCCGCAATGACAGCCGGGAACCTTGCGATGATTGCTGCCGTTGCTGCACTTGCATTTCAAGCAGATAAAAGAAAAACGACATTTCTTTTTACGCTCCATCGATGGTATTGCTATCCATTTATTTTCTTTGTATTCAAAGAAATTTATCTCATGGTGCACCCAATTCATCCGGCGGATTACGACTGGCTCCTCATCGCAGCTGATCATTGGCTCTTCGGCGTTCACCCGACGCAGTGGATGGCGCAATTTGCAAATCCCGTACTGACGGAAATATTTCAGATATCATATTTTTCGTACTATATTCTCTTTATCATCCTCGGTGTGGAATTATACAGAGAACACAGTATGGAAGAATTCAACCGGGGAGCATTTTTAATCGTGTACGGATTTTATCTTTCATATCTTGGATATTTTTTATTACCGGCAGTCGGTCCCCGGTTTACACTTCACAATTTCTATACGTTGGATCAGGAGCTTCCCGGGCTTTTGTGCACCTCCTGGATGCGCGCCCTCATCAATGCCGGCGAATCTATTTCATCAACGACTCCGAATGTACTTGCATTCGTCCAACGCGATATTTTTCCCAGCGGCCATACGGAATTAACGATGATTGTTATCTATTTAAGCCATCGGTATCAAATCAAGCTCCGCTGGCTTGTCACAGTTCTTGGGACTATGCTGATTGTTTCTACCATTTACCTGCGCTACCATTATGTCGTCGATTTGCTCGGGGGCGCACTTTTTTTCTTTTTTGCAATCTGGAGCGGAAATCCTATCCAGCGATGGCTTTCTCGAGATCAAACCCGGTGCGGACAATCCTAATCAAAAGAAGGTTTGGCTTGCACCTCAAAAAAAATAGCGATAGTTTTGTAAGGATTTTATTTCTATCTCGATAGACCGAAACCATGACTCAGGAACAAATATTGGCTGAACTCGAAGAATTGGCGTATAATTGCAATATTGCTATCCGCTTTGAGAAGGGAGATTTTGAAGGAGGATTTTGCGTCCTTAAGGCGGAGCGCCTAATTGTCGTGAACAAACGATTGTCAGTTCAGCGCCGTGCCGCTTTATTGGCACAGGGCATTGCCGAGGTTGGAGTCGATGAACAATATCTGAAACCGGCAGTACGGGAATATATAGAAGACGAACTCGCAAAAGCATCAAAAAACTGATCGTCTTGAAATGTGACATGTACATTTATCCCTGAAGGAACCACTATGCGCATCGTCGTTGTCAACGGACCGAACCTCGATATTCTTGGAAAGCGTGAACCGGAAATTTACGGTTCGCTTTCGCTCTGGGATATCGAAAATCAATTGAAAAATAAATTTCCGAACGCGAAGTTCGAATTTTACCAATCCAACAGTGAGGCGGGTGTTATCGATGCCCTGCATAAGGCCATGGAGGACTCCGTTATCGGCGTCATTCTCAATGCGGGAGCGTTTACGCATTACTCGTATGCAGTCCGTGATGCCGTTGCCGCCATCAAAGCTCCGGTCATTGAAGTCCATCTTTCCAACACCGATGCCAGAGAAGAATTTCGCAAGACGTCGGTCATTGCTCCCGTGTGCAAGGGCGTGATTGCCGGATTCGGCGCCCGGAGTTACGAGCTGGCCGTTTCTTATTTACTGGAGAAATGACTTCCATGATCAACGCCGTAATCTTCGATCTTGACAATACGCTTGTCGATTTTATGCTTATGAAAAAGCAGGCGGTCGATGCGGCTGTCAACGCCATGCGGGATGCAGGATTCAAGCTGACAGCAAAAGAGATTCATAAACGCATCGACGATATCTACAATGAACGGGGCATAGAATTCCAGAATGTGTTTGATGAACTGCTCTACCGCGAATTCAGTAAACTCGATTATAAAATATTATCCGCAGGCGTTATCGCTTACCGCCGTGCCCGTGAAGCGGCACTTGTTCCGTACCCGCATGTCACTATGACCCTCATTGACCTTTCAAAGATGCATATCAAACTTGGGGTCGTCTCGGATGCGCCGGCAAAAGAGGCCTGGCTGCGTTTATGTTATCTCAATTTCCACCATCTCTTTGACACGGTCGTCACATTCGATGATACTCATAAACGGAAACCGAATCCCGAACCGTTTCGCAAAATATTGCAGCAGATGCAGATCAAACCGGAAGAGACACTTATGATCGGCGATTGGGAAGAACGGGATGTTGTCGGAGCGGCAAAGGTCGGCATAAAAACCGTTTTTGCCCGTTATGGAAACACTTTCGGAACAGTCAAATCCAACGCCGATTACGATATCGATGATATTGCGCAACTTGTAGGCATTGTCAAGAAAGAAAACGATGAACATCACAAAAGGTAATATTGCGGGCATTGGTGTTGATGTTGTTGATGTTCCGCGGATGAAAGAGGTTCTTGAAAAACAGGGAGATCATTTCTATAAAAAGATATTCAGTGACATGGAGGTAACGTATTGCAGGACGCGCAAGCGGCCTTATATGCATTTTGCCGCCCGATTTGCCGCTAAAGAGGCAGTAGCGAAAGCAATGCGCACAGGCTGGAGCGGATCGTTCCGGTGGAAAGATATTTCTGTTGTCAACGATTCTTTCGGCGCACCGCACATTCTTCTGACCGGCGAAGTCGCTATAGCGCTTGAAAAATGCAACGTGCACCTTTCGCTCTCTCACACCGACAATACCGTGGTTGCTTTTGTTGTGCTGGAAGGAAAGTAAAAGTGTTACAGGTCAACGTGCAGCAGTTCAACATGATGCCGTGCTGCAGTAAAAATTGTGATTATGTGAACAAATTTAAAATTACAGTTTCCCAATTTCACACTGATCATTGATCAATGCTCTTGGTTTTTGTTTAAGCGGGCAATTCTTTTCTTACATACCGGTGGAAATTTTTAGGGAAATTATTCCGCAGGCGTAAAACCATCGCAACCATCAGTTTGAGAGGAGAAGAAAGCCGTATACGTTTGGAAAAAACATCGTACCCGGCATTTTCGATTCTTAACAGAAGCAGATAGTAAATATTTCCCATGGTGCGCGCAGCGGTAAAAAGAACTTTATCCTCTTCTGCCAAAGATGCTTTCGCTTTTCGAAAATATTCGCGTGCACGGGCACATTCGAACTTCATCAATGCCCGGAATTTATCATTTACTTCAAACCGCAGCAATTCCTCTTCCGTATAACCGAATCTCTGCAAATCTTCCAGCGGCAAATAAATCCGTCCCCGCTTGGCGTCGTCTTTAACATCCCGCAGGATGTTTGTCAACTGAAGAGCCTTTCCGAGGTTGACTGCATATTCTTTTGTCTTTTCCTGATGATACCCGAACACTTCTGCGCATATAAGCCCCACCGTCGATGCTACCCTATAACAATACAATTCGAGTTCTCCGAATGTTCCATACCGCTTTTGCGTCAAATCCATTTCCATACCCTTAATCAATTCATAGAAATGCTCAACCGGAATATTGAACCGGTGAATAATGGAAACAAGCTTGTTGAGTAAGGAATAACGGGAAACACCGTATAGGGCGCGCTTCAATTCATCCGTCCACTGCAGCAGTTTTGCATGCTGTTCTTTTTCGTTGCTGCCCTCGTCGACAATATCGTCCGTTAAACGGCAAAAAGCGTATATTGTTTCGATCGCATCCCGCTGTAAATGCGGCAGGCTAAAAAACGAAAAATAAAAATTGCTTTTTTTGTTTTGTTCGAATTCGGAAAAATATATTGCTGCGTTTTCCATAAAAACAATTTACAAGAAAAAAGAACGAAAGAGAAGCGCCGCTTTATCAGCCGGTGTAAGTTTTGGACGCCGATGAATTGAATTAAAATTCAATGCCCGAATTTTCTCTAAAATCCGCATTCCACCGTTCCATGTAAGTTTTAGTTCCCATTGCAATCTTTTATCTATTGCTGAAAACAATGGTTTTCCATTATAAAAGAATTCTTCTGTCCGCGCTACTTCAAAATGAATGAGCGCCTCCGCTTCTTTATTAAACACTCCGCCCAGCAGTTCTTTTTCCGTACAACCGAAACGACCGATATCTTCGAGAGGAAAATACAGCCTACCCTTTTGAATATCGACCGAAACATCTTGCCAAAAATTTGTCAGCTGAAGTGCCGTGCAAATTGAATCGGAATAACCAAACAACTGTTCATTGCGATAGCCAAAAAGAAGCAGAATAAGCCGTCCGACCGGATTTGCAGAATTCCGGCAATACTCCGAAAGATCTTTAAATGCGGCATAACGGGCCACGGTCACATCAGAACGAAAAGCCTTCAAGAGAGCCTGAAATAATTCAACCGGGATATCGAATGTACGAATCGTATCGCCGAGAGCGAGGAAGATCTGATCTTCTGCAGATCCGCCGTTACAAGCGAGAAGCTTCTCTTCCCATCCTTGAAGTTTTGCAAGACGTTCATCCGGTGTGCAGCCTGGCTCATCCGCATAATCATCCGCCGTACGTGCAAAAGCATAGATCGCGGCAACATGCTTGCGAATGTTTTTCGGAAGCAGCATTGATGCCACAGGAAAATTTTCATAATGTTTTCGAGTCAATCTTTCGCAGTGTGCGTAGGCCGTCTTTAAAGAAACGCTGCTTTCCATAACGTTTGTAATGTCAAGATTTCCGCGTGGAAAATCAAGTGTTATTGAAAAAATCGTAAATTGATCAAAACGTGAGGAAAAACGATACTTACTCTACCGGAACGGTATAGACTTCGATCGGCGTGTCGAGCCCTTTAACAAGGATCTTTTCGTGAGGCAGGGCCGGGATTTGATCTTTGATCAGGTCATAGGTCCGGCGGGAGATCATAATGCCTTCGACCGGCGCATTGGATTCCAAACGGTTGGCAAGATTGACATCGGAGCCAAGCACGGTATAGGAAAGCTTTTTTGGCGTGCCCATATTGCCGACAACGACCTCTCCCGTATTGACGCCGATACGAATGCGCAGCGGGAACAATCCCTCTTTGACCCATTTTTCTTTCAGTTCGCGGCATTTCTTCTGCATATCGATCGCCGCGCGGACGCAGCGCACCGCGTGATCGGGCTGCGGTTCCGGTGCTCCGAAGAAGACCATAAGCCCGTCGCCGATATATTTATCGACCGTGCCTTCATACTGGAAGACGATATTGACCATCGCCTCAAAATATTCCGCCAAAAATTTCTGTATCTGATCCGGCGTCATCGTCGATGAATAGGTCGTAAAACTTTTAATATCGCTGAACAAAACAGTAAGTTCCTTCTTCTGCACTTCGAGTACCGATTCCGGATGGGCAAGCTGGCGTTTGACCACCGACGGCGGAAGATAGGATTCGAACGATTGGCGCAGCGATTCTTTTTCTCGCTCTTCGTTGATAAACCTGTATGCCAACGCACCGAAGATGGCAACAATGCAAATTCCGATGGGACGTATGATATTGAGAATAAGATTGCCGTAAAGAAATGCTGTTAACGCGAGGACAACATATCCGAGGATCAATACCAATCCACCGGACCAGAGCCCGCGGGAAGAAAATCGGACCGTAAAGAAGACGATAAACGCCAGAAGCACAAGTTCGATGCCGAGCATCAGCCATTGATCGACTTTATATAGAAAATTCTCCGTGAGGATCGTATTGATAACGTTTGCATGCAATCCTCCCAGCGGGTACCAAGTGTCGGTCGGCACAGACTGGACATCCGATGCGCCGGTCGAAGTTTCATTAACGACAACGATCTTTCCTTCGAAGCGCGGCTGCCAGTCGAATTCCATAGCATCCCGATCTTCAGAGACATGGTAAATTTGCAGCATTGTATTATGCCGCATCCGGTCCCATGGACCGACAAAATTCACGATTAAATTACAGCGTTCATCGACCGGAATAACGATATCATGAGGTGTCTGGCCGGGTCGATATGCTCCTTCGAGTGTAATACTTGTTCCGGGGCGAAGAATAATATGATCCGGCGGAACATGCAAATAGTCACAAACGACATGGAAAGGAAAACTTGGATAAAAACCGTCTTCATAACGCACAAGCAGCGGCGCTTTGCGGAAAACACCATCCTTGTCGGGGAGCACATTCACATATCCAAGTCCACGGGCGGACGACGCAAAAGCTGCAAAGGTACTGATTGCGTCTGTGCCCGCATACAACGAAGAAACATCTCCATCGACATGTACGTGCCATTTTGTTTTGGATAAATATTCTTCATCCGCAGTAAGATTTTTCGAGATTTGTTTCGGCAGTTCGTCTTTCAGATGAATTTCGACCCCGAAATATGCATTACCAGCACGTTTATTGCTGTCGAAAAATATCGAATCCTCTTCCGGAAGCGGGAAATGAAAAACATAATCCCATAATTGTACGGCTGTTTTCATCTCGCCGAGATTCCGGGCAATTTGTGCGTATGGTTTTCGCGTGGTATAGGAAGTTGTCAACAACAGTTTCGTACTGTCTGTTTCATCGACATGAACGATTGTGCTGTCGTACGGAATACGAGAAGGAAAATAATGCGAGCGGAGCACAAACATCTGGTCGACCGCATGCGCATTCCATGTTTGAAATACTCCGGGAAGAAGCCAGAAGAAAAGATGCCCGAGCGCAAGAGCGGACACGCTGATGATCAGCGTGTCCCTCCACGTTCGTATTTTACTGGTGGTCAATGGTTATCGTCTTGCTGTAAAAATTCTTTGCGATGATGTCGATTGCAATATCTGCGACATCGATCTTCCGCGTTTCCTGCGTGTTCTTGATATCACGAATATTGCCTCCGATTGGAATCGGCTTTTCTGCAAGAGCTGCAAATGATGTGTACTGTTTCCGCAAATCCCGTATCTCGGTTACAACATTGTCCGCCAGTGATTGCTTTTTCGCATCATCAGCAGACGTAAGATATTCAGTGATCTTCCGCTCAAGATCCAGCTGCCGTTCTGTCGATGCAACGATGAAAAACACTTCTTTTCCTGGATTTTTATCCAGCATCATCCATGTTCGTCCTTTCCGGATATAGTAATTTTTTTGAAGGACATAATCATCCGATTGGAATTGACTTAACTCATAGGGAAACAACAAATGGATACCTCCCTGTGCATCATAATGCAGGACGTAGATAAAACTTTCTTTGTTCAGCTGTACCATCATTTTAATTTCTTCGCCGCTTTTCAGCGTGGTATCGTGGGTTATGCTGACGAACTTCTTATCGCTCCCGATGAGTGCTCCGAATGACCATTGAAAGTCGATATTGGGAACATCTGTTTGAACCGCTGCCGAAGGCGTGTTCGATTGGGCTTTGCTGTGTGCCGGCAGCAAAAAAAGGCCGGCAAGAGTGAGACAAATTATTATGTATCGCATATACTTTCCTCGTTTTCTTAATGTGGAAGAATTGAAATCGTCATTTCTTTATCATATTCCGTCTGGCTGCGCGTCGGATTCTGCGCGCCATGGGTTTTTCGTTTTACCTGTTCTTCAACATACTGCATCAGTTCGTTAATCGTTACCGTATAGTCGTTGTTATAATCCGCTTTGCCTTCGAGTCCCTCCAGCATGTAATACGTAAAAACACCATGTCCGAATTCCGGATATTCCTGAGAAACCTCGCCTGCAGCGCTTGCCGTAAAGACCACGATGCCTGGTTTCGTCTTTGAAAGGTCGGTGAGAGATTGATTGACCAGATTATCTTCCGTTGAACTGAGTCCCCGCGTTGCAAAATCCGCACTGATGTTGCCGCTGTGACATGCATCGGTAAATACAACTACTCGCTTTGCATTAATATACCGGGCAAGTACTGTCTGTATATCCCACATAGGAAACGCTGTCGTGCCCAGTGCATTCGGATCGCTGTCTGTGGTCAACAAATAGACATTTTGCGGACGGGATGGTTCTGGCGCCCCATGGCCGGCAAAATATATCATCACCAGATCCATATCGATCGCCTGTGAGAGGAAATTGATCAAGGCATCCTTCACGCCGGAAAGCGTTGCATCTTTGTTCAACAGAACACGAAGATGATCTGAATCATATCCGCCTCCTTCGGGCTTACGCAGAAAATCAGCTATTGCCTCGGCATCTTTATCCGCGTATTTCAGGCTTGGAATACCTGGATTTTGATATTCTGAGATACCCACGACAACAGCCCAGTGCTGCGGACCCGATGCGGCTCCACGTGATTTTTGAGGCGAAGAAGAAGGCGCAGGCGTATTATATGTCATATTCGCCTTCCGTGTAACGCCAAGTGTTTTAACATACTGATTTCCCGATTTATCGACAACCGTCAGTTGAATTTGATTGTAGCCGACGAGCAGCGGTACGGTTTCATCGATAGCGTTCTTCGACACACTTAAGCTTGGTTCCTGGCCGCTGATAATGTCGGTCATGTTGGCAGAGATGGAATAATTACTGATATCGAACCATGCGCGAAATCGTATCGGAATCGAAACCAAATCTGTTTCTGCATTATCAGACGGCATCACAATTTCAAGCGCTTGATCTTTACCTAATTTAAAAATGCAACACTTTCCTTGCGTAACATGGCCAAACAAATCTTTGGTAACAATCTGAAAGACATTGAGTCCGGGCGCGTCGAGCTTCATGTTCGCAGAAAATTTAACCGATTTCATGGATGCCGGTATTTTTAATGAATCCGGAGGTGTAAACGAATCGAATTTTATCGGCATACCGTTGATCGAAAGTTCTTTGATTCCAGAGTCGTCATAGGCAAAACCGCTGACGGTTTGTACATCACCGAAGAATTTCATCGGAGCTTGTTCCGTTGTATTGCCAGGCTGACTGATAACAAGTGTCGGAGGTGTTGTGTCGGGTGGAGTCATCGACACTTTCCATCGTTCGATCGTCCCTTTGCTTGTTCCTACGATCAGCATTTCGTCATTTACGAACGTAACAGAAGATGGAACGCAACCTTGACCTTTCATAAACCGCATCGGCGTTTGTTTTGCTAAATCATAAAAATGGATCGTACTATCCGAAGCCGCCGTTACCAGCCATCGCGTTTGAGGATCGACAGTTGCCGACAATATTTTCCCTTTTTGATCGTTCCATTTTGCCTTTAAAAGGTATGTTTGCGCATCCCATACATAGAGACCGCCCAAGGCAGTGCCCGCAATCAATAATTTCCCATCACTCGTATACGATAGAATACTAATTTTTTCCTTAGCATCTGTGAGTGTTTGCATCTTCGTTTGCTGCGCGACGGCATATATCTGGATCGTCCCCATATAATTCCCTACGGCAAAATATTTTCCAGATGAAGCAAGAGCCATTCCTGTTATATCTTCCGACATGTCGGAGATTTTTGCCAATTCGTTACCGCTTGCGGCTTCTGAAATCACAACGGTCCTATCACCGCCGGCGGAAAAGACCCAGCCATCCTCCTGAAATGCAAGGGATACGATACCGTTATCATTAGGAGAGAATGTGGAAACAGCGCTTCCGGAAGTCATATTCACAACGGTTACTTTCCCTTCTTGAGTGCCAAGAGCCAGGAATTTACCGGATTTTGAAAAGCATAGCGCTTCGATTTTTGAAGCAATCGAAGGGATATTAATTCGTTCTTTCATTGTGACAGCATCAACTATCTTTATGCTGTTATTGCTTCCGACAAAACAAAAAATGTTCGCTCTATTGGAATACGCACTTCGATAGATCGGCGCGTTGAGCATTTCTATCGGCTGCTGCTGATCGATATATGGCGCTTGCTGTGCCGATGCAATACCAGCCCAACACAGTGCTGCGGCCACGATCCTGAATATCTTTTTAACTTCCATGACAAACCCCTCTTAATGATGGGTGTATAATAATACTAGAATAGCTCAAACGCTGTGCTGTGTATCAACGTATACACACTCATGATCTGTATCACGGAGCAAACGTTTCCGGTAAAGGACTATTCTTTAATCTTTCTATAGCAAAATTCGACCTTTTTCGGGTTAATGTCAAGCACACTTTTCGGACATTTTCCTTGTTTGTCCATTGATGCTGTCGTACATTAAATTTATTGTCCTTTTTCATCATAAGAGAACTTTTTTATGAAAAGACTCCTAGTTCTTTGCATCGTTTTTTCAGGGCTTCTCTTCAGCCAGACATACGACGTCTTTTTTCTCAACACGACGATGCGTGTCGATTATTACCATATCGGCACAAAAGGAAAAGAGTATATCACTCTGGATAAAGTGTATGAAGAATCCGCATGGTCGGGCAGTACAAAGTGCCTTCTCGATACGCTTAATCTCGGCGACAGTTTTGTCACAATAAGCGACCTGCAAACCGGCACGCTCCTTTATTCTCGCGGTTATTCAACGCTCTTCAACGAATGGCAGACTACGGATGAATCTATCAATGGAACATGGAAGACTTTCCATGAAACCGTTCGTTTTCCCTTTCCGAAAAGAAAAGTTATGGCCGCTTTTTTTCGCAGGGATAAATTCGTTGCTCCGGGAGAGATGATGGCTTTTCGTGAGATCTTTTCCGTTGTTATTGATCCGAACGATCCGACCCTCGTCAATCGGGAAAAACGCGCTTCCCCGTTTAAGGAATTCGACATCATGATCAACGGTCCTGTTGAAAAGAGGGTCGATATCCTCATTGTCGGCGACGGTTATACAAAAGACGATTTGGAAAAATTTCGGAACGATGCAAAATATTTTACAGAAACGCTCTTCTCGTATCAACCGTTTAAAAAACATAAAGAAGACTTCAATGTCAGGGCGCTGGAAGTCGTATCCAAAGATTCCGGAATCGACAAGCCCGATCAAAATATCTGGAAAAATACGGCGCTCGGAACAACGTATAACACCTTCGGCTCAATCCGTTATATCCTGACCGAGGAGAACCGGACGCTGCGGGATATCGCCGGTACCGTACCGTATGATTTTATTACAATCCTTGTGAACGATAACAGATACGGCGGCGGCGGTATTTTCAACCTGTATACAACATGTTTTACGAAAGCGGTTCAGCCGGGACAGGAATGGGAACGTGATTATGTCTATGTGCATGAATTCGGACATTGTTTCGGCGGACTGGCAGATGAATATTACAGTTCACAGGTTTCGTACAACGATTTTTACCCAATGGGAGTCGAGCCATGGGAACCGAACATAACCCGTATGAACACACCCAAAACTTTAAAATGGAAACAGTTCGTATCAAAAGATGTTCCTCTTCCGACACCATGGAAAAAAAAGGAATACGACAGCATCGAAGTGCTGCGGGGCCGGCTCGATCGTTTGGCTCCCGATTACTATGAGAAGCGTGAGACCTTGTTGAAACAATCGAGAGCTATTCTCCAAGATTCTCAATGGTCAGGCAAAGTCGGCGCCTTTGAAGGAGCCGGATACATGTCCAAGGGATTGTATCGTCCATCGATTGATTGCAAAATGTTCACACTTAACCCGATCGATTATGATCCGGTTTGTTCGGCTGCAATCGAACGAATGATAGAACTCTATACACATTAATTTCAGAACGCGACAACATCCTTAAAAATGAAAGAACTATTCGAAACGGGGAGAACAAGATGAAAGCAAAACAGACAGTTCTTATTACAGGCGCAACCGGGGGTATTGGTTACGCACTTGCAGAAATTTTCGCGCGTAACGGTTATAACCTCGCTTTAACCGGCAGAAATCTTGAAAAGCTCACATCGATCAAAGATCGCTGGGAGCGGCAATATAATATCGACATCAAACATTGTCTCAAAGACCTCGCCGTCTCGACAACTCCTGATGAAATGTATCAGGCTCTGCATGCGGAAATGATCGAAGTCGACATTTTAGTGAATAATGCGGGCTTCGGTTTATTGGGAGAATTTTCCCGGCTCAGTCTTTCCGACCAGCTCGAAATGCTGCAGGTCAACATAACCGCGCTCACGCATTTGACACGTCTTTTTTTGCCCGATATGATTCAGCGGAAGCAGGGAAAAATTCTAAACGTCGCATCGACTGCCGCCTTTCTTCCTGGACCGGGGATGGCAGTCTATTACGCTTCCAAAGCCTACGTTTTGAGTTTTTCAGCAGCTCTTTCGCATGAAGTACGTTCCAGCGGCATTACAGTCACGGCACTTTGCCCCGGTCCGACCAATACCGGATTCCAGGCACGCGCCGGCATGGCACATGCAAATATTTTTAAACGCATGTCTGTTATGAGTGCGGAAGAGGTCGCCGCAATCGGTTATCGAGGCCTTCTGAAAGGTAAACCGATCGTTGTTACTGGAACTCTCAATACTCTCAGTGCATTTTCGACACGATTCATGCCGCGGCAATGGCTCATGAATATTGTAGAAAAACTTCACGGCACAAAATAACCCATGGCTCAAAGAATAAAAGATATGACGAGCACCCGAATTTTTTTCCTTGCAGGAAGTTTTTTATTCATTGTTCATATTTCATCCGCTCAACCGGCATTTATATCTTACGATTCTCTTGCCGTTTACGTTTCACGCGCGGCCCTTCAAGAGAATACCGCGTACTCGATTTTGACCGATCTCTGTACACACATCGGCGCACGGATAGCCGGATCTGCACAGGCCGCAGCTGCCGTCAAGTGGGCAAGAATGACCATGAACGATTTAGGATTTCAAAACGTCCGGTTGCAACCGGTTCAGGTTCCGCATTGGATCCGGGGAACGGAGAGTGGGACATATTCCGTCAATGGAAAAAAAGAAGTTGCCTTGCATCTTTGCGCACTCGGCGGAAGTGTCGGGACTTCTCCGGAAGGAGTTTCGGGAGACATTGTTGAAGTCGATTCGTGGGAAGCATTGAAGGTTTTTGGCGACAAGGGAAAGGGAAAAATCATTCTTTTCAACCGCCCGATGGATCCCGGTCTGGTTAATCCGGGAGAAGCGTACGGCCGGGCCGTCGATCAGCGCACTCGGGGAGCCGTTGAAGCGGAAAGAGCCGGAGCAATCGCAGCGCTTGTTCGTTCCATGACAACAAGGCATGATGATATTCCGCATACGGGACAAATGCATTACGAAACGACTCCTAAAATTCCCGCTGCTGCTGTGAGCACGAACGACGCGGATACTATCAGTGCTCTTCTTGCACGCGGAAAAAATGTTCGGGTGACGCTGAAACTCGGCTGTGCAATGCTGCCTGATGTCCAATCGGATAATGTTCTCGGCGAAATCCGCGGTTCGGAAAAACCGGAGGAGCTTATCGTTATCGGTGCGCATTTAGACAGCTGGGATAAAGGCCAGGGTGCACATGACGACGGAGCGGGCTGCGCTCATGTACTGGAAGCGCTCCACCTTATCAAAGAACTTGGGCTCATTCCGAAGCGAACGATTCGTGTCGTTCTTTTTATGAATGAAGAGAACGGGGTCAACGGAGGGCTTGTGTATGCGGCAGAACATATTCCGAATGAAAAACATATTGCCGCCATTGAAACGGATGCAGGCGGTTTTTCCCCGCGCGGTTTCAGTGTCGGTGATTCTTCAGCTCTGCTCAAACTTCAAAAATATTCGCAATATTTCAAACCAATTGGAGCGGAGCGTTTTGTGTACGGCCACGGAGGGGCGGATATTTCACCGCTCGGATACAACGGTGTGATTACGATCGGCTTGCAAGTCGACGGACAGAAATATTTCGATTATCACCATTCCGACAGCGATATTCTGGAAAACGTCAACGAACGGGAATTAGCTCTCGGTTCTTCCGCTGTCGCAATCCTTGCTTACCTGATTGCACAAGAAGGACTTTAACGCCGATTTGAGAAATTTTTGTGCAGACTGAAATATTTTATTATTCTTGTAATGCGAATTTTTATTGAAGAGAAGGCTATCGCTGGTTTGATTATATCCGCGACAAGAAATCCATTGTGGACAAAATATTCTTCGCTGTGCAATTATATCAAAAAAAATCTCAACTCTGGGAAACAGATGACAATCTTTAAAAGCGACCGGTCGGCTAAAAAAAACAGAATCTTAGGCAATTGTTTTTCTTTTCCACCGGGCTTTTAATTGGCGCAGAAATTCGAAAAGGGCAGGCAATCCGGGGATCAGCACCAGAGCTATGACGACTATCGAAAAATTCTGTTTGACAAACGGAATATTGCCGAAATAAAATCCGGCGAGAGCGAAAAGATTTACCCACAGCGCTGCACCGATAACGCTGAAGAGAAGGAAAATGCGATAACGCATTTTCCCAATACCGGCCACAAAAGGTGCAAACGTGCGAATAATCGGAAGGAACCGCGCGATGATAACGGCAGCTTTCCCATATTTTTCATAAAATAAATGGGTTCGATCCAAATATTCTTTGTTAAAGAATCTTGAATGATCGCTGCTGAAAACCTTCGGACCAATCTTCCGGCCTATCCAATAATTCGTATTGTCGCCCATGAGTGCGGCACACAGCAGAAGCGGAATTGCAAATTCTACCCGCATCGCTCCCAGAGCCGCAAGCGACCCGACAGCGAAGAGCAGCGAATCCCCCGGCAAGAACGGCGTGACTACCAATCCTGTTTCGCAAAAAATAATTATGCACAGTATGCCGTAAATCCAAACGCCGTACTGATGACAGAGGACAGGCAGAAATTTGTCCAAATGGAGAATAAATTCTATCGGATGCTGAAATACTTCCACAAAGACTATTTGATTTCGAGTAATTCGACTTCAAAGATCAGAACAGAATTCGGGCCGATACCTCCCCTGGGCTCTCCCTGTTCTCCGTATGCAAGGTCGGAAGGAATATAAAATTCCCATTTGGAACCGGTCGGCATCAACTGGATGCCATCTGCCCATCCCTTAATGACATGATCGAGCGGAAGCTCCGCAGGTGTCCCGCGCTTATACGAATTGTCAAATTCTTTGCCGTTTACGAGCATTCCGCGATAATTGCATTTTACGGTTTGTGTCGCTGTCGGTTTAGGACCGTTTCCCATGCTGATAACCTTATATTGAAGCCCGCTCGGAAGCGTTACAACATCTGCTTTATTTTTATTGGCTTCAAGAAAAGCTTCTCCTTCTTTCTTGTTCTTTTCTCCTGCTTTGGTGATCAAGCTTTTTTGGAAATTCATCATGGTCGTTTGCATATCTTGATCGGTCATCGCCGGTGACTTTTTCGAAAGAATATCTTTTATTCCCAGAAGCAGCATATTCGGATCGACATCGATTCCCTGCATGGCAAAATTTTGGCCCAGATTCACTCCAATGCAGTAACTGATTTTTTCTTTGTCTGTTACCGGTACTTTCTTTTTTTGTGCGCTGACAGACGATAAAACGAAAGATGCTGCGAGACCGATCATCAATATTTTCCTCATGCTCCTCATCCTTACAATAATGATTTTGAATAGATAATGGCTTAAAATTGATGTTTTTAACATACGGTTTTTTTTCTAAAAAAAGAACGCTCACCTGTGTATTTCTTTAGGAAAGAGGCTGCTTGAAGAATACATTATCCGATCGCATGTTTTATCGTTTCCGCGGCTCTGCACGCTGCTGGAGAATCCATTGGTACGTTTGCCGGATTCCTTCTTTCAGAGGAGTGATGGTATAACCGAGCTCTCGTTCCGCTTTGGCAGAAGTAAATGCCCATTCTTGCAGAAATGTTTCTACCCATCCGGCAGTAATTTGCGGATAGATTCCGCAAGTCTCTGCAAGAAATTTCAACGTTCTTCCGTAGAACAATGCCGCGCCCGGCGGAAAATTGAATTGCAAGTGATGCTTACCGCTGACCTCATCGATTAATTTATAAAAACGCTTCAATGAAGCGTTCTCGCCGCCCAGAATGTATCGCTCACCTATGCGTCCGCGTTCCATTGCAAGAATATGACCGCGGACAAGATCATCTATAAAAACGTAATTTCCAACATTAACCCCGCGATGAAGGAGGATCGGCACCAATCCGCGGTCATACTGATCGATCATTAAACTTACGGAATTTCCCTCGGTCATTTTTCCAGGACCATACACTCGTGTCGGATTGACCAGAACGACAGGAAAACCTTCGGCGGCCAGTTCCAACGCTTTTCGTTCTGCAATCGATTTTGTCTCTTCATATTCCGTAAAATACCGATCGGTAAGACGCGGCATCGCTTCGTTCCCCACTATACCCGGCGGTGTCGGACCGAACGTTACAATGGTCGATGTCCATACAACACGTTCTATGCCTGTCTCTTTTGCTGCTTCAAAAACATTCAACATACCGGAGACGTTATGATCATAAAATACACGGGGATTCTTTGACCAATTTTTTGCATAGGCTGCTAGATGAAACAGGAGTGTACATCCTTCCATGCCTTTTCGAAGCGAAACGGGATCCAGAATATCGCCTTGAACGCATTTGATGCGTTCATGCCGTAAACCGTCAAGGTTGCTTGCAGAACGTGTCAGCGCATAAACCTGATGCCCTTGCCGGACAAGTTCATTGACAAGTTTTGTGCCGATAAATCCGGTCGCGCCCGTTACAAAACATGTTGTAGGATTAATCATAAGAATACAGAATTAAAAATTACGATTGAAGAATGCTTAATGTTGGATGATTCAAGTCCTACTTTTCTTTCTCTGAGGTAAAACGGTAACCGATGCCCGATTCGGTAACGAAGAAGAGCGGATCATTTGGATTTTCTTCCAGCTTTTTTCGCAGTTGGCCGACATACACACGTGTGTATTGCGATTCCCCTTCGAACTTCGGTCCCCAGACCTGCTGCAAAATATAATTATGTGTTAAAACCTTACCGGCGTTATGAATAAACAATGCAAGCAAGGAAAATTCCGTCGGTGTCAATTTGACAACTTCTCCCCGCTTCCGCACGATACGCATTTCGAGATCTACTTCTATATCGGAAAATGAAAATTTTGACCCGGCAGGCGCTGTCGTATATAATCGAATGGCAGATCGAATTCTTGCCAACAGTTCGCCGCTGCGGAACGGTTTTGTCAGGTAGTCGTTTGCACCGGCATCAAGCGCCTCAATAATGCCGTTCTCGGAAGAACGTACCG
The DNA here is from genome assembly GCA_963769605.1 of Ignavibacteriota bacterium. Classification (GTDB taxonomy): domain Bacteria; phylum Bacteroidota; class Ignavibacteria; order UBA10030; family UBA10030; genus Fen-1254. The sequence continues at coordinate 113,835 of CAVYML010000003.1, read as the reverse complement.
AAAGAATAATGATCGGATACATAGCCCATTGACGGATTTTTTTTAAAACATCGATACCGTCGAAATCGGGCAGACCCAGATCCAAAATGATGGCTTCGTAGCGGTGAGTTTCCGCACTATGGATTCCCTCCAGCGCATTTTCCGCCAGTGTTACGCTGTACCCTGCAGATTCCAGTGTTACACTGAGCAGACGGCGCATTTGCACTTCATCATCGATCACCAATATTTCTTCTTTCGCGGGAGCCATAGAATTTCTATTGTATTTCCATAGGCTGTTGAATCTCTACCGGAATGCGAATGACAAATTGTGCTCCACCGGACGGTTTGTTCGATGCCGTAATCGTGCCCTTATGTGCTTCAACGAATCCGCGCACGATTGATAGACCGAGTCCGGTTCCTCCGGTGCGCGTTCCCGGCACACGATAAAATTTATCAAAAATTCTTTTCTGCGCCTCTGCCGGAAATCCCGGGCCGTTATCATGGATGGTCAGGAGCAGTTCATTCTCATACATGGATGCATCGATGCCAATAACCGTTCCAGGAGGCGTATACAGCGATGCATTGTGCAAGAGATTCGTACAGACCTGTTCGATCAGCCCGAAATCAAGCTGTACAAGCGGCATGTCTTCCGCCACATTGAGCGTGACGATATGCCTTGCAAGTTCTGCCTGCAGCTTTTTCAAAGAAGCTTGAATGATATCCCGTACATCGCACCAGTCCTTTTTCGGCGCAAGCTGCCCCGATTCGAGCCGCGTCATATCGAGAAGATTCTCGACCAGCCGGTTGAGCCTTTCCGCCGCCGTATGAATTTCATCGGTCAGCGTTTTCCCCAAAGCGTTATCGTGCATTTCCGGCAGTGTCAACATTCCTTCGGATGCGCTGACAATCGCCGCAATAGGCGTCCTCAATTCATGGGACATAGAATTGAAGAGCGTTTTATAAAGCTTTTCCGATTCCGCATACACCACTGTGCGTTTGGCAAGTTCGCTCAGCTGTTCGCGTTCGAGTGTTGAAGCGATCTGGGCAATAAAATTTTGCAGGAGCGACTCTTGATCGATGCTGAACTGTTTTCCGTTTTTTGCCTGAACGCCGATTACTCCCAAAGGATAACGGGGGCCCGAAACCGGATAGTACGTTGCGGCTACGGCTGGCAGCGTATCGGTGAATTTTCCCGCTTTCTTTTCGTTCCAGTATGCCCACGCAGCTACGCCGAATTCTTTTTCATTCACCGCATACATGCTGCGCGGGTGAGCCGCCGTAAAGATATCTCCGTCCGGCTGACTGAAAAAAACCGCAACATCTGAATCGAAAAACGATGAAATATTTTTCACAGCCGCCTCTGCAACTTCATCCTGTGTTTTTGCCGCAATCAAATGTTTGGTCAGTGTAAAAAGCGCGGTGGAACGTTCTTCCCGCTGTCGTACCGCATGCTCCCGGCCCGGATGCGGGCCGTCAGGACACCCGTGACTGTGGAGATGACAAAATATGCAATCAAGAGAAGATAATCCTGCGGTAAAGAAATCGAAATTGTGAACCGCGGCGGTATAAAGAAATAATCCCATAAAAAGGCGCTTAATGTTGCAGCCAGAAGAACGGGACCGACATCGAGTACAAGCGGGAGCAGTACCACTGTGAACAAAAGAATCAATGCGGCGGTTTGATAACCGAACGTGTTTGCAAAAGGATAACACGCCAGCGCGGCGATAATTACCGCTGCTGCTGCAAGTGCATATTGCGACAAGCCGGAACGAATTTTCGGAAAAACAATTCTCCGTTTACGTTTAACGGTTTCATCTACTGTGTCCCCTCCTACCGCATATACATCGAGATCGCCGCTGTTTTCAATAATCTCATCAAGAAGCGTCGGGGTGAATGGAAACCGGCGGCGCGTTTTACCGACCAGAATCTGCGTAACGTTTTGCTGCCGCGCGACACGGATCAAAGCGCGTGCAATATGTTCATCCGCTGTCGTTACAATTTCCGCCCCCAGTTCCTCAGCAAGTTTGATATTGCTGTTGAGTTGTTTTTTCCCTTCATCGCTCAGCGCTTTGGACGTTTCCACATAGACCGCAATCCATGTCGCGTCCATCGTATATGCCGTACGCCGCGCCCAGCGAATTACCGAAACGGTCGAGGGACTTGGGCTGATACCGACCATCATCCGCTGTCCTGATTTCCATGTATCGGTTATTCGCTTCGACTGCATGTAATCGCGCAACTGGTGATCCACGCGTTCTGCTGTCATGCGCAGAGACATTTCACGCAGTGCGGTCAGGTTTCCTTTTCGGAAAAAATTCTGCACCGCATGAAGAGAACGTTCCGGCGTGTAAACTTTTCCCTCTACAAGACGTTTTTGCAAATCTTCCGGAGAAATATCGATAAGTTCGACTTCGTTGGCCTGCTCGAAGATCGAATCGGGAACGGTCTCGCGTATGATTGAACCTGTAATCTGTGCTACCGTTTCCGCTCTGCTTTCAAGATGCTGAACATTCAAAGTCGTAAAAACGTCGATGCCGTTATCAAGAAGTTCAAGTACATCCTGATAGCGTCTTGCATGACGGCTCCCCGGCACATTCGTGTGCGCAAGTTCATCAACGAGCACAATTTGAGGCTTGCGTTCAAGAATTGCGTCCAGATCCATTTCTTCAAGCGATATGCCTCGGTACTCCAATTTTTTCCGCGGCAGAACCGTCAAACCGGCAATCAACGCTTCCGTTTCCGGTCTCTTATGTGTCTCTATATATCCGACAACAACATCGATTTTTTTCGATTGTGCTTCATGGGCAGATTTAAGCATATCGTACGTCTTTCCCGCACCGGCGCACATACCGAAAAAAACTTTCAATTTGCCGTGACGGAAATGCTCTTCTTCCTTTTTCAAAGCATTAAGGAGTGCATCCGGATCCGGTCGGTTTTCGTCAAATTCCTGCATGGATTTTTTTGGCTATCCTTCTTTCACTTGATTCAAAATATCAAATTTCCTGTCAAATTTCTTCTTTGGGAAAAATTTATTGCCGTCCGATAAAGAGGTGAAAAACCTCGTTATTTGCCTTCTTTCGCTGAATCGGTCGAATTTATATTTTTCCAAACCGCTTTTTTCAAGTTGATGGAAAAGAAGCGAATGCCGGTTTCAAGTTTTTGAATTCAAGCCGTAAGTACATCCCTCTGAAGCGGATCGTTCGGTTCTTTCCTTCGCTGCGCCGCATGTCACAATGAAAAAAGGAACAAAATGAAGTCTAAAAAACCTGCTTAAAAAATCCGAATTTTTGCCGCAATATTTTCGCCTCTTGTAGAATATTGTGTGTTTACAAAATAAATTCGCTGTCAAGATCGCAGTTTAAAAGAAGTACATTGACCCGTTCCTCCCCAAAAATCCCAAATTGAGGATATTCGATATGCTTTTGAACAAGGGTTTTCAATTGTCTTGTCCGGGCAGAATCCAGAGCGCGGGCGGCTGCGATCCTTCCCACCTGAAGAAGGGCAGCCTCTGGAGAGATATGCGGATCAAGACCGCTTCCGGAAGCGAACAGCATTTCTTTCGGAACAATCGTTTCGGCCGCAAGATTGTTTTTTTCTATAAAGTATTTCCGCGCGGCTCGAACTGAATCTGCAAGGACTTTGCTTGTCGGACCGAAATTGCTTCCGCCGGAAGGGAGCGGATTCCAATCGACGGCAGAAGGACGCGGCCAGAAATATTTATCACCGACCGTTTTCTGGGAAAGCAATTCCGACCCGGCGACGTTCCCGAAGTGTTCTACCATACTCCCGTTCGCTCGATGCGGAAAAGCCCATTGCGCAAAAACAGTAAGCAGGAGCGGATATAAAATTCCTGTAAGAATTGTCAGAACGACAATCATGCGTATGGATGTCCAGATATTATTTTTCATAGAGTATAATCCATTTCCCTTGAGTTCTTTGTGTTCACCGGGGATACCATCGATGTATGTCCGTATCGGGCGCCGGAGACCGGACAAGCGAATCATGAAAAATCAAGCCGATCAGAAGGCCGGCGATAAAGACAAGTATCTGCATGAACACCGTTATTCGGTGACTTTCTCTTATTTTCGATTTAAATTCTTCCATAAAGTCGACTCCAGTCTTTTCATACCCAATTCATGGCAACGATAAGAAGATCGATCAGTTTTATTCCGACAAAGGGAACAATAATGCCGCCGGCGCCGTAAATCCACAGATTTCTCCAGAGAATGGAGTTCGCACCGACGGGACGATATTTGACTCCTTTCAATGCAAGCGGAATGAGCGCTATGATAATAAGTGCGTTAAAGATAACGGCGCTCAGGATTGCGCTCTGCGGCGAGGCAAGATGCATGATATTCAACGCGGATAACGGACCTTCTGCTGATGAAAACGCATAGAGGGTTCCCGCCATTGCCGGAATGATGGCAAAATATTTTGCAACATCGTTTGCAATACTGAACGTAGTCAATGCTCCGCGCGTCATAAGAAGCTGCTTTCCGGTTTCCACGACCTCAATAAGCTTTGTCGGATTGCTGTCGAGGTCTACCATGTTGCCCGCTTCACGCGCCGCCTGCGTACCGCTGTTCATCGCTATTCCCACATCGGCCTGTGCAAGTGCAGGAGCATCGTTCGTTCCGTCTCCGATCATGCCGACGAGCCGTCCGTTCGCCTGTTCATCGCGAATGCGTTTTAATTTGTCTTCCGGTTTGGCTTCGGCAATAAAATCGTCCACACCGGCTTCCGCCGCAATAGCAGCCGCAGTCAAAGGATTATCTCCCGTAATCATGACCGTTCGTATTCCCATGGAACGAAGCTGGGCAAAACGGTCTTTAATGCCTCCTTTGACGACGTCTTTTAATTGAATGACACCGAGGACTTCTTTATTTTCTGAAACAACTAATGGAGTTGATCCGCGGCGCGCGATATCGTCGACAACGGACTGGACTTCTTTCGGAAAAAATCCGTTTTGTTCGGCGATAAAATTTTTGACCGCGTCCGCAGAACCTTTTCGGATAATGCGTTTTTGCAGCGGAGACGTCGAAAGAATATCAACGCCGCTCATGCGCGTTTGTGCGGAAAATGGAACAAAATGCGCCCCGACATCGGAAACCGTCCTTCCGCGCATCTGGTATTTTTCTTTTGCAAGGATCACAATCGAACGCCCCTCCGGCGTTTCATCTGCAAGGGAAGAAAGCTGGGCTGCATCGACAAGACGCTCCTGTGAAATTCCCGGCGCAGCAATAAATTCCGTTGCCATACGATTTCCGAGCGTAATGGTTCCCGTCTTGTCCAGCAGCAGCACATCCACGTCTCCGGCGGCTTCCGCTGCGCGCCCGCTCGTAGCGATAACATTCTGGCGAATCAGGCGATCCATGCCGCTGATGCCTATAGCGCTTAAAAGCCCGCCGATGGTTGTCGGAATCAGGCAGACGAGAAGAGAAATTAACACCGGCAGCGTCGTCAATGCACCTCCGGTTTGACCCGACGCTTTTTCGCTGTATTGAACGAACGGCGGCAGCGTTGCTACAACCAGGAGAAAAATTATTGTCAGAGCCGAGAGCAAAATTGTCAACGCAATCTCGTTCGGAGTTTTCTGGCGTTTCGATCCTTCGACCAAAGAAATAATCCGGTCCAGAAATGTATTTCCCGGTTCCGAAACTACACGGATAACAATCCGATCACTAAGCACTTTGGTGCCGCCCGTGACGGCGCTCCGGTCGTCGCCGCTTTCGCGAATGACCGGTGCCGATTCGCCTGTTATAGCGGATTCGTCGACGCTTGCAATCCCTTCGATGATAACACCGTCCGAAGGTATGATATCTCCCGCTTCGCAAACAACGATATCCCCTTTTCGCAATTCGGTAGCGTGAGTGGAAATTTCTTTCTCTCCTTCCAGTTTCCGGGCAACGATTTGTGAACGATTTTTCTTCAAAGCCTCTGCTTGTGCTTTCCCCCGTCCCTCTGCGATCGCTTCGGCAAAATTCGCGAATAAAACTGTAAACCAGAGCCAGAGTGTAACTTGAATATTGAAAAATGAAGTATGACCGCCGGCGACTTCCTTTACGACAATCACCGTCGTCATTGCGGCACCCACTGCAACGACAAACATGACCGGGTTTTTTATCATAGAACGGGGATGAAATTTCTTCAAGGCGTCTTTAAGAGCCTGAAAGACTATTTCCCACGAGAGAAACGACAATGTCGAGGATAAGGTTTTTTTATTCATACGGATTCTTTAGAAAGTATGTCCTTTCAACATAAGGAAGTGTTCAATAATCGGGCCGAGTGCAAGTGTCGGGAAAAACGTCAATGCCCCGACTATAAGAATCGTTCCGATGAGCAGCACGGCAAAGAGAGCCGTATCGGTCGGAAAAGTTCCGGAGGAAAGTGGAACGATTTTCTTTTTTGCAAGACTTCCGGCTATGGCAAGCATAGGGAAAATAACCCCAAAGCGTCCTATCAGCATATCGATGCCGAGAAGAACGTTATAAAACACCGTGTTCGTGTTCAACCCGGCGAAAGCGCTTCCGTTATTTCCCGCTGCCGAAGCGAAGGCATATAATATCTCCGAATATCCGTGCGGGCCTCCATTGCTGATGCCCGACGTCCCTGCATCGAATAGACACGCAACAGCAGTCAGGATGAGTATGCAGGCGCTTGGCAGAAGCATGGCAATCGCTGCCATCTTTACTTCGAACGATTCTATTTTTTTCCCCAGATACTCCGGTGTGCGCCCCACCATCAACCCTGCAATAAAAACCGTGAGAAAAATAAAAATCAGCATGCCGTACATGCCGGAACCGACACCACCGTAGATAATTTCACCGAGCTTGATATTGAGCATAGCCACGAAGCCGGACAGCGGAGAGAGCGAATCGTGCATGGCGTTTACCGAGCCGTTCGAAGCATCCGTCGTTGCAACGGACCAGAGCACGCTGTTGGCAACGCCAAATCTTGTTTCTTTTCCTTCCATACTGCCCGCTACGCCTGTGATCGGATTGAGGGAATATTCCGACCAGAGCGAAATTCCCAGACCGCTGAGGAAAAGAAAAAGCATAACACCCCAGACAATCCATGCGTGTTTTTTAGCCTTCACCATACACCCGAACGAATAGACAAGTGCTGAAGGAATAAGAAGAATTGCAAGCATTTCCAGAAAATTTGAAAAGGGCGTCGGGTTTTCAAACGGATGTGCGCTGTTGGCGTTAAAAAATCCGCCACCGTTCGTCCCGAGCTGTTTAATGGCAATCTGGGAAGCGGCAGGCCCGAGCGGGATGGTTTGCTGCTGTCCCTCCAGAGAAGTGACTGTCTGATAGGAGGAAAACGTCTGTACAGCTCCTTGTTCGATCAGAACGACTGAAAAAAGAATCGACAGGGGTAAAAGCACGTAGAGGGTCGAGCGCACAAGATCGGTCCAGAAATTTCCGATATCAGATGTCGTTTTACGCGCAATGCCGCGCGCCAAAGCAAGCATTACGGCAATACCGGTTGCCGCGCTGACAAAATTTTGAACCGTTAATCCCAGCATCTGCACGGCATAGCCGAGCGTTGTTTCTCCCGCATACGATTGCCAATTCGTATTGGTCATAAAACTCACCGACGTATTAAATGCCAGATCCCATGAAACGTTGGGAAGTTTTTGAGGGTTGAACGGAAGCCGCGCCTGAAACATCTGAAGCAGGAAAACAATAATAAAGCCGGCAATGTTGAAAAGAAACAGGGCGAACGAATAAACTTTCCAGTCCATTTCATACACAGGATCGATTCCCGCAAACTTGTATATCAGACGTTCCAACCATCCGAAAATAGGTGAAAGAACTGTTCGTTCACCGTTATAGACTTTGGCCATGAATTTTCCAAGCGGCGGCGTGAGCAGCGTAATAACTGCAACGTAGAATACGATTTGAACGATTTCGTGTAGGGTGATCATAATTAGAATTTCTCCGGTTTAATGAGTGTATAAACCAGATAAATAACAAGCAAGACTGCAACGATAAGACCGGCGATCATTTTTACTCCTTCATAATAACAGGTATAAAATGTCGAATGTACGGAGAAGAAGCTATTCGGAAGGTGTAAAAAGAGCAAGTAAAAGTATAAAAAAAATATAAATATCGAACAGTCGTGACTGCAAAATGAAGTAATCCGGTCAAATTTGCCCGATTCTCTTTCCCTTTTTGCTTTATAAGGTATATTTTACAAAATTAACATGAGCCGGATATACCATAGTTCATAGAAAAAAAGCCGAGTTGATCTAAGAAAAATGGCAAACACAAAAAATCATAAAACGAAAATTCCCAAAGCAAAGAAAAAATCTCAATCGGGGCATAAAAATAGAGGCATGACCGCCTTCAAAGAAACCTCCGGAAGAACTCCTTTGGAAAGGAATAAAACGGATGGGCGCAAAGCGTTCAACATGATGAGGTTTCCAGCCATCCCAAAGATTCTTAGTAAATCATATAAAAAAAGGCCATCCGCTTCCGCAATCATCTGTATTCCGGAAGATTTTCAATTAACCCCGGAATTTTCCAGCGCTTTCGAACAAATAGAGAACACGAATCGAAATTATTATATCACAGGAAATGCAGGCACAGGAAAATCGACACTCCTGTATTACTTTAAGGAAAAGACAAAAAAGAAAACGGTTTTCCTCGCACCAACCGGCATTGCTGCCGTCAACATCGGCGGTTCGACGATTCATTCTTTTTTCCGATTCCCATCGCACATTATCAACACGGAAGATGTTGTAAAAATTTGGGGAAAAGAATCTCTTTTTAATGCTCTTGAAACGCTCATTATCGACGAAGTTTCCATGGTGCGCGCTGATATCATGGATGCAGTCGATAGATCGCTCCGCCTAAACCGCAACCGCCCTCTGGATCCGTTCGGAGGAGTTCAAATGATACTCATCGGCGATCTGTACCAGCTTCCGCCGGTGGTTGCACCGGAGCTGGAAGAATATTTCATGGAACAATACGAAACCCCTTTCTTTTTCAGCGCTCATGTTTTCAAGGAAATTGAACTTCAAAAGATTGAATTGAATAAAAATTTCCGCCAGGATGATCCGGTGTTTCGGACGCTCCTCAACAAGGTTCGAACGAGAGAAATGGAAATGGAGGATCTTGAGAAAATCAATGGACGATATGCGCCTTCCTTAAAACTCGGCCGTCACGATCTTGCCGTCACGCTTACGAGCACGAATGCCCGTGCAGCGAGCATCAATCTCGAACGGCTTCTTTCGCTGCCTTCGGAGGAATTCACTTATACCGCAGAAACGGCGGATGATTTCGATGAAAAGTCATATCCTACCGATAAAATCCTGCGGCTGAAGCAGGGTGCACAGGTGATGATGATTAAGAACGATCCGAACAAGCGATGGGTCAACGGTTCTCTCGGCATCGTGGAAAATCTCGCGCGAGATACCATTACAATTTCGTTCGACGGCATTCATCAGAGGATCGAACAATCGACATGGGAAAAGCTTGAATATGAATACGACCGCGAAAACGGCCTCATCGAGCCGTTCGTGACCGGTTCTTTTCGTCAATATCCGATCAAACTCGCATGGGCGATAACAATACATAAAAGCCAGGGAAAGACTTTCAGCAAGGTTATTATCGACCTCGGAAGAGGCGCCTTTGCGCATGGACAGGCATACGTTGCATTGAGCCGCTGCAGAACATTCGACGGAATTTTTCTAAAAACTCCTTTCCGCCCTTCGGACATCATTGTCGATCCGAGAATTAAAGAATGGCAGAAAAAAGGTGACTATTCAGCGTGAGTTTTATATTTGTAAATTAAATTACCGCAACGAACTTCTGTAGCCGATACCGGCCTGCCCGGCGGATGACGCCCGCCAAAATGCGCAGCGGGTTGGCAGTCATTCAGGCGGGTGGTGTCGGAGCATCCCGCGAGCAGCGGTCGCGGCTACAGAATGATATTGGACGTCGTCCGCGACGAACATCTGCAATGGGATATCTAAAAACTAATTGTAAATCGGTTTTCATAATTCTCTGAGTAATTACGAAAAAAGATATTTAAGAATGCAGATTTGAATATAAAAAATTATCGAGTTTAGCCGCGGAAAAATTCACCATTATTCTCTCAGAAAACGCTGCCCGATATTGTTCTCGTAGATCGGGCGGCCGGGCAAACCGTAAAAACATGATGTTCTTACGATGCCGATTTTTTCGTCTCTTGATGCAGATTGACCGAATGCACAATTGATTCCGCAATCTCAATGCCGATGCCTAGTCCGATTCCCATGCATAGGCCGTCTAGAAAATTCCGTTGGAAACCGATAGCCGACATTCCGGACGCATGGGAAACAACCAAGGAAATTAAATTCAGGAGCACGAATAACTCGCCGAAAATAATGCCTACGACAGTAAATTTCCAATGCTTAAACGTTGAGAGTTTTCGTTCAAAAAGAAATGCAAGAACGACAACCGACACTGTCACACCGAACGAATAGATTGCCGCAAAAATTATCGGCAGAATAAACGCAATACCGAGGAACAGAACCGCGCCGAACACCATGGCCGTAGAAATCGTATTGGATAACCCGCGCACATGATAGAAAGCAAAAATGCACGCGCTGGAAAATCCGTAAGCAAGGTAATAAACGAACGGCATACCTGAAGGATTGAAAATATCTCCGCCGTACATCATCAATCCGGCGACCATGCTTCCTGCAGTTCCTAAAAAAGCAATAAGAAATAATCGCCACAACTCTTTCATGAATTGTTTCATAGCAGTCTCCACATATAAAAACTTTTTAACAAGGAAGCATTAACAACTCTTTGTTGTTAAATGTTAATTTAACGGCTTTTCTGATTTTTCCAAGAGCTCAAAGTATTTTTTTATTAATTCCTGATAATCTCTGGAATATCCCTGCTGCAGGGCATTGATCAAATCTTCCCTAAACCGCTGTTTTTCGTTCAAAAGTTCAGGATCAAGTTCGGCAGGACGTTTTCCTGTTACCGGCGTGCCGCTCTCCGATTTTCGTCTTTGTTCATAATCCCGTTCATGCATTGATTTCGATGCATCAAGCATGCGCGAGAGTATTCTATCCTGTTTTTGTATCGTCTCCCGGTTGACGTTATTTTGTTCCAGAGCGTGTACAACTTCTTTCATTTCATCCGCAATTTTTCCCAGATCGCCCAGCATTCGCTGACCATCGCTGCTCTGCTTTGCCTCTGCATTTAATTGTTCCAGCGATTTTTGAACGGCTGCCTGCTCCTGCGCAAGCCGTGCTGCTTCCTGCGCTCGCTGCTCTCCGTTCATCTGCTGTGTTTCCATATTGATCGCCATCTGCTGCTGCGACATTCGCTGAAGCTGCTGCATCAAGCTTCCAGCCCCCCCCTGACCACCCTGCATCATGGCTTGCAGTGCATTTTGTGTTTGCACTGCCGCCTTATTAAGCGAAGCTTTTGCCTGGTCTTGCTCCTGTGATGCCGTTCCCCCGCTGCGGAGTTCGAGATCTCGAAGAGCATTCGCCATATGTGCAGATGCCTCTTCAATCGCCTTTGCCATATCTGGAGTAACAGCGAATGACTTTTTTGAGAGCTCCAGGAGATAAGCAATGACATTATTAAGATCCTGCGACACACGCTGCTGCTGTTGAGCATTTTCCCGAAGCTGCGGCGACCCCGAAGGGGCAGACTGAGCTTGATTTTTCAATTCTTCTTCTTCTTTCGAAAGCTCCAAAAGATCGTTTGTCGCCCGGCGTAAAGTATTGAGGACTGTGCGTGCTTGCTGCTGCTGCATACGCTGTTGCAGGGAACTCAACTGTGAATGAATGCTCTGCAGCTGCACCTGAGTGTGCTGCTGCAGCGATAATGCAGTTGTACGGTTTCCCTGCTGCATATTCGAAGCAGATTGCTCCATCATCCCGCTGATGTTTTCCTGTTTCATCTCTTCAAGCAGCTGCTGCATTTCTTTCGCCGGCATTTCGGTGAAAAATTCTTCCATTCGTTTTTGAAGATCGGCCGCGTCATGCTCCATCGTTTGTTCCTGTTTCGATAGATCTTGCTGCTGCTGTGCAAGCTCCTTTTGGAGTTGTCCATCGTTCTGCACCGATTTTGTTTGTTCCTCTAATTTCTGCTGTTGTTGTTCCAATGCCTGCACACGAGCATTGATTTCATCCATTTTCTGCTCGATTTGAATACGCTTGAGCAGTTCGATCGTTCTTTCGATAGTTTGACGGAACTGCTCCTCGCGGAAGCTCATTTGCTGCATCGCCTGCTGAAATTGTTGTTTGTCGATATTTTGCATCGATTCGCTCTTTGCCTGGAGCGCTTTTCGCAGCTCGGCTGAGTCCATGGTTTTGAATAATTGCTGCAATTCCATGTACTTTTCCATCGTAGCCGGCGACAGGACGTTTTGCTGTTCCATCGTTTGTGTCGTATGCTCCAAACGCGATTTTGCGTCTTCTATTTTCTTTTGAACTTCCTCGTAATTTTTTGCCATTTCTCCCATTTTTTTCTGCGTTTGCCAATCAGGATCTTTGTTGTTCTTGAGATCCCGGTTCAGAGACTCTATGTCTTCTTTGAGCTTTTTTGCTTCTTCAAGTGTTTGCTGCATTTCATCCAGCGACCGCTCCTGTTCCTTGCCGGCATCTGCGAAAACTTCATCCAGCGATGGCAGCCGCAGTGTAAAAAGTGTGCTCCGACCGCTCTTGGGCCCGCCGAAAGCATCGTTATCAAACACCTCTGCAAAGTATTCGACAACGTCTTCCGGAGCAAGGTGAAGTGCAGAGAGATTCCATGTAAAAGGAATTTCCGCAACCGCTCCCGATACCGTTATCGGAACGCCGGTATATGAATACTTCTCCTGAACCTGCTCATAGCGCGATTTGGTCAGGCGATATCCGATCCGGAGGGAAGAAAATCCATAATCATCCTTTATTTGCATGCGGACGGCAAGCGTTTGATCACCGGCAATATCTATATTTTTCCCCGGCTCAAGAATTGTAACCGACGGATATTCATCGGGAATAATCTGAATCCGGTACTGTACCGGATTGCTATTGCTCAGATGTTCTTCATCAATGAGCGTAAGCCTATAGCGATTGTTCTTACGAACAACAAACGAAGCGCTAAATTTATCGCGATGGATTAAGAGGGAAGATTTATTGCTGTCGCTGAATTCCACGAATCCCTTTTCGAGCATCTTGCTTGCAACACCGTTAAGCGTGATGTGAGTGCCGGCTGGTGCGTTGATATCCCCCGCAAATTCTTCCTGCAAACGTTCCTGCAGCTTTGTATAAGGAGAGTAATCGAGCCGTAATCGAAACGAACGAACAAGCGGACGATCGACGACTGTCAATGTATCGTGCATGCTTTCGACATCACCGCTGATAACATAATATTCGGTCGTTACTCGAACACCTTCAAAGATAGTTTGAAAAATTCCCAAAGGGCTTTTTTTAATTGTAGTTTCCTCGGCTTTTTCCTGTTTTTCAGGCCGGCTGATGAGTCTCAATTCTTTCGGGATCTGAACAAGCGCAGGCATAGCCGGCACAACACGAATAGTTACGGGAACAGTATCCCCTTTTATTATTTCTTCACTGCCGGGAATGATAATAAAACTGTATTTAGGCTGAGGCGAAAAATCTGTCCGGAAATGAATGACCCGGTAAAATCCTCCGGAAAGAGAATTCGGAAACAGGGCGAAGAGAAAGAGACAGCCTCCAATCACTGAGAGGAGCCATCGACGCATGCGCATGACGGCAGTTCTGTCGACTGATTGCAGGAAATTTAGAGTTTGAATTTCATCGAGAAACGTTCGTACAGCTTCCGCAATCAATTCGGGTGAAGTGAATGCAGAGAATTCAGTTTTCCGCGAAGAAAGCTGATACACATTTAACAGTCTGTCTCGAATCTGAGGAAATCGATCTCCGATGAATTTTGCAGTCAACTCTTCATTTTCCCGTCTCAGAGCACCGGCGCAGCGCAGCAGCGGCTGGAAAACAAACCAGTACAAAACACCCCAGAGGCATGAAAGAAAAAGAACAGCAAAAAGAGTGCGCACTGTGCAGCTGAAACCGAATAATGTTTCAATTGCCGCATCGGAAAAAAGGACAGCAACCGCAATCGTCAGTACGACAATAAGATTCCTCAGAGCTGTCATTTGATAGCGCTTGTTCTGTACTTCCTGGATGCGAAGCTGAAGATCGTTTTGCGCTGTATTCGGATTTCGCTGCATTATATAAATGTATGAATGGTTCAATACCTATACAAGATTATTCGCCCAGCACATTGAATTCCTCCGAGTACAAGGGAACAACAGTCGGATGCGCGGCTGAATTCATTTGTTCCTCCATTACAGCATACCGTATCGTTTTCGAAGAAACCATTCGAGAGAAAAAACAAGCACGAGCAAGGCAAGCATCGGGCGCGAATCCCGAAGTTCAAATTCGACGGCTTTTCTTTGTTCATGCGGTTTCAGAGAAGTTAAATTTCGCAAATCTTCGGCAAGAGATGCGGTGTTTTGAGCATCGTAATATTTTCCATCGGTGCGGAAAGCAATCTGTTGCAACAGCGACCGGTTCATTTTTGTTTCATAAAACTCTTCAGGCACGGAGCCGACTGTAAAAACACCGGAGTCGGTTCCCAATTGTCCGTTCTGTGCGGATACCGCGGCAGTGTATCGATAATCTCCCGCCGGTACATGACCAAATGTTCCATGATAAAGGCCGCTACCGGAAGGCGCCAGAGCGCATTCGTAACGATCTGTCCCGTTGGAAGCCGTGACGGAAACCATCGCATCGTCGACAATTCTATATGCATCGTCATATACCTGAGCTTCAAAATCGGCGTCATCATGTGTTGTAAATAAACGCTTGACAGGCTGCACGCGTACCCGCCGGTCGTCATCATGCGTAGTGAGCCATGCGATTGAATTCCGGATGAACTGATCGAACAGGCCGGCGGCATCTTCATCTTGCTCGGCGAGCAGGCGCCATCTCCAGATACCGTATCCCAGCACTGCTTCCGATTTTTGTCCACCCCGATGCTGCGACACGATCAGCGGACCATTTGCAGCGGAAGATGCAAGACGCATGGCGGCAAGAACATCAGATCCAGGCTTCGGAACAAAAGACACTTGAGGATGATAAATCGGCGGAAGCGCATTCCAGAGCGGCGCCATCCGTTCAGCCGAAGGTAATTTCATGACGACATTGTTCTGCTGCAAATCCGAGACCGAGGCAAAAACCTGAAATTCTCCAGGCTGAATATCGCTGTACGAAAACGGTAAAACAGCGTCGAAAGCATGAAGCCGTGCATAATCCATTATGCGGGCATCAATAAAAAACAGCGGCTTTTCTAAGTCGCATAATACATGAGTCAGTGTTTGCATAGTGGATGTTTTTGTCCGGCTGGTTGGAAATCCGACAAGAACAATGCAATCTGCTGCCGCCAGAACGGCCTGAGAATATTCCCCTTCCGTATATGTTCCCTCCGGACGCTCTATACATGCCGCGACCGAAACAGTGCGATCTTGTTCAAGGGCGCGGCGAACGCATGCGGCATCCGCAGACGGGCTGCCGGCGATCAGAACGATATTCAATTTGCTCTTCAGCGCTTTTACAAAAAAAGTGAAACGGTTATTTTGTCCGGTCAATTCTCCGGGCAGCATCGGAACTTCGACGCTGTACTTATGCATGCCTTCTTGTTCCGGAACAAATGAAAGCGGCGCCGAATATTCCTGCGATCCGGTGCCGAGCGATTGCATGCGCCGATCTATTATTTTTCCCGTCTCATCTTTGAGGAGGATTTCCGCCCGTTCATTTTTAAACCCGGAAGCGTGTACCGTTACGGTCACCGGTACCCGCGTACCCGTATAAACCACTTCGTTTGTCCTGGCGTTCTTAATAAACAGATCCTTTTGCTCGGCGGTATCACCGATGCCTACAGCAAATATCGGTACAGCAAGTTCATCCGCATCATAGAGAGGAGAATCCCCCGTTGTCGCAGCACCATCGGTAAGCAGAACAACCGCCTGGAGGTTGTTCTCTGCGGCATGGAGTTTGACGAAGCGGAGAGCTCCGGAGATGTCGGTCGCTTCACCGTCAAAAGATAAAGAGTCGACATTGAAATTGGCGGCATCGCGCGCCTTCTCGGCGAACGTTACATATCGAAGGTCGGCAAACCGTCTTGCTTCGCTCCAGATCGTCGAGTGCAAGAGTGTGCGGAGCATTTCCTTTCTTTTCCCCTGCCGATCGGCAATGGTCATGCTTTGAGAGTGATCGACAAGAACGACGATTTGCGGAGAACTTGTTCTTTTCGTAACAAAGGAAAGCAGCGGATCTCCAAGTAAAAGTATGAGCAAAAAGAAAGCGGCCGCGCGTAAGACAAAAAGAACCCGCCGGATGTTTTTGGGGATCGGCGGAATCGTTCTGCGGTACATCCAAAAGGAAATTCCACAAGCCGCACAAAACGCAGCCAGTAGAAAAACCGTGCGAAAAGAAAAGGAAAGATGAACTTCAGGCATAAACGCCCCTTGCGAATTTCAGGATACGGGATTGGTCGACAGCATCGAACAGCGGTTTTGCCGGAGCGCTGCAATGTTTCTTTCTATCGCGTTATTTGAGGTTTTTGGTTTCATCCATGCCACAAGATACGAAATTCTTCCGATACCATTCAACGACATTGGAAAAGATGCAAAGGAAAAAAAGGCGGTACTTTCGCTCTTTGCGAATATCAGGCGGTATCGTTCAGCAGGCGTTCCACGATTTGCATGGAGGAAATTCCCTCTGCTTCCGCATGAAAACTTGTTAAGAGGCGATGGCGGAGAACGGAGCCGGCTATGGAGCGCACATCGGCAATCTCCGGAGAAAAAGCGCCATGAATAACAGCATGCGCTTTTGCTCCAAGAACAAGATACTGCGAAGCGCGCGGTCCCGCTCCCCAGCGCAGCCATTTTTTACAGTAGTCCGGACTCGAGGGAGAAGTCGGTCGCGTGCGTGTAGTCAGCCGAACTGCATATTCAACCACATTATCGGCGATCGGAACCCGTCGTACAAGGTTTTGAAATGCAATAAGATCATTGGCGGTCAATATTTTGTTGATGGTAGCAGTGTAGGAACTTGTCGTGGATTTGACGATTTGCACTTCTTCATCGAACGAAGGATAATCTATCCACAGATTGAACATAAAACGATCGAGTTGTGCTTCCGGCAGCGGATACGTCCCCTCCTGTTCAATCGGGTTCTGTGTTGCAAGAACGAAGAACGGTTCTTCCAGTACGGAAGTTATTCCAGCAACAGTGATACGATGCTCTTGCATCGCCTCAAGAAGGGCAGACTGAGTTTTCGGCGGTGTCCGGTTGATTTCGTCGGCCAATACGATATTTGCAAAGAGCGGTCCTCGGATGAATTTAAACGATTTCGCTCTCGTCGTCGCATTCTCCTCGATAATTTCCGTTCCGGTAATATCGCTCGGCATCAGATCGGGGGTAAATTGAATGCGATTAAATTTAAGATCGAGCGACTCTGCGAGTGTTTTAATGAGAAGAGTTTTTGCCAATCCCGGAACTCCGATCAAAATGCAATGACCGCGGGAAAGAAGAGAGAGGAATAATTGTTCAACGACAGATTCCTGTCCGACAATCGTCTTTGCCAATTCAGCTTTGAGAATTCGATATGCTTTTGCAAGAGATTGTACGGAAGCGACATCGCCTGTCGTTATATGCGATTCAGCCACGGTCATTACTCACTTTTCTTTATTATTATTCTTGATACCGAATATCGATATAAATATTCTTTTTTAACTCGGCAATCCATTCTTCGTTTGCCTTATTCTTTTTCATATAGAGAGCGAGTTGTTCCACCCGGCGGTAATCGTCTTTCAAGTTCATCGTATGCGATTCCACACGTTTTCTCATCCAGATAATATGATAACCATACGACACACCGATGCTGGTTTGCAGGGGTTCGCTTATCTCTCCGGACTTGAGTTCCTTGAGGCGATCTAAAAATTCCTTCGTCATCTGATCCGGTGTTAATGTTCCCAGATCTCCGCCTATAGCTTTGGTATCCGGATCGTCCGAATATATTTTTGCAAGCTCGGCAAACGATTCTCCGGCAAGAATTCGCTTTTTAAGATTCCGCAATGTATCTTTTGCGGCAGAATCACTGGCCGCTCCTTTGACAATGCGCATCAGGATATGCCGAACATGGATCGATTCTCCTCGCCTGCCCAATAATTGAATGATATGAAATCCAAAAGGCGTCCTCACAATACTCGACAATTCTCCTTCTTTTAATCCGAACGCTGCAACTTCAAAATCGTGCACATAATCGCCCCGTTTCGCCCATCCTAAATCTCCGCCATGTTCAGCAGTCCCGTCCGCAGAATATCGTTTGGCAAAGTCCGCAAAATCTCCTCCCGCACGAATGCTGTCTTCAATCGATTGCATGACGGAGCGGGTCTTGGTTTCAAGAGCTGAATCCGCTTTCGGGATCAAATAAATATGGCTGATCGTAAATTCTTCCGGAACAGCGGGAAGGCTGTCTTTATATGCTGCAAAGAACTCTTCAACTTCGCGCCGGCTGACCGAGAGTTTTTCTTCATGCTGCTGCCTGACATGCTGAACGAGAAGTTGATTCTTAATATCATCGCGATATTCCCGTTTAATCCGTGCGATCGATTTGCCGTACATTTGCTCGACACGCTGTTCCGAGCCCACCTGACGGACGAAATTGAGAATTTGCTGATCCAGTGCAGCCGTAATTTCATCTTCTTTAACTTCAATACTGTCCAGCTTTGCCTGTGCGAGCAAAAGTTTTTCAGTCACCATGCCGTCGAGTACCTGTTTATGAATTCCCTTTGCCTTCGGGTCCATTCGATTTTGGAAGGCTACAAATTGAACCCTTTCATTCAATTCCGATTCCGTGATAATTTCTTTATCGACAACGGCAACAATACGATCAATCAGCGCTTGGGCAATTCCGGAACCGCTCACGAGGATTATGCATACAAATGTCTTAAAAAAAATCATTCTCATATGATATCCTATTCTTGAGTACGTTCCACGCTGCTATCGGAACCCGTAGAAGTTGTAAATACCTGAATATTATGTTTCGTTCGAAGATCGGCAAGAAGTGCATTATATGCAGAGCGACGTTTTTCGATGGTAAGCCTGCTGCGAATTTCCTTTTCACAGGTACGCTCATCAGCAGTTTCCCCTTGTTTGTTGAATTTCCAAACAATGATTACATAATAGCCGTTCTTTGTATTGATCGGAAAGGATGGCTCGCGTGCAGTAGCGTTTGCCGCTACGCGCCACAATTCCGGCGGCATTTGTGTTGTCTGCGCGCAGTACTGCGAATCGGAATGAGCAATCATAGAAGATTGACGCGCCGTAAAAACGGAATCCCAATTGTGTTTCTTGATCACTGCATTTCGATATTCCGTTGCGGCATCCCGATTTTTAAATAGTGCAAGACTGAGAAGAGCAACATCGGATTGAAGAGCAAATTCCGTTTTATGAGATTCGTAATAGGCCCGGACTTCTTGGGTCGTCGGTTCGTTCGCTCCATGTGCATAGACTGTTTGTTCCAAAAGAGCGTTTATAGCCAGTTCGCGTTTCGCTGTTTCAACCTGTCGATTGATTTCTTCGGTCTGATCGAGTCCGCGTTTTACAGCTTCCCGATACAGCAATTCTTCCCGCAGCCAATTCTGAATATAATATTGCACTTGCGTTTGTGAAACTCCCTGTGCAGTATCCAATTGCGTCCGAACCTCTTCCAGTGTCAGGGTTTCATCATCCAGACGGGCAAGCGGTACATGTCCCGGTTCCTGCTTTTTACAGCCGATGAAAACAAACAGCATAAGTAAGGTAAATTTACCGGGATTCACTTTGTTCTTTATTTAACAGCTTCTCCGAGAATTTCCGATTTAATCGCAACGGGATATTTGATTCTCAATTCTTTTACCCATTCGATCTTCCGGCGCTCTGCCGCTTCATTCTGATATTCACTTAAAACTTCCGGCTTAGCTTCTTCAAAGGTTTTTGCCTGGGCACTGTCACGAGCGATTACTTTCAGAAGAGACCATCCTTCCTCGTATCGAAAAGGAGGAGTCACGCTGTCGATTGCAAGCAGGGATGCTCTATCCGAAAGAGCATTCGCCG
This sequence comes from Ignavibacteriota bacterium, assembly GCA_963769605.1. Lineage (GTDB taxonomy): Bacteria > Bacteroidota > Ignavibacteria > UBA10030 > UBA10030 > Fen-1254. Next base: position 93,717 of record CAVYML010000003.1, on the reverse strand, counting down.
TAACAGGTTGAAACCCCCAGACACCATTTTTCTCTTTATACCCCGGACGAGTTGTGTTTTTCTCCGCGAGCTCCTGGAAGTTCTTTCCCTGTTGTATTTTTTTATAGATTGCATTTGCCGCACTATCGGTAGGAACATAAATTTCTGCAAAATTTACGCGTGTTGACCATCGATAGTTTTCTTTGTGCTTTTCAAAATATCCGTGCAAAAGCGAATCGGAAACAGGAATTTTTTTCCATACCTCTTCTTGCTCGATTTTATCCAACAAAAGACCATCTGCGTATTCATTCAGCAGCGAATCCAGCACCGGATAGTGCGAAATTCTTGAAATCGAATATTCGCTCAACGAAAAATTTTCCTCCAACTTATCGAGCGTCTCTATGAGATACTGCGGCGTGAAAGATTCTCTCTGAAATTCGTGATTCTCCTGCATTTGCTCAATGGCATCCCGAACACTCATCGTATGTGTACCGCATCGAAGGAGCGTCTTTTCCAGGAATTCTGCCGGCAGCGAATTCCTCCAATGCTCGGCCGACTTTGTTGAATCAATAGAAGAAACAAATTCTGAGGAAATTGCGGAGTCCGGTCTCGCAATAAATTTATTACGGATTTGATCCACAAAAATTTTATAATCGTATGAAAAACGCGATTGATGATATTGATACTTGATCGAGTTTTCCGTAGCAGCGTACGAAGCCAGCGGCTTCCGATCTATCACTTTCATAATTTCATATCCATACATAAAACGAATCGGATTGGTAATACCGCCCGTCTTAACCTTCGAGAGAGAATCAAGAAGGAACGCGAACAGATCGTTTTCTTCAAATGTTCCTATTATTCCCTGAGCTCGATTCTTATCGGCACTGTAGCGGGTAACCGCTTCTTCAAAAGGCAGTCCCTTGTTGATTTTAGCATATATTATACGCGCACTGTCAAGAAGAGCGCTGTCTGTAGCGGCTGTTTTGTCTTTAAATTTCAGGACAATATGAGCAAGATCAAGTGAACCGTGCTGCTGCCTTCTCGACGTCAGGAGAAGGATTTCGTAGCCGAGCGTTATGAGAACAGGGGTCTTTGTGTACTCTCCTACATGTAAATTGTAGCATGCATCTTCAAAAGACGGATCTTTTTGGCCGGCAGAAATATTACCCAGATCTGCGCCGATCTTTCTTACATTGGGATCTTCGGAGTATCGAAGCGCAAGCGAATCAAAGGAAGCATTATGGTTCAATGCTTCAATGACTTTCAAAGCCTTGTTGTAAACTGCAAGAGTGTCGCCCTTATAGGGCCGACCAGGAAACCCGAAGAAAATATGATGGACGTGCAATACTTCTTTCCGCCGTTCATAAAATAGTTTCGCTGACGGTTCAACAAGTTCTTTCTCTATAACATAAGCCTGCGCCACTGATGCACGGTATTTTTCTCTCTCTTTTTGAACCGAGGAATCGTTCTGTAAATTTTGCGCATTGGCTTCTTTTATTTTCAGCTTATAATCGATGATAAGATTGAGAAATTTCTCGGCATCTTCGCGCGAAGGTTTACCTTTTTCTGATCCTTCGACGGCATTCTTATTATAGTCATGATTAAAATCACTAAGCGAATACTGTTCCTCAGCTATGGTGGCAAGAGTGGGGCTCGAAGGAGAACATCCCAAGAGAAAAATAAATATGATTATTCCGGAATACAAAAAAAGTTTTCGCATATACTGTCCTTCAATCAAATGAACTGTATGAATGTTTATCTTAATAATGATTTGCCATAAAAAGTGAAAAAGACTGTCCTCTCGAGGCGTTTCGTCCCTGCCGTAAGCACTTCGTCAAGGAAACCGATGAACCTCCCGTTGTTTGGTTCCGCATTCCAGAATCCCGCTCGTTGGCATCATGGATACTGAGGAGCGGAATATAGAAAGCGGGAGATTCCGAAAAGCGGCACAGTCGGCGTTGCCTCCATGAAGGTATGACAACTTTACTTTATTCAGTTTTGTTCATGCTGTGCTTAACCTTAGCGAATTATAAAGTAACCAAAAAAGCACCATCAAGCAAGATATTGTTCTTCTTCTTCATTGAGCAGCAATAGCAAAGAGAGAATTGGCATACCTGTCTTCTCTTACTTTTCAACAAGCTCCTTTTCTCTTTTCAGAAGAGTGTTCGCCCGCCAAGGCTCTACTACAAACCATTGCGGAGCAAGAGAAGACTGAACATAGTATTTCTTAAGAGACACATCGTACATAAATCGAATCTGAAGTCCGGTGTATGAAAGAACGGCAATCGCTTTGGCTTCCTTCGGCACGGACGTATCGAGAAAATCATCCGCTTCATAATTCGATAGCGTGTTGACGATGCCTTCAACAATTGTCTGCTTCGCTTTCTTTTTTCCCACAGTCCACAGACTATCCTTGAAGACTAGAGTAAAGCTGGTATCGCCGAATTGATACACAACGGTTTTAATGTTTGCACGGAGAGCCGTAATAATCGTTTTCTCCCGCCAATCCCGGACCGGACGCTCAAAAATATAGCTCGGGATAACGTCAGTCTCCACAACATCGTGCGATTGTACCTGCCGTATATAAGATCGATAATAGGACGGCGCCATTTTGCCGAGGATAAAATCGGCAATAATGTTCTTCTGTTCCCACAACTGTATTTCCGTTCCCTCCGTATCGACCCGAAAGATGGAATATTTTTCGGGATTACTTGAGACAACACTTCTTCCTTCTATCGCCTTTACTTGCTCCAATACGCGGGCGATTGCGGATGGTGAAGCTTTGGCACGAAGCGGCTGAACAACGAACCATTCGCCTCCCTGTTTTTCAAGTGTGATTTCCGCTTTCGAAGATTTTAATTCTATTTTATCTACTGCTGCGGAGTCAACCCGAAACATCAGTCCCGACCCTTCATCATTTGAACTCAACTCCCCGGATTTTTTGGTAACAAAGTAGGCTGCAACAATTAAAAGAATAAGCAGCCCGGTGAGAACGATTGTATTTTTTTTCATATGGTCGATGATAATAAATAAATTCGTTAAACTTGTGCTTCAAACGCTTTCTTAAAAGCAACCCGTTTTCTCCAGCGGAATATTCCATAAGCAGCAATGATAAAAGGCGGCAGAAAAAGGTCGATATATTTCAATGTTTTTTTCGTTCCATCCGAAAGAGGATCGAGAGGAAGAAGTGCGGCATCTTTTGATCGTATCGTAATCAAGCCGGCATCATCAGCCAGATAATCGACAATATTGGCAAAGAACGTTAAATTGACCCGGTTGCGCGCAAAATCGTCTTTCATGAAATCTCCATCCCCTACAACAATGATATTTGTTTCCGGGCTTATCAGCTTTTGCGGTGCAGGAAGTTTTCCTTCAAAAAAACTCCTGAACGATCCATGAACAGAAACGGCCAAAGGAATGGACGATTCCGACAATTCCTGTTTTGTATAGCGGTGAAAGGGATCGATCGGGAAAAATCCGGTTTGCCGCCCGCTTTGCTTGGAAGACCTTAGTAAAATATCCGCTGTTACTCCTGCATCCGTGTGAACCGTATCAACGGAACTGACAAAATAGAAAATTATACCCTGCAAATCTTTGACCAGCGGGTTGGTCTTATCGACATCGGTGATATTCGGTATATAAGGAAAAGGGACCTGGCTTTGCATTTGAAACTGGCCTTCTTGCTGTGTAATGGTAATCGGTGCACACTGAGCATCGCGAACGACGTCGCTATTGATCCGAATACCATAACGCTCAAGCATGTCTTCCAATCCGGTCTCCACAGGAAATGCATACGGGCCGCGCCCTTCGTTCGGATTACCCATTGAGGCATCCATTGTATTGAGAAGAAAAGCAACTTTTCCTCCCTTCATAATATACTGATCGATCTGATATTTGACGGAATCGGAAAATTTTTTCTTTGGTGCTATAACAAGCAATGCTGCAAGATCGTTGGGAATGATCGAAGTATCGGAACTGAGATCGACCGGCACCAGCGTATATTGCTTGCTGAGTTCCTGATAGGCATTCCGAAACGATGCTATTTCGGGTTCCTGATGACCCGTTGTAAATCCGATCTGTTTTCTTACACGAGAAGTCAGCCGTTTTATCGTGGAACTGATATCGAACTCGAGTGAACCGAGATTTTGAATCACCGGTAAAACTTCTTTTCGGTCTTCATAAAGAAACACAAGGCCCAAAAAAGCCCGCTTTACTTCGTATTTATCCTCTTTCACAACCTGAACTTCAACGGGCGGGACACCGGACTCTCTTGCCTCCCGTTCCGCTTTTTCTCCCTCAGGACTAATAAATTCAAATTGAATATTCCCTTTTGCGTACGCCTTGTATTCATTCAGGATATCCAGAACCTGCCGCCTGCTGTTGTTGTACGGCGACGGAAGATCTTCCGTAAAATACGCCTTAACGGTTACACGATCATCTAAGCTGCGTACAAGATTTTTACTTGCCTCCGAAAGAGTATAAAGATGTGTTTTCGTCAAATCCAGTCGTGTAAAGAGGCGAATGGAAATAAAGTTCACGAGAATAAGAATTCCCAAAACGAGAATGCTCTTAAGAAGTGTTTGTGTTTTTTTTGTATTCATAGGTTCCACATAAAAAGGAATGTTCAATTATACCGGACGACCCGTTACCATGTTCTCCGCTGCAGCGAAACGACGGAAAGATAGAGAGAAAACCCGAGGATCGACACAAAGTAAACAATATCGCGCGAATCGATGACGCCGCGGGCAATATTTGAGAAATGGTAATCGACGCTTAAAAACTGCAGAACACTAACGGCAAAATCGGGCACCGCAAAAAGCATTTTATCTATAAAGAACAGAAATACGCAGAAAAAGAGACCGAGCATAAACGCGATGATTTGATTTTCCGTAAGACTCGACGCAAGCACGCCGACGGCAATGTAAACGCCGGTCATCAGCAGCAATCCGAGATATCCGCAGATGACGGGACCAATGTCGAGGTTTCCGATGTTTGCGATCGTTAAATAGTACACAAGTGTAGGAAGAATCGTAATGCCGATGAACGCCCACGAAGCCAGAAATTTTCCCAGGATAATTTCGGCATCATGAAGAGGTTTGGTTGACAGAAGTTCGATCGTACCGCTTTTACTTTCTTCCGCAAGAAGCCGCATTGTTGTCGCCGGGATGATGAAAAGAAAAATAACGCCTGCATATTCGAACATGTCCCGCAGGGTTGCTGTATTATTGAGAAAAATATTCCCTGCGTAAAACCATCCCATTAATGCAAAGAATACGATCATCACCACGTACGCTATAATTGAATTAAAATACGAACGAAGTTCTTTGCGACAGATGGTTCCTATGACGTTAAAAGAAACGGGAAACAGCAGGGAAAAAATTATTTTTTTCATTCTTTGCACTCTCTCTAAATGATTACATTCATTGCCGGGATTGCCTGTACCTGAGCATGTTTACATCGCTTCCGATGTTGTCAATGAATGGAAAACATCTTCCAGACTTGCAACCGTGCGCGACATTTCCAGCAGCACCCATCCCTCATGTACCGCCTGCCTGAAAATTTCCTCGCGGATATCGCTCCCTTTTTGTGTCTGCACACTAAATCTATGGAGTACGCCATCCTGACCGGTATAGGTCACTGATTCCACTGAGGGAATCGCTCTCAATTTAGGATAGATATCGGTCATCGGATTGGCAACGAATGCTTTCATTTCTAAAGAGATTGTTTCCGATCCGTGGAATTTTTCCTGCAGTTGATCTAGTGTTCCATCGGCAGCAATTTTGCCCTGATGAATAATAACAACGCGGTCGCATGTGGCCTGCACTTCGGAAAGGATATGTGTCGAGAGAACCACTGTTTTCGCACGGCCAAGCTGCCGGATAAGATTGCGAATTTCGACAATTTGATTCGGATCGAGCCCGTTTGTCGGCTCATCAAGAATGAGCACTTCCGGATCATGAATCATTGCTTGTGCAAGACCTACGCGCTGCCGGAATCCCTTCGAAAGCTCGCCGATATCTTTATGGCGTGCATCCCCAAGACCGCAAACATCGATCATTTCCCGCAGCCGCCCATGTAGAAGGCCATTCCGTATTCCATGAAGTAAGGCTGAATATTCGAGATATTCGATAACATTCATATCGAGGTAGAGGGGGTTCAATTCCGGCAAATAACCAATTTTTTTCCTGACTTCGAAGGAATGCTCGACAACATCAAAGCCTTCAACTTCGATTGACCCTGATGTAGGGGGCATGTAACAGGTTATCATTTTCATTGTTGTAGTTTTCCCCGCCCCGTTTGGACCCAAAAAGCCCAATATCTCTCCAGTTTTTACGTCAAAGGAGACTTTATCGACCGCTTTTTCGGAACCATAAAACTTCGTAAGATCTCTCACTGCAATAGCCATACTTTAACGTCTCTTCATCATTAATAGGATTATTTATTATAATTGTATTAAAAAGAGCAAAAAAATTCAAGTATAATAAAGAAGTTTTTATTTCGATATGAATGATAATAGACGTATCTCATGTAGTTGAAGTTCCATTGTTTCTTCTAAAATGGGGAATAAAAAAAAGACAGGCAAATATTACTATTTGCCTGTCTTCGGTATAGTGGAGTAGTTTCACCCCAAAAACCAATTCTATACTTTATAACACTCGACATTTTCACCACCCCTCCCCCGGGAGGATGGATAACGCTTCGTGCTTCTTGTTGTATAAACAAGATTGTATAGAGTGGTGGTTGAATTAAACAACCGCTTATAGGTAATAAAAAGTCCGGAAAGCCGTCAATGACCCAAATAGGGTAATTAAATGAATATTTGCTCGAAAAAAGGTTACATGTCACCTTTTTAGGGGATTCCTTTGAAAAAAATCAACGAAAAAAACCGATATGTGGATGAGAACATTTCATTTCCATCATTTAGTCGTCATGACAAAAACGCCATTCCACGATTCCGGCGGTGGGGAAATTTGATAAAGATGTGCGCGTTCGATATATATTTCGGCCGCATAGCATGTTCCATCGAGTTGATGCGCTTGCTGCATATATGCAATCGCTTCTTCCCATTTTCGTTCCCTGTACAGCCGCAAGCCTTCGTGATACAGTTCCAACGATTGCTTTTGGTCTTCCGTCAAAGCCGTTTCAGCAAGGCCAAGCAGTTCGTATACTTTTACAGGGGCTGTTTTTCCCTGCACCTGAATCATATCCAATTCCCGTACGTGAACTTTTTCCCGGACCTGCATATATGTGTACTCGCTGATCATAATTCTGGATTTATATTGCTTATTGGCTCCTTCCAATCGCGATGCAAGATTGACGCTGTCGCCGATAACGGTATAATCGAACCGGTCGTGCCCTCCCATATTGCCGACAATCATGATTCCGGTATTGATCCCGATGCGCGCATCGATAGCCGGCTTTCCTTCTTTTGTCCATTTTGTTCTCAATACTGCAAGTCTCTTCTGCATTTCCAAAGCGGCTACACATGTTTGATAGGCATGATTTTTTTGCGGTACCGGCGCTCCCCAGAACGCCATGATTAAGTCACCCTCATACTTATCCAGCGTCCCGTCATTCCTTAAAATGATATGTGTCATTTCGTCGAGATATTCATTCAGGAGCTCAACCAATTTTTCCGGCTTACTATGAAACTGTTCCGATATTTTTGTGAACTCCGCAATATCGGCGAAGAAAACGGTCAATTCACGGCGATCACCTCCGAGTTTTGCTTTCTCCGGATTGGAAACCAGATCGTTTACCACCGAGGCGTTGATATAATGACTAAAAACATTTTTAATCATCATCTTCTGTTGACGCTCGCTTAGATATTGATACACGGCTGTTCCGAAGTAGGCGAGCATAACGGCGATTCCCGGATTGATGATATTAATCAAAATGTTGGCATTCGTAAAAAGGAGCACAGCTATTTCAAAGAGAGCGGCAAGGATGCAAAGCGTTCCCAGAAAAGCTCCGAGCTCCAACAGCCATGCATGCCGAAGATGTATGCGTTTGAGTTCAAGAAGACCGAGGAAACAACAGAGTGAAAGAAGGAGGATAATGGCGCTTTGTACAGCCGGATTCAGAATTTCAATAAAATTCTGATCAATTACATTTTGAATTGCGGTTGCATGGATTTCGACGCCGTACATCGTGTAATTTCGTTTTCCGCCTTCTTCCCGATACAGAGGAATATTGTGATAATCCCGTTCCTCCGGCATTTTTGATCCGATGATGACGATTTTGTTTTTGAAAAGCTTCATCATACCTTCATCAAAGGCATTAATCTGTTCTCCGAGATCCCGTTCGTCTTTTGTTTGAAACGTCGAGTCATCGATAACCTGCGAAAACGGCACGTACCGAAATGTTCCGACCGGACCGTAATAATTCAGAAGAAAGCTTGTTCTGTCATACCGCGGAATAACCCTGTTCCGAAACAGGAACGCATCCTCCGATATATCCACGCATGTCAGCGGTTTGAGTCCGAACGCCCTGTCTAAAGCTGCAAATGCCAGCGTCGGCGTCGGCCATCCCTGAACATCAAGGAACGGAAAATACGACCGGCAGACGTCATCCCTGTCTTTAGCAATATTGACGATGCCGATATTTTTATCGACATCAAAGAAAATGTTGTCATAAGATGCTTCCGTAGACCGGACAACAACTTTTTCGTTGCCCGTACCTGTTTCCATCTTAGCCGCAAGAATAACATTATGATATCGAGCGAGCGTTTCCCGCAAAATGCTGTCTCCCCTTGCTGTTTTCCCCGGATCTTCAAATGTCATATCAAATGCAATGGCTCGTGCGCCGGCTTTTTCGAGATTTTCAATAAGATGCGCATAATAATCCCGCGGGAACGGAAACGGATCGATGAGTGCTTTCAGATCATCATCGGATATTCCGACAAGAACCACGTCGCCCGTCTCTTCAAGATCGCGGATATCGTGCTGGTGTTCATATTTATTCTGGTATCGGAAGTCGATAGTTAAAAGGTCGATGTTTTTAAAAAAGGGGATTTCGAACAGCCATCCCTGCATCAAAAGAAGAACGAAGACACCAATACCCAGGCCGAGAGAAATCTTTATGATGAAAGGAAGTATTTTCTTTTTAAAATCGTACACTGTCATATGTGCACTCCCTTTTTTATTTCCGAGTTTTCAAATTTTCGTCATACGGTGTTTTATTCTGCGTGTCGTTTAAAACGAAAACCGGTACATGAGACTGGCAATCACGTCATTTAATGCGCCGGTGTTTTGCACGAAATCGATCTGTGCAACGAGGAAATGATTCTTGACAAATTGATAATCAGCGCCCGCTTGATACAGAACACGCCTGAAGGCTCCGAACGATGGTGCAATAGTTGCAAAGGCATTCAGTTCGTCCTCGATAACCCGCATTCGAGCGTTGAAAGAAAGCGTTTGATAATCGAACGTCGTTTCGCTCGTCGACGGCAGATAAAAAGGAGAACCGTTCAAAGTATCCATAGCGGCTTGAAACGAAGCATTCGTGCTGACAATTGCCGAAATTGTTGTCTGCAGCGGTATGGCATAATTCGTCGTCAACGATGTCGATAAATTGAAATTATCCTGATTGTGTAAGAAATAAGTATTGTCTGTTTTTTTTGCAACACTTACCGAGAGTGAAAAACTTTGCCGTGCAAGAAAATTGAAATCATATGAAACAGTACCGTACAATCTCTGTGTGGCATCATTTGCAACTTCCGACGAATCGACAATGGTCGAGTTCGTGTCAAGCACCACGGAATTTTTTCGTGTATTGAGCACCAGTCCGATAGAAAACGTCGGGAGGTCGTTGCCCGGAGCTGCGGTCACGGATGCCGTGATCGTATTATAGTGCGTTGTCGGCATTGCGGTATGATCGGTATTGTCGGACTTTGTCTCGTACGAAAGAGTTGCCATAACCCGGTTGTTCAGCAGCCGTATGCGGTCGGATACATTCAGGCCCATAATATCCGTCTGGACATAGTCGTTTCCAAATGAAATGTAAGTGCTTCCCCGGCGAAAACCGAACACACGGAAAAAATTATTGAGATAATTCAGTGTAAGCTCCGTCTCCGCTGCAAGCGACGGGACAGTCGGACCAGCAGGATTTGCAGGCCATAATTGATCGTTGACGGTAATAAATCTACGGGCAATATGGGCAAGATCTATGTATTGGTTGACAACGCTTGCGGAATCCGATTTCCCCGATCCAAGCTCTTTAAAGTCGTTATCATTCCAGCTGCCGCCGGAGATGTCTTTGTTCGTTTCACTGAATGCAACCTGACTCGTCCATTTCACTTTTTGATCATCTGCTGCCAGAAGCAGGTCGGTTCCAACTACAAGGTTTTCTTCCGGATACGTTCCATAGACAATCGAGGAAGTATCATCTTTAGATTTGACGAATGACAGACCGAATTGAAAATTTTCGCCGCTCCCGAAACTTGTTCGTACGGCAAGAAAATTTCTTGCATACGTGCCGGATTGAAAGAGCTGATATTCAAGGCTGTCGATAAGCTTGGATGCCTGCGGCCGTGCCGATGCGGCGGATGAATCTCCATAGATGGTATCTTTAAGCACGGTTCCCTCGATCGGGCGATCTATTTGCCCCCACGACACATCAACATTAAAAAAGCCGAGCTTAAGCGAACCGGTTAACCCGCGAACGCGTTTACCGCTGACAAGAAGCGAAGGAAAAACAGGATATGCATCGCCGACTTGCAGCCTAAATAAATCTCCATCTTGTAAATAGGCCGAGTATCTGTCCTGGGGCTGCCGGTCAGGTTTATCCTCATTTGTGACATGAAGATCAGCGCCGAACGCCAATGAATTATAAGCTCCGTTTGCATGCAGATCGCCGCGCAAATATGTCGTTGTCGTGGAATCAACTTTTTCATTTCTGTATTCGAGTTGTCCGTTCGTATTGATCCTTACGGCAGCTTGCTGTTCTTGAATTGCAATGGCTGAGGAGAGGTTAAAGCTCTGTTCTTTCCGATAGTACAATGTGCCGGTCGTATCGTACAGAACTACGGCAACCGTATGTGTACCCAGCTCAAGCGAACGCCCGGCAGAATTCGGATTGTACAGAATGACATCGTCGGAAAAAATTGTTTCTTTCGTTACGTCGATATTATCGATAAAAAGTTTTGTTTTATTCTTATCGACTGCATCCGAGACAAACATCAAGGAAATAGCAACAGCAATATCTTCCGCTGCAACTGTTTCTCCCGATTCCGGGCTTAGGAAGCGAACTTCTGCATCTTTTGGATTGACCCCTTTCACGGAAAATTTCAGCGGATTGTCCAGCGGATTTTCCATCGGGAAAAAGGCGGCAGGTCCGCTAATCAAACGCAATTCAATATAGTATTCGATATAGGGGGGTCGGACAAATTTCGCCGGAATTGTCACAACCGCTATGCGGCCGGAGATTAACATTTCCGCTTCCGTATATTCGGTCTCTCCGAATTGTCTGTAATGAACGACGACCTGCTGGATTTGCGTATTTTGCGCCAATTCAACACTGAGTGAAGCAGGTTCATTTTCCGTCGCTTCGGAAACTCTCGTTTCAACAACATACGGACTCGTCTGTGCCTGAAGAAACGAAATAGAAAGCATCACGCAAATGAAAATCGCACCGGCAAGTTTTTTTGGAGTAAGCACAATCATTCATCGCCTCATGAGTGGTTGATTGCTGCGTTTTTTAAAAAAACAAATTATTGTACAAAGGAGCCACGGCGGTAAATTAATCCCACCGTCAAAAAACAACCTCTGCCTATAAGAAAATGATTTCGCTTTAAGTGCAAGCTCAATCGATCCAACGCAATACGACTACTTTTTCCTGCAACGAACCGGTTTGTCCGGGTATGCGTAATTCATGTTTTACACCTTCAACCGCAATCGATATGGGGGTAGTCGATCCGTTTTCCGGAAATAAAAGAGTTGAACCGTCCGTCATTTGTATCGAAAGATAATATTCTAAACCCGGGTATTTCACTGTTTCAGCGAGCAATTTCCCTGTCGCCGTTTGACCCGTCACTGTCAAAGGAAGATCGATAAACAAAGGATCGCCTTGTTTTCGATAGAACATATGCACTCCAACTGCTTTTCCCTGCAGAGAGGCCAGATTGATGCGAACATTCGACGAATGTTTTGAAACGAGGCGATCGAATTCCGGAGTCAACAAACCCAACGGTTTCGATGTATCGCCTGAACCTCCAAACTCACCCTCATTTTGAAAATCTTTTATACGTTTCAAGGAATGGGAATAAGCCGAACCGACGATCAAATTTCCGCTGCTGTCGGCAATACCGGTCTGGCCTGAACCGACGTGCATCTTTTTCCCGGAGAATGAATTGGAAAAATCTGCAAGCCCTTCTCCTATAGTCAAAGAATCGGCATCGCCGCCGGTACTGTAATCTCCCTGCGTTCCACGAATGGATGCGACAGAAATCGGAGAAGAAAAGCGAAACTGTTCTGTCTCTGCTTTTTTAACGTTGAAAATCATGTCGCCGTGATCCATTTCAACGCTCCGGCTTATGATTTCTTTTCCTTTCACCTCTCCTTTGATCATTACAATCGATTTCTCCCGTATGATCAATTTCGATTGATCCGCAAAAAGGATCATAGCAAGCGAGCCTTTTTCAGTTCTCAATTCATATCCGGATTTCAGCGTATTTAAAGGAACGGCCTTCTGCCATGCTGTTGTCGGTGTACGCATGTTGACATTATTAATAACTTTAATAACGTACGCCGAAATATCCTTGGTATCGTTCTTCGTCGTCTGTCCTAGCATCAACAAACCGAGCAGACAGAAGATACAGATGAACATGCTTTTCTTTTCCATATGATTCTCCTTCTGCGTTCCTTATTGATTTTCGACGCTGAGTCGAATTTTTGTATCCGTTTGCATCGACAATGTATTCAAGACAGCCTGCAAATCACTTCCCATGATCGTCGCTCCATCCAGTGTTATCCCGCCGTATGTCTGCCATACAACCCAATCATTCGGATCGGCACGCAATGTAGAATACGTCGTTCCCGGCTGTCCTCCGAGCACATTAAAAAAATTATCTAATATTTGTCCGACTTTATCGTCGGTAATTCTAAACACGACGGGTAAGCTTGCCTGATCGACTTCTCCGCGGTTTGTAGTAACGATGGCGCTTACTTGAAGCACGTATGCTTTCTCCTGCTGCAATTGGCGCTGGGCATCCGACGGATATGTAAGCGATGAAACTCCGTTCAGTTGACGTACGAGCGAAGGGTTGCTGCCCGTCAAAGCATCCTGCGGCGAGTGCTGGGTGGGACCGACTTCGAATACTTTCACATAAACACCGGATGCTTGCGTCGTCCAGTTGAATGTCGGAGCCAGGTTTGTGGAAAAACTTCCATTTGTCGGACTGTTTATTTCCACAAGAACTTGGTCCGGCGTCGAGATGGAAACCGTAATGGTTTTTGAAGCGCCGCCGACTTGCTGTCCGCTTTCATTATAGACGGTCATGAAAACCTGATAGACGCCCGGCGGAGCGGTTGTAATTGTTGTTGCTAAATTTTCCAGGCGTGTTTTTACGGCATCATTTAAAATATAACCGTTATTCACGATATACACATCGCTGTTTCCATTTGCAAAATCCCGCGCTGCCAGTGTTCGTGTTCCCCCCTTTATCGAAAACAAGTTCGTCTTTCCTTCGACCAGCTCAGAAGGTGAGATGTCACCTTGAAGTTTGATCATAACTTTTATCGCAACGTAAACATTCCCGGTACCGCCGGCTGGATTGGTCACCATTAGATCCATAGAAATACCGGAGATATTCGGACTCAATGTCTGCGTTCGAACATTGATAAAATCGGTAAGGTACAGAACATCATATTCCGTAAACTGGAGATTCACATCTACGCTTTTGATCAGAGACTGCGCTGAGATCAAGCCGGGAAGCATAAGCATTCCCAGGTAGGCGAAGAGAAAGAGAAAATTTTTCCTGCAGATATTCATAACAAAGTCTCCTATACTTGGTGGATGACACCATAATAACATGATAACATAATCGTTTTCCCATAAGAGGCATTGATAAAAATCACAATCGTAAATTAAAAATTCACAACGTCATTATACACAACAAACGCCATAAACGCCAATAGAAGGAAAAAGCCTGCGCTTTGAATGCCGATCTTTATATTATCAGGGATTTGTTTTCTGAAAATTCCCTCATATGCTAAGAAAACAAGGTGCCCGCCGTCTAAGGCAGGAAACGGTAGTATATTCAATAATGCTAGGCTGATGCTCAAGAGCGCTAAAAACCCAAGAAATGCAGTTAATCCGTTTTCCGCAGAACGGTTGGCCATTTGAGCTATTTTGACCGGTCCGCCCATCGATTTGCTGAATGAAGCTTTGCCGGCTATAATTTGATAAATATTGGCAAGAAACAATTGACTTGTCAATGTAACGTCTCTAATTCCTACAGGAAGCGCCTCAAATAAATTATACTGCAAATGCACGACCGTTCCCGTATAACCGGCGTCAAGCGAAATACCGATGCGTCCTTCATGTGTGGGTGTAACCTTTTTTTCCATCCGCCGATCACCGCGTTTCCATGCAAGCACTATTTCTTTGTCTGCATGCGCCTTGACTAATTCCGACAGCGAACCGTAACTCACACGCACATCGTTCACTGCAAGAATTGTGTCGTTTGGTTGAAGTCCGATGAGTCCGGCGGGCTTAGCGGCATCGACTGTTGCAACAACGGGAACAAGTCCGGCCGGCAAAATACCGAAGCGCTCTTCGGTAAGATCGGGAACAGCGGAACGCTTGATGAAAATCTCCGCCGGTACACCATTGCGCTCGATGCGGAATGTCAGATCATTGCCGACAGATTCGGTATATAATGAGCTCTCTATTTCATCCCATTGCTTCATCGGTTTATTGTTGAGAGCAAGCACTTTATCGGAAACGCGGAAACCGCATTTCTCTGCAGGACTTCCCGGTGCAACATAACCGATTTCGGTTACAGGCCTTATATCTCTTCCCTGGTAGTAAATAATGCCCCAGAAAATTACAATGGCAAGAATCACATTCATGATCACACCGGCTGAAAGAACAACGGCGCGCTTCCAGATCGGCTTTGAGCGGAATTCCCATGACTGCGGTTCATGTTTCAAAAATTCAGTATCGAAACTTTCATCGATCATTCCTGCAATTTTTACATAACCTCCAATGGGAAAGAGAGAAATCCTGTAATCAGTGTTTCCTTCAAGATCAACATCGCCGGGAATTGTGCCGAATGAAAATCCAGTCTTTTTGTTCCAGCCGAACAGCCTGTTGCCCATGCCGACAGCAAACACTTCTGCGCGCATGCCGAGGGAAATTGCTGCAATGAAATGTCCGAATTCGTGTACTAAAACCAACACACCTATGGTGATGATGAAATAAAATATTGTGCTAAGGATTTCCATTCAGGCTTCTCACTTTTTAACAAAAACGATTAGAATAAAGTTCGGACAAGTTTGCGCGTTTCGATATCGGCTTCTATAATATGCCCGAGTTCAGGCATCCTGTGATTGGGCATCTGATGCATCGCCCGTTCGATGATGTCTGCAATTTTATCAAAGGCAAGCTTTCTTTCTAAAAACGCCTGTACCGCGACCTCATTAGCCGCATTCATAATGGTGGCTGCCGTGCCTCCGATTGCAAGCGCTTCATATGCCAATGGCAGACATCGGAATTTTTCTTTATCAGGATGGAAAAAAGTCATCGAATGCAACTGCGGGAAATTGATGCGCCCGCCGGGAAGCTGCACGCGTTCCGGATATGTCAGGGCGTACTGGATCGGAATTTTCATATCCGGCACTCCCAATTGCGCTTTGATCGACCCGTCGATAAATTCCACCATCGAATGAATAATGGATTGGGGGTGAATGACGACATCGATGCGATCTGCCGGAACATCGAAGAGCCACCGTGCTTCGATCACTTCCAGTCCCTTATTCATGAGAGTCGCCGAATCGATCGTGATCTTGCTCCCCATTTTCCAGTTCGGATGATTGAGCGCTTCTTCTATCGTAATGCCGCAGAATTTTTCCTGCGGCGTATGCAGAAACGGTCCGCCCGATGCTGTTAAAATTATTTTTGCAATTGTTGATCGGTCTTCCCCGATAAGACATTGCAGTATCGCACTGTGCTCGCTGTCGATCGGCACAAGACGAACGCCGTATTCTTTGAGCAGTACGGTAATCAACTCTCCGGCAGCAACAAGTGTTTCCTTGTTCGCCAGAGCAATATCTTTGCGGCGCTGAATTGCCTCGACGGTGGGTTGTAAGCCGGCAAAACCGACTAAGGAATTGATCACAAGGTCTACATCTTCCCTCCTGACGATTTCCAGCAATCCTTCAGGCCCGGAGAGAATTTCTAAATTTCTGACGCGTGCGCGGAGTGTATCCGCGCATCGTTTATTCAGAACAACAACGCCGCGCGGGTGAAATTTTGTTATTTGCTGCTCGAGAATATCTATATTCGTGTTCGTAGTTAAATACGTGACCGTGAATCGGCCGGGAAGGTTGGCGATCACCTGAAGACTATTTTGCCCGATGGAGCCGGTGGAACCGAGGATGGCGATATTTCTTTTCCCGCTCGTCATGAGGCTCAAGGTAAAGAAAATAGAAAGGGGAAGCAAGAAAAGAGAATCCAATATTCAGAATTTAGAATTAAGAATATAGAATATAGAATGAGGGAAAAGTGGCTAATAGCCAAGAACTATGAATTATGAATTATGAACTATGAACTATGAACCACGAACTACGAACCACGAACCACGAACTACGAACTACGAACCAAAGAACTCTTTTAAATTTTTCATGAAAAAGAATAAAAATGAACGTATCTTTTGTGAAATAATTTTGTATTCTTTATAATTCCAAATCCATCTATGAAAACCGAACAACATACTATTTTAGCCATTCTCCTTGCAATGGTTTTTTCTGCCTGTTTTGCAGGATATCCTCTGGTAACAGACAACTCTATCTTCTTGCAAAAATTGCGGATTCAAGTTTTGACCCCGACCATGATACGCATCCAAAAAGAAACCAACCGGACATATCCCGATTTGACCGACCTCGGAGTTGTAAACCTTAAATTTCCAAAAACACATTTTACCTTAACTGAAAAAAACGGCACTTCCATTATTCAAACGGATTCAATGACCGTAGTCTATTCTCCCGATCTTGACGCAGCACAGGGCGGAATTACGATCTCACTCCGTGATGGTTTTTCGCTCAAGAATCTTGGCGAGGAAGATACATCGAATCTCGGCGGTGTTATCGGATCCCTGGATAACTGCAAGGGAAACGTACACTACAGCGAACAGAACGATGTCGGCTCAAAGCCCTCTCCGCATCCGATCCCGGACGGAATACTCAGCCGGCGCGGGTTCACCATTCTAAACCATACTCCGGATACGCTTTATTTTTACAAAGCAGGAGATTCCTGGAATGAACTTTTTGTTCTCGGATACGGACATAATTACAAACAGGCCTTCAACGATTTTTTTTCACTGGCGGGCAGCATTCCTATGCTTCCTAAATGGTCGCTCGGCTTTATCTATTCCCGCTGGAAAGATTATAACGAAAACGATTACCGCCGGATTGTTGCTCGCTTTCGCAAAGAACAGATTCCGATCGATGCGATTATTCTCGATATGTGCTGGCATGTCGATTACTGGTACGGATTCCGGTACGACTCGTCCCATTTTCAGGATATGAAAGCGTTCCACAGATGGACCGACAGCGTTCATTTGAAAACAGGTTTCAATCATCATGCCGGCGCTCTCTATTATAAGGATCCACAGGTACGTGAATTCTGTACACGAGCCGGCATCAATTATTATTCGGCTCTGACGAACGGCCTTCCATGGGAGCCGGAACAGAAGATCATTCACTACAACCCGGCCAACCGGAAACATTTCAGAACGTTTTATGAAATGTACCTTGCGCATCTCATGGAAGACGGTCTCGATTTCCATTGGGTGGACGGCGAAAGTTCCATTTTCTCTTCCGACCTCTATCGGAGTTTGACAACAGAATTCACGGGAAAAAGAGCGGTGGTCATGAACAGATTGCAGGAGAATGTTTTGTGCAATCATCGCTATCCTTTCGGTTTTTCCGGAGACACATACATCAGCTGGGAAACGATGGCTTACTCGCTGGAAACGAACATCAAAGGAGCAAACGGCGGAGTTTACTGGTCTCACGATATCGGCGGTTATATGCCGCAGGGACCTTCCGGATATCCGCCCGGCGCCGAAATATTTGCGCGATGGCTTCAACTCGGATCCGTCTCTCCCATTTTCCGTGTTCATGCCAAAAAAGATCTGTTCTGGTCTCCTCCCTGCCTGCCGGGAGAATTCGATCAAGGTTCGCGTCTGCCGTGGGAATGGGGAGACACGGTGCTCAATTCGGCACGCGTATCAATACAGCTCCGATACAAACTGCTTCCGTACATTTATACGATGACCGAAATCGCATCGGAGAAAGGAATACCTCTCTGCCGCGGTTTGTATATCGATTATCCGCAATCGCCGGAAGCGTACCGGTACGACGAATTTTGTTTCGGCAGCAGCATGGTGGCCGCGCCTATCCTGACTCCTTCTCCCACGAATGCACATGGGTTGACGGAGAAAAAATTCTGGCTGCCGGAAGGAATGTGGTACGATTATTTTACGCAGGAAGAATTTTCGGGCAGCCGGGAAATAACCGTGCAAAAATCGCTTTTCGAATTCCCGCTGTATGTTAAAGCCGGTTCCATCATACCGATTGCACCCTATACGGAATACTCCGGAGCGCAATTAGATACACTGATAGTTTTTGCTTATACTCCTCCCGGGCATTCGCAGAATACATTTTCACTGTATGAAGACGACGGAGAATCATATGCATTCAAGCAAGGTCAGTACCGCTGGATAGATTTTCAATATGAATATGAACCGGCCCGCAATCAAAAAATCGTGATTCAAAAACCGAAGGGATCCTTCCAGGGCGAAACAAAGGAACGTGCATACAGAATTTTTTGGGTCAATACGGCTAAACCCAAAGACATAGCAATCGACGGAAAACGAATCGAGGAGGGAAATATTTCGGGCGAGCATTGGATATGGGACACCGCGAAGAAAACTGCCGCAATTTTTCTGAACAAAAGAAATGTTGCGGACAAATTGATTATCGAAGGAGAATTGTGAGGTATGGATGGTCAATGGAAAATAGTAAATGGTAAATGGCAAATGGTTAATGGTTCATTATCGTGTATCCCTATCCCAAATATACTGCAGCCTGTGCTGTCCTCTTGAGGCGGGCAGATTGACGTTGGGAAGCTACCGCAGTTGTAGAAAATCCCGGATATCAAGTATATGCTGAGCATAGATAAAAATGTAGCCAGACCGTCAATCGATGACACAGAGTGGAGGTGTAACTTTAACTGCCCGGCATCGTATATGACACAAACAACAAATTAGGAAGGGATCATTTATATGAAAAATATTTTTCTCTTTTCGCTTCTTTGTGCGTTTTCTTTGTGCGCATGCTTCGGCCCGAGGGTTCGCGGCAACGGGACAATTAAAACGGATACACGGGAAATGCCGGCTTTTGAATCGATCGTCTGCGACGGCGGATACGAGGTTCATATAACATGTCAGGCACAGCAATCGGTTTCGATCCAATCCGATGAAAATATCCTGCCGTTTGTTAAAACGGAAGTCAGCGGTGACAGGCTGCGGATTTATACAAAAGGCAACCTTGCCCCCACGCAGGGAATCCAGATTACCGTCTCTGTTCCCCGTCTGGAGGAATTTACAGTCAACGGTTCTGCAGAGGGGGATGTTCAAAAAATATTGTCCGATTCTTTCACTCTTGCCATCAACGGATCGTCCCGTATGAATCTCAGCGGCTCGGCTGATGAGTTAAAAATCCACATCTCCGGTTCCGCTAAAATCAATGCCGACTCGCTGGCCGCAAAAGGAGTAAAAGCGCACATTGAAGGAAGCGGCACAATTTATTGTCAGGCTGCAAATTCAATTGACGCAAGAATAGATGGGAGCGGAAAAATTAAATATCACGGAGAACCGAAAACCGTCAACCAGTCCATCAACGGTTCGGGATCTGTGGAAAAAGAATAATCCGGCTCCGCATCTCGTTCCCAAGCTCCAGATTGGGAACGAGGGTTTGTTTCCAGTTTGTCTCCGGTCTCCCGTTGACTTCCGGCAAATTTCTGTGTTACATACGGAATATGCATACACGGTCATTTTATACTTCGGGTATAATTTTGTGCATGTTTCTCTTCGGCTCCGTCGCCGGAGCACAGAACGCCCCCCTTAGACTTCAGCTTGCACAGCAGTTCGAAGAAAACGGCGAATGGGAAAAGGCGCAGCCTTTGTATGAAGAATTGTTTCAATCCGATTCCAACAGCTTTATGTACTTCGAAGGACTGCAGCACTGTTATTCACAATTGAAAGAATACGCACAGGCTCTTGCCATAACCCGGCGATGGATTATGCTGCATCCGAACGACGTTACGCAGCGTTCACAGCTTGCCGGATTGTATTTCGATTCCGGGAATGAACCGGCCGCCGATTCCCTCTGGCGGTCGATTCTTTCCGCCGACCCGAACAATATCGGACTCTACCGTCTTGTTGCAAACGAAATGATGGAGCACCGGTTGTACGATGCAGGCATCAAAGTCTACCGCGAGGCAAAAATAAAAAGCGGCAATGCCGCCATGTTTGCGGACGAATTGGGAACAATCTATGCCTCGCTCCAGCGCTATTCCGATGCCGTTCAGGAATATGTGGAGATGCTGAAAGCGACTCCGGGCAATTTCTCGTTCGCAGAATCGCGTATCGGCACTTTTCTCGTCCGTCCCGAGGGGCTCCTTGCCGCATTCAACGTCATCAATGCAACCGTCCAGGCAGCGCCGGAAAATATCGTCTTTCACCGGCTGCTTGCATGGATTTATCTGGAACAACACCGTTCTTTCGACGCTTATGCAGAATATAAGACCATCGATAAGCTTGCGCGCGCGAATGGAACGGAAATATACAGTTTTGCTCAGAGACTTCTTCAGGAACACGAGTCCCGGACAGCAGCGTTCGCATTCCGGGAATTCATCGTCTCGTACAGCAGCAACCCTTTCTTTGCTCAAGCTCAATTCGGATTTGCACGCGCCATAGAAGATGAAAGCCGTCTTAATGATACGCTCCCCGTTTCATCCGTCGAGTACACGGCTGATGTATCCAATGTGAACGAAGAACATCCGAGTTACGACGGAGCGATTGCACTGTACCGGCGCATGCTTCTCTCGAGCCCTTCAACAGAACTTGCAGCACAATCATTGTATCGCATCGGCTGCATTCAATTCGAACATTTTTTCGATCTCGATTCGGCGCTCGCAGCATTCCGCCGCCTCACTCAAATGCCGCGGACATCTTCATTCATGCGTGATGCCTTACTTCAATCGGGAAAAATCGAACTTGCACGCGGGGATCTCGAGCAGGCACGGAAATATTTTCTTGAACTAGGATCGTCTCCGGAAATCGCCGCACAGGAGCAGGCGGCGTACTTCCTGGCACGAACCGATTATTATGCAGGCAAATTCGATTCCGCTCTTGCGCATCTTCAGCATTTTACAACGGCTCTCAATTCTGATCTTGCAAACAATGCGCTGCAGTTGCAGTATTTCATTCTGGAGAATAAAACTTCAGCGCCGCAGGCGCTTGAAGAATTCATCCGGGCTGATTTGCTGATCGAACAGCACAAGTATACGGAAGCTCTTGCCGGTTTTCGATCCATCGCCTCGCGGTATGCACAGACACTCCTCTTAGACGACGCGCTGATGAAATCTGCAGAACTTTGTGTGCAGCTTCGGCGTTACGACGAAGCGCTCTCGACGTTCCGTTTTGTTGCAGATTCTTTGCCTTCAAGCATCATGAACGACCGGGCGCAGTTCAGAATCGGCGAGATCCAGCAAACCGTTCTTCACAATGCCCCGGCTGCAAGCGAAGCATATCAAAAACTTCTCGCGCAGTTTCCGAACTCCCTCTACGCCGAAGAAGCCCGCAAACGTATACGGCTTCTTCGCGGCCCGGTTTTTTAATTCAGTACCGAAGTGTTTAATAAAATACGCAATTACTCGCGTGATATTGAAAGAATAAAAAAATCTTTACTACACTGAGTGACTACATTTTTAGAATGTATAGCCTAAGCTTATTCCCCCGCTTAAAATAAATCTCTTAGTAGATATATCGGATCTTAAATAATAAAACGGCGTTATATCAGCGCGAAAAATAATTCCGCCGTCCTTCTGTTGATAGCGATATCCAAATGCTCCCGTAACAAGAGTTGTGGATATTGAAAGAACTGGTGGAAGATTAGTTAATTCTGTTGATACTGAAATATTGATCAGCATTATTCCCAGTCCAATTTCGATTTTTGAACTATTTTCTCCGTATAAATAATTTACTAAAAACGGATATGTCGAAATTTGAGCGCTAAGTATTTCCAAATATGAATATCCAATACGGCAGCTCAGGTTATTCGTGAGAAGTCTATCATAATTAATTGAATATAATCCTCCATTCCCGGCTCCTTCGATAAATATAGAATTAGGTTCGGCTGTCAATTGCGCAAAAGATATATTAGAGGAAATAATAATGGTAAAGAGCAGAAATGATGCAAATCTAATTTTCATTGATTTATCCTTTCATAAAAAAATAACTGCCTCATGGAGCCCCCCACCTTGCAAAGGTCTGCCCATCTTCGCAAGGTAGAAATTTAAAACTCACGCTGAATAGTCACTTTATATCTAAATATGATTTATTCATCTCTATAATCGTAGTAATGATCAGACATACTAAAAGGGTTGAATCAATTGTAAGGCCTGTTACTCTCATGGTTTTTGAAAGACTTCCATCTATAATTACCGGCAAGGGAAAGGATAGAGCAAACAGAAAATGGATTGCTGCATTCAACTTGGACGACCATCTAGAGACTAAAATATTTCGGCGCGCAATTCCTAAGAGTACAAATATCGGCGCAATGAGAAGATGCATGATAAATTCACCGCCATCATCTCCAGCCGTAAATATGCCCAGCCCAAACAGTGCAAAAAGTAATACAAGCACATTGATGACCAAAACTGTTATTTTTCTTGAAGAATTATTTCCCATTTTTTATTGCTGTCTAACAATTCTTATATTACAAAAATGGCGGGCATTTTTAATAATGGTTAAGTGCAGCAATTGGTTCATTGAATTCTTACCACTCCTCTCGACACTTGTTT
Source organism: Ignavibacteriota bacterium (assembly GCA_963769605.1). Taxonomy (GTDB): domain Bacteria; phylum Bacteroidota; class Ignavibacteria; order UBA10030; family UBA10030; genus Fen-1254. The sequence goes on along the minus strand of CAVYML010000003.1, from coordinate 70,428 downwards.
GAATTTAGAAATGACCAAAGGATCATGTCCGGGGATAATCAAATTTGTGTCGGCAACGAGAGTCTTCATTCTGCGCAATTGTGTGATATATGCATGAGCATCAAAAGTTAATGGCACTGAGAGAAGGTGATCAAGATTATAATAAAACCAGCAGTCGTCGGATGCAAGAAGCACCTTCTCAGGTTTTGAGTTGATGAGCAGGTGCTGGGACTCGTATGTATGCTTCGAACCAATAAATACACGAATGCCCGGAATGATTTCTATGCTGTCGCCATTGACGAGCTGAAGCCTTCCTTCCAGGTTGGCATGAATAATTTTTAGTACATCCTGCTTATCCAGACCAATATGGGATGCACCTTTCTGCCACGCATCCCCAACGAAATAAGAAAAGTCATTTTTCTGCATCCAGATTGTTGCATTTTTGAACAATTGAAGCCCGCCGATGTGATCTGAGTGAGGATGAGTTATAATGACGTCAGTGATGTCATTTGCGTCTACATCTATCCTTTTAAGAGCAGAATCGGGCCTCTGATATTCTCGCAGAGAAGAAAGTGGTTTTGTGCTATCCCGCAAGTATCCGACGTCAACGAGTACTTTTCTGCCGTTGTCGCCTTTCAAGAACCAGATATAAAAAGAGAAAGTTACACTGTCGCTTGAGTTCGCGCCGATGGCGATCTCAGACACCGGCACATTAGTCGGATTTTTTGCGTACTCGATTGCATAGACTTCGTATACATTCCGTATTTGGGAAAAAGTAGTGTGTAAGAACAGAATCAAAAAAACAACAGTAGTCAGAACTCTCATATATAAGCTCCTAACATTTTTAGGTTTCCAGCTGTGCAATAACATCTTAATGCTCCCTGCTTGCCCGACTCTTTCTGTCGGGCTATTTTTAAAATAGTTAAGACGCATAAATATTTGATTTTAAGTAATACAATTGTTATAATATAGTATAAACATAAGGAAGACGTCAATGCTAAAAACTGCTGTACGCCGAGTAGGTAATAGTCTCGGTATTACATTGCCGAGAACTGTTGTTGCCAACTACCATCTCAACGAAGGAGACGAATTACATCTTATCGAAACCGAAGAAGGCGTCGTTTTGACTCCATTTAATCCCGAGTTTGCCGAGTGGGTAAAAGCATTTGAACATACCAACAGACGATTTCGTAATACTCTTAAAGCCTTAGCAAAATAATGTCCGTTCATTTCGTGCCCGACGAGATTATTCTTACAATTCATACCGATTTATTGCAGCGGTATGGAGGAGAAGCCGGACTCCGTGATCGGAATCTGTTAGAATCTGCGCTTGCTCAACCAAAAATAACAATTGGCGGTAAATATGCATATAAGACAATTTTTAACAAAGCCGCTGCATATGGTTTCCATCTATGTATGAATCATCCTTTCGTCGATGGCAACAAGAGAGTCGCATTGGTTCTGATGGATATTTTCCTTCAAAAGAATGGATGGGAAATATCCGCAACCGAGGAAGAAGTTTATTTAATGATGATGTCTCTTGCGTCAAGCAGACTCTCCAAAGTACAACTTTCATTATGGCTCAAAGAACACTCTTCTCGACTTTCTCGCCATTAGATTCATTTCAGATTCACACTTTCTGCACCCGAATTTACTGATCGTTTAATCCCTTTCCATTGAGAATTTGCTGCATACATTTTTCAACTCTTGACTCCCGCGTTTTAGATTGTTTGGGTGCAGAAAAATAAAGATTGTATGCTCTTTGCCGTCCCGGCGTCAATGCATTAAAAGCAGTTTTCAAGGCAGGAAGTTCATCTAATTTATTTTGAAATTCTTCAGGGAATATGAGTTCTGCATTCTTTTTAAAATTCACCTTCAAACCGGCTTTTTCCACCTCGATAGCTTCATAAATATAGTCTTTCAAGATGGTTTTCATCTCTATTATTTCTCGAACATTAGTGAACCGAATCTGGCGCCCTGCCTGCGTATTCTCCCCCATTTTGATTAGGATACCATTGGCATCATTTAACAAGACACCTTTGAAAAACATAAGCGCACAGTATTCTTTAAATCCTTGTATTATAACTATGTTATTTTTCTGAAACGTGTAACAAGGTTTACCCCATTTCAATTCTTCGGTGAGCTGACAGTCAAGAATGATCATTCTCAATTTCTTCGTTTCTTCCTGCCACTTTTTGGCTTTACTTAAATATGCTTCAACCTTAGGATTCATTCTATTCATTTATTGATTCTCTGAAATAAAGGAGATTGTCGCCTTGATAAATAGCATTTTTCTAAAGCCGAAATCTTCTGCCTTTTTCGCTTGCGCAAATATTTGTCCAGCAATAAAACCGTCATTATGTTAAGCGGCACGCTTGCGCAATATTTCTAAAACAATGAGCATGACGATGCTTGATGTTATTAAAACATGTCCGCCTCTGGCGGAAAAGTCTTATAATCGAGTCAAAGACCTCCGGCAAAGCCGGAGGCTTGAAAAGATTGTGAACCGCTCAAAGCGGTTAAAAGTTTTTATTCAAAAATAGTCATTTGATCCATACGCCTGTCCGCGTCTTCCTGCTTTCGTATATATTCTCGTATCGCTTTTTCATCTTTGCCTACTGTCGACACAAAGAACCCTCGAGCCCAGAAATGCTCTCCCCCATAGTTCTTTTTCTTCCCTCGATATTCTCGCGCTATATGAATTGCGCTCTTTCCCTTGATATAGCCTATCACTGAGCTTACCGCATACTTCGGAGGAATGCTTACCAGCATGTGAACATGATCCTCCAGCATATGTCCTTCTTCGATCCGGCTCTCCTTTTGTCGGGCTAAATCGTGGAATACTTCCCCGAGATACCTGCGAATCTCCTTGAATAGTATCTTCCGTCGATACTTCGGGATGAACACTACGTGATATTTGCATTCATACTTCGTGTGTTGTAAATTGTCTTGTCTATTCATCGGAATCTCCTTTGTGCTTTGAGCTGTTCACACATATAGGAGATTCTTCTTTTTTCCGCAAAAGTCAAACTGGGGGAGTCCCCCGGCAGAGCCGGGGGTTTACCCTATATAATTACCCTCGGATACAATAACTATTTCAAAAGGTTCCGTCAGCGACTGGATAGGCGGCTTTCCCTCTTGCCCCGATGAACGGTGTTTCTTTCTCGTACTTTATCTGCGAGTAATATCTTCAACATAGATTGATAAGGGACATCTTGTTTATTTGCCAATATTTTTATCTCTTCGATTAATGATTCGGGTAATCGAATGGAAATAGTTCGGCTTGTAGCTTTTAAATTTGGGAAGTGGACAGGTTTTGCTTTCTTCCAATCCAAATAGTCAGTGGAGTCATTCCTTGACCAGAATTTTCTCTCTTCGGCCTCAGATTTAAACTTTGGGATACTTTTCTTTTTGTTCATTATAAATATTCCTTTCTTTTCGACTCATTTCTCTTGCCGAGATAACTCTAATGTCATCTTTGCGAATTGTGAATGAGATGAATAGCAATCGGTCTTTGTTAGTATGGCCAAGGGCATAATATCTTTCTTCCTTGTCAGAATGCCTAATGTCGGGAAGAATAAAAAGCGGTTCATTAAAGAATACATCTTCGCATTCTTGCCATAATACTCTATGCTTGACCCAATTTTTAGTTCTGTTGCCTTCATCCCATTCAAAACCGATAATTTCTAAGTTAAGATCCATATATATTCAATATATACTGTTTTTTATCAAATGCAACTTCCGTCCTCAGGGTGAAAGTTGCCAATCGTTAAGGATTTTATCCGTACCTGGGCAATAAAGACTTGATGTTACAAAAATCTTTGTGCCCAAGTGCGGATAATATTTAGTTGAACTGAGCCATTGCATTGTATTCTACATAGGTATTGAATGACAGCCGCTGACTAAAGATTTAAAGATTGAACAACACAATGGTAATGAAAATCTATTGAGAACGAAATATCCATCCTACAGCGCATTATTTAGCGTGGTAAAATGTACTTTCTAAATTTGTATTGCACTTCGTGCAATGACATCTTAATGCTCCCTGCTCTTTTTAAAATGGTTAGCGCTCACAACAATCTGAACTATTATTCAGATTTTATTACTAGTTTAGGTGCTTGGGCCTTGTTTAAATACTTAATTGTCTCCGGAGCATTTTCAACCGATTGTTTTTTAAAAAGACTTACAATATCTTTTATGTGATTGTAAATAAATGCTGCATTATCGTTTCCTGCTTTTTCTTTATAAAACCAATCTGCGGTAGTTACAATTGTCATTTTCAGGTCAGGTAAATTTACAATGTATTGTCCTCCATATCCTAATGCAATAATGGTTTTTAACCCTTCAATTTCATCCAGCCACCACAAATAACCGTAACCATTTAGGCCCCAGGAAAACTTGTTCTTTTTATAATTCGTAGTAGACTTCGTAATCCATTCTTTTGAAATTAATCGCGTGTCGCCAACTTTTCCATTATTGATGTAAAGATTGCCGAATCGTGCCAAGTCACGGGCTGTCATGTATAAGCCTATCCCTCCTTGTTCTATTCCATTCGGACTTTTCCACCAATAGGCATAGTTAATCCCTAAAGGTTTGAATAAATATTCCATCATAAATTCCGATGTCGGCTTTCCGTAAGCTTTTGATATGATTGCGGATAATAAGAAAGGCTGTTGGCTGCTATAATAAAATTGCTCGCCTGTTTTATATACAAGCGGATAGTAAATAAATGCCTTAACCCAGTCATATCCATAGCCCCACTCCTCTTTCCATCCACCCTGCATAGTCAAGAGATTATGAATGGTTATTGAAAGCTTATCACTCGCGACAGTTTTTTTATATTCAGGAAAATAATCCATAAAACATTGGTTAACGCTATCAATATATTTGTGTTTTATTGCCAGACCAACTAATGCCGAGATAATACTTTTTGTTACAGAAGCAATTTGAAATGCGTGGTTCTGTTTTGCTCCATTGTAGTACTTCTCATACACCAATGTATCATTTTGTACAATGAGTAAACTTCTTGTGCACGGCTTTAGAGAATAATCATAAGATATGCTATCAAGTTTCAAGAGATAAACCTTGGACAACCTCGGATTTGAAGTTGCCCAGTTATACGATTTGTAATCTGCCGATATATATGCTGGGAAACCATAATCTTTAAAAATTGAAAATACATCATAACTCCAATTCATAAACTCACATGTAAATCCTATAATAAAGATGTAAATAAGAACTGATGCTATACCTATTGCAAGTCTTGAATAAATTTTGCCTTTATTTATGAACAATGAAGAGACCACAAGAATCATAAGAGCAGCAAGTCCCCAGAAGAATAGTCTTTTTGCATCACCGAGTTCATAGTATTTATAAACAATTACAGGTGCGCTTAGCAAGACAGGAATGCAAAAATAAAATATTTTCCATTTCATGTTTCTTTCCTTTTATTTAAAAGCTTCATTAAATGTAATTATTGCATGTGTCGTTTTTACTATTGCGTTTAACACAACATGACCACCTTTGGATAAGATTAATTGAAAGCCATTATTGTTCCTGCGGTCGCGGGAATAATTTTCTCTTTATTCATGAAATAGCATCCATCAAGTTTTCTTTGTTGCGGCGCCTAACGCGGCTAAGCTGCACCTGATAACTATCAAATTGTATTACACGAATTGAGTTCACTCTGAAGACCATATTATTAAAATCAAAAAGCTCTACCAGCCATGAATTTTGCACTCAACTCATCCGGTCAGAAGTTATGTTTAAAAGGATTACCTTACAGTGAATTTAACTAAACATAAGGAAATATTTTATGAATACCACAAAAGTAATTTCTTTCGCAAATGTTCACTTCTTCATTGGCATCGATTCCCATCTCAAGAACTGAAAGGTCACCATCCGGCTCGATGGCTTGGAAATCAAAACCTTTTCTATGAATCCGGCACCGCTTGAACTCATTGCCTATTTAAAGAAACATTACCCCGACAGCTTTTACCATGTCGTCTACGAAGCCGGATTCTGTGGATTCCGGGCGTTAAGAATCTTCAGACAAAACAGCGTCGGCCGCATTGTCATCAATCCCGCCGATCCCCCCACCTTCGCAAGGTGGAAACATTCACGCGATAAAATCCACCCACACTCATGAAGCCTGTTTTGCAGTTTTTATGCGGGATGAGAAGTTGAGTGCTTTAGAGTGAAACCAATTTTAAGAAGAGCTTTTTCACACTCACGCCCCGAAACTTTTGGAAGACTACTCATACGGCAACGACTAATGTTTCAAAACGTTCGGGAGGAATTGGACGATGATCTTCCTGCAATACTTCAATGTAACCTTCGATTGCCTCTCGAATATTTACAATAGCTTCTTCTTTACTTTTACCCTGACTAATACATCCTGGTAAACTTGGGCATTCTGAAACCCAATATTCATCTTCGCCAGGATAGACAATTACTTGTCTCATGTTACTCTCCTTATCTTTTAATATACCAATATACCGTTCTTCTCATTCATCTGCCAGTTTAACTTGAGTTGCTAGTTAGGCAGCAATAGCGAATAACTAAATATTCGTCTTGCCACGAGCAAAATACTAACCGATGTTTGCTTGTTTTTGATCTCTCTTGAATATCATTGCCAATGAAATTGTTGCACCGGGAAATGTAATTGCCCAAACAGACGCTGGCCATATCAACGGGTGATAATAAATCTGCAACGCAAGAAAGGGAATAAGGGAACCGTTTGCAATCATGAATCTTCGAGCAACTCGTTCTAATCCTGGCCCGGTGAACACAAAGGCCGCAAAAAGAGTTGACAGACTCATGAAGCTGTAGCCAAGCACATCGACTGAATAGATGAACGAGTTAAACGGCGTGAAAAGGAAAGGTCGAATGCTCTCGATCTCGCCTTGCATAAGGTGCGGCACGACAAGAGTAAGTTGAACGTAATAATTGATACTGACCATAACAGCATAAATCGTCGCAAACATGATTCCGGCGTGACTCCAGACCTTCTTGTCTTCAGAGGCATAATAATGAACACAAAGCATAAGAAGTACAAAAGACGGTGCAAGAAACAATGAAGGAATCAAAAGCACAATAAGACCGAGTGCGTGCTTGGATTCTCCGGGCCGCCCCCTGAACCCAATAGATTAAGCCATTCAGCAAGCTGTCCTATGATATAAATGATACTGAACAATGAAGCTAAAAATGCTGACCAGTAACCAAGCTTGCTGACACTTGGCGATGCCTTGCTTTCCATGATATACTCCTTTTGATTCATTGTTATTGGGCCGAGACCCGTTCATTCGTCCCCCACCTTGCAAAGGTCTACCCACCTTCGCAAGGTGGAAATTGCATTCCGTCTAATAAGCTCATGACCGCTACTCCATGATTTTGTTACTTAGGAAGAGGTCGCTTCATCCTGCATAAATGGAATATCCATTTGCACTGATAATCGTTTAGCCACACTCTCAGCAATATCATGCACCTCATCGCGGTTAAACCATCTTGATTGCAATCTTATGGTTTCCCACTTTCCACTTTTAAAGCAAAGCCTAACTAAGGCTATATACCCGCTCCTAGTCGATCCTAGATGAGACCTAAAGCCCGCAATATTTTCTCTATGAAATGTAATGTCAGTAATATTACCATACCATTTTCTATAAGAAAAAACGACAAGTTCATGGCGTACTTGAATGCATTCGGGATTATGTCCAAGCGTCCATATATTTAAAAGAAGAAAAAGTGAAAGCATTCCCAATACAAAAACAAATATTTGCCATGAACTATTTTGAATATTCAAGGTAAATACTATCAAACCTATCGATAATAATCCTATAAAGCTGACAAATAACGCGTACTTACTATTACGCTGGAGTATAAGAGATGCATCGTTTGATGGAACGATTTTATATGGCAAATAATATTTTTCTGAAATATTTGTTTGCATAATTTTATACTGAAGCGCCCTAACGTTAAGGATTTTATCCGTACCTGGGCCAAAATAAACTTGAAGTTACAAAAATCCTTGTGCCCAAGTGCGGATAAAATTTGTTGAACCGAGCCAATGCATTATATTCTCTATGGATATTAAATTAAAGCCGTTGATCAAGGATTTAAGGATTGAACAACACAATAATAATGAAAAACTATTATGAACGAAATATCCATCCCACAGCGCATTATTTCGCGCGATAAAATGTACTTTCTAATTTGTATTGTGCTCCGCACAATAACATTCTCAGGCCTCCGGCTGGTCGAGTTTAGTCGTCAACAAATGTAAACGAATTCAGCATTCCGCCATCGCGGAACGCATCAGGAGAATATTATTTACTTGTTGAGCCTTCGAAATCCCGCTCTGCGGGAATTCTATCCTTTTTAAACTGGAGGAGGTGCCAACCGATGTTTTTATTTCCAAAATTCTTTTTCATCTATAGGATATGTATGGAAATTCCCATGTGGAACTTTGTGTAACGTGATCGACATTTGTGATGCGCGAGTATGTTCAATATATCCATCTGTTGTGTTCTCAGTCCAATGAGTTTCTGTGATTTCAAATTGTTCAGATTTACTAAACGACTTACGATAATTGAATTTGCAGGTTGATGGATTCCAATCGACACCAAACGCCACTTTCATAATGCAGGAAGATGGTGGAAGCTCTTGCGCTGTGAAAGTAGAATTAGCTTTTATATAAAAATTCCGTATTAGGCATCCATCCGACCTAATGAGTCTAATTATTGCATCAGCATCAGTTCCATTTTCTACAGTAAGGTTGGATTGACCGCTTTTGAGACCCTCACCATATGGTTCTGAACCAATAGGTAAGGAATTTGGATTTTTGGGTATGGATTCTTCAAGATTTCTGAAGGTCGTCTTACTTAGCTTCTTGGGAGTTGGCTTATAAACTTTTGTTAAGGGCTTATTTAATTGATGAGAAACTATTTGTTCCTTTTCAGGCGAAAATGATTGAGATGGAACTGCTGAATTAGATTCATTATAATTTATTGATGAAATTGATTTTGGTTGACTGGGTTTTGACTTATTCGTTACAAGATTCAATATCAACGCGAAGACCAATACCAAAGCAATATAATTGCATATTTGCCAATTTTCTTAAACAGATCATTTGAAATCCTGTCCTCTTGAATATTGACAGAAGTATAAGGGCTATTTGACACTCCCTCTTTCGATTGGTTTGCATTCGGATAATAAATGCGCACATCAACCTGTTTCTTCTCGGCAATAACAAGAATACGCTGACAACGATTGCAAACAATTTTCTTCCCAGCATGCTCTTCATCAGCATGATATTGTTCGCCGCATTCACAATAAATTGTTATCATCTTACTCTTTTCCGACTGGCACCTAACGTTAAGGATTTTATCCGTACTTGGGCCAAAATAAACTTAACGTTACAAAAATCAATGTGCCCAAGTGCAGATAAAATTCAGTTGAACTGAACCATTGCTCAAATTCTATATGGGTATTGAATCACAGCCATTAACTAAGAATTTGAAGATTGACAACACAATAATAACGAAAAACTATTGAGAACGGAATATCGCGTGCCTTCAGTCGAGTTTTGTCTTCAACAAATGTTGTCAACGAACTCAGCGTTCCGTTATCGCGGAATGCATCGGGAGTATATTCTTTACTTCCAATTTGTATTGCACGTTGTGCAAGAATATTCATTTTAAAATGGTTAGGTTGCGTTTTGCCGATTTATTTTTTTGTTAAGATTGTTTCTATGAGCAAACGCTAAACATGCCGCGTTTGCACGGTACATCTTATCAAATAACTTTTAGCCAACCGAGGTTTTTGCTGATCAAAAGCTCTGTCTTTTCAGCATGATGAGTACCTCTCATTGGAATTTCGGCAATCTGAAACCCGCTGGCTGATGCTAGTTTTCTGATCTCGTCAGCATTATCGTAAGTAAACAAAAAAGATCCACGAAGTTTTACTGCGATACTAAATAGCTCAGCATGATCGATTTCTGAATAGCGGTAGAGTCTTCTTCCGGCTACAGTATATGGTGGATCAATGAAGAATATAGCATTAGATTGATGAGCGTTGTCTCTAAGAATATGAAACCCGTTACCTTGGATAAACTTGACATTCTTTTTATAGCTTTGAATATCAAGAATGCGTGATCGCAGAGTCTCCGGGTACCAACGAGATAGAAGTCCCTTACCATTTTCACCATATTTAAGCAAGCCCGCGCCGTTAGCAAGAATTCCACCATGACTCATTCGATTCTTGAGAATTACTGAAAATGCTTTCTCGCGAAGTTTAGACGGAGTCCTTGCAAGGAGTGATTGGACACTAGATTTCGAAACTGAGAAAGCAATGATTTTGTTAGCAAGCCATTGCGCATCATCGCCTAAGAGCGTTTGCCAAACGGAGGCGACATCCTCATCAAGTTCCACCATCACAGCCTGTTGAACTCTTTTTTCAGCAACAGCGGTCAAGCTTACAATGCCACCCCCAGCAAAAGGTTCAAAAAGCACTTTGTCCTGAGAGTTACATGCACTAAGCCATTGGCGTATGTAAGGAATAAGCCAAGTCTTACCACCTGGATATCTAAACAGACTTCTCTGCGGAACAGAAGATACATTAATAACTTTTGGTTTCGCTGTCCCAAAAAGCACCAACTGCTCCTTCACTTGCCACTTGTTATCCGAGTGTGATATCAGTGAGCGTTGGTGCGTCTGGTGAATTGCTTTCAAGTTTTTCATCAAGTTTCTGTTGTAAAACGTCTATAAAATTTTCTATTTTACCCGGTTCAGCCGTTGTTATCTTCTTAAGAGCGGAGTCAAACTCAGTATAAATGATTTTGTTTTGTGTGAGTTTGAATCGATTATTTTTCTTATCGGCTTTAAGATCATAAAGCAACCAAGCAATATCCGCCTTCTGCGGTTGAACTTCTTTCAAAGTAGGGAGCGTCTCAAAGAAAGAAGTTTGCAAAGCCACAGCTTGTTTCTTTCCCCAAGCTTTCAAAATGCCGCCTTTGTAAAACATCTGTGGCGCTAATCTTTTACGTGAGGAAGATAAAAAATCAGCTTTAGGGAAATTTGGACCAGTCCAAGTGAAATCGGTTGCTCGCTTACGAGATGACATATATTTCTCGAAAGGTCGACGAATATTTCCAGAAATGTATACCGCTTGGATTTCAAGCGATCCAAAATCGACAACTCTTCCTTTATGATCATACGACACAAGAACCAAGTCAATATTGCCAGCGGTATTTCCGTCTTTGTCTGCCATCCTCACTTCTGCAATCGATGTCCAAGAAACGCCTGTCTTGAAAAAGAATTGAGCGGCATCCCCGGCAATAAGCCAATCTTCTCGGAAGCGAATTGGACATGTAATGATAGACCGTCCATCTTCAATAATGCTACAAACTCCCAAAGGATCATTGGCTTTATCCTTCGTGCAGGAAGGTACCTTATTATTGAACGGACAAAGAGTATTCTTTCTGTATCTTTCGGCATCTGAGGAATTATTAATTATTGGATAGCCAAATACTTCAGCCAGCGGGTTTGAATTCATCTGCCATTTCTTTTATATATAGTTGTTATCCTGTTTTGTAAAAGATGCATAAAGTTCTTCACACTTCCAACCTCGATAATTTCACGATAATTCAACTATTGAGGTAGTTCAAAACACAACCTAATTACTACATAGACATTTTCTATATATCATGAATATTATCACGAATTGTAGATTTACTCTATTGCAATTGACATTAAAGAAATCTAAAAGTCATAAAAACACAAAATCCTCTTTCATCGTGTTGCAACGAATCCAGAGGATTTAAAATCGTACTCCTACAACAGTCCCGCCAAAAGATAAGTCATGGTGGGTAAACCCCTCGATCTGGTGTAGATATTACAATTTGATAATTTTTTAAAGGTAGAACAGGATTAAAGTAAGAGTAAAAACAGTAAACTGCAAATGGTGAACTGCAAACGGTAAACTGTAAATTGTATGGAGTAATAGCGAATTGCAGCCGGAGGCCTAATGATGTTTTTCCTGCGATAGCAGGAATCTGTATGGAAAGCTCTATCATGTCAATTGACAATTGAAAATCCATTAAATTCTTTTAACTGCACACCCTTTCTCCGGCGGAAACTTTTTTGTATATTTCGACTGTTCAACTATTAAAGTCGAAAGGTTGACATGAATACAAAAAAGCCGGAATTGACGACAGAAAAGGAAAAGCTGATTCTCGACGCTGCCCAGCGGCGTTTTATCTCCTACGGCTATTCAAAGGTTACAATGGATGAAATTGCCGAGGATATCGGGATGGGAAAAGCTTCGCTTTATTATTATTTTCCCACAAAAGACGATATTTTACGGGGGGTCATTCAGCGCGAACAGGAGGAATATGTCCAGGGGATGCAGGAAATGCTGAAAACTAATGTCCCATTTTTGGATAAAATTCGCCTCTATGTACGTCTCAGAATTAAGTTTTCCGGTGAAATTCTTAGTTTAAGCTGGCATAATCGGCAAATATGGCCATCTATGAAGCCGATCTTTCGAGACTTGTTTCAGAACCTGTCAACGAAGGAATTGAACGTTCTTGCAAAACTTCTCCGGGATGGGAAAAAGAACAAAGAGTTTTCTTTAGCATCGCCGGAGCGAACAGCCCAAATGATTCTGAATGTCCTTCAGGGATTGCGCATTCGCATGTTTTACATAGAGCATAACGGCGCTTCGATGGAATCGATTCATGGCGATCTTGCAAACGATACACAGATGTTTATCGATATTGTGCTGAACGGAATTCAGACACGTTCGGAGAGATAGAAAGAATGAAACAGATTCTTGAATAACTTTGAAACCCCATGTGGTCCCCCATATATAGGGGGACAAAAAATTGATTTTTTTATGAAAGGATAGTTCCATGAGTCAAACTGAACAGCATCCGGATTCAAAATCATCCGAACACATCAACCGCCAGCCCGTTCCGCCGGACGACAGCCCGGAAGACGAATCGATTGAGACCGTACCACTCTTTAAAAATGTCAAAGTCGTCGTTCCTCTCTTTCTTGTCGTGCTGGCAATTGCTATTTTTGCCTGGCGCTATTATATCAACCTGCGGGATTTCGTTTCTACGGACGATGCATATATCGACGGAAATCGTGTTTCCGTCAGTTCAAAAATTCTTGGCCGCATCGATCAGCTCAATGCCGATGAAGGCGATACCGTTCAGGCGGGAGAGATTCTCGTCCGGTTGGACGACAGCGATTTGCGTGCGCAGGAAGCACAGACGAAGGCTGCTCTCGCGTTTGCAAAACAAAATATTGAAGTTTCAAAAGTAAACCTCGATAAGGCGCAAACGGATTTTCAGCGCGCGGACGTGCAATTCCGTCAGAGCATCATTCCAAAAGAAGATTTCGATCACGCACAGAACGAACTTGAAGCCGCAAAGGCACGCCTCAATCTGGCCTATGCCCAGGTCGCCACTGCACAGGCGCAGCTCGGCGTCGTTGAGACACAATTAAAGAACACTGTCATCGAGGCGCCTATGAACGGCGTCGTTTCCAAGCGCTGGGTACTTGCCGGCGATGTTGTGCAGCCGGGTCAATCCATTTTTTCCGTTTATGATGTTAAGGATATCTGGGTCACCGCCAATCTGGAAGAAACCAATCTCGCATATTTGCATGCAGGCGATAAAGCCGAAATGGACGTGGATACATATCCGTCAATGAAATTTTCCGGCACCATTCTGCTCATAGGATCGAATACGGCTTCCCAGTTTTCGCTTATTCCCCCCAACAACGCTTCCGGGAATTTCACGAAAGTCACACAGCGCGTACCGGTAAAAATTTCCATCACTCAGGATTCTATCGGCAATGGAATGCGCGCGAGTCTTTTACCCGGTATGTCGGTTGAAGTGAGAGTGAAGGTTCGATAATGGCGCCTCTCCCTTTCCGCCGTCTGCGCGGAGGAGCGGTGCGCATCGTTCCCTCCCTGCATCACGAGCATAGTTCATATAAGTGGTGGGTTCTTGCCAACGTCATGATCGGAACATTTATGGCCGTTTTAGACGCCACCATCGTCGATGTATCGCTGGCAAAATTGATGGCCGCATTCGGCATCAGCGTGGATAAAGTCGAGTGGGTTATCACCGCATATATGCTTGTCTTTGCCGTTATGCTTCCGACCGCCGGATGGATTGCGGATCATTTCGGCTATAAGCGCACTTATTTTTTAGCGCTTGCAATGTTTACCTTGGGTTCGTTCCTCTGCGGACAGGCATGGAATGAAGATGTCTTGATTCTCTCCCGCATTATACAGGCAACAGGCGCCGGACTTCTTATGCCAACAGGCATGGCGATTATAACGCGCGAATTTCCACCGCGTCAGCGCGGGCTTGCTTTAGGATTTTGGGGCATAGCCGCGGCTGCTTCTGTTTCGCTCGGACCCATGATCGGGGGTTATCTGATCGACAACATCAACTGGAATTCTATTTTTAACGTCAATGTTCCGGTGGGTATCATCGGACTCTTTGCGACTTATGTAATCCAGCGCGAATATAAAACAGAACGTGTACGCAGCTTTGATGTTATCGGATTTATTTCTATGGCAACATTTTTGACCACGCTCCTTCTATCGCTGACCGATGCAAATGCTAAATGGAACACCGGCGGATGGACGTCGCCGTTTATCGTGACTTGTTTGATTATTTCCTCTCTGGCGCTTATTGTCTTTCTTATCACCGAAGCAACGGTCGAACATCCGCTTATCGAAATGGCGCTGTTCAAGGATTTTAATTTTACAGTCGCAAACGGCGTGTTGTTTATTTTTGGATTCGGCATGTTCGGCAGTACATTTTTGCTTCCGCTGTATCTTCAAAATTCTCTCGGCTATACCGCATTTCAGGCCGGATCGCTTTTTCTGCCGGTCGGACTCCTGCAAGCGATGACCGCTCCGATAGCCGGATTTTTGTCGGATAAGATCAATCCGAAAATTCCTTCATTCTGCGGACTTGTCCTCCTGGCGTTCAGCCTGTCGATCAATGGTTCTCTCTCTCTTTTCTCCGAACATCATCAGATTATGATTCCGCTTTACATCCGCGGATTCGCAATGGGAATGATTTTTACACCGTTGACAACGATGGCGCTTTCCAACGTTCCGCGCCATAAAACCGGTCAGGCATCCGGCTTGTACAATATCATCCGCCAGCTCGGCGGAAGCTTCGGTATAGCTTTTATGAGTTCCCTGTTGACACGACGAACGATTTATCATAATGCCATATACGGGCAGGTTGTCAATTCGCAATCTGAAATATTTCAAAATGTTGTCCGCGGGTTGACAAGATTCAGTTCGGATGCGCTTGCCGGAAATCAAGCTCTTGCCGCCATGCGGGCGCAGGCGCTCATCGCATCCCATATTGCAACACAATCATTCGTCAAAGCAGTCGGCGATGTGTTCCTTACTGCTTCATTCATTACGCTTGCAGCTACAATTCCCGTACTCTTCTTGCGCTACAAGAAAAAATCGTACGGGGAAAAGCCCATAGCAATAGATTAATTTTATCGGAAACTTTATGAAAAAATATTTATTCGGTCTAAGCATAGGATTACTACTGCAGACATCATTCGCGCAGGATACATTAACCGTAGAACGCGCGGTTCAACAGGTTCTCAAGACGCATCCGGCTCTGGAACAGGCAGCAGCAAACGTACGGGCAGCAGAGGCCCGTACAGCGCTTTCCAAAAGCGCACAAGCCCCCAATATCTCCGCTCTCGCTCAATATACTCGTATTGGGCCAATCCCTTCAGTTATGTTTGGAACAGAGAACTTTTTTTTCGCTCCCGATAACAACTATGATGGTCACATTAGTGCCGATTATACGGTGTATGATTTTGGGAAAACAGGATCCGGTATTGATCTTGCTCAATCGCGAACTCAATCGTCACGTGATGCAATTGATCTTACACGAACGTCCTTGGCGCTCCAAACGATCAGGACATTCTATACTATTGTTTTCCTTCAAAGCAGTATTGGCGTTCAAGAAGAACAAATCTCCGCATTAAAGCAACACCTCGTTGTGACTCAGAAGCGTGTGACGGATGGTTCGGCAACGAATTATGATGTGCTAACCACGAAAGTACGGGTTGCGGCAGCAGAAAATCAAAAAGTTGATATCCAGAATGCATCGGAAAAGCAGTATTCCGTTTTGCGCCAGTTGCTTGGCGTTGCTTCTAACGCCCAGCTGAATATTTCTGGTTCATTCTCCGAGACACATATTGCACTTGATAATGACTCTCTTATCAACGTTTCGCAAAGCAAGCGGACAGAAATGAAAATTGCGCGTGATGCAGAAAGGACAGCTGTTCTCCAGCAACGACTTAGTGAAATGAATGATTTGCCATCGTTAAATATTTTTGGCAATTATGGAATCAAGAACGGCCTTTATCCGAATCTCGATGCATGGCGTGGAAACTGGGCCATCGGTGCTGTTGCAGCTATTCCAATTTTTAATGGTAACCGATCCGGACATCAAGTTGAAGAATCGAGGGCAATGCTTGAAGCTGAACAAGCACATACCTCCAACACTTCAAATCAAATTCGATCTGAAGTTGAGCAAGCGATTGCGGATGTTCATGCGACCGAAACAAAAGTAGAAATTTCTAAAATTCAATTGCAGCAAGCATATGAAGCTGTTATCCTTGCCCGCACGAAGTACGAAACGGGTTCGCTAACGAATCTCGATTTGCTCGATGCGGAAACAGCAGAATCGGAGGCAAAACTAACGAATTTGCAGGCGTTATTTCAATTTACAATCAGCAAATACAATTTACAGCAAGCGACGGGAACCCTTTTGCAGAATTAAGAATCCAGAATTCAGAATCCAGAATTTAGAATGAAGAAGACGGGATGAAGAAATCGCAGCCGGAGGCCTAATAATGTTTTCCTGCGATAGCAGGAATCTTTATGGAAAGCAATATCATGTAAACTGAAAACTGTCCGAAGAAATTACCCATTGTCAATTGCCAATTGGAAGAAGCAAACGGGGGAACAGAAGAAAGTTTGTACGTGTTGTAGGTGTACGGCTGTCGATTTGAAAAGACACGCAATTAATCAGAATGTTCTTGATATTCGAAGTCTTTTGTAGCCGCGACAGCTTGTCCCGAGAATATTGTTAAATATTATCGGGAGGTCGTCGCGGGCGCTTCGAAAGTCAGCAGGCTAAACAGACGCAGCGCAAGAGAAAATTGAAAATTCATTCAACGATTTCATCGGTTTTTCAAAGGAATACACCATGGAATACAGAACACTCGGAAAAAACGGACCAAAAATTTCAGCGCTCGGACTTGGCTGCATGGGCATGTCTGAATTTTACGGCGGCCAAAACGACGATGAATCGGTCGCAACAATTCACCGCGCTATCGAATTGGGTTTGAATTTTTTCGACACCGCCGATATGTACGGGATCGGAAAAAATGAGGAGCTTGTCGGTCAGGCTCTGCGCACAGATCGAAGCAATATTATTCTTGCAACTAAATTCGGAAACGTGCGCGGCAAGGACGGAAGTTTTCTCGGCGTCAACGGGCGTCCAGAATATGTCCGCTCTTCATGCGATGCCAGCCTGCTGCGGCTCCGGACCGATTACATCGATCTTTATTATCAGCACCGCGTCGATCCTCAGGTTCCGATAGAGGAAACGATCGGAACAATGGCGGACCTCGTAAAAGAGGGAAAAGTAAAATATCTCGGAATGTCCGAAGCCGCCCCTGCGACCATCCGCCGCGCGTATAAAGTTCATCCCATTGCAGCCCTGCAGACGGAATATTCTCTCTGGACGCGGGATGTAGAAGCGGAAATTTTACCCACATGCCGTGAATTAGGAATTACATTTATTCCCTACAGTCCTCTCGGCCGGGGATTTTTTACGGGGGCTTTTAAAAATGCAACAGATCTTGCCAATGACGATTTCCGGCGCAATAGCCCGCGCTTCCAGGGAGAAAATTTTGTTCATAACCTTGAATTATTCAAGCATGTGGAATTGATTGCACAGGAAAAGCAATGTACTCCGGCGCAGTTGGCGCTTGCATGGCTGCTTGCGCAGGGAAACGATATCGTTCCGATACCGGGAACAAAGAAAAGAAGATATCTTGAGGAAAACTTAGAAGCAATAAATCTTCATTTGACAGAAAAAGATGTTTCCCGCCTGAATGCGGCGCTTCCTGCCGGATCCGCCGCAGGCCTGCGGTATCCGGAACGGTCGATGGGATCGGTGAATAAATAAATTGACAATTGCGGATTGACGATTGCGAATTGTCGATTACGGGAGAAATTTCGAACTGTAAATGGTAAAAAGAAGTTCTTGGTAAACCACGAACGAAGCACTACGAACCAAGCACCACGAACTAAGAACCAAGAACTCCCCACGGCATCACGTACCACCCCTACTTGTTTCTTTCCACAGAATGCTTTAATATAATAAAGCACGTCGCCCTTACGATTTTTCAATAACATAAAGACACACAACACAATTATTATTTCTTGATGAATTATGAACGATCTTAACGATCTTATCACGCTAATAAAATCTCGTACTCCGATGATTATTGTCGAAACAGAAGACGAAGTCCGTGCGTGTGAATTGATCCGCTATGCGGCATTGCACCTTAAGCAAAATTTTTATAGATGGAGTGTCGTTGAAGGACTTACACTGTCGAATAACATGCAGCAGGCCGATGAAGGTTATCAAGATCCGCCGGAATTGCTGCACTACGTTTGGAATTTGAAAAATCCGGGAATATTCCTTTTGCTGGATTTCCATCCTTTCATGAACGATCCTAAAAATATTCGATTAATAAAAGAAATTGCATTGCAGACCTACCGGTACCAGCAAATTTTGATTTTTCTTAGTGCAAAGTTCGATCTGCCCGCTGAATTGAATTCCTTCGCTGCAAATTTTGAACTGGAACTTCCGAACCGGGATATTATTGAGAAGATCATCCGATCCCAATTGAAAAACTGGTCTATTCAGAATAACGGCCAGGCGTCAAGTTTGAATGATGATGACATCCGGAAAATGTCCCGGGTCTTATGCGGCCTTTCGACAACGGAAGTCAAAAAAGCGGTGATGCAAACACTGAGAAAGTCCGATAAGAACGGTCAAATTGCAGGAATCGGCAAGCTTAAATATGACGCAATAAAACAAAACAGCGTTTTATCGTATGAATGCGACACATCCCAATTATCTCAAATAGGCGGATTTGCAAATTTGAAAGCCTGGTTCCAAAAACGTCAGAGGATTTTTCTGGGAGATAAATCGGTGCCGGGCTTGGACGTCCCAAAAGGCATTCTTCTTCTTGGAGTCCAGGGATGCGGAAAAAGTCTTGCGGCAAAAGCGGTTGCCGGCACATGGGAAATTCCCCTCTTGAGACTCGACATAGGTACGCTCTTCGATAAGTACATCGGCGAAACAGAACGGAAGACCAGAGACTCGTTAAAAATGGCAGAGCGCATGTCGCCGTGCGTGCTCTGGATCGATGAAATTGAAAAAGGAATATCCCCGGAAGATGGACATGACGGCGGATTATCGCAGCGCGTTCTGGGAACCTTGCTGACATGGATGGCGGAAAGAAAAGGGTCGGTGTTCGTAGTTGCGACTGCAAATAATATTAAAAACCTTCCGCCTGAACTTATGCGCAAAGGAAGGTTTGATGAAGTGTTTTTTGTAGACCTTCCGGATGAAGAGATGCGGAAAGAAATTTTTTCAATCCATCTGCAAAAACGGGGATTCGATCCTAAAAAATATGATATAGCCGATCTGGCTCAAGCGGCCGAAGGTTTTTCCGGAGCTGAAATCGAACAGGCGCTTGTCTCGGGTTTGTACTCAATGGCCGGCGGGTCCGGAAACCTTACCGATGAAATTTTGCTGGCTGAAATACGAGCTACTCGCCCGCTGTCCGTTCTCATGGAAGAACAAATTTCAGCGCTGCGTGACTGGGCTGCAGAGAGAACTGTGCCGGCAAATTAGCGCCGCATCAAGTAAGTAATATTGTAATTGCTCAGCGTCCAATATTATTCTGTAGCCGCGACCGGCTTGTCCCGAGAATATTGCTAAATATTATCGAGAGCTTGTCCCGGAAATGTCGAAGATGTTTTCGGGATGGTCACGGAGAGAAATCCGACACCAGCTTGCCCGCCGCAGGAAGGCGGTGTCGGCTACAGCGGGTGGTTAAAGAGGATGCCGAGAGTATGCAGCCGGCATCATTCCGGCTAAAATCTTATTTTACCGCTCTTGTTTTTTTCCCGAGAATGCTTTAATATAGTAAATCACGTCAGAATCCGCAGTATTAAAAACACATAGAGAAAGGTCAAGAGTTATGACCGAACATATCCAGCCGATCGTCGAACGAATTAAAGGGCTCCGTGAAATTGCGGGCTTATCTCCCCAGGGAATGGCAAAGGAACTAGGAATTCCGGTTGAACAATATCTTGAATATGAAAGCGGAACGGTCGATATACCGGTCAGTTTTCTCTTCGAGGTGGCCAAGACGCACAAGGTGGAGCTTTCCGCTATTCTCAGCGGCGACAATCCGAGACTTCATGTTTATTGTGTCGTGCGGAAAGGCAAGGGACTGGAAGTTGAAAGACGACGGCAATATCACTATGAAAATCTTGCCGCAAATTTTATCAATAAAAAAGCGGAACCGTTCATGGTGAGCATCGACCCGGAAAGTGAAAATGCTCCTCTCGAATTCAGCACCCACGGGGGACACGAATTCAATTATGTTCTTGAGGGAACTATGAAAATCGTCGTCGACGGACACGAGATCGTTCTTAATGAAGGCGACTCCATTTATTATGATTCGGGTTATCAACACGCCATGAAAGCCGTCGGCGGATCAAAAGTAAAATTTTTAGCAATCGTCTTTCCGGAAACGAAAGGAACCTCTGCATGATGCTCGATAAATATCTTGTACGCCGGCAATTCTCCTCCTATGAAGAATTCGCCGAGACCTATGCGGTCAATACCCCCGATCGATTCAATTTCGCCTACGATGTCGTGGATGTCTTTGCAAAAGAACAGCCCGGAAAAATCGCCATGGTTTGGTGCAACGATGACGGCGAAGAACGGATATTTACATTCGCACAAATGAAGGAATACAGCGATAGAGCTGCGAATGTTTTTACCTCGCTCGGCATCGGCAAAGGCGATCCGGTGATGCTGGTTTTAAAACGCCGGTATGAATTCTGGTTTTGCATTCTCGCCCTCCATAAAATCGGAGCAGCCACGATACCGGCAACGCATCTGCTGACCGCTAAGGACATCATGTACCGCAACAATGCTGCGGACATCAAAATGATCGTTTCCGTTGCGGAAGAAGAAGTGATCAAGCACATCGAAGATGCACTGCCGAAATCGCCGACTCTTAAGCATTTAGCTCTCATCGGAACTTCGCGCAAGGGATGGATTAATTTTACGGAAGCAATGGAAAAGGCTCCGGCTTTGTTTCCAAAACCATCCGAAAAACTGCTGCCGAAAAACGAAGACATGATGCTCCTGTATTTCACATCCGGCACGACCGGAATGCCCAAGATGGTCAGGCATGACTTTACCTATCCCCTCGGACATATTATGACTGCAAAATACTGGCAGAATGTCCAGGACAACGGGCGGCACCTGACCGTTGCCGATACCGGATGGGCGAAGGCGGTATGGGGAAAAATTTACGGACAATGGTTTGCCGGCAGCGCCATCATGACATTCGACTACGACAGGTTCGTTCCGAAAAGAATGATGGACGTTATCGTGAAGCATAAGGTCACTACATTTTGCGCTCCGCCGACCATCTATCGATTTCTTATCAAAGAAGATTTGTCCAAGTACGATCTGAGCAATTTAAAGTACTGCGTCGTAGCGGGAGAGCCGTTGAATCCGGAAGTTTACAAACAATTTTTGGACGCTACAGGCATTCGCTTGATGGAAGGATACGGGCAAACGGAATTGACCGTTTGTGTTGCAACGTATCCGTGGATGACTCCCAAACCGGGTTCGATGGGAAAACCATCACCCGGATACGACATCGACATTGTCAACGATCAAGGCAAACCGTGCGACGTCGGTGAAGAAGGTCAAATTGTCGTTTATACCGGTAAAAGAATACCGCCCGGAATGTTCCAAGAGTATTATCGCGACGAAGCTCTCACTAAAAAAGTATGGCATGACAACGTGTATTACACAGGCGATATGGCGTGGAGAGATGAAGACGGCTATTACTGGTTTGTCGGCAGAGCGGACGATATTATAAAAAGCTCCGGCTACCGCATAGGACCGTTCGAAGTGGAAAGCGCTTTGCTGGAACATCCTGCAGTTCTGGAATGCGCCATCACGGCGGTTCCCGATGAGGATCGGGGACAAATTGTCAAAGCTACGGTTGTACTTTCAAAGAATTACACGGCAAGCGATGATCTTGCACGCATCCTGCAGGAACATGTTAAAAAAGTCACTGCTCCGTATAAATATCCGCGCATCGTAGAATTTGTAGCCGAACTTCCCAAAACCATAAGCGGAAAAATTCGCCGCGTTCAAATCCGGGATGACGACAGAATCGAGTGAATTGTAGGGGCACATCGCATGTGCCCCTGCGGTAATGCCAAATTCAAAGATATCGCCGTGTTCTTGCGATCAACGAAGCAAATTGAAGTTCTCCCTGCTTCACTTTATGGCGCCAAATGCCGCATCCCTTTTAGTTGTTATTAAAGAGATTATACGTAATCCCCACATTCAATGAGAGCTTGTTGGAGAGAGCAGGATAATTAATCGGAACGTCGGTGCTCAGATTCGTAAGAGCGATCTGGCCGCTGTTTTGATTTGTAAGTGATAAATCGCCTTTGATGAATAAGTTTCTGTACACTTCCCATCGTGTTTCGAACTTGAATATCGTTTGACGAAAGACGGGGCCTTGTAAAAAAGTCGGAACTCCGGGAGTTGTAAAATGGACATGTACGGAGTCGAGGATTCCCTTTTCAAGGTGCTGAAATGAAAACTTCAGCCATAAAGACTGGGTCCATCGATATTCTGCAGAAGCGTAGAAAAGTTCGCTGTTTTGACCTATCCAATCTCCGAGAACGTACGAATTGCTGGTATACGTGGCGGACTCATACTTATGCGTATAAACCCATGGATTGATTCTTGTGTACTCGGCAACGATGTCTAAGTTTTTCACAAAACAGTCCGCAAAGCGGCCTCCGAATGTACCTGCAAGCACATTATCGTTCTGAGCGCTGAATAGTTTATTGGTGTTGATATCGTCGATAAAAAAATCGGTGTACAGATAGCCGAGCGAACAGATGGAATATCGTATCCCGCCGAATATTTGCGCGTTATCATTGTCCCTGTACTGATATTCAACGAGTTTGAAGGGAAGAACCGGAATAAGGAACACAGGATCGTAGCTGTCGCTGAAAATAATCGATTCGCCGAGGGAAAAATTCCACTCATCGGACGGTGAATATTCAAGAATGTGTGCTGCCATATACTTAGACCGGTACACTCTTCGATAGGTATCATAATATGCCGTATCCCCGTAGCTTTGAGTTGAATCGATGAGATCGGAAAAAAGGATTGATTGAATATAAGTGAATTTCAGGTGATCCCCGAGAGAAACAACGAGTCTAAGTTGGGGATAGCTGGGCGCTTTTCTTGAATAAATAATTTGACCGTCCTCGCTGTAACCCCAGACATTTCTGATCTTCTCAATAAACAACTGGACGGCCCCCGAGTGGAATCCAAGCTGTCCTTCGGCATCGTCAAAGTCAAATCCTCCGGTCCCGTTGTTGGCGCTAATGGTAAAACCGTCGGAATTGTCCAGTTCTCTTTTCGTGTCAAGAACATTTCCGCGAACACCGTTATCTATGGCTTTCATATAGAATGTAAAGGAAGAACCAAGATGACCGTAAAGTTTTACTCCCACCGATTTTGTCCATGTTTCCATTCCGCTTTTATCGTACACCGAAGTCAATCCGACAATGGGTTCAGCCGATAATTCGTTCTGTTCGAAGCGTTGATGAAGCGAGAGCACTTTTTCCGTTGTATCGAATCGGTACGAAAAATCCTCCCGGAACAGAGGGCTGAGTCTCGAATCTGAGAGGGAAAGAGTCATTTCATCGAAAGGAGAATACGAACGTATGAAGTTATTCGGCCGAACGCCAGGTATCAGCATTTCCACTCTTTCCAGAGCAAGGTTGTCGATATGAATCTGATCTGAATTAAAGTGAACGCGAAGCGTGTCATCATATGTTTGACTCTTTAGAGGCACGCAAAGGACTGCAAAACAAAGAACGGAGCAGTAGAGCAGATATGTTTTTTTATTCATCGGAAGTATTCATGCCATGAAAATCAGGCGGTTTTAGTCTTTTTTATTCAACAACTCTTGGTCGATATTTGCCTACAAGTATATAATAGTAGTGCATCAGTCACAGATAATCAAGGTTTTTTTATGGATATTCATTTTCCATCTTCGCCCGAACCGAATTGGATCGGATTGTCATCTATGTGTTTCATGATGGACTTCCGGCAGCTCTTTTCCCTATCCACACTGCTGCTCCTTTTTTCAGCCGAATCTCGTGCATCACACAGGAGGGAACGTCGGTTACTGCGTGACTGACATAAATGAGCGTTGTATCAAATGAGAGACATAACTTTTCAGTAAGCCGGAGGAACGAAACTGTTTGTTCTTCATCCAGCCCCTGGCACGGTTCATCCAGAATCAGCATCGGCGGATTTTTTATCAGCGCTCTTGCGAGCAGAAGCATTCGCTGGCGTCCGAACGGAAGCTGATTCAAAAATTGGAAACGCTCCACCTGAACCTGCAAAACATCGATCCACCATTCGATCCTCGCTGATTCTTCAGCATTGGGAAGCCGGAAAACTCCCAGCGCGTCGAATAATCCGGAAGCGATTGTTTCTTCACATGTAAGATCCGGTCGGAGATAGAGTTGCATTTCCGGGGACACAAATCCGATTTTTTGTTTTATTTCCCAGATGCTTTCTCCTCTTCCGCGCCGGCGGTCAAAGAGAATCAGATCGTTTGCGTATGCCTGCGGGTGATCGGCAGTGATGAGGCTTAACAGCGTCGTTTTACCCGCACCATTGGGACCGCTCACAAGCCACCGCTCTCCACGCCGCACTTCCCAGCAAATATTCTTTAACACGGTTTTTTCTCCGTAGCGCACTGATACATCGGTCATTTTCACTGCCATCGCAAAGCGGTCTTCGCGTTTTCCGTATCTTCGAATCATTGCATCGTCGAACACGTATCCTGCTTCATCAGGATGCCGGACAGATTTATACTCTTCCCGCCGTACTGCTTGCACTAACCGGCCCCGGTCCAATTCCGCAACATTGGTTATGCAGGGAGGAAGTTCGCCGCGGGATTGCAGCAGCATCAATTGTATGTCTCTCTTGCAAATATCCCGAAGGATCGTTTGGAGCAGTGTACGGCCTTCAATATCTAATCCGAGAAACGGATTATCCAGAATGAGGAGCGCGGGATTTTCAAAGAGCGCCTGCGCAATTTGGAATCGTTTATGTTCGCCGTTGGAAAGTTGAATAAGCGGACTGGACAACAGCGGCGTAAGGTGCAGAATATCCAGCCAGCGCTTTTCTTGTTCCGTCTGTACACCGCGATCATTTGCCAGCGCCTCCGCTGCCGTCAGGGCATCGTCCGCATCGATGGAATGATACCGCTGCTGATAATACAATTCCCCCTGCATGGAAATATTTTTAAACCGGTGCTGCTGTTCCACCAAAACAACAGGCATCTGCCATTTCTTGTCCTGCGGAAGATGCCATTCTATATTCCCCTGATGCGGAATTCTCCCGGCAATGGCTGAACCCAGTATGGTTTTACCGCTTCCGGAATTTCCCACAACTGCCCATTGTTCGCCTGTACGAATCGTAATATTCAGGTCATGCAGAACAGTCGCAGCGCCGCGCAAGACGGAAAGATGTCGAATTTGGAGAATGATCCGTGGGGATATCAGTCCTGTTTCCATATTGTTTATGTAGCAGAATTTATAGGAAAATACAAATTGTCCGAATGAAAAAAGCTTTATGATTGTGAAAGAGAAATTTTCTTAAAATTAAAAGACACCTTTCCAAGGTGTATCTGAAAACCATAGAATTTATTAGGAAATACAACATCTTTTTCGACCACCTTTCCAAGGTGTCTTGCTGCGGTTGAGGGCTCGTGATGCCGGGCAATGAAATTTAAGTCATTTTCAGGCTGATTGAGGCCAAAAATGCATTGTACTTTCTTTGTGGATTTATCAAAAATAGCTGCTTTATCGCACAAAAGCCCGGATTGCTCCGGGCTTCAGTGTTTATAGCCTCTCTCTATATAAAACTATGTTACTTAACTGATTCCTTTTCGGCGTGCTGTTCAGCATGCTGCTCAATATGTTTTTCTTCGCCGTTTTGCTGCCAGACAAACAACCCGCGTTTTTTATAATGGGTATGGAGCAGGTGATGCGACATTTCACCGAGCGGTTCTTTAAGAAACTCCTTGTAGAGTTCCTGCACTTGCGGGTTCTCGTGCGATTTGCGCATCGGCTTGTGCACGTCTTCCGCATAAATCGATTCCGCACGCATTTTCCGGATGTTCCATGTGGTCGGAATCGGCTGACCGCCTCCGCCAAGACATCCGCCCGGACATGTCATTATTTCTATAAATGCATAGGGCGATTCTCCCTTCTCTATTTGTTCAAGAAGTTTTCGCGCGTTTTTGAGCGTATGCGCAACCGCTACCTTGATCTTTGTACCATCCAGATCCACTTCGGCCTCTTTAATTCCTTCCATGCCGCGTGCCGGCATAAAATTTATATCGGGAAGCGGGTTACCCGTTACTACTTCATACGCCGTACGCAATGCAGCTTCCATTACGCCGCCGGTCGCTCCGAAAATAACCGCCGCGCCGGTGGATTCTCCAAGCGGGCTGTCGAACTCTTCAGACGGAAGTGCGGCAAACCGCACGCCCGATTCTTTGAACATACGCGCAAGCTCACGCGTTGTGAGGACGTAATCGATATCGTAGAACGCATCGTCGTCCGACCATCCTTTTTTCTCTTTCCAGTACTCAAACGCACTCATCATTTCCGGACGGCGTGCTTCATATTTTTTTGCCGTGCACGGCATCACCGAAACGACGACAATTTTTCTCGGGTCGACGCCTATCTTTGCAGCATAATACGTCTTTGCAACCGAACCGAACATCTGCTGCGGGGATTTGCATGAGGAAAGATGATCGAGCGAGTTCGGGAAAAAATGTTCCGCGAACTTTATCCATCCCGGCGAACAGGACGTAATCATCGGCAGCGTGCCTTTGTGTGCAAGCCGGTGGATGAGTTCATGCCCTTCTTCCATAATCGTCAGGTCGGCGGTAAACTGCGTATCGAACACTTTGTTGAATCCGAGGCGGCGCAGACCGGCAACCATTTGTCCCGTCACCAAACTGCCCGGCGCCAAACCCATTGCTTCACCGATGCCGACACGAATGGCCGGAGCGGTTTGCACTACGACATATTTTTCCGGATTCAAAAGATCGTCGAACACCTTATCGGTTTCATCCCGTTCGACAATTGCACCGGTCGGGCACACGATAGCGCATTGCCCGCAGTTCGTGCACGCGACATTTCCGAGTCCCTTTTCCATGTACGTTGAAATCTTGCTGTGTATGCCGCGGCTCGAGAGGCCGATTGCAGAGACAGTCTGCATTTCCGAACACACAGTAATGCACCGGCCGCATAAAATGCACTTATTCGGATCCCGGATAATCGAAGGTGATGTTTCATCTAAGGGCTCCAATTTCTTCGTCCGGACAAAACGCGTTTCTTTAATGCCGAGATCGGCGGCAATTTTTTGCAATTCACAATTCTGGTTGCGTAAACACGAAAGACAATCTTTCGGATGATTGGCAAGAATCAATTCCACGTTCGTTTGTCTCGCCTCCCGGATGCGCGGGGAATGTGTTGTAATCTCCATTCCTTCGTTTACGCACGTCACGCAGGAACGAATTAAAGAACGCGCATTCTTGACCTCAACAACGCACATGCCGCAGGAGGCGTTTTTGGAAACATCCTCGCAGTAGCAGAGAGTCGGAATTTCAATGCCTGCACGCTTTGACGCATCAAGAATGGTTATACCCTGCGGAACTTGATAATCGCCACCGTTAATTTTTATATTGACCGTTTTCATTTCCATTGATCCATCTCCTTTAGTCCTGATCCTGATCCTGACATTTTACATCACAGCGCAGGCATCGATTCGCCTCCGCCATCGCTTCTTCACCAGTATATCCGGCAAGCACTTCCTGAAAATTCGATATTCTTTCCTTAACCGGAAGTTTTTTCGGATCAACTCTTTTTCCTCCCTCAGGTTCCGGCATTACTTCGTCTTTATAATTGAAATCTTTGAACAGATGATGGAACCGTTTTTCCTTCATCAAATCCCTGTCGATTGCTTCCGCCGCCTGACGGGCAATACCCATCGCCTCGGAAACCGTCGCAGGTCCCGTAACTGCATCTCCACCCGCGTATACATTGGGAAGGTTTGTTTTAAAATGTGGCTGGCTGACTTTGATGGCGCCGCTCTTCCGTATTTCAAGTCCGATTTCCTTTGCCGATTCGAATTCCACCGTTTCGCCGATGGCAAGTATAATCGTATCGCACTCGACGACTGCACTTTCGCCCGTATCGACGGGTTTTTTTCGTCCGGCGGTATCGAATCCGTCGAGATGCATCTTATGAATTTCAAGTCCGGTTACTTTTCCTTTTTCGTTGCCCAATATTCTATGAGGAGCGGAGAGGAACATGAAATTGATTGTCTCATCCGTCGCATCGTTGATCTCGTGCGAGTTTGCCGGCATTTCATTCCTATCGCGCCGGTACACTACCGTTACATCAGCGCCGAGACGCAGGCATGAACGCGCAGCATCGATAGCGACATTTCCCGCTCCGACGACGACAACCTTTTTGCCAAGGTGCATTTTTTTTCCTACGGCAAAATCCTCAAGGAATTGATATCCCTCCAGAACATTGTCTAATTCTTTCCCGGGAATATCCAGCGAAATATCTTTTTGCGCGCCCACGGCAATGAAAATCGCATCGTTCTGTTTCTGCAGCGTTCTGAACAAAATATCTTTACCTACGCGTGTATTAAGTACAAACTTGACGCCGAGTTTTTTAAACAGTTCCAATTCCTTTGCCAGTCCGTCCTTCGGCAGCCTATATGCTGGAATTCCGTACTGCAAAATTCCTCCCGGTTTCCTGTGCTTGTCGTAAACAGTCACGTCGTGACCCAGGCGAACCAGATAAAACGCCGCCGTTAATCCAGCCGGACCTGCGCCGATAATAGCAATATGTTTTCCCGTCCGGGAGAATTTTTCTTTGATCAGGCGATGATAAATGTCTCTTTCCCTTCCCATCTTGTACATCGTATCGGCAAGATAGCGATGGATCTCTCCCTGCGATACGGGATCGTCGACCATTTCACGCCTGCATCGCATCTGGCAGTGGAAGTAGCATATTCTGCCGACCGTTCCGGGCAGCGGGTTATCCCGAAGGGTCAATTCGAATGCTTCTTCCAGCCGGCCTTCTTTCAAAAGCTGGAGATAACCCGGAATGTTCATGTGCAGCGGACAGCTGTTTTCGCACAGCGCCATGAAAAGATTTTCACACACGCCGGCTTTGCAGCGTTTTTGCAGTATATGCTTTTCGTAATCTTCCCGGAAATATTTCAGAGTCGTGAGAACGGGATTAGCACTCGTTTGTCCCAGGCCGCAGAGTGCGGAGTCTTTAATGACGTACGCAAGCCTTTCGAGCGTATTCAGGTCTTCCATGACCGCTTCACCGTGCGTAATTTTATTCAGGATTGCCAGCGCTTGCGCGAGTCCTTCCCGGCACGGCGTGCATTTGCCGCACGATTCTTTGTATGTCACTTCCACAAAATAGCGGGCAACATCGACCATGCAGTTATCCTGATCCATCACGACCATGCCGCCGGAACCCATAATAGTCCCGAGCTTGGTCAGCGATTCATAATCCACCGGCGTATTGAAAAATTCCGTCGGGATGCATCCTCCGGACGGGCCGCCGGTCTGCACGGCACGGATTCTTTTCTTGTTTCCGGTTCCTTCTCCCATGTGATAAATAATATTTTGCATCGGCGTTCCAAGCGGGAGTTCGACAAGCCCGGTATTCTTGATTTTTCCGACAAGCGAAAACACTTTTGTTCCCGTGCTGGTCGGCGTACCGAATTTTGCGAATTCGTTTCCTCCGATCGATACAATGACCGGAACGTTGAACCAGGTTTCCACATTGTTGATGTTCGTGGGTCTTCCCCATAATCCCTTTTGTGCCGGATACGGGGGCCGCGGAAGCGGACGCCCTGCTCTGCCTTCTATGGAGGCAATCAATGCGGTTTCCTCGCCGCAAACGAACGCACCGGCGCCTTCGACATACGATAAATCGAAGCAGAAGGAAGTCCCAAAAATATTTTTGCCGATCAATCCGCAAGCACGTGCATCATCAAGCGCATTTCGAAAACGCTCAACGGCCAGCGGATATTCTGCGCGGACGTACATAATGCCCTCCGCCGCTCCCATGACATAAGCGCCGATAAGCATGCCTTCGATAAGAGCATGCGGATCGCTTTCAATTTCATTCCGGTTCATATATGCGCCCGGATCCCCTTCATCCGCGTTGCATATGATATATTTTTTGTCGGTCTCAACTTTTTTCATCATTTCCCATTTGATGCCGGTCGGAAATCCGGCGCCGCCCCGGCCGCGCAGTTTCGCCTTTTTAATCTCTTCCAGTACCGTATCGGGAGTCATCTGCGTAAGAGCCTTAAGCAGCGAACCGTACCCTCCGAGTGCGATGTATTCCTCTATATCTTCAGGATCAATGAGACCCGTTTCGCGCAGGACGATTTTTTTCTGCCCTTTGAAAAAAGGAATTTCATTCCAGACCGGAACACCCGGCAGTCCCATGCCGAATTCGAGCTTTGCCGTCAAGCAGTCCCACTTCTCAATTTTGCACAGCGCTTTTTTGACCGGCATAACGCCTTTGAGCAGACTGTTGACAATGCTTTCCGTATCCCGGGGTGTTACCTTATGCAAAATCAAAAGAGGCATTCCGGGAAGATAACAATTGACTAATGTTTCCTCGGCACAAAATCCAAAGCATCCGGTCGGCGAAAGATGGATCTTCGCTTTTTTGGCCTTGATGACATTTTGAAAAGTTTCGTACACTTCGTGCGCGCCGTTTCCTATGCCGCACGTTCCCATGCCGACGTAAATTTTGGGAACATCTGGAAAAAGTTTTTTCAATCCCTGCAGACGAATAGTCTCAAGGGCAGCAGCATCTATAATCTTCATGACTTTTTTCTCCCTTTAGAAATTCTATTGAGCAGCTTTTGAAGTTTCGCAGTCGTGACATTGCTGTGAATAACGCCGTCGACTGCGACCACAGGCGCAAGAGCGCACTGTCCGAAACACGCAACTGTGGAAACCGTAAACTGGTTGTCGTGCGTCGTAAACGAACCTCCCTCTTCTTCGAGCTGCTTGCTGCAATTCAGCATCAGGCCGACATCGCTGAGAAGCGATTTTGATCCTTTGGTATGACAGGCGGTTCCCCGGCAGACAGTGATGGTATGTTTGCCCTGAGGTTTGAGATTGAAGAACGAGTAGAAAGTGACAACGTTATAAATTCTTGAGAGCGGAACGCCCGTTTTAAGTGCAACATGATTGAGCGTGTCTTCGGAGAGATATTTATTTTCATTGAGGATCTGAGCCTCTTCGAGAATCCCCAGCAATTCCCCATGCGTCCCTTTATGTTTCGTGATAACCGAATCGACTTCCTGCAGCTCCCGCGACAATGTTTGTATGCTTTCCATAGTAATTCCTTTTTCAAAAAGTTTACATGCGTATAAACGACAACTCTACCTCAAATGAATCGAATAGTTTCTTTGCGATGCGATCCATCCGATCCTGTGCTGTACTCCTTTATCGGTAAAATTATTTACTCTTTTCCGTTGTGATATTGGAAATCAACAGAGGAATGGAACTCTGCGCTGGGGGGAAAACAATAGGTCAGGGATATTTGTATCGGGGAATGCGTACGATTGGTACGCACATCATCCGATGAATAAAAAATAAATTCCGAAAATTCTCAATCTCGTTTGTAAAACACTATTTCGATAATGTGAAACGGTTTCCGACAAACATGCATAAAAGAATAATCAATTAATAACCGACGCTAACATTTTCTCCTTAATCACAACAAACTACAATAGAAATATATAAAAGAATCATTCTAAAAGCAGGAAAAAATTTCTTCCTTCTTTCAGATTCTTTTTTTTTAATGTGCAACATTTGTAACAAATACGCGTTTCTTTAAAATATGAGGAAAAACGACACACAAGTTCTTCCGGCGATGGTGAATAACTAAACACACACAGGATTTCCTCTTCCATCGTTCAGGGAATTTTGGTAACTTAACAGATATGATTCTGTTCCGCCATATTTTGAGCAAAGTCAAACACGCGATTGAAGCGATGGTAAACATACTATGGTCACTGACCGATGGACTTAGAGATTCCAGCTCGCGCGGGAAGTCATTATTAGGTTCCGAAGAAGTCCAATGGACATACTGCTCAAATTGGAAATTCGCGATTCACAATCCGCAATTATCCCGCTCTTCACCATTTACCATTTACCATTTACTCTTTACCATTTGCTTTCTTTTAATCGTTCCCTTCACGCTTTTTTCCCAATCGAAACTCCTCATTCCGATGGATTTAAAACAGACCGATCATTTAAAAGCATACGGAATTGCATTCTGGGTTTTGCAAAAAAACGGGGAAGTCGATTGGCTGCTGAACTATCGCGGCGGTTCGTTCATGACCGAATACAGCGATGTCCTGGCACGCGAATGCCGGATCCGCGGCGTACAATTTGAAGCGGTGTCGGCTGGTGAAGCCGCTGCTCTCTATGCCGAAATTCAAAAAGAAGACAACAATATGGATATTGAACGGCTTGAAAAAGTCCCGAAGATTGCCGTCTATGTTCCCCCGACATCCAACCCTTGGGACGATGCTGTTACTATGGTACTGGAATATGCAGAAATTCCATTTACGAAAATTTGGGATGAAGAGGTTTTGAGCGGTAAATTGTCCGAATACGATTGGCTCCATTTACACCATGAAGATTTTACCGGGCAGTACGGAAAATTTTATGCAAACTATCGCAATGCTCCCTGGTACATCGAACAGCAAATGTTGTATGAACAGGAAGCGAAGAGGCTTGGATATAAAAAAGTCTCCGAAGAAAAGAAAGCAGTCGCGCGCGCCATAAAAGATTATATCGGAAACGGCGGATTTATGTTCGCTATGTGCTCGGCAACGGACAGTTACGACATTGCACTTGCAGCGGAGAACGTCGATATCTGCGACGTCATGTACGACGGAGATCCTCCGGATCCGAACGCACAGTCAAAGCTGGATTTCAGCAAAACACTGGCATTCGAAAATTTTAAGCTGGAAATGAACCCTCTGCGGTACGAATATTCGGATATCGACATTCCGCCGAGCGATCCGCCTCCGCTGCGCGATCCGAATACCGATTATTTTACACTCTTCGAATTTTCCGCAAAGTACGACCCGGTACCTACCATGCTGACGCAGGATCATGTCAACATTATCAAAGGATTTATGGGACAGACGACGGCATTCAAGAAGAGCGTCATCAAGCGAAGTGTTACGATCCTTGCCGAACGGGAAGGGACGGAAGAGGTAAAATACATTCACGGAAATTTCGGACGCGGAACGTTTACATGGTACGGCGGACACGATCCGGAGGATTACCAGCATGTGGTCGGCGACCCGCCGACGGATCTTGCACTTCATAAAAATTCCCCGGGCTACAGACTCATTTTAAACAACGTTCTTTTTCCGGCGGCAAAAAAGAAACAGCAAAAAACGTAATCTGGTTATAAAAAAATTTGTGCCGAATGTATGAAAAATTTTTGATTTTCAGATTACAAAGAAATAGTATTTTTGTTTAGCATGTTTTTGAGAGCTGTGATTTAATAAAAACCGATATTGAAAAAAAGAGCGATAAAAAGAAATCGATTGTGTTGTATTGTTGACTCTTGCCGCTTTTTTGTCGAAGGAGTTTCCATGAAGTTGTATCGTGTTTCCATATCTTTATTCTTTATCGGTTTTTTCACGCTTTTACCCTGCATCCTTTTTTCTCAAGAACCTCCGATCCGATGGGGCAATATTCCTCCGGCGCAATTGAAAATGATTTCTTTTCCACAGGATACGAGCGCATCAGCCGTTATTCTTTGCGATTACGGAGAGTCCTCCTTCAATGACGACCTTTTCATTGTCTATAAAAGACATCTCCGCATAAAGATACTAACGGAAAGAGGATACAAGTGGGGAACGCACTCTGTCCTCCTCTACACAGCGGACACGCGCGAACACATACATGATATCGAAGGTGTTACATACTCACTCGACGAAAAGAACCGGATGGTTAAAAGCATAATGACCCAGGGAGAGATTGTCACTACAAAACTCGACAACGATCATACGCAATATACTTTTACGCTGCCGGGATTGAAACCCGGATGCATCGTCGAATTCCGGTATACTATAATATCCGAGTTTAATGAATTCCAAAAACCTAACATTTTTCAATTACGCAATTGGGTCTTCCAATGCAGCGAGCCCGTTCTCTGGAGCGAATATCGCGTGCGTCATCCTCAGGCTATTTCGTATACAACATGGACGCACGGGTATGAACCATTTTTCGTGAATGAAATAACAGAAATCGGTCAAACTTTTACCGGAGATGCCGGTTTCTATCTCACGGAGCGCAGCACGAGAACGAGCAACGCAAATACTGTCCCCTGCTGGCAGCGGCGCTGGGTTCTTCGGGATGCTCCCGCTCTCAGGGAAGAACCCTACAGCACTACGATGGATGATCACAAAAACAGCGTTTACTTGCAGCTTTCCGGATATATTTTTTACAGCATTATACCAAAAAAAATAGCAAATACATGGCCTTTATTTGTGAACAACCTTCTTGATGACGGTCAATTTGGAGGGAAAATCGATAATACCAGACATATTCGCAAACAGGCAGAACAAATCACGGCCGGCCTTACAACACCGGAAGAAAAAATGAAAGCCATCTACGATTGGACGCGAATGTCTGTTGTATCGACAAACGATCGAAAAATTATAGCGGATCAGGATGTCGACGATCTTCTTAAAACACTGAAAGGAACATATGCAGAAACATCGTTCCTTCTTCTTTCCCTTTTACATGCCGCGGGAATCGAAGCCGATCCGGTTATTTTGAGCACGCGTGACCGTATAAGGATTCAGGAAACATTCCCTATTTTTTCCGAGTTCAATGATGTGCTTGTCAGAGCCCGGATCGATTCTCAGATGTATTATCTCGATGCAACGGATCCACTTAGGCCGATGGAACTATTGCCGCCGGAAGTTCTTAACGAACGCGGGCTTGTTGCCCGAAAAGACACACCGGAATGGGTTACGCTTAAGACGGCAAAACAGTATAATGATTCATCGTTTACGGCAATCACACTTCGTGAAAACGGAGGGTATGCGCTTTTCTGTGAAAATGTCTATAAGGAATACGGCGGGTTGGAAATGCGTCATAAACTCAAGGAATCGAATCCCTCAGCAATCGTAAAAGACTATTTCCCAAGGAGTGTTGCGGAAATGACTGTCGATTCAGTCCGGGTCAGCGGTGAGGAAAACTTTTCGGATCCTTTAAAAATCAATGCATGGACATCATTCGCCGGCGTCGAGGGGGCGCAATCCGATCTCATCTCGTTTAACCCGCATATGTTCAAACGTATGGTCAAAAACCCTTTTCAATCGTCAAAGAGAAATTTTCCGATCGATTATTCATACGAACGAAAAGAACAATCTGTTATTGATATCATTCTTCCCGATAATTTTGATGTACGGGATACTATCCCCAGCCGCAGCATCACTCTGGAGCCGAATCTGGCTTTTTATTCCCGCCGTTTCCAGCGTATCGGGAGCCTTGTGCGCATTATCCGGACATTGGAAATACAAAAATCGGAAATTGAATCGAAGTATTATCGAGATCTGCAGGAATTTTATTCACGCATCGTCGATGCCGAATCGGAACAGCTCATTTTTGCCCGTACAGAGAAGTCGAATGTTGCGCCGCCTGTAGTTCCTCTTCAGCAAAAAAGAAAAAAATAAACCATCCTCGCCGCAAACATCGAAGTAATCTTTCGAGTTCGTACAAAAAGAAAAAAACTGCGGCAGGACAAACATTTACCGCAGGTTTCATCCGGGGACTTGTTTGCCGCTTCTTGCAATTCGGCGTAACTGTGTCAACAATCGGGGAATGATAACTCAAGCATCAGGCAAGAAAATAAAAATTTTTCAGCCGGGTGCAATCAATATCTGGTTTATTCTCTTTCGAAAATCATGTCAACGAATCTTTTTCCGAAGAATGACTCCGACACCTGCCGGATCGACAGCGCTGAACCGTTTTGCCGGAGACTCCATGCCTCGCGCACAACGATCGGGAAAAAGCGGCCTCCCGCAGCAGTGTCGACCTTCGCATCAACGATCAATGTATCGCGATTCTCAGACCATTTCGTCGACTCTATCAAAGGCATATTCCACATTTCCGATCTGGATGTTTTTCCATCTAAGGAAAGATTTTCATCGACAATTCTATTGTCATCGTACTCTACGATATATGTTTTCCGGATCGAAATCTGATTTTCTTTCTGAACGATGTTCAATCTGAATGGAAGAGCACCAAGACCCCACTTATCGAGGACGCATCGTTCTTCGTCCAGCACCCATTCACCGGAAAAATCGATTTTCGAACTGTCGGAAAGCGCCGGCGGCATCAAATCAATTCCGCAGACGGTGCGATACGGAGCGGCAATTTTTTTGAACACGGAATCTTCGAGACTCAGCACACGACCGCTCTTGGCTAATTCAAGATGTTCTTTCTTCATCGTATTCCGTACCATCCCCGCCCAGATAACATAGTATGTCCATTTGGGCTGCTTCTTAAGAATCTCCAGCGATGGCGGATTGCCTACTTCCGCAAGAGCGATTGGTTTCCCTTTTGCCAAACCGAGCAGACTGTTGTAATACGACTGCTGAAAATCCCTCCCATAGACATCGAGCGAGAGAATATCGACATACTTGCTCCCCGGGAAATAGTCCGCAAATTGCCTTTCGGGTTTTGCCGGCCGGTCAACGTTCCAAATCCAGATCAAGTTGTTGAGTTTGTGATAGTTCACAAGCCGGTCGAAGAGCTGCCGGTAAAGCGCTGCAGTGCCGTACTCGCCGTGCCGTCCTCCCCACCAGAACCAGTTGCCGTTCATTTCATGATAAGGGCGCAACAAAACGGGAATGCGGGCAGCTTGAATCTGCTTAAGATAGAAAGCAATGGTATCGATCTGCGCGCACCAGTGATTGTATATTTTCGTCCCTGGCGTCAACAGATCCTTATATTGTTGATCAAGCAACTGGCCTTGAACAGTGGTCAAAGAATCCGGCGTGCTTGTACCAGGCTGGCTCCGGAATGTTACCGGTTCATTCGCAGTCGGCGGAACCGCGTGCCATGTAATCATCACAATCGAACCCATGCGATGCTGTCTTTTGATCTCTTCTACAATCTCCGGGCGTGCGTGAGCGGCATCTTTGTCGCTGTCTTTTGCAAAACCGAAGTCCGTGCTGAAAATAACAGGAGTTTTACCCACATAGCGGGCTGCAAATTGTGAATTCCTGCTTTTTTTATTCGGAAAATTATGCTGACCGGTCAATGTATACTTGCCCGAAATGGTGTAAAAGATATCCAGCAGCGCTTTCGCTTCCGGGGAGGCGTCGGGATTCGCCGGTAACGGTACGGTATGGGATCCGGACGATGCCGTATGACCTATTAATATAATCGCTGCAAACAGGGACGCCGCCGCTTGACGTTTATTCATAAAATACCTTCCTTGGAAACTTAAAAATCGTTATATCGAAACCGCTGCCGGAGTATTCAAAAAATACATTCCTCTTTGTTCAAATGCCATAATATTTTGCAGGGGCACATAGCGATGTGCCCCTACAATTAATTGGATCCTACGCTTTTTTAAATTCCGCTATTAACTCCTGTAAAACATTCTTCGCATCTCCGAAAAGCATTTTGGTGTTCGGTTCATAGAAGAGCGGATTTTCTATACCGGCAAATCCGGTTGCCATCGAACGTTTCAGAACGATAACAGTTCGCGCTTTATCGACATTGATAATCGGCATACCGTAAATAGGACTCGATTTTTCCGTCCGCGCCGCCGGATTGACAACATCATTCGCGCCGATGACCATGCAGACATCCACCGTATCCATGGTCGGATTGATTACATCCATTTCCAGCAACTGGTCGTACGATATATTTGCTTCTGCCAAAAGCACATTCATATGTCCCGGCATGCGTCCCGCAACCGGATGAATAGCAAATTCCACTTTGATGCCGCGCTTCTCAAGCGCTTCGCTCAACTCGCGCACTGCATATTGCGCCTGCGCCACTGCCATGCCGTATCCTGGCACGATGACAACACGTTCCGCTTGCTCAAGCGCGAATTTTGTGTCTTCAATGGTAAACCGGTTTATCGGACGCTGATCGGCAAGCTTCGATGTATCGACCTGAGGCGAACCGACGGCGCCGAAAAGAATGTTTGCGAATGAGCGGTTCATGGCTTTACTCATGATGATGGAAAGAATGAATCCCGATGAGCCGTCCAGCGATCCGGCGATGATGAGAACTTTATTGTTAATAGCAAAACCTGTTGCCGCAGCGGCGAGTCCGGCATAAGAATTCATCAGCGACAGCACTACCGGCATATCCGCACCGCCGATGGGCAGCACGAGGAAAATGCCTATGCAAAAACTAAGCGCAATCATCGTAAAAAAAACCGCCGTATTGTCCGGGAAAAAAATCAAATAGACGAACATGCCGACCGTTATACAAAACAAAGTGATATTTACGACATTCTGTCCTTTGTAGGTTAGGGGAACGCCGGGAATCAGATCCTGCAATTTACCGAAAGCCATCAGGCTTCCGGTTACGGTCAGAGCGCCGAAGAGAACTTCAAACCCGAGCGCCGGCATGATGCCGTACGCTCTTTCACTGTGCACGATATATTCGTTCACGCCGACCAGCACTGCTGCGAGCGCGCCGAAAGCATGGGAAATTGCAATTCGCTGCGGCATAGCCGTCATCGGCATAAAAATGGCCATTGCCGTTCCGATTGCGGATCCGATAACGATGCCGCAAACGATCCATTCCCAGGAGACGATTTCGCCGCTTAGAAGCGTACCTACAACCGCAAGGAACATTCCGATTTCCGCATAATGCATTCCGCGCCGCGCAGATTCCGGATGACTCAGTCCTTTCAATCCCAAAATGAACAAAATCGAGGCGATGATATAAATAATTTCGAGCGGATAATTGATGGCAGTCATTATGACTTCCGCTCCTTTCTTTTAAACATTTTCAACATGCGTTCGGTAATGAGAAATCCGCCGACCACGTTGATGGTCGCCGCTGTGACGGCAACAAATCCGAGTATCTGACTCACCTGATGATCGCTGCCGGCCGCAACGAGAGACCCGACTAAAGAGATGCCGGAGATAGCATTTGTAGCGGACATTAGCGGCGTATGGAGCGTCGGCGTCACCTTCTTGATCACCTCGAAACCCACGAACCCGGCCAGCACAAGCACATAGAGTAATTCGATAAGATTGGACATGCTTATTTCCCTTTCTCTTTTTTATCGCCGGGGGCGAATGACGGATGAACGACGGCTCCGTCGTGAGTGATAAGACAGCTCTTGATGATATCATCGTCGAGTTTCAGAACAAATACTTTCTTTTCCTTGTCCCAAAACTCATCCAGCAGATTGAACAAGTTGTTGGAATACATCTGGCTCGCATTCAATGCCACACGTGCCGGCATGTTAGCGAGTCCGATGATTTTCACGCCGTTCCTGACGACTGTTTTATTATAGACCGCGCCTTCTACATTGCCGCCGGAATCGATTGCAAGATCGACAATCACGCTGCCCGGCTTCATCGCTTCCGTCATGTCTTTAGTGACAATGACCGGCGCTTTGCGCCCGAAGACCTGCGCTGTAGTAATGACGACATCCGCCTGCGCGCAATATTGTTTCATTACTTCGCGCTGTTTTTTCAATTGATCCTCGGTCAGCGTTTTTGCATAACCCTGCGCTGTCTGTCCCGTTTCGCCAAGATCGATTTCTACAAATTTTGCGCCGAGTGAAAGAACATCGTTCTTCGCAGCGGGACGCGTATCGAACGCATCGATTTTTGCGCCTAGCCGGCGCGCTGTAGCGATAGCCTGCAAACCGGCGACACCTGCTCCGATGATAAAAACCCGTGCCGGCTGAATGGTTCCGGCGGGAGTCATCATCATCGGAAATATTTTTTGAATGTTGTCCGCTGCCAGAACGACTGCGGCATAACCGGCAAGACTTGCCTGCGAACTGAGCGCATCCATTTTTTGTGCGCGGGTCGAGCGCGGAATCATTTCCATCGAAATTGAAGAAATATGTTTCTTCGCCAGAACGGCAAGCAGCGGTTTTTGCATGAACGGATCCAGAAAACCGATATAAATCGAATTCTTTTTGAGCGTGGAAATTTCTTTTATATCGGGCACGCGAAGTGCAAGTACGATATCGCCCGATGCCATCAGCTTTTTTTTGTTTTTTTCTACGCCTGCACCGGCTTTTTTATACTGATTATCGGAAATTCCCAGCGCCGCACCGAGTCCCGCTTCGATAGTAACCTTTGCTCCATTCTTAACTAATTTTTCTATATTTGCAGGAAGCATGGAGACGCGAGACTCGCTAGTGTCTCTTTCTATCGGAATGACTATGTGCATAATGTTCCCATTGTTCATCGTGATTGTTTTTATAAATATAAATTGAATTCCTCAATGCGCTCTATTTATGATTATTTTGTAGGGGCACATGGCGATGTGCCCCTACATGTTGCCAAAATCAAATACGTTCTTGCATCCCTTGCATCCGACGGCCATTTGTATAACAATTAAAATACAGATATTGTCCCAATTATTCCTCACGAAAATCTTCGGAGTATGTCATTAAAAACGTGGGGGGAAGAATATTTATCACATAGTAATGCTTTAGACGCTTGCTTATGAACTAGGTCGCTACTAGGTCACTGCTATATCATATTGATAAAGACCTTTTTAAAACCTTCCATAACGTTTTTTTGAGCCTTTTGCAACTATTATTTCAACAGTATTTAAAAAGGGATGAATCGAGAAGCGTTAGCCAATTCAAGCGCAATAATTTTTTGTGCCGGCTTTTCAGTTGGCCAATCAATTACATGCGCATGATATATATTCGTCGGTAACGGGGCGGGTATCGCTTGCAAATTTTGAGATCGAACATTCAATGCTGTTAAATCAGCCCGGCCATAAAGCTCTCCACCAGATCGGATTTCAGCAACATCTTTTCCAATTTTCCATATCTCCTCTTCACTCAATTGTGAAGAAGCAGTGACAGAAAGATTGAGATCTGACGGCGGAATAAATGCATCTGCTTTAATACTTTTGTTGTCTGAACGAATAAACCTTTTAAAGAGAATAAATCTTGAAAGAATTTCCTCATCCGAAATTTGTTCTTGTGGTACCGGTTGAGAGCTCATGCAGAATAGACGGAATCAATCAATTCAAGAATTCGATCAGGAACATCGCTATAAAAGATTTCTGTGCCATACACTTTATTTAATCCCAGCAGAGCAGCATAATGCAACTCCCCACCAGAACTGACGCTTACCGATAATGTCCAGCTTGATGATTTGTACCATTCAAATGTAATCTGTCCATCCGGCTCAGCACCAACGGATGGAGCAGGAAATTCATTTCTTAAGGATTTTAGAAACGCTTGGGCATATTCTATTGTTTCGCTTTGAACCGGTAAAGCGCCATATCCATCCCATCCCGGTTCAGAGGTTTCTTTCGCTACTTCTTGAAGTTCAGGCATAACCCGTTTCATCACTGAAAAATAAAAATCAGGTTTTTGAAGCTCATAGTCGCTATTTAGCTTTTGAGAATAAATATACTTTGCACTATCACTATAACCGATAGTACCTAAGCTCCTCACCAATGCAACTGTAGCGATCATTTCTTTTATCATTTTAATTGATCAGCAAGACGTTGTGTAATTATGCTAAAAAATATTTTATTCTTCAACCAATGTATTTGAAACAATTTTTGTTCAATACTTTCATTCGTCGGACTGAAAGGATTCTGTGTAAAAACATCGATATCTAAAATTAAATTCGACTCCAATTGAGATCCTGACGGTTGGATCGTTCTAATAACATTCACTAAATAAGGAAGCCCCAGATACGAGTAAACATCATGATGCAAGAACCCATTAATTCCGAGATTAAGACCAGGAACAAGATTGCATGAGCCATTGAAATATTGATCTAGTTGAGTATGTGTTGAAGTAAGCGAAAAACGATTAATAAAACGTACACCCATTCTTTGAATTTCAGGGGGATTCGCAAACTTCAGATGAAGATTCCAAAGTCTTTTTGTAACATTAATAAAGCTATCCCAATTCTGGTATGGTTCCAACCGGCTGGATGAAAAAGAATCAATATTAAATGTTGCTATACTCTTTTTGTCATTCGATGTAAATTTTAATCCTAACCAACCAATATCCTGTATTTCAACTTTCTGTTCATTTTGTGGAATCACCCTAAATTGTTGAGCACGCCCTGATTGATGTTGTGGATAATCGGGAAGTTCATTTTGAAGTTTAGTAAGAATATCTTTTTCTTCCCATGGAAGGCTTGCCCGTCCACGAAATTCTATAATTGCTTCGGTTATTGGGGCCTTTGAGAGATGTAGAAATGTCTCGTTAAAATCGATATTAGATTTTGCAAGATCAGTCATATGGCATTTTTAATATACAGATTGTTTATGAAAATTAAAATGAGCCTTCCTTTTTATCATTGGACGATAAACAACATTTATCTGTTCCTTTGAGAAAATGCCGTTTCCAATACATTATAATCTGTCTTTACTCAAAAAGATTATGTTCTTTCTGCTTTGGTCTTTCAAGCAGAACATTCACCGGTTTATAGTTTTTGTTGGTGGAAATGAGTCCGCCACGGAAAGCTTTTGCTAGTATAGGTTTAGCTCTTTCTTTATTCATTTTTGTACCATGTTGCACAATTTTATTGCAAGACAGTTTTAAATGCATCAAATAGATACTGTTGTTTTTCTTTTCTTGACATCGGAAGACGTATTAAATCAATTTTTTTCGCTTCTATTGATATTCGTTGGTTCGAAAACGAATCATTAATTCCATAGGATATCTCTTTTTCTTTTGAGTCATTATAAAAAGCTGGATAGAGCAATATTCCCCTATCACATTTTCTCCGGACACAGTAACTTAACATTTGATACATATCTGATTGGGCTATA
Organism: Ignavibacteriota bacterium; assembly: GCA_963769605.1. GTDB lineage: Bacteria > Bacteroidota > Ignavibacteria > UBA10030 > UBA10030 > Fen-1254. Next base: position 26,845 of record CAVYML010000003.1, on the reverse strand, counting down.
CCTGCCTTTCCATCAGAATTATGGAAATCAGTCGATTTATATTTTGTATCAATTACTGCAAACGGATTTTTATCGCGACTCATATAAATATCGTGTCGCAATTGGAATCGATTTTCTTCTGTTAGGAAAAGATCGCTTTTTTGAAGAATGACCTCTTGTCCGTCTTTTTTATGAAAATTCTTATGAATAAAGCCACCAACAAATTTTTCAAAGAGCGAACTCATATCGATCATAAACAGAAAGATCGAGTTGTGATGATTATTATAATTTACCAATGAGTGCGATAGAAATAACTTGCAATAATTAAGGATAGGCATAAACTCTTGTTGGCTTCTCGTGAAAGCAACTTTCTCACAATCTTGCCGAGTGCATGCTTGATTTGTAACAGAATCTAAATAATGAAGATTCTGGGATAACAATAATCTGTTCTCATGGTTTTTCGTGTACTCAAGAAGCTGTGTCGAAACATATTTTACAATTCGATTGAAAAGATTATCTTCTTGATAGATTGAAAACGAACAATAGAATCTATCTAATCTCTTATTTATGACGTTCTGTTTCAGATGTTCATGAAACATAATCTTCCCGCGCCAGACGGCTTTATTCTCTTCGACGGTTTGGTATAGATGAAGTTGCTCCCTCTTTAGTACCTCATTTGTTATCTGGGCAAAAATATGGATGAACAATTCAAAGAAATCCATATTTTCTCTTTGTTGTAATGTTGTTAAGGGCACTTTTGGCAAATCCAGCATATTGGCATAGCTTAAAAGAAAAAGAAGGTCATTGCTTGCTCTTGATATTAACTCGTGCTGCTCCTTGTTCGAAAGAGTATTGGGATTGATACTATCGTTACGAAAGATTTTCGGAAGGATGGTAATTCTTAATCCATTCCATTGAATTACACCGACAAACCCACCTGCTTTGATTTCATAGTCTCGATAATTAAACTGCAATATTTGCTGTCCACTTTCGTCATTGATTCTCTGCAGATACCCTTCGTCATTCTTATTTTGTTGAATAAGTCCGCGGTCATTATTCCAATATTTATCTAATAATTTTGATAAGGAATCAAGACAAGAATGTTTTTCTGCTTGTTCTAATCCTAACGATGAAAGCAACCCTTGAGACTTCTCATATTCAAATAATATGTAGTCACGATCGGACATTTATTTTTTAAATATTAACCGCCCATTCTCGTGTTCGCTGCCATCAATGCCGATCCGAACGAGATTCGATTCAAGCCCTGTGCTTTAAACATTTCCTTTATGTTATCAATGTCATTATAGAAGTATTCGTTTAGAAGCGGAATGATTTTTTGATTAAGAATATCCTCTAAATCATTTTCATCTTTTCGCATAAAATAAGAATGGCCAATGGTTAGATCTATACCCAATTTTTCTATAATATTATTGTTCAATGTGGTAAATATTTTTCGAAGCGTACCATTTTGAATCAATTCCGGATTAGGATAGATGGGAACAAACGTGAAGCGTCTTCGCAATGCAACATCCATTAATGCTATGCTTCTATCCGCTGTGTTCATTGTGCCAAGGATATAGAGATTCCCCGGCACACCGAATTCCTCGTCGGTATAAGGTAAGCGAACTTTTAATTCATTTTCTGCTCCAAGTCGCTTGTCTTCTTCAATCAACGTAATTAATTCGCCAAAGATTATTGAAATGTTTCCCCGATTAATTTCATCGATAATGAGAACATATTTTTGATCTTTCGGCAGCTCAGCAACACTCAACATCTTCCGTACATTATCTACTTTAATTTTATCTTTATAGAATTGATATATCGATTGTTGACTAAGGCTTTTTTCATAGAGATCCGAAATAGGAATTTGTCGATCTTTTATAAGCCATTCCACTGTCCGGAAATGATGATGCGTTGATTCGGGTGTAGAACCATACAAATAATCCCCTACAACCTTTGCAATCGCCCTTATATACCTATTACCCTCTGATATAAAAACTATATCATCCTTTTTGAGAAGATTTTTAAAATAATAAATGGCTTGCACACCATACGATGATTTATCTTTATTGGTTTGATAATAAATTTCTGAAATTTCATTTTCTGCTTTATTCCAATCCTGACTATCGGACACTGACGAATAGTCCTTATCGCCACCCCATCCGAGACTGATAAAATTATTTTTTATGCAATAATCATATATTTGATCGTCATCAGAATCTAAAGTATTGCCCAACGATAATTTGAAGAAGTTCACTCTCGACATATCAAAATCATACCCCTTTACAGCCAAGCCACGTTTTCCTGCGGCACGCTCGGCAATTCTTTTAAATACACCTTTTCGAAAAACATAATTCACGTCTCCTGCATCAATTGTCGGACGAATACCCTCGACAAAGTCTTCATAGCTGTACGATTGATGGAAGGTAATAAACTCAATTTGTCCCTGCGTCTGCAATTCATTAAACTCTTTCACCAATGATTCACGGCTTTTCGATTTTGAGTAATCTGAATTTTGATGAACTATGTCCAACGCTCTTGAAATTGATTGATATGTTTTGCCTGTTCCAGGCGACCCATAAAGGATTACATTGAGCGGATGGTGTGATAATTCTTTCATAGTATTGCTTTCCTTCATAAGTGTTTTACCTTCAAGTCCTTGTTTTGCTTGATCTGGATTTGTAACAGTAAACATCACATCCTGAATAAGGAGATTTAAATTGGGATCCTGATAACAATCTTGTGTAAGTTTACTTTTTTGAAGTTGAATTATTTTGGGATACTCCTTTAGTTCACGTTTGACAAGTTCTGCGAGTTTAAGGAAGCTGCTTACGTTATTTTCATTCCCTGTCCTGGGGACATAATCGCATTCAATTAATTCACAAAAATCTTTGAACATCTTATATTTATAGAGATAATATTCTTCCGGATACCGAAATGATAAGTAAAGAAGTACTGCTCGTTCATCTTGATAGCTGTTTATTGCTTTGGGATCGTTAAGCGCCCGGGTTAATTCTTTACTTTGTTTTCGGAAAATATTTACACGACTTTGTAATGGTTTGGTTTCATCGAATAGTTGAAAAAACATTCCTTTTACTTTATGCGGATCTTTTTGAGCAAATAGCAATAACATAGGTTTGGACATATATTTTCCAGATACCCATAAGTTTTTCCCGACCGGATCAAGAGATTCATCTATCATGTTGTATAAATCAGCAGCATTTAGATCCCACTTTTCTTGGAATATTTTTATTGCCTGCCATTTATATATCTCATCATAATCCGGACTCTGAAGAATATTTCGATAATCTTGGAATGCGTTTAGTAATTTATCTTTATTGTATTTCATGTCATTCTATTTTTATTAACCGTCATTTTATCACGAAAGTAACGAAAGTCACCGCGGCGTGCTATATCGATAAGTGCATTAAGATCGGCTAAGAATAATATTCGTTTCTTTGCACCAGACTTCCACAAGCGATACGCTATTTGGAATGCTGTATATGTTTTTCCCGTACCGGTTGCCATCACCAGCAGAATGCGTTTTTCACCTTTTGCTATCGCTTCAATCATTCTGTAAATTGCAATTTGTTGATAGTAATGGAGCTTTCTATCAAAACTATCGGGATAGTAATCTTGTTCAACGATATTTTCTTCTGCACCCTGCTTGATGCCCTTGAAAACCTTATACTTCGTCCACAATTCTTCAGGCGAGAGAAAACTATCCAACGTGAGTGTCTTCTCAATTCCTTCTCCATTAATAGTCTTATTATGAAAATAGAATCCTGTTCCATTGCTGCTAAAGACAAATGGAATATCTAATATGTTTGAATAAACCAACGCCTGTTGGATACTTGCCGAAACGGAACGATGTGCATCCTTCGCCTCAACAATTGCTATCGGAATATTGGATTTGTAATACAGAATGTAGTCTGCACAATTCTTCTTGCCCCGAGTGGTAAGTTTTCCTTTTACATAAATTTTTCCATCGGTGAAAGAAACTTCTTCCATCAATTGAGTTTGAACATCCCATCCAGCTTTGAGAATTGCAGGGGTTATATACTTCGTACGTATATCTTGCTCGATAAGATTATTCATATGAATAAAGCCCTTATTGATTAAATGCTATCAGTAAAAAGCTGAACTCTATACGATTTCGCAAATTTCCCTTCATTCAGTTGTTTCATTGTACGAATATTTGAATCTCTTTGTTCTTTCTATGAGCTTTGTTGTTCATCTTCTATTAAAATTGTTCATACCGCTCAAATATATGCTTTGAGAGGAAGAAAATCGGCAATACCGGCTGCGCAGGAAATATGTGCGGAAAATTACGTTCTTCATTGAAATGAAGGGACCATACAGATCGAAATGTAAATTTGACGGTTCCTTTACGCAAACAAAAAAATTTTAAGTATTGAAATAATCAGATGGAGTCCATCTGAAGGTTGCTTGCCGAATAATCCATTAAACAAATATCCGGCTGCGAGTCGCACTCTACTTTGTTTACATCGACGTACCCGGAACGGCAAGCGTCTCTTTCAACCAGACATCCAATTCCTCTGAATTCCGTGTTCCGGCGCTGCCGCTGTCGTGATTGTGGCTGCCATGTCCTTCCCTGCCGCCCCTTCCACTGCCGGGCTCTTCAACTTCACTGCCGCCAGGTTCTCCCATACTCATGCTTGGTCCACCGGTTGAAGTCTCTTTCTTAAAATCCGATTTGAATCCGATTCCAAGAACACCATCCTTTGGGGCCAGTTCAAAAGGAATCTCGGCGGTTTTATGAAGCGGGACTTTAAGTTCATAGACAAACGTATTTCTTCCGGCTGTATATTTGACCTCCATTGAACGAAGTTCTATAAGAAGCAAATCCTGTGTCCGATCTTCATCGGTGAGTACAAATTGAACGCTTTTCTGTATATCGTCCGCTCCAGTTCGGGAAGTGATATCGACAGACGGAGGTCTCACACCTTTCGTGCTGTCTATGATCGCGGGTGGAGCATCACCAGATCCAGGATTACCCGACTCTTTCGGAGCGCCATATCTGACACCCAGAGGAAACTTGATTCCATAACGCTCACTCGTTCCTCCTGAAGGATCGAACCATAGAGTCAGACCGTTCCTCATTATCTGCCGCTGTGCGGATTGATCGTTCGTAATGAAACAAATATACAAATTCTCCGAATCGTTGCGAACACCGACTAGTACATTTGCCTTCTTTAAAAGATAAAGACTTCCATCCCAATCATTCGGCCTGCCGTCGATGACGATGTCGGATTTTTTCCAATCGCTGGTCAATTTGACTGCACTGCTGCATCCGGTCAGAATAAAAACCGCCGCAAGAGCAATACAAATGAATACGCCTTGAACATAAACATTTTTTTTCTTCATGAATTCACCATTTATCATTCATAATTCATCATTCATAATCACCATTCACTCTCTCATAAAAATGTAGCTATTCTTTAGACGAAAAAATAGACGGAAAGATTAATAAACTTATAAATTACTTCAATGCAAGTAAAGCGATAAATTCAGCCGGTAGATAGAAGAGTGAGGCAAAAAAAAGGATGCGGGCGGCCGAGCCGGTACGCAGCTTAATAAAGCGAATTGCAAGCAATAAAAATGCACACGATAATGTCATTGCAGCACAAAAATATGCCAATCCCGCCATTCCGAGCAGCGTCGGAAGCACTGATGCCGGCACAAGCGCAATCGTATAAACAAGAATTTGCCTGCTCGTCGCATCGCCTTCAGGATCGAGGACTGTAAGAATTTTAAATCCCGCTCGTGCGTAATCGTTTCTGTATATCCATGCCAGCGAAAGAAAATGCGGCATTTGCCAAAAAAAGAGAATAAAGAACAGCGACCATGCTTCTATGGTCAGGCCGCCCCGGACCGCAGCCCAGCCGATCAGCGGAGGCAAAGCGCCCGGAATGCCTCCGACAACCGTCGCAAACGGCGTCTTTAGTTTCAACGGCGTGTAAACAAAAACATAACAGACAAGCGTGATGAGCGCAAGTAATGCGGCTGTTATATTTGCGGCTTCCGCCAGATACACAATGCCTGCAAAAGCACATGCGCTTCCGAAAAGCAGCGCATCCTGAGGCCGAACGGTTCCCGAAGGAAGCGGCCGCCGCTGCGTTCGTTTCATTTTAGCATCGCATGTGCGTTCAAAATATTGATTTAATGTCCCGGCGCCTCCTCCGACAAGAAAGGTTCCGACGGCAGCGTGAAGAATCGGCAGAAGAGACGATTCCCTGCTCGACGCCAGAGAGGCCGAGCAAACGGCGGTCAGCACGGAGAGAAGCGTGAGTTCAGGCTTTGTCAATGCTGCATATTCAAACACCGTGCTTGCTCTTGAAAAAATATATGTTTTGCTTTTTTCCGGCATCATCGTCCGGCCTGAGCGACTTTCATGATAAGATAAGCTGCAATCGAATCCGCTTCATCCGGACGCAATCCTTGATTCGGCATCGACGGATAGTACGGATTTTTTTTGATCGGGTTGAGTATAAAGGCGGCTAATTGTGATTTGTTCTTGTTGTATTTCGGCACGGTTTCAAAATACGGAGGCCCTACCTTCTTCTGATCGAATAAATGGCAGGCGGAACATCTGGCATTATAAATATCTTCACCCGTAAACGAAGCTTCCGTCGTTCCGTATTTCGCTTTCAACGTTTCCATCTCTTTTTCATACGACATAGAAAGTGCTGCCGCCTGCGCCCGCGTTGCCGTACCGATGCCGGCATATTCTCCGGCAACAGTTACTCCGACTGCAAAAAGGAAAAGAAAAAATGCAAGCGATGCCGCCTGCTGTTCTCCGGTGCGGTAAAAACCGTAGATAAAATGCGCTGCAGCAAAGAACAAAATGAGAGCAAGTCCGGCAAGCGAATAGAGCACGCCTGAGACCGCAGCGGGTTGAACGACCGCTATGTTCGCCAGCAGAACAACCGGAAGCACAATAAGAGAGACTGCCGACCACCGGATCATACGGCGGACAATTTCCTTACGGTATGATTCTTTGCGCAGCCTGTCCTGATCGAAAGAAAAAAAGAACACTAAACCGAGCGCCGTCATCCCCGGCACAATGGAACAGAAAACAAAAAACTTTATCCAGACGCTGAAATTCAAAAAAATATCCACGGTCGATTCGATTATCTGCCATTGAGCCGGATCCGCCGTCACGGCTTCCGCAGCGGAAAAAAAGAATGTGCCGAGCGCCAGCGCTGCTATTCCCCAGCGGCCCGCGCGCTGATGCGCTGCAGTGTTGGACTCTTCATAGCTCCCGATCGTTTCCGACTTCTCCTCCGCACCCTTTTGACCATCCAGCATCGACCGGTACGACGCAAGAACGTCCTGGAGGCGGAATGTATATTTATAGAAAGTCAGCAGAATCAGCCCTGCTGCAAGCAGGACAAATCCGGCGGCAGACAGCGCAACGGAAACCGCAGGAGTGGATTTGAGCATCTGTGCCTGTGCAAGCACAAGAGTAAGAGCCGGAAGCAGTCCGAGAAAAACAACGACGCGTTTATTCGCAAATGGAACCTGAAGGCTGTTGTATGCTGCTTTGAGCGCTGAAGGATCATTTTCGTTTTTGCCTTTTAATTCATACCGCATCGCGAGTATAGACGAACCCAGCGCGAAGGCAAGATATGGAATCAGCACAACGGCGCTCAGCGCGGCAATGCACACGATCAGCTGATAATGATCGAACGACGGGGCAAGTGCAATATCTTTCAGTATGTCCATAATCTTCTTATTGGTCATCCGCTGCAGCCGCTTGTGCGGTCAGCGGGGTATACGGTTTAGACTGTTTCACGGACTCAGCCCGGTACCACATTTCGAAACGCGCAGTATCGAGCGAAACCACTTTTGAATACATATATGCGTGCTGAAGCCCGCAGAATTCCGCGCATTCAATATCGTACGATGCAATGCGCGGAGTGCGGAACCACATTTTATTTTCGCGGTTCGGAATAACATCCTCCTTGATACGGAATGCCGGGATAAAGAGCGAATGGTTGACATCCAAAGATTGCATGGTCAGTTTCATCGCAGCGCCGACCGGAACATAGAGCGTATCCGTTTTGACGCCGTTCGGATATTCGAACGTCCACTTCCACATTTGAGCGGTCACGTGCACCGGCAGTGCGTCGCCGGGAATTTGAATTTCCTTTAAATACCCGCGCCAGCCCATATAGAACATTCCCATAAAAAGAATCAGCGGAATCGTCGTCCATGTTATTTCGAGCGGCAGGTTGCCTTCGATATTTGTCGGATGCGGGTTCCGCTTTCGGCTGTAGCGAACGAGAAAATACACCATTGCAATGAGCAGTCCGATGAGCACAAGCAGCGAAATACCGGCGATCGTCAGAAACGTAGCATCGACATAATCGGAAAACGGGGACTCCCCTTTGAACATGTTTTTTCCTTTTTCTTAAGCGAACGCGTAATCGAAAAAAGTCAGAATAAAAAAAATAGCCAGCGTCACGACCGCCACAGCCGTAAAAATGCGGAAGAGCCGGTCTTCCGATTTCAAATGCATAAAGATGTTCAGGACGAACATCGACTTGATACCCGCTATAACGAGAGCGGTTGCAATCACCCAGCGTCCCAGATCGATGCCCGCGAGCGCAACCGTCAGTCCGGTTAATCCGAGCAGGCCGAGCCACACCAATGTATACTCTCCGTAACCGGCGGCATGTTGTTCATTTCGATGCGTCATAACGATCGATCTCCGGCGTTAATGAATAAGATAAAATAACGGAAAAAGAAATATCCAGATAATATCCACAAGGTGCCAGTAGAGCCCCCCTGCTTCCAGCTTAACAAACGAATCCTGATTGATGATATCGCGCGCTATAAACACGAGCATAAAACACAGAATAATCATGCCGATGATAACATGAAGCGCGTGCAGTCCGGTCATCATGTAATATAATCCAAAATATAAAATCTCACCTGCCGGTTTCTTCATCAATTCGGGCGATTTCGGATAAATGCCGTGTGCAATTTTATGGCTCCATTCAAAATACTTGTTCACCAAAAAGAAAAAAGCAAGCACGATGGTCGCCGAGAGAAGCGCCATGGATAGAATTTTCTTCCCGCGCCGGATCGCTGTAATCGACATGACCACCGTCCAGCTGCTCGTCAGCAAAATGAGCGTGTTCAATGTACCTGCAAAGACATCGAGCTCCGCACCGGCAATCCGGAATTCATCGAAATGTTTGAATCGGTATACGGCATAGACAATAAACATTCCGCCGAAAAGAATAAGTTCGGTAAAAAGAAAAAGCCACATCCCGATGCGCGAACCTTCATCGTCCCGGTGCGCATGGGAAACCGCAGCAGCCGTACTCACGTGCCCTCCTGCGGCTTTTCGTATTCCGAATAATCGTAAGGTCCAGCAATGATCGCCGGAATTTCGTGAAAATTTTCCACCGGCGGCGGCGACGGAACCGTCCACTCTAAAGTTTTTCCGCCCCACGGATTCATTGGCGCTTTTTCCCCGCGCAGGATAGAAATAATAAGGTTTGCAATAACTAAGAAAATTCCGGCTGCCAGAATCCACGATCCTACCGATGCAATGCGGTGCAGCGGCAGAAACTGCGGCAGTGAATCGTAGTACCTGCGGGGCATGCCCAGATATCCAAGAATGAACATCGTAAAATAAAACAGGTTGAATCCAACGGTCATCAGCAGCCATCCGATTATTGCCGGAGTCCTGCGTATCATTCTTCCGAACATTTTGGGAAACCAGTAATGCATGGCGGCAAAAATCGCGAAACCGGCTCCGCCGAACATGACATAATGGAAATGCGCCACGACAAAATACGTATCGGTCACGTGAATATTAACCGCCAGCGCCCCGAGCATGAGTCCCGTAAACCCGCCGATGCAGAACTGAACAACCATAGAGAGAATAAACAGCAGCGGCACATCGATCAGAATCGAGCCTTTGTAAAGCGTTGCAATCCAGTTGAATACCTTCACAGCGCTCGGTATCGCAACAAGAAAAGTCAACAGGGAAAAAACAAACATGCCCGTATTGCTCATGCCGACCGTGAACATGTGGTGCGCCCAGACGAGCGAGCCGACGGAGGCAATGGCAATGCTCGAGTAGGCAATAAATTTATAACCGAAAATCGTCCGGCGTGCAAAGACGGGAATAATTTCCGAAACAACGCCAAGTGCGGGAAGTATCATAATGTACACTGCCGGATGAGAATACATCCAGAACAGGTGCTGGTAAAGAACCGGATCCCCGCCCATCGCCGGATCAAAAATCCCGATGCCGAATAAGCGTTCGATCGTTACAAGCAGCAATGTAATGCCGATGACCGGCGTTGCCAGAATCTGAACCCACGCCGTCGAATAGATCGCCCATATAAAGAGCGGCATTTTGAACCACGACATTCCCGGTGCTCGCATGCGATGGATAGTCGTAATAAAATTCAATCCGGTCAGGATGGAAGAAAACCCCAGAATGAACGCCCCGGCAAGCGCAGGAATAACATTCGTCGTAGTGCGGATGCTGTAGGGAACGTAAAACGTCCATCCGGTATCGGACGGGCCGCCGGGAAGAAACAGCGAGACGACGACTGTAAGCGCGCCGGCAAGGAACAGCCACCACGATAATAAGTTCAGCCGGGGGAAAAAAACGTCCTTCGCGCCGATCATGAGAGGCAGCATAAAGTTGCCGAATACCGCCGGCATGCCGGGAATGATAAATAAAAAAATCATAATGACGCCGTGGAGCGTGAACATCTGATTATACGTCTGCGGATCGACAATCGTTCTGCCGGTCGAGAATAGTTCCACTCTCATCAGTACGCCGAGAATGACAGCAACAAGAAAGAACAGCATCATCGTTGCAAGATAGAGAATTGCAATGCGCTTATGGTCAGTCGAAAAAATCCATCCCGCCAAACCTTTCCGCTTTGTCGGAGCATGCAGATAATCGGGCTCTGCGGTTTCTGCCGCCGGTGACAATGTCGTCATTTCGGTCCCTCCTTCTTTTTTCCCGGTTTCACAAGAAAGACCATAACGAAGACTCCAACCAATCCGAGAAAAACAACGCCGCACACACGGACGATATCGAGAGCATATCGCTGACCCTCGGGATCGTATGCATAACAGAACGAAAGTATTTTCGCGATTGTCGGTCCTGTTCTTCCTTCAGCAGCCTCCATGAGCGCGAGTTTGACATCGAGAGGAAGATGCTGTATGCCGTACAGATAGCGGGCAATTTTGCCGTCCGGAGAAATGGCGGTCAGCACTGCTGCATGAACCCATGTTCCGTGCTCCTTTTTATAAAAGAACCCTGTTGCATCCGTCAGGCGGCGAATATTGACGCTGTCTCCAGTGAAAAAGCGCCAGCCGTTCGGATCGACCTTTCTCTTGATCAGGCTCAGATAATTGTCCTTTTTATCCGCGGCAAGTTCCGGTTTTTCTTCGGGATCGAAACTAATCGTGATAATCTGGTAATCTTTGCCCAATTCGAGATCCATTTTCTCTACGATCTTTGCAACTTCGGTCATCAGCGGATTGCAAATACCGGGACAGCGGTAATAAACGAACATAAGAATGGCCGGTTTTGTGATGACCGATTTCAACTGGACAAGGTTTCCGCTTTCATCGTAAAACTCCGCATCCAGCGGAATGGTCTGTCCGAGCTTTTCCACGATGCCGACCGGCCGGCTGTCTTGTGCGGCGAGCCGTATGACGGCAAAAATTATCAACGAGAGTACCGTAAAAAAAAATTTCATAAGTCTTTTCCTTTGATCGGCTTAGGAAGATTATTAATTTCCCGCAGAAGCATTGTCCATTGCTGCTTGTTGAATCTTAAAACTTCGGTTTTAAAACCGGCATTCTTCGGGTCTGCGGATATGATATGAATAAGTTCATTCAGAGAGAACGGTTGTTCGTGTCTCAAGACCCAAATCGACCATATTCTTTTCAAATCATTTGTTTCCATGAGGAGCAGCGGATATACATTTTTTTCGGACTTCTGCATATATTGAACGGCATCATTTAATCCTTTAATCTGATTTTCATTTTCAATTATCTTCATTGCCTTTTTCACCGGTATTTGTCCCGCAACATTTACACCTTTTGCAAGTTCATAACGCGCGTCGAGCTGTTTTAGTTCTTCAGTGGAATCGACAGGCTGGTTCGGTGCAAGCGACCGGACAAAATGAATAATTGCAAACCGGTCGGCCGGAGTCAAATAATTGAAAGACGACATGGCAGTTCCCTGCAGACCGGTCTCGAGCGTTGTATAGATTTGCGAAACCTTCGAACCGTTTTTCCATCCGTCAAGAGAATGAAAATTCCGGGGTTTCGATGCCAGTGTCGCCGCTGTCGGCCCGTTCCCGTCTCCATTATCCCCGTGGCATGAGGAACAATTCTGTTTAAACAGATCTTCCCCTTTTTGCACAAGTTCCGGCGAAGCTGTTCCGTATTTCAGAACGTCCACCGCCGGAAGCACGCGCGGACTCTGGAGCTGAAGCTCCTGTAGAAGAGATGAAGAATCCACGGGAACACCGGGAATAATGCTGTTTTTTCCGGTCGTCGTAAGGTTACCTACATACAGCATTCCGAGCGCGGCGAGCACAACAAGAAAATACAAATACGAATAACCGAAAAGTTTTTCCGGTTTCCGTCTAAGATCGTTCCAGTCTATTTCGTCTTGAAGCTTCATTTAAAAGCGGTAAATGGTTAATTGTAAATAGTAAATTGTGAACTGCAAACTGTGAACTGTAAACTGTGAACTGTTAACTACAAACTAATAAACTGATAAACTAATGAACTGATAAACCAATCAACAACTACGAATTACGAACCACGAACTACGAACCAACAACTACGAACTAATTAACTTTTAAACATCACAGCCTAAACTCCAACCCGCGTTTCAATTTCGGGTCGCCGATGGGCGTGAGCGAACGATTCTGAATCTGCCATCCGAGAACGACGATGATAATGCCGGCGATTCCGGCTGGGAAGCAAATCTCCATCCATCCCAAAGGAGGCGCAGCGCTGAAGGTCGGCATAATGAGCCAGTACAGATCGAGCGCATGCGCAAAAAGAAGCCATATCGCCATACGGCGGAGCGTACGGATATTCATTTTCGCTTCCTGCGGCAGCAGCACGAAATACGGAACGACAAATTGTACGATAATAAGCACAATAGAAACATATTCCCACCCGCCATGCCAGCGTGCAAGAAACCAGGAAGTTTCCTCGGGAAGATTCGCATACCAGACGAGCATAAACTGGCTGAAGGCAATATACGCCCAGAAATTGACGAAGGTAAAGAGCAAAGCGCCGAAATTATAGAAATGATCACGCCCCAGTTTCGGAAAATATCCGCGCTCGTAAAGCGCCACAATGCAAAGGGTCGACGCCGCCAGAGCTGCAATTGCAGTCCCCGCGAAAAAATAAATCCCGTAAATAGTCGAATACCAATGCGGCTCGAGACTCATTCCCCAGTCCACGGCAAGAGTCGTAAGAGTGACGGCGAAGACCGGCATAAAAAACGCCGAAAGTATAGTATTAATTTTTGTCAGCCTCGGGTCTGCCGTCGCATCCTGCCGCATGGAATTCCGTGTCAGCAGCCGGATAAAGATTTTCCAGACAATAAAAATTCCGATGAACCGCGCGATAAAAAATGTTTGATTCAAGTACGGCTCTTTCAAACGGAGCATTGCATCGGAAGCCATGATATCTTTCCGCGCCCAGACAAACAGATCATCCAGATTAAACAGAAGCGGAACCGCCAGCAGCGCTGCAAAGGGAATAAGCTGCGCTAAAAATTCATGTACGCGCCGTATCGGTACGCTCCAGACCGCTCCCGAAATGTATTCCAGTGCAATAAAGAAAAGCGCGCCGATTCCTATACTCGTCAAATACAGAAAGCTGAGAGCATTATTAAACGCAGCTTCCCTCGCATCGACAATGTATCCCAGCGCATACAGCGCAACGCCAAGCCAGACAAATCCCCAGCCGATCAGGCGGATTTTCGGGGAAAACTTTCTCAGTGCAGGTTCAATCATTTCCATGTTTCACTTGAAATCCGATTCATGCGCATGCTGCGCCCGCTGCAGCGCGCGGATATATTGTATGATCGCCCACCGGTCGTCACGCGAAATCTGAGATGCATAACTCGGCATCACATTCTGTCCCTCGGTGATCACATGATAAATTGAGCCGTCCGGCCAGCTGCGCAGCTTTTCCGACAGCAATGTCGGCGGGTTCGGGAACTGCCCTTGCAGGCGGCTGTCTCCCCGTCCGAAATTTCCATGACACGGGCTGCAATAGGTTAAAAATTTCTCCTGCCCGCGGTCGAGAACGTCCTTTGTCGGAAGCAGAGGATCGATCAAATTTTTTCCCGCTTCTTCCGGTTTTCCTTTAAACGGATACGGCATATACCCGCGCGCAACGGTTCCTTCCACAGGCGGACGCATGCCTATGCCGTCGCGGAAGAACGAACTCGGCTGCTGCGCCTTCAGCTTCGGCTGCACCATCATCCAGTCAAACGGAGGAAGATATAAAATTTTATTCAGAGTAAAGTACGTCGCCGCTGAAACCGTCAGACCGATGACAAGCAGCACGCTGAGAAATTTCGGATCGAACAACGGCGTGTCCTGTTCGGCAGAAATAAAATAAACCGGAGCGATTTCTCTGCTTCCGAGAGACCTGAAAAATTCCGTCACTCCATTTTCATCGAACTTCGGATCGTCCGCCTGCACCGCGATGCCGAAACGATTCGACGATACGCTTTTCATATATGGCGTATCGTGCAGCGGATGAGCATTGTTCGGGAATTTGAAATACAGCACAATCATCGCAAGCGTGGACAGCACGGAAGTTGCCAGCACCGTGACCTCGAACGATACCGGAACAAAGGCGGGCCACGACCAGAACGGCTTGCCGCCGATGACGAGCGGATAATCTTTGATGGTTACCCAGGAGATAAAAAGCACCGCGCAGACGGCGCCGAGCAGGCCGAACGCAAAAGCGAACAGCCCTATCTTCGATGTCTTCAGCTTCATTGCCCCGTCCATGCCATGGACCGGATAGGGCGTGTGAACGTCGAATTTTGTATAGCCGGCATTTCCCGTTTTTTCCGCCGCATGAAGGACGGCATCCGGGGAATCAAACAGAGCCGTTATTGCGTAAAGATTTTCTTTGCTTGTCATACTCATTCATGATAATGCGGCTGCGCATTCTCCATCACGCCCTTTAATTCCGCCATCGCAACGGACGGCAGGAAACGGACAAACAACAGCACGAGCGTAAAAAACAAACCGAATCCGAGCGCCAGTACGCCGAAATCAAAAATCGTCGGGGAAAAATGTCCCCAACTCGATGGCAGAAAATCTCGGGAGAGCGACGTGACGATAATAACATACCGCTCGAACCACATCCCCACGTTCACAAGCACGCCGACAACGAACATGAGGGGAATAGATGTGCGAATCTTCCTGAACCAGAACAACTGCACGAACAATACATTGCAGGAAACCATAATCCAGTATGCCCAGGCGTACGGCCCGAGGGCGCGGTTGAGAAAAACGAAACGTTCGAACTGGCTGCCGCTGTACCACGCCATAAAAAATTCCACCGCATACGCATAACCTACCATCATGCCAGTGGCCAGCATGACTTTGTTCATGTTCTCGAGATGCTTCAACGTAATGATCTTTTCGAGTTTGAAAAGTTTTCGCACGCCGATCAGCACGTTTTGCACCATGGCAAAACCGGAAAACACAGCGCCGGCAACGAAGTACGGCGGGAAGATCGTCGAATGCCATCCGGGAACGACCGAGACGGCAAAATCGAAACTGACAATCGTATGCACAGAAAGCACGAGCGGAGTAGCGAACCCGGCAAGAATCAAATACATCCGTTCGTAGTGGCTCCAGTGCCGGTTGGAAAATCTCCAGCCGAGACTTAAAATAGAATACACGAGTTTTTTATGCTTGTTCCGGTCCGGTCCCGCAGTGTTGCAAAATCCGGGACAAGACCCAGATACCAGAATACAAGCGAGACCGTAAAATAGGTCGAGACGGCAAAGACGTCCCAGACAAGCGGCGAGATGAAATTGATCCACAAGCCGTGCTGGTTCGGGTACGGAAACAAATAACCCGCAAGCCACACGCGCCCAAGATGAACGATAGACACAAACATGCCGGCGCATATCACGGCAAAGATCGTCATCGCCTCTGCAAACCGTGCGATAGCATTCCGCCAGCGCTGCCTCATAAGAAAAAGAATGGCGGAAATCAGCGTCCCCGCATGTCCGATGCCGACCCAGAAGACAAAGTTCGTAACATCGAACGCCCACGCAACCGGCTGGTTAAACCCCATAAGTCCGAGTCCCTTGAATAAAATCGCCGTTACTGAGGCCAGTCCCATGGAGAGGATCAAAAGAGCAATGCCGAACGCTATCCACCATCGGCGGGAAGGAAATCGATCTAACGGCGCCGAAATGGCCGCATCGATCTCGGCAGGCGTAACGACGCCGATGGTGATTGCAGGTTCTTGCGTATAATCGATTGTCGTCATTTTCTTTTTCGTCAAGCCAAAATATTACGCAGTTTTGCGATATATGTCACATTGGGACGCACATTTGTTTCTTCCAGAACATGATAACCGAGCGTATGCGCACGCAATTTGGAAATCTCGGAATCCGGGTCGTGCATATCGCCGAATACAATCGCAGTTGCAGGGCACGCTTCCTGGCATGCAGTCTTCACGTCGTTTCCGTGCAATTCCCGTCCCTGCTCCGCAGCATGCTGACGCGCTTCCATAATACGCTGCACACAGAACGTGCACTTTTCCATAACTCCGCGCGAGCGGACGGTTACTTCCGGGTTCGCCGCGAGCGCCGCGGATTCCTGTTCATAATACCCGTTTGCAAAATTATCACGCCAGTTGAAAAAATTAAACCGGCGGACTTTGTAGGGACAGTTATTGGAGCAATATTTTGTTCCGACACATCTATTGTAGACCATCTGGTTCAGGCCGTCGGGACTGTGATTAGTGGCAACCACGGGACAGACATTTTCACACGGAGCGTTGTCGCAATGCTGGCACAGCATCGGCTGGTAGCTGATTCGCGGCGCTTCGTCCGTTCCGGAGTAATAACGGTCGATGCGGATCCACTGCATCTCCCGGCCCTTTGCCGCCTGTTCCTTGCCGACCACCGGAATATTGTTTTCCACATTGCAGCCCGCAACGCACGCATTACAGCCGACGCACTTATTGAGATCTATCGACATCGCCCACTTCACGCCGCGGTATTCAAACTCCTTTGCTATATTTGTCAGTTCCTTTTTTTCTTCATGCAGGAAACTCGGGTTCCGTCTGTATTCTTCAACCGTTCCCTCCCGGATGATGTTTCGCTTAAATTGAATATCACGCAGAAATTCATCATCGAGCGCATGATGTTCCTGTGTGGATGCGAGCGAGTATGATCCTGCTGCTTTCGAAATTTTAGCCCCGGAAAAAACTCTCGTCCCGGAAAGCAGTGCAGGCGGGTAAATATTGACATCGAATCCGACATTTGATCCGACGGGACCGGCATTGGTCCGCCGTATCCGAGTGCGATTGAAACCGTGCCATCCGCCTGTCCGGGCTGCACAAACACAGGCAGTGTTGCAAATGCAGTCTGCAGATGAACCCTCATCAGATCGTTATTCTGAACGCCGAGTTCGTGCGCAGTGCGTACGGAGACCGCCGCATAGTTGTCCCAAACGATCTTGGAAATCGGATGCGGCAGTTCTTGCAGCCATCCGTTGCCGGCAAAGCGGCCGTCTCCGATATAATAACTTTCCGTCAGTACAACGGCGTATGCATCGATTTCAGGCAGAACCGGCGCCGCCTGAACAGCCTGCTGCCTTAACGCCGGCAGCAATGCCGTCTGTTCGGCAAACTCTATCACACCATCGTGCAGAGAAGAATACCAGAACGTTTGAAAATCGGTTTCTGCTTTCACAGCAGGATAAACTTCCGTTTTCCACCGGTTCTTAAGATATTCATGATAAATATTTTCCGAATACGTTCCGCCCGTCCAGGCAAGAAGCGCTGATTCCTTCTGCCGCGAATCGTAGAGCGGCTCGATGACCGGCTGCTGCAGCGACAAAATGCCTGTGCGAATTTTGAAATCGCCCCAGGATTCAAAGTCATGATTTATCGGCAGGACCATCGTGCAATGCAGGGATGTTTCATTTTCCGTTTCCGTCAATCCGATACTGAACGGCACAGCATGCAGCGCTTTTTCATATTCGAGCGTTTTCGGGAAATGATATAACGGATTGGAATCGAAATGGATTACGACGCCGATCTCGCCGGATTTCATTCGAGCGGTCAAACTTTCGATTTCCGCTGCCGGCGTAAGCGCAGCAATTTGGGGAGCGGTCTGTTTTTTATAAAGCGCGCGTGCGCCGAGCAGCTCGTTCACTGCATTGACGGCGGTGTGCACATCTTCCGGCAGCAAGTCTCCCGCATAGATGAGTGCAGAGCCCTTATGTGTTTTCAAGTCCTGAACGAGTCTTTTTAAAACATCTGCCGGAAGGGAATATTTCGAGGCAAATTCTGCGATATCCCCTCTGTCATTTACACTCGCATCCGGCCGGGCATTTTCAAGTTCATTTTTCAGGACGAGCACAAATTCCAGATATGCCTCCGGCCGCAGCCGGAGTCTCTCATCCGCATTGGCGCCGGTCAGAGACATCGCCGCCTCAAGGCAATAGAGCCGGCTGAATTCTTCGGTTTTCGATATATTACGATTATTGGCATACTCGCGAATTTGCTCCAGAACAGTTCCTTCGGTGCCAAGAATGTCCGCTTCTATTGCAAGTATGATTCTTGCCGTTTTCCAATCGATTGCGGGAAGCTCTCCCGTTCCATAGCATTTTTTCCATGCACGTCTGCGGTTTTCTTCATTGAACAATTCGTACGAATAAATTTTCGCAGTCCGGAAAGTTTTAGTAAATTCTTCCAGAGCTTTTTTTGTCGTCGGAGAATGTATGCCGCGCATGATCAGGGCTATTTCTTTTCCGCTCCTGACAGCATTGTTAAGCTGTTTTATGATTTCCGGATCGGCTTTGTCCCACGACAGCGCACCTTGATTTTGCGAGGCGCCTCCGTACTGCGGTCGGCGCAGACGGCCCGGGTCGTACAGGTTTAGAATGCCTGCCTGTCCCTTTGCACAGATTTTTCCGCGGTTGATCGGATGATCCGGGTTGCCGTCCACTTTGATGGGCCGCCCTTCCCGTGTTTTAATCAGGATACCGCATGATTGCGAACAGCCGGTGCATGTCGAAGCGTAATAATTCGGAACGCCGGGTGTAACTTCTTCCGGTTTTTTCGTGTACGGAACAATCTCTCCTTTATCGCGATAACTCCTGCAGCCGGCAGCAGTGAACGCGGCGGAAGCCGCAAGGAGTGCAAGGAATTGCTTGCGCGACATTCCGGAGAGGCTGCCGGAATTGAATTTATCCGTCACTCCTGCAGGAAATTCATCCGACTTTACATCGCCGGATGCATCTTTTGAATAAAGCCCGTGTAAACTTTTCCAGTATTTCAATTCTTCTGCCATGTTTTTATTTCTTTCGCTTCACGGACAGAGGATGGATACGGGGGGAATTTGGAATTGCCGATTGCCGATTGTCAATTGGCGATTGAGAATTGTTCTTTGAAGAGAATATTTTTCTCGCAAGAGGAGCATCCAATGCTGCGGCAGCAGCCAGTGCGGCAGCTTTTCCAAGAAATGAACGCCGGCTTTTATTTATTTTTTTCGATTCGATCGCATTCATAATATTTTTCCTAACGGTGGCAAGCGGCGCAATTTTCCGGACCGTTTTTAATGCCCGGAATGTTCGTTAAATTTTCATGCGCGCTGCGGTGGCAGTTCAGACAGGCGCCCATGGTAAATTCCGACACCTGTGTCATTACATCCATATTCCCGACGTCTCCGTGGCAATTTACGCACTGTATTCCACGGTTCACATGGACGCTGTGATTAAAATAAGCATAATCTGGAATGCGGTGCACGCGTTTCCATGGAAGCGCAATGCCTCGTTCAAAATACTGCGTCAACTTGATAATTTCCGGTTTGTTTTTCCGCGCAACGCTGTGGCAGTTCATGCAGATGGAAACAGCCGGGAGCGAAGCAGCCGGAGACGATGTAACTCCAGTATGACAATATTTGCAATCGATCTTCATCGTTCCGGCATGCAGCTTATGGGAAAATGCAATCGGCTGGACCGGCGCATAACCTATCCCGTCGCGTTCCGGCCTGGATAAATAGTAGGTCATGGTAAAAGCCGCAGCCGCAATGAACAGCACCAGCGGGACACGTATGCGAAGCGTATAATCAAGGAGTAATTTTTTCATGCGTTGCAGCGCCAGTTCTCAATCGATCTATGATAAATGATTCCATTTTCGTGCAACAACTATCGGATGCAGGCGGGCAGCCTCTTTGCATGCCGCATCGGAATGCTACAAAATTTTATCTTTCAAAGCAATGTTTCTCTTGCATGGAGTGGATTATTCCTGAACACTCTGCTGTTTTTCACCGTCTGAAGAATCTTCATACCAAACAGCATTTTTCGCTTTAGCGATAGTTTAAAAACATCGCGGGAGCGTCGTGCAGTTCCCGAAAATCGAATTATTCGCTTCCTATCCTTATATGTAATTTTCGTAAAAAGAGAAAATCACAAAATATTTGCATGCATAACTCTCAAGAAACCCTTATCTTAAAAAAAGAAAACAGCCCTACGGATTTTTATTAAAGGCCGCTATGCTAAATAATTCTTTGCTGCTCTTTGCACATGAACTTTTTACAACGTACGGAATGTACGCTCATCCCGGCTTTCCATCGAGCCGCTTTACGCAGGAGGAATTTCTTTCCCGTTTAAAATCATTCGATGAATCGGGATTGTATCAAAAGAGCGAGGTCGGGACATCGGGAGAAGGAAGGCCTCTGACATTGTATACCATAGGAAACGGCCCGGTGAAGGTGCTGCTCTGGTCTCAAATGCACGGCGACGAACCGACGGCCACGATGGCGATTTGCGATATATTCAGCTTCCTTCAAAAAAATCCATCCCATGAAGCAGTAAAAGCGATCGGCGAGAAGCTGACTTTGTGTTTTTTGCCGATGCTGAATCCGGACGGAGCGGAACGTTTTACGCGCCGCACGGCGCAATTGATCGATATGAACCGTGATGCTCTTGCCCTGGAAACTCCCGAAGCACGAATTCTTAAATCCGTCCGCGATTCGATTCAGCCCGAATTCGGGTTCAACCTGCACGATCAGGACCCGCGTTCGACGGCCGGCTCAACAAAAAAAATTACGGCAGTCGCTCTTCTCGCTCCGGCTGCTGATGAACTTCGTTCCGATACGCCGATGCGTCTCCGCGCCAAACACGTCGCTTCGATTTTTGCCGATGTGCTCCGGCAATTTATCGACGGTCATATCGCAAAATGGGACGATATGTTCGAACCGCGCGCATTCGGCGACAATATCCAGCGATGGGGCACAAGCACTGTGCTCGTTGAATCCGGCGGATGGCCGGACGATCCGAATAAATTTTTTATCCGGAAATTAAATACCGTCGGACTGCTCTGTTCTCTCTTTGCGATCGCGACAGGAGACTACGAATCCTCCGATCTCGAAATCTACGAAAGCATTCCGTTTAACACGAAATACGGTTTCGACTACCTTATCCGCAATGCAACGTATCTTGCTCATGAAGATACGCTTCCGATTCACGTCGATGTCGGCATCAATTATGAGACGACCGTTCAGGAATTGACGGGAAAAACCGTCCGGCTGGCGCGCGTTGTCGATGTGGGCGATCTGAAAAACTTCACGGCTTTTCAGGAATGCGATGCAGACGGTCTCCTCCTCGATGCACGGCATATCGTCATCGATAAGACTTTTCCGGCCGAAGAAGTGAGTCAAATCCTCAAGCAGCGGTAACCGCCCTCGGGTACAACTTGCACCACCGGTTCATTTTTCATACTTTAAACTTGCACGTACATTTCCGGCGGCAAGAAGCCGCCAGTGCGCAGTTAAGGCACAAAAATAAATCGGTCAATGAAACAAGAATCCATCGCTCCGGGAAACCGGATAAACATACAGCCTGAAAAAGGAGCGGGAAAAGCTCTTCAGAAAAGGCAAAGCGAATTCGAGGCGGAAGCGGTTCCGCATATGGATGTTTTGTACAATTTCGCCCTTCGTACAACCGGCAACGGGGACGACGCGCACGATCTGCTTCAGGAAACCTACATGAAAGCGTTCCGGTTCTGGGATAAATACGAAAAAGGAACCAACGTGCGGGCGTGGCTGTTCCGAATCATGAAGAACTCCTACATCAACCGGTACCGGAAGGAAACACGGGAACCCGGAATGGTCGATTACGGAGATGTGGAGAATTTTTATGATTCCATACGTGACGACAGTACCGATTCGAATGATTTACAGCAGAAGATGTACAATAATATGCTGAGCGATGAGGTTACACAAGCGCTTCAATCGCTTCCCGAAGATTTCCGCACGGTAGTTATATTGTGCGATATCGAGGGGCTGACCTACGAAGAAATTTCCGATTTTCTCAATTGTCCCATCGGCACGGTGCGCTCGCGGCTCCATCGCGGCCGGAAAATGCTTGAAGATATGCTCCGGGATTATGCAAAAGAACGGGGATTGATCAATAATATTTAGCTCGTAGTTCACGGTGCTTAGTTCTTAGTGGTAAAAGTTAAACTACGAACTACGAACCAAGCACTACGAACATTTTCAAAAACATGCTTCTTTCACAAGAAAAAAAAATCGTTGCCCTGACATCTGTGCTTGCGGCGGTTTTCCTGACCGGGTTCAAGCTCTCCATCGGCCTGTTGACCAACAGCCTCGGTATTCTTTCCGAAGCTGCACACTCCGGCCTCGACCTCCTTGCAGCTCTTCTGACATTTTTCGCCGTTGTCTTCGCCGACCGCCCTGCCGACGACGATCACCGGTACGGCCACGGTAAGATCGAAAATATTTCAGCATTCACCGAGACTTTGCTTCTTATTGTTACATGCGTCTGGATTATGATCGAAGCTATTCAACGGCTCTTAACCCACAACCATCATGTAGAAACGACCGTATGGAGCTTTATCGTTATGGGGACCGCGATTGTTATCGATATCACGCGCTCGCGTGCCTTGTACTATGTTGCAAAAAGACATAAGAGCCAGGCGCTTGAGGCCGATGCTCTGCATTTTTCCAGCGATGTATGGTCGTCGCTGACCGTTATCGCCGGGTTGGTTTTTGTCAGAATCGGATATCCGGAATTCGACGCATTCGCCGCGCTCGTTGTCGCCCTCCTCGTTTTGTTTGTCAGTTACCGGCTGGGACGAAGAACCATCGACGCTTTAATGGACAGGGTCCCGAAAGAAACGACGGAAAAAATCGAAGCGGCAATTCGTTCGGTCGATGGAATTGAAGAATTACGCAGCGTCCGGACACGATCCTCGGGATCGAAAATATTTGTCGACACGGTCGTTGCCATCCGGCGCACGATACCGTTTGCACAGGCGCATGCCATTATGGATCAGATCGAACAGGCGGTGCACCTAATCGAATCCAATGCGGACGTCGTTGTCCATGCGGAACCGCTTGCAAGTCCGCACGAATCGATCATCGACAAGATCCGCATGATTGTCATGGACAGGCAGCTTCGTCCGCCTCATAATCTGGAAGTACATTTAACGGAAGGAAAATATTATATCGATTTCGACGTGGAATATGAAAAGGGATCGAGTTTTTCAGACGCGCATGCGACCGCATCCGAAATCGAACAGCAGATAATGAAGGAGCTTCCGCTGATCGGAAAAGTGACCGTACACATGGAAGAGTACGAAGCTTCCGAACATGAACTGGAAAACGTCACCGGTACAGAAGTTCAGCTGGCGCGTTGCATTACGGAAGAAGTCGAGAAGAACAGCGATATTTTTGCATGCAAAGATCTGACCCTGCTGCGGGAAGGGTCCCGCTACCATGTAACTTTCACATGCCGGATTGCCCGGTCAAAGACACTTGATGAAGTGCATCAGATCATTTCGGAAACGGAAGCAGAGCTCTACCGGCAATTTAAATCCATCCGCCGCATCATTATTCACGCGGAACCGGTCTAATAGAATTAAGAATTAAGAAAAAAGTTCGTTGTGCTTGGTTCTTAGTGCTGAAGTTCAAGAAATATAGTGTAGAGCTGAACTAAGAACTACGAACCAAGCACCAATGAACTATTTTTTTTAAAAAGGCCTATCGAACCGCAGTATAAACTGCGCTTTACTTCTAATATCCGTCCGCCATGCGACGCCTACGCGGAACGAGCCGTCCCGGTCTCCAACGGCAACGCCGAAGTCCTGTCTAAAGTCTTCCCATGTGATATTGCCGAAACCGTCCGCAGCGGATGCGCTTGAAGGCGACGTTCTCGTAAAACCGGCATCGGAGAAAAGAATAAAATTAAACATGCGGAAAAACCAGGTGCCCATAAAATCGATGTCGTCCAGTATTGTTCCGTCGAAAATATATTCCGCGTTCATCAGTATCATTCTATTGCCGGTATCGGATTTGAACGGGAAGGCATTCATTGTGCCGAAACCGCCCAGCTCAAAATCTTTCTGAACCGGTAGGGTTCCTGCAGATGAACCTGCACGAAAACGGATATTGAAGCAATCGTAATCACCCAGGGGTTGGAAACGTCTGAGATCGACCACATAACGGTCGAAATCGAAATCTCCGCCGAAATCTTTCTTTGCATATTCTGCAGTTCCAAACACAGACCATCCTTCGGAATTTCGTTTTTCTTTGGCAACCGTACTTAATCCGGCCGTAAGAAGGACACTTCGCATTCTGCCCGGATCGATGGCTGGATTTTCACGGAACCATTGTCCTCCGCCGAAAAACGCCCAGTCCACATTCTTTTGAAGCGATTCATAGCTGTCGATGCGGTATGCGAGCGATACTTCTTCTTTCACTGTTTCGGATTTTGAATAATACGATGCATGGAGCGCATATCCATCACGTTGAAAATAATCCCGGAAATCCTCATGAATCAATAATGCCGCAGCGGTATTTTCATTTGTGGAGATGATCCACCCATCTTTTGTATCGGTCAGGCTGTATCCCTCCGCGCCAAGTTCGAATATCCTGTTGTCTCCATCACCCGAAAAAGAAAATTGCTGCGCGAGGCCAAGTTCACCTCGCCATGTGTGAGATTTTACTCCCCAGCCGCCGAAGCCGTACGCATTCCAGTCTTTGGAGCCATCCCAATAGAATTTTTTCTCCGCATCGAGACCCAGGAAAATTCCTTCGACACGATTGTACCGAAACATGAAATGCTCAAAGCTCGTTTGTTCTTCCGACCACGGAACGTCAAACGTCCTTTTCCCTTTTTCCATTCGTTCTTTGGAAGGACGCCATCGATTCGGCCTTAAGCCTTTTCTCTCCTCGTATCCCTCGATAATGCCTCCCTCCTCTTTTACGATCGTTCCGTTCACGACGAGAACATTTCCCCGCACGCGCCCATGTTTTTTTACAAGAAGCGATCCTCTGCGAACCGTTACATTTCCCTCGACGCACCCGCCGATTGAAAGATTTCCATTGAGTACAATAATATTTGTGTGAATGGTATCGTCGGCGTGAATAATAGTGTCCCCTTTATGGACAACGGTGGTACTGTCGGATGGATTTTCGCCGGCTTGCAAGTCCGCTGCACTTGTGTCGGAATATTTCGGTTCATTCCACCCGTGTTCCCATTGATCGGTCAGGTGCTGTATAAAATCTTCAATATCTGAACTTAGTTTTTTATCGAAACTATTTTCTTCCTCATCGCCGCTGCGAACAGTGTCGCGCTGTTGTGCATACGCCCCGGTCACAGTGATACCGCACAGCATGACTATAACGATCATCCATTGAAGTCTCATTTTACCTTCTCCCGGTTTTAGATTTTTGTTCTCTCTCGTTTACGGCAATAAAGGGTAAAAAGTTGCACGGATTCAGCAGGATCTTCCATGATACGCCGGATCATTTTTGCCCGATATTCATTATATTAAAGAAAAAAAGGAAGTATCATGCGTTTAGCCGTCAATATAGATCACATAGCAACCATCCGCAATGCACGGGGAGGAAGCGTCCCCGACCCGGTCGAAGCCGCACGTATTTGTGAAGCGGCCGGAGCAGCCGGTATCGTCTGTCACCTGCGTGAAGACCGCCGGCACATGAAGGACAGCGATCTCCGGGCGCTGCGGTCAAGTATTACGACAAAGATGGACTTGGAAATGGCGGCAACGGAAGAAATTATAGAAATTGCTCTCCGCATTAAACCGGAACTTGTCACGCTAGTACCGGAACGGCGCCAGGAATTGACCACAGAGGGCGGGCTCGACGTTCTTGCAAAGAAAAAACATTTATCGTCCGTTCTCGAACGATTTCGACGGGAAAAAATTCAGGTCAGCCTGTTCATCGCACCTGATGAACGTCAGATACATGCCGCCGCGGATATCGGAACCGATATGATTGAGCTGCACACCGGAGAATATGCGAATGCCGATCAGGAAGATGAAATTCAGGAATATTTGCAGCGGATTCATGAAGCGGCAAAACTCGGGAAATCGCTGGGACTCGGGGTCAACAGCGGCCATGGACTCGGTTACGACAACATCAAGCCGATCACGGCAATCCCGGAAATAGATGAAGTGAGCATCGGATACGCTATCATTGTCCGCGCGCTTTTCGTCGGACTGGAACAGGCGGTTAAAGAAATGATGACGCTGGTTAATAGTAATTTGTGAACTGTAAATA
>CAVYML010000002.1:127500-513806 GCA_963769605.1 Ignavibacteriota bacterium | reverse complement strand
AAGTGATTTTTATTAAAGAATATTTTGGTGAACGGACGGTCATGTATTATATTTGTATAGAAAATAGATTTATCGTCTCTCACTAAGAAAAAATCATCCTATGTTAGGCAAACAAAACCCACAAAGCAATTTATTCCTGCCGGAGAATCGTCTTCGCCAGAAGATAGGCAAAGAAAGCTTTTACGTATTTTTAAGCGATCACCGGCATGAAATCTTTAACGATGAAGACTTTTCGTTCTTATATTGCCCGGATAATGGCCGTGAAAGCGTTCCCCCAAGTTTATTGGCAAGCGCCTTGCTTCTCCAATCGTATGACCGTGTATCGGATCAAGAAGCAGCCGACCGCGCAAAATTCGATCAACGCTGGCAGGCAGCGCTTGGTGTTGGTGATGAAGAACAGCCGTTTGCGAAGAGTACGTTGTGCCTGTTTCGTAATCAATTGATCATCCATAATAAAGGGAAAATGATATTCACAAAGGCCTTGAACTTACTTGCTCAAAAAGGTTATACAAGAAAGAATAAAAAAACCTTCGCAATTGACACGACACCGATATTTGGGCGCGGCGCGGTTGAAGACACCTTTAACATGTTGGCGGAAGGACTTCGACAAACGCTGAAAGTTCTTGCGCAGATTGCAGAACAACCGATTGAAGACTATTCTCAAGCCAATGATTTTTCCCGCTACAGTGCGTCGAGCTTTAAAGGTACCTGGACGATTGATTGGGATAACGACAACCAACGACAGATCGTTTTGAATTGTATCGTTGCTGATTGTCGAAGAGTGCTGGCTATGGCTTCAGAGACACTTTCATCATTGGACAAAGAGAGCGACGAGGCTCATGATCTTCTTCGGGCGACAGAATTATTGAGTAAGCTCTTAGCACAGGATATTCGCGAAAAAATGCCGGAGAAGGCAGAGATTATCGATGGTGTCGCCAAAGATAGAATTATCTCTGTTCATGACCCCGAGATGCGCCATGGGCGCAAGAGTGCCAGCCAACGTTTCGATGGATACAAGGCGGCGATAGCCGTTGACACAGATACTCAAGTGATTGCCGAAGTTGATGTTGTTCCGGGCAATGCACATGATAGTGTGGATGCTCCGGCGGTGATTAAAGAAGCGGCGAAGAATCTTGATGCCGAAATCGAAAATGTTCTTGGAGACGGCGCTTATGGAACAGTAGAAGCACGCTTGGATGCTGATGCACACAAGTATAATCTTATCGCTCCGGTAGGACGTGCTCCGCAAACAGGACGATTCACGAAAGAGGATTTTAAGATTGACCTTGAAGGCGAATCAGTCACATGTCCGGCCGGGGAGACAACTACGTGTTGGAATGTGCAAAAAGTAACGACACAACGCGGAACAACCTTTAAAAACAAAAGTTTCAAGTTCTCTGTCAGGCAATGTTGCCGTTGTTCATTCAGGAGTCAATGTCTCAAGGAGAAGACTCCGTGCCGAAGTGTGTTGGTGCATGAATATGAAGCGCTCATACGAGAGAAAAAGCTATTTCAAAGAACGGAAGAATATCATCAGATGTATCGCAAGCGAGTAGTCGTTGAACATCGCTTTGCACGATTGGTACGCCTTGGCATACGCAACGCACGCTATTTTGGGATGAAGAAAGTTCTCTTTCAGCTTGCGATGGCGGCTGCTGTGGCCAATTTGACGCTGTTTGCGTCAGTGGCGTCATTCTCTCTATTCTTTATTGCAGCGTTGCTCATTTTTGCTCTTTGGCTTACTATAAATCTTCAGAGGATCATTTATAGGCAGTTAAATTTTCAGACAGTTATTTGATCCCTCCTGCTTTTTAAGCTCTGAAAAAAAAGGGGGTTCTCGACTGAGTTCCTAGGACATACTTTGTCCAACCACTCGATATGTCATTAAGAAGTCTTTATTGATTCTGATAAGATCCAATAGATATGGAAGAACGTCAACAGTAACATTTGGAGAACCATCAAGCCATATCATAAATAATTTATTTGCTTCAATTCGCTTCTCATGATCGTTCAAAGAGGTTGTTCCAAGGTACTCAAAACATTTAATTACCACCGGTTCATATTTTGCATAATCTTCATGTTTATCAAACATCACGTCTTTATTCCACAAAAAAATACTATAGTGCATTCCTATAATGATATCGCCTTGCCCTGCCTCACGCCATTGAAAAATAAAACCCTCTTTCATCGTGCTCAAACTAATTCATAGGATTGAGAATCGTACTACTACAACCCTGAACAATTCATCCGGGGTAAACTTCAAAGATTAGAACTCGTTACAATGGCTTTGAAGGAAGGTCATCGACTCGGCACACGTTGCACATTAGGATTGATGAGCCACCAGTGTCCACCAAAATTGGCAAGAGAACATTGTATACAATTGAGATAATAAAAAAAACTAATTAATAATTTGAATGGTGTTCGTTTGTTCGGTCACCTGCATACTAACGCGAATCGAATCGTCATCCGAAATTAACCATCCGACGCCTACAATTGTCAACTGCGATTGTGTCGAATTTTGGATATAATACCGGCCGTTTTCATTTTGCGAAATTCTCGAAATATTATTAAATGTGACTCCGACAAAAGTTCTATTGCCCCCTCCAAGATAGTAAGGTTTTACATAGTATTGCCGTGCCTGCCCTGCGAGGACTTGCAAGTCTTGAATGACAGCTGCCCGGTTTGCCTCGATGTTGTCTTCTTGAAAAAGAGAAATACCTATAGCAATAGCTGCTCCCACGATAATGATAACTAAAATAATAAGTAGCATTTGTTGATTGCTCATGGGTCAACTTGCCTTCTAAGCACGACACATAATTTTCCCCTGTTACACAAACAAACTATTATGGATCTTGTAAATTCTTTTTGGGAGTCGATTATTAACTCAAATACAGCAATTCTATGAAATTTTTAATTGTTTTATGATTTTTTATACGATATAAATCTAATTATAATTTAGTTAATTTCTCAATATGCTTATAATTGCTCAAAATTCATTCCATATAATGAAACCCTTATTTATCGTGAAATTCGACAAATTCACCAAAGATAAGTCGGTAATAATAACTGCTTTTGAAGATTTCATCTGATGAAATTTTAAGCAGCCACTTCTATTGCACATCTCTATCACAAAGGGGCAAAGCTTCAACCGGAATTCCATTCTACGATGAAACCGAAAAGACCTTTCCCCTTTTGGTATCGAAACCACTATTTTATTAATTGATGTTCTTTAATAATTTTTCTACTCAGAATTTGTCACGATGTATTATATAAGTATTGAATAAAGACATAGATCTATCGCTGCTGCCAATCTAAGAATTTTATCAGAATCAATTGAATATTTCATATAAGCAGCCAAAGAGTTGAGAAAAGATAACAATAAGGTAACTTTTCTTCATTGCCCATTACCATTATATTATAATGATGTGAAGCAGTCTAAATAAAACAGAACCATAAAGAGGATAAATATCATGAAAGAAACAGTTCTGTTCGTTTGCGTTCATAATAGCGCGAGAAGCCAGATGGCTGAGGCTCTTCTAAACCATCTTGCAGGGGACCGGGTTGTAGCTGAAAGTGCTGGACTTGAACCAGGGGAACTTAATCCTCTTGCCGTCGAAGCCATGAAGGAAATGGGAATTGATATTTCACAGAAGAAGACTCAAGATGTTTTTGACCTTTACAAGCAGGGACGACGTTTCAATTATGTCATCACTGTCTGTGATGAAGCAAATGGTGAGCGATGCCCGCTCTTCCCGGGTATTTCAACTAAGCTTCACTGGAGTTTCCCGGATCCATCAACTCTGCAAGGGACAACCGTTGAAAAGATCAAAAAAACAATCAATATACGTAATCAGATCAAACAACGAATTGAAGAATGGATATTAGTTGCGAAAGTATCATAAATAAATTGAGAACAAAATATGTAACATGCTATAGAGCGATTTTCGATCAAGGAGCGAATACCATTCTAATTTCATAACAAAGATAATCCTGTATAGAAATCCACAATTATTCAAATATATATCCTCAAGATAACGTCTGCTCAATTTATTTTACCGGGCATCCACGCTTCCACCGCTCTGTACATTTGTCTTAGCAGTTTTTCTCTGTAAAATAAAAGCCAGTTCATTCACTTCCGATACAGGCAATTGGCAGGAATAGTCGTCACACACGAATGCCGTTTGTTTCTCTTTAAGCATAAAAACCGTTCCGTAGAATGGTACATATCCGCTCAGAAATTCTTGTGCCTCGTTGCCATCCGCATGGAGCACAACTTTATTTGGGAGGAACCGTGAATAAATTTCGTTCAGCATATCACACATCACCGGATGATCTTTATTTCCTGCAAGAACAATTTGCATCGGCTCCGATAAACTGAAGTCGACAGCAACAAGAAATTGCGGTAAAACCTGCGGAGTTTGATCGATTGCATGGGCAAAGCACATTATTGACTTCGACGCCATCTCATGATAATTAACATTCCGAAGCATCTGTGACAAACGAAGTAAGTTCAGAATCGCAATAGCATTGCCGCTCGGCTCTGCATTATCGTAAACATCTTTTGTCTTCATGAGGATTGTTGGATCGTTTCCAGAAATATCAAAAAATCCGCCTTTGTCATTATCATAGAACAAACCATTCTGAATTTCTGTTAAATTGATTGCTTTTTGCAGCCATTTAATATCAAACGACGCTTCATAAAGATCGATCAGCCCTTGAATGAAGAAAGCATAATCAGCAAGATGTGCTTCAACCTTTGCTTCACCATCTCTATATCTTCTGAGTAACTTCCCTGTTTTTGGATCCATAAGAGCTGTCAGAAGAAACGAAGCTGCTTTTGAAGCCTTATCAAGATACGACTTGTCATGCAGTACTTGTGAAGCGCGGGCGAACGCAGAGATCATTAAACCGTTCCATGACAATAAAATCTTATCATCGACTTGCGGTTTTGGACGTTGGTTGCGCTTTTCAAGGAGTTTCAATTTTGCAAGATTGAAATGTACCTGAACTTCTTCGATATCTTCGTACAGGGCATAGGCTGTCTCTCCAAGAGAGGAAATAATATGTAAAACATTCTCCCCGGCAAATTCCGAAGTAGGATCTGAAAGAACATTCCCTTGTTCCTTAATCCCATAGATGGACTCTATGATCTTTGCTTCTTTTTCATTGAGTAATGCATCAATATCACTTTTCTTCCATACATAGAAGGCTCCTTCCCTTTTCTCATTCGGATATAAGTCCGATAAAGCACTCTCGGCATCTTCCGCAGAATAAAATCCTCCTTCAGGAGACAGTAATGAACCTTCGACATACTTCAGCACTTCACGGGCTATGCCTGCGAAAAAAGGATCCTGTGAAATCTGAAATGCTTCAAGGTACGATATTGCTAACTGTGCCTGATCGTACAACATTTTTTCAAAATGGGGAACATGCCAGCGTTCATCAGTTGAGTAGCGATGAAATCCTCCGCAAAGCTGATCGTACATGCCTCCCTCTGCCATTATCTGAAGCGTCGTTAAGGCCATATCACGCGCGGTACAATTCCCTGTTCGATGATAATATCGAAACAAAAAATTAAATATAGAATGGCGCGGAAATTTTGGCGCATTGCTAAATCCGCCGTATATGTTATCAAAACTATATTCAAATTGATTGAAGCATTTAGTTAACGCTTGCTCCGTTACAAGTTTGTCGCTCACAGTTGGGATGGAAGATTCAACGAGGAAGCGATAAACATATTCACTGGTTTTTAGAATATCCGACCGTTCATTATTCCACATTCTGTTAAGAGAGCTTAGGATATCCCGGAATCCTCTTCTACCATGCCCGGTTTCAGGCGGAATGTATGTCGCAGCAAAAAAGGGTTTACGATCCGGCGCCATAAAAATAGACATCGGCCATCCGCCGTTCCCCGTCATCGCCTGGAGTGCAGTCATATATATTTGATCTATATCAGGACGCTCTTCCCTATCCACTTTAATACTAACAACCATGCGATTCATCATATCCGCAATAAGTTTATTCTCGAATACTTCACGTTCCATCACATGGCACCAATAGCATGTAGAATATCCTATAGATAGAAAAATAGGTTTATCTTCTTTACATGCCTTCTCAAATGCCTCTTCTCCCCAAGGGTACCAATCGACCGGATTGAAAGCATGCTGCAGAAGATATGGACTCTTTTCTTCAACAAGGCGATTCGATTTTTTCTTTTCTGCATTAGGTGAGATGTAGGCTCTCTTCGGAGAATCTTCCGGCAAAAATCTCATGAATATCCTTTATAAATAAGC
The DNA here is from genome assembly GCA_963769605.1 of Ignavibacteriota bacterium. Classification (GTDB taxonomy): domain Bacteria; phylum Bacteroidota; class Ignavibacteria; order UBA10030; family UBA10030; genus Fen-1254. Next base: position 507,513 of record CAVYML010000002.1, on the reverse strand, counting down.
TTATCACAATGCTTAAATGATAAACAATATGACGAATACATTAGTTCGCGGTATTCAGCTTAGGCGGGACTCAATAATAAGATATTGCAAAAATCCGTTAAAAAATAATCACACCGGCATTCGCCAGCAATAACAATATTTGTCTCTCGGTTTTATCGAGATAATATTGAACAACTGATGATTTCTCTGGCGACGCACTCTGTTACTTTATTGCAAATTAGATGGAAATCATCATTAGAATGAGAACCACGTCTCACAATTGCGACCTGCTCCCAGCTTATGGGCCAATCATAAGTTATTTTTTTCAATAGCAAACATTGGCTGCCTAATAATGGATAATTTGCGTTTATCTACCTACAAATCGGATCTTCTATTATGTGATACTTTTTTGTACCGAAATAAACTGTGAATAAAAAAATCAAAAAGCAGCTTATGGCGATCCCAGGAATGAATCAGTAGGGATGGTGCTTACGATCACTTTTGGGAGGCAGGTCAATTCTCCCTTGTTAAGTAATCCAAGCTGTAGTTTAATCGAGTCATTAGCAAATATAGATGAAATCCCGAGTTTGAAAAATGCATCTTTCAGATTGCCCTATTCAGGCGATTGACAATTGGTATGAAAAGGATTAAGCTATCTTTGTCGCTTTTAAAATATTGCCATGAAGAAGGATCGTCGTTTGTTATTAGATCGCTCATCCCCTTGACGAGGAGAGTATTCACCTGGAAATGACAGGCGGCTAACTCCTTCAATATCAATTGCCCGATGGATCATTTCTTCTTCTAGAGACGTGGACGAGAACTCATGAGTTGCAAATAGATGTCGCGAATCCGGCTTATAAATAATGAGACACGAATTCCCGCAAAACCGACTTTTCGTCCACGTCTCTAGATGGACAATCGGTTAGTTAAGTGAGTGACTTCGAGACTTAATAAAGATTTGAGGTGCAATATGAATCAATTCAAAGTTCTTGTGGTTGATGACCAACAGGATTTTCGCCGCGTTGTGATCGACTTTTTAAATCGGCTGCCGAGCGTCGATATTGTCGGCGAGGCTGGCGATGGCGATGAAGCGATACAAAAGACCGAAACATTATCACCGGATGTAATTCTCATGGATGTAGCGATGCCACGGAAAAACGGCCTTGAAGCAACCCGCATTATCAAGCAGCGCTGGCCGGATATTAAAGTAATGATCCAGACAGGATATGACGATCCCCGGTATCGAATACAAGCATTAGAAGCGAAAGCGGATGGATTTATTCTAAAAACCTCATTGAAACCCGCATTGGAGGCAGCTTTCGGCGTTATTAAGCCTGCCCGAATTTAATTCGATGCAGTAACTGCACTCTTTTTACGATAGAAAAATCGTTGAACGCATGGGACTTGCCTATGAATTCACGGATGTGTGACGTTAACTCAATAATTGGCTGTAGAAATGGTGCTTTGTCATGCGTCAGTTTTTTACGAATTCCTCATTAACGAAGTTTGATCAAACTATTCTGTACTTTGCAACAAAGTATTATGTCGATTTGCGAATTGCAAGATCAGGCTTGAACTTCATCTTGATACCACTAATTTTGCTGCGGGTGTTCTCGCACTCGTAATGTTTGTAGTTGGATTGGTTATTGGATATTCAGCGAAAAAGGGGAAAGAATCATAGCTACTGCCGAGGCGGATCGCACCACAAAATTTTTAATAAGAAGGAAAAATGGAACTTGTACAATTCTTCGGCTGTTTAAATATTAAAAGCGAAAAGATGAAAATACGATTGGACGATATCGATTATTAAATATCTAATAATAAGTTTATGAATAAGATAGCATCTATAAAATTAATGGTGACTGCCTGCGCGTGTTGTTGCGAACAATTCTCTGTTCGCGAAGGTCTACGTCCATAAATCAATTTTAAAACGGTTCTTAACCGCTAGCCCTTCGTCGATGTTATGATGAAGGGTTTTTTTGTGCATAAAGATAAGATATGGAGCGATGAGAAAATATAAAGGAATTCAAAACAATGTTTAATTATTCAATGCATTACAAGGAGCAATATTATGGAATCAAAAGGTTATGTTCACCCGGAAGTGTTGATTGATACCGATTGGGTCGAGCAGCACCTACATCAACCAAACCTTCGCATCGTTGAAGTTGATGTCGATACAAAGGCGTACGAGGAAGGACATTTGCCAAATAGCATAGGCTGGAATTGGCAGACACAGCTTTCAGATCAATTGCGCCGTGATCTTGTCTCAAGATCAGACCTTGAGCGTCTCCTCGGAGAATCCGGAATTGACAACAATACTTTAATTATTCTTTATGGCGACAACAACAACTGGTTCGCTGCATGGGCATTCTGGCAGCTAAAAATATATGGCCACAAGAATGTTCAAATTATGAATGGCGGCCGAAAGAAATGGCTGCTGGAGGGCAAATCGATCACAAAAGAAATTCCTTTGTTTCTTCATAAAACGTACGAGGCGGCCGATCCTGACTTTACGCTGCGGGCATACTTGCAGGATGTAACGAAGATAATCGGTTCTGATAGTACTTGGTCGCTTGTGGATGTTCGATCTCCTGATGAATATTCCGGGAAAATTCTTTCTCCTCCGGGATTGCCTGAGACTTGTCAAAGAGGCGGACATATACCGGGTGCAGTTAGTATTCCTTGGGGAAAGAATGTCAATGAAGATGGCACATTTAAATCTTTCCAGGATTTACGAGCATTGTACGAACCGCTGGGGATAACATCCAACAAAAACGTTGTTGCTTATTGCCGCATAGGGGAACGATCAAGCATCACCTGGTTCGTACTGCGATATTTACTCGGATATACGAATGTGAAAAATTATGACGGGTCATGGACAGAATGGGGAAATCTTGTTAATGCGCCGGTTTCCAGGAGCGTGATATCATGATTACACGAAGCTCGCAAGAATACGAAGAACGAACTGAGTCTGTGCCGCCATTTCAAATGCATATTGCCAGCTATCGGTTTGGCAATGTGTACTATTGTTCAGTCGATAACGTGGATCCCGGAGCTGTGATCGCGCGCTCTGAAGGTACGACAAGAAAAGACGCAGAGATGAAAGCGGTCGAGCATGCACGAGAACGATTGAAGCGAACACGGGTGCAATAAGAAATTTCATAAAATGGCGATGAAATAAACCGTATGACATGGAAATCAAAAACGGATTCATTTCCCGATAGTGAAGAACAGATCCTAGAACGAGAAATACATAACCATTCATCTGTACTGAGTCATATTGGAAATACGCCGCTCGTGCGAATTCGAAATTTGACTCCAATGAATGATTCAGTGGAAATCTATGCTAAAGCGGAATGGTTAAATCCGAGCGGATCAATTAAAGATCGCGCCGCACTCAATATGCTGCTCGAAGCGGAACGCTCGGGGAAATTGAGAAAAGGGAAAATCATTATCGATGCAACAAGCGGGAACACGGGCATTGCATATGCGATGATCGGTACCATTCTCGGCTATAAAGTTATGCTTGCATTACCGTCAAATGCAAGCAAAGAACGCAAACAGATGCTGCTTGCTTATGGAGCAGAGATATTATATACAGATCCGCTGGCCGGAACAGATGGGGCTCAGCAACTCGTGAAAGAAATTGTTGCTGCAGAACCCAATCGTTATTATTATCCCGATCAATACAATAATCCTGCAAACTGGATGGCACATTATCAAACGACAGCGCAAGAGATCTGGCAACAGACACGGCATCGGATAACTCATTTTGTTGCCGGGCTCGGGACGACCGGAACATTTGTCGGCACAAGCCGGCGATTAAAAGAGCTTAATGGTTCTATCACCTGCATTGCTTTTGAGCCAGATTCACCGCTCCATGGCATTGAAGGATTGAAGCACCTTCCGAGTGCGATGGTACACGGCATTTATGATCCTACTCTTGCCGACGAACATTTGACCATATCGACCGATGAAGCATTTAGAATGGTTAAGTGGTTAGCACGAGAAGAAGGATTATTCGTTGGTATATCAAGCGGATCTGCTGCGGCAGTAGCTCAGAAACTGGCAATACAAATATCATCAGGTGTTATTGTGACAATTTTTCCGGATGGCGGGGCGCGATATGGAAGTGAACACTTTTGGAATGAAAAATAGGACATCTGCAATGATTAGAATGACCGATACATTAACCCGTCAAATTGAACACCATGGAATTCGATCGTATCCTGAAGAATGCTGCGGCATGATACTGGGCACGAACAGGGAAGGCATTCAAACTGTTGAAGAGATTATTGAAATTGAGAACAGCCAGAATGAAAACCGCAAAAGGAGATTTCTTATCACTCCGCATCAATATCTCCAAGCCGAACGTACCGCTCTAGAAAAGAATATGGAACTTCTTGGTTTCTATCATTCACATCCGGATCATCCAGCAATTCCATCTTCCTTTGATACCGAACATGCATTACCGTCTTTCATATACATCATCGTATCGATTGCGAAGGGCGAGGCAGAAAGCATTACTGCTTGGCTTTTGAGTGAAAACAGATTGCAGATGGTGAAGAAATCGTTTGTCGCGGATGCTGTACAGATTTCGATGAACCTATAACGCAATTATTTTTTGACACCTTATTAATTTGATGAAATATTTTTAAAACACAGACAGCAGGGAATCGGGAGAATGTATGGCGATAAAAGTGTTCATTCCGACACCGCTCCGAAGTTATACGGAGAAACGTGATACCGTCGAATGCAACGGAACGACGGTCGAGGAGATTCTGGATAATCTTACTTCGAAATATCAACAAATCCGACAGCACCTATACGATGAGAATGGAAAGCTGAGAACGTATGTCAATATCTATGTCAACGACGAGGACATACGGTACATGGCAAAGGAAAAAACACCAGTGAAAGACAAGGATTCTATCAGTATAATCCCTTCGATTGCCGGCGGGAAAGATGATGATACACAAACGATTGAACGTGAAGTTCGGTTGTCAAATGAAGAAATACTCCGATACAGCAGGCACGTAATTATTCCCGAAGTAGGAATGTCCGGACAAAAAAAACTGAAGGCTGCGAAGGTTCTTATGATCGGCGCAGGGGGACTCGGTTCGCCGCTGGGATTGTATCTCGCAGCCGCTGGAATTGGAAAGATTGGTATCGTAGATTTCGATGTTGTCGATTTATCAAATTTGCAAAGGCAGATCCTTCATTCAACTGAAGATGTCGGAAGATCCAAGCTTGCATCAGCGCGCGAGACATTACAAAGGATTAATCCAAATGTGGAAATTGAAACATTTGAGGAGCGCCTCTCCTCGCAAAATGCCCTCCGTCTTTTCGCAGACTTTGATGTCATCGTCGATGGAACGGATAATTTCCCGACACGGTATCTGGTCAACGACGCTTGTGTACTGATCGGCAAGCCGAATGTATACGGATCTATTTTTCGATTCGATGGCCAGGTAACTGTTTTCGATGCGAAACGCGGGCCCTGCTATCGATGTCTTTATCCGTCGCCGCCGCCGCAAGGATTGGTTCCAAGCTGCGCTGAGGGGGGCGTTCTCGGCGTACTTCCGGGAATTATCGGTTCTCTTCAAGCGCTCGAAACGATCAAATTGATTATCGGGCAGGGAGATTCTCTCATAGGCCGGTTGATCGCGTTCGATGCATTAAAGCTTACTTTCAAAGAATTTAAGCTCAAGAAGAATCCCGAATGCCCCATCTGCGGCAATTCACCGACTATTCATGAATTGATAGATTACGAACAATTCTGCGGCATTGAACTTCCATCGACCCGGGAAGAGAATCCTCAGCGATACAAAATTTCAGTAGAGGAGTTGAAGGCCCGGCTTGATCGGGGAGATGATATGTACGTTCTTGATGTCCGTGAGCCTCATGAATATGAGATTGCCAATATCGGAGGAGCTTTGATTCCACTGGGTGAACTGCCGGAGCGCTTAAATGAATTAGACCCGATTAAAGAAATTATTGTCCACTGTAAAAGCGGTGGTCGAAGCGCAAAAGCTGTGAACTTGCTGCGAAGCTCTGGATTTACAATAGTGAAAAATCTCATTGGTGGCATCGACGCGTGGGCACAGAAAATAGATTCATCGCTTCCCCGTTATTAAATAAATTTTCTCCGACAATGCGATTTCTGTGAGATATCTGTCCATTCCTGAATCCTTTGATGTGTTAAATGAATTTGCCGCGGATTTCTTTCGTCGGCACCATGCAGATGTCTTTTTTACCGAATAATGAATATCTATGGCTGGCAATGAAGTGATACATCGCATTCCGCAAAGGTTTCGGAACGGCAGCGAACATATAAAATAGTTTCCAGGCTGAAGGGAGGTTTCTGGCAATTTCCAATATTGCATCGGATTCTGTCATAATCCTTTTCCCATTCAATACAATAATTGAATTGTGGCATCCAGTCTCGAAGCCGACTTCCTGCAGCATTTTCTGTGCATGTTCTGATTGAAGTGTCCCCATGCGAAAGATATCTTTATGGTCATTTCGAATAATAAACCGGACGAATGCATTGCAAAGATTGCAGACACCATCGAACAAGATCAATGTGTGGGAGATATGTTCGGAATCAATCGACAGATGCGTAATTTATTTCTATGACGATTATGAAACATTGCAGTGAAACAATATGCTTGCCATATCCTTATAACAATAGATTCTATGAATTCGCATTTGCAAATTCAAGTGATGATTCTATATTTTTGAAGTGTAAGGAAAGTGGTGCCATGCCTTCATCACCCATAGGAGCGAATATAGAACATATTGGTATAGATTTCTCGGACATAAATTACTCCTCGAGTGTTATTTAATCAATACTTGATTCAAAACGCAACCTAACAGATTGGCGACTATCTACGGTAACGATACCTTCCATTGCAATATCGCCACGCCACCTATCCTTACTTTCCATTCGCTATATCCATCAACGTCAATTCGTGTTACTTCAATTACTTTTTATTCTGAATATTTAAAAGTGGTGTCAATTTTTGGTCATATGGCAAAATAATTGTTGAATTATTAGGGCTGCTCACTACATCTTTGAGCTGAGAAATGTAATACCATTGCAGATAATTCTGAGTCAATCCGTTGCCAATTATTTTTTGAGCATTTGAAATGCCCTGAGCCTCTATTGCTTTTCGCTGGGCCTCCTTTTGAGCATACTGTATGGTATACTCCATCTGTTGTGCTTCCTGAGAAGCTTTAAGTTTTGCCGCAATGGCATCGCTGACGGTCGTCGGTGGTTCCACATTTCTAATAAGGACATTATCTAACATCACACCTTTTCCGTTCAATTCCTGCAGCAATAATTCCATAACCATTTTGGTATAAGCGTCTCTCTGCATAGACATAACATCGCTGGCATCAAACTTGGTCGCAGCATTTACCAGGGCAGTTCTAATGGCCGGTCTCACTATCACTTCTTCATAGTTAAGCCCGATATTACTGTAAACATTATTTGCTTGCGATGGATCTAAATGATACCAAACACTGACATCAAATTTTAAGATAAGTTGATCGCGGGACAGTGTAGCAACTGCATCATCGCCTACTTTATTTCCTTCGTTATGGACTGAAGTCATCGTGTAGTCTTTCGTCTGAATAGACATTTTATATATATCCGTTAAAAAAAAGATCGGATGAATACCCGCTGGAAGAGACTGTGATCCAACGTTACCAAATGTAACAGGAACTCCGACATATCCCGGCTCAATAATAGTAAAGGATTCAGAAAGCATGGATAATACTGCTAACCCCAGACTTATATATCCGATTTTTTTAAAATTAAAGGGATAAGATACATTCCGTGGTTTAACAGTCAGCAGAACAATTCCTAAGGCAGCAAATACAACGATAAGAAATAAAGTATTCATAATATTCTACTTTGTTTTATTAATTATTGTCGATATTATAATTTAATTTTACATTTTCACTCCGGTATTTCTTCAATTGCAAATTCTATGGTTGCCGGGATTACTGCTGTGTTAATCCGGGCAACTTCACGAACGTTCCCCTTAAGTTTTTTTGTTTGAATAACGATTGTGCCCGATTCATTCACGGCACGAATACTACCTTTCTCGTTAAGCAATACCTGTTGCATCGATCGAGTAATGGGAATAGGTTTATCGTTCAACAATGTGACGCGTTCATAGCCTATGAGAGAGTCCACTTGAGTTCCTTTCGATCCGCTTGAAAAGAAAAGACCTCAACCACCGGCACCGGGGGGATGCCGTCAACGATTGAGGTCTCTACGAACCTAAAAGGTCACTTGGACTCTGGTTTTTTCGATATGATTACATGGGAAATATAATGAAGAACGGAGAGAGATGCAAAAAAGATGGCGAATGGTGAATTGCGAATGGTAAACTGAAATGGTGAGCTTAGAGGGAAAAACGATAGGCGATCACTTATTCAGGGGATGGTTGGATAACCTGTTTGGGGGATGGTTACAAAGGATAATATTAAAAAGCCGATTTTTCCACACGGGAATAGACTTGAGAGGGAGAAAATATTTCATCCCTCGCTGACACATACATCCACTTTGCTGTTCTCTGCGATCACTCTCGCCTGCGGCGGGACGTCTACAAAATAGAGATGTCCTCTTGAGCCTTCGCTTCTTTTCCCGGCCCTTCAATTCTTCAATCCACGCTTTTCGCGTCCCGTGTTTTTTACGGGATGAAATCTGCAATCTGGAATCTTAACAGCCTCTACCGATAGAGATGTCCTCTCGGACTAGTTTTTTCTAAATAAGCTCACTCAATCAAAGTTTCAGCCTCTACCGATAGAGATGTCCTCTCGGACTTCTCGGGAGAATAGACGAGAGATCGCTATATAGTTTCAGCCTCTACCGATAGAGATGTCCTCTCGGACCAAACCTCACAGGCACAGCAGGAATAAATATAAGTTTCAGCCTCTACCGATAGAGATGTCCTCTCGGACGGTACATCTCACCGATGGTTTCACTGGGAAATGTTTCAGCCTCTACCGATAGAGATGTCCTCTCGGACTAAGGAGACTTATTATGAAACATTTCATGTTGGGTTTCAGCCTCTACCGATAGAGATGTCCTCTCGGACCGAAAAAGGAAAAATTCCAATTCGCCGAGTGTTTCAGCCTCTACCGATAGAGATGTCCTCTCGGACAGAATCCTTGCCGACTAATGGTTGGCAAAAACATAGTTTCAGCCTCTACCGATAGAGATGTCCTCTCGGACTATGAGTAGCCTTCACTTTTTTCATCGCTATTTTGTTTCAGCCTCTACCGATAGAGATGTCCTCTCGGACAAAGGGCGATGCCAATGACATCACCTATCAAAATTGTTTCAGCCTATACCGATAGAGATGTCCTCTCGGACTCACCAGAGTCGAAAGACAAATGGGGATTTGTTTCAGCCTCTACCGATAGAGATGTCCTCTCGGACTCTTGCTCTGGAAGTTATTATAAATAAATGACTTATTCCACTAATATTCAGAACCTCGGCACTTTTATACCAAGATCGAGCAATTTTGGGGTAGGTTCTGAATGTCCTAAATAATGAACGCATTTTTACCATCGATATTCTTTTCTTTCTCCTTGCCAATAACATCCGTTTTGCTTTGATATTCCAGCCTGTAGACCTTAATAAATCCCGTCTTGATGTCCAATTTATCTAAAGCATCAATTAACTCGATTTTCGCCTTTCTATTCATCCTGCATTCAAAGACGCTTTTCTGCACTCTAAAACCAAAACCTTCCAATACTTTATTGACTTTTAATCGCTCGGAATCGGAAGATATATCATATACAACGGCATAGTCGGCAGCGCCTTTCATTGAACCCTCCAATTATAGAAGGTGGGCGATGTTCCATCAAATACCCATTTTTTGAAGAGATAAATTTGTGTGTAAATCTCATCGGAAAGTGGCAAGAGTTCCTCCGAGCCTTTTCGCTCCATCTCGTATTCAAATTTGTCGAGAAATTTTACTTTTGCCTCGTGGGTCAGGTATGCTCCCCGATCCGTTTCAACGAAATCTTGTTCTGCAATAACCTTCAAATTGATGATGCGGATAAGAAACCGGTCTATCCGCGCACGGAATAATTCCTGTACATCGCACACAAACGATTCATAGTCGTCTGCCGGGGCATGAAGGAATCCGAGATATGGATTCAAACCCATGGCTCTTACAGTAGCATTAATGCGCGAGAACATAAGATAATGACCGAAATTGATCAAAGAGTTTATCCTGTCGGGATTTTTTCGATCCCGCTTTTTAATATGAAAAGACGGGTTGTCTATGAGATCGTTCATGTTTTTGTAAATATTCTTTGCCGCAATGCCTTCGTACCCGCGCACTTCGTTTACGGTTGCGGCCGCATAGATATCCTTTGTCGTATCTTCCAACTGGTTCAGAAACCGATATTGTCCTTTCTTAAATTTTTGACGGAACAATGCGACATAATTTTTAATTTTCGCCGCCGCAAATTCCTTTGCAAAAGAGAGTATTTCCGTTTCCGTGAGAGAAGAATATTTCTGTCCATGCCGGAAGGATATATCGTAATATCGCTTCGAATCAGGTTTAACGGTTGTAATGTAATAGCCGGAATTCAGCGTAACTGTGAGAGGGATATTTTCTTCCGTGCATTTTCGCATTAAGAGCGGTGGAGAAACTTGCCTTCTCCATAACAATAATTTCGCTAATGCGCCGGACGGGAATAGTTTCTATCACTTTCCCCTGCCGGCGTATGTCGAGAGCTTCACCGTTTAGCGAGAGAAACAGAAACGGTTCTGTTATGTAAAGAGGTTTTCTAAACTTGCGGAGATTTTCCTCCGGTTCGATGGCGGCTTCCGATCCGGCGAACTTTATTCCAAGGAATTGGAAACCGTCTTTAATAGCGACGATAGATGTTTTTTTCTTTTTGATTTTGAGGCCGAGCTTGGAAAGCGAAACTTCCGTCTTAGATAATACTTCCGTTGCGTCCTCTTTTGTTTTTGTCAGGATGATGAAATCATCCGCGTACCGAATCATCTTTACATTCCATTGTTCCGCCTGTTCGTCGAATGAATCGAGGTAAAGGTTTGCAAGTAGAGGCGAAAGCGGGCTTCCCTGTGCAAGCCCTTTGTTTCTTTCAACAAAGCTGCCGTCGAGCACATATCCTGTATGGATTAGTTTTTTAAGAAGATTCTTGAGCAATCGGTCTTCCTCCGGCAGAGAATTTTCAAGGAGACCTTCCAGAACATCGAGTTCTACGGAAGGAAAGAAGTCTTCTATATCCGATTCAATAACATACGTGTACCCTTCTGCCAGCGCAGATTGCACCATCTCGACCGCTTTTTGCCGGGAAATTCCTTTCCGGAAACCGATGGATCCTTCTTCAAAGAACCGATCTAATATTTCCGCAATGGTTTTGAATACATACTGATGCACAATCAGGTCTTGTGCATGCAGCGACTCGATAAGACGGTTGGTTCCATCTTTTTTCCGGACGGTAAATGCCGTATTGGGAGAAGATAAATACGTCTCCTGCGCTAACGCGGTGCAAAGAGTTTCTGCATATTCTTTTCCGGTTATGTTCATTCCGTGAGAACCTGCAATACTTTCTGCGGCGGCATCATTTGTTTCGAGGACATTATTGACCACCGGAAGCAGAGCCTTGATCGCGGGAAAGAATTTATGGAAATATGCCGGAGAAACCGGCGGTATGGAATAATATCCCTGACTATTGGGAAGCTTTGTGCCGGTATGAAGCTCGGAACCTAAGAGAAGCAACGGGATAAAGCTTTTAAATGCTCCTTTGATGTAAAGCGGGCCAACGCAACCATTGATGTATTGGGTTGTTCCGGACCGGGATACCGAAGCGTGTTTGATCTCCGTATAGCGCCAGTAGTATGGAAGAATGGAAAAATTATCTCCGTCGTTTTTATAGAGGACATCCTCGCCAAAGAGTTGTTTGAATCTCTTTTCATATAATTCCACAAACTGCTGTTTGTCGATATATGTATTGTCTCTTCCTTTTTTGACGGTAAAGGGCAACGGAATTGCAAATTGCAGGCATATTTCGGAAGTAGAGAACGATCTATCATTACAGAGGCATTCGATATTCCGTTCCTCGATATCGCCCAAAACGGAAATTTGGTAATTTATTCCGCCCTCCGGAGTTGCAAGATATTCTGCAAAAGACCGGCGCCATTGCGAAACCTGCTCTGCACTGCATCGGGTGAACATTATTTCTACAGGCAAGCGGTCTCCCTGGCGAATCTTGTAGGTATGGCTTTTTCCGGTTATATGAAAAAAGATGTTCGGTTGAGAATCTTTTTCTACACCGGGGAAAGCAAGCGAAGATGTATATTTTATGATTGCTTCGACAACAGAAATCGGGTGTGCCGACGCAGACGACACCTGTCTTATGTTGACAAGCTCCGTTGAAACTTTATACCAGCGAAGTTTCTTTAATTGGTCGGAAACTTCGATGCTCATCGTAAATCCATCACGATGTTTTTTCCTTTGTTTAGCTTTTTAAAACTTTTAAGGAAGCCAAGACTATAAAATAAATCTCTACCGGTAGAGATGTCCTCTCAGACTTATCAAAATTCATATCAATTCGACACTGTTTCAGCCTCTACCAGTAGAGATGTCCTTTCGGACCGGCTAATGTCTCTCTTCGCTGCCAAATATACTGTTTCAGCCTCTACCAGTAGAGATGTCCTCTCGGACAGATGTTCCAGAAGTTCGGCGATGAACATAAGGTTTCAGCCTCTACCAGTAGAGATGTCCTCTCGGACCAAATTGAGAACTTGTCCCGCCGGAGTTAGTTTCAGCCTCTACCAGTAGAGATGTCCTCTCGGACTTTCAGCAATATTCCGACGGAACTGGAGCGATTGGTTTCAGCCTCTACCAGTAGAGATGTCCTCTCGGACTAAATTGAATATATTTGCAACAAAAGCTATAGTTTCAGCCTCTACCAGTAGAGATGTCCTCTCGGACAGAAGTTCATAACTGTCATTAAGACCGTATACAGTTTCAGCCTCTACCAGTAGAGATGTCCTCTCGGACAAGAAGGAGCTGATAAGCTGAGCCTCCTGCAATGTGTTTCAGCCTCTACCAGTAGAGATGTCCTCTCGGACTGATTTTTAACATTTTTATTGTCATAATCAGTTTCAGCCTCTACCAGTAGAGATGTCCTCTCGGACTATGGGAGTATAAGGCGGATGTTTGAAGATAAGTTTCAGCCTCTACCAGTAGAGATGTCCTCTCGGACATATTATCTCTCATTCTCGTATTGATTTAATTATGTTTCAGCCTCTACCAGTAGAGATGTCCTCTCGGACTTATAATGATATCAAATGGATATTCTAGTTATAGTTTCAGCCTCTACCAGTAGAGATGTCCTCTCGGACTCTTCACAAATCGTGGAGAAAGATACGTCATTGTTTCAGCCTCTACCAGTAGAGATGTCCTCTCGGACAATCTTTCGCGCGCCGATGATCCGGTTGGAAAGTTTCAGCCTCTACCAGTAGAGATGTCCTCTCGGACTGTTACTACAGTGAACGCATGATTTAAACCGTTTGTTTCAGCCTCTACCAGTAGAGATGTCCTCTCGGACTGTTTCGATAAAAACATCCCTCTCTTCTATGGGTTTCAGCCTCTACCAGTAGAGATGTCCTCTCGGACAAAGCTTGGTCGTTAGCACAAAGGATTATGGGTTTCAGCCTCTACCAGTAGAGATGTCCTCTCGGACAATAACAACAATGAAAAGACATTGTGTTAATTAGTTTCAGCCTCTACCAGTAGAGATGTCCTCTCGGACTTTGCAGTTGATTGCGCAGCGAGAATATTTTAGTTTCAGCCTCTACCAGTAGAGATGTCCTCTCGGACGGACTCAATTTGTTCTTTTAAAGGAGTATAACAGTTTCAGCCTCTACCAGTAGAGATGTCCTCTCGGACTGTATTATCCTCTATATGGCAGTATCTCATGTTGTTTCAGCCTCTACCAGTAGAGATGTCCTCTCGGACAGAAATCCTATCAAAGATTTTGAATAGGCAGAATGAGTTTCAGCCTCTACCAGTAGAGATGTCCTCTCGGACTATAGACTACGGATGCAATATGGCTATGTATGGTTTCAGCCTCTACCAGTAGAGATGTCCTCTCGGACTCTTGGTCTATAATATATTGATTTCAAAGAACATACAAGCGAAATATTCAGAACCTCATCCATTTTTTCTCCTCCTACCCTGTTTTTGACGGAGGTTCTGAATGGGTTTTTGTGAGATTTTCGACATTATTTCATCCATCCATAGCCTGTCCTTGTTTTTGCACCAATTCCGAGGTTTCGAATTATTTCTTCAAATAATTTCACTTTTTCTGCGCGTGTCATTTCTGCTTTTCTACTATCTTTCACTTCAAATTGAAAAAGGAATTCCACTGCGGAGAGAACTTTCATAAACTGGAGTGGAATCGGATTAGCAAATTGATCTAATTTCCTTTCGGTGGCATGTTTATGGGGCGTAATAAAGTCGGCTGCAAGAAATGCCTGTCCATTATTAGTACTTCCATTGATAATCGCATCGTAGAAGATATCTTTCCTTAAGGAATTGAGATATTTCCAATTTTTCTTATTTTCATTAACATAATCTTCGGGTTTTGTTTTTTCTAAATCAACACCTTCAAAGATCTCCAATTCAATCGCTCGCACATCTTTTCCTGGAAGAAGTTCTTTCATTAAATCCGGTATCATGAATGCTGAACGGAGCACGCCTTTAACCGATGAGCCGGGAATGACCGGAAGCCCAATGGTATAATCGAAGAAAAAGCCAAGTTTGAACTCGCCATCAACATGGAGTTCATGTTCATATCCCGCACCAATTAAAAGGCCGGGATATGTGGTTGTAAGAGTGAAACGATCTTCATCTGTAAGATTCGGCAGTTTCAGCGCATCAATAGCTAAAGAATATGTATTTAATTTCAGGTCGGAAATTCGCTTACACTTATTTGCCAAATACTTACCTGTATCCTTTTTCTCCTTGTCGTTATTCGAGAGAAGGAAATTGAGATTCATACTCTCAAGAGAGTTATCTTGACGGAAGTAGTCAACATAATAAAGCCATCCGACATTAGGAGTTGGCATCGTTCACCTCCTCCAGCTTGAATGTGCGCACCGCCAGTTTCAGCGCAATGCATGCCTGCATGGTTTCATAGCGCATTGTATTCGACATCGTCTTATCTTCTCTATTCTTCAAAACAACCTGTAAAAGGAGCGGCTGAGATTTAAGTTGTTCATCCGTTTTACCTTCAATGTCACCATATAACAAGGCATAGATAATGTTGAGCATTTTCACATTCCGCTTTCCCGATTCGGAGTTTGTGTTGGAAAACATCGCCACGGCAGGAATTAGTCCACATTGTTGTATTGCTGTTCCGAAAGACGATATATCCGACTTTACCTTTTTATCGATCTTGCCGGAATCTTTTTCTGTCTGCAATGTTTTTGCAAGTTCGAGCGCGGACTCCAAAAGATTGTCAACTTTATTCATTGCTGCCTCCCGCCGTGCTTTTTATCCTCTTCAGTTTACATAAACCGTAACCGACAGATGCATTGCCGCCGATCTGGGATGTATGTTTCACTTGTTTTAATCCCTGTTCAAATAGATCGCTTGTTTCCGGTCGAGAGACAAAGAAATAGAACTGCGACTCACGCGGCACCACTTCTTCGTACCACAGATTTGCGCTTATACCATTTTCCAGATTATTGCGGGCAATAACAGGAAGACGTTTACAGACTTCTTTTAAGTCATCATCATAGAATAATGCAAGATTATCCGGTGTGATCTCTTCCGGAAGAATGCCCGAAGCAAGCTCAGTATTCATTGTTGCCTTTATCGATTCATATTCATCGATGAATATTTTATCGGATTTAAACGTTAACGGATGATCTTTGAGCACGGTCAAGTTGAGGAGCGGTTTGAATTGTTCTTCCAGTATTATATGAGCATTGATGCTCATATCTTCTATGGCTGTTCGATATTTCTGAATCAATTCTTTCGATGTTGCATAAAAAAACGGTCTGACATTGCTTCGTACCGGATAGAAAAGCAACTGTGCCGGGTAAAAGAAGTATTGCCCGGCTCTAAAACTTTCCGGTTTAACATCGGGCGCTTTGCTGTCAGTGCCGAAGATTTCGTCAATCCCTTTTTGAGTTATAACTCCCCCATCTTCTTTGAAAGCATCAAATTGTTCCCGGAAGGCGCCTTTTAAGCTAGTCGAATGAACGATGGGAAACGTATCGACAGGGTCGCGCTGAACTTCCTTATCCACAATGCCGTAATTGCTGTCGCCGGAACCGGCATGCAAATTAGTGATGCAGCGAAGAACATAAAGGTCGGTGATTGTTTTCATAGTGTTACTCCATGATCCAAGAGTGAAGCTGCACAGTTGAGTTGACCGTTACATAACTATTGCAGCCGATTTGCCGGAATGCTTTCGGCTTTTCCATTGCCTGTTTGAATTCTTCTATTTTATTCTCCGTTATGTAAAAGACGGAACCTCGCTGGAACAAGTTGTATTTTGTTTCGCTTTTCCTAACTGCGGAATCGTCTTTCGACTTTTCCGTCCAGAGACGGTGATAATTCTTCGTCCTCAGGACAGACGTTTCAAGAAAACGGAAATCGACCGTATCGGTAAAGGCAAAATCGCAATATTCGTAGATCGGATCTTCGACATAGGCCTCCGAAAGAAGAATTGCTTTTGTGTAATTCGTCAACGCAGAGCCGGTATCATACACGGTATGAGCAGGCAGCGAAAGAAATCCTTCATCGCATTTCTTCATCGAGAAATTAAAGGGGCTTCGCTCGCCGCCAATGTGAGTGACCGCGCCGCCATCCTTTAAATACTCACAAAGTTTTTGTGCAGCATTTTCTTCCAGATCCGCGAGAAATGCAAACTGCCAATCGCGTTCTTTGAAGCAATACGAAATTTGTTTATAAAATCCTTTTTCTTTTTCATCATCAGCGGAGCTACGATTTTGAAATCTCCGTTTAGTTTTAAAGCTGCCTACTTGCGGTACGTCCTGGAATATCTTCTCAAGCTCGATCCGTGAGCCCTTATTCGATACCATGCACTCAGGTTCAGGATACTTTGCATCATGTCCTCTCATTGCGGGTATAAATCCGCGCTGCTGGTCTGTTATAGAACTGCCGGGGTCATCCTTCACAAACGTATAGGTATGATCCATATTCCCCGGATAGAATAGTTCGTCTCTTTTCATAAGAAACAGAGGCGAGATACTTATAATGGCTCCGTACTCCTTCTGTACTGCATGTTGGTTTGCGGAAAAGCTTTCCGGGCCGATATATTTTTCCGCATCATTCCCGGCAGCCCTGCCATAATTGTGAGAATCAAGAAGTCCGTATGCCTGGAGCAATTTATACCGCAGCACGCCGAGCAATGTTGTTTGCTGCGGAAAGCGAAGCGAGCGGGCAAGATAGCTTTCGCCGTCTTGAAAATTTCGTTCGCTGCCGAAATAGAAACTGCTCAGCGGTTTGAGGCGAATGAGATAGAGGGGTTTCATCGTGCATCCTTTTCTTTGAAGAACGAAACTGTGCGCAAGATTGCATAGATTTGTTTTAATGCCTTGTCATCATCGGTAGTATCCTTGAATACGTCGCTCACAAGCTGACGTACATTGCCGAGGTATATTTTCGCTTCGTCATGTTCGCGCTCATTGAAACTGTTGTGAATGAAATTGGAAACTTTAACAGGATCGCGGCCGATCAAGGAGAATAATTTTTTATTTTCGTGAATCTTATAGACCATGGAACTGAGCATACCTGTTTCGTTCGTTACATGCTCCTCCAGCATATTTATGAAGTCCTTGAAGTAATTGCGTTGATCGGAGTCAAGGCGTTGAATGTGCAGCGTCTCCCCGAATGAATGGCCGCTATGTTTGAGCACTCGGAGTGCGATATTGTTTTTACTGCCGGTTTTTGCGTTACCAAACAATAATTCACGAGAAACTTCGAGCGCTTCGAACAAGGGGTATTTATAATAACTAATGGAAACACCGAATGACAAAGAAGGGGCGGGGGATGTTTTAAAATCGACAAACAATCTATTAAAAAGCTGATCGAGATCAAGGAGTAAATCTATAATATGATTTTCTTTATTGACCACGGGAGCGAAGAATAAGAGATCGTCGCCGCCGGCATAAATAGGCATACCGCCGTACTTTTCGACAATTTCCACTGCCTGTCGAGAATAAGAGCTCAGATTGCTCGAAAACTTTTTAAACTCGTCATGCGTCTTCAGCGTTTCAATAACTTTTCCGATGTTATCGCCAT
Organism: Ignavibacteriota bacterium; assembly: GCA_963769605.1. Taxonomy (GTDB): domain Bacteria; phylum Bacteroidota; class Ignavibacteria; order UBA10030; family UBA10030; genus Fen-1254. The sequence goes on along the minus strand of CAVYML010000002.1, from coordinate 489,187 downwards.
CTGCATGAACGATTGCCACATATTTGTGGGCGGCACGGAACTGATCCTTGTAACGAGATTTTTTTTTCAGTTCATCGATGAGATCACGATCTTCTTTTTCTTCCGCCGCATCCTCCTCTGTTAGCTGTTGATCCGAGAGCTGTGCCCAATTTTTTCCTTTGCGTCTATCGCGAAGTGATTTATATTTATCACATTCCTCAAACTCTTTCATCGATATTTCGATAAGTGTTGAATATTTGACATGTTTTGCGCCTGCATATCCATCCTCAACGAGAAATGTGGAATTGATCTTAAAGAAGAATTCCTCCAGATATTTTTCCTGTTCAGCACTGTAATTTGCCTGAAGCTCTATACTATTAAGCAGCGGCGAAAGCTTTAGTATCGGGTTTTCACCTTCGGGAAGTTCCTTTTCGACAATGTAGAACCTGAAATAGTTCTGGAAATAGTCCCGGACATTGCCGGAATTCGCAGAGATTTCCGTTGCAACAGAATCTGCGAAATCTTTCAGCACTGTATCGACAACATCCTTCAGCGTTTTTGCTTCTCCTTGTGATGCCCCGTAAATAAGGCGGTCAGGCAATACACCTTCGCCGAAACGGCTGGACGCTTTCAATTCTTCCGTTGTTGCATAGGGAAGATAAAACGTTCGTGCGACGCTTTCATCCTCTTCGAGCTTTTTTATAATATTCTTCATCAGATAGGAAAACGTATAACTCGCAGCCCATAACTCGCGTGTATGTCGTGCATTGTCAAGCGTTTTGTAAATAGGTCCTATAGTAAGGGCAGTATAGATCATGTTATTGCTTCCTTAGTTCATCATAAATTGACATTAAGAGTTTTGCATTATTATCGTACACATTACCATCTACATGCCTTTCAAAAGCCTTTGAATCTTTAAAAACGGCTTTAAAGCAGAATTCAAGATAATCGTTTATATCAAAATCTGTTGGTGTCATTAAGTTTACACTTGTCTTCCACGTATTACTCGTGGCAGTAAAAGTTCTTCCAAGATATTTTTGAGGAATTTTTTCAGTAAAGATATGAACAATAAATTTATCCATTCCCATTTCTCTAATCGGCTTAAAGGTAATAGGAGAACGAAATCGAGCAATATCAGCACTGCTCTCTTTTTTTGTCAATTTATCTGCAGCATATGATATCTCCCCATTTTTTATAATTGTTTTTCCATTGTTGTCTTTTTTTTCTTCACCGTAATTCATCCAGTCTTGTTCAGTAGAAAGTCCTAAGAGGTCTCTAAACAATAGGTTACTTTGTTCACCTTTGTTATATTGTACGGTTCCATTCGGATCCGTCCTCTTTCTTTTGACTTCCTTATAGGTCTTATGATTAGGATACAAACTCTCGCGTAGTGTTCGTTTATCCCATTGTCTCGGTGGATTAAGTTGCTTTGCGTACATAAACATGAGCGATTTAAAATATAGAACATCCTCTCTGTTTTTGCCCTTAAGATTTATTCCACTTCGAAGAGTCTTGTAAAAGAGATCTACCACATGAAATAGTTCCTTATACTTTAGGAATTCAGATGTGAATTTTTTATTGCTTACATCAACCGTAAAATGAAATCGAGAAAACTTTCCATTATCCACATACCGGGAATCGCTTTCGTCTATATAAAATGAACCGAATCCCTTTGATTGCCTTGTGCCAAAATTGTTCTGGTGAAGAAAGGCGGCAAAATTAGTCTCAATAAACGATGAAAGAGCTTTGTTGTAACAAATAAAATTGACTTTTATTTTTTTATGTACGATCAATTCCTTTCGCAGGGTTTCTTTGTCTATATTTCCGAAGAAGGAAGGAAAATTCTGACGATCGTATATAAAAGCACCATATTCGTCCTTTTTAGGTTGACCGTTAGAATATTTTTTCCTTTTAGCGCCATTATTATCTGTTTTTATTTCTTCGAAGTTCTTCAGACTTTCTTGTTCTTTTTGTATCAAAGAATCTTCAAAAGCTATATGGACTTTGTAGTCCAACGCTCTAAAACCATCTTCTTTGAATTTATTTTGTAAAGCGTTTTCATTTTTATTCGTATAGCCAATAAGATACTGTTTACACTCTTCGAAGTTGTTATGAAAAATCTTTTCGATAATATATTTATCCAATTTCGGCTTCAGCTCTGTAGCACGCAGGGTTGCTCCGGCTGATCGGATTGAAAATGTATCATAGGTGTGTGTTGGCGTAGCGTGAATTCTAATTTCATAAACATTGTGCCTTTCGATGGAAATCCGATTCCTAAGAAAATAGCGCTGTATCGATTAATTGAATCGCATTTTCTTTTGTCGTCTCGGTTTTTTGCTGCTTTCCCCAATACATAGCAAGATGTTTATTTCCCCCGCAATAGCCACCGAGTCTTTTGAAAAGCTTTTTCGGCAAATGCCGGCGTGCCTTTGAAGGAAATATCTTGCACGATATTATTCGAGTTTCATTTTGAGAATAAGAAGATCGAGTTTATTTTCTTGGGCTGCGTCATTCCAAAAATGAATGTCACCGAGATACGACGACAGATTCTGTTTTGTTGCAACAATATATATCCGATTTTTATGTATCCATCCGTCTGCATAGTCGCGCTCTAATGCTCTATAGACATCTTGTGCATACCCTTGTGCTGTTAAGTCGAACTCCCGTATTTGCTGGATTTCTGCTTTTGTGTATCCCTGCTCCTGGAGTGCGGGAATATACCCACGATCATTAAGTCGCGATACCGGTCTCCCATCGATTCAAGGTATACCCGACAAGCTCTGCAAATTGTTCAAGCGAGCTTTTAGGATTGCTACGGTCAAATTCTTCATATTTATGATGATCGAGAACATATAATTGATGTTCCCTTGCAAGTGCGGCTTCTTTTTCTACACCGGGGATTTCAATAATTACGATGTTTGACCTCAACGAATCAAATATTGAAACCGGTTCTTTGTCAAGCGTTGCACCCCATGGCTGCTGCGAGACATGGACATCAAAACCCAAACGTTTCGCAAGATCGATAATGGTCACAGCCTCACCATCATTCGATGGGCAGATAATAGAAGTATTTGACGGTAGCAACATTTCTTTCGTCATTTGAATATCGACCATATTTTTTTATATGCAGACTTTATAGAATCATAAATCCTTGGCAGCAGGGGGATGCTCATTAAAATAAGTATACCGATTGCTGTGCCAGCTAAAAAGAGCATGTACTGATGCCATTCCCAATGATCCTCTTTCCACCAACGGAATAATTTGCCGTCAAACAGAAAATCACCAAAAAGAACAAGCCACGTTGTAAGTACGAACATAATAAGTGTTAGATTCCGGACGCTATCATCTGTTTTGTGTGATATTTCATTGCGGACATACGAAGCAACATCATCTATTTCTTGCTTTACGTCGGAGAAAAGCTTGTCCAGATCCTGAATTTTATACCATTGATCGTACAACTCGATGCCTTGTTGTTGAGGCGTAATTTCTGAGAAGAGATATGCGTTTGTAAACTTGATAAAGTCGCCATGAAGTTTTTGGGCCTCTTTGATATAAACTTTGTCTGATTTCCCTAAGTTAAGCTTTCTAACATCGTGAGAATACTTCAGAAGCATCGAACGCTGGAACAAGATGATAAGCGCAAGTTGGTAATACATACTCGTCATCTGATCATAGAGAGTCTCATGAAACTTCCCCTCATTATCGATACCACAAAGAACAGCGATATTATACCGGCTCATACCAAAAAGAGTTCCATAATTCGCCCATCGTGCATAGGTATGGTCACGAACGAATTGCGCCTGCATTTCTTCATTTTGTATGGTTTTGAAATCACCATCCATAAAAACGTATCGATACCAGAAATCATCGCTTTCATAAGCATACCGTCCGCATGTCGATTTACTCACCTGTTGTGCCAAAGCCGAACTGATCATATAGGAAATAACAAACATACGATCGTCAGTAAATGATTCATAAAGCCATTGGCCCTGTTTTTTTTGAGTTTCTCGAAACGTCATCCCCTCCAACAAGAATTTTATGATCTCACTAAGATTCTCCACCTCCGGATTAATTTTATCGTATTCTTCGATGATAGGAGTGGGTCGATCAGTCACTCTAAGGCTTACACTTTTAGGAAGCATGCGCTTAGCCTTCGTCAGATTACTGTTCATTTCTTTACCGAGGAAAGGCGGATAGACCCTTCTTGTTACATTATTAAAAATCAACAACTCGTCTTCAGTATAATTTACATCGGCAGGCATGGCAGCTGTAAATGAAAGGAGTCCTACTTGATTTTCAAAGAGATGCAGATCTACCGATTTTATATCCATTCTGATAGTCTTTCCCGGATCCGGATCCTTATCCTTTAGACTATAAGTAACATCTATCTGCGTGCAATCAGATCGGGTGAGATATTGCATCTTTGATGAATTTGAATCAGTGTAAAAAACCATCTCTCGAACAAAAGGATGGAAGTAATGCCATTCGTTATAATGGAGAGGATCGTTGAGGACGAACGGCTTGGGCTTCCAACCATGCTGTTCCATGTGATCAGCAAGATCTTTGGGATTTGGGTCTCCCTTGGAAGACTGTTTGTTGTATTTAAAAGGAAAAATGAACGTTGAAAAGAAACGAAGTTTTTCAGTAGCACCCATGGCCGATTGTCTTTCACATTTTGTTCGATTGAAATCAAATTCCCGTTCTTTCCCTTAAAACGTGAGAACGTTTTAAAGGTGCCCAATTCAACACGATCAAAAATAAAGCCAAATAAGATATGCAAGAGGAAGATAATACAAACACAAGCCAAAAGCAAAGATCGATTAATATTTTTCTTATTTATTCGTAACTCAGCGTATTATAAAAATTCCGTTTTTATGACTCTTGTGACCCCCGTGGTCCCCCTTAGACAAGAGGGACAAAAAAGAAGTTAAAACTGATCATTCTTCCGTCCAGGCAACAGCATGCTGAGCAATTACACTTTTTTATTCATATGCTCAAGTGATCCTGAGACCAGACCTTTGAGCTGAAGGTTGAGAGTGGCATTGGACATGATTGCTCCATTCCAAACGAGAACAGATAAAAATCACTATTGATTATACGTTACCATAAACATTGTGTCGCTGAGCCACTTCTTAAACTTGGATTATCACAGAATTGTTTAAACAATTCTGTGTGATCGGATAACAAATTGATTATTGCTTTTTCCAATGCGCGGTCGTGTTCAACCCGTGCATTCTGACGGTCGGAATTTGCAATTGCATTTTTATATGCCTTATCCGCTGATATTTTAGCGGGCAGCTCTTCTGCAATCACCTTCCGGACTTTGTCCGCATCTTTCCATTCGATGTTGCCAAATTGTTCATTAAACGATTTCAATATATTACTCAGGAGGTCAAATTCTTTTTCTCGCTTGCCTCCGCCGCCACTTGTAGGGACAGGTTCTATTTCTGCATCCTTATCAGCAAGAGCAATATTCATTGTTGATTGAACCTCCGCTCGATAGGTATCCATATCGATTGCCTCGAGGATGCCTTTTGCCAGGTCTTCCTCAACCGGTGCTGGGAGTTTTGGTATAAGGAAATTCAAGAAGATGGAAAGCCGTTCCCATTCTGCATTTGAGTATGGGAGAATAGAGGAGAGAAATCCATAGGTTCGGACAAATGCCTTTGCCTTTCCCTTAAATTCAATTTGGTGGTCTTCATCAAGTTCTGTCTTATAGATCGCGACACAAGCATCGAGAATCGGATCGAGTTTTTCACGACTGGCGCTTTTAAGATACAATTCAACAAATTGATCTCTTGGGGTTTGAGAATACACCTGATATTGATCCAATTTATTCTTCAAATCGTGCAGCTTATTTGGATCGGTTTCATCACTCAGAATTGTCGTTCGATAATAGGGCTCAAATGATTTCTGAATGGTATCCGAATCATTCACGAAATCCAGAACGAATGTATCGTGCTTCTTTGGATGCGCACGATTCAATCGGGAGAGAGTCTGAACCGCTTTGATACCTGAAAGAACCTTTTCTACATACATTGTCTGTAGCAACGGTTCATCATAACCAGTTTGGAATTTCTCAGCGACTATAAGAAACCGATATGGGTGTTCTTGAATTTTGTCTTCTATGAGATTGCCGGCAAATCCATTTGCTGATTGCGACTGCCGTTGAATGAAAGCAGGCAATCTTGCGTAACCTTGCGTATCTCTTCCTTGATACCAACATAGCGCGTTGCTGGCAAAGCGGAAAAAGCTTCCCTGTCTTTCTCGATCAGCTCTGCCGGTGTGGTCTTGATCGTTGCATGAAGACGGGCATTGACCTTGTCTTGAAAGGCTTTCAACTTATTGATAAAATCTTCAAAGCTTTCAAAGGAGTTTCCTGCAATGAAATGGTTCTCAAGATACTCAAACGGTTTTTCGACCTTGCCTTTACTCCAGGGATGTCCTGGCAAAGAGCGGGATGGCTCGACACCGTAGTGTCCACAGAATTGGAGATAGCGTTCGTTCCAGCGGAAATTACTACGAGAGGCATTGGTAACGAATACTTTGGCATTGTCAGTTTGTATGCGTTGAGGCACACCCTTTGATTCGGTAAAACTATTCTCCATTGCTTCAAAGACTGCTCCTTGATTTTCAGAGAGCGAACCATTATAAATCTGAAACCGGCTAAAGGCATTGACGTAAGAGAAGGCAATGACCTTTGTCAAATCCCCACCGATGGGGACAGAATAGGGACTCCAGTCAAACTGACTCTGAACGCCCGGAGCTGTTTCATAGGGTGTACAATGGCTCTTGGCTTCTATGCGTATTGAATTCAATAACTCATAGAATATTGATCTTCCACCGGTATATCCTTTGGAACGCAACTCTTCGAATATGCGTGATCCTTTGAACTTCTTTACGTTGAGCATTTCAAAAACTACCTCTTTGAATGGCTCAAGTTTTCCGGTTGTTATCGACGCCCTCTGGTATAAGGGAGGTTCCTTGTTCTCCAATGCGCTCTTTACGGTATGCGGACTGATCCTTAATAAACGTGAGATATCTCGCTCGCTTATTGCTGGATTCGTTGCTTTGAGTGTTTTGATTGTTACCCAGTCTTCCATTTCTATCACCTTTCTGCTCCTCTCGGTCTGATTGTATATTATGCTTTCCAAGAGGTAACTTATGTGTTATTGTTGCAAAGAGGTGGGCAATTTTCAACCGGAAAAGTGGGCAGTTTTCAAGCGGAAAAAACAGATACCTCCAGTACGCAAAAAAGTGTTAGTCCCGCCTCCGGCGGGATTAGCAGCTACTAACACTTGGAGGAAAAAATGGCGTTTTTGGTGGACAGGGACGGGATTGAACCGCCGACACATGGATTTTCAGTCCATTGCTCTACCAACTGAGCTACCTGTCCATTGAATAAAGAAAAACGAATCCCGCTTAAACAGAGTTTAAACGGGATTGTAACCTCTTCATAAAAACTATGAGACTTTTGCTACAAAGTCAAGATGTGTTTTTTCCTGCGATTAAAGTATCCCGTTTTTTTTCAAAACATCGCGTGCAATAACGAGACGCTGAATTTCATTCGTGCCTTCGAAGATTGGATTAATACGTGCATCTCGATAATACCGTTCCACAGGAAGTTCGCGGGAATAGCCCATGCCCCCATGAATTTGTACCGCAAGGTCGGCTACTTTGCATAATCCTTCCGAGCAGAACAATTTGACATGTGCGGACTGACGCGATATCGATTTCTTAGCATCATAATCGACCGCAGTGCGGTAAACAATCGATTCCATGACATAAATTGTCGTTGCCATATCGGCAAGCATGAACTGGACAGCTTCAAAGTGCGAAATCGGCTCATCGAATTGTTTTCGTTCCTTTGCATATTTGGCTGAAAGTTCTAACAACTCTTTTGCACCGCCAAGACATGCAGCACCAAGACCGAGCCTTCCTGTATTCAGCGTTTTCATTGCTACAAGAAATCCTCGTCCGTCTTCACCGATAATATTCTCTCTCGGAACACGGACATTGTCCAAAGTAATAGCATTCGTCATACTACCCCGAATTCCCATTTTGTGCTCCGGCGGACCGGCTGTAAACCCTTTGGATTTTGTCTCCACTACAAATCCGGTAATTCCCCTATCTGTGCGTGCAAAGATCGAAAGAACATCGGCAATACCACCGTTTGTAATCCACATTTTTTCACCGTTTATAACCCAATCATCTCCATCGCGATGCGCCTTGGTTCGAAGATTGAACGAATCTGATCCGGCGGATGCTTCTGTCAGTGCAAAACCGCCGATCATTTTGCCTTCTGCCAGAGGTACAAGATATTTCTTTTTCAATTCTTCCGAGCCGCCGAGATAGATTGCATTCGCACCGATGGATTGATGCGCACCGATAAACGTAGCCGTTGAAAGGCATCCGCGCCCAATTTCTTCCTGCATGATGCAATATCCGGTCTCGCCGAATCCTCCACCACCATATTCCGTTGGAAACGATGCACCCAGCAAGCCAAGTTCGCCGAGTTTTTGAATAAGTTCGCGCGGAATTTTTTCTTCTTCATCGATTTTCCTTGCGATGGGTTTAATTTCCGCATTTGTAAAATCGCGAACCATATCGCGCAGCATTTTTTGTTCTTCTGTCAGGACAAAGTTATCCATAGATTATTCCTACTCTTGAATAAAGGTTTTAGCGATGTGTATTAAGACTTCTTCTGACCAATATAGCCGACTATATCTTCCGCTCCGTCTACACCGATGACATTTCCGGAAACCCATTGGGCACCATCATGGGATAGAAGTCCGATGACTTTTGCAATGTCTTCCGGGGTCGTAAGACGCCCGCCTGGATTCTTATGGCGTGCTATTTCAATCATACCGGCATTTCCGGGAATCTTGCGAAGCGCCGGCGTATCGGTAACCCCGGCCATAATAGCGTTTGCTGTTATTCCATACGGTCCCAGTTCCATCGCAAGCTGCCGGATATGCGATTCAAGACTGGCCTTTGCCGCAGATACGGCTCCATAACTCGGTATCGTGCTGTGCCCGCCGGAGCTGGTCATCCCGAAAATTCTTCCCCCCCTTTTCATCAAACCCCTCGCCACCAAACCTTGCGTCCAGTATACAATGCTGTGAGCCATAACATCAAGCGTCATTTCCATTTGCGCCTGCGAAAGAGCATCTTCCGGTTTTTTGGCAATAAACGGTTTGAGAGACCCGAATGCAAGCGAATGAAGAAGCACTTTAATTGTCGAGCCGGGTTCTTGTGCAAATTGTTCTTGGATATCATCAAGTGTTTCCGACTGCTTGATGGCATCTGCTGCATTGATATTGTAAAAAACCGACTTTGCTCCCGTATGTTTGATTTCTTTTATAATGTCCTGAACTAATGGCATCGTTGCCTGCCGATCCAGATGTATGCCGAAAATACTATAGCCCATTCGAGCCAATTCGATTGCAGTCGCTCCGCCAAAACCGCTCGATGCGCCGAGAATCAAAGCCCATTCGTTATGACGCCCTCTTGTATCTGTTTTCATTCCTCTGGAAACTCCTTGTTGATGAATATAAAACTCTTGTCTTCCTATTCTACCGTCACACTTTTTGCAAGATTGCGCGGTTGGTCGACATTACAACCTCGAAAGACTGCGATTTGATACGCCAGAAGCTGAAGCGGGATAACCGTAAGAATTGGCGCGAGCATGTCCAATGTTTTCGGTACAAGAATACGATAATCCGCAAGCTGGTCCATTTCCGACTCGTCTTCATTGACAATGGCTATCACGCGGCCTCTTCGGGCCTTTACTTCCTGTATGTTGCTCATGACTTTTTCATAGGAACCATCCCGCGGTGCGATGAACACGACAGGCATATTTTTATCGATCAGCGCTATCGGTCCATGTTTCATTTCTGCCGCGGGGTATCCTTCTGCATGAATATACGATATTTCTTTTAATTTCAGCGCGCCTTCCAATGCGACCGGGAAATTGTATCCGCGTCCGAGATAAAGGAAGTTCCGCATTTCCTTAAATTCGTTGGCAATGAGATCTATTTGTTTCGTATCGTTGAAGATCGATCTGACTTTTTCCGGCAGCAGCTTCAATTCATGTGCAATTTCTTTCCCCGCTTCTTCCGACATTCCTTTTTTCCGAGCAAGCAAAAGCGTCACCAATGCAAGGACAGTCAATTGCGACGTGAATGCTTTTGTCGAGGCAACACCAATTTCAGGTCCGGCATGGATATAGACGCCGGCATCACTTTCACGAGCAATCGAGCTTCCGACAACATTACAAATGCCGATGACTGTAATTCCTCTAGACTTTGCCTCTCGAAGCGCCGCAAGCGTGTCGGCAGTTTCGCCGCTTTGACTGATCACGATGACAACATCATCTTTATTTAAAATCGGGTTGCGATATCGAAATTCGGAAGCATATTCTACTTCAACCGGAATATGGGCATATTGTTCGAACATATATTCCCCAACAAGAGCCGCATGCCATGATGTACCGCATGCTGCAAGAACAATCCGCGGTGCTCGAACGAGCTTATCGATTACATGACTCAGTCCTCCGAGAACGGCTGTGCCTTGATCTTCCAGCAGCCTGCCGCGCATGGAATCCTCGATAGTCGCCGGCTGCTCGTGAATTTCCTTAAGCATGAAATGAGCGAACCCGTCCTTTTCAATTTCTTCCAGTTCGAACGTAAGTTCTTCTGCGTCACGGTCAACTTCGACATCATCAAGCGTTTTGATAACCGTAGAAGAAGCGGTTAAAATTGCAATCTCTCCGTCTTCCATGTAATTTACTTTCCGGGTATGCTGCACCAGAGCAGAAGCATCCGATGCAACCAGCATTTCGTTTTCACCGTATCCTATAACCAGCGGACTTCCTTTTCTTGCAACAAAAAGTTTTTCCGGCTCGTATTCACTGATGACGATAATGCCATAGGTACCGGTTACTTTGCTAAGAGCTCGCTTGAGAGCAATTTCCATATCGAATGACGTTTTATAGAACTCTTCGATCAAATGAACCAGTACTTCTGTATCCGTTTCCGAACGAAATTTATGACCTTGAGATTCGAGCATTGTACGCAGAGCGGAGAAATTTTCTATAACCCCGTTGTGAATAAGAGCTATTTTGAAATTGCAGTCAAAATGAGGGTGTGCGTTTATTTCATTCGGCACTCCATGTGTCGCCCAGCGCGTATGCCCAATACCGATGGTCCCGCTTGTATCCGCATTTGCCAACGAGGCTTCGAGTTCAGCAACTTTACCGACATTCTTCTTCATCATAAAAGAACCATGATTAAGAACCGTTATACCTGCCGAATCATATCCACGATATTCCAGTCTCTTCAAACCTTCGATAAGAATAGGCAATGCCGATTGTTTTCCTACATATCCAACGATTCCGCACATAATCAATTTTCCCTTCCAATGACAGCTATCATCCGTCCAGATCTATTTCCATCGCGCCGGTATGAATGGAACATTGTATTACAAATGGTACACTCCGGTTGAATTTCGATGTTCATCGGTCGAACGCCTTCATCAAGCAGCTGAAGCCGGACTCCTTCTTTAAGATTTAAATATAACCTTCTATTTCTTTCTTTCAAAATGCTTTCTTTAAAGTGATGTGCCGTTTCCGGGCCAATTTCGTAACAACATTCTCCCGCTGATGGACCAACGAAGACATGAATCGCTGAAGGCAGTGAGCGCCATTCTTCATTCATGCACCGAATTGTCTTGTGTACGATACCAGATGCAATGCCTCTCCACCCTGCATGAATCGCTGCGGCAATTTTTTTTTGAGCATCATAGAGAAGAATCGGCAGACAATCTGCAACCAAGATGGAAAGAAAAAGATTTGGCACGCCGGTTATCAATGCATCGCAATGCGCGTACTCATCCGGCGTATCGACACTCTTTACGATATCAGTATGCTCCTGCTGTGGAAAAGCGATACGATCGGCCGGAATGTCAAGATTCGTAAAAAAAGTCTTCCGATTTTTCGCGACATCCGTTTCCGCATCACCAACCCGGTAGCTGCAATTCATATTATAAGGTTCCCGGCTCACACCTCCCAAGCGTGTACTCATTCCAGATTTGACTTCGGAAAAGGCAAAAAATATTTTCGGCTTGAGCATCATATAAAAAGCGGCGATTATAAAAATATCCTTAACGTTACAGTGGTAAATTGATTTCAAATGTTGTACCCTGTCCGACAACACTTTCACAATGAATAGCGCCGCCGTAATCCTCTATAATTTTCCTTGCAATCGCCAGCCCAAGTCCCATTCCTTCTGTCTTAGTGGAAAAATTTGGTTCGAAGATTTTTTGAATAAGTTCCGCTGCAATCCCAGGACCGGTATCATGAATTCTGACGTTGTAACTTTTCGATATATCAGCAAGAACAATATCGACCGTTCCTCCGTTTGTCATGGCCTGCACTGCATTTCGAAGAATATTGACAAAAACACGCTGCATCTGATCTCTATCGGCGACTAAAAACATCGGGACATCCGGCATCACGACATGAAACCGAATGTCTTTTACCTGCGAAAATAGGACTACTGTATCGGAAATGATATTCTTAAGATCGAATCGTTCATACCGTGGTTCCGGCATCTTGGCAAAGTTCGAGAATTCTGTCGCAATGCGAGAGAGCGTATCTATTTGATCCATCATCGATTTCATCACTCTCTGCAGGACGTCCTCACGCAGAGGAACTTGGTCCTTGAACAACTGCTGCAGATGCTGGATCGAAAGCTTTATGGGTGTTATAGGATTGCGAATTTCATGAGCCACTTGCTTCGCCATTTCACGCCATGCCCGTTCACGCTCAGCCTTGCTTAAATTTTTTCGATTTTCTTGAAGTTCCCGGGTCATCTCGTTAAACGAACGAATCAGATTTCCCAATTCATCATGCGATTTTGAAGCGATAGAGATGCTTAGATCGCCTTTACCGACCTGCTGAGCGGCACGGTCCAATTCCAGGAGCGGCCTGGTCAATCGATGAGCAAGGAATCCCGTTGCAACGATCATAATACCGAATGCCAGAAGATATGTACCGAAAATAAACGCATTCCGCTGTGCTATTTCCATGTCGAGTATATGCCGACGGCTCAGCATCGGCACTGACAGGACGCCGACAACCTTGCCGCCAATCTTCAATGCTTTTGATGCAACTGTATAGGTCATCAAGCCTATTCGTTCCGTGCCAAATACCGTCATATTGGGTTTGATGATCGTTTCTTCGAAAACATTTCCATCCAGCCGCCGATCAAGCAGTCCTGCGCGGTACAACTCCGAGCGGCTGCTTGCTAAAAGTTCGGCCCCGTAATAAACTGAAATATCTATTCCGTATTCAGAGGATAAAGCTTCGCAAAAATCATCATTGACTCCATGGAGGAAATCGTTTTCATTCTCGACATAGATGAAAAACCGCTGTTCCAGCGTCGATATTTCGCGCCGTAAGAGCTCCGAAGTCCCTTGATCCGAAATCTCCGATGCAAATTTCCGATTATAATATCCAAGAAAAATAAGCGGAAGGAGAGAAATTACCGTAAACCCGACAAAGAGCCGGAATCGGAAACTGAAAAACAATTTTTTCCATTGACGTTGTTTCAGAGTGCCGGCTACAGAGGTACAGAAGATAAACAGGTAAAGGATAAATCCCGTTTTAAGATAATTAAAAATAGATAATCGAATATCGAGCGGTGCAAGGTGTATTGCAATGATTCGCTCCGGTTCGCGCAGGTCCCGTGTATAGACCGTATGAAAGACATTGCCCTCGAGATATTGTTTTTGCCAATAATATTGCGTTGTCGAGTCGAGATTGGCCTGAACATCCGGCGACAGCAAATCGGGTACGGCAAATTCCCGCGCCGTTGTCGATGAAAGAGCGCCGCTTCTATATTCCGATATTGCATAGTTCCTATAGCTCAACTCTCCATAGGTCGAAGAGGGCACGGTCAAAAGGCCGGTCTCCTCATATCCTAATTGTACTTCCCGGCTGGCGGACATAATAACCGCCATGCTTCCTACAACTGATTCTTGATTATTTCGAAGCACCGTCCACGCGCCGTATAGTTTCGGCACATTCATCGACAGCGAAGGCTGGAGATTGCTGACTGTCTCTTCCTCCCCTTGAAAAACTTTCGCTAATATTTCGCGCTGTTCAGAGCTATTTAATCCGACCACGAACCGGTCCATTTCGTTCCCCGCCGGATCATAGAGGACAACGGCAGAATTGTAACCGCGCTTGCTCAGCGGCATCTGCATCCAAAATCGAAACGCAAGATTGTCCTCCTTTGCTTTATGAATGCCCGCATCCATTTCTTTTTCTTGAAGTCCCTGACTTGCGCTGCGCAGTCCTTCTTGAATCATATACGACACCCATTCATCGGCAGGACGGGCGACCTCCGATGCAATTAATTCGACATTTTTTTTCGCTTTCTCGATACCCTGCATGCGGATTACAGGCAGCGCCAGCAGAAACGAACAGATCATGAGCCATATAACTGCGAAAGTAAAGAGCGATATGACCAGAACCTTAAACCGTTCAATGACCCAGACTTGAAGAAAATATGATGCAAAGAGCAGAATGGCGAGAGAATAATATGGAACCTGCGGATTTTCATCAACACGATAATAAATCGCAGCACAGACGGCATAATGAACGAATATGATAATCCACGGATTCGAATTATGGAATATTTTTTTCGATTGCCAGAATCGTCGAACGACATTTGTACAAAGACATGCAGCGGTTACGACGGCCGTGGACATGCAAAGAATGGCGAATTGCAGCATAGCCGCGGGAATATCAGGTATAATATTTACAGGGTCAAAAAACCGAATGGTGGAATCGAAGAAAAAACTGTGAAGAGATGCACCATAAGCCCTCAAGATACCAAGCAGGACAAACGGCATAAGAATCGCCGAAGCCGCAAGGAGTATTTTCCAAATCGATTCCGGTATATATTTCGGTTTCTTATTTCCCTCATGTTTAAGGTATACGCTAAGAATCCAAAGTGAAGAGCAAAGGAGCGTTAATGCGCTCAGTACTAAATCTCCAAGAGTTGCCGTCAGGCCGAAGCCAAATGAAGATGCATATAGAGAAGGATCGAAAAGCATTCCTCCAAAAATTGAGCGGGGAAAATCAATGAAAAGCCATCCGAAACGTATTCCCCACAAGATTATAATACTCAAAGACAGCGATATCCCTTGCATTACGAAACGGCGGCAAAGAATGATCAAAAGAATTCCTGATAACAGAATCGTCATTGCAAGGAGAATAGTGTTCCACCGATCAAAAGTCTGTCTCAGCGCTGCGATCGTGGCTTCTTTTGTCATTGGCAGAATGTTCAAATATCCGATTTCCCGATGATTAAAATCTTTCAAAGCAAAAGAAGAGTCTCCGGCTTGAAATTTCTGCGCAGATGAATCGGGAACAATCAATTCAACCCGACTATTGAGTTTCTGAGAACATAGCCGGCTGAATCCGGACTGTTCATCTTGCGGCTTCAAGGGATCATGCGACTCTATCG
Organism: Ignavibacteriota bacterium; assembly: GCA_963769605.1. GTDB lineage: Bacteria > Bacteroidota > Ignavibacteria > UBA10030 > UBA10030 > Fen-1254. The sequence goes on along the minus strand of CAVYML010000002.1, from coordinate 473,672 downwards.
GTTTACTGACATAGAGAGAAAGTGATCGAAAGGAAAACGGTACGCCAATCGTAAGGTAACTATGATGCCGTGATTCCGTAAGCAGTAAAACGGAATCCAAACTCCCTGAGTGACTGGAGACAGGGTATTGCATGCGAATACTTCTGCCCTTCCATGCTTGAATGTGTCCTGTGGAATCGACCAGTTCAAAAGTGTATTCCCCTGCAGTTTCGTTCTGTGTGAAACAAGAAAAAGCCGATGAAATCGGCAGCTTCCGATCATTTCGTTGCGAATACTTTAAATCTTCGACAGCTTGAGACGCGCAGGCAAGTAATTCACGCGTTATTTTTCCGAATTCATATTCTGTAACGGCATAGGCATTTTTTCTCCACTCCTCCTGCATTGGCTGCCATCGAATTTCGATTTCCCTCACCTGCCGCCATTTGAAAAACTGGAGCAAGGAAAAAAGTATGATACAGAGGCTTAATCCGAGGAGAATGAAACGGGGCAATTTCCGGTTTTTCACTTGCATCTAAAAAAACGATCAATAAATATTGAATTGCGTAATAATCCACTTGTTCCTGTGCAGGTTCAATAATACGTAGATCTGAATGGATTCCTGTTTCCCTTTTTCGACATACACAAAACGACCCGTGGCATAGGGAGAACGAGTATGACTCTTTACACGCGAGAAAGAAAAAGATGTGGATTTGTGAGTCGAAAAAAAATTCGATAAAATTCCTTCCGCCTGATTGGGTGAGAAGTAATCACTTTCGCGCGTCAAGAGGGTCACATAAACTATGCTTCCGAAAAATTGGGAGAATTCAGATACGGAACCATGCTGAATTCCATCCTTGATTTTTTGGAATAGCGATTCAGCTTCAGCGTATGGAACGGATTCAGCCTGTTTTTGCAATCGTTCTGGCAGCTGCGGCTTTTGAGGAGAGCCGCCGTTCGGCTGTGCAAAGGTTTCGGCAAAAATGCCGATGATCAATATAAAAAACAGCCATCGCATCGTATGTTAAATAGTATCTCTAATCATTGTAAAAATCAATAAAACCTATAAATCATCAGCCACATTCTTTATGCAGAACGCAGAGACTTTTTCTTTTTGACGAAGCGATTCGTCTATTCGATGAAAAAAGTCTGATTGCCGTTAATAATTCCAAAAGCTTTTCCTTTCAGAAGCCGGCCATGGAACGGAGAATTCTTCGATTTTGAACGAAATGCCTGAACATCAACGACCCACTCCTTCTCGGGATCAAGAATTGTCAGGTTTGCTCTTGCTCCTTCTTCGATGATAATTTGCGGCAGCCCCACAATACGCCGCGGGGTAGAAGTGAATTTTTCGATCAGTTGGAATAGAGCGAGATATTTTTTTTCTACAAGCTCCGTTAAAGACAAACCAAAGGCCGTCTCTAATCCAACAATACCGAACGGAGCGGACGTATATTCGACTTCTTTTTCGTCGATCGTATGCGGCGCATGATCGGTTGCGATGGCGTCGATTGTACCGTCTTTTAATCCCTGCTTTACAGCTTCTACATCTTCCTTCGTTCTTAACGGCGGATTCATTTTTGTATTCGTATCAAAGCCCTCTACCTCTTTATCGGTCAATGTAAAATGATGCGGCGCCGCTTCGGACGTGATATTCAGTTTTTCTTTTTTTGCTTTTCGCACGAGTTCGATCGTTTGAGCAGTGCTGATATGGGCGACATGGTACTTGGCTTTCGGAATATAGCGGAGAAGAATGATATCCCGTGCGACCATCAATTCTTCCGCAATCGGCGGCATTGCGGGCATCCCAAGCCGGGTCGACTGAAAACCTTCGTTCATCACCCCGCCTTTTGTCAGTGTCGGTTCTTCTGCATGCTGAATGACAGCGAGTCCGAACATCGAAGAATACTCAAGAATGCGTCGCATCATTTCTGCACTTGCTATTGGAGCGCCGTCATCCGAAAACGCTACTGCGCCTGCTTGCGCCAGTTCGGCGATCGGTGCAAGTTCCTCCCCTTTCCGCCCTTTCGTCGCTGCTGCAATCGGAAAAACATCGACAAGACCGCCGGTCACTCTTTTTCCGCTTTCCCGAACATAGCGTGCGACGGACTCGTCATCGATGGTTGGATTAGTATTCGGCATGCAGCACACCGCTGTAAATCCGCCCGCTGCAGCCGATGCACAACCGGTCGCAATCGTCTCTTTATGCTCGAATCCGGGTTCACGCAAATGGACATGGATATCGATAAAGCCCGGTGCAACGACTTTATTCCTCAAGTCAATCACATCATAATTTTTCGGCGATGGTAAATTTTTTCCGATATGTTCAATTATCCCGTCTCCGATCAGCAGATCCATAACTTCATCTTTACCGCTGTTCGGATCGATCAGGCGGCCTGATTTCAAATGCAATTTCATATTCATCTCCTTAATTCGAAGTTCCGAGTAAATACAAGACCGACATGCGGACAGCTTCACCGTTCGTCACCTGCTCAAGAATGACCGAATGCTCGCCGTCCGCAAGATCTGCTGAAAGTTCTACATCGCGGTTGATAGGTCCGGGATGCATAATGGTAATCGGTTTCGGCGCTTTATCGACTTTCTCTTTCGTCACGCCGAAGTACCTGTGGTACTCGCGGAGCGAAGGAAAGAGTCCGCTTTTTTGACGTTCTAATTGAATCCGGAGAACATTCAGCGCATCGACATGGGGAATAATATCCTCCAGTTTATGGTACACTTTGACCCCCATTTCTTCAATACACCGCGGCATGAGGGTTTCGGGTCCGCAGACAGAGACTTCCGCACCCATCGTTTTCAATCCGAAGATATTCGAACGGGCTACACGGCTGTGCAGGATATCTCCCACGATGCAAACGCGTAAGCCCTCAAGTGTGTCGTATTTTTCCCGCAGCGTCATCATATCAAGCAGGGCCTGTGTCGGGTGTTCATGCTGACCGTCACCCGCATTTACGACGTTTGCCTTTACGACCCGGCTCAGAAAATGCGGTGCACCTGTCGATCCGTGCCTGATGACGACCATATCGATTTTCATCGCTTCGATATTGCGTGCCGTATCTTTCAAGGTTTCTCCTTTTGATACGCTGCTGCCGCCTGCTGCAAAATTAACGACGTCGGCGGAAAGCCGCCGTTCCGCCAGTTCGAATGAAATCCGCGTCCGTGTCGAATTTTCAAAAAACAAATTCACGATTGTTTTTCCCTGAAGCGGAGGAACTTTCTTGATCGGCCGTCCCAGGACTTCTTTAAACGATTCCGCTGTATCTAAGATCAGGTTAATATCCTCCTTGCTTACTCCTTCCAATCCGAGAAGATGCCGGCTTTGCAGTTTCATTGAAGTTCCTCCTTTTCATCATCATTCTCATGAATAAGGTAAATTGCATCGACCTTATCTTTTTCAGACAACAGAACCATAACTTCCTGCGTTTTTGAAGTTGGAATATTTTTCCCGACAAAATCGGCTTTGATCGGAAGCTCCCGATGACCGCGGTCTGCCAGCACCATCAATTCGATCATTGCCGGGCGTCCGATATCCATCAGCGCATTCAATGCAGAGCGTATCGTTCTCCCCGTATAGAACACATCATCGACCAGCACGACCGTTTTGCCGGTAATATCGAAAAGAATTTCCGTGCTTTTCAGGAGAGGTTGATCGAGACGTCCGTGGAGATCGTCACGGTAAAGCGTAATATCGAGGACTCCCACGGGGATATCTTTGCCTTCGATAGACTGTATGAGCTTTGCTATGCGATGCGCAAGAAATTCGCCCCTCGTCCGAATACCGACAAGAACCAACGAGTCGAGATCCCGATTTCTTTCGACTAATTCGTGCGCAAGCCTGTTGATAGTTCTTCGCAGAGCATTGTCATCAAGGATTTGTGTCTTCATGTTTCCTCCGAATATGAAAAAAGCCCCTTTTCCACAACGAGAGAAAAGGGGCTAAAAAATCTTCGCCAAACATTTTTATGAACTCCTTTCCTATCTCGCCGGATAGGTATTAAAGGATAAAAGAACATCGATCATTTCACACGCTGTGGTGATCGAACCCGCGATCTTACATATGTGCAGGGATTGTCCTGCAAATAATCATCGCTGTTTTTTCTATTGTGTCGACATGACGCGCTGACAATTTAGAACGAATGGAAAATCAGCGAACAATTTTGCCGGCAATAAAATCTGGGACTAATATAATCAACCTCTACTGTGGAAGCAAATTCTGAAATTAAAATTCCCCCTGAAGAAGCCTGGAGAAAGAATGTGATTATTCATATCCTAAGAAATATATCATGAAATCTCACAAACACATTGAATTCATTGATCGGAATCAATGTCTATGCGCTTACCTTTTTCCATTTCCATAAAATATTCCTTTCCGCAAATAACGAGCTCTTATGCCGTGGTTGCTTAAAAAAAACACGTTGGTACAAACATTCCTTTTTGTTGTTTTTACGAACAAATTTGCTCTGAGGACTACCTCAACACGATGCTATACACGCGCAACCCTTTACTTTATTTTCCTCCTATTTATAGACTTGGAGACCTGCGACAGAAACGCGCGAAAGCTCATATAAAATTTTCTTTAAGGGGGTTTCTAAGCCAGGGAACAATCATCATCATCCTCGTTACTTGTCGAATTTTCTGATTCTTTGCAGCTATCTTATGATCGGTTATAATTAACAAATGGCTCTACTTCGATATATAACGAAAAATAATTTGATGAAATAAAATCATTGAGATAGAGAGCTGAAAGTGTAACTGTCATCTTATGGGATGATTCAAAATCTATAGAGAAGTGAATGTCGTTCTTTGATTATTAGCAAAAGATAAGCCGTTACTCCTATGAGTTTAGGACAAACTCAAAATCAAAGCTTACCCTCCTTGATGAATTGGATAATATCTGACCAATACTGCATTGAAGCTTTGAAGATATCATTATGTTTAAAGCCGTCCAATTTTTTATAGTATTTCATGGCGTTTGCGGAATTGTAGACCTCGTCTGCCATTGAAATTGGATTGACATCATCGTCTTTGCTGTGAACGATCAGAAGCGGTTTGTGAATGCGCTGCACTCCTTCGACGTTGTTCAAAACACCGGCTGGGATTAGAAACTGCAACCATCGTGGAATTCTTCCATGATATACTATCCAATCTCTCAGTGAAGAGAACTGACCACAAAGAACGATGGAAGAAATACTTGCAGTATCTAAATCCGGGTAAAAGTCTGTTAATACACCGCATCCCATTGAGAAGCCCATACAGACGAGTTTGTGTCGAGGGAGTTTGTTTTTTATAATCGCCAGCAGTTGTTTCGCATCTCCTTTCACATCTTCGAACGTCGACGTGCAATTATCGGGATACAAACTCGTATCTCTCAAATCTCCATAATTAAAAGTCAAAGAGCTTATCCCTGCATCATAAAGCATCTTCTGAACATTCACCCATGACGATACTCCGTCTCCGATTCCATTGAAGATCATAACCGTAATATTTGTGTCTTGCACTGGAGCTTTAACCAACCATGCCAGAACTCTTCGTTTCTCATTCCCAACCATGATTGTGTCGTAGTCTATTCCCTTTTCTTTCGGAGTTGTTGTTACTTTGGGAACCACAAAACAGCGTTTTTCAATCATAGATGAAGGAGAGCAGGAAGAAAACAGCGAAACCCCGACAATAAGGCTGGACAATAGGATGATTGAAATTCTTCCGTTCATAATCTTTTTTTATATAATGCAGATTGCTTTCCGCCAACGTTAATGTTTTTATCCGTGCTTGAACAAGTGAGTGAGGCGTTACACTTATTTATTCTTAATTTTTTTTATTTTTTCTACCAATCAATGCTCCAAGCGCAACTCCAAGTGCAATACCGCATCCTACTCCAATTGCGATATCATGAAAAGCAACTCCAACACCAGCTCCTATCGCAATACCAACTGTTATCCCTCTGGCCATAAAGCTTCTATTATTTCTTTTTTGTAATTGATTGGAATTTATTTCTTCATTCATTTTCACCTCCTAAAAATGATTGTTATGCAATGTATCTAAGAATTTCTACATTACAAACAAATTGATCTTCGTTACACATGCATATACCAAGACTTTCAGCAGCAATATCGAATGAAATGTGCTTGTTCTACCTCCGCGATACGTCGCCAAGAACGGCTCAAGTTCAATCCGTCTATGTTCTGGTTTACCACTCGCACCAAATGGTTCTCCGGTATCATTTCTTCCAAGCTCGGAGGCAGCATCATACCTTGATGCTGCTGATACGCCTTAAAGACTTGTTTGCTCTTCGCCTTTTTCCGTCTCTGATGCTTCATGATTATCAAGTCATTGAACAAGTTATTATCGTCTATCTCCAGTGTCCCTTTTATCCCGTTTTTTCTTGATCTCTTTGGAGATTAGACGTACAATAATTCTATCTGTTGCAAAAGTATCATATATTTGAGAAATACTTTATAGGAAGCCTTATAAAGGAGGATTGAAAACCGGAAAAAAGACCATTGTTTTAAAAAACATTGAATTACTTTGTTTTTAGTAAACGCACAACGCATAATTTAATTATAAAAATCCCCCTATATTGAAGAGCTGTCCGACTGCGAGTCGGACTCTACGATGGGATTTAAAACGGTGCAAAAAAGGATGAATTTCAAAATACACGAGTTACTTTTTTTATTATTTTTTCCATATCATAGAAAGAGGGCTGCAAGATGAAACATGTATACAGGAACGTTTTTATACTCATTGCTTTGGCCGCGTCATGGATATCACTCTACGGACAGGAAGCCGTGCACGAAGATGAACCGCCGATTCCGGTCTATACGGTTCAAACAAAAACTCCTGTTCCGCATATTCAATACGATAGTCTCATGGCAGCACACGACAGTCAGTTTGTTTTTCTTACGCGCCAGCATAAAGAAATGCAAATTTCCGTTGCACAATCACTTTCGCAAATTGATGCACAGTTTCTCCTTTTGTACCTGTTTGTGGCTCTTCTTGCCGTTACTTTAACCGTAATGTTTATTGTTTATACACGATTGAAAAAAGAATTTGCAGCGCTGCGGCAAACACAAAAAGAAATTTCCATACCGAAGGATCCCCTTCCATCTGAAGCAGTTCTTCAACCGATGCCGGTTCCGGAACAAACGGAAGATGACACGATTCAAAGGCATCGGCGTGTAGTCTCAAAAAAACCTATCCGGAAGAAAAAGAGCTGATAAAAAGAATCCCGAATCAATCAATTCGGGATTCTTTTTTACGCTTAGACACTATTGCAAAGCAAGCAATTTCTGCTGCGTAGTCGCTTTTAAATAAGAATTCGGATACATGCTGAGAAATTTCCGGAATGTATCGACTGCTTGTTTCTTCTGTCCGAGGCGTTCATAACATTGCCCGATCATGAAATATGTTCCGGCAATTTTTTCCGATTCCGGATACTGAAAGACCTTATGAAATTCCTGTAATGCCTGCTGAACGCGGTTCAATTGAAAATCGCAAACTCCGATCCAGAAACAGCATTTATCAGCGAGGTTGGTGTTATTCCCGTCGTCTAACAGCGCCTGAAACGCTTGCTTTGCTCTTTTATAAAGATTCGATTCATAAAAATGAATCGCCTGTTCATAACTCAAGGCCGGTTTTACTTCATGTGTAACGCGCATCGGAACGGAAAGAGAACTACCGAACCGCTGCGGGAGCATACGGTTCTGATTCAAAGCCAGAGATTTTAACTGGTCGATTACTTCGTTAAGCCGCTGATTCTGTTCTTTGATCATTTCCATAAGAAGATCGACGGTCACGCGATCGTTGTTATTTATCAGCGTATCGAGTACGGTCTTTTTTTTCGGAATCTGTTCCGTTTCGCTCATCCTTGTATCCTGCCGGACTGCAAGCATTGTAATTTGATTGATTACTTCGTCTAATCTTGCATTTTGCTGGCGGATCAACTCCGCCAGATCTCGAACAGTCTCCGGTCTGTCCGGTCTATCGGGGTGGTTCAGTGCGAAGGACTTGCCGAATTCTGCCGCAAGAGAGTCTGCGGTCGCGTTTTTCCCGACTGGAGCAAAATACTCATCTTGTTGAGCAGTTTGCTGCTGAACAGTAGGGGCGCATGAAATAAAAACGAAACATTGGACAATGATCAAAGCTGCAACAGCGAATCTTCGATAATGCTCCATAATTCTATCCTTTATACTGTTCGACTTTTATTTTTTTGGAACCGTTCCCTCAGCCGCAGTGATTATTTTTACGGCTTTTACAAAATCCCTGAATAAAGGATGCGGAACGACAGGACGCGATTTTAATTCCGGATGAAACTGCACGGCAAGAAACCACGGGTGATCCTGCAATTCTATAATTTCAACAAGATCGTTATTCACATACGTTCCGCTGAATATCATGCCTTCATCGGCAAGTCTCCGGCGAAACTTGTTATTGACTTCGAACCGGTGCCGGTGGCGCTCGGTAATCAATTCCTTCTTATATGCAGCGTACGCTTTCGTTCCTTTTTGCAGCGTGCACGGATATGCGCCGAGTCGCATGGTACCACCGAGGTTCCTGATCGATTTTTGTTCGAGCATCATATCGATAACATTATGCTTGGTCTTTCGAAATTCAGTGCTGTTGGCATCTTTCATCCCGCACACATGGCGTGCGAATTCGATAACAGCGCATTGAAGGCCGAGACAAATTCCGAAGAACGGAATTTTATGTTCTCGCACATATTGAATAGCAGCAATTTTCCCTTCGATTCCCCGATTGCCGAATCCCCAGGGAACCAGCAAACCGGTCGCGCCGTTCAGATATTTTTCGGCGCCGTTCAGTTCCACATCTTCTGCACGAATCCAATCGAGCTGGACTTCGACTTCGTTTTCCGCTCCGGCATGAATGAAGGCTTCGGAAATGCTCTTATAGGCGTCTTTTAATTCGATGTACTTTCCGCACACTGCAATGCGTACTTTCCCTTTGGGATGCTTGACTTTATTGACGAACCTGACCCAGTTTCGCAAATCAGGTTTTCCGCATTTCAAATTAAGTTTATCGATGACAATGGATGCGAGTCCTTCATGCTCGAACGCCAGCGGCGCTTCATAAATGGAATCGACATCGCGTCCTTCGATCACGGAATCGGCTTCAACGTTGCAGAACAATGCAATTTTTTGTTTCAATTCCTTTGAGAGCGGGTATTCCGTCCGGCAAATCAGCAAATCCGGCTGCACACCGATTTCCAGCAGAGTTTTAACGCTGTGCTGAGTAGGTTTTGTTTTTATCTCTCCTGCCGAGCGGATATAGGGAATGAGCGTAACATGAATACTCAATGCATTGCGGTGTCCGACCTCCAGCATGATCTGACGGATGGATTCCAGATACGGCAGGCTTTCGATATCGCCGACCGTCCCTCCTACCTCGACGAGAACGACATCGTACCGCCCGGTCTTTGCTACTGCCCAGATACGGCGTTTGATTTCGTCCGTGATATGAGGAATCACCTGCACTGTGGCTCCGAGATAGTCGCCGCGGCGTTCCCGTGAGATCACTTCATAGTACACCTGACCCGTCGTCGTATTGTTTTGACGGCTCATGTTCTCGTTCAGAAAACGTTCGTAATGCCCGAGATCGAGGTCGGTTTCCGCACCGTCTTCCGTTACGTAGACTTCGCCGTGCTGGAACGGATTCATCGTTCCCGGATCTACGTTGATATACGGATCGCATTTCATAATCGTCACGCGAAGCCCGCGCGACTTCAGCAGCAATCCAAGCGAAGAAGCCGAGATTCCTTTTCCAAGCGAAGAAACGACCCCTCCGGTCACAAAAATAAATTTTACATTATTCTTAGCCATTGATCTTCCTTATATTCTCAAATTTTAGACTGTAAGAGAGCGATAACGCGCATTATATCATCTTTGGTATCGATCGGAATACTGTCATATTCCGTGATACCGATTTTTATCCGATAACCGTTTTCTAAAACCCTCAACTGTTCTAATTGTTCTGCACGCTCCAAAACTCCTTCCGGCAATCGCGAATAAGCTGCGAGAAATTCTCTTCGATAAACGTACAAGCCGATATGTTTGAAGAACGTGTGATGTTCAAGCCATTTCGAAACATCTTTCTGATCCCTTACATAAGGAATGATCGAACGGGAAAAGTAGAGCGCCTCCATGCTGCGATTAAAAATCACTTTCACGACCCCGGGATTTAGGAGTTCGTCTGCAAGACGGATTTGTTTTGCCAATGTTCCCATAGATGCCGACGGATCGTCTAAAAGAAGCTGCACTGTCTGATCAATCATGTGAGGGTCAATCAGCGGCTCGTCTCCCTGCACGTTCACTATAATATCGCCTCCGACCTGATCTGCCACGGTGGCAACACGATCGCTTCCACTTTTGATGGCGGGCGAGGTCATCACGGCTTCCCCGCCAAATCCCCGGACAACGTTCGCAATGCGTTCGTCATCGGTTGCAACGAGGACGCGGTCCAGCAGGGAAGCTTTTTTCGCCTGTTCATAAACGCGCTGGATCATCGTTTTTCCCAGCAAATCTACAAGCGGTTTTGCCGGCAGCCGTTGTGATGCGTACCTTGCGGGAATAACTCCTATGACAAGCGGTTTAGCGGACATTATTCTTTTTCTCCGATAACTTTCGGCACTTTAAAAAATTCATCAGTTTTTGAAGGAGCATTTTTCAACGCATCCGCGGTCGTCAAACCCGGCTTAACGGCGTCTGTGCGAAAAACATTCTTCAATTCTATCACATGCGAGAGCGGCTCTATGGAACTCGTGTCGAGCTTATTCAGTTGTTCCATATATTCGAGAATTTGATTCATCTCCTGCACGAGTTTTTCTTTTTCGTCTGAAGAAAATTCCAGATGCGCCAACTCTGCTATATGTTCGACATCATGTATGGTGACCGGCATGGTTATCCTTGCTATTGATCGATATAATTATTTTCTATGGCTCTTTGGACTTCTGCCAACAAGAGCTGTTCTCCGGACTTATCGGTGATATGTTCAGTGGGAATCGGTTTCTCCAGAATCAGGGAAATATCGGCCGCCCGGATATTTAACGAACCTTTCGGCATAATTTTAAAAGTATTATTGATCGTCATTGGAACGACCGGCGTTCCGGCTTTTACGGCAACTGAAAACGCACCGCGTTTAAAAGGCTGCAACTTGCCGTCCATCGTCCTTGTGCCTTCTGCAAAAAGAAGCACCGACTTCCCGTTCCTGATCGTCGCAGCCGCACGATCGATGCTCTGCATCGCTGCACGCGGGTTGGAACGGTCGATCATAATAAAATGTCCGTACCGGAGCGCCCAGCCCCAGATGGGAATAATCGATAATTCCTTTTTAAAAACAATGTTTATTTTATCCGGAATCGAAGCCAGTACCGCAGGAATATCGAACATGCTCGCATGGTTACTCACATAGACATAATGCATCGATAGGTCTAAGTTTTCCAGTCCCGACACTTTAACTTTAATACCGCAAGTCCGTAAAATAATTTTCGACCATGCGACGGAAGTCCAGCGGTATACATCTCCTTCTTTGTCGAATGGAATACTGAAAAATGCGATAGTCGACAGTACGATCGAAACCGGCATCAGGTATAGTATTTTCACGATAGACAGAAACATACTCTGCCTTTCACACCGGCGTGAATCGATTCAATGCCGTGAATATTTTGGAAGGAAAAAGAGAGAAACGATACGAGAGGAGACTTTTCGACCTTGAGTTTTTTTTCTGCGCCCGGCGGTCTTGCGTTACGGTCGTACTGACCCGCAGTATTTATCTCCATCACGATTAAACAATAATAAATTCGATACGCACATTGTGGTTTACTTAAGATAAAGAAGCAATCGCAGAAATGCAACGATCATTATTTTTTACTGGAAAAAAATCGATCTGTATATTACTGGTACATTAGATACTTTGAGCGGTTTTTTTTGAACTCCGCAGTCTGCAGATCAATCTGCCGCAGGATTTCCTCTACACCTATACCGCTTTGAAGATGCCGTCGAATATCATCCGATCCGATGACTTTGTCGAAGGCCAGCAGATGATCGGGTTTGGCGCGGGAAAAAATATTGTAGTCCGGAAACAATTGGAGAAGAGCTTCCAAAATATTCATCTGTACCTGAGTCATGTTCATCCTGTCCCTGTCGACCACATGAATCTGAACACCGCGGTAGCGTATTCCGGTCGTATCTTTATAAAAAGGGATATAGGAAATAGTCCGGAATTCGACGCCGGGCATATGAAGGCTGTTAAGATACCGCGCAAGGATATAACCATCCACCCACGGAGCGCCGACCAATTCAAACGGAAGCGTATAGCCAACTCCTTGATTTGCTGTTCCGAGCTCCCCCAGCAGACCGGTCAGCACATAAAACATTGCCGTAAACGAATGCGGAATATGCGGCGATGTCGGCACCCATACCAATCCGGTTTCATCCCACCACATGCAGCGTTTCCATCCCTGCATTGGGATAACGGTCAGGTCGCATATTCCGGAACCGTTCAACCAATGTTCACCATTGATCATTTCTGCCAACTCCCCTGCAGTCATGCCGTAAACATAGGGAATTGAATAAGCGCTGACAAATGACTTGTATTGCTTATCGACCATCGTTCCTTCCACACGGTCTCCGGTCAGCGGATCGGGACGGTCAAGAACAATGAATTGAATTTTATTCTCCGCTGCCGCTTCCATTGCGAGTCCCATCGTAGAAATAAACGTATATGAACGGACGCCGATATCCTGTATATCATAGATAAGCACATCGATTCCCTGCAGCATCTCGCGTGTCGGTTTCCTATTTTTTCCATAGAGTGAATAGACCGGCAATCCTGTCCGCTGATCGATATACATATCCATAGCCTTTCCGGCATCGACATCGCCGCGGATACCGTGTTCAGGGCTAAAGAGCGCCACAAGCTTTACACCCGGTGCAGAAAAGAGAACATCGATCGTGCTTTGCAGGTCGGCCGTAATACCAGTCGCATTCGTAATAAGGCCGATACGTTTTCCCTGAAGAACGTCATAATTATGATCTCTCAGCACGTCGATACCCGGCTTGACTATCGGAACTCCGGCAACTGCAAAGTTCAATGTGATAAAAAGGTGGAATATTGTTTTTCGGATTGAGGAAATTTTCATTTTCTACTGCGATCTATGGATGATGATGTCCGTTTAAATAAGCGGCTCTGTATAAAAATATAGGAAAGAGAAAGCAGAATTCCGAAAACAAAAATCCATGAGATCACCGTCACAGGAGGATCGATCAGCAGGAACATAATGAACATGAATATTATCAAAATCGAACTGCTGTGAATGCGCTTTAAACCTTCCGTCTGTTCTTTTAGTCTTTCGTCATTACTTTTTCTTTCTTCGGAGGGAAGCACATAATTCCCGAAAGGCAGCGGTTTGCCGTCTAACGTCCAATTTTTTATAACGGCAAAATCGGCAAGCAAACCTATAAAATCGTCAAGACACTTTTCTCGCACGGCGAAAAAAGCATTATCAAATATTTCCGCCTCACGTTCCGGCAAACGAGCCGTGATTTTTTTAACCGATGCGGTAACATCTCCGACTCCCGCCTGAAATTCGGCTTCGAGCTTCTTCGCACCCTCTGCATTTGGCCCGATCCGTTTGATTATTTCGAGGGTCTTGACTATGAACTTGCTTCGCAGGAGAATATCGTCAAGATCTCCGATCATGCCGGTCTGTCTGACGGTCTCCATCAGGATTCCAAGTTCGCGGGCATAATGCAAATTACGACCGGCATAATCCTCAAGTTCACGTATGAATTCTTTTGTTTCTTCTTTCGGTTCCATGTCGCCTGTTGAAATGCGTCACCAGAGACGTGGACGAAAAGTTGGTTCTGCGGGAATTCGTTTCTCATTCTGAGACGGATTCGCGACATCTATTTGCAACTCATGAGTTCTCGTCCACGTCTCTATCGAATATTTCGGAAAAACTAACGTCGATCGATTCTATCGAACATGCATAATGTCTCAAAATAATACTCGGGATTCAACCATAGCGGAAAAAACGGTGAATAAGAATGGAACATGCATCGACGCATGCCTTTTGCAAGGTGATAGAAAGGCTGTTCAGGGGTAACATTAAGAATCTTCCGCGGTCATCTTGCCCTCCGCAGCAGGGCGCCTGCGGCTGCAGAAGAAGGATTTTGTAGAGAACAATTTGAGGAATTACAATAATTCTTAGCCGACCAATTTTCCTATGGAACCGAAGAGTACCTGCCAAAAGACACCATGCTGCACTGCGAATCCGATTCTTATCATGATTGGAGATGCCGGATTGACATTAAGCTTCTCATACGCAACCGGTAAAATGACAAAGGCAATAACAAGAGACAATAAAATACTTGTGAAAGAAATATTTAGGTTGAGCGGAGATACCCGATTTCATCTGCATCGCCGCAGAGCTAAAAAGAACGCCGACAACAATTCCCAAATAGGTCGATATTTGTTCCCAGAGAGACATCGAGTATTTATCATTTTCAGTTCTTTCCATCTTTTTAGATTCAGAGTCAGGTGTTTTTTCTCTGTTCATGTTCATCACTTCGGATAACCCGGCATCTGGAGATCCTTTTACCAAAACTGATCGTTTATTTAAGTCGAAATAAGATAGAAAAGACATCGATTTATCCTCCGATTTAATTGTATGTTTTTTTATTCACTTAGTTTTAAGAAGTCCCCATCGATGATCATTAATTTCACGCCGTTTTTTGAAATTGAACGGTGTGCGCTCAATTCATCGGATACGACGTACGTCATTCCTTTTGTCAAAAAGAATTTTTTACCGTCTTGAAGTTCGCTTATGAATTCGCCTTCCAGGCAATGCACGATATGGCCTTTGGGGCACCAATGATCGGCAATATACCCTTTCGAATATTCAACGAAACGAATTCTTAATCCTTGAAATTGGACTGTCCGCCAAAAGGCACTCCCCTTTTCACCCGGATGCTCCACTTTAGGGATTGACGTCCAATCTATTGTTTGAAAAGGGATGTTCTGATAATTCATATTCTCTTGACCTCTTCTGAAAATAGATCTTCACTGTTTAATATTCGGCTTCGTGAACGACCAATGTGTTTGAATAATTTCCCATTTCCCGTTTTTTTCAAGCCGGTATACTTCCGTGCAATTCCACTTATGCTGCGATTCTCCGGAATAAGAGAACAAATTATAGGTCAGGACCGCCATGCTCTCAACCGCTTGGACTTTGGGATTGACCATCTCATATTTATCCGCACGGATTTTCCCCTGAATTTTTTCATAGAGGAAAGTCAATTGATCAAGTCCATCCAATCTCTGTTCCCTCATCGGGTCGAAATAGACGACATCTTTCGAGGATATTTCAAGAAACCCGGACGGGTCCCCTTGATTCCATCTCTCTAATGCTGACTTTTCCATTCTGATGATCAGTTTGGAAATCGAGTCATTGTCCTGTGCATAACTTGCAATTGCCGGCATAAACATTATAATCACAATTAGTGTTCTCATGATGTTACTCTTTTAATCTATCGCATTATAATCGATTCACCTTAGCATAAACTTCCCCATACGGTTTGCTCTCTTGCATCGTTGATTTTGTTTGCTTCGCTTTACTTTGAAGTGATATCGTCCCACAACTTCCACCCTCATCCACCTTGCTTTTAATTCATATTTAAATATTTCTTGCGCAATTGTCAATACCTTATATCACATCTCAAGATGTTACAAGAATTTTATCATAAATAAACGCGAATTCATTAATTTTTCATGGAAATTTTCGGAATTATTTGTTTATTATTCAGTCGATAGAGTATTTTTAGCTTTGCACAATAAGGAGATATTTCGATGGCCGATACTATAACTGTTACAGACAACCGAACAGGGAAACAATACGAAATCCCTATCGAAAACGAAACTATTCGTGCAATGGATCTGCGCAAAATCAAAGTCAACGAGGATGACTTCGGTTTGATGACCTACGATCCTGCATTCATGAACACCTCGTCCGTGAAGAGCAAGATCACGTTTATCGATGGTGAGAAAGGAATTCTCCGCTACCGCGGTTATCCCATTGAACAACTTGCCGAAAACAGCACATCGTTTTTAGAAACCGCATACCTTCTTTTCTACGGCGAATTACCTACTAAATCGCAGCTCGAAAAATGGCGCTTGAATATTAAGACGCATAGTCTCGTTCATGACAATGTAAAAAAAATTATAGAAGGCTTTTACCGGGAAGCACATCCGATGGGAGTCTTTACCAGCGCCCTGGCCGCTCTTTCCACGTTTTATCCTGAAGCACATAATATTCAGGATCCGGAAATTCGTATGCAGCAGGTGTACCGCTTGATGGGACAAGTCCCGACAATCGCAGCCTGGGTGTACCGCCATTCTAAAGGAATGCAGTATGTATATCCGGATACGGCACTTACATACGCTGAAAACTTTCTCAATATGATGTTCAATCCGGGCAGCGCCCCTCCGAATGTCAATCCGATTCTTGAACATGCCATGACCGTTCTCTTTATTCTTCATGCGGATCATGAACAGAATTGCAGCGCAAATGTCATGAGAAGCATCGGCAGTTCGCATGCAAATCCTTATGCCGCAGCTGCAGGTGCAACCGCAGCCCTGTGGGGTCCCCTCCACGGCGGAGCAAATGAAGAAGTACTAAAAATGTTGGACGAAATAGACCGGCTGGAGAATGTTCCCGCTTTTATCAAAGATATAAAAGAAGGCAAAGGAAAATTGATGGGATTTGGCCATCGCGTCTATAAAAATTACGACCCTCGAGCAAAAGTGATTAAGAAACTTGCATACGATGTATTTAGGATCACAGGAAGCAATCCGAAACTCGATCTCGCTCTTGCACTTGAAAAAATAGCTCTTGAAGACGAATATTTTGTCAAACGTAAACTTTATCCGAATGTTGATTTTTATTCCGGGCTCATTTATCAAGCCATGAGTTTCCCGACGGAATTCTTCACTGTGCTTTTCGCAATAGGGCGTACTATCGGCTGGCTGACACAATGGCACGAACATATTACCGATACAGAACAAAAGATAGCGCGACCGCGGCAGATCTATCTCGGAAGCGGCGAGAGAAACTATATTCCGATAAATGAAAGAAAGTAAAACGGTGAGAATAGTTCGTAGTGCGTAGTTCTTAGTGCATAGTTATGAAGAATTAGAAAACTTAAAAGTCATAAACGGTGAACTGCGTTAAAATCAAGAGGTTTTTGGTGATTTATTTGTGCCCAATAATTAGAATCCCGCTAACGCGTGATAACATTATCAGGCCTCCGGCTGTAGTGCTTGGTAGTTAGTTCGTAGTTGATATTCAGTCCTATGTGATTGGTCTGAATTTAAAAGCACTTAGAACGACGAACTAAGAACTACGAACCAAGCACTAAGAACTACGAACATTATGATCATCGATCTTAACGGAACATTTATTCATTACATCGAGCATGGACACGCGGACGGTTTGCCGCTTGTCTTCCTTCATGGTTTTCCTTTTAGCGGAGCTATGTGGCAGCCGCAGTTGAATTATTTGCCCCATTCGGTTAGAGCTATAGCTCCCGATATCCGCGGATCGGGCGCAAGCGATGTCGGCGACGGCCAATATAGCATCGAATTTTTTGTAGATGATCTGATCGCCTTGCTCGATTATCTTCAGATTCCAAAAGCAGTCCTTTGCGGGCTTTCCATGGGAGGCTATATAGCTCAAAGAGCGTTTCAGCGCAGCCCTGATCTTGTTCAAGGCTTGATCCTCTGCAACACAAAAAGCGAAGCCGATACCAACGAAGCGAAAATCAATCGGGCAAATTCAATCCGAAATATTAAATTAAACGGCATGACTTCGTTTGCTGAAGAATATCTAAAACACATTTTTTCTCAGGATACACAAGTAAATAATCCTGAAGCGGTGATACTTATAAAAAACATTATCGAAAACACTTCCCCGTTCGGACTATGCGGCACTCAGATGGCTCTGGCGGCGCGGACCGACATGACTTCACTGCTTCCTTCTCTTAACATCCCCGTGCTTCTTATCGCCGGCGCCCGCGATCTTATCATTCCGACCGGCGTTATGAAGATTCTCCATGAAAAAATCGCGGGTTCGGAATTCCATATCCTGCCCCGGTCTGCCCATTTGAGTAATCTTGAAGACACTGACGAATTCAACCGGATACTTATTGAATTCCTAAAAAAACATTGGCACGTTTAGACAGAACACTCAAAGAACTTCAGACATCGATTGTTGCCTGCCAAAAATGCCCGCGTCTTACTGCGTGGCGCAAAAAAATCTCAGAAGAAAAAGTCAGGCGTTTTGCCAATTGCGATTACTGGGGAAAACCATTGCCCGGTTTCGGCGATGCACATGCTGAAGTCTTGATTGCCGGACTCGCCCCCGCAGCGCATGGAGGCAACCGGACTGGACGTATCTTTACCGGAGATAAGAGCGGAGATTGGCTTTTCCGCGCCCTCTGGAAAGCCGGATTTGCATCGCAGGCGGAATCCATTTCCCGCCGCGACGGTATGAAACTTACGAACTGCTTTATCACCGCTTGCTGCCGGTGCTCGCCGCCGCAAAATAAACTGCTGCTAGAAGAAATTCGAAACTGCCGTCCATTTTTGCTTGAAGAAATAACGTTACTTAAAAAGGTTAAAGTAGTTATCGGACTCGGCAAAATCGGATTCGATGCCATTGTTGCATGTTATCGGGAACTTGGACTTCTAAAAGCCGAACGCAAACCAAAATTCGGACATGGCGCTGTCTTTCATCTGAATAACAGCGTTACGCTCATTGGTTCTTTCCATCCAAGCCAGCAGAATACTTTTACCAAACGCCTGACCGAGTCGATGTTCGATGCCGTATTTGAAAAAGCAAAGAGCGTGCTCTTAGAGGACAAATAAGACAAATATGACCTATATTCATAGAGCAATGAATTTCCCAAAAAAATATGTCATTATTTTAGCTATTATCTCCGGCTTTTTTATTCTTGGAGTCATGCGTTTTAACGACCTTTCCATCTATACCGACAGCACGCGGTATGTAATCTGGGGAAATTCTTTTGCTCATGGGCAGGGTCTTATAGACAACACGCAGCCGGAGACAGAGTCATACATCGTCAATGCTCCATTCTTTGCAGTTATCCTCTCTCCTGTTTTTCTTTTCTTTCCATTTTCCGTTCTTGCGGCAAAAATCGGAACGCTCACATTGGCTTCATTCGCTGTTTTTCTTTTCTTCATCTGGTCTCGTAAACATCTCGGCAAGAACGCCGCGCTCTTTCTTTCGTTCCTTTTTGCGTTCAACCCGTTTACACTCGTTCTTTCAACAGAAGTTCTTTCCGAAACTTCTTTTCTGGTGTTGATTTTTATTATTCTCATCTTAACCGATCGTTTTTCGGAGAACCCGCCCAACTCTCTGCAAAAATCGCTGTTCCTGCTCTTGATTGCCGTTCTTCCGCTTGTACGGGAGATAGGATTCGCACTTGCAGTCGCTCTTATTCTTACGCTGCTTCTATCGAAAAAAATTAAAGAAAGCTTCGCCGTTTTTGTTGCTGCCGCTTTGCCTTATTTTATCTGGACACGATATAACACGGCACAGATGCCTATAACATCTCAGTCCAATAATATCCAATACGCGTTCGAACACTTTGTTACGCCTCCGGATGCGTCTTTTATTGCCGAGTTGGTGCAGAGGCTTATCATCAACGGGAGCAAGCATCTTTCCGAGCTTGGAGGAATGATAGCTTATGCTTTTCCGGGCACGCTCATAGCCGGCCCGGGCAATTTTTCCAGAATCGTATTATCCGCAGTGGTCAATGGAAAATTTTATATCATTCCGATATTTTCCATTCTCTTCGCGTTCGGGATTTTTTCCGACCTCCGGAAAGGTTTGATGCGGTTACTCTTCCTTTTTGTTTATCTGTGCATTGTTTTCCTGTACCCTGTTCTCGACGTCCGGTTTCTCTTTCCGATTTTTCCTTTTGCACTGTTCTATGTTTTCCTTGGACTTCGTGAGGTGTTTCGCAGAACACATATTTCGATACAATGGACTCGCCGGCTCAGCGCTGCCGGTTTTTTACTTCTTGCACTTCCGAACTTAATTTGCATTGCCGAAATTATTCGCACTAATCAGCAGTACCTCCGTGCCCCCTCGGCCTTCAAAGCTACGAATTCTTTTTCTGCGACTGTTTCATTTTTTTCAACTCCATGGTCGCTGCTTGGAAAATGGTTTGAAGAATATATACCGGAAGGTTCTATAGTTGCAAGTCCGTATAAAGATATTGCTCCTTTTGCCCCAAAATGTAAATTTTTGGAAATTAACCGGGCTGTCCCGCTTCCGATGTTCGAGTCACTCTTACGCGATGAAGGTGCGAATTATGTCTTGACATCGACTATCTTTGGAAACATTCCCGAGTATTTTACCGCCATGACCGAATCAGGACGATTCCAATATGAGCTTTTGACAACGATTGGATCTCTGCGGGTTTATGCAATTCATAACAGGCTGACGGAGCGCGGCTTGCGGTCTAATGGAGTGATCGATTCTTTGGCATCCATCAATGCAGCCGCTCTTTTTGTTCAAGCCAGGCATCTGATGCGTTCCGAACGATATACCGAAGCGTTAGAAGTTTTTGCAAAACTTGAGCAGCAGTATCCGAATCAACCCGAGATTTGCTACCAAAAACTTATTCTCCATGCATTGATGACGGACAGGCCTTCTGCGAATGCCGACCTTCAGCGTATCTATACGTTATCTGCAAACACATATATTTCTCCGTCGAATGTTTTCTTACATGCAGCACAGATGATCAGTAATGCACGTATACGTTCGAACCCCGGCATAAAAGCTGATGAACTTTATGCCGCAGGAAAAATACTCTGGGAATTAGGCTGCAATCTTCAGGCGTATCATCTTTTACAGGAAGCCGTTCAAGCCGACTCCGGTTCATTTACCGGTCTCCTCTGGGCATGGCATTTCGGAAATCAACTTCACGCACCAGAATCGAAAGGATATTTAAAACGCCTCGACGCTATCGATGCAACGAATCCCGTTGTTCGGGCGTTCCATACCGTTGCGTCGCTTCAGGATTCATTGGCTCGAACCTCAGATCCCGATACACGCAGCAGAATCTTTGACGAAATTTCTTCGGCTTATGACGGTATCGAGCTCATTACGGAAGCATTCGATGCAGCAGAACAAGCCATTGGAGAATCTCCGAAAAATGCTCAATTCTGGAGATATTTAGCTGCTTTGTACATTAAACATAATAATCAACGCGGAAACGAAAAAGCGCTGCAAAAAGCATTACATTTAGATCGGTAGTTAGTCGGTTATTCAGTTTATCGGTTTGTCAGTTATCTGTTAATTGGTTAATTTTTAGTGTTTGGTTTTTGTTACTATTTACAGTTCACAGTTTACCGTTCACAGTTTACAGTTTACAGTTTACTGATTGCAATTTACAGCTTTTAAGGAGAAATTATGACTGAAGAGAATAATTCCATGACGGCATCCTCAGATCCGATTCGGCGCCTGCGCCGGACTCGTATGACGGAGACTCTCCGTTCCATGGTGAGGGAAACAGAACTTTCCGTGAACGATTTTATTTATCCGCAATTCGTCGTACCGGGAAATAATTTTCGGAAAGAGATCGGTTCCATGCCTGGAGTTTTTCAACTCTCCATCGACCAGCTTATCCGCGAATGTGCAGAGGTGCAATCGCTCGGTATACCGGCTGTTATCCTCTTTGGAATTCCTGAAACAAAAGATGAAGTCGGCAGCAGCGCTTACGACGAGCATGGAATCGTGCAGGAGGCAATTCGTGCAATTAAAAAAAGCGTTCCGGGCCTTTTGGTAATTACCGATGTCTGTCTTTGCGAATATACTTCCCACGGACATTGCGGTGTTGTACGGGGAAACGACATTTTAAACGATGAATCGATAAAGCTGCTTGCAAAAGAAGCGCTTACGCATGTGCAGGCAGGCGCCGACATGGTTGCCCCATCGGATATGTTCGACGGACGTGTTCAGGCGATCCGGACAATCTTAGATGCGAATAATTTTCAGACAATTCCAATTATGTCGTATGCTGCCAAATACGCCTCCGGATTTTACGGTCCCTTCCGTGAAGCGGCGGAAAGTACTCCGAAATTCGGAGACAGGCGCTCGCATCAGATGGATCCTGCCAACAGCAATGAAGCGCTGCGTGAAGTCGAGCAGGATATTCTTGAAGGAGCCGATATTGTCATGGTCAAACCGGCGCTTTCCTATTTAGACGTTATCCGCCGTGTTAAAGACCGTTTCGGTATGCCGACGGCAGCATATAATGTCAGCGGCGAATATGCTATGATCAAAGCGGCGGGAAAAAACGGATGGATCGATGAACAGCGTGTAATGATGGAAGTTCTTACGAGTATTAAACGTGCCGGCGCCGATTTGATTTTATCGTATTTTGCAAAAGAGGCCGCGAAGATAGTGAAGGGTACAGTATGAAGTATGAAGTATGAAGTATGAAGTATGAAGTATGAAGTATGAATGGAAAATGGTTTTAAGTTCGTAGTGCTTAGTTAACTAAAGAACCAAATAACTAAAGAACTAAACAACCATATAACTGACCAACTTATTTTGAGGAAAACAAGATGAGACCACGATTATTGAGAAAAACGCTTCGAACGGTCAAGTCGAATAAGCTTTTTACCAAAGCACAGACCATTCTTCCCGGTGGAGTCAATTCTCCGGTCAGAGCTTTCAAGGCGGTCGGACGCGCGCCGCTCTTTATAAGAAAAGCGAGCGCCGCATATCTCTGGGATGAAGACCATAACAAATACATCGATTATGTCGGTTCATGGGGACCGATGATTCTTGGACATGCAAATCCATCTATCGTTAAAGCCGTCAGAACTGCCGCACGATCAGGAACAAGTTTCGGCGCACCGACGCGCATGGAAGTAAAATTAGGTGAATTGATCGTCAAAACAGTCCCCTCGATCGAGATGGTTCGAATGGTGAACTCCGGAACAGAAGCAACGATGAGCGCGCTCCGGCTTGCCCGCGCCTTTACAGGAAAAGATAAAATAATTAAATTTGAAGGCTGCTATCACGGTCATGCTGATGCATTTCTTATCAAAGCCGGATCCGGTGCATTGACATTCGGCGTACCGGATAGTCCTGGTGTACCGGCATCGGTGGCAGCAGATACATTGACTGCATCATATAACGATCTGCAATCGGTTAAGTCGCTCTTCGAGAAAAATGCGAATCAAATTGCTGCAGTCATTGTAGAGCCGGTAGCCGGCAACATGGGATGCGTTCCGCCGCTGCATGGTTTTCTGGAGGGTTTACGCACATTGTGTACGGAACAAAAAACTCTCTTGATATTCGATGAAGTGATGACCGGCTTTCGGGTTTCGCTCGGCGGCGCGCAGGAATTGTACGATGTCACCCCCGATCTGACGACGCTTGGAAAAATTATCGGGGGCGGTTTGCCTGTCGGCGCTTACGGGGGCAAAAGAGAAATCATGGAACTCATTTCTCCGGCGGGACCGGTTTATCAGGCCGGCACGCTTTCCGGAAATCCGCTCGCCATGGCGGCAGGATTTCAGATGCTGAAGATTTTATATTCCAATACGATGATTTATAAAAAACTGGAGCAGCGTTCGGCACAACTTGAAGAAGGAATTCGGGAAAATATTCGCCGGCTCGGTTTAGCCTATACGATCAATCGCGTAGGATCTATGTTCACGCTTTTCTTTGCCGAAAAGCAGGTTATCGATTACAATACGGTAAAGAAAGCCGATACTGAAAAATTCGGGAAATACTTCAACGCGATGCTGGAGGAGGGAGTTTATTTGCCGCCATCCCAGTTTGAGGCAGCATTCATTTCAACGGCTCATTCGGAACAGATTATACAAAAAACTATTACAGCAAGCTGCAAAGCGCTGCAAAAGTAATAATTTTACACATAAAAATAACCTTGTCAAGGTTCTGAACCTTGACAAGGTTTTACGTATCCTTTATCTTTCAAAACTTTAATTCACAATAACAGGAACATAGACAACGATCGCTGCTGCGTAGTTTGCACTCGTAATAGTAATGTCTATTGTTACTGCTGTTCCGGCAGTAGGAATACTTGCATTCGAGTTATCATAAATACCAAAAGCAAATTTGGTATTACCTTGCCCCAATACTCTGTAATCCCCTCTCGGGATAGTAATTGGAATGCTGCCTATATCACCCTCTACCTCAAAGCTTTCTCCTTGTACCGGGTCAGAACCAAGATCAACTGTTGCAGTTATGGTCCCATTTATGGGATTTCCGTTGGAATCCCATAAGGTTAATGTGTCAACGATTCCCGAATGTGTATGATTTGTCATGGTAATCGCAGCCGGTTGATTAGGATTCATTGAGCCTTCATTCCACAAAACCAAGACACTGTCCCTAATAAATGAGCCGTTTTTCCCCATGGTTTGTGCCTGCAACCAAGCATATCCGCGCCTGCCGCTCGTTGTCGGATCGGAAGTTGTATAATAACCATTATATGACGGTGTTGGGTAAACCTCAATCCATGTAACTGAGGCATTTCCATCTACATCAGTAATTGTAATACCATTATTACCGATTTTACCGGGTCCTCCCGGTGTTGAAATAAAGTTTACAGCATGTCCCGATGGAACGGCATAGCCAAATGTATCTGCTACAGAAGCAGAGTAAACATGAGACTGATACACACCCCAATATGGAATGACCCATCCATTCGGATAAGTCTCTGTTGGCGCTACGGAAAAATGAGATTGATCTGCAAATCCGCTATAGATATTAAGTCTTGTTATATAGGTAAAATTAATAGTACTACCGTTGTTTAAAAGGACTTGAACAACCAATTGCACGCCTCCAGGGCAAGTGCCGCTGGCTACGGTTACTTGCAATTGTCCATTTTCATCTGTTGTCGTAGAATCCGGATTGCAGCTTGGCCCAGTACCATAAGCGCCGTCTGCCGGATAAAAGAGCAATGAGAATTTTGCCTTATAACTCGGCGAACCTGCAATCGCGTTGCCCGCAGAATCTTTTACTTGCAAAACAAATTGGCAATTTTCCAATTGACTATTGCCTTCAAGTAAACCTACTCCTTTTGAATAAATATGGTTCGTTGACATGCTTATCACTGAAACCTGATTCGCAGTACGAATAGCGCTTGCATTCTTCGTCAATATTATTGTAACTCCTTGTGTGGTGCCCGGATTGAGAAGGATCGATGCCGTCGTGTCGGAATTATAGGTTGCTGTTGGATCCGATATGACTAAGCGTGCAGTATATTGAGCCGACAATTGAAGTGTAACGGTAAAGTTCCCGGATGCATCGGTGTAATATGCCGTGGGATTTGCCGAATTTATATCAACCACCTTCATACCGGAAAGTAACTGACCGTTATAACTTACCGTTCCGTTAATGGTCGTCGTTTTTTTAGGACTTGTATTCTTCGTTAATGTTATCATCGGAAGTATTAGTACATTACCCGGATTTACAGGAACAGATACTGTGTCGTTATTATATACCGCATTGGGATCAGATATCACCAAATTTGCCGTATAGTGTGCTATCAGTTTCATGGAAACAGTAAAGCTCCCATTTACATCCGTAGTATAGACGGTTGGAATCGCGGAATTAATATCGACAACCTGCATACCAGGCAGCAATTGGCCGTTATAACTTACACTCCCTGTTATGGTCGTTGTAATATTGCCGCTCTTCGTTAATGTTATAGCTGGAAGTATTTTTGCATCGCCCGGATTAACAGTAACACCCACCGTATCGTTACTATATACCGAATTGGGATCCGATATAACAAGACGCGCCGTATATGGTGAAGTCAACTGAAGCGTAAGAGTAAAGCTGCCCGAAGCATTTGTTGTATATGTTGTTTGAGTTGTCGAATTTATGTCGACAACCTGCATACCGGCGAGCAATTGGCCGCCATAGTTAACGGTTCCCGTTATGGTCGTTGTAAGCCGCGGAGCTGTGTTCTTTGTTAATACTATTAATGGAAGTACTAATTTGTTGCCCGGGTTTACAGAAACTGTTATTGTATCGGGATTATACACCGACATCAGATCCGAGACGATCAAACGAGCTGTATAGAGAGAAGACAATTGCAGCGTCTCAGTAAAACTCCCATATTGATCCGTAGTATATATTGTCTGATTTGCTGAATTTATATCAACGACATTTATATTGGAAAGTAATTGACCGTTAAAACTTACAGATCCAGTAATGGTTGTCGTAACCTTAGGATTTATTGTTAATACTATAAGAGGAAGTACTTTTGTATCACCTGGATTGACAGTAACTGCAATTGTGTCATTATTATATAATGAAGTGGGATCTGATATAACAAAATGTGCCGTATACTGAGATGATAATTGAAGCGTATCAGTAAAAGATCCGTATACATTCGTGGAACCCACTATTGGAGGAGTTGTCGAAGTTAGGTCAATCCACTGCATACCTTGTAGCAATTGACCGTTATAGCTTACAGTTCCTGTTATAGTCGTTGTAACTTTAGGATTCTTTGATAATGTTATTAACGGAAGAGTTTTTGTATCACCCGGATTGACAGTAACTACAACTGTGTCATTGTTATATGTTGAAGTCGGATCCGACAAAAGTAATTTTGCCGTGTAGGAAGAAGACAATTGAAGCGTATAAGTAAAACTCCCATTTGAACCTGTATAATATGCTGCTGTAGATGCTGTCGGACTCTTGGAATTTAAGTCGATGATCTTTATGCCGGACAGCAATTGACCGCCATAATTTACCGTTCCTGTTATAGTCGTTGTAACTTTATTGCTTTTCGTTAAAATTACATTTGGGAATACTTTTAAATCGCCCGGGTTGACGGTAACCAGTAATGTGTCATTATTATATATTGAATTAGGATCCACTATGACGAGTTCTGCCGTGTATTGCGATGCCAATTTGAGCTGAACAGCGAAGCTTCCGTATGAATCCGTTGTATATATTGTTGGATTTGCTGAATTTATATCAACAACCTGCATACCTGAAAGGAATTGACCACCGGAACTTACGGTTCCACTTATTGTGGTTAAAATTTTTCTTTTTGTTAAATTTATCATTGAAAGTATTTTTGCATCGCCTGGGTTGACAGTAACTGCAACTGTGTCATTGCTATAAGTCAATGTTGGATCCGATATAACTAAATCTGCTATATATTGTGAAGTCAGTTTAAGTGTTATCGTAAAACCGCCTGTTGAGTCCGTATAATATGCTACCTGGCTCGTCGAATTGATATCAATAATTTTCAAACCGGAAAGCAACAGACCATTGCAACTAACAGATCCTGTTATAGTCGTTGTAAGTTTCGGATTTACACTCTTTGTTAATACTTGCAAAGGAATTACCTTTGTATCATACGGATTGAGAATAATATTTTTCACTGTATCAGGATTATATACTGATGACGGATCAGATATAACCAGACATGCCGTATACTGAGATGTCAATTGGTATGGGACAGTAAAACTTCCATAGGCGTTTGTATAATATGCTGTCTGATTTGCAGAATTTATGTCGACAACCTTTATATTGGAAAGCAGTTGCCCGCCATAACTTACGGAACCTGTTATGGTCGCTGTAATGATAGGTTTTTTCGCCAATATTATCATCGGAAGTACTTTTAAATCACCCGGGTTAAGTGAAACCGTATCTATATAAGTATTATACACTGATATCGGATCCGAAATAACTATCATTGCCGTATATGCAGACGATAATCTATAAGGAATAGTAAAACTCCCGGTCGAATCGGTAATATATGTCGTCGGATTTGCAGAATTTACATCAACGACTTTCATTCCTGCGAGCAATTGGCCGCCATAACTTACATTGCCTGTCACGGTTGTCGCTGTTTTAGGGCTTGTACTCTTTGTCAATATTATCAATGGAAGTGTTTTTGTGTCGCCCGGATTGATAATTATATTCTTAACAGTATCGGGAACATATACCGAGGCTAAATCCCATACGACCAGAGTTGCCGTATATTGAGATGTAAGTTGAAAAGGAATAGTAAAGTTCCCGGTTGAATCTGTAGTATATATCGTTGGATTTATAGAATTTATATCCATAACTTTTACGCCGGAAAGCGCTTGACCACCAGAACTTACCGTCCCTGATACGGTTGTCGAGACCTTAACTTTTTTCGTTAATGCTATCATCGGCAATGTTCTTTTGTCGCCCGGGTTAAGTTGAACCGTGTCCGCAAAGTTATTATAAACGCCGTTCGGATCTGATATAACTAAGTTTGCCGTGTAAGATGATATCAGTTTGATAGAAACGGTAAACCTCCCCAGCGAGTCCGTATAATATGCAGTTTGATTCGCCGAAGTGGTATCGACAACCTTCATTCCCGAGAGCAATTGAGCCCCGTAACTTACGGTTCCTGATATTGTCGTATTAATTAAAGGCTTTTTAATTAATGTTATTTTCCCGAGGTTTTTCGTATCGCCAGGGTTAACAGTAACTGAAACTGTGTCATTATAATATACAGCCGACGGGTCCGTAAAAACCAGAGATGCCGTGTATGAACCTGTCAGCTTAAGCGTAATAAAAAAAGTCCCTGTTGAATCCGTAGTATATGTCGTTTGTGTTGCCGCATTCCTATCGTAGACATTTATACCGGGAAGTGCATTATTATTATAGATTATGCTTCCGGTTATGGTCGCTGCAGTTGGTGTCGTGCTGACGGCTGTTGGCGCCTCCTGGCAGGAATAGAAAATGATAATTCCCGCTATAATGCTTAGAAAAACCGCGATTTGCATTTTAATATTGTGTTTTATAGTCCAAAATGCCCGGCTAAAAAAGACTTGGCTGTCTATGATATGCTTTTTCATACTATACTCCCCGGCCCAAAAGGCCGGTTAAAATAAAAATCACTATTTTACCGTAGTTTTGCGGTCAATATCTTTTCTCATTTCCCCGAGTTTATCCTTGAGCGCATCCGGCTGTTTCGTCAACATTGCTGCCCGTTCTTCGACGGTCGGAACAAAATCGGCTTTTAAAAGTACAATTAACTCGCGCCGTGTGAAACTGTTGGAATTATAGCCGAATATATAGCGCAAACCGAATACCCACCATGGCAAATCTTTGAGAACCGGTATGCCTTCACGCACGACTGTTACTTCGTTATCGTACAAACCGCCAATGTAACTTTCTTCATGATTGAGAAGGGACAGGCGTCCCGATGTCAATGTCTTGTTAACAATGGTGCTGACGTCTCCTACGGTTACCGCGCTTCGTTCTATATGATACTCAAGATCGATGAATTCGGTATCTCCCACTTTAATGGCTTTAGGTGTTACCGCAAGAATCGTGCCACTCGGATAGAATTTTTCTACCGTATTTCCGGAAAAATCCTTTTCTCGGACGGAAAAATCCTGCCCGATTTGAATATGTGCCGTGCTTCCCGACCGCACGGTAACTTCCGGACGTGCAAGAATTTCGCCGATCTGCTCATTTTGGAAAACCGACAGTGCGGTGTTGATATCGACGGTCAACCCAGTCGGCGCCGCTGTTGCGCCGAAGAGGGGCGTGCCCGTCGTCGAACCTGCGGTTGCGGTTGTATTCGTCGCGCTTACTGTGCTCGTGGAACTGGCATTGATCGTAGATGTACCTGCATTCGTTACAAGGTTGGCTCCGGTGAACGCAACACCAATATTCGCGTTATTTCCACGGAAAATACTCCAACTGATTCCGATCTGATCGGCTTTCGATCTATCGATCTCAAAGAAAACCGAGGAAATTGTGACCTCGCGTAATTGTTCGATGATTTGACCGGAATCGACAGGAGCAGGATAGGAGATCGGAGTCGGCAAACGCTGAATCGAAGGCGGCGGAGCCTCCTGCTGTGATTTTTTATTGTCCTGATTATTGACCGAGAGATCTCCGGAGGATGGCTTGTTCAGATCTGCAAGCGATATGACTTCCATGTATTCAGGATTATCATTATACCATAACTGGTTGGTTCGCAGGATGAGCTCGAATGCGTCTTTCCAATACATAGATTCGATATTAATACCGATTCCTGTTTCCTTATCCCTCATAGGCGAATGATCTATAATGATCTTGCCTGTCAATTTTTTTGACAATTCGGACAACGCCTGCATTGCACGTGAATATGGTAAATCGGATTTGAAGGACACGATTTCTTCCGGCGATGTGCCTTCCTTACCGGTTTGCGCTGCGCGTATGATTGCCTGATCAGACTGAGCAAAAAGCTGCATCGAAAAAACCATGCAGCCGAAGAGAAGAAGAATATGCTTGCCCATAAAACACCTCATTACTTTACTTTCTTTTCGAATTTGATCCGCTTGTTAAGTTTTCGAATAATCCCGCCTTCGTCAAGCGTGTATTCTACGGAGCTTGTTGCCGGATCAATCGCTGTAACGCTTCCGTGCCATACTTTGTCACCCACATGCAGGATTACCAATTCGCCCTCGACCAGAACGAATGCCTTTCCATGCAAAACTGCTTTAACATCGGAATTATCCGCATCGATTTCGCCTGCCGGCGGCGTTGTAGCTAAAACTTGCGAGACGATAGGCTTGCATGGACTGAAGATTGTGGGAATAAGAGTTAAGGTCTTTGCCGCGAGTGATGTACCCAACTCAGGAATATTATTCACATAGTATGCCTGCAGGTCCATCTGAAACGTAACGCTTTGGACGGTTTCTTTCGTTAATTCGTCGATCGCTTCATGCGCATCTATAGTCATCGATGAAATCTTATATAACCGTCTTCCGTTTTCGAGGAAATAAACAAACTTAAAAAGATCCTCAAAGGTCGATTCCCCGGACGTTAACTTGTAGATATTGAAACCCCAGCGGTCTTTGTTTTCTCCGCCGGTAAATTTCATATCGAACTTAATAGCACCCGCCTGATCTATTCCGCTGCTCATGTAGCCGTATGTTTGCGATGATGCGTCGGAGAGGGGAATTTCTTTGCTGCGGGAATCGTACCGCCTCTTCACATCCTGATATCTTTCAGTCAGTTGCTGCACTTCTTCGGTCAACCCCGGAAGATCTTCGAGTTGACGTTTTACGTCTACCGTCTTTTTGTCCACAACCTTTAGCTGTCGCGGCTGCCATACTTTATTAATTCCGATTCCAAGCGCCATGACGACGATCCATACACAGGCGAGATAGATCGTATTTTTAACTTTAAAGGTCACGAAGCATCTTTCTTTTTATTATTGGTCGTACTTATCGATCTTTTCAATGAGAATATCAAATTCGTAAAGGACTTTATTTCGAATTGTCACAGTTCGGACTTCTCTCAAAGTGGCTTTTTCAAAGACGCCGGCCAAACGGGGAATTCGCGTTCTGTACATAGCTCTTCCCGAAATTATGATTGACCCGGGAACTGAATTATCCGGTTTGATGCTGTAGATCCAAATTGAATTCAAATCCTCCACGCTATTGGCTATATAGTGCAGAATACGGCTCCAACGATCGCTTCCCGGAGCTAACTCATCGTATACGGTCGTGGCATCACTGTAGCGGTTGATATCGGAGGACAACGCGTCTTTCCTCTGCCGGAAGACATCTAATTCCGCCAGGCGTCCCTGCAGCCGCTTTAATTCTTCATTGGCCCTGTGAATTTCTGTAGATCGGTTGGAAATTGCCGTCCAATAATAGACGATGGAAATAATTATAAAAAGAGCGACAACGGCTCCGTGCCACGCAATGGCGAGGACTCGCTGTCCTTCGATTATTCTCTGAGGAATAAGGTTGATATCGTAGAAACTATGATTCTTCGGGTCGAGCGACTTCCATGCGGTCAGAATAGGAATTGCATATTCGGAGACAATTTCTGCCGAAGCTCCTTCGAATTCATCGAGTTCGATCGTCGGGGCTTTGAGGTACTCTACCTGAGCGCTTGAAAATTGCGGCGCTAGAGAATCAAGAAGGTTGACCTTGTGGCTTTCTCCAATAAGCAAAATCCTGTCGATGCGCGTTAAAGCTATATTATCCTGTTCCAGCAGAATGCGGCTGTATAATGTATTTTCAATATTAGGAGATCCGAAACCTTCACTGATGATCGGCGCAAAATGCAGATAATGCTCTCCCTGCATAAAGATCAATCGGCTGAAGTCATAACCCACATAGACGATTACGCTCACTTCTTCTTCCTGCAATTCATATTGGGAGCGAACCATCTCCAACAATGCGACATCGGAACTTTCCACCAATTTAACGGTCGGTATTCTCCCTCCCATAAAGGGTTTCAGTTCCAAGAGAAGGTTATAGATATGGATTCCATCTTCGCGGATTAGCGTTAGCAAACCGTCGTTCGCTGTCGGAATCGTTCCAATGGCATCGAGAGACGGTGTAAGAGTGCGCGACGTTTTTAGCTCCTGGAGGATGCGTTTCTTGAGCTTATCATCTTTGAGGCCGGTAATGCCTTCGATTTCCTGATATGTCACAGCGGGTTCGGAAATAGCGTAGGAAAGAGAATATCTTCTGGGTGATCCCAGCTCATTCAGCAGTCCCAAAAGAACGGATGAATTAGTCGTTCCCTCCGTATCGCCGGTCAGATTTATATTCTGTGTCGCGAAAGCATCGGTGATGGAAAGATCGCTCAAGCCGCCGTCTTCGACGGCCATCTCATTCTTTTCATCAAGTTTTTTTTGGAGCGCCACGGTTTTGCAATCGAGGAGAATTGTTCTTCCTCCTTTGAGAGACATGCGAACGTATTTGAGTTCCAATCCGTCTACAAATACCGCTACCGCAGTTTTTCCGTCGCTTGATCGAATAGGCATTTTTTTCTATCGAAGTTCGTTCTTTCCGTCAGTCTGTCTGCTGAATCTGAAGCAATTGCTGCAGCCGACGTTTGTTGTTTGCATAATTCATGGCATTCTCGAGCGAAATCTTTTTCTGAACATACAGCCGCTTGAGATCCTGCTCCAGCGTTGTCATGCCGTGTTCGAATCCTTCATTCAGCATCTGATAAATTTCGCTCGTATTGTTATTTTTAATTGCCGCTCGAACGCTTGGCGTACCTAATAATATTTCTTTTGCAAGAATACGTTTACCGTCGAAACTCGGCACTAATTTCTGCGAAATAACACATCGCAGAGTATCTGCCAATCGATACCGAACTCGTTCCTGTTCGATGGGAGGCGTTTCTCCTATAATTCTATCGATGCTTTCTACTGCAGATCCCGTGTGGAGAGTCGAAAATACTTTATGTCCGGAATCGGTAATT
Source organism: Ignavibacteriota bacterium (assembly GCA_963769605.1). Lineage (GTDB taxonomy): Bacteria > Bacteroidota > Ignavibacteria > UBA10030 > UBA10030 > Fen-1254. Next base: position 440,380 of record CAVYML010000002.1, on the reverse strand, counting down.
TCCAACGCCGTCATAATCGTCTCAGGATCGCGTAATTCACCGAGCATAATGATGTCCGGATCCTGCCGAAGGGCCTGCACAGCGCCATCCCTAAAGGAAAGGACATCGCGCCCGACTTCGCGGTGGCGTATAATGCATTTATCAGATCGGTGCACATATTCAATAGGCGAAGCAATAATGACAATGTGACCTTCCACGGTGTGATTGTTCGCATCGATGATCGAATCCAGAGTTGAACTTTTTCCGGATCCCGTAATACCCGTAACCAGACATAAGCCTTCCTTCGTATGGGCAAGACTTAAGACCTTTGTTACGTTGGCATGAAGCTCCAGCGTCTTGAATGGACGTATGACATTGTTGATTGCCCGCATATTCAAAGCAAGCTGATCCAGTTCAAAATACGCATTGGCACGGAAGCGGCGGAAATCATCTCCATTGCCAAAAAGCATGTGCGAAAAATCCAAGCTCCGATTTTCAAAAAGAAAAGAGCGCTGTCGTTCTCCTAATATGCTCTGTATCAGAATATTGGTTTCATCGGGGGAAAACGTTCCCAGGACCGATCGGGTTTCTTCGATCCGAAGATACGATACCAGATGCTTCCTTGCGATCCATAACCGCCGATGTCGAGGTCGGAAGCACCGAGCGAAAGCATCCTTGTTAATAAATAATTCATGACCGTGTGCAGCTTTTCTTTAACGGTTTCATCAGTTCTCGACATCATATCGCTGATAAGCATTTGCCGTTCCAATCCTTGAACGGACGAAGTTATTCCTACGGCGATTGCCTTAAGAATTTTTTGAGACTCAAGAACGGCTTTGGGACGTTCGTCCGACGCGGGATTCGAAGAGATATTATTATCTGGAATGGATTGGTTTTGAGCCGTCATATTCTCTGGTCACTTACCTTGTTCCTTTGCTCAATTACCTTAAAAATGACTCTGCTGAATTGGATTGAAAATAATGAACTACAACACAAAAAGCAAATCACTTCAAGAAGAAAATTCAAAAAAATCCCTAGATCCGCTAAAATCGAGGGCTTATCACACAATTTCATATCTCAACCGTTTTTAAAAACAGATAAAAAAAGTCGAACATTGGCTCAAATCGTTGTTTTTACTAATCATCTTCAGAAGTCGTTGCTACCACTTCTTCCAATGTCGTAGTTCCTTCCATCATACGTTCCATCCCAGAACGGCGTAATGTCCACATGCCATCTTTTGTAGCTTGTTCGCGAATGGCATTTTCATCCACTTTTTCTCCGGCATTTAAGATAATATTTTTAATGGCTTTTGAGAAAAATAACGCTTCATGAATGGCGGCTCTCCCTTTGTATCCTCCGTTACATTTTTCGCATCCGACAGACTTATAAAAAGTATGTTTTGAAATTTCTTCCTCAGAAAAACCAAATTTCAATAAGTGCTCAAGTTCATCGGTATCCAGCGGTTGTTTGCATATTTTACAGAGCGTCCGGATGAGCCGCTGTGCCACAATAATATTAATAGCATAAGCAAGAAGGAACGGCTCGACTCCCATTTTATACAGACGGGCAATTGCACTTGGCGCATCGTTGGTGTGCAGGGTAGAAAAGACAAGATGCCCTGTGTTTGCCATTTTGATCGCCGTTTCTGCCGTTATTTTATCACGCATTTCACCGACCAGTACGATATCCGGATCGTGACGAAGTATACCGCGGATAGCCTCTTCAAATCCCATTTTCGGGCCTATCTTTAACTGGCGGGCGCCCTTAATGATATATTCAACCGGTTCCTCGATTGTCAGCACGTTCACAGTAGGATCGATGACCTGATAAAGAGCTGCAATAAGGGTTGTCGATTTTCCGGATCCTGTCGGTCCCGTGAGGATGATGATTCCCTGCGGTTTGTTAATAGCCTTGTAAAATAATGAACGGGCCGGTCCTTGAAGACCGAGTTTTTCCAAATCCGTGATAACCTTGCGGTCGTCGAGAACACGAATGACGATACTTTCGAACTTATGTTTGAACTCCGTTGTAACAATGGGCATGATAGAAACACGAAACCGCAGTTGGTGGCCGTCGATGACACGTTGAATAAATCCATCCTGAGTCATTTCCCGTTCGAACCGGTCGACGTTCTTTGTTCTGTCCTTGACAACCGCCATGACCGCTTCGGGAGTTGTGCTTTCCTGGCAATGCCAGACCTGAAGGTTTCCATCGATGCGGAACAAAAAATTTGTCCGATTGCCTTCAGCCGCAACGACATGCACGTCACTTACGCCCCGACGTACCGCTTCCACAAGACATCCTTCAAAAAGATTGACAAGCGCGCTCTTGCTTATCTCCGCTTCAAGAGCCTGTTCATCAACACTTTCATCTTCGGTACCGCCGGCATCATCGACCGTAATCTTATTGTCTTCCAGCAGTTTAAGAAATTCATTCTGCGCGGGTGCAACGCGCTCCATAAGCATCTGCAAATCTTTGAGGCGGACATAGCAGATTTCGTATTTTTTAACATTGAAGCTTCGGGCAACCACCGGCAAATTACGGTCAGTCGGATCGGCCGCGATAATGATCAACTTGTCTGTCTGGCGTTCATCGAACTTTAAAGGGAGAAGTTTCGATTGTGTCATCATCTCCCGTTGTTGATCGCTGAGTTGATCGACAATTTTTTTAATGAATGCAATTCTCGTATCATCTATTTTTTCATCAGAAAGAAAAACTTCACGAAAGGCGTACAGATTTGCAACTTCACGGAAAACCGCATCATGATCGGCGCCAAATTCGGTGACAAGAATTTGACCAAGATTTTTCCGGTTCTTCTTGTTTTCTTCGGAGTCTTTCATCTTCAGAGACTTTTCCAATGTCTCGAAATCGATGATTCCCTTTTTCAGAAGTGTATAACCGATCTTATCAGTTATATCTATTTCCGGCATATCCTCAATTCCTTATCGCTAAAAAATTTGTCCTATCGAAGGAAAATTCCAATCGGCATGATCATATGCGGTGATTCCGGTTTGACCATCGCCGTTTCCGAGGAGACCAATGTCAGGGCCGTCAAAACGATCATAATGATCATATTGACCGATAGCGATATCGCTTCGACGGCATTTTTAAGTTTGTAAGATGTTTCTTTTTCATAATATTCCGCCAATTGAAGCGCGGTGGTTTTAACCGTTCCGGTTTCCGCCCCGGAATTAAATCTTGAAATAGCCGTTCGTGTAAACACGCCTGTCGCTTCGAATGCTTCGGTTAAACCGCGGCCGCGTTCCAGCATCATAGGAATAGCGATCGTTTTAATCTGGTGCTCCATATAACGATTGCCGCATGCTTCCGCTGCCATACGGATAATTTCAATATTTTCCCCGGAACCGCTGTACAATGCATAGAAAACACGGCAAAAAATCTCAATGGCCATTTTGTGAAAGAGCGTTCCAAGAACGGGAATTCTAATCATATACTTATCCATAAAAAACTGTCCCCGTTCGGTTTTGAGATACATGAAAAGACCGATGCAAGGACCCACTGTCAGTATCGAAATGACCCATACATTCGCCATAAGCCAATTGCTGAATTTCAGAGTAGCCGCAGTCATTGGAGGCAGCTTGATGTGAAATTTGACAAACATCTCAGCCGTCTTCGGGAATATATATGCGACATAAAAAAGGCATGCGAAAAAGAGGACCAACAATGTAATCATTGGCGTGACCAAGGCGCTTTTGAGGCTTCGCTTGAATTCTGCATTTCGTTCTAAAAACTTTGCCGTGCTTTCATAAATTTCCACCATATTGCCGCTTTTCGAAGCCAGCCCGAGCATGTTTGCGGCAAATTTACCGAACACGGTCGTTTGTTTTTGAAAAACTTTTTCGCTGTCTTTTCCCTGTTTTAACTCCGTATTAATTTCTTTTACTGCATCGCGCAAAGTGGGATTGGTAATATCGTTGATGAGAAGCTGCATCACTTCGTTGAACGGAAGTTTCTGCCGCATCAGGTCGGTACTGACGCGGACAAACGTTATAATTTCCGTAGCCGGCGCTGCTTTTTGTTTTGTCCCGAATAATTTCCTGCGAACGTAAATAACTTTGTAGCCCATTTTTTCCAGTGCAATACGGACCTCACTGGCAGTAAACGCTTTTTGTTCTCCGTCAATGGGTTTGTCCACTCCCTTTTGCACGCGGTAGATATAAGCGACACGTTCATGAATGTCAGTTATTTTAAACTTCTTATCACGTCCTAATTCCTGCGCTCTTCTCTTTGCAATGCTTTTCGTATCCGCAGAAATTGAACCTGATACAACTTTCCCCGAAAGAGTTAATCCTTCAATACGATATTCAGGCATAAAAACACCCTATTTTTAAGGAAACAGTTCTATTTATACTATACGATAATACACTTTTTCATTTTCTGTGTCAAGAAAAGGATTGATTTATTTTTTTCTGTTTTTTTCGTTTCGTGTGTGCTGTATCACAAAAATAGACCGGCTTTTTTTTCGATCAATTTTAAGCCGGGAGAGTCACACTATGAAGAAAGGGCGAATTTTTTGGAATTCGCCCTTGAAGATATGTCATGCTCAATTTCCTTCTAATTCCAAACGCGAATCGGAAGAACGACCATTGAAAGGCCGAGAAATTGAAGTCTGTTCTGAATAGCATTAGCCGTTTCGCTGTGCAGAATGCGCTGATACCATTTTTCTTTTTGAAAGACAAGTTTCGCCGAAAAAAAGATAGATTGTTTGAATTGTTTAGAAAGCTCTACACATATTTTCTCCGCCTCAACGACCGGTTCCGTCCCGACGGTCATTCTTGATGCCGCCGGAAAACCGAGGCCGTTGGCCAGTTTTACATACTGCATCAAATCCGCCTGGACTTTTGCTTCCATCTTCTCCACTTCCGCTGCTCCCTTGAAATTCCCCGATTCGAGTACGGCAACCGAGACAAAAACAACTTGTTTAAAATATCCGGGAAATTGTTTTATGATGGTCAGGAACGAGTGAATACCGAGTCCGCCGTAATTTTGAACGAGCAGAACCGCTGTGGGCTTGCTTGCATCGATCACTCCGCATGCAGAAACCGCCGACTCATCAACGGGCAGGCCGGTGAGAATATCTTCAAGAGAACGCAGTTTTGTGAGAACCGTCTGATAATGGCGGCGAATAAGAATGCAAAGCAGGATTAAAGCAGTCGTAATAACAACAGTGAGCCATGCTCCCATCTGAAATTTTTCGATAAGTACGATTGTCAGAATGGACAGGCAGAGAATAAGACCCGTCACATGCACAGGCAAAGATTTTTTCCACTCCGGATATTTTTTCCGCTCCGTTATCCAGAAGCGTACCATGCCGATCTCGGTCAGCGAGAAGGTAATAAAAACATTGATGGAATACATAGTTACCAGAGCATCGATATTGCCGCCGGTATAAAATAATGTTGCCATCGAAGCCGCACCGATAATAACGATGCCGTAGTACATAGTCAGGCGGTCTGATAAAAAACTTAAACGATGCGGCAGCCAGCGGTCATTCGCCATGTTTGCCATAACGCGCGGACCGTCCAGAAAGCCCGTTTGGGCCGCAACGAATAAAAGGGCGGCTTCCGATATCAAAGTCAGTACAATAAACCAAGGTCCAATATTCAATCTCTCAATCATCACAGCATTGAGCGTTTTTCCCGGTTCTTCCGTTACACCGAGCAATAAATACAATAAGAGAATCGAGCCGGCTGTTATAGCCAGCGAAACGGCCAGGTAAACCATGGTACGTTTCGCAGTTGCTACACGAGGTTCGCGCATCATCTGAATTCCATTCGACACAGCTTCAATACCGGTATAGGTCCCTGCACCGCGGGAATATGCCCTTGCAAAGATGAAAAACATTCCGAGCATACCGAGAGTGGACATATCATGATGCAAATTTAAAGAAGCAACGGCAGTTATGCGGGGAATGTCCTGAAAGTGGTTGATCAAAGCCGCAGCGAGGACGGTAATATGAGTGCATAAGAACAACAAAAATATAGGTACAAGAACCGTAATCGACTCCTTGACCCCTCGTAAATTTAAAATGACGAGAAGAAGAATTGCAATCGCTTCCACAGGAACTTTCCACAAAAGCCATGCCATCGGTAAGAAACTGAAAATTTGATCGGCGCCGGACGCAATCGAAACGGTTATAGTGAGTATATAATCGACAAGCAGCGCGCATCCGGAAACCACACCAAAGGAAGGTCCTAGTAATTTTGTTGCTACAACATAGCCGCCGCCGCCGCTTGGAAAATGTTCTATAATTCTACTGTAGGCATACGAAATAATGAAGACAGTCATTGCCGTAGCAAGAGCCAAAAGAACTGCCATTTCCGGATGCTGCAAAAGAGAACGAAATGCTTCGTCGGGGCCGTAGGCAGAAGAACTTAACCCGTCGGCGCCAAGCCCAACCCAGGCGAGAAATGCAATGAGAGAAATTTTATGAAAGAGTTTTGGATCGTGAATATCGCGCGGTTTACCTATAAGCACTTCTTTAATATTCTTCAACCATATACCTTTCTATCGTCCAACAAATGTTCTTTCGTGCATCGAATGTCAAGAAACGCGAAATAAGTTCGTTGTCATTCCTTCTCAAAGAGTGATGCACACCTAACAAACGTACTCTACCCTTCGATTCAACCTTTTTTTCGATGGATAGATGGCTGCTATACTTATAAATTGTAAAGATTTTTCTTAAAAACAAATTGGATAATTATGCCTTTTCGTAATTGCTCAGTGTCCAATATTATTCTGTAGCCGCAACCGGTTTACCCGACCTGCATCATCTTCTGGCGGGCGGCCGCGGGAAGTTCCGACACCACCTCGCCCGCCGCAGGAGAGCGTGTCGGCCACAGAATATCATCGCGGCAACTTAATTTACAAATATAAAACTCACGCTGAATAGTCACACCTTTTCTTTAAAATATTGACACTTATTATCCCGGTTTTTAAAAAGGTAACTCTTCAATAATTCATCTCGCTAAAGCAGTCATGAAGTTACTCTTTCTGAGAAAAATTTACTGCGGGCGTATTGAAGATGTTCATTGGCGTGTTGTTGCGTCTATAGACTATATTCAGTTATCACTGTTGTCCCCTTTATTTTGGGGGACGGAGACTTATAGTAGATATCTGAAATATGCAGGATAGAAGTCACAAGACAGCGATCAATCGATTCCTCACAGAACTTTTCTTTTCCACAAGGGAATCATTTTTCCTCTCCAATCTGAAAGAGTTTTTGTAGCATGGATTGAAAAGCTTTGAGAAATATTTTTGGGGCAAAAGTTAGTGAGCTCCTTCTCCCCGCGTATCCCGTCCCATGAGATCGAGTGTTGCCTGTCGGGCATTCTTGTCCTCGAAGAGAACTTTATAAACCTCTTCCGCCATGGGCATATCGATATGATTTTTTTTTGCCAATTGATGTACCGATTTTGCAGTAGGAACTCCTTCTGCAATCATTTTCATTTCGCTCAAGACATCGCTGACCGTACGCCCTTTGCCGATTTCTTCCCCTACAAAACGGTTCCGGCTGTGACGGCTCATGCATGTAACGATAAGGTCACCTACACCGGAAAGTCCGGCAAAGGTCACCGGGAGCGCTCCCATTTTTGAACCCAGCCGCGTAATTTCGAAAATACCGCGCGTCATGATGGCGGCCTTTGTATTGTCGCCGAACCCGGCGCCATCGCTCAATCCAGCAGCAACTGCAATGACGTTTTTGATCGCACCGCCAAGCTCCACGCCGCGGAGATCTTCGTTTACGTAAACCCTGAAATAATCGGTAATAAATGCATCCTGAACAATGCGTGCAACTTTTGGTTTGAATGCCGCCGCAACGACCATGGTTGGAATTTTAATACTCACTTCTTCTGCATGACTCGGGCCGGAAAGAACGGCAAGATTTTCTTTCCTTTCATGCATCAGGACATCGAGCAGGACCTCGGACATCGTCATGAGCGAACCGTTTTCAATACCCTTTGCAACGTTGCAAATAACAGTATCGGTTAGATCGAGATGAGAAATTCGCTGAAGAACTGAACGAAGAAACTGAGAAGGCACTGCAGCTACTATCATATCGCGTCTGACACATGATTCTTCAATATCTGTCGAAATAAAAAGTTCACGAGGAAGTTTTAAACCGGGGAGAAATTGGCATTCGTGTCTATCGCGCAGCCATTCTGCTTCTTCGGCGCTGAACGTCCACAGATTTACCTCGTGATGATTATCAAGCAATACGAGCGCGAGAGTTGTGCCCCAGCTTCCGGCGCCAAGAACGGTCACTTTCATTGTAGCATTGCCTGTGTCTATCGGTTAAAGAAACTTTTATTCTTTGGAATCGACGGTCAACTGAGCGACTTCGGTTTTCCCTTTCAAACTGGTAACCTTTTTCTCGCTGCCCTGAACTAATCGTTTGATGTTTGCACGATGTGAATAGAGAAGAAAAACCGCAATTCCCATGCTGAAAAAAACCAGCGTTTTATAACTATGAATTTCGTCCGAAAGAATATTATACCGAATGATGAGGGTTAGTGGAAATGCAATAGAAGCCATGATCGAACCGAGCGAGACATAGCGAAAGGCGGAAAAAAATATTAAGAATACAAGCACGGAAACAATGAATTCCGTAGGAGCTATTCCAAGCAGCATTCCGGCAGCCGTAGCAATTCCTTTGCCGCCTTTAAAACCGGCAAACACTGTCCAGACATGGCCGATGATAGCAGCTCCGCCGCAAATCATTTGAATAATCGTTAAATCGTCAAATGGCGTACGATTGTAAAAAGGAAGCGTCGGATCCCAAAATAACCGCGATATAACGGATGTGGCAACCAGTCCTTTTGCCAAATCGATCAATATTACGAATAATCCGGACTTCCATCCCAGAACGCGAAAAACATTCGTTCCGCCGGCGTTTCCGCTTCCCTGAGTACGAATATCGAATCCGTGCCGCCATTTTGAAAAAATAATAGCGGTAGGGATAGATCCGATGATATAGCTCAAAAGGACGACGATTGCGAGATTCACCATATATCTTTCCTTTTCACAAACAAAACTAATACTCTAGAGACGTGGACGAGAACTCATGAGTTGCAAATAGATGTCGCGAATCCGTCTTAGAATAAGACACGAATTCCCACAGAACCGACTTTTCGTCTATGTCTCTATCTTATATAATATGAACTTCACGGGCAAAAAGCAAGCTATATCAACCCTTTTGCCTGCCATCGCTCAAGAATCAACTTGCCGAGTTCGAGATCTTCCGGCGTCGTGATCTTGATGTTATCGTAGCTTCCTTCGGCAATGCGTGCTTTGATGCCGAGCCGTTCGACCAGCGCCGCTTCATCCGTCGAAGAGAATCTATCTTTTCGAGCTTTTTCAAAAGCCTTGAGCAAAATGGAAGCGCGAAACGCCTGCGGTGTTTGAATAAGCCAGAGTGCCGTTCTGTCTAAGGTACTGTCGAAAAACCCGCCTCCGGTCGAACGCCTCACCGTATCTTTCGGCTGCACCGCCAATACCGCGGCGCCATATTCTTTACACATTTTCACAAGATGGGAAATACGTTTCGATTCGATGAATGGCCGCACCCCGTCATGGATCAGAACAATATCGCCGTCCTTTAAATCGAGACGCAGTAAAACATTGGCGACAGAATCCTGACGTTTCACGCCGCCGGCGATCACCTTGCTGATTTTATGCAAACGGAATTGCGAAAGAATCGCCTCCATTTCGACGATAGACGATTCCGGCACGGCAATGGCTATCTCATCGACATCGGAACACCGTTCGAACCTCTGCAGTGTATGGATAAGAATCGGTTTGTGCTGAAGCGGAAGAAATTGTTTTTTAATATCTCCGCCGATTCGCGTTCCGGATCCTGCGGCTGGAATGACAGCATAGACTTTGGGTCGTATTCGTTTCATAGTATTAAGATAACGGAGGGAGCAAAGTGCAAAGCCCTGCTCCGTTTCAAAAAGAATAGTTCCTATCGCTTACATGATAAGCATCGCATCGCCGTAACTGTAGAAGCGATAGCCGTCTTTGATTGCCTTCTTATAGGCATGGGTCATAAAATCGTGCCCTGCAAAAGCGCTGACAAGCATAAGAAGCGTCGATTCCGGCAGATGAAAATTCGTAAGAAGCCTGTCGGTCACTTTAAAATCGTACGGAGGAAAAATAAATTTGTCCGTCCATCCTTTGGCCGGTTTCAAATGACCGTCTGCCGTTACACTCGATTCCAATGCCCGGCACGTGCTCGTTCCGACGACAAATACATTCTTTTTCGCATCGATGGTTTTATTAACCGCCGTGACCGTGTCTATCGGTATTTCAAAATATTCAGAGTCCATTTTATGTTTCGTCAAATCTTCGACTTCCACCGAACGGAACGTTCCGATACCGATGTGAAGAATCACGGGAACAATTTTCACTCCTTTGGCTTCGAGTCTTTTGAGGAGCGCTTTTGTAAAATGCAAACCGGCAGTCGGTGCTGCAACTGCACCGACGGTTTTTGCGTAGACGGTTTGATAACTTTCTTTATCCTTCTCTGTTGCATCCCGTTTGATATACGGCGGCAGCGGAGTAAGTCCGATACGGTCTATAATCTTGAAGAAATCTCCTTTATGGTTGAACCGTACTGTTCTTCCGCGCGAGGTCGTATTGTCGATCACTTCGCACCAGAGTTTTCCTTCGTCGAAATAAATTTTATTGCCGATGCGCACTTTTCGCGCTGGGTCTACAATGACATCCCAGATGTTTTCTTCCGCATTCAATTCACGCAGGAGAAAAACTTCAATCTTTGCATTTGTTTTTTCCTTTTTCCCAAGAAGCCGTGCTTGAAAGACTTTCGTCTCGTTCACGACTAAACAGTCGCCTCGCTGGAAAAAATTAGCGATTTCATAAAACTTCCGATCCTCGATCGTTTGACCGGCCCGTTTCAATACCATCATCCGTGAACGATCTCGCGGATTTGCCGGGGTTTTCGCGACAAGATTTCGTGGAAGCGGATATTTGAAATCGGAGAGCTTCATGCTCTATCCTTTCGTTAATGAAGAAAAAAGTTGGAGGCGATCCCTTCGTATCGACGGGACCGCCTCTCGTGAATTAATAAACGCGCAGCTTATTTCTTTTTGCGCGCTGTTTTCTTTGCAGCAGCCTTCTTTGCACCCGCTCTATCTTCCAGAACCGCTTGTGCTGCAGCTAAACGAGCAATCGGAACACGGAACGGTGAACAGCTCACGTAGTTCATGCCGGCCCTATAGCAAAATTTGACGCTCTTTGATTCGCCGCCGTGCTCGCCGCAAATTCCAACCTTCAGATTCTTGCGTGTGGAGCGGCCTTTTTCAATTGCCATCTTAACAAGCGCACCGACACCGCTCTGATCCAAAGATTGGAACGGATCGTCGGCAAAGATCGCCTTGCCGCCGTCCTTCTCGCTCTTTACATAGTCCGGCAGGAATCGGCCGGCATCGTCACGCGACAACCCCAAGGTCATCTGTGTCAGGTCGTTCGTGCCGCAAGAAAAGAATTCCGCATACTCGGCAATCTTATCGGCCAGCAGCGCTGCGCGCGGAATCTCGATCATTGTACCAACGAGGTATTTCAATTTGCCTTTCAATCCGGCTTGTTCGATCAACGGATCGGCAACGCCGCGTGTCTGTAATTCCAGAATCCTGAATTCTTTCGGATCGATGGTGAGCGGAATCATAATTTCCGGTTCGACCTTGATTCCCTTTTTTGCGCAATTGATCGCCGCTTCGATGATAGCGGTCACCTGCATATCGAGGATTTCAGGATAGGTAATGCACAGACGGCAGCCGCGATGACCGAGCATCGGGTTGCTTTCGTGGAGCTGCTCGCAGCGGTGGCGAATTTTCTCGGGACTCAATCCTGTTATGGCGGACAGGTTATTAACACCTGCATCGTCTTTCGGCGTAAACTCGTGCAGAGGCGGATCGATCAAACGGATCGTCACCGGTTTGTTATTCATCGCTTCAAAAATGCCTTCGAAGTCCGAACGCTGGAAGGGCAGCAGTTTTGCGAGCGCCTTCTTGCGGGTTTCGAGATTTTCGGCAACGATCATTTCCTGAATGGCCAAACGGCGTTCTTCGGTGTCGAAAAACATGTGTTCGGTTCGGCAGAGGCCGATGCCTTCCGCGCCCAGCGTGATAGCATTCTGCGCATCGTACGGCGTATCGGCATTTGTGCGAACTTTCATTGTACGAATTTCATCGCACCATTTCAGAAGCGTGTGGAATTCTTCCGACTGTTCAGGCTTTATCAATGGCAAACCGCTGATGAAAACTTCGCCCGTCGTCCCGTTAAGCGTAATTTCATCTCCCTGCTTGATAATTTTTCCGCCGACTTTCATCTGCTTGGCATTATAATCGATATCCAGAGACTCACAGCCGACGATACAGCATTTGCCCCAGCCGCGGGCAACAACGGCTGCATGGCTGGTTTTTCCGCCTGTCGCTGTAAGAATACCCTGTGCAGCATGCATACCGCCGACATCTTCAGGAGAAGTTTCTTTGCGAATCAGGATAACCTTCATGCCGGCCTTTTCCATTTCTTCCGCTTCAGCCGCAGTGAACACCGCTTTGCCGACAGCGGCGCCTGGAACGGCATCAATGCCTTTGCCCAGATAGAGCTCTTTTAATTTCTGTGCACCGACCGTCTTTATATCGATCACAGGATAAAACACTCCTTCAATCTGTTCCGGTGTAATGCTCGAAACCGCCTGCTGTTTAGTAATAAGTTTTTCTTTCACCATATCGACCGCCATCTTAAAAGCGGCTGACGGTAAACGCTTGCCTGTTCGGCATTGCAGCATATACAGCTTTTCATCTTCAATGGTGAACTCGAGGTCCTGCATTTCTTTGTAGTACGATTCGAGTTGTTTCCGTACTTTTGTCAGCTGTTTATAAGCAACCGGAAGACGATCTTCCAGTTCGATCAGTTTGAGCGGTGTACGAATTCCCGCAACGACATCTTCGCCCTGTGCATTAATGAGGCAGTCGCCGTAGAAAATATTTTCACCGCTGTTCGGATCTCGCGTAAAGCAAACACCTGTGCCGGAATTATCGCCTTTATTCCCGAATACCATCTGAACCACATTGACCGCGGTTCCGATCAAATCCGTAATTTTTTCCACACGGCGATAGGTGACGGCCTTTTCCGCTTCCCAGCTGTTGAAGACGGCCATTACGGCGCCCCAAAGCTGTTTCAAAGGATCCTGCGGGAATGGTTCTCCCTTTTTCTCCTTATAGAACGCTTTGAAACGATTGCAAAGTTCTTTTAACTGTTCCGCGGGAATTTCCGGATCCGTCTTTACGCCAAGATCATGCTTCATCTGGTGCAGCATGTCTTCCATCGGCTCTTTGGAAAGTCCCATAGCTGTTGTACTGTACATTTGAATAAAACGGCGATAGCTGTCGTATGCAAAACGGGGATTGTTCGTTTTTTTGGCAAGGCCTTCTACAGATTGATCGTTAAGACCGAGATTGAGAATGGTTTCGAGCATGCCGGGCATCGAACGTGCAGCGCCGGAACGGACGGAGACTAAAAGAGGATCTTTTGCATCGCCCAGTTTCTTGCCCGCCGACTTTTCGAGTTTCTTCAATGCGATCAGAACTTCCTGATCGAGACCTTTGGGAAGCTTGCGGCCGATCCTGTAATACTCGGCGCAAGTTTGAATCGTGATTGTAAATCCGGCCGGAACGGGAAGACCTATCGAGGTCATCTCCATAAGTCCTACGCCTTTGCCGCCGAGAACTTCCTTTGAAAGTTCGGCGCCTTTTGCCTCAGCTTTTCCGGCACCGAAGAAATATACGTGTCTGTTGTTTGTCATATCGAGTTAATCCTTTCAGTTGTCAGTTGTGAATTATTTATTTTTCTTATAAATGTTTGCTTCGCGTAAAAACAACCGCGCTATTTTTTCCGATAATAAATTTTGAGGAACTCGTTCCGGATGCCATTGTGTCAATAAGAGAAACGGCATTCCTTCCTTCAGCGACCATTCCGACGCCTCCGGTACTCCGTCGCGCGAAACTGCTGTAACCATGAGCCCCCGTCCGAGCCTATAGATCGATTGATGATGGTATGAATTGACATTTCCTTCAACAGCATTCGTCAGAGCCGAGAGGAGCGTATTGGGAAAGAAAGAAACCGGATGTTCTCTGAATTTATTCTCCTGAGCATCATGATCTTCAAAGCGAGAAGAAACCAGATCTGTCACCAGCGAACCGCCCAGAAACACATTCATAAGCTGCATGCCGCGGCATATTCCGAGAATAGGCAAATCGATATCGAGAGCACGGTCGAGGAGCTCAAACTCAAAATTATCCCGGCGCGTATCGACTCCCTTTGCTTTTGCCGGATCGTCATGTTTATGATACAAGCCCGGGTCGACATCTCCTCCCCCCGAAAGTACCAGTCCCGAAAGATTTTCCAGGTTCCCGTTCACACTGGAGTCGTACGATAACTTCACGATTTCCACATCGGAATCGGCCGAATGAATCCATTGTTCATAGTTCTCGTAATTATCTCCGCTTAATGTATCGGTAATACCAATCTTCATTTTCTATCCTATGTGTTGCAACAAAGAATCAATGATCCCGCTGCCGTACAGAACTTGTTGTTCTATTTCGACGATCAGAACCGGCAGATTGATCACGGAAAAGATTCCGGATCGCCTGCGCAATCGCATAAAATCTTTTTCTGTCGTCAGGAGCAGTTCTGCCTTCCGTCCGGCCAAATCTCCTAAAATAACCTGCATATCATGCTCGTCGTACCAATAATGATCCTGAAACACTTTATGCTCCAGGATCACAACACCCAATTCCTCTACCGTCCGTTCAAACGATTCCGGATTTCCAATGCCGGAGAAAAGGACGGCTTTTTTCTGCATTACCGATTGCATCGCAATCTCTCTTCCTGTTGATGCATCGCGAAGAGCGCGGACGTTGACCCGCATACCGACGACCGGCTTTTGAAAATCTGAGACAACTGCAAGCGCTCGTTCGTAATCTTCTTTTCCCGCACAGCGGGTAATTGCAATCAAGTCTGCTCTCTGCAAAGAGGATAACGGTTCCCGTCTGTTGCCGGCCGGAAGCAAGAAATCGCCTTTAAGCAGTTCTTCAGCCGTTACAACCACAATGTTCGAACTTCGGCCCAACGCGCGATGCTGGAACCCGTCGTCTAAGATTATAACTTCAGCGCCAAGCTCGATTGCTTTTTGAGCGCCCCGGACTCGCACTGCATCGGCAATGACGATGATTCCGGGAAATTTTTGGGCAACCTGCGACAGCTCATCGCCTGTATGTTCGACCTGCGCATGTATTCCTGATCTATCGCTCACGACAACCTGACCTGAAGATATTCGTTTATATCCGCGGCTTACAACTGCAACCGTACGGCTTTCCGAGAACCGTCGAATCAGCATTTCCACAAGCGGAGTTTTTCCCGATCCACCTGCCGAAATATTACCCACCGAAACAACCGGCACGGCAAAAAACGTGGTCCGGAATATTCCTCTATCAAAAAACCAATTGCGAAGCGTTACTCCGATCCAATAAAAAAAAGAGAACGGTATCAGAAGTTTTCGCATCGTTTTAAAGCTTATTCAATGTCAAAATGCGGCTTGCCGCCCGTTTGGATGCTCCGGGTTCGCCGAGCTTTTCCCGGACACCGTAAAGTTTCGACCGCATTTCGTTGAGCAACGCTGAATCTCCCAGCATGGCAAGCGCTTCTCGCGCCAATAAACGAGCCGAAGCTCGGCGCTGAATAAATTCCGGCACAATCCTTTCACCGGCAACGATATTTACAAGACCGATATTTTTAACACGTATAAGCATTCGTCCTATCCAGTACGTCAGTTGCGAAGTTTTATACACGATCACCATCGGCGTTCCGAAACAAGCCGTTTCCAGCGTGGCCGTTCCTGAAGTCACGACAGCGAGATCTGCGTTCGCCATAACTTCATACGTCCATCCTTTGATCAAACGGACGCTCCCAAGCCGATACAGCGTTTTCAGATACTGCTCGTCAAGCGTCGGTGCGACGCCGACAACAATTTCGCATTCGGTCTTCGCTGCGATCAATCGCGCCGCATCGAGCATTGCCGGAAAAATCTTTTCAATTTCCTGTTTCCGGCTGCCGGGCAGCAAAGCAACAATTTTTTTCCGCTCATCAAGATCGAATTTTTTACAAAACTTTTTCCGGTCGAGATTGGAGGTAATAACCTCCAGAAGCGGATGCCCGACAAATTCCACCGGAACATGTTCTTCCCGGTAAAACTTTTCTTCAAACGGGAAAATAACGAGCATTAAATCGACGAATTGCCGGATCGTTTTCACTCTCGATTTGTGCCACGCCCAAACCTGCGGGCTGATATAATAAACGATCTTCACGTTATATCGTTTCGCTCTGCGCGCAAATCGAAGGTTGAATCCCGGATAATCGATCAAAACAAGCACATCGGGTCTCTTGAATCTAACCACCTGATCGAGTGTTCGCTCCATCGTTTTAATAAACGGCAGGTGCTGCAACACTTCAAAAAAGCCCATAAAGCCGAGATCACGAATGTGATAGATGATCTCCATGCCTGCGCTCTGCATTTTATCACCGCCCACGCCATAGATATCAATACCCGGCTGCAGGCGTTTAAGCTCGCGCACAATACCCGAACCATGCAAATCGCCGGAGGCTTCTCCCGCTATGATCATCACTCGCTGCATCGATTTATTGTTTCAGCCAAAGAACAACGATAATTGCCAGCACAATTGCCAGCGCTTGGAACGTGCGGCGTTCCGATTTCGCCGCTTCACTCCAATTCGGCTTCTGATGCTCCTGAACCGCATTTTTATATGGTTCAATGCGCGGTATAAACCGCGGAACATTTTTGACGTATTCCGAATAGGAAGCCCCGAAGGCGGCCGCTAAAAATTCTTCTTCCAGGTCAACGATCTGACTGTATTGAAACGTGAACCATGCAAATGCAGCGCAGAGCAGCCATGGAAATGTGGCATTAGCCATAATACCGATGCCCATATAAGTGAGAAGGTTACCGACATAAAGCGGATTGCGGACATAGGCAAACGGCCCAGCAACGATCACTTCCGGCGCTCCTACAGATCCGGTGACGCGAGTCAGGCTCCCTGCATAGGCAACACCCCAAAAGCGCATGAATTCTCCCAATGCCGCAACAATGATTCCGAAAAACATCGTTAAAAAAGTCGGACGTCCAAGCACGATCATAACCAATAAAAACGGGATCGGCGTATAACTTCGCAGTGTAAACAATTTTTGACGAAACTCTTTCATTGATTATCCTTGCATGTACACTTCGCGCCGCGCCATGGCTGCTTCCTGCCGGTGCCGGATTCTTTTGCGCTGAACGACTTCTTCCATCTTCTTTTGCACATCGCCGAAATGATTGAATTCATAATAGGTGATGTTCAGCTGCTGGCAATGCTTGATCAACTGCCGTTTCGCGAATACTATATCGGCATACTTGACTGGGCAACGATCGGAAAAACCATCGCCTACGTAGACAATCACATCGTTATCCGCCGCTTGGGTCAACATATGATTGCGTTTGCAGTTGCCGCACGACGTACATTCCGCATCGGTATGCGGGAAGGAGACAGTAAGCTTCGGTGCTCCATTTATGTTCACGAATTCCGCATGATTTGCAAAGACAGGCACGCGCTGCAACCCTTCTTTTAAAAGAACACGCGCAACATACGCATCGAGCCCGTCGCTTAGAACCGCAACCGCCGCGCCGCGCGCTTCGGCAAAGTGCACAAATTCCGCAAAATGCGGATCTGCGGAAAATTGATCGATGTGCGAGTCAAATTGAATGCGGCTTATGGACGGCACTGCATCGCAGAGACGCCGCAGCCCCTGCTGCGAGTCGATTTCCCCCCGCAGCAATCCATCCGCGATTTGCTGAAAAGTCTCGTCTGCAAATGCGCGGAAATAATTTTTCCCGACATCCTGAGGACACACAGTCCCGTCAAAATCGCAAAATATACGAACCATACTGCTAATTCTTTTCCACGGTCTCGTTAAAGCGGACCGAAACCAATTTCGAAATTCCTTCTTCTTCCATCGTTACGCCGTACATGGCGTTGGCGGATTCCATTGTTCGCTTGTTATGCGTGACAATGATGAACTGTGTATTGTCCGAGAACTTTCTAATAATACGCGTAAAACGATCTATGTTCGTATCATCCAGCGGCGCATCAACTTCATCCAGAATACAGAACGGGCTTGGTTTCACTAAATAGATTGCGAAGAGCAGCGCAATTGCTGTGAGTGTTTTTTCGCCGCCTGAAAGAAGATCTATCGATGTGGGGCGTTTGCCTCTCGGTTTTGCAATAATCTCAATTTTCGCCTCCAGAGGATCGATGTCTTCTTCTAATCTCAAATCGCATTCATCCCCTTCATCAAACAATCCTTTGAATGTTGTGATGAAATTGTCCCGGATCTGATTATAGATACTCATGAACTGCGCCTGCGCTGTTGCATTGATTTCATCGATCGTACTAAGCAGTGTTTTTTCCGACTGCTCAAGATCGTCAAGCTGCGCAGACATAAAATCAAGCCGTTCCTTTTCGCTCTTGTATTCTTCAAAGGCGGCAAAATTCACGGCACCGAGTGCATGAACTTTATTCTTAAGGTCTTGCTGGCGTTCCCGTTCCGTATTGATATCATATTCATCCTGAGGATCATACCAGCACGCCTCGAGTGTAAAATGAAAATCTTCCTCTGCGCGGGACTTTAGGTTTTCCGCTTTCATCATCAGTTCTTGTATTTTCATTTCAAGATCGTATGCGGCCTTGAGCGAACCTTCCTGCCGCAGACGCTCGTCTTTCAATTTCAATTCGATCTCATGAATATGTGCGCGTTTTGAAGAATATTCCTGATCGACAGATTTTTTTCGGCCGAGAATATCGTTGTATTCCTGGTGCAATTCCGATAACGCGGAATCCATTTCCTGCACCTGTGTCGTCGAAGAGGTGATATCTCCCCTGGCGAGTTCTATATCGGAAGTTCGCTGCTCCGAAGTTGCTGCAATCGACTGCAGCGTCGTCTCAGCGTGCTCGATCGCTTGCAGCGTGTTCCGTTCTTCGTTTCTTAAATTCACAACGGATAAGTTTGCATTGTTCGCCGTACGTGAAAATTCATTCCAGAGCGATTCCATTGCTTCAACTTCGCCCGCAAGCGCGCCCACACGCTGTTCCGAGGCAGACTGCCTCGATTCTGAATCCGCAATTGAGGCGCTGAGTGAATGCAATTCCTCTGCGAGCGATTCGGCCTCCTTTGTCAGGCGAAGTGATTCCGTGCTGTTGCGTTCGATATTTTCCTGCGCACGTTTCTTTTCGAATTCGATTTGCGCAATACGTATCTCCACAGTTGTTTTTTGCTGTTCGATCCTTCGTGCTTCGTCGGCCAGCTTCTTCAGATCGACGTTCTCCAATTCCGCTGTCTTCTTCTGCAGTTCGTTTTCAATACGTTCCTGTTGTCCGCGCATCTGCTGAACCATCGAACTCAATTCGTCTAACTGCGAGCGTTTACTGATATGTCCGCCTTCGTCCTGGCGTACGCTGCCGCCGCGCACCACGCCTTTGCCCGTAACAATCTCACCGTCAAGCGTCACGCACCGAACGCCGGGATCTTCGTTGACGACAGCCAGCGCTGTGGCAACATCGTTTACCAACAGCGTTTCGTCCAAAATAAATCCGAACAGGCGCTGCAGTTTCGGCTCATACTGTACGACATTATCCGCCCAGTCGATAACACCGGGACGATCTATCTTTTGCCTGCGGCTTGTCATTTCCGGAAGCCGGTTAAGACAAATAAAAGTAGCCTTCCCTTTATTGTTGCGCTTGAGAAAATCCATCGCTGTGTATGCTTCCTCTACGCTTTCCACGACAATATATCCCGACGCCTCTCCCAGCGCAGTTTCGACGGCAACACGGTAGACGGATTCCGTACTGATCGCTTCACCAACCGTATTCTGAAATTTAGAACTCCATTCCCCGTTTGTAATAAGAAATTTTGCTCCCTCGGAATAACCGTCGAAACTTTCCACGAGGCCTTTGAGAAAATCGATCCGCGCCTGTTTTCGTTCGATATCGCCGAGAATCGCATGATCACGGCTTCGAAAATCTTCGATGTCGCTTTGCAGTTTTGTTTTATAATCTTCCATCTGATGCGTTCGGACTTCCGCTTCGGCAAACGCCAAGCGCAATTGCCTGTTTTCAGATGTCAATCTAACAATCATTTCTTCGTTCTTTTTGACATCCCTGGCATATCCTTCATTCTCTTCGGTCATATAACCGGCTCTGCCGCGAAGATTTTCTCGGTGTGCTTTTACCTGATTCTCCCGGTTGCGCAGATCGGAAAGTTCATGCAGGAGGGTCAGCACCTGATCCTGTCTCGTTTTCAGTTCACCTTTTTTTGCATTCAACTGTTCTTCAAATTCATCGAGCTGCATTTTCTTTCGGCGATAAAGCTCTTCAGCATCAGATGTCTGAATGCGGAATTCTTCCAGATTCTTGGCCAGCTCCGTTTGTCTTTTTTCCAGTTCGTCGGTTTGTATTTGTAAATCGATTTTTTCTTTTTCGAAACGATCGATATTTATTGCCAGGGACCGGCATCGTTCAAGCGTTGTTGCTTTTTTCTGTTCCAGCTCATGGAGCGCATTTTGCCGCCCGTTCAGTTCATCCTGTGTACGGGCAATTTGAATTTCCAGTTCTGCTATTTCCTGCCGCAAGACATCGAGCAGCGATTCTTCCTGATGCACCTCGACTTCTATTCTGTTCTTCTCATCGACGGCGACATTCAATTCCAGTTTCAGCGGTTCCATGCGGCTGATGATGCCCGAATATTCCCGCTGCAGCAATTCAATTTCTACCGTCCGGAGCTCTTTAGTAAGCTCGTTGAATTTTTCCGCTTTCTGCGCCTGTCGTTCCAGTGAATTGACTGCTTTTTCTACTCCGCGTAGAATGTCGTTCACGCGCGTCAGGTCCTGACGAACGGCATCGAGTCTGCGAGATGCTTCCCTGCGGCGGTGCTTGTATTTGGTAACGCCGGCAGATTCTTCGAATAAGCGGCGCCGTTCATCGGAATTATCGCTTAAGATACTTTCGACCATTTTCAGTTCGATGACCGAGTAAGCATCGGAACCCATACCGGTATCCATAAAGAGATCCCGTATGTCTTTGAGACGGCAAAGATTTTTATTTAAATAATATTCGCTCTCGCCGGAACGAAAGACGCGCCGTGTAATAGTGACCTCAGAATACTCTGTGGGTAAAATATCTTTTGTGTTTTCGATTGTAATGGAAACTTCCGCAACGTTGAGCGGTTTACGCGATTTTGTACCATTAAAAATAACATCTTCCATTTTATCGCTGCGGAGGGTCGTCGGCCGCTGCTCTCCCAGCACCCAGCGTATAGCATCAACAACGTTGGTTTTTCCGCATCCGTTGGGACCTACAATTGCGGTCATTCCAGCATCAAAAGAAAGATTGACTTTCTGGGCAAACGATTTAAAACCGAATATTTCGAGCTTGGAAAGGTACATCAACCAAGATTATCTGATAAATGAACGATAAATTTTATATACGAACCCAGCCCATAAAGAGAATCGTAATATAAATATATTCCGCCGAGGACAAGGATCATAAGCACTACTCCGCCAATATATGCTCTATGCGGCCTGACCTCAAAGATCAATGAAATCCCTTTCAGCAATCGGGTGAGAGTCCATACAATGAAAACCAGCACAATCCCGAAAGATGGAAGAATGTAATTCGGAGTCTGTAAAACCTTGAAGAGACACATAGCTAATGGACTTAAAAAAATAAGAGGCGCCGATCCCCAAACCGTCATCGAATACATATCGAACCACGAAATCCTGATGCGGAGCACCAGCGCAAAAATCTTGAGTAAAAATGATAGGATGCATCCTGCTGTAAAAAAGATTGCCGTCACCGATACAATTCCGAGCAATGGATTCCAGACGATGCGGATGAGATACTCTTTGATAGGATCGTACATAATGAAGAACGTCAAAATATAATCGAACAGCCAATCGCTCCTATAATGATAGAGAACGCTCGATAACAAAATAGCGAGAGAAACAGAAATCGCAAGAGCAAGACTCAAGGTATGCACAATCGAAACCGTGTGAAGATCGCGCAGATCGACAAAAAAATTATGGAGACGGAATAAGGATCGCTGAAGAGCTTCGCTGAAACGTCTATTGTAACTATATTGATATCCCACAAAGATAATCACAAAAAATCCGGCAAAGATATGCACAAACGGCAGGCTTGAATGATAGCTTCCGATTGGCAGCGGATTAATTTTTTCGTTGGAATACAAAGCATGAACAACTTCGAATGCCAGGCGTTTTTCACGCTGTTCGTTTACAAGTCCGTACGAATAGCTATATGGATTGGGCTGTGAATCAGTCAGAAGCGGACGGCTTCCCCGCCAATCGTTATACGCATCGATAAAACTGCCGGCGATGCCGACATCTTTCACGGCGGTATAATATTGCAAAAAGAAACGCGCTTGCGCTTCCTGGGACATCGGATCGCTGTAGCCGTTATGATTCCGTTGATCAACTTCTTTTCCGTAACCGAGCAAGAGAACGGGTTGTGTCGGATGCATCCTCTTCCATTCTGCCAGCATAATCCGAAAATCTTTTATTTCGACGCGGGGAAGAGTCAGTCCGGCAAAATCCACATCCCCGGTACATTCATCGTTACGCGTCATAACCGAACCAAAATAAACGGGACGTCCATCGATTTGTTTAATCGCCGCGGCTATCGCTTGCACAAAGCCCCGTGCTCGTTTATCGGCAGAATCGAATTGATCTCCGATACCCCATGCCAGAATACATGGATTCGCTTTGTCGCGGCCGACCATTTCTATGACTTGTTCCTGAGCCCGGGCAAGATACTGTCCGTCCGCGAGAATGTCCCCCGCTGCATTCCATACAGGTATCTCTTCCATAACAAACAAGCCGTAGCGGTTACAGAGACTTAGGAAATACGGATGCGGAGGATGGAAAGCACATCGAACAGCGTTTGCACCCAGCGACTTGATGGCAATAACATCTTTCTCCATTTGTTCATGAGTGAGAGAAACACCATGATTGGGAGAATCTTCATGCCAGACGATTCCTTTGATTAACGTGGGGACTCCATTGACAACGATGGCACCTTTTTTTAGAACAACACTCGCAAACCCGACATTCTGAATGTACTGATCGACGAGTGTTTTTTGCTTGCCTTCAAGCGACTCAATGCACAATTTCACCTGATACAACTCCGGCGTTTCGGGACTCCATAACTTTGGGGCCTCTACCGGTATGGAAAGATCCACCGTCAATTCTCCATCCGCATGAAGATCAATCGTCTGCGAAACGGCTTGTGCAATCAGAGCATCGGAAAACCTATTATACACTTCCGCCGTCAATACATAAGTGAGCGATCCTTCCTTATTCTCTGTCGAATCTAAAACCGTAAAGAAGTCCCGGCTCTGGAGAACCGCTTTTACATTGATGATTCCCTGCGTCATTTCTTCATTGAGCAAGGTATGCACGTTGACCGTATTCATCCAAAACTTCGGAGTCGCAAGCAAATAGATATCCCGGATAATACCGTTAAAATTTTTCCATCCCGAAACCTGCGTGCAGGGCGGAATGGTAGTCCGGATATTCAACTGGTTTTGTACAAAAATTTGGAGACGATTATCGTCCCCGGAATGAAGTACCCCTTCAGGTATTTCGAGTTCAAAGCTTGTGTATCCCCCGCTGTGCTTCCCGATAAGAATATCGTTGATAAATATTTCACAATCGTAATTGATGCCGAGGGCGATAATTTTAAAAATTGAAGAACGTATGGCTCGCTCATCAAGAACAATATCCCGCTTCAAAACCGTCCACCCTTCGTAATCTATCGACGAAGGAATAGCGACATCATGCCACTGTTCATGATCGTAGGAAAGCTGCCACGCTCCTGAGAGATCTATTTTGGTTCGTGTCGGTGTATCGTTGTTATAACCGATATCTAAACCGATTTGAGTAGGACCACCCGCGGAAAAAACGGCAGGATCGCGGGCAAATGCATAATTTTGGTCAAGAATGGCGAAAAAAAACAAAAAACAAATTAATAAAAAAGATGGGATATGTTTATCTTTTATCAATTGAATATCTGCTTTATGAAAAAACCCTTAAATCGGGCGGATTCCTATGATTGATTAGTAATATAATACATAAAGTCAGCGAATGCAATGAATTCTCCCGCGTATGGATCTCCATTTTGTAGCTTTTTTATAGATTCTTTGCTATGATTGTCACTGAACTTAGCACTGACTTAGAGTTGCTCAAATGCATTATCGATGAAAAGGGAAATGTAAATGACAAAACCAATCGTTTCAATGATCGTCGCTCCATCTATTCCTAAAGAACTCAAATCTCTGTTCCCGATTGCCTACAACCTTATCTGGTCGTGGGACCATGAATTGATGGAACTTTTTATCCGAATCGATCCTGATTTATGGGAAGAGACAAATCATAATCCGGTGGAGATGTTCGGCAAGATTAAACAAGAAAGGCTGAATACTCTCGCCAGGGATGAAGCATTTTTAGCGCAGCTTGAACGCGCAAACGAACGCTTCCACGAACACCAGGACGTTTCATTAAGCTGGTATACAAAATTCCACAAAGAAACCAAGAATGCCCGTTTCGCATATTTCTCAGCCGAATTCGGCATAACCGAGTGTCTTCAAAATTATTCCGGAGGGCTGG
The DNA here is from genome assembly GCA_963769605.1 of Ignavibacteriota bacterium. Classification (GTDB taxonomy): domain Bacteria; phylum Bacteroidota; class Ignavibacteria; order UBA10030; family UBA10030; genus Fen-1254. Next base: position 415,569 of record CAVYML010000002.1, on the reverse strand, counting down.
GAATTCTTTCCGGGGATCATTTGAAAGCAGCGAGTGATCTGGGCGTTCCCTTAATAGGCATTGGCTTGTTGTACCAGCAAGGGTATTTTCGCCAATATCTGAACGCAGACGGCTGGCAGCAGGAACGGTATCCGGAAAACGATTTTTACATGCTGCCTATTCAAACGGAAACTGATAAAAGCGGCAAGCCTCTTATTGTCACCGTTGATCTTCCAGGACGTACATTGAGTGCGCAAATCTGGCGGGTTCAGGTGGGACGTGTGCCGTTGTTTCTGCTTGATACGAACATTTCACAAAACTCGGCGGAGGATCAAAACATCACCGACCAATTATACGGGGGAGATCGCGAACTTCGCATCTTGCAGGAAATACTTCTCGGCATCGGCGGCTATCGCGCTTTGAAAGCTGTCGGCATGCAGCCTTCCGTCTATCATCTCAATGAAGGGCATTCTGCCTTTCTAACACTCGAACATTGCCTCGATCTGATGCAAACACAAAAATTATCCTTTGCAGAGGCGCGTGCAATGACGACGGCAAGCACGATTTTTACAACGCACACACCCGTTCCTGCCGGTAACGATTACTTTGAACCCCAATTAATAGAAAAATATTTATCAAATTACGCGCAGAACTTTGGCATATCGATGAAAGAATTCCTCGGCCTCGGAAGAGAAAATCCGTATAACGACGGCGAGAGTTTCTGTATGACTATTCTTGCCTTGAAAATGGCGGAACACGCTAACGGTGTTAGCAAGCTGCACGGGAAAGTGTCCCGTTCGATGTGGAAAAATGTTTGGCCCGGAGTCCCGACTTCGGAGATACCTATTATATCCATCACCAATGGCGTTCATGGACCTTCATGGGTCAGCCGTGAAATGGCCGGACTTCTCGATCGCTATCTTGGTCCGAACTGGCGGGATGATGAAAATCAATATGCACTCTGGAGCCGTATTCACCACATTCCGGACGAAGAATTATGGCGCACGCATGAGCGCAGACGCGAACGCCTTGTCGCTTTTGCTAGAAACCGGCTGCGTACGCAGCTCGAAGCACGCGGCGCTACAGCATCTGAAGTGGCGCAGGCCGACGAAATACTCAATCCTGAAGCTTTAACCATTGGCTTCTCCCGGCGGTTTGCTACATACAAACGTTCAACGCTCCTTTTGCGCAATCCTGAACGTCTTGATAAAATTCTTATGAACAAAGATCGTCCCGTTCAAATCCTTTTTTCGGGCAAAGCGCACCCGCATGACAATCCCGGCAAAGAACTAATCCGTCAGATTATTCATTACGAAAGACGGCCTGAAGCACGGCGGCGCATGGTGTTTATTGAAGACTACGATATCATTGTTGCACGGTATCTTGTGCAGGGAGTCGATATCTGGCTGAACACTCCGCAGCGCCCTATGGAGGCAAGCGGAACGAGCGGCATGAAAGCTTCGCTCAACGGTGCAATTAATTTGAGCATCCTCGACGGCTGGTGGGCTGAAGCATACAACACCAACACCGGATGGGCTATCGGGCGTGGAGAAGACTACAACGACGAGGAATACCAGAATGAAGTTGAATCGAACGCTCTTTTTGATATATTGGAAAAGGAGATCATTCCTCTTTTCTATAACCGTGCCGGCGACGATCTGCCGCGAGGCTGGATTGCAAAAATGAAATCGAACATGCGCGCAATCGGTCCGGAGTTCAATACGAACCGCATGGTACGCCAGTATACGGAAGAAATGTACTTGCAGGCTGCTCGCCGTTCAGAAGAGCTTGAAGAAAAAAATTATGACCGCACGCACAAATTCGTCGAATGGCAGCAGCGTGTACACAAACAGTGGGATAACATCCGCATCGATCATATTTCTGTGGACACTGCTACCGGATTAAAAGTCGGCGATAACTGCATTGTCCGTGCAAAAATATATCTTGGTGAATTGAAACCGGAAGACGTTTCCGTTCAAGTATATTATGGTGTTTTAAATTCCAGCGGGGAGATCGATCAGCCCCTTGCAGTTGCTATGAAAGACGGCGGGGCGCATGAAGGTCAGGTATACGAATTCATTGGCACGATTAAGTTGGAATTCAGCGGACGCATCGGCCATACTGTCCGAGTTCTGCCGAAACATCCCGATCTTGGAACCCCGTACCGAGAAGGACTTATTCACTGGGCAAAAATATAAATGAACAAACGCAGCCGGAGTTCTGCTCCGGCTGCGCTATTAAAACTTTTCCTCAGCCATTGTATTAGCATAACCGTCTTGATAACAACCGGCCCTCACATTAAAAGAATCGCTGAAATTATTCCCTGAACAATCGGATAGTGTACTATCTTGAAAAAAAAACAATCCAAAGCCTCATGCTTAACACGTAACTGGCCTGTCTCAACAACTTTATCTCTTTATATACTCACTTCGAGATTAACCTTTTGGTTGTCTGAATAAAATGAACGTTTGGATTATTTATTGATGTCGCTTTAATACTTTAGAAATATATACCGCTTGATACATTTGCATTAAAGACCACAAATTGATGCCCCGGGTGCCCAACTCCAAACTATCGGATAGTTTTTTCAATTCCTACGTAATTATTGCCTTTTTTGCGCATTTTTCGGCCTATTTATAGGCATAATTCTTGCCTTTTTTCAAATTGCAAACTATCCGATAGTTTTAAGATGCGCATGGTTCTATTTAATATCGCTGAATTTCACCCATTATCACGCTTTTTTTGATCCACTATCGGATAGTTGGATACAACATTCATCAAGGATTTTATGCTTTGTTTCTTTGCCGCGCTTTGATAGTGTTTTTGAATGGATTTAGATATTCCCGTTTGCTGTTGATTCCCATAAATGTAACCTTTCTTTTTTCGGTTACTTATATTATGAGTCAACGACTCTTTTACAATGTCTCTAAAGTTAGATTATTTTTGATTCAATACATGGTGGTAAGATTTGTATTTTATTTTTTATTTTCCTTTCTTTTGTGTAAAAGTGTCAGGGGCAAAGATAATTCCCAGCGAATAGAATCAATGGGGACTTAGTGTTTTGGGGAAAATTATATGAGATACTACGATGGAGAATACTATCATCTCTATAATCGTGGAGCACATAAAGCTGATGTTTTCTTTAAAACTTCTCATTATAAACTCCTGCTGCGCATTCTACGGCGCTACCAAGAACGGTACCATGTTTCCATCTTAGCATTTTGTTTGCTTCCCAATCATTATCATTTTCTCATACAGCAGGAAACCGATGGAGATATTTCGAATTTCATCAAATCTGTGTTCAGTTCGTACACACAAAGAGTTAACAAACAGCAAGGATTTTCCGGAACACTCTTCCAAGGCAAAGCAAAAGCAAAACACATAACCTCCGACGAATACATCAAACATCTTGCCCGCTATATTCATTTGAATCCGGTAGAAGCCAAACTTGTCGATAAATCTGAGAATTGGCCCTTTTCAGATTATCAGCGATGGATCGGGGATATGAGTTATTCTCAACGGCCTTTATCGGAAAGATCCATTGAATTACGTCAAACATATTTCAAAGACGGCAACGATTACCGAAATTTTGTTGAAAATTACCATGATTTCTCTTTAATCGAGGATTTTATTTGTGCTATGAAATAAAATCTTGAAAAATGCCGGCACATTTTCTTCCGTCTTGAATTCCGCCCCTTTTTTCAGTATTATTGTATTTTAAGCAGACGAATATATAGACATGGAAAGAAAACCGCTCAAGCAGGAACAAAAAGAGGTCGAAGTTCTAATCGACCAGCCCTCAGTCGTCGTTCTCTTTAACGACGAAGAGCATACATTTGACGAAGTGATTCATCAGATTATGAAGGCAACCGGTTGTGACAGTACGAAGGCCGAAGCGCTTACTCTGGAAGTTCACAATACCGGGCAAGCGGCAGTTTACGAAGGCTCTATGACCGAGTGCCTGCATGTTTCCAGTATTCTCGAAGAAATTTCATTGCATACTCAAATTGAAGTTTAATTCCCTGCCGTTGTTGTTATTGCAGAACTGATATTCATGACATCACAAGAGATCCGAAACAGTTTTTTGCATTTTTTTGAAGAGCATGGACATACGATTGTTCCCAGTTCTCCGGTTATCCCCTACGATGATCCGACGCTTTTATTCGCCAATGCCGGCATGAATCAATTCAAAGATGTTTTCTTGAATACAGGGAAGCGCAGTTACTCCCGTGCGGCAGACACTCAAAAATGCATCCGTGTAAGCGGAAAACATAACGACCTGGAAGAAGTCGGCCGCGACACATATCACCACACATTTTTTGAAATGCTTGGCAATTGGTCGTTTGGCGATTATTACAAAAAGGAAGCAATTTCGTGGGCGTGGGAATTGCTAACAAAGGTCTGGGGCCTGCCAAAGGATCGGCTCTGGGCGACTGTTTATAAAAATGACGATGAAGCAGAGCAGTCATGGAAAAAAGTAACGGACATCAATCCGCTGCATGTGCTGCGCTTCGGTGAAAAAGATAATTTTTGGGAAATGGGTGAAACCGGACCGTGCGGGCCGTGCTCGGAAATTCATATAGATCGAACGCCGGAAGGCACAGCCGCGGCAGCGCAGGTCAATGCAGGAACTCCGGATGTTATAGAAATTTGGAATCTGGTCTTCATTCAATTTAACAGGGACGAAACCGGCAAGCTTACTCACTTGCCTGCAAAACATGTCGATACGGGCATGGGATTCGAACGCGTTTGCGCTGTGTTGCAAAATAAAAATTCCAATTACGATACGGACGTTTTCACGCCGATTATTCAGGCGGTCAGTAAACTTACAAATCAACCATATGACGGCAATCGCCAATCGACAATTGATAATCACCAATCTGAAATCGACACATCGATGCGCGTCATTGCGGATCATATCCGCACTTTGACGTTTGCTATCGGCGACGGGGCCGTACCGGATAATGAAGGACGCGGATATGTATTGCGCCGTATTTTGCGCCGCGCATCGCGCTTCGGACGCAATCTCGGCATGCATGAACCTTTTTTATACCGCATCGTCCCGACCCTTGTCGATTCAATGAGCTATATTTTTCCAGAAATCAAAACGCAGCAGGATCATATACAAAAAGTGATCAAAGGTGAAGAAGAAAGTTTCAATGCGGCATTGGATCGGGGTTTGGAAATTTTTGAAGAGCTTGTCACAAAGCCCGGGACTCAAAGTTCAAAAATTATTTCGGGAGAGGGTGCATTCAAATTATACGACACATTCGGTTTTCCCCTCGATCTCACGGAACTCATGGCCGGCGAGCGCGGGTTGAGAGTCGATGTCGATGCGTTCAACAAACTGATGGAAGAACAGAAAGAACGTTCGCGCACATCGGGAAAAGACACTTCCTACGCAGGATTAAAATTCTCTGCAGAATCCGTCAAAGCGGCATCTACAAAATTTATCGGCTATTCTGCCTTTGAAGCAAACGCAACTATTGTCAATTTTGTCGATAGTTATGCTGTGCTGGATAAGACTCCATTCTATGCCGAATCCGGCGGCCAGATCGGCGATACGGGGACATTTTCCATGAACGGAAGCACGATTGCCGTCGTTGATACTCAAAAAGACCGGTCGGTATTCGGGCATAAGATTGAAAAAGGAAATTTACAGATCGGAGAAAAAGTAAAAGCACAGGTCGATATCGAACGCCGTCTCTCCATTATGAGGAATCACTCGGCTACACATTTGCTGCACAATGCTCTGCGCAGAATTCTTGGTACACACGTGCATCAGGCGGGATCATTCGTCGGACCGGATTATTTAAGATTCGACTTTGCTCATTTTGCAAAAGTCACGGACGAAGAGCTGCAAAAAATTGAAACAATGGTGAACGAAAAGATCCAGGAAAATATTCCACGTACTCCGAACCTGAACAACATTCCATTTGACGATGCAAAAAAGCTGGGTGCACTGATGTTCTTCGGCGATAAGTACGGCGACAGGGTGAACGTGATTCAATTCGGCGATTTCAGCACTGAATTCTGCGGCGGAACACATGTGAACAACACAGGCGAAATCGGATATTTTAAAATTCGCAGCGAAGGAAGCGTTGCAAGCGGCGTTCGGCGTATTGAAGCGGTGACCGGAAATAAGGTACTCGATCTCTTAAAAGAGCAGGAACAAGAATTCTCTCATCGTCTCAACATTGCAATAGCTCAGAGTAAAGAATTGTTGGATTATTATAACACCATAATATTTCTGAAACAGAGACCTGCAATTTCAATAGAATGTATTCTTGAATTGGAAGGAACGCTTAACGCACTAAAACAATTATATCCGGCTCAGACTATAGTTTCTTCAGCAATAGATCATTGTTTTACGGAATTAGAAGCTCATGAAATAAAGCTGGATGAGGTTTATTTTAAAATTGCCGAAGCAAAAAAATCTTTGGAAAAAGAAATTGCAAAATCTCGTCTACAATCGCTCTCCGGTTCTATCGACACGCTGGTTTCTTCCGCAGCGGCAATCGGCAGCATCAAAGTGGTTGTTTCCGAAGTCAATGCGAATTCAGCGGATGAATTGAAATCGCTCGGCGATTCTCTCCGGTCCAAATTAGGCAGCGGCATCGGACTGCTTGCAACTGTTATCGAAAACAAAGTGCAGCTCGTTTGTGTTGTTACCGACGATCTCGTTGCGGCAAAGAGAGCCGAAGCAGGCAGGATCGTGGGGACGGTTGCAAAGATGCTGGGCGGCGGGGGCGGCGGGCGGGCTCATCTTGCAACGGCTGGAGGAAAAGATATTGATAAATTAAATGAGGTCTTGGCAAAGGCGCCGTCAATCATTGAATCGTTCATAAAATAAACCTATGACTACATACGAAAAACTATTACAAATCAAACAGCAGCATGGCTGCGGCTACCTGCTTCTCATCGACCCGGATAAAATCGATCCCCGGCAATTTCCGGATTTCGTGCAACAGGCATCGAGTTCGGGTGTCGATGCATTCCTCGTCGGCGGCAGCCTTGTCGTATCGAACGAATTCGAACAGGTTTTAAAACTCATCAAGTCCAATTCGAACAAACCCGTCGTAATTTTTCCCGGCAACATCTTGCAAATTTCATCTGCTGCCGATGCATTGCTCTTTCTTATGCTCATCAGCGGACGAAACCCGGAAATGCTCATCGGCAATCATGTCGTTTCAGCTCCGATTATAAAAAGGATGGGATTGGAAACAATTTCGACCGGTTATATGCTCATCGACGGAGGATGCGTAACCTCGGCGGAATTTATGAGCAACACAAAGCCGATTCCGCGAGATAAAATCGACATCGCAGTTGCCCATGCGCTTGCGGGAGAGATGCTCGGATTAAAGGCACTCTATCTTGAAGCGGGCAGCGGCGCCCGGTCTGCCGTTCCCACGGAAATGATAAAGAAAATCGCGGCATATTGTTCCCTGCCGATTATCGCCGGCGGAGGTATCCGCACACCGGAGGAAGCGAGGGAAAAAGCCAGGGCGGGCGCTTCCTTTATAGTTACCGGAACAATTATCGAAGAACAATCGCATACGGCGCTTATCAAAGAATTCGCCGATGCGATACATCTCCAATAGGAGACCTATGTCAAACCTTCCCATTACGGTCATTTATCGAAACAAATTCATCACAGAATCCCTGAAGGCAAGCAGCGAAATAAAGCTCCGCATTCTTGAAAAATGCTCTGCAGAAATTTCCAGAGCGATCGACATTCTGCTCGATGCAATGCGGGACGGCGGCAAAGTGATGCTTTGCGGCAATGGCGGAAGCGCAGCGGATGCCCAGCATCTTGCGGCTGAATTTATCATTCGTCTCAGCCCGCGTATTAAGCGCAAGGGGCTGCCGGCTATCGCTCTGACAACCGATACGTCGATTCTCACAGCGGGCGCCAACGATTTCGGCTACAATAATATCTTTGCACGTTCCGTTGAAGCGCTCGGCCGCAAAGGAGATGTCTTGATCGGTATATCCACAAGCGGCGCATCGGAGAGCATCAACCTGGCATTTCAGAAAGCGCGCGATATGGGTATTATAACGATAGGATTCCTCGGCAAGGACGGCGGCCGGTTGAAGGACCTCGTCGATCTCGCCATTATCATGCCGTCGAACGATACGCAGCGAATTCAAGAAGGACATATCACGATAGGACATATCATTTTTCAGGAAGTGGAAGACGAACTGTTCGGATAAATCAGGAATTCTTTCGAACAAGAATGAATCATAAGAACAGAAAGATTTTTCCATAGTTAAAACAATTCATGCAGTGATTTTCGGCGATGATACGTACTCAATAATCCAAGCCGGCGGCAGCCATATCGGCCATAATATTTTTTAAATTCAGGAGGAAAATGGTAGCAGCCTTTATTTTTCTTTTTCATTTTCTTGCATTTGTTTATGCTTTTTTTTACAGCAAAAAAACCGCTCTGAGTGAAGGATTCCTCGCTGTTGCCCTCATGGGAATCGTTTTTGCCGTCGGCTGGACAATCTCGACGATGTTGACCAATCTACTTTTCATGCCGGACTGGTTCATCCGATGGTATTATCAGCCTCTTGATTCTTTGTTCTGGAGAACTGTCCGAAAAGAGATCAACAGGGATACTATTTCATTGCTGATCTTAACCGGAGGCGAGGTGGTTTTTTATTATTTTTATTTTTCACTGGGCACAAAAAAAAGCCCGTCTCACGACGAGCCTTTACAAACTCCATAACCAAAGCTTTTCTAATTTCCCATCACCTTGTCCACGATATAGCTCGATTGGAGCTGGGAAGCAAACGATTTTACGGCTTTCTTAGCTGCATCTCTTGAACCGTAGCGTCCGATACAAACCCGGTACCATGAACCACCTTTCATCGGAACTTTTTCTACAAATGCAGGATAGTCTGCAGCCTCTAAATTCACACGAATCTCTTCTGCTTTCTTTTTTTCATGAAATGCGATTACTTGAATTGTATATTCGCCATTCATCTCATCCAATTTCGAATGCTTCGAGACATGCGCTGCTTTTTCCGCTGGTGCACTTTCTTTTTGGGGTTCTGCTGCATTGGCATTTTTCTGTTCCTCTGCCGGAGGTGTTTCCAACAGGGCTACTTGTGAACTATCCGGAGCAGTTTGCTGCGGGACTGCCTGTTGAGCTGCTTCAGGAGGGAAAGTTTCTTCCTGCACTTGTTGAACCGGAGCTTTTTTCTTCCATAATGATTTAATATTGATAAGACCGCGGTGATTGAGCACGTAGAAGGCTCCCCCTCCGATAATCAAGATCAACAACAAGACAATGACGATCTTCCCACCGCCGCCGCCGCTTGGCACTTTCTTTTTCTTCACAGGTGGTGCAGCAGGCGCAGAAGTTTCTTCCAATTCGCCTTCATCAATAAGGTTGAGATCTGGCATTGATATTTCCTCCAAGTGTTTTGGGAGTTAAGGAATCATAACAATATTCATTTTTCTTTGAGACTGTACTGAATCTTTACCATCGATACTTCAGACCGATCGAACACGTCAATGGAAATTCTTGATATCCTCTCCAGAGTTCGTATCGTTTATTCGTTACATTCATCAAATCCAATTGCATCGCTAATGTCTGCAGAAGATAATATTCTCCTGAAACATTTAGAACAAAAAAGGCAGGCAGATATTCTTCATTTAAAATGTCCGATCTTCGTGATCCCAGAAGACGAAAAGTTGTTGAGATCTTAAACACGGACAAGAATCTATGTTCTGCCAAACCAGTCCATTCAATTTTCGGCTTATATGGAAGACTCGATCCAAAAGTCGAATTTTCTGCCGAACGAAGAATAATGCCTGAAGCAAAATAATCATTTGCAAGGAACTTTGCAACCATTTCCGCACGAAAAGTCAATAAAGTCGTTCTTCCACTTGGAATTACTTCCCACACTCCCTGCGGAGACTGGGCAAAGAAAAGGTAATCAGAAGATGATTCAACACCCGCCGTTACTCGGCTTTTTAATCCGTCACTCCATTGCGATTCTACACCGACTTCTCCCCGATCAGAAACGACCGTATGTTCAAATGAAATTGATGCAGGGAGATATCGATTTATTTCCAAAAGACTTGAAAAAGTTGTTTTATCGACATCGGGTGCATAGGCAATAAATATCGTTTGGATGGACGAAAGTGCGAAGGACAGACGGCATTGGGGTAAAAAAATTGCCGTATTTTGTCCGGATTTAGCCTCCAGTTGATACAGATGAAGCGAAGCGCCAAGAAGAATGCCATTCCAAGAGTATCTTGAAATTCCGGCATTTAATTGCAGATACGATGTTCCCCATGAAGACATCTGAATATCGGCTTGCGTCTCAACCGGTTGGCTCCAGAGAGTATATGGAAGTGTAAAGAGAGCCTCTACAATATGTTCGGTTGACGTAATACTGGAATCCGTCAATGATGTAGACTGGAGAGAGACGGAAAGCGTGTACGGCAGAAGCGACGACGATTGATTTTCTATTGAAGAGGACAGAATATAGGTTGAAATTCTTCGTTCTTTTTCAGGTGTGGCTGAGCCGTAGAATGAAAATTTTTGTGCGGCAATATCCAGCGATCCATCCACAGCCGCATTCTTCAGTAATAAGTTATCCGAGATTAATGATGTTTTTGCAAGAGCATAAAAATCTCCGCTTGATTGATCTGTATGCGGCGCATAACCGTCCGTATGATAGTATTCGGCCCCGCCCTGCACGGAATAATTTCCATAATTTTGTCCATACCACAGAGAAGCCTGAGGAGTAAAAAAGTTTCCGATGCTCATTTCCGCAAAACCATTATATTGTTTTCCACCTGTCGTATCTGCAGAAGTCAGGTCTTTTTCTTCCTGTTCCGGCAACAAAGCGTTAATATCGATTTCTTTTTCGTTAGGACGAACAGGCATGGAATACGCAGGAAGAAGCATCTCCTTTTCCGGAGAGGCCGGCAGGTTAAAGAGCATTACTGTATCCTGCACCGCATCCTCACTTTTAGCTTTGAATGGGATATCTGCCTTGTTTGCAAAAATTGAATTTGCAAAAGGCCATTGCGGATGCCTATGAATATAATCATTTGCAAAATCCAGCGCCTCCTTTTTTTTGTTTTCCATCCACAGACAATACTGTATTGCCTGCACAGCAAAAATACTTTCATTGCTTTGCGGATATTCTTCAAGAACTGTCGTGTAAGCATGCTCTGCTTCGGCAAATTGCTGAAGATTGACAAGACAGTCTCCAGCAAGGGTCCATGCCTGCGGAACCAAATGACTCTGCGGATATATGCGGATACACGTCTGCACATCCTTCAGTGCATCGTGATATTCTTTGCTGCGATAGTTTATCCATGCCAACGCAAACTGAGCGCCATCGGCAAACTCCGAATGTGGGTTTTCATGCAAGACGTCCTCAAAGGATTTATACGCTTCACTCCGGTCTCCCAATTTGAGGAAACTTACGCCAATCCGGTATGCCACCAAAGATCTCAACAAGCTGTCCGGAGTTGTATGGAATATTGATCGGTACTGATCGATAGCTCTGCGGTCGTGGTGCATCAAAGAAGATATATCGGCCAATCTAAGGTTTATCGTCCATGCATATTTTCCTCCGGGATGCCTGATCAAACATTCTTTAAAGACGGAGCATGCCGAGTCATTCTTTTTCTGCCGTAAAAGCAACAATCCCCATCGAAAAAAAGACCATTCCTGCCTATCGCCGCTCGTTCTTTTCGCCTGTTCGGCGAATAATTGTTCCGATTTTTCGAATGAACCGAGACGATATTCTGCCTCCGCACAAAGAAACATGGCATCGCCGGCAAGAGAATCGGCGGGATAGCACCGCACATAATCCGTAAAGAGCGAATCGGCTATCCGGTAATTGGCTGTATAATATGCTGTAAGACCCATTTTGAATACATTTTTTAGCTTGAGGAAATCCTCTGCATTTTCATATTGTTCTACTGCTTCATAATATTTTTTAGCTTCAGTGTATTTTGCTGCACCAAAGCTGCATTCCCCTCTCATATAGCAGGAATATGGAGCGAAATCGGACTGCGGCAGGCTATCCATGACCTTTTGAAAATATTCTTCCGCGCGGCTCATGTTTCCATTTTGATAGCTCAGCATTCCCGCTTGAAAGAGCAGCTGGTCCCGCGCATTTCCTGTTCGCTTCTTTTGCAATTCTCCAGTAACCGCTGTATAAGAGGAATCAATTATTCCTTCCCGTTCCTGTGCAACCGACAATAAATAAAGAGCGTCAGCGGAAAGATCACTGTTTGCTTCAATAACTCTTTTCCAATTTTCTGCGGCAACGAAATATTTTTTTTCTTTAAAAAAGACCCAGCCGAGCGCATATTGAATTTGAATTTTAAAAGACGCACTGGATTTTCCTTCGAGAACATTATTATACCAGCGTTCGGATTCGCCGTACTTCCCCTCCTGATACAAAGAGACGGCATGAAAATAATCTGCCATCATTCGCTCGTCATCTTTTAAAGATGCAGACTGCAATTTTTCAAGTTCTTGAGAAGCTTTTTCATATTCCCGTGTATCGAACAAACATCGTGCCGCCTGAAGAGCAGCGTATACTCTGTACGTTCCCTGAGGGAATATCAGTAGATATTCTTCGAATCGCTGTTTGGCAGCTTTGAGTTTTTTTTCTTTGCGCAATATTAAGGCGAGGGAAATCAATTCGTATTCCCGCTGTGTGTTGTGAGGATAATTCTCATATGCCAATAAAAAATATTTTTCGGCATTTTTATCGTCTTCCTGTTTTAAAAATATCGCCGCTATGTGTATGGCAGAGGAAGCCGCGACTTCGGAGTTTTCCGTATTTCCCAGCACTTCTTTAAAAATTCTCGTAGAGGCGGGCAGCTCGCCGGCTTTTTCATAGCATAGAGCGATTTGATAAAGGGCATCGTTCGAGTTGTCGCCTGTTGGATACAACCGAAAATACGATTCATAATTTTTTATTGCTCCCTTGTAATCGCCTGCACGATATGAACAGTCCGCTTTGATCCGAGCGATGTCCTGACTTTCCAAACTTTTAGAATTATTGGAGAGCATGAGCGCGCACTCCCGCAAGGCATAATGATAGACACTATCGCAATAGAGGTCAAAGGTTTTAAGAACAAGCCGGTCTATATCCGGACGGAAATCTTCAAATATCGATTGAGCGGAACATACGGGAAGAATAAAGAGGAAAAAGAAAAAAGTTTTCACAGATATGATCATTCCTTCTTTATTTCCTCATACATCTGACATGCATGCTGAAATCCTAAGGTACAGCTTCTCTGGGCATCATCGGCTGCCTCGCGTTTCATGCCTTTCCTCCAATACGTCAACGCTCGATTGTAATACATTTCACCGTTTTGATTATCAAGTTTCAGAAAGTTGCTCATCGCTTCCAGTGCGTTGTCGTAATTTCCCCGCTCGAACTCTATTCTCCCCATGAGTTTATATGCGGCGAGATATTCCCGTTTACGTGCAAGTACCTGCCGCATATCAGTAAGAGCCTCATCCGGACGATGAAGATAGTACAGGCAAACACCCCGATTGTAGTAGCTGTTATAGTCATCCCCATTCAAGTTCAAGGCTTCATTAAGTTCTTTAATCGCTTCTTCGTAGCGCTCCTGTGACAAAAGTTCGTAACCCAAACGGGCATGTGTATTCGCTCTGGCGCCGTCACTTTCATAGAATTCTTTTTTTTCCTTGATCCACTTGCTGTTTGGATCGAGTTTCTCCGCCTGTTCGATCAATTCCTGAGCATCCGCCAGACGATTTTGTTGATAGAAGACTGCGGACTTTTCCCTTAAATAATTCGGATTTATCGGATCAAGAGATAAAGCATGATCATAGTCAGCCAGAGCTTTTTTATATTGTGCTTGATTATAATAACAATCGCCGCGCCGTGCATAATATCCGGCCTTTTCCGATATACGAAGCGCCTCAGTGTATAATTGGATCGCTTCATCGTATTGATTTTGATACAACAGCATGCTTGCCTTATCGGCAAGAATAATCGCTTTCAATTTCTTTAGATCAGGGTTTTCGGAGGCGAATCGTTCCGCATCATCAACAAATTCCTGCATTTGATTATACGAACCACCCCAGCGCGGCGTCAGGCTGAATAAATAGATTGACCGGACTTCGTATCCATAGGGATTGTTCTTCAAGGATTCCTTCAATGAATTGAGTTTCAGGGCATCATTGCCCGTTGCCATTCCAATGTTTATCAACATACCATAACAAACATCTATTTTCGGATCGATGCCTAATGCTTTTTTAATATCTTCCATTGCCAGTGCAAAAAATCGATCCATGCCTGCAAACTGATTTTCCGAAGTATTCTTTGCCCATGCTGTCCCCCGTGCACTAAACGCGCATTGGCAATAATACTCTGCCCTCGCCACATACGGCGACGAAACTGTCGGATATTCGACTACCCATTCATTCAGAAGACTCTCATAAAGAGGAACCGCTTTTGCAAAAACGTCATAGGCTCTGAAGATATTGGACTCTTCCCTGAAATCCTGTTCGTAAGCCCGCTGTATCTCTTCAAGTTTTTCGGTCAATGATTTGTAAATCCGATTCTGGAAAAGAAACAGGATGGTTCCCTGGTCGATCTTCCGGCGGCTTTGTACGGACTGACTGGTCGTTTGAGGAAATGAATGTTGAACAAGAACAGTTAAGAAGACAACGAGTAAAGTAGACGACCTCATAATGCCTCCATCATTTGTGCCGTTTTTTCCCCCTTGGATCGCTTTTTTTCTTTCCTGCGGGGGAAAAAAAATGCAGTCCGGGTGACGATCCGCTTTTACGCTCTCTTTTGCATTCCGAGATATTCTTGAATGCTTTGCACCGACATTCCGCCGGCTTTCTCGGTCTCAATCGCTTTAACCGCAGCAGCGGCTGCGGAAAGTGTGGTAATAAATGATATCTTATGTTCCAATGCCGACCATCCGATTGCAAATTCATCGTTTCTCGATACTTCGCCGAGAGGTGTATTGATGATCAACTGAATCTTCCCGTTTTTGATGTAGTCGACTGAATTCGGACGCCCTTCGTTGACTTTAAAAATTTTTTCGCACGGCACGTTATTCTTTCTAAAAAATGCCGCCGTACCTTCTGTCGCAAGGATATGAAACCCAAGATTCATCAATCCCCGCGCAATTGCTATGACTGTTACCGATTTATCGTTATCGTTGACACTAAAGAATGCAGTTCCCTCCGTCGGTAATGTGTTGCCTGCGGCCATCTGTGACTTTGCAATCGATTCTCCAAAGTTTTTTGAAATTCCCATAACTTCACCCGTTGAACGCATCTCGGTCCGAGAAAAACCGGAGTGCGCGGAAATTTTGCAAATGGAAATACCGCTTCCTTAACAGCGACATGTTCCATTTTCCTGAAATCAAAATCCTTACAGCCGAGTTCCTCCAAAGTTTTTCCGGCCATCACTTTTGCGGCGACTTTTGCGAGCGGCAATCCTGTTGCTTTGCTGACAAACGGAACCGTTCTCGACGCACGAGGGTTAACTTCCAGAACGTACACCGTGTCGTCTTTGACAGCGAATTGCACATTCATAAGCCCAATAACGTTCAGGCCTTTCGCAAGCTCTATCGTATAATCGATCATTTCAGAATAGCTTTTATCCGATATCATATAGGGAGGCAGTACGCACGAGCTGTCGCCGGAATGAATTCCGGCCTCTTCGATATGTTCCATCACGCCTCCGATCACCACATCCTTACCGTCACAAACGCAATCAACATCGAATTCAAACGCATCTTCTAAAAATCGATCGATGAGAACAGGATGATCGGGCGACACATCGACCGCTTTCTTCATATAATCTCTGACCGCAGCCGGTGTGTAACAAACTTCCATTGCCCGTCCTCCAAGAACGTACGATGGGCGTACAAGAACGGGAAAACCGATCTGATCCGCAACCTGAACGGCATGATCGACAGTATGAGCCGTCCCGTATTTCGGATGATTGATTTCCAGCTTCCGCAGCAATAAGCCGAACCGTTCACGGTCTTCTGCGATATCGATACCTTCCGGGGAAGTTCCCAGAATGGGAATTCCATTCTCTTCAAGCGCTTTTGCAATTTTCAGAGGAGTCTGACCGCCAAAACTTACGATGACGCCGTACGGCTGTTCATGATCGCAAATATTTAAAACATCTTCGAGCGTCAGCGGTTCAAAATACAATTTATCCGTGGTATCGTAGTCCGTCGAAACCGTTTCCGGATTACAATTAATCATTATCATTTCGTATCCCTCTTCACGCAGGGCCATCACTCCATGCACACAACAGTAATCGAATTCGATGCCCTGTCCAATGCGGTTAGGTCCGCCGCCAAGAATGATAATCCTCTTCTTGTTGCTCTTTATCGATTCATTCTCACGCTCGTACGTCGAATAATGATACGGAGTCGATGCAGCAAACTCTGCAGCGCACGTATCGACGGTCTTGAAAACGGGAATGAGGTCCATTTTTTTCCGCATCAACCGAACAGCCGCTTCTTTCACTCCCCAAATCTCGGCGAGCTGCCGATCTGAGAAACCATATTCCTTTGCCTTACGAAGAATTTCCGGTGTTATTCGGCTTCGTTCAGATTCCTTTGACTTACTTGGTTTCACTTTTCACTAATTCCTTGTAGCGTTCGTATTGATTCGGAGTGAGAATTTGTTTGATCTTGACGTACAGCTGCAGATACAGAAAAGAATAATCTGCGCGCAGCTTGCCGATCCGCTCCAATTTTGCTCTGAGCATTCTATCGTTCATCGTTCCTGTTTCAAACAACTGATTCAAGCCGTCTTCCGCTTCAATAATTTCGGAACCTTTGACCGTAGCAGAGACCGTTGTGTTGCCGGCAATTTCCGTGATTTTTTGAACTTGATCTTTTGTCAATCCCAGTTGGTCTTTATAAGCAAGAACTTTTTGCGGAGACGGGTACAAATTATTTTCGGCAACCAGAGTCGTGCCCATCGGATCTCCCTTTGTCAAAGCATCGCGATCGGGCGGTAAAGTGACTTTTGTTTGCGCGGAGATCATGGCCGTAAGGACAGCCGATAGAATGAATATTTGAGCATTGCGTATCATGATAATCCTTCCGTTTAAATCCGATAGGTCTTTAACTCTTCTTCACAATCGACAATTTGTTTGATATTGTACAAGAACCACGGATCGATGCCGGTCGCCTGATAGAGCTCATCGATGCTAATGCCGAGCTGCAGGCCGTAGCGAAGATAGAAGATGTTTCCGGGGCGCGGTATTTTGATCCGGTCCAAAACTTTTTTCCGCCATTCGATCTTTTCCACGTCCGAGAGGCTGTCGACTTCGACCGCATCTTTTCCATCCGAACCGAGGCCGAATCTCCCCTGTTCGAGCGAACGAAGAGCCTTTTGAAGAGCCTCTTTGAATGTGCGTCCGATTGCCATCGCTTCGCCGACCGACTTCATCTGGACGCCAAGCGTATCGTCGACCCCTTTGAATTTTTCGAAATCCCAGCGCGGAATTTTTACGACGCAATAGTCGATAGTCGGTTCGAACGATGCCGGAGTCAATTTCGTAATATCGTTGGGAATTTCATCAAGTGTGTAGCCGACGGCAAGTTTCGCAGCCATCTTGGCAATAGGAAATCCGGTAGCCTTCGATGCAAGCGCCGAGGAGCGGGAAACACGTGGATTCATTTCAATAACGAGTATATGGCCGTTTTTCGGATCGACTGCAAATTGAATGTTCGATCCGCCTGTTTCAACGCCAATCTCGCGGATAATCCGCAATGCAGCATCCCGCATTTGCTGATATTCCTTATCGGTCAGGGTCTGGGCGGGAGCAACTGTAATGGAATCGCCCGTATGAACTCCCATCGGATCAAAATTTTCTATTGAACAAATGATGACGACATTATCCTTTATATCGCGCATCACCTCAAGCTCGTATTCTTTCCAGCCGATAACGGATTCCTCGACAAGCACCTGCGTAATAGGACTTGCGGCGAGACCGTGTTGAATTTTTTCTGTGAATTCTTCGAAGTTATATGCCGTGCCGCCCCCTGTGCCGCCGAGAGTGAACGAGGGTCGTATAATCAGCGGAAATCCGATCGACTCGGCGATTTTCAAACCTTCATCTAATGTATTGACAAACCCGCCCCGCGCACACTCAAGTCCCGCTCGGTCCATCGCTTTACGGAAAAGTTCACGATCTTCCGCCATTTTAATCGCTTCGAGCTTTGCTCCAATAAGCTCCACACCGTATTTTTTTAGGATCCCCCGATCAGCCAATTCGACAGCGACATTCAAAGCTGTTTGTCCTCCCATTGTGGGTAGAAGGACATCGGGACGCTCGCGTTCTATTATTTTTTCCACAAATTCCGGCGTTATCGGCTCGATATAGGTTGCATCGGCAAATTCCGGATCGGTCATAATGGTTGCCGGATTGCTGTTCACCAGAGTAACACGATACCCTTCCTGCCTTAGAACACGGCACGCTTGAGTCCCGGAATAATCAAATTCACACGCCTGTCCAATTACAATCGGGCCTGACCCTATGATGAGAATCGACTTAATATCCTGACGTCTTGGCACTTCTCTTTTTTTCTCTTGATTGATTATATTCATTTAAATATAGAGAGAAGTGTCTTGCGATTCAATGAATATTTTGTAAATCGTCTTATTCTTTTTCTTTCTTCTGTCGATTTTTTGCTCATCGGTTTTTTTTGTATATTTAGATAGTATAGTCATGTTTTCAATAAGGGTCCGTCTATGAAGAATAGCTTCGACTCTCAAACAACGATTTCAATAGGTTCGCGATCGTATTCTGTCTATTCTCTTCCGCTTCTTGAAAAGAGTCTGAAGACTTCGATCTCCCGGCTTCCCGTCTCACTGAGGATACTCATGGAAAACCTTCTCCGCAGAGAAGACGGAAGAATCGTACGCAAAGAAGAGATCGAAGCGCTGGCCCGATGGAATCCTCATGCAGCGCCGGAGACAGAAATTGCATTCATGCCGGCTCGCGTGCTCCTTCAGGACTTTACAGGCGTCCCCTGTCTCGTCGACCTCGCGCTGATGCGCGATGCAATAATTTCTCTTGGCGGCGATCCGGAAAAAATAAATCCGCTCCAACCGGTCGATCTGGTCATCGATCATTCGGTTCAGGTTGATGAGTTCGGCACACCTGACGCATTCCGGAACAACGCAATACTGGAATTCGCACGCAACAAAGAACGGTACGCTTTTTTACGCTGGGGACAACATGCATTTAAAAATTTTCGCGTCGTTCCTCCCGATACGGGAATAGTACATCAGGTCAACCTTGAATACCTGGCCCATGGAGTGCTGAGCACAACGCTCAACGGTAAGACTCTTGCATATCCGGACACGCTTGTCGGAACCGATTCCCATACGACCATGATTAATGGGCTCGGCATTCTTGGCTGGGGAGTCGGCGGCATTGAAGCAGAAGCAGCGATGCTGGGACAACCTATATCCATGCTGATACCGCAGGTTGTCGGTTTCAAACTCCGGGGAAAATTGCAGCCTGACACCATGGCAACCGATCTTGTATTGACAATCACGCAGCTTCTTCGGAAAAAAGGAGTTGTTGGAAAATTCGTTGAATTTTTTGGGAACGGTCTTTCATCACTTGCACTTGCTGATCGGGCAACGATCGCCAATATGGCTCCGGAATACGGGGCAACCATGGGCTTTTTTCCAGTCGACAATGAGACCATCCATTTCTTACGCTTCACAGGACGAAGTGAAGAACAAGTGACACTTGTGGAATCATATCTCAAGGCGCAAGGCCTTTTCCAAAGCGAAGAGTCGCCGGAACCTGAGTTTTCCGATATTGTCGAACTCGATCTGTCGATGGTAGAGCCGAGCATTGCAGGTCCGCAACGACCGCATGATCGTGTACCGCTGTCGAAAGCCAAAACTTCTTTTCGTTCATCTCTTGTAGACATGCTCGAAAACCGGAAATCCCTCCCTTCTGAAAAAAGAACAGCTATCGACAAAGCATCGATCGCACCATGGTTGAACAATGAAGCGACCGACATCCTTCCTCCTTTTATGAAAAATATCGAGGTCAAGGATACGAATGCATATATACTCCATCATGGTTCGGTCGTTATTGCTGCCATTACAAGCTGTACGAACACATCTAATCCATCTGTTCTCATCGCAGCCGGCCTCTTAGCAAAAAAAGCCGTTGAGAAGGGCTTGAAAACGAAACCGTGGGTCAAAACCAGTCTTGCTCCCGGCTCGAAAGTCGTAACCGAGTATTTAAAAGCCGGAGGATTAACACCTTCACTTGAAGCGCTCGGATTTCACCTTGTCGGGTACGGCTGCACGACATGTATCGGCAACAGCGGACCGCTGCCGGAGCATATCGTAAAAGCTATACAGGAAAATGAACTTGTCGCCGCTGCAGTGCTTTCCGGAAACAGAAATTTTGAAGGCAGAGTAAATCCGCATGTGAGAGCAAATTATCTCGCCTCTCCGCCGCTGGTTGTCGCATACGCTCTTGCTGGAACTATGGACATCGATTTTGCAAAAAACGCAATCGGCACGGACCGGCGCGGCGATCCTGTCTTTTTAAAGGATATCTGGCCTGCTCCGCATGAGATTGAAGAAGCCGTTCTCAACAGCTTGAAATCGGAAATGTTCACGAAGGAATATGCAAACGTGTTCGACGGGGAATCACAATGGAAAAACCTGCCGATTCCGTCCGGTTCTCAATTTCCATGGGAGAGAGAATCCACATACATCAAAGCTGCTCCCTTTTTTGAGAATCTTTCTCGCGAACCCAACCCGCTTCCTGATATTCAGGAAGCTCGTGTTTTGGCATTTTTGGGAGATTCGGTTACCACCGATCATATATCTCCGGCCGGTTCGTTTAATGAAAAGAGTCCGGCGGGAACATATCTGCTTTCGCTTGGTGTTCAAAAAAAAGATTTCAATCAGTATGGTGCGCGCCGGGGCAATCATGAAATTATGATGCGCGGAACTTTCGCCAACATTCGCCTGAAAAATTTTCTCGTTCCCGGAACCGAAGGCGGTTTCACACTTCATCCTTCCTCGCCCGAACCGGTTCCCATCTACGATGCAGCTATGAAATACAAGCAGGAAGGAACGCCGCTGGTGATTCTTGCCGGCAAAGAATACGGTTCCGGCTCTTCAAGGGACTGGGCTGCAAAGGGACCCGCTCTTCTCGGTGTAAAGGCAGTGCTCGCAGAAAGTTTCGAGCGCATTCACCGAAGCAACTTGATAGGGATGGGTATTCTGCCGGTGCAATTTCTCGCAGGGCAGAGCGCAAAGATTCTCGGTCTAACCGGGTTCGAACGATATATGATCGAAGGGATTGCCCAAAACCTTACACCCGGCAAACAATTGAAGATAACGGCTGTATCCGGCAACGGCATGGTTAAATCGTTTATGGCAATATGCCGCATTGATACACCGAATGAAGTCGATTATTACAAAAATCAAGGAATTCTACAATTCGTCCTCCGGTCGCTTCTCCCGAAGAACGAATAATTTTTTACCAAAAAGCTATGACCGATATAAATAAACAGCAGTACCGAATCATTTTTTTCGGTGCCATAGAAGAAGGCAGAGATAAAGCAGAGGTAAAAGAACGGCTGCGGGAATTATTCAAAACTACGCCCGATCGGATAGAAAAGCTCTTTGCGGGAAAATCTGTCGTTCTTAATCATCATCTGGATAAAGAAACGGCGAACCTTTATATAACACAGCTGCGCAATACGGGAATCATCTGTACTATGGAACCAATGCCCAACGGACAATCGATGGCTCCGAAGAACACGATGAAGGGGTCTCTTCCGCTCCGGACGATGCTGAAACATCCTCATGACAAGCGCATTCTCCAGATGCTCGCCGCCGGCAGTACCATCATTCTCTTTGGTTTGTATATTTTTTTAATTTTCTTTCTGCTCAATACTGTTTTATCGCATCTGGACGATCATTCCAACTGGCTAAGCGATCTTCCCGTCATCATAGGCCAGCTCGCTTATTTTATTCCGGTCCTTTTGGGATTACTTCTTGCAGGATCCTTCATAAAACCGTTCTTCGGACTCTATTCTCCTCAAAGTGCGCCTCTTACTCTTTCCCGTAAAAAGGATCCGGCGATCTATTCCTTTGTGGAGAAAATCTGCAAAGCTCTTCACGCTCAAATGCCGAGTGCGTTCGAAGTCGATTGCGGGACCGATATCCGCACACAGTATCGGCGGGGTATTATAGGATTTCTTGAAGATGAATTGACGCTGACGATCGGACTCGGGGCGCTCTCCGAATTGACGCTTTCCGAACTGGGAGCACTCATAGCGGTCGATGTGGGACATTATACGAACACACTCGATACGCGCCTCTTTTATTGCATCAACACGCTCGGCACATGGTTAAAACGATCCGCGGAAGATCGAGACGATATCGATATAAAAATTTCTCTTCAAAAAAATACGGCCGGAAATATTTTTATTAAGCTTGCATGTTCCATTGTACTTGTTTGTGTTTCGCTTGCCGCACTTGTTCTCAAGCTCTTCCTCGCCGTTACACGTTTTCTCTGCAAGGAAAGCATGCGTTCTTTTGATTTTGCCGCCGACAGCTGTGCAATTTCTCTTGTCGGCGCGGATATTTTTCGCTCGGCTCTGACAAAGCAGCAGCTTGCTGGTGCAGCTTTGCGGGAAGCGTATACCAGCATACATGTCCAGCGCAATCCGAACGATAACTCGCTGCCCGATAATTTCCCCGGATATATCCGGACTATTATTCAATCAAAGGATGCGAAAGCAACAGATCAATTAATGAAAGATATCGGAAAGGGCGGATTCCAACGACCGGTGCCGCTCGATGAACGGCTTCAACTACATGCTCCCTCAAAAAAGCAGCCTCTCCTCCAATCCGATTCACCGGCTTCCACGATCCTGCCTGCTTTTGAAGAGCTTTCTAAAACATCGACACGAGCAATGTATCAACAAGTTCTTCATCTTCAGATTTCTCCCGACGATCTTGTGCCGCCGGAAGAGTTTATATCCCGGCAAGACGCCGGTCCCGGAGATAACCGCACCAATTCGGATTTTTTTTAGAAAGGAAAATTTAAGTGCCGTTGTATGATTATCGATGCAAACAATGCGGAGCTCTTTACGATGTGTTTCATAAAGGAAAAGAAAACCCGGAGGATATAGAATGTCCCTCGTGCCGTTCGAATGAACATGTCCGTCTGTTTTCTGCACCCAGCATACTCGTACAAGGTTCGAGAACTGCGCCTTGCGGCGGACGCTCCTGTCCCGGAGAAAATAGATGCTATGGATGCGATGCAGTGGACAGATGATGCACGAGATAAGGAAGAACTACGTCTGCGACTTTTTCTGGCGTTCCAGTTCTTTTAAAATCATTACATTTAATTCAAGCTTCAAATTGGACTTCTGAATAAATCCATCCGAAGACGATCTGAGAGTCCGAAGATCACGAATTTCATCTACCTCGTATGCAGAAAAAAGGTATACTGAAGTTTTCGGAAGTATTTCTTTCACCTGTCTCACCACATCTATACCACTCCCGTCTGAGAGACTCAAATCGGTAAGCACGACATCGGGGTGTAATTGCTTTATTTTTTGAAGCGCCTCCGTGCAACCCTCTGCCATTCCAACAACTTCAACTTCCTTATGTCTTTTAAGAAATTGTGCGACAAGCATGCGCATGGATTGGATATCATCAATAATAAAAACTTTGAGTTTCATAATATATACGTTCAACCTTTAAGAAAATATATGCCCTTCAAATTATTTTCTTAATAATAAGTATGTGATTTTTTTTTAGAGTTACAAGAGGTAAAATGTTTTTTAATCATTCTTATTCAATGACGATGCATGTTCCCGGATTTGGCTTCCTTATATCAAAAGTCCATAAATTGTCAGCTTATTCTTTTTTGAAATCTCAGGACACTCATGGAAAGGATCAGCGTTCCCAGCGCCAGGAGCGCAGCCGCCTGCGTCCATAAAACATCTAAACCAATCCCTTTCAGGAAAAGACCTCTGACAATGACAAAATAATAGCGCAGCGGTATCAAATAGGAAACGGCCTGAATAACCGGGGGCATGTTTTCTATCGGAAAAACAAATCCTGAGAAAAAGATCATAGGCAGCATGAAGAAAAATATCGCCGTCATCATTGCCTGCTGCTGTGTGCGGGAAATGGTAGAGATAAAGAGTCCCAGTCCCAGTGTCGTCATGAGGAAAACAATACTCAAAGCAATCAGCAGCAGAATTCCACCTTTCACCGGCAGAGCAAAGACCAATAAGGCGACAAGAATGACAAGAACGACATCGATAACGCCTATAACGAAGAACGGTGCAAGCTTTCCGATAATAAGCTGGTAGGGACGGATCGGTGTTACTATCAATTGTTCCAGCGTTCCGAGCTCTTTTTCCTTTACGATCGCCAGAGAAGTTAAAATCATCGTCATAACCATCAGCAGCAAGCCGAGCACTCCAGGAACCATAAAATTCCGGCTTTTTAATTCCGGATTATACCATACGCGAACTTGCGGTGCAACTCGAGCGGGCATCGAAATCCCGCCGTGCTGCAGCATCGCTTCCAGAACAATATTTTGCGAGTATTCCATCACGATCATCAATGCGTATGAAAAACCGATACTGGCTGAACTGCTTTCGGTTCCGTCGGCAATAACCTGAAGTGGTGCAGGATTCCCATTCCCCAGTTTTTTTTCGAATTCCTTCGGAATAACTAAAGCTATGGACGCCTGGCCGTTATCCAGCCATGCATCGACATCTTGAAGACGCCCGGTGTATCCCTGTACCGTAAAAGAACCGTTTGCGGTAAAATGATCGATAAGATCCCTGCTTTCGGCAGAACGATCCATATCGCAGACAACCATGGGAATTTCCGAAACATCCAGCGATGCGCCATATCCCAGTACGAGCAATTGAAGTATCGGTGCAAGAAAACTGATGCCGAACATTTTCTTATCCTGGCGTATCTGAATGAATTCTTTTCGGATAATATTGAGAATAGTTTTCATTTTTTAGAGAGATCTCATGAAATAATTTTCTTCAGCCTCGCTGAGCTCACCGCCAGTACTGCTGCCGCGAAAATACTCATAAAGAGAAGTTGTTCCCAAAAAGCGCGGATTCCCACGCCTTTAAGAACAATAGCGCGCAGTGCAACCAGAAAATAACGGGCTGGAATCAGATACGTTATGATTTGAATGATCCACGGCATATTGCGAATCGGAAAGACAAAACCTGAAAGAATAAATGTTGGCAGCATGGTTGCAAGAACCGCAATCATAAACGCCACCTGCTGTGTGTCCGCAATCGTCGAGATCAGCAATCCCATGCCGAGTGCGCCGACGAGAAACACGATCGTCACCAGCGCAAGGAGTAAAACGCTTCCTTTGATGCTGACATCGAAAAGAATGTACCCGAGTACCGAGAATCATAACTGTTGCTGCAAGTGAAATGACCGTATACGGAATAGTTTTTCCGAGAATAAGCTGGAGCGGCTTTACCGGAGAGACCATAATTTGCTCGATCGTCCCCATTTCCCGTTCGCGGACGACTGCAAGCGCAGTGGAGATGACCGCCGTTACCATAAGAATAAATGCAATAAGACCCGGCACAAGAAATTTTGCGCTTTTCAATTCCGGATTGTACCAAACCCTCGGCTGATAATCGATCGGTATTGCAAGCACATGATTTCCGTGTGCGATATAGGTTTCCTCGGTGATATTAACCGAATACTGCTGAATGATCATATTGATATACCCCAGCAGCATCGATCCCGTGTTGGAATTCGACCCGTCGATGATCACCTGCACGGCTGCTTCTTTTCCGTTTGCAAGATGTTCGGAAAAGTCCGAAGGGATCACTAAAACCACTTTTACCAGGCCGCCGTCCAGAATACCGTTTATTTCCGATTTGCTTTGCAGCCGGAGCGTGTAATCGAAGTATTCGTTTCTGAAAAATTGATCGATAAAGTCCCGGCTCATACGGCTTTTATCTTCATCGTATACTGCGGTCGCCGTGTGCTTAATATCGAAGTTCAAAGCATATCCGAACAGAAACAGCATCAATGCCGGGATGAAGAGCATCACAGCAAGCACGCGCTTGTCGCGTTTAATCTGGCGAAATTCCTTTCGAACGATAGGAAGAATATTTAAGGACATTTTATTAGTTCTTGGTTCTTAGTTCTTGGTTCGAAGTGTTACGTCGAAATATCTTTGACTAAGCACTACGCACAAAGAACTACGAACTACTTTATTTATCATCTTCCGCCGCAATGAGATGAAGAAAAACATCTTCGAGCGAGGGAACAATTTTTTCTATCTGAGTCGATTCGATCTTGTTTTGTGCAAGCGTTTGCTTTATTATCGATTGTGCCCGATCATTGTTGTCTACACTGATATGAAAAGCGGAACCGAAAATGGAGGTCTCGGCTGTCCATGATTGCTGCCGCAATATTTCCATTGCCTCGACCGGATCGCTGCAATGCACTTCATACACCGTATATCGATCCAGTCGATGTTTCAATTCCGTTGGTGATCCAATAGCCACCAATTTGCCATTGTAAATAAAACCGATCGTATTGCAATGTTCCGCTTCATCCATATAATGTGTCGTTACGAATACTGTGGTTCCGTTATGAGACAATTCATAAATCAAGTCCCAGAAATTCCTGCGGGAAACCGGATCCACGCCTCCTGTAGGTTCGTCCAGAAATACGATCGGCGGCTCGTGAAGTATGGAGCATCCAAGCGCAAGGCGTTGCTTCCATCCGCCGGAGAGTGCGTGTGCAAGCATCTTTTCTTTTCCCTGCAATCCCGCCATTTCGATCGCCCACTCTTTGCGCGCTTTTAACCGGACACCTTCCAATCCGTAAATGCCTCCGTAAAAATTGATGTTTTGTTCGACCGTCAGATCTTCGTACAGGGAAAAACGTTGCGACATGTATCCTATGTTTTCTTTAACTGCATCCGGATTGTCCGTTATTTCGTATCCGGCGACCGTTGCGCTTCCCGATGTAGGCGAGAGCAGCCCGCACAGCATGCGGATAGTGGTAGATTTTCCCGCGCCATTGGGACCTAAGAAACCGAAAACCTCTCCGCGCCCGACAGAAAAAGAAATATCATCAACGGCGCGAAAAGAACCGAACATCTTCGTCAATCCTTTTACATCGACTGCAAAGCCATTTCCGCTCGTGACTTTTGTCTGTTCCTTTCCGGTCATAGCAATCCTCCGACTGCGCGTTTCAATCTGGCTGCCGCCACTTTAAAATCCACCTTCGCCTGCGTATAGGTCAGATTTGCCTGCAGCAGCGCCGTCTCTGCATCGAGCAAATCGCTGTTGCTCGCCATCCCGGTTTTAAATTTTTCATGAGTCATACGGTACGATTCCTGTGCCTGCTCCGCACCGGAGTGAGCAACGCTTACTTCCTCCGCTGCAGTTTGCGCCGTGTAAAATTGCTCTGCAACATCCAATTTTACTGCATCCCGCATTTGCATCAAGCCGGCTTCCGATTGTTTCAACGATGCTTCTGCCTGGGCTGTCTGATGCTGTGTCGTGAACCAGTCCCATATCGTCCACTGAACCGTAAGCCCGACATCCCATGTTCCATTCCATTCATCTGTCGGAGGGAGGATACGGGAATTGGGCCGCGCAAAATTATAATCCGCCCCAAAATAAATTTGCGGATACCAACCCCCTTTCGCTGCATCCACACCGGCTCCGCTCATTTGAGAGCGCAATTTTAAAGATTTGATCTCGGGTCGGTTATCAGAAGCACGATCCGTTAATATCGATAATTCACTTTTCAGCATGCCGGCGAGAGCGGCATCGTTTTCCTGAGGATCGTCTGCAGAAACAATATCTTCGGACAATGGATTGCCGATCAAAGAATTAAGTGTCATCGCAGCAATTTTAATATTATTTCGCGCCTGTACATGTTTAACCTTCATACTCGAAAGCTGCACCTGCACTTTCATCACATCGGCATCGGTCGCCATCCCCTGCTCGGCAGAACTTTGAATGTCTTTTAAATGCCCGCTAATTTGTTCTACGGTCTGACCGATCACACGTTCCGACTCCACGGCGTTGTAAAGATTCCAATAAGCCACAGTCACAGCAACGACCATATCGAGTTGATCTTTCGAATACTCTTCCCTCTCCGCCTGTGCATTCAGGTCGGACATTTCTCTGCTTTTACTGAGTTTGAATCCCGTAAACAGGGGCTGCTGCAGTGAGAGCTTTAAGGAATAGTTTTCCGTAATGTCCGGAAAAATCGTTTTTGAAAAATTAAATGGCGGCGGGAGAGTCAGCGT
This sequence comes from Ignavibacteriota bacterium, assembly GCA_963769605.1. GTDB lineage: Bacteria > Bacteroidota > Ignavibacteria > UBA10030 > UBA10030 > Fen-1254. Next base: position 387,231 of record CAVYML010000002.1, on the reverse strand, counting down.
ATACGCCGGAACACTGCTTAATTCCATCGCGCTTCCCGTCAGACGCAATTGCGGCAGCAAAGCAGCCCCCGTTTCACGTGCATGTGCCTCTGCGTTTTCAGCCGCCGCCTCGCTGATTTTCATCAATGGATTCTGACCAAGAGCTTTTGCAATACAATCGGCAAGCGATACGGATGCGGAACTATTCTGTGCCGACGCAGCTTTGACCATAAACAAAGCAATGACAATGTATTTCCGTTTCATACAATTCCTCATGAACCTAATCGTGCAATAAATACATCTTCTAATGACGGCTGGAGAATACGGTATCCCGTTACATTAATTTTCGCTTGTATCATGCAATCGAGTATCTGCTGAACTTCCAGCGATGCATCTTTCATCATCACGTGCAGGCGGTCGCCGAACATTTGAATCCGATCTTTGCCTAAAAGGAGGGCCAGAACGGCAGCGCCGCGCCTGATATCGCTGCAGAGCAGTTCCATAACTTTGAGCGGGAACGATTCGCGGATTGCATTCGGCGTATCGCACTGCATAATTTTCCCTTCGTTCATCAGCGCCACGCAATTGCTTCGCTCCGCTTCATCCAAATAGGGAGTGCTGACAACGATAGTAATCCCGTTTTTTAGAAGGCTGGATAGAATTTTCCAAAAATCGCGCCGCGAGACGGGATCGACTCCTGTCGTCGGTTCATCCAGCAGCAGAATATCCGGAGTATGTATCAGCGTGCAGGCAAGCGCCAATTTTTGCTTCATCCCTCCTGACAATTTTCCGGCAAGCCGCTCCCGGAATTTTGTCAGCCGAGTAAATTCCAGCAATTCGTCCTTTCGAATTTTATAATTATGAATGGCATGAATTTCAGCGAAAAAGTCTAAATTCTCGTCGATGGTGAGGTCTTGATAAAGGCTGAACCGCTGCGAAAGATATCCGATATGTTTTTTTATTTCGGCTTTTCCCTTTTTCATATCATATCCAAGCACGCGTATAGAGCCGCGTGTTGCAGGCAGTACGCCGCACATCATGCGAATAGCGGTCGTTTTTCCTGCGCCATCGGGTCCGACAAGACTGAAAATCTCCCCGCGACGGATAGTCAGGGAAACATCATCGACGGCAGTAACAGACTTTTCCTTACCGCCTCCTCCGTACACTTTAACGACATTAATAAATTCTACTGCATCAGCCATCATGATCTCCGGCTATGATCGAGCGACATGCAGAACGACATCGGCAGGAATTCCCGCTTTGAGCGTCCCGTCCGCATTCTGAACTTTTATTTTCACGCCGAAAACAAGTTTTGTCCGCTCGTCGTTTGTTTGAATATTTTTCGGTGTAAACTCCGCTACAGGCGAGATAAAAATAACATGTCCTTCGAATGTTCTATTTTGGAATGCATCGACCTGAACCGATGCACTCTGACCGAGCACAATTTTTGGCAAATCCGCTTCCGGAATATAGATGGTAATATCCAGCGAAGAGAGATCGTCAAGCCGGAAAAGCGAAGTGCCCGATCCCACAAGTTCTCCTGCTTCGACAAAACGTTTTGTAACGATTCCGTTGATCGGCGATCGCACAATGCAGTCTTCTAACTTTTTCCGGAGCGAAGCCATCTGGGCTTTTGACTGATCCCTCCGTCCGCGAGCCAGATCGATCTCTTCCGGCCGCGAGCCGCGCTTCGTTTTTTCCCAGACTTGCTGGGCAACTGTAAAATTGGTCCGGGCATCATCTAATTGTTTTTCCGTAACGCTTTTTGTCTGCCACAGTGCTTCGATGCGTTTTAGATCGGATTCGGCGTTCCTGTAATTCGCTTCTGTCTGCATAACATCTTCCACACGCGAACCTTTGACGGCCAGTTGATATTGTGCTTCTGCCATAACGAATCCGGCGGCGGCCTGATCGTACTGAAACCTCCAGTCCACATCATCGATTATTAAAAGTGTATCGCCTGTGTGAACCACTGACCCCTCGTCGACACAGAGACGCAGCACGATACCGCCTGCTTGAGCACTCACGGTAACATCAGTTGCTTCGATCGTTCCCGACGATGCTATAGTTGAATTATTATTCTTCCCGCATCCAAAAAAAATAAGAGCGGCAAAAGCCGCGATAAAAGACAAATATTTCATATCATCCTCTGATACAGTTGTTGTTCAAATTGGACATCGAAGAGATGCACATGTTTTTTTCCTTCTTCCGTCAAAGCACCGGTAAAGAGAACTTTGATAATTTCCTGATACGCCTCGGCGGCTGAGAAAGAGCGATCTGCAAGAGTTTGTGGATTCACAATGCCCTGCGCCGCATTCACCAAAATAAGCTGGAATATTTCCACATTGAGATCTTCCCGGAAAAAACCTTCTTTCTTCGCCTGAAGAAACAGATTTTTCAATTGACCGATGACGACCTCGCGCCGGAATGTATCGATTTCATCCCAGACATGGGGAGAGAAGCGTCTCATATCCGATTGGAATTGCGGACTGATGCGACGAATTTGCCTTCCGATAACGGATAAAAGAACAGCGATCTTTTTTTCGAACGGTTCCGCTGAATTGATAATGCCGGAGACTTCTTTGCCGACGCGTTCTATATTTACGCGAACAGCCGCCAGCAGCAAATCATCTTTGCTCGGAAAATATTTATAAATCGTTTTCTTACTCATTCCGAGGTCTGCAGCCAGCTCATCGACTGTCACCTTGGAAATTCCGAGTTCAAAGAACCTTTTTGATGCAGCGGCTAATATTCTTTGCTTTTCTTCTTGATCTGCCATTTTTTCATCACCTTGGAAACTATTATTGTTTCTTCAGTTTCCGTTAAGTGAAAAATAAAGCCGAATCAATATCTATCGGCAATTTATGTATCCATCATGGAAACTATTATCGTTTCCTTAGTGTATAAATTAAGCAGATTTTAACTGTCTGTCAAGTATTTTCTGTACGATTTTCAAACAGCGTACAAATTTCTTCCAAATAATATTTGTCGACCTCATCGAAACATTCTTTAAAATTACTATCAATATCGAGAACTGCAATCAGAGTCTTTTCCGCGTCGAAAACAGGAACGACTATTTCGGACTTCGTTTCGCTCGAACATGCGATGTGATAAGGAATTTTTTGTACGTCTTGAACGATTTGAGTTCTTCTTTCAATAGCGCATTTTCCGCAAACACCCCTTTCGAATGATATATCAATGCAGCCATGGTAGCCTTGATAAGGTCCGACCTTAAGAAGTCCCGGCTTAACAACCCTATAGAATCCAACCCATGAAAACGTATCGAATGAATGCTTCAGTTCGCACGAAATGGTTGCCATCATTGCAATTGCATCTTCTTCATCCCTGAGAATATTTTTAAGAGTTTGCACTGCTTCCTCATATTGCGGGCGTTTATCCATTACTCAAAAATCATTCCGATGAATGATCTCTCCAAATAAAAAGTACTGCCTATCCCGCACAGCGATAACGCCGCATAGTGGCAAAACTGAAACAGAATACATTTCATGGACGGTTATTGAACCACTCTATAACTAATAAAAGTCAGATTCTTGCTGTCCGGCGCCCATGGATTGACATCAAATGTGCCTTGTCCGCCTAAAAGCTTTGCAACCACTTCACAATCGCCGCCCGCAGCCGGTAAAATTCTCAGCATGACATCCTGATTCGCGGGATGCCCTTTGACATCCTTATTATAGGAGATGAAAACGATCCATTTGCCGTCCGGTGAAACATGCGGAAACCAATTGTTATATTCATCGGAAGTAATTTGTTCCTGAGAACTTCCGTCCGGTTTCATCCGCCAGATTTGACTTGAACCCGATTGGTCGGAATTGAAATATATAAATTTACCATCGGATGAAAACTCCGGGCCGTCGTCGATTCCCGGTTGTGTGGTCAGTCGTGTTTCCTTGCCGCCCTTGACAGGAATACTGTAAATATCCAGGTTATTTTTTCGCATGCCGGAATAGAGAATCACCGCGCCGTCCGGAGACCAGTTGTGCCACCATGATGAAACATCGGGAGTCAGCAGTTTTGGTTCGCCGCCTTCTGCCGGCACTAAATAAATCAGGGACTGATGCTCGCCTGCGTAATTACTAAGAGCCATCTGTTTTCGATCCGGAGAAAAGCCGTTGCAGCTTCCGATATTTTTTAAGGATCCTGTGTTAAACAATTCCGGCTTACCGCCGCCTTTCGGCAATTTATATAAATGACCCTTATTGTTGAAGAATATTTTCTCCCCATCTCCCGACCAGAATGCCCCCTCGATAAAGTTTTCGGCTGTATAAATTGCCTTTCTGTCTTTCGATTCAATGGACACCGTTTCCAATGTACTTTCCACCGATGATTCGCCCGGGACGGTTTTTAAGCCGAGCGAAATTTCTACATTTGAAAAAGCGGCTTTTTCCGACACATTGTTGTTGTGAGAACAAACACCAAGTCCGATGAAAAACGGTTCTTCAAATTTAATTTTAAATGACCCTCCCGCGGGGCGAAGTTTTTCATTTGCAGGAGCAACGGACATGAAAACATAGTTGCCCTGTTTTTCCAGTTTGATTCTGCTCGGGCCTTTAATATTGGCTTGAATTTCACGTGTCAACCCGCCTTTGATTTCACGGTATTGCATGGATGTCAGGCCGTCGCCATGAAGAACAGCATCGACATACTGCGCGTCGGGATCGAGATTCTGGCGGATGATGAGTCCGGCTTTGCGATGTTCATTACCTCCTGTATCAGGAAAACTGATATCCGCGGAAATGGAAAGATCGCCCGACGCTTTTTTCCAGACATACTGGAAAGCATCTTTGGCATACCACATATTCTCTCCTCCTCCGACGATCGTATAACTTTTTTTGACGGAATCGAAGACTACAGAACCTTTTTTAAGAACATCACCGATATCGCCGCTTCCTTCAAATATTCCCAGAGACTGCTTCTGTGAAAAGAGAAGAACGGTTTGAAACAGTCCAAGAGCAGAAATAAATAAAATTCTTTTGCCAAATATTTGATTCACAATTATCATCCTTCCATTGTTTTATTCTCAAGTTAATGTAAGACAGATCTTTTGAAGAAGCAAAGTCTGCAATTGTTTTATAAGCTGCATCACAGATGGTTGCGCGTAACGTTCTCAAAAATAAATTGAACTGCATTCATCCGCAAAGCTTCGAGTGTTTTTAAGTCTACTCTTCTTGATACGGTATAATCTAATTCAGAATTTTTCCGGATTCCCGGCCTTCATAGATCAGCCGGAGGCCCCAATCTGAGTCGCCTGGAAAATCCGGGAGCGTCAAAATACCTATCTTGTTTGATGCGAGTTTGCCGGTTCCCACATTCATCCACGTACCTTCGCGTGGATTAAACCATTGCGCACGATAAATACTATTGAGCCGTGCACCGCGAATTTGAGATGGCGGGCATCCTTTTTCAAAATATGCAAGAAATACCTGCTTGTCGTCGGTGCGTGCGCAATAGGCCCAGCCTTCGTAACTAAGCGTCTCACGCGTTTTATTGGGTGATACAAGGTCTGCCAGCGGTACTAATTCCTGATAACGCCTGCCTATGGAAAAAGCGAAGGTCTTTAAATACTGCATCTCGGCTCCCGATTTCCATTGAAATGCATCCCACATATGCACGGGTGCAGTCGGTTCGATATCGGCGCCCCAAATTCCCTCAGCGCCATAGACATGTCCGGCTAATCCGCCGGAAATAAAACTTCCGTACATGCCGGAACGGACAAATGCATTATCGCGCTCAGATCCGCCCGCTGCACCGCGTGTATAGTTGGCCGAACCCGGTCCGCGTGCATCCCTGTAACCTGCATAATACGGCTCGCCATTGAGCGCCGGTTTCGGATTCTTTAAATTGAAAATCTCTGTGAGATACCAGTAATTATTATGCTCGCGCATATTGCCGATCTGGTGAAGCGTTACCCATGAATCTTCACCCCAATTTTCGAGTGTCGAAGGATTTGCGTTCGCAGAAAGCAGTGTTCCGAACGGTGGCGGCCCGAATTTTTTTTCCATGAAATGAATTGCAGTTGTGTAATCGTCGGGACTTACCGTCTCGTCGATAATGTCGAGATGAATCGGACTCAGGACGGTATTATTGGCCTGATATCGTGAAAATATGTACTGGATAAATCGCACATAAGAATCCGGCCAGTCGTAATATTTATGCCAGCACAGACCGGCATCACGCCTCGAAACTTCGATAAACGGAACGAATCCATTGGCATTGAGATAATCGATTTTTCTGTCAAGATACTTGAAGTATTTGGGGTTGATCCTATCCATGTCGGGAAATTCATTCTCGTAACCGGGCACTTTGCCGGGAAAAAAGAAAGGCCGTCCCCCTTCATTATCCATGTTCTTTGCGCTGCCCGTTCCGAATTCGAGCCAGGCAGAACGCACCGTTGTCTTTGCTGAATCGTCCATAACCAGATGCCAGGATTTTCCATCCGTTATCCAATTCGGAAATGCTGCAATAACATTGATCCAATTGTAACCTTGCATTTTACGATAACGTACATAATCTTTGAATCCCGCGGCAGGACCGATAGGACGTTCATTGTCATCCTCATACCAACGGAAGCGGTTGGTCCCAAGCGAGTACCATGTATCTCCGATGATGAAGAACGGTGTACCGTCGGCAAACTGCAAGGCATGCTGGTTGGCGCTTGCACGCAAAAAGCCTCGACGCAGCGGATTTTCGGTTTTTTCCGAATCAGTCCAATCGACGGCTGCAAAGGAACCTGACTTTCCCGCCAATCCGGGATCCTCTGGAATCGATCCGCTTTTCCAGTACCATGTGCCGGGCTGGGTTGCAACAAGACGTAGATGAAAAGTATGATCCCCGTCCCAGAATCCATAGATTCTCTTATTAAACCCGGGCCCGGTAAGATCCACCCAGAGAATGACGTCTGTATATGCCTGACTTTCAGGTCAAAATATACACTATAATTTCAAAAGTTTTTTATTTACACGTTTCAAAATTAGTTCCTGCTTCTTCGTTAACGCTACAATACGAGATAATTGAAAATTCTTTTTTGCGTCACGTAAATACACCTTATACATCGACGATAACTCTTCAAGTGCTTCTTCGGCCGACATAGGAATCTTGCGGAGATGGAACTCTAATAATGATAATAGTAAATATGAAAGATAACAAATAAACACATGCGCCGTCACCCTGTTGTACAACCAATGACGAATCGGCTGTAAGTTCACAATACCTTTAAGCGTTTTAAATGATCGCTCAATGACATTCTTGTCAAAATATATTTTGATAAAATCTTCTTTTGTCAATTCTCTTGTTGCAAAAAGACACGAAAATCCGTCGAACTCTTCGGCTTGAGCAACGACATCGGTGAGTATTTCTCCCTTGTTATCAAAATATTTTTCTAATCCCGGTTTGATGGTTTTCTTTTGACGCAATAGCTCTTTTGCGTTTTGTATCTCATCATACCGCGACTCTTGGAGTTCTTGTTTTTGAGCATTATTAAAACAGACTGCCAATATCCCGTGGATATCATCAATTGTATAGGGAATGCAGCAAACATAAAAATTACTTTTTTTCAACTGGACACGATTTCCTATGTTGACGAAATTCTTCTTCTCTCTTAGAGCGCGAACTGTTGCCGCAAGTGTGCCTCTAATCGGTAATCCGCACAGCGTATCCCAGCTAAGTGCCTTAATATCCTTGAGGTTACGGGCAGATGAAATACCTCGATCATATACGAATATGCCGCCATTGATGTTATATCGACGAAAATCAGTAACGAAATCCTGAAACATCCGTGTATCGTGAATATTGCCATCCAAGACCTTGTGACAGATCGGGATGCTTTCTTTCCTGGTAACGGCTAATCCAACTTGGATGAGAGGATGCCCGGGTTGTCCGTCCTTGGAATGGCCGAGTTTACCGAGTGGACATTTGTTTCCATACAAGTATGTGTTGGTAACATCATAGACAATACCTGTCACTGGTAAATGATAATGCTTAAGAACTTTTTCAAAGATTGTCCGTTGAATATCATGAGCCTGAAGATCGTCGATTGAGTCCATTGCCGAATAGAGCCGATCTTTCGTGAGTGCATCATGAGAAAGGATTAATGGTAAGTCTGTACGTTCATACCATTGCGTCATTTTATTGACACTCTTAAAATCCAGGCAATGCGCATACACCATCGACAAGATTTCTTTCCCATATTCTCCAAGCATCGACTCTAAATCGATGCCTTTCGCAAGTGAATCCAGAACAAGAAGCGGTCCATAGAGCTTGATTTCTGTAACTTCAAAATTAGAAATTGATGACGCTAAAATTACTTTTTCATCGATCTCTTTACCAATGTAACGAATGTGCTTTTGGACGCAATGTCCATCGATCCATTGGTTTTCGACTTCAGCAAGATATGTTTTGCCACCGTGCTTTATTTTTCTTATGAAACTCATAGTGTATATAATATACACTATCCAAATATCAATGTCAAGTATTATTTACTGATAAAGAACGATAATATGCCTGATTTTAGAGGTGATTTTTGCATTTTGCTCTTTTTAGACCTTTTCTAGTGTATACATCAAGCTGAAAGTCAGGTATATGCATTTGCATAAGGATTCTCAGCGACGAAAGTCAGTTCCTGTTTTTCCCATACGTGCACTGCATTTGGAGCGGCCATGATGTTACAAACAAAAAACACGAAGATAAAGGGTATTCGTCTCAAGAATCTCATACTCATTTCTCCCGTGAGCTATTAGATTATTGTCTAAACATTTATCCGGTCCTGATGACTTGGAGGACATGAGATAACCAGAAAATGCAAATCTGTGTTTGAGTTATTGAAAATTTGATGAGCTGCACCTGGAGAGATTTCGAGTCCTTGTTCCGGGTGAAGAACTTGACTTTCACCTTCAATTTCAACTGTCGCTTCGCCGGAAAAAACGAAAAAAAACTGCCGCGACCTGAAATGCTTATGGCATACCTCACATGTATGCGGAGGCATTAACTCCCGTATAACGCTTATCTCATCTGTCTTGACAAAATGCCAGCCAGAGCAGTTCTGACCCCATGTATAATGTTCCGCAATGGTTTTATCGATCATTTTCATCCTTAACCTCGTTACCAGTTCATCCGCTTGCGATGTTCGCTTATTTGTGCGGTATGGTGCTGTGCATGCCATACATATTGTTGAAGCAAGAAATCGATTGTTAAAAGGCCGTACCGGTTATGCCGCCATTGTCTGTTAAAATCCTGGGGCTTTAGAGATTCGAATGCATCCGCCCATCGATTGCGAATTGCCTCGAAGAGAGTCAATGATGAATTGATCTTAGGAGATTGCGCGTCGGCCAGTTCAGCCCATAGACCCTGTTGTGCTACCATAACATCCGGCGCATTTTCAGTAAGGGCGTACTTTAATCTTGGATAGGCATTTATATCCGACTCTACCAAATGATGTACAACCTGAGCAAGAGTCCAGCCGCCGGGCCGGTATGTTGTGAGAAGCTGATTCTCCTTGAGACCCTTGACAGCCTCATACAAAGCATTCGGTGCAGATCTGAACCGGCCAATACATTGAGTCCGGAGTTCGGGTGTCGGCTGGATTGATTGAAATTTTCCGATGGGATATCTTAATTCTTCTTCTGTCGGCATTAAAAGATTCCTTTCAGTATTTAAAGCATCCTGTATTAAACTATCCGATAGTTATTTAGAAAAACACGCGATAATTGGCTAATTTCGTCAATTTAAATTAGAACAATGCACATTTTAAAAACTATCCGATAGTTTGCAATTTGTAAGAACAGAAAAATTTTACACATAAATTATGCTGAATGTTGTGCAAAATGACAATTATTACATAAGATATTGTTGAAAACTATCCGATAGTTTGGGAAATTGCTAAAAAATAAATCTCCCGCCTTATTTTTCGACTGATTATTTTTAACACTTTTTCAATATTTTTTGGAATTATAACACCATGCAGCCGCAGATATAAAATTTCAATATCCCAGCATTTAACTTCATTGGATTGAGAGTTTTTTCGCAGGATCATCTTTATTTTTTTGGCTTCCGGATATCTTTATTTATCGGCTGATTTGACGGACGGAAGTAAATATTTTTTAAAGAAGCCGACAATTCTTTGTTCGTATTCGACGCCGCCGATTCTTCTGAGGTTGTTATGATCGCCTCCAGGAATGGGATACCATTCCTTTTTGGGGGAGTTGAGATTGTCAAATACTTGTCTGCCGTACGATACGGAAATATTTTGATCTTGGATTCCGTGAACTATCATTACCGGCTGTGTAATTCGCAATGCTGCGGCAGCCGGCTGAACGCTGTCAATTCTGAAATGTGCAATATTTTCGGTATTCTTCATTGCCTCATCGGGAATGGCATTGATATGCATATAAATCATCCTTGCAAAATAATCCCTTATAATATCGCGCAAACGAGCGAACGGACTTTCTGCAATGCCGCATACAAGCCGTTTCTCATCAGCCATAGATTGGATTGCAACCGCGGCTCCCAGGGAATGGCCATAAACCGCATACGGTTGAGAACCTGGAAAACGAACCTCAGCCGAATCTATATATGCAGAAAGGTCCTTTTTTTCAAAAAATCCGAAGCTGCAATTGATACCGCCGCTTTCCCCCTGTGCTCGTGAATCATAGAGAATACAATTAAATCCATGCGATGCGAGAAGTTTTGCCATAGGAAGCATGGCAGCTCTGCAGCTGCCGATGCCGTGAAGCAGGAATATTGTTCCTTCTGCAGGTACCGATTTTGAATAAATAAACCAACCTCGCAGCAGGATGGTATCTTCAACAGTAATATTAAAATCCTTATAATCGAGTCCTGCCGCAAGCGGATGAGAGATACCGTTAAAATATCTATAGATATCATTTTGAGTACATCGATACGGTCTGATCGGCGAATAGGGCAGAACATTTTTAATTGCATATTGAACAGCGAGGAAGAGGAGAAGCAATCCAAAAAGCAGAACACCTGTTAATATTTTAATATTTTTCTTCATAGCAGATTTCATATATACGTCCGGCTCTTTAAAACTCCGCTGAATGAGCCGCCGATCTTATGTTCGAGACGTTACCCTGTACGGATGAGGCCGGAAACCTCGAATTGAAGGTTGAGCGGCGGTCATTAAATGGCATTATCAATTGTCATAGCCGAACCGCATGCTGAACATAGCGGAAACTGAACAAAATTGTACTTACCGCGTTCACCAGCTCTTAACTAAAACGGCAGTGCTTTATAGGATATTCAATATAGATTCCTGTATCGGTAATCCCGGAACGATGACCTCTTTTTCTTTGGAGATGTAAACGTCTATTTCGCTACGGACGCCGAAACGATCGCGGAAATAAATTCCCGGCTCTATTGAAAAACAAGTCTCCGGTATAAGAATACGCTCGTCGTGTGTTTCCAGGTTGTCCATATTGGCGCCGGTTCCATGCACTTCTTCGCCGATCGAATGTCCCGTCCGATGGACAAAATATTCGCCGAAACCTTCGCCTGTAATAAAATTACGAGCAGCGTCGTCAACTTCATAACCATGTATCGTCTTACCCGCCGCAAAGGAAGAGCGTATAAAATTCAAAGCCGCATCCCGTCCACCTTTTACGATCTGAAAAATTCTCTCGTATTCATCCGGCACACTCTCCCCTGCGTATCCCATCCATGTTATGTCCGCATAGACGGAACGGGGCACTTTTTTCTTGGCCCATAGATCCAACAAGACAATATCCCCCTTTTTGATCTTTGTAAAAATATCCTTTGCAGGTTCGTAATGAGGATTTGCAGCGTTCGCATTAACGGAACAATTCGGAGCATCGCCGCTTGTAAGCCCGCGCTTTTCAAATTCCGCCAGCATACATTGTTGAACGTCGAATTCCGTTACCGGACTGGCAGACTGCAATTTTTCCCGAATAAATCCGAATGCAACGTCGACAATCTGTTCTTAGATGTATTGCCGATTCGAAGCATCCATCTCTTTGTTCACCATCCCAGATCGATTCAAAACGCTGTATCAAATTCGCAGAAGAAACGAGCTGTACGCCTGCAGATTTTACCAGCTCTATCGTTCCGGCATCGACTGTGGCTACGTAAGGAATGGCACAAAAAGGAGAATATTCAATCGCCACTAATTTCGTCCCATGCAGTATTTTCTTTAATCCCTCATGCAGAGACTGCCAGCTCAAGTAAACCGTTTTATCTCCGGGCAGCGTATCGAGATTCCATTCTTCGATCCGGTGTACAAGCTTGCGCGGCTTTCCTTGAGAAGGAATAAAATAATAATACCTGCGCGTGCACATGATATGCGGCGGAAGGGACAGTATATTTTTAGCGAAGATGTTCGAATCCCGGAAATTATACAGCAGCCATCCGTCCATGTCTTCCGTTCTGAGCGCTTCCTGAATTCTCTCGATCTTGTTTTTCATTGTTTCCATATCTCACCTCTTCGCAAAAATAAAAAAGCCCGTGAAGTCGATTTCAACGGGCTTTCTTGTACTATTTCATAGTCTACTTTTCAATCCGCATGAGCGCTTCTGCATTTTCTGTAATCCCATCCTGGGCCTCCGGAACCGTGACCTGCTTCCTTCTGCCGTTCTGGCGCTTGCGCAGATATTTCTGTTCTACCGGATGCTGCTCAATCGTTGGATCCTCCACATCCGGATACGTGTAGATTTCGTACTTGAAATTGCGGAGAATTATATCTCTTCCGTTCCTCCCAAGGACATATTGAGGAAGCAAAGGAATTTTTCCGCCGCCGCCCGGCGCATCGATTACATAATAGGGAATCGCAAGACCGGAGGTATGACCACGCAGCTTGTCCATAATTTCCAGACCGACGCGTACCGGAGTCCGGAAATGATTTGTGCCTTTAGTCAGATCTGCCTGATAAATATAATACGGCTTGACGCGCATCTGGAGCAATTTACGGTGCAGTTCCAGCATGATATCGGGATCGTCATTGACCCCTTTCATCAACACCGCCTGGTTGCCGAGCGGGATGCCTGCATCGGCTAAGAGCGAGCATGCGCGTGTCGCTTCCGGTGTGCATTCCCATGGATGGTTGAAATGAGTGTTGATATACAGCGGATGGTATTTTTTCAGCATCTTGCACAATTTAGGCGTAATGCGCTGCGGAAGTACGCATGGCATTTTTGTGCCGATACGAATAATTTCCACATGAGGAATTTCCCGCAGTCCCGCCAGCACGCGCTCGAGGGCATAATCGGTGACCATCAACGGATCGCCGCCGGAAATAATAACATCCCGCACCTCAGGGTGCGCTGCAATATATGTCAACCCGTCCTGAATATATTTTGAATTAATCTTCGTTGAATCGCTCACTTTGCGCTTGCGCGTGCAGAAACGGCAATACATCGAGCATTGACTCGTGATCAGAAACAAAACTCGGTCCGGATACCGGTGCGTAATACTTTTAACCGGACTGTCTCCTTCTTCATTCAGAGGATCTTCCGGAGCATGTTCGTCCTGGAGTTCTATTGCGTCCGGAATACACTGCCGCCAAATCGGATCGCCGGGATATCGAATGAGGCTCATATAATAGGGATTGACACGGATATGGAAAAATTTATTCAATTTTTCCGCCGTCTCCGTATCGAAGTTAAAACGTTCGACTAAATCTTTACCGCTGTCGATGCTTTGCCTCAGCATCTCTTGCCACAGTTCCATAAAGCTTCTCAGACCTCCTGAATGTGTTTGGAATAGATTACAAGATCATCGCCCGGTGCATAATAATCCCGGACCTGCGCAGCCTGAGAATAACGATTGCGCAGATAAAATTTTCGCGTTGCGTCGTACTTCGGCAGCGACGAGGTTTCAACCATAATCAGAGACCCGCTGACTGATCGAATTAAATTCTCACAATGCTGCAGCAACTCATATCCCACACCTTTGCCCTGCTGCGAGGGATGGACTGCAATCCAGTACAAATCGTATGTCGAGGCGGTCAACGGCGTCGGCCCGCAGCAATAATATCCGGCTACCGTTCCGTTTTCCGTTACGTACGAATAGATGATATAATCATTTTGATCCGGATTGTCCACGGCTATTTCCAGCAGTTCTTTTGCAATTTGAATCTCACTTTCCTTAAAAACCCCGGTCGCATACACGAGCTCAATAATCTCCGGCAGATCTTGTTTTTCAAATTTCCTTATGGGCATATTATTGTATTCGACATCGCTCAAGCGTATGTTCTACGATTTTTCCGATCATTTCTTCAAATGTCATTCCAGCCGTGCATGCCGAACGGGCAAATCCTCCGTCTCGAGATATATCCGGATTCGGGTTGACCTCAAGAACATACGGCTTGTTGTTTTTGTCCAGCCGTATATCGATCCGCGCATAGTCCCGGATTTCCATAATGCGATATGCCTGCAATGCGATTTCTTTAACGGCGTGTTCAACATTCCGCGGTAAAATTGCCGGGCATGTCCCGACCGTCCCAATAAATTCCGGTGAACTTTCGACCCACTTGGCATTATACGTGACAATTTTGGGATACGACTCCGGCAAACCGGAAAAATCGATTTCCGATATCGGCAGCGCAACGGGCGGATTATTTCCCATGACGGCAACATTCAACTCCCGGCCAGCGATATATTCTTCCACCAAGGCGGGCTGTTCAAATGCTTTGATAACCTTTGAAGTGCGCTCGGTCAAAGAGGCAAAATCGTGTACCACAGAAGAGTTTTCAATTCCGGAACTTGCATCTTCATGAAGCGGTTTAACGATCATCGGAAATTGCAAAGAAAAAGTCTTGGGAGAAATAACATCCCCTTTTTCCACAAGCACATAAGGGGCGGTCGGAATATGATGATAGTTTAATATTTCTTTTGTTCGTACTTTATTCAAGCAGATGCCAAGTGCAACTGTTCCTGTTCCCGTATACGGCATTCCCATCAATTCATAGATACCTGCAACGTGCATTTCGTGAATGGCTTGACCCAATAATGATTCGCAGAGATTGAAAACAATCGTCGGTTTTTCTTTTTCCAGGAAATGGATAAGGCGCTTTATATCTCCGTTCATATTGAAGAGTGACGTCCGAAAGCCTTTGTCATGAAGCGCTTGTTCCACATGTTCACGCTCTTCGATCACTCCGATCTCGGAAAGATCGATAATGTTTGGCAGCTCCCCCGTACCGCCCCGCACGGCACCGTGGTTTGCGATTTCCCTCAATATTCGTTTTGCCTCGTTCAATTCGACAATCGGTTCATTAAAAACTACGGCAATATGAATTTCGCTTTTGGTCATATTCGTGTTAATTGAGGTTGTATCGTTTTATGGCTGCGTTAAGGACGGAATTTATTAAAGCCGTATAATCGAGTCCTGCCGCTCTGGCAGCCTGCGGAAAGCAAGAATGTTCTTCAGGATTCGGCAGTATCCCCGGAAGTGGATTAAGCTCCAGAACTTGCGGTTCCCCTATGCTGTTAAGGCGTATGTCAATACGACACCAATCCCGGCATCGAAGTGCTTTATAGGTATCACGGCAAATTTTTTCTATTTTATTCTTCAATTCGGGAACTATTTTAGCAGGGCATTCATGGACATCGATCGGATTTTCGATGGTATCCCATATCCATTTTGCTTCGTAGGAATAAATCGGATTGACACCGTCCGGCAAAGATTCAAAACAAATTTCTACGATCGGCAAGACCTGCAGGTCGCCGTCATTGCCGAGCAACGCTACGGTAAATTCTCTTCCGGTTAGAAACTCCTCCACAAGTGCCGGCTGATCGTATTCAGCCAGGACTTTCCTGATCTGTTCTGCAAGATCCGGACTTGATTTAGCAACCGAGGCGTCATAAATTCCTTTGCTTGATCCTTCATACAATGGTTTGACGATTGCAGGAAGAGTGATATCGAAATTTTTTATCTGTGATTCTTCCTCGATGACTGAAAATTTGGGCGTCGGAATTTTATGGTAGGCAAGAATTTCTTTTGCGCGGGATTTATCGAGACAGAGAGCCAGCGTCAATGGATCGGATCCCGTGTATGGGATTCCAAGCATCTCCAGCATTGCCGGAATTTGCGCCTCGCGCGACGGACCTCTGAAACCTTCAGCGATGTTAAAAACAATTTCCGGCTTCACTTCGCAGATCTTCCGGTACGCTTCCTCATTCGCTTCGATGAGTGTGACATTGTGGTTTTGTTCGAGAGCCGTTTTGACGGCAAGAATGGTTTCTTTACTATCCCATTCTGCGTATGTATCTGCTTTCGTCTCTTTCGCTGGAGCGCCGGCACTTTCCAATTTCCGATTGTGATTTCGTCTATTGGGTTCGCCGTCATCAGATGATGTATCATCTGAATTTTCTTTTTTCATGTTGTAGACGAGAGCTACGTTCAATCGCTTAAACAAGCGGGATGATCAACCTTTCATCTGTGAACAGTTCGTCTTGTTGTATCAATGAACAACAAATACTGATACTAATATACGTGTTTATAATTCTTTGTCAAGTTTTTTGGCCGTTTGAACTCATTTATTTTCGCCGATGATCAGTGATAACTTTTTTTCCCATCTTATCTTTTCCCATTTTTCCCTTCACATAATTTTTACAGTGCAATTATTTTTCCCTTATCTCGATCAGAGCCTCGTCATGCACGCTTCATTTTTCTTTTGTCCTCTAATATTTTACCAAAACCAATACAGATCTGTTCCAACATTATTTCATATCAGGTTCCATAAATTCTTCGCATACATGTATAATGTTTTTTTTGGTTAACCGGACTCTGCATCCGAAAATCAATCTTTTAAAAGAGACGGTTGAAAACAATCAAACCTTAAAGAACTTTAGACCTGGATTTTTGAGAATCCTGCTGGTACATAATTTACTTTTAGTTCAACAGGTCCCTTTTATTCTTCAACGAACCTTTAGGCGGGCTTTTTGATAAGATTTTTCAGCATTGCGACCGAATCACGAATATCTCTCTTTCTTACAACATTTAGGAAGATCAGTACAATTCCGAACATCCCCAGAAGAAGTAATTTTACAACAAAGGAAGATATCCGGAGCGGCTCGAGGCTTAAACTTCTGTAGAGAAAAAACAGACATAAAGCCGAACCTGATATTTTGGCAATGATGTTCCATTCATATTCGATCCGGTAATATTTCTGCGATGCAAAATACATCCCGACAGCCATGACGATATAACTTAAAAGGGTCGAAAGCGCGGCTCCGAGTATTCCGAGTAAAGGTATAAGGATAAGATTCGCTCCGACGTTGATCAACGCCCCTGCTCCTGTCACAAAAGGAAGATACTTGGTTTTTTTTTCCAGATAGACTCCAACTACAAAGCAAGTATATGCTCCCGTAAATACATACGCGAGAAGAACCCACGGAACTATGGGCGTTCCCTGCCAATAGACAGGAGGAAAAAACTGTTTTCCGGCTATTTTCATGCGAACGATATCTTCGATGAAAAGCGATACGGTCAGAAAAATAATCATCATTCCCAGAGTAAAATATGTAAAAACTTTTGAAAACAGTTTCTTTGCATCTTCATCGTGCGCATGATTGAGAAAAAAAGGTCTCCATGCATAATCGAACATTCCGACAATAAGCATCATAAATATCCCCAGCCGGTAGTTCAACTGATAAATGCCGAGTGTAGCGTCGTTAGTCAAGGCTTTAACGATGGGTCTGTCGATCACCTGCATCGCCATGCCTGCTAAGCCGGCCGGGATGTACGGAAGCCCGAATTTTAAGACCTGACTGTATAAACCTCCGGGTAATTTCCATGTCACATTCTTTGCAACAATAATCATTGCTAAGACGAACGTCACGGCCGATGCGCAGAGATTTGCCAGAAAAACTCCTTCAGCCCTGAAATGAAATCCGAGAATAAGAACAAGATTCAGAACTACGTTCGTCATGATATTGAACAGCTTCAGAGATGCAAAGACTTTTGCTTTCCGGTCCATTCTCAGCGATGCGAACGGAATGACGGAAAGCGTATCGAAACATAATATCCATCCCGCATATCGTATCAGTCCGCTCTCTGAAGTATTCATACCGATGGAGCGGCTTATGAACGGCGCTTGAAAATGAATGGTCAGTGAAACCAGAAGCGATGTTACGAGCAGGGAAAGAAAAGGCACACTGAAGTTTTGCTTTTTATTGCCAAGGTCGAGTGTAGATACGAACCGCATATACGCCGCTTCCATACCGTAGCAGTATACCACAAAAGCAAATGCTATATAAGCATAGAGATTCGAGATGATGCCGTTCTCTGCAGGAAGCAGGACATTGGCATAAAAGGGAACGATGAGAAAATTGATCAGTCTGCCAAGAATTGTGCTCAATCCGTAGATTGCAGTGTCTTTCCCGAGCTGAACTATTTTTTCCCGCATGATGAGATTTACTTGTTAAAGAGCTGCAGAAAATCCTTCGGTGCGCGTGTTGGCCTTCCTGTTTTTGCATTGAGGAAACCGTGAACGGTTCGCCCTTCTGCAAGACATTCTTCTCTATTATGCCTTAAAATACGATACTCGATAGTTAAAGTAACTACCGGCATTTCACATATCGAAGTTTCGACGGTAAGGACTTCATCGTATTGAGCCGGTTTTAAGAATTTTGCTACTGCTTCTATAACCGGCAGGAAAATTCCTTTTGCCTCCATGTCCCCGTACGGCATGCCCAACGCTCGGATGAGGTCTGAACGCCCTATTTCAAAGTATTCGAAGTATTTGCTGTGATGAACAACTCGCATCTGATCCGTATCCGCATAACGGACGCGTATCGAAGAATAGTGCTGTGCTATTGCGACAGACATTATGCGCTCTTCCATTCGCCCATGGCGGAAAACTTTTCGATTCGCATCTGTACAAGACGATCGGGCTTGATTTTCTTAAGCGTTTTCAATTCTTCGATCAGAGTTCTCTTCAGCGTTGCTGCAGCAATCAGCGGATCGCGATGCGCTCCTCCAACCGGTTCCGGAATAATCTTGTCGATAATCTTTTGTTCAAGCAAATCTTTTGCCGTGAGTTTAAGCGCTTCTGCCGCCTGCTCTTTAAATTCCCAGCTCCGCCAGAGAATGCTGGAGCACGATTCCGGAGAAATAACGGAATACCACGAATTCTCAAGCATCATGACTCTATCGCCGATTCCCATTCCAAGCGCGCCGCCGGAAGCCCCTTCGCCGATAACAACGACGATGATCGGTACCGGTAAATGGGACATTTCAAAAAGATTGCGGGCAATCGCCTCTCCCTGCCCGCGCTCTTCGGCCCCAGTCCCGGATATGCACCGGGCGTGTCGAGCAGTGTAATAATAGGCTTCCCGAACTTTGCGGCAAGCAACATCAGCCGCAGCGCTTTCCTGTATCCTTCCGGATTCGGCATTCCGAAATTACGGTAGATGTTAGATTTTGTGTCGCGGCCTTTTTGATGGCCGAGGATCAGCACAGTGTCTTTGTCCAATCGTCCGAATCCGCCGATGATCGCCTTATCATCCGCAAAACGGCGATCACCGTGCAATTCAACAAAATCTTCGATCATATATTGTATATAATCGAGTGTATACGGCCGGTCGGGATGCCGGGCAATCTGAACGCGCTGCCATCGGGTCAAATTCTGATATACGGAATTTCGCAATTGATCCACCTTTCCTTCGAGTGTTCCAATTTCATCGGAAATATCGAGGTTGTCCGCATATTTTCGCATCTCTGCGATTTTTTGTTCCAGCTCTATAATCGGTTTTTCAAAATCTAATATTACTTTTGCCATCCGATACTCTCCAAAATCTTAATTATTTCCTCCTCCTATGCATCGGTCCGGGTTTTCAACCAGGTTCGGAGAAGAATTTCTCCATCGGTTAATATCGATTGATGGCGTGCATAATACAAATTATACTGTGCAATTTCTTCTGCCGACAGATGCTGCGTCCCTTTCAACTGTGCCAACCCAGTCAGTCCCGGTTTGCCGATAAAGATATCTTGGACTTCAGATATTTTCGATTCGAGTGATGGACCGACAAAACTATATGTCCCTTTCAACACATCCATAAGATGGGAAAACAATGAGTTATGCGGTTTCCTGAAACGAAATATGTATAAAATAGGACAAACAATGATTAAGAGCAATCCCGAAAGGATGATATCGAAAATTCTTTTCGTAAAACGGTTGAAAGGTTTGCTGATATTAAAAGTAAGTTGTACGAGCGGCAGTTGATCCAATACGTCGATGCTCGCCTTTCCGACTACCACGTCCATCGTATTGGGAACGAGATGGAAAGCGACTTCAGATTCGTATGTATGACTCATGACGGATAGAATTTGAGAATACGATATCGAATCGGGCGCAAAAATAATATCGCTCAATCGATGTTCACGGACAGCTTTGTTGACATTCTCTATGCTGGCAAGTACGGGAACGCCCACTATCTGTTCCCCGACTTCCTTATGCGATGTTCCGATGAATCCGATCATTTCGTATCCGCTTTGTGGAGTCGCACGAAGTTTTTTCAATAATTCCTGCGCTTTTGCATCAGTCCCTACAAGAGCCGTTCTCATTCCCAGCAACCCTGCATGTGCCGACCGTTTGCCGCTCCATAGCAATAAGAACCTCCACAGTGGAAGCAGAAGCATGACAAACAGTCCGGAAATAAGAATAATTATTCTGCTGAATGCGTAGGTTTTAAAAAAAGCAGTAAGAGCCGAAAGAAGAACGTATCCCGAACCGACGGCTAAGAAAGTCCGGGAAATCGACATTTTCCTCGTCGTATAAACTCCCATCGAATACAAATTCGCAATTACAACGAATGCCGGGATTGTGAACACAACTGGATAAGCATAATTTGGGTACGCAAAAATTTCCCCGCGACGCACATATTCAGCAATGAGAAGACTAAGGTTGATAATGAACCAGTCGATCAATGCGGATCTCCATGGACGGAGGAGGGATGAAAAGAACGCCGCCCATGAAACAGTAACTATGGAAATGCGAAGAAGAGCGAGCGTGAGAGGAGATGAATGGTAATGTTTTCGTACGAAGATGTGCATCGCCTCGTAGAACATTTTTAGTTCATCTATATTACTCCGCTTTGTGCTTTCGCCTCGATAATGAATAATCTGCGTTGAATGAACATAGTAGACTTTCCATCCGGCTTTAAGAATGCGGTAACACCAATCGAGGTCTTCTCCGTACATAAAATACGACTCGTCCAATCCACCGGCATTTTCGTATGCTTCGCGGCGTACAAACATGCAGGAACCGCTGATGGCATCGACTGGATAAGTTTCTTCGGTGCTTCGGTAAGTTACGTTATAACCGCCGAATATTTTCAAAGAGGGAAAAAGAGAACTTAGCCCGATAATTTTTGCAAATGCAACCCACGGTGTGGGAAACCCTCTGCGGCAGGGAAGCTGGAATGATCCATCCGGGTTCAGCACCTTGCATCCTGCCATACCGGCATCGCGATGCTGTTCCATGAAGTCCAGAAAGACACGAGCGGTGTTTTCCTGAACGATCGTATCGGGATTGATAAGAAAGAAATATTTTCCCCGTGCGATTTTCAACGCCGCATTGTTAGCAGTTGCAAAGCCGACATTTGCTTCCATCTCAATCAACCGGATTCCGGGAAAGTTTTTCCGTACCATCTCGGCCGAACCATCGTCCGATGCATTATCAACAACGAAAATTTCTGAAGAAATGCCGCGGAGAGATTTCTTCAGCGAAACGATTGACTGCCGGAGAAATTCACGGACATTGTAATTGACAATGATGACGGAGATTTGAATGCGTGTTTTTGACGGGAAAGTTTTCATGCCGTCGGGTCACAGCTTTCCGAAAAGACTCTTAAATTTCAGTTTCCACACCATCAATGCAGCTTCATGGACAATATGCTTTGACATCTTTGATACACCCGCACGGCGATCTACAAATACGATCGGCACTTCTAAAATGGTAAATCCCTTTTTCCATGCAAGAAAATTTGTTCTCTATCTGGAAACTGTACCCGTTCGATTTGATCGAATCGAGATTGAGAGATTGGAGTACTGCGCGTTTATAACATTTAAAGCCTCCGGTTGCGTCATGAACCGGAATGCCGGTAATGATCCGCGTATAGATATTGGCAAAATAACTTAAGAGCAGGCGCCGCATGGGCCAGTTAACCACATTGACGCCGTTGAAGTACCGAGATCCGATAACGAGATCATGATCCTCCGCCTTTTTCAACAAAACCGGAAGAGCGTCGGGATCGTGCGAAAAATCGGCATCCATCTCGAGGATATAGTCGAATCCCTCTTGAATGCCGTACTTAAATCCCGCGACGTATGCCGTTCCTAATCCCATCTTCCCTCTGCGTTCAATAATATGTACCCGTTTGTTTTGCTTTTGAATCTTTTTCACAAGCCCGGCCGTTCCGTCGGGAGAATTGTCATCGACGACCAGAACTTGAAGACAATCGTCTTCTTCCAATATCCGTGGAATAATTTTTTGAATATTTTCCGCTTCATTATAAGTCGGAATAATAACGAGTGCGCGTTTCATGTTTTCCTTCTCAATTATACTATTGTGCAACTCTAAGAATATTTTCTGCAATATATTGCAGCTGTTCCTCATCGAGTTCCGTATGCATGGGCAGCGAGAGAACTTCCTTGACTGCCTGATCCGTCGCCGGCAGTGGTCCATGGCAGATGCTCACCGAATGGTACGCTTCTTGAAGATGCAGGGGAATCGGGTAATAAATCCCGTATGGAATTTTCTTTTCCGATAGATGCTGCGCAACGAGGTCCCGATTCTTCAGACGAATCGTATATTGATGAAACACATGTTTCCCGTATGGCGCTTCAACAGGAGTCACGACTACAGATCCTTGAAAGAGTTTGGTATACAGGGATGCTGCGGTGCGCCGGGCTTCGATCCACCGATCAAGATATTTCAGTTTCACGCGGAGCATTGCAGCTTGCAGAGTATCGAGACGGCTGTTGACGCCTAATATTTCATGTTTATACCGCACACGCGATCCATGGGCTGCAATCATCCTCAACTTCTCGGCTATCGAGGCATCGTTCGTAACGATCATTCCGCCGTCGCCGAACGCTCCGAGATTCTTGCTTGGGAAGAAGCTGATACATCCGATCTTTCCCAGGCCGCCGACCTTTTTCCCTTTGTATTCCGTGCCGATGGCCTGGCACATATCTTCGATGATCGAAATGCCATATTTGTTCGCGACTGTGACAAGAGGATCCATATCTGTCGATTGTCCGTAGAGATGGACAGGAATAATGGCCTTCGTTTTCTTTGTAATTGCAGATTCTACGCCAGACGGGTCTATATTGAATGTTTGCGGGTCGATATCCACGTAGACAGGTTTTGCTCCAAGGAGGACAATCGTTTCCGTCGTCGCAACAAACGTGAATGGCGTAGTAATAACCTCATCGCCTGGCTGTAATCCCAAAGCCATCATCGCAGCCTGAAGTGCATCGGTACCCGAGGCGCAGCCAATTGCATGCTGAACGCCAAGATAGGAAGCAATTTCTTTTTCAAACTCAGACACTTCTTTACCTAAAATGTACTGTCCGGAATCCAAAACGCATTGTACGGCCGCGTCAATCTCCGCTTTTATTTTTTTATACTGTCCGACCACATCGACCATCTGTATTGCTGATTTCATATTACGTATGTCCTTTTCCGGCAACTATAACATACACGGTATTAAAAAGAATCTTTAAATCTAATCTCCATGAGATATTTTCAATATAGAACATATCGTATTTAATTTTATTGCGAACGTCTTCGATATTTTCGTCATATTTGTATTTTACCTGCGCCCATCCTGTTATTCCCGGTTTCACGCGATGCCGGTGTCTGTAAAGAGGAATTTCCTTGGAAAGTTTTTCGACAAAGAACGGACGTTCGGGGCGCGGACCAACGAGGCTCATATCCCCTTTGATAACGTTGAAAAATTGCGGCAATTCGTCTAAATGTGTTTTTCGTAAAAAACGTCCGATTTTAGTTACTCGAGGATCATTCTTTCCCGCCCAAATCGGTCCCGTGTGTTTTTCCGCGTCGGTCTTCATCGAGCGGAATTTCAGCATTTTAAAATGCCGCCCGTCTTTGCCTACACGTATTTGCTTGTAGAGAACTGGACCTCGAGAGTTGAGTTTAATCAATATCGCGACGATAGCCCACAAAGGAAGGGTTACGATAAGAATAGTCAACGACGTTATAAAATCAAGGAATCGTTTTGCAAAAGATTCCCAAGTTTTCAATAACTCCGGATGTACTTCCATAAGCGGTAATCCGTAAATTGAATTGATTCTCGCTTGTCCGCTGACGATATCATAGAGGTCCGGCATAATCCTAACATGGACATTCGGAGAATCGCATCGATGAATAATTTCCATTAGTGCTTCGTGATGTGTTGAATCGAGACCTATTAAAACGGATCGAATTTGTTTTTCTGCAATGATATCGGAAAGCCGATCCAAGTAACCGATAACGGGAATCCCGTGATACGATTCTGGTTTCGATCGAACTGTTCCTTTTTTCTGTTCCATCTTAATAAATCCGATGATTTTGTGTCCCAAAGCCGGGTTGTTTTGTACCATATTGCATAATTCGAACGCTTTTTCCGACCATCCGATAATCAGTGTATTCTTCAGCCCGATCCCGGCAAGCAATAATCGCCGCTGCGCTACACGAAGAGTCTGACGACCGATCGTTACAAACGCAACGAGAATGACCCAATATCCGAGTATGAAGAACCGAGAATGCGGTCCTGCCTGCAGCGGAGGAGAGCCTGGAGCATTGAGAAAAAAAAGAACTAAAACACCGCTTAGTGTAGCGCGAAATATCGTCAAAACTTCATCGATCCTCGATTGTTCGTACCAGAGTCGGTAGAGGCCGAAGAAAGCAAAGATAATCAGCCAGTAGAACAATGCTATTCCTGTAGATGTAAGAAGAGGTATATCTGCAAGAGTAATAGATTGATCCATATGTGCGCGGATCAAATAAAACACAATGAATGCCGTATTCATACTAAGGAAATCTACAAATATAGTCGCTATACGTTCTCTCGATTTCAACATGAGGTTTCCTGTGTCAGTATATTGAGAATCCGTTCCGATGTGTGTCCGTCGCCGTATGGATTTTTTTCTGGATTCACATTGATGGGCTGAAGAATTTGCTTTGTGACGGCTTGAATGATGCGTTCCGACGAAACACCGACAAGTTCGGAGTATCCTAAGAGAACGCTTTCCATACGTTCCGTGATATCGCGCATCACAATAGCATATTTTCCGAAGGACGGGGCTTCTTCCTGGATTCCGCCCGAATCTGTCAGAACAAAATCGCAGTTCTTCAACAATGTCGCCAGTTCCAGATATGGCACGGGAGCAATAAGATGTATATTGGAAATTTTGCTCAAGATCTGATGCACAGGCCCGGATACATTCGGATTCAAGTGCACCGGATATACGAAGTGATATTGTGGAAAGGTTTCAGCACATATTCGCAACGCTTCGCAAATACTCTGGAAACCGCCTCCAAAGCTTTCACGCCGATGAGCAGTCACAAGCACATATGGCTTGTGCAATCCCGGCACCACTCGCTCGACTGAATCAAGGGACTTCGTTTCCATGAGAAACCGGATTGCATCTACAGCGGTGTTCCCCGTAATATACAATGATTTTTCTATCGCCGATTCTCGTAAAAGATTTTGCTTGGCCGTCTCTGTGGGACAAAAATTATATTTTGCAAGACAGGAGATCACTTTGCGATTTAGTTCTTCCGGATAAGGCGCATCAAGATTGTGGCTCCGGAGTCCGGCTTCGATATGGCCTACCGGAATTTTCATATTGAATGCGCACAGAGCCGCCATTGCGGCCGTTGTTGTATCGCCTTGGACAAGTAGAACATTAGGTTTGACTTTATCGATGACCGCCGGTAATTTCGCAAACACCGATTCGGAGATTGTATTCAAAGTCTGATTCGGGCACATGATTTCAAGATTATCATCAGACTTGATGGCAAAGATCGATAAAGCTTCTTGTGCCATTGTCTTATGCTGACCTGTAAGACAATAATGAATCCGACAATCGTGTTTTTTAGCCTCGATAACAATCGGCGCCGTTTTAATAATTTCCGGTCGTGTGCCGGCAATTAAAAGAATCATTTTCAATATTCAAACTCCCAATCATTATCGATACACATTCCAGGTAGTTTTTTGAGTGTGGAAAATGGCTTTAAAAAAGCCGGCAAAAAGAGCATAATTCATCGCCAAAAAGTAATAGGGATATATAAAAAGACCGATCGACATTGACGTTTTTTCGGTCAACCATCCGATGCTACCCGTACACAGCAACAGACCCCATGCGATAATCATTAAACGGTACACAAACGCATCAGGATATAAAATAAGACAGAGAACAAATGAAAGAATGAGAAAGATTGGAGTAAACCATCGAATAATTTTATGAGAAAGAAGCGCAAATGCTATGAATCCGTATCGTGGATGCAACAATGAAACAATGAACGGCAGAGCGTTGATATTTTGTGCTCCGATTCTGACTTTGCGCCGAAATTCATCGGAAACATTTTTTCCTAATGCCTCATAGGCAATTGCTCTTGGCTCATAAATGCAGCGATACCCTTTTTTTATTATTTCCATCGGAATGATGAAATCATCTGCGATCGAAAGATCAACAGGCAGCAGAACGAATAATTTTTTTCGTATCGCATACACCCCGCCGGTTGCGCCGAGCACCGAGCACGTCCGGCTCTCCCACGATTTAATGATATTCTCGTATTCCCAATAGGTATGCTCGCCCGTTTTGAGACGCTGTTCAACACCTTGAACCAATTTTAAATATCCGGAGACTACGCCGATGGCCGGATCTGTAAAATGTTTAATCAATTCTTTAATTGTTTGCGGCTCAAATATCGTATTGGAATCGGAAAAGACAATAATTTCATTGCGTGCCTGATCGAGCAAATCATTCAAAACGGCCGCTTTTCCGCGTCTTTCCTTAAAAGAGACGACACACATATTATTGATCGAGCATTCCCCAAGTATTTTTTCGCTTTTATCTGTTGCCCCGTCAACGCCGAATAATATCTCTAATTTTTCAGCGGGATAATCATAGATACGGATATTGTTCAGTTTCGCCGGTAAGTTCTTTTCTTCATTATAGACCGAAATAACCAAAGAAACGGTCGGCAATGGAACAGGCAAAATGGTGTTAAGCTTCTTTTTTGTAATAGAAACAGTCCACAGAATCAACGGATAAAGACAATACGAATAGACTACAACACTCATGATAGACCAAAAAATAAGTTGTAATACCATTACTGCACGGCTCCGTTTAAATTCTCTTCTATCGATTAAAAATATGCAAATATTTTAGCAATTACTCGTCCCCTTATAAAAAAATCGACCTTTTTGAGCATAAGTACGTGCACAAAGTTTCGCATTTTTTATTGAATATATGTTCCGGCAGCACACACATTCATAAACATAAGAAGCAATCGGAATATTGCATGCTCGGAGCACATCAAGAGTTATCCTTCTTCTCAAATTTCAGTTTATTTTCTTTATAATGACCGTTGAATAAATATTTATAAAATGATAAAAAAGCTTTCACTGTGCGCCGGAATTCCAGCGGATCTGATAAAACAGATTTAAGTTTCATAAAAATATACTCCGGACGCAAATAATACTCTCTTCTCGCATAATTGCAAAAATCGACAATTTCTTGAGGCGTTAGATCATACGTTCCCACAACATTGTTATGAAGCCCCTCTGGAGTCAGCCATTCGTCAAATGATTTTGCTACAATGAGATTTTCTTTTTTTGCCCACTCGTATGCTTCCGTCCCAGGGTAAATCATTAACGGGAAAAATTGAGCAGTATCGGTATTCATTTTTTTGGCAAGTTGAAGCGTTTCTTGCATCGTTTGCAACGTTTCACCGCGATTTCCCATCATAAAACATGCATGAATCAATAATCCAACTTTTTTTGCGTTTGCCGCTGCTTTAAATTGCTCGACTGAAACACCTTTTTTCATAAGTTTTAAAATTTCATTCGATCCGCTTTCAAAGCCAACAATCACCAAACGGCACTTTGCTTTCTTCATCCACCGCATGGTTTCTTCGTCAAGATCAGCGCGAACATTGCATGTCCACGTTAATGTGTTATTCTGTGCAATCAATAATTTACAGACCTCAATAGTGTGCTTCTTATCTACCGTGAAGGTATCGTCTTCGATGGTAACTTCCACCACTTCGGGAAAATGCTGTTCAATATAACGAAATTCCGCTGCAATATTTCCGGGAGAACGATGACGATATGTATGTCCATAATAATTTTGGGGATAGACACAATATGTACAAAGATACGGACATCCACGTCCCGTATACACCATCATTTGCGGATATCTTCCTGCAGCAAAGAAATAATTCTTCGGTTGACAAAATCGCTTAAATATCTCGCTTGCGAATGGCATCTCGTCTAAATTCAGTGCTGCAGAGCGAGGCGGATTTATATAAACATGCTCTCCTTCCCGCCATGTCAACGAAGCAATAGATTTCAAAGACGTTTGACTTTGCAAAGTATTCGCAAGTTCTATTACCGTTTCCTCATACTCATTTCGCGCAACAGCATCCACCGCAGAATATTGCTTTACGATGTCTTCATGGAGAGCGGTTACATGATTACCAACTGCACAAACGAATAGAGCAGGGAATCTATTTTTTAATTCATCGATAAAACGCATATCATTAGTGATACTTCCTGTGCTTGTTTCTACAACTGCAAGATCCGGTTGAAATGGCTCCAAACGTTCTATAGTTTGTCGTGTTATAATCATTTCAGCTGGAGCATCAATGAGTGTAATGGTATGGCCTTTTTTTTCCGCAACGCCAGCTGCAAGAGCTAACCATATCGGATAATACACCGTTCCGCTTTTGGTAACCGCAGGACTACGTGATCCTCGTGAATATTTAGGGAAAAATGGTGGATTGATAAATGCAATGTTCATAAAGCTCCTACCTTAATGGAGGTATAAGTTTATTCACTTTATTTTTCACGTATAGAATGAATAACGACGATCTATTTATTTTTTGCTGTCGCACTTATTCTCCAATCATAATGAGTAACAAAAGCTAATTTGATAATATTTGTGATGAGGCGAATCTCCTTTGCTAATGCAATTTTATTACATATAGGATTCAATAATTTAACACAACAGACTACAAGCCGAATAGAAAATCCCTCTATGACAATAAGACGCAGAATGAATAGCTTTATAAAGCTATAATGTTTTTGAAAGAAGTTAAACATTCCTCGATATCTCTCAACCAGTAATTTATTAACAATTTGTTTTTGAACTTGTTGCTGAGTCGAATAACCAAATAGATGTACGATATTTGAATCGGGAAGAAAAATAGATTTGTAACCGCTCTTCTTTATCCTATAACTCCATTCTACTTCTTCATTATAAAGAAAAAAAGATTCGTCCAAAGGGCCGACTCGATCAATCACCTCCCTCTTAACCATCATACACGCTCCAGTGACATGATCTACTTCTTTAGTACTATCATGCCCCCAATAACTTTCAAGTGATTTAAGCTTTATATTTTTTTTAAATACCTTTCCTAGATAACCATTATAACCAATTAGAATTTTAAATGGTTCATTCGCATGTATAAATTCTTTAATAAGATTGGGAAAAGAATGTGTAGAATGTTCAATTTCGCCCTTCAAATTAAAAATCTTACAACCGACAATGCCGACATCATCATGTTGCTCAAGATACGTAATCATCGGCTGGAGCGAATCGCCGTTCAGGATAGTATCTGGATTTAATAGCAGGATGTATTTTCCTTTCGACTGCATAATGCCACGATTATTTGCAAAAGAAAATCCATAATTATCATCATTGATGATATAATTAAAAGATGTATATTCTTGCCGTACATCTTCGATACTTTCGACAGAAGCATTATCAATTATATACACTTCAAACGAAAATGGGAATTGACTCTTAGTGATTGAAGCGAGACAATCTTTGAGAACATCTTTTGAATTATAATTGACAATAATTATAGATAGAATCGGTCTATTCTCGTTCATGCTCGTCATTACTTTACGGTGACCATCGTGAATCCTATGATATCCCTACCAAGGATTGCCATAATTGCATATCCACCTCAATCTTGTTATGTATCATACTCCTCTAAGTTCTTATCCAAAGCAAGGTAGTTTAATTTTATATTCGACTATCACGACCATAATATTATCGTCTTCTCAAGTAGAATCGGCAACATAGGAAATTGTAGATTCTATCTTTGATATATTAAAATGCTTCTTCTTATCTGCATACTTTTAAACATTTTAATAGATTTTAGAAGTATTCTTACGGGTACAATTATATTTTCCGTATTGACCTGTAGAATAATGCAACACACCTAAAAAAGCCATTCGACATTTATCAAATTTGTTTTCCTCAAAACATAATATTTTTATCAATTCATTTCCTATTACCATCAATTCCTTCATTGCCCATATTGGGTAAGCCTTGAAGTACTTAAAAGCCACAAGCAATCTATTCCGAAACTTATAATACACTCTAATCGATGGGTGGTTATAGACGGCAACGCGTCGCCATAGGAATTTCCTTGGTTCCAAAACTCCTAAACGATGATATAATAATGCATTATTGAGTTGAATGACTTTATATCCAGACACGTGAAGTCGTAGACAATATTCAAAGTCAACAGAATCAATAAAAAGTTCATCCATAAATGAACCGCACTGCCTATAGGCAGACAAATTTAGCAAGGTTCCAGAAGTTATTGCTAAAAAAATATTTTTAATTTTAAACTGTTCCCTCGGCCTATTATAATTCATATATACATGATAAGGCGAAAGTATACCGATATCCTCTGAAGAATCTCTCTCTAAATATTCTTTGAAGGCATCTATTAAGTTGGGTGATGCAATGCTGTCCTGGTCCATCATGAGAAGGTATTGGCATTGATGTTCTAACGCCAGTACTGCTCCCATATTCAGAGCCTTAGCTATTCCTAGATTCCCCCTGTTCCATTGATATACAACATTTTTTAATCTTCGAATATCTTCGATAATAATTTGATCCTGACTTTCGGAATTATCGATAGCATATAAAACATCAACTTGCTTAAGATAAGAATTGATATTTTCGAGAACTGCCGAAGAGGGATTATAGAGAACAACAACACCAGCGATTCGACTCATAAATTATTCATTGCATAATGAAGAATAAAAAATATAAAAGCCATATATCATACGTATACTCATGGACAATGAGAGTAAGCATTAGTTGGTTTATTATTTTTACTAATAAAGTAGACAATTAAATACGATAGGCCGACCTCATATAAAATCCAAAGAAAACCTATCTGACTATTAAAAATAGAAAGCAGCATTATATAAACAGAATAACAATAAAGCATGAGGGACGGATATTGAGGTCTTTTCCGCAGCGAATAGTACAAAGCACTGATTCCACTTCCACCCAACAAGCTGATAAGGAAAACACCAAGAATGCCAAAATCTCGATAATATGTCCAAAAAGCTGTATAAGTATTATATGGACTATACAAATAGGGCGTCTCGTTCAAATTAAAGTAACTACTCAGCCAATGTTTCAATCCAGTAAGTGCGGTGACAAAATCAAATGTATAATAGCCATACGTAAACTGATCTAATTTATTTACTGAATGGACAAACATCTCAAGATTCATGACAATATACATGTATGGTTCAGTAATTACAGCCCAATAAGGTGAAACCCGCATTTTTGAGGTCACAAATAAAATATAGCTATATGCAAGACCGCTTCTTACAGATGATAGTAAAAATATCGCCAAAATGATGAGAGAACAAATAAATGTTGTTGATAAACGAATTTTCTCTTTTAAATAATAGATTAGAACAAAGCTTACAATGATTGTTGTGAAGAGATCGAGCCGCTGCAATGTCATTACATACAGAATAAAAGTAAGGAGAGAGATACAAATAAGAAAGATTTTGCTATTTATTTTATTTATTTCGGTTATACAATAGAGAACGGTTAGGGATATAATAATCACAACATTATTAATAAAGAGTCCTACACCAAACAGTTGAAAGTCTTTTCTTGCCTGTCCTGGCTGGGAACTAAACAATGGTATCTCTCGGCCTACAAGCACCAAGACTATATAGGCTGCCACGAATAAGCTAAACAAGACAATAATGTATCTCAGCAATGCGTTGTGGTTAATTGTCTTTAAATTCCAGTCCTTCCGTATTTTATTAAGAGGAATAATTTTTGAATTTAAATTTAGGATATACACAATAAACGTACCGAGCAAAAACGCAACAGGACCAATTAATAGATGTATCCAGCTCTCTATCGACCATTCATATTGTAACCTGCTTAATTTAAGCTCTGCAAATCCTATAGAAAGTATCCAAATAAATCCGAACACTCGTGCAGGTGAAAAGACATCGGCACCACGAGGAATCGTTGAGGCAATGATTCCCGCGCAAATAAAGAAGCATATAAAAGCAACTAGGGACATATAAAAAAATATTATTTAAACTTTTATTTTCTCTCTGATATACATGCTGATACAATACGTACCAACAGAATGAGGACATATCATTTACGGGAGTCTATGTGTACAATCGTTTCAAGCATTGTTACTATGTGATATTGCATTAAACTTGAAAAACAAAGAATAAAACCAGCAATTATAAGAGAGCATTTTTTTTAAATGCACATTACACATAATTCGAATATTTTTTGCAAAGAATATAATTTACCGATGTATTTCACATTCTTTTATTCTGAACGTTTCATCACCGTCATCAAAATCTCTTCCCCACACTTGGGTAAAAACAGCCTCATTACCTCCTCGACAAACCAAAAAATTACCCCTTCCATTATTTGCCATGTTGACAATCTCTTCGGATTCCATTTTCCCATACTTCCAATTGCTCTGCTCCCAATGCTCACTTGAGCTGAATTTATAGAAATCGACCTTAAATCAATGATCTGAAAACCAGCAGGGACAGCTAATTCAAAAAGCTTTATTGTTGTAGATAATGAAAAAAGATGAAGGTGGCGCGGAGGGTCTAACTCAAACCATGATGATTTAAACAATCGATTTTGCAAACTCTCGGCATTGGGTGTTATTATTGACAATTTGCCACCAGGTTTGAGTATCCTATAACATTCACGAATGAGTTCTAGCGGGTCTATAATGTGTTCAATGACATGTTTCATCGTTATTGCATCGAAAGAGTTTGGAGGATATTTTGCTTGAAAAAGTGTTCCACTAAATACGCAAAGATTAAATTTATCTATTGCAATTCTAGCGGCTTGGGGATCTGGTTCAACTCCCGCAACCTCCCAATCGAGCTTTCTCATATCAGCAAGGAACTGGCCGTTTCCGCAACCCACATCCAAAAGCATTTCTTTCGGCTTACCATACAAATTCATAACGTAACGCCGAGCCATATTTCTAAAGAGAGGAAGCAAAGATAGAAACCGTCCTGAGATGAAATTGCTTATTGTTCTTTTGTTTTTATTACTGTACAAACGAGATGAAAACAAAATAAGAAGAGCAATTTTATCCTGCAAAATTTCTATTCTAGTCTTAGAACCTTCAATATTGTGTGTTAAATATGTCATGTAGGTTTTGCCGATATCATTGACAACCGGGCGAGGATTTAGCCAAATAAGACCACAGTTAGGACATTTCCAAAAGTTCCATAAACCTGGAACATCAAAAAGACGATCTTGCAAATTTTTATAGTAGAGAATTCCTTCCTCTTCACAAAGCAAGCATTTTTTTACATCCTGCGTTCGTATTTCAGATATTTCCATCATATTTTTCCAATTGCGTTATGTCTTAAATTGTGAGCCGTGGCGATTATATATTCTCTTTCCCAAGTGTCCAAAACGTAATGCCACAATGAAAAACAAAAAAGAATCATTGTCGTTACGGTTATCACAATTTTTGCCGTAGTAGCTATATTTAGAATAAATATCATCAATAATATACAACTCATTATCGCAACCACACTGAAACCTCGCTTTATTCCATTATTAAAAAGCAATCGAAATTTCACAAATTTGGTTGATGCGACATACAGAAGTACCGAATCAAGCATGGCGCGTGTACTCCATGCCAACGCACCTCCAACAATTCCCATTCGTGCGACTAAAAACCACACCAGCGGAACATATAATATCAACTCAAACAGATGACATTTTGCCGTAATGTCCGGACGACCGAGTCCCTGAATAAGCGCGTACGGAATTTGTGCCAGAGAATTCAACAATATTCCTATCGCCAGAATTTGAAAGACCGCCGTACTCATTGAAGCGAAATTCAATCCCAGCCATAACGTTAGAATATCATTTGCGAACAAAATCAATATTGCTACGACTGGAGCTATCATTAAAAAAAGGATCTTTACAGAACGTGAATAGAGCCCTGCAAGGTTTGCTTGTTCGATAGTTAGAACAGAGCCAAATGATGGGAACAAAGTCAGCGTTAAACTTGTAGGTAGAATCCATAATTTTGTAATCATCTCATATGGCGCAGTATAATAGGCCACAGCAGTGACGGAAATGACCGAACCGATAATAAAGCGGTCAAGATATGTCATGATAGGGCTAACAACATTTGAGATACTCACCCAGCCTCCAAATGAGAACAAACGTACAGCAATATTGAAATTAAAAGACATATTATTTATGAGACTTGGAAATACCTTGAAATTAATTATGAGATATACAATGACACTACAAACCTTGGCAATCATGAGAAGAAGCACAATTCCACGTAAATCAAAGCCAAAGAGCAATCCAATAACCGGAAGCAAGAATGTAAGTGAATTAGAAATAACCACCACGATATTTATATATTCAAACCGTTGTGCGGCTTCTAATGCTCCTCTAAAAGTTGTGGATACGAAAAGCATCGGACAAGAACCGGCGAGGATATAAAACACAATTTTCGTTTTGCCAATTAACTCCGGTGATATATGGAATATTTTTTCTGCAAAAAAAGGTGTTAACCACGCAACAATTAAGCCTATGACACAACCAATGACGAAATTAATACAACTTGCCGTCCAAAATAATTCTTGGAGATCTGTTATCGACCCGATTTTTAATCTCTCAGCAATAAATTTTGTTGCTGCGCGTCCCAATCCTAAATCAAAAAAAGTGAGATACGTTAAAATCATCCATGCGAGAGAGAGAATTCCAAAGCTCTCCACTCCCAACCCTCGAATTACATAGGGTATTGAAAATACTCCCACAATCAAAGGGATTATTAGTCCGAAGAAGTTAAGCAAAACATTATGAGCACGCGACTTTTTACTTTTTATCATGTTCGCTTAATATTCCAATGGGAATTATCTAATCCATATCGAGAAAGCTTTCAAAATGAAGCACCTATATTCAAGGACGAAACTTCGAAAGCTGTGTCGTATTATTTGTTTATTTTTGCTCTGCATTCTTGTTCCATCTCAAACCAAACCAATCCGATCTAAGGAACAAAACTATGGCATCGAACTTCATCGGATCTACCTTTCGAACACGGATTATTCCTTCACAACTGAAGATAACAAACAATGACGCCATAGTTGAAATAACAAACGCAAGGAGTGCGTAGAGAGACACTTTGGGTTTTGCCTTTCTTTCCGCCGGCGCCGCCTTATCAAGAATAAGAACAGATGGTGTTTGCCGGTTTTCTTCGACTTTTGCTTGTTCAAATAAAGGTGTTAAGAATTGAAGAATTTTGTATTGTATTTCCACATCACGGAACCAACGTATATACTCACTCCCGAGATCGGGTAATTTATTAAAAGGAACAAATACTTTCATCTTATCCCTTGAAATCTTTGTCCCTTCATTCATCTGTGAAATTTGATTGCGCAGTTCATCTATCTCAATTTGTGTTTCGATTAACGTAGGGTTGTCGATCGACTGAGTTCTCCGCAGAACATTTGCCTGGACTTCTTTTAAGGTAAGCTGCCCTGTAATCTCTGCAGCCGCTTTTATAGATGCTTCCATCTGTTCGGGTAATGCTACGACTCCATATTTCTTTTGAAATAATTTTAAAGAGTCTTCTGCATTTGCAAGATCGGAAAGATTTTTTTTATATCTTTCTTCAATAAATTGACGATTACCTCGAGCGTTTTGTACCTGCAACTCTGTATTAGTCTTATTTAGCATTTCAACAAAATAATTTGCCATATTTGCTGCACGTTGTGGTTCCCTGTCATACACTGTAATAGTAATATTACCTTCATCTTCGACCTTAAATTCAACATTGTCGAGTAGTTCTTTTACAGTCTTCTCCTCCGGATAGGAAGTAATGTCATAAACATGCACTAAATCAAATTTCTGAATAATCGCATTTAAAACTGTGGCGCTTTTGAGAATTGCGAGATAGCGATCAGATTCCGGATTTGAACCTAACGAGGAAAGCGCTTTTGAAGGTGAGAAGGATTTAGCAAGCGATGCGATTCCTTCTAACCCTCCTAATAGATCGGCCTTTTCAGCTGGAAATACAGAGGCAATAGATT
This sequence comes from Ignavibacteriota bacterium, assembly GCA_963769605.1. GTDB lineage: Bacteria > Bacteroidota > Ignavibacteria > UBA10030 > UBA10030 > Fen-1254. The sequence goes on along the minus strand of CAVYML010000002.1, from coordinate 350,635 downwards.
TGTACCATTTAGGCAAAAGCAGTGCAATTATTATTGTCCCCACAGTACAAAAGAGGACAAAACGAGAAATGAATTTTCTATACTTTGTGACAATAGTCAGGAAATCAATCAAGCTGTTTGCAGGTATCTGATTATCAGTTTTAATACTCGTAGGCTCAACTGAGTTTTTGTCTATCATTTCAATTCCATATTATTTAAATTTCGAAATAATTGCTTACTGACCTTTTATTTCAACTGTATCGCCAACAATACAAATGTTGCGGTCGTACCAAGTATTCCTGCGACTTGCGAAACAATATTGAGATAATACGCAAAGGGTCTACCCATTTTTTTAGGCACCCATATATAGTCATTCTCTTCGATTTTCGTCTCGTCGGGTTTCATCCATTGGCGTGTAGTATGTTTAATGATCATAATATCGCCCGTACGTGCCGCATCGGTGACACCGCCTGCCCGCTGAAGATAATATTCGAAATCTTTTCCTGAAATATATGGCACATTACCTGTGGTAACGACTTGGCCGAAAACATATACATTGTTCATCGATGATGGAATAACAATTGTGTCGCCCGGGAAAAGAACAATATCTTCGGATGTATCTTTATCGAAAATAAGTTTCTTAAAGTCTACACTCGCAACTTGATGTGTCCTCAGTAATTCACTTTCAGCATTATAATTTAAGCTGTCATCGTCGTATGATAATCCTCTGAAATTGAGTGTTTTTTCATATTTTGGAGGCGATACTATTTCACGTTGAACTTCGGCATTTGATATGGCCGCGTATTGTGTAAAGCCGCCGGCAAGCTTAAGAATGGCGGAGAGATGCGTCTTTTCACGTTCTATAGGATAAACACCCGGATATATAACTTCGCCTTTGACCGTGACGTGATAGCTCTCCTTCGGTTCATATTGTTCCTGCACTACGATTTTATCGAATCGCATCAAAGGAATATTTTCTGCACGCCCGCCTTTAATTGCATTCGCATCTATGACACTGCTATAAACTCTGCTACCGGTCGAATCATATCGATACAAAAGGATGCTGTCCTGACGAGCCCGACGTGTAAAACCGTGGGCAAGCGCGATGATATCTAAGAATGTGTCACCTTCAACATAATCGTACATTCCCTGAACTTGAACCCCACCAAAAATTGCAATCGTATTCTTATTCCCATCAATTCGCGGGACAACTATTTCATCCCCTTCCCGGACATAGGGATTCCATTGTTCATCTTTTGTTGCATAAAATTTTAGAACATCAACACGCTGCTCTGAATGATCGAGCCTTTTCACTATGATATTTCTAATGTTTATCGATACTTTAGCCGCTCTGAGAGCGGCTTCAATTCTTTGTGTCGCATACAACGTTACCTTATATGGAACGACGGACCCATCGACCGTAACAATTACTTTTCTTGGACGCATCAGCGTCACCGTTGGCTTTCCTGATAAATATTTTTTTTGAATTTCTGAAATTATTTTCTTTTTCGCTTGAGTCAGTGTAAGACCCGCAACATACACTTCTCCGACAGTCGGAACAAGCAGCATACCTTCGGGAGTTACCGCAGGATTAAAACTAAATGGAGGACTAATCCAAATATTAACGGAAAGGACATCCGAAGGTCCTAAAAAATAAAAATCCGGATTAATAATCCCCTCATATGCCGGAAATGTGGATACATCAGTTGTATCCTTCATTATTCCTCTATTCATTTTTTGGAAATCAGTGGTTTCCATATTGAAATCAGTAGATTCCATATGGAAATCTGTAGCTCCTTTCCGTGAATCCTCGAGTTTCTTGTCTTCATCCTGACAAAATAAAACTGTGGATACGGCAAAATTGAGAAAAATTAAAATTGCTATTTGCAACCTTCTATCGCTCATAGTGTTTCCCTAATTTGCATTATATAATAAATTATTTGTCCGCTATGACTTTCCGATTTCCATACAAGTTTTTATAATACTCTTTATACTCGCCGCTGATGATTCGCTCCCACCAGGATGTATGGTCTTTATACCATTCAATCGTTTCACTCATGCCGCGCTCGAATGTGTAAGACGGCTTCCAATTCAATTCATGCTGAATCTTGCTCGAATCGATGGCATACCGACGATCATGCCCAAGTCTGTCTGTTACATAGGTAATGAGTGATTCAAGCTTATTGAGATTTTTTAGAATCAATCGCACAATTTCAAGATTCGCTTTTTCATTATTGCCGCCGATATTATACACTTCACCGATAGTTCCCCGCTGTAAAACGGCATCGATTGCTGAACAATGATCCAGAACGTGCAGCCAATCCCGGACATTCATGCCGTCGCCGTATACAGGCAAAGGTTTATCATGCAAAGCGTTTACGATCATCAGCGGAATCAATTTTTCGGGAAATTGGTACGGGCCGTAATTGTTGGAACAGCGCGTTACAACGACCGGCAATCCAAAGGTATGCTGGTATGCCAATGCCAGCATATCGGCCGACGCTTTGCTCGCAGAATAAGGACTATTCGGATGCAATGGAGTTGTTTCCGTAAAAAATCCCGAACCTCCGAGCGACCCGTAGACTTCATCAGTCGAAACCTGAAGGAAACGCCCGATGCCGACCTCTTTTGCGGCATCGAGCAAAACGCTGGTACCTACAATATTTGTCTGTACAAATTCTGCCGATCCCAAAATACTACGGTCGACGTGCGATTCCGCTGCAAAATGCACGATCATATCTATTTGATAGTCTTTCAAGCAGCGCAGTACATTCTCTCTATCGCAAATATCTCCTTTTTCAAAAATATAAGAAGGGTTCTTTTCAACTCCCGAAAGGTTTTCTAGATTCCCAGCATAGGTGAGCTTATCATAGTTAATAATTCGATATTCAGGATGATTTTCCAGATTGTAACGTATAAAATTACTTCCGATAAATCCGGCTCCGCCGGTCACAAACACATTCATGAAAATTCTCTCAACTAATCTATGATATAGGGTGAATTGTTCTCTTCTTCATGACGAATTTCATCGACTTTTTCTTTCTTTCCTTTGCCGGCATATAGGCGATTCGGCCCATTGAAGACCCATCCATCTTCCGTCCCGACATTGCGATATGCATGAACGATGCCCGGAGGGATAACAACGGCCATAGGATCGGCTTCTCCTGCCAAAAAAACCATTCGTTTGCCGTACGTGGAAGAATGTTTTCGTGCATCCCAGAGATACACTTTAAATGTCGACGGCCCGATAAAACCGAAGAAATCTGTCTGATCGATATGTTCATGCGGGCCGCGTGTAATTCCCGGAATCGTTGCGGAAACGTACGCCATGGCAGGCGCCAGAGATTCATCAAGTTCATCGGTTCGGAACAGCTCGACAAGCCATCCGCGTTTATCCGTATTCTTCTTGTATGGCATAAGAACCACACCGTCAATATTTCCATCGCTAAAATGCATAATGACAAGCCTTTGATGTAAGTAAGAAACTGCTTGTATCAAAAAATTTATACTGATATTGAAAGAAAAACCAAATGCCGGAATGAGATTGACTCTTCCGGACTTTTATACGCAGGTATCAAGAGGTAACAATTGTGGTGAGGTATTCGCCTTCAATAAGTTATGAGATTATAAGAAAACTAAAAATAAATCACATCATTGTCAACACCTGTCTACATTTTTTCCGGCACTGAGATGCCGAGGATCCTGCAGCCATTGGCGATTACAGTCTTTGACGCAAGGCACAAGCCCAGACGGGCTTTGGAAAGTTCGGCATCAGGAAGCACGACACGGTGATCATGATAAAATCGGTGAAATCCCTCAGCAACTTCCCTCAAATATGTCGTCAGACGATGCGGCTCACAGCTCTCAGCCGATAAAGCGACTGTCTCAGGAAAATCGAGAAGAAGCTTAACAAGCGCAATTTCCGATTCTTCTTTTAATAATTGAAAATCGGCATTTTCCAAAGAGAACAATCCCTGGTTCTGGGCAAAGCGCAGAATGCTAGCAATCCGCGCATGCGCGTACTGCAGATAATATACAGGATTCTTTTCGGATTGTTCTTTGGCAAGATTCAGGTCGAACTCAAGATGGCTTGAAATCGACCGCATGAGAAAGAAAAATCGAACTGCATCGGAACCAACCTCGTCGATCAATTCATCGAGTGTCACAAAATTTGCAAGACGTTTCGACATCTTTACCTGTTCCCCATCCCGAAGCAGCGTTACGAATTGATGAATAACGACTTTGACTTTTTTGGGATCGTAGCCGAGCGCCTTGATGCCGGCAAGGACGTCCGGTATCGTCGCGATATGATCGGCACCGAAAACATCGACAATCAAATCGAATCCCCTGCGAAATTTTTCGCGGTGATACGCAATGTCCGGCAGGCGATACGTCGGCTCTCCGCTCGATTTGACGATGACGCGATCCTGTTCCAAACCCAAGGCTGTCGCTTTCAACCAAAGTGCACTGTCCTGTTCATAAACCAGTCCCAGCTTCCGAAAATCCTCAATAACTTCATTAATCTTCCCCGTTGTATACAAAGAATCTTCATTATAGAAAACGTCATGGACAATGCCCATGCGTGCCAGGACTTTTTTGATCGATGAAAAGAGTTGTCCCTCAGCATGTTCCTTGCAGCAAGTCAAAGCTTCTTCTTCCGAAAGCGAAAGAAGACGATCCGATTCTTTTTCACGCACATGTTCTGCTATTTCGCAAATGTAATCTCCCTGATATCCGTCTTCCGGAAAGGGGTAATCTGGATCGAATAATTGCCGATATCGTGCATACGTCGACTCAGCAAGGACCCGCATCTGTCGGCCGGCGTTATTATAGTAGTATTCACGCGTAACATCATATCCGGTCCATTGAAGCAGATTAGCGATCGTATCGCCGATGGCCGCTTGCCTGCCGTGACCGACATTCAGCGGGCCGGTCGGATTTGCGCTGACAAATTCCACTTGCGTTTTTTTCCCGCCCCCAAGCGTACTTTTTCCATAAGAGTCAGGATTCCGCAGAATTTCTTTCAACTGAGTCGTAAAAAATGAATCGGCGAATTTGAAATTAATGAAACCAGGACCGGCTATATCGACTGCAACGATTGAGCGGGGATCGATCTGCGCCTTTTCGATAATTTCCTGCGCAACCTGACGTGGATTTTTTTTTATGAGTTTTGCCAGAAGCATTGCAATGTTTGTCGTCAGATCGCCATGCTGTTCGTTCTTCGGTTTCTCGAAAACCAGAGGCAGAGAGTGTTCATACGGCAGTGCTTTCAATGCGTTGCTTATTATTTTTGTGAGATATCGCTTCATGCAGTCTTCTTTCGCTTCACCGTTTTCCTTTTTCGTGCTACGGACGCCGGAGGTTTTTTCCCCAGAGCATGTTTACGCGTCAAAGGCACCGGCAATGCAGGCTCATCAGAAATATCCGTCCTTTTTGCGTCGCTCCAAAGACGTTCGAGATTATAAAACGATCTCGATTCTTTATGGAACACGTGCGCGACAACATCGACATAATCTAAAATCACCCACGTTAGAGCATGATATCCTTCGTCATGGTATAACGGAACACCTTTTTCTTCTATCCCTCCGCGAACTGCATCAGCAATAGCCCGCACCTGTGTATCAGAATCTGCAGCACAGATGACAAAATAATCCGTGGCATGAGACAATTTTTTAAGATCCAAAAGAACAACATCGCTTCCTTTTTTTGAAAGCATAAGATGTGCAATGTTTTTCGCCAAGGTTTTGGACGTCAAAGAATTCTCCTTTAATGAGTTTGATAAGGTTTTAGTTTATCGATATCATTTCCCAGCACAAGAGAAACATCAACCATGAGATCGGCAGCCGGCTTCGTATAGATCTTCGTCTTTTGAATGCCGATGCATTCCGCAATTTTCCGTGAAGCGTCCTTCGTGTCGGTGTGATCGACGACATAAGAATAATCGACCGGGTGTCCTATGACACGATGAAACTCTACGACATCAAATCCGTTTTCCCTCAGCAGGTTGACAATATACTCTGCCTGTTTGTGATTTCCGTACGTGTCGACCACTTCTACTTCGACAGCGCTTTTGGAATCGATAATCCCCCGGTCATGGTCTTTCTTCTGGATAGCGGCAGGCATTTTTAGTGCAGCAAAATATGAAAGGGTGACAGCAAACACCAGGAGGATGGTCAAAAATACTTTCCCCTGCAAAAATGAAGGGTTCTTCTTTTTCTGCTTATCAGCCGGTGCAAATTGAACTGAATAATGATTCGGTTGTTCTTCCATCAGTTAAGATAATAGGCGGGCATGCCTAACGAGAACCCGTCCGAATAATTTCGTAAGCTCATTCATTACTCCCTACCCTCAGGTCGTCCAGATCAAAATCGTTGTAACCATTCCAAAGAAAGTCGGGCACTTTCCGATACTGAAGCTGAAGCAGAACATTGTCGGACGGCCGGTAATTTATTTCTGCCCGTGTTAAATAGAGGCCGGAAATGTTCTTCGAGAAGGCATCTCCCATGGAATTGAACGGAGAATCAAGAAGACTAATATCGCATCGGAATGACAATGGATCGCTGAGTTGGTACAGAAGACTGTTCGTATAGGCCGCGAGCGAATACCCTCTGTCTCCGCTTGTTGCGTAACTGAATGAGATACTTTGCCGCATAAGGAGCCGGGCCGGATCAAACCACCCGAACATAAGGCCGCTCGTATTTGGTGTAAGAAACGAAGAGGAAACTGACTGATTCTGATCAAGATCGGATTTACGCTGCCCAAAAGAAATAGTTGTCGCTGCCGCAAAGATAAAGATAAGAATTTGAGCTTTTTTCTGTATGAACATTACTATAAATATAAATTACCAAAAACTGTAAAAATTGTCAAGCAAAACAGATCGGCTCTTTTTAAGCGTATATCCTCAGCATGTTTTGAAAGAATCGTTTCTATCCGATTTTAAGTCTTCCTCGATCTGCCGCCCCCGAAAACATTATCTGGTTTCTTCGGAATAACATTGTCAGACTTCCGGCGCCTGTGTAAGAGGAAGAAGTATTCTTACCGTGGTTCCTTTTCCTACTTCGCTTGTTATTTTAATTTTTCCTCCATGTGCATCGATAATAAGTTTGCAAATCGCCAGACCAAGCCCTGTTCCCTTTTGCCTAATAAGTCCTGCTGTTGAAAGCTGCTTGTATCGGTCAAAAACATGCGGCAATTCTTCACCTGGAATTCCGATACCGGAATCCGCGATTGCGATCTGAAGCATAGACTCAGCGCTTCCTTCCTCCAATTCGTTTTCTTCCGTGCACTTCGCAGAGACTGTAATCGTACCACCCGACGGAGTGAACTTCAACGCATTACTAAGGACATTCATCAACGCCTGCTCCATTTTCGCACCGTCGATAAAAACTTGAGGCAAATCTTGCATTAAATGTTTTTGGATGGTAATGTTTTTCTGCCGGCTTTGAATGACCATTTGCTGCAATACATCATTCACAACATTGACGATCTGCTGAGGCTGCTTCTGCAACGGCACATTCCCCGATTCATACTTCGAAAGATCGAGGATATCGTTAATAAGGTTCAGCATAGTACTGGAGGAATTCAATGCTGATCCCGCGATCATGAGCAAATCTTCAGAAAGAAGTTTCACATTCTCGTCTTCCAGTAGAAGTTCTAAGAAAGATTTAATGATCAAAATCGGATTTCGCATATCATGCACCAACATGGCCATAAAATCTGCTTTGATCCGATCCAATTCGGCCTCAGCCCGGCGTATGCGGATCAACATTCGTGTGCGGACTAGCAATTCTTCTGTATCAATCGGTTTGGTGAGATAAAGATCCGCACCCAATTGCAGTCCTTTTTCGATACTGACAGGATCTTTTTTTTGCGCGGTTAGTAAGATAACGGGAATTTTTGCTGTGGCGTCCTCTTTGCGCAGCCGTTTCAGCGTTTCAAAGCCGTCCATTCCAGGCATCTGAATATCAAGAAGGATCACATCCGGATTTTGCTCTCGGGCAATATCCAAACATTCGAAGCCGCTTGCCGCCCTAAGCATTTTCACCGGTTTACGCCGCAAGGCGAACTCAAGCAAATCAAGATTGTCTTGAGTGTCATCGACCACAAGAATGGTCGGGTTCAGGTTTCCATTTTCTTCTCCCATAAACCCCCTATGCATTCATGAAACGTTTGACCATCGTAGAAAGATCAATTGCAGGCAGATCGCCTTTACGAATAAAGTCTACGATATGTGTATTAAGAATATCCATTTCTTCTTTGCTTACATCCGCTCCGGAAAGAATAACGACCGGAATGGACTGTAAATCTTTATTTTGCTGAAGCTGGCGAACGACTTCAAACCCGTTCATCTCCGGCATGATCAGATCGAGGAAGATCAACGCTGGTGTGAACGTCTTTAATATTTCCAGAGCCTCTTTGCCATTCTCTGCAATACGAATATCATGATACTCCCTTCCGAGCAATTGTTTGATGGAGAGAGCAAAATCTTCATTATCGTCAACAATTAATATCGACTTCCCGGATGAAGAGCAATAGCGTCTGACTACCTCGAGAAGCTGTTTCGCTTCTGTCGGTTTTGTAATAAAATCAACCGCACCCAATGATAGCGCCTGCGGTTTGTTATCAACGATTGAATGGATAATGACCGGAATATTTTTCGTTTCATCATGCTGCTTAAGTTCACGAAGCACTTGCCAGCCGTCTTTCTGCGGCATCATGATATCCAATGTAATAAGTGCCGGTTTCCGATGGATGGCAAGCTGGATGCCTTCCTCGCCGCTCAAAGCGAGATCAACAAGATATCCTTCAGGAACGAGATATTTTTTTAGAATTTCTAAAACATCCGGATCGTCATCAATGCAAAGAACATGAACGCCATTTCCCGGTTTCAGATCTTTTCCGGTTCTCACATGTATTTCTTGATGTGGTATTTTGACAGTTTCGTCAATTGTGGTACCCTTTGTTTCCATTTTTTCAGTATAGATCTGAGGTACGGTTAGTATGAATGTCGTACCCTGTCCCACCATACTCTCGACATTAAGATCGCCTCCCAGCATCCTTGCCAAACGCCGGGCGATAGCTAATCCAAGTCCAGTACCTTTATACTTCCTCGTGTTGCTGCTGTCAACCTGCTGAAATTCCTTAAAAATTAATTCCAGATTTTTCTTTTCAATTCCGATTCCCGTATCCCGAACAGCAAAAGCAAGAAAATCATCTTTATCGAAAATGCGGACTGTAATTCCGCCGGTTTCAGTGAATTTTACTGCGTTGCTTAACAGGTTCGTTAATATCTGCCCAACTTTAACGGTATCGGTGGTCATTGTCGCGGCAGTGGTCGTCGATTCTACGGAATGGCTCAAATTCTTCGCTTTCAGCATCGGCTCGACCGTCATGAGACTATTGGATACGACAGTTTGAATATCCTCCGTCTCAACATTGATTGTCATGCGCCCGGCTTCAATCTTGGAAAGATCTAAAATATCATTAATCAATTGAAGCAGATGTTTTCCGTTTTTCAATACTTTTTCAATCGCCATATGTTGATCCGTCGTCAGCGGTTCTGCATTTTCTGCAAGAAGGACTGAACTGAACCCTATGATGGAATTCATCGGCGTTCGCAATTCATGCGACATGCTGGCAAGAAAATCGGACTTGACCCGGTATGCATCCTGCAATTCCGAATTCTTTGCATTAAGTTCTTCATTCCGCTGGGCTATTACCAATGATAGTTTCCGCGCCGAATCATCGTTCATGGCGTTGGTGATTGCCACAGCCAGCTGTGGAATGGAATTGTTCAATATCTCTATCTCAAAGCCTTCGAATTCGTGCATGGATCCAATTACGAGTACACCCAAGAGCTGATCCTGGAAAAGGATCGGCTGGGCAATGATAGCTTTCGGGACAACTCCGATAATTCCCGTATCGATAGTATATGGGGAGGAAGGAGGTATGTCATGAATTTCAATGGCCTTTTGGTCTAGTGCGCATTGACCTGGCAAGCCCTCCCCGAACTTCAATCTTTTAAGACCTCTATGCTCTAATCCGTACGTCGCAATAAGATCGAGAGCGTCCTTCTTTTTGTTCACAAGATACAATGCTCCAACCGAAGAATGTGTATGCGTACAGAGAAGCTGCAGGCTCTTCAACGGGACTTCTTCCAATCCTTTCAAATTGTTCAGTGTGGTGACCAATTCCGAATAAGCTGCAAGACGTGTATAGTTTTCCCCTAGCATTTTAGACATCTGGTTAAACACTTTTGCAAGTTCCCCGAGCTCATCGGAACGATGAAGGTCTATTTGACTGTACTTGCCCGCCATGATATCTTCTGCACCGCGGCGAACGAGACGAACGGGTTTCGTTATCGAACTCGTCAGAAACAAACCGAGCGCAATCGCAAAAACAGCAAACAAGACATTGACCAGCGTAATAAAGAAAGTCAGATCACGGCTTAACTTTTGCGCCCGTTCGATATTGTACGGCTGCGCTCGAAGCTTGGCGCTATAAAAGGCCTGAATGCTGCTGCGCGCATTCTCCAGATATTGTGCTTTCTGATCTGTATCGTAAATATCTTGCATTTCTTTTTGGAAATCTTCCGGCTTAAGAGTCTTTTCGCTCAATGCAACCATTCTGGTGCCGACATTTTCTATCCAGGAATAAAATAAATCATGGATATCGCGCATTGTTCGAATCGTCACTGTGTCTTTTATTTTATCCTGAAGGTTCCCGAAGATAAGCGTAAAATCGCGAAGTTTTTGCGAATAGGCAGACCGTGCTTCCGGCGACTTTGTATAAGCGCATTTCATAGCAAGAGGGGGCACATCATCAAGAGTGGAACGCAGCTGCTCCACAAAGGCAAGCGTTCTCAAATCGGAAGTAGATACATCGAACCGTTCTTGTATCTGATTGATGATGGTCAATGTCAGCAGAGTCATGGCTGTCAGAATTGCAAGCAACAAGGCAAAATTTGCAAAGACTTTCCAATACAAGCGAGATTTTAACATGACGGCCTCTTTCGGGGGTTGTTTCCTTTATTGTGCATTCTGAATATCTATTCTACATCAATTTTTTTCTGAGAAGCGATACCGATACGGAAAATCGGCATCGTTCCTCCGTGCGGTGATCAACGTGCTGCCTGAATGATAGCAAAAAAAGAATCTGCTTTCAAACATGCACCTCCGACAAGAGCCCCGTCGATATCGGGCTGGTGCAGTAACTCCTCTGCGTTATCCGGCTTTACACTTCCGCCGTATTGTATAATAATTTTTTCAGCAGTTTCCCGGCCGTATAATTCCCCGGCAATAGCTCTGATTCGTTTGTGTACTTCCTGAGCTTGCGCGGGAGTCGCAACCTTGCCGGTTCCGATCGCCCACACCGGTTCATACGCAATGATGATTCGTTCTGCATCAGAGGCAGGAATACCGGCGAGTCCTCCCTTCACTTGAGTCGTCACCACCTGATCAGTAACATTTTTCTCCCGCTCTGCCAGCGTCTCACCGACACAGAGAATCGGAATCAATCCTTCTGCTAATGCTTTTTTTACTTTTATGTTGATGAAACTGTCGGTCTCGGCAAAATACTGCCGGCGTTCCGAATGTCCGAGAATAACGTACGTGCAGCCGGCGGACTTCAGCATGAGGGGAGAAATTTCGCCCGTGAACGCTCCTTCATTCTCAGGATACATGTTCTGCGCACCGAGCTCAAACTGCGTACCATCCAATAAACTTTTAGCCAATGCCAGCGATGTAAACGGCGGACATAGGATTGCCTTAACGCCTCCGGGAATCGAAGGACATTTCGCTTTCAATCCTCTGATGAGCTCCGCCGTTCCGGCTGTATCCTTATTCATTTTCCAATTTCCAGCTATTATTTTTATTCTCATGTCAGATGCTCTCTTTCATTTGTTTAATTTATTATTGTTGAATCTCCCGAATGCTTTATGTCAACTTCTTCTTTAAAATCTCGTTTACAATTTTCGGATTAGCCTTTCCCTTCATCGCCTTCATTGTCTCTCCGACAAAAAAACCGAACACCTGCGTCTTTCCGCTCTTATAGGCCTTGACCTGACTGCTTTGTTTGGTCAGAATCTCGTCGATGACTTTTTCCAGCAGAGCCGGATCGCTCACCTGAACAAGTCCCAATCTTTTAATAATTTCCTCCGGAGATTCCTTCGTCCGGATCATTTCTTCAAATACATCTTTTGCGATTTTTCCGCTGATCGTCCCGTCAAGAATTGCATCGATCAGAGCAGAAAGGTTTCCGGGAGAAACCGGAAAGTCATTCAGGGAAATCTGCCGTTCGTGTTGAACGCGCAAAACATCTCCCATTGTCCAGTTGCTCGCCATTTTATATGAATCGGTTTTTTTTGTTTTTAATCCTGCCACGACGCCTTCAAAATAATCCGACAGGCTGCGTTCCGCCGTTAAGACTTCCGCATCGTACTTAGGCAGCTGAAATTCGTTCATGTACCGGTGACTCCGCATATCGGGTAATTCCGGAAGCGCCGTCCGCACATCTTCGATCCATTCTTCCGAAACGAGTACGGGAACGAGATCAGGATCCGGAAAATACCGGTAATCGTGCGCTTCCTCTTTGCTGCGCATCGGAAGGCAGATTCCTTCAGCCGAATTCCAGAGCATTGTCTGTTGAATAATCTTTTCGCCCCGTTCCAGAGCATCGATCTGGCGGTTGATTTCATACTCAATCGCTTTTTCGACAAACCGGAATGAATTCATATTTTTCACTTCGACCTTCGTTCCGAGTTTCGTGTCGCCTTTTTTCCTGACCGAAACGTTGGCATCGCAGCGCAAGCTTCCTTCTTCCATGTTGCCGTCGCAGATACCGAGATATGTCGCAATCTGCCGTATTTTGATCAGATAGGACGCAGCTTCCTGCGGCGAACGGATATCAGGTTCGCTTACAATTTCCATAAGCGGCACTCCGCATCGATTGACATCCACGTATGTGTCGATATCGAGATCGTGTATGGATTTCCCCGCGTCTTCTTCGATATGGATGCGCGTTAGGCCGACCTTTTTGATTGTTCCATCCGGAAGTTCGAATTCGACGAAACCGTTTTGACATTGCGGTTCTTCATATTGCGATATTTGATATCCTTTCGGTAAATCGGGATAGAAATAATTTTTCCGGGCAAATACGGATTTCGGTGCAATTGTGCAATGCGTTGCCAATCCCATACGGATGGTATAATCGACAACCTGCTTATTCAGCACCGGTAAAACGCCGGGCATACCCAGACAAACGGGACAAACATTTGCATTCGGGCTGTTTCCGAACTTTGTCGAACAGGAACAAAAGGCTTTGGATTGCGTCAGAAGCTGCGCATGGACTTCCAGCCCGATGACGGGTTCGTAGATTTCATTCCATGACATAAATTGAATTAATGATTTTAAATTTACGAAAAATATTCATTCCGCAATTGCCTGCGTCACTTGTTTAGCAGCATCCTGCAGATCGCTTGCGACGAGAAATCGGAGACCCGATTTCTGTAAAATTTCTGAAGCAAGCTCCGCATTGGTTCCGGCAAGCCGTATGACGATCGGTATTTGAATGTCCACATTCTTCGCAGCTTCTACAACGCCCGCTGCTACACGGTCGCATCGCACAATGCCGCCGAAAATATTGATCAGGATGGCTTTGACATTCGGATCTTTTAAAATAATTTTAAATCCTGCCTCGACCGTTTGCGCATTGGCGCCGCCGCCGACATCTAAGAAATTAGCCGGCATGCCTCCTGCAATTTTAATGATATCCATCGTCGCCATTGCAAGTCCGGCGCCATTGACCATACAGCCGACATTGCCATCCAATTTAATATAATTAAGATTTGATGCAGATGCTTCAACTTCAAGAGAATCTTCTTCTTCAATGTCGCGCAGGGATTCGTATTCCGGATGCCGAAAGAGCGCATTATCGTCGAAATTTATTTTCGCATCGAGCGCCAGTATATGGCCTTCCTCCGTGAGGACAAGCGGATTAATTTCGGCAAGAGACGCATCCGAAGCATCGTAGGCTTTCGACAAAGCAATGAGGAATTTTACACCGTTTTTCAGGGCTTCTCCGGCAAGTCCCAGTCCGAAACACAGCCGGCGCGCTTGATATGTCTGAAAACCCAGCATGGGATCAATATATTCTTTCAATATTTTTTCCGGCGTATCAGCCGCCACTTTTTCAATTTCCACTCCGCCTTCCGTAGATGCCATAACAACATTCTGCGATCTCTGCCTATCCAGCGTGATGCCGATATACATCTCCTTTGCGATGGCAATACCCTGCTCGATAAGCAATCTGCGCACAATACGCCCTTCGGGACCGGTTTGGTGAGTGACAAGCCGCATACTGAGAATTTCCCCGGCCTTTTCCCGAACATCTTCAGGTGAATCTGCCGGCTGCACACCGCCGCCTTTTCCGCGCCCCCCTGCATGAATCTGGGCCTTCACAACCCATCGGCTGCCGCCAATTTTTTCGGCCGCTTTTACCGCTTCATCTATTGAAAAAGCGACCGCGCCTTTCGGAACTGCTACTCCGTATTTGTTTAAAATTTCTTTTGCCTGATATTCATGGATTTTCATAGAGACTCCATAATTCCTCTACTAATTTTGAAAAAATACTTGATTTCAAATCCTCACTAAAATCTGCTGCTTTCAGAGGTTGTCCAAATAGTCCATTTGTTAATAGGATAGGCATTCTTGCCCACTGAAGAATGACAAACAGGAATGTTTGTCCTACCGTATTTTTTTCTTTTTGGACAACCTCACTGGGGTGATTGCCCGCTTTTCCATTCTTCAATCGTCGAGATCGCTTCAAAATATTCCGGAATCGGCACAAAGACTTTTGCAGGTTTATTGATATTGCTGCGCGAAATGGGCGAGTCTCCTCCGCCGTCCCAGACAAAACCGATCGAATTAAAATTCTGCCCGAGCACTTTATGTCCTGAAGATTCCAGAATCGATTTTATCAACTCTGCATCAGCAATCTCCGTCGATTGGTACACTAATGCCCAATCCTGTTGGACTTCTATTTCTGCATGTTCGGAGCAAAATATTTTATTCTTACTCTTCATGCAGCATTCAGGGCACATCACTCGATGACAGATAATGCAAACGCCGACGGCCTGACGCGGCGCATGACGTTCGCAAATGATATTCTCCGTTTCTCGAATGATGATACCGCAATGAGGACAATAATCGCTGTCTTCCGTGATTTCTTCCGAACAACTCGAACAATTGACGTATTCAGGCATACTGTTCCATTCTGCATGCTGCATTCTTCTTTACTTAATTTTTTCCGAAATCGACTTTGCCTGCAGGAAAAGCAAAAGATAGTCGCGTCCGCCCGCTTTGGAATCCGTGCCGCTCATATTAAAACCGCCGAACGGATGCACGCCGACCAAAGCTCCGGTTATTTTGCGATTCACATAAAAATTTCCGACATGAAAAAGACGTTTCGCTTTTTCCGCGTTTTTTCTGTTCTTCGTCCAGACCCCGCCGGTCAGACCAAATTCCGTATTGTTTGCAATGGCGAGAGCATCGTCAAAATTTTTCGCCTTCAGGACAGCCAGTACAGGACCGAATATTTCTTCCTGTGCGATTGTTCCGTTTGGATCGACATCTGCAATAATCGTCGGTTCAATAAAATACCCGCTGCCTGTCGCTTTTTTCCCGCCGGCAATAAGGCGGCCGCCCTCTGCAATTCCTTTTTGAATGTATGAATAAATTTTTTCTTCTGAAGATTTATTTACAACAGGTCCGATCGAATTCGACGGATCATCCGAAATTCCGACCTTGAGGTTCTTCGTTTTTTCACCGAGAAGTTCAAGAAATTTTGCATAGAGCGGTTCGATCACGATGGCACGCGATGCCGCCGAACATTTCTGTCCCTGAAACCCGAAAGCAGAAATAACCGTTGCCTGAGCTGCTGCATTCAAATCGGTTTTTTCGTCGATGATGACGGCATCTTTTCCTCCCATCTCGGCAACCACACGCTTGATCCAGCGTTGTCCCGGCTGTACACGGGCCGCAAGTTCGTTGATATGAATGCCCACTTCCTTCGATCCGGTAAAAGAAACAAAGCGCGTCTTCGGATGCGCTACAAGCACATCGCCGATCGTGCTGCCGGAGCCGGTCACAAAATTGATCACGCCGTTCGGGAGGCCGGCCTCTCGCATGAGTTGGAAGAACATCCAGCCGGTCAGCGGTGAGTCGCTCGAAGGCTTAAGAACCACAGTGTTGCCGGTCACCACAGCCGCAGAGGTCATACCGGTGAGAATAGCCAGCGCAAAATTCCATGGGGGAACAACCACACCGACACCAAGGGGTATATAGATCAATTCATTTTTTTCTGAAGAAATCCTGGTTACCGTCTGCCTTACGGAATAGCGAAGCATTTCACGCGCATAAAACTCCAAAAAGTCAATCGCTTCCGCCGTATCGGCATCCGCTTCCGGCCAGGTCTTGCCAACCTCTTCAATCATCACTGCGCTGAATTCATGCTTTCGCCTTCGCATCAAATTTGCGGCTTTGAATAGATAACCTGCCCGTTTCCTCGGATCTACCCATTTCCATTCTTCAAATTTTTCAGCCGCAGCCTCTACAGCTTTGCACGCCAGCTCAGGATCCGCTTTTGAGAAGATGCCAACCGCTTCTTCAGGCTTAGAGGGATTGATCGATTGAAAAGTAGCTTCTGTAAAAATTTCTTGATCCCCGATAACCACCGGATGTGTTTTCCCGAGTCCCGCCTTTATCACGGCCAGTGCACGTTCCATGCCTTTTCTGTTTTTGGGCTTCGAAAAATCCGTCAATGGTTCATTTTTAAATATCGTCGAAGGCATGTTCGTCCTTTCAAAATATCGATATTTGTTCATTGACGGAACTTAAACATTTTTTTCGACATTTGCTTCTCAAAGTTTTCAGTCCTTGGTCGCGCCGTTGGTATTGATTACGGCATTTTTCCTTATATTAAAGGCATTCTTGAATTGCTATCGGCGGAGAATGATGAAATCTGTTACGGAACTTAAAAATCGGTATGAAGAAAAGCGGGAAGCCCTTATTGAACTTCACAGGACAGGCGCTGGCGGAATACGCATTTCACTTGCTTTGGCTGAACGTCTGGATTGGCTTCTCAGGTCGCTTTTTGTCACTCTGAGCGTGGAACAGCAGGCTCCTCTTGCGGTCGTCGCGCTTGGAGGGTATGGAAGGAATGAACTCTGTTTTGCTTCCGACGCAGACATCCTTTTTCTCGTTGCCGGCGAGGATACAAAACCGACCGGCGCACTTGCAACAAAAGATTTTCTTCATCTCCTTCTCGACATAGGAGTGGATGTCGGACACAGTTTCCGTACCATTCAGGAATGTCTCGACATTACAAAGACGGCAATCGAACCGATGATGTCCCTTATGGAAGCGCGTCTTGTCTGCGGAAATATTTTTGTCTTCAAGGAATTTCAAAAACAAATGCGCATTCTTATTCAAGAGCGCAACCCGGAGGATTTTATCCGATTGCTTTCCGGAATTCAGGATACCCGGCACGCGAAATACGGCAGTTCCGTCAAACTGCTCGAACCGAACCTTAAAAACAGTGCCGGAGGTCTTCGTGATCTTCACGCCATACTCTGGCTGCTGTACGGCACCGGCTATTGCGACATTCCGGATCAAATCGATAAAACGACTGCAATTTCGACATTGCTCTTTTCTCCGGCAATACTATATATTTTTACACGAACATTTTCGCATCAGATATTGACTGCATTCGATTTTATTCTCCGCGTGCGCAATGAAATGCATTTGCAGTCGGGTTCGATTCATGATATCCTTGAGTTTGGTTTTCAGAGACGCGTGGCTGAGGGTCTGCGCTATAAGACCACGGCCAGACGGACGAATGTCGAACATTTCATGCAGGATTATCATTCTGCTGCAAAAACAATTGCCCGTTTTTCTTCTAGAATTCTGGAATGGGCAAAGGACGAATGGAAATTAGAGAAACACTCGACAGCGATTCGCGCATTCAACAAAGATTATTTTATTCGCTCAAAAAAATTATATCTCCATGCACACTCAGGACGCATTACAACAACAATGATCCTCGATGCATATATTGCTTGTTGTCAGCTCGATTTGCGGTTTTCATTCGAGCTGGAGGATACGATTTACCGTACTACATCGAAATTAAAGCCGATGCGAACGAAAGAAGAAGCCGCCCTCTTCCGGACGCTCCTCAATCAGGAACAGGGAGTGGCCCGGTCATTCCGTTCCATGGCAGACCTCGGGATTCTCGAACGATGGATTCCGGAATGGAAACCGATGGTATCGTTCTTTCAGCATAATCAGTATCATTTTTATACCGCCGATGAGCATACTCTTCTGGTAATCGCCGCTGCTGAAACCCTCGCTTCTTCTACAACGCAGTTTGGCGCTGTTATGCGTCAACTACCGGGCAGAGATATACTCTATTTGTCTTGTCTCATTCATGACATTGCAAAGCCTCTGCATATCGGCAAACATGAAATTGCCGGAGTCAAGATTGCGAAACAAATACTCGACCGCCTGCAGTACAACGACATTCTTGCCGATGTAAGCTTCTTAGTGCGGCATCATCTTTCCATGGAACAGGTTGCGTTTCGCCGCAATCTCAATGATACACTCACTATCATCCAATACTCATCGATGTTCAAGGACTCCAAACTTCTTTCCTACTTGTATGTGCTCACCTATGCGGATCTTTCGGCCGTTAACCGTTCTGTCCTGACCCAATGGAAAGAAACATTATTAACGGAATTGTACACAAAGACCAGACGTATTCTCGATCAGCACATGACGGAGGAAGAAATTCAGCAGCAGTCCGTAGAGCAAAATGCAGATCGTATGACTCATGTTATCGAGAAACTTCGATCGGAATTCGAAGAATCGGAAATTCATTCGCATCTGCAGCATATCGAAGAATTCGGATATTTTACTCTTTTTTCTCCCGAAGAAATCGGCAAACATATTACCGCTTTACGCACTCTCGAGAGTGTTGCGGTTATTTTTAACAACACGGAGAAATTCACCGAAGTAACCGTGCTTGCCCCGGATGCGCCGTATGCTCTGTCAAAATTTTGCGGCGTCCTTACGGCCAACGATGCCAATATTTTCGATGCACAGATTATTACACGAACAGACGGAATTATCATAGACAAATTTCGTGTCGTCGATTTTTTCTCAAAGGCAGCTTTACCGGATCATGTCTGTCAAAAAATAACGAAAGAGCTCCTCGATGTAATGCGCGGAACAATCGACATCTCCAGTTTACTGGAAAGGCATCGGGTAAAGTGGAAACGGCGTATCCAGCCGCCGAACCCGAACATCCGCCATGATGTAGCATTTGAAGAACATCCGAACTTTACGCTTATAGATATCTATGCAGCCGACACGCTTGGATTTCTCCATAAAATTACGACGACCATTTCTAAGCTCGGACTTAATATTACTTTTGCAAAAATTGCAACGCGTGTCGACGGCATTGTCGATTCTTTTTATGTCCTGGATGGATCCGGAAAGAAAATAGACGATCCGGAAAAGCTCGAACTGATACGGCAGGACATTCTTAAAAGTATGGACGAACTTTTAGAATCTGAATTAGTGAAATAAGCCGCTTTACGTTGTCGAGATCAGAAAGAAGAAACGCGCGAAAGAATGTTGTATTTCTAATGCTCCGCAACCTTTGACAAGGCTGATAGAGAGGTATATATGAACAATGAACAACCAATAGGAGTATTCGATTCCGGAATAGGCGGCATGACCGTTGTCCGGGCATTACTGCAGGAATTGCCTCATGAAAATATAGTCTATTTCGGCGATACGGCACGTGTCCCTTACGGACCCAAATCTCCTCAGGTCGTTCGCGAATATGCTCTGCAAGATACCGAGATATTGCTGCAGCATAACGTTAAAATCATCGTTGTCGCATGTAACACCGTCTCCGCAGTCGCATTGGATGTGGTTCAAAAGCGGGCAAAGATTCCGGTCATCGGCGTCATTCTTCCCGGAGCGGAGGCGGCAGTACAGACTTCGAAGAAAAAACGAATTGGCATTATAGGAACTGTCGGCACAATCGCAAGCAACGCCTATACAACTGCTATTCATCATATCGATGCCGGCATCAAAGTTTTTGGACAATCATGTCCATTGTTTGTTCCGTTAGCAGAAGAAGGTTGGATCAATCACAAAGCAACCGAACTCATTGCAAAAGAATATCTCTTTCCGTTGGCTCTGGAAAAAATCGATACGCTGGTGCTAGGCTGTACTCATTACCCGATCCTTTCGTCTACGATTGCAAAGGTTATTCCATCCAATGTGACCATGATCGATTCCGGAAAGGCAACGGCTTCAGTGGTTAAGGAATTACTGGAAAAAGAAGGGTTGAAAAACGACAGCACGTTGAAACCGAACCTGCAATTCTTTGTCAGCGACGTACCGCATAAGTTTGCGGAAATCGGCGAACGTTTCTTAGGAACAAAGCTGGGGAGAGTACAACGAGTTACAATAAACAGTGAACGGTGAACGGTAAACTGTGAACTGTGAACTGCAAACTGTGAACTGCAGACAAGATAACCAAATAACCAAAGAACAGCCGAATGCGAACCACGAAGCAAGCATTGTGCTCTTAGCTCTGCTCATTTCCGGAACTAATTAATTAGGCCAGAGGCAGAGCAAATTTTATTTGAATGCGGCTGTCTTCGCCGACTTCTGCCTGGAACATACCTCCTTGATCTTCTATGATTTTCCTGCAGATTATAAGGGATAAATTGTTGTCAGTGAGGATGTTCGCAATGTTTTTCCAATCGGTTGCTTCTTCGGTCATACCAATCAAGATCTCTTGCGGATTTGCTGCACGATTTTGGTATTCGGTCGTGCATATCGCATATTCATGAGGTTCTCCATGCAAGCCGACCTTAGATCTCGAGAATACTATACTAAGCAGATCGCCCTGTTTGGAAATTTCTATACCGGCCTCGATGATACTATTTAGAACTTGTTCAATCCGCTGAGCATCGCATTTGACGAGAGGAAGTTGTGAATCACTTGATTGTTGAAAGCGGATTCCCTTTTTCAGAGCACATTGTTCATACCGGTCGGCTATCCCCTTGAGTAGTAAACCGAGATCAATTTCTGCCCGGCGTTGAAGTATCCCTTCTGCATGATCATTTTCTTTGACATTTTCTTTAAGCGCACGATCCGCACTTATATGAGAGCGGTCACGTACTGCAAAATCATTCACACTTTCCTTCAGCATTCGAGTAATCTTATCGTTCAGAGCGCGTGCGTTGGAAAGCAGGGCAATATCTTTTGCAGGTATTACGGATTCCAATGATTCTATTGCATGGTTCAACGTAAAGTGAATACTCTTCAGCGGCCCAAACACATCAAACAGCACCGTGGACTGCCAAAAATTTCGAAGGTCTGCAAACCGATGTTCCGAATCGCGCACTCGGAGCAATGCATTAATTCGCGACACCAACTCCGTATAGTCAAGGGGCTTTAACAAATAATCCTTTGCTCCCTTTTCCATGCATTCTGTAGCCATAGAATAATCTTCAAAGGCAGTCATCATCATAACATCCGAATACGGATGTTTTGTCGTAATAAATTCCAATACTTGTATTCCATTCATGATCGGCATCATGATATCCAGAATAACGATATCGTATTTATTTTGTTCGATGCGGGTCAGCGCTTCTTCACCGCTTGTTGCAATATCCACAACAAATCCTTGAGCGGTCAGTTTTTTTTGAGTGGATAATGCAATCGCTATCTGATCATCAACGACAAGAATTGAGGCTTTCATTCAATCATTCCTTTCCAACGGCTGCTTTTTATCATTCGATACCCTTCGACACTTCATGAACCTATATACTTCCGTATTGTGTTCAGCAGTTCTTCCGGATCCATCGGTTTTGTATAATGTTCGACGCACCTAAGTGCAAGTATGCGCGCTATTTCTTCCGGACGTGCCTGAGCAGTAAATGCAATGATCGGAATTGAAGAATAAAGGGGATTTCCTTTGATGATAGACACTGCCGTATATCCATCCATGACAGGCATCTGCATATCCATCAAAATCAGATCGGGTCGTTTCTTTTTGAGAGCATCTAATCCCTCCTGACCATTCATTGCGATGATAAGTTCAATATCGATACTGCTCCGGGCTACAACAAACTGGAGTAATTCACAGTTTCCCTCATCATCATCGACTAAGAGTACAACTTTGCCCATTCCATAAACCTCCATATAGGCATTGAGTGATAATAGAAATATATCTTTTTAAATAGATCACTTGAGAGATCCTATATATTCACGAATGAAGAGTAACTTTTCATTGACTAAATTATTGATCTCATCAAATTCACAAGTTTTAGAAATAAAACCCTCTGTATCTTTCAATTCGGATGCCCGTATTTGACTTTCCTCAGATGGTTCGCATAACAAAATGAAAGGTACAGTTTCAAATTTTGGACGAGTGCGCCAAAAATGCAGGAATTTGAAACCGCTGAGAACACCCATATCAGACATTGTATCGCAGAGGACAATCGACGGGTTAAGTTTTTCGACTTTGTTGAGTGCTTCTTCGATACTCGAGGCTGAGGCGACCGCAAATCCGACTTCCTTAAATCGTGGAACGAATTTTCCCCGCAGTTTATCATCCAGCGACACAAAGAGCATGGTGCCTCGAAATTGTCCCTTTACCAATTCCATTAAAAAGTGGGATTCATATTCTAAGTATTCATTAATAGATATCTGGTAAATTTTTCGGAGCCATTCAAGTGTAGAGGATGAACTTCGCAACAATTTTTGTTTGGCAATTACTTCTTTCACTGCTTTGCTGTACATCATCAGCTTGACTTCACGCGTAATTGATGTTTCAACTTCGGGTGGAATATTACGCGTTCGCACTAATTTCTGAATCTCTTCTGCCTCATCGCTTTTAGGTACACCGAATTGCCATGCCTTCTCGAGCATGGCGCGTAATTGGCGTACGGATGCTTCAATCTGCTGACCCTCCATTTCTCGGCGAGCCTTGCGTTCAAGCTCAAGCGCACGGTTGAGCTCATCAATCTGCCGGCGCATTTCATTGATCGTTGATGTAAGGAGCTCGACCTTTGCAGAAGATTGAGCAGATTCCGTTTCAGAATCTGCAATCGGCTTCGTCACCGATCCGGAATCCGGCCGTGCCGCAGCCGCCGCATCTTTTACATTCTGAAGTCGCGAGATGCTTGATGCGTTCGTATTCGGATTTTGTTTTATTGAGGCTTCTTCAAAAAACCTTAACCGCTCCTCACAAGCTGGAATATACGGATTGGAAGGATCAATCTTTTTTGCTTCTTTGATTTCCTGACGGGCATCGTCAAAGAGGCTTTTCTTAAGATATTTATCAGATGCAAGAAGATGTTCTTTTGCGAGCATCTTCTTTCTTTCCGCTTCTGTCAATTCAGCTTCCCCTTCTGATTCCTTGCTCTTTCCCTTGCAGGTTGCCTGTGCACAGTACCAGTTGGATTATATGCAGTATAACATTTTCCCAGTTATACTATATACAATGTATTTTAAGCTTTAATAAAATGCAAGAATATGGATTGATATTTTAGATTGCATCCGTAAATTCATAGAGGAAAACACTTAGGAAATTGAGTATATACGCATCTATTGAGGACGCAAGCATTGATAAAAAAAATGCGAGCGGTAAAGTGTGAACTGCAAACTGTAAACTGTGAACTGTAAACCGTAAACTGTAAACTGTGAACAGAATAACTAAAAAACTAAATAACCGAATAACCGAATAACAGCACTATAAACGACTACCTGTCTTTAAACCCTTCGTCCTTGCTGTACCATATCCCGTACGATGTCGGTCAGACGGCGGAAGTCTATCTTACCGCTTCCCATTTTAGGTAATTCTTGCATCACCATAAATTGTTTCGGCATGGAAATCGACGGCAATTCTTCTCCCATCGTCTTCAAAATATTCTTTTCGTCAATCTTCTGCGTTACGACGGCAATGATCTTAGCTCCCTTGACGGGATCCGGAACCTCTACGACACAGCACGAAGCATCTTTCGGCAGAAGCCGTTCGAGTACATTCTCGATCCGCGTCAAAGAGACCATTTCTCCGCCAATCTTCACAAAACGCTTAAGTCTCCCTACATGCCAGAGAAATCCCTCCGAGTCCATGTATCCCATATCGCCGGTATCGTACCAGCCGTGACGGAGGCTTAATGATGTCGATTCAAAGTCATCGAAGTATCCCTTCATGACATTGTCCCCCTGAACCAGAATTCTCCCGACTTCACCCGTGGCGCTTTCCTCACCGGTTTCGTAGTTTTCAATCCGAACACGAATATTGAACACAGGCCGCCCTACGCTTCCGGGCTGGTTGGATCCGGGTGAATTGATGCTGATAACCGGACCTGTCTCGGTGCAACCGTATCCTTCCAGGAGAACAATGTTATGCTTCTGCATAAACGCTTCACGCAGTGAATCCGGAGTTTTATCGGCACCAGTCAGCATAATGCGGCAGGTTGAAAAATCACCCGGTTCAGACTTTCTTAAATAGCCGGACATAAACGAAGGAGTTCCGACAACAAACGTAATTTTTTCCTCCCGAATGATTTCGCATATTGTTTTAAAATCCAGCGGATTGGCATACGTGACGATCTTCATGCCGTACGACAGCGGGAGCCAAAAATTTGCTGTCAGCCCGAATACATGGAAAAGCGGAAGATTGGCAAGAAAAATATCTTCAGACGAAAGATCGAATGCTTTGGAAATTCCTTCGAGATTTGCAGATATATTGCGATGTGTCAATTGAACAGCTTTAGGATCTTTTTCGCTTCCGCTCGTAAATAGAATGACGATATTATCATCCTCCTGCCCATTGGGAATTCTTTTCATCAACCGTTCCATAGGAAGTTTTGACCAGATTGCCGCTTTGATTTTATCGAAGAAGCCGACACTTTCCAAAATATCTTCGAGAAAAACCATACCCGGAACTCTGGGGCAATTGATTTTTTCCAGGAGCGCTTTTGAAGTAACGATTGTTTTAAAACCGCACTTCTTTTGAGCGTACTCGGCGTTTTGCGCTGCCCCGGTCGAGTAATTAAGCATGACGGGAACCCGTCCGCTCATTAACGATCCCAAAATAGCAAGAGAACATCCGATAGATGTCGGAACCATAATACCCAGCAGACCTTCTTCATATTTTTTCATTTTTTCCGATAAAATGAGCGTGGCAATCAGGGCCTTGCCATATGTCATGCTCCCTCCGGTTGTTTTATCAACAAAAGCGAGCTTGCTTTCGTACTTCTTTGCTATTTGGACAAACATATGATGAAGAAGCATAACTATTCCTTTGAGTATAAAATCTTTTTCACAATGACTCGCTACCGTCTGCGCGCAGGAACAGACGTCTGCACATGTAAAGTGAATTATCTCTTTCTATAATTCAAGATAGATGAGTTTCGTGAGAACGGCAAGAAAAATTAAATGCCAAATATCCGTGATTTCGTGAACGGCGATTCATATGGATCTATGCAAAAAGAAACAGGTAGAAAGCTGCGAGCAAAGTCCCTCCCGCGGAAACCTCGAAAGCAGCAGCCGGCCCGAATATAAACCATATCCATCCGGTCACAGAGCTTGCAAGCATCGTGCTTAAACTTTGTAACCCGGAATAAAATCCTATCGCCGTCGATAATTCGTTTTTTGCAACGAGATTGGAAATCCATGCCTTGGAAATTCCTTCTGTCGCAGCAGCGTACAATCCATAAAGAAAAAATAAAAAAAACATTGTAACGATTGTGTGCACAAAGCCGATCCCGGCATAGACGACTGCAAAAATCAACAACCCAAAGATATACATTGATTTCAATCCAAAGCGATCACCCGCCATACCGAATGGATACGAAGCAAGAACAAAGATGATATTATAAAATATATACATAGCTATCACCGCTTGATCGGACATTCCGTGCGTTCGAACCATCAGAAGAAGAAACATATCCGAGCTGTTGAATAATGCAAAGATGAGCAGGCCGGCAACAACGTTCCGATATCTATGCGGAGCGGTCTTCCAATACCGGAGAAAGGAAAAGAATCGCTTCCCGCTCTCATTCCCGGAAGGAAGATGCATATTATCTTTGATAAAAAAGGTCAGGCCGATTGCTGCGAGTCCCGGAACAATTGCAATCAAAAAAAGGATTTGATATTTACCCGGAGAAAACGACAAAAAGAGAAGCGCTATCATCGGACCCAGAGCTGCTCCGAGCGTATCGAAAGCGCGATGAAACCCGAACACACGCCCTTTATATTCCGGTGTTGTTTCGGCGGAAAGCATTGCATCACGAGCACCGGTCCGTATTCCCTTTCCCATCCTGTCGCATGTTCTCATGCAAAAGACCCAGAGAGACGACGTGCTTAAAATTATAAGCGGCTTGGCCGCGGCGCTGAGAGAATATCCTATCTGAACGAATCGCTTCCTTTTGCCGATCTGATCCGAGAGCTTTCCGTAATATCCCTTACTGAGACCGGCAGTTGCTTCGGCTATCCCTTCCAGCATTCCTATAAGTGCAACAGAAAAGCCGATACTTGTAAGATACATCGGCATAACCGGATAGAGCATCTCACTGGCTACATCTGTAAAAAGGCTGATGAAGGAAAGAATCCAGATTGTCCGTGTTAAAAATTTCATTTCATGCTCCTCGGATTTATACTATATAATGAAACTAAAAAATAATTCAAAATGTTCTTTAATATATGAATAAGCAAGGATCGGACAGAGTATGAGAAAAATATTTTTTTGCATCCTTATCAGTTCTTTTTTTTTCTTTCAATGTAATAATACGGATTCGATGAATAAGAATATGCCTTTAATTACACAAAATAATGCCGCGCTCGATACGGCTACCTTCGCCGGCGGATGTTTTTGGTGCATGGAAGAAGCTTTTGAAGAGCTGGCTGGAGTTCAAAAAGTGATTTCCGGATATTCCGGCGGAACCGTCCCGAATCCGACTTATGAGCAAGTCTGTTCCGGTGAAACAGGACATCTGGAATCCATACAAATTACGTATGATCCGGAAATTATAAGTTATGCAGAATTGCTGGATATTTTCTGGCGCCAGATCGATCCTACGGATCCGGGAGGTTCGTTCCACGATCGCGGCTCTCAATACCGCTCCGCAATTTTTTATCATAATGAATCGCAGCGCAAAGCGGCTGAAAATTCCAAAAATCATATCGATGCATTAAAAATATTCGATCGGCCGGTCGTTACGAGCATACGTCCGTTTGAAAAATTTTATGCGGCAGAAGAGTATCACCAACAATTCTGCAAGAAAAGCCCCGTCCGGTATTACAGCTACCGGAGCGCATCGGGACGTGATGCTTTCGTGCAGTCTGTCTGGGGAGATGTCGGTTTAGGAAAATATAAAAAACCGTCCCAAGAACAGCTTAAAAAAACATTGACCGGTACGCAGTATGCAGTGGCAGCCCAATGCGGCACGGAACCTCCGTTCAACAACGCATACTGGAATAACCACCGGGAAGGCATCTATGTGGATATTGCGTCAGGCGAGCCTCTTTTTAGTTCGACGGACAAATTCGAATCCGGTTCCGGCTGGCCCAGCTTTACCAAACCAATCGATGCACGCCATATTGTTAAAGAAAAAGACTCTTCGCTGTCTATGGAACGGATCGAAGTCCGCAGCAAAACGGGCGATTCGCATCTCGGTCATGTTTTCAGCGACGGCCCGGAACCGACGCATCTGCGCTATTGTATCAATTCCGCCTCGTTAAAATTCATTCCAAAATCGGACATGGAGAAAGAAGGATACGGATATTTGTTGTGGCTTTTTAAGTAAAGACCTGCATTTCTGTGTTTTCCTGCAACCTTTTTTCCTCATAAACGTATAACCGTTCAATATTGACATTCAGCGTACCTGTGTCTATATTGATGCATTACTAAACGAATAAATTAGAATTACACCTTATTTTCCCACCTATGAAGGAGTCGATTCCCATGAAATCTATTTCTGCGGTTCTGAAAGCCGTCATTTTAACGGCCGCTCTCTTCCTTGCTTTTGGACAGAATATGAAGTCCCAAACAAAGCCAATCGATCCGGCCAATATGGACCCGACCATCAAACCGTGTGATGATTTTTTCCACTATGTAAACGGCAATTGGCTGAAGAAGAATCCCATTCCTGCGGCTTATAACCAATGGGGAAGTTTCAATATCCTTCAGGAAAATAACGGCGAAGTTCTTCACACAATACTTGAAGATGAAAAGAACGATGCCGCCGCTCCTGCCGGAAGCAACAAACGCAAGATAGGCGATTTTTATGCGAGCGGTATGGATTCCGCCGCAATTGAGGCTTTAGGCTGGAAGCCCATCTCGGAAGATCTGCATCGAGTCGATGCCGTAAAAGACGCAGCGGATCTCAAAGCAGTGATATCATATCTCTATTCCGAGACATATCCCATTCTGTTCGGGTTCGGTTCGGAACAGGATCCCAAAAACAGCGTTGAAGTCATCGGCGAATTGCATCAGGGAGGACTCGGATTACCGGAACGGAATTATTATTTTGCCGAAGATCCCCGCTCCAAAACTATTCGCGAAGAGTATGTCAAACACATTGCAGCAATGTTCGTACTCATCGGTCAGGACGAAGCGGCTGCATCAAAAGCTGCAGAATCGGTTTTTGCATTTGAAACACGATTGGCCAAAGCCTCCCGTGCCCTCGTCGACCTTCGCGACCCTGAAAAAAACTATAATAAGATGACTCAGGAACAACTTGCGTCGCTCTCCCCTTCGCTGGATTGGAAACGCTTTTTTGTAGATATCGGATGGAACAATCCGGGATCTGTCGATGTCGGTCAGCCTGAATTTATTAAAGAAGTCGGCAGCATGCTCGACAGCACATCCGTTACAGATTGGAAAAATTACCTCCGATGGAAGATCGTCAGCGCTTCCGCTAACAGACTCAGTTCTCCCTTCGTTGCGGAAAGCTTTCACTTCAACAGCACCATCCTGAGCGGCGTAAAAGAGATGCAGCCGCGGTGGAAACGGATCCGCAGTGTCATCGACTATCTTATGGGTGAAGCTCTGGGTCAGGTTTACGTGGCAAAAGCGTTCCCTCCGGAAGCCAAAGCGCGTGCCCTGGATATGATTAAAAACATCAAGACAGCGCTGGGCCAGCATATCAGCGCGATCACATGGATGGACGATGCGACTAAAAAGGCCGCCTTAAAAAAACTCGATGCAATTATAATTAAGATCGGGTATCCGGATAAGTGGCGGGACTATTCCACACTGACTATCGACCGGACATCATACGCGGAAGACATCGCACGCGCATCAAAATTCTGGCATCAGTTTGAAATCGACAAAATCGGCAAACCGGTTGATAGAACGGAATGGGGCATGACGCCTCCGACTGTTAATGCCTATTACAATCCGTCGATGAACGAAATCGTCTTCCCTGCCGGCATTTTGCAGCCTCCGTTCTTCGATTTCACGGCAGACGATGCTGTAAACTACGGAGGCATCGGTGTTGTGATCGGACATGAAATTTCTCACGGCTTCGACGACGAAGGGAGCAAATTCGACGCGGAAGGAAATCTGAAAGAATGGTGGAGT
This sequence comes from Ignavibacteriota bacterium, assembly GCA_963769605.1. Lineage (GTDB taxonomy): Bacteria > Bacteroidota > Ignavibacteria > UBA10030 > UBA10030 > Fen-1254. The sequence continues at coordinate 320,983 of CAVYML010000002.1, read as the reverse complement.
CCGGAAACACGCAAACAATTCGAAGAACGGACAGGCACTCTGGCCGGTCAATTCGACAACTTCGTGCCGATCGATTCACTCCATATCAACGGAAAAGCGACACTTGGCGAAAACATCGGAGATCTCGGCGGTCTGGCGATCGCTTACACCGCATTACAAAATGCGCTGAAAGGTAAAAAAATAGAATCAATCGATGGTTTCACGCCGAATCAGAGGTTCTATATTTCTTATGCACAGATATGGCGAAGGAATGTCCGTCCGGAACAACTCCGCCGGCAGTTGAAAACCGATGTGCATTCGCCGGCAGAATTTCGCGTGAACGGTTCGCTCCCGAATCTTCAGACATTCTTTGATGCATTCGGAGGCGATTCTACCAGCGCGATGTACCTTGCTCCGGCGAAACGCGCATTGATCTGGAATTTACCGTAACAATTCCCTGTAGATTCAAGAAAGCCCAAATTATTTTTGGGCTTTCTTTTTTAAAAGGACCTGTAGCCGCGACCGGTGGTCGCGGATGTTTCACGAGTCAGTTCCAAAAAGAAGAAATTACAGTAGGACGAACATTCCTGTTTGTTGTTTTTCGTCAATACCAGACAGGCCTGCCTGCGTGACCACGCCAGCAGACAGGCAAGAATGCCTATCCTACCAACAAATAAACTTTTTAAACAGCTTCATAAAGGGGGATTGACAACTGAATAAAAAACAATCGTTTTAAAATACATTGAGCAGTGACACAATCTTTCAATCTGTTATCACGGCAATAATTTAAAACATATTAGCGGAGGTACTGCAATGAAAAAACGCACAATGCGATTCACACGGACAATGCTTTTAATTCCGTTTCTTGTTCTCTTACTCCCCGGCCAATCAAAGGATTCTTTCGTCGATCCATTGGTTTCCCATATCGATCCTTCCGTTAGGCCGGGAGATGATTTTTTTCAGTACGCCAACGGTACATGGTTTAAAGAACATCCCATCCCGGCCGACCAGCAGAGTTATGGAATTTTTCAACTGATCCAGGACACTATCAATGCCCAGATCAGAACGGTCTGCGAATCTTCTGCTTCTTCAGCCTCGAATCCGAAGGGAAGCGAGAAGCAAAAAATCGGCGATTTTTTCTTTTCCGGCATGGACAGCGTAACATTGAACAAAGAGGGAATTTCCGGCATCCGTCAGGACGTTGCAAAAATCGAAGCAATCCGCAGCTTAACGGATCTCATAACTGTTTCGGCTTATCTGCACACAACAGCTGGCTCTCCCCTCTTCTCCATCGGCGTCGGACAGGACGATAAAATCAGCAGTAAAAACGCGGTCTTTCTCTGGCAGGGAGGATTAAGCCTGCCCGACCGCAATTATTACTTCGACACCGACGCGCGGGCAGTTGAAATTCGCAGTAAATTCTCAACACATCTCGCACACGTGTTTACTCTTATTGGTTATGATACCACACAAGCCCGCTTAGCCGCCGGTACTGTCCTAAGATTAGAAACAGCCATCGCCCAGACCAGCCGCAAGCGCGAAGAAACGCGCGACCCGTTGAAAAATTACAACAAGCTGGCGTATCCGCAGTTGATCGCCTCGACCGCCGATATCGATTGGAATATTTTTATGAACGGCGTCGGTTTAAAAAACATCGATACGGTCATCGTCGGCCAGCCGGAATTTTTCACCGCACTCAACGGATATCTGAAAACATATTCTCTCGATGAATGGAAAAAATATCTCACCTATCATTTCGTACGCGGAGTCGCTTCCTATGTCGATGATAAAATGTATTTAGAAGTGTTTAGCTTTTACGGAACTGCTTTACGCGGCATACCCCAGCCGAAGCCGCGCTGGAAGCGTGTAGTGGAACAAACCGACGGCTCACTCGGGGAGTTGATCGGACAGGTGTACGTTAAAGAATACCTGCCAAAAGGAACAAAAGAAAAACTTCTCGAAATCGGCAATGCCATCAAAACGGTCTACTCAGAACGTATGAAAAAGTTAGACTGGATGAGCGAAGGAACGAAACTGAAGGCCGTAAAGAAACTCGATGCGATTATTATGAAGGTCGGGTATCCGGACAAATGGAAGGATATGAGTTCGTTGAATATCGACCGAACTTCATACGTCCGGAATGTTCTTGCGGTCAACAAATGGTATTCCGAGTACATGATGTCGAAATACGGCAAACCGGTCGATCGCACGGAATGGGACATGGAACCGCAAACTTACAATGCGTATTATAATCCATCCAATAATGAAATTGTCGTTCCGGGGTGCAATATTCTGGTTCCCGGATATGAACATGTCATGGCAGACGATGCATTGCTCTATTCGGTCATCGGCGGGTCAACATTCGGGCACGAAATGACGCACGGGTTCGACGATCAGGGAAGCAAATATAATGCGGAAGGAAATCTGGATAACTGGTGGACGACGGAAGACAGCATCAAGTTTACAAGTAAAACAAAAAGAATCGTCAAGCAGTTCGACGAGTATATTGCCGTCGACAGTCTGCATATCAATGGAGAACTCACACAAGGTGAAAATATAGCCGACCTCGGCGGCATTATGATGGGATATGAGGCATTTAAAAAAACCGATCAGTACCCGGAATAAAATTACGATCGGCGGATTAAATCCGGATCAAAGATTTTTCCTCGGATATGCCATGGCATGGATGGAAAACGAACGGCCGGAGGCGGTAGCCAATCAAGTGCGAAGCAACGAACACTCTCCGTCAAAATTCCGTGTCCTCGGTCCTCTGAGCAATATGCCGGAATTCTTTTCCACGTTCGGCATCAAGCCCGGCGATCCTATGTGGCGGGCGCCGGAATCACGAATCACCATTTGGTAAATATCAGTTTAAAAAGAAAGCTCCGGTTAACCGGAGCTTTCTTTCTGTGCCCTGTATGACTCCAGACATTTTTCTAAAACACAAATCCGTATGCCAAGTATCGCATCCCGCTCCAAGCTTGTCTGCGTGCGATTATCTGCGCTTTGATGTTCTGAATATGAGAGAATCTTCCGGATCAGAAAAACGGGCATAACATCCGTATCCGACCAGATTGTTTTCAATTTTTAGAAGGAGTGTGTTCCATCCTTTCTGAAGTTTTGCCGCAACTGTATCCTGATCGGGAACCGCAGGCCTGATCTTGAACAGGCGATAAATCTCCTTTCCATTCAGAAATACTTTTATACCGTCATCACTCCCGACGTATAGGGGCAGCGTCTGCTCGTGCGGTGAATAGACATAGCTCAAAGCGTATGCAACGACAAAATCTGAGGGATGGAATATGGTCAGGTCTAAAAATCCTGACTCCTGAACCTTTGCCAACTGCCAACGCACTTCCCGCCCGCCCGCACCCCTGTAGGTTTTCTTCAGGTTTATCTCCTGCTCGGGCGGGTAGACAAGGTCAAGGCCAAGCCGGCCAAGCAAGGAATCCTGTGCATTTGGAAACGGACCGCAAATGTACCATGCCGGTATGAATGCACGATACGGATGCAATGCAAATGCATCTAAGCCAACCTCATATCCGGCCGATGCCGGATCCTTGTCCTTTACGACGAATTGCAGCACAATTTCTCCATGAAGCGGACGGAGATTCTTCAAAGAAATTTTTCCCCCGGGAACGATCACCTCGCTGTACCCGCTGTAACTCGCCCCAGCAGCACCCAGCGGGAGAACATCGACATTGCCGCAGGCATGACCCTTCGAGAAGTACACATCAACATCGTACCTGCCTTCATGAGCCGGCAGCATAAGGGAAAACTTGTCGCCTTTCTTTTCTGCTTTCACCTTCAACTGTTTAAACCCGCTCCAATCCGCCCCATACGCCGACATGTCTTCGACTGAAGAAGAAAGAGTGGTGCACTGCGGTGTCAGCGACTCTGCCTCCAACGCGCCGTTCGGCACCTGAACTCTGAGCGGAATACGAAGTCCGGGAGGAAGCATTTGTGCAAAGGGACGGTGCGGCTCCTTCTGGTACCAATAAGCGGTATTGCTGTAATCGGCTATTTGAGTATTTTGATCCCCGTGTTCGATAAGGGCACGAATCGATTTTTTAAAAGGTATACAATCGAGTATATGGAAACGATATGCAGCAATTCTTCCAAGCGTTTCGTCCTTGAGAATCAATCCATGATAGGGCGCATTGAACTCCCCCTGATTGAAATACCACCCGCTGTTGAAATAATCCTCGGTGCCTGTTCCTTTAATCGATGCCTGCTTTTCACCATCGATGTAAATCATTTCGTCTCCCTCAAGAAAAGTAAGCCCGCTGTCATAACTCTGCATGCTCATATTGATTCCAACAAGCTGACCCTCCCCTTCCGCTTCAAGAAGCGTATAATAATGCGAAGGATCAGTCCGGATCTCACGGTGCCATGAAGAATGGAAATATGCAACCGAGGAGTCTAATGGTCCGGGAAGTTTATGATAGTCGATGTGGTAGTACAATGATGGGATTGCCTGACCGGTTTCGTTCACCACCTCAACCCGAGCGGAGATATTAAAAGGCATCGGGAAATAACAATAGTACCCTCCGCTCGACATGCCGACAAACTGCGTGACGTATTCTTTGTATTGGAACCCTGTACCGAAAAAGTCTCCGATAGGAACTTCAACCGATGGATCTTTTTCCCCGTCCCAGTACATCCGGAGAACGATATGCCGCAGGAAATATTTATCGGGCGATGCAATCGTCGTCCAGAACATCGTGATGACTCCGGGCCCGCGGATGTCCGCAAGCCGCGCGACAGCGCCCGCAGGAATAGTTATGAAGTCGTCATTTCCCCCCGTAGTGTCATTACTGGAAATTTGTATCAATTTACTCGACTTGAGAAACGGCAGACGCGACGGAGACAGCAAGTTGTCTAAAGCAGACTGTCCAGCCGCAACCGAGACCGCAAACAGACTGACAAGAAGTGCGCGCTTGAATTTCATTGCAATGAGCTCCTGAATGTGAATGAAAAACATTTTTTTAAACCAAGCTTCTCGCAATATTGCGCCGCCATCTTGCGATATCCCTGGCCGAAATATCTACATTTGTCTAAAACAGGCAAATGGAACACACAAGCGTAAAACATTCGACGACGTCTGACTCGAATCTCATACATTCGCTATTAGTATATTCGTTCAATAAGGATAGAAAACATAGAACAACAGTGACAATCCTGCCATTACCCACAAGCCCGGATGTACATCCTTTGCTTTGCGATTGAGTACTTTAAACAACGGATAGAGTACAAATCCGGCCGTCATTCCTATTCCTATATTATATGTAAAACTCATAAGTGTGATTACACAAAAAGCCGGAATAGCTTCCGAAAGATCATCAAATCGGAGTTTTACCACGGGGGCAATCATCAGCACACCGACGATAATAAGAGAAGGGCCGTACGCAAAACCGGGAATGACAGTAAAAAACGGTGTAAAGATAAGTGCACTGAGAAAAAGGAGCGCAGTAACCACTGCAGTCAATCCTGACCTGCCGCCAGCCGCAATTCCTGTTGCCGATTCGATGTACGCGCCCGTGGTTGTTGTTCCAAGCAGTGAAGCGATGGTCGTCGCAACTGCATCCACCAGCATCGGTTTTTCAATTCCCGGAAGATTTCCATTCTCATCCAGCAAATCGGCTTTATAGCCGAGCGCTATCAGTGTCCCAATCGTATCCAAAAAAGCCATGACAAACACAGTAAGCACAACAGAAAACATTCCCCAGCTTAGAGTACCGGCGATATCAAGCTGAAGAAAAATGGGTGTAAGAGAAGGCGGTAGACTGAACCATTGTGCGGGTATGGGAACCAATCCGATGATGAAACCAAGTACCGTAACGGTCAGGATGCCTATCAGCATTGCGCCATTTACACGTTTCATCATCAAAAAACCCATCAATAAAAATCCGAATATTGCCAGCATGATCTCCGGCCTATGAAAATTCCCAACGTGAACCGGCGCACCCGGAACACCGAGTTGAACGATGCCTGTCTCGTTCAAACCGATAAATGCAAGAAATAATCCTATACCTACCGTAAAAGAAATTTTGAGCGATTGCGGGATCGCTTCGGCAAGCCAACTTCGTATTTTTAAGAGTGTAAGAATCGTGAACAGCACTCCGCTTACAAAGATTGCTCCCAACGCCGTTTGCCAGGAATAGCCCATCACTTTGACCACTGTAAATGCGATAAAGGCATTTTCCCCCATATATGGTGCAATAGCGAACGGGCGCCTGGCATACAATCCCATAAGAAGAGTTCCAAAAAATGCACTTATAATAGTAGCGGCCATAGAAGCGCCGAAAGGCATTCCCGCCGCTTCCAATATTTTGGGGTTGACAACGATAATGTATGCCATCGTTACAAATATCGTAATGCCGGCCGTTAGTTCCCGCCGGATCGTTGTGCCGAGTTTTTCCAAATCGAAATATTTGATAATGATGTTTTTCATAGTCCTGCCGAAATATTATTTTTCGTTTTGTCCTGTCAAAGTTCGTTGTTGTATTATTCCCGTGCCGTGTTTCGTCATTTATTATTTTTCAAATGGCCATTCATGAATAATCCGCCCTCGGAGGAGATACACAAAAATGCCCGCCGCTACGACACCGCCGCCGGCAGCCATAAACGCAGTACCCGTAGAATAGAAAATAGCTCCCCACATCACAAGCGCCAGAAGAGCGGGAACGGGATAGAGCCACATCTTGAACGGCAGTTGTTCGGATGGCCGTCGCCGCCGGAGGAGCATCACACCGACCGCCTGTCCCATGAACTGCACAAGAATCCGCATGGCAAGTATTGCCTTTATCACGTCGGTCAGTTTGAAGAACAAACTGAAAACGAACGCCGTGCCCCCCAGCATAAGCAGCGAAATATGGGGAAAGTGTTTTGTCGGATGGAGGCGTGCGAACGGCGAGAAAAACGCACCCTCAGTTGCAGCAGCGTATGGAATGCGGGAATATCCAAGCAAAGCCGAGAACAACGATGCAAATGCAATCCAGAGGATGAGAACGGTCGCTGCGGTTGCAGCATGTCCGCCATAGATGCGCTCGACAAATGTACTGACAATGTAGGGAGACTCTGCAATTTCCTTCCATGGAACAACGCCGAAGATGCTCATCTGCATGGCGAGATACAGAATCGCAATTCCTATTATGGAAATGAAAATACTTCGCGGAATATTTTTCTCAGGTGCTTTCACCTCTCCGCCGAGCTGACACACATTGTAGTAGCCAAGGTATGTGTAAATGGTCTGGACTGTCGCCTGACCCAATCCTGCAAAAAACAACCACGAAAAATTCCACGCGCCGGCCGGAAAGTCAAACGCCAAACGGCTCTCGAAATGCGTAATGCCTCCCCAAATGAGCCAGATGAATGTAAGCACAACGCCTGTCCATAATAGAAGTGACAACCTGCCGACTGTGGTAATGCGTCTATAGAGAAGAATCACAAGAATGACGACGAGAGCTCCGGAGATGGCTTTTTGCTCTATACTTGTCAGCGGTACGAGATAAGTAAAATACTGAGAGAAACCGATGGCGCCTGAGGCGATAACGAGTGGAGCCTGAAACATTGTTTGCCATATAAGAAGAAACGACATTGCTTTGCCCCAGCGGGCAGGGCCGTACGATTCGCGCAGGAAAAAGTAACTGCCTCCTGCCTTAGGCATCGCGGCGCCGAGTTCCGACCAAACGAAGCCGTCCATCAGCGCGAGCAAGGCGCCAGCGACCCATGCAGCCATCGCCTGAGGACCGCCCATAGATTTTACAACAAAAGGAACGACAATAAAGGGACCAATCCCCACCATGTTGATCATGTTGAGCGCGGAGGCTTCTTTGAGGCCGAGCCCACGTTCAAGCTGCGTGGAAGTATTGCTGGCGGACATCAGAGTGTCCTCATATCACACCTGATGGATCGGACACAAACCCGAACATCATCCCCGGCCAAGTCGAGGGTTGCCGAACGAATCCTTGCTGCATAAGTGTTGATAGTCATGTTCAATCCAAAAATATTGTCTCCTCTAACAGATGGAGTCCACTTTAAAAGTGGGCTCCATCTCTCTTTTTTAGATACAAGACGTTGTCGTTTGAGATATTATTATCAACTCATCTAAATCTAAGATGTTTTCAATCGATAAATCAATCATTCTGCATTGCTCTTTGTTTCAGTTGTTTCAATTTGTCGTGGTACCTTTTCAATTGTTTCGATTACCTCGATATCTGTACCACTTATCACACCTAATTCCTTAAACTTTCTGGCGGAAACTAGAACGCGAGTTTCGTAGGAACCCGCCGCTTTATTATATGAATCAATAGTTTTTTCAATACCCTTTTTGATTTCTGAAAAATGCCCTGCCATAACTTGAATGCGTTCATACAGCATTTTGCCTAATTCGCTAATTTCTTGCGCGCTCTCTGCGATTTGCTCCTGCCTCCAACCATAGGCAACCGCACGAAGTAATGCGATCAGTGTCGTCGGTGTTGCGATAATGACACGTTGTTCTACACCATATTCAATTATAGATGGATCCTGTTCAAGTGCTGCACTGAAAAATGTTTCACCGGGAAGGAACATAATGACAAACTCCGGTGTAGGAGTGAATTGATCCCAATATGCTTTTGCACTCAATTTTGCGACATGATCACGAACCTTAGCAGCATGGTCTTTCAGCTTTTGAATCCGAATATTTTCGTCAGGAGTTTCAAGCGCATCCAGATATGATTGAAGTGGGGTTTTTGCATCAATAACAATATTCTTATTATTTGGAAGTTTAACAACGAGATCTGGTCGAAGGCGACCATCTTCAGTAGATACAGATGATTGCTCTACGAAATCACAATAGTTAACCATCCCCGCCATTTCAACAACTCTGCGTAGTTGGATTTCACCCCATCGACCACGAACCGTTGGCGCTCGAAGTGCCTTAACAAGATTAGTTGTTTCGGTTCGTAGTGATACTTGAGATTCCGCAAGCGATTTCAACTGTTGCTCAAGAGAAGAGTAGGCACCGACCCTATCCTTTTCTATTTCCCTTATTTGACCATCAACTTTTTCAAGGGATGTTTTCAACGGAGAGACTAATTCATCAATTGCCTTTTGACGGCTTTCCAAATCACCTTTAGCTGATTCTTGATATTTCGTTAATGTTTCTTTTGCGAGGTCAAGGAAAGAAGTGTTGTTATTTCTGAGAGCTTCTGACGAAAGCGCTTTGAATGTGTTTGATAATTCTGTTTGTGCTTTTTCGATAATCTCCAATTTTTCTTGCGCAGATTGGCGTTCTTTTTGAACAGTTGTTTGGAGAGTTGCTAACTCTTCTTTAAGCGCAGTAATCTCTTCGTTCAGCGCAGAATTCTCTGTATCCTTTTTATCGATGGTTGTTTCTAACTCAGGGATACGGAGATTCTTTTATTCAGCTTTAAACCTCTTTTCGGCTTCTTCCTTCAATTCATTCGAAATATCTTCTATCTCTTTAATATAAGCATCTGATTCAGATCGGAGTTCTGTAATATTTTGATCGCGAGCGATTAACCGTTCTTCCAAAACAGCTTTCTCTGAACTTATGGAAGAAACTCCTTTTTCATAACTCGCAGCTATAAGTCGTCTTGATAAAAACCAAACAATAGCGGCACCTATCAGAGTACCTATAAATGTTAATGCAATAACTGGTAATGTCCCCATAATATTATCCTACTAAGGAATTGAAAATTTGTGTATCAGTTGATGTCTTCCACTTGCCAGATCGAATTCACGTTGAATATCATCCGAGTCTATCTTACCTAAGCGGGCAATTTGCAAAATTCTTCCAGGTTGTTGATCTAAATCGAGGCCGTTATCTATGAACAATCCAATAAGATCTGAAACCACATAACGGTAATGAAAAACATCCCAAATATATATTTCTACTGTAACGCCTGAATGCAAAAGTCCCGTGCTGAATTTTTTTCGAAATAACGATTCCCAATCTTGATTACTGATTTTGTTTTGAGGAGTGCCATCATAGCACACCCTGTGGATAGAAATTAAAGGTTTTGGAGTAGTATTTCTTATCGCTGCTAATAGTAACTCGAACTCACGATAACTATGCTTATAAGGATGCAAGTGCGGATCGATGAACATTATAGAGTTGGAATATCGCAGAATTTTCTCAAGCGCTTTGATGTAGCTTTGGGTATTCCTTAGAACTCTAATAGAAGAAGTACGATTCTGCCACCATATAGCAGATGACAGTTTCTCAATCGAAGCAATTATTGGGTCTTGGCGATGGAGCTTGTTCACTTCTGATGTGATAATACCATCAAGAGGCTCGTTATTGTGAGATGCATACGCCTCATCAATCCATTCGGTGTCAACATTAGGTGTGGTTAAACCTATTGCTGGACGGGAAATCAATCTATTTTGAGTGACAATTTTTTTAAATAATTCCTTCCCTTTCGGGTCCCAACGATTGGCATTTGCACTTATATATTTCCCTAAATTTCCATTATGCAAATCAGCTACTAATGCTTCACGCAATACGACTTCTTTCAATCCCTGAAGATGAACGGAACAAATGCCTTGAGCGCTGTAACAGGAAGCATCAAGAATATCTGGAATTAATGCATACTCGGTCAACATATTAAGCGAATACCTCCCTTAATCCTTCTTCGAAGAAACCGCCTGGCCATGATTTCACAAGTTCGCCGCGTTCATTTAACGGCATTTCTCGTATAATACTTTTATCTCCATCTGGTTCGACATACAAAATAGAGACATCTTTTGGAGTTAATGGGTGTTGTCCTTCTGGTAAAGTCCCTTCAAAAGTCTCCCGCATTCTTCGCATAATCCGAAGAATTAAATGTTCGCTATGCGTTTCAAGAATAAACGTGTTCTTGTTTTCACCGAGAGCAGACTGGATGAATACATCACCAAGCTCTGCCTGTAATTGAGGATGAAGATGAATCTCCGGCTGTTCTATTACTAGTATCTTTCCCTTATTTGCATATGCATATACAAGGACAGGCAAAACTTGACTGATTCCTACACCGACATCTCTATGGGTTACAACTGTATGTGTTCTCCCATCTATAAGCGATAAAAAATCCTTTGACTCTACATCTACCGATATCGCTGACGCCAAATCTTCCATATAATGATCAATAAATTCCTCAACATTGTAATCATTAAAATTCAACGGTACTTCTATCTCTGTTAATATTTCATACAGTTTTTCATCAACTATTCTATCTTTCTCTGAAGTGATAGCTTTTACATTCTTTAATTCACTTAATTTACCGAATTCGGTTCTTGTCAAATTCCATTTCTCGGGCTTATAATCTGGATCATGAAGTTTCTCAAGCGATTCCTTCATGTTTTTTAATTCTTCCATCAATTTTGAGTATTGAGGTTCTGTAAGTTGTTTTTTGAATCCCTCAAGCCATTTATCAATTCGATATAAATTTTCCACTTGCAGATAGTATGGAGTACTCAGCTTACGTTTGTCAGATAACCATACATTCACTTTATCTCTAACCTTTTGGTCTTTGAGAATAATGTTCCAGGCAAGTCCACCACCAGATTGCCAATTGACGTCCTTCTCAGGAACAGCGTGAATAAGACGTGGAGGGTACGAACGCAAAGGGCCAAGATAAAAGAGCGTGTTGATATTACTTGAAAAAGAATGATAAGCAGTCCTAATAATTTCATTCAAGCTACGCGGTAAAAAAACCTTTAGCGCTGAAATAATATCCGCTTTCCTCGTTGCTTTGCTCAAAGGAATGAAACCCTGTTGTGCTTGTTCACTACTTTTAGGAATATTCAACTCACTTGGAATAAACTTATCAGTGGAAGCAGTTAGTTTTGGGATAATTTCCTCAAGACCCTCTTTAATAGAAATCCAATCAGCCTCTGTAATTGCCGTTGTTGTCGTAAAAGATAAAAGTATGGATTCTAAGAGATTCCGTATCGCTGGATGTGTATCATTAATTGTATCGAGTTGAAAGAAATTTCCAGCCGAACGGCGAGACATTTTAAGTAAGTAACCCTCTTTCGTCGCAATTTCGTAAGATACGACACAGGGATCTGAACCAGGTTTATAATTACCAGTTGATTTATGTTTCCATTCGATACTTTTTTCTGCTTCTTGATATTCAGCTTCTTGTTCAATAACCTCTTTTTCTTTACGGCCGATTTCATATATAATTATTAAACTATTGGTCTGCCCAAACAAGCCTGCCACTTCGGTTTGCGAGAATGCCGCATCCAATTCAAATGTCTCAAGAACCCTTCTGTCCTCCCAAAGACGTCGATACACATATTGATGAAAACCACCAAGATCAACCGAATCTCCACCCAATACTGTTTTGAATACATCGAGTTCATTCGTATTGAATGCCTCGTGCGCTAAAAGAAGACTATGAAGAATGCTCGATTTTCCAGAGCTATTCGCACCAAAGATGAGTGTCAGAGGTTTGATTGGAACCGATTGCGATGGCCCGAAAGCTTTAAAGTTAGAAAGATTTATTGATCGTATCATTTTATTTTTAATTCCTTCGCTTGCTCTTCCATTTCTTGTAGCAATTCCTTCATATGCGATTCACGCCATTTAGCTGTGAGATCACCAGAAAATGCGCGATTGATAATAACTGAGAATAGATTATCAATCTTTATTTTGCATTCGTTTCGTTTTTTTCGCAGATCTCTTATAATACAAACAGAACCAGCATATTTCCTTTGAAGTTCAAAATCAGGCACGAATAATGGAGTATCTTCTAACTGTGTAGAATTTAGATGTGGTTGACCAGCCCTTGATTTATTATTTGTAAAGTAGTTTTGTTGAATTTGGGGAGTAAGAAGGTATGATTCTAAAAATTCACCTATCAAATTTTCCCCGGGATCTACCACTAGATCGTATCCAGCAACGGATCCTTCATATTCTTCCGTAACTTGGGCAACGTCACCAGTATATGCTCCACTTCGGACAACTAATACCTCTCTTGCTGAGAGAAAAGCATTTCGTGACTTCGGAACCTCTTCAGGATCAATGTAAATCATATCTTCTTCAAATATACACCCGTTATGAATGTTTGTCGCTCGTATCAATCGCACACCTTTTTCCTTTACTGGAGGAGGTTGTCCTAATCCATAACGAACGGAGGCACCCGCGTCTTTCAATGTGCCCTTTTTCCAATTCTTTTCATTCCTTGACGGTTCACCAAATATTTTATTGAACAATACTGGTAAAATCTTCTCAGCGTTTTTATCGGCCTCAGTGCGTTTTTCTCGAAGCACATCGGCTTGGTCGAGAATTTCCACTATGCGGCGTTGCTCGGAGAGTAATGGTCTGGGGACCGAAATTTCACGAAGAACCTTCGAATGTCTACTATAGCCCAGGTTTGGAATTTTTGCATTTAAGAAATAATAATATAGATATTTCGGAATGAACGAGGATTTTGGCAAAAGGACTTTTGAACCATCAGCTCCAAGACAAAACGGATGATCAACATACTTAAAAACTCTTGTATGATCTCCAAATATAATGACTGGTAATTTCCCTGAGTACAATGCGTTAGTATCATTAGTATATCCAGCTAAATAATTTTGCCCTTGATCAATTATGGGAAAAGTTCCTTTTTCTTGATATTGAGATTTCGGAACTTTGGCCTGTCCAGATGTACCCTCCTTGACAGCATTTTCAAATTCAACTGTTTCCCATCCGAAAGACTTATTTTTTGTTTCAGATTGCATATTCTAATTGTTTCCTAATTCTTCTGAGAGTTTATCCATTTTTGCTATTATATCTTTTTCTAATTCCAAAGCATTTTGAACAAGTTTAGTTGGATCCTCATCGGATGCCTTCTCAGCTATCTGTGGTTTGTACCTTCCTGCAGTAAGATTAAAATCGGCTCTTTCAATTATTTCATATGTTGCGTACCAACAAGCCGACACTTTACTTCCAACCGGCAATGTTGAGTTTGCTTCAATTCCAGGTGGTTTCTCGTAATCACTTGCTTTGTATTTCTTCCATTGAGAAATCAAATTTGGAATGTCGTTTTGTTCAGGTGTTTCAGGCCTTCCACCTCCAGTGATCTTATCAGGATCTAATCCGTCATTCTTTATTTCATAGAACCAAACCTTAGATCTCGCATCCTTCTTTTTCTCTCCCTTTGGTTTGCGAAATACAAGAACACCAGTTTTTACACCAGCATATGGTTTGAATACACCTGCGGGCAATGAAATAACTGAAAGTAGATCGAACTCTTCAACGAGCTTCCTTCTTAACTCGATATGAGATCCAGTAGAACCAAACAGCAAACCTTCAGGAACCACAATAGCGCATCTTCCTCCCGGTGCTAACGCTTCCATCATCACACCAAGGAAGAGCAATTCACTCTTCTTTGAATTTGTAGGTAAATCTTTGCGAATGGAATCCTGTGGCAATACTCCAGCAAACGGCGGATTTGAAAGAATCACTTTGTATTTACGCTTTAAGTCTTCATCGCTCAATCCGCCTAAATCCGAAAGTGTATTCGCCCGTTTGATATTGGATTTTGGTACGCCATGGAGAACCATGTTCATGGTAGCAATGCGCATCATCTGTCGGCTTACATCTATACCATAAAGAGATCCTTCCAGCAATTCCCAATTAGGAATTTTATCTCCATTGCCTTTTCTGTAAGTCTGGAGGTTCGGAATTTCTTTCTTCAGATCTTTGAGGAAATTCTTCGGTATCTCAATCTCTTCATCGTTACCCTTTTGATTCGTTCCATTACCCTGTTTCATCAAATACTTTTGCAGAAGCCATTCTTCGCCATAGATTGGAATCTCTTTTGGCTTCTCAGAATATTTTGCAAGAACATATTCGAGAGAATCAATAAGGAATCCGCCTGTACCGCAAGCCGGATCATATATCGTATCGCCAAAATCAGGGTCAACCAATTCGACCATCATCGAACGAATCTGACGAGGTGTACGGAATTGTCCGTTTAATGCCGATTGTCCGAGATGAGTGAGAAGGTATTCGAAGATATCGCCCTTCTCATCCGGACCGAGTCTCCGGAAATTAATGGCATCTATTTCATCGATCACTTGCTTCAAGACATTTGGATCAACTATTTCCAATACTGCGTCACGAAAATATTCTGCAATCTGCGGTTCATCTTTTAAGAGACCTGTGGACATATAGGGAAAAACATCGTCACGAAGAAAATTACGGAGCTTCTCACCGCTATTAAAACGCCATTTCGACCAGCGATATCGTTCCGATTGTCCTGGGAAAAGACGCTTACCATTACCGTTTGTCAGTTTTCCGTGAAGCTCACGCTCGTTCTCGGCTTCATCGAGAAGTTTGAGGTAAATGAGATAGGATATCTGTTCGATGTATGTGACGGGATTGGTAACACCACCTGCCCACAAAATATCTGTGATGTGATCTAACTTTTTTCGAATTGCTTGATTCATTGGTTCTTATTCTTTCAATAACTATGCAGCTTTACCTACAAAAACATTTTCGTTCATTTCATTAATGACTTCTTTTAGTCCTGCCTCACCGAATAACTCAATACCAAGTCCAGCAGCATTGAGAATTGAGAGAGGGGGTTTGAACAGATCTTCCACTTCTACTTTACCTCTAACAATGCCACGATTTTTAATTAACGATAGATATTGAGCTTGTTCAGGATTGAATGACTTCGACACTAACCAAGCATAGAAATTCTCAGTCAATTCTTCTTCGCGACTTTTCAGTTTCAGACTTCCAAGAGCATGCTGAATGAAATCTACAAGTGTTCCTGATGGCTTTTTATATGCTTGTCGAAGATTGTTTTCGTTGAAATACAACTTTGGTTGGTTCAATCGTGAAGCAAGTCGTTGTTCTTCCTCTTCTGAAAGTTCGAAGGCTTTTCGTTCTTGCTCATCAGCCACTTCTGCCTGCCTGCGAATCTTTTCTAGGATAGGATCATCTTTTGCTTGTTTCTTAATGGTCTCTTCCCAATTGGAAATATACGCTCGCTTATCAATTTGTTCGCCTTCGGGTCCGACCTCAACATAATTGACAGCATAAAGCCATTCATCAGCAAGACCAAGCTCTATAAGTTCGCGAGACGTTGGCGGTTGTGGAGGTGTGGTTCCTCCTGTGCTTATGCCCCAACCAGAACCTGTGAAGACATCTGATTCAGTATCGTTGAAGTATTTACGATTCTCGAAGAAATCGTAAATCACAAATCCTCGTTTGCCAATACGATTACATTTTCGTGTTCCGCGTCCCCGCATTTGTTGATAAAGGATAGGAGATCGCACACGACGGCACATCACTAAGTGAAGAACTTCGGGACAATCAAATCCGGTGTCGAGCATTCCTACAGAAACAGCAATCATCGGATATGTTTCGTTCTTAAATTTTCGAATCATATCATCAGCATCAGCCACATCACTTGTAATGACTTCTGCATAGTGGCCTTTTTGCTCTGGATGCAATTTGTTCAAATAGTCGGCTAATCGTGCTGCATGATGTTTGGTAATTGCAAAAACAATTGCCTTTCCTGGGCCAATAGTTTGTTCTGGGGCAAGCTCTTTGTAGTTCGCCCATGCAAGTTTATCGAACTCCTGCATCATTTTTTTATTTGTATCTTCGTTTGTCCAACGGCGCTCAAACTCAGAAGGATCATATTCTTCATCGCCAATATCTGCACCTTCTGCTATGATTTTTGTTATACCTTCGGCAAATTTATATCGTGCAAGAAAATCTTTGTCAAATGCTTCCTTGATAGGCAACGAGAAATCAGGTTGTCCATCCTGACAATTATAAAACCTGAATGTGTTTCGTTCGATAAATTCCGATGGAGTAGCCGTAAGTCCGATATGAACAGCGTCAAAATGTGTAAGAGCTGTTTGCCATGCCCCATATATTGAACGGTGGGATTCATCCGTAATGACGACGTCAAAATAGCCGCTGGAATATTCTTGATAACGTGAGATCATGGTTTGCAAAAGACACACAGTGATTTGCTGTTCTTGCCGTTCAGCACCGGCTTTCAACCAATATGTTCCATGAGTTGTTAGAATATCCTGAAGTGCTTCCTTCGCTTGTTTTGCAAGCTGTTCACGGTCAACAAGAAACAAAATTCGTTCAGCGCGTCCTGCTTCAAAGAGACGTTTTAAATAAAGAGCCGTAATATCCGTTTTACCCGTGCCCGTTGGAAGTTGAATAAGGAAACGCCGTTTACCAAGTTCCAATGCCTGGTCAAGAGCTTTCATCGTGTCTTTTTGATATGGCCTTACTTCTCGACGTTCACCTTGACGCAAGTAATAATCAGGAATCGGAACACTCGCTAAGGGCTTCTTTTCTTCACGAAGATGAAGGATTCTTTCGAGATCTCTTTGAGAGTAGAACGAGTTGACAACTCTTGCATCATCGTTCGTATAATCCCAAAAATAAATCAATTCGCCATTTGTTAGGAAAATGAATGGGGCATTTATTTTCTGAGCATAAGGCAATGCCTGTTGTTTGGCAACATAGGGATGCAATGCGTCTTTCTTAGCTTCGACAACAGCAAGCGGTCGGTTGTTATCGCCATATAAGACATAATCTGCATAACCACTCGGACGGTTCGTAGTACCGTATTCAGACTGGGTTTCAGCAACTACTCCCGATTCGTAGACAGGAACCGCTGTCCGAACAGTTAAACGATCCTTCATATCCCATCCAGCTTTACGAAGCAGTTCATCAATTACTATTCTTGCATCTTGTTCTGAGTTCGCCATTAGCATACACCAATTTAATTATGATATTCTAAATTACGAATGCGGCAATGATGTGGCATTATTCATTTTCCCCTAATAAGAATTTTCGACTTGGGTAAACGAAAACCGTAGAGTTTTGAATTCTTCTTACCTTCGATAGCAATTTCAAAAAGCTTTGCAAGGCTCTTATTCTTTAGCATCTTATGAACACCGACATTTGCCTTTGATACATTAGAACGAAATGTAGTTGTAGAAATACCGCGTTCCCTCAATTTCCTATTTTCCTTCTCCGACGTTTCTTTGTCAGGAAAACTTTCTTTTCGGTAAAGCAACAGCTTTTCGACAAAGACTTCCGGAACTAATATTCCTGATATTCTTTCGAACTCATCTGAGATCAATTTCCTTTCAGCAAAATAACGATAATAACAGAATTCTATGGGAGACAGATCCAATGTGACTTTATTAACTTTGGCAAGTCCATTTTTAACATCAATGACTAAACGAGGAATTAATTCCTGCTTTTCCTTCTGCAACTGTTTGTTTTCTTCTTCAAGTCTAAGAATGCGCGGTAATCCTGTCCCTAATTTGATTGGTCTGACAAGAGGCTTCCCATATTTTGGCTCATTGCTCCGAATAAGTTCAATCGGGAAATCTCCTGATTCCGCCATAAGTATCCAACATACCTGCATTGCCGGAGTTCCTGAAGCAATCGCTGCGGTATATTTCTTTTCAGCTCCTATTCCAAGAGACTTGCAGAATGAAAGTAGTCGTGGGTAGATTTCATTGTGATTTGTAACATCACTACAATTAAATTCATGCAGATAGATCTTTTCTGATAAGTCTCGCTTAGTGATTTGCTCTGACACATATTCCGCGATTGATTTAAAATCTGCTCCCTTGTATTTAGATGGATTCCATAAAAGATGTACTTCATTAAATGATCGTTCTCGAAAAACTGTAAGTATAGCTCCGTCTTCGTCACCCTTTAATTTGCCGGCATCGTTTGCACCAACAAAGGAGAGTAATATTTTATGAGATTTAGTGCGCATTAAATTTTTTCGAGTTATTCATTATTTTATTTGCGAAATCAACCACCAATAGTAAAAAGATTCGGTTTGTGTCTCTTTCAGTTTATTTAATATTTGTAAATTGCCCTTTAATGATACATCTCTGATCTCTTCAACTCTTGCAGGATTGTATTTAATACCGCTGATGTCGTAATCCTTCTTCTCGCCCTTAATCAGTGTTGCTAATAACGCCGCTTTTGATGCTGACACACGCGCTTGTTCGATATGAAATGGAACTCCTAACAGATAGCTATAAATCTGCTTTAATCCGCGGTGTATTTCTTCGACGCCTGTATTTTCTTTACAGCCCTTTAACCTGGACTGACAAAAGAGATAGCTTATTTCGATGGTGTCTTCCAATGATTCGGTAATAGTCGGAGCGCTCGTATGATATTTGCTTTCCTGCTTTTGAATGGAACGGTAATTGGCAATGATCTGCTTTATATCTTTGGCTTCATTAAACAACTCGCCTATATCAAAGAGTTGCTTGATGATTTCCATAGATTTCTTTTTGCCAAACGGAACACCGGTGGTATTGGGAGCAAAGGCTGTCAACTTATCGCCGAGGATTCCATCAACTGTCGGAGTTTTGACTAACGTTTCGTTGGAAACACTAAAGATAGCGTTCTTAATGGGAAGCGATACGAGTTGTGAATAGCCATGCTTCGTATATAACACATCCAGCAATACATACGTCTCTTTGTTATCAATTGCCGATGTGTAGAAGAACTTGAAATGTTTTTTAGGAATTTCATCCTTTTCCCGTTCATCTTCTTCGACACGACGAAAGACTGAACCGAAAATTATCGGCTCTAAATCAGGCAGATCAAAATCGCCGACGATATCAATATCGATAGAAAGCCGGTGTGCTGTTTGCAAAAGCAATAAAAGTGCAGTGCCCCCTTTGAAAACAAACTGTTTTTTTGTGCCTGCTAATAATCCTACAAGCTCAAATGCATAGATTTGTCGCTCGATAAGCTGCGGGTCAGCTTGCGGGAATGCTTTGCGCTGCTTGAGAATCCAATCTTTTGTAAATGACTTCGGGTCAATCATCCTTCAACTTTCTACAGAATGAAAAGATCTTTTTCTACATTCAAAATGTTCTTACGAAGTGCATCCTCGATCTTTCGGCGTTCTGCATATTCCAGAAGCCGTGCCATATTGATGCGGTGTGAAAGAATGAGATTCCGGAACACGCGTTCATATTCAGCCTCATCCATGAGCAATAAACGATCTCTCTCTATGAACAGATCGACCAGTATCTTTTCGATAGTTGCATAGTAACCGTCTACCGGCTCACGAGTGATGGATGCGCGAATAACCACGGTTTTGGGTGATGCTTGAAAATATTTTTCCACTTCCAATTTTTGCGGATTCAGGTATACTTGATATCTCTGCTCTTTTAAATAATCTGCTATCGAAGGCATTGCATCGATGTCGGCATACACAAACTGTGTGTATTGTGTCATTATATGATGGGCAAACCGTTGCAACTGCTCGGTACTCCAAATTGAAAACGTGAGCAATGGATATTTCTTACGAACTATCAATCCTAATCGATTTAACGATTTCACTGAGACTTGAAAAGCCTCGGCAATAGAGGAATACCATCCCCGGCCTGCATCATAGATGGTACCATTATTTTTCATGTTATAGAGATATTGGTTTATTGTTGCAGGCTTAATACCGCGCTGTATTTTGTTGGCGCTTTTCTTTACTGCGTCGACAGAGAAGTATTTCTTCCCGATAATCACTTCTTGAATTACAGATGTTACGGTTTTTTTCTTTACGTTCATCTTTAAGTCTCTATTGATACCATGTGTGGCAGTAATGTGGAGGCAATATAACGGATTGCAGGCATAGAAACAAGTGTAAAATGCCAGATTAATAAAAAAGGACTCAGCCGCAAACCAGCTAAGTCCTTTTATTTTATATATGTGGGCCCTGTAGGGCTCGAACCTACGACCCGCAGATTATGAGTCTGCTGCTCTAACCAACTGAGCTAAGGGCCCCAATAAATTACGGTGTAATTGACCATCGTTCAGATTAAATTTAGTAATTTTATCCCATCGAATCAAATGTCCTTCTGCAGATGTGCTGCATCAAAGAACGATTCTCAGTGATTCGTAATAACCAATTTAAGGATGACTATTAATGGAATTTGACAATAAGATAAAGAATATCACTATTTTGTAGTGTAATCATTATTGATTTGTATTGCACGCTGTGCAACATTATTTTTATGCTCCCTGCTTGCCCGCCTCTTTCTGGCAGGCACTTATTAAAATGATTATGCCGCAAAACTTATTGCAACGAAAGATCAAGAGTAAATGTCATTGAATCAAATAACCCTTGCAATACATAGGATCCGGCAATGACTGGCGCCCCCGATGTATCCGTGATAGCTTGGTATAATCCAAATATTTCTTTTGACTGATGAGGATTTAATATGAACGGTCGGGACGCAGGAATAAATAGAAGCGGAGGTCCACCCATCAATGTCCGTCCACTATCGTTTTTCAGCGACCATTGAACACTTACTAATGAAATCATTAATGTTTCCGGTTCCGCTGATTGATTAAAAGCGGTAAATGACGCACTTAAAGTATCATGAATTCCAAATACCGCCCTTGGTATTGCAAACGTGTATTGCATACTGTCGCTGACTTGACTAACGCTCAAAGCAGGATTTATTAATGATGCAATTGGATTACTGCTATTTTTGCAGCCATTGATGATGAGTGCAATAGATAAGGCCAAAATAAAATACCGCATATAAACTCCTCTCTACATTTTTGCATTTACTGCTTAGAGACGTGGACGAAAGGTTGGTTCCGCGGGAATTCGAATCTCATTCTAAGACGGATTCGCGACATCTCTTTGCAACTCATGAGTTCTCGTCCACGTCTCTAGCGTTAATGATCTTATACGTGACTGTCAAGTGAACGATGCCGAATTTAAGTCAAGCTAAGCAAAGTCATTTCCTACTAACTAATATACTTCCTTGCTAAATAACGATTATGTCTTTTCGACTACCTATATCATTATCAATAATTAATGAACACAAAGTTGCCCAAATTAATTTTCAAATGAATATTGCAAGACATAATAAAATTATGCCAAATATTCCCGTCATCTGCTCATGACCTCGATATAATGCGGAATGCATTTGTAGAATATTGTTTGTCTGACTCTTTCGTTCCTAAAATGGTTATGCGGGTAAATCTACCAATAGACACTAAGACCAAAACTCACCCCAGAACTACTTAACGACCATCCTTGACCCGTTCCGGAATTACTACTGTGGGTATTTGGAGAATGATAAAAACTTAGTGTTGGGAAATAAGTATTGAAATATGAATCAAGGGAAGAATAATCAGTTGTCGATGTGCTCGAACGCCTATCGTTGATGATTCTATCCTTGCTTGTCCAAATGAACGACGCCGAAAATCTGGAGTTGAATCTCACTTTTTGATAAAGTCTATGGTATGAGCAATCCGATCTATTTCATCTTCAAAATCATGCAGTTCTTTTGGCGCTTCAGATTTCCTCATTAATGCTTCTTCCTCGGCACTTCTTCCTTCACCTCGGAAATAATCGAGCACAGACTTCTTACGATCACCAATTTTAATCATCACATAATATGCGGGTAAATCTGAAACAGAAACTGTGCATGTATCAAATGAACCATTCTTGTTCTTCAATAGTCCTTTACCCTTGACGTATTCAGCTTTGAGAGAGAAAAATCCGATCTCTTCAGCCTTATGAAAGAGATATGCAACAGAATTCTTGGGAATACTATATAATTGCCGACCAATAACGCGAACAAACTCACGACCAATATATTCTACATCACCGGTTGAATATACAGTTACAGAATACACTGGGCACATCCCAAGACATTCTTCCCTTGTTAATGTGATAAAATCGGTGTCAGGTTGCTGAATTGTTGGGCGTATCTGACCGAATGCAATGAATCCGGCCAACATAAAAAGGACTACAAATCGTACCCTCATATGGATTTCTTCCTTTTAATTGTGGTGAAATGTTTTAATTTAGTTAATTCTATTATGATTCACAATCAAATCTTGACGATTTCGAGAAACCAATGCTTTTAATTGAAAATTCCTTGACGTTGCGCTTGCAAAAATATATCTTAAACCTACAATAAGTTCGTATAAATATTTTTCAGAAAAATAAACTCAACCTTAAATCATCAATTCTTTCACAATCAATAGGAGAGTTACAATGAAACACATTCTTATAGTCGCTCTTGTTTTTATGCTCGCCACTTCAATCGGTACGGCGCAGTTAAAAGAAGGAGCATTTGGGATTCAAGCCGGAGTATTGGGTGGTAGTGCACTCTATAGTAATTCTCAAGGTGTTTCCGTTGGTTCTACCTCACTGACCGGTTTATACAATGTGAATCAGACATTAAGGGTCGGATTTAGTGTCGGATTCGCATCGGTTTCACCAAGCTCCGGTTCCAGTACATCAGATTTTGAAATTGGTATCGGTGTTGATTCCTATCTTAGTTCATCTGATCATGTTTCCACATTAGTCGGTGTTCGGCTTGGATATCTCTCGTACACCCCGGGTTATGGAACAAGCATTAGCGGGGTTGATATAGGATTAAAGGCAGGTGCAGAGTATGCTTTCAGTTCTCGTTTCTCCATCCAGGCATTTGTAGGATTGGATTATCGAAATGGTGGCCCAAGTGGTGAAACAACAAGCCAATTCGGCACTCTCTCGGGGACAGCGTTATCATTCTACTTCTAATTGAGCAACCATCTCTGTTTCTATATTTGGTCATCCTCATGCCATAAGGCAATTCCCACGAGTTTATAGCTCTATGACTTCACAAGCCCGGTGTCGGTAGCGCGCCGGGCTTTTTGTTATTCTTTCAACGGTTCCAAACATTCTTTCCCTTGATTCCGAGCATTGCTGACGTAATTAGAGACACGGTAAACGATCATCTCTTTTTCAGAATAAGGAATAAGTATCTTCTTCAACGATTCTATGTCGTCGTAGTCTGGATCCAGCCATTTCTCGAAATGTTTTTCGGGTAGAATGACGGGCATTCTCGTATGAAACTCGCTCATGAGTATGTTAGCCGCCGTCGTGATTATGCTAAAGCTTAATACATTTTTCCAGATAGAATACACTCCGCCAAAAAACATTGGATGATCGTTTTTCATTCGAATACACAACGGATGTTTATCCTTCCATTCATAGAATCCGCTTGCAGGTATTAAGCAGCGATGCGATTTGAAGCAAGGAGCAAATAATTTACTTGTATCGATTGTTTCTGCACGTGCATTAAATGAAGGGAACCGCATATCGGGCTTACCGGTCTTGGACCAATGAGGTATAAGCCACCAGGTGGCTTCTGTTATTTCCAGTCCGTTCTGACCATGGAGGATAATCGGTGCTTTGCTAACCGGAGAGATATTGAATCTTCGAATATCTTTAAGCTGCAATTGTCTGAATAGATCGGATATCGCAAAAATACTCTGGTCACCTATTATAAAGAAGCGTCCGCACATAAAGCCTTTATCACTTTGTCGAATTTCTCTATATAAGAGGAGTTTCCTCAACAAGCTCCTGTATGCTTAACCTCACATCTTCTATAACAACAAAATGTGTTGGTTCGATCCCAATGCCTCACTTGTCACAATGTGTTTTTTCCGCTCATGGCCTGATGCTATCACGGAATGCATCGAGAGAATATTATTTATTTCTAATTTGTTTTACAATAACATTTTTATGCTTCCAACACTTTTAAAATGGTAGGACAGCATTCATGTGTCAATAATAATTGAAATTATATAAATGAATACAAGGAAGATATAAAATATATTTACAACTCAAGTCTCCAGACTTCTCCACTTTGAGTCCCCGCAAAAAGATTCGAACCATAGATCAACAGAGCATTAACAGAATTATTCTTCAAGCCAATATTAGTCCAGCTTTTGCCATTATTAGTAGATAAGAAAACACCACAACTATCAGTCCCTGCAAAAAGGTTCATATCGGAAATGGCAAGAGACTTGACGATAATGTTTTCCAAACCACTATTGGCAGCATTCCAACTTGCCCCATTGTCAGTAGAAAGAAAAACACCATTGCCAGTTCCTGCAAAGAGGTCTGTATTAGAAACGACAAAAGCATTGACATAATTGGAGAAGTGACCTGTAAATCCATTATTGACTGCTTTCCAGTTTGTTCCGTTATCGGTGGAAAGAAAAGCACCGAATTCATAAGTTCCCGCGAAAATATTTGTACCAGAAACGGCAAATGCATTAATTGGATAATACATACTGCTATTAGCGGCATTCCAATTGGCGCCATTGTTAGTGGAAAGGAATAAACCTATTTCAGTACCTGCACAAACATTCATACCAGAAATAGCAAGAGCCGTTATAAAATAGGAAGCATTGTATGTAAATCCATTGTCGCATAAAGTCCAACTTGAACCATTGTCGGTAGAAAGAAAAACACCTAAGCCATAATTCCCTGCAAATATATTCGTGCCAGATACGGCGAACGCAAAGTAACTATTATACATGGAGGGTAAATTGACCACACTCCAGTTCGTCCCAGTGTTAGTGGAAAGAAAAACACCATTTCCGGTCCCCGCGAAGATATTCGTACCAGAAATGGCAAATGCAAGAATATAGTTATTCGTTGGCAAGCCAGAACTGACAAGTGTCCATTCCTGGGAATAATTTGGACCAACAGGATTAGTTTTTTTGCCGCAGCTATTAAATAATATCAATGATATTATTATAACGATTACCACTGTCGACTGCTTCATTTGCCTTCCCTCAATTTAACATATCAATGAAATAAATCCCGTTTAACGATTTCAATATCACGAAAATATTATGGCCATGTATTCCTACAATGAGATCGGCCCTCCCGAATGTCACGAATGGCCTCATGCTTACGCACAACGCATCGGGAGAATATTATTAACCTCTAATTTGTATTACACGCTGTGCAATGACATCTTCATACTTTCTTTTCTATTCAAAATGGTAAGGCATGCACTCTATTTCAGGTATAACATTTTTTTTGTCGCTGTAAATGATAATGATTGAAATCGCAGAAAATAAATCCCACTGGCAACGCCAATTGCGTTCCAGTGACATTCATAATTCCCTGCCGGAAAATCTTCATCTAATAAGGAAGCAATTGTTCTTCCTTTTATATCATATATCCTTAACTGCACATGACCGGGAATAGGTATGCCAAACAAGATTGTTGTCGTCGAATTAAAAGGATTGGGATAATTGTTCTCTAAATGAAAAGTGGCCGGTAAACCTAATAATGTTTGCGAACCATTAGTTTTACGAGTTAAACCAAGGATTTCAACCGAATCTGGGGAATTGAAAGCATTAGAAAGGAATAGTAGTTCTGTTTTTTGTTCCCCTAATTGAGTCGGAGTGAATCGAATCCTTACATTTGAAGAAGAGCCGGGAGCAATAGTTCCGGAACTCAGTAGTAAAGAATAATTCTGGTTGGGCAAGGTCACTCCTTGAATCGTTAACGGTAGATTGCCTGAATTTTCCAATATCAGGTTAGTTTCGGCAGTTGTGCCAATTAAAACACTGTCGAATTCTATTGGCTGATGAGAATAATTTAGATATGCTGCTTCGAACGGTCTCCACCATATTCCGCATGGATTAGCTCCTGCATAAAGATTTTTTCCATCTGTTGCTAAATGTGTAACGCGTTCTCCACCGTTTTGCATGCTGTCGCTAAATGGAACCCAGCTGCTTCCCAAATCGCTTGTATATAATACACCATTATTAGTCCCTAAATATAGGTCATGCCCGTGAGTAACAAATCCATTGAAATAGGTAGATTGACTCGATGGCGAGCTCAAAAGAATAACCCATGAATGCCCATTGTCGGTTGATTTAATTACTTCGTAATTGTAACCACTACCATTATCATTGAACGATCCCGACGCAAAAATAGCGGAATCTACAGATCCAAGATTACTTCCATATCCATCAGGAGTATGTTTTTCCCAGTCAAGACCTTGATTACTCGATGCGTAGACTCCAGATAATGTGGCTGCATAGATTCTTGAACCAACGCTTAATAAATCATATACTTCATCATTATTTGCGATACCTGAACAATTTACCCATGTGACACCTTCATCACTGGATCTGTATAATCCGCCCCCGCCGGTTCCTGCGAAAAGAAAATTGCCGGAATATGTTACAGAAAATATATTGTTATTGCTCAATTGAGATCCCGGCATGTTCCATGAGAGACCTTTATCCGTTGAAATGAAAACACCTTTATTTGTACTTGCGAAATATGTACTTCCCGAATTAGCAAAATTAAAAACAAAATCTGCGGGTAAATGAATTGTTGTCCATCTTTTCCCTGCATCCGCTGATCGGTAGATACTCGAATAATATTCTTGAGATGCGAGAAGTACAGAATCAAATGAGGCAATTGCTTCGATGTTCATGCTCGAAGTTGATGTCGCTTGCCATGATTTACCTCCATCCATTGAAATATCCATTCCGTCATAACAAGTCCCTGCCAGGACAATGTCACCATGATCAAATAAAGAGTAGACATATTGGGAGTGCATGTTGGTATTTGTCCATGTTTTCCCGGAATCATTTGAAATTTTAACTCCATCACTTTGCGTTCCAAAGATAAGTAATGAATCTTTTGCAAGAAGAGAATATACAATTCCCCACCCCGTGAAGCTTTGTAATGTCCACGTCGATCCTTGGTCAATTGATTGATATATTTGGCCATATGCCGTTCCCGCAAAAACTTGTGAATTATGAATTTGAATAGCAGTAATGTAACCTATGCTGAGAATTTAAAAGTTGTTCCCCCATCTTTCGAGGAAAATATACCAGTATTTGTTCCTATGCATAAGAACTGCCCACTTTGCCCAATCGTGTTGATCACCTGATTGGAAAGGAGAGACGATGACCATGTCTTTCCTTCATCTGAAGAGATATACAATCCATTGACAGTACCGAGATAAAGCCTGTTCTCAAATAACCATAGACCTGTCAGTTGCGGATATCCTGGTATTTGGATGTAGAGGCTATTCCATGTATGCCCTAGATCCGAGGTTGAAGCAAGTGTTTGATATGATCCCAAAGCAAATAGTGTAGTACTATTTGTCGCCACTGAGTATAAGGAGGTATTGCTTGAATTTATAATGTGCCAGGATCGACCTTGATCACAACTCCAATATATATAAGTCGATGACGCGAAAATATTGTCACCATAACCAGCAAATGATTGGACTGTACCACCGCTTGGTCCATTCGTTTGTCGCCAATAGAAGGTCTGACTGTGTGAGTACTGAGTTAATAGGACAATGCCTATTAACATCAATAATATGTTTATAAGAAATCTGTGTAATGAAGATTGGAGCATTACTTATCCTTTGGTGCCTGCCGAATGACAGCTAAACTGACCGTAATTTTCCTATTGCGTTCCATCGTGGCAATTAAATAATATTGGAAAATCTTTTTCGGAAATGTGCCCCTCACCATTCTTACAATGGCTCAAATTTATGTCAATTTATAGCAAGACGCAAGCGCCCATAAGGGGGCATTTTATCTAAAACCTTATAAAATCCAAAAATCGAATTCCCATATAGAACGGAATAATTTTTCAGAATAATATTTCTGGAAACCACTTCTACCCTCTGCTCGACATTGATTCCTCTCCTATCCTGAAATAGAAGCAACTCCTAAGATTACTTTGGGAGTCTCGGGTTGAGGCTCATTGGGCTAAAGAAAAGCGCACCCACTTGCGCCCTTCTATGCCATCATAGGTATGGATGGAGCATATCTGGGATTAGCTGTAAGTGGAAACACAGTGATAGCAGTTGACTATTATCAGTATCAGGCAATCATTCTTATGGGAAAACGATAGTAGAAGGTTTATTCATATTGTCATTACATAAAAATAATAGCTTGCCATCTTAAATTAAGAAGGGTACTACTCGCTTTGTTCGCGCTGCATAATCAACGTATTCTGGATATTGATGTATTATGAGATGTTCTTCCGCATATATTCGGATGCAAATACCCATTGTGCCGATCACACCGAGTATCGAGTTGGTAAGTGAAAAATGAGACAATATCGCCGCCCAAAGAAAATACAGGATCGAAGCATAGATAGGGTGACGAATGTAAGCGTATGGACCGGTGGTCACTAATCCACCTTCAGTAGGATTCGCTATAGCGTGAAAGCTTCTTCGGCCAAAAGTCATTCGTGCCCACACCATTAAAAACACAGCCATGATTTGCACGATAGACGCTATGTAACCTGATGCCAGAATTGAGCTCTCGATATACAAGCCGAGAAATGATATTATCAATATAGAATATCCCGTTAACGATGCTAACCTTAAATTCAACTCAAAGACTCCTTCTTGTTCAATTGTAATAGGCGGATTAACGAATTGGCTCCGAGCTTCTTGGCGCACCAACGATAACCTTCAATGTACAATATCGCCGCGCAAGCACCTATCCTTACTTTCTACGCTATATTCTCCCCATAGCAGTTCATGGCCTCGATAATTCAGGAGTTTGTTGCGTAGATTCTCACTTATATTTGTTCGGATTATTCCTGATTTTAAATTTATAAGCTATAGGAACATTTTTCTTCGTGCGAATATAAACAATATAATTTGTCGAATCAACAATTAGAGAGTAAATCTCTTTACTTTTAACTTCATTGAGTCGAGCAGCAAATACATCCACGGGCGTACCATCAGTGATTCCAAAACTCCAGAGGCATGTAACAACAATATTCTTGGGACTATATCGCCAAGGCATGTGCCCTTGAGCAAGATAGGGGGCCCATTCATTAAGTTCTTTAGCATAATTTTTAAGAATATAGACACTGTCACTTATTTTCTTCCAGCCTTTGGGAATTTTGAAATCAACATCAATATTTGATGATGTTTTATCCTGACAATAGGCAAGAGAAAATATTATCAAGAATAAAATTAATGTCGAAGGAAATGGTTTTCTCATTTTATCGTTTATGTAAATTGTGCCGCTGCCGTTAATGATTTTATCAGTGCTTGGCCAAGTGAACGATTTCGATGATCATGTCTTTCAATTACTCACCCTCGCTCCTACAACGTGAGGGATCATACAACTTAGAAGGATATTAAAACGATCCTCTTCTGATCCTGCAAGCTGCCAAAACGATCTTTCAGGATTCTTGGATTGACTTTTCCCTATAAAATCGTTAGAACACACGCGATAGAATATTTAACCAACAAATACACAATCTATTCGAATGCGATTACTTATTATCAAGACATTTAAACGTTTCAGGGTATTTTGCCAGATGGTTC
Source organism: Ignavibacteriota bacterium (assembly GCA_963769605.1). Classification (GTDB taxonomy): domain Bacteria; phylum Bacteroidota; class Ignavibacteria; order UBA10030; family UBA10030; genus Fen-1254. The sequence continues at coordinate 290,848 of CAVYML010000002.1, read as the reverse complement.
AATTCTTCCTCATTTAATTCGATTGGAATTCCCCAATTCTTAAAGAATGTGAATGCCTTTGAAATAAACTCCTTGTTGATACCAGTGGAATAATTCACAAAGTACTCGTTCACTGCACCCTCATGGTTACAATCAAGATCAAGAACTTTTGCTGCACTGGAACATTGAAAATCCAGACCCTTGAAATCGACAATCTTCGTTATTGCTTCACCCGGTTGCTTTAAGAACATCTTGCGATCACCGACAATCGTTGGTGTTTCAAATATCTTGAAAAATATTCGCTTGTAGGTAATATCGTATACAATGCTCCATTTCGTACCAAGTCCTTGACTCACGGAACGTAATGCATAAAACGCATAGTCGATTATCGAATCCTGAGCAGAATAATCGATATTAATGGTTTGATGGGCAGCAGTGCAGAAATTATAGAGCGAACCATTCGACTGCGTATTTCCATGGTTGTTATAACAACTTAGTGATTCTTCATACGTACTGTTTGCAAGAACATGTATGGGGAGATCCTTTCCCGTATAGCATACCATTTTGCCGTCGAGAAATTCTATCGTTGCCGCATGGCCATATTGATCGCAGACTAGGAAGTGGAGCTTTGAATTAACGTCTGAAATTCTCAATATGGTATCGCTGCTTATAATTTCTTCTATGGTCGAATAATTATCCAATTGAAATTGAATCCATTGACACGCCCCTATCGCATAACGGTTGTCTTTCGAAGGATATATTGTGTGATCTAATGTCATATTCTCTACGACGAGCCCGCTTTCGTTCATACCGCCATAAGGCAGATCTCTTCCGACTTGGTTGAATGTGATACTGCCGAATTTTGAAATCCATTGGACTGGCTTCTCCGAAGGATCGACAAGTGCTGACTTTTCAAGGTTTCTTGGGTTAACCATGACCAGACCAGTTCCAGTTGGCCAGTCGAGGTTACGTCCAAACACTAATCGGTTCTTCTGATGAAGGACAAACGTTGTGCAAGGATACAAATCTGGAGAAGTAAATAATATTGAGATGAAAGCAGAGATAATAAGAAACAACATTCGTTTATTCATAAAGCGCTCCTAATAACTGCATCAAGGACAAAGGAGAAATCGTTTTTGTTATTAACTGTCTTTTTCAATTATGAGACATCGCTGCTAAAAGGACTTGATCAACAAATATTTTACGCAGAGAATGCTGAAAAGTTACATAGCTCGGCAGCAGTTTGACGCACGTTTTGTTTATATAGAATCAAACCTCAATGTATTTGGAAGGAAATGCAGTTACGATTTTTCTTTCCATCCTCAGACGCTTGTATCGGTCTGTTAAAGATCAAAATGTTCTATTCTATCTTAGTAGCAATCCACCAAGTCGTACCGCCTGAATCCTTCACGCCGCCACGCTTGTTCTCATCATTTCCCTTAACCGGTTCTTGTACTGAAATGGCTCCTGCTTCCAACGCCCGTTTGTAAGCTGCATCTACATCGGAAACGAAAATATGCACATGTGAGGGTATAGGCGGCCAACCTTCTCCCCCGTCTGTAAGCATTAGCACCGTATCATCAATCCGTATTTCGGCGTGCATGATTTTCCCGTTAGCAGCGGGAAATTGCCGCAATTTGACAGCACCGAAAACTTGTACGAGGAATTCTATTGTCCGGCCCGCTCCATCAACGATTAAATAAGGTGAGACGGTGGTGTAATTGTTTGGTTTGTAAAATGAACTCATTGTTTCTCCTTTCATTAAAGTAAATTAAGGTTTGTACAAATAATTCTCAAGTCGAAATAATCTGTTCTGTAAATTCATACTCGCCGACTGTACTTGAACAATCATTACCTTCAACCGGATTACTCAGCCATTTTCAAGTTCTTTCACATGGTTATTCGTTAACTGTATTAAATATTCTGCTTGACACAAGGAGAACATACTGCCATAATATCCTCTACTTCGCTCTGGTCGGGTAGCCTTTGGCTTCAAGAATCCGAGCTCCTATTGGACTCCAAATGTGAGACAAAATTAATGATTTACCATTTGACTGTAAGGAAAGCAAAGCTTCCGATTTTCTATGAATTATCTCAATCATTTCAAATACCTCTAGTAAACAAGAAGATTGCTTGGAATCCTATAATTAGATCGTCTGGTGAATACCATAGATCAAATCATTAATCAATGCGCCTTGACAATGCACTATAAAAATATTTACATTGATTGCATAACATGCAGCATACTTAGACATGAGTTATGACGTTATTTTATCTCAAAGATAATTCGCATGGACTCTTCCTCGATTAATAAAGCCATCGTGGCGCACACTGCCTGGAAAATACGGCTTGCCAGAGCCATAGAAACAGGCAGCCTTGAATTTACCCCCGAGAAAATCAATTCTGACAATCTCTGTGATTTTGGCAAGTGGCTCTATAATCTAAGCGCGAGTGATCGTGCGTCATCGCACTATAAAATAGTCCAGTTACTTCATGCCGCTTTCCACAAAGAGGCCGCTATCATAGTACGCCTTGCCTTAGCAGGCAGGAAAACAGAAGCTCAGGAAAACATGACCTTTCTGAGAGGCGCATTTGCAAAGACTTCAGCAGAGTTAGTTATAGCTATGGTCGATTGGAAAGAAGAATTAGACTCAAGTGTCAAATAATTATCATCCGCAGTCTAAACATTCTTATTGACAGACATTTGAGAGATTTCTTTAAGACGATTTGTCTTGCATGCTGCAGATATGCGCTTTGCTGCAAAATCTCCATATATAATCTTTGGTGCATAATTATAAAACGCGATAATACATCTGGCACAATTGCCATCGCGAACTTATTGCAGCTTATATCGTGTAAGAGAGAAATTCTTTTAGAATTTGATTCAGAGAAATGCTGCGTGTTCGTTCGTGAAGAAGCGCTTTGAATTGTGTCGATGCTTTTAATGCGTCCGGTTTTGTTGCCCGCGTTGATCATGAGCCATCGGAACTATCTGACTCACATCTACCAACAGAAAAGCGTACAAAAATGTTGTTTTCTGCCGGTTCCAACATCCGGGCAATTTGTGAGCGTGGATGGTCTCGAACCATCGACCCTCTGCTTAAAAGGCAGATGCTCTACCCCTGAGCTACACGCTCAAAACTTTTAATTTATAAATATAACAAATTGTTTCCCGAAATTCAATGGTATTGGCACAATTTTGAATAAAAGCAATTTGTTCTTTGTAAAAATATTTTCACAGTGAATGATATGGTCAATCGTGCCTCCCGGTTCGTAAAATCTATATTCATTATTTTCTATCACATCCTTAAATATCTGGAATACACTAAATTGTATCGATATGAAAATGACTTCCCTTTCAACAATATTATCCGTTTGGATTCCATCGATATGACTTGTGCATCTACGATCGTTTTCGAATTTTTACATTTGTTATTGATTCCATTTGTTCATTCCCAGCTTGCTCGTATCTTTTTGTTGAGTAATGTCAGAGCTCTTCGTATTCTTTTTCAGATACTATTCCTCCTTTCTCTCTATGTTGTTATTCCTTTTTTTCCAGGATACAAGAGAAGGAAGAAGATCGGAGTTGAATTTATTGATTCTATTGTATATTATTCTGGCAGATATTGAAAAGGTGCTCAACGATGCGGCATCGATTTCCGGAAGACACTCCGAGAGGAATAATACAAATTATCATTGCGGCAGTATAGGAATTGTATGCCATAGCCATCTTAGAGGGAGGTATCGCGATACGACTTGTCAATGACTTAGGGATTTTTTTACACTTGTGTTTCGGACCTATTATGCGAACGTTTAATAAGTGAAAACAATGGCTTTTCCACAAGTTTCGATTCCGAAAACAAAAGTAAGATACATACAGTCCACGATTGTTGGCGATGAGTTCAAAATTTATATTGCATTGCCTGCAAACTATCGGTCAACTAACAAAACCTATCCGGTGTTGTATTTTACCGATGCAAATTGGACTTTTGCTTTAGTAACCCAGATCGCGCGATTTATGCAATTGGGTAAGGAACTGCCGCAAATAATTTTCGTTGGCATCGGTTATCGGATAGGAGATAGCGCGAGCAAATGGTTGGAACTACGCATCAGAGACCTTACGCCCGCCTATGATATTTTGTGGCATGGGGGTGGGGGAGCAGCAAATTTTTTAAGGTTCATTAAAGAAGAACTCATACCTTTTATTAAAAAGAACTATCGAACATCGCCGGATGCGGCTTACGCAGGATTTTCAGTTGGAGGATTATTCGGGCTGTATACGCTTTTTCATGAGCCTGACACATTTCAGCGTTACATCATTGGGAGCCCATCAATCTCATGGGATAGCCTCATAACGTTAAAATACGAGGCGGACTACGCAGCGAAACATGCCGATTTGTCTGCGAGAGTTTTTATGTCAGTTGGTGAGCTCGAAGAACATGCAGACAAATCGAATTGGATGGTGACTAGCATGAAACAACTTGCAAACAATCTGCAGAGCAGGCAATATCCCAGTTTTCATTTGCAAACCATTGTGTTCGACGGAGAGACTCATCTTTCAGGGTTTGCTGCTGCGATGAGTCGCGGCTTACGAGCAATTTACCAGAAGTAACGGCATGAACGGGAAATATTGATCGTTTCTTTGATTCTCGGAAACACATCATCAATCGCCAAGCTCGATCTTATCCTATTGCTTGATATATGATTTCATAGGAAGCCAGTTAGAGAATGGGGCAGCATAGATTCATGTGGGATAGATACCGGCGTTATATTTCTGTTTTTTGAATAAGAAGAAAAGGAGGAATCCGGCTTTGTCACTTCAGAGAATGGCAGATGGCAAAGCAATCGTTTTATTACTTTAGAGACACTGTAAATTAGCAACACCCACGGTAAAAGAAAAAAACATTTCAATGAATGATGATGCATTAGGAAAGTGGATTATATTTGTTAAGGCAACGATGAGATCGATAATAGAAAGGAATTCAGAAAACAGCCATAGAGATATGGCTGTTTTTCTTGGAATGACTGACTTATTATAAGCACATCACTACAATATCCATATCGCAGTGATGCTACGTTTATTTCTTAAATACGGAAGGTTTCATAATACCGAATGCCACATCCATTCCTTGCTTGAAGGAGGACTTTATAATAAATCCATCAGCCTTTGCATTCAATGCTTGCCTTCGATACATCGGATCGTCATTCCCTGTCTCGATGACAACTTTAATATCCGGCCAGCGCTGTTTGATGATGCGCGTTGCTTCAAGTCCGTTTTTTTTCGGCATCGCTATATCCATAAGAATCATATCTGGCGACAATGTTCCGGCTTTTTCTATTGCATCCTCCCCATCAACTGCCTCACCGACAATATTTATGTTTGGCAACTGTTTTAAATAATCGAGCACAAAGCGCCGAAAATCCTGATGATCATCGACAACAAGAACTTTGATTTGCTTCATATTGCACATCCATACAACAGTAGTTCGCCGCATGTCATTTTTAAACAAATACCCCTCTCATGGGGGAAAGAACGAAGCAATAATAGGCAGCGATCCTTTTTCTTGAAAAACTCTGATGACAATTTCATCCTTTTCTGGTCTTTGTCAATCGCCTGATTAGGGTATTTTTAAGTTTCATTCTGTCTTTTTGTAATCGCCTTATTTCATGGGCTTTCGGCATATTCGGGGGTATATGATAATCTATACTGCAGCGATACTTCATGTGCGGAGTAGACGGTTATTGTTAAAGAGGCAGATTGGGGAAGTTTTTCGGATATTTGCAGGGCGGGAATGGGGTCGAAACCACACATTTTAAATTATACACACCTGTCTGGGTATACTTATTCCTATAGACAATATATTCTATATCCCACCATACCCACCGATATCATTGGGATTCTGATTCAAATTCATGGATAATGGGTAAGTGCGATGTAAAATTTTAGCCACCACTCCATATCTCCATTCCACCTGATTAATTGAGGGAGATTTCGATGAAACATACCAGTTGATGCTTCGGGGGGGGAAAAGTGATTGAAGCAGACACATAAGGTACTGCTTTGTGTAAACTTCCGTTTGAAGTGGTAAAATATTCGTCTCAGTCAGAAGAAATACATGGGAATCTCTACGCTTAAAAAGCAGATGCTCTGCCTCTGAGCTACACACTTGAAACTTTCCGGAAAAATTTACAGTGCAATGAAATAACGAATCGTTTCCAGAAATTTAAAGCGATTCTTTGGCAATCGGGTCTTTAGCGTTGTCGAGTTTCTCCGATTTATCTTTTCGGCGAAAGAGGATACCGATGGGGATGATAACGCAGTATCCGAGCACCAGTAGAATAGGCGCAACGACTAAGGGCATGGTTCCATCCCATGGTTCTTGAGCCAGAGCAATGTATCCAAGAATAATGGAAAAAATTCCTCCAGCCAAAATTTGGTAATTGATTTTAGTAAACGGCAGCGAGAACAATTGGATTTTTTTCTTCGGGGATTGTCGCGTTTCAATACGTGCCATATTTCCTCCATCTCTTTATCAAGAAAAAGCCCGACCTTATTCTTCCGTCGGGCAATTAAGCAACTTGTCCAATATATTGCATTTTGTTGGAATGTGCAACAAGAAATAGTGAACGATAGTTAATAGTTCGTAGTGCTGGATGCGTCGTTCGAGGGTGAGTTATTCAGTTGTTTGTTGTTTGGTTACTTTGTTCTTCAGTTGTCAGTTTACAATTGACAATTGACAATCCGCGATTCGCAATTCGCAATTCGCAATTTCCTCTTCATAGTTCACCATTCACCATTTACCATTTACCGATCTTTTTCACCCGTGCCTTGCTACCAGCAGCTTCCCCTCTGCAAGCCGCATGACACGATTTGCACGGCGGGTTAGATCCGGATTATGCGTGGCGATAACGAAGGTTATTCCCAGATCTTCCGACAAACTCGCTAAGAGTTGATGCAGCTCCTGGCCGTTTTCTTCATCGAGATTTCCTGAAGGCTCATCAGCCAGAACTAATTCCGGGTTATTCATCAGCGCGCGTGCAACGGCAACCCGCTGCTGTTCTCCGCCGGATAATTCGGAAGGTTTGTGAGTTACGCGGTGACCCATCCCGACCGTGGAAAGTAAAAATTCTGCCCGCTGCTTAGATTCTTTCATTGTTTTACCGCTGATCAATGCCGGCATACATACATTTTCCAGCGCATTAAATTCAGGCAGCAAATGATGAAACTGAAAAATAAAACCGAGCGTCTGATTCCTGAACCATGCCAGGCGTTCTTCAGAATATTTGAAAATATTCTGGTCATTAAGAAAGACCTCTCCTTTTGTCGGACGATCAATAGCACCGAGGATATGGAGAAGAGTGCTTTTACCGGATCCCGAAGGCCCGACAATAACCGCTATTTCTCCTTTCCGGATTTCAATATCCACTCCTTTGAGCACTTGAAGCGTAAGGTCTTTTCCGGTCTGATATTCTTTCCAAATATCTTTTCCGGTCAGGAGAACCGTTTTTCGTGTTATTCCCATCGTATTGCCCTTGCTGGAAGAAGTTGTGCTGCGCGTTTTGCCGGTTTGCGGGATGCAAGCATGCAAAGTCCGATTGCAGCAAATCCGACGATTATTATATCGACGATATGTATTTCAATAGGAAGAGCAGAGATAATATACACCGTGGGATCGAGAGGAAAAATATGATAATGTTCCTGTGCCATGACAATTCCCAATCCTAAAAGGGTTCCTGCTATTGTTCCAATACTGCCGACCAACACTCCCTGCGTTAGAAATATCCTCTTGATACTTTCATTCGTCGCTCCCATCGATTTCAATATACCGATATCCCTTTGTTTTTGAATTACCGTCATCGTTAGCGAACCGAGCAAATTAAACGATGCAACGGCGATGATAAGACAGAGAATTATAAATGCCGCCCAGCGCTCAAGCTGCATGACGACATACAGCTCCTTGTGGAGATCATACCATGTAAGAACGCTGTAATCTTTTCCGATATGTTTTTGCAAATCGTTTTTCAATTTATCTGCTTCATCAGGATTGGGCAGCCGGACGTCATACCCGTCGATTTTCCCGCCCGCTACAAAAAGCGTCTGTGCGCTCGCAAGATCCGTAAAGGCATAATAACTGTCGTATTCTTTATTGTTGGATTCGTACATGCCGACAACGCGGAATTTTTTAATCAGCGGAAGCCCCATTTGCAGCGCAGCCAGTTCCGCTCCGGCCGGACTCATAATAGCGATGGTATCGCCGATCAAAACACCCAGCCGGTCGGCAAGTACCATCCCGAGCACAATACCGTGTCCTTCTGCAAGATCCAGAGAACCAAGAACAATTTTCTCACCTACACCCGAAACACGTGCAAGCCGGTCTGCCTCTATGCCCCGGATATTCACAACCCGGTTGACATTTCTGGAAACGATAAGAGCTTTCCCCGCAATGAACGGCGCATAGCGGCTGGAATCTTTAACTTCCGGATACCTGTCGAGAAACTGAACAACATCCGAATAGGCGGAAGTATCCGCCCGCACTGTACGCTCGATACGTACATGAGGATCAAAGCCAACAAGAATAGACGATACCAATCCGGCAAATCCGTTATATACAGAGAGAACGACAATCAATGCTGCCACTCCGATTGTTACGCCGATGATTGAGATCGTCGATATCAGATTGACAAAACGGACTTCTTTGTGCATGATCAAATATCGCAGCGCTATTTGGTGTTCGAATTTCATTAATTAAACCGCAGCAATTTGATAGGATCCAAACGTGTTGCAACACGGGCAGGTATGAGCGATGCCAAAAAACTCATGAGCAGCGCCGCAACACTCACAATGAAAAAATTGAAAAACAAAAGTTCAATGGGAACATGCGTCATAAAATAGATTCCGGACGGAAGAGGAATAAACCGGTAATGCAATTCCAGCCAGCAGAGAAGAAAAGCGATGATATTGCCGAGAACGGTTCCTATCACGCCGATATGTAGTCCCTGATAAAGGAACAACCGAATGATTGCTTTCCGCTGCATGCCGAGCGCTTTAAGTATGCCGATCTGCCTCGATTTTTCCATGACCATCATGAGGAGCATTCCGACGATATTGACCGTAGCGACGATGATAATAAGGCCGAGAATAATGGGAACCGGTTTTTTCTGAAGTTCAATCCACATAAAAAGATTCCGGTACATTTGCTGCATCGTTCGGGCGTAATACGGATATCCGAGATAATCCGGAATTTGATTCGACAGCGACTCGAGGCTGTCGGTTTCGCTTACCAAAATATCAAATCCTGAGACCGTCGGACCGACCTGAAACAAACGCTGGGCATTACGCAGGTTGACATACACGATGCTCCCGTCATAATCGGCCATTCCGGTTTCGTAAATGCCCCGAACTTCGAATTGCATCGTTCTTGCCTGCGACAGAGAAATAGAGGAACCTCCGAGCCCGTAGACCAGCACTCTCTGACCTATTGCCGCTTTTAATTTTTCGGATAATCGTTTCCCGATAATGATTGTCTGAACGCCGCTTTCACGTTCCGAAAGATCATAGGTTCCTTCGATGAGACGGCGCTTTGCCGCCGAAATATCGTTCGATGGATCGACTCCTTTGATAACAATACCGTCGATATCTTCTTTCGACCGCACCATCCCTTCCCTTACAAGGTATGGAGCCATATCGGTGATTTCCGGAAACCTCGCCATAACGCGCTGGATCGTCATTTCCGGTTTCTCCAGCAGCTGGTTTTGAAATGCAAACAATTGCATGTGCGCCGTAAAGCTCACAACATTCGACTTGATGGTCTTTTCGAATCCGCTCAAAATGGAAAGCGCAATGATAAGACTCGCAACGCCGAGTGTTACGCCAAGGATGGCTATAATTGTTATAAAGGAAACGAATCCGCTGTTATGCTTTGACGTTAGATGCCGAAATGCGATAAATTGGGCGACCGAATATGGGTTGTTTTTTTTCTTCAAGATTACTTCTTGATGGATGAATCCATGAGATAACTCTTAATAAAGGAATCAATTTTTCCGTCCATTACAGCCTGCACGTCGCTCATTTCCGTATTCGTTCGATGATCTTTGACAAGCTGATACGGCTGAAACGTATAGGAACGGATCTGACTTCCCCATTCTATTTTTTTCTTTGTGCTCTCGATAGCATCGAGCCGGGCTTCTTCTTCTTCCCGCCGGAGCTGATAGAGCCGGGATTTCAGCATCTTCATTGCCCTTTCCCGGTTCTGAAACTGTGAGCGTTCCTGCTGACAGGCTACAACAATTCCGCTCGGCACATGCGTAATACGCACGGCAGTTTCCACCTTGTTGACGTTCTGTCCACCCTTGCCGCCCGAACGGTACGTATCGATTTCAAGATCGGCGGGATTAATTTCAATCGCGACATCGTCCTCGATTTCCGGACACGCAAACACGGATGCAAATGACGTATGCCGCCGAGCATTTGAATCGAAGGGCGAGATGCGCACAAGCCTGTGAACACCTATTTCCGCTTTCAAATATCCGTATGCATACTTTCCGAAAACTTCGATCGTTGCGCTTTTAATACCCGCCCCCTCGCCATCAAGTGTATCTGCCAGATACACTTTGAATCCTTTTCGTTCACACCAGCGAGTGTACATCCGGAGCAGCATTTCCGACCAGTCCTGTGCTTCCGTTCCTCCCGCGCCGGCGTGGATGGTCAAGATGGCGTTCTTCTCGTCATCCGGGCCGCTGAGCATATTGCGCAGTTCCACATTTTCCGTCTCCTGTTCGAGCTTTTCAATTTCACGTAAAATTTCCGCTCCCATGCCTGCTTCCTGGGATTCTTCAGCCAGCTCGATCAATGCCGACGCATCTTCCGCAAGGCGATTCAGATCATTCCATGAATCGATCCAATTTTTCTTTTCATTAATGCGCTGGATGACTTTTTGTGCGGCGTTGTTGTCGTTCCAAAAGCCGTCTTCGTTCGTTTTTGCCTGAAGCTCGGCTACTTCATGTTCCTTTGTTCCGAGGTCAAAGATACCCCCGGAGTGCAGCAATTCTTTTTCTTTGTAATTCCAGCCGAGCCGATAATTCGCCGTATAACATGGAGTTCCTTTTACACTGTACGAATGTGTAATTCTTGAAGTTGTTTTAATTCGACCGCCGAAGGTGCATCGTCCATCAGCGATATACCGCTTGCTGTTTTGGGAAATGCAATGACATCACGGATGGATTTACTGCCCGACATGAGCATGATAATGCGATCGAGACCGAACGCTATCCCCCCATGGGGCGGCGCACCGTATTTGAAGGCATCAAGTAAAAAGCCGAATTTATTTTTAGCTTCCTCGGGTCCGATTCCCATAAGTTGAAATACTTTGCTCTGCAGTTCCGGCGTATGAATTCGAATGCTGCCGCCTCCGATTTCATTGCCGTTCAGGACAATATCGTAAGCGCGCGCACGGACTTTACCGGGATCGGATTCAAGAAATGCGGCATCTTCGAGTTTGGGTGATGTAAATGCGTGATGCACAGCAAGGAATCTTTTGTCTTCTTCACTATACTCGAAGAGAGGAAAATCTACGACCCAGAGAAAATTCCATGTATCCGGCGGAATCAGATTATGCCTGTTCGCCATTTCCAGCCGCAAGGAACCGAGAATGGTCAGCGCTTTTCGCCAGGTTCCGGAAACGATAAGAACAAGATCTCCCGGTTTTGCTTCTGCGCGTGCGACAAGGGCTGCAATTTCTTCCTGCGAAAGGAATTTTTCCGAAGAACATTCGTTCTTCCCCTCCTGCACTTTAATGTAAACGAGCCCGCCTGCGCCGAGTGTTTTGACATAATTGGTCAGCCCGTCGAGCTGGTTCCGTGTATACCCTCCCATGCCTTCGAATCTGATTCCCGCTGCAATGCCGCCGCGCTTGACCGTATCGCTGAATACTTTAAAATTCGATTTTGCAACGATATCGGTCATCTGTTTGATCGTGGCGCCGAACCGCGCATCCGGCTTATCGCTTCCGTATGTTTCCATAGCTTCTTTATACGTCAAGCGAGGGAAAGGGAGTTTCGGCCGGACGCCGATGGTTTTTTCAAAAAGTTCTGCAAGGAGACCCTCGGTTATTTTTAAAATATCGTCTTCCCCGATAAACGACATTTCCACATCGATCTGTGTAAATTCGGGCTGCCGGTCTGCACGGAGGTCTTCATCACGGAAACATTTTACAATCTGGAAGTACCGGTCGAACCCCGAGACCATCAAGATTTGTTTATACGTTTGCGGGGATTGCGGAAGGGCATAAAACCTGCCTCGATGAAGCCGGCTGGGCACTAAAAAATCCCTCGCTCCTTCCGGAGTGCTTTTCATAAGAATCGGCGTTTCAATTTCAATAAACCCGTTCCGGTCGTAGTAGCTTCTTGCCACCTGGCATGCTTTATGCCGGAGAAGAAGGTTTTGCTGCATCTGGGAGCGGCGCAGATCCAGAAAGCGGTAACGCAAACGGACATCTTCGCTGACCTCGATAGAATCCTCTATCTGGAACGGAGGCGTTTCGGCTTTATTGAGGATGGTCAATTCGAGACCGTTCACTTCTATTTCACCGGTCGGAATCGACGGGTTCAGCATATCTGCCGGACGGAGAATAACGCTGCCCGTTGCTGAAACGACATATTCCGTTCTCAGTGTTTTTGCCAGTTCGTATGTCTCGTTATGGAGATCGGGTGAAAAAACAATCTGTGTTTTTCCATAGCGATCCCGGAGATCGATAAAAATAACTCCGCCATGATCCCGGCTTGTATCTACCCAGCCGGTCAATGTCACCGTTTGCCCGACCTGTTCTTTTCTCAATTCGCCGCACGTATGCGTCCGCTGTTTATATCCTTCCAACGCTTTTTCCTTTTCAGAATGTATGAAAACAAAAATGCGAGAATCCGCTCCGACCGATCGCCATTCCCGCAATGTCTGCTGTAGAGGTCAATTAAGATGTTTTGAAATCTTTTCGATTAACGTTTTTTTAGGCAGGGCGCCGATCAATTGGTCGACAACCTTGCCTCCTTTAAATACAAGGAGTGTAGGAATGCTGCGGATGCCGAATTGCATCGCAATTTGCTGATTCGAATCTACATCGACCTTCCCGACCTTTAATTTACCGGAATATTCCCCCGCAATTTCCTCGACAATAGGAGCAATCATTTTACAAGGGCCGCACCAGGTGGCCCAGAAATCCACCAGCACGGGCAGATCCGATTTGAGGACTTCGTCCTGAAAATTAGCATCCGTTACTTCAACGGGTTTCATCATATATCCTTTCTTCATCTATCCTTGAAGCCGAACTGCGTCCGTGCCCAGCAAGCTTCGCACGGAATCCGTAAACTGCGGATTCGGATCGACATTAAACTTTCTTGTTAAATATATCAAATTGTTCTGTAATCCGCCACCAGCAACGTTGATATAACATTGACATCGTCCTTTGTTTTTCTCGAGCAGCTTGACCAATTCGAATGCCTGCAGCTCTGTAATTTTATCCAGGTCGACATTCAGGACGACTTTTTTGGTCAATTTTTTCCGTACTTCATCGATTGCTAAAACTTCGGTGACGATGACTTTCAGAGCTTCGGCCCCTCCGTCGTTTTTTCCCGTAACCATCACAATAGATCCGACCTGCAGAAGGCTGTTATATTTTTGATATGGATCCGCAAAAACTATGCAATCTGCTTTTCCGGTAAAATCCTCGATGGTAATGAATGCCATCGTCTTTCCGCGTTTATCGATTTTCTTCTTTACATCTGCAATAATTCCGCACACCCGGACGGTCGAATTCGGCCTTATTGAAGCTGCGTCACCCAGCCGCGCAGTGGCCAGACCGTCTACTTCATCCCTGTATTTCCAGAGCGGATGGCCTGAGACATAAAAACCCAGAACCGATTTTTCTTTCTCGAGTTTTTCCGTTTCGCTCCATTTTTCCGAAGCCCGCAGTGTGGGACGTTCAACTCCCCGCGTGCCTCCACGATCGAACAGATTCGACTGCCCCATCAAGGCCTGCTCCTGTGCTTTTTGTCCATGTGCAATAGCCATTTCCGCCGCCGTAAACAACTGCGCCCTATTCTCATGCAAAGAATCAAACGCTCCCGCCAGCACTAAACTTTCGATCGTTTTTTTGGTTACAGAGCGGAGATCGACGCGACTGCAGAAGTCGAAAATATCATGAAATCTCCCCTTCTCCTGACGCGCTTTGACAATTTGTTCTACGGCTCCGACTCCGACATTTTTAATAGCGCTAAGGCCGAAGCGAATACCCTTCGGCTTAACGCCGAAGCTGACGCCGCTTTCATTGACATCAGGCGGCAGAACTTCGATTCCCATTTTCCGGCAATCATCGATCAGTACAACAATCTTATCCGTATCCGCCATTTCACTTGTCAGTGTCGCCGCCATATACTCTGCCGGAAAATGCGCCTTCAAGTATGCCGTTTGGTAGGCAAGAATCGAATAGGCGACACTATGCGATTTGTTGAATCCGTAGGAAGCGAATTTTTCTATCAAATCGAAGATATCGGATGCCGTTTTTTTGTCAATCCCGTTTTTAACAGCGCTGTCACAGAATTCCTTTTTCTGCCTCGCCATCAAATCCTTGTCCTTTTTCCCCATCGCACGCCTTAGCAAGTCCGCCTGCGATAGGCTCAATCCTGCAATTTCACTGGCGATCTTTATAACCTGTTCTTGATACACGATTACGCCGTACGTCTCGCTCAAAATCGGTTCCAGTTTTGGATGCAGGTACGTAATTTTTTGTTTCCCGTTCTTGCGGTTGATAAAATCCGGAATATTTTCCATGGGACCGGGACGATACAGCGCATTCATGGCAACGAGGTCGTGCATCGATGAAGGTCTCAGCTTCCGCAGGTATTCCTGCATGCCGGAGCTTTCAAATTGGAACAGCGCCACTGTCTGCCCTCTTGAAAACATTGCAAGTGTCTCCGCATCCTTATCCGGTATGGAATCCAGATCGACCGTTTTACCGTGCACATCGTGAATCAAGGACAGGGCATTTTCCAGAACCGTCAGTGTCCGCAAACCAAGAAAATCCATTTTCAACAATCCGGCTTCTTCTAAATCCTTCATGTTGTATTGCGTCATCAAATCTGTCTGCGGAGTTTTATACATCGGCACAAAGTCGCTGATATCTCCCGGTGCAATTACGACGCCGGCTGCGTGCATGGAGACATTGCGGTTCATTCCTTCCAAAACTTTTGCCGCGTCGATCAATAATTTTATTTTTTCATCCCCGCTCTCACCGATCCATTTCAATTCAGGAACAGTCCGCAGCGCTTCTTCGATGGGAGTTACCTTGCCCTGCACCACCGGAATTTGTTTTGTAATAGAATCGATGACTCCGAGCGGAATCCCAAGAACTCTTCCGACATCTTTTAAAGCAGCCCGTGCGGAGAGTGTGCCAAATGTAACGATCTGTGCGACGGATTTTTCTCCGTATTTACTTTTGACATATTCGATGACCTTTTCCCGTTTATTATCCGAGAAATCAATATCGATATCAGGCATAGAAACACGATCCGGATTCAAGAAACGCTCGAAGAGAAGATCGTATTGTAGAGGATCGACATTCGTTATACCTAACGCGTACGCAACGATACTGCCTGCAGCGCTGCCCCGGCCGGGGCCGACTGGAACTCCAAGGCGTTTTGCGGCATTGATAAAATCCTGAACAATAAGAAAATATCCCGCGTAGCCCATTTTCCGGATGACATCGATTTCGTGCGACAGCCGCTGCTCGATTTCAGGCGTCATAGAAGGATATCGTTTTGCAATTCCTTCGTGTGCGAGCTTTTCGAAATATCGATCCGTATCGGCAATTCCCGAGTCTTCAGGAATCGGAAATGCCGGCATATGGTTTTTTCGCAGTTCCAGCCGAAGGCTGCACTTATCGGCGATCTCCAGAGTCGATTCGACTGCTCCCGGATACTTGCCGAAAAGGTCGATCATTTCTTTTGCGGACTTAAAATAAAGCTGGTCAGTGCCGTAGCGGAGCGTCATATAATCCGGGGTGTTTGTGCTGCTCGCCTCCGGTATATACAACATGATATTATGCGGTATGGCATGTTCACGTTTTATATAATGGCAATCGTTCGTTGCAACGAGTTTGATTCCGAGATCTTTTGCTATTTGCGGCACTCTGTCGAGAAGAATTTTTTCTTTTTCCAGGCCGTGATTCTGTATCTCCAGATAAAAGTCTTCACCGAATATCTCTTTATAAAGAGATGCATACTCTATCGCTTCATCGGGGTTCCCGTTAATAATCTGCGCATTGACGATACCTGAAGAACATGCAGACGTTGCAACAAGCCCGCCGCAGTATTTCCGGAGCAGCTCAAGATCGATACGCGGCTTGAAATAAAATCCCTCCGTATGAGCGGCGGTGCAGAGTTTCATCAGGTTTTTGTACCCCGCCTCATCCTTGGCGAGTAATATGATATGATTATAGATCCCGCGTCCCTGCCCCTTATTCATGCGTTCAGCATCGACACCCCGATCCCGCCTCGATCCTTTTGTGACTACATATGCTTCACAACCGATGATAGGTTTGACGCCGTACTTCACCGCTTTTCTATAAAATTCCAGAGCGCCGAACATTACGCCGTGATCCGTCATGGCAACGGCAGGCATTTTCTGTTCGAGAGCGGCCTTAATGAGCGTTTCGACTGTTGTCGCACCGTCTAAGAGGCTGTAATGAGTATGATTATGAAGATGAATGAATTGCATAAATCGCAAGAGAATAATTCCGGCCAACCACCGGAGAAGGATAATCTACGTCAGTAAAAAGTAAAAAATGAAAAGTAAAAAGTGAAAAGTAACTAGTAAAAAGTAACAATTTGTTGCGATTTACTATTTACCATCTACTATTCACTGCCTTTTAAAAGCTTTTGAATTTCCGGAAGAATGTCATCGAATCCTACCATGATCCGTTCACCCGTCCGGCGTTTTTTAATTTCCACTTGATTGTTTTTTAAGCCTTTGTCGCCGACAATCACATGAAACGGCATACCGAGAAGATCGGCATCCTTAAATTTAAAGCCAGGTGAAACATCCGACCGGTCGTCGAACAGTGTTTCGATTCCAGCCTTACTGAACAGTTCGTAAATTTTTTCGGCATGTGTCACGGTATTTTCGCTGTTCATATTGACGGCCGTGATCTGAACAGCATACGGAGCAAGCACCGTATTCCAAATGATCCCGTCCTTGTCATGATTTTGTTCTATATAACACGCTACAATGCGTTCGATACCGATTCCGTAACTTCCCATAATAACCGGCTTCGACTGTCCCTTCTCATCCAAATAGGAGATATGAAGAGCATCTGAATATTTGGTACCGAGCTTAAAAATATGGCCGAGTTCGATTGCGTTGGAGATCTTTAAAGGTTTGCCGCATTTCAGGCATGCTTCGCCTGCTTCAACCGACCGCAGGTTGTAATATCCGTCGATCTTCGCATCGCGGTTCAAATCGATGTCTGAGAAATGATAATCGTTCTTGTTTGCGCCGCTAATTAGGCCATTGGCGTTTTCAAGCCGCAAATCGGCAATAATTTTAAAACCTTTCAGATCTACCGGACCGATAGATCCGCCGTCCGCGCCTGTTAAAGCCAATAAATCTTCCGCTTGCATCGGCGAAAATTCTCCGCCTCCAAGAGCAGCCGCGAGCTTCGATTCATTCATCTGATCATTTCCCAGCATGAGAATAAGCAAGGGCTTACCGTTATGCCGATAGACAACTGATTTGGCAAAATGCGTGTGATCGACATGCAAAAAATTTACCAGTTCATCGATAGTTTTGACATTCGGCGTGTAAATTTCCCGGATCGGATCGTTCTTTTCTGAGCGTTTTAATTTTTCCACAGCAGAAGCCGCTACCTCTATATTTGCAGCGTATCCGCATGAAGGGCAGAGGACAGGTACTGTCTTCTCCGAATTCCGAATCGATCATAAATTCCTGCGAGCCGGTCCCTCCCATCGCACCAGTTGATGCGCCGACGATAAAATGCTTCAATCCGCACCTGTTGAAAATACGCTTGTAGGCCTCTTTATGCTTCTCATAACTGGCATCCAGATCTTCCCACGTTCGGTTGAGGGAGTATGAATCTTTCATTGTAAACTGTCTTCCTCGGAGCACACCGGAACGGGGACGCGGCTCATTCCGGAATTTTGTTTGTATCTGGTACCATGTCTGCGGAAGATCTTTATACGATTGAATATGCATACTCGCAAGCCATCCAATTACCTCCTCATGAGTAGGTGCCAGCACCAGATCCCGTTCCTTTATGCTCAAGATAAAATTGGGAACGTTTCTTCGTCCTGACTGGACCCAAAGCGATTCCGGACTTAATGCAGGAAGATGAAATTCCTGGGCCTCGATTGCATTCATTTCCTCGCGCACAACGTTCATGGCTTTCGTCATGACGCGGTAGCCCAGCGGCAGATAGGCATAGACGCCCGCTGTCAACTGCCGCATCATTCCGGCACGCAACATAAGCTGATGGCTCGTAATAACAGCATCCGCTGGTATTTCTTTTAAAGTCGGTATAAAAGCTTTTGATAGTCTCATTTTCTATAGTAAACAGTAAATTGTGAACGGTGAACTGTGAATTGTAACGGCGAACTGTCAAACTGTTCTTGGCCGTAGTGCTTTGTGCTGAAATTAATAAAACGATTAAGAACCACGAACCAAGAACTATGCACTACGAATGCTTTTCCAATCTTCAATCTAAAATAATCAATCAATAATCTGCAATTTGCAATTTGAAGTCTGCAATTCTAAGTACCCCCGAGAGGATTCGAACCTCCGACAAATGGTTTAGGAAACCTCTCCAGTTTTCAAAAAACCTCTCCAATCAGGTGCTTTTAAAATCACTCGGCACTCAACCTGGCACTGTGATTCTTTTTTTTTCACTTCAAAATATACAATTCCACTTCATGCCATTTCGGCACTTCCGATGCCGTGCAATTCACGAAAAAGCAATTGCATCTAACTTTGATTTTGTTATCGGAAGATTTCAAATGAATCAATTACAATGGTAAGATACAAAACAACGTGTAACGATGCAAATTTTATTCAAACAGACCAAAGGGATGAAAAATGGATTAACTCTTTTTAGAGGAGATATTTTATATCGGAGCAGGCAAACATTTCAATATTAGCAAAAAGACACAATGGGATCTGGACTACTCAAGTTTGACCAAGTAGTTATCAAAGGTTTTTCTTGAATTCGCAGTATTGATCGAGGTTTTCTGATTCAAACTTCAAGCCGATTCTTTATTTCTTGAACAGCTCTGAAGTGAGAATGATTGGTTTCGTGTTTAAAATTTTATATTCTTGTTGAAGATCATCTTCGCTCTTTCTTCAGCAATAATATAGAACAATACGATGATCCCGATAAGTAAAAGGAACACCATCGACAATGGGCTGAATCCAAAAATTTCAGCAAATGGAGCAATAGGTACTATCAACGTTACGAGAACAACGAATGGGTCTATACTCAACGATCATGCCCCGTTTTGTCCCTTATGTTGACCTCTATTTGCTTCTGGCTTGCGGCAAATCGCTGTCCTGTATTTGCAGTCAGTCTGGCGCTTATTACCAAGATCCGAGCATCATCTTTGAAACAGGATTAATTCCTCTTTCGTCCTTTGGGACTATTGCGCTTCAAGGCAATCATCGGTAAACTGACATTGATTGCAAGGTCTTCTTATGAACTCGCGAGTTGAGCGGTTTGCACCGTAACGTTAAACGAAAACACATGGTCAAATTGACTCGGTTAAAAAGAAATCTCTCGATGGACTTAAGGGGATGTCGAAATGAGATAAAGAAGAGAGATTGACGAATACAATGCAATCCCTGAGGGGCCAATGTTGTGGAAAAGTTTAAAATTATTGTCATTGCATTACGGTTCTAGCACGATCGCGTCGGAGCACATCGACAGCTAACCTGTCGATCCGGAAAGAGACCTATGAATAAAGAAGCTTTTAATTTTATTCGCAAGCATTATGCCCCGGCTCGAATCTGTCTGGTTGGGCTCAGCGATCCGCTATACGAGCTCGTCAGAATGGGGCAAGAAAAAATCACTCCTGATCACACACGCTCAAGATGGAATCATGCCTTCTTGTTGGGAGAACAGCGAGGGTGGTTCTGGAGGAAGCAAACCTACATACTTGAAAGTGACTTTCACTTCAGCTTCCGAAGGACTCAATTCATTAATGGACCCCGGGAGAGTTTGTTGCAGAAATGGTGCAAGGATTCAATCGAATACGCGTGCGTGCTGGGTATGCCCTTGACAGCAGAGGAGGAGCAGAAGATTCTTGCGAAAGCATCAGAGATTGCCCATGATAAACAATATCGTTATCCTGTCGAAGGGTTGTTCGGCACTTTGTGGGCAATGGTGACAAGAACGCTTCACAAGCGAAATATCTTTGACATGAAGTATGCCATCCAATGTGCTACGTATGTGCGAATGTGCTACCAGGCAATCGAAAAGGATCCGCTCGCTGACTCGACAGATAACATTTCCAACACATCCCCGGAACGACTCTCACAGAGCGCTTTGTTCACCGTACGACATGAGTGGCACCGTTAAATGGATTTTTTTCAGCCGCTTCACTGTTCCTCTCCATCCGCAAACCACGGCCACCTTGCCACAAAGTAACGGCTCCGACCAGATGTATCAATAATCTCAACTCACATTACACTCTTTTAGGGTAAACGTTGATGAAAACCGCCCCAAAGAAAAATATCTGGGCGGATACATACACCCAGATCATGATCACGATTAAAGAACCCGTCGTTCCATAAATGGAATCAAAAGATAACCAACTAAAACAAAGTGTCAGAATAAATTTGCCCAGTGCAAAGAGTCCAGACGTGAGAGCCGCTCCCGGCCAGACATCTTGCCAACGCAGTTTACAAGACGGTACTAATTTAAAAATTCCTCCGAAAAAGAGCGTAAAAAGAACTAGAGACGTGGACGAAAAGTTGGTTCCGCGGGAATTCGTATCTCATTCCAAGACGGATTCGCGACATCTATTTGCAACTCATGAGTTCTCGTCCACGTCTCTAGGGAGCAAGTTAGACTGGCGGTTTTCCAGAGAAAGACGCGGCCCAATCCAGGTAGAATCGTCCCAAAAATCCTGCTGGCAATTCCTATCCCCGCATCGAGCAGAATAAAAGCCAGAATAATAAGACGGGTAGCCAGGATCATGAGCAATGGCGCTGCGGTAGACTTGAAAACTCCATGCCAACTTGGTCGTGTCTTAACGGGTACATCCCAAATGACATCGAGTGACGATCGTAGTTGAATAAAAACTTGCGAGGCACTATAAAGAAGCACGATTACACTAAATATGGTTAAGGTCGCCAAACCTGAACCGCCAGCAGGAAGCAGCCATTCCCGAACAAGTCCGCCCACTCTCGGACTGAGGACAGCATCCAGCTGCGCCATCACATAGGCTTTGGCAACGACGAGACGCAGAAGTCCAACCAGGATAACTAGCAATGGAGTCCCCGAGAGAATCGCAAAAAAAGCCAGCCCTCCCGCCAGAAGTTCTGGCCGGACATCCCTCCATCGCCGGACCGTATTCTTTAAAAGCGTAGCGTAATTTTCTATCCTGACGAGATAAATCTTCATGGCGATTCCCAATCAGTCACCTTTTCGGGTGTCAGATTCCTCCAATATAGTTTTTTTACTTAGAGATAATTTACCTCTGTTAATCGCGGAAACCAATCGCCCAAAAGGATGAAAGAGTAGCTAATTCTTTTAGGAACCAAATATTCGATAATAGTTCGGACGAAATTTGCAGCAATTGAAATGTCGGAGCATTTAAACTGCCTGTGAAATCTCGACGCAATTAACCAAACCATTGAAATTCACATTCTCAGCATGTTCCGATGGGGACGAATGAGAAACAAAAAAAATATACAAATGCACTGAGAGAGGCAGAACATTTAAGAGAATTTGATTTTGGGCGATTCTGAAATAATAGAAGGCTTTTTGGCAGAGGCTCGACAGTAATAATGCAAAGTATCTTGACAGCAGTCTATTCCATTTTCCTCAAGAACTCCCCAACTTCTTCCGTTCCGCTTCGTACATTTATCTTCTCTATGTTTTTTATATATCGCTGGTATCTTTCTTTGACTGAAACAAGTTCCTGTATAATAGAGGGAAGTTTTGTGATGTTGCGTTCAAAGATACCAAGTTCATTATCGCGGACAAACTCCATATTGCCCAATTCTTGTTCCCAGAGATAGTTATTGATGATTGGGATCTTTTGCATAATCAGTATTTCCATAATCGTCGAGGCACCGCACTTGGTGATTACAATATCTGAAGCATTGAGAAGTTCATAGACAAAATCGACAAACGCAAAGACTTTCAAAGACTTATGGTGCTTCTGCAGTTCAAGAGCACCGGCATAGAGTTTTTTGTTTTTGCCACAGACAATGGCGATCTCAACATCCAAAGAAGCATGCAGCAAGTGCCGGAGAATCGATTTTCCATGCGGAATACCATCGCCTCCGCCTATGATGAGGATAACTTTCTTCTCAGAGGCAAACCCGAATTTTTGTTTCACCTTCGTTATTCCGGCGGATGAGAGAGGCGTTGAGAATTGTTTATCGAGAATGAATGGAAAGACCCGAAGCTTCGATGCGGGAATTTTTCGGTTCTTGATGCAATCTTCTTTCAATCGCTCGCTAAAAACAATATACCGTTCTTGCTCCCGCTGGAACCAGAGGGGATGCGCAGTGAAGGGATCAGTGACGACCGTAATCACGGGGATATCATACCGTAAATCTTTCAGAATATCCAGTACAGGCGCGATGAGGAAGAAATGGAAAATAACGATCTTTGCGGGGCGTTCTTCTTCGATACGCTTTTTGAGATACGGCTTCATGAAAAAATTAGATATCGCAGCGTCAAAATGTCTGATCATGGAAAATTTATTGGTTGCATAGAGAAATTCATAATACAACTTCGAGCGTGCTTGCAAGAGTCGATAGCCGTCTTCAAGGACATAGCGCGCAATGGAGTTTGCATTTACAAGACCGTCGACAAGCACCGGTTCGAGGCTCTCTCCATATGCTGCAGAAAGATAATGTGCAATCGAGTTGGCAGGAGCAAAATGTCCTTCGCCGGTCTTAAGATAAAGGAGAAAATATTTCTCTTTGTGGTTTTGCATTCGATCGACCAATCGCAGCGGGAGCGTTCGGGGGGAATGATTTACCGTTCCAACGGCGAATTGCTGCCCGTCATTTTTCCTGTTTCCAACACTTCCATAATTTTTATTGTGCCGAGTTTTCGCGCTTTTAAAAATCCAGACCCGGCCATATCGGCGAGATGTCCGTTGTGCAGAGATTCAAACAACCATTGGTGCGTAGAGATAAGAGACGTTGCCAACTTTAGAAAGGAACATCACACCTCACTTTCGTGAAGTGAGTATTAAAAAATTACGAGACACTAAACTCTAAGAAAAAAAGTGTGAGTGTTCGAGTGTTAAAAATCGAACGAAAGGAAGGTTTTTAGTACCCCCGAGAGGATTCGAACCTCCGACAAACGGTTTAGGAAACCGCTGCTCTATCCATCTGAGCTACGGGGGCGTTGTTTTTATACTGAATTCCTTTTAAAGATATTATCAGTGCCCGATTTAGTGCCCGAAAAACTGAAGCCATTATTAAGAAACGCCAAGCGAAACGAGGCTACCAGTCTCTTGATAATTGGCGCCTAATCTTTTTGATCTTTTTTCGGAAGCTTGTTTCTTTAAATACAGTTTTAATATACAAAAAGACATAAGCGAAGGCAAGGAGTGGACGCAACACGCTAGAGACTTGGTCGAAAAGTGATTTTTATTAAAGAATATTTTGGTGAACGGACGGTCATGTATTATATTTGTATAGAAAATAGATTTATCGTCTCTCACTAAGAGAAAATCATATTATGTTAGGCAAACAAAACCCACAAAGCAATTTATTCCTGCCGGAGAATCGTCTTCGCCAGAAGATAGGCAAAGAAAGCTTTTACGTATTTTTAAGCGATCACCGGCATGAAATCTTTAACGATGAAGACTTTTCGTTCTTATATTGCCCGGATAATGGCCGTGAAAGCGTTCCCCCAAGTTTATTGGCAAGTGCCTTGCTTCTCCAATCGTATGACCGAGTATCGGATCAAGAAGCAGCCGACCGCGCAAAATTCGATCAACGCTGGCAGGTAGCGCTTGGTGTTGGTGATGAAGAACAGCCGTTTGCGAAGAGTACGTTGTGCCTGTTTCGTAATCAATTGATCATCCATAATAAAGGGAAAATGATATTCACCAAGGCCTTGAACTTACTTGCTCAAAAAGGTTATACAAGAAAGAATAAAAAAACCTTCGCAATTGACACGACACCGATATTTGGGCGCGGCGCGGTTGAAGACACCTTTAACATGTTGGCGGAAGGACTTCGACAAACGCTGAAAGTTCTTGCGCAGATTGCAGAACAACCGATTGAAGACTATTCTCAAGCCAATGATTTTTCCCGCTACAGTGCGTCGAGCTTTAAAGGTACCTGGACGATTGATTGGGATAACGACAACCAACGACAGATCGTTTTGAATTGTATCGTTGCTGATTGTCGAAGAGTGCTGGCTATGGCTTCAGAGACACTTTCATCATTGGACAAAGAGAGCGACGAGGCTCATGATCTTCTTCGGGCGACAGAATTATTGAGTAAGCTCTTAGCACAGGATATTCGCGAAAAAATGCCGGAGAAGGCAGAGATTATCGATGGTGTCGCCAAAGATAGAATTATCTCTGTTCATGACCCCGAGATGCGCCATGGGCGCAAGAGTGCCAGCCAACGTTTCGATGGATACAAGGCGGCGATAGCCGTTGACACAGATACTCAAGTGATTGCCGAAGTTGATGTTGTTCCGGGCAATGCACATGATAGTGTGGATGCTCCGGCGGTGATTAAAGAAGCGGCGAAGAATCTTGATGCCGAAATCGAAAATGTTCTTGGAGACGGCGCTTATGGAACAGTAGAAGCACGCTTGGATGCTGATGCACACAAGTATAATCTTATCGCTCCGGTAGGACGTGCTCCGCAAACAGGACGATTCACGAAAGAGGATTTTAAGATTGACCTTGAAGGCGAATCAGTCACATGTCCGGCCGGGGAGACAACTACGTGTTGGAATGTGCAAAAAGTAACGACACAACGCGGAACAACCTTTAAAAACAAAAGTTTCAAGTTCTCTGTCAGGCAATGTTGCCGTTGTTCATTCAGGAGTCAATGTCTCAAGGAGAAGACTCCGTGCCGAAGTGTGTTGGTGCATGAATATGAAGCGCTCATACGAGAGAAAAAGCTATTTCAAAGAACGGAAGAATATCATCAGATGTATCGCAAGCGAGTAGTCGTTGAACATCGCTTTGCACGATTGGTACGCCTTGGCATACGCAACGCACGTTATTTTGGGATGAAGAAAGTTCTCTTTCAGCTTGCGATGGCGGCTGCTGTGGCCAATTTGACGCTGTTTGCGTCAGTGGCGTCATTCTCTCTATTCTTTATTGCAGCGTTGCTCATTTTTGCTCTTTGGCTCGCTCTAAATCTTCAGAGGATGATTTATAGGCAACTGAATTTTCAGACGGTGATCTGATCACTCCTACTTTTTAAACTCTTGAAAAAAGGGGGGTTCTCGACCGAGTCTCTAGAGAATGGATATTTATTGTAATAAACTATCTTACGACTTGGATGTCCTATATGAATCCAGTATAATAAAAAATCCCCCGCAGCTTTCACCACGGGGGAAGTATTTCGCCATTTTGCCAATTTGCTTAGGCTGCGAGTGCAATGGCAAGGTTTAGTTTGCCAACAGCTTTGCCAAAGGGGATTTCTCCACTTTGCCACTGTGTATAGGGATTTGGCGAAGTGATAAGATGGCAAAACTTCGAATCTGGAGAGCAAGGTTCATTCTTCTACTGATGTGGGTAGGTCTTGACTTTATACACAGCAGACAGCGCTAATATAAACTATATGAAAGGAGCCATGCACGTATTAAAACACGATCCAACGATGGTGCATAATATTCTTGCTGAACCATTCCTAAATTGGGAACGAGATAAAATCTATTATAAGCAACGTTTCGACCGGTACTGTCTTGATATCTACCATCGTACCTATAAGTGGAGTAAACTTGATCATTGACTACAATTGTATCTATATGTGATAAAAACTTTATATAATTATAAGTTCCAAATGGTATTGAATCACCTACAGATACGGGATATTTAAACATAAGACTTGGATTTGCACCAAGAGAATGTGTATAGAATCCATCGATGCGATTTGTGCAAGATCCATAGATTCCATTATACCAGGTTTCATTAGAAATAACCGTGTCGGATGTTATCATCATCGTATCATAGTAACTTCTTTGATAATTACCCAGCGTATCATAATAATCAAGTTGATAATTCCATCGATTGCCGATTGCAAGAGGCCAAATTACATTATTCTTTTGCTCAGATGCATTCAATGGATTACTATTTTTACATCCAAAATCAAAGAAAAAGACGACAATAATTGCGAACAATAAATATTGGGAATTCTTTTTCATTCTCATCTTCATTTACCAACACTCCAACGATTTCTATAGTATAAGATAAATGCCCGGGTAGTCAATCATCATTCAATAAGATCGGCTCCCGCAAGCCGCGAATGGCCTTGGTGATGATATCCGAAGATTTTTCACCTGCTTTATTTTTCCGGCACTTTGAGTCGCTCATGAGGTGCGATTGATAAATATTTAATTCCATAAGTATTTTTCTTATAAACTTAAAGAGAATCAAATAATTTTAAATCAGTCAACTTTAAAGAATATAGTTCAATCAGATCCACTTTGCGGAATATTTTGCATAGGTATCGTTAATTTTAGAAATGTCCCAACCTCATGCATGCAAAGAGAATCTGAGACATATGTAAAACGATAATACGGTAATATAAACAATCCTCCGAAAAGAGTAGTTGAGACCCCAATTTTTGTTACTTGATTCGTTGTTACGAAAGAAGGACCAATTGACAATCCATAGAATACCTCAGGAAATACTTCTATACCAAAATGAACGATGCTCGTAGAATGAAAATATTCTGTTGAGATAAAAACGCCGTATTTATTTCTGTTTCCAACGACTGTTGTGCTAAGTTCGAAGCCATAGATGAACCCGCCGTTATTTCCAAGGACATATCCCACTTTCACACCGGGACTAATAAACCAAACCGGTTGCGCTTTGCATTCTTCAAGGATAAATAGGTCTATCAGCAAAAACACAAATACAATGCTATATAATGCTTTTCTTTTCATATAGATCGCAGTATTTCGATTTTTGTTATCTTGCTCGTGAATATGATTAAATAATATTTAAGTTCAGTTACTATATCGGTTTCGACATATCGGGCCAGAAAAAGATGACCGGTATCATCTCCATATTTCATGTGCCGTGAAGACATGCTGGATTCACTTTATACATCCGAACAAAAAGAATAGCAATTCGACTGAGTGTTTTATAATTCCGCTTAAACTGCTCGTCAGCCCTCCTTCCTTCGAATTTGTTTAATGACGGAAAGAGCAAATCCGATATAAAAAGTAGAAACGAGAAAAATAATTCCCTAACAAATTATAAAAATCAGCCACGTAGACAAGCCTCTCAAGCCCCATTCCCCTGCGAAATA
Organism: Ignavibacteriota bacterium; assembly: GCA_963769605.1. GTDB lineage: Bacteria > Bacteroidota > Ignavibacteria > UBA10030 > UBA10030 > Fen-1254. Next base: position 263,121 of record CAVYML010000002.1, on the reverse strand, counting down.
TAAAAATAGGGGTGCAAAACTAATAGAAACACCGATTAATGGCTGGATTATTTTGTAAATGGGAGAATTTATTCTTTTAACCCACTTCGAATCTATAACAACGTTAATATTTTCCATTATAACATTCCTCTTTGAAAAGTGATTAACAAATTTACTCTTTAACAATATAGTGCAGTGTATTCTCCTACAATCTGCTGATGGCTTTGCGCTGGCGCAAAACGCACCGGGAGAATATTATTTACTTGTTGAACCTTCGAAATCCCGCTCTGCGGGAAGTCTTTCCTTTTTAAAATAGTTGACTGACAACGGATATTAATTTGTCTCTTCTTCAAAAATGCCATGAAAATGATGCATGTAATATTTGAAGATATGTTGATTGCCAAGTTTGTCTAAACAAATTATCTCAAATGGGTACTTTTCATCCCTTTTTAAATCTGTGGCCGAAAAATTAACATGACCTTCTTCATTTGTATCAAGAAAGCGGCTTGGACTTATACTAACATGAAAAGAACCTAATGCCTTACTACTAAGTTTTTTTGCTGGACCACCTTTATTCGTAAAATCCCATGAAGCCTGATTACCTCCATTGCTACCTCCACCAAATCTGAAATATGGTTTGATAAAACTAATTTCCTTGGCAAGTTCTTGTTGTTCCTTGACCATCTCATGCTGTCGAATTGATTGCATTAATCTAAGTTGCTCGGCAAGCATGGTATTCTGGATGCTGGTTTCTTTTCTGATTCTAGCTGTTTCGATTGTGTACCAAACAATGACAATACCAGTCAATAGCATAATAACCGCTTGAGCGATATAAATCCATTCGCTAAACGAGATTTGTGTTGCAGGCGGAATATGTCTTGTCAATAAAACTTGAGTCAATGTATCCATTTATTATCCTTCGTTGCCAGCTAATGAATTCCATATTGGATTATTCCTACAATGAGATCGCCGCTCCCGAAAGCCGCGAATGGCCTCGGTGATTCATCGGTATCACTTGATACTATTTAAGCACCAGCATTATTTTTGTCTGCATAAATATGCCCGCTTGCAATCTATAGAAATACACACCACTCGGCAAATTCACGGCATTAAACGTAGTCGTGTAATTTCCTGCTGCTCTTACACCATTGACAAGTGTTGCGACTTCTCGTCCCAACAAATCATAAACCTTTAAACTGACCTTACCGGCGCTTGCTATTTGATAACTGATGACAGTGCTTGGGTCAAAAGGATCGGGATAGTTCTGATATAAATCAAAGTTATAAGGAGAGGTTTGTTTGTTTACTTTTACATCGGATAGATTTTTTTTACATGAATAGATATAAACTTTGCCCAATGGATTATTGTAATCAGGATAACCAGGTGCCATAATGAATAATTCGTCATATCCATCGCCATTTATATCTACCGTAGTCATAATCTTAGAAAACTCATCCCATTTATGTTCACCTTCGAGCTTAAACCTATAAACAGTATCTATTATTTTCCCTCCAAAATATACAAAAGCTCCCCCTACCATGACACTATCAGAATTTATATAGTCTGTATTCCCGATGATATAGTCACTGTATCCATCGTTATTCAAATCACAATTAGATTGGACATTAACATAGCCACTACCACCTAAATCAAACCAATTTATAGTAAATAGAAGACTCTTCCCCGAAAAAAAATAAATAAGACCGTCTGAAATGAAGTAATCTTCAATTCCAGATCTATTTAGATATCCAGCCATTCCTATTTCTTGAGCATTTAAGGAGACAACCATACCCGGGTTCACAATCATCGGGTTTCCACAATAATAGTAATAGACCTTATTTTCATTATCTGCCCCAATGGCGAGATCATCAAAGCCGTCTCCATTAATGTCACCAATATTAGCCACACTGGTTCCAAAAAAGCCCAACACAGAATCACTAAAAACTGTGCTCCTTGCAAAAGAGATAGAATCTCCTCCCCAGAACAAATACACCCTCGCTATCCCATCTGTCCAGTTATATGGATCACTAACAATAAAATCATTATATCCATCCTTATTAATGTCTCCAACTCCTTCGACATCAAGACCAAGTAATCTTGTATCCATGGATCATGAAATTCATATTTTGGAATTGTATCTATATTTGGTCCACCGTAATACACAAAAACTTGTCCCTTTGGAGAATAATCCTCATCGGAAAATACAGCTTTAATGACAAAATCATTGTAGCCATCTCCATTCACATCACCTATTCCTGCGCATCCTCCAAATGTATACGAACTGTATTTCCCCGGATAATGGAAAACAACAGATGGAGTAAGGTTAAAATTTTTTGAACCAAGATAAAGTCTAACCGTGTTATCGGCCGTCGTAACCATAAAATCGCCATAGCCATCTCCATTCACATCGCCAATTCCTTTTACACCGGTAATTCTTTTCGCATTTGACTCACCTATTATTGTGCCTACTAGATAAAGACTGTCTTGACAGAGAAGAGGACTAGTAAAATGATTAAGGAATAAAAAACTGCAAATTATAATTAAACGAGTTCTCATATAAAAGATAGCATTATTGTGGTGGATGTTTTTCCCCTTCAACGATATAGCCTTGAGGCATTCACCGTTGTTATAATGATTCAAATTTATATATTGCTATAGCAATATGCAAGCGCCCATAAGAAGCATATTTTCCAAAAAATAAAAATTTCCTGGAAACCACTTCTACCCTCTGTTCGACATTCATTCCTCTCCTATCCTGAAGTAGAAGTAACTCTTAGGCTCTCATCGGGAATCACGGGTTGAGGCTCTTTTTGAAACCGAAAAGAAAAGCGCACCCACTTACGCTCTTCTCCACCGTTAGAGGTATGCAACGGCTTTAACTTGGAGAGATTGTCGGATAGCGGGGATGCGAGATTAGGTGATTGCGTTTCGTGCGGATATTTCTTTCAGGTTGTAGCCAGCTGCGAGATCGTTCATGATGTTCATTTCGCAGTCGCTTAATGAACCGAGGAAATCGTTTGTGATCGTGAAGTCCAGCGGCGTTATCTTGACTGGGAGCAGAAACTCTGCCAATGTTTGACAGTCATCGACTGGTTGATCAAGGTAAACTCGGTGACGTTGATTCCAAGCATCTATTCCCCCTTTGCCGACTTCTTTGACTGGGAATGCGCTACGTTTATACAATTCTTTGCTTCTGAAGTGCATAATGCTTTTCATCAAACCCATTGAACGACGATTGCCAAGTTTCAGGCCAGCGTGCCATGCCAATGTGACTAATTCAGACCGCTGAAGTTTATCCTTAGTGAACTGCTCGCTGTATTGCCAGAGCTCTTCATATTCTTGTTCGGACATGTTTCCTCCTTTCTATTCTTTCTTATGCTATACAAAACGGTATAAGATTCTATAGACTGAAAGGAGGCTTATGACCGATCTAGTTTACGCACTGATAAATAGTCAGGATGCAGATAATCACATATTATTTGTACTGCTTTTCTTCATGCACTCGAAGGATATCGATGTCAACTGACCAATCAGCCAATTCGATAAAGAAGATTTTTTAGTAGCGATTTGTGTCCTGGAATTGCTGTATGGCATTATTATTCCAGACGAGTTGTTAGGGGAGAAAACCAAAACCGTCCGGCAGCTGGCCGATATAATTCGTTCATTACCTAAGCTGAACGACAAAGAATACGGAATGAAACTGCTGCTTGATAAAGCCCAATGGAAGGTAAGTATGGATACGAACTGAATATACAATCTCAGTTGGGCTGTTTTATTAATTGATTGAATCGCAGAACAAAGAAAAAGGGGAGCCAAAATGTGACTCCTCTAATTCAATGACTCATAATGCAGGACAATTTTGTTCTCCGCGTTTATTCCTTATGCTTTCTTAACGAATAACCAAAAAATAATCCTACCACAAATACTACGAGCGCAAGAACTCCAGCGGCAAATATAGTGTCGCCGAATATCCTTGCCCATTTAATTGGCTGCACAATCGGTGAATAGAGAAATTCTGCACTGCGGGCATACCAATATCCATATTTAACAGACGCCCATGTCTGTAATAAACCAACCGGTAAAAGGCTTCCAACGACCATTGCCATGAGACCGATATTGAGTGACCAGAAAGAAAATTTCAACAGGCCTTCATTCCATTCATTTTGGATCCACATAACTCGCATGCAAAAGAGCATCAATCCGATACCCAGCATTCCGTAGACGCCAAAGAGTGCAGCATGCCCGTGTACAGGTGTTGTATTTAAACCCTGCATATAGTAAAGCGCAATAGGTGGATTGATCATGAATCCAAAGAGTCCGGCACCGATCATATTCCAAAAAGCTACTGAAATGAAAAAATATATAGGCCATTTATAATTCTTTACCCAATCCGCAGCACGAGATAATTTTAAATTCTCCCATGCCTCAAACCCGGCAAGAACAAGCGGCACAACTTCCAATGCACTGAAGACAGCACCTAAGGCAAGAACATGTAGCGGTGTTCCAGAAAAATACAGATGATGTAATGTTCCTATAATACCACCAGAAAGATATACGGTTGAGGAAAGGATGACAGCAGTATTTGCCGTCTTTACTCTGATTAGTTTCAAACGTGAAAACATAAAGATAATAACAACCGTGGCAAAGACTTCGAAAAATCCTTCTACCCAAAGATGCACTACCCACCAGCGCCAGTATTCTGCAATAGCAAGATTCGTGTGTTTACCCCACATCAAGCCGGCCATATAAAACCCGCCGATTGCAACAGATGCTATAAGAAATAATATGATAAGGGATTTATGCTCATCATTGCGGCGAATAGCAACAAAGAGATTTCGTCCAATTAAATACACCCAAAGAAACAGGCCAATAGTAAGTGCTATTTGCCATACTCGTCCAAGATCGATATATTCATATCCTTGATGTCCAAAATAGAACCACGCATCACCAGTAAGCTTATGATTGATACTAAGAAGTTCTCCTGTTAAGGACCCAACAACGATTAACAACAAGGCACCAAAGAGGACATTGACCCCAAAACGCTGTCCTTTTAATTCTACTCCGCTAACCGCTGGAACAATATAAAGGCCAGCAGCCAACCAAGCTGTGGCGATCCAGAATATTCCAATTTGAATGTGCCAAGTTCTCGTTACCACGTATGGCAGCCATTTGCTCATTGGAATACCATAGAATCCATTTCCTTCAACACCATAGTGTGCTGTGATAATACCGGCAAGAACTTGCACTAAAAGTAAAGCCGTTACCACAAAGAAATATTTTAACGTTGCTTTTTGTGATGGCGTATGTTCAATATTAAAAAGAGGATCTGTTTGAGGCACGAGATGCGGCAAGGATTCTGCGCTTTGCGAGGCATGATACCATACCATAGCTCCGATACCGGCAAGAAGTAAAATGATACTCACTCCAGTCCACACTACTGCATCGGGCGTAGGATGATTTTGCACCAACTCTTCATGCGGCCAATTGCTTGTATATGTAACTTCGTCCCCCGGACGGTTCGTTGATGCAGCCCACGAAGCCCAAAAGAAAAATGCTGAAAGCTGCCGAAGTTTTACAGTGTCTGTAAGAGCTCCACTGGGGATGGCATATTCAGATTTCCCTTCGGAAAACACTTGCGAAAAATGTCTAACATTTGATTCGAATGCTTCTCCGCGAATGGAATCTACAACTATTTTTCCCGTTTGTGGATCGAACGTGTTCTTTCGCATCATCTCAGCTAAGCGTTCACGATACAGGGCTTGAAACTCGGTAGGAAGATCAACATACTTTTTTCCTTGATCACGAATAGACCATGCCTCTAATATGAAAACGCACTCTCTATGCAACCAATCTGCACTCCAATCAGGAGCAACATAGCTGCCATGGCCCCATACGGAACCTAGTTCCATACCACCCATTGCTTGCCATACATTCTGGCCTTCGGCAATTTCTCCGGATTCTATAAGCACTTTTCCATTTTGAGTAACAACCAAATCCGGAATCGGAGGTTTTTCCTGATAAATGCGCCAACCAGCCCAACCGAGAACCAAGAAACCCAGAACGATGACTGTAGCGAAAGCAATCCAATAGCGTTTCATCTTATTCGTCCTCTAAATTATTTTGGAATCAGAAAGTTTTGAAAGTTGGTCAAAATCATATCCGGCACGAGAAACGGCACGTCGCGCAGCATCGTGTGCGTGTTGAGAATCATTGTAAGGCATAACCGGAACATCCGGGTAATGATAAACCTTCTCCATCATTGTTTCAACTGCATCGGGCAAAAGGCAATCGCAATCAGTATAGAGTCCTTTTTCAGTTTCTTCTCGTTTATTATGATGTTGTAGAATGCCAAGAAGAACGTTTTTTACTATGGCACTTGGGGGTAACACCAAAAGAGATGCAATTGCACCATGCTCCAAGCGCAATGGCGCTGCAAGTGGATAGGCTATGCTCTCCTGTGAATTATGCAGAGCAGGAATTAATATTTTCTCTTCGAGACCAATATGCTTTAACAATTCTTTCCGAAACTTTGCATACCCGACTTCATCGATATGATCGGATTGAGCGAATGCATGCTCAAGTAACGATTCCAGCCGACGATGATCTTCAGTAAAGAATTTGTGCAATGTTCCTTGCATATATCATTTCATAATTAATGCAACATTCCCCCTATCCAACTGCTTATCGTTTTATCAGATGAATGAGCATCTCAAAATCTTCCATAAACGGATTTTTGGGATTGAAAGATATTGCTCCATCTACGAAATAAATTTCACCTGGCACTAAGTTTACTTCCTTTCCATCGTCGAGTGGAAGTATTGCTTTCCCCTTCAAAGGCTGAAGCGTAATATCAAATCCGGGATGAGAATGCGGTGGAACTGTCAGTCCGGCAGAAAGACATAGAAGCAGCACCTTTGTTCGTTCACTGCTAAAGAGCGGCACATGAATATGCTTTTCTTGTGAGAATCGTTCAACTTCATTAAATATTTTATGTTCCATTGTTTTTTCCTTCTGAATGTTTTATTTCGACTCAATCAGTGATTTTATTTATTATTCCTATATTCCGGTCTTTTTATCGCTCTTGCCATAGTTGTAATGTTTGTATTTGCAAGCAAATCGATGATTTCATCCCGCGAATTTTTCCATTGATTATGGAGGGCACATGGACTTTTGTTTGAGCACTCTGAAAATCCCATAACACATTGATGCTTGAAGTCTATGCCATCAATAGCCTCCACAATTTTAAAGAGTGTAATTTTTTCTGGTGAATCTGCCAAGGCGAATCCGCCATTATGTCCTTTCTGGGAAATGAGAAAGTGCTTTTGCGCTAAATCTTGTAATATTTTTCCAAGAAAATGGTATGGTATATCCAAGGCTTCATTTATCTCCTTAATAGACACCAGTCTCGATGCAGGATGTAACGCCAGATAGCTGACCGCCTGAAGTGCGTATTCACATTGTCGGCTAAATATTATACTCATTGTTCAAATCAGATTAATTGGTCTTATTAGAAAATACAACGACTTAGGCATAAAGATAGTTCCCTCTTGATATTACTGGTTATAAAATGGTTGTGGCTTTTTAATCAAGCGGGCATTTATCTCGTTATGCTGGGATGTTTATATAGACTTTGTGGAAATCTGTGATTATTGGGTGTGCAGTGCTCTTGTTGACAAACAATAAAAGTCTTATTAGCTTTGTCATACCCACGCCTGCCATTCCTTACCCTTGGCAGGCAAATCCCCCGAAGCCCGCAGTTTACCCTGCTGCGGGCTTTTTATTTGCACTATTCTATTGGCTGTCGAAAGACTTGGGGACCAATTTTAAATGATTATAAACCGGCTCAGGTATTGCTAAAAATACGGTTCGGGGAGATTTTCGCTCTTTACCGGGTAGGGGTGGGGTGGGTCATTCCGACTTTTCCAGTTTGCCATTATCTATTTGAGATATTACATTATCGCAAAAAGCATTTTATTAAAAATCCTTCATTTCAAACGGTTTTCCATGCCCCGGATAAAATCTCCTGACTTTTAGGGTTTTTAGGAATTTGACACTCTTATTTATTTCTTGCATGTCGTCGATATAGGCCGATAGATCTACCGTTCCCTTCTTTGTTAATCCTATTGTATCTCCACTAAACAAATCTCCATCGTTTGTCAAGATGGAAATTGAACCTTTCGTATGTCCGGGAGTGTGGATTACTTTTGCATCAAAGCCATATTCATTTAAAATCTGACCGTCTGTCAGGAATATATCCGGTTTGAATGTCTCGAATTTAAATTTTCTTCTTCGTAACTTTGACAAAACAATTCTGATCTTACCGGCGAATGTCCTGATATGACGCTTGAGTCGTGCGCCGTTTTCAACCATAGATGAATCAGCCGAGTGAATTGCGATTTTCACTTTATATTTTTTTTGAAGCGCGGCGCAATTTCCCGTATGATCGAAATCCCCATGAGTGATAATCACGAGTTTAAGCCTATCCGGCAAGCAGCCCTCCGCCAATAATTTCCCTTCGAGCTGCGACCATGAAGTATTTAATCCTGTATCTATGAGTAAATACCCGTCTTTGAGCTTCACCAAATATGAATTGACAAAGCCGAGCGTTATGAGTTCTATACTATTAATTTCCATCTGGGACTCCACTTATATTTTTCTTTCGTGAAAATAGTTTATTTCCGATAGGAGAGGAAACTGAAGCATCTCTCTGGATAACGAATTCTGCGAGACTTAATGCAAAGGAATTATCGTTTGCATCGAAATTCCTGAGTTCATTTTTATACGTAACAGGCTCGGCAAAATTATAATCGTAATAACAATCGATAAATCCACAATAGGTAGCCGGCTGTGCAATGCCGCCCAAAACAAACATAGAGAGTGCAAGAACTGTGAAAACTGCTATTCTTGATTTCATTGTTCAGTTCCTTTCATAGTGAAAATTTATATAAAGCGATGTACATACCATTTGCATTGTGTGCTAAGAATACTGTGACATATTAATATTCTTATTCTGATATCCACAGATTAGAACGTAGTTGGAACGTCCTAACCTGAAAATCTTGTATATAAAATATCTTATTGAGCAGATGGATTTGCGATCTTACCGATAAATAAAATGGTTCCCGATTGATGTTCTCGAATCGCCAAGATAAACGGATGGTCTATGCGCATTAAAGGAAAAAAGGGTCCACCGTTGATGCCATGACCTATCGAAGTTACTGCCGCAGCTTCGGTGCCTTCTTCATCTACTTTTAAAAATGTTTTATGTTCCACACTATCGATGTACAATCCACCCATCGGATTAACACGAGTAAAATTTGCATGTTTTTTACTAAAGGCAATATTCATGCCGAGTGCTTTCAGTTCATTATTCAGACTTTTACCGAATTCTATTGTAAACTTCGGAATGTACAAATCGACCTTCGAGGAATCCATATTGCCGGTAATCGTATTCCATTGGTCTTGCGTCAGTCCTTCCGCAAATTGATCGATGGAGGTGCCGCTATTGGGTAAAATAACCGTCATGCTAAATGATTTGTTTCCGTACGGTAAATCAATCGCCTGCATATTACTATCGGCATAATATGCAAAAGTAACTTGCTGGTACATTAAACTGCACGATGCAATGCTTCCATCCGAGCATGTAAATGGTGCGCTGGAAGTTTTTTTTGGATCGAACAGATTGGTCCATGTGCCTTTGAAATAAATGGCATTGATAAGATACATCACGGCATCACTCGGAATTTTTTCTAAAATAGTTGGAATTTTACCGTCCGTTTTTACATTTACCCAATTGTTGATTGTTGACACGGCGCTTGGCTGCGAGAAATTCAACGATGTTACATCTGCGTCAAAATAGGTTTTATTGTCATTTATAAATTCTTGCAGCACGGAAAAACCGGTTTTGTACCATATTGAATTGGCATTTTGGAAAACAACACTCGCATCAAGGTTGGCTAATGTACTGGAAATATTTTTATACGAATTGTTGATTTCTTCTAACGATAGACCGGCATCGCCTAGCGACTGCTCCAATGAATCGAGTGTTGTACCATTGGCACCGTTGAGCACCATCCCGAATGCCATTGAAACGCTAAACGGCGAGATAAACACGTTGTTATTTCGTTCGTTCATATTGACTTGGGAGAACAGTCTAAAACCGAATGAATTATCCGACGCTACAACAAATTTATCGACTGCCGAATTATGAGGTGTAATCTTGGCAGGTTGAGCATCCCAAGGTGAGCTACATCCCCAAAAAACAATGATACACAGTAGAATTGCAAGATTCTGTTTCATGGCTCCACTCCCGAATAGTGCATGTAATCGAAAGCAAATTATAAAAATCCGCAATAACTGTCAAGGATAAGAACTTATTGAATCCTTAATATCCGCGATAGATTCCGTATATATGGTCGCGCGATTCGTCTCTCAGGATTCTAATCGCTAAAATCTTATTCGCACACCATACGGCCTATCAAATACTATGACATCGGAAATGAAAAATGAGAATCGTGAGGATAATTTTAATTTATGTCACTCTATAGCGAAATGCAAATGGTTCGGGATATACTTTCGATGCACACGAAAGCTTTTATTTATGGGAAAGCATCGGCAATTTTACGCTCCAGAATTTGATTATCCAGCTTGTCACGAAGTGACCACTTCGTGGAGCCGCTCGCTAAGCCGCATTTTGAATTATTTTAAAGACAATATCAGCAGAACAAAGTAAATTAATATTACTGACAACAACAATATAATGGAAATCGGTTTTGCAAAATTCAATGACCAACCCATCCATTTTATCCTTTTTGGTACGATCATTCTTGGATCATCGGGGTTATAATAGAAGACACCCCATTTCCAATAAATAGAGTTCACTTCCTTTTTAGCTTTCGATCTCTCGATGGCAACCTTATGAAGAATCTCGAGCAGCACATATAGTATTGCCACAAAAAATAATTTTAATACAATAGTATATATAACATCCATCATTACTTCCTTGTTAGCTGCAGCTAACGTTAAAGATATTATCCATGCCTGGACAAGTGAACGATGCCGATGATCTTAGATTTTACTGCTGCTCCACATACTATTATTTACGGCATTGCGCTTTGTCAACATTCTGTTATATGGCAACACATTGCCTATATCTGCTTTATCTTAAATTCTGTCAGTTTTTCCGGCGGCCATCCTTCAATAGGATCTCCAGTTTTAAAGAATTTAAAATCGCATAGATCAGCGCCATTTGCTATCGTTTTGGTCCTATCAAGGCGTATTTTTAATGCTTTGTATTTTGGATAATCTAATAAGCACAAATAGGGCGCATATTTTTCATAACCCAATTTCTTATAAAATTTATATATTCCACATTCATATTGCTTATATCCGTAAGTAAAATCATTGCCTTGCCCATCTACAAGATCAAAAACCCAATCAAAAGAGTAGTTCTTCTCTTTAGATTTCATCGATGCTTTTCGTAACTTTTTAATATTTCTTTTTGAAAAGAACACGAAACGAGCAATGAATAAGAAAAGACGATTAAATGAGTTTATATAATGTTCCATTATATCATATATTATTTTACCAATTTTTTCTTTGCTCTCGCCTTTGTTTTCTAATACAATAATCACAGAAAGCATTTGTGCAGAGCTAATTAAAAAATCTGTCATATAGTTATCTTTTCCACCAATATAAGGTATCTGAGGAATCAATGCTTCATATTCTGCATCAATTTTATTTATTAAATCAATAGTAATATCATTTTCATAATAATTATCGAATACGGCTCGATTGCTTTTTATCAATCGTCGAAATATTTTCATTAATCGTTTTTTATGCCGGATATAATAATTGTCCTCCATGTTTCCGCCTTCCGAATAATTATACTGTCATATACAGGTGTTATAAAACGCAATTTGACAAATCTTTGTTGCAAAAAAAAGTGATAGAGTATTCTTCCGCAACTTTAAATATCAATTTTTACTAATTGACGTTCTTTCAGGAATAGCACCATTTTCGGAGATGACACTCCTTTGCACTGCGGATTCGCAAAGGGGAACGGAAAACTTTCACCGGATATGCCATGCATAAAATGCGGAACGGTATTTGCCAGAAAAATGCCGTCGAATAAGCATGAGACATAGTGATACCATTTTATGAGATATTCCGTGAAAGATGCTTATTGAGTGCAGTCTAATGATTCCTTTCTATGAAAAACATAGGCGGAGTATTCCTCCTGCAACGTCTCGACTTATATTGCTAAAGACCAAAAATATCATAGCAATAGCCTACTGAAATTATTAGATTTCCAGTGTGACTCGTTCCATCCTGAGCATACTTCTGTATATTTGTTAATCCGTAGAGGCCACGCACATCCAACGAAACACTTGCTTTGGGTGTGACAGGAAAAATCAGACCTACGCCTCCCGCAATCCCGAAATTTACTTCATTGATACTGCTTTTTACGCTGCTGTTTGCATCAAAGGATTCAGATGGCCCCTGAATATATCCGCCATCTCCATTGGGTATGTAAATTGAACTGGTCCCGCTCGTCTTCTCGGTTGCATTCAACAAAAAACCAACAAACGGCCCGCCATTTATATCAAGAGCAATATTGTTAAGTCTATAAATGTACTTAGCGAGTACGGGTATTTCGATATAGTTAAGGATCGACATGTTATTAAAATTTGCGTAATTATACGGCGGTGGAAGAGAAGCTATAGGCTGGAACCCATTTCTCTGTCCACCTTGCCCGTCGAAATTAATTTGCGGTTCGATAGAAAAATTGTTTGTCATTGCAAACTCGAAGGTTAAACCGAAGTTTGGTGCAAGTCGTGATGTATAGCCCTGGCTGACTTCATTGTTACCTCCGCTAAGATCCGGAACACTTAAACCGCCTTGGATTCCGATCAGCACCTGCGCACGAGCCATTGGTAGCGTTAAAAGGAAAATTGATATGAACAGGATAAACGAGGTCAACCTTTTCATAAATGATTCCCTTATTTTGTTTTGCGTTTTGAGTTTCGATAGAGTTACCGAACGTTCCACGGTCATGCATATTTTTCTTACAGACGTTTCTTTGATGTTTTGTTCGTAATTCACAGAATAATTTAATTTAAAGAACTCCGGTATTATATACAAATAATGGTACCGAAAGTTTGAAGATTACAGTTAGGAGTTCTAGAACTGGATACCAGCGCAGTAACGTCCCGGACTTGTGAGAAAATATCGTATCTCTCTTGCTGCGCGGCTGATAGGATATTACCACGGTTCTGACTTTGCACAGGACAAGAATGACAGCACCATGGCTTGGCGCTCATTTTAGCATCAACATTTTCTTGACAAGCGTCTGATTCCCGGCTTGCAGACGGTAGAAATACACACCGCTTGCAAGTTTGCTTCCGTCAAATGTTGTCTCATAATTACCGGCATTTCTCATTCCGGAGAACAAGGTTTGCACTTCTTGACCAAGAATATTATATACCTTCAATGTAACTAATCCAGTTGCCGGAATAGAGTAACTGATCTTTGTCGATGGGTTGAAAGGATCCGGATAATTTTGATTCAAGGCAAACAAGCGAGGTGTTCCACCAGTAATTGTTGGAACGCTTGTCTTCTGATTCACTGCCTGAGCATACGCATTCATAACCGACTGGAAAGCATTCGCCGAATTATAAGCAGCCAATTGAGCATCGTTCCAAATTAAAGCACCAATCGGAAGACCGTCAATGCCTGATAGTTTAATCGATCCGGTTTGAGCAAAGTTTTCGATGAAATCGGTAAATTTGCTAATTCCATTGCCATTTTCCGTTTTATTCCCGTTTGCATCGTATCCCGGAATTGTAAGCGGATTAAAATCACCGAAGATGAAAGCGCTCTGAGTAATATTTATATTTGTAAAACCCGAAACTCCATACATCATGGCATCCCATTTTGCCATCTGGTCTGCTGTTGCCGCATCTTTTATTGCAGGCGTAACAGTCTGAACTGATACGTTGACGTAATTACCAGCTTCAACTATGTTAGGATAGGCAGGATTACTAAAGAAGCCGAGCGTGCGCACGTTCATCCAAATATTAGGAATATTTACCACGGGCCAAGGCGGTTCAATTTCACCGGGAAATCTGAGGGAAGAAAACGGGTAAGAAGCCGGACACGTATCAATAAATCGCGTCCCATAAGGACCATAATTCCCTACTTGCATATTTTTATAGTAAGGTTTCATCATTACTGTATCTGTCCATAAAATGTTATTTGATGCAAATGCCTTGATCTTGCTATTGCCGCAGAGGTTTGCATTAATCGTGGAATCTGCATTCATGAATTCCGGTTGTATGCTAATATGGTTCTTTGTTGAAGGCTGCATAACTATGGAGTCAATATCAATAGTACTCATCAACATACCATCTTCAGGATCTTCTGCGCCGAAGTCTACTTCATTGTAAGAATCCTCACCAACCCAATTCTGATTAATGAAGAGATTATTGACCCAATATCCTTCCAAGTAATAAACTCCAAACTGCCAGGCACTGGTACTGTTAATAATTGTATTATGATTATAATATGCGAATTTGCACAATGAATTTTGCTGTAAGAAAATTGGTCCACCGTCTGTTACCGTGCAATTTTCAACCCAAACCGTATCAATATATTGCATGCAATCGAATACTCTTCCTCCCCACCATTGGATACCGTTCTGGAGATCACGAAAATAACAATTTGTAAATCTAAGCTTCGCTCCGTTTGTATAGCCATTGCATGAGAATGTGGCAATTTCAATGAATTCAAACACGCAATTATCACAATCCACAAATTGCGCATGGACTCCATCCGTCGAACCGACAAAGTTGTAATAATTGAATGAACCGTCGCTCAGTTGGCCTAACCAGTAGAGATTCCGCAACTTTATACTGCCCTCAACTAAATTCATACCACACTGAACGCCATTGACTGTCTGCGGCAGTATGACCGGCTTCGTTCCGCCCGGCGCACCCACAATAGTTAATACTCCAGCGGGATTGATTACATTAAGACCGGCGTCTTGCTTATATTGTCCACCGGCATCCAGTTTATAGACTCTCATCGGATTAATTCTGGCGCCAGGAATCGTATCACTATTAATAATCGTTTCAAACAGGCCTTCCTGACCAGCCTGTATAACTATCGTATCCTGACTGGCAGGAACTGAATGAATGATGTTAAATGCTTTTTGTTGAATCGCATCGCGATCTATACGCGCAAGATTACTTGTTCCTTTTGCATTTGAAATGCTCAAAATCGATAGGCTTATTAAAGAAAAAAATATCCTGTTTTTCATAGCTTCCTCCTCGTTTGGGGTAATGTGGATTCTTTCTCCAATCCGATAAAGACAATAAATGCCCTTACCAGATGAAATAACCTAACACGCTTTTGATTATTTTCTCTTGATTTGCACCTCTCACCAATCCTGTAATGGTTGAAATTTATATATTGCTATAGTCAGATGCAAGCGCCCATAAGAGGTGCTTTCCCCTGGGAAAGTAGAAAATACCATGAAGCTCTGCTCGGAGCCTCTCATATCACCATTGGCGTTCTGGGCAGCTATACAAAAATAATACACTGTACCGGCTGAGAGATTGTTGGGAGTTACTGAAACGGATGTGTCGGTACTATTCACCGGACTTTGTGATGCATCTACGGAATCCGTATACACTCCGGATACAGTACCGTAAAGAAAACGCACTGTCGTGCTTATATTTTCCGTATTCACTTCGCCGTTAAGTACCACTGTTGAGGTGTCTGCTGATACCGTCATGCAGGCAGGCCTGTCCCATATTAACGAAAAATGACAAACGGGAATGTTTGATCGCCTACCATGATTCTTTTTCGTTCCCAAGCTGAAGCTTGGGAACGAAACTCCTCAAGAGCGGGGTATATATTAATCTTTCAATATCACGCTGAGTAATTACCCTTTTTTACTGTTTATTTTTTTCTATTTATTTTAGGAAACTTATTATATCCTGACTTGTCCAAATTAGTATGACAAGCGTGTGAGGGGAAATAATACGGCCAAATCAAAGCAACAGAGCCATTTTTATCAAGAGTTGTTTGACATCATCGATGAGTATAGAGCGTAGAGTAAATTCTTCGCCTGTGAGGGTATTAACCATTATAGCATCTGTAACGCCTTTCAATAATTTTACAATAGACTTGGTCGATCTTCCCGTTTTTAACTCCATATATTTACAAATTGCTAATGCCATGAAGCAAATGAGAATATGAGCTTTAATAGTCTTTTGTTTAAAGTGGTAGATGGGACGCATTTGCAAATCACTTTTTGCAATGCGAAATGCCTGCTCTACATGCCAGAGATTATGATAATGCTCAATGACAATGTTATCACTGACTTCCGACTTCGGCAGATTTGTGTAATAGCCTTTGATGCCAAGTAGTAGTTTGGTCTTCTCTATTAATGCAGTATGAAGTGTATATGTTTGATCTTTGGAGGTAATGAATTTTACTTTTTTGATGCTACCTGGATTATCGAGAAGCTCCTGAGCTTTAATAATTTGTTTTTCCAGCTCTCGTTTATCTTTTGCAAATCGTTTTGCAGAAAATTCACAGATCAAATCACCAAGCTCCGTTGCCATACGCATTGTTGCGCCATCGCGTTGATAAAGTTGAGCGCTGATCTCCGCAATACGCTTGAGTGGCAAATTTGCTATTCTGGCTCCGACAATGTACTGAAGATGAGCAGAGGCAAGTGCGGTAATATTTTTATCACTTATCATAGCAGCGTCAGCAACCACAGTGAAATTTTCAACCTTGTGTTTGTGCTTAAATTCCACAATAACAGGAATTAACGTGTGTCCTTCAAATTTATTGCCTTCAAATATTTGATACCCTACTGGAAAACCATCAATAGTCACTAAAAGTCCAAGGACTATTTGCGGTTGATTGAATTTGTTATCTTTGGAGAATCCGCATTGGCGTAAATCATCTGATTCAAAACTCTCAAAGTATAAAGTAGTTACATCATAAAAGATGAGGGAAAAGGTAAAAGCAAATTCTTTTTCAGCAACCGCCAGTACTTTAGATTCTACTGTATCTTTCACACCCAGAAACCTTGGAATTTGCCGATAGAGTTCCTGACGTTTATGTTCTATTCCCATGAACTCTTTGAGAAATTCTATTGACTGTGTCTTTGAACCTGGCTCAATAATGCGTGCAATAACTAAATCTACCAAGAGCTTGTTTCGCAACCGATGAAATTTAAATAGTTTGCACAGTTGATAAAGACTTTCGTAGATCAAACCATAGCGAAATCCAACATACTGACATTGCTTGAGTTGTAGTGTAGGTGAAACTGATTCGTTGGAGAATAATGATTGTTGTTTGGTCGTCTTCTCAATCCAGAGAGTAGCTGTTTCTTTTAAGGCTTTTAAATCTTTCTTATCATGTGTACTGCCCAGATGTTTGATGATGATCATCTTCCGGTTTTGATACCGAATAATTTGCACTGCTGTGCCGCCGGAACCAGTTTTTGTCGTACGGATATGAAACATGTTCTAACGAAGTCCTTAGTATGACACCATATGTTAAATTTACGCGTTTCAAACTAATTTCGCATGTTTTTATCTTAACTATCCGTCTGTGTACAAGTCGGGACTTCGCCGTTAAGTACCACTGTTGAGGTGTCTGCTGATACCGTCATGCAGGCAGGCCTGTCCCATATTAACGAAAAATGACAAACGGGAATGTTTGATCGCCTACCATGATTCTTTTTCGTTCCCAAGCTGAAGCTTGGGAACGAAACTCCTCAAGAGCGGGGTATATATTAATCTTTCAATATCACGCTGAGTAATTACCCTTTTTTACTGTTTATTTTTTTCTATTTATTTTAGGAAACTTATTATATAATGTAAGAGGATAATAATTTAAGTGTCGGTTTAATAAATGTATTTTATTTATATTCTGAAGGGCATTGCGATAGGATTCGCACTGGCGGCGCCGGTTGGACCTCTCGGGGTCATTTGTATTCGGCGAACACTCGCACATGGGAGTAAACGAGGACTCATTGTTGGCATCAGTGCATCTGCAGCAGATATAATTTATGGTATTGTCGCCGCATTTGGTGTTACACTTATTTCCGATTTTATCTATAATCAACAGCAATGGATCAGGCTTGTAGGCGGTCTCGTTCTGATTATATTGGGATATCACACGTTACGCTCCCACCCTTCGACAAATACAGAAACAAATGGAACGAATGGACATATACGCGCGTTCTTCTCAACCTTCTTGCTTGCATTGACCAACCCGATGACATTGTTTACCTTCGCCGCTGTTTTTGCAAGCGTGGGACTCAAAGAGATTACGGGTAATCATATCTTTGGACTATTTCTCGTTGGGGGAATATTTCTTGGTACGATGAGTTGGTTCACACTGCTCACGACACTCGTCCATTTTTTCAAGGAAAATATTAACACTGACGGCATCTCTCTTGTGAATAAGATTGCCGGTTCCATCCTGATACTATTTGGAATCGTTACACTTTGCAGCAGATTGATTGGATTCTGATACAGCGCACATCCCATTTTTAACCATGGGAAATTGAATCATATTTTGGCGACTTATAAATTTTCGGCATTCTTAAAATCTTCGACCGTATCCAATTCCATGCATTTCAAATTCCCCACATCAACGGCCGCAATCTTCGTTCCAAGGTTAATGATTCTCTGAAAGGCCTCTTCATACCAGACATTTACTTTTTTCTCATGCTCTATCATGAGCTGCAACTCATTAAATAATCTGACTGAAGAGTCCTCCAAAATAAATTCAATGCCAATAGATTCTCCTGCGGCTTCCGCCGGATTCATGGTTTTATTGATTTCCTCTACAAATCCGTTCTTATCTGTCATCACTTTTATATCTTCCTGCCCCACATGTCCAATTGTTCTTAATGCCAGGGCAGCGTGATGCCTTCCATTCAACAGCAAATCAACGATTCCTCTGTCAAAAACAATATCCCCGTCTAACAGAAGAAAGTCCTTTGATTTTACTATATCTTTAGCCAGCCAAAGGGAATAGATATTGTTGGTTGAGGCAAACAGTTTGTTGGAAATAAATGTCACCTTGACTGCCGGGTAATTTTCTTTGATAAAACGATGAATCTGATCTTCAAGATAACCTGTTACCAAAACAAAATGCTCAATTCCTGATAAACGAAGATTTTCAATCATCCTGCCAAGGATTGGTTTACCCTTTACTCTGAGCAAACATTTTGGAGTGGAATCAGTCAACGGTCTTAGTCGGGTAGCCATACCGGCAACAAGAATAACAGCATGCATTATATGGCATCCTTTTCTACTAATTTTGTTTTTAAATCGGTAAGGGTTTGCAGAATAACCATAAGCACCGCATAAATATTAATAAAAATAAGAATCCCATAAAGATATAAATCAATACAATTCAGAACCGACATGATCATGAGCAGAGTAATATGCAAGGAACTGCCCATAAAAGACCAGAGCCGGAGAATCAGTTTATTTTTCTTTAAAAAATCAACGGTATCAAATTTCTTATTTTTTTGTTCTTTTGCGGCTCTGGAAATAAAGAATTGCTGCACGACCACGTATTTCAGATATAAAAAATAAACCAATTTCTCCGTTTTTTTCCCCGGCAGCCTTTTTAATTCTATATATTCCTGCTGGAATTGTTTCAAATCATCTCCAAAAAGATTTACCACTCCCAGGGTATATTCCAGATAACGACTTCTGTAATAATCAAACAGGATAACCTGACCCATCAGACAAAGAAGGGTTACAAGTACCAGGAGCCAGGTATTGAGCTCATTTCCCAGTCCGATACCCAATCCGATATAAATAGAAACATGAGTTACATAATCCGCAATGCCGTCAACGATCCTGCCAATCCTGGTGCCGTTTTTTTTCAGCCGGGCAACCTGACCATCGCTGAGATCGAACAAATAATACATTGCATAAAAAACAGCGGCAATGATGAACGCCTCTCGAGTTCCAAAGGCATAGAACACAGCGCTCATGAGCCCCATGGCAAGCGCGGCAATGGATATCTGGTTCGGCGTAATGGGAAAGGGCAGAATAATTTTGACAAAGAGAAAAGAAATAATACGGTAAAAATACAGATCAAGAGGTTCTTCCGCTTCAATATGCTTCAGCGACTTTTTATATTCTTCGATGAGTTTCATATGCTGTGATTTTCCACTATTTCCTTGGCCGCATATTCCTTAATGGCCATCATTAATTGAACATTTTCCTGATGCGTTCCGAGCGTAATCCGTAATTGAGAATCTAAAATCTTTTCATTCATAAATTTGATAACAAATCCTTTCCTCTTCAGAAATTCATCCATAGCGGCCATTTTATTTTTTTCCATATCGACCAGCATAAAATTTGCATCCGAACGGTAGGGTTTAAATCCGGGAATTATGCGGAATTCATTAAAAAACATTTCTTTATCCTCATTCATCTGTGCCGTTATATGTTCATAATAAGGCATTGAATCCAGCGCGGCAATAGCAATCTGTTCATTGATCCGGTCATAGCCCAGGTATTTGGAGGTGAACAGTTCAAAATAGTCCAGATCACTGCCGATTAATGCAAAACCAATTCTCACGCCAGCCAAGGCGAAATATTTTGAGAATGTCCTGATGACGGCCACTTTCGGATATGTTTCTGCAATATGCTTAACGTAAGATTTATCTGTAGTTTTGAACATGGCATAGGCTTCATCCAGAACAACAATAGTATTTTCCATTTCATCGAGTATTTTATAAAGTTGTTCAGGAGTTAAACTGTTACCCGTGGGATTATTTGGTGAACTGATGAATACAATTTTAGGTTTTAATTGACGATATACTTTAAGCATCCCCTCAATATCATAATGATAACTTTCTTCACCTGCGTATAATGGATACTCTGCCGTATTTCCGCCAACTTCTGATGCAATAGATTTATAATACCACCAGGAAAAAGATGGAATCAGAAGTGTTTCTTCTTTTTTAAGATAACAGTGAATTATGGACTTGAGAAGGTCCTCACCGCCGTAGCCCATAACAATATGTTTTTCCGGAAGATTATATTCTTTGGCCAGCCGCAGCGATAATTCTCCCTTTGCATTTTTTTCATATATTCGCGTATACCAGCTTAACCGTCGGAAATCAATGTTTTTCAGAACCTCATAACACTTTGGAGCCGGACCATAATTATTTTCATTACGATCCAGATATATCATTTTTTCCCCATTTTGGTCTGCCATCTCAATTCCTTTCTCTGACCTTCATTCATGATTTTGTATGCTGATGCCGCCTAATTATACTGATGCCATTCCAAATAAAATGATATAGTATTCCATGAGGCCCGCCTGCCATAGCAAATATTATATGCGGCGGGCAGGCATAGTGCCGCGGAAACATTGACATTTCTATCATTAAAATCAACTTTATTTATTTGAAGCGGCACTAAATTATCGATTTATATAAATGTTTTAATACCTGTACAAACAACAATGTACAGAATCTTAAAATAAATACAACTATCTTCCTGTCACTTGCAAGTATGTAATCTTTTTGCTTCGATAACTTGCTTTGGCATCTGTAAGCTGATCATTCATCTGTTGCTGCAGTGCCTGCGCTTCCAGTAAATCGGAAAGAATGCTCATACCGTTATTGTAACTATCCTGATTCACTTTTAGATTTTCTTCCGCCTGCGCTGCGGCTTCTTCGCTCAATAATATCTGTTTGTATGCATCGGATAAATCCTGCCATGCTTTTTGCATTTGCAGCAGCAACAATTCCGAATTTTCCTGCATGGAGTTCTTCGCAATATTTTCTTTGATGCTTCGCTCCTCTAATGTATGAGACGCTCCCCACCAACCGGAAATTGGAATGGAAACGGTTCCAAAGACCATTCCGATGGTTCGGTCATTTCCTTCGTCGAGCTTCATGTACATTCCGCTCACGCCAAGACCGACCTGCGGTAAATACTCGCCTAATTTCATATCAGTCTGCAGTTCTTCCGCTCTTACGGACGATTGCAGCAATTGATATTCCGACCTATTCGTTAACGCCTCGGCATGGTCGATATAATACTGTTCCGGAAGATCATGAACCACCAATGAATCCTTGAGCACCAATGCCGAATCAAACGGAATACCCAT
This sequence comes from Ignavibacteriota bacterium, assembly GCA_963769605.1. Lineage (GTDB taxonomy): Bacteria > Bacteroidota > Ignavibacteria > UBA10030 > UBA10030 > Fen-1254. The sequence goes on along the minus strand of CAVYML010000002.1, from coordinate 240,963 downwards.
GTGCTGACAAAACGCCATCATCGCCAGCTTCCGTCCATTTCCCAGTTTGGATTTATTCAGCAGGATTTCACTGCGTTTCACTTTTACTTTGAGCATATCATTTCGCGATACCATGCCGGATTTGTAGGCATCTTCCACTTGTGCTAACAAACTGTTCAACAATTCTTCATATCGTTGCATTGTCTTTGTCTTTTCATTCAGCGAAACGATGAGCCAATACTGCTCTTCTGTTTTTAGAAGAACTTCATTCCGGGCAAGACGATTCTTTTCTTCGCTTACATTTTCTCCCAGTGATGCCAGACGATTGCCATTCCATATTCTGCCACCGGCAAAGATCGGCTGCACAGCAGTAACTATACCGAACGTTCCCGATTTCAGCAATCCCATAGTTGAAGCCGGCATATACGCAAATTGTGTTGCCGTTGACAATGTCGCCGGATTTCCGTTATAGACAGGAAGATTGCCGCCTTGTGTGGATATTTCCATTAAGTTCTTCTGCGCTTCAAACATTGCTCCGCTCGCACTGATGGATGGAAAGAAATTTGTGAACGCTGCCTTTTTTGTCTGCTGCGCTGACTCTATTTCCAGCGCACAATTTTTTATCCTGGCATTGTTCTGCAATGCAAGCTGTTTGCTCTCGTCCAGGGTCAGAACACGCTGAGCAAGAACAGGAAACGTACAAATCCAGATCAGGCAGATTATAATGTACTTTTTCATAGTACCTCACTTTCCTCGACTTTATCAAAATCTTTTCTGTGGAACAAATAGTAAAGCACAGGCAGCACCAGCAGTGAGAGTACAAGTGCGAAAAGCAGCCCGAAACATATGACAGAACCAAGCGGCCCCCAAAGAGACGAACGGCTTGCAATCATTGGAATGACACCGACAGCTGCGGCGGCTGAAGTGAGAAATATCGGACGCATCCTTCTCTTGCCTGCCGATATCGCAGCCTCTTCTAATGAAAGTCCATGCTCGCGGCGAAGTTCCTCTGCATACGAAACAAATATGACGCCATTGCGAACGACGATTCCCATGAGGCCGATCAAACCTATAAAGGCGGTTGTTCCGAATGGATATCCGGTGACAAACACTCCAAACGCAGCACCGAATACACTTAACGGGAGCGTCACCATGATTAACAGCGTTGTTTTAATATTCTTGAATTGAAACATAAGGATAAGGAATATCAGTGTGATACTTACTACAAGTGAATAGTACATCGGTGTAATATTCTCAATGCTCATTTGATAATCGCCGCCGTATTCAAGAGAAACGCCGGAAGGCAAGTCCATTTTATCGACAAGAGGTTTGATTTTGTTAAAGATCGGCGCAGGAAGCAATCCTCTTTTTATTTCCGCAAAGACAGTTATAGTTGGTACTCCGTTGCGCCGCACAATCTCTCCTTCTGTCCAACCCGGCTTCATCGCTGCCAGCTGACGGACCGGAACAGAGGAAAACATAAATGGAGAGGTTACATATTGATTCATGATATCACTGGGGGCGGATTTGGTCTTTTTATTAATTTTCAACTTCACCTCAACGGGATAATCTCCTTCCCATACGGTCGAGATCGGGAATCCTTTGGTTCCAACCATCAACGAATACGAAAGGAGCGAGTTTGAATATCCAAGCCGTGCTGCTTCATCTCTCTTTACCGCCAAATCGGCGGATTGCAGAGGCTGTTCATAATCGGTACGTATGAATTCGACATCTTTGAATGAGCGTAAAATATCGGAGACGCGATTTGCCGTCTGTTTGATGATCCGGATGCTGTCTCCTGAGATGCGGATCTCGATTGGAGCCTTGAATATCTCGAACGCCAATTGCTTCCATTTTACATTGGCAAGGGGATATTTGCCTTCCAGTTTCCTGCTGTACTCGTCAAGAATCTCGACAGTAGCCTCGTTCGATTCCGTTACCACAACCAATTGACCATAATTCTTTGCAGGAAAATTGGGTGCATAGAGGGCATTAAAACGAGGCGAGCTTGTTCCAATGAATGACGTCACGACCTGAACGCGGGGATCTCTTTGAAGTATTCCTTCAAGATCTGCCATTACCGAATCTGTTCTCTGCAGAGAACTTCCGGCGGGCAGAAATACTTCCACTGCAAACTGGTTCCTTTCAAGCTTCGGGAATGACTGCTGCGGAGTAACCGCAATCAAAACCAGTCCAATAATGAACGATAGACCGCCTGCAAGGACGACCATTTTTTTCCTTTTAAACGCCTTCTCCAGAAGTTCGTTATAAAATTTCTGTAGTCTATCGAGAAATGTCGATTTCCCTTTTTTTGATGAATTGCCTTTTATACCTGTTTTAATGAATGTGTAACTTAACAAGGGTATGATAGAGACTGAAAGCAGCAATGATATGAGCAATGCATACATAATGGTCGTCGGAAGCGATTGAATAAAATCTCCGCCCTGACCGGTCATGAATATCGGCATCGGCATAAAACACGCTATGATGATAAGCGTAGCGGAAAGTACGGAGCTGAAAAGCTGAGTCACGCTTTTTGATCCTGCATCAAACGGTGTCATACCCTGATCCAACTTCTCTATATAATTATCGACTATAACGATGGCATCATCCACCGTTATTCCAAGGACAATAATGAGACCTGCCAGTGAAACGGTTTGCAGTTCTATTCCACTGATCCACATGATCCCGATAGCTGTTAATATAGAAGTTGGTATTGACATCGCCGCAATACGGGCAACTCTTATCGGAAGAAGGAGCATGGTGACTAATATTACCGCAATCATTGCAACGGCAAATTCTTTGAGAAAATTTGCAATAGCTTTCGACACGACATTGGGGATATTGGAAATTGTGATGATCTTAATATCAGGCGGAAGCATGACGGAGAACTTATCGATGGCTTTCTGTACTGCATCGCCAAAACGGACAACATTCTCACCTGATTTCATTTCAAGAGAAACAAGCAGGCATTTCTTTCCATTGACGCGGATATAGGAATCCATTTCGTCGTATTCACGCACCACTTTTGCAATATCCTTAACGCGGACAACATTGCCCTGCGGATCGGAGTAAATAATTTGCCCGGCGACATCCTGTTCGGTTTTAAGGTTTGACGTAATATGGATCGGATGCACATATTTACCGTCATCTATCTCCCCTGCATAATTTACAGTGCTTTGCGGTTTAAGAGCGACAAGTACCTGGACAGGTTTTATGCCGTAATGAGCGAGCCTGGCATCATCCATGTAAATGCTGATTTGTTCTTTCTGCAAACCGTAATGTTTTACTTTTGAGACCGACGGTACTTTACGAACATCATCCTCAAAGAGCTTGATATAGTCTTCAAGTTCTTTATATGTCTTTGTCCTGGACTGAACGGCAAGCAGCATTGCGGATGTGCTGCCGAAATCATTATCCGCTGCCAAAGAAGTCACTCCGGCAGGCAGTTCTGCTTTCAAATCATTCAAGCCGTGACGCAGCTTTCCCCAAAATGCATCCTTATCCTTTTCAGCATCCGAGACCTGAACGTAGATGAGCATGACATTTTCTTTGGAGACGGAGTAGGTCTTGGAACGATCGACCGACTTATACTGGAACAGATAATTCTCCACTTTCGTTGTCAATTGTTCTTCCACCTGATGAGAAGTGGCGCCGGGAAATACGCCAACAATGAGACCTGTTGGTACTGTAAAGGTCGGATATTCATCGCGCGGCATCAGGAAGAGGGCAAGCACTCCTACAAGAATCGCAAGAACAGTAAAGATATACAGCACCTGTTTGTAACGCAGAAGCCTTTCGAGCAATGTATATTTCTTATCCATATTCATGTACTTTCCGTTTGCCGTTAATTCACAATTTGCACAACGGCATTTTCAATGAGTTTATGCAGGCCTTCCACAACGATCGAATCATTTATCTGTAATCCTTCCAGCACTTCAATGCCGCCGTTCAGCAGTTGACCGGTTACAATATATTTACGCATTGCTTTATTCTGTGATGAAACGATATAGACATAATTCTTTCCCGATTCATCTACTAAAACGGATCTGCTCGGAACAACGGCACCGCGGAACGCGCTCGGGCTTTCAATGATTGCAGAACAGATCATTCCCGGCTTGATGGACAAATCTTTGTTCGCTATTCCAATTTTTACTTTATACGAATGTGCAATCGGGTCCGCAATTACACCGATTTCTTCCACCACGCCATCATAGCTCGCAAATCCCAATGCGCCGATAGTTATGTTTGCCTTTTGTCCATTATGAATAAGGGCAATTTCGTTCTCTGAAACCGATACGCGGGCAAACACCTTGTTAATTTTCACGATCGTTATCGAAGTGATGTTCGGCATAGCGGTCATTCCGGGCTCGATGGATCGTTTGCCGATACACCCATCGGTAGTTGCATAGAGATTGCAGTCATCCAAATTTTTCCTGGCAATGGATGCTCCCGCTTTTGCTTTTTGCAAACCGGTTTCCACTTCTACATATTTTACATCCGGCAGATTGCCGTTATTATGCATCGGCGTTAAGCGTTTATAAGCATCTTCTGCCTGTTCCTCGGACGCATGCATCATAGCATAGGTATTTTGATATGTTGTATTGTCTAATTCCGCAAGGATTTGTCCCTTCCTTACAATTGCACCTTCGGATACAAATACTTTCGATACGGTTCCCACCGATGAAAAACTAAGCGGAATCGTTTCCGATTCTTCTATGGTTCCACTGTATGCAAGCTCCTGACTTACATCGGCAGGTTTTACATTTTCAATCTGTACTTTAACAATATCATTATTCTGCTTGTCTGAATTGCCGGAACAGCCCCACACTGAAAAAGCGATTCCAAGTGAAAAGATGACAAGCAGATTATTTTTATTTTCCATAATTTAGTCCTTTGGATTATTAGACCAATACGGTATTACGGTCGAATTATTGATAAAAAAAATTAAAGTCCGTTTGCGATAAAGCGGGCAGCAATATCAATCTGAGCGGTATCGTCATTTTCCAATAATAAATAAAGCTCAAGCGCATGCATCATTCCTGTGATTGTCTTTGCAGCGGTCGGTACTTCACTTTTATGAATAAATGTGAACTCTTTGTTTTTCAAACCAAGTTCTAATATTTCCTGGATATATTTTTCTTCTCTTGCCTGAAACTTATCTCGAAGTTTGCTGATAAAATTTTGGTTTCGCTTAATTTCTTCCCGGATAATTGTATATGCACTAATTCTGTTTTTCATTTCATTGATCGACTCAACAATATATTTGATCAGCCTTTCTTTTGCTGTCTTAGTTTCTTGCGCTAATTCCTTCGCCTTTTGAAGTATCTTTTCAAATTCAATAATGACTACAGCGTCGAATATTTCTTCTTTACTCTGATAATAGTAATAGAGAGTATCTCTTGCCTTTACCTGCTTCGCGGGCAATATCTTCCATCGTGGTTTTATTGTTACCCCATTTTTGAAAAACACGTTCAGCAGCTTTTAAAATTTCTGCTCTTACAATATCGTCTTTATCCATTTATAGTCCTTTCGACCGTATTCGTTTCACGGTCTAATATTATGAAAAGTATCGGAAAAAGTCAAGTTTATTCAGGTAATTGCTTATTGTGATATTGACGGCGAAATTTGTATCCGTGCATCTGTTTGCGTGAAAGTTCTTTCCACAAAATCACTTCGGCTTTCGACATAGAATGCCGCAGTGCACGACGACGAGACGTTTGAGATTTTTTATTAAATGCTATAGTCATTTGTGAGCCGGTTTTTCAACCACCCCAACGCCTGCGGCGTTTTCCCCTCCTTACTAAGGAGGAGCGTATGAAAGCATCACGCTTTGCGTGTTCTAAAGGCACGCAGACATTATTTCGATGGGAGGTTGCTGTTCTGACTTCTTCGATAGCATACGGATTTTTCAGTATATTTTGCCGGTCTATCTTCGAAGTTGTTAAATCTTTAATCAGATTAAACCTCTTATGATTCTCTATTCTATCTTGATACTTCCTCCGCCGCCATCTTCTTCATCTCAGCAAGCTTCGCTTCAAGCTCCGCCGGCAACTTGACGAGAAGCGTTTTAATCTGCTTCGGGATGCATCCCTTCTCTTTTTCTTGTTTGATAAGCTCGACCATTGATTTATCAGTAAATGCAAACACAATTTCCTGCGGTTTTTCGCTCGCTGTCCTACTTGAGCTTGTTAAGATAAAGCAGACTATTTTACCATCTTCGCTTTATCCACCACCCCTGCGCTACGCTTGTCCCCTCCTTACTAAGGAGGGGATTAAGGGGAGGTTGCTCCACTCATTTCTTATCCAATTTTCAACATCTCTTGTAGCTATTGTTGAGTCTGCCATAATATAATTTCCATTCAGAAGGCTTTTATAAAATGAAGCCATCTGCCTTTTGTATTTTATCTGGAAAAATACTCTTTGCTAAGTTTGCTCTTCCAATTTGAAGATATCCATGCGCTAATCTTTGTAATTGAGCAGAATGGTGCATCGGTGGGAATGCAACAATAACTCGTTTCTCAGGAAAGAGATTTTTAATTGTCACAATTGGTCCGGTCAGATCACTATCGGCGGAAACTAAAAGTGCCGTGTCAAAGTGCCCTTGATATGCATCCGACATCATTTCCACAGCGATATTCACATCTGTCATCTTTTCACTCTGAATCATCCCTCGATTGCCGCACTTTTTGCAATACTGAAGATTTGTTTGATAATGATCGTAGAATATTTTTAAGTCGTTAAGCGTTTCTAAAGCCTCGATAAAAGTAGATTGCCTTTGTTGTTTATCCGGAGGATACGATATACGGCTGGTAAAATACTTTATAAACACCAGTTCTTGATCTGGTTTGAGTAAGTTCTTTGCCATTGCTTGCAGATTAAGCCAATAGAACCGTTTCCATCGAGCTGCTTTCAATCCAAAATAGAGATTGAAGCCGTCAATGTAGGTAATAACTCTTTGGTTCACTTCTAGCCTCTTGACTTTCTTCGATTATATTGTATATTATATTCATGTTTTAACAGCACCAGTGTGAGTAGCACTGGTCCGACGGCTCCAGGAGAAATTCTGGAGCCGTTTCTTTTTTTTAATCTTCCTCTCAATAATTCTGATTTCTTTATTGGTATCTATTTAAAACATTGCAATACTTATTGGATGATTTATATCACCGATGGCCGCTGATTTCTTTTCTGTGTCATCTGTATAATTAGCTTAGATCTTCTTCCATTATTCTTCCGTTACTGTGGGATCGATTATATGCACTTCTTCCAGCGTGAGATTGTATAAATGATACACCAGCAGATCAATCTCGCGCTCTAATAGGCTTTCCCACTATCGTCATTAAAATGTCGTAATTATGCATCGGGCTCATCACTAAATCGGTATTCTATCTCATATTTTTTTATGAATTCGATTTCTTCATCTGAGAGTCCATATAATGGACATATCAGATCATCAATTCTGTCTATAATAGACTTACTTTTCCCGACACTATATTCCTTGAAAGTATCGATATTTGCATAACGAGTAGTTTGACGAACATTAGCATTCCGTTCAATATCTTGGAGATAGATAGTATAAAGTCGTTCGATTTCTTTTATAATTTCTTTTGATAATTTATCACAAGGAATTCTGAATGATTCAATTTCGTAGGATTTTATGTGCAAATTATCTGAATAGATTTGGTAAAACCAAAAAAATAAACTGCTGCTTAAAATAGTAGCTATCGAATTTGCATATCTCCAGTCGATATCAATAGATTTCTCTTGGGTTGACCCCGTTGCATAATTCGTGATTATTTTGAAATATCGCCCTCCAGTTGTCCTATAGAATATTGGCTTCCCTTTATCCGTTAACATTTCACCGATGTTTTTTTCTTGTTTAAATATTTTCTGCAATATATTTTTCTCGACTGCATAACTAATTTTTGGGTATCGTCCTCTTAATTTTACATCAAGCACATCAATGAATTCCATATTATCGACAAGTCTTTGAAGATCTGTTTCATGGCTTTTACGATACATTTTCGTTGATAATAAGTTCCTACATTTAGTATTTGTACGAATGAAAAATAATATTGATGTATTAACTACTGCGTTTTCAAAAACTGGCTGTGGGCGAACAGCAAAAGAAGATATTTTTATGGTTTCACAATTTTCTTCAAGTAGTTTGTGCAAGGCCGTCATGGAATCACTAGATGTTATAGAAATTGGAACAATATAACATAAATTGCCATGCGTCCTTAAACTATTGTACCCATGTTCGATGAAGAGTGTATAAGTATCCAAGGATCCTTTTTGAATACCTATGATAGATTTTGTTGAAATATAATTTTGTTGGAAGTGTTTCTTTTCATTTGCGGAATAAGTTCCTCCATACGGTGGATTTCCAATTACAATATCAAATCCACTCTTCATTCCAAACATCCATTCTTTATCAAAGAAGTCAGCATGCGCGTTTTGGTCGTAGGGATCCCAGTCGGCAAGACGCATGGCGTTGGTTTCTACAATATGCCTATCCAACAGCTTCGTTTGTAGTCCTTCCACCTGCTTATTAATCTTTTTTATTACATCCTCCGTTTGTTTGCGCACACCGACAAGCAGGTTTTTTTCTTTTAGGTTTTTTTCGCTTACCGCTTTTTGGCTTTTGAGTGTCTCTATCTGCCGGGCAAGCACTTTTTGTGCTTCCAGAGTTTTTTGCTCCAGTAAAGCGCCTAATTGTCTGCGGAGCTGTTCGTCCTGTTTCTGTAATTCCTTTTTATTGCGGTATGAGCGGACATTAAAAATATCTTTGCGCACTTTTTGCAATTTCCCAACCAACTGCTGTATATCGACGTTGTGCAAAGAACCTTGCATGCTTTCATCAATACCGATCAATGTATTAGCGGCAACAAATTTTGTCTCAAGGTTCGGCAAAGAAAGCACGCCCCGATTTTCTTTTGCGTCGTTGTATTTTTGGTCCACCAACAGAGAGATGAAGAACCGCAGTTTGGAAATCTGTACGGCAATGGGCTGTATATCTATTCCGTAAATACAATTTTGTATCAGCACAAGCTTTCTGCCGTAATCGGCATAATTGTTTTCCGGGCTGAACGCCTCTTCAATTCTTGCCAGCGTATCCCGCTGTATTTCGGGGTCGGGTATGTTACGCGCGGCATCCTCTTGTACTTGCTGCCACTTTGCATTATTCGGGTCGAGCTTATGGAGAATGTGAACTGTTTTCAGCAGCATTCCCATCGGGAATGCGCCTGAGCCGCACGCAGGATCGAGGATTTTACAGCGGCCTATTGCAGAAATAAGTCTATTTGTATCTGTGATGTTAAATGGATTAAGTCTCTCAGAATAGGATAAAAGATCGCGTAAATGATTTTCGAGTTCTTTTTCCTTTTCTTTCCATGGATTACGCTCAACTTTATCCTCAATTTTCAATTGCCCCTTTCTTGCATCATTCCCAAAAGCATCGACCTGTTCATGTCCGATTATAACTGCTCCCGCTGCCTCATCCAGCATGACATTTTTCAAATATGCCAGAATCGATTCATCTACCATATAGTTCACAATCTCGCGTGGGGTGTAGAAACTGCCGGTTGCTTTGCGGGCAGTGGTTCCGGTTTCAGGATTGTACGCTGCGAGCAGGTTTTCGAATATCCTGCCTAACAATTCTGGATCAAGGGCGACTTCTTCTTCAATCGGCGTATTTTCAGCTATGGTGAACTTATAGTCATTGAGAATATGAATAAGTCCCTTGACTTCTTCTTTGCTCCATTTTTTGTCTTCAAATACTTTGCTTAAATCGACTTTTCGCTTTTTTCCGAAGAACAACATATTGGGGACTTTTGGCTGGGGCTTTGTATGACGTGTAAAACCATCAATAAATATATCCCCTTTTTGTTTGTTGCCTCTTCTGTCAAGGCAATCGAACAATCCGCCATTAAGAAACGGTATAGTTGAAAAAAGCTGGAGAGCTTGATCCGGATTTTTGAACAATTCAGGAAAGCGATATTTATTTGCAATTGTATAATCTTCGTTGTAACCGGAAGAAGCTCTTTTTTCGCTCACCCATTCACGGTTCTTCGGCTCTTTTTCTGTGTTCATTTTTTGATTGAGTGTAGCAAAGAACAGATTCTGCAAAATGGCGCGATAGTAATTCCACTTCTTATCCGATTGCACGTCGCCATCTTTAAGAATTGCTGCTATTTTTTCCTCATCAAAAAGATCATCCGGTACGAGATTTTTCTCTTTAAGAAACCAGACAAAAATAATACGTGTCAGCAGGCGGATAACATTAATGGATGCATTTTCACGCTCGTTTGTAATATTTGGCGCAAGCGGATATTCAACATTGGAAACAGCCCAATAGAACCAGTCCGCAATTTGGCGATAGAATTTCTTGTTCAGTTCGGAAATATTGAGAGTTTTACGCCATGCATTTTGAAGAGCAATAAAATTTATTATCGGCTCTTTACTATTTTCTTTTAGTTCTTCAAATGAAAGATCAAATAGAATTTCAATATGTGCTCGGTGAGGTTTCCCTATGTTAATGTCTTTAATGAGAGTTACCTTCTCGAGAACATCTTTGCTCGCATCTTGTTTGTGTAACCGGCGATCTATCACAGCAAGCGTCAAAAATGAACCATACTTAAAAAGTATCATTACAGGCATAGGAAACAGACGATTGATCTCGCGCGTTATATGCGATAACTGTGTTCGAGAATAGTTATGGCCTTCAAGTTCTACTACAAAGAACAAATATGATTCAATTGCTATTTTATTTCCATCATCTTTTGTCACGACAGCTTTGGAATCAAACATGTCTGTTGTTTTAATTAATTCATTAGCTGAGAGTTGGAACAAAAGGTCAACATACTTCCATTCTCTTACTTGTGCCTTTTCTTCATTGAAGCGAGAATCAACAGAGATATATGATTCCTTGAATTGAATAAAAGATGGTTTATCTAATGGAGCTCGCCTATCGGTCGTGTATCCCAATGTTTCAAACAAGGCAAGCGAGTTTTTTGTCAGGTCACCCGATACAAACGATTTCAATGCAGATTCAATTTCACTTCTTTTGTCGGTGGGCATGTTAGTTCAGCTTCTTGATTTGAGTATATTGCAGCAATGATTTCATTTGTGTAATTGCGATGGCATTCAATTGTTTTAATCTCTCATTTTGAGGAAGGCCTTGATGTATGAGAACAGCATTTAGGCTTTCAAGATTGGAAAGTACTACCAATTGCTCTATTTGGGCATGATCGCGGATGTTCCCATCCAGCGCCGGGTTGGCATCGCGCCATTCTTTTACCGTCATACCGAAGAGTGCAACATTCAGCATAACCGCTTCACTTGCATACGTGAGATTGATTTGCGTTTTCGTAAGCGTTTGCGGTATAAGTTTTCCTTTTATCGCATCGGTGTGGATCCGGTAGTTTACTTTCGCGAGGGTGCGCTGGAGATTCCATCCAAGCCGGAGCCGCTTCGTTTCGTCTTCCTTCAGCCGTTGAAATTCTTTGATGAGGTAGATCTTGAATTCTGCGCTGATCCACATGCCAAATTCAAAAGCGATATCAGGATGTGCGTATGTTCCTCCGTAACGTCCCGTTTCTGCTTTCAATCCGATTGCGTTGGTTTTTTCTGTCCATTCCTTGGCGCTAATCTTATAATTATTCAATCCTGCCTTACTTTTAATTATGGCGAATTCGCCATAATTAAAATCGGGATTATAAACGGTCTCCCATATTCCAAGAAACTCTACGGTATTTCTATTCCTTAACCAATCGGAAATGAAGAAATCACCGTCTTTTGCCTTTAGCATATCCGTTAATGAAATATAATCGTCATTCTTTTGTCTGAGAATAGTAATTTCTACCCCTTTTACAGTAATCACTTTTTTTGCCATAATCACCCTCTATTGGATAACAAGCCACGTTACCAATTCAAAATTATTCATTTCTTTTATTTGCTTATCTATAGGAATAAGAAGACCGGCTCTATCGGTAGTCAGTTTTTGATTTTGCCGTTTACGGAAAACCTGAACGATTTCATTTACTGCTTTTTTTAACAATTCGGTATAACGATTCATTTCGGCGCCATGCTTGGTTTCCGAATTAAAGAGATCGCATAATTCCTGATATGCTTCCGTTTTTCCCTGACATAGCAAACGATAGACTTCAAGTATCTGTTTTGCATTTGTGTAGTTGAACCGTACCTGTCCATCATCCCATATATATACTAAAAAATACGGCTGCAACGGATTTACTTCTTCAGTTCCATCCGTATCCCCTTTTTGTTTTAAGCAATAAATAATGCCCGGCTTGAGGATCTTCTTTTCCGCTTCTGAGAATTTATCAAGATTAAGACGTTGAGGTTGAATGCCTGTCGGCGATGGAACGACAGCATACAATCCAAACGGAGCATCGTGCAGTTTCTTTCGATTATTATCCAAATAGTTAGAAAGCTCCACCCTGAAATCGTCCAACGTAAAATCGGTCAGGGAGATGCTTTCGTTCATTTCTTCAAGATCGAGCACTTCATTTTGCAGACGTTTTAATTGCTGGTTTCTGTATTTAAGATCATCTTCAATAAGGTCTTCGAGTTGTTCCGTATTTAGTATATTATCTTCACCGGTAGCAGTTACATCAACCAATGCCATTCTTGCTTCCACGCGTGCCTTTAAATTGATATAATTATCCAAATCTTTCGTCGGCCAAAAATTTACCAATTGAATCTTTTCATTATGGCTGCCCAACCTGTCGATACGTCCGAAACGCTGTATAATACGAACAGGATTCCAGTGAATATCATAGTTAATCAGGTAATCACAATCCTGCAAGTTTTGTCCTTCACTGATACAATCCGTTGCAATGAGGATACTGATCTCATCATCCTGAGGCATTTTTTCCAGTCTTGCTCTATTCTTTGAAAAAGGCGAAAAGTTTGTGAGAATGTTTGAATAATCGTTTCTCCCAAATGTTGTCTTGGTAAAGCTCCCTGCTACTAATGCACATTGAAGGCCAAGATCATTCTTTATCCATTTATAGAGATTATCATACAAATATGAAGCGGTATCTGCGAAGGCTGTGAAAATGATAATTTTTTTATTATTACCGTTCAGCGGATGCTGCAACTTGTTCGTTATTTGTTCTTTCAATTCTTTGAGCTTGGCATCTCTATCAGGTGTAACCGCAACTGCGTTATTGTAGATATCTGAAAGTGCTTCACGGTCTTTTTGAAGGTCTTTGAGCCAGTCATTTAATTTGAGATCTGCAAAATCATATTTTAGTTTTTTACCAACCTGCCACTGTTCAACATCATCAGCATCTTCAGCCAACTCGTCTTCATCAGGTTCGACAGATAATAAATTTTCTTCCTGATTTGCAGTTTTTAGTTTTTGAAATTCTATGATTCTTTTTTCAAGGTTTTCGATTTTCTTGATTGTCCGGTCTAATGAGATTTCAAACGATTCAATCGAGCTTTCTAATCGCTTGAGATAATTTACCTTCATCATACCGATCAAAAAGTTTTCACGATCTTTCTGTGTAAATGCCAGTATCCCTTGTCCCGCTTTTAATTCATATTTCTGTCTGATGGCCTCATCGTCTTTAAGGTACGCCGTCGGATTGAAGACCGATAATTTGTAATCGAGTATTTTCTTATTCAAGTCATCGTAATTAAAAAATCGATTCTTAAGATCAATATTAGGATAAATAGAATGCGGTTTTAACCGCTCAGAAAATTGACCTATTGCTTTGATATCGTAAAATTTCTTAATGTGCTTTCGGCTACGGGCAATCGTCAATTCATCCAGGAGTTTGAAAAACGAAGAGTCGAGTCTTTCTAGCAATTGTTTTACAGTTCTCTCCGGATTATTTTTCGGATCTGCCCAATTAGTAAAATGTGTCTGTGCATTTTTAAGGGACTGCTCAATATCTTTAATTTGGGTATCCTTAAAAAGAGCGTCCTTTTCTCCCTTGGTGATAAGCAGCATCTGATTTCTAAGATCGCGCAGGTTATTATTTACCGGCGTTGCCGATAACATAAGAACTTTCGTGCTCACACCCTCCTTAATGACTTTTTCCATCAGCCACTTGGCGCGGTTCATTTTTAGTTCGCCATCATCCGTAACTTTTTCCATTGGGTTGCCGCGGAAGTTATGGCTTTCATCAATCACTACTAAATCATACGCTCCCCAATTGAATGTATCTGTCGAAAAATCATTCCCATCTGCATCTGATATCCCTGACGTCCTGCCCATATCCGTATGATAAAGAATATGATAGTTGTACTTATCTTTTCTAAATGGATTGAGCTTGTTATTCTTACTCGCCTGGTAGATAGTCCAGTTGTCTTTCAATTTCTTAGGACATAAGACTAAGGTTCTATAATTCAATTTTTCAAAGTATTGAATGACTGCCAGTGCTTCAAAAGTTTTACCAAGTCCGACACTATCAGCAATAATACATCCATTGTGCTTAAGGATTTTGTTAATAGCTCCTTTAACACCATCTTGCTGGAAGTCGTACAGCATATTCCAGATTTCGCTTTCGAAAAATCCGGTCTGCTTATTCAGCAGTCCGCCTTTTTCCTGTTCATCCAGAAATTTCTCGAAAATGTGATAGAGCGTTTTGTAATAAATAAATTCCGGCTCATTCTCAACATAGAATTGATCTAAATATTTTAATACCTCCGATTTAACATCTTCCACTAGTCCGGTGGTATCTTTCCAAAGACTCTCAAACCATTTTTCGAGATCCTCCAAATCTCTACGGTCCTGAATAACCATATTGAGCTCAATATTGTTGCTCCCAGCTAAACCAAGCCCGTTGACAGTGAAATTCGAACTTCCCATGACTGCTTCTTTTACACCGTTTGGATTCTCTATATGATACATTTTGCCATGGAGGAAGTTCGGCTTAACCATTGATTTGATTTCAACTTTGTTGGTTATCCATTCGGCACAATCCTTCGCAACGGCCTTCTGTGACATTCTATTTTCGATGGGTATGACAAGCTGATCGTCTTCGATCTTAAATTCTCTTGAATTGGTCTTCGATGGATCAATGGATTTAATAAAGGTCGGCTCACCAAATAAAAACCTAAGATGATCGATAGAATCTAGCTGCGCCTTTAGCTGGTTATATGCATAAATGGTAAAATACGCAGAGACAAAGGAAAGCTTTGATTGCGGCTTAATGACTTCCTTTAGGAAATCAGCAACTTTACCTTGGTTATAGTTATCTCGAAGAGAACTCATAGCAGGACTTTCATTTATTCTTTTCTATTTCAGTTGTGAAACCAACCGCCAATATTACAATTCTACTTATCTTGCACACATTTTACATCCATCGACTCAATAATCATTATTTCATATAGATCGAAGAAAACCACAGTTTAAACAGTGGATCGATAAAATCAATATGATTGGGAGTAATATCGAGTACTTCCTTATTCACCAGCGATTCTTTAATACGATTTACGTTCCCGGACGTACCAAGTCTATATGTTTTCAATGTTTCTGCTGCGCTGAATTGAGTAACATTGCTGCACACTGCTTTCAAGAAATTAATCTGTGGATTCGTCAATCCATCCACTTCCCGCTGAAACAGAATCGTATGATCTGTTAGGAGTGTCTCTATGGAATCACGGTATTCTTTTCCTGTGCATTGTTTTTTCGTATTGTTCCAGACAGTATGAGCAAGTTGCTGAACAAAATACGGATGGTTCTCCATCTGCCGGGCAATCTTTATAGCACATTCCTCACTGATGGATTTACCGGTTTTCTTAAATCCATGACCAATAAATATAATCCAATAGGATTCCGGGATTTTATCCAGAAACATCACGTCACCGAATTTATAGAATGGCATGGATTTGTTTTCAAATAAATCGGTCATCAAATGACGCTTGCTTCCATACAAGCAATATGTCGTGAGTTTGTGGTGCTGCCACTGTGCGCGCAGTTTTTTCTGAAATGAGACCGGATTATCAAATAATCCCACGTTTTGAAATTCATCAAGACATACCACCAATTGGATCTTTTTTTCTTTACATATCTTTTCCGGTAGATTTAGGATATCCTCTGGAGATTTCTTTACTTCTTCCCAATCGAAGCTGATAGAAAAATCATTGATGGGATCAATGCCCATATTAAACTTGGGGGCAATCTGTTTGAAGAAGCGTTTTGCACTTTCGACTCGTTCCTCCCATTTTGAAAATGAAACACGCAACACTTCTCGTGCAAATTGAGTATAGAATTCCTGCTCAGAACGCACGTTAAACAAATCAAGAAAACAGAACCGCAAGGATTTGTTTTCCTCTTGGAGAGTCTTTCCCACTTTCATCACTAAGGATGATTTGCCCCATCGACGCGGAGAAATTAAAATAGTGCTGACGTGAGATGCGATATTGTCCGAGAGACGTTTTTGCTCAGATTCACGGTCGGTAAATGTTTCGCCGGAAGCGATTTTGCCATAGATAAAGGGACTATTCATATTGCCTCATTATTTCTGATATTAATGTAACTTACAACATTGTAAGTTGCAAGTGTGTAAGATTGAATTATGCATATCAGAAAAAGTCCTACAGCCGGAGGTCTAATGAAATCACGAACAAAGTTCGTGTCCTCAAGGCTCTATCCTGAATAGGCTCACCAAAATGCTTAGTGATACCACTTGTCCGCCGTCTTCTTGCCCGCCATCTTTTTGGCGGGTTTGGCGGATTAATAGCTCTCTGAACCTATTCTGGTATACGGCAGAGATGCGTTTCCAACGGGCATCCCGGCCTTTACCGAGCGAAGCGATTTTTTTTCCGCTTTAGATCCTGTAGCGCCCGTTTCAAAGTTGCAAAATTCACCCCCGGACACACTCGCTGGAGATCGGAGAAAGAGAACTCTTCCGGCAGCCGTTGAATCGCAGTATATGCCATTTTCTGTTTAGCGCCTCGTGCTGAAGTAATGGTGCCGACTCTTGATTCAAACTCATTGTACGCTCGAAATCAAAAATAAACGATGCTATTGCAAGAAACGGTTCAACGGTTCCCTGTTTTAGATATTCCAGATACTGCCCGCAGATTAGCTGGACTGCATAATGTGTTGTACTTGCTGCCAATGGACGAAAGCGAATTATAGTATAAGTCAGTACTATTGATGACAGCGAGGACACGTTTTGGGATGACAAGCACGGCAAATGTTCTTTCCACATTTTGGACAAACACTGCATTGTTCGCACAGGATGTGCAGCACTTCATCACACATCCAGAAACTCTTGATGTCAGATCCACAACGGTCACATCCGAGATCTTCAAATCCCTTCTTGATTGGATTCCAAATCAGTAAGATCTCTCGTGTACGCTGCCTTCTCTGAATCTCGTACACTATTACGAGCACATCCAAATAAATGCGCATGGCATTAGGCCATTGAACAGCAATCCTGACGGCATATCGTTCCCGTTGGTCGATCAACTTCTTTCTAAGCTCGATTTGAATCGCCTCGATGCGCTGTACCTCTGCAGCTCGTTCTTTTCCCTCAAGACCCTTGCGCTGAATCTTGCCTTCGATTTCCTTTACGAGCGAACTGTAATATTCCCGCACTCTTATGAAATCTCGCTTCAGCCTTCTCTGCAAGCTCTGTCGGAATTGTTGCAGCTCAACTTCAATTACCCGTTGGGAACTTCGCAATAATCCCTGGTAGATTTGAGCTGTCGTTTTGCGCTCTACAATCGGTTTTGAAGTTTGAACGAATTCTACCCAGTGCAGCACAGAACGAATATCTTCCACAGGAAGTCCAGTAAACTCGTTGACCGCAGTTTCTACAACTCCTTCCTTCCGCTCATCAGAGAATGCGGTGTATTGAACGTTACACAGGAGATAGGAAATCGTTTGCTCGCGCATTGACATTACTCTTCCCAGACCATTCAGTGGTTTAAAATTATTCTTTACAGCGGAATCGATACCTTCCTGTTTCAAGTATAAATGTCGTGCGTATTGTTCTACAAATGTCCCGCGATTTTGAATCAGAGTTGATAACTTTTCGAATGTTTCCGCATTGTACCCGAGGATACGGGCTGTGTTTGATTTGTTGTTCCGGTTAGATTCTTCGTCGGTAGAAAAACTCTTTTCGACAGTGTCTGTACTACTATCTTGTGAAATTTGCAACCTTGCCTCTTCGGGCACTCCTAATTTCTCCGCCGTTGTTGATGACAAGAGGACGTCGATTGAATTCTCCCCCGCTGGCTCAACAACGCTATCCAAGAGTGTCAGAATATTGCTCACAATTTGTAATAGTGGATTTTTCATCAGACTTCAAAATCTTCTGAGAACAATGTCTCATCGAGTCTCTTAGTTTCTTCATAAGCCAATTTCGCTTTCAGGAGGCGATCCCCAAACGCGTCAAATTCCATGTATAAATTCTGTTCTGAAGTCGCTTTGAGCCACAGGTCGAGCACGATATCGCTGAATTCAATCTCATCATCAAGATTACCGATGATACTGTCGATTTCACCGACAACGAGTTCGAACATGTTAATCTTATCGTGCAACACCCTAAGAATATGTTCTTCGATACTTCCCTTGATGCAGAAATTGAAAATAAACACGTCGCCCGTTTGACCGATACGGTGAATCCTGCCAATGCGTTGTTCGATCCGCATGGGATTCCATGGAAGATCGAAGTTAATCATCGTCCTGCAGAATTGGAGATTTCTTCCTTCACCGCCGGTTTCTGAGGAAAGCAAGATATTCACGTCCTCGCGAAATCTCCTGATCGCCTCGTCCTTTTCGGAATTGTTCATACCACCTCGAAATTCCGTGAATGCAATACCTGCATCGTTGAACAATCCAGCGAGGTATTCCATAGTTTTAACGAAATTCGCAAAGACGATCACTTTCCCATTCGCACTCCTAAGTATTTCGAGCAACCGCTTTCCTTTGCGATTTTCATCGACGCGACGTGCAAGATCCAAAAGAGCTGCAAGCTCGGGATACGTGAATCGATCACACAATGCTTCGATGGTTTCTTCTGCTGCTTGGGGACTGCTTCCTACCTTTCTGAGGAGTGTATTCAGAGTTAACCGGTTAAGTCCTTTCTCCTCAGGGAAATGTCCTCTGATGAATGCCCCGATGGCCTCATAGAGTTCACGCTCATTCGTTGATGGTTCAACGATTACCGTTGTAGCAAACCGTTTTGGAAGTTTTACATCTACGACACTCCGGATATTACGAACCATGACTTCTTGCAGGAGCATACGGAGATGTTCATGGTTTTTTGGCATCCGCGGATTTCCCTGCAGGACATACTCTTTCTTGAATTGCACTTCTGTTTTGAGCACGCCGGGCATTAGTAATGTGAGAAGATTGTAAAGCTCTATAAGATTGTTCTGGACTGGTGTTGCCGTTAACAAGAAGATAAATCGCTTTTTCAGGTTATTGACTAATTTCCAATTCGACGTAGATCGGTTTTTGAGATGATGTGCTTCGTCAACGATGACGAGGTCCCACTCTGTTCGTGTCACTGCTTCTGCGTGTGTTTTCGATTTTGCCAGATTAATAGAAGCAACAATCGTACCATGCCTGCTCCAGAAACCTGAAGCCTGTTTAAAATTGAGATCATCCGTGGTACGCGATTCGATGTTGAATTTCGATCGTAATTCTTCGGACCATTGAGAAACGAGTGCAGGAGGAACAAGAATGAGCGTCTTCCGCACCAAACCTCGCAACAAATATTCCTTGAGAAGCATTCCTGCTTCGATTGTTTTTCCCAAACCCACTTCATCGGCAAGCAGAACACGCCCCCGGAAGTATTTCAAGACTTTGCGAACGGTTTCAATTTGGTACCAATAATGTGCGATGCGGAGATGATCAAGACAAATAAGCTCATCGAAATCGCTCATCAAGGAAAGGTGAACAAGATCAAGGCGTGCGCGGTAGTAATCATAACTATCCGGATTGGATTCAACGATTTTTGCAAACGAATCCAGCGGCAAAAAGTTGAACCGCGTTTGGATTGTCGGTTCAATATCAGATTCTTGATGTTTATTCATAATTCTATGGTACAAAGGGAAGTCAGTAAAAGCAACTGAGGACATAAAACAGGTAATGAAAAGACAGTTCAATGGGCTGTATGAACCTAATTTTTCTCCTGCCTAACGAATATCAATCCCGATAAATGCCTGATCGAATCGAGGGATACTTCATAAGAATGAAAATCTCCAAGCCGAGGAACATTATTACGAAACGAATAGTTTTCCACTCTCTTGAGCTTTTTGATGGTCAGGACTTTCCAGCAATAGTCCGGGACAGCAGCCTTTCCGACATATTTATACTCAAACGTCACTGAACCACACCATACAAGAATGCTGTCGTATTCCTTTGCAAAATTGCGAGTCTCTTCTCCTCGTCTTGATCATCAGCCATCAACGAGCAGACAAATACCTGTTCTTATTTGTATAGTTAAATATATTTAAGTAACTTTGTAAAGTAGACTTACTATAAAGACTGGAGGATGATGCACATGAAGCACAACGAGGATATCGAACTGGCGGAGAATCTGCGCGTCGTCATTTCACGTCTTGTAAAGATATTAAGGACACAAACCAAGAACGATGAGCTGCTTTCCCTAACAGAAAGTTCTACGCTTGCCGTCATACATGACTACAAAGAAATACTGCCGTCGGAGCTGGCGGCAGCGGAAAAAGTAACTCCTCAATCCATGTCCCAAATCATCAACAAACTTCTTGACCATGGTTTTATCAAAAGGGCGTCCTCCAGGACAGATAAACGAAAAGTGCTCATCACCATTACCGCCGCAGGGATCAAAGCCGTTGAAAAGCGAAGGTCTGAACGGCAGGAATGGCTGGCCCGATCGATAGGTGAAAAGACAACACAGAAGGAAAAAGAAGTATTGATAAATGCAATCACGGTGATGGCAAAGCTGGTCAACCTGCAATAGCATGAGTATCAATACCTTTAAGGCGTTTCGCAGCCGCAACTATCGGTTGTGTTTTTCCGGTCAATCCATCTCGCTCATCGGGACATGGATACAGCGCACAGTTGAAAGGCCATTTGAAAAAAAACGCATCCATAAAGCTTGCAGAGCTGGAAAACCCAACAGCAACAACACCTCAATAAATATTTTTGGAGACCAGAACAATGGAAATTAAACATCTCGCACTCGGCATGGTGAACGCATACCTGGTGAAAACCGGAACCGGAATATTTCTCATTGACACCGGACTGGCTGTGAGCAGAACGCGGCTGGAGCAGTCGCTTGCAAGGGAAAACGTTGCCCCCGCTGCAATCAAACTTGTCATCATCACGCACGGCGATCTCGACCACATCGGCAACTGTGCGTATCTTCAGAGAACATACGGTGTGAAAATCGCAGTGCATGAAACAGATGCAGGCCTGTGCAGAACCGGCACGACGATTCTCAATCGCAAGAGAAAATCCTCAGCGTTTTCGAATGTCAAACGGTTCGTAAGTCAAACACTGTTCTTCAAACCGATGATGAAAAAATTTCCTCTTGAGGCATTTGAACCGGATATGATCCTATCCGACGGACATGACTTCGGAAACATCGGGTTCGATGCGAATGCGGTTTACATTCCGGGACATACGATGGGTTCCATCGGCATCCTTACCTCAGAAGGCGACTTTTTCTCCGGTGATACCATCAACAATAGAAAGAAACCAACGACGGCAGACATCATACAGAATGAGACGGCGCTTGCCGCAAGTCTTGAGAAGATAAGAACATTAAATATCAAAAACGTCTATCCCGGTCATGGCACACCGTTTTCCTTGACCGAATTGAAATTCTGAATTTCCATAAAACCTGCGCAATCATCATGGCAATATCAATAAGACATCAATTAAAACATGGGTTCGTACGGCGTGTGCCGTCGCTTCACCATGAACATACATCATATAAATGGTGGGTGCTGGCAAACGTCATGATCGGCACGTTCATGGCCGTGCTCGACGCGACCATCGTGAATGTCGCCTTGCCGAAAATCATGGCGTCGTTCGGCATTACGGTCGATAAAGCCGAGTGGGTCATCACTGCGTACATGCTCGTCTTTGCTATTTTGCTCTCGACGTCCGGATGGATTGCAGACCATTTTGGATATAAGAGAACATATCTGTTGGCATTATTCCTGTTTACTCTCGGTTCGTTTCTCTGCGGGCTGGCATGGAATGAAGACGCCCTCATCATGTTCAGAATCATTCAGGCAAGCGGAGCCGGGCTGCTGACGCCGACAGGCATGGCAATTATTACCCGGGAATTTCCGCCTCAGCAACGCGGTATTGCAATCGGTTTTTGGTCTATTGCATCGGCTGCATCCGTGTCGCTCGGTCCAATGATAGGCGGTTATTTCATTGATAACATCAACTGGAATACAATTTTCAACATCAATGTCCCGGTCGGGATCGTCGGCTTATTTGCGACGATCATCATCCAGCGCGAATACAAAACTGAACATACGCGTTCGTTTGATGTGCTCGGCTTCGTTTCTATGGCTGTGTTCTTGAGCGCCCTTCTGCTGGCATTAACGGATGGTAATGCTGCATGGAATACGCGCGGGTGGACATCCCCTTTTATCGTTTCATGTTTTGCCATATCCGCCGTTTCGCTCGTCGTGTTCCTCTCCGTGGAACTTACCATTGCGCATCCGCTCATTGATTTACGCTTGCTCAAGGATTTTAATTTTAGTTTGGCGAACTGCATTCTTTTCATTTTCGGATTCGGGATGTTCGGCAGCACATTTTTACTTCCCCTGTATCTGCAAACATCGCTGGGATATACCGCATTTCAAGCAGGATCACTTTTTTTACCCGTCGGGATTATTCAAGCCGTCATTTCTCCGATTGCCGGATATTTCTCCGACAAAGTAAATCTTAAATTTCCGGCCGTCATCGGTATTATCTTAATGGCATTGAGCCTGTACGTCAACAGCTTTTTGTCGTTGTATTCAGAACATTCTCAAATTATGCTTTCACTGTACATTCGCGGATTTGCAATGGGGTTGATATTTACTCCGCTTTCAACGGCGGCGCTCTCCAACATTCCCCGCCGCAAAATCGGACAGGCATCGGGACTATTCAATGTCATCCGGCAGGTAGGCGGGAGTTTCGGGATTGCCTTTATGAGCACTTTGCTGCTGCAGCGCACAATTTATCATACGGCAGCATACGGCCAGGTCGTGAACCCGCAATCGGATGCGTTTCACCAAATTGCACAAAATTTAACACATTTCAGCATGAACGCATTGGCAGGAGATCAAACTCTTGCCGCAATGCGTGCCGCAGCATTAATTGCATCTCATATTTCCACGCAAGCTTTTATCCGTGCCGTTTGTGATGACTTTTTAGTCGCATCGATAATCACTATTGCCGCACTTGTTCCGATTGTATTCATTCATGTAAAAAAGCAAAATAAATCCGAACATATATCGTCATTAGAATAACGGCTTTTCGTTAAGCAAATGATTCTGCAAATTGCTTCTCCTCTTCACATTCAGTACGTTGAGGTAAAGGCACATTGAATAGTAAAATAGAACCGCGTTGAACAATAAAGAAAGAAACATCGAGTATGCACTTTAAAGACGGTTACCGGCTCATCGACAATAAAAAACAATTCGTCATGGGAATAAACTATCTGCCCGCGTCCACAGGCCATTCCATAAAGTTTTATACTGATCCCGATTTCAAAGAAATCGAGGCGGATTGTAAACTCATGGCTTCGATGCAGTTTAAAGCGGTGAGGATCGGTCTGCCATACGATATGGTCGATAATAACAAAAAAGAGAACAGCGTTATTACAGCAAACCTGGAAAAATTTATTTCGTTATGCGATGACAACAAATTAAAAGTCATCCCCACATTTTTCCACCTCGCTTCATTCCAGGAAGATCCGAACGCAGTGCGGCCGGAATGGACCAAGGCAGATCATTACTACACGAGCGATGAATCGTTCTCGTATATTACAAAGTACATGGAAATTCTTGCGCTCCATTATGCATACGACGACCGGATATTTGCATGGGATGTCGGCAACGAACCTTATTGGCATGCCGGTTTTCCTGCAAAAAACAGTTCCGGCGTTCCCGACAGAACTATTATGACCGCTTATGCAAATAAATTAGTTTCAAAATTCCACAGCCTGGGATTCAAGCAGCCTCTCACGTTCGGCGCCGACCATGCATCTATTGTTCAGGAAGTCGGCGCTGATATCGTCGGGCTCATGGATGTCTCGGATTTTGTGAGTTCACATTTCTACAGCAAATATAATTACGATATGTTTAAATTCGAAGAGATCAATTCATTCCGGGATACCTATTTCGGAACGTACATTATGAAATTCAGTCAGCACAACGATAAACCGCTCGCGTGTTTTGAATTCGGCAACAGCACGATGCAAATCTCTGAAGAAAACCAGGCTGTGTACCAGCGGGTTCTTTCCTATTCCTGCTTCGTCGCCGGTGCAAACAGCCTGCTCCCGTGGGCATTTTGTGATATCGATCAGAAGGTGCGGCATCTCTATAATAACAATGCGCAGCAGGAACTGGAATTCGGCCTCCTCCGTGCCGATAAATCGCCAAAACCGGCGGCAAAGGAACTTCAGGATTTTATCAATACCATCAATGCAATCGACCTTGAACAATATTCGTTCGCAAAACCTGAAGCTGCAATTTATGTCGACAAAGCGTATTACGACCGTCTCGCCATAAATTTCAACATCTATCCGAACGCATATATGCTGGCGCGTGCCGCAAACATTCCGGTGAGTTTCGTCAGGCACGACGAGGATTTATCCCGGTATAAATTATTATTCGTTCCGAACGGACTCCTCACCATCGAAGGAATGGACAGAATCACTTCATTCGTCGAACAAGGCGGAACGGTTTATATGTCTTTTAACAAGCATATTCATGCCATGGCACCCGGGTATCTGCAGAATCTCTTCGGCTTCAAGCTTCTCGATTATCGAAGAATGCCGAAAATTTTCGAGGTCTTTTTGAATGAAGAGTATGCTCCGAAGAATGGAGAGAACCGCATGGTCTTTCAAGGAATGGAACCGCCGCCATCGACGTATACGTATTATAAAATCGAACCCAAAAGTGCAGCAGTCATTGCTTGCGATAAAAATAATCAACCAGTACTCAGCGTGAATACATACGGAAAGGGCTGCGCGATAGCCTGTATGTTCCCTGTCGAAATGGTTATGGCACGAACTGATGACGCGTTCCAGAATATTCCAGCGTATCTGTTTTATTCTGCCGCTTTGAAACATTCAAGCATAAAACAGGAAGTGAGCGCTGATAATCCTTTTGTCGAACTTGGCTTGATGAAAAGCAAAGGTTCCGGACATCTTCTCTTTCTCATCAACCATGAACCGTTCGCGCAATCCTTGAAATTGAAATTCGAAAAAGAACCAAAAGGAATCAACGATTTTAAAACCGGCAGCACGGTTCAAAATAACCTATCGCTTGATGCAAACGAAGTCCGGATCTTGAGATTGATGACGACGTAATATTGATACACCTTGTTCTTATTCCAGATACAAAAATCCCTGACGCACTGCCAGACGCCAAAATTAGGGATGCTAACGTAATAAATCAGGATTATTAAAGAAGCCATCTCTTCGAGAGGGGAGACGGCGGTTAACTGCCGCAAACTTCCGACGTAAGCCGGTCAAGATTTTGTTCGTTGCCAAGTTCTACAATATGGGCAAGTTTCTTTGCAGCTTCTGCGTTCTCAAATTCTTGTATCCAATGAATTATTGACCCTTGTGTGGATCCTTTTATAATGATGGTCAAGGTAAACTTCGGTTCTGAGATGTGGCGAATTACCACTTTTTCATTTGGAATAATTTCAATGTACTCACTTTCGTTCGGATAATTTCTGCCATCCGGTCCATGCATGACAAACGACCATTTCCCGCCGGGTCTAAACTGAAATTGTTTAAATGTATTGATAAAACCTGTAGGGCCCCACCACCTTGACAGCTTTTCCGGATTGCTCAAAGCAGTGAATATCTTCTCTGGAGGGACTGGAATTGCTCTCGTTGTTTTGAATGAACTCATAAAATATTTTCCATCGAGACTATGCTTGCTATGATCCGAAAAGCTGCCTGCCGGCAGGCAGGCTTGCGGACACCGATGTCCGTCCTAAGTTTTATAACCATTGTTGGAAGTAATTTTTTTTATGACTTTAGCACAAACCTGCCGTAGGCAATAAACGCGCATAGAGCAGCCACGACAAGCCAATAAATCATTTGTCCGTAGTTCGCGTCTCCGGAATAAATATGAAACCCGGAAAAGAGCAGCATTTCCGCGGCTATGCAGACCGCTGCGATAGGGGCAAGGATGGCCAGATGCTTATTCAATGCCGGGAGGATCAGGCCCAGGCTGCAAAGCAGTTCAATGACGATCATCGCCAGCCAAACTTCATGGGGAATTGCTTTTAGGGAAGGCACGGTTTGTTCCGAATTTGAAAACTTCCATACTGCGCCCATGATGGTATGCAGGGCAAGAAGAATTTGAAGAACCCATAAGAATATATTCATAGTTTACTTCCTTTAAAGATTTGATTTAATAATAACTTCTGTCTTTAACGAACCAGGCCGCCAATGGCGTGTTCTTTCTCGTCACTATAAACACTTCTTAAAGAAGAATCTCTTCCTTGTTTGTTGACCTATCAATCCGGGATGTCCGGTTCAACCAACTGAGTAAGCAACACCAACGATTCCTGCCAGCCTAAATAACATGCTTCCACAGGAATGGATTCAGGTATTCCTTCTTGGGTGATGTTTACGTCTGTTCCCAAAAATACTTTTTTCAATTCGACCGTGGTCTTCATCGTCCCTGGCATATTCGGATCATCAAATATATCCGTGTGCACAATGCGCTCGTTCGGTACGAGTTCGAGGTATGTACCGCCAAAAGAATGACTGTGACCGGTGCCGAAATTTGTAAATGACATTTTATAGGAACCGCCGACAGCGGCATCGCGGTGGTGCACTCTACCGGTGAATCCATGAGACGGAAGCCATTTGCATAGAGCGCCGGCATCAAGAAAAGCGCGATATATTTTCTCCGGTGTGGTCTTGAGAACCCTATGAAGTGTTACTGTGCTGCTGGTCATATCTTGTTCCTCCTTACACTGCTTGTATTGGAAACAAGACAAATATATAATTAGTGCCGCATTTTGAACGTTGTGCTAACTATCCGATAGCCGCTAATCCCGATTCACAGATTTAGCGGAGCTGGATTGTGGTCGAATCGATCCTGCCTGCCGCAGGCAGGGATTCCGAAAAACGGTTGTTTTGGCGGTACATCTTTTTGATACTGTCAAAAAAGTTCATTTGTTTGCAGGATATGCTTTCTTGCCTGCCTGACTGTTGACGCAGTCGCGCAGGTAGGTCCAATATTGACGAAAAACGTCAAACAGGAATGAGTCCACTCTAAAAAGGTGATTTTGACAAAAAAGGTTTTGATTTTCATTCAAAAACAAAGTTAAGAATGTGATTTTCGAGCTTTTTATAGTAAACTCAGGAATGTTTGTCCTACCGTAATTCTTTCTTTTTGGACAGACTCATTCTCTGGAAGAGAGGGGGATTATTTTTATTCTTTCAATATCACGCTGAGTAGTCACCAAAACATTTTACTATTTCACTTCAGAGCTTTTTATATACTCAATCGTCTTCTCGGGCGATGCCATTGAGGGGAGGTTCGTCCATCCTTTATATTTATCCTTGAACAGATTTTCTTTGCTTGAATCTGCGGCGGCAGTTGTCATATCTATAAAATATTGACGCATGGATTCAACGATTTCCTTATGACCCGCTTGTCCGTGCCCGGGAATAAATTTGCTGTCCGGCCAGCGGCTTAAAATGAGATCAAGTACTTTGATCCATTGAGAAACGTTTGCTCCACTTTCTTTTTTCAGTACCGGGTTGATTTGATTGAAAACCAAATCCCCGGTGAACAGGATATGACGGTTTGACAGGTAGACCACTACATCGTTCATAGTATGCGCTTGACCGAGATTATAAAGATGCACTTTCTCAATGCCAAGATCGAACAGCAGACTGTCCCTTACAAAATCCGTAGGTTGATCTTCTGCGGCGATATACTTCTGAAGAAAATCTTTTTCATAATTCCCGATATAGATCCTGCTTCCCTTATAATATTTATTCCCGTTGACATGGTCGGGATGATAATGCGTGTTGATGACGATGATCGGCTTTTGACCGGCCTCCCCCTTCGCAAGCTTATAGAGATCTTCAGAATTGCTCATCATTTTGGTATCGATAACGACCACGACGCTGTCGCCGATAACAATTCCGCTGTTGCCTCCTCCGCCCAGCGCTATCGTTAAGTTTGGATCGATCTGTATGACTTCTTTCTGCGTCATAAATCGGATAGCCGGATAAAATGCGATGACTGCTCCGATGATGAGTACGAGCAAAGTTATTCCGATGCCGATAAATATTCTCTTTTTCATGGTCTTCCCTTTCCCAAAAAGTTGTTCATCAAACCTTTTTAGCCTCGAACAGGCCAAAAGCCAGGCTCTGCCAGGTCCGGTGTTTTTTATAGTGCAAGAGTAATAATTTATTTTTCCGGATGCAATAATGTTTTTACCAGAACGTTTTTTGACTTTCCATCGTTATTTGGATAGATTAGAATAATTATGAAAAGGATATCCGATTTTCATGCAAGACTGCATTTTTTGTAAAATCATCGAAAAACAGATTCCGGCCGAAATCCTTTTTGAAGACGATCAGGTCATGGCCGTTCTGGATATAAACCCGATTAATTACGGCCATACGCTTATCATCCCGAAGATTCATTGCAGGGATTTTCTTGCCCTGCCGGAGGAATCTTACATGTCCGTTCTGCATGCGGCAAAAATCATTACGAACGCGCTTGTGATTCAATTTAATCTTGAAGGCTATAATCTTTTCTCCAATAACGGATCGATTGCCGGTCAATCGGTCTTTCATTTTCACCTCCACATCACTCCACGCTCCCGGGACGATAACATTCGATTTGTTCTGAATCTCAAACATTATCAGGACGGAGAGGTAAAAGTTTTTGGAGATGCAATTAGAAAAACCATCCAATTATCTCTTAAGGAGATTTAATCGATGTCGAAATATGTAAAATTGACCCCTCCGGTGAACGGCCAAAAAATTACTTTCAGCAGCGGAAAACTGCAGGTTCCGGATCGACCCATACTTCCTTTCATCGAGGGAGATGGAACCGGACCAGATATCTGGCGTGCATCGCAGCGCGTCTTCGATGCCGCAGTGAAAAAAGCGTACGGCGGAAAAAAAGAAATCGTCTGGTTCGAAGTGTTTGCAGGCGAGAAGGCCAATGTCATTTACGGCCCCAATACATGGCTTCACGACGACACCATCGAGGCATTCAAAGAATATCTGATCGGCATCAAAGGTCCCCTGACCACTCCTATCGGCGGCGGCATTCGATCTCTCAATGTAGCCCTCCGGCAGACTTTGGATCTGTATGTCTGCCTGCGCCCCGTGCAATGGTTCAACGGAGTCCCTTCGCCTGTCAAGCATCCGGAGAAAGTGAACATGATCATCTTCCGCGAGAACACGGAAGATATTTATGCCGGAATTGAATGGAAAGCCGGAACACCGGAAACAAAAAAGATCATCGAGTTCCTTCAAAAGGAAATGGGTGTAAAGAAAATCCGTTTCCCGGAAAGCTCAAGCATCGGCATCAAACCGGTTTCGGAAGAAGGTTCGAAGCGGCTCATCCGGTCGGCCATCCAGTACGCTATCGACAATAATCGTAAATCCGTGACCATCGTGCACAAAGGCAATATTCAAAAATTCACGGAAGGCGGATTCCGTGATTGGGGATATCAATTGGCGAAGGATGAATTCGGCGGAGTAGAAATCGACAACGGTCCATGGCAGAAACTTCCATGCGGAATTGTTATTAAAGATGCCATTGCTGACATTACACTGCAGCAGGTTCTCACACGCCCCGAAGATTTCGATGTCATAGCAACCTTGAATCTAAACGGCGACTATCTCTCCGACGCCCTTGCGGCTCAAGTAGGCGGCATCGGCATCGCACCGGGAGGTAATATCAATTATATCACAGGCCATGCAATTTTCGAAGCAACACACGGCACAGCGCCTAAGTATGCCAATCTGGACAAGGTCAATCCGGGGTCTGTCATTCTTTCCGGAGAAATGATGTTTCGCTATTTGGGATGGACGGAAGCGGCGGATCTGATCTTAAAAGGCCTGAACAATGCCATCCAATCCAAAACCGTGACTTACGATTTTGCACGGTTGATGGAAGGCGCGAAAGAAGTTAAATGTTCCGAGTTCGGTGATGCAATTATAAAGAATATGCAGCAATGAACGGTAAATGGTAAATAGTGAATAGTAAATGGATAATTATGAATTATGAATTATGAATTATGAGTCAAAGACCTCCGGCAAAGCCGGAGGCTTGAAAAGATTGTGAACCGCTCAAAGCGGTTAAAAGTTTTTATTCAAAAATAGTCATTTGATCCATACGCCTGTCCGCGTCTTCCTGCTTTCGTATATATTCTCGTATCGCTTTTTCATCTTTGCCTACTGTCGACACAAAGAACCCTCGAGCCCAGAAATGCTCTCCCCCATAGTTCTTTTTCTTCCCTCGATATTCTCGCGCTATATGAATTGCGCTCTTTCCCTTGATATAGCCTATCACTGAGCTTACCGCATACTTCGGAGGAATGCTTACCAGCATGTGAACATGATCCTCCAGCATATGTCCTTCTTCGATCCGGCTCTCCTTTTGTCGGGCTAAATCGTGGAATACTTCCCCGAGATACCTGCGAATCTCCTTGAATAGTATCTTCCGTCGATACTTCGGGATGAACACTACGTGATATTTGCATTCATACTTCGTGTGTTGTAAATTGTCTTGTCTATTCATCGGAATCTCCTTTGTGCTTTGAGCTGTTCACACATATAGGAGATTCTTCTTTTTTCCGCAAAAGTCAAACTGGGGGAGTCCCCCGGCAGAGCCGGGGGTTTACCCTATATAATTATGAATTTAGAACGACGAACCAAGAACCACAAACTAAGAACAAAAATAAATATTTAGTGAATTTTGAAATAATTGTTTTTTTATTGGATTTCAATCTCATTCCCAAGCTGGAGCTTAGGAGCGAGACTCAAACCGCAGCACTGCAACGCCTCAGCACATTTTTAGCTGGAACATTGACCGTACGAATGAAATTGCGCATCAAACGTCTTCTTCGTATCTTTTTGTGCATAATCAATTGCCCATTTTATTAAAGATAAGGAGATGTATGAGACTGCCGAAAGAACAGGTTTTGGAAATTTTTCGAGAGACCAAGGCGCTCTTAGACGGCCATTTTCAGTTGACTTCCGGACTTCACAGCGCTCATTACTTCCAATGTGCCCGTGTTCTTCAGTTCCCAAAATATCTCCATCTCTTTGCAGGTGAAATAGCCCGTCACTTTGAATACAGCGATGTCGAAGTCGTCATATCCCCGGCTATCGGCGGCATTGTGGTCGGAACAGAAGTCGGCAGGATGCTCGGTGCACGGACGATTTTTGCCGAACGGAAAGATGGAAAAATGGAACTGCGCCGCGGCTTTGAAATCAAACCGGGAGAACGGGTTCTCGTCGTTGAAGATGTCGTGACAACCGGCGGCTCAACCAACGAAGTCGCGGCATTGGTCAACCAGGCAAAAGGCACTCTCGTCGGTGTCAGTTGTATTGTAGACCGCAGCAGCGGAAAAGCACGCTTTGAAACCAAAAGTTTTTCGGTCCTGCAAATGGATGCTGTGACGCATCAACCGGAAGAATGCCCTATGTGTGAAGAAGGCAGTACCGCTGTCAAACCGGGCAGCAGAGGAAATTCGTAAGTCATGGGCAAGTGGCTCTATCAATATTTCGGAACCGAATTTGCTTCGCATTTCATGAACGCTTCGTTCATGATTGCTGCAGTTGTGATTATCGGTTTTCTGCTGAGATACTTTCTCAATACAATCGGACGCAAACTCGTCACCAGAACCAACACACAGCTTGACGATCAATTATTCGATATCTTTGTCCCCCGCATCAAATGGCTGACTATAATTGCCGCTTTATACCTTTCGACCGAAGAACTGGCAAAAGGAATTCATTCTACAGATAAAATGAGTCAAGAAATTATTCGTTATTCAGAAAACATCATTTATATTGCTTTTGTCATTTTCATCACCAGTCTTTTGATCCGTATTATCGATACCGTACTGAAATATTCCATGGTACGGCATGCACAAAACACCGCATCGACTTTGAATTCTGCCTGTACTCCCGATTCTCGACCGTGTCATCGCACTGATCTTACTCATGATTGCCACGGTGACGATGCTGGGGCACTTCGGTGTGGACGTCAGCAGCATGCTTGTTTTTCTCGGCGGAGGATCCGTCGCCATCGCTCTTGCCGCTCAGGAAACTCTGGCCAATATGATTGCCGGTTTCGTCATCATGTTCGACCAGCCGTTCCGCATCGGCAATCGTATCAAATTACCGACTGGAGAAACGGGAGACGTGTTCGGAATCGGTCTGCGAAGTACAAAAATTCTCGACAGTGATAACAATGTCATTGTGGTTCCGAATGCAGAACTCACAAAGTCGCGTGTCATCAATTTTTCCTATCCAACTGCGGAAATCAGAATTCTCATCGATATTCCGGTCGCATACGGAACGGACATCGGCCGTGCAAAGTCGATTATGCTTTCCGCAGCGGGAGAAAATACGGAAATTTTAAAAACCCCGGCACCGGAAGCGATTCTGCTGGAGTTGAAAGAGTCTTCATGCCATCTCCAACTTGTCGCACATGTATCGAACTGGAAGTGCATAGGCTCGGTGGAAAACAATATTCGCGAACGGATTTATGTTCTTTTTCAGTCGGAAAAAATTCTTCCAGGATTTTCACAGCATATTGTCCAAATTGCTCCGGATAAAAACGATGCCCATTCCAAAAACTCTTAAATCTGAACTCCGCTATCACGGCCGGGTTTTCGATCTGATTGTAGAAGAAATCGAATATCCTTCAGGCCGCACTACTACACGTGAAATTGCCATGCATAACGGAGGCTGCGTCGTGGTTCCGATTCTGGACGACGGCAGCATCCTCCTCGTCCGGCAATACCGCCATCCGCTGAAACAGTACATTCTCGAACTTCCTGCGGGAAAACTCGAAGCAAATGAAAATCCGCTCGATTGTGCTTCCCGCGAACTTCGCGAAGAAACCGGATACGAAGCCGCATCGATTGAAAAACTGACGGACATTTGCACCACTCCCGGATTTTGCTCCGAGGTGCTTCACATCTATCTGGCCACAGGGCTGCGGCATTCACCGAAGGGACAGGCTTTGGAAGAGGGCGAAGCGACTCTTACATTGGAGACATATTCGCTTGTCACGGCTGTCGCCATGATCGAACGAGGTGAGATTTCCGACAGCAAGACGATTTGCGGCATCTTGCTCGCAGAAAAGAAAATCCAAAAAAAGCAATGCGATAAAAAGTAAAGCCGGTATGAATATTGCCGAATTGATTCGAAAGAAACGGGATGGCAGCTCTTTGAGTGAAGAGGAGATGCGCGAACTTATCACTCGATACGTAGATGACAAACTTCCCGACTATCAAATGTCCGCATTCCTGATGGCAGTATTCTATAGCGGGATGAGCCCGGAAGAAACGCTCACGTTCACACGCTTGATGCTTCATTCAGGCAAAGTTATCGACCTTTCGGCAATTCCAGGCGTCAAGGTAGACAAACATTCAACCGGCGGTGTCGGGGATAAAGTGTCACTTATCCTTGCACCGTTGGTCGCTGCATGCGGCGTTCCCGTGCCAATGATTTCAGGGCGCGGACTTGGACATACAGGCGGCACGCTCGACAAATTAGAATCCATTCCCGGTTTCCGTACCGATCTTTCGATCCTCGAGTTCAAGAGGGTCATTCGCGAAATCGGATGTGTCATGATAGGTCAAACAAATGAAATAGCTCCTGCCGATAAAAAAATGTACGCCCTCCGCGACGTCACAGCGACGGTCGAGTGCATTCCGCTCATTGCCGGAAGTATTATGAGCAAAAAACTCGCGGAGGGAATCGACGCTCTTGTTCTCGACATCAAAACCGGACGTGGCGCGTTTATGCAGACTTACAATCGCTCAATTGAGCTCGCGCGGAGTTTGATCGCTATCGGCAACGGGTTCGGAATAGAAACAATCGGATTTATTACGGAAATGAATCAACCGCTGGGAACGGCGATCGGTAACTGGCTCGAAGTCGTGGAGTCTGTCGAATGCCTGCGTGGCACAGCCGGAACCAGCACAGCCGGAACCAGCACCGCTGGAAACAACGATCCAAGCGCCGACCTGATGGAGGTCACCTATGTGCTTTCGGGCGCCATGGTTTATCTGGGAAAAAAGGCTCGTTCCATAGAAGAGGGAATCGAAAGATGCCGGAAAGCAATAGAAAACGGTTCTGCGTATAATAAATTTATCGATCTTGTCCGGGCACAGGGCGGCGATATAGAGGCAATAGAAAATCTCGAACGTTATCCCCTATCGAATTATCTACTCGAAATCAAGTTAAGCGAGCAAGGATTCATACAAGCCATCGACTCCTACGAATTGGGCATGGCAAGTGTTTCACTTGGAGCTGGGAGAGAAAAAATCGACGATATAATCGATATGAAAGCCGGAATTTTAGTCAAAAAGAAGGTCGGCGATGAGGTCGAACCGGGAGAACCGGTAGCATTGCTTTATACCGATCGCGAAAAGGTCGTTTCTCAGGCACGAAAACGCATTTCAGACGCGTTTACTATATCTCCCATCAAACCTCCAAAGCCGCTTCTCGTTATCGACATGATCGATAAAAATGGCGTAAAAAAGTGGAAAAAGAGCGATTAAATGTGTACTTTGGAAACGCCTTATTGTGTGAGGAAATCCAATCATGACTTATTATAAAGTACTAGGAATTGACACTACAGCCAGTAAAGAAGCGATCCGGATGGCATATTTTAATCGCGTCCTGACATTACAAAAAGTTCAGAAGGATCCAATCCTTTTCGAACAGCAATTCATGCAGATACGGCGCGCCTACGAACTTCTTTACGACGACATCAAACGAAAAAAATACGATGATGATTTCGCACGCGGGCTTCCAGGGACTGCTGTGGAAGAATCGGCAGACACATTCAATTTACTTCTTCGATCTTACTCGTTTTCATGGGAGGACTTTTCGACATTCCCGAAGGAATTCAAAACAAAGAAAATTACGGCGGAAATTTTTATGTGGCTCCTGCTCTTTGCTGTAGGTGCGCTTATAGCGCTTTTCTTTGTTCTAGGCGGCGAGTTTGATTATACGGTTCCCGGCGATATAGTGACAGTTATCATTTTCGGCGGAGTCTTTGCTGCGATCAAGGAAATCAAATCCTTTATTCGCAAGATTATTTTAAAATTCAATAGACCGAAAGAGATCAGCGTTCCATAGATGTGAATGATATATCCGGTGACGCGGGAATCTGTGTTTCATTTTCAAAACGGATTGGAGATTCCTTTTTCTTTAATTTCTCTTCTACCTCTCCACAGCACTATTTGATGTTCCTTTTCAACACATCCATCATGGGCGCATGGATAAGTCCATTCGTTGCAAGGAGCTGCGGATTATAGACCGTCACCTGATGACCGGCATAATCGGTCCAGCGGCCTCCCGCTTCGATTACCAAAAGGACTCCCGCCGCCATATCCCACGCATGAAGCGCTCCCTCCCAGAATCCGTCGAACCTTCCGCATGCAACGTATGAAAGATCGAGGGCTGCAGAACCGAGACGGCGCACAGCCTGCGCTTCCGAAAGAAATACTTTGAACGAATTCAGATACAGAGAAAGATTGTTGGCAATGTTGTACGGAAAACCCGTCACGAGCATGCTTTTAATTAGCTCCGAGGTTTTTGAAACTGTAATCCTTGACCCGTTCAAAAAGGCTCCCTTTCCTTTTTCGGCCGTAAAGAGTTCGTTTGCACTCGGATCGTAAACAACACCGGCGATAATTTCTCCCCTGTATTCCAGTCCGATCGATACGCAGAAAATCGGAAGCGCATGCGTATAATTTACCGTTCCATCGAGCGGATCGATGATCCATCGGTATTCGGATTTCACTGCGCGGCTTCCCGATTCTTCTCCAAGAAAATCGTGATCCGGAAAATGACGGCTGAGTTTTTTGATAATAAGTTTTTCTGAATTCTTATCGATCTCGGTGACAAGATTCGTGGCCTGCCCTTCCTTCTGTTCGATCTGATGAATCTTTCCGACATTATCCTTTAAATATGCACCCGCTTCCAGCGCGGCTTCAATTGCAATCTTAATCATGCAGGTTCTCCTTTTGCTCTTTAAAGATACAAAATATCTGCCGGCAATTCATCTGTGAGACATAGTCTATTCGCGGGAAATCCGAATAACGGAAAGGGAAAAGATGCCGGCAGTTTATTTCTGCAAAGCGGTTAAGATCAGGCCGATTGGAAAGTACGCATAAACCTCCATCCGGGAGAATACTGCCGCCCGATGAAAATCTGAAGGCGGATTTTCGCCGGTCCTCCCGGATGGATTTTAATCCTTCACCGTAATTACTCAACCTAATTTAAGACAATTAATTTATTCTTAATTATCATTCCCCCTTTTTGAGTCTGTCCAAAAAGAAAGAATCATGGTAGGACTCATTCCTGTTTATCAATTTTTGTCAATATTGGTCCTACCTGCGTGACTGCGTCAACAGTCAGGCAGGCAAGAATACCTATCCTGCCAACAAATGAACCTTTAGACCGCATCACAATCTCCGGCCTCATCGCCGACGGCTGCCGACTGCATCATGCGGCATCCTTGTTCCTTAGACATCGGCTCTCGTCAATGGTTTATACCGATCTGAATATTTTTTTAAATTCATTTCAGCAACTCCATTGCTATTTACATCTTTGCCGTTTTTCCTTTTGACTTTACGTTGATATTTGATTAGGCTTAAATGCTTGAAGAGACGAGCCGAACGCCGGACAGTATGGATCTCGGTTTCGGCTTGCTCGTATGCAATTATGATTTATTGCGAGGATTTTATGACAAATCGATTTCTATTATTTTTATCTCTCTTCTTTATTTTTCAGAATATGGTTTTCTCCCAATCGACTGAGGCCGATCTTTCGTTTGTACTAAACGATGAAGGATATTACGAAGCCCCCGGAGTCAATGTCATGGTGTTCAGCGATTTTTATCCGGAGGGACATCAAAGCGGTGTTACCATCGTCCAGTGCGGTTCGCGTGTAGCCGCCTGCGGAGATATTCGCCTTGAACCGGCTCCAGGACAATGGTCTCCAACTCCCGTCATGGGACAACGGCATATCGATAAGAAACTCGGAAGTGTAAGCGTTGATCTGTGGTACCCCGATTCGAGCAAAGATCGAAAAGGATTCAATCCGATCACGTATCCCGATTTAAAATTCCGCTATACCGTTAAAACAGAAGCAATCGGCAGCAGCATACGGGTCACTGTCAATTTTAAAGATCCCATTCCTGAATCCTGGACAAAAAGTGTAGGATTCAATCTGGAATTATTTCCGGGCCAGCTCTTCGGCGAACATTACATGATGGATGGAAAATCGGGAATTTTTCCAAGGCAGGCAAACGGACCGATGAAAAATTCCGAGGATGGAACACTGCAAATCGTTCCGATGGCCTCGGGAAAAAATATCGTTATTGCTCCCGGCCATGAAGAAAAAGAAATTTCAATAACAAGCAGCAAAGTCGACATCCAGCTCATCGACGGCCGCGGATTGTATAATAACGGATGGTTTATCCTGCGATCGATTATTCAGGCCGGCTCGACCAGCAATGCAATCGAATGGATCATTACTCCTAAGACCGTAAAAGGATGGCGTTCTTCTCCGGTCGTTCAAGTTTCTCAGATAGGCTATCACCCGAAACAGGATAAAATTGCGGTCATTGAATTAGATAAACACACAAATACGTATGAACCGATTCACCTCATAAAAATATCCATCGACTCCGAAATCATCGTTCGGACGGAACCGGCTCCGGCTCTCTGGGGCCGCTTTTTACGTTATCAATACCTGCGATTCGACTTCAGTTCAGTTCAAGAAGAAGGATTGTACAAAGTGCGGTACGGTAAGCAGGAATCGAACGAATTTGAAATCAAGAAAGACATATTTACGCGGCATGTCTGGCAGCCGACACTCGAATATTTTTTACCCATTCAGATGTGTCACATGAAGGTGAGAGACAGATACAGGGTATGGCATGGACTTTGTCATATGGATGATGCGCTGATGGCGCCCGTGAACTTCAATCATATCGACGGTTATTACCAGCATGAATCGACTTTGACTAAATTCAGCTCTGGTGAACATGTACCGGGATTGAACGTCGGAGGCTGGCATGACGCCGGCGATTACGATTTACGCGTAGAATCTCAGGCTGAAACCGTCTACAAACTTTCCCTTGCTTATGAAATTTTCGATGTGGATTACGACGCAACCTCCATCGATCAGAATACACGGATCGTAGAATTGCACAAACCGGACGGAAAGCCCGACATTTTGCAGCAAATAGAACACGGGCTCCTCTCCTTAACCGGCTCGTACGATTCGCTGGGAAGATTCTACAGAGGAATCATCAGTCCTAACATCAGACAATATGCCCATCTCGGCGATGTTACAACGGAGACGGATAATCTTGTCTATCGCAAAAACGAAAAAGATCCGGTGCTTCATTTGCCTCTGCCGAACGACGACCGGCTGGTCTTCACAGAAAAGAATCCGAGGCGGGAATTGTACATAGCGCGGACATTAGCCGCAGCCTCAAGAGTTATGGAGCGATTTAATCCCGCACTGGCGCAAAAATGTCTGAAAATTTCACGGGAAGTTTTTGAGAAAAACTCTTCAGCAAGACTGAACGACCGCATCGACGCTGCAGCGGAACTCTACCTGTCGACCTCCGGGGAACAATACAGAAAGATTCTGCTGGCAGCCAGAGATACAATCGCCGCTCATATTCTTAGACATTGTGAAACTGCAGGAAGGATTACGGCAAAACTGAACGATGCACAATTCACGGCAGCGATGGAACGGGCAGTAAAAGAAGCCGCCCGTGATGTTTCCGAACAGCAAAAGAAGACTCCCTACGGCGTTCAATATGAACCGTATATCTGGGGCGCAGGATGGGATATTCAATCCGAAGGAGTCGATCATCTTTTTTTGCATATCGGCTTCCCGAAACTTTTTCCATCTGCCTACGCTTTTAATGCGCTGAATTTTATTTTAGGATGTCATCCCGGCGAAAATACATCATCGTTCGTTTCAGGCGTCGGCGTCCGTTCCCTTACCACAGCATACGGTTTTAATAGGGACGACTGGTCGTATATACCGGGAGGCATTTCGAGCGGAACTGCCTTGATTTATCCCGACCTGCCCGAATTAAAAATATGGCCGTATTTCTGGCAGCAAACCGAGTACGTTCTCGGGGGCGGAACGACTGATTTTATGATTCTTGCATTGGCGGCAGATAAGCTCTTGAATAAATAATATTTCTTCAGGATTGAATCGATCGATGCATTAAAACGACGGATATCTGAAGAACAGAAATGAAAGACAACCATGAATAATCGACGGACTATTTTTCTTCTCCTTGCATTTTTTTGCTCCGGTTCGTGCATACTCTTCGGTTTCGAAAAACAGCGCGACGGAGTACTCTTCGAGCTTAAAAAGCTGCATGAAACGGATGCGCGTTGGCTGAAGGTTCAGGTCTGCACGGAAAATATTATTCGCGTGATTGCTGCATCGGATACTCCTTTTTCGAAACGTCCGAGCCTTATGGCAGACCGGACACAATGGGCGCCTGTATCATGGTCTGTGAAGCAAAATGGGGATGAAGTTGATATATCCACTGCAAAAGTTACGGTGCGTGTGAACTCTCTAAGCGGCGCGGTCGCTTATTATTCCCCGCAGGGCCGATTGCTGCTGCAGGAAAAAACCGGAGGCGGAAAAATCATAACCGCCGCCGAAGTTATGGGCGAGCAAACCTATCATATCCGGCAGCTCTTCGATTCGCCTGACGATGAAGCATTCTACGGTCTGGGCGGACATCAGAATTCCATTATGAACTACAAAGGCCATGAGGTGGACCTGTGGCAGTATAACATCGTTAAATCGATTCCCTTTCTGGTCTCAAGCCGGAATTATGGAATTCTCTGGGACAATAACTCCCGCACAAAATTCGGAGATGTCAGGCAATATCAATCATTGTCCGGACTTGAACTCTATGGAAAGGACGGCAGCACAGGAGGACTTACGGCCGAATATTTTAAAGACTCTGCTATGACTTCTCTCTTCACGTCGAGACCGGAGCCGGGGATCGAGCACGAGTTTATCGACGTCAACGATTCTTATCCTGCCGGATTTGAAAAAAATGCCGCCGCCGTTCGATGGAGCGGAGAAGTCGAAAGCCGGGAATCGGGACTGCATAAATTCAGGATGTACTGCTGCGGCTATACAAAAATGTGGTTAGACGACAGCTTAGTCGTAGATTCGTGGCGGCAGAACTGGCTGCCATGGACACATTTTCCAACTCTTTTTATGCGGGCAGGCGAGCGGCATCGAATACGAATCGAATGGATACACACCGGCGGATATATCGGGCTTAAATACCTGCCGCCGGAACAAGATTCCGATAATAAAGGAATCTCTCTCTTTTCCGAAGTTGCCGACCAGATCAATTATTATTTCATTGCGGGGAACAATTCAGACGATGTCGTCCATGGTTACCGCGAAATTACCGGCAAGGCGCCGATGATGCCCAAGTGGGCGATGGGTTTATGGCAGTCGCGTGAGCATTATAATACACAGGATGAAATACTTTCCGTCGTTAAAAAATTTCGCGATCTCCGCATTCCGCTCGACAACATAGTTCAGGATTGGTTCTACTGGAAAGAGGATCGCTGGGGAGATCATGAATTCGATCCTGCCCGCTATGCCGATCCCGGAAGCATGATCCGGACTCTGCATGACAGTCTCCATACGAATATCATGATTTCCGTGTGGGCAAAATTTTATGTCGGAACGAATAATTATGAGGAGTTCAAGAATCACGGCTGGCTGTATATGAGGAACGTGGAGAAGGGCCAAAAAGACTGGGTGGGACCGGGTTATGTGTCCACGTACTACGACCCGTATCAGCCGCAGGCGAGAGACTTGTTCTGGAAACAAATAAATGAAAAACTTTTCAGTAAAGGAATCGATGCATGGTGGCTTGATTGTTCCGAGCCGGATATCCAATCCAATCTTTCCCGGCCGGAAACAATTTTGCGGGAAGGACCGACGGCGCTCGGTTCTTCAGCGCGTTACCT
Source organism: Ignavibacteriota bacterium (assembly GCA_963769605.1). Taxonomy (GTDB): domain Bacteria; phylum Bacteroidota; class Ignavibacteria; order UBA10030; family UBA10030; genus Fen-1254. The sequence goes on along the minus strand of CAVYML010000002.1, from coordinate 199,532 downwards.
GAACTCTTTTTCACTTGTGCATTGCAAAGGAGTTTATGAGGGACAACTCCGGTCGGACAGCTCCCGCCGCGTTTTTATTCTGACCCGTTCCGCTTTTGCCGGACTCCAGCGTTACTCCGCAGCAGTATGGAGCGGAGATATTGCTGCACGATGGTACGATTTGAAAGCGCAAATTTCATCGGGATTAAATTTCTGCATCTCCGGCGTTCCGTACTGGACTACGGATATCGGAGGTTTTGCGGTAGAGTCCCGCTACGAGCATCCTTCCGACAACGATAGAGACGAATGGCGGGAACTCATGACACGCTGGTTCCAGTTTGGGACGTTTTGTCCCCTGCTGCGCGTCCATGGTCAATTTCCCTACCGGGAAATGTTCAACGTTGCGCCGGAAAATCATCCGGCATTTCAGTCGATGTTAATGTACGACAAGCTTCGCTATCGGCTCATGCCCTACCTATACTCTTTAGAAGGCATGGTAACGCACGACGATTACACAATCATGCGTGCCTTAGTTATGGACTTCGGCTCCGATTCCAAAGTCCTCAATATCGGCGACCAATATATGTTCGGACCCGCACTGCTTGTCAATCCGGTAACGGAGTATAAAGCCAGAACGAGATTGGTTTATCTTCCTGCAGGGAACGGCTGGTATGATTTCCGATCGGGTAAATATTTCGAGGGCGGACAAACGATCCAGGCCGATGCTCCGTATTCCGTCATTCCCCTTTTTGTAAAAGCCGGATCCATTATTCCTTGCGGACCGGAAATTCAATACGCGACGGAAAAACAAGCCGACACACTGCGTCTGTTCGTCTATACCGGCGCCGATGGAAATTTCAGGCTTTATGAAGATGAGAACGTTAATAATAATTATGAAAAAGGCGCTTTCTCAATTATTCCGATTCAATATCAGGAGAAGGATCGCACTCTTATAATCGGGAAACGTCAGAGTTCATTCCCGGGAATGCTAAATGTAAGAACAATCGAAATTATCCGGATCGGCAAAGAAAAGCCTGCACCTCTTGAATTTGCATCAAAACCCGATATCATTTTTCACTATGACGGCGATCAATACACAATCAAACTTAATTAACTAAGATTAAAAGGCGGCATTATATTTGCCATAACTCATTAAAATAGTCGCACATTCCATATAGGAGCTTCAAAAATGAAATTGCTGCATCATCGATCTGATAAAAAACATACGCATCCTGCCGTAACAAAATACAGCCGGTTCTATCTCCCGTTCATCGGACTTTTAGCTCTTGTCTGGATCGCGTTGAGAGTCATACCGAAACCATCACGAGCGAGTTATCCATGTATGCGGGCGGCTTTTCCGGTGGCATCCGGATTTCTCGCCTACCTTGCAAGCATCGGTCTGTCGGCATTAGTTTATATGAAAGCTAAAACATGGTACCGCCGGAAAAAATATGTGTTTGCATTTTTAGGCCTGGTCGTCGGCCTGATCTGTCCTATACTCATACAGGGCGATTATCAATTTTTGAAGGCCAATACTCCCTCCGTCGTGCAAGCCGTTAATGCTCCGATAGGAACTCCCAAAGGAATTTTTCCCGGACGCGTTGTTTGGGTGCATAACGCCAACGCCGTGGTTCAGAGTTGCGTTTCGGATTCAGCGAACCATGCTTATTTTATGCCCGAGAACAACCATCAGCCGGTCATCGACAGCATGCTTTCATCGGCAATTCACAGCCTTACAGGCCAGACAAGCGACATTGCTTCCTGGATGGCGATCTTCCAATACCATAATATGCTTCGGGGCAAAGGACTAGTCAATTACGTTCCCGGCGAAAAAGTGTTCATTAAAATAAACGCCACAAGCAGTTGGGATGGAAATTACAATGCATCGAACTTGACACCATTAGACAGTACCTATGGAGGGAAGAATCAATATTACGGCATTTCAGAGACATCTCCCGAAATCGTGCTCTCGGTGCTGCGTCAATTGGTCAATGTCGTCGGCGTCGCGGACAGTAATATTTATATCGGCGATCCGATGAAGCACATCTATCAGAATAGCTACAACATCTGGCACGCGGAATTTCCGCATGCGCATTATCTCGATTATTCAGGTAATTATGCAAGTCTCGGAAGAGAGCAGGTTGTTAAAAGCACGACGGCTTTCGTGCATTATTCCGATAAAGGCACTGTTTTGAAGATTAATGGCACAAGCGGTGCTCCATATTACACCGACACACTGTACACTATTTTCGAAAAAGCGGAATATGTTCTTAATATTCCCATGATGAAAGGACACGAGTATGCCGGTGTGTCGATGTTTGCAAAAAATCACTTCGGTTCAAACACACAATCCTCCGCCGCACACCTGCACAACGGACTTGTCGCAACCAACGGAAATGCCGTTGCGGTGCGAACCGGATACCATCTTTATCGTGTTCAGGTAGATTTGATGGGAGATTCTTTATTAAGCGGAAAAAATCTCTTCTATCTCATGGATGCTTTATGGTCGACTGATTTTGAACTTGACAAGCCGCTCAAATGGAAAATGAGTCCCTTCTGCAATCAGTACACGGCTTCCATGTTCGCTTCCTTCGATCCCGTTGCGATCGAATCCGTCGGCTTCGATTTTATATCGGGCGAATATACAGCCGCAAGCGAACCTGTGCAAATGAACGGCGTGGATGATTACCTGCATCAGGCGGCCGATACCACGAACTGGCCGGCTGGAATTGCGTATGATCCCAACGGTACGGGAGTTCACCTGAAAAGTCTCGGCGTGCATGAACACTGGAACGACACGCTCCACAAGGAGTACTCCAGGAATCTGGGAAGCGGTTTAGGTATCGAACTGATCCAAGCCACGACAATTCCGACCAGCGTCCAGAATTCAAAGAGCACGATTGCTTCCTCATTTAAACTTTACGCAAATTATCCGAATCCGTTCAATCCGAGCACACGAATAAATTACGATATTCCGGCAGTCTCCAACGTGACACTGAAGATTTTCGACATGCTGGGAAGAAACGTCATGACCGTAGTCGATCAAATCCGGTCCCCCGGATCGTATACGGAAACGGTTAATTGCAGCAAGTTGGCCAGCGGCGTTTATTTATACAGGCTTCAAGCTCATCCGCTCAGCGGACAAACCGGAGATTTGAGTGCGACAAGAAAATTTGTGCTGACAAAGTAGCGGCACGGAAAATTTCGTTTGAATATCTTCAAACCCGCAGAAGAAAAAGATGAACATTCGAAATTTAATTTTATGCGTTACTTTGATTTTTACTTTGACCGGCTGCGAAAGTTTTCTGTTTTTCAGAGAACATGAAGATTTCGTAAAAGTCAAAGGAACGCACTTTACAATAAGCGGTAAACCGTACTACTACGCCGGCGCCAATCTTTGGTACGGGTGCTATCTCGGTTCTCCGGGAGGGACGGGAGACCGGAAAAGGCTCCTGCGCGAATTGGACACACTGCAAGCACACGGTATAACGAATTTGCGGATACTTGCAGCGTCCGAGGAATCTTATCTGAAGCGGGCAATTGTTCCCGGAATACAGCGCGCGCCGGGCGTTGTTGACGATTCGCTGGTTGAAGGTCTGGATTTTCTTCTTGCGGAAATGGCAAAACGCCGGATGCACGCCGTGCTGTTTTTGACCAACTACTGGGAATGGTCGGGGGGCATGGCGCAATATATGGCATGGGCTACGGATACAATCGGAGCCGACCCGGAAGATCCGCAAAAAGGCTATCTGGCCTTCATGGATTATTCGGCAAGATTCTATTCAAATCCGCGGGCAGTCCGTTTCTACTTAGATTACGTTCATAAAATCGTCGCACGAAAAAACTCCATCAATGGACGACTCTATGTGGAAGATCCGGCGATCATGGCGTGGCAGTTAGCCAATGAACCGCGTCCCGGGTCTCAGTGGCCGGGTGATTTTGCAAAAACGAATCTTCGGGCATACTATGCATGGATCGATCAATCAGCGCGATATATTCATTCTCTTGATACGAATCACCTCGTCTCCACAGGGAGTGAAGGATTAGCCGGCTCGCTGCAGTCGGATGATTGTTATATTAATGCGCACAAAACATCTGCAATCGATTACCTGACCGTTCATATCTGGCCATTCAATTGGCAGTGGTTCAATCCGAATAAAATCGACGAGACACTTCCGTCATCGGAAACGAACACAATCGACTGCATTGCACAGCATTTGTCTTTTGCACGAACGCTGCAGAAACCGATAGTTCTGGAAGAATTCGGTCTTGATCGGGACAGTGCGAGTTTTAAGGCGACTTCGACAACAAGAGCCCGAGATCATTTTTTCTTTAAAATTTTCGGAGCCATATACGATTCTGCAAAAGCCGGCTCTCCGATAGCCGGATCGAATTTTTGGGCATGGAGTGGTGAAGGGCAGGCACAGCATCCGGACGGAATATGGCAAAAAGGAGATATGTTCGTCGGCGACCCTCCTCAGGAATTGCAGGGACACAATTCGATTTTTTCGACCGACACTTCAACGTTAAAGATCATAAGCGAACATGCGATGAAAATGCACAGCCTCGCCGAGGTAAATTCTCTTCCAGAATTGCGATAAAATTGACACTCTTCACGAAAAACCCAAAGCAGGCTGCCCGCCTACCTTGCCGACCACCTTTCCAAGGTGGTCTAAAAAGTGATCGTATTTCCTAATAAATTCCATAGTTTCGAAGGACACCTTTCCAAGGTGTCTATTCTGCTATAGTCGTCTCCTTTTATCCTCGCCCGGCAATTACTGGAACAGTTTATCCACGCGCTCATTAGATGGGGCCCATCTAAAAGATGGACTCCATCTGAGTGATCACCTTTTCAAGGTTGTCTATTCTGCGTGTACTATGTTGTTTATCCGCCTGTGGATGGATACCTGCTTTCTGCAGCCGGTTTCGGGAATTCAAATCATTCGCAGTCATCCCCAAAACATCGCCGGATGTTTTCGGGACATAGTGACAACAGTTGCAGAAATGCAATTGACCAATCAACAGATGAACTAATAACCAAAAACTAACCACTCTGCACTTCCCCACCACGAACTTTGAACCTTGAGCTACAGCGCGTTAAACGTTATCTATTGTATACCTTAATTGCCAACTGCAATTTTGTATCTTTCATAAAGAACGGAATATAGGCAGAAACGGTAGCCAAACATCCGGCATAGACCAGCGGCGAAACATAGTGCGTCTGGTAATTCGATGTAGACAATCCTATCAAGGTCACCGCCGTGCCGCCAATAAGCAGTCCCCATTGAACTGTTTCCATCGTGCGATAATCATCCAGATATTTCATACTTTCCGGATTATCCGACAGCGCTTCGTAAAGATTATGAAAATTGACAGGTAAAAGATCGACGCCGTCCTTCGAGAAATAGTCGATGTATTCCGAAGCGACAACAGCGTGCCTCCGGTAAGGCCTGTACGGAGCAAACGGGTAACCGTACCGTTCATCGACGAAGGTCAAATATGTCGAGCTGAAAAAGTCTATCTTCCCCTCAATGACACGGCGAACAAATTCATAACTCCATGGTGTCGATCGCAGTTTGACAAAAAAGCCGTTATCGTCCTGATATGCCCGAACATTGCCGAAATCATGCCGCTCCAATCCATCCAAAAGTAAATACGGCTGCCCTGCATAAGGAACAACTTTTTCCACTTTGCCGTACAACTTTTCTCCGTTCTCCAGCAAAATAAAATTGCCGTATTCAGTCACCGCACTTGTATCCTCCTCCACAGTCGCACTATCCGGTATTGATTGCTCCTGGTCCCGATTCGAGACCGTCGTATCCTGCTGAGCAAAAACCTGAACCGTTACAACAACCGGTAAGATACTGCATGCAATAATCTTCATTATTCTCATAAAACCACCCCATCATAATGGAACAAACTTTTTCTTCCTCTAAGATAAAAAACGAATGATTTTGATTAATGTTTCGGATTCTTCATGATACGAAAGTCTTTTCATTCAATCTTTTTTCTGTTTTTTTCAAGTTTCGCCTGTTCTATTGCAATCCGCGCTTTTTCCAGAGCCTCTCCAAGAGAACCAAAGACGTGTTCCTCGCCGATCTTGTATAAAAAACCGGATTGCTCGATAGCAAATAACGGTTGTTTGTGTATTCCTGAAATGAAAAATTGTGTCCCCTGTCTGGTAAGTTCTTCTGCCAGAGATTCCAATGCGCGGAGCCCGGAAGCATCGATCGCGAGCAAATTTTTCGTTTCCAGAATAAATATTCTCGGTTTCGATGTCATGCTGCGGAGCGATTCTGTGAACTGATCTACCGCACCAAAAAAAAGCGATCCGAATACTTCATAGACTTCGATTCCTGCAGGGATAGCTATTGCAACATCTCCCTCAGATCCTTCATCATTTTCTTCTTTCAGATCGCGCGTCAACGGAGTTACCTGAGTAACTTCAGACATCCGCTGTATAAAGAACAAAGCAGAAATGAGAACGCCTATTTGTATTGCGATGGTTAGATCAACGATGACAGTTAATAAAAACGTCACTAACATCACGACGATATCGCTCTTCGGACTTTTCAATATATGACGGAATGAACGCCACTCGCTCATATTATATGCTACGACCATCAAAATCGCGGCAAGCACCGCCATCGGTATCAATCGCGCCCACGATCCGAAAACAAGCATAATGAGAAGAAGGGTTAGGCTGTGAATGACGCCGGCAAAAGGACTTTTGCCGCCGTTCTTGACATTGGTTGCCGTCCGGGCAATTGCGCCGGTGGCCGGAATTCCAAGAAAAAGGGGCGAGACCATATTTGCGATCCCCTGTCCGATCAGCTCGGCATTCGGACGATGGCGCGAACGAATCATTCCGTCTGAGACGACGGCCGATAAAAGCGATTCAATCGCGGCGAGCAATGCGATGGTCAAACCGGGAGAGAACATCTGGCGGAACACGTCCCATGATACATTCGGCATATGCGGCGCCGGGAACGTTGTCGACACGCTTCCAAACCGCGATCCGATGGTTTCTACGGGAAGATGGAAAAACTGTACGACTGCCGTCATGACAATAATAGCCGCGAACGATCCAGGAATGCGATGAGTAATACGGTCCCAGAAGACGATCATCAACAGTGAAAATAAACTGATGCCGAATGCATATATATTCAACGCCGGTGCATGCTGCCCATATTCGATCCATTTTCCAAAAAAGTCTGAAGGAAGGTTTCGAATATGCAAGCCGAGGAAATCGTTGACCTGTGAGGAAAAAATAATGACGGCAATGCCGCTCGTAAATCCGACGGTCAAAGGATACGGAATGAATTTCAGCAGCGTACCGAACCGTGCCAATCCCATCAGAACGAGCAATACTCCAGCGATGAGCGTAGCAACAGCAAGCCCGTCATAGCCATATCTTTGAACAATCCCGTAAATAATGACAATAAATGCCCCGGTCGGACCTGCAATTTGCACGCGACTTCCGCCCAGCAGCGAAACGATAATGCCCGCGATGATGGCCGTATAAATTCCCTGTTCCGGTTTTACGCCGGAAGCGACGGCAAATGCTATCGCAAGCGGCAGTGCAACAATGCCTACAATGACACCGGCAATGAGATCGGCAAAAAATTTTTCTTTAGAATATCCCTCGCGCAGGACTTTGATTAATTTCGGCTGAAGATATGTGTTCAAGTCTGGATTTCTTTCATTGGTGCATCGATTCTATGATATTATTTTACGCAGCGGAAAGTTGAAGCGCAAGACGGGGTGTATTAATAAAATCTAACGGGGAAAATATTTTTTTCTCTTGAAGTTTATTATTTTTCTTTTTTCTCAGATCCCTCGTAAATGACCCTTCGTCCCTCTTCCAATCGAACTCCATCCCCCTTCACGGAGAAGACGATCTTTCCGTCGGCGTACCTTGCACCATCCCCGGATACGCTCCTGAAAAGCAGTATGACCCGTCCTTGAAAAAAGACAATTGCTTTCTTCTGTCCCTGGATTGAATGCAATTCCGCTCCTGCCTGATTCGTATATTCCAATCCTCTCAATACGCTGCTGTCCGCCGGCTGCGGATAATTTTTCAATATTTGCAGGTCGTTCCATGCCGGGAGATATTCGCCGATATCCATTGACGCACGTGCGCGTTTTAAACGGTACTCTGCCGCCTGCGGATATCGAACCAGAACAAAAGAGTAGTCGTCTATCGCTTCCCTATATTTATGACTTTCATAAAAGACATCACCTCGAAGAATATGCGCGTCTATTGAATTCGAATCGAGTGCGATTATTTTTGAAAAATCCTGCATCGCATTCTCCGAATTCTGAAGTCTTACAAAAAGCAATCCGCGGTTATACAGGTACTGCACGTTAACTGAATCGAGCGCAAGAGCTTTATTTAATAGCTGAACTGCGGCCTCCGGTCTATTGTCTTCCGCTTCGGAAATTCCCAGATTGCTGTACCCTTCTGCGTAGGAAGGATAATCGTGTACGACTCTGCTCCAGAGTGTCGTGCTGTTTTGCCAGATGCCGAGCTGCTGACGTGTTATTCCGAAAAGCAAAAGCAAGACACAACAACCTGCAGCCGGAAGCAGCCATTTGAACAGGCTGCGCTTCTTGAATGCATCCGACAGCGAAACATATCCGTAACCCGCTGCGAGGGATAAACCGATGGACGGAAAATAACTGAACCGGTCGGCTATGATCATGCGTCCCACGGGGATGAATTGAAGCACGGGAAGGAGCGTTAGAATGTACCAGATCAAAGAAAAAATAAGAACACGATCCTTTCGTACAAAAAGATAAATGAGTCCGGCAATTGCAGCCGCGATCAGAGGAGAAATCCAGAAGAGAACCGGATACGGTGTGCCGAGGATTTCCGGATACGGATAGAGAGGTGAAAGGTCTGCCGGGCAGATCGTTTTCCAGGCGTACGACACAATTCCGTAACAAACGAGAAAAAACGATTTCACAACATGGAACGAAGGATCGGATTCAAGCCTGCCGCTCGAGTACTGCGCCGCAGCCGCAATGATTCCGAAGACAGCCGAAAGAAGAAGAAAAGGAGCCTTCTCGACAATGTCCTCGCGCGTCAGCCGGCCTCCTTCGTAATAATCGTAAGCTGCAAAGAGCAAAGGCAGTGTGAGCGCCATCGCCTTTGAAAGTAATGCCGCAAGAAAAAAAATCAAGACTAGGATGAAGGTTTTCATATCCTTTGAACTGCGGTACCGAATATATGCAAGAAGAGAGAGAAGCGAAAAGAACGAACACATCACATCTTTCCGTTCCGCAATCCATGCAACAGATTCGACGCGCATCGGATGAAGTGCAAAAAAAAGTCCGGCAATCAAAGCCGCAGCATTGTCTTTGACGATAGACCTGACCAGCCAAACGACAAGCAATGCATTTGCAACATGGAAAACGACATTCGTCAGATGAAACAGAGCAGGATTGAGTCCGGCAAAAGCATAATCTAATGCATACGAAACCATGACCAGCGGATGATAATGGTTGACAAAGAAAGATGTAAACATTGCGGCAAATGCTGAGAACGATAATGAGCGAATCACCGGATTCTGTACGACCAATAAATTGTCATCCCAGTTCGTGAATGAGAAATGAACAGCCGGATAATAGAGAAAGGCGGTCGCCGTCCCAAGCGCTGCAAAGGTAATTACTACAATAAGCCGATACTTCTGCCGGTCGTTCATCATGCGCTCTCCGCTGTTTGTTTCTTGCCGAAGCCTTTCGGTATCTTCACAAGAGCTGCAACGATAAATCCGGGGATCGTCGAGAGAATGACCCAGAAAAAGAAATTTTGATAGCCGAGAAGTTCCTGAATTTTTCCGCTGAACATCCCGGGGAGCATCATTCCAAGCGCCATAATGCCGGTGCATACTGCAAAATGCGCTGTTGCGTATTCTCCGCTCGCAATATATATCATATACATTGCGTATGCTGTAAAACCGAACCCGTATCCAAACTGCTCCACTGCCACTGCAAGATTGATAAAAAATAAATTCGTCGGGAGTGCATGCGAAAGATACACAAAAGCCAGGTCAGGTGTATGCATAATAACGACCATCGGCCAGAGCCACCACCGAAGTCCCTGTCTGGAAATGACATATCCTCCGATCAAACCGCCTGCAACGAGGGCAGCAATGCCGACCGTTCCGTACACCATGCCGACATCCGTCGTACTCAGTCCGAGGCCACCTCGCTCTCGAGCGTCCAGCAAAAACAGCGGGACGAGTTTGACAAGCTGTGCTTCCGCAAATCTGTAGAGAAGAAGAAAACTAAGAACGATGCCGATATCTTTCCGCCGGAAAAAGAGCGCAAAGACGCGAAAGAATTCTTTTTTAAAATTTTCGGATTGTGCGCGAAGCGAAGGCTTATCGGATTCCGGGTACGGCAGGAACAGCCGGTGATAGAGAGAGAGGCTGCCGAATAAAACCGCTGCGGCGATAAACATCACCGACCATCCTGCAGATATTCCCCAGTGCGGTTGGAGGCTTCCGGCCAGAACTACCAATCCGCCCTGACCGGCAATCATTGCTATGCGAAAACAAACGCTGCGTACGCCGACAAATACGGATTGGTCCGCCTGGTTCAGCCCGAGTATATAAAATCCATCTGCCGCAATATCATGCGTTGCAGAAGCGAATGCCATGAAGCTGAAAACGATGAGTGTAAAAAAAAAGAATGAGGGGAGCTGCAGTGCGAATGCAATACAGCCGAACAATACAGCAATCAGGAACTGCATTGCAAATATCCATCGCCGTTTCGTTCCGAACATATCCACGATGGGACTCCAGAGCGGTTTGACGGCCCATGGAAGATAGAGCCAGCTTGTATACAGAGCAATATCCGCATTGGAAATACCAAGCTTTTTATATAGAATACCTGAGACGGTATTGACCATTACATACGGCAGCCCTTCGGCAAAATAGAGCGATGGTATCCAATGCAACGGTTTCCGGTATGTTATCTTTTCGGTCAAATTTTTATGTATCACTTTTTGAGATACGGAGCCATTCTCATATCTGTCTTCACAATATGATCGACGAACCAGGAACTCAAGAAATTCAGCAGCTCCACGCCTTCTACGATTTCTTTTCTGTTCACCAAATCCTTCAGCCCGTCGATCCTTTTCCTAAACTCCTCATGCTGGCATACATGATATTCGGTCTCTGGATACTCGGATTGGAGAAACATATTTTCCTCCGCACCAAAATGATAATTAGCATACGAACTCAATTCTTCCAGAATCTTCGGAACGACGGAAGCAGCCGCTCCCTTATGAATAGCCCGCTGTAAAGAATTCATCAGCAAAATAATTTTTTTATGATGTTTGTCAATTGCCGGATGACCGACACTGAATGCTTTGTTCCATTTGATCGGCATAACATAAGCTCCAAGGACTATTTCGACAGGCCGATATACGGTATATACTCCCTATCGAATGTAAGAATGTGATTTGTGAGCCAGTCGATAAGAAAGTCCATGACGTCCAGCGACGAGGATCCATCTCCGCTATCGAACTTTTCTTTTAATACTTCGAGCTTTTCTTGAAATACTCTATGCTCGGCAAGATGCGATTCCGCTTTGGGAAAACCTGTCTTCCGAAACAGCTTTTCTTCAGCTGCAAAATGAATCTCAACATATTGCTGCAGCTCAAAAAGAATCATACCCGTTACTGTGTTCTTTTGATTTTTCTCCAAGGCCTGTTCCATGCGGCCGATGGCATCGACAATAGAACGATGGTGCCTGTCTAATTCCGGATCCCCTACGGTTAGATCATCCGACCAGGTGAAAGCCTTCAAGCCTGCAGTCTCCTCTATGCTTAATATAACTTTTTAAGATGCGTGTTTTTAAAGTAATGTGCAACAATTGTATCTGCCGCCGTCCCCGCTTCCGCCATGGCCGCTGCTCCAATCTGGCATAATCCGACGCCGTGCCCCCATCCTGCTCCATGAAAAATGAATTGCTTCGGAATGTTCCGTTCATCCGTTAAAGTATCAACGATGAAAGCACCCGATAAGAGATGTGACGGGGACAGCCATTTCCTTATTTCAAGTTCTTTGCCGACAATCATCGTGCGCTTCGTTCCGGTTATTTTCAATCTGAAGATTCTTCCGGAAGGACCCCGCTGCAGCGGGACTAAATGCAGAATATCCCCGAAATCGATTCCCGATTTTTTCCACACAAGCGCCGCAAGTTCCGGAGCGGAATATTCCACCTTCCACCGGAAGTAATCGGCCGTCTCTTGATCGAAATCCGGCAGAATTTTTTTCAGCAGATTTCGATCCGCTGTATTGTCATTCGTCATATTACAATATGCCGTATGACAATGCGTATCGGGCGCATTCATGATCCAGCGGCGCGCATCCTCTTCGGTTCGTACGGGTAAAAGCGGGTCCGGTGAATCGGAAACGGACTGCAAATAGGGAATCGGCGTGTCTTCCCAATTGTTTTCGAATAATTCCGTCCTCCCGCCGCACGATTTGTGAAAACGGGCATCGCAGATCTCTCCGTTATGCATAAGGAAGACCCCTTTGGTTTCTTCCACCGCTCGAACGGCAGAAGCGGAATGAATTTTCGTGATTCCTTGATACCGCTGACAGTGATCGTCTGCACAAACATCGAATAAGCGATGATCTTCGCGGTCGTACCATCGCACGATTTCCTTGTCGTCCCATCTTCCCCTTACTGCACTCCCTTTCTCCTCTGAAATTTTTTCCTTTCGACCGAGCATAGCAACAAGCCAGCTTCGTGATACGGCGGCATGTACCTTAAGAAATTCTATCGGAGCATTCGCGCTCATCTCAGAAGAAATAACGCTCTTCAGATACTGTTCCAGTCCGATATCGTTTATGGCGGCAATCGATTTCTCAAAGGCGCATAATCTAAGGTCTCCTTCGAATTCCTGATCTTCATTTCTCTGCCAGTGGAATTGAATACCGATTGCCACATCGTTTAAGATGAATGATGCGCCTTGCTGCGCATGCAGTACAATTTCATGGCCCCGTGATATTTCCTGCATCTGCCCATTCCTCAGCACAACGACATCGCCGTCAGCCTCTGCAGAAAATGCCCCGCTGAAATTCATACCTTCGCCGATAATATAATTTCCTTTACAGGTTCCGAAAACTTTTTCCCCTTTCCGGATGATACCGACAGAGATATGTGTTTCCTCAGAAATCATGTTTCCCTGCCCCGAATCAACTGTTCGATAAACCCTTCATCCTCCGCCACCTCGGCATAGATAGATTCCACAAGTGCAGAATCTATGCGTTCATAATCGAGCAGGCGCGGGGCGATAAATAATCCGGCCATATCGACCGCTCCCGGGCTGATGAGAATTTGTTCTTTTTCATTTTGCCCGTACGATGCGGTGCGATGTTTTTTTCGGGGAAAAATAATCAGCCTCCATACTTCTTCCTGATACGAACACAAGACGTTCATCAGCGGTTCATCATGCAAGTCTAACATCGTCTTCCAAGTATGTATCAATCCCAAAAAATATGCTTTCAGATTTTCGCAGTCGGTCGATTCCAGAACAAGCACGGCGCGGCCGTATTTTTTCAGAGTGGTCGCCGAAACATGATTTTTATAATAAAGCAAAACTCTTCGCCCGGCGTCGACCGCATCCAGTTCGGAGGGCATAGCACGCCAGGGACTCACTTGAAAATGAACATGGTCGGGAGCCGAAGCGCCGCATTTCGGCCCATTGTAAAAGATAGAGTACGACGGTGACAGATCGCGGGCAAGCTCCAGCATATCGATTACATTGGTCATGATTTCCTGCGGAGCATGCGCTTTAGAGACGATCGTAAAATGCGGACGGAAAATCGGAGCCGGATTGCATAAGATGAGAAAAGCATCGCGCCACAAGATACAGAGCTGCTCCGGCGGGAGCTGTTCTCCGCACAGAAAGCAGGGACGTTGATTGATAGAAACCGGATCGACAAGTGCACTCGCGCTGGCAAGACGCGCCTGATTATATTGCACGAAGACATCGAAGCTGCGGCATCGTAGGGTTTTCGTTTGAACATGATAAAGAGAATGGACTGCCTCATCGAAATATTTCCAGAGCAATCGCTGCCGGGCATAGAGATCGCCGCATTGAACACCGAGCGATTTTTTCGCATCCGGTGAATATACGGAAAATATTTTCTCCGCCGGTATATGCACCTCCGGACGGAATGAATGTTCCCGGCCGGCACTGTGTATTTCTATGAAACCGATATAGTGATCGACAGTCGTTCGTCCCATAGTAAACGGTTCGATCCTTTCAATACGATATCCAAGCGATCTGTACCATTGCACGGAGGCGTCGTTTTGCATCATCACACCGATCCAGAGCCGGTCGCATCCCGCATCCATCGCGTCATTCGCCGCTGTATGCATCAGTTTTTTGCCGATTCCGAGTTTTTGAAAAAGAGGCAGGACGTATAACTGACTCACAAAAACTTTCGATGCCCCAAACTCGATCTTCAAGCGCATATATCCGGCAAGAACACCGTTTACTTCCGCGACATATCCATGTGTCTCAGGTTCATTGATAAAAATTTTAAGAACACCGGGACGATAATGCATTTCAAGATATTCCAAAAGATCGTTCTCCGGAATGAATGATGAGTACGCGGCGAGCCATGTATCACGCAAGAGCCGGTATACAGCCCCGGCATCATCCTGAGTCCAGCGTCGAATGGCGATATTCACACTCACAAGCGCCCCCGATTCATTTGTTGGCGCGCACGAATTTCCAATGAACGGAGAACATCTTTATACGCATCGTTCCGGTTAAGACTCTCTCCTTGCAGCGCCGCATCGGTATTCCCTTCCCACCGGCGGCAAAGATATATCGATTCATATATTCTTCCGATCCGATACCGCCGCGAAATATTCAACGCCGCCGCATAATCCTCACCGTAACTGACATTCGGAAAACCACCGATGCTTCGCAGCACTTCCGTATCGAATGCGCGAGGAGCGCCGAGGCCGTTAATCCTCAATGCATTGTTCCTGCCGTTGTTCGGAGTCCATTCTCGGTGATCGATAATGCCGGGTGGAAGTTCTTCCAGATTCATATCCACAAGCGTATACGAGCCGATCACCATCGCAAATTTGTTCCGGTGAAATTCATCGATCATTATTTGCACCGTTTTTTCGTTCGCATAGAGGTCGTCTGAATCGAGCTGAACGGCGTATCTTCCGCAGTGCTCCGAAAAAACCGCTTCGTTCCAGCATCCTCCGATGCCGAGATTGCGCCGCACAGGAACGATATGTTTTACACGTGCATCTTTTTCAGCCAACTTGCGGAGGATTTCTGTCGTACCGTCGCTCGAATAATTATCCACTACGATACAATTCATAAAGAAGTCCGTTTGTTGCGAAACTGCGCTGTCGACCGCATCTGCTATCAAACGTGCGCGGTTGCGGACAGGAATAATCACACTCGCTTCAGCCGGAAATTTTTCCAGCGTTTTCGGCGCGTTTGAAAATTTTGGCATGAGATACGCGCCGATCCGCTTTAGGTGTTCTGTTGCTGTTTTTTCCATTTCCATCTGAACGTGCCGGTTCCGCAGATCGACATAATCGAATTGCTTTTCACCCGATGTGCGTGCGTCAAATTCGGTTTTTACGCATAACACTTCCGGCAGATGAAACAATGATTGATCGATGGAAAGTTTTAAACGGAGGTCGTACCATCCGGACCATTCGCTGTTTCGTATTTCGCCGTATCGTTTGAGCGATTTTTTGACCGCCGCGGTGGAAAAGATCAGGACTGGACCGAAGTCGAACGAATCGCGCAAACTTCCGATTTGATAATCGTTTACCGGATGCTCGATCCTGTTTCCATTTTTCATTTCGGCATAATCGGCATATACCATGCCGGCACCGCTTTGTAGAGCGACAGATAAGAGCCTGCTGAATGTCCTATCATCGATTTCAACATTTTGAGGCTCAGCAATAAAAATAAAATACTCTGTCTTTACAAGCGGAAGGATCTTCCGCAAAGCTTTGCCCGCAAACAATGAAGAGCATTGAACAAAAGTACATTTCCGAAATGTATTGCGATTCATCCCCGCAAGAATGATATGCTTCACAAGCGGCGATTCGATGCAGGAGCGCAGAAGGCCACTATCTGAACCGATATTTGAATGTGACGGGAGTATGACTGTTATCATTTTTTGTTTCGATGAACGGCGAATACGGGAAATATTTTCCCGCACTCATTCCTGGAGACGTGGACGAAAAGTCGATTCCGGGGGAATTCGTGTCTCATTCTAAGACGGTTTCGCGGCATCTATTTGCAACTCATGAGTTCTCGTCCACGTCTCTGGATCAATTTTCGAATCGCTATCAATGCTGCACCGAGCATTGGACCTTGTTCAGGTTCCTGAAAACGTATTTTGGGAAATCGTCTCCTGAGATTCGCCCGCACTTTTTTCGAATAAACCGAATTTATCGACAATAGGCCGCCGGCAAAAGCCAGAGGAACCTGTCTGGCTTTAAAATGCCGCAGAAGCACAGCTACTCCATCAGTTAGTTTGAGCGCTTCATTCCGGATTATGTTGTCTGCCGTCGCATCCGATTTTCCGGCGGTTTCGATAACGAGCGGTGCGATGCTTGCAATATCTAAGTTGTTCTTATAAACCGCGTTCATAATCGATTCATGGGAATCAAGGCCGAAATTCCTCGCAAGAAGTTTGGTCAGCGCTGTTTTCGGCCCCATTCCATCGATTCCCCGTATAACCGCCCGTAATGCCTCACGTCCGATCGCATAACCGCTTCCATTGTCGCCTATGATTCTTCCCCATCCTCCGGCGCGATGTATTATTCCCCGTGCATCTTTGGCAATTATAAGTGAACCGGTTCCCGCTATGATCACAATTCCCGGTTTTCCTCTAAAAGCTCCTTCGAGTGCGATACGGCCATCCGTTTCAATCGATAAATCGGCCAAGTCCCAATCCCATGCAGCAGCCATTTTTTTTAACATGGACTCCATATGTAATCGATCTGCCTCGCGTCCCATTCCTGCAAGGCCTGCTACGATGAAACCAAATTGAGAAATCGTGCATCCAAGTGTACGTCGGCATTCCTCGATGAGATCAAGGATCGTCTTTGCCGCGTTCTCAAATCCGATATTCAGTGCATTGGACGTACCGGCTTGCGCTTCTGCATGAATTGATCCTTCGAGATCGCACACCACAGCGGCCGTTTTCGTTCCGCCGCCGTCTATACCGACGACATATTTTGGTTGCTCCATACGACATGAATATTGCCGGAATTCGGAAGAAAAGCAACAATCAAGCATTGTAAACCGAAACAATTCGAGAAAATTCGATTTTTTCTATGGAATAATGGAAACCATTCCCTTAGGGAATTGTTA
Organism: Ignavibacteriota bacterium; assembly: GCA_963769605.1. Taxonomy (GTDB): domain Bacteria; phylum Bacteroidota; class Ignavibacteria; order UBA10030; family UBA10030; genus Fen-1254. The sequence goes on along the minus strand of CAVYML010000002.1, from coordinate 182,158 downwards.
TAGAAAGGACAAAGGCACCGGTGTTAAATAAAAAGGGATCGATTTATGCGCAGCAGATTAAATTTCTTAACTTTATTTTTTTTCTTCATAACTACAACATTTCTTGCACAGCAGACTAAAGCTCCAAATTTTTCTTTAAAAACATCCGATGGAAAGACAATAGAACTCTCCAAATTCAAAGGGAAAGCTGTCGTTCTCAATTTCTGGGCTACATGGTGTCCGCCGTGTAAGCAGGAAATTCCCGATCTTATCCAGGTTTATAAGAAATATAAAGAGAGAGGACTCATCATTATCGGCATTTCCATCGATCAAGAGGGCTGGGATATTGTAAAGCCATTCATAAAAGAAACAAAAATCCCCTACCCGGTCGTCCTTGGCAACCAGGACGTCGTTCAGGATTATGGCAACTTCGATGGCATACCTGCTACTTTTTTCATAGATTCCAATGGAATTATTATCGATCATCAGATCGGCATGTTGACAAAAGAAATCTTTGAAACAAAAGTAAAAGCTATACTCCCAAAAGCGAAGGAGACTCAAAAACCGAAGAAAAACTAAGAATCGTTTTTAATCGACGATTCATTGAAACTTAAAAGTTCTTTTGTCGTTTTGGGAACGATAAAAGAGACAGTACGAATTAAAAATATTTTTCAATACGTTCTTCAATAATCGGGAATACTTCTATGCGTTCAATCTCCATTTTTCTTGCTGCATGTGCCGTTCTGATTATTACGGCCCAGCATTCCGGCAAATCTCAAACGACCGAAAATATTCTTGTCGGATATTTAGTCGACAAGGGATGTGCAATGACAATTATGGAAAACTCAAAAGAAAAGATCGAATTGAAAGCCCAGCGGCATACACGAGAGTGCAACATCGATGAAGCTTGCGCTGCACAAGGATACGGGCTGATCGTCGACGGTGTGCTTTACCTCTTAGACGATGCCGGCAATAAAATGGCATTAACATATTGCAAGTCTCTGAATCAAAAAGACAACATTCGGGTAACTGTGACGGGAATCGTACGGGGTCAGACTCTTGCAGTGGAATCGATCAAAAAAGCAAACTCAACTGATAAATTATAGAGGATAAAATCATCAATGCCCGATAGTGTCGTTCTTCTCGCTGCTGGAATTTTTACGGCGATATGTCTCCTTGCAGGAGGTTTCGGAATGTACCGCGCAATCAAAATCGCCCGAAAGAACGACAGCGAACTAGCCATGGTATTCTGGTCTGTTCTGGCTGTGGGCGGACTCTCCTTTGCCGGTATGTGCATTGCATACTTTATTGTACCCATTATCAGCAACAGATATTTTTAATTTGTGCGGTTATGCGGTTGTCGGTTTATCAGCTGTTCGGTTATTCAGTTTTTTTGTTTTTACCATTTACCATCGACCATTCATCAATTTCTAAAAGGACAAGCGCATGAAATTTCTTGCACTCGAAAAAGAAATTCCTGATATCGGCGAAAATCGATTTACACCGGAAATTCTCCGCATGGAATCAATGCAGGCATGGAAGCTGACACAGCAAGGAGTTTTTCGAGAAATATATTTACGCTCAGACAGGCATGAAGCGGTCATTATGATGGAATGCGATTCCCTCGAATCCGCGCACGCCGCATTAAATTCTCTGCCTCTCATGCAAGCGGGTTTGATCACTTTCGATATCGCGCCTCTCGTGCCGTACAACGGCTTTGCGAGATTATTTGCTTCCCCGACATAATTCACACGACAGATGTATGTGTGAAGATCAATCTTCTACCGGACAAACACGACATCTGCCGGTATATTGTTTGCCGAACCCTTGATTTTAAATTGAGGAAGCGGGATATTACTTTTAACTGCGGCATGAGAATGTCTTTGGTATATCGAAAATGCCGCATTTCCATGAGAATGAACATCAAAGCCCTGAGAAGAAAGAAGATTCAGAATGAATCACAACGTGAGTTTTGAAGCACATGAAAACAACATCAAAAAATTGTCGTCTGATATTCAAAATAAAAGCGATAAATTCCTGTACATTAAAAGAAGTGAAAGTGCCGCATATTCAATTTTAGCAACCTCACTAAAGGCTCTTGCACCGCTGTTTGTAGATAAGAATTCCTGGCTTACCATCGGCGACAATGACGGATTCGAAGCAATTTTTCTCGGTAAAAACAATCAATCAGCTCACGCTTCTGATATTTCCGATACGCTTCTCCGTGAAACTGAGAAAGAAGGATTAATTTCCTCATACAGCAAACAAAACGTCGAACATATTCAATTCGCTGATTCCTCTTTCGATTACGTTCTCTGTAAGGAATCCGTTCATCATTTTCCACGTCCCGCTCTTGGCATCTATGAAATGCTGAGGGTCTGTAAAAAGGGAATTGTGTTGGCTGCCGAACCGGTCGACGTTTTATCGAAAATGCCGACAGTGTTGTTTTTGAAAAATGTGCTTGATGCCATTCACCCATCGTTGATCGATAAAGTATGGAAGAATCACTTTTCCTTTGAGACTGTGGGTAATTATGTTTACAAAATATCGGAACGAGAGATCGAAAAGCTTTCTATGGGCATTGGACTTCCCTGCACAGCGTTCCGGGGAATGCATATCGCTTTGGATTTCTGGGGCATCCGAGGAATTCTCGACATTCCTCTCGATACAAAGGCATATAGAAAAGCGATGCGAAAGAGCAGGATTCTCACTCTCTTTTCCAAAGTTGGAATTATCCCATTCACTTCTTTATGTTGTATATTATTCAAAGAGCTGCCGGAGGAAGGACTTATCACAGCGTTGAAAAAGTCAAAATTTAAAGTTGCACTCCTCCCCCGGAATCCATATTTATCATAGCGGCTTTTTCCTGAGCAGTAAGCATCGATAGCTGTTCGATTAATGAACTGTCTGCCGGACAAAAAGACAATTTCCTTATTTTTATTTTGTCCATCGAATAATTCTTAAATGGATTCAACACAATACTTCATGACGCGCGTCTTCAAGAGTTCCAAATAAATAAGGTGATTATGAATCGCAATCAATATACAAAATTAGAGCAGCTCCCAAATATAGGGCATTCTATAGCCGGGGACTTAAGGCATATCGGTATTTTTCATCCCCAAGAACTCTTAAAACAAGACCCTTATGCAATGTATGATAAATTGTGCCGCATATCTCAGCAGCGTCAAGACCCATGCGTTCTCGATACATTTATCTCTATCGTTCGATATATGCAAGGCGCGCCGAAACGGCCATGGTGGGCATATACAGCCGAACGTAAAAAGATGCTTGGAAAATCTATGCAGGGAAAGACAGAAGGCAGGAAGTAGAATTCAGAATTCAGAAGGCAGAAAGCAGGAGAAAGAACTTAGAAAACTGCGTGATATCCGTGATCGCATAAAAATACGCCCTCATAAGACGGAACATCGATATGGATATAAATCCCCGACCCTTTGTCAGGCTCCCGCTCTTTTTAAACTTATCTGCGCTGCTTTGAGCGTGTTTTTCATCAGCATGGCAACAGTCATCAATCCGACTCCGCCGGGAACCGGCGATATCGCCTTTGCAACCTTCGATACCGATTCAAAATGCACATCGCCAACAATACGGTATCTTTTGGGAAGCGTCCCGTCTTCTATACGATTGATGCCGACATCAATAACAACGACTCCCTCTCGCACCATTGATCCCGTGATAGCTTCCGGTTTCCCTATAGCCGCAATTAAAATATCAGCCTGCTTCGTAAATTTTGTAATATCCGATGCCCCGGTATGTACAACCGTTACGACTGCATTCGCGCCAGTCTGCTTTTGGAGAAGCATATTTGCCACCGGTTTGCCGACAATATTACTTCTACCGACCACGACGACATGTTTTCCCGATGGATCGTTCCCCGTCCTGACGAGCATTTCCTGAATCCCTGCCGGTGTGCAAGACTTAAACGTGTCTAAGCCTATGACTAATTTTCCGATGCTCATCGGATGAATGCCGTCCACATCTTTGTTCGGATCGATGGTTTCAATAACACGATGCTCATTCAAACCCTTGGGCAGAGGAAGCTGGACCAGAATCCCATGGATTTTCGGATCGCGGTTAAGGGAATCGATCCTCGCCAGCAGCTCTGATTCTGAAATACCTGCCGGAAGTTTTTCGGTAATCGAAAAAAAACCCATCCTTTCGCATGCTTTGCCCTTCGAGGCCACATACGATTGCGATGCCGGGTCGTCACCGACCAGAATCACGGCAAGTCCAGGCATAACGCCGGTCGTTTTCTTGAAAACTTCCGTGTCCTTTATAATTTCCAGTTTGATCTCTTCCGCTATCTTTTTACCGTCTATTATTTCCGCCATATTCTTTTTACCGCCTTTTTCCTTTGCTTTATTTTTTTTCGCAATCAAACGTCGCAAATGGAACACGAATCGCGTAACCGCTGCGGGTATCCGTTCCTTTGGGAAATCCCTCTGCCGCACGGTTCATCTCCGCTTCGATGGACTGAAATACTTCTTCTGCTCTTTCCGGCGGAACGATTTCCTTCCACGGGGGCAGGAATGCTATTTTTATAAAGAAATGATTCAGCAGCGCCGTTCCGTCTGCAAAACGATAATCGAACCGGTCGCGGTGAACCTTGAGAATGCGAAACCCGGAATCCTCGACTGCCGTCTTCATTTCCGGCAGCGGCAATTGCTTGCTGTAAATATGCGCATCGATGTTTTTTTCATATTCCTGCATTCCCAGCGCACGGAGCACGGTACGGTACACATTGTAAAATTCTACGAAAGTTTCCTCTAAATTAAACGTAAAGACAAATTGTGCTCCCTGCTTTGCCACACGGCAGCATTCGGACAAAGTCTTCGGCAGGTTTTGAACGTTATTAATGCCGTTGTTTGAAACGAGCAGGTCGAAAAAGGAATCCTCGAACGGCATATCTTCTGCAAGCCCCCGGATGAGCTCGATATTTTGGGTCTCCATGATTTCCATTTTCCACCGGGCGCGTTCCAGAGCAGCATGCCAAGGATCAATGCCGTAGACGCGAGAACTCGAACCGAGCCGCATTGCAAGTTCGATCAACGGGAACCCGAGGCCGAAACCGATATCGAGCGCCCGGATATTCCTTTTATAGCGCACGGTATCGAGCAAACGCATCCCGAAAGGAGCAGACCAGCAGGAACATTCGTCCAGGATCGACACAACCGACGGATCGTCCAGATCATACTTATTTTTCACATCATCAGTCATTTGAAGAATTTGGAAAATATATTTCCACTCCCGACACGGTCTTTAAAATACGTTTTTAAAAACAAGAGATTATATTAAATTCTTTTGTAACTCCTCGGCTCATCTTGAATGACCATTGTTTGTGTAGCCGATGTCGGAATCCTTCCGCGGTCACCCGCCTGCATTTCATTTCGGCAGGCAGGCCGCCCGCGGCTGCAAAGAAAATCTTGAATATCAAAAACATACGGAGAAGTTACAATCTTTTTTCTATACCCGCATATTCCTGTTTATTGCAGCAGACTGCGGCTATATTAAAATGCGGGAAAAATAACCTGTTCTATTTTCACGGCTTTCCCGGTCTCCGAATCGATTTGAATGAAGATCGCACATAAGCGAACGTCATGTTCCGCCATTTCGAACTTGAACGGCGTCTGGAATTGGAAACGCCGGATAGCAACTTCTTTTTTCATTCCGATGACGGAATCGTACGGCCCGGACATGCCGACATCGGTAATATAGGCCGTTCCCTGGGGCAGGATACGCGCATCGGCGGTCGGGATGTGCGTATGCGTACCGACGATGGCGCTGCATCGTCCGTCCAGATGCCATCCGAGCGCCATTTTTTCCGCTGTTGCCTCGGCATGGATATCGATAAAAATTATTTTGGTTTCATTGATAATTTTACTGACCGCCCAATCTGCAGCCCGGAATGGGTCGTCGATCGATTGCATAAAAGTCCGTCCCTGCAAATTTACGACGCCGATCTTTCCCTTCTCTTTCAGGTCATAGATTACAAAACCGTTTCCGGCATTTTCTTTCGGATAATTGAGCGGACGCAGAATGTTGCGTTCTTTTGCCAGTAATGCCTTTGCGGTCCACCTGTCCCATAAATGATTTCCGGTTGTAATGATTTGAACACCAAGATCGAACAGCGTACGTGCATCCTTCTCTTCAATGCCTTTTCCCTCGCTTACATTTTCACCGTTCGCAATACAGACATCGATTTCATATTTTTGAAGATATTGTTTCAGCACGGATGAAACGAGCGTCAAACCCGGCTTGCCGTTGATATCGCCTATAAAAAAACAATTGATGAATTTCGACACTGGGTTGATCCTCTTATGGAAAATGATTCAGGTTCTCGATACTCAATATACTTGAAAATAATCAGTGATAAAAATATGTACGAAACGCGAAATCAGAGACCGAGCACCAGATTATAGACACGCTTAGTTTCTTCTCCAACCTTCTGCCATGAATACTGCTGCCGGATGCGCTCCTTGAAGGCATTGTTTTTATTTTTCAAAAGAGCCTTCCGTATACCCTGCTCGATGGAAGAAACGGATGTCGGTTCCACATATTCAACATCATCCTGAAAATATTCTCTTGTTCCGCCATAGGGCGTCATAACAATGTTTGCACCGGTCGATGCCGCTTCGAGGGCCGCGATACCGGGCGTTTCATAAAGTGTGGGAAAAGCGAACACCTTACATGCAGCATACGCCGAGGCCAGGAGCATCGAATCGTGCGACAATTGATCGATGACTAGCAAACGAGGATTATCTTTCGCTTTTTCCATGCAACGCACTCCCGAACGCGACGCATCCGCCGGCCCGATAACGACTGATGAATGGTCGATATTCTCGAGAGCGCACAGAAGCCGATACACGTTTTTTCGATGAGGCCCGATCTGTCCGACATACAGTATAAAATCTTTGACACCATATTGCCTCTCGAACAAATCGGCAGGTGCTTTAGCAAACCGTTCTTCCACCCCATTCGGTACAACAAAAACGTTCGTATCCGGCAATCCCATCGCCTGCTTAAATATCTTTGCTTCTTCCTTTGTATTCGGCAAAACCGCATGAGCCCAGCCGCACATTTCTGCAATCAAACCGTAATCAGTCCAGATTCCCCGCACAAATAAATTGAGGAAACGGTCGGATGCGATAATCGATTTGACGACACCCCCGGAACGGCGCGTATAATAGACCGGCGATACAACGAATGGAATATTCCTCACGCGAAGCGACCGCGCAAAATGATACGTCGCTATGTTGGCGGAAAAAATATGCACAAGGTCGAATTGTGCCGCATCCCAGGGCTTCCACATGTCGAACAGCGTAACCGTCACACCCAGAGACTCCAGCGAATTTTTCGTCTGTTCTATTTGTGTGCGAATACCGCCATGATGCAGTGCAACTGCCTGATTGGTTGCAAAAAGAACTCGCATAGTTATCTTTTCCTTTATGGCGAAAAGAACCGGTGAAGAGCATCCGCTGTTTTTGTAAGCGGAATGCGATAATTGAAACTTCTCTGCCGGAGGAAATCATCAGGGTATAAAAAAGCGGCCGGTTTTGCTTCCCACCGAACAGTTTCCATTGCAATCTGAGCCGCACGGGGAATGATCGCCTCTGTGCCGTCCGATTTGGTAATACGGACGTACACATCATCTGGTCCATCTTCCGGAAGATTGAGGCGAATATTATTTCCGGAAGACTCGCATTTCAACGAAGTTTTCATCCGCCGGAGCCACCATGCTGAAAATTCTCCCATTGTTTTTGAGGCAATGCGCTCCCGGCGCATTGCCTCAAAAATCCATTCCAGAACCGGTTCATGCCCGTCCCTCGGATGATGATAAAAGAACATCGGTTCGCGCACCGCAAGCTTGCGGCGAATGACGAAATCAAAATACCGTATCATCATCTCATCCGTATACGAATGCCGTTTTAGGCTTCCGATGCAAATCGGATGAACAGGAACTTGCAGCATCCCGTTTCCGGGATCACCAGGCAAATTGTCGTAATCATACGAAAACTCAGACGAATATTCAAAACCGAAAGATGCCAAAGCTTTTCCGAATTCCGCGTTCCATTTCCCGTACGGAGCCGCATAAGCTTTGAATGCGATTCCGGTCCTTTTTAAAACATCCGCCGCCTTTTGAATATTCGCAATATTCGATTGAATATCGGGGAAAAAAACATGATTATAACAATGAATTCCGATTTCTTGATCCTTCATTTCCGCAAATATTTGAAGATAAGACTCGTGACTCTTTACATCAAGGAACCATGTCATCGGTATCCTGTTCATCTGAGCAAGCTGCCGGAGAGCACCGATTTGTTCTTTGCTCCCGTAGTCCGTATCGATACGAAAACAAAAAATCGAATGTGCTCCGCGTGGGTAATACCAGAGGTGTATGTATGGAAGCCCGCGCCGATGATGCAAAATTTCCAGGCACTCAGCCGTCAGCAATCGCAAAGTTCCTTTGGAGACAAGCGATACGGTTTCGAACGGCAGCCGTTTTTCAGGAGAATAAAAAGAGCGAACTGCCGATCGTTCATCGAGGACGAGCACCGAAGGATCAAAGGGCAGGGCAATGACATGTCCCTGACCTACCGGTCCGACATAAGCGGAAAATAATCCTCGCCGGCTCTCGAGGTCATTCGCTTTCCAAGCAAGATGACATGGACTATCGATATCGAGTAAACCGACAGCAGAGAAATGCGAACGGTTTCCCGTCTTTACATATTCGAGATAGATCCGCTGGTCTGTCGTATGCCGCAGGCGTGAATCGACCGAAGCGGAACACAGAACAGCGCCTCCTGCTTGAAGATACAGCCGCACTTTTTCCGATTCGCGTTCATTTGCATCGTCCCCCACGACCAGAACGCTGTAATCATCCGGTGCAACGTCTCCCGATGCGAAAGAGAACGGTACACCTTCCTGCTGAAGTAAGTTTTGCCATCCTGTTTGGCGGCCTATGATGCCGACATGGATCTTCATGCTAACTTCGCAAGAATTATTTTAATATCTTGAAATCGTAAAGCTTTGAAAACGAGCAGGCAGAAGGCGTACACGGCTGCACCGGCTGGTATGAGAATAAGAATATTCCAATCATAACCTACGATCAAAAACAGCTCCATGATGCATGCGGCACCGAGTATGCGTGGCGTCGTTAATGGCGGGAAGAGCGGAAGAATTTTTCTTAGCGCATGCCACATCATGAAAAGGCTTATGCCTTCGGAGAGGACGACGCCGAATGCAGCTCCTAAAGAGCCGAACAGAATCGCTCCCAGCGCAACAATTACGGCATAGAGAACAGCGGTCACCGTCATAATTTTTCCGTATGCTTTTTCCTGATGAACTGCAAGAAGTCCCGAAGTGAATATCGTATGCAGCATGGTAAGGAAAAAATACCAAACCAATATTTTCAGAACGCCGCTTGCATCGATGTATGCTTCGCCGAAAACCAAAACGATAAAACGTTCAGAGAACAAAATCCCGCCGACTGCAACAGGCAGTGCCGCAATCAATATCCAGTGCGTTGCAATACTGATCATCGAAGCAAGTTTCTGAGGCGATTCTTCCTGTTTTCGCATCGATGCAGGCAGAAAAACTGACGAAAGAAGCCGATCCCCGATCAACAGGAAAAAAACCAGCTTGCTTGCTGAGCTGTAAATACCGACTTCGGATGTGGATTGAAAAAAGCTCAGAACAAACGGCGGATAATTGATGACAAGAGCTGCGATGACCACACCGATGGAAAGAGGGATCGATTGCTTCAATAATCCAAACGAAGGAGAAACGAACAAGCGGACTTCCGGATGTTCTTTTTTAAATTTCCGAATCAGGAGCAGCGATGCCGCGGAATCTCCCAAAACAGCCGCGCATGCAACCCAGAGAATCTGTTCCGGAGCATGCACGAGAACGACGGCAAGAGCGGTATAAACGGCGGAAGAACAAACCCGTGCCGCGCCGATGATTTTCATCGTTTCTTTTCCCTGAAAATACCAGTCCAGAAAAAATGCCTGCGGAAAAATAGAAGCTGCAAAAATTAAAATAAGCCATCGTTCGGTCCCCAATGGAATCCATAAGAACGAACAGGCCGCGATAAGAACATAGATACAGAACGCTGACAGCAAACGTTCGCTGATAATCACGCCGGCGATATCGTCCGATCCCTTTTGTGCGATATGCCGCATACCGAAAGTGGGCAGTCCGGCAGCACTTAGTACCGTTCCGTATGCAAGAACGGCGAAGCCGAGACTGATCCATCCGAATGCGCTTGCCCCGAGAACACGGGCAAGATAAACCACAGAAATGAACCCCAACACCCTGCGCATCATATCTGCAGAAAACAATGAGACAAGATTGATAGTGACATGTTTCATAGAATCCTCATGAGACGTTCATAGACTGTTCTCGTATCGTGCGCAATATGATCCCACGAATATTTTTTTTCCGCATATTCCTGAATCCTCCGGCGCACCGATTCCCTGTTTGCATACAAAACGCTTGTAAAAAAGAACTCCATCTTTTTGGCGAGATCCCCGGCATCGTCCGGCCGAAACAGATATCCCGTCTCTCCTTCGACAACATCTTCACAAAAATTGCCGACTTCCGCCGCAAGAACGGGAACTCCGAATCGGTATGCAAGAAACAACACGCCGCTTTGATCAATGGAGCGGTACGGCAGCACAATACAATCGGCCGCCATGCAATACACCTCGACTTCATCGGGGGGTATCGAACGGAAGTCGAAACGAATTTTCCCGGATTGCAGAAGATGATCCGCTTTTCGGGTCAATTCTTCCAGGTATATATTCCCTCGTTTAGGCGCACCCGCCACTAGTAAAAGAGCGGACGGATCTTTTTCCGCAAATTGATGAAGAGCATCCACTGCTATATCTACCCCCTTATATCGGTCGATCAGGCCGAAAAACAAAACAGCATGGGAAGATGCATCGACTTTCAATCTATCCCGTGCTTGGATCCGCGTCAGGCCTGTCGATGGAATACGAACATTCAATCCGTGCGAAATAACATTCACTTTTTTCGGATCGATGTCAAATCTCATGCAAAGTTCTTTCTTCATTAGCTCCGTATGAACTATCACGGCATCGACAAGCCGGTAGATCATTTTGAGAGAAAATGCATCGAAGATCCGGGAATGCCCGTCCCGCTTATTCTTATCGATATTGTGCGCCGTGTAGACGATCTTTTTCCCGAGATATCTATAATACAGGAGTAAAAGCGTACGATCAAAAAGAAAAAGACTGTTGTCCCATTGTATATGAAAAACATCGGACCGGGTCGTCGCAGCATAGCGGAACAGCCGCAGATAATACCGTCCGATTCGATAAATTTTTATGAGGATGGATTGCGGGGAGAGATTATCTCCCCGAAGAGGAAAAAGCTTGACCCCGGGAATGCGATCAACCAGACCGATTGAACAATTTGCATCGACAACTTCGATTTTCATATTTTCTTCATGTGCCAATGACGAGACTAGTCCGTAAAGATAATCTGTGCCCTGACCGGCATTGAGAATGGAGACCAGCATGTATGACGCACGTCCTCGATTATTCGTCGACTTGCACTTCGAACTTCACAATATCATAACCCTTCATCGTATCCAGAACGCCGAATACAACCCCCAGAAAAACTACTATCATCCCGAATAAAAAAACCATGATAATGACATCTTTGAGATACGGCATCCGAAAGAAAAAATCGGCTCCGATCAGAAGCGATGTAATGACAAATAGTCCTACGCTGATAAAATAACAAGAAACCGCATTTCGTATCCATTGCGCACGCTTGAGCAGACCATGGAGCTGCCGCACGATGCTTTCAAATCGCTGATTCTCCGACGTTGAGTAATCCGGCTCTGCAGCACGCAAAAGCAGATGGCGTTTTTCATCGTTCAGCACACGAATTCGATTCAAGACACTCGAAAATTTATTGCCGATACCGAGAAGAAGCAGCCCACATGCATTAATCATCACTCCGGGCGCCAGGATCAATTGTATAGTCTGAGTTACGGAAAGATCTTCGGTCATAAAAGAATTCATCTATAAGTTGTGAACTGTAAACGGTGAACTGTGAACTGACAACTGACAACTACGAACTACGAACTCCTCTACTCTTTGATTACCTCGCCGATAATAATCGGTTTCTCTTTTTTCTTTTTCAGTGCGCCGAGAAGTTTATCGATGCCGTGAGGATCCGCCAGAATGACCAGACCGACTCCGAGATTGAATGTGCGGCGCATATCTTCTTCCGGAACCGTGCCTGCATCCTGAATCAATTGAAAGAGCGGAGGTCGTTTCCATGAGCCCCAATCGACGGCAAGTCTCAAACCGCGGGGAACAACGCGATACGTATTCCCTTCGATTCCACCTCCTGTAATATGCGAAAGAGCGTGCATATATTTACTCTCTGCTGACTGTAGCAGCGGATAAATTGTCCGGAAGTACGATCGATGCACAGCAAGAAGCGCATCACCTACGGTTGTTCCCAGTTCATCTCTCTGTTGGTCGAGTTCAAACCTGTCGAGCAGTACGCGGCGAGCAAGCGAATAGCCGTTCGTATGTAATCCGGTCGAAGGCAGAGCGATGAGCACGTCTCCGTGTTTTACCTTTCTCCCGTTTAGAATTTTTTTCTCGTCGACGACACCCACAATTGTCCCCGCGATATCGTAATCTTCTTCACCGTACATTCCGGGCATTTCGGCTGTTTCACCCCCGACCAGCGCGCATCCATTTTCTTTACATGCCTTCACAAATCCCAGTATAACCTGTTCGGCTGTATCCGGCGATAGTTTACCCGTTGCAAAATAATCGAGAAAATAGAGCGGCTTTGCACCGCAAACAAGTATGTCGTTGACACAATGATTGACCAGGTCCTGACCAACCGTATAATGACGGTTCATCATAACCGCAATTTTCAACTTCGTACCGACGCCATCGACACTGGAAACCAGAACCGGATGACGCACACCTTTAAATCGGGCACGATAGAAAGAACCGAACATGCCGATATCGGCCAGAACGTTGTCGTTGAATGTTGAGTGAACCGGCCTTTTGATGCGCCGGACAAGATCTTCGCCGGCATTAATATCAACACCAGAATCTTTGTAGGTTGTCATAGCGATAATCGAATGATAAAATGAAAATGATTCGGTAAGATATGAGTTTTTCCGACATCGAACAAGCCCAATGAGCGGTAAATGGTGAATTGTAAACTGTGAACTACAAACTGTGAACTGTAGCCGGAGGCCTGTAAATGTTCTCCCGCGCAAGCGGGGGATCAAATTGGAAAATAGTAAACCGATTAACCAACTAACCACTAACCGATTAACCATAGAACATTGAACCTTGAAGGTCTTTTTTCTATATTGAGTTATGAAACAGCTTTCTATCCGTGGAACCGGCAATCTCCTGGCAATCGGGAAAATCATTTGTATCGGGCAAAATTATGCAAAACATGCCCGCGAGATGAATTTTGATATTCCAAAGACTCCAATTTTTTTTCTCAAACCCAATACAGCTGTTATTTCCAATCACGAACAGATTATCATTCCTTCCATTTCTTCCGATGTGCATCACGAAGTAGAGTTGACGGTTTTAATCGGTACAGGTGGAAAAAACATACCCCAAGAAACAGCACTGCAGCATGTTGCCGGTTACGGTGTCGGACTTGACATGACGATGCGGGATATTCAACTTGAAGCAAAGAAAAAAGGATTGCCCTGGACTCTTGCAAAAGGCTTCGATACTTCAGGCCCCCTTTCGGAATTTGTCCCTGCACACCTGATAAACGACCCAGCTGCGCTCCGGCTCGAATTGACCATCGGCGGAATTCTCCGGCAGTCGGGATCGACCGGCAAGATGATCTTTTCAGTAAGCTCCCTTATTGCATATATTTCTCAATATTTGGCTTTTGAAACCGGGGATGTAATCTTTACGGGCACACCGGAAGGAGTTTCACAAGTTCATCACGGCGACAAACTTGAGGCAAGACTTAAATCTGCCGATGGAGCTGAACTTACCTCGCTTTCGGTTGGTGTAGCTTAAGAACGTGGATGAGAATTAAAACTGATATCGTGAATTTGTCTCAGCCGCCTCAGTAATGAAATACAAATCCCCGTAAAGCCGACTTTACGTACAGATCCCTAAACTTTAACAGCAGAATGACGAATAGGAATCAAAAACTGAAAATTTTCTTTTCAAACTATGAAAATGCCATCATTGCCTGGTTTATCATTCTGGCCGTCTGCACGCTCGGTATATATTTGAAAATCGATCAAAGGGTCATCGGGGCGCTTATACTTTTGATCGGGATATCCGGGCAGGCCTTCGCCGGGCTTGTCGCCTTGATCGGACTTATTCCTCTTATCGGCCCTTTTATAGCAAAAATTCTCATTCTACCATTTATCTGGCTTCTCAACAGTATCGGCTACCTGCTCTCTTTGATCGCCATCAAGCGCGGATATTCTAAAGATGTCCTGACTTACCAGGGAATCACGATGGCATTGATTATTGGAATTATTATAGGATATATTTTAGGAAAAATACTTTAGGCAGTGGAAGAAACCCTTTATTTTTTTGTACCTTTTTCAAGGTCTTCTTTCAATGCAGCGGCAGATGTTATAAAATGACAAAAATTCTTGCCATAGCAATTCCCAAGGGCGGCGTCGGAAAAACCACGACGGCTGTAAACCTTGCGGCGAGCCTTGCCGTTCTCGAAAAGCGTGTTCTTCTCATCGATACGGATCCCTTCGGCGCATGCAGCATGGCGCTCGGATTTACGCAGGAAAAAATAGTCGGGGGATTATATGAAGTATTCAACTTCATGCATTCGATGCCGAAGGTTATACATCGCACCGACATTGCTTTCCTCGATTTCGTTCCCATTAATACGCACAACACACAGATGGAAGAGCGAATTTTGCGGCTGTCGGAGAACAGGACTCTCCTGAAAAACATTCTGCGTCCCATTGCACCCCATTACGATTATGTCATCATTGATACGCCGCCGTTCCTTCGCGGGCTGACGGCAAATGCGCTGGCCTGCGCCGACAGTGTGCTTATACCTATCAGATCCGGTCATTTCTCCCTTGAGGGAATCGATAAACTCTTTAAATACTTCGAATGGATCCGCGAAGCGGCCAACAAGACGCTGCAAGTCGAAGGCATTCTCCAGACCATGTACGAGCCGCACACGAAGGTTACCGAAATAACGGAACGCGAGCTGCAGCTGCGCTTCCGAAAATACATGCTCAAAACCATTATTCCGAAAAACACTCATCTTATCGAATCAGCATTCTACGGCAAACCTGCCATACTTTTCAATGCAACTTCCAAAGGAACCCTGGCATATCTCGATCTGGCGCGCGAATTGATGGAGCGCAATCAGATGGCAGCGCCGCAACCGCAACCGATTCCAGTTCAGAAAATCGCTTGATTTTTTTCTATGGATAAGCTGTGCTGTTTCTATCTTTTCCTTCTGGTTTTCCAGACTGCGGCGGCAGGCACTCCGCCTTCCGGGAACAACCGGGCTGCCGTTTCCGCGGACATTGAACAGGCATACGCTCCTTTCGATTCTCTTAAAACTTCGATGGCCGATTACCAATGGCCGACACTGCCTCATTTGCCGGTCACTTCATCGTTCGCAGATTTTCGTTCCACGCATTTCCACGGCGGAATCGATATTTCCACGCACGGAAAAACAGGTCTTCCTGTCTATGCCTCACGCGCGGGATATATCAGTCATATCTCCGTGGCCGGAAACGGATACGGAAAGATGCTTTGCATACATCACTATGACGGTTTCTATACCCGCTATGCGCATCTAAAAAAATTCAACGAAGAGATCGAATCTTACGTGCGCAAGCTCCAGTATGCAAACGGCGTCTATCCGCTCGAAAAGGAACTTCAACCGGGAGAACTCGTTGTTGAACAGCGTGAACAAATAGCATACACCGGCAATACCGGCGTCGGCGATGCACACCTGCATTTTGAAATTCTGGATGGAAATATGAATCCGGTCAACCCGCTTCTGTTTCCCAATTTTGAGCGGGAAGCCAACGACCATTGTCCTCCTCATTTCAGTCAGGTTGCCTTTACACCGATGGATGCGAACTCCGGAGTTTTCGGCAGCACTCGCACATTCATTGTCGACGCAGAGGCAGTGAACGAACATGAATTCCGCATCTCTCAGAAAATCTACTTTCATGGAAAAATCGGCGTTAGTGTTCATGCAACTGATGATATTGGAACATCGGGATACAGCAATCAGGTAAATCGCTACGATTGCTCACTTGACGGCGAAAAAATCTTTTCGTCCGACATATTGCGTTTTCCGCAAAAAGAATACAAGCAAATCGCTCTGCATTACGACTGGACAATGTACCGCAACGGCGATGTCTATTTTCAAAAAATGTATATCGAACCCGGCAACCGGCTCCCGTTTTACAACCGGCTTCCCGCCGGATCGGGAATAATAGAAACCGACGCGCTTGGAGCGGGAGGGCATGAAATCCGCATTGTCGCAGGCGATCAGGAGGGAAATTTTTCTACCCTGACATGTTCGTTTATCTGCCGCACTCCCGAACAAAGGGCGATCGAAAGCAGAATGCAAATGTCGACCGTACATCACACCAACCGAGAATCGGTCGCTCAGGATGAAGAAGATCCGTCTTCATTCACAATCCCGCTTTCCGCCCGCCTTCCCGGAACGGCTTCCATCAGGACCTAATACTTCATTGCGGCTGCAAAAAACATTTTCACAGGATTTTATGACCGTGGTAGCATCCTCGCATCTGCCTTTTACACTTCGACCTTCTGTGTGGATTACAACGTCATCGCGTCATGTACTAATGGACATCTCACCTCTGACAGCTGGAAGTTATGAGGGAACATTTTCTTTCCAGCCTGAAGACAGCGGCAAGGTGTGCATCGAGGCGCGTGCCGATATCAATGGAACACGGGATGTCGAAGCCTCAGATGAGTTCGCTTTGTTTCCGGTCTCACGCAGCGCCGGACACACAATCGTTTCTCCCGATTCGATATTCACACTTTGTTTTTCGCCCAATGCCGTAAATCAAACGATATACTGCCGGATCGAAAAGACATCCGACGGTTATTGCGTTCTGCCGGAAGATGTTTTATTGAACGAAGGAAGCCGCATCACATATCGCATTCCGGAATATTTACGGTCGCATCATGTAGGTCTCTTCGAGAGTACGGATTTCGGCACGTCATTATTGGATTGCAGTCCGCCGAATACGAAAACGATTCTTTCCGGACGGACGGATAGGCTTCTCGGCGATTATTTTCTCGCAGCAGACGATATACCGCCGCAAATATCCGCATGGAAAATATCTACGGCAAAACACCGGCTTCGCTTTTCATTTCATATCCGGGACAACCTATCCGGCGTGAACGCGGACAAATTGCACATTACACTTGACGGCAAGACGGTTATTGCGGAATACGCAGCCAAATATTCGCTGGTTTCGTTCGATGAATCGATAATGCTGCCGCAAGGGATGCACACACTGGAGATTACGGCAGCCGACCGCATGGGCAATTCTGCGAACGTCTTCAAAACTTTTGTTGTCCGCTAACCTAAACCTTGTCAAGGTTCCTAACCTTGACAAGGTATGAAGTTTGGATTGATTTCATTCCGCTTTTTTCGTTAATTGATGAGAGTCCCCGGGCAGCGTGCGCTGCCCTTTTCTTTCAATTTGAAACCAGAATATTATGCAGGAACTTTCGAAAACATATACGCCAAAAGACGTTGAAGATAAATGGTATTCCTTCTGGGAATCGAACAATCTTTTCCACGGCAAAGTCAATAAGAACAAAGCCCCGTTTACCGTCATTATTCCCCCTCCGAATATCACCGGCATTTTAACGATGGGACACGTGCTGAATAATACGCTGCAGGATATTTTTGTCCGCTGGAAACGGATGTCCGGATTCGAAGCATGCTGGATTCCCGGCACAGACCACGCGGGCATAGCCACGCAAAATGCAGTCGAAAAAGCGCTCGCCAAAGAAGGCAAACACAGGTACGATCTTGGAAGAGAAAAATTCGTCGAACGCGTATGGCAATGGCGCGAACAATACGGCAGCACCATTATTCGACAGCTCCGCAAGCTCGGCGTTTCCTGCGATTGGCAGCGCGAGCGTTTTACGATGGACGAAGGATTATCGAATGCTGTGAAAGAGGTTTTTATCCGGCTGTTCGACAAAGGACTGGTTTACCGCGGGAAATATATCGTCAACTGGTGTCCTCATCACCGCACCGCTCTCAGCGACGACGAGGTCGACCACGAAGAAACGAATGGGAATTTGTACTACATCAAGTACCCCATCCTTGGTTCTGCAGAGACCGCTGTTATTGCCACGACGCGGCCGGAAACGATGCTCGGCGATTCCGGATTATGCATTCATCCCAAAGACGATCGATATAAGCATCTTATCGGAAAGACGGCAATTCTGCCCATCGTCAACCGGCACCTGCCGATCATCGCGGACGAGTATATCGAACTCGGCTTCGGCACGGGGATTATGAAAGTCACTCCGGCGCATGATACCAACGACTTCGTTCTGGGTCAGCGCCACGATCTTTCACAAATCAATATTTTGGATGAATCGGGACACATGAACACTACCGTTCCGAAAGAGTACGAAGGAATGGACCGTTTCGAATGCCGGAAAAAACTTGTTAAGGATCTTGACGCTCAGGGATTTTTAGTCAAGGTGGAGCCGTACGTTCACAATATCGGTAAATGCTACCGCTGTCATACGATCATCGAACCCTGGCTTTCGGATCAATGGTTCGTGAAAATGAAACCGCTCGCAGCGCCGGCTCTGCGTGTTGTAAACGGAGGCCTCATCCGGTTCCATCCCGACCGCTGGACAAAAGTCTATGAACACTGGATGACCAATATCCGCGATTGGTGCATCTCCCGTCAGATCTGGTGGGGACACCGCATTCCGGTATATTATACGCCGGACGGCGCCTATACAGCAGCGCGAAGCGAAGAAGAAGCGCGTAAAAAACTCGGTGTCGCGGCGGATGTTCCTATGGTTCAGGACGAAGATGTTCTGGATACATGGTTCTCCTCGTGGCTCTGGCCGTTCTCCACGCTCGGCTGGCCGGAAGATAATGCAGATTTGCATTATTTCAACCCGACCGATACGCTTGTCACAGCGCCGGATATTATTTTCTTCTGGGTGGCGCGCATGGTCATGGCGAATATGGAATTCATGAAAGGGACTCCGGGCAAAGACGGAAAGCCGCGAAAAAAAGATGAAGACCTTGTGCCGTTCCGCGATGTATATTTTACCAGTATTATCCGGGACGAGCTGGGACGCAAGATGAGCAAGTCGCTTGGCAACTCTCCCGATCCGCTGGATGTGATCGAACAATACGGCGCCGATGCTCTACGCTTCACGACGGCGTACTTAGCTCCGCTCGGACAGGATGTATTGTTCTCGACGGAAAAATGCGAAATCGGCCGAAACTTTGCAAACAAGATCTGGAATGCCGGCAGATTTTTATTAATGAACAAACAAGAAATTTTAGGCGATCAAGAAATATCGCTGGATAAACTTCCGAATGAGCATCTTGATCTCGCCGACCGATGGATTCTATCCCGTCTCAATCAGGCGATAAAAACCGCGAACTATTATTTGACAGAATTCAATGTCAACGAAGCGACAAAGCTTCTGTACGATTTCATCTGGCATGATTTCTGCGACTGGTATGTGGAACTTGCCAAAACGCGTTTCTACGGCGACGAGCCGCAGGAAGTTAAACAGGCATCCATCACGCGTGCACTCTGGATTTTCGATCAGGCGCTCCGGCTTCTGCATCCGGTGATGCCGTTTATTTCAGAAGAGCTCTGGCAGCATCTTGCAGATCGAAAAGGCCGTTCGCTGATGTCGGCTTCCTTCCCATCGGCCGATGTGCATTATATCAATCCGAAGATTGAGGAAGAAGTCGGCTTTATGATGAAGCTCATCGATGCAGTGCGCAACATTCGGGGCGAATTAAACGTGCCTCCCGGAAAGCAGATTGAGATATATTTCTATTTGCACGGCGAGATCGGCGAAAAGATTGCAGTGAATGCGGAATACATCAAAGGACTGCTTGGCTACATCGAACGGCTCTGCAAGGCAAAAGCCATTCCGAGTTGGCTGCAGGAAGATCAGAAACCGCCTCAGCACAAAAATTCTGCCAGCGCAGTCGTGGACGGCACGGAACTTTTCATACCACTTGAAGGCATCATCGATCTGGATGCGGAGCGCAAACGTCTGGAAAAAGAAATCACGCGGCTTCAGGGATTGATCGACAGCATCAGCCGGAAACTTGAGAATGCGAGCTTTATAGAAAAAGCGCCGAAGGATGTCGTTGAGAAAGAACGGGAAAAGCAAAGAAACATGACGCAAAACATGGAAAAGTTAAAAGCAGGTTTGGCGGCATGGAGTTGAAAGATGCTTATGATTCGCGGGTGTGAGTGAAATGCCGAAATGATCCCGGTACTACTCGCCGAGTTTTTTGGGATTTCGCGACCTAAAAAACAAGCCGCCGATTTCAAACACTTTTTCCGACATTGTTACTCCTGATAGGTTTTGACGATTAAGAACACTACTTCGTTTTCGTCAACAATTCCAATGTGTGGTTCAAAAGTTCCGTCCCGCCCACAGCTCCATGTCCGGGTATGACAACACGTGCGGATGAATAGGCCGCAATCACACGTCTAATGGTCTCCGGCCATGCTTAGAGATCGGCATCCTCGATATTTCCCAAATTCTCAGATTTCATTTCCTTAACCATGCAGCCTCCGAATAATATCTGCTCGGATGGAATCCATGTGACGATATTATCGGCTGTGTGAGCAGGTCCGTAATATTTGCAAACGGCAATCCGTTCGCCAAGATGCAAGATCAACGAATCGGTAAATCCATAGTGTGGAACAGGTAAATTTTTAATTTCGGCTATCGTTCTGGTCTTCTCGTTCGCGTATGATGGGATCCTCATTTTATGGATATAATTCAAGCCGCCCATGCAGTCGTCATGCCAATGGTTCGGAACGAAACCAACAATCCGGACTTTCAAAGAATCAGTGATCCAGTTCACCAGATCTTTCGTCAGTGAGTCAGTGACCGGTGTATCGAAAAGAAGCGCTTCTTTGCCGGAGACATAAATCATTCCATTGGAGGAAACGATTCCCCATTTGCCCATTTGAGCTAAAGACACATGTACGAATACATGATCTGATATTTTTATTATCTCAATATCACTGGAAATTTTAATGTGCAAAAATTGATTTTGAGAATAGATTGATACAGATAGACACACACTAAAAATTAGAACTTCTGCCAATTTCATCATAAAATCTCCTTATGATCAGGCAATCCAGGTCTCATC
This sequence comes from Ignavibacteriota bacterium, assembly GCA_963769605.1. Taxonomy (GTDB): domain Bacteria; phylum Bacteroidota; class Ignavibacteria; order UBA10030; family UBA10030; genus Fen-1254. The sequence goes on along the minus strand of CAVYML010000002.1, from coordinate 160,732 downwards.
AAATCACAGCAAAATTTATCCCCAGCGCCAGCGTTTGTTTGATTTGCGTTCTTATCTGAACCTGGCTGTCGTTGATCATCTGTATATTAAAGTTCACAGCAAGGAATTTATTGACCCTTGCAGAAATCGTGTTATCGCTTCGTACCGTCATCTGGGTCATTTTTTTGAGCGGCGAGAATAACTCGAGTTTGACATTCAGAACGACGTTTTCCACGACCGTCCATCCTACCTCGGTCACCGATTCAAACCCACCGTCTACCTCCACTTTTTCCCCATCTGCATAATTATTAAAATGATTTGTAACAATTTCGCGCAACCCGAAACCAAGACGCGTCTTTACCTCTTTGGCAGGCTGATACCCGATCCCGGCGGCTTGTGTAATATATGCCGGGTCGAAAAAATTCGAAACGGGCGTCGCGGTTCCGGCCGAATCGTATGTCACGCCTTCAACAAATTGAGTCTTCAATGAGGCCGACACGTAGGGATTGACATATTTTTCCATCTTGTATGTCAGTACGCTTTCGAGATCGATTTTATCATCTGTTTTACGAATTCCCTCGGTACCAAGCTTTGCCTGGCCGTATCCGAACTTGTATGTATTATCCCATTCCAAAATACCGTACCTGTATACCGACTTACCTTCAAGCGACAAGGCGTACGCAAGCGAATTCTCGCCTCCCTGCGCCCAGTCCGTGAACGACACTTGAGTAATGTTTGCGCTTACAATCATCGTGTGTTTCCACATAAATAAGCTGTCCGGAAATGTAGGTTCCGGCGGCATAGTTACCTTTGGCGCAGGTACATCCGGCAAAGGCAGCTGCGGCTGCGTTTGACCGTATGCGATACATACTCCCAATAATATAAGAACGAACGATTTCACTTTTCACCTCTATGAATAAACTTTCAATTCAACAATAAGTATAAAAAGTTAAACAAACCTCTCTCTGTTTGCAAATTCAGTACACATTTTCAATTTGTGAACGCGTGATTAATTTCGTATTTTATAATATAATCAGCAATTCTATTTTACACTTTTGTCTTTTTTCATGTATACACTGACCATAGAAACAAATTTTTCCGCCGCTCATATTCTTCGCGGATATGACGGACCATGTTCACGCCTCCACGGTCACAATTGGAAAGTGACTGTCGAGGCAAAGACCGAAACGCTCGACCGCCTCGGCATGGGCATCGATTTCTATGTCCTGCAGAAAAAGGCAGAAGCCGTTGTCGCAAAATTCGACCATCACGACCTGAACGCCATCCCTCCGTTCGATTCGGAAATGAATCCGACATCGGAAAATATTGCACGTGTTATTTTTCAGGAGTTGAAGGAACAAATGCCTCCCGCTGCAAAGCTTTCCTTTGTCGCCATCGGCGAGACCGGTCGGTATTTGGCGAAGTACTCCGAAGAATAAAAAAATCTTTTCCGTTATGACTGAAGCATCAAAAGAATCGCTCATCATCAATGAGATTTTTTTCAGCATCCAGGGCGAATCCACACAGGCCGGCCGTCCGTGCGTATTCGTCCGCCTGACGGCATGCGATCTCCGCTGTGTCTGGTGCGATACGGCTTATGCCTTTACCGAAGGAACAGAAATGTCTTTCGATCTCATTGCAGGAAAAGTAAAAGATTATGGATGCAATTTGGTAGAAATTACGGGCGGCGAGCCGCTCATGCAGGAAAATGTCTGTGCGTTCATGCAGCGATTGTGCGGCGACGGATACGAAGTGATGATCGAGACCGGCGGGCATCGCGATATCGGCCGGGTTGATCATCGCGTCAAGCGCATTATGGACATCAAGTGTCCGGGGAGCAGGATGGAAAAACGAAACCGCTGGGAGAATATCGATCTTCTGACTCCCAGCGACGAAGTAAAATTCGTCATCGCCGATGAGTCCGATTATGCATGGGCAAAGGATGTCGTCTCACGCTATAATTTACCGGCACGTTGCACGGTCTTGTTTTCGCCGGTATTCGGAAAAATGGAAAATCGTAAATTGGCAGAATGGATACTGCAGGACCGGCTGCCTGTCCTTTTTCAGTTGCAAATGCATAAATATATATGGGATCCCACAGCAAGAGGAGTTTAATATGAATCCGATCGATAAACTGGAAACTTTCGACAACCAATATCCGGCACGGGACTATACGGTCTCAATCGTGAATCCGGAATTTACTTCGGTTTGTCCGAAAACCGGACTGCCTGATTTCGGAACTATCACAATCAATTATATCCCGAAGAAAAAATGCGTCGAGCTGAAATCATTGAAATTTTATTTTTTAGAATACCGGAATAAGGGTATCTTCTACGAGACGGTAACGAACAAAATTCTCGACGATCTGGTCTCCGTTCTGCATCCGAAATGGATTGAAGTCAACGGTCAGTTCACTGCACGGGGCGGCATCACTACGACCGTTAAAGCGGTGTATATGGAAAAAGGAAAGAAACAGCATGAGTAAATCTCGGGCCGTTGTGCTTGTCAGCGGCGGCATGGACAGCTGCGTTACTGCTGCCATAGCAAATCTGGAACACGAATTGGCATTCCTGCATATCAATTACGGTCAGCGTACCGAACATAAAGAACTTAAAGCTTTCTACGCTCTTGCGGATCATTTCGGAGTTCAAAAAAGGCTGATCGCAGACCTGACGCACCTGGGCGCCATAGGCGGTTCGAGCCTGACCGATATAAGCATTGAAGTGACCGATGCGGATCCAGAAAAATTATTTCATACGGAAAAAGGAGAAATCCCGACTTCCTACGTCCCTTTCCGAAATGCAAATATTCTGTCTGCCGCCACAAGCTGGGCAGAGGTTATCGGTGCAAGCTTTCTATACATCGGCGCCGTGGAAGAAGACAGCTCCGGATATCCGGACTGCAGAAAGGAATTTTACGAAGCGTTCGAAAAGATGATCGGCCTCGGAACAAAACCGGAGACGAAGATTTCCATCGTCACGCCGGTTATTCATCTGAAAAAATCCGAGATCGTAAAGCGAGGCATGGAATTGAAAGCTCCTTTTAAACTGACCTGGTCGTGTTATAAAAGCGAAGATCTCGCCTGCGGCATTTGCGAAAGCTGTGCGCTGCGGCTCCGAGCCTTCCAACAAGCCGGTATTGAAGATCCGATACCGTACGCGCAGCGCCCCGACTACTCTCTGTAGCCGTCCCAAAAATATATGAAGGTTTTTTTGGGAACGGCTTACGAATTGCAGATCGTTTTTATTTAATTCCCAGAAGCGCGGCAAAAGGTCCATTCTTGTGAACGATATCGACAGTCCGGAATCCCGCATCGAAAAAAGCTTTAAGTATAAACGTCGTGCTTTCCGGTGTATCTTCCTTTTCGATCTGACTAAAAACGCCCTGTTGATACGGCTCGTCTTTGAGGCCGATAAGGTACTGCCGGTAACGTTGCCATTGAATTTTTTCAAGCACCGCATCTTCATGTCGAACCAGATCAAAGAACCAGAACGTTCCCCCTGGAACAAGCGCGTTATAAATTTTGCGCAGCACGGACGACCATTCTTCCCTGCTTCGCAAATGATGCAGCACGGCTGCAGCTGTAATAATGTCATATCTGCCCTCTTCCAAAACCGACATTCTTATATCTTCCTGCCTTGTTTCAACGATCTTACCCCCGAGCGACTGGATGCGTTCCTGCGCACGATTCAGCATGGGACGGCTCAGATCTATCAATGTACATTGGAGGCGTGGAAGCCGGCGTAGTATTTTGACCGTAAAATTTCCAGCCCCGCAGCCGATATCGCAAAGCATCGCTGCATCTGGTTGCCGTTCTGCAATGGAATCCGCAATGATCTGCAGAACAAGCGCGGAATCGATCGCCGTTGCCTGTCCGGTTTCTTCATTTGAAAATCGATCGACAATTGCGTCGAAATGCTCCCGTATTTCCTCCACTGAACTTTTCATTCTGTCACCTGATAAAATTATCTTTCACTTTTCTAAAAAGAATAGTTTTTCGCTTGTAAAGTACGGATAAATAACTATTTTAGTGTTATTATATCATCGAATAGGCATGTGAAATAAGAATTTCCGGTCGTTTCTTATATTTTCGTGCGAAAGAAAAAAAATGATTCCGACAGACATTTTGCGCAATATCAATAGATTGATGCAGCTCCTCTCCAAAGGATTCCGCTCGAACGTCGCCATGGATGCATCCGGGCACAGTGCAAATTATGCTCGAACCAATCATCCCCTGCCGGTGCAGCGGAATATTTGTCCGCATTGCAAATTAGATATTCCGGCGGGAGCGCATGTTTGCCATCACTGTCATCAATTTGTCAGTGTAAAATTCAATCTTGCTAATATTATTACGATTATTGCTTCGGTAGCCGCGGTATCGATGTCCGTCTATTCGCTTTATGTGACCGCAACGCAGGCACAGGTAGAAAAAAATATTCAGAGCCGGAGATTCCTCATTGAGACTCTGCGAAACATGCAGCAGATACAGGACGAGCTTCAAACCTCACGGGAAAAAAATGGCGGTGAAGAAAATCTGACTGAGAAAGAAATTCTGATGTTGAATTATTATCAGGTGCTTTCCAAAACGCTTGCCCAGTACATCAAGCAGGATCCGAACCTTTTCGTCAAGGCGCGCTGCACATACGAACCCTCCGTTCACATGCGTCAGAGTCCCTCCACAAAATCGAAACAGATTGCGACTATCTATAAAGACGAAGAGGTTTTCATACTCGGGAAATTTACGTACGGCAAGGGGGAAATGTGGTATTACGCCGCCAGTGCGGATCAGCAAAAAATCGGCTGGATTTTTAAGTATTTGGAAATTGTGCAATAGAGCGGTAAACTGCAAACTGTAAACTGTAAACGGTAAACTGAGAACTGAGAACTGACAACTACGAACCACAGCCGGAGGCCTGTGAATGTTATCATGCGTCAGCATGATTCTAATCGGAGGATGTCTGTAACTAACAACTGCAAACTGCGAACTGACAAACTAACAACTGATAACCAAGAACTACGAACCAAGAACTAATAACTACGAACCTCTCCTCACCTCCCCAGCCAATAGGCAATTTTCAACATAAAAACATTATCCGGATTGGCGATGGAAATCCGGTCGAAAGAATGAGCAAATTGAAAAGAGTCCGTATTGCTATCGTCATATCGGTTTTGTGTCCACACCAGATAGAGTGTCGAACCGGGTAAATATTCCCAGCGCAGCACCGCATTCCCGCGCAGTGAAACAATGGCAAAATTCGGATTCGCAACATTGATCGATTGTGCGGGTCCGCTGCCGTCCGGATCGAGATCATAAGATCCGACAGATCCATCCGAATTCAGTTCCTTCGATATCGTCGTGCCGTTCTGGCCGAAGATGGTAAAATCACGCGTCCTCGGCTGTGCCAATTGTTTGAACTGAGAATAACTACCGGAAGAAATAAAAGGCTGAACATAGAGCTGGAAACTCAATGCCGGTGTCAACGTCCAATTTACCCGCATCGTCATCGATAATTCATGATAGTGAAGATCGGCAAAGAGATACCGGTATCCATATGTTTCTGCTGCAAATGCATCCGCATAATTCCCTATCCATTGAGTTTGGGTAAAGGACAGTGTATAGGACGGACTGAGAACAAAAGAAAAATTCGGTACAGGCCGAACTGTCAGTACGAATTGAAGGTTTTGATAAAAACCATCACCGCTCTTATTGCCGTACCAATACGCTTCTTCGATATGATCGTTCCTGCTGTCGGTCCAAAACCCGAAATTCGCCTCTTCAAAGCAAGGATTCAAGGTCAAAGGACCGCCGCGTGTGAGCGAACGATTTAAACCGTCAAAGACATGATCATACGATATGTTAAACGTTTGAAAACCCGGAGTCTGATAGGCGACCTGCCCCCACACTCCTTTGGTAAGATCATCGCCGCCGTAATTCCGCGTATCAAAATATGAGCCGTAGATATCGATAAACCGGTAGTACGGAGTCGGATCGTTCCATTGATATCCTCCGGCAAAATGATAATTAATATAATCGGCGCGAGAGATATATCCGAGATCGCCCGATTCAAAACCGGGACTGATAAATCCAAAAGCTGAATTGAGCATGACTCTGCCGCTCTGCTTGTTGAGCGTAAACCGGCCGGCATATCCATCCATCGAGGTGGCATTACTGTCTACGTGGACATAATCGGCATCCGGACGTTGAAAATAATGCGCCGAGCTTTGCTGCAAAGCAATCATACGTTCGGTTGATCCTTCAACCCGGGAAAATGCTGTCCATCCGGAAATCATATATTCTTTCGTGGAATCGAATGCCGTCCATCCGTCCAGACCGCCGACAAACGCATCATCATTGACATCGTTGCGCATGAGCGGATCGTCGAACGATCTTTTTGTGTAGGTAACTAAAGCTCCAATTCCCTGACCTCCGTTGTTAAAATCTTTCTGTATGCGTCCGACGGAATAGGAAGTTAACGGTTCGGCTTCGACGCTCCAGATTGTCGAGCCGGTATCTAACCGTGCATATTCCCGTCCGGTTACCGCTTCAATTACGCCGACATTCCATCCGTCCAGTACTTTTCCGGTTAGTTTTCCCGCTCCGATAATGTGTGTTGCAAGTGGAATGTCCGCATAATCGTACGTCATATCGGCAATATCGCGTTCCGGCGCACGTCCGATCCGCCTGCTGTAAAAGAGACTCGGCGAAGACCAGTTGAAACCCCAAAAGCTGCTTACACCTCCTTGGCCGTATGAAAAAATATTAATGCCTTCCAGAAAAAACGGACGCTTTTCGCTGTAAATCGTTTCGACATCGCTTAAATTGACGACGGCGGGATCCACTTCCACCTGTCCGAAATCCGGATTTACGGAACCTTCCAGCATCAGGTTGTAACCGAGTCCAACCTTAAAATCCGCACCGACATTCGTCGTATACTTGGCAGGGCTGTTTAGAGGATCTCCCGCTGCCGGGGTTAAATATTCAGCTTTTTCGTTGACATAAGGAAGCAGTTCGATTCGAGACGGAGGATCGATATTTTCGATACCGATGAGATCGGGAAAACGGGAAACGAAGCCGCTGTGGTTGCGCGGCGTATACGCTAAAAGAGATTGCTCCTTTTTCCTGCCGATCGTTCGTTTAAAATCAATTCCCAGAACGTAATGTTCCTGTTTCTCAAGCCGGAGTTGTGAAAATGGAATCCGCATTTCGATCGTCCACCCGTCGGCCGTTATCTGCCGTTTCGCTTCCCAGACTCCGTCCCACGAATCGTCCGTCCAATCATCGTTGTAACAAATTCCATCGAGCAGTGTACCTCCGGCAGTAATAATAAAATAGAACCCGTCCCGTTTGCTGTGCGACGGATCGATAGCCACACCGAACTGGTCGGCTCCGATATCGTTATCCCGCCGCGAAAGACGCGCGATGATGGAATCCGGACGGGAATCTTTCAAGCGTGCGGCAATATAAATCGCTTCATCGTCGTACGCTACCCATACTTCGGTTGATTCAGAAGCCGGCATACCCTGGTTCGGTTCCTGCTGAAAAAATGCCGTCATCCCGGGCTGTTGCCATGCGGATTCGGAAAGAATACCATCTACACAAACCGGTTCGTGCAGCCGAACCGCATGAACTGTTTTAACAAACTCAGGAGTAAGGCATAGACCGACCGACGAGCTGATACTTATCCCAACAAGAACCAAACCAAGTTTATTCATGAACCTTCTTTTTTTTCCCAATCCTACGTATTTTATAGGACTTTAGTTTCACATGAAAGGTTGTAGAACCATTGCTTTGCTCATAATAGTTTTTAATACTATAGGAAAGAAATGAAGGAAGCAAATAAAATTTCCCTTTCCGACATGCTGACTTTTTCGGAAGCTTGATTATATCGATGAAACAGCAAATATGGTTTAGATTATTAAATAACTACAAGGAGCCGGTTCCTTTTGAATCTTCATGTTCGTTTATATGGTGATAAAAAATCTCCTCCCCTCATGATTCTGCACGGGCTCTTCGGATCGTCCGACAACTGGCATTCTCTCTCAACCATTTTCGGAAAAACGCATTTCGTCCTCGCGCCGGACGCACGCAATCACGGACTTTCTCCATGGAGCAATCGCTTCGATTATACTGCAATGGCCGAAGACATCGAAGAACTTCTGCAGCAATTTCATATACCCGCGGCTTCCATCATTGGACATTCGATGGGAGGCAAAACTGCAATGCGATTAGCACAGCTTCGTCCGGATTTAGTCAACCGTTTGATCATCGTCGATATCGCTCCGCGAGCCTATCCGGAACATCACGAGGTGATTTTTACAGCGCTGGCATCCTTGAATCTTGTCGATTTTACAAGTCGAAAACAGATTGACGAAGCGCTCCGATTAAAAGTTCCGGACGATGGCCTCCGGAAATTCCTTCTGAAAAATCTCCAGCACACACCCGGTGGCACATTTTCCTGGAAAATGAATTTCACCGGCATTCGCGAGAACTATGCAAATATATTGGCGGGCATACCGGGAGGCCGTACATACACAAGACCCGTCCTTTTCATTCGAGGAGAATTATCCGAATACATCGGCATGGCCGACCTGAATGAAATATCCGGACTATTCCCCGCAGCAGAACTCGTGACCATACAGGACGCGGGTCATACGGTTCATGCAGACAAACCAGATAAATTTACGGAAATTGTTGAAGAATTTCTTTTGTGAAATTTTTCTGCAGCCGATAGCTGGAATTTCCACGACCTGCTCTGCAGCCGACACCGGCCTGCCCGACTGATAGCACAGTCATTCAGGCGGGTGGTGTCGGACCATCTTCCCGTAACGAACCGGTGTAGCTACAGCGATGTCGGTCACATCCCCGCGACGAACCGTTGCGGCTACAGAAAATAACAGGGAATGACCTCTCTGTGAACCACAACCAGCAAAATTACATTTTTGCAAATATCTTCGTACCTTTATGAATATAAATGTGCAACAAAAAAACTCAAAAATCGTTAAAGAGTGATATGCAGACGTTCCATCTTTACCCTCAATTGATGATCAACTTATCCCGGCTGACGGAGGAGTTATGCGAAACATGACTATTTTTATCGTTCTTCTTGCTATAGCTGTTTTTCCCCTGATATTATTCGCTCAGAAACAATCTGTAAAGAACGACATCGTTGATATCGATATACCATTTACCAAATTCGTACTCGATAACGGCCTGACACTGATCGTGCATGATGACCATAAAGCTCCGATTGTTTCCGTCAATATTTGGTATCATGTCGGTTCGAAAAATGAAAAACCGGGAAAAACCGGCTTTGCGCACCTGTTCGAACATTTGATGTTCAACGGAAGCGAAAATTTTAACGACGATTATTTCCAGGCAATGGAACGCGTCGGAGCTACCGATTTGAACGGTACAACAGCAGAAGACCGGACAAATTATTTTCAAAACGTGCCGACCTCCGCCGTCGATGTCGCGCTCTGGATGGAATCGGACAGGATGGGACATTTGCTCGGCGCCATCGATCAAAAGAAATTGGATGAACAGCGAGGCGTTGTGCAGAATGAAAAGCGTCAGGATGAAAATCAGCCGTACGCTATTGCGGATGAATTGATCACCAACGCTACATGGCCCGCGGAGCATCCGTATTCGCATACGGTCATCGGATCGATGGCAGATCTGGATGCTGCATCGCTGAAAGATGTTCAAGAATGGTTCAAAACATTTTACGGTCCCTCCAATGCGACGCTCGTTGTCGCCGGGGATATCGATCCTCAGACGGCGCTGGAAAAAGTAAAAAAATATTTCGGCGACATTCCTTCCGGTCCCCCCGTTGCACATTTCAATTCATGGGTTGTCAAACGTACGGTCGAACAGCGTCAGGAAGCACAAGACCGTGTGCCGCAGACACGAATTTTTAAAGTATGGAATATTCCGCAGCGCGGCACTGCGGAGGCCGCTTATCTGGATCTTATCACGGATGTACTCTCATCCGGAAAGACATCGCGGCTTTATAAACGGTTGGTTTACGACGATCAGATTGCCACACGAGTCTCATCGTTCCTCGACCTGCGCGAAATTGCAAGTCAGTTGTATATCGAAGCAACGGTAAAACCGGGAGGCGATGCGAAAAAAGTAGAACAGGCTATCAATGAAGAACTTGCAACACTCATTAAAACGGGGCCGACTGAACAGGAATTGAAGCGGGTTAAAACCGGATACAAAGCCGACTTCGTACGCGGCATCGAACGCATCGGAGGATTCGGCGGTAAATCGGATATACTCGCGATGAGTCAGGTCTATGGCGGCAGTCCCGATGCTTGGAAAACGAACTATCAGTACTCCATTTCCGCTTCTGCTAACGACCTGAAAAGAGCCGCTGCAGACTGGCTGAGCGATGGCGCATACACTCTAACCATTAATCCGTTCCCGGAATACTCTTCAGCGCCGCCGGATACGAATATTCGCAAAGCTCTTCCGACACCGGGACCGCTCCGGCTGCAAAATTCCCCGATCTTCAGAAGGCAACGCTTTCGAACGGAGTCAAAATTATTTTGGCGGAACGAAAATCGATTCCCGTGGTGAGCTTTAATGTGCTGTTCGATGCCGGCTATGCATCGGATCAGTTTGCAGCAATGGGTACAGCAAATCTTGCCATGAATATGCTGGATGAAGGGACGAAGACACGAACATCGCTCCAATTGAGCGAAGAACTTGCACAGCTCGGCGCCAATCTCGGTACTGGTTCATCGCTGGATGTTTCATCGGTGACAATGTCCGCATTAAAATCTAATATTGATCCGTCGCTTAACCTTTTAGCAGACATCATACTCAATCCGTCTTTCCCGAAATCGGATTTCGAACGGCTCCAGAAGCAGACCATCGCCGGTATACAGCGCGAGAAAGCGCAGCCGATTCAAATGGGACTCCGCGTGCTTCCGCAATTCCTCTACGGGAAAGGACATGCGTATGCCTCTCCTTTTACCGGAACAGGAACAGAGGAATCGGTCGCAAAGCTTACGATTGCTGATATGATTAAATTTCACGATACGTGGATCAAACCGAATAATGCGACGATTATCGTTGTCGGGGATATTACGCTTGCCGAATTACAGCCGAAGATCGAGAAATTGTTTGCAGCATGGAAACCGGGCGAAGTACCGAAGAAAAATATTGCAACAGTCGAGCAGCCTTCCAAGCCGATTGTGTACATCATGGATAAACCGGGATCAATACAATCTATCATTTTTGCGGCGCAGCTTGCACCGCTGAAGAGCTCTCCGGATGATATCGCACTCGATGCCATGAACACGATACTTGGCGGAGCGTTTACATCCCGCCTCAATATGAATATCCGCGAGGACAAGCACTGGTCGTACGGAGCGGGAAGCTTTATAGCCGGCGCACGTGCGCAGCGTCCATTCATCGCGTATGCACCGGTTCAGACGGATAAAACGAAGGAATCGATGATTGAGGTCAAGAGAGAATTGACGGACATTATCGGCCAGCGTCCGGTAACGCGGGATGAATTGCTCAAAACACAGAATAACATGGCGCTTCAGCTTCCCGGTGAATGGGAAACCATGGCTGCTGTCAGCGGTTCCATTTCAGCCATGGTAAATTATAATCTTCCGGACGATTATTACAACACGTTTGCAGGAAAAATTCGGAATCTTAATCTTGGAGATATCTCGAACGTTGCCAAACACGTACTCCAGCCGGACAAACTTATCTGGGTCGTCGTCGGAGACAGGCAAAAAATCGAAGCCGGAATAAAGGAATTAAATTTCGGCGAGATAAGATTTCTCGATGCAAGCGGGAATGTGATACAATAACATTTCCACGGGAATTGAGCCTCGTTGAGGCTGTCCAAAAAGAAAGAATTACGGTAGGACAAACATTCCTGTTTGTCGTGTTTCGTCAAAAGAGGACAGACCTGCTCGCTCAAGACTCCAAACCAATGTAGCCGCGACAGCTTGTCCCGAAAATATTGTTAAATATTATCGGGAGGTCGTCGCGGATGCTTTAGCAGTCACACGCCAAAATAACTGCGTCACCAGCCGGGCAGGTCGATATCGGCTGGTGCATGTAGGTTTTGCGAGTTCCCAAGTTCCGACTTGGGAACTCGCAGCAGAAACTCTGTTTCCATTCCGATTTTACTATAGATCCCTCCTATCCATTTTATATTCATAATTCTATATTCTAAATTCTAAATTCTGAATTCTGAATTTAAGCATATTGTCCTGCAACCCACCCGGAAGACCATGCCCACTGAAAATTATATCCTCCCAGCCAGCCGGTTACATCGACCGCCTCGCCGATGCAATATAGCCCCGGTATTTTCTTCGATTCCATCGTTTTTGAAGACAACTCGTTCGTATCGATACCGCCTACTGTTACCTCCGCTCTGCCAAAACCTTCTGTACCGATTGGAATGACTGTCCAATCCGCTAAAGCTCCGGCCATACGCTGACGCACCGTAAGAGGATAGCGGTTCATGGGTTTTGCTTCTCCAAGATTCTGAATCCATAATTTGATAAACCGTCCCGGAAGATATTGTTCAAGCACCGTCGAGAGAAGTTTTTTCTCAGTACGCTGAGCGGTTAAGACCTCTATCCAATCGATATCCGGTCTAAGATTGATATGGATTTCTTCTCCTTCTTTCCAATATGACGAAATCTGTAATATCGCCGGTCCGCTCATTCCTCGATGTGTGAAGAGCAGGTTTTCCCTGAATTTCATTTTGCCGCACCGCACTTCCGCTTCTATTGAAATGCCGCTGAGTTCTCTGCAAAACGATTCGAGCGTTCTGGAAAAGCACAAAGGAACAAGTCCCGGCCTCGGTTCGACGATGGATAAACCGAACTGCTGTGCAATTCGGTGTCCAAAATTCGTTGCTCCGAGTTTTGGTATCGATAATCCGCCGGTCGCAAGGACAAGTGATTGCGAAATGAAATGCCGATCGCCTGCTGATACAAGAAAGTTCTCTTCCTTGATTATCGCATCGATCTCGACACCGGTGCGTATTTCGACATGTCCCGAATGACATTCCTCCAGCAGCATAGAAATAATTTGAGCTGAGCTTCCATCGCAAAACAGCTGACCCAGCTTTCTCTCGCTGTAATTAATGCCATAACGTTCTACAAGTTGAACAAAATCTTCCGGCATATAACGCACAAGCGCCGATGTACAGAAGTGCCTGTTCTGCGAAATAAAATTTCCCGGCTTTACAGAGATGTTTGTAAAATTACATCGTCCCCCGCCGGAAATGCGTATTTTTTCTCCGGCCTTTTGATTGTGTTCGAGGACAAGAACGGAACGTCCGCGCTTTCCCACTTCGCAGGCGCACATCAACCCGGCAGCGCCGGCACCCAATATGATTACATCGTACGTCATAAATTTTTCTCAAAGCAATATCGAATAAATTCCGACATGCATCAATATCCGTGTCCGGCTTTGATTATATTTAACAAAGATGTAGGATTCCATTAAAAAACTTCGTATCTTATAAACAGTTGCAGGTTGCAGCTGCCGCATCTATGCTTTTTATGCCGTTCCTACGGCTTCAGCATCGGAAGCGGAATTTGAGAGACTCGCTCTCCGATGAAAAGCTTAAGACTTTTTGGGTAGATTTAGCCTTCGGGCGTTCTTCTCCACAACATCCTTCTGTCTATTTCCATTGTTACAGCGCGTTTCGTTTTTTTTACTAAGGAGTAATATGCCTTTTACCAAACTTGGTCTTACAGACCAGCTTGTGCAAGGAATTCTTGCCACAGGTTACACAACACCCACACTCATTCAATCGGAGGTGATACCTCTGGCTCTTGCGGGACACGACATTATCGGTTGTGCCAAAACCGGTACCGGGAAGACCGCCGCGTTTGTGCTCCCTATTTTGCAGCATCTTGCACTGAATAAGGGTCAGCACAAAGGAAGACCCATCCGTTCCCTTATACTCGTACCTACGCGTGAACTCGCCCAGCAGGTGGATGAATTCGTCAAAATGTACGGCCGATTCAGTACCATTCAGAGTACCCCTCTCTATGGCGGCGTCAGTATTGAAAATCAAAAACGACACTTGCGCAACGGCGTCGATATTGTTGCTGCAACGCCCGGACGTCTGCTCGACCATATACAGCAGAGAACTGCAAATCTTTCGCTTGTCGAAATTCTTGTCATCGATGAAGCCGACCGGATGTTCGATATGGGATTCATCAACGATGTCCGAAAGATTATCAGCTTCATTCCTGCGCATCGACAAACCATGCTGTTTTCGGCAACGATGTCGAAAGAAGTCAAGGGACTTGTCGCGTCGATTCAAAAGAATCCGAAAACCGTCGAAATCGGCGAACAACAGCAGCCGGTAGCTTCGGTTAAACAGCATTTCTTTTCCGTGCCGCAGGCTAAGAAGCTCGACCTGCTGCATCACATTCTTCAAAAAGAACAGCTCGATTGCGTGCTCGTGTTTTCCAGAACCAAGCACGGTGCAGATAGAATTTCGCACCGGCTCGAACGCAGCGGCGTTAAATCCATTGCACTGCATTCCGACCGCACTCAGGCGCAGCGGCAGCGCGCGCTCGCGGGTTTCAAACAGGGACAGTATCAAGTCCTCGTCGCCACCGATATAGCGGCGCGCGGCATAGACGTGGAAGGCATTTCACATGTTATCAATTTCGATACGCCGGCTTTTGCGGAAGATTATGTGCACCGGATCGGAAGAACCGGCCGCGCCTCGGCACTCGGCGATGCATATACATTCGTTTCCGGCGAAGAGAAAAAAAATCTCAAGGGAATCGAACGATATATTGGAAAACATTTCGAAGTTAAGGAATATAAAGGATTCGATTATACGCAGCAGCCTGCGGCTCCGCAGCCGAGACAGGCAGAGCAGCACTCACGGGACGAACGACGACACTCCCGGAATGAGAAACCGCAGCAACGCAAACCTTTCCATGGTCCAGCTCGGTCTGCACGGCCAGATCAGAATACACCGCCTTCGGTGCATCCCGCGGGATTGCCTGCAGCACATCCCGCTCCGCATCAACCAGCACAATCGAGTCATTCGACGCCTCGGGATCGGAACGAATCGCGGCCGCAGCACAGTTCATCACGTCCCGATAACCGGCGGAATGATCGCAGAAACGAACGCGGCAGTGATCGCAGAAACGACCGGCGCAGCGGCGACCGAAACAAACATGAAAGTTCCACTCCGAAGACTGAATTTCCGACTTCCGAAAAAGATTGGCAAAAAGTTGTTCAGGAAATCGAAGAGCACGGCGGGTTGACGAAAAAACTCAGACGCTGGTTTAAGAAGGACTAAAACCCTCTTTTCATAGGTCCTATAAGCCTTATAGGACCTTTTTTTTACAAATTCTTTATTACTTTCACGACCTTCCACATGAAGGTCACATCCCGTTTGCGCACGACCATCGGTTCGTATTCCGGATTGAGCGGAATCAGATGCACGAACTGCTCGTCGATCTTGATCCGCTTGACCGTGTCTTCTTCGTCAACGCGCACAACGCATATATCCCCGCTGTGCACTTCCATCCGGGGACTCACGACGATCACATCTCCGTTCTCAATGCGCGAAGCCATACTGTTCCCCTTAACTTCCAGCGCAAAGGCGCCCGGATCCCTCACATCATCGACGGTAACATGCCGATCGGCATGGTCGGGATGGAACGTTTGCCGCAGTGCTCCGCCGGGAACCGACGACAGAAGCGGCAGCGATGTCAGTCCCAGTTTCCGGTACCGGCTCATCGGCAGCGGATGCACGATTCCTTTTATGGGTTCCGGCAAAAACATCTCCCCCTCTCCGGTCAGCAGCCAGTGCGAAGCGACGCCGGTCGCTTTTGCAATGCGCATCAGGTAATTGCTGTCAGGCACCTGTTCCCCTTTTTCCCATCGCTGCACGGTCCTCATGGCAATATCGATCCTCGCTGCAAGTAACGATTGATCTATTTGCTTTGCCGCGCGCGCTTCTTTGATACGGCTGGCTATGGTCGATTTCATATAATAAGCAGTAAACGGTAAACGGTGAACTGTAAACAGTAAAAGATTTGCAAACAGTTCACAGTTTACTGTTCGCAGTTCACAAATCTTATGCGACATTTATGTCGTGCCACTAAAATGCGGCTTTTCTTTTACATTGTCAAGTGTTTTTTTTCAATATGATAAAAATGTCGTTTTGCCTCTTGACAAGACGACATTTTTGTCGTATGATTTCAGCAGAGAAAAAAGATGAAAAATGCAATGGAATCATGCCGCACCATATCCCACAAGCTTCTATGACAAACCGTCATAGACCAACGAGGCCGGCTCCGCCATTGGCGGAACCGGCACCAGTGCAGTCGATACAGGCAGCGCACATTATCCGTTCGTTCGCCGAGGAGCCGGGAAAGATTTATCTCCTCTACGGCGACCCGTTTGTTTTTAGCCTGTCCCTTCAGATGGCGGCTCAGGCAATGGCGCACGGTTCTTCCATTGCCATTGTTGACGGTTGCAACCGATTCGATCTCCATGCGCTGACCCGTTTTGCCCGCGAGCGGCGCATCGATCCGGGAAAATTTCTCCGGCAGATGTATATTTCCCGTGGATTCACCTGCTATCAGATGGAACAAGCGATCACCGACAAGCTTCCCGCCTTTCTTGCAAAGATCGGCTCCCGCACGGCGATGATCTTCGGATTGCTGGAAACATTTTACGACGAACAGGCCCCGTTGCGCGAGGTGCAGCAGATTCTGTTACGTGTTACGGAGCGGCTGCAGCAAATGAAATCCAAAGGATTTTCCGTTCTGATCGTGTGCATGGAACGCACGGTTGCACCGAAAGAACGCAACCGGCTTTTTACGCGGCTCAAATCCAGCGTCGACCGGGCATATAAACTTGATGTCGACGCCGCAGGCAAACTCCACGTGATCCTGGAATCTGAAAAACTCACCAATAAAGCCAATACGGCTTATAAGGCCTATAGTCTTAAAACAAGCCGGGTATAAAAAGGAGCAACGCCATGGGACGGACAGTACCGACATTTACGAACCTGATCGATGCGGAAATAGCAAGCTGGTCCAAATTCCGGCGCGGACTGCGCAAAGAAGATCAGGACGCTTTCGATGAAATATTCCGGGCGGCGAGGAAACATCTTGCCGAAAATTTTTATGCCATGCGCCCGGTTCCTTTCGAGAGCGTCATTATCTCGATTCTTGTAGAACAGCAGAAAGCGTTGAAACGGTTAACAGCGAACAGTAAACAGTGAACAGTGAACAGAAAAACGAATTGTTAAACAACGGCAGCACTGCAACACTGCAGAATATGATTACATGGAACAACAACTAAGCACTACGAACCAAGAACCAAGAACCAATAGCCAATGACCAATCTGCAATCGACAATCTGCAATCGACAATCCCCTGTCTCCGGATGGCTCTTCGACGTTTACCCGTCCGAGCAGGGACTGACGCTATGGCTCATCGGGCGCAGCGGCGAGCGAATCCGTTGCTGGCGCCGTTTCCTTCCTTCGTTCGTTCTGCACCTGAACGATTCCGATGCAAGGCGTGTCCATGTCCTGGCAGCCCGCTGCCCGGTGCGCGTGTCGTTCACGCAAACGACGCGCACGGAGATTTATTCCGGCGATTCTCTCGACGTCCTTCAGGTCCACGTCCACGACACGAGACGGTTCAACGACGCCGTGCGGTATTTTGAAAATTTTTTTCCCCATTTTGCTTTCTTCAATTCGGACATTCCTGTCGAGCAATTATTTTTTTACGAGACGCAGCTTTTTCCTCTGGCTCTCGGCGATTACAGTATAAATCAGAACGGGGAATTGACGGAATGGCATTTGAACGACAACCGTGAAGCGCTGGAGTACGAATTGCCGCCGCTCTCCATTATGCTCGTGCGCAATGCGAACGATTTCGTCCCGCCGAAATATCAAAAGAATATACTTCTTGAAATCAGCTATGAGAACCATTCGTTCCTTCTGGAACAGAACGATCCGCGCGAGATGCTGGAGTCGCTCAACTGGCATCTGCACCGCTGCGACCCGGACATACTTCTGACACATTACGGCGATTCGAAACTGCTGCCGGTGATTGCCGGCGCATCGCAAAATTTTGAGGTTCCCCTCCTTCTGAACCGGGACGACACAATGCAGTACCGCACATCGAAAGAATCGAGTTTTTTTCAATACGGAAAAATTATCCACAAAGACGGCGCATTTACGCTCTCAGGCCGCTGGCACGTCGATGCGGACAACTCCTTTACCATATCCAATGCGAATCTCGACGGGCTTTTGGAGATGACCCGCCTGACCCAGATGTGCGGACAGCGGCAGGGACGGGCAAGTATCGGCACATCGATGTCTTCCATGCAGCTTTCCTGGGCGTACCGGAACAATATTCTTATTCCGGCAAAGAAGCGGGAAGCGGAGGACTTCAAATCCGCGGAAACGCTGCTGCTGGCCGACCGCGGCGGCCTGATTTTCAATCCTCCCGTCGGATACCACGAAAATGTGGCCGAACTGGATTTCGTTTCCATGTATCCGAGCATTATGGTCAATCACAACGTTTCGCCTGAGACAATCAATTGCCGCTGCTGTTCGCCGCACGATAGATGCGGCCGCGTTCCGGAATTGGATTATTCAATCTGTGCAAAGCGAAGCGGCATCGTGCCGGAAACGCTTCGTGCGGTCGTCAAGAAACGCGCGTATTACAAGAGCATGAAAAAATTCTACAAGGGAAAAGACGAAACGCTCTACAAGCGCTACGACGACAGGCAAAGCGCGCTCAAATGGATGCTGGTCAGCTGTTTCGGATATCTCGGCTATAAGAACGCCCGCTTCGGGCGCATCGAAGCGCATGAATCGGTCAACGCTTTTTCGCGCGATGCGATTCTGACCGCAAAGGAAATCGCCGAGAGCCGCGGCTACCGCCTGCTGCATGCCATCGTGGATTGCGTGTGGCTCAAAAAAGAGGGAGCGGCGCAGCACGACTACGAAGAACTTGCAGGAGAAATATCCAGCCGCGTCGGCATCGATATTTCGCTGGAGGGAATCTACCGATGGCTGCTCTTCCCCTCTTCCAAAACGGATACGCAGATCACCACGGCAAATCATTATGCGGGCTGGTACTGGAACGGCGAATGCAAAATGCGGGGCATCGAAGCGCGGCGCCGCGACACGCCGAAGTTTGTCAAGGATATGCAGTCGGCCATGCTGAAGGCCATGTCAAATGCACAAACGAAGGATGAACTTTCCGCACTCGTGCCGGAGATTCTCGATACCGCACGGCCGTTCATCACACTTCTTCGAAGCGGACGCGCAAATCCGATGGATCTCGTCATGCGCAGGCACATTACGCGCGAAGCGGACGAGTACAGCACCAACACGGTCAGCGCTGTCGTCGCAAAAATGATCGAAGCGATGGGCGTCCATCTTTCGGCAGGCGAATCGATTGAATTCATCATACTCGACCAGTCCGGCAAAAAAAATCCGGAGAAAGCAAAACCGCTGGCGCTGTACGCCTTCGAAGACGGATACGACATCGAGCAGTATACCGAATTCGCCCTTCGTGCAATCGAAACACTCCTGCTTCCCTTCGGCTACGATCTCCAGCGGCTGAAGTTGGAATTCGAAATCCAAAAAACGAAACGGCCGCTCCCGGCGCAGCAGCAGGAACTTCCGCTCTTCCGTATCGAGATCTAATCCACATTTCGGTTCTCGTTTCCGCCGAATCAATCCTTGCTCATGCGGACAATTTTTGCTACCATTTTTAATAATGCAAATAATGCTGAACATCGAATGCCGAAGATAAAAGCAAAAAAAACATTCCGCGTTCCCGTTTCCGCCGTCAATTCTGCTGTGCACATTTCTACGGGTCGCAGCCCCGCTGCTCAGGAACTTGCGGAAAAAAAGCGCCGTGAATGGCGACAAGAAGATACCGGGCTCATCGAGCGTGCGCTTGGCGGTGATCAGGGAGCCTTCCGGAAGCTCCGTTCTAAATATTATGAGCAGGTGCACCTTCTCGTCTCACGACTGGTCCGCGGCAGCGACGAGGTCGACGATTTAACGCAGGAAGCTTTCATTAAGGCTTTTACGTCTCTTCAAAATTTCAACAACGAATTTGCGTTCTCCACATGGCTGTGCAAGATCGCAAGCAATAATGCCATCGATTATTTAAGGAAAAGGAAGCTTCAAACTTTTTCGATTCATACACCTATCGAATCGGATGAGAACGATTACATGTTCGAAATTGCAGATGCTGAACCGATCGCCGACCAGTCGATGATCGCCGAGCAGCGCAAGCTCCTTTTAAATGAGGCAATGGAAGCTCTCCCTCCCAAATACCGACAGGTCATTCTGATGCGCCATGTGGATGAAAAAGAATACATCGAAATAGCCAAAATCCTCCGGCTGCCGCTTGGAACCGTTAAAGCGCATATTTTCCGCGCACGGGAGCTTCTCTATAAGCAGTTAAAGGACAAAATGCGTCATTATTGATGCAACTTTCCCCGTCCGAAAACGTAAGAAATATTAAGACATAAAAGCATGAAACAGCGAAATACCATATTTTTTTTACCGTTCATTTGTGCGGTCGTCATTGCAGCGGCAACGCTTCATGCACAGGATTCGCGGCATATCGAATACCCAAGGACCCATGAAAAAGAACTCCGGGTTATCGTTGAAGTTTCATTCGGAACATTTACGCTCGAGCGCGGCGCTTCGGATAAAATCGCCATGATCGACTACAGGGAATCATCCGACATCAGGGATAAACTTCAGATGTCATACGATGTTTCCGACGGCCAGGGTACTCTGCGCATTAAATTAAAAGAATCGGTGGGAATATGGGACGACGATTCCGAGCACCGGAATAAAGACAGGCATCTTTCTCTGCAGATAACCGACGCTATTCCGATTTCCCTCGACATTGAATACGGTGCGGGAAAAGCGACACTGGATGTCACGGGATTGAAGATAAAGGGAATGCGGGTTTCCACCGGTGCAAGCAGCGTCTCTCTTGAATGTTCTCAACCCAACAGCATAACCGCCCGGAACATTTCCATCGAGTCGGGTGTCAGCAAATTTACCGCGCATCAGCTTTCTAATTTGAATTTCCAATCTTTGAAGTTCAGCGGAGGCGTCGGGACATATAAACTCGATTTCGGCGGCACTCTTCATCAAGACGCCGATGTCAGCGTTGAAGTCGGGCTCGGCTCGATCACTCTGGATATACCGAAATCCATCCCTGCCCGGCTGCTCTATGACGACAACTGGCTCTCGAGCTTCAGCGTGGATAATGATTTTGAAAAGCAGGGGAATGGAGTCTATGAAACAGATTCCTTCGGCGACACGAAAGAACGGATCACGTTTCACATCGAAGCGGGCTTGGGCAGTGTAAAAGTACGAAGGAAATAAGTCTTCCTTATCCGATCCCGTAATGAAAGAATTGCCCCCACGAACGTTGATGCCTTACTTCCCTTATATCCCGGTCATGAATCATATTTAAAAGCGCCTGACGGTATGCATCGCCCGGCGCCAGACCATTAGCAAGTTGCGTAAAGAAATACTCACTGAAAAACTTTGCCGCCTTGCGGTCAGCAAGCCATGCATTCAAAAAAACATCAGTCACACCGTTGATGCGGAGCAGCATCGCCTGCTGTGCAGAGAAGGTCGATTGCGCAGAACGGTTGGAGAGCAGAAAAACCGGAGGTGCATTCAATTCTGTTAATTTTTCAAAAGCGACCGCCGTCGATTGTTCCACCGTAAGGCCATCGGACAAGGAAATCGTTCCCAAGGGATCGACGATGCCGGAAGCGCCGAAATCTGTTGAAAGCTGCAAAACATCTGCTTTGACTGTTTTTAAATTAGCCCACGACGCTTCTAAGCCAACCAATATTTTTACTCCTTTGAAAAAACTCCGTATATCGCGCAGTTCGTAATCGACAGACCAATTTTTCCCGGTCGGATTCCCGAACGCTACAACATCGTTCAAATGTTTAGCTGCAGCAGAAGCATATCTCAGCGCGGAGAGTGACGGCACATAATCCACGCTCGTCAGTTCCACAAGATAATGGACTCCATGAGCATCCTGACGTTCAAGCGCATGGAACGGAAAATCTTCCATCCCGTCCGAAGGGGCGATGATCATGCTCCTCTCATAGAGATCTTCAATCGGCCGGAACAGGAGATCGTAAAGCTGGGTTGACAGAAGAGCATAACGGGTCATTGGACCAAGACTTGATGCACCGCCTTCGCCCGAATAGACTACTGGATCCAGCATTAAACTTTTATATTCATCCAGAAGGTGCATGAGGCTGTCGCGCCCGATCGGAGAAGTCCTCACAAAAAGCTGCGACCGTGTGAGAACGAAAATCGACAATTTATCATTCATGGGAAAATAGCGAACTGCAATCGTTCCTGCTGGAACACTCTTCTTATCCTGCGCAATTTCCACCGGCTTCGGAAGAACGAGCGATTCATAATTTGGATACTGGCCTGATATATCGTATGACTCCTTCTGGAGAGCCTTTTTCAATGCTTCAAGTTCTGCACGTAGTGAAGCTGTTCCCGCAAAATCCGCCCGTCTGTTGGCCAAACGCGCCCCGAGTTCTATTTCTTTCAGTACACATTTACGAAGCTCTTCCCGCACATCCATTGTCTGTTGTTTTAATTGCGGATGCCTGAGCGAAATATTAAGCGAACGGAAAGTCTCCGCATATTCCCTTGCTTTCGACAATTCAAGAACCTTCAATGCATCCTCGGATTGGTTCATTTTCAATAAAAGCGCGGCAAGGTCGGAATACCATGCAGCATGACCTGCACGAATATGCAATGCTTCACGGAACGGACCATGGATAGCATCGTCATAATATTCGCCCAGAGTATTTTGATCCGCAACAACCGCTTTAAGATAATACTCGCGGGCAGATGCAAAATTTCCAGCCTGTTCGTAAAAAGATCCGAGTGCATTATAGAGGTATCCCTCTCCGGAGGGATGGTTGATTTCGTTGAATTTCCTGGCGAGTTGTTCGTACGATTGATGCAGAAGATTCTTGTTCTGTACACGCTGCTCCGGGGTCATCAGTCTATAATTGCAGCGAACGACGAATATCGAACAATAATATTCCGTCAGTCGGTCTCCTTTTTTTCGCGCCGTTTCCAAAGCATCACCGTAATATTTTTTTGCTTCGGCAAGCCGGCCGCTGCGTTCGTAGAGCTGAGCAATTTGAAACAAAAGGGTCGGTTCATATTCCGCTCCTGTTCGTGCCTGGCGGAGGATATTAACCGCATCACGAAATGCCCGAAGCGCCTCATTGATGTCGCCGCGTTCCGTGTGTAAACGCCCAATGTCCGATTGAATAGACGAAGCCAGAAGAGGATTCTGAACTTCACCGATTGAGCTTTCCGCCTGAGACAATGCATTGAACGCTTCTTCATATTTCTGCTGCCGCCCGTTGAGACGTCCGAGCCCCTGCAGCACTTCTGCCAGCCGATTGCGCTCATCTGCCGATTGGGTCTGATCGAGAAGACTCTTATACTCTTCAAGGGCTGTCTCAACTTCACCGGCGTTTAAGAGCATGGAAGCGATATGCAGTTTTGTTTCTTTGAGAATCGCCGCATTATCGAATGCATTGGCGAGTGAAAGTGTGGATTGATAACGGGCGACGGCATCATGATATATGTGAAGGGATGCGTACAAATCAGCTTCGAACAAACTAAGCTGCATTTCTTCCCCCGTGTTTCCTTCTCGGCGGGCGATAGCACATGCCTCCTGTGCATGATCCAGAGATACATGAAATTCGCCCAGCTTGGCATCTATGCGCGAAAGGAGAAATAAAACATCATCAAGATGCACAGAAACTGCCTGTTCACGCAATTGAGGAATGACCTGTTCGAGCAATTGTTTTGCATATATATAATTCTGTTCCCGAACGGCAGCAAGAGCCTGATCGTAGACATCGGCAGGATTCGAGGGGGAATGCGAGTCGACATCGCATCCTTGCAAAAGAATAAAAATAAGGATACACGGAACTGATAACCGCTTCACAATTGCATTGTTCCTTTCTTTAAGAGCGCGGAAACATCCTGCGGTATTGATTGGATGAATATACAAAACTCACCTCTGGCGTTCAAGGCTCTCCGCAGCCTATCCAGAACGACGAACAGGGACAATATCATCAGCCCGATTGGACATAATACCGTCGACACCAAGAGCTCGAATTTTTTCCGCATCCCGGATGGAATCCAGCGTATAAACATAAACGGCGATGTGATGCAGTCGCGCATTATTGACCATCGAACGGGTTATTTCATGTTTAGCACAAATAAATGCAGCCGCGTTCGCCTTCAAAGCAATGTCTGAAGGCGCTTTGGCAAAATCGCGGTACAGGTTGTAGAGCGTTCCAGTCTGTACAGCCGGACAGATATGTTTCAGCCTGGCTATTAATTGGTGATCGAACGAGGAAATAAGCACTTGATCGAGCATTCCGCATTCCTCAACGACCTGCAACACTTTCGTCTCCAGTAAACCTGCCGGTTCCTTATGAAAAAGATCAGATTTAATTTCAATGTTTACCCAAAGTCGTCCGCGGATAAGTTCCAATACTTCGGCAAGAGTAGGAACGCGTTCATGCGAAAACGACGGGTGGAACCACGATCCCGCATCGAATTGCTTGATTTCCTGCAGCGTGTATCGCCGTACAATCCCGTTTCCTGTGGTTGTGCGTTGCAGTGATCGATCGTGAAAAACGACAACTTCTGCATCTAATGTAAGCCGGACATCGAGCTCGATCATGTCGATACCTTCCGTGTTTGCCGCCATAGAAAACGCAGCAAGAGTATTTTCCGGAGCTTTTGCGGAAAGACCGCGATGGGCAACGATATGCGGCTCTCCCTGCGGAGGCTGCGTATGATAGGGACGTGCCATCTTATATGCGGGTTCTACCCTTATAAAGTTGATCGAGGATCAATTTATGGACATACCCGATTTCGTACATACCGTCAACCGTGACTAACCGGCCAGAATTCCGATAATATTCCACGAGAGGTTTCGTCTGCTGCTGGTACACTTCCAGGCGGCGGCGCACAGCTTCCGGTTTATCGTCATCACGCTGATAAATTTCTCCGCCACAGCTTTTGCATATTCTGTCACCTTCCGGGGCATGCTCAAGAGTATAAATACGTCCGCAACTGCGGCACAAGAGGCGCTGACTCAACCGACGTACGATTTCATCGTTATCGACTTCCATGCTGACTACGCAGTCGAGAACAATACTCAGCTTCTTAAAAAGTTCATCCAGTGCGGAAGCCTGCGGAATCGTTCTCGGGAATCCGTCGAGAATAAAATTTTTGCGTGACTCTTCCGATTGCAGTACTTCTTCGATCAAGCCGATCACAACATCGTCAGGTACGAGATCGCCGGCATCCATAAATGATTTCGCTTTAAGTCCGAGCGATGTTTTATTCTTTACCGCTGCCCGGAGTAAGTCGCCTGTAGAAATATGCGCACAGTGAAATTCTTCAACAAGTAATTTGGCTTGGGTTCCTTTCCCAACGCCCGGAGGTCCAAAAAGAATTATTTTCATAGTCCTTAGTTCAGTTAGTTTTTATTCAGTTAATTGGCGTTACATTTGCATTGCATTTGAGTTTCATCGGCATTTTAGGATATCTACAAAAGAATTCCCGCTGATAAAATAAATGTCGTCAAAAAGGGATCTCGCTGAAGAAACGGTCTTATGACCAGGGTCATGTTTGGCTGAAGCACCGTCGTTATCGACACGCCGCCGCGCCAGACGAAGTTCCATTCCTGGCTTGACAGCGCAAAACCGCCTCCGAAGAACGGTTGAAAATCGAAATTTCGCCATGAACCGGCCCGGCGATGAGCAATTCCCATAAGAGTGACAAAATTATATACCGTGTTTTTAGTCAACGAACTGTCTCGCACGCCTGCAGTACCAACCGGAACGATAAAAGAAGTCGTTTCCTCGGTGGAGTACCGGCCATAGCTGATCGAAACTCCGAGAGAAGGCATGCGGGGAGCATCTTCCTGTTTCAAGACGTAATATGTAAAGTTAGGAGAAAATATGCCATTGTCTGTTGGACCGCTTCCTCCTTTTTCCCATGTAAAACCGGCATCCCATATACCGCTCGGAGAATAGCCAAGATCAATGATTCCTCCGGCTGTTCCTGAACCCGCGAAAAAGCCTGCGCTGCCGAGAAATCCGCTGGTACCGCGTTTTTCATATTCACATTGCGCCCGGCTTTCCTGGAATGTAAAGATAAGAGAAGCCGCAATCAAAAAAAATATGAGAGGAGACGAATTTTTCTTTAGCCGGTTTTTCATGAAACCTTTCCTCCATGCGAAATTGCCAGCTGACCGCACGCTGCCTGAATATCTATACCACTGCTGTTGCGCACTGAAACCGTCATATCGGAATTGCGCAGGGTCTGTGCAAAAGCCTCTATCTTCTGCGGCAATGCGGCATGCAAGTTCGCAGCATTACCCGCGGTATGCATGAATTCGATCGAATGAAAAGGAATAAGATTGACCTTGCACGGTATTCTTTTGCTCAATGCGATGAGCGCTTTCGCATCTCCAGGGGCATCGTTAAAACCTTCGAAAACAATATATTCAAAGGTTGGCCGGTGCTTCGTTTTGCGATAGTAAAAAATCAGCGATTCGATCAATTCTTCCACGGAATATTTTTTTGTAATCGGCATAATGGAAGCACGCTTGGCCGAATCCAGCGAATGGAGCGAAAGCGCTAGTTTGACCGGAATTTTTTCATTTGCGAGCTGCCGGATTTTATCGGCATATCCGGCCGTCGATATCGTGATATGGCGGGCGCCGATATTGAGCCCGTGATCGTCATTTAAGAGAGCAATTGACTTGAAAACATTTTCGTAATTCAGCATCGGTTCACCCATTCCCATAAACACGACGTTCGAAATTCTCCGTTCGCTCTGCCGTTGGGCTTGAATAACCTGATCGACAATCTCCCCGGCAGTAAGATTTCTTGTAAATCCCATAAATCCTGTAGCGCAGAATTTACAACCAAGAGGGCATCCGACTTGCGTGGAGACGCACAGTGTCAATCGTTTTTCGAATCCAGGCGACTGCTGATCGGGTGGAATAAGGACACTTTCAACGTCCACGCCGTCTTCGAGTCTGAATAAGAATTTTATTGTTCCATCCGAAGAAATGTTTTTTGCAGCTGTTTGAAGGTTTGAGATCGATGCAGATCGTTTCAGGGTATCGCGGAATTCCTTTGAAATGTCGGACATTTCGTCAAATGATTGTACGCCCTTTGCATAGAGCCAGGAAAAGAGTTGTCCCGCGCGATATTTTTTTTCGCCGAGAGATTCGACGAAATTCCGCAGTTCTGCCAGACTCAATCCTTTGAGATTCATCTTCATTGTAATGGTAAATTACATAAAGATGTCTCCCAGAGCAAGGGATAGAGGCAAACTATTTTTCTTGTACCGTATGCTAGCTGTAAGATTTTACTATCGTATAAACGGAATACGACTGCCTTCGGAATCCTGCTACACAGGCTGGTTTTTGCATTTGATTTTCACTTTCCCTCTATCCGTGTGCGTTATCACCTTCTGCTCCGGCAGCACACATGTCAACCCGCACCTTACATTCATTCATATCTCCTGCAAGTCGTTCCTTGCGGAGAACGTATCAGAATCATTCAAAGTAATAAATAAATTCCCGTTTCAAGAAGAAGCGTAAGTTTTTTAAAGATCCCCCATATTCGAAGCACCATAATGACGAAGCTAATAGATATGTTTTCTCCGAACAAGAATCAATGTTCCAAGCAACAGCACAGCTCCGACCGCCACCAGCGACCAGTTCTCAAAAATAAACCAGAGTTTTCTGCCGACAAGTTCGTAAATATTACACCCCGTGAGAAACATTCCGCACGCCGCAAGAATTTTCTGCGCGGTCGTAAGCTTTTGGAAATAATAGAGGAGGAGAAAAACCGATACCTCCACAAAACCGAAAGCGTTATAACTTGTAAAAGAGAGGAGAGGAATCAAGTTGATGAGGAACGCCCCTTCCAACAGAACAGATTGTTCCATCGATTTCCCTTCTTGCATCAACCAGAAAAATATTCCCGCAAGAATTGCAAGGACAAGGATTTGGAACGTTAAAACATTATCCGTTACCAAAGACGTCATTTGGAGCGGAGTATATCGTGTGAGGAGCGAAAATATCGTATGATTACCAGCCGCTAGTATCCATTCTTTATGCGAAAGCTCGATGCCCATTTCCTGAAGCCAGCCTGTATATTGCCCGGAAAGCGCTCTCCATCCCATAAACAATGCAGGTACAAAAGCAAAGAGAATGTCCGATAGAAGAAACGATACAGCCGCTTTCCATTGTTTCCGCAAAAGAAACCACGGAAGAAAAATAAATCCGAACGGTTTAAGAAAAATGCTCGCCCCGGCAAGCGCGCCGGCCGCAATCCCCCGGTTGTTCGAAAGGAACCAGAGGATGCCGATATAGAGAACAAGAAGAAGATGGTTTACCTGACCCAATTCGAGTTCGCGCGCAATATGTACGACAAGTACGAGCGCCGCCAACAAAAATAAATTGTTCGTTCGGCGATGATCCGTCCGCTGTTTAAAGTCCGGTTCCAGAATTTTAAGAAGAAGGTAAAAGCCGAAGCACACCACGCAGCTCAGGAAAATCCAGTAGGCGATTTTTGCGGCGGTATACGGGAGCACGGAAAAAGGGATAAAATAAACGGCCGAGACCGGCGAATATTTGTAATGATAAAATCCGTCTTCAACCGCACGGTACAGATTTTCACCGTGCAGGACTCTTCCACCGGCAACATAATAAACTTCAAAATCACAGAGCCCAAATCGATGATTCTTTATTTCGAGCAAAGCATAGATCGACATTATCGAAAATAAAATAACCAGTCCTGCGAACCATTTTTCATGATAATATTTTTTAAATTTCATATAAGACTTTCTCAATAAAATGGGAATTCTTATGCATAACACGACCAAACCCTCTTTACTTATAGAACCCGAGCACAATTAGATTCTTTCCAAATTGAATATAAAAAAAAAGTTCCGAGCTTGCACTTCCAAGACTGGATTTTATCCCGTTGTAAGCAGGACTTCCATGTGGGGCGTTCTGTGCGACATCCCGCCACATCCGGCGGCACAGTTACCCGCATAATAAAAAACCCCAAATCATTTTTGTGATTCGGGGTATAAAAAAAATCTGGCATCGACCTACTCTTCCATGTTGAGATTGAGCATGAAGTGCGAAATCGAAATCCCGCTGCTTTTTAGCGGGACAGTTACCCCAAAAAAACAAATAGTCCCAAACCTTTCGACTTGGGACTATCTAAAAAAAATCTGGCATCGACCTACTCTTCCATGTTGAGATTGAGCATGAAGTGCGAAATCGAAATCCCGCTGCTTTTTAGCGGGACAGTTACCCCAAAAAACAGATAGTCCCAAACCTTTCGACTTGGGACTATCTAAAAAAAATCTGGCATCGACCTACTCTTCCATGCAGTTACCCACATAGTACCATCGGCTCAGAAGGATTTAACTTCTCTGTTCGGAATGGGAAGAGGTGGTACTCCTTCGATATTGACACCAGAAAAATCATTGGGAAGTGCCGAAGAAAATTGCCGATGGCTTGCGATCTTCGGACCCGTATAACCATTACTTTTCCGTTACTCTATTGATGCACTTCATCTCATGTTGATGACGTCTGTAAATCAACAAAAATAAATGGATAAGTCGTTCGACTTATTAGTACTGCTCGACTGAACGCATTACTGCGATTACATCTGCAGCCTATCAACCAAGTAATCTCCTTGGAGTCTTATCCCATAAAGGGAGGGAAACCTCATCTTTGGGCGGGTTTCGCACTTAGATGCTTTCAGTGCTTATCCCATCCGGACATGGCTACTGAGCAATGCCACTGGCGTGACAACTCATACACCGTCGGTCCGTTCACTCTGGTCCTCTCGTACTAGGAGCGACACCCATCAAGTTTCCTACGCCCGCACAGGATAGGGACCGAACTGTCTCACGACGTTCTGAACCCAGTTCACGTACCGCTTTAATTGGCGAACAGCCAAACCCTTGGGACCTTCTCCAGCCCCAGGATGCGATGAACCGACATCGAGGTGCCAAACCTTGCCGTCGATATGAACTCTTGGGCAAGATCAGCCTGTTATCCCCGGCGTACCTTTTATCCTTTGAGCGTTGGCTCTTCCACTCGAAGCCAACGGATCACTAAGTCCTGCTTTCGCATCTGCTCGACTTGTAAGTCTCACAGTTAGGCTTCCTTATGTCTTTACACTCGCCGCATGATTACCGACCATGCTGAGGAAACCTTTGAGAGCCTCCGTTACAATTTAGGAGGCGACCGCCCCAGTCAAACTACCCGCCTAACACGGTCCCCTCGCCGGATTCACGGCGATAGGTTAGAATTCAATCAGAACAAGGGTGGTATTTCACTGGTGACTCCATCGAAGCTGGCGCCCCGACTTCGAAGTCTCCCACCTATGCTACACAAGTTTTGACCGAACCCAATGCTAGGGTGCAGTAAAGGTGCACGGGGTCTTTCCGTCCATGTGCGGGTAACCGGCGTCTTCACCGGTACCACAATTTCACCGAGCCCGTGGTTGAGACAGTGACCAAATCGTTACACCATTCGTGCAGGTCGGAACTTACCCGACAAGGAATTTCGCTACCTTAGGACCGTTATAGTTACGGCCGCCGTTTACCGGGGCTTCGGTCGCAAGCTTCACCCGATTGCTCGGATTGACCCGCTTCCTTAACCTTCCGGCACCGGGCAGGTGTCAGTCTATATACATTGCCTT
Source organism: Ignavibacteriota bacterium (assembly GCA_963769605.1). Lineage (GTDB taxonomy): Bacteria > Bacteroidota > Ignavibacteria > UBA10030 > UBA10030 > Fen-1254. Next base: position 129,888 of record CAVYML010000002.1, on the reverse strand, counting down.
CACGGCTTAGCATAGACATGTGTTTTTGTTAAACAGTCGCTTGGCCCATTTCACTGCGGCTCCGTTCTGCGATTATTGTACACAACCACATACTAAGAGCGCCCCTTATCCCGAAGTTACGGGGCTAATTTGCCGAGTTCCTTAACCACGGCTCACTCGAGCACCTTAGAATATTCTTCTCATCTACCTGTGTCGGTTTGCGGTACGGGCACCATGCATTCTCCTATACGAGGTTTTTCTTGGCAGCATGATTAGATCGAGTTGTGGCCCATACGGGCACCCTATTCGTCTCTCGGCGATAGCTCCCGCGCGGATTTGCCAACGCGAGACGCCTACGGACTTAAACCAGCTATTCCAACAGCTGGCCCGATTTCACTTCTGCGTCACCCCTTATAGTCAATCGACTACACAGTGGTACAGGAATATTCAACCTGTTTGCCATCGTCTACGCCTTTCGGCCTCGACTTAGGACCCGACTAACCCTGAGACGATTAACGTTGCTCAGGAAACCTTAGATTTTCGGTGGACATATTTTTCATACGTCTTATCGTTACTTATGCCTACATCTGCGTTTCCATCAACTCCAACATTCCTCACGGAACATCTTCAATGTCGATGGAATGCTCCCCTACCTCCCGCATTAACAAGTTAATGCGGGACCGAAGCTTCGGTACCAGGTTTAGTCCCGAGTATTGTCGGCGCCAAGTCGCTTGACTAGTGAGCTATTACGCACTCTTTAAATGAATGGCTGCTTCTAAGCCAACATCCTAGTTGTCAGAGCAACTTAACATCCTTTCTCTGTTAACCTGTATTTAGGGACCTTAGCTGTCGGTCTGGGTTATTCCCCTCTCGGCGTCGGCGCTTATCCGTCGTCGCCTGACTCCCGTGAAACATATTAGCGCAATTCGGAGTTTGTCTGGGTTTGGTATCGTTGTGACGACCCTAGCCCAATCAGTGCTCTACCTGCGCAATACTATAACACGAGGCTAGCCCTAAAGCTATTTCGGGGAGTACCAGCTATCTCCGAGTTTGATTGGTCTTTCGCTCCTACCCTCAGTTCATCCGAGTAGTTTTCAACCCACATCAGTTCGGACCTCCATGGCGTTTTACCGCCACTTCATCCTGACCAAGGGTAGATCACACGGGTTCGCGTCTGCGGCATGTTACTGATTCCCACCTTGCGGCGGGCAGGCGCCCATTTAGGACTTGCTTTCGCTACGGCTACAGTTCATAGAACTTTAACCTTGCAACATACCAGCAACTCGTAGGCTCATTAAGCAAAAGGCACGCTGTCACTCTCCCGATGATGCAAGCATCATCGGGATTGCTCCAACCGTTTGTAAGCATATGGTTTCAGGTACTATTTCATTCCCTTCTTAAGGGTGCTTTTCACCTTTCCCTCACGGTACTTGTTCACTATCGGTCACCAAAGAGTATTTAGCCTTACCAGATGGTTCTGGCAGATTCTCACAGACTTCCACTTGCTCCGTGATACTTGGGATACTCTTGAGAGTCATTTCATTTTTACTTACGGGACTATCACCCTCTATGGTACAACTTTCCAGGAGCTTCAGTTAATGAAATGATTTTTGACTCTCCGGACTATCGACGATTCGTCCTTAGAGTCCCGCTACACCTCTCACACAAGGGTCGTCGCCTTGAACGTGTGAAATGGTTTGGGCTATTTCCGCTTCGCTCGCCGCTACTAAGGAAATCACTCTTGTTTTCTCTTCCTAAGGATACTGAGATGTTTCACTTCTCCTCGTTGGCTCCCGTTACCTATGAATTCAGTAACGAGTAGCACGCCATGACGCGTACTGGGTTGCCCCATTCGGAAATCGCCGGGTTAGAGGTTGCTTCCACCTTGCCGACGCTTATCGCAGGTAACCACGTCCTTCTTCGCCTTTTGGTGCCAAGGCATCCACCATATGCTCTTAGTAACTTTTCCAAAAAATCTTTGTTGATACACAGACAGATCATCTTCATATTCAATGAAGGTGCATCAATAGAATTACGGAAAGAAAACTTTAATTTTAGGTTATATTTTGGAATAATCACACGCCCGTTTGCTCGCCGGACAACCTAAGTCATTCGGCAGCTACTAACCGCTGCGATTATTCACACTTCCCAATTTTCAAAGAACTTTTACAACATTGCACTTTGTGATTTACGATCTACGAAGTACAAACATAAAACAATTTTCAATTTGTAATCTGAAATCTGAAATTTTATTTTTTTTGTGAAGCTGGTCGGGACCCCTGCCTGCGTGACTGCGTCAGCAGTCAGGTTGGGAACCGGCGACCTTCCCGCCTGAAAGCGGGACGCTCTCGCTATAAAAATAATTTTATCTAAAGAACATTATAAATAAATTTGCAATCTGAAATCTGA
>CAVYML010000002.1:0-122500 GCA_963769605.1 Ignavibacteriota bacterium | reverse complement strand
AATTTCGTGCTGCAAACTTTCATGTTCCTGATCGCTGATACCAAGAGATGTTCGCAAAGTCCGCAGCATTTCTTCTTCATCTTTGCTGATCAAACCGTCCGCCCATGCCTGCCGCAATACCTGCGCATACGCCTTCAACGAAGCCATCATCGTCGTATGGGCCGGAGCGCCGGCTGTTGATTCTGCAAATATTTTTTTTGGTTCTTCCTGTAAAAACGGCGTCTCCGATTTCTTCCCCGGCTCTAATTCCTTTTGCACCGGCGTATCGTTTTTTTTCTGTTCAGTTGACACCGCTGGCGCTGCTGGCGGCTCAGGCACATGAGGCTCTTCCATAATACTCTGCAACTCCGCAGGTATTGTGAAACCTTTCTTCTGCTCAAGAATTTTTTTCTTCAGCTCTTCGACTTTTTTCCGTTGCTCGTTGAGATCCGGCATAATTGTGATTCATCTAAGGAAATGGCTGTCCACAGGGATCGATTTGATCAATTCCCGCTTTTTCATCGTCCGGGCAAAGACAATGCACAGAAAAATTCTGCATTATAACTTGTCCGGTGATTCTTCGTATACCTTATCGAATAGATTCTTTGGGGACGTAGAAGAATCATACAGCTCTTGAAATTCTGTTCCTTTCAATTCTTCCCGTCTCCAGAGGATGAGAATCAACGAAACTGCGACTCCAGCCGCAAGACCGAGAAAAATATACTTCTTCATTTTTTTTGTCCGTACTGTTGCAAATACCCGTGCACAGATCGATATCACGTACCATATGCCCGGAAAAAAGTCCGCTTCGAGTAATCTGCCTCTAGAAACGAAAGCAGAGCTTTCAAATTTTTATCCAAACCCGTTACTGCACTGCGGGAGGTGTCGTCGACTCTTCTTCAGCTAACTTCGATTTAATATCCTGCACTTCATTGCGAATTTCCTGTGCTTTATGCTTTAATGTTGCCATATGCTTCCGCAGGCGAACACCAGCCGATTTGTTTTGTTTTAGATAGAATTTATCGAAATCTGTTTTAAATGTTGCAACTATGGCTAACAACTCCTCATAACGATCCATGATATACTCCTCTTTTGTTGGAAATAATCCGTTTGTGACTTCGTTTTATGATGATGCATATTTATTATAACATCCTACCGCTTCTTGTTTCATCTTCACAAGAAGTTCTTCTCGATGTTTTTTAAAAAATCTCTATCGAATGACTCTGCCTATGCCGTACCATTGCCTCCGAATCCGGTACCGGCATACCGAACGTCGAATCGCTGAACAGATAAACGTGTCCGGAAGCTTCTCCGGATCGTTTTTGCCCCAGCTTGCAAATTCCAACGGCAGCGCACCCGATACCTTCCGCCATCCGGATTCGCGTCCATAACCTGAACAAAAGAATCGTGCCATTTCCCAATGATATGCAGCACTTCTTGAATTTGCAGTTTGAGCCGAAGTATAGAACTTTTTGACGAAATGCCTCTCCAGACCAGCAATCCGCTTTTTTCACCGCGATTCTTCGCATTCAATTCATTTGCTGCCGTTTCATGAACGCAGACTGCACTATCAAAACGCAGTTTGCAGTCGAATAACAGAGCAGCCGAAACGTTCATATCAATTAAGCTACCGCATCCCAAAGAAGTATAAACCGGAATCTTATACCGATATGATGTTCCGAGAATGCGGTCAAACAGCAATTTTAATTTTCCCTCGCGCGTAGCAAAACGAACTGTATGAAAAGCCTGAAAATGGTTCTCTTTTAATTTTACAACGGAGATGTTTTTCTTAATCGACCGTGGATCAATTCGCTGTCCGCACGAAAATTTACTTATTTGCTTCATCCAATTTTTTGTTGTTGATTTTATTCAATTTTCGCCATTAAGATACGGAGAAGAAACCGATAAGTCAAAGGAAAACTGCAATTTTTACCGAAAAAACGCGAATTCATTTCCATAAAAAAAAGATCGCACCCTATCCCCCTTGAAAAATAAGCATTAACAAAATACATTTCAGAAAAAAGGACTCCCTATGAAAAAACTTCTCTTCGCATTTTTTGTTTTTATCTCCTGCTCTACCATTGCACAGGAACTCAAGTCAATTCAGCTTCCGCCTCCCCAAACAAAAATCGGAAAACCGATTATGCAATGCCTGCAATTGCGCCAGTCAAACAGAAATTTTGCTTTCACTCCTCTCCCCGTTCAGGAACTTTCCAACCTTCTTTGGGCTGCCGCCGGCATCAATAGACAGGAAAGCGGTAAAAGAACGTTCCCATCTGCAATGAATTGGCAGGAAGTCGATCTGTATGTCTTTCTGGCTGAAGGAACGTTTATCTATGCACCTAAGTCCCACAGCCTCCAGCCTATCGTCCCAAAAGATCTCCGCAAACTAACGGGTGGGCAATCGTTCGTCAAAGATGCGCCCCTGAATCTTCTTTATGTCGCTGATGGGAAAAAAATGGGCAGTGGAACCGATATGCAGAAATTACAGTTTTCTTCTTCGAGTGCCGGATGTATGATTCAAAATGTGTATCTCTATTGTGCATCACAAGGATTAGCGTCCGTTGTGCGCGCCAGTTTCGAGGTCGATCCCTTGATAAAGGAATTGCACCTTCGTCCCGAACAAAAGATTATTCTCGCACAGACGGTAGGATATCCTGGAAATGAGAAATAAAAAATTCAGAAGATAGGAAACAGGAGACAGAATTTAGGAGACCGAATTTAAAAGAGCAGGTTAAATATTTCATGAATTTTTCTCTTTCAATTCCGAACGAGTATATTCATGCCACCTAATGCATCCGTTGTTTTTTCAAACAAGGAAACCATACGTACTGTTCCGTGGAGATCAGCTGTCCTGCCGAATAAAATTCTTGTGATGCGGCTGCAAGCTTTCGGCGACGTTGCTGTCACTCTGCCGTATGTGCAGGCGCTGCAAACGATATTACCTTCGGCACAATTCCATTTTCTGACCCGTGAGGAGTTCGATTCACTTCCGTGCAATATGGCGATGTTCAGCCGGGTTCTTAGAATTGCCGGCGGAAGAGATCCGAGACGACAATGGCTCAGAGCATTTGTATGCCTGCCGTCCTTAAGACACGAACATTATGATATAGTCATCGATCTGCAGCGGAATTCTTTAAGCCGGATGATCAGGAGGGCGTTGCATCCAAAAAGTTTTTGTGAATACGACCGCTTCTCTATGCTTACGGCCGGTGAACGGACAAAGAACACAGTTGATAAACTTGGGTTTTTGCCGCTGCCGAACCTTCTGCCTCGGCTCGCTTTGCGCGATAGCGACAGCGGATTGGAAAAATTATTATCTTCCAATTTCAATCCGGCAAAAAAAATGTTTGTTCTAAATCCTGCAGGTAATTATATAACAAAGAACTGGCCATTGGAACATTATGCTCAGTTTGCCAGGACGTGGCTGGAAACTATCGACGGCAATGTTCAGTTTATCGTATTGGGTACGGATATAATACGCGCGAAAGCGGAATATTTGAAAAATCGATTGGGCCGAGACCTTATAATTCTCATCGGTTCCACGACACAAGCGGAAGCGTTCAATATTCTGCAAAAAGCAGACTTCGCTCTTACAGAAGATTCGGGATTAATGCATTTGGCATGGATATCTCAAATTCCTGTCATTGCGCTATTAGGATCGACGAGAAGCGAATGGTCAAGACCGCTGGGTCCTTGGTCTGTGTGTATGGATTCATCCGATCTTGAATGCGGAGGATGCCTTCAGCAGATATGCCGATTCGGCGATGTACGTTGTTTGACACGTTATTCCGTAGACATGGTCATCAAAATTGCAATAGAATTATTACAAAAAAGACATCCGAACGACTAATTCAAATGGACAATAAATCGATTATTGCAATATTGGTACCCGGCGGCATCGATATTGAAGATAACATTCCCTCGCTGCTCGATTTGCTGTATCGTTTAAGCGAATTCTATCGACTTCACATTTACTCCTATTCACAGCACGTAACGCATCCGATGTTTTCGTCGCGTCAATGTACTTTCGTGTTTCCGCCGGATTCGGTAAAAAAAAATAAACTTCTAACATTCCTGTATTTTCTCTGGCGGATACGGGCGGATCAAAGAACAATGAAATTCATTGCGGTACACGGTTTCTGGGTGTTTTCTCAAGGACTCACAGCCGTCATCGCCGGCAAAGTATGGCATATTCCCAGCTTTGTAACTCTGCCGGGAGGCGACATTGTATATTTGCCGTCGATTCATTATGGCAGCATGTCTCATCCAATTAAAAGAATGCTTGTTCGTTGGTGTATCCAAAACGCCGATCACGTCATCGGTACTCACACAGTATCAGAAGAACCTGCTGGATGCTCAAGGAATTTCACCTCAGCATTTGTCTTTAATTCCATTCGGTATCGATCCATCTGTCTTTACGTTTTATCCGCACGTACTAGCAGTGCCCATTCATTTCATTTTTATCGGCAACCTCAATAGAATAAAGGATCCGTTTACCTTACTCAAAGCATTTTCTCTTCTGAACCGGAAATTCAATTCCAGACTTACAATTATCGGCCAGGATATCCTGAACGGTGAAATTCAGAAATATGCTCATGATCTTGGAGTCGACGATAAAATTCATTGGAAAGGGAAAATTCCTTATGAAAAAATACCCGCCGAATTGCATAATTCGGATTTTCTCCTTCTAACGTCTCGATTCGAAGGAGAGGCAGTAGTCGTTATGGAGGCTTTTGCATCCGGTGTAGTTGTGGTCGGAACAAAAGTAGGATTACTTGCGGATGTCGGAGATGAAAACGTAACAGTATCGCCTGAAGATGCAGAAGGATTAGTAAAAAGAATAGAACGCTTACTTGAACAACCGCAGCATGTCTCGGACATTCGATTGCGAAATAGAGCATTTGCAGAAGTGCACACGAGTGAGTGGACATGCACCAATTATAGAAGATTGTTTGAGAACCTCAGTGAACAAAATGAGCATTTGTAACAACTCAGTACCTTTTGCCTCTTTACATCCGGGTTATTCCCTGCGATCCTAAAATCAGTCGGGATACTATTCGAAACCAACATTGTTTCGAATAATCCGCTTCTATGCAGAAATCATGATTTCATCCTTTGAGAACATAAATTATGAGGAACATTATCTTCAAAGGCTATGTTTTACAATGTATCTGAATAATGACAGAGTTAGACTATGATGGATGGAAAAATACTCATATTTAATCCCAGAAGTGCGGATTCAAAACCAAGGATACCCAATTCAATCCTGACTATTGCGGCGACACTTGAAGGGAACTACGAGTATATCCTTGTAGACGGAAACTTAGAAAAGGATTCTTATTTAAAAATACATTCGTCAATAGCTAACACTAAAGTCAAATACTTCGGCTGCACTGTTATGCCCGGCCCCCAGCTTAAACAAGCAATTCTTATAAGCAAAAAAGTCAAAGAAACCTTCCCGCATATAGCCATCATTTGGGGAGGATATTTTCCATCGAACCACCCAAAATCTGTTCTTGCGTCCGGCTTCGTGGATTTTATTGTCAACGGTCCAGGGGAAAAGGCTTTCCCGGCTTTGATAGGTGCAATGGAGAAAAAATTGCCGTACAATACCATAAATAATCTCATTATAAAAGAAAACGGGAACATCGTCAAAACACCTAAGGATGAATTGTACGATCAGGATGCTTTGCCTCCACTGCCCTATGAAAAGCTGAATTCCTTTTATCCGTTATCCCGTTACCTGGGAAAAACATATCTGGGCAGTAAAACCATTGCCTATCACTCAAGCATGGGATGCCCTTTCTCGTGTTCCTTTTGCGCTGTAGTTCCTATTTATAACGCCCGATGGAGAGGAAAATCGGCAGTTAATATTTACAAAGATATCAAATACCTCAAGGACACGTTCGGGGGAAGCGCTATTGAATTCCACGACAATAATTTTTTCGTATCTGAAAAAAGAACGGTAGAATTTTCAAAACTCATGCTGCATGAGAACATGGGCTGGTGGGGAGAAGGCAGAATAGACACTATTGATAAATACGAGGATGCAACTCTCGCCCTGATGAGAGATGCGGGATGTAAAATGATCTTTTTTGGAGCTGAAACGGGAAGCGATGAAGTGCTTAAGAGAATGAACAAAGGAGGTACTCAAACCGGTGCCCAGATAAAGCGCTTTGCCTCCCGTATGAAAAAGTTCGATATTATACCGGAATATTCTTTCGTACTCGGTACGCCTGAAGAAACACCGGAAAAGGTCATGCAGCAAATAGACAAAGACATTGAGTTCATCTATCAGGTCAAGAATATGAATCCCGATACCGAGATCATCATTTATGTATATAGCCCGGTTCCGGCCGAAGGGTCGGAATTGTTCGACAACGTGCTGTCCAGAGGATTCCATTTCCCGGAAAAACTGGAAGACTGGCTTAAGCCCGAATGGGAAAAGTTCGATCTGCGCAAGAATCCGCTTACCCCGTGGTTGAGCGCCGAAATGGTCGATAAAATAAAAAATTTCGAAACTGTGCTTAACGGATATTATCCGACATGCTCCGATATTAAAATCAGCAATTTTCAAAGAAAATTCATGCACCTGATATCTTCCTGGAGATACAGGAACAATGTATTTTGGCATCCGTATGAAATAAAAGCACTGCAAAAATATTGGCTTCATTACCGCCAACCCGAGATTCAGGGTTTTGAGGTCGTGTGACCTATGCTAAGATGGATAGCAGCGGCCGTATATCAACCTCTCCTGAAGCGATATCTGGACAAACCCAGAAGATACTTCTACAAAGGAATCTCCCTGGTTATAGAGCCTGGAGTTTTTCATCCTGCTTTCTTTTTCAGCACAAAGATGTTGTTGAAATATATTGAAAGGATGGATCTGCACGATAAAACACTTCTTGAATTAGGCGCAGGAAACGGACTTATTGCAATTCACGCCGCAACGAGAGGAGCTCGAGTAACAGCTTCGGATATTAGCGAGACTGCAGTTCGTTCCATTAAGAAAAATGCATTCTTCAATCAGGTCAATATATCAGTTCAATGTTCCGATATGTTCGATAATATCCCTCACCAATGTTTCGATATCCTTGTCGTCAATCCTCCGTATTACAAAAAAAAACCTTTGAAGGAATCCGACTATGCATGGTATTGCGGAGAGCACGGAGAATTTTTCCAAAGACTGTTTTCTGGCTTGGGTCGTTATATCGGCAGTCATTCAACGACATTGATGATCCTTTCCGATGAATGCGATAACGGCATGGTACAGGCATTCGCCGCAGAAATCGGCTTTGCCATGAAGCAAGTCGCAGAAAAGAAAAAGTTTTGGGAAACTAATTATATTTTCGAGATACATGCCGCCCAGGAACAGACACGTGAACAGACCGGCGGCTTCATGCGATCAGCATCCGATGATCGTGTCTTCAAACCATAATGAATATTTATAACCGGACTGCCGATGATGCTGCCTGATTTGCGACCTTTATTGAATTTAACCGGCGACCGGCTGCGCGCTCTGCCGATGATGATCGTCTATCTCACCGACGGCTGCAACAGCCGATGCGTCACCTGCGATATCTGGAAACTCCCTCGCCGCAATATGTCGTTAGCGCTGGCGGAAAAATTGGCTTCTGAGTTCCGCGTCCTGGGTGTACGCCGCGTTATCATGAGCGGCGGGGAGGCCATGCAGCATCCGGATTGGCCCCGCATCGCTCAAATATTTCACGCATCAGGTGCAGGGGTCGAACTACTCACGAATGGTTTACTCCTGAATAAACAAGCCCGGGAAGTGATCGAATGCGTCGACCAACTTATCGTCAGTTTGGACGGGGGCGTACCTGAGACGTATGAAGCTATAAGGGGTGTGGATGGCTTTAATGTGATTTTGTCGGGATTGCGCAAATGCGCCAATGCCGGAATACCGATTACGACAAGGACAACAATCCAACACGGTAATTTTCGGGAACTTCCCCTGATCATCGATGCCGCACGTTCGGCAGGCGTTCGCAGAGTCAGCTTTTTAGCGGTAGACATAAGCAGTACGGAGGCATTCGGACCTCGATATGCAGCAGAATTGGATCCCGCTCCCTCAATCCTGCCTTTCCATTCACCGCCTTCTCCTGCGTTAACCTTAAATGATCTGCCGGAATTTTCGGCAGTTCTGGATCGTCTGGAACGCGACTATGCCGTCGATTTTGCCTCGGGCCTGATCGCTGAAAGTCCTGCCAAATTACGGCGGCTGTATGATTATTTTGCCGCACTTCATGGCGAGTCCAATTTGCTCCCGCCGCGGTGCAACGCACCACACCTCTCCGCGGTGGTAGAAGTAGATGGGAGTTTACGACCCTGTTTCTTTTTACCGCGAATCGGTAAACTGGGCAACGGCACAATGCTTGAATCTCTCAATGCTCCTTCGGCAGTCGAAATGCGCAGAAGCTACCGGACCGGCCTTCGCACGGAATGTGCCCGTTGTGTATGCTCGTTATATCAAAGTCCACGAACATTGCTGCGGAAAGCCATCGGATGACTCCGATTCTCCGCTTATATGTAAGTTCATCCTTGATGCCAAGAAGTGCGAAAAATCAAAAATCGTTTTATCTGCCATCCCTGCTTGATACAATAAATCGATGCTGAGACTGCCCTATGAGAGAGAATGATCGGCTGATCAAATATTTTAACGCTCAGGCCAGGCTCGGCATGAGTATGCAGCATCCCGGAGGAATAATCGCGACGAATCGCTTGGTCGGTTTTTTCCCTCCTCTGAAGGACGCCTCCCGCATCCTTGAAATCGGTTGCGGGGCAGGAAGAACCGCTGGACTCTTATTGGATCGCTTCCCTTGTTCATATATAGGCATCGATGCTTCTCCCGCTATGTTAAAGCGTGCGCGGGCATTTCTCATGCCGTATCGATCCCGGGTAGCGCTTCTGCAGCTTGATCTGCGCGAAAAGAAACTGCCTTTCTCCGATAGTTCTTTTGATGTAGTATTTGCCGAGTCTGTTTTTGCCATACTTGACGCCTCACAGATTATTCCTGAATGTTCCCGTGTGCTGAAACCGGAGGGCATGCTTGCCTGGAATGATAGGATTTGGGGGAACCGGCTCCCGGTAGAAATACAAAAACGCATCAACGGACTCTCACTCAGTTCAGTAGGATTTCACGCAGCACCTCTGGACCTATCCAACGAAACGGATTGGCAGCATCTTGCCGAAGGATGCGGGTTGAGAATACTGGTGTGCGAAAAGCTTGAGGGAATGCCGAAGGATCCTTTTTTGTCTGCACTATTCAGGAGGATGAAGATTATAGCATGCATGTTGAAACACCCGACAGGTGTTGTCATCTGGCTCTCCGAGCGACGCATGATACATCAAGGTGCAGGACAATGGAGACACATGGAAAACTGGTTGTTTGCTGCCCGAAAGGTTATTTAAAATTTCAGGCTTTGAACCGGCTGCGGATATTTCAAAGAACTGGAAGGATGCATCGGTGTTATTATCTTGCGGCCCGTTTTTTTTATTTCGTACCGGGCTGCGAGATGCGATGGACCGAACCCTGTCTCAGCGAATAGATTTTGGAACAAAGAGCCACCGAATTTCGATGATGGGAAACAATAATAACCGTTTTCCCTTCTCGATGAAGCGAAGAAAGTGTGCCCAACACATCCTGAACAGAAACGGAATCCAAAGCGCTCATCGCTTCATCAAAAATGAATACTTCGGCATCGCGATACAACGCTCGCGCAAGAATCAACCGTTGTTTCTGTCCTCCTGAGATGTTTTTCCCCTGTTCCCCTATACGAGTATGGATGCCAAGGGGCAATTTTTCGACAAACTCCGCAAGCCCTACGCTGTGTAAGACTTCAAGAACTTTTTCGGTATTGATCGAGGCATTCTGTATGCCGAATGCAATATTGGCTTCAATGGTATCGGAAAGAATAAATGAGTCCTGGGTCACGTAGGCTAATAACCGGTTCCAGGAAGGAATATCGGCAGGGCGAAGTTCGGTACCGTCGAGCATCAACGATCCGGAATCCTGCACGATCAATTGGATAATAATTCTCATCAAGGTGGTTTTCCCCGATCCCGAGCGTCCGACAAGTCCGATCATTTCTCCTTTTGCAATATGTAGGGAACAATTGTCGAGTACAGGTTTGCGCCGTTCCGGGTACGAGAAATTCACATGTCGCAATTCAATGGACCGTTTAAATTGAAGCGGAAGATCGCAGAATTTGTAATCCGTCTGAGATAATCGTTTTTCCGTACTTTGAGCAGCTGGCATGGCATTTATCGTAAAAGAATATGTGTGCATCTGTACCGCAGCATTCAGGATTTTGTTGATGGAAGGAATTACCCTGTATGCAAACGCAATGAACATGGTCAGAAGAGTCACAACAGACATCATTAATTGTCCTTCCCATGCATAATAGAGAAAGAGAATGACCAGAATTCCGGCAATCGCGAATACTTCCGACAACTTGCCGGGGATGGCATTTGCAGCGTTAAGTTTCCCCAATTGAACATTGAGATCGCGCTGTCCCGAAATATACCGATCCGAAAAATATTTTTCTTTGTCGTATAATTTCGTTTCTTGAAAGACAAGCAATGCATCGGAAAGGTTGTTGAGATTCTCCGGACTTTTTTGCTGAATAGTCTCTTTCGTTTTTCGTAAAACATGGCCGCTGATATACCATGCCAGACATACAAACGGCAGCAATGTGGAGATGATCGTCATAAATATTCGGAATTGAAGCAACGCCATTCCTGCGGCAAATAAAGTAAGCACCATCGCTTCCGAGAGAATAATCAAGCTTCCCAGAATAATATGATGCGCAAATTCAACGGGAAGAGTTGAAATTTCCCGAAGCATTTCTGCGGCGTTTGTTTTCTGGTACTCAAAAAATGTAAGTGAATAATAACGGCGCAAGTTATTCTCCGCCAAATCCGTGGCCAAGGAATAGATAAATCGATTGTAATAGGAATATAAGATATAAGCTATGCCATTCTTGATGATGAACAACGAAAATATGATGATTCCAAAAATAATGATGAGATTGTTAAGCGGCAGGAAACTCAATGCGGAAAGCAGCGATGTGATCCATGGGTGCTGCATCCATAGCCCGGGAGATACAATCATCCCTAGAAAAGGAACAAGAAGACCGATAGTAAAAAGCTCGAGCAGTGAACTCAGGAACATGAATACAATAGATATACCGTACGTTCTCTTCTGCTTCTTGCTGAGGAGATGCAATACTTGTCGAAAATCTTTTATCAACATCCGAAGTTGATGCATCACGATTTTTGAATAACGATCCATGGAAATGGAGACCTTCCCTGTCCGAAAATACTCCTTATTTTGTTCATCATTCGTTTTGGATGATCCTCCACGCGAAAAGAATACATGCGAAGCTCGTCATATGTTCTATGGAAATAATACTCCACAAAGCCGGGATACCCGATTTTTGCAAAGTACGATATCGATCGTTGGACGGCATGACCTTTTTCGCCGGCTGAGTAAAACGGCGTATCGATAACATGAATCTCCCCGGTATCACGAATGATCCGGAATAAAGATTGCATCAACCTTGGAATATCTTTAAAGTATTGCAGCGAACTCGCCAAGACAATGTAATCCATCGAACCGCACGGCACAACGTCGGATAATATATTTCCGTAGAGCCAGACCGCATTTGTCAACTCCTTAAAAGTGCGTGCGGCCTGTTGCAGTTCAGAAAAGTTGAGGTCGATACCGCATACTTGAAACCCCCTTTTTGCAAGTCCGCCTGCCATCCATCCATTGCCGCATCCCACATCGAGTATTGTACTACCCGGGTGTTGAACGGCAAGATATTGCACCAATCGATGAAATGAGTTACTTCGAACCGACCATTGTGCATAATGAGGATCACTTTGAGCAACAATCGGAAGCTGTTCCACGAGAGCATCCGGATATATCCAACCTTCCTTCTCCCGAAGCGCATGATACAGGCTTTCGAAAGAGGAATGCACTTCAGGAGACTGGGCCAGCCAGAGGTTGGCTTCTCGGATATAGCTTCTTTCCCGGAATGCATCATCTATTTTTTTTGAGAAAGGAATCTGTTTCAAGATAGATACTTCAGAGTAAGAATAAAATGGTCAGCCCACCTGTTCAACGGCGGCTGCGCGGAATATCGCTCATCCAATCCGATCAACCAGTCGTATATGCGCGGATATTGAAGAGGAAAAGCATTGAAATACGGGGGCGGCGAAAATGCTGCTAATCCGCGAAGTTTTACAGGAACAAATCGACTATCAAACATTTTTTTTACCTGAGCGGGTGAATAATAGTAAGACAGGAACCTATGTCCATCGATATTGGCGGAAGTTCCATTCCGCGAAAATCTTCGGAACGCCAATCGAATCTTCCCTTTGAAGACTTGTGCAATTTCCCATGGACAGACTCGCGGCATCATAACAAACGTAATCGTAGCTCCCGGTTTTAAAAACATCGGAAGTTGATGAACGACTTCCCGCAAATCAGGAATGCAGTTCAAGCCGCCGAAATTTGAAAAGACATGATCGAATCGTTCTTCAGGAAGCGGCGGTGTCTGCAATCGGGTAAACGAACATAGAGCATATCTGATGCGGTCCTCGAAGCGCTGCGCCGATATTTTTTTTTGTAATTGATCGAGCATGCCCGATGCATTGTCAATTGCAAACACGGAATGACCCATCCTTGCAAAATACAATGCGTCGATACCCGTCCCTGCGTTAAGTTCTAAAATGCTGCTGTGCGGCTGTAGAAATTCTTCCTCGTGTCGATAGACTTGCCTCCGCATCCATTTCAAGATATCATTCGATTCTTCGTCGGAATCGAAATGAACCGACTGTGCGGAAAATGCTCTGCTCGCTTGTTCGATATTGCTCTCTCTGTTCAATTGGGTCGATATCATGTCATTTGTAGATAGAATAGCTTACACCAATCGAGAAGAATACCCGGCCCATAATACCAGATCAAAACAACCTGCCGCACTTGTGTCCATCCGAACGATGCTTTGCGGTTCAGCAGAAGCCAAAGCATCGATAATCCCTTTCGGAAACGATAGACTTTGTGCACATAACGGTGCAGTTGTTTATAATATGCCGGAGAGAATGTTCCGCGGAACATAAGCGCAAGATCGTCGGAATCGATCCAGTTTTGTTTCTCCGTCAGATCTAGTTTTACTTTTTCATAGAATTTTGTTCCCGGCAGCGGATAGGAGATGGAAATGCCGATATCGTCGGGCATAAGGTCTTTAAGCATGCTAATGGTCGCCTGAATATCCTCCTTCTCTTCCCCGAGATAGCCGAATTGCAGGAAGAAAGAAGTTTTAATGCCGTATTGCTTCAATAATCTGCGCGCTTGATAAATTTGGAATACTTTTGTCCCTTTATCCATTGCATCCAGAATTTTTTGCGATCCGGATTCGGCGCCGACCCAAACTTCGCTGCACCCCGATTTCGCCAGCGCCTGAACCGCTTCCGGCTCAAGCAGGAGATCGACACGCGACTGAATCTTATAATGAATTATAATATTTTCTTTCTCCATCAATTCGGCAAATGCTCGTACCCATCCGGGTTTAAGGCCGAAAATATCGTCTGCAAACCAGATATGGCCGGGTTGAATAGTCCGCTGAAGAAATTTAATTTCTTCGATAACGTTTTGTGGAGACCGGGAATTATAAACCTGCCCATAAATAGGTTTGGCGCACCAATTGCAGTGGAACGGACATCCCCTGGTCGTCACCATATTGACCGAATAAAATCCGTGTCGTTGTTTCCATGCAGACTTGTATTTTTCGGCATCGATGAGATGCCATGCCGGGAAGGGAAATTCGTCGAGATCTTTTAATACAGATCGCCCCTTGGAACGAGTTATTGCTTTATCCTTTATGAATGCCAGTCCGTCAATGGTCGAGAAATCGAAAGTTCTCTCCCTTAAAACATTGCGGCAGACTTCACGAAGAGTGAACTCTCCTTCGCCGATAACAATCACATCGGCGCCATGCTGCAAATACTTTTCCGCATGGTCTGCGGCATCGGAACTGTGAATAATAACGAATGCTCCATATTCTTTCGCAATTGAGGTCATTGCAAAGGCAGCCTCGCGCATTCTGCTCAGGCACATTTTGTTGAGATAGTTAAAGTCATCATCATAAATGACGACAACCGAAGGGCGGTGTTCTTCAAGAAATATACGGATATCACTCTCTTTCCGGGCAAGCATTGTATCGAAAAGTCGCACGGAAAATCCGTCTTTTTCCAAAAAACTCGCAGCGTATAATGTTCCCAACGGCGGATACGGCGCCATAGCTTTTTCCTGCTTGGGGTCGAAACGCATAAAAAATGAAGATGTAAGCAAAACGTCGATCATCGCACTTCATTCATTCCGTATGCTGCAAGCCGGCGACAGAATCCATCATAAATACGGCCTTGATGATCGTCATGCCAAACGGAAGAAATGTCCGGAGTACATTGAATGACGGAATTAAATTTATTTTCATCGAGATCATTGTATTTCTTTCTCCAAAATTTTCTTGCGGCAAACATGATATAAACATTCAATGCATCAAGGTTGAATATATTCAAAACCTGTTCGCTCATTCTCTGCAATGGTGAAAGCTTCCTGGAGAGAGGGCATGTACCGCACTCCCATGACTGCCAGTGAGGAAGATATTCATGCATCCAGACGTTTTCTTTTTGATAATTTTCAAAAGCCTCGGTATTCCAAAGAACCTGTGTCGTTGCAATTTCAACAGCGGTATAATAATTGTGGATAGGAAAATGAACGGCATTTTCAGTCACCATAAGATTGATGCAAAAATATTTTTTTGAGTTGAAAAGAAAGAGACGTCGGAAACCGGTGAGAATCACTTTACAGATCCAGAGACGATTGAATTCCGTTATAAGCATAAAATCAATATCGCTTTTATGCGGCGCTACATGCTTCGAGAGAGAGCCCGTAATAAAAACGGCACGTACGAAGGGGATTTGCTTGAGAAAGAAAGCGACCCAGTGAGCACGCTTGAGCATTTTTAATGCACGCCGCTCGTTTTCCAGACGAATCGCGACAATATCATCCGCGCGAGTTGATGGGTAGAAATATCCATTCGAGGAATTCAAGATTTCTTTTTTCGTCAGTCGATAGAGCGCCTCTCTAAACTGATCATTCGTCGTGGTGCGGTACGGGAGAAAGGCATACAATTGCGATTCTGTTAGCGGATATGAAAAGACATCGAAGTACGTAATCGTACGTATGATTTCGCGCTCAATATCTAAGAGAGCAGTGTTCATGATTAAGAAAAGCTTCCCCTTCCCTTTGGAAAAAACAATGATATAAAAGAAGGAACTGTCACCATCTGATGCGATTCTCCTGAATGGATCTTTCTATGAAAACACTATCAACTCGATGACTGGTTCCCCGGAGCGAAGTGGATGTATCCGATTCATCAAAAAAATGAACATCTGAGATGCTATTTGCGCCGGCATACTTAAGTCTGGCTATTCACGGCACTTGCCGAGAGAACCCTGCGCGTGCTCCTGATGTCAGTCTTGTTTCGTTGTATCGGATAAAAAGGAACAAATGTCCCTGTAACTTCGTCTCACTTGCGTTGCGGAACTCATGTTTTTATTATTTCGTTATTGATTTTGTAGGGTAAGAACGCTATTTTGAAACTACAATAATGAGATTACGCCATTTTCATAGTCTTCCTTTGCAGTTAGTTTGGGTATTGATTTTCGGTTTATGTATCGACGCAGTCAATATCGACGATGTTATCGGCCATGATGGTTTGATTCACGAAGAATATATAGGCGAATCGAGTGTTGATATGGGAAATGTAAACATCAACATCATCATCTCAAACGCTTCTCAAACTCATCAGATCATACAAAAACAAGCCGTTCATATTTCAAACAGTTCTCAATGGATCGATGAAGATAGTCCATCCATTGCAGCCTCTGTGATTCCCGAAGGTGAAGAACTTATTCTTTTCCTGAAGGAGCAATCTGCTTCAGAATATATCAGCACATACATCCCCGCCTCCAATCCCATAACACTTGGGAAAATTCTTATTTAGGTCATTCCGCCTTTTTCAGCTCATTTTGAGGCAATTGAAATGAATTGTCATGCGTTTGTGTATGCGATCCATCGATTGCCTGTCGACGGTTAAAATATATCTTACCGACGAATTAAATTAATTCCGGGTGGTGATGATGATAAAGGGAACAATCCAATTTCCGAAATTCAAAAAACAAATCGTACTTTCAGTTTGCATGCTGGCACATGCCCTGGGTCAGACTGAACCGGCGCGAATGGATACGGTCGCGATGACGCTTGCCACAGCAGAACAGCGTTTTCTTCAAAATAACCTTCAACTGCTGGCCTCAAAATTGCACATCGATGCGGCAAAAGCCGCAAAAGTGCAGGCGGAAGTATGGAGCAATCCGAATATCTCTATCGAACAAAATATCTACAATCAATATACGGGTAAATGGTTCGATGTCACCAGCAGCGGCAATACTGAAATTCAGATTCAACAATTGTTCCTGCTTGCAGGCAAACGCGATAAGCAAATAAAACTTGCGGATATAAACACGACCATCGCTGAACATACTTTTTCAGATATGCTGCGTGCTTTGAAGCTGGAACTTCGGAGCGATATGTTCAATCTCTATTTCCTGCAACAGGAACTATCGTTTTATAATGAAAGTCTCGATACTCTCCGGAGGACTGTGTCGTCTGTAGAACTTATGTATCAAAAACGCTCCGTTCTGCTCGCGGATGTATTACGGCTGAAATCACTCCTCCTCTTGCTGGAAACAGAGCGGCAGGGAATTGTCAATCAGGTCTACGGATTGCAGGGGGACATGCGCATCCTGCTGAATGATACGATGGGATCTATTTATGTTCCCCGGATCGATGAATCCCAATTAGACACCGTCTTTCTTCAGCCTCCTTCATTCGACGAAACGCTGAAAACCGCGCGAGAACATAGGCCGGATTATAATATTGCGCAGGCGAATGTCGATTACGAAGCGGCAAACCTTACTTTGCAGCACGCACTTGCGGTCCCGGATCTCACGGTCGGGGGCCGATGGTCGCGTGCAGGCAGTTATATCCCGGATTATTATGCCGTTTCTCTCTCGATCGATTTACCTGTCTTCAATCGCAATCAAGGAAATATCGAAATCTCAGAACGCACGCTCGAAGCAAATACTGCTCTCTTGAACAACGCTGCATTGTCGCTTAAAGAAGATGTACAAAGCGCCTATGCAAAAGCATCGGAGATCGACCGCCGTTACCGTCAATCGGACAGCAAATTTATTTCAGAATACAAGACTCTTATTGAAGGCGTGGTCGCCAACTATAATAGTCGCAATATCAGTCTGCTTGAGTTTACCGATTTTTATGAATCGTACCGAACCAGTATGCTGCAGTGGCAGCAATTGCGCAGCGACAGGGTTCAAGCGCTCGAGAATCTCAACTATGTGACCGGAATAGATCTTGTTCATACACAAAATTAATCCCGCGTCCATGAACATTGATTATGCAAAATACAGAGAAGAACATGAATAAAAGAAAATCGTTGTTTGGCTGTATGCTCCTTCTGGCAGTATCGGTTCTCTCGATACACTGCGACCAGGGAAAAGGAGCAGAATCGGAAACCAAGAATCAAATTTTCCGGGCCGAAGTGAGCGAAAACGGAACGAGGATCGTTTTCCCTCCGCAGCACCCCGGACTTTCCACTCTTACATCCGCTCCTGTTAAAAAGGGGTGGGCTGCAATTTCCGTCATCGCACCCGGGCGCATTGTCGCAGCTATAGCGACAGATGAGACGGAGCACGAACGTATTGTATTCTTCGAATCCTCCGATGTTACGACGCTGTATTCCCAGTACCGGCAGGGCAAATCGAATGCAGCGCGAACGGCAGGCAATCTTGAGCGGGTCAAGGAAATGTTTGCGACACAAACGGCGACAGCGAAAGATCTCAGCGACGCGGAGAACGATGCCGCCACAGCCAGGGCATCGCTTTCCGAATACGAAAGCCGCCTTCAGGCAGCCGGGTTTAATCCGCAGGAATTAGATGCAGTCCCTGTGCATACGGTGTGGCTTCTGAGCGACGTGCCGGAAAACGAACTGAACGAAGTTCAGCAGGGGGAAGATGTCGATATTTATTTTTCCGCCTTTCCGGAAAAGAAATTTGTAGGGCACGTTATTGCAATAGGAAAGGTCGTTCGATCAGTCTACACGAACCATCAAAGTACGCGTATCGCTCTCAAATCCACACGGTAATTTTCTGCCCGGAATGTTTGCAAAGATCGATTACGGTGATCCGATGCCATCGGTCTTCACTTTGCCGAATTCCTCCATCGTTACCGTTGACGGAAAAGATTATGTCTTTGTTAAATCCAGTCCCGGAATTTTCGAACGTCGTTCCGTGAATATTGTTAATTCCGCGACCGACCATGTTGTCGTTTCCCGCGGATTGAATGACGGTGACGAGGTCGTCACCGGCGGCGCTTTGCTCTTAAAAGGATTGAGTTTCGGCTTTTGAAACATGGAAGCATGCATCGCTTCCATAAATTCTTTCAACAAGGAAAAAAATGATTCGCAAATTATTAACATTTGCTCTTACGCACCGGATCGCGACATTGATTCTTGTGGCTGTGCTGATCGGCTGCGGAGTATGGTCGTGGATGAACTTGCAAAAGGAAGCATATCCGGATATCGGAGACACGCAGGTTGTTGTCATCACACTCTATCCCGGGCAGGCGCCGGAAGATGTCGAGCAGCAGGTAACGATGCCGCTGGAACGTGCATTGAACGGAATACCCGGGTGATCGAGCGCCGCTCAAAAACGATTTTCGGCCTCTCCGTTATCGAACTCACGTTTGAAGACGGCACGGACGATTATTTTGCGCGCCAGCGCGTGCTGGAAAAACTGAATGACGCCGTCCTCCCTGCCGGTGTGAATCCTTCATTAGGCCCTTTGACCGGACCGGTCGGAGAAATTTATCGTTATGTCATCGAAGCACCGGACAATTATTCTCCAATGGAACTGCGCACGCTTCAGGACTGGGTAATCGTCCCGCGTATCCTGCAGGTACCCGGTGTTGCGGATGTGGTGAATTTTGGCGGGCTCGTGAAACAATATCACGTCATTACTTCTCCTGAATATCTCGATCGGTATAATCTTACAATTCAAAACCTTATCGATGCGATCAATAATAATAACCTCAACACCGGCGGCAACATTATCAGGCGCGGCGGCCAGGGATTTGTCGTACGGGGCATCGGTGCGATCCGAAGAAAAGAAGACATTGAAAATATTGTTGTAACCTCGGTCTCCGGTGTTCCGATTTTCATCAAGAATGTTGCCCATGTGGAGGAATATCCATCCCCGCCTACAGGGGTACTGGGATATACGATTCAGCCGAATGATTCTACAAAGATCGATGTTAATTCGGGCATTCAAGGCTTGATCGCAATGCGGCGCGGTGAGAATGCTTCTGAGGTTATTGTCGGTTTAAAGAATCGTATCGATGATATCAACGCGCACGATCTCCCGCCGGGAGTGCGTCTGCGCGTCACATACGACCGGAGCGAATTAGTGAACAGCACTATCCATACGGTTTCCCGTACGCTCTTCGAGGGAATTTCTATTGTGGTCATCGTGCTTATCTTCTTCATCGGCAGTATTCGTTCTGCACTCGTGGTTGCCGCAACGATTCCGCTCTCGATGCTTTTTGCGTTCGTCATGATGAAAATAACCGGAATACCCGCAAACCTGCTCTCGCTCGGTGCAATTGATTTCGGAATTATTGTCGACGGCGCTGTGGTCATGGTGGAAAACATTATGCGCCGCTACAGGGACGCAACGAATGAAGAACGGGCGGATGGAATTATTCACTTCACACTGACCGCCGCACAGGATGTCGGAAAAGAAATATTTTTTTCGATTACAATAATCATTCTCGCCTACCTTCCAATCTTCACATTCGAGCGCGTCGAGGGAAAATTATTCTCTCCCATGGCATACACGCTTTCATTTGCAATCACGGGTTCAATGATACTTGCGCTTACGGCAATACCCGTTTTCATGACAATGATCTATCGCAGGCATTTTGAATCGGACAATCCAGGTTCTCTTGAATGGCATAATCCGGTTTATGAATGGATTGCCAGGAGCTATGAAAAAGCCGTCTTGTTCGTTATGCAGCATGCTAAAACAGCGGTTATTTCTTCCTTCATCCTTGTTGGTGCATTTTTAATCGTCGGTTTCAGCAGAATCGGCACGGAGTTCCTGCCCAACTTAGATGAGGGCGCATTTAACATCCGCTGTTTCTTCCCGGTCGGCATTGCAATCGAGGAGGCGAAACAATATACGCCGATCATTCGTGATGTCATAAGTAAAAACAAAGAGGTGAATGTCGTCTTGACACAGCTCGGCAGAAACGACGATGGTACCGATCCCTATGGTCCCAATCGACTGGAAATACTCGTCGGTCTGCGGGATTATTCCGAGTGGAAAGGGCCTAAAACAAAAGAAGAATTGATGTATAAAATGAAAACGGATCTCGAACAAGCTGTCCCGGGAGCGCTGTTTTCATTCTCGCAGCCGATTCTGGATAATGTAACAGAGGCGGTTACCGGAAGCGTTGCAGATCTTGCAATTTTGATCAACGGATCCGATTTGAAGTACATGCGCGCCGTGGCCGATACGGTTTTAAGCGTGATTAAGACGATTCCCGGTGCAAGCGAAAGCGGAATAGAGCAGGAAGGAGATCAGGCGCAGCTTGCCGTAGAAATCGACCGCGAATCAGCCGCACGATACGGAATCAATGTGTCCGATATACAAAAAATGATCGAAGCAGCAATCGGCGGCAAACCGATCGGCAAATTATATGACGGATCGAAATTATTCGACATCGTGGTCCGTTATGAACCGGAATACCGTTCCTCAATCGATGCAATCAAACATATGCTCGTTGTTTCATCTTCCGGAGCGCGTATTCCTATGTCGCAGCTTGCATCCATCAAACTTATCGACGGCCCTACGATTATTCAGAGAGAAAGCGGCAACCGTCAAATTTCCGTGCGGACTAATATTCGCGAGCGCGACCAGGGTGGTTTTGTTTCCGAGGCACAGCAAAAAGTCGACGCAGCGATCCATCTTCTTCCGGGCTACACCATCTCCTGGGGCGGACAATTTGAGAATCTGGAACGGGCATCGAAACGGCTCGCGGTGGTTATTCCCATCACTATCCTGATCATTATCATGGTCCTCTTTTTACTGCTCCGGGATGTGCGGCATGTCGCTGTGGCGATGTCTTGTATTCCCTTTTCGGTCATCGGCGGCATCCTTGCGCTGCTTCTGCGTCATTATAATTTTACAGTATCCGCAGGAGTAGGATTCATCTCACTCTTCGGCGTTTCTACAATGGCCGGCGTGCTCTTTGTCTCGCGAATAAATCGCTTGCGTGAAGATTACGATGTTGAATTGCACGAAGCTGTCCGGCAGGCGGCTGTGATACAACTGCGACCGCTGCTCATGGCCATAGTGCTGGCTATGTTCGGTCTTATTCCAGCGGCGCTAACTCAGGGCATCGGCTCCGATGTGCAGCGACCGTTGGCCACTGTTATTGTCGGCGGCCTTGCATCGGGTCTGGTGCTGGCACTTCTTACACTTCCAGCATTATATATGCTCCTTGAACGTACGAGAAAAAAATAGTACATCGTCAAATGAGGAAGGAAAAGCGGTATGATTGAAGTAAAGATATTTTTCGACGAGGACGATCGGCATGGAGATCAATCGACTTACGATTACCTGATGCATTATCTTTTGCACCAACATATACAAGGGGCTACTTTGTTTTCTGCGATGATGGGGTACGGACAAAAGCACCATCTACATTCCCCGATGAGAATAGGCGCCAGCGATGAACGTCCGCTGATGATTATGTTTATCGAAGAACGCGAAAAAGCTTTATCCGTGCTTCCGCATATCAAAGAGGTGGTCAAACAGGGTTTGATCGTTATAAACGAAGTGCAGCAATATTATGACACGCTGCCCAAAAGTGACTTGAAGTGAACAAAGTAAAAAAGGATCTTAGAGACCAGAGAATACTGACTTGCTGCGCGAAACAGAATTCCTGTCAGCCAAAAATCAGATTACATAATGCATTCAGGCCGGCATCTAAGACATGTATCGCTTATCAAGCTGACCTTGGGGAGTATTTTTTAAATTCGATTTTCGATTTTACGCAAGAATGGCGAATGTATTTCACTACTCTTGTCGGCTTTTCAATAAATGAAAGTACAAAAGGTTTGCGTTTATTTTAGGAGATGTTTAATGAAAAAAATCATGTTTGTTTTTTTTATTTTTCTGCTTCCCTGTGCAGCCAATGCACAGTGGAGAAGTGAATTAGTCCAAACCTCGCAAATCACCAATACACTGACCGGTAATCTCGATATCGATCTCTCTGCGTCCCCGGCTTCACGGACAGGTCTGCTCGGTGATTCGCTCCAATCTGCAGAACCAGTAAGATATTCCCCCATCACGGCAGGATTGCTTTCGGCTGTGGTCCCCGGCGCAGGACAATTCTACACGAAAAATTACTTGCAAAGTATGGCCTTTTTCGGCGTGGAAGCGGCTATGTGGATCGTATGTGCAATCTATAACACAAAGGGAAATAGAGAGACAAATGATTTTCAAACATATGCAGATCAAAATTGGTCGGTCGTGCGGTATGTGGATTGGATTCAGGCAGTCCTGCCGCAATTCTCCACCGCCGGAATTATTATTTCGAACAATACAAGTTTGCCGCCGTGGGAACGTGTCGATTGGGCTAAGCTTAATACGCTCGAAGACGAGATCGGTGCATCAGTAACAACCGGTACGACCGGATTCGGATTCACACATTCTCTTCCGGAGCGTCCCGATCAGCAGTACTACGAACTGATAGGGAAGTATCCGCAATATGTAGGCGGATGGGACGATGCGTGGAACGGGAATACTCCGCTTTATACGGATAATATAAATTTTGTAGGGACATATCAGATGGATGTGTCGCCGCATTTCTTGTTTTACCGGAATATGCGCGGACAGGCTAATTCATATTATGCTGTCGCAACAACAGCAAGCCGTGTTCTGCTTGTAAATCATCTCTTCGGAGCGCTCGAAGCAGTGTGGAATGCGGCACATGAGAATCATAAAATGCAGCTTCATGCGGAAATTCAACCCCGAACTCTTCCGGGCGGCGATGTCGAAATTATCCCTTCCTTCACAATGGCAATAGATTTATAAAAATGAAAGTCAACCGGTTCTTGATAAGATAAAGTCATAAACTTATCTTATAGAGCAATGTGTAAATATCGGAGGATTGGGTTCATGCGTAAATTATTTTTTCTGGTTTTTGGCACAATAGTGTGTGTCCACCTTCTTCAAGCACAGGTGCAAACGACCGCCGTGCCGTTTCTGGAGATTTCACCGGATTCACGCGCCGGAGGAATGGGCGAAGCAGGCGTTGCCCTGACCGACAATGTATAGGCCGGCTATTGGAATCCCGCAGGATATGCTTTTCAGAAAGGTTCGGGAATTGCCGCATCATACACCAATTGGTGTCCTTCATTGGATATTCCTGATTTATGGATAGCAGATCTTGCATATAGGCAGTCTGTCGAAGAATTGGACGGAGTTGTTTCTGCTACGGCTACATATTTAAACGTCGGCAAGTTTTATCAAACGCTTGAAGATCTTGCGACAATCGACGCATACCAAATGGCCTTTACAATCGGATATGCCATAAAAGTATTACCTACTTTGGGCTTAGGCTTAAATGCAAGATATATTTACAGTAAGCTTCCTCCTTTAGAAACAGCGGAAGCCGTCGGCGTAGAAAGGTCATCAGGAGTCAGCTTTGATATTGGCTTGCTCTATAAACCGGAATGTGTCGTGATTCCATTTACCAGAGTTGATCTCGGAAATAATCTCGCGTTAGGAATGTATATATCTAATATAGGTCCGAATATTTATTACACTTTTAATTTCGTAAAAGATCCACTTCCTATGAACCTCCGACTCGGTTTTGCTTATGATATAGTCCAAAGCGAATATAATACGCTGACATGGGTTACAGATGTCAATCGACTGCTGATCAAAAGAGACTCAAGCGGAACGCCGGATGAATTCTATAAGGCCTTTTATACGACGTGGACTGGCTCCAGCTTCGACGAACAAATTCGTGAATTTAACTTGAGCACCGGATTTGAATATTGGTATGGAAGTCCGAAGCTCATTGCGCTCCGTATTGGATATTTTTATGAAGATCCTAACAACGGCAATCAGAAGTATTTGACACTCGGCGCCGGACTCCGATACGATGTCTGCGAATTCGATTTCAGCTATATCGATGCTCCATCTACAGATGAAGATCCATTGGCGGAAAAATTTCGTTTTTCCTTATCAGTGGAGTGGTAAAAGTATTTTACTTCCTTCATTGTCTTCTGCGACTTGTTGTGAAGAGAGGCACCCTGAGAATTTTAATTTTTATCGGTATAAACGGGGAAGGCACAACACGCAAATACTTCAAAAACGTATGCTGCTGAATTGAACTCTTCGATTGAAGCCGGCTCTTTTCCCCGAGCGCCAGCGGGATTTATTTCTTTTCTCTATTCGCGGACAATCTTCTTTTTGCTGAATCTCAAATGAACGTAGTCAATGATTCTCTGCTTATAGATATATCCGATAACGAATAATATGCTCGCTACAGCAGAAACAATAATGGCAACAAGGTACTTACTCGATTGAATCTCAGCGCCGATAAACGAAGATCCGATCATTGCAGGCAAACGTGCAAAAAAGATGATGATAAAGAAAAGAACAGGCTGAATTGGAGTAAGTCCGGCGATATAGACAAGAATGTCCTTGGGAATACCCGGTATAAGGAATAAAAGAAATATTGTTGTTTCGAGTTTCGGGTTATTGATCAACAAGCTGAATTTATTATATTCTTTCTCCGGAACAAATTTCTTAACAAGCGGAAAACCAAAAAGTCTCACACATGCAAAAACAATAATATATCCTGCCGTTATACCCAGCATCGAATATACTGTCCCCCAGAAAGTTCCGAATATATACCCTCCCGCGATTTGCACCGGTTCTCCCGGTATGAAGGCAATCACTACTTGAAGCACTTGAAAAAGCATGAATACTACAGCACTCCAGGGTCCGAAGGACAACACGTATTCTCTGAATTTATGAGAGTCACTAACCAACCTTGTGAGCTCCGGCCCAAAACGAATCGTTGCAAATGCTATAGATCCCACGAAAAGAACAACGAGAATGATATTCACAATAATAAGCGGTTTCAATTTTCCCATGAGATTTCTTTCACTTAGCCTTTTGAACCTTCCCCGCTGCCACTACACCACTACAACAATAGCTGGAAGAGAGGGAATCCATTTTTTTATAGCATGTAATATATCATCTATTGATCGGATATACAATTTCTTTCTTCCCTGATTTGCCATAAGGATACTGAGTTTCTTCTCCTTCTTTTTTATCGTGTACAGACTCTCAGAACTTTCGAATATCATGTGCCGGCTCTTCTTTCAAAACTTACGCAGACGCTGTCTAAAAAGAAAAACTATCGGAGGACGAACATTCCTGTCTGTTGTTTTTTTGTAATATGACAGAATGCCTATCCTGCCAACAAATAAATATTTTGGACAGCATCAAGAATCATACACAATACAAAAAAATAACTATGTCGAGTTTTCCCTTGCATGTAATCCCTGGTACATCATATATATGAAACAAGTATAAGAAGAATCCGATGCCGGTGCAGCCGAACTATTTGCCAAAATTCTTCTTTAAATAGACAAGAAAAGTAATTTAATTTCAACTGCCGGAAGATTTGGCAAGTTACTGTCTGCAGCGAACATCATGGTATCGCTTTGCATTGAACGATGGTAAAAATTGCGGGGTTTTTGTTTTCCTGACTAATGAACTTTGGGTATTTGCATTCACATGTCTGTCTGTTTTGTCTCTTCTTTCGCAGAGTTTACCCGATAGTCATCGTTATGAACAGCGGCAGCTTGCTTTTTTGGGGAAATACTCTTTATTAGTTTCTATATAACTTGCACTTCAAATGATCTGCTCAAGAGGGAGCTTGCATTGGTACAGCGTTGCTTCTGATGAAAGCTGCCAATTGCTCGCTGGTAGCATTTCCGATCCAATGAGATTTTCCGACCTCGACAACCGGCAATGCACGGATACCTTTTGCAATCATCAAATCCGGTTTGAATGTTATATCGATTTCTTTTAAATCGAAACCCATTTTTACCTGCAACTCGATGAGTCTTCTTCTTACAAGCGGACAGAACGGGCATCCGAGTCCGGTATAGAGTAAAACCGCCGCACTTGAAGGCTGGACATCCTTTGCGGGTTGATCTGCAACCGATCCATATCCCATAGAGCGGGAAATGGATGGAAAAAATCTGACGTAAAGCCGGAGAAAAGCCACTATAAAGAAAACCCAAAGACATGCCTGGAGATAGTCGCCTCGTATGACATAAAAAATTATGCAAAATACAATTACCAACACGCTGCCGTAAACAAATGAAATGTGACATTGCTGTTTCATATGAACTTCCTTGATGCTCTTTTCAGAGATTCCAGTTTCCTGCCAATGAACTCATTATCCAGAGAACATATCCGTCAGTGAAGTCTATCGTATGAATCGTTCTCCCTCCAAGATGTACAGCCGATGCATATTCTTCCGTCAACTGCAGATCCTTAGAAACCTTCAACAGTCACTACAGGTTGTTCACCGCGCGTATCCGCAGCCTGCATTTCCATTGCGACGACTCGCCGTTCTCCAGGCATGAGAGAAATATAATTATCGCTAAAGATCACAGGCAACATCCGTTCTTTGCTCTTGCTGCCGATGACGCTCAATTTGACCATAAGCGCCGGTTGTTTTGTTTTGTTCACCAATATCGTTGTCAAGAATACTCTATCTCCTTTTCGAGATGTTTTTGTTTTAGTCTCCAATTTTATTTTTGGAAGATCCCGAACGGCTTTAAGATCGCCTTCCTTGAGCCCTCGCCAATAAAGATTTTCCGAAATTATTGAGCTGCCCTTTTTTAAGGTCAGTCGTACACAATAAACACTACTCAAATCGGAAGGATATTCCATCGGATAACATCGGACAATATGGTCTTCCGGACAATCGACAGCGATCTTCTTTTTAAATTTTACAGTACCGTCTAAATTGAGAATCTCCATTATTGCGGTAAGATCTTTTCCGTTCGAGTTCCTGTAGTTGACAACTTCAATACTGTCGCTTAAAGGATTCCATTGAATATGCAGCGGCTCGCATGCTTTCTTGCAGGCAAAATATGCTGCAGTCGGTTCGAAATAGTAATCATATGTCTGCCATACCATCGAGGGCCATGAAGGATGACTCATCCATAACAAAAGCCCCATCCTATTTTTGCTTTGCGCTTCGAACATGGCTCGGTATCCCTGATAATTAATCCACTGTGCGAGTAAGAGCCATTCTTTTAGATTATCCGCGGGGCCAAAATTATCATTTATTTGTTGAATGAATGTGTATCCATATTGAGCGCTTTCCAGATTAAAATCGTGCACGCCCCAGAGACGGTCAATCGGCCACAAGGAAGAATCGGGAAGCATTTGTTTTAAGCTTTCATACGAAACCATATTCGGCATTCCTAATTCGCTGTGGATTTTTTCCGTTGCCCTTTTTTCAAAATAGAATTTTACGGGCATAGCTCTATAGGGCCCGCCTCCGCTAACCACACCAAATGAAGAGCTCGAGATATAATGCAAATCAGGATGTAATAGTGACAATAACTTCCTAATCCCTGAATCCAACGGTTCCGGCGGGTTTCCTTCGTTGCGTCCGCAATAGAGCGCCATAGACGGATGATTGCGAACTCGTTTCACAAAATCCTCCGCATTTTGCATAAACATAGCATTATCGTTGGGATTCGGTCCGTCTCCGGGATTGGCAAGCCAAAAGTCCTGCCAGATCATAATGCCGTAGCGGTCGCAAGCCTTATAGAACTCTTCATCGACTGTCTGTCCTACCCAATTTCGAATCATCGTAAAATTCATTTCTTTGTGATATCGTACTGCAATATCATATTCCCGTGCACGGTACCTAAGCATCGACTCCGAGAAACCCCAATTGCCTCCGAAACCGATAAATCTTTTGCCGTTTACAAATATTTTTAAAGCTCCGCCGTCTTCGGAATATGACATTTTCCTGATACCGGTCTGAAACGTTTTTGAATCCGATAGTACACCATCTGCTGAAATGAACTTAACTTCAACGTCATAAAGATACTGCCCGCCATATCCGTTGGGCCACCATAGCTTTGGATTTTTCATCTTTAGTGAGTGAAAGTCCGCAGGAGTAAAATGTACGTTCTTAGTTTCCGCTGCGCCCAGCGTCACCGGCTGCTCAAAGCGTACTTTGCCGAATGTGCCGCTTATAATTCCCTTTACATTGTTCGACGTATGGTTGCGAAGAGTCAGTGTGATTGTAATATCCGCAGATGTCGTATCCGGAAGAGGCAAGTCCGTCGAAACGAGAGGGTCTTCAATCGTGACAGGTCCGGTTGTCGAAAGATATACATCGCTGTATATGCCGATATTTCGACCGCGAATAGTTGGAATCCAGTCCCAGCCGACAGATGCGTGGAAGGTCGGATTATCTGCACCTATCTCGCCGCCGTTTGCATCGTGACTAAGTTTCGTTTGTTCTTTGACAAATCCGGGTGTGTCATTTTTCTTAATGCGTACCGCGAGAGTGTTTTTTTCTCCGGGAAGAAGAATATCGGTTACATCGAATTGTCCTCGTGTACAGGCTCCTTCAATCAATCCGAGCTTTTGTCCATTCAGATATACCTCTGCTTTCCAATTGATTCCGTCAAAGTTGAGAAACATCCGTTTCCCTTTGTAAAAATCAGGTGCAATAAATTCATCGCGGTACCAGAAATCGGAGTAGAAGTAAGAATCCGAAATCAGCAATTGATTGTCCCCGAAATTCGGATCCGGTAAAGCGCCCGCATTGAGATAACTTGCAAGCACGGTAGCCGGAATTGTTGCAGTGATCCAATCTTTGTCATTAAATCCAGGCTTGGATAATGTTTCACCGTTCGCCTGTACCAGCGATTCACGCTGAATTTTCCATGCACCACCGGCCAAATCCATTCTGCCGTTCTTATCTGTTTTGGATTGAGGATGCGCGGCTGCAATCGGACCGCCTTTTCCATACACTTCCAATTCACTTAATATGTAATGATCAGTTGAACCGGGCTCCAGCATCAGTACACGTACATATCTTCCTTTTTCCGGTTTGTCAAGTGTTAGATCATCAACCGGATTTAAAGCGCCGGGCAGAGGGATAATATCCTTCCATCTCACTGCATCGTCTGATACTTGAATCGCTCCAGCTGCAGGGCGGCTTATCCAATTTAAAACAATACGATTGAATGAACATTGAGATCCCAGATCTACATAAACCCATTCGGTTTTTGCACCGGCGCTCATCCATGCGCTTGTAAAATCATACGGACCTCCTATAGGAGCATGTTTCCCGTTCCTGAACATCGCAAGTTCAGTGATAGCCCAGCTTTTTGCGTTTGGAGAATTTACATCAAGCCTGTAAAACTTATAATGTGCAAGCGTATCGAGTTTAAATGGATAACTGAAAATTCGCAAGTTCGGCGGAGCAAATCTTCGCCACGGGCCTGTTGTAGAATCCCCCGGCAATCCATCGCCGCCGACGATTCCCAATTTATTCCATTGCAAACCGTCTTGAGAACCGCGAATAGTTATATTCCAATGTTGAACACGAAGACTATCAACTAATAAACTGCCGGACACATTAATGCTGTCGAGATCGGGAATAATACTGTTTCCGGCCATTTCTATTTGAAGCCAGGCTGCGGAACTCTCTAAAGATTTTCTTGTCGCCATGTGGCGGTCAAGAACCGCCTCCCGCTCATTTCTCTTCACAATGCCGTCCGTACTGGTTGTTGTCACGATCCAGCCCGGAAGCCGCGATTCTTTTATTCCGTCCGTGATAAGTTGTGCGGTGAGATTATAATTGTAGCAACTCGATTGGTAAGCGGGTCGATGTAATGCGAGGTTGCGATAATTCGTTGTATCGATTTTCATCGCCGGCGAAAAATCCTCTTTGACATCCCCCGGATAGACGCCCACACCGCGCGTGTAATCCTGTGCATGAGCAGAGAAGAAAATGACGAAGAGGATCGCCAGGATTGCAGCGATGCTGAATTGTCCTGAAGGCATGGAAGAAAAATATTTTTCGTGCGGAAGTAATTTTTTCATGTTATCCTTTTCTAGAATGTGCATAACGATGATCTGACAATATAATTCCATTTTCCTAAGAATGACCTTTTTTTACGCAGAATTTGTCTCTTATTTTGTGTTTTGATTTATTTTTTCTAACCGGGAACAGTACAATATATACACAGTATCAAATAAAGTAAAGCTGTTCAATGAGCAATAAACAATATTTCAAAATGCTGTGAGTAACCGTTAATTTCTTCCGCCAAGTAGTCTCTTGCGATTTCTGAGGGGAAGATGATATACTGCGGGCAAGCCCAAAAACGGCTACAGAGAGGCTTTTCGTAACCGGAGGGAGTTAGAGACGACGCTGACAGAACTCAATGCCATGGCAGCAGCGGCAAAGATGGGATTCAGGAAGCCAAAGACCGCGAGCGGAATGCCGACCGCATTATAAATAAAAGCCCAGAATAAATTCTGTCTGATCGTGCGCATTGTTCGGCGGGATAAGGCAATCGCACGGACGACTCCGCGAAGATCGGATTTCATGATGGTGATATCGGCAGTCTCCATAGCAACATCGGTTCCGGAACTTATGGCAATGCTTACATCCGCTTGAGCCAGCGCCGGTGCATCGTTGATTCCGTCCCCTACCATGGCCACAACCTTACCTTCTGCTTGAAGCGCTTTGATCTTCAATGCTTTTTGTTCCGGCAAGACACGCGCAAAAACACGTTGTATGCCGGCCTGTCCGGCAATGATCTGAGCCGTCCGTTCCGTGTCGCCGGTCAGCATGACCGTCTCGATGCCTACTTTTTTCAGATCTGCAACTGCTTCTCTCGACCCCGATAGAATCGTATCTGCAGCTGCCGCAACGCCGCATAATTTTTTACCTACAGCGACAAATAACAGTGTTTTCCCTTCATCTGTTTTTTTCCGAACGAACGCAGCAGCAGAAAAGATATCGATTTCTTCTTGAATCATTAGCTGTTCATTCCCTACGATGACCGGTTCTCCGGCGATTATTCCGGCAACGCCGAATCCGGTGCGGGACTGAAACGCATCCGTCTCTAAAAATAAAAGAGAACGATCCTTAGCAGCCGCCGTAATTGCCCGCGCAAGAGGATGTTCGGACATCCGCTCCAGAGATGCAGCATAGCGCAGCATACTTTCCTGATCCGTTCCGTCTGCCGTAAATAAGTCGGTCACGGAAGGTTTGCCGCATGTGATGGTTCCAGTTTTATCGAATGCAACGACCTGAAGGTTTTGCGCACGCTCCAGGCTTTCGGCATTTTTAATTAAAATTCCGATCGAGGCTCCTCTGCCGGTTCCGACCATCAGAGCGGTCGGCGTTGCAAGTCCCAGTGCGCACGGGCATGCAATCACCAGCACGGCAATGGCATTGATCATCGCCGGAGTAAATTCCGATCCGCCGATAAAAAACCATCCAAAAAAAGTAAAAAGCGCAATGACCAATACGATAGGGACAAAAACAGAAGCAATTTTATCGGCAAGATGCTGAATAGGGGCTTTGGAACCTTGAGCCTCTTCGACGATTTTTACAATATGCGCTACGACTGTTCCCACTCCAATCGCAGTAGCACGGAATTCAAAACTTCCCGTCTCGTTTATTGTTCCGCCGAAAACCGAATCACCGGTCTGTTTTTCCACCGGCATGCTTTCACCGCTGATCATCGATTCATTGATTGACGATTGGCCGCGCGCAATCGTACCATCCACCGGCAGACGCTCTCCCGGCCGGACGACTACAGTGTCGCCGACTTTTACACTTTTAACCGGGATATCAACTTCCACGCTATTGCGAATTACATGCGCAATTTTCGGCTGCACGGCTAAAAGCGCTTTGATCGCATCGGACGATTTTTGTTTCGCTCTTGCTTCCAGCATCTTGCCCATGAGGATCAAAGTAATGATCATCGCAGCGGAATCGAAATACACCATACGTGTTGGCATCCATTCCGGGAACAGCACTACAAAAGAACTGTAGAAATAAGCTGTTCCGGTTCCGACTGCGATCAGCGTATTCATGTCTGCCGCAAAATTTTTCGCTTGCTGCCACGCCGGCTTGAAAAAACGTTTTCCGGCAAGGATCATGACCGGCGTCGTGAGCAGGAACAGAATTTTGTTAAGCACTTCCATCGAAAAGGGGACAACGGACATGAACCAATTCGTCATACTAAACATGCTCAGGAACAGGACCGGCAAAGCGAACGATAGGCTCATGATAAATTCCTGCATGAGCTTCCGGAATGATTTTTCCTGCCGTGAATACAGGTCTTTAGCATATTGGGTCGAATCGTATTGCAATTCCATATTCGGTTCCGGCACAACCAAGATATATCCTGCCCGTTCTACCGCCGCGGCCAGAGCAGTCAATCCG
Source organism: Ignavibacteriota bacterium (assembly GCA_963769605.1). GTDB lineage: Bacteria > Bacteroidota > Ignavibacteria > UBA10030 > UBA10030 > Fen-1254. The sequence continues at coordinate 89,751 of CAVYML010000002.1, read as the reverse complement.
GTCTTTGAAGGATCAAAGGAAAGCGCTACGGCTTCCGTTGCAAGGTTGACATTGGCGATTTTCACGCCGTCTACTTTTTTTAAAGCTTTCTCAACTCTCGCAACGCAGCTTGCGCATGTCATTCCTTCTATAGAAAGAGTTTGAACGGTATTTTGTTTTTCTGTATGTTTGCCGAAAGAATTCATTGCACGGAAACCAATGTATATCCTGCTTCTTCGATTCTTTCCTGTAGTTGTTTTTGCGTGATTGCATTCTCATCGTACCACACGCGTGCCGATCCGATTTCGACGGTCTCCACTTCTAAGCCATCAATGGCCTCCAACGCTTTTTTAACATGCATGGCGCAATGACCACAACTCATTCCCTCGATTTTTAATTCATACTTTTTCATAGAGCGTCCTTTTGTTTGTTCTTTAAACCTTGCAAGGTCTTTTGAATTTTGGATTTAATATATTCCGTACTATGAAACGGATAATTTACTGCTACAGTTCCATGAGAATACCTTACGAAGATGTCTTTCGGATTTTTACGAACGATGATTTTTCGGTTTGATAAAATCAAATGTCCATATTTTTTCCGCTTTTATCCCGACAAGCCAAAACGAAACTGCAAGTATGAAAAAGAACACTGCTTTGTGTGCGGAATTCCACAGATATGCAAAATATCCGGTATACAGATCGAGGAAAAAAAATACTATCCCGAATCCTCTTGCAACAGAGTCATCATTTTTCAGCCCGAATAATGCACAGAGAATAGCAGCAACGCCGAGCACAATGCTCCAATGAACCAAAGTGAACTGACTTATCTGAGACCAAGCGGCCAAATCAACGTAATTTCCAAAGATCGACAGCAGCCAGAGCGAACCGAAAATGCAAAAGAGTGCAATGCCATACGTGATCTCAACGAACAAAGAGCAGCGGCGAAACTTCTTAAGTATCATACTTAATCCCAGCACAGCCGTTCCAAAAAAAACAAATCGCATAAGATAATTCATTCCGAGAAAATACGCGTTCCACCCGGAGGCATACCCTGTTTGTGTTCCGAACCATGCGGAGAAGGATAGCAATGTCAACATCCATAAGAGGGTCGACCGGAACGATATGGCGAGCGTGCCGTAGATGAGAGCTGCCAGTAAAATCAGCAAAGGAAAATCCCCGCTGCCGGTTAAAACCGCTTTTCCAAGATACACAATCGAACCGGCTACACACAAACTTCCCAGCAGAAAAAGAGAATCACTGCCTATAGCCTTCCCCGGATGTTTTGCGCGGATTCGTACGCCGAAAATAAACATAACGGCAGAGGCACATGCCAGGACAAAGCTTTTTATACTATTCGGTGCATGAAATATTTTTTGAAGCATCTGCATCAGGAACTGATCTGCTGCGACGGCTCCAACAGCCATCATCAGACAAAGTATCGATATCCAAAACGAATACATCGCAAGACGTTTCCAATCGAACGGCAGGATCTCAATGTTCTTGCGTAATTTGTTTGCTTCTTCAGATGTAAGAACAGCCTGCGCCTCCCACATGTTAATCACCGAATTCAAAAATCCGGCTTCTTTCTTATCAAGCTTCACACATCATACTCCTCGCTTCACGTCAATCCTCTGAAGGCTCTCTTCCGTTCCGGCATCAATATCTTTTCTCCCAATCCGCAATTTTTCGATGCTTACTTTAGTTGTAATATATCTTGTCCATGAGATAATTGCCACAATTGGGTATAAAAAAGGGTTATCGTATTCGGTAAATGGCAAATGGTGAATAATAAATGGTAAATAGTAAATCGTGAATAGGAGTGAATAGTGAATGGTAAGTGGCAAATAGTATAGACAGAACTATTAAACATTCACGATTTACTCTTTACTTTTTTTTAGGTATTTTTCCGATAGAATTTTCCACTGATAAACGAACATCATCAAAGAAAGGAACTCTGCATGGAACAAACTTCTGTACAATTACCTCCAGCCCCTGCGCTTGGAAAATCAATCAGCGATATATTCGCTTCGCCGTCGGAGGCTTTTCAATCCATCAAAGACGCGCAGGCATCTACGAAGCTGTGGCTCGTGCCTATGCTGATGATGATTGCTATTGTTATCAGTTCGACGGTTTTTCTTTTCACAAACGATGCATTGAAAACAGAATTCAAGGAAACCCAGAGTCATATCTATCAGCAGAGAGTGGAGGAAGGCAAGATGACTCAGTTGCAGGCGGATCAAGCCCAATCAGCTTTGGATTCAATGGGAGGACTGTTTATCGTTTTCGGCATCATCGGCGGCATGCTCGCTGTTGCTGCATACTATTTCGGATCGGCGTTGGTTCTCTGGTTAGTCAATAAATTATTATTCAAAGCCCCTGCCGGCTATATGAAATACCTTGAGCTGTATGGTATTTCGACATGGATAGGAGTCCTTGGCGGCATCATCACTGTCGTTATGATGGTGACACTTGGTACGATGACAGCAACACCAAGCGCTGCGCTTGCAGTTTTTGGAAATTACGATACGACAAGCACAATGCATAAAATTCTTTCCGCTTTAAATGTTTTCAGCTTCTGGGAAGCTGCCGTTGTCGGAATCGGGCTCAGTAAATTTTCCGGAAAATCTTACGGATCCGGCATTGCCGCAGCGTTCATTCTCCTGGCATTATGGACAGCCATCTCAATCGGTCTTGGATTGGCGCGCTGATCGGTAAATTTAAAAAAGTTAAAGCCTTCCTGCAGAAGCTGCCGGAAGGCTTTTTTTGTTAAGCTGGAATAGATGTCGGAGAGGCTTTCACGGGAAGTTTAATGGTGATGGTAGTTCCCTGTCCCATTTCGCTTTCTATTTCGATCGAACCGTGATGATCATCGATCACTTTCTTGACGATCGCCATACCGAGACCCGTCCCATGTTTTTTCCCATAGGTCATAAACGGCTCGAAGATCTTCTTTTTCACTTCATCCGGCATACCGGTTCCGGTATCTTTAAAATCGATGCGCACATAATCGCCTTCAAGGGCTGTCGTCAAGGTAAGTGTCCCCCCTTGCGGCATTGCATCGCGTGCGTTGCTTGCTATATTATAGAACACACGAACAATCTTGTCCTGATCCATCGTTACAATACCTTCGAAATTCGGATTTTTCACGAGCTTGACATTGTTCTTTTCAAGATCCTTTTCTATGAAACTCAATATATCGTCCATAACTGTTTTGAATTGCATGTCCTGAAAATTCGATGCACTCACCCCGCGTGTAAAATCCAAAATCTCCTGTGTCATATTGACGAAGCGGTCCACTTGTCGAATCATTTCATCGGCAAGTTTATTTGCTTCTTCGTTTCCCGATTTTTTCTTCATCACCTGTGCATATACACGCAAGGTTCCCATCGGGTTCTTGATATCGTGAATGATCACACTCGCCATCCTGCCGACAGCGGAGAGTCTTTCGTTTTGCACCATTTCCTGCGCCAATCGCGCATTTTCGATGGCCACGGACGCATGAGCCGAAAAAGCGTCGATAAAATTTACATCCTCTGCATCGAAAACCCCTTCCTTTTTATTCAGGAGTTGGAAAACGCCGATAAGTTTTCCGTCTTTATTTTTCATGGGCATGCAGAGCATATTTCGCGTTCTGTAGCCGGACTGCTTATCTATATCCGGATTGAACCGCGGGTCGGCATACGTGTCCGGAATTATTATTGTCTCCCCCTTTTCCGCGACAAATCCGGCAAGACCTTTGCCGATCGGCAGCCGAATTTCGATCATATTGGATCCTTGCAGAATTTTCGACCATAATTCTTTTTTCACATCGTCGACAAGATATAATGTTCCGCGATCTGCTCCTATGCTTTTCGTCGCCGCATCGAGAATCAGGCCTAAAAGTTTATCCAAGTCGAGCGTCGAGTTGATGATCTTGCTAGCTTCGATCAAATTTTGAAGTTTCTGATACCGCCTTTCGATGGCAATCCGCTGCTCTTCCAGGCGCTGCACGATATTATCGTCTGTTTTTCGTATGCGCGCGCTTAATTCACGGAATAAATTCGAGGCAATTCGTTGATTCCGCCGAAAAATGTTTTCGAATGATAAACGGTCGAACGAAATAAGGTTTGTGTCTTCGATGGCCGTAACCCTTGCCGATCGGCTTTTGCCGTCCAGCGAAGCCAGTTCTCCGAACAATTCTCCGGATCGAAGAATGTCGAGTGTTGTCTCATCGCCGTAATTGGTCACGCGGGAAATCCGGACAGCCCCGCCGGTGATCAGATAAACACGCTCACCTGTCGTGTTCGTGTCAAAAATAATTTCCCCTGCGGGATACTGCTCTTCCTCAAATGTTGTCAGAAGGCTTAGAAGTTCTTCTTCGTTTAGGCCTTGAAATAACGTTGTCGAAAGCAGATTTTTTATTCGTTTATTATCCACAAATATTTTTCCTTGTCCTATGATCTTTGAGAGATTGTTCCTCCGACATCGTATGCGAAATAATAACAAGATTCATGAACTTAAGCAAGAGACGTGGACGATAACTCAGAGCTTGAAAGCAGAAGCCGCGAATTCCTCTCAGAATGAGATACGAATTTCCGCAAAACCGACTTTTTGTCCCTGTTTCAAGGGAAGGAACCGATCAATTCATAATACAGTTCTCAGTCAATACTGTTTTCAACCGGTACGGTTCTCAACCGTTCAAGAATCCCTGCTTTAGTACCTCGCGCATTGCAGCAAAAGAGCGGGATCGATGGCTGATTTTATTCTTCTCATCAGCAGTCAATTCCGCGTACGTCCGGGAAAAACCGTCCGGTATAAAGATTGGATCGTACCCGAAACCATTCGTCCCGCGCGGTTCTTCGCCGAGCAAACCGGAACAGATTCCCTCTGTCAATTTCTCCACGCCGTTGGAAACAAGCGCCAACACTGATCGGAATTGTGCTCGCCTTCTTCGAGGGGAGACACCGCGCATTTCTTCCAAAAGCTTGATATTGTTCGATTCATCCGTCGCTCCGGCACCTGAATAACGTGCTGAAAAAACGCCGGGGCGGCCGTTGAGATAAAACACCTCAAGTCCTGAATCGTCCGCTAATGCGGTCAGTTCCGTCGCCCGAAAAACAATACGGGCTTTTTGAATTGCGTTATCAGCGAATGTGAATCCATCTTCATGTAATTCTATAGCGTCCGATACGTCTCCAAGTGTAAGCACCTCGAATGGAAGTCCGGCTAAGAAAGTTTGCAGTTCCTTCGCTTTATGTTTGTTATTCGTTGCCAGTATAAGTTTCATAAAAAACGTTCTTAGTTCGTAGTTCTTGGTTCTTAGTTCAGCCGGTTATTCTGTCTTTTGTTACTCAGCTGGTCGGTTTTATTGTATTCTGTATTCTGGCTTCTTGCTCCTGGATTCTATTTACCATTCACCTATCTATCCAATCAATTCTTTTATCGCTTTTTCAATCCGATCCACGCCGATAATTTCAATTTCGCCGTTTGTCTTTAAAACTTTCAGATTGTTTTGCGGTACGACGATTTTTTTGAACCCGAGTTTTGCAGCCTCCTGCACTCTCCGTTCGACTTGGCCGATCGTGCGGATTTCACCGCCGAGACCGATCTCACCAATTGCTATGGATGAAGAATCGACAGGGACGTCGCGCAAACTGGAAGTAATGGAAACCGCTATACCAAGATCGACTGCAGGCTCATCAATTTTCAAGCCTCCGGCAACATTGACAAAAACATCTTGTTGACCGAGATTCATTCCCATCCGTTTTTCCAGTACAGCCAGAAGAAGTGCAAGCCGGCGAAAATCGAAACCGGTACTGTTGCGCTGCGGCAGGCCATAATTCGTCGGTGTAACAAGAGCCTGAACTTCTACAAGAATGGGACGCGAGCCCTCGATGCTTGCGACAACGGTCGAACCGGAAGTTCCGTAATGCCGTTCGGAAAGAAATACTTCCGATGGATTTTTCACTTCCCGCAATCCTTCTTCCCGCATTTCAAAAATGCCGATTTCATTCGTCGACCCGAACCGGTTCTTCAACGCGCGCAGGATGCGATATGAATAATGCGCCTCTCCTTCGAACTGCAGGACAGTATCGACCATATGTTCGATCACACGAGGACCTGCAATGACACCATCTTTGGTCACATGACCGATGAGAAAAACCGGAATATTTTTCGTTTTTGCCAGACGTAAGAGAAGTGCGGTCGATTCACGCACCTGACTGACGCTTCCCGGAGCGCTTTCCAATCCGGAGCGGTACATAGTTTGTATCGAATCCACAATCACAAGATCGGGAGTTCCGCGCTCGATGACATCGAGTATCAAATCCAGATTCGTTTCGGCAAGAAGAAGTATATGTTTTGCTTCTCCCCCCATAAGCCGGTCCGCGCGAAGTTTTACCTGCCGGGCCGATTCTTCACCGCTGATGTACAGAATGGTCTGCCCCGTCAGCCGAAGCGCGGCCTGCATCATCAAAGTCGACTTTCCAATACCGGGATCGCCGCCAAGGAGAATAAGTGAACCGGGGACGATCCCCCCGCCAAGCACGCGGTCAAATTCTTCCAGTCCGATACGAATGCGCGGAACATCATATCCTTCGATCTCTTCAAGAGCGACGGGATTGAGTTTCGAAGCGGTTCCCGATTTGCGCGTCACCTTGAGTGGACTCGGTGCTTCTTCCACAAAGGTGTTCCATTCCGAGCAGTTGGGGCATCTGCCAATCCAGCGCGGAGAGACATACCCGCACGATTGGCATACATATTTTGTCGTAAATTTGGACATCGTGTTCAATATACAAAGTCGATCAGTGGAATTCAATGACCCGGCAGAGACAAAAAACCCCGGCTGATAATGGCCGGGGTTTACTCTCTTTTCAATTTATTCACTGCTTACAATTTTGCCCAGCGCTCTTTTGCATGCTTCACATTCTTGCTCATCGGATATTCTTTCACGACTTTTTCGTACGCAGCTTTTGCTCTCTTTTTATTTCCCATCTTCTCGTACGTCTGGCCTATCATAAACTGTGCATCTCCCTTTTTATCCGACCCCTTGATCGCAAGGACATCCTGGAATTGTTTCAATGCCTCGCTGTATTTTTTCATAGCAAATTCCGATTCACCGATCCAGTAGATGCAATTATCCCTTAAGTCCTCGGAAATTCCTTTAGCTATTGCATCCTGAAATGCCTTCTTAGCGTCCGCATATTTTCTCTTGTTGAAAGTCGTCAGCGCATCTTCATACACGCCGAGCGCCGCGGATGGATTTGCTACCGTAACCGGTGATTCGCTCGGAACCGGTGCAGGCTGCGCAGCGACAGCATGATCGGCACGTTCTTTTTCGGCGGCAAGTTTTGCCTCGAGATCGCTCATGAGCGATGCAAGACTGCGATTGTCCTCTTCGAGCTTTACAATTTTTTGTTTTAAGCCCGTATTTTCCGTGCGCAAATCTTGAATTTGTTTTTCGTACTGGGAAAGTTCAGGCGGCGGCGCTGCGGGAGCAACGGGATGCTCGGTTTTCTGTTCAGGTTCCGGTGTACCGATAAAACTTGTCAAAGCTTGATCCGCACTGTTCGGTTCAGTTTCTGTCTTTGCCGGCGGCGCTACACTTTGTGTGGTTTGTGTAGTTTGAGCTTTCGGCTGCTCCGCTGGATGAACTGCTTGACTTTGATCTTGTGTCGTTTCTTCCGTCCCTCCACAACCGACGAGAATAAAAGCGAACAGTACAACAGCTATAAACCAATGTTGTCTCATCATTGTACATTGTCCTTTTAATTTATTGAGACTCATATTGCCTCCAGCAATTTACTTTAGGATTATCGGATTTGTATTATCTGATTTGTCTTGACTTGTGGTAAATTATTAAACCCCTGCGTGAAAGTCAAGTCCCATCTCCTCTGATTTCAATGAAATTATAGATTATGGTTCCAATGCCCGATTTTTTCGGAATTGTGGAAATCATGATCCTGAGGGAACAATCTCCCTAAACCTTGACTTCACATTAGTTTTCTTATTAATTCAACGACCAAAAAATCTTTCAAAATGGATTTTTAGAAATGGTCTGAAAATTCAAAATAATTGCGTTTCCCTTTTGAGCCTTTTACACATTTCGGAGCAATCTATGGCAAGAAACCTAACTGAAAATAAGGAGTGCTGTAATGCCTATAAATGATCAAAAAAACCGATCACATCCCTTAAAAGAGGCGATATCTCCTAAGAAACATGATCGGAATGGCCATCTTAGCTTGTAACTCTATCGAGGTTTCGATATATTTGTGTAATGAAAAAGTTTCAAGAGTGCATACTCCTCACAAGTTTTGTAGTGGGGATTTTTTTTATTTCGGGCTGCAGCGGTTCGCTGCCGAACAATGCGGGATCGATCCCGGCTGTGCATCTATCCCCGCCGGTGGACGAAACGGGGCGAGACCGTGCATTGCAGCATTTTATCAACGGTGCCGCCCTCGATGCCAAGGAAGCTTATGCGGAGGCAATTCTCGAATATCAAGAAGCGCTGAAAACCGACAGCGCCGCAGCGATCTACTACGTCCTTTCAAAGGATTACTCGCTGCTCAACACACCATTGCAAGCCAAAGAAGCTGGCAAAAAAGCTGTCCAACTCGATTCGATGAATAAAACCTACCGGGAAAATCTTGCTTCTATCTATGTCAATGCTTACCAGCAGGATATGGCAATCGAGCAATACGAAAAGATCGTCAGGATAGAATCGTCTTCGATGGATAGCTGGTACACGCTGGCACGATTGTATCAGACGACCAAACCGCTGCGGGCGCTGGAAATATACGAGAAGATACTCGAACATGATGGAGATCAGCCGGACATTCTTTACCAGTGCGGTGTGCTGTACACAACACTTGGACGATTCGATCAGGCGGCGGAAAAATTCAAACGGATGCTCACCTTGAATCCGGACAGCAAACAGCTGCAGAAGCAGCTTGCCGATGTATATACAAAAGCAGGAAGACTCAGCGAAGCTAAAAAAATTCTTCAATCGATGCTCGATGCGGATCAGAATGATCCTGAAATCATCGCGGCGCTCGCGGATATCCATATGGATCAAAAAGAGTACACGGAAGCGATAAAACTGTACCAAAAACTTCTTGCACAGGGAGTCACAAATCCGGAAGTAAAACTGCGCATAGGTATCGGCATGTTCGGACTCATCGAACACGACTCCACTATGGCGCCAAAGGCTCAAAATATTTTTGAGGAAATGTCTACAGTTTTAATCGGCGACTGGCGGCCGCACTGGTATCTGGGCATCCTTGCCTTGAACGCAAAAAAAGACTCTCTTGCGGCATATCAATTCAAGATCGTTACAACGCTCGCAGAATGGAATGCAAATGCATGGTGGTTCCTTGGATCGACGCTTTTTTCCCGGAATAAATTTCAGGAAGTTCTGGAAGCAATGCAGAAAGCGGAAAAATCCGTTCCTAAAGATTTCCGCATCTACCTCCTGCAGGGATTAGTCTATTCCCGTTTAGCGCAGCCGGACAAAACGATCGAACGCCTTGAAATTGCACACCGGCTGAATCCAAAGGACATCAATACGCTCAGCACTCTCGCTCTAACTTACGACAATGAACATCGGTACGAGATGTCCGACAGTTTGTACGAAGAAGCGCTCCGCGTAGACCCGCAATCTGCTCTTCTTTTAAACAACTACGGCTACAGCCTTTCAGAGCGCGGCTTGCAATTGAACCGGGCGCTGGAGATGTCCCTGATTGCCATTACAAGCGAACCGGAAAATTCCGCATATCTTGATACGTATGGCTGGATTTGTTACAGACTCGGACAGTACCAGCAGGCCCGGCAATATATCGAAAAAGCCGTCGCAGCAGGATCCGCCAGTGCCGTCATTTATGAACACCTGGGGGATGTTTACTTCCGGATGGGAGATCAGAAAAAAGCAGTCACGACATGGCAAAAAGCTCTTGAGATGGACTCAAAAAACGAAACTCTCCGAAAAAAAATAGAACGAGGATCGCTCTAAGAATGAAAAAATATCTGTTCTTCTTCCTTCTCACGGCCTTCACCGGCTGCGCAACGCGCAACAGCATCCGAACCGGCTTCCGGTCCGCAACATTCGAAGAGGTCTTTCAATCCGTCAATGCCAACCACGAACGGATTCATACTCTCAGGGGAGAAGGAAAAATTTCCATAGAGACTCCGGAACTCGCGCAAACTGCATCGTTTACTCTGCTTATAAGAAAACCGGATTCACTTTTAATTTCTCTCGGAGGCCCCTTCGGCATCAAAGTGGGCGAAGCCCTTCTTACGAAGAAAGATTTTTTCTTTTACAACAGTCTCCAGAATACGCTTACCACCGGAACAACAAACGAAGAAAACATCCGGCGGATTTTTCATATGAGCTTGAATTTTGAGGACATTTTAAATCTCTTTTCCGGAGGAGTTTTCTCGGCGGCCGATTTGCATAATCCGGATGAGCAGCGGATAGAAAACGATCTTTTGCTGTATATCTATTTTTCCGGAGATGATAAACGATATTACTGGATCGATCCCTCTACTCTACAGATACGAAAAATCCAGCAGATCGACCCGAGTGGAGCCGTTGCTTTCGAACAAAACTTTCGTGATTTTGAAGAAACGGGGAACACAGCCATTCCCCGCAGCATTCAAATCATTCAGCCGATCCAGCGGCACCGGATATCGTTATCATATTCCGATGTTGAACTGAACAATACGGCGATGGAGTGCACATTAACGGTTCCTGAAAACGCAAAACGAATTCACTGGTAATGCACATACGGCATTGGATTATAACTGGATTTTTTTCCCTTCTTTCACTCAGCATCTGCTTTGCACAGCGCGACCAGCACGAAATTCAGCACAAGCAAAAGGAACTGCAGAAGCTTCGCGATGACATTCAAAAATATGAGAAACGAATTCAGGAAAGCGACAAGCGTGAGCAGGTGACGCTCGACCGCCTGGACGACCTTGAACATCAATCAAACCTTATTCGCCAGCTTGTGCAAAAGCTGCACGACGAAGAGTTGCAGCTGACGACCGAAATCGATACCGCACGCGCGGCCATCGCATCTCTGGAAAATCAGCTTCATTTTTTGCAGTCCCATTACGCCAACTATGTCCGCTCGGTCTATAAAAACGGACGAGTGTACGACATCGAACTGCTCTTTTCTTCAAAATCCATCAATCAGATGTATATCCGTATTCAGTATCTCAAACGATTCTCCGAACAGCGTGCAAAGGATTTGCAGGGAATCAGTGCAAACAAATCGGAACTGGAACAAAAAAATTATACACTGCAGGATAAGCTGCAGCATGAGCGTCTTCTTATATCCGAAAAGACGCTTGAAGAACACAACCTGAACAAGACATACGCAGCACGTCAAACCGTTCTCAAAAAAATCCGGCAAGACAAAACGATGTTCAAAAAACAGCTCTCACGAAAAACCGAAGCGTACGGACAAATCGAACAGATCATCGCCGACTTGATCGAAAAAGAGCGGATTCGCAAAGAACATGAAGAAGCGGAACGCCGTGCAAAGGAACTTGCGGAAGCGCAAAAAAGAGAAAAAAAAATACTCCCTGCAGTGCCCTCTCTTCCGCAGCCTGAAGAAGGACCAGCGGGAGAAAATTTCGGTACAAAAAAAGGAAAGCTGCGCTGGCCTGTTAAAAACGGTTCCGTACAGGCGCATTTCGGTAACCAGGTACATCCCATATTGAAAACCGTTACACAGAATTCCGGCATCGATATCACAACGCCAATCGGTTCAACCGTCTACGCGGTTGCCGACGGCGAAGTATCCGTCATTTCTTTTATTCCCGGCTTCGGAAACATTCTGATTATCAATCATTACAATGGCTACCGTTCCGTCTATGCGCATCTTTCGGATATTCTGGTGCGCGAGTCGCAGAAGGTCACGGAAGGAATGGTAATCGGAAAAAGCGGCGACACGGTCGAACGTCCTCTGCTGCATTTTGAAATTTGGAAAGAACGGGAAAAACAAAATCCGGAGAATTGGTTAGTTAAACGTTAGCCTTACGGCAGTATTTCAGAAATCGTTTCAATCAATTTAGATAGTCGCAATATGCAGCGAGAATACAATATTTCAAATAATTTATCGTTACGTTTAGCCGCAGAAGCGTGAACGAAAAATCGAATTCGCGGCTTCAAACCTAAATTCATAAGTTCTTGTCTATGTCTCAAGTATTTGTTACGCATTCATAAAGGAATATATAACAATCTGATTGCCCATATTATGAAAACTAAACTTATGCTTACCTTGCCCTTTCTGCCTCAATTGGTGTTTTCACAATTTCTGATTCAAAACGTGGAAGCCAGACAAACTGTCTCCCTGAATGGTCTGTGGCATACGATTGTAGATCCGTATGAAAACGGCTACTATGATTACCGGTATATGCCTCGGGATGATGGATACTTTAAAAATCAAAAGCCTGCATCGAAAAGCGATCTCGTTGAGTACGACTTTGACAAATCGGAAACTTTGTCCGTCCCCGGGGATTGGAACTCACAGCGGGAAACACTTTTTATGTACGAGGGTACCATCTGGTACAAACGTTCATTCGATTATGTCCTCCCCGTTTCCAGAAGACTTTTTTTAAATTTTGGCGGTGCAAATTATGACGCGATTGTTTACCTGAACGGGGAAAAAATAGGCGAGCATAAAGGCGGTTTCACACCGTTTTGTTTTGAGATCACGCAAAAGATTCGTCCGAAAGATAACGTTATCATTGTCAAAGTAGACAACCAGCGGCACCGGGAAGGAGTCCCGACATTGAACACAGACTGGTGGAATTACGGCGGACTTACACGGGATGTTCAGCTTGTGGAAGTTCCGGAAACTTTCATCCGGGATTACTTTATCCAGCTTTCGCCGGATTCACCTGACACAATTACCGGCTGGATTATACTGAATGGAAGATCACCGAAGCAGAAGATTTCCATCAGCATCCCTGAAACAGGTTTGACATACGGTACTACAACGGACGAACATGGCAGAGCGACATTCCGTTTTCCTGCGGCGCTTACACTGTGGTCGCCTGATAATCCGAAGCTCTATGAAGTCCATATCGATTCCGGAACGGACTCTGTCGTCGATTCGATTGGATTCAGGCGAATCACCACGCGCGGAACGGAGATACTTCTTAATGGCAAACCGCTGTTCCTTCGCGGCATAGCGATTCATGAAGAAGCGCCTGTTCGCGGAGGGCGTGCAACAAGCACAGAGGATGCCCGAACGCTTCTCGGATGGGCAAAAGAGCTCGGATGCAATTATGTCCGTCTCGCTCATTATCCTCACAATGTCCACATGGTTCGTGAAGCCGAGAAGATGGGAATTCTTATATGGGCGGAAATTCCGGTCTACTGGACTATCCTCTGGAATAATCCGGAGACATATTCGCTTGCCGAGCAGCAGCTTGAGGAACTGATTACACGGGATAAAAATCGCGCTCCCGTAATTATATGGTCGGTCGCAAATGAAACCCCGCGCTCGCCGGAACGCCTTGCCTTCCTGAAAAAGCTCATTGCAAAGGCAAGGTCTCTCGATCCCACGCGTCTTATCAGCGCTGCGACAGAACTGACTTCACAGGGTTCGGATATCACCATCGACGATCCCTTGTGCAGCGAACTCGATGTCATCGGAACAAATGAATATTTCGGCTGGTACGTAGGCACAATAGAAGAAATCCATACAAAGAAGTGGCATACGGCCTACGAGAAGCCGCTCGTGATCAGTGAATTCGGCGGCAGCGCACTTCAAGGCTATCACGGAACGCCCGATACGCGATGGACGGAAGATTACCAGTCCGCAGTCTATAAGAACCAGCTTGAAATGCTTCGATCTATACCCTTCCTCCGAGGAATGAGTCCCTGGATACTGATGGACTTCCGGTCCCCGCGCCGTCCGCTTCCTGGTATTCAGGATTTCTGGAATCGAAAGGGACTGATTTCGAACAAAGGCATAAAAAAGGACGCCTTCTATATTCTGCAGGCCTTTTATAATGAACAAAAAGGTAAGTGAGAAGCGAAAGAATTCCTATCATCATTTTTTACAAAGCGTTTGAATAAACGAAACAAAAAACATTTAATACGTATAATGATTTTAGATGGAAGATACTGCTGATCCCATAACATTGGGCAACATGACATAATATCCAAAACTATCGGATAGTTTTTAAAAAACCATGGGGAAACATCGTCATTTTACGTATTATTCGGCATTATTCAGCGGTTCATTCCCAAAGTATCCGATAGTTTTGCATACATAACGAGTGTTACGTGAATGTCCTTGCAAACGATTATACTTAAAAAATGAACTCGAGAACGATCAATTTTATCTCATGTATGGTCACAGCGGCTACTGTGGGCCTATTCCCGTCATGCAAATTTAATTCGTCTCATATAAAAACTCTAAGAGAAATAAAAAAATATGAAGATAATTATTCTTTCATTCCTTTATACGTTCATTACTTTCCTGGCGTTCACTCAAACAAAGTTCGATGAAGCCCTGCGTCTTTTCGATAACGGCAAATTCACTCAGTCGAAGACTCTTTTCCTCGAAGCCCTCAAAGAAGATCCGAACAAAGCCGAGTCCTATTATTATTTGGGCATATTGACGATCAACAGCGATTATGACGGGGCAATAGACTTTCTCAAGAAAGCGGTCGACTTGAACGGAGCCGCCGCGAAATATCATTTCATGCTCGGCAATGCCTACGGTGTAAAGGCACAGCGAGCCGGGATACTTAGCAAATTTGGAGCAGCTTCCGACTGCAAAAAGGAATATCTTACTGCAATAGGTCTCGATCCGAAATTCACCGATGCGAGAATAAACTTGATTGAATACTACCTGCAAGCGCCGGGAATCATCGGAGGCAGTGTGAAAAAGGCAGCAGCTGAATCCGATACCATAAAAACATACGACCCGTACATGGGATTTCTTGCAGAGGCGCTGGTCCATGAATACCAGAAAGAAAAACCGCAGCAAGAGGAGTGTTACCGTAAAGCCGTCTCGATAAACCCGAAAAAAATCGATGCATACAAGGCACTCTGGTTTCTTTGCATGGACGAGAACGATAAAACGAAGGCGGACGAAGTTTTCAAGAAAGCCGCAGCGACGGTCGATGATAAGTCGGACATTTATTACCAGACAGGATTGTACTATACTCAGAAAAACGATCTTGCAAAGGCAACCGAAATGTTTGAAGAAGCACTCAGGAAGGATCCCCTGAACTATCCGGTGTATTACCAGCTCGGGAAAATTGATCTCCTATCCGGCAGCCATCTGGACGAAGGACTTGCATATTTTGAGAAATTCGTCGAAGCGGGAGGCGGGAAGAATGCGCCGGGGCCGGAATATGCTTACTGGCGGATGGGAATGATATACGAGAAGCTCGGAAAGTCCGACTCTGCGCGCACAGCTTATCGGAAATCTCTGGATCTTAACCCGGATTTGGAAGACGCAAAAAAGGCATTAGAAAAATTAAATTAAAACCGGGCAAACCGACGTCGGCTGCAAAGAACATTTTTTTTGTTCCCAAACTCCGTTTAGGAGCGAAGCCTCTGCTCATAAAAGAAAGTTTCAACCGGGGAAACTTTTTTGCCAAATTAGCATTTAGAAAGTATATAAATTAATGGAATCCCTATGAATGCAATGCCGTTATTGATTGCCGCACTCGCCTTTTTCGCGCTCGCATACCGCTTCTATTTCAGTTTTATCGCGGCTAAAGTCGCCGTTATCGACGATACTCGGCGAACACCTTCCCACCGCCTGTACGACGGTCAGAATTATTATCCGACAAATAAATGGATATTATTCGGACACCACTTTGCCGCAATAGCCGGAGCGGGTCCGCTTGTCGGTCCCGTGCTTGCCGCACAATTCGGATATTTCCCCGGGTTTGTCTGGATGGTCGTAGGCGCCGTGATGGCCGGCGCCGTGCACGATATGGTTATTCTCGTCGCTTCTGTCAGGCATGACGGCAAATCACTGGCAGAGATTGCAAAAGCAGAAATCAGCAAACTCAGCGGCACAACGGCATCAATCACTATCGTCATTATTCTTATCGTTGCAATGGCGGGACTCGGTCTCGTGGTCGTCAATGCGCTGACAGAAAGTTCGTGGGGATTATTCACCATTGCGGCAACAATTCCTATCGCCCTTGCCATGGGCTTGTGGATGTTCAAAATTCGAAAAGGAAAAGTCGCAGAAGCGACTCTTGCCGGCATCATCCTGCTGACACTTGCCGTAATCTTCGGAAAGAATATTCCGGATTCATTCATGGCATCATGGTTCGCTCTGGATCATAAGACTTTGACAATTTTATTGATGCTGTACGGCTTCTGTGCTTCCGTCCTTCCGGTCTGGCTGCTCCTGTCGCCACGGGATTATTTAAGTTCTATTATGAAACTGGGTGTTATCGGTATGCTTGCGGCAGGAATTATCATCGTTGCTCCGGTCTTGAAAATGCCGGCATTCACACCGTTTATTCACGGCGGCGGGCCGATTATTCCCGGAACGCTGTTTCCCTATCTCTTTATTACGATCGCATGCGGGGCGATATCGGGATTTCATTCGCTCGTCAGTTCGGGCACGACTCCGAAAATGCTGATGCAGGAATCGCAGATAAAGTTCATTACGGTCGGCGCCATGCTCTCGGAGGGAATTGTGAGCGTGCTTGCACTGATCGCCGCATCGAGCCTGCTGCCACTGGATTATTTTATAATCAATGTCCCCGTTGAAAAATTCCATGCTGTTCTGCCTCAGTTGCATGCCATGGGATTTATGGATTCCAATATCACACAGCTTTCGCAGGAAGTCGGGGAAAAAATTATCGGCAGAACCGGCGGCGCGGTATCCCTTGCTGTGGGAATGGCACAAATATTTTCAAATATTCCCGGCCTGACGCGCCTGATGTCCTACTGGTATCACTTTGCAATCATGTTCGAAGCGCTGTTTATTCTTACCACCATTGATGCCGGTACACGCATCGGACGGTTCGTACCTGCAGGAATCGCTGGGCAGAATTTATAAACCGTTTGGACGGACCACATGGCTGCCGGGGAATCTTATAACAAGTGCTCTCATGGTTATCGCCTGGGGATATTTCATTTATATCGGAAGCGTATCGACGATCTGGCCGATGTTCGGAACGGCAAATCAATTGCTGGGTGCGGTTGCGCTAACCGTCGGAACATCGTTCATTATCAATCGGGGACGTGCAAAATATGCATGGGTAACGCTGATTCCATTGGCCTTCGTTACAATAACAACATTAACCGCAGGAGCTGAAAACATTCTCAACATATATTATCCCCAGCTCTTCAGCGAACAAACACGTTTTCAAGGATGTATCAATTTAGGACTGACGACCATTATTATGACCTGCGTTCTCATCGTGCTGTGCGATGCAGTACCAAAATGGATTGCGGTCATTCGTAGTCGTAGTATGCCGGTGACGGATATGCAAACATTGTAGCTGCAGGGCGGCTGAAAAATAATGATAATTCAAAATGCGTTAAGCAGTTGTAATATTCGTTAGAAAAGAAGGATAAAATGATTCGTAAAACGAAAAAAATGAGATCACGAAATGTTCGCCAATTCCACGGCATCGCTCCTTCACAGGAATTCCTTCCAATCGAGCTTCCGAAACCGGCGCTCAATCATACTGCACCGGTATTAAAAGCACTCCAGCAAAGAAAAACCACGCGTGAAATAAGCGATAAAAAACTTCCTTTACAAGTGCTTTCAAATCTCCTCTGGGCGGCATACGGAGTCAATCGCAAAAACGGTCCTTTTGACACTCCCGGAAGAACTGCTGCATCGGCAAGCAACTCGCAGGAAATCGATCTATATGTTGCTCTGCAGAACGGAATTTATTTATACGATGCATTTCATCACACATTGATTCCAGAAGTTACAGGTGATTTTCGTGCACTCGCAATCGGCGCAGGTCAAATGAATTTTGGAGCAAACGCTCCGGTTCGGCTTATTTATGTTGCGGATGTTCACAGACTTACACATACATCCGGTTTTCAGGAACCCGGCCTGCAGGACCCTGAAGTTCAAAAATCATATTATTTTGTCGACACGGGTCTTATTGCCGAGAACGTTTATTTGTTTGCCGCATCTCACGGCCTGGCATCATGGTTCCATAATTGCAATAAATCCGGACTTGCATCGAAATTAAAATTGCGTCCCGAGCAGCGGGTACTCTTTGGACAGACAGTCGGATATCCTTTAAAGAAATAATGGAGAAAATTAAAAATGGAAATTTCAGGAAATACCGTTCTTATCACAGGCGGATCTATGGGTATCGGCTATGCACTGGCCGAGGCTTTCTTAGAAGCTAAGAATGAGGTCATCATTTGCGGCCGCAGAGAAAAAAGACTTCGGGAAGCACAGGAAAAACATCCAGATCTCCATATTAAAGTATGCGATGCGGCCGAAGAAACGGATCGAACCGAACTTTTAAAATGGATAACCTCCAATTTCAGCGCTCTCAACATTCTGATTAACAATGCAGGCGTGCAGAGAGATATAGATTTCACCAACGGTATTGCGGAATACCTCGCCGGAGAAAATGAAATTAAAATCAATCTGGAAGCGCCGATCATTTTATCCGGATTGTTCATTCCCTCTTTGACCGGAAAGAAAGAAGCCGCCATCATCAATGTTTCATCCGGATTGGGTTTTGTACCCGCCGCCCGAATGCCGGTCTACAGCGCAACAAAAGCCGGACTGCATGCCTTTTCCATGGCACTCAGGCACCAGCTTTTAAAGTCCGGAATCAAAGTTTTTGAAGTCATCCCGCCTGCAGTCGACACGGAATTAAATCCTGAGGGAAGAGCCAAAAGAGGCAATTTTAAAGTGGATCTCAAGCCAAAGGAATTTGTGGAATCGGTCATGAAAGATCTGAAAAACGATGTCTTCGAAATCGGTTACGGAATGTCGGGAGGATTTCTCAAAGCTTCGAGAGCGGATTTGGATAAGAGCTTCCAGCAGATGAACAGCCGGTGGTAAAACTGAGCAGAGAAAAATTATTTCACAGCGTCGGATACGAATGCGCTTTGATCTATGATTTATTTTTTACTATGTTCATAACGGATCGATGCTGCGGAGCAAGCCCGAAGAGTCAAGCCGACCTTCCAGAAGCCTGACCGAATGATGATACAGTCATGTAGGATATAATAATAATCCGCGGTCATCCCGAAGGAACAACGCCGCCCGCGGCTGCAGAATAAAAATAAATCTACAATGGATATACGTAAGAACTTGCGATTACATACTCATTCTCTGAGAACTCCGATCATGAAATCAATCATCACATTTTTATCAATTTCGATTTTAACAACCTGCCTTGCTCAGCATCCCCTCTATAAAAACCCTTCAATTCCGATTGAGACAAGAATCAACGATCTTCTGCAGCGCATGACGCTGGAGGAACAGGCAGCCCAGCTCTATGGCATGTTTTCCCGGGACACTCTTGCATTCGACGAGAACGGAAATTTTATCGGAACCAGGGATACTGCCATGCTCAATCACGGTATTGGAAGCTACGCTTCATGGGGGTTCTGGCGGAATCATTCCATACGCCGTCAGGCACAGTGCATCAACGGCATTCAGCGATACATGATCGAAAAAACCCGTCTCGGTATTCCCATATTCACTTTCGGAGAATCGCTCCATGGATTTATGGCCGACAGCGCCACTTCATTTCCGCAGGCCATTGCGCTTGGATGCACATGGGATACAGCACTCATCGAACAGGTTTTTACCGCCTCAGCGCTTGAAGCGAGTTCGCGCGGAACCCGGCAGGTTCTATCGCCGGTCGTCGATTTAGCCCGTGATCCGCGATGGGGACGCACGGAAGAATGTTACGGCGAGGATCCTTATTTAGTATCGCGGCTCGGCATGGCCGCAGTCTACGGCTTCCAGGGACGCGATTCGCTCATCGGCAATCATCATGTTGCCGCTACGATGAAACATTTTGCAGGTCACGGGCAGCCTGAAGGCGGACGCAATATTGCTCCTGTGAATTATTCCGAACGGGAATTCCGCGAGAATCATCTTTATCCTTTCGAGATGGCCGTCACGAGAGCGCACACACGATCAATTATGGCATCATACAATGAATGGGATGGAATTCCAAACCATGTAAATCACAAGCTCCTGACCGAAATTTTGCGGACCGAGTGGGGATTTGACGGATTCGTTATGAGCGACGGCGGCGGTATGAATGTGACATATCGTGTACACAATGCAGCAGCAGATTCAATAGAATCCGGAATTCTTTCTATCAACGCAGGAATAGATTATGAACTCGGAAACGGGAGTTGTTTCGGGTCGCTTGCCGAGCAAGTGAAACAGGGAAAGCTCTCTGCATCGGTTATACGCCATGCTGCAGCCGATGTGCTGCGGGTTAAATTTGAATGCGGCTTGTTTGAACATCCCTACGCCGATATCGATTTGTTGGAACGTGTGACACAATCCAAAGAACACAAAGCTCTCGCCCTTAAGGCGGCATACGAAGCAATGGTTCTGCTGAAAAATGAGAACAAGACGCTTCCTTTTGATTCCCTAAAAATTAAAACTCTTGCCGTCATCGGACCCAATGCCGCAGACATTCATCTGGGCGGCTACTCGGCAGTCCCCATGCATGGCGTGAGCGTCCTGGAGGGGATCCGCGAATTCGCAGGAAATAAATTCCGTGTGCTCTATGCTGAAGGGTGCAAATTGACTTTGAATAAAGCAGTCAACTGGCAGGTGAATGAAAATCCTATTCCGAGCAATCCGGAAGACGATAGAAAACTCATAGCGGAAGCAGTGAAAACAGCAAAGCAATCCGATGCAATTGTTCTCGTATTAGGCGAAAACGAATTGATCTGCCGTGAAGCATGGAGTGAGAAACATCTGGGAGACCGTGATGATTTGGATCTGGCCGGCCTACAAAATGAACTTGCGGATGCGATTCTTCAACTCGGTAAACCGACCGTAGTACTGCTCTTCAACGGACGGCCGCTGACGATCAATGAAGTAAGCAAAAAAGCACCTGCAATCGTCGAATGCTGGTATCTCGGCCAGGAAACCGGACTTGCAATTGTGGATGCGATTTTTGGTAAAGTAAATCCTTCCGGCAAGCTTACCGTTACGATTCCGCGCTCCGTCGGTCAATTGCCCTGCTATTACGACCATAAACCTTCCCGCTACCGGGAGTATGTCCTGAGCGACTCTTCCCCTCTTTATCCTTTCGGTTTTGGACTGAGTTATACTACATTTGAGTATTCCCATCTGCAGATTTCTCCAAAAAATATCGCAACAAATGAGACTGCAGACATTACCCTTGAGGTAAGCAATACCGGATCGATGAAAGGTGATGAAATTGTACAGCTTTACATTCACGCTCTTATCAGCCTTCCAACCCGTCCCGTGAAGGAACTAAAAGATTTTGTGCGTGTTACACTCAATCCTGGCGAAACGAAAACGGTGCATTTTAAACTGACTCCCGATAAACTCGCAGCTATCGGCATGGAGATGAAACGAAGCGTCCCGGCCGGCGCTTATGAAATTCTTGCCGGAAAAAGTTCCGTCGAAGTTTTATGCGATACTTTAATTGTCAGGTGACCGAATTGTAAGGTATTATCCTCATCATTTATAGAAGCACAAAACTCATGAAAAAGCTCATTGCATTCATCTTCGCTTTACTTTCGTTTTCTTTACAAGCTCAAATTCAAACCGATTCTATAACTATCGATGCATCGAATCTTCGGACTAAAATCAACAAGAACATTTACGGTCAGTTCTCGGAACATCTGGGGAACTGCATCTACGGCGGTATTTGGGTCGGCGAGAATTCCAAAATTCCGAATACGAACGGCATCCGGAAAGATGTAGTCGAAGCTTTGAAGCGCCTTAAAATCCCCGTTCTTCGCTGGCCGGGCGGCTGCTTTGCAGATGAATATCACTGGAAAGACGGAATCGGTCCCCGCGGAAACCGCCCATCGATGGTCAACACTAACTGGGGCGGTGTAACGGAAGATAATAGCTTTGGCACGCATGAATTTTTGGAATTCTGCCGGCAGGTCGGATGCGAACCTTACTTTACCGGAAATGTCGGCAGCGGAACAGTTCAGGAGCTTTCGCAATGGGTTGAATACGTTAACTCGGATAATGTCAGTCCCCTGACAGACCTCAGAAAAAAGAACGGCCGGGATAGTTCGTGGGGAGTTAATTACTGGGGAATTGGGAATGAAAGCTGGGGCTGCGGCGGCAATATGAGACCGGAGTTCTATGCTGATCAGGCAAAGCGGTACGGAACATACATGCGCGATTACGGCACGCATAAAGTTTTTAAAATCGCATGCGGCCCTTCCGATGACGACTACGCCTGGACCGAAACAATTATGAAAAATGCAGCCGATCAAATAAACGGTTTGTCGCTTCATTATTATTCTTTTAATGACGGGAGGACAGCGGCTGATTTTGATGAATCCGGATGGTTCGATGTTTTAAAGAAATCTCTGAAGTTAGAAGAATTAATATCAAGGCACAGCGCGATTATGGATAGATACGATCCGCAGAAACGGATTGCGCTCGTTGTGGATGAATGGGGAACCTGGCATGGAGTGGAACCCGGAACAAATCCGGGATTCCTTTTTCAACAGAATACGCTGCGCGATGCATTGACCTCAGCAAGCAGTTTGAATATCTTCAATAATCACTGTGAGCGCGTGAAAATGGCCAACATAGCTCAAATGATCAATGTATTGCAGGCCATGATCCTCACAAAAGACGAGAAAATTGTTTTGACTCCTACATACCATGTCTTTGACATGTTTAAAGTTCATCAGAATGCACTTTGGGTTAAAACGACCGTCAAATCTCAAGAATATATTTTTGGAAAAGATCATATTCCTGCTGTCAATTCGTCCGCTTCCATCGACGACCAGGGGAAGCTTCATATAACATTGTGCAATATCGATCCAAAGTCCCGGCAGCGGATTATTTGCAAGTTCGTCAAATATTCCGCGACCGCAGTTTCAGGAAAGATCCTGACTGCAAAAGAGATGAATGCGCACAACACGTTCGACGCACCGACTGCCGTTTATCCATCGGATTTTTCCGGAGCGACACTTGCAGCCTCTGGTCTGGAAGTCATAATGCCTCCTATGTCTGTAGTCGTACTGGAACTTGAGGGAACGTTCGTATTATCGTCGTCCTTACATATTGAAACTTCATCTCCGGGAGTCCGTTATAACTATTATGAAGGCACATGGAAACATATTCCGAACTTTGATTCCCTGACCGTGCAGCGGTCGGATATCATCGGCCAATTTGCTATCCCTGAAAAAAATTCCGGCGAGGATTTTGCAGTGCTGTACAGCGGATATATAAAAATTCCAGCAGACGGCCTTTATACATTCTACGCCAATTCAGACGACGGTGCAATTTTATTAATTGACAATGCCATTGTCGTGGACAACGACGGGCAGCATGCTCCGAAGGAAGAATCCGGTACAATAATGTTAAAATCCGTTTTCCATAAAATTCAGGTCAGGTTCTTTCAGGCATCCGGAGGAAAAGTTTTGGATATAAGTTTTAATGGACCGGGATTTGTCAAACAAATCATTCCATCCCGCATGTTGTGCCATTGAGGAAAAATGTTACTACTCAGCGTGATAATGAAAGATCATAAATCCCCCTCACTTAAGAAAGAAGTCTCCCCCTTTTGTTCAAAAAGGGGATAAAGGGGGATTGAAAAACGAGCGAAAAATAAATGTTTCAGAATAAGCTGAGTAGTTACGGAAAAATAATATATTTCAAAATACATTGACAGAGTTACAAAACAATAAAATAAAAGTTTCAATCTTTTTATAAAGGGATACTTACTATGAATACATTTTCATTCAAGAAGCTCATACTGAGCATTTGTTGTATCACTCTCATCCTGCCTCTTTCAATTTCTTCAGCGGGTTCGTCAGGCGGAACCAGAAAGACGGAAAATTTCGATAAATGCTGGAAGTTCAATCTGGGAGACGTGACTGATGCGCAGATGCCCGGTTTTAATGATTCCCTATGGCGGGTTCTTGACTTGCCGCACGATTGGAGTATCGAGGGAAAATTCAGCAAAGATAATCCTGCCACTCCGGGCGGCGGAGCGCTGCCGGGCGGTATCGGCTGGTATCGGAAGAGCTTTACACTTCCCGTCGCGGAGAAAGGACGATTGGTTTTTATCGATTTCGACGGCGTATACAAAAACAGCGAAGTGTGGATCAACGGCCACTCGCTGGGAATGCGCCCGTATGGTTACAGTTCTTTTCGCTATGAATTAACCCCGTACTTGAAATATGGAAAAGAAAAAAACGTTCTGGCAGTTAAAGTAGACAACTCCAAACAGCCTAATTCCCGCTGGTATTCCGGCTCCGGCATCTATCGGAATGTCTGGCTTGTAACAACAGAGAAGATCCATGTGGATCATTGGGGAACATACGTGACAACACCGGAAGTGTCCGAACAATCTGCTAAAGTAAACATTCAAACAAAGATCCGGAATTCATCTCTGGTAGATCAAGCAATCACATTAAAGACTGCGATCATAGATGCAAAAGGAAAAACAATCACTGCAGTTGAAACAAAAAATAAACTCATGAAAGCATCTGCCGGAAATATTGAGCAGCAGCTTACCGTTTCCAATCCTCTTTTATGGTCTCCTGAAAATCCCTATCTCTATAAAATAATCACGAGCATTATCGCAGACGGAAAAGAGCAGGATAACTACGAAACAACTCTGGGAATACGCTCGTTTGTTTTTGATACGGAAAAAGGACTTCTGCTCAATGGAAAGCATGTAAAGATTAACGGCGTCTGCAATCATCACGACCTCGGTTTTCTGGGCGCTGCCATCAACCATCGCGCTTTAGAACGTCAATTGGAAATTTTAAAAGCGATGGGTGCGAACGGTATACGGACATCACATAATCCGCCGGCGCCCGAACTTCTCGAGCTTTGCGACCGTATGGGCTTTATGGTTATGGATGAGGCATTCGATATGTGGAAGAAAGGAAAAACGCAATTCGATTATTCATTGGATTGGGACAAATGGCACCAGCGTGATATTCAGGATATGGTTCTTCGGGACAGAAACCATCCCAGTGTCTTTCTCTGGAGTATCGGCAATGAAGTCGCAGAACAGTGGGATACAGCAGACCACAGCGGAACCGTCATTGCTAAAGAACTGGTTTCATTCATTAAAAATCTCGACCTCACACGTCCCGTCACAGCCAATTGCAATTCCATCGATTCATTGAATCCCGTTCTGCGTGCCGACACGCTTGATATTATCGGTTACAGCTATCATCAGGACGACTATGCTCAATTCCAGCAGACACATCCCGGCAAAAGACTTATTGGCTCAGAGACGGTTTCTTCATTGAATTCGCGCGGCAGTTATGATATGCCTTCCGACAGTATACGCCGCTGGCCGACACGCTGGGATCTTCCCTTGAAAGATGCAAACGCGGACTTGAGCTGCTCTTCATACGACAACTGCAGCGCGCCATGGGGATCGACTCATGAAGAGACCTGGAAGCTGATGAAAAAATTCGATTTCATTTCCGGTCAGTTCATCTGGACGGGTTTCGATTATCTCGGCGAGCCTACTCCCTATCCGTGGCCTGCACGAAGCTCATATTTCGGCATAGTGGATTTGGCCGGTTTCCCGAAAGATCCATTTTATCTGTATCAAAGTGAATGGACCAATAAACCGGTGTTGCATATTTTTCCTCACTGGAATTGGAAGCAGGGTCAAACAATCGACGTATGGGCTTATACGAACTGTGATGAGGTGGAACTTTTCCTGAACGGGCAATCTTTAGGAACCAAGAAAAAGATCGGCGACGCACTTCATCTTGCCTGGCAACTTACGTACACACCCGGAACACTCAAAGCAATCGGACGCATCGGCGGGAAAAAAATTCTCACTCAGGAAATTAAAACAGCCGGAACGCCTGCAAAAATTGTACTTCAGGCAGATAGAAAGAAAATAACTGCCGACGGAAAAGATCTCTCATTTGTTACGGTTAAAATTGTCGACAGCCGAGGAACTCCGGTGCCCCATGCAGATAATCTGATTCACTTCAAGATCGCGGGTGAAGGGCGCATCGCTGGCGTAGATAACGGCAGTCAAACAAGCGATGAGTCGTTCAAAGCAGACCAAAGAAAAGCATCCAACGGATTATGTCTTGCAGTGATTCAATCCACAGAGAAGGCCGGCAAGATCACTTTAAAAGCGGCTTCAGACGGCCTTGGAGAAGAGACAATAGTTATAAACTCAAAATAAAAATATCTGCGGGATGCAATTATATCGATAGAGACCGGCCGGCTGAAGTTGCAAGAACGGCAGCAGCCGAGGAATTCGGTGTTATCTGAATTCCTCGGCTTTATTATCACACGCTTGTATTTTGAGTATCTTGAGGCGTCTTCTCTTCGAATCAAAAATTCTATTATCGCACTGCCTCAACAATGCTTTTAAATTCGTTTCCAAAGTCTTATGATTATTTCTTGACTTCTATCCTATTTTGGGCTAAATTGAAAAAATTGAAAATGAATTGAATTGTTTCAATCAGTATGATTTTTATAAAAATTTAAGTTTTAACTTAAAAGCCTCAAATCATAAATAAGGAACAATATTGCAAAAAGTAACAATTGGTGATGTTGCAGGGCACGCCCGCGTTTCAATCGGAACGGTTTCAGCCGTACTCAATAATAAAAAAACCGTCAAGCCGGAGACAAGAAAAGCTGTTCTGGATGCAATAAAAGAATTGAATTATCGCCCTCATGGAAGTGCGCGAAATTTAAAAGCCGCAGAATCCTCTTTCGACAGTATCGGTTTACTCATCCGCGAGTTGGACAATCCATTTTATACGGCGATTGCTTTGGGTGTTATGGAATACGCCAGAAGTAAAGGCTATTTAGTCAGTATTGCAAGTTCAGAGGGCAATCATGAATCCGAAGAAAAGATCATACAGAGTTTCTCCGGCAAAGATATTAAAGGAGCCATCATTGCGCCGGTTCTGGAAGGAACAAGCGAGATCGAACACCTCTTTCGGTTAAGGATGATCAATTTCCCTTTTGTGCTCTTAGAAAATGTGAACGGAATCCAGGCCAATGTTGTCAGCATCGACAACATTAAAGCAATCAGAGAAGTAATGCAATATTTGATGGACAACGGTCATTCAAAAATCGTGCATTTTGCCGGACCAAAACACGCTTCTCATACCTATGAGAGGATTGACGGCTTCCGCCGGGCGTACAGTGAAAGTCACTTTGCATTTAACAGCGATATGATTATTCCGACCGGCGCCCATCTTGACGACGGTTATAAAAAATGTCTTGAATATTTTCATAACAGAAGTCTTCTTGATTATCCGACCGCGATTGTTTGCTACAACGATCTTGTAGCTCTCGGTGTTATGGCGGCTTTAAGTGAAATGAATATTCAGGTACCCGGGCAGATATCCGTTGTCGGTAATGACGATATTCCGTTTTCAAGACACGTTCCCGTACAATTAACGACCGCCCGCGCTCCTATGTTTGAATTGGGGAAAAAAGCGACGGAAATTCTCATTAATAATATTGAATCCTCCGCACCATTGCCGATAGAAAAAATTGTTTTAGATACGGAGTTAGTCATACGACAATCTACGAAAGCCTTGCAGCCCATCCATGCCGACAAGCTCCATGAAAAACTTCAGGCAATGAATTAGATTGAACATGATGTGACGGAGAATATGGAAGGATGCGACTTATTCTTTCAAGAATATAAATAAGACATTGAAATGGCATTAAAGAAACTATTACGGAAACATTAAATTCTGGAACGCTATGTATACACTCGGTTACGATATCGGCAGTTCATCGATTAAAGCATCTCTGCTCAATTTAGAAACAGGAAAAGTTGCAGCCGATGCTTTCTCTCCCCGGAATGAAATGCCCATCACCGCCCTTCGCGCCGGTTGGGCCGAGCAAGATCCGAACATGTGGTGGAAAAATCTTCAAATCGCTACATCGGAAGTTCTTGCAGTTTCGAGCATTAAAAAAGACAGCATTATCGCTATCGGCATTTCGTACCAAATGCACGGGCTCGTCATTATCGATAAAAATAAACAACTCCTCCGCCCCTCTATTATATGGTGCGACAGCAGAGCCGTAGAAATCGGCCGAAAGGCTTTTTCCGATATCGGCGCCGACCAATGTCTCCGTTCGCTTTTAAATTCACCCGGAAATTTTACCGCATCGAAACTGCGCTGGGTAAAAGAAAATGAACCTGAGGTATATGAAAAAATAGATGCGTTTTTACTGCCCGGAGATTATATTGCCATGCGCCTAACCGGCGAAGCAACTACAACTCTTTCCGGTCTTTCTGAAGGAATCCTGTGGGATTTCAGTTCCAATTCTATAGCTTCTTTTTTGCTTCAAGAGTACGGCATCAATGCCGATCTCATACCTCCGCTGACGCCGACCTTCGGAGAACAAGGCCGTCTCGAACGAACAGCATCTCAAGAACTTGGTTTGCCGGCAGGTATTCCTATTACTTACCGGGCGGGGGATCAGCCCAATAATGCGCTTTCG
This sequence comes from Ignavibacteriota bacterium, assembly GCA_963769605.1. Classification (GTDB taxonomy): domain Bacteria; phylum Bacteroidota; class Ignavibacteria; order UBA10030; family UBA10030; genus Fen-1254. The sequence goes on along the minus strand of CAVYML010000002.1, from coordinate 61,145 downwards.
TTGAACGTCATGGAACCGGGTGAAATTGCAGCAACGGCTGGAACCTCCGGCGTCGTCTACGGCGTAAGCGATACGCTCAAGTATGATCACGCCTCACGCGTGAATTCTTTTGCTCATGTAAATCACACTGCTGCGTCGAATCGCATCGGAGTTTTGCTTTGCATCAATGGAACAGGAATCGCCAACAGCTGGATCCGCCGCATAACGGGTCAACAATCGATAGACTATGCTCGATTGAATGAACTCGCGGCAACCGCTGCGGTCGGATCGGATGGAGCCGTCGTTCTGCCGTTCGGCAACGGTGCAGAACGTATGCTGGAGAATCGGGATATCGGCGCTCAAATTCTTCATTTGCAATTCAATATACATTCACAAGCGCAACTTGTCCGCGCCGTGCATGAAGGAATAGCTCATGCATTCAAATATGGCATTGACATTATGCATGAGATAGATATAAAACCGGCAGTCATTCGCGCCGGTCTTGCCAATTTATTTCTCAGCCCGATATTTACCGAGACATTGGCAGAGACTGCCGGTGTCAACATTGAATTGTACAGCACAGACGGTGCGCAAGGCGCTGCACGCGGTGCCGCTCTCGGTGTGAAATATTTCACATCCCGGCAGGAAGCCTTCAACGGCCTCGAACGTCTTCGCACGATCGAACCTCATGCTTCCCGTTCGGCTGAATATAAAGAATTGTATCAAAAATGGTCTTCTGCGTTGAATCAAATTCTTCAATTTAAAGGATAAAATTATGAGCACAACCGTAACACTCGGCGATAAAGAATATTTTCCACAGATCGGAAAAATTTCCTATGAAGGGCCCGGTTCAAAAAATCCCCTGGCCTTCAAGTATTATAATGAGACCAATGTCGTGGCGGGTAAAACATTGAAAGATCATCTCCGCTTTGCGGTTGCCTATTGGCACTCATTCTGCGGAACCGGCAATGATCCGTTCGGAGGCGGCACGAGAAATTTTCCGTGGGATGATCCCTCGGACCCTCTCCGCAGCGGAAAAGCAAAAATGGATGCTGCATTCGAATTTATAACAAAGCTCGGCGCTCCATTCTATTGCTTTCACGATTTCGATTTGGTCGCCGAAGGATCAACCATTCCGGAATCTGAAAAACGCCTGTCTGCAATGGTTGATTATGCAAAAGAGAAGCAAAATGCATCGGGTGTAAAACTTCTTTGGGGTACGGCAAATCTTTTTTCTCACCCGCGCTATATGAACGGATCCGGAACAAATCCGGATTTTGCGGTCGTTGCCCATGCGGCAGCACAATTAAAAAGTGCTTTAGATGCCACGATCTCTCTCGGCGGTTCGAACTATGTCTTTTGGGGAGGGCGTGAAGGGTATATGACTCTTCTAAACACAAATATGAAGCGCGAGCGGGAACACATGGCGCTGCTCCTCACACTTGCGCGGGATTACGCGCGGGGACAGGGCTTTGAAGGAACCTTTCTCATTGAACCAAAACCGATGGAACCGATGAAGCACCAATATGATTTCGATGCTGCAACGGTTATCGGATTCCTGCGCGAGTTTAATTTGCAGGATGATTTTAAATTGAATATTGAAGTCAATCATGCCACGCTGGCAAATCATACTTTCCAGCATGAGCTCCAGGCAGCCGCTGACAGCGGATTCCTCGGGAGCATCGATGCAAACAGGGGGGATAGTCAAAATGGCTGGGACACGGATCAATTTCCGATGGATCTCTTTGAACTTGCACAGGCGATGCTTGTATTCCTGCAAGCAGGTGGATTAACTTCAGGGGGAATCAATTTCGATGCAAAACTTCGCCGGAACTCGACCGATCCTGAAGATCTTTTCATCGCTCATATCGCCGGAATGGATACGATAGCAAGAGCGCTTCTCATCGCCGACACGATCCGCGAAAAATCCCCTTATGCAAAACTCCGCGCACAAAGGTATGCTTCATTTGACAGCGGCAACGGCGCGGCATTCGAGCGTGGAAAATTGACTCTGGAAGACCTGCGTGCAATTGCAATAGAAAACGGCGGACCAAAACAGATCAGCGGAAAACAGGAATTGTTTGAAACATTCATCAACGACTATATTTAAGAACTGAAAGAGCTGTCAAAATAATATAAATAAATATAATCATTTGAATCATTCTTTAAAACACTTATTGAGAAAGGGCGTCGTATGAATTTTCTTGGTGTTATCGATTGGGCTGTTGTCGGCATTTATTTTCTGCTTATTGGCGGCATTTCCGTATGGTCGATCAGAAGAAAAAAAGATTCTCCGACCGATTATTTTCTCGCGAACAGAAACCTGGGCTGGTTTGTCATCGGAGCTTCCATTCTTGCATCCAATGTCGGTTCGGAACATATTGTCGGATTAGCCGGGACCGGAGCAAAGTCCGGCCTGGCGATGGGACACTATGAACTCCATTCATGGATCGTCTTGATGCTGGGATGGGTGTTCGTCCCGTTCTATATGCGGAGCAAAGTATTTACGATGCCGGAATTTTTGGAACGCCGGTACAACAGCAAGACCCGGTGGCTGCTTTCCATCGTGCAATTACTGAGTTATGTGATTGCAAAAGTCTCCGTTACAATATACGCCGGCGCTGTTGTGTTTAACTCGTTTTTAGGAGTGGATTTCTGGACCGGAGCGATTGTCCTTATCGTCATAACGGGACTCTACACAATTTTCGGCGGACTTCATGCCGTTATGTATACGGAGGCGCTTCAAGCAATCGTCCTTCTCGGCGGTTCGATCGTTCTTACGATTTCAGGCCTCATACAAATCGGAGGATGGAATAATCTTATGGGTGCGGTCACCAAGGATCACCTGAACATGTTTCTCCCGCTCTCGGATCCGAATTTTCCATGGATAGGAATTCTCCTCGCGTCTCCGATTGTCGGTATCTGGTACTGGTGTACGGATCAGCACATCGTGCAGCGCTGCCTGGCTGGCCGCAACGAACAGCAGGCACGAAGAGGAACGATCTTTGCCGCATACTTGAAACTCCTTCCATTCTTTATTTTCTTAATCCCCGGACTTATGGCGTATGCTCTGGCAAGTACCGGAAAAATTCAGCTCGCTAATGCCGATCAGGCATTCCCCACGCTGGTCAAAACTCTTTTGCCGGTAGGAATACGCGGTCTTCTGGCCGGCGGAATTCTCGCAGCGCTCATGAGTTCCCTTGCCGCAGTCTACAATGCTTGCTCCACGCTGTTTACACTGGATATCTATCGAAAATTCAAACCGCAAACCACCGACAAGGAATTAGTGAAAATAGGCCGTATTACGACTGCAGTTGTCGTTATTCTCGGTATGGCATGGATACCGGTTATGCGGGGAATCTCCGATACTCTCTATCAATACCTGCAGAGCGTTCAATCCTATCTTGCCCCGCCGATTGCCGCTGTTTTTCTTCTGGGTGTTTTTTCAAAACGTATCAACGGCAAGGGAGCTATAACCACGATGGTCGTCGGATTCTTTTTTGGGGTTCTTCGTATCGTTCTTGAATTGACCAAAAACCATCTTAGCGGGATATTGTATACTTTCGCGACAGTTAATTTTCTCTACTTTTGCATTTTCCTTTTTGTTTTTTCCGTCGCCCTGCTGATCGTCGTCAGCCTCTCGTCGGAAAAACCATCCGATGTACAACTGAATGGCTTGACGTATGCAACAACAGTCGCAGAAGACAAAGCAACCTCCCGCGCAAGCTGGAACATAACAGATGTCATTCTTTCGTCAATCGTTGTCGTCATTATTGTGTGCGTGTTCCTGTACTTCTCGCCGTTCGGCATTGCAGGTTAGAAGGAATGAAGTTTGACCTCAGCGAAACATTGAATGTTTCGCTGAGGCGGTCGATAGCGTAATCCATACAACATGAAAGCAAGCAATGAAAAATAATATATTTCGTTTTTTCTGTGCGGCACTTCTTGCAAACTGCTGTCAGGTATCGTTATGCAACGAGGCTGTACGACATATTCAAAACGGCGTTCAGATCGAGACTGCCGCTTATCGTATGAGTGTTCAGTTTTATTCAGATCATACTGTTCGCATCCTTAAATGGCTGCCGGAAGCATTGCCGGATTCGACAAGTCTGGTGGTGATTCAAAAAGAGCTGCCGAACATAAATCTTCATCTGGAAGAAAATGACACGGCTGTTCTACTGAAATCGGATAAATTGCAGCTTAAAATTTCAAAGGCCGACGGCATTGTCGAATTCTTGAACATCGATAAAAAAACAATCCTCAAAGAACACGCAAAAGCAGTCATAAGTCCGGCCGATATAAAAAACGAAAAAGCGTACAGCATCAAACAAGGGTTTGAATTAACGCCTGACGAGGGAATTTACGGACTCGGCCAGCATCAATACGGTTATATGAATTATCGCGGACACACTGTTAAACTCGTACAGGCCAACACCGATGCCGTGACTCCCTTTCTTGTTTCTACGATGAACTACGGAATCTTGTGGGATAATTATTCAAAGACCATTTTCATCGACAACAAAAATGAAACTTCACTCTGGTCGGACGTTGCGAATTGCATAGACTATTACTTTATCTACGGAAACACAATGGACAGCGTCATTGCCGGCTATAGAAATCTTACCGGCCAGGCGCCTATGTACGGCAGATGGGCGTATGGATACTGGCAGAGCAAAGAGCATTATGCAAGCCGGGATGAGTTGCTCGGTGTTGCGAATGAGTATCGCAAACGTCAAATTCCTATCGATAATATCGTTCAGGATTGGGACTACTGGAAGGGATCGGAAAACTGGAGTCAATTGTTTTTCGATGAAAAGCTGTATCCAAATCCTAAAGAAATGATAGATCGTCTTCATGAGAAAAATTTCCACATCATGATATCAGTCTGGCCCGGATTGGGCCCGAATACTCAGGTTTACAAAGAGATGCAGCAAAAAGGTTTTCTCTATAAGCCGGTCGGCTGGGCAGGTTTTAAATATTACGATGCATACAATCCTGCCGCTAACGATCTTTACTGGAAGTATATGGACAAAGGATTGTTTTCCAAGGGTATCGATGCATGGTGGTTCGATTCAACGGAACCGGATCTTATTAATGCCAGTTCCAAAGAATCGACGGAATATGAACTGAAACGAATGGATAACAATTATCTCGGTTCCTTTGCCAGATATCTCAACCCCTACTCCCTTCTCATCATGGATGCAGTCTATAAGAACCTGCGCAAAGCAACAGATCAGAAGCGCGTGTATATACTTACGCGATCCACTTTTGCAGGTCAGCAGCGGGCTGCGGCAACGACGTGGTCGGGCGATATCGGCGCGAACTGGAGCATTTATAAAAATCAGATACCTGCCGGATTGAACCACAGTATGGCCGGCATTCCGGTACTGGACATTCGATATCGGCGCATTTGTCCTGGGAAGTTACGGAGGCGTCTTCTCTCACGGAGGCAAAGACCCTGCCTATCAGGAGTTATATACGCGAATGTTTCAATTCGGCTCATTCTGTCCGATCTTCAGGTCGCACGGATCGGAAACTCCGCGCGAGATCTGGGAATTCGGAGATTTCACACCTGTTCTCGTGAAATTTGATAATCTCCGGTACCGTCTGATCCCCTATATTTATTCGCTGGCACATCAGGTAACGGAGGACGGATACAGCATTATGCGCGGTTTGCCGATGGATTTTGAAAATGACAAAACTGCATATTCCATAGATGATCAATTCATGTTCGGCCCGGCGCTGATGGTCTGCCCCGTGACCGAATTTATGCTTCACCGTCCACCCGAGCAAAGCATTCCCGTCACTGCCGAACATTTCAGAACAAACGACGGCAAACCGGGATTGCGTGCATGGTACTATAACGACGCCCATTATAAAAACTTGACGCTCGAAAAAATCGATTCCACGATAGATGTGTACTGGTATGATCATGGTCGTCCCGATTATGTTACCGATTCCACGTTGTCTATCCGCTGGGAAGGAAAACTTATTCCTGCGGAAACAGGAAAACATCAATTCCATATTAAATGCTTTGGACCCAAGCACATTTTCATAGACGGCAAAGAACTGCCTTTTGTCTATACGAGCGTTGAAGTGTATACCGATTCAGTAGAATTGACGGCAGGGAAAGAATATAAGTTTGTTTTAGAAACAGAAAATCTGACGAGCGGCGCTTTAAGAGTTTTACTCTATTGGAAAACACCGTCAATTTTGGCAAAGGAACAAACGGTCGAAACCAAAGAGCAAACACGAAAAGTATATTTACCCGCAGATCACCAATGGTACGATTTTTGGACGGGTGAGATTCTGGCAGGAGGCCAAACCATTGTCTCGGCGGCGCCTATAGATAAAATACCTTTGCTCGTAAAAGCAGGGTCTATCATACCGATGGGACCATTCGTTCAATATGCCGCCGAGAAACCCTCCGCCCCGATTGAAGTGCGCATTTATCCCGGCGCTGACGGGAGCTTTACTCTCTATGAAGATGAAAACGACAATTACAATTATGAAAGAGGGATTTTCTCGACAATATCATTTAGATGGAACGATGTAAAACGGCAGTTGACCATCGGCAAGCGTCAAGGGACTTATCCCGGCATGCCCGTGGAACGCATATTTCAAATTGTCATTGTAAAGAAAAACAACGGAAACGGAATAGAACCGAGCGGAACACCGGATAAAACTCTTCCCTATCAAGGAAGTGAGCAGCTCATTCAATTTTAACGGAATGCTTGCAATGTTGTAAATGGAAATTATTCCATAGTTTCGAGGTAATAACACAGCGTGGTATTCAAAGATTCAATAATCCTCCTCTCTCGCAGAGGATCCCCCTTTTGTTTAAAAGGGGGATAAAGGGGGATTGATAACTGAATAAAAATAACTGTTTTAAAATAGGCTGAGCAGTTACGTTTTAAGGAGAATAAATATGCGTGCAGGACGAATAATGGCCGGGATATTATTAGCGGCAGGGATGTCGATTACCCACGGACAGCAAATGGAAATTACCGGAAAATGCAGTATTCCGGATTCTCCTGAATGGGTGCATCATGCAGTCTTTTACCAGATCTATCCTCAAACCTATTATGATTCAAACGGCGACGGCATCGGCGATCTGAACGGCATCATTCAAAAGCTGGATTACATAAAAAGTCTCGGTGTTACAGCAATATGGCTTAATCCGTTTTTTGATTCGCCCTTCCATGATGCGGGGTACGATATTCGGGATTATTACAAGGTAGCGCCCCGGTACGGAACCAATGAAGATGCAAAACGGCTCTTTCAGGAAGCGCACAAACGCGGACTTAAGGTAATTTTCGACTACGTTATTTCATACACAGCCATCGATAATCCGTGGTTCGTCGAATCATGCAAACAACAGTCGAATAAATATTCCAACTGGTATGTATGGAATGACAATGTATGGAAGACGGAGGAGGGCGAATTGGCCGGCCGTTTTATCCATGGCTATGGACAAAGGAACGGGAATTTCATGTTTAACTTTTTCTGGTCGGAGCCGGCGCTGAATTTCGGTTTCGGCAAACCCGATCCGGCGAAGCCGTGGCATCTGCCTGTCAATCATCCCGATGTTCTTGCTTTGCGTGAAGAATTGAAAAAGATTTTTTGCTTCTGGATGGATATGGGCGCAGACGGCATACGCGCCGACATGGCGGGCGCCTTGGTAAAGGGTACCGATGTAAGCGGCGGCACGAAAGATTTTTGGAAAGAGATCCGCGGAATCGTCAAAGAAAAATATCCGCAGGCATTTATGGTGTCCGAATGGTCGTACTCCAAGGATGCACTCGATGCATTCCATGCCGACTTCTTCCATTGGTTCGACGGGTACAACGATCTTACGCAGAAAGAAAGCTGGCGCATTTTGAACGGGGTGTCCGAAGGACACAGTTTTTTTGATAAGGAAGGAAAAGGCAATATTGCTTACTTCCTTTCGAAATATATGGAACAGTACAACGAAACAAAATCCAAAGGATATATCATCCTGCCGCTTGGCAATCACGACAACGCCCGAATGAATGTGAAACGCAGCACCGATGATCTGGAGCTGATCATGGTTTTCGGAATGACGATGCCGGGAGTACCATTCCTTTATTACGGAAACGAGATCGGCATGAGCCAGCTCTATGATATGCCTCAAATCGAAGGCGCGTACCAGCCCCGCGCGGGAGCGCGCACGCCTATGCAATGGACGCCTGGTAAAAACCGGGGATTTTCCACGGCCGATTTTTCCCAGCTCTATCTGCCGGTCGATACGAGCAGCGATGCGCCGAACGTCGAGACTGAACAAAAAGACCCGGCTTCGCTGTTGAACCGCGTAAAAAATCTCATATCATTGAAACAGACGGAACCGGCTCTGGCCGCTTATGCTGAATTTATTCCGCTTTATGCAAAAGAAAATACATATCCTTTTGTCTATGCCAGAGCTAACGGAAAAGATGTCCTGCTTATTATTATTAATCCGTCTGAAAAAGCGGCAGCGGCAGAATTTCAAATGAGCGTGCCTTACACAAAACTGAAATTACTCGCCGGCAAGGAAATCCACATAAGCAAGAAAGGCACGACGGTAAGTTTAAATGCGCCCGGAATATCCTATGCGGTGTATAAAATGAATTGAACGCCGGTTTAGTCATCACCGGCTCCATGGATAGAGATTTTTTAAAAAGAAGGAATTATGGTAGGACAAACATTCCTGAGTCCGCTCTAAAAAGCACTATTTAAGAATTTATTCTTTTGACCAATTTTATGATCTGAAACGTCTCCTGTTTTTACAAAATAATTCTTCAGGAAGAAAGATATTTCAAAACAGTCTCTTTACGTCATCAGTTATCCGTCCTTTTCAAAAAATGATGCTATCGGCAGCCATCTTAGCTGACTATAGCCATACATCATCTGTTCTTGTCTCTATGAGGCCATAACTATCTGAGTTTCTTCACCCGGAGAGATGGCAAGATCGTCCATGTAACGAACAATACGCCCGAAGTTTATAACAATGCCAGTGGTAATCGCAAAGAGCATGGTCTTAAATTGTCCACGAACTTTGAGCTTATCCTTGGGCATCTTTTTCTTAAACTCTGAGACCGTCGCCTCTACGTTGGCTCTGAGCGTCCGTCGTTCCGGTGGAATTTGCAAAATGTTGTGAGCTCGTTTTATGCGCTGATAATCTTTTTCCCAAAAATAGTAAAAACGAAATTTGTTGCTTCGATCTTTAGCGAAATTGCATCGTTCGCATAAGGGACATGCCGCGCAGAGAGAAGTATCGAACGCCGCTCTAAATTTTTTTCTGCCTTTGGTTGCAACAACCGTCTGATAAGGGCAACTCACATGGTATGAATCAACATCCGTTTTCTGTATCGTTATTTCAATTGCAGCCTCTTTGCCACGAATCGCCGTCTGGATTTGCGTGATTCCTAACTCTGAACATTTTATATCATTGGCGTTTGATCCATATGCGCCGTCGTTATGCAACTCTGCGATTTCCGGTGTTTTTGCCTTCACTCTATCCAAACGCTCATGAAGATTTTTTGAATCATCAACATTGTTCGTCGAAACAGAAATATCCGTAATCAAATTCAGCTGATTCTCCGGATTGCATGTTTCTACTACATTGACGACAAATCCCCGGTAGGCCGTATTGTTCTTTTTAATATACGTTGCTTCAATATCATCGGGTGATTGCAACATATTGGTTGACAATGTTTTCACATCAACCAATGTTATCTTCTCTTCGACAACGGTAAAGTGTTCAGTGTAGACACGCTCAAATATTGTAAAGATTTCAATATCGTGATAGCGCGGGAACAGTTCTGTATGGATCCGCTTATAAATGTGACCAATGTTCTCCAACTCCGTTTGGATTGCTGTTTGATCCAATCGGTAAATGAATTGCCCTGAGGTTTTATTTACATAAGGTGCAAAAACCTCATCAAACGCTTTGCGGTCATCTTCGCTCAGCACTCGATGAACACGGATAAGCATCTCGACCAACAATTGCAGACGGGAATATCGACGAATATTGGACACCGCTTGGAATGAATCTGTTCGTTGGATGTTTGTTTTGATCTTGAGCTCTTTGAGTTGATCTTCGGTAAGATGGTCAAACAGTTTTTCAAGTAAGTTGATACCGGTCTTCACGAAGTAGTCATTTAACCGATTTTGTGTATTGAAAAACGTTGCTTGATTGAAAGGAACCTCGTGAATTGTCTGTAATCCAAGCGCGACTTTTGTGAGCAGGTTAAACTTGATATTGTCAAACAACTCATTTATTGTCCAATGGTGTTTAGCCTGAAGCAAGATTGAACTAATAATACAATTGATCGGCGCATTGGGACGACTGTATTGTTCTGAATACAAACATGCGAAATCTTCTTCTCGAATTTTGGAAAAGATCAATTTGTAAAATGATGCCTCATTGGATTCTTCGATCTCTTCTACGTATAACTTAGGAAGAATCGAGGAAAATCCGAAGATATCGGCCTGTTTGTGCTTTTCATTTTTCTTGAACATTGTTTTTTCCGATAATTGATTGTAATATTCTTTATCAATACAATTATCTTGCCAAAGTATTTTATGACCTTTTTAGAGCGGACTCATTCCTGTTTGTCATTCTCAGTCAATATCGAACAGGACTGCCCGCGTGACTCCTATTTACCCGTTGCACATTTTGCCGGGCGTCAGCAGTCAGAGGCAAGAATGCCTATCCTGCCAACAAATGAATTTTTTGGACTGCCTCATTTATGGCAGGATAATGATAGTTTTTTTCCGGAAAAGGAAAGTGTTTTTTGAGCGTGTCTCCGGATTTTCCGGATGCTTATTATTGCTTTAAGAGAGAATCGCAAGAATGGATCGCAGGAACTTCATAAAGGCCACGGGTTTGACATTGGCTGCAGCTTTGATGCATGATTCATTATTTGCTTCATCAAGAGAGCAAAAAGGACAATTAATTAATTTCCCGGATAATATTTCGGCCGTTTTAAACGATCAAAATGTACAGCTTGCGACTACGGGAAAAGAAATATGGACATATCAGGATATCCTCGTGGGACTGGAAAGTACCGGCGCAGGCATCGCGATAACAATTCAGGCGCCAAAAGTAAAACTGAGTTCAGTCACACTTTCGTGGAATGTCCCGAGCAAGAGATCCGCTGTTATTTTAAACGATCACTGGGAACGCACCTATGGCGATGTTTCGTGGCATAAGTCCGAAAATTCTCAGATCTTACCCTGGTATTTTTTGGAGTTTGACGGCAGTACAACAAATGGTTTCGGCGTGAAAACAGGCGCCCATTCATTTTGCTCCTGGCAGGTCGGTGAGAGTGAATTAAGCCTTACCTTAGACACTCATTCGGGCGGCAATGGCGTGCAATTAAACGGCAGGAAACTGCAAGCTGCCGAAATCCTTACCGTTCAAGGCACATTCGACGAATCGCCTTTTCAAACCGCAAGAAGATTTGCAAAAGCAATGTGCGATAAAGCCCGCATGCCCCAACAGCCTGTATACGGCATCAATGACTGGTATTTTAGCTACGGCAACAATTCGGAAAAATTGATTTTGGAACATACCGCAATGATGGCTCCTATGGCTGATGGTCTAACCAATCGTCCATTTTCAGTAATCGATGCCGGATGGTTCCAGGATTCTCCTTCCCTGCCGAATGATTGCTGCTGGGGAGACACAATGAGCAGGCCGAATGAAAAGTTCGGAGATATGAGCTTACTTGCGGAAAAAATAAAAAAAGCAGGCATGCGTCCCGGTCTATGGACCCGTCCGCTTTGCGGAAGTTACAAAGATTCAAATTCCTTAGTGCTGCCTTTTATCAAAGGAAGAGAAGAAAATAAACCGGTGCTCGACCCGACCATCCCGGAAAATTTGGAACGCGTGGGAAACTATTTTAAGCTCTATAACCAGTGGGGGTATGAACTGATAAAATTTGATTTTACATCTTTCGATATCTTTGGAAGATGGGGTTTTGAGATGTTAAAAGAACGATCTATGACCGCTTCGAATTGGAGTATGCATGATACATCTCTCACCAATGCAGAAATAATTCTAAATCTTTATCGAACTATCCGGACTGCCGCAGGTGAGACATACATTCTCGGCTGCAATACGTTTAGTCACTTAGCCGCCGGCATCTTTGAGCTTAATCGCATCGGTGACGACACGTCGGGCAACGAATGGAAAAGAACCCGAACCATGGGTGTCAATACATTGGCGTTCAGAGGCATACAACACGGTGCATTCTATGCGGCCGATCCTGATTGTGTGGGACTTACTCCAAAAGTTCCGTGGGACAAAAACAAGCAATGGATGGAACTTGTTGCAAAAAGCGGGACTCCGCTCTTTATCTCCGCGCAAGCCGAAGCAACTGGAGACCTGTTAAGAAAAGACATTAAAGAATGTTTCAAAGCCGCATCTCAAAATGTACCTTTAGGCGAACCATTGGATTGGATGGAAAACGCCATTCCTAAAAAATGGAAACTCAACGAGAAAGTTGTAAATTATAACTGGGATTAATCGAAAAGGACATATACCACAGTAAATAAATTACAATGAATCCGAGTTCATTGTTTTAAAAAAATATAGGAGAGTTCCCCATGAAAAAATATTTTACTATTTCAGTACTTTTGCTCTTTTGCACAGCAGCCGGCGTGCGAGCTCAAATATCGCCTACCGATGCATTAAAAGCATTGGGCAGAGGCATCAATTTGGGCAACACATTTGAAGCGCCTGACTATGAAGGCGAATGGCAAAATCCCCAAACGATTGTCACTACCGCAAACACTTTTGACGATTATAAGAATGCCGGATTTAACAGCGTGCGGGTGCCCATTACCTGGGACAAGCATACCGAAAATTTTGCGCCGTACACCATCGACACGACATGGCTTAACCGTATCGAACAAGTTGTAGATTGGGGATTAAGCCGCCACTTAATAATTATCATCAATGCGATGCACGAAGATTGGCTTAAATCTAATTATTCAACTGAAAACCAGGCCCGTTTTGACAGTATCTGGAGCCAGATAGCGACAAAATTTCAAAACAAATCGGACAGCTTGTTCTTTGATGTTATCAATGAACCTTATCCGCTGTCCCTTGCAAATGTGAACGATCTGAATGCCAGAACAATTCAAACCATCCGGAAAACCAATCCGACCAGAATCGTCTTGTTTTCAGGCGCCAATTATTCAAATTCAGAACGATCTTGTTGCCGCAGCCGTTCCACAGGACAATTTTATAATCGGTTACTACCATTCGTACGACCCGTGGCCTTTTGGACTCGAAGGCCCGGGCACCTATGGCTCTCCTGCCGACATCAATACCACCGTTCAAAAATTCATTGAAGTTACAAACTGGGGGGCGCTGAATAATGTGCCGGTCGTACTGAGTGAATTTGGTTATTCGTATAGATGTGATTATAACTCCCGCATGTGTGCCTATGCAACAGTTTCCGAAAAGGCACAGCTGTACAATCTTCCGTTTATGGCGTGGGAGGACGGCGGAACTTTTCCATTTTACAATCGAATTAAACATACATGGGGTGAAATAAAAGACGTTCTTATTCGTACCTATAAAGAATCACCGAACTATATGAAAATTAGTGCATATAACGACACATCGATACAACTTAAATGGAGCAACAGAACGACCCAAATTGACAGTCTTATCGTTGAACGCAAAATCGATACCAACAATTTTGCATATTTTGCGAAACTCGCGCCTACTGATTCCACCTTTATCGATTCGACAACAAGCAGAGGCAAAGAATTTTTTTATAGATTAAGGGCAAACCTGAAAGGTTCAAGCCTGAACGATTCCATAGAAATTGAATCTTACCCTGTCATGCTGGATATTCCAGGAACGTATCGGGCGCCTTATTTAGGCGCGCCTGCCAGTGTGCCCGGAATAGTAGAATGCGAAAACTATGATATCGGCGGCGAAGGATTAGCCTATCACGATGTGGATGAAATCAATACCGGCGGCATATATAGAAACGACGGTGTGGATATTGCACAAAATCAATCGCAATATTATGTAACTGATGTTGCCGCAGGCGAATGGCTGGAATACACTATAAACGTTCAGCAAAGCGGAAATTATAACGTATCGGTCAGTTACGCCGCCGATCCCAATAATCCCGGCGGATCATTTACGCTTCAATTTCCCAGTACCCGCAGTCCGATACCTTTTACAACTGCGGCTACCGGCGGATGGACAAGCTTTGCTCCAGTGTCGAAATCGATTTCGCTGAATGCGGGCGTACAGATTATGCATCTTGCCATTAACAGCTGGCAGCAGTTTAATCTGGACAACATAACTTTTTCTTTGATGACATCGGTAAATCCGGAGAGTGTTCCGCTTCACTTCGAGCTTTCGAATAATTATCCTAATCCATTTAATCCTACGACAACCATCGCATTCCAGCTTGCACAGAGATCGCATGTAACACTGAAAATTTACGATATCATTGGAAGAGAGGTGGCGACGATTTTTTCCGGTGAATTAGAAGCAGGTAAATATTCACGGCAGTGGAATGCAACAGCATTTTCAAGCGGCGTGTATTTCTCTAGATTGGAAGCCGGAAGTTTTGTCGCTGTCAAAAAATTGATTCTGTTGAAATAGTATAGGTAAGATGGAGTCCATCTTAAGACTTTGATAGAAGGTATGCTTCGATGAAGACATCATACAGTCGGGTGTTTTTATTACTTATTATAAGTTCTCTCTCATTGACGGCGAAGGAGAAGATCTGGATTCTTTTCGATTCGGATGGAACCCTAAGTTTCTCACTCCTGCTCAAAGATTCCACTCTCACCTATCGTGTAACCGCTCCATCTAAAAACGGATGGAATGCGGAAATCATTCGCTTTTCACCTCTGGGCCTCAGACGGAATGACCAGGATTCTTCTCACGAATTATCTTTTATTTCAGAATCCAAAATAAAAACCATCGATGAAACATATCATTTATTAGTCGGCAATCATCGAGATATTCACAGCCGAGGGAGAGAACAAATTTTCACATTTGAAAATCCCTCTCAATCCAAATTGGAGCTTGTTGTGCGGATTTATCCGGATGGCGTCGTTTTCAGGTACCGCTTCCCGGAAAAATCCAAAAAGATCTGCACAGTTACAAACGAGTGCAGCGGATTTAATATACCGGACAGCGATAAAGCCTGGCTGGACTGTCTATTCTGGCAAGACGTCATGGACATGACTGGTACATTGCCGGACTAAACGGAGAAGTTAAGGTAAAAACTATTTCAGTGCCTTTAACTTTTTTAGGCAAAGGAATTTATGAATGCCTGTTGATCACCGATGGAAAAACTCCGCGCAGTTTTGAAGGCAAAACTTTTGGAGTCAAAAAAGATACCATTCTTTCAGTGAATATTGCCGAGCGCGGGGGATTTGCCGCGAGGATCAGTCTGAAGAAACCATGAGTCATCAAAATGAGAACATAAAAAATAAAACAGAGCGTCTTCGATCGAAAGACGTTGTGTTTTGCTATAAAAAAGGACAATACGTACGAAGCGCTTTGCCTTATGGAATAGAATTTCATTTTTAAAATCGGCTTGAATGCGTTGAAACGAAAATCCGCGGAACCGGATTCTTAGCTGCATTTCCAGAACATTTTAATGGAAGGATTAATAGAATGACGAGAATTGCCATATCCATTTTTCTATCACTCACAATTCTTATGTCCCTCACCGTCTTGCATGCGAAAGAAAATATCATCAAGAAGGATGATGGAATTGTAGTTATGGGAGATTCCGTAAATGTCCAGGTTCACATTCTGGGAGATAAAATTATCAGGATTGAGTACAGGCCTAACCGGGAGACTCAAAAACATGAGAGTCTTATTATTGTGAATCAGGCGCCTAAACATGCGAAATGGTCGCTCAAAGAAGAACCGACATCCGTTGTGATTTCCACATCCTCTATTCAGGTAAAAGTCGATTTGACTTCAGGAAAAATACAATTCCTCGACGCTGCGGGAAAAACACTGCTTCAGGAAAACGGAAGAGAAATTCTTCCGGCAAATATTATCGGTGAAAAAACCAACAGCATCAGTCAAAAATTTGTGCTCGCGGACAACGAAGCAATCTACGGTTTGGGGCAGCACCAGGAGGGCAATATGAACCTTCGGGGAAAAACCGTTGAACTTTACCAATTCAACATGACAGTCTCCATTCCTATGCTGGTCTCTTCAAAAGGATACGGAATTCTCTGGGATAATTATTCTTTTTCCAGATTTACGGATAATGCACAGGGTATGCAGATATGGTCGGAAGTCGGAGATGGAATCGACTATTACTTTATCGCAGGTCAAAATCCGGATGAAGTTATATCAGGTTACCGTACGCTCACCGGACAAGCTCCGCTGTATCCGAAATGGGCATACGGTTTCATTCAGTCGAAGGAACGATATAAATCCCAGGATGAGATAATCGGAATTGTCGACGAGCTTCGACGCCGGCAGGTACCGATGGATCTTATCGTACAGGACTGGCATTACTGGGACCCGCAGGCATGGGGATCGCATTACATGAACAGGAAACGTTTTCACGATCCGCTCGGAATGACAAAGGATGTTCATAACAAGAATGCAAAGATTATCATTTCGATATGGGGAAAATTCGAACCGGGAAGCACAAATTTCGATGAATTGAACAAGAATGGATTTTTATGGAATGCCGTACCGTGGGACAGTGCGAGGTATTATAACGCTTACAGTCCGGTAGCCCGATCATTGTATTGGAAGCAGATAAAAGATTCATTGTTTGACAAGGGATTTGACGGTTGGTGGCTCGATGCCTCGGAACCGGATATAGGCGATCTGAGAAACGATGCAGCCAAGCGATTAATGAGTAACGATTTGGGGACGGGAGCCCGATATTTTAATACATACTCTCTCATGACAACGAAGGCTGTTTACGAAGGACAGCATCGCCTCACTTCCGATATACGCGTGTATATTCTCACAAGGTCGGCATTTGCCGGCCAGCAGCGCAACGCAACGACGACATGGTCGGGCGACATTACCGCAAGCTGGGATGTTTTTCACAAACAAATCCCTGCGGGATTAAATTTTTGTTTCACAGGAATACCGTACTGGACGACTGATATCGGCGGCTATACCGTATTGGTTCCGGGAGGATGCGACAATGATATGTACAAGGAATTATTCACGCGCTGGTATCAGTACGGCACATTCTGTCCGATCTTCCGTGTCCACGGCAGCAGTACACCCCGCGAAATCTGGCGGTTCGGCGACAAAGGTTCATGGTCGTACGACACACAGTTGAAATTCGATAACCTTCGTTACAGACTTATGCCGTATATTTATTCGCTCGGATGGAAAGTGACGCACGACAATTATACGATCATGCGCGGACTCGCGTTTGATTTTGCGAGCGACAGCACGGTTTATAATATAGACGATCAATTTATGTTCGGCCCTTCCATACTCGTGAATCCGGTAACGCAGGCGATGTATTATCCCTGGGGCGAAACCGATTCCGGAAGGGTTATCCAGTCTCAGAACCTGATTGATCTCAATGGCAAACCGGGACTTACGGGCGAGTATTATGAAGGCATGAATTTCGATAAACTTTTTACTGCCCGCACGGATCCAAAAATTGATTTCGACTGGGGCTATGGTGCGCCTATGGAGGGAATGACTCGGGATACATTTTCGGTCAGATGGGAAGGTCAAATCATAGCGCCGGAAACGGGAGAATATACTTTTAATACACGTACGGACGATGGCGTACGTCTCTTTATAGATAACAAATTAATAGTCGATTATTGGCAGGACCAGGCCCCGCTCATCCAATCAGGAAAAATCGTTCTCAAAGCCAGGAAAAAATACAATGTGAAGTTTGAATATTACGAAAATCTTATGGGGGCGCTTGCTCAGCTGCGATGGATTATCCCTTCCGAGAAAAAAGTCTCCAATGTCAAACTTCCCGATAAAACGCGGAAAGTTTATTTGCCCGCTTCGACACAATGGATCGATTTCTGGACGGGCAAAACTTTTTCTGGCGGACAGACCATAACCGCTCCCGCCCCTATCGATATAATGCCTTTGTATGTAAAGGCCGGATCAATTATTCCGATGGGTCCATTTCTTCAATACACATCGCAAAAACCGGCCGACCCTATTGAACTGCGCATTTATCCCGGAGCCGATGGAAAATTCGAGTTGTATGAAGATGAGGGCGACAATTATAATTATGAAAAAGAAAAATATGCGATCATACCGTTTGCATGGAACGATAAAGAAAAAATAATAACCATCGGTGAACGAACGGGATATTTCGATGGAATGCTGAAAGAAAGATCTTTCAACATTGTAATTGTGAATCCTTCTTCCGGCACCGGATTAGAACTCTCCAAAAATTATAAATTAATTCACTATTCCGGAAACATTATTAAAATAGTAATGGAATAACCATGACAACAATAAAAGCAATTGCCCTGATTGCGGCTGCAATCATCACCTCGTTTACAGCCCTGCAGAACGCTGCGGCTTCCATAGCATCGTATGCAAAAAATCCCGATGGTGTGACCCTTACATTAGACAACGGAAGCATGAAAGTGAAAATCTGCAAAGAGGATATTATTGAAGTTCAGTACACCATCCTGCCGAAAATCCCGTCAAAAACCTCATTGGTTATAAACAACGAATGGGCAGCGGCGCCGAAATTCGAAGTTACGGAAAGTCCGGAGGAAATCATCATTTCTACCGGCAGGATAAAAATCAAAGTGAACAAGTCGACAAATTCAATCAGATACACCGATCTGAATGATGTTGTCATTCTGGCCGAAGATGCGGCGAATGGAAAAAAAATGTCGGCGGATTCAGTTGCGGGTTTGAGCACATACAAGTGCGAAACTGAGTTCCTGTCGCCTGCAAACGAAGCGCTGTTTGGACTCGGATGCCATCCCCTGGATTCACTTGCTATGAATTATAAGGGACGCAATCAGGATATGGCGATCAAATATATGACGGGCGCTATTCCGGTCCTCTTATCGACCAAAGGCTACGGGCTTATGTGGGATAATTACGCGGCATCTAATTTTTACGGCTCCGAGGCTAATAATACAAAATACAAATACGTGTCGGAAAGCGGCACCATGGTCGATTATTATTTTTTCTACGGGCCGGAATTCGATCGTATCATAGCGCTCTATCGGGATGCAACGGGACAGGCACCGATGTTCCCCAAGTGGTCTTTTGGGTTGTTTCAATCGCAGGACAGGTACAAGAGTCAGGCAGAAATGTTGTCGGTAAAAGATAATTACCGGAAAAATAATATTCCGGTCGATTGTATCGTACAGGATTGGTTCTATTGGGAACCCGACGTTATCGGCTCTCATATTATGTGGCCTGAAAGGTATCCCGATCCGAAGGCAATGGTGGACGAATTGCATAAAGCGAATGTGCATGCCATGATTTCTATCTGGCCTGTCTTTGCCAAAGGCACAAAAAATTATGATGCAATGGCAAAGGCCGGCAACTTAACCACGATTCTGTGGGATAATGTGATGACCCATACGTTCGACAATTATTATGACGCTCATAATCCGAAAGCGCGGGAAATGTACTGGCAGCAGGCAAGAGATGCATTAATTACACCCTACGGATGGGATGCATGGTGGGTCGATCAATGCGAACCCGACAACGGCGATCTTCTCGATCTCAGACGACAAAGCAATTTTTCCATAGGCAGAGGCATCGATTATTTTAACACCTATTCCCTCATGCACTCGGCCGGCCTGTACAGCAACTGGCGAAATGACGTTCCCGGGAAACGGGCGTTTTTCCTTATTCGCCAGGCCTTTGCCGGACAGCAGAGGAATTCTATCACCCTATGGTCGTCGGATATTACTTGCACATGGCGGGCATATAAAAGTCAGGTACCTCAGGCAATTAATTCCTGTGCATCGGGGATTCCCTACTGGACTTCGGATATCGGCGGATATCATCTCGATTGGCAGGCGCCGGATTGGTCTGCTCCCGCAAATAGGGAAATGTTTACACGCTGGTTTCAGTTCGGAACATTCAGTCCGATTTTCAGAATACATGGAAAAGGTGAAAGAGCCCTCTTCTCAGAAAACTGGGATGCAAACACCAAGTCGATACTCTTGAAATACGATAATTTGCGTTATCGCCTGATGCCGTACATCTATTCGCTTTCATGGAAGGTCACGCATGAAGCGTATACGATCCTGCGCGCGCTGGCATTTGACTTCAGAACAGATGCAGCGATCAACGATATACGAGATCAGTACATGTTCGGACCCGCATTCCTCGTCAATCCGGTTACCGAACGAATGTACAGCTTACGCGCCAATGTTACGGCTGAGAAAACCAGAAAAGTATATCTTCCCCAAAAGGCTGACTGGTTCGATTTCTGGACCGGAAAACTTCTTACAGGCGGCAAAACTATTGATGCACCAGCACCGATTGAAACCCTGCCTCTGTACGTAAGAGCCGGTTCAATAATTCCAATGGGACCGTTGCTCCAGTATGCTACTGAGAAGCCTGCCGATCCTATTGAATTTAGAATTTATCCGGGAACCGATGGAGAATTCACGCTCTATGAAGATGAAAATGATAACTACAATTATGAAAAAGGTGTGTATTCCACTATAACGATTCAATGGAATGAGTCCGCGAAGACGTTGACATTCGGCAAACGTATGGGTGCTTTCCCATGCATGCTGGAAAAAAGAACATTCCGGATCGTCTGGGTTCACGACGGACATGGTATAGGGTTGGATCCGGAAAATAATCCCGATAAGATTGTTCTCTACGAAGGCAGCCAAATGACCATACATCAACACTAAGAGAATTTGACCAAATATCAGAAAATGAGAATTGAACGATGATACGGAGAATACCATCTCGGTTCCTTAGTTTTTATTTTTCGTTTCTGTTTCTCCTTTTATTTCCCCTGCATGGTCAGGAGAAGAACGGCTTCATCCGCAATCCTATCGTTAACGGGTACTATGCCGATCCGACTATCATTAAATATAACGGCATTTATTATATCTATGCTACTATCGATCCATGGGGCGGAGAGGAATTGGCCGTTCTTGAGACTATAGACTTTGTGCATTTCAAAAAAATGCATATCAACTGGCCGACGAAGAATGCCTGCACAAGTCCGACATCCGGCGGAGCAATGGTCTGGGCTCCATCAGTCGTGAAAGCAAAGAACGGAAATTACTATATGTACGTTTCCGTCGGGAGTGAGATATGGGCGGGGGTAAGTAAGCAGCCGCTGGGTCCGTGGAAAAACGTGAAATCAGACAACTCTCCCCTGATCAACGGCCGATTCTTTCCCGGATATCACATGATCGATGCGGAATGTTTCTTAGATGACAACGGAGATGTCTATCTCTATTGGGGTTCTGGATTGAATTGGATAAATGGACGCTGCTTCGTCGTGAAACTAAAAGATGACATGGTAACTTTTGACGGTTCCCCGCGGGATGTAACTCCTCCCCATTATTTCGAAGCGCCCTATATGCTGAAACGAAACGGCATGTATTATCTGATGTATTCTGAGGGAAAAGCCATCGATCCCACGTATAAAATCCGTTACTCTACAGGAAATAATCCCTTCGGTCCCTGGACGGAAGGAGTAACAAGTCCGATCATTGCAACATGCAGCGACAGCACGACAATCGGACCCGGACATCATACGGTGTTCATTGCAAACGGGCAATATTATATCCTGTATCACAAAATCTTTCCTCAAAAAGAAAGTTTCGTCCTGCGACAGCTTTGCATCGACAGCTTGAATTTCGACAACGCTGGAAATATAAAAAGGATCAATCCGTCAGGTATAAAATTTTTCTCGCAACCAGAAATAAAACCGGCGCCGGCGGGATTCAATGTTGAGCGTGAGAATATTCAAAAAGGCAAGATTGATACTCTTGAATACTTTTCCAGCACAGTTGGAAACAAGCGTAAAGCTTTGATTTACATCCCTCCTGGATATTCAAAAGATAATTCGTATAACGTACTCTATCTCCTGCACGGCATCGGCGGCGACGAAACGGAATGGTATAACAACGGACGGCCCGATATCATTTTCGACAATCTCTACGCGGATAAAAAACTGACTCCCATGATCGTCGTTATGCCCAACGGACGCGCAATGCCGGACGATAGAGCAGACGGAAACATTTTCGATTCCGTAAAAGTGCAGGCGTTTTCAACATTTGAAAAAGATTTACTGAACGGCCTGATTCCGTTCATACAATCGCATTATCCTGTTATCAAGAATCGCGAAAACCGCGCCCTTGCAGGACTCTCCATGGGCGGAGGTCAAGCTCTCAATTTCGGACTGGCTCATCTCGACACGTTTGCATGGATAGGCGCCTTTTCCCCGGCTCCGAATACCGAAGCGCCTAAAATTCTCGTACCCAATCCGGAAGAAACCGTTCAAAAGGTCAAATTATTATGGCTCTCTTGCGGCGATCAGGACGGACTGCTGCACATCAGCGAACACACGCATGCATATCTGCAGGAACAGATCGTACCGCATATATGGTATCTTGAACCCGGGAAACATGATTTCACAGTCTGGAAAAACGATTTATATTTATTTTCACAATTACTGTTTCATGAAAAATAATGACACTGAGAAGAACTCAGTCATAAAAATCGGACGTAAATGTAAACTTTACATTCCAACGGAAAAAAAGTAGAATATAATGTCGTGAAAAAAATAATAGTTCTCATTTGTTTTCTCTTTTTCAGCATGGATAGTTTATCCCAGCCAATCGCATATTACGGCCGGTTTCAATCCATACCTGCAAATGCAATCACTCCCCATGGCTGGCTGAGGCAGTATTTGATAAACCAGAGAAACGGATTGACGGGGCATTTGGAAAAAGCCGGATATCCGTTCAATACGGTCGGATGGGCGGCAGACAGCATACCCGGCAATAAGAGCATCGAAAAATGGTGGCCGTACGAACAAAATGCGTATTGGGTGGATGGGATGATACGATGTGGATTATTGTTAAAAGATACGTCCTTATTGAATAAAGCACTCAAGAGTATTTATTATGTGTTGGCACATCCCGACAGTACCGGATTTTTAGGACCGAAATTTCTCAAACCCAACGATGAAGGAGACCGATGGGTATACGTGGTTTTTTTCAGGGCATGGATGGCAGAATATGAAGCCACTTACAATCCTGCAATATTGGCGGCCATCAAAAAGCATTATCTGGGCGACCGTTTTCCGCACACCGGGATCAGGGAATCCATCAATGCAGAAATTATTTTATGGGCTTACTCCGAATCGAAAGATACGGCGCTGCTGAATTTTGCAAAAGAAATTTATAAGAACTCCAATGAACTTAATAAAAATTCGATGGTTTCCGATACCGGCTTTTTAAGGGATACCATTGTCGTCGAACATGGAGTCACGTTCCTGGAAAAATCGAAACTGGGCGCCATCCTCTATCTCTCTACGGGCGATTCGACATACCTAAAACCCAGTATTGCTGCATTCAAAAAACTCGATAAATATCACATGCTGATAGACGGTGTAAACGTTTCATCGGAACATATCCAGATACCTACGACCCAGGAGTCGCATGAGATTTGCGATATTTCCGATTATACGTGGAATATTTCTTATCTGTTAAAAGCCACAGGCGAAGCTGCCTATGCCGATAAGATAGAAAGAGCCGCTTTTAACGCTGCACCCGGTTCGGTGACGAAAGATTTTAAGGCCTTGCAATATTTTTCTGCTCCGAATCAGGTCATTGCTTCGAGAAATAGTTTTATCCGCGACGGCGGCGGTGAAATGCGCTATGCCCCCAATCCGGGCACCGAATGCTGCCCGGGCAATGTCAACAGGATGATGCCGAATTTTGCCATCAATGCGTGGATGACCGACGGCAGAGGCGGACTTGCAGCATCCATGTATGCGCCGTCTTCCGTTACGTACACTGCAGGCCCGAACAAAACTGAAGTTACTATCGACGAAGATACTCACTATCCGTTTTCCGACAGCATTCATTTTATTTTTCATCTTCGAGAAAAAAACAGCTTTAATTTTTACATCAGGATACCCGGCTGGTGTAAAGACGCACATGTGCTGATCAATGGTGTTGAATTGAACAGACAATTGAGTCCGGGTACATATCTGCCGCTGCATCAAGAATATAAAGAAGGAGACAAAGTAACGGTTATTTTACCGTCTCCTTTTAAACTGACGCCCGGTTCTGAGAATGGAATATCCATTGAAAGAGGCCCGCTGCTCTATTCCTTAAAAATAAATGAGGACTGGAAAGTGGATACTCAAGACGTACGATCCACACCGGATTTCCCTGCTTATGAATTGTTTGCCAAGAGTCCCTGGAATTATGCTCTCTGCGTATCACAGGACAGTTTACAGCAGCAAATCAAAGTAGTGAATAATCCTTTTTCGGATAATCCGTGGAGCATAGAAAACGCGCCTCTTGAATTAAATGTCCCGGCGCGTTTGGTAAACGGATGGATGCTGGAAAATAAAAATGAAATGAAATTTGAGAATTGGGGCGTGAAGAGAAATGAACGCGGCAAAGTAACCGACTGGTACGTGACCGATACAGGCATAAAAAAAGGGTCATGGTCGTTCACTCCTCTCCTGCCTGACTCGGCGATGTTAAAAAACGGACTGAATAAAAAAATCGACACGATAACGCTGGTACCCTATGGATGCAGTAAATTAAGGATTACCGTTTTTCCAAAAGGCATGTAAATTCAGGAATACTATGGAAAAAATAAAGCTCGCTTTATTCATGCTCGCAATCGCCGCCGTTGCATGCCTTCATGCAGACGCACAAGTATTCAATGATCAGTACGAAATCGCCGCCTTTCCCGATTTGGACAGCATCCAATCGCCTATAAAACCGGCCGGTCCGGAATGGATGAACACCGCGGCATTTTACGAAATATACCCGCAAACGTTTTACGATTCAAACGGCGACGGCATCGGCGATCTCAAGGGAATTATTGCCAGACTCGATTATGTAAAAAGTTTAGGCGTTGACGCAATTTGGATCAATCCATTTTATGTCTCTCCGTTCAGAGATGCAGGATACGATGTATCGGATTATTATCATGTAGCTCCGCGTTACGGCACAGACGAGGATGCAAGGGATCTTTTCAGAATCGCAAAAGCAAAAGGGCTGCGTATAATTATCGACTTTGTGCCCGGTCATACATCGATCGACCATCCGTGGTTTAAGGCCTCGTGCAGCCCTGTTCCCAATAAATACAGCAATTGGTATATCTGGACAAATGGCACGTGGTTTAACGGTATGGAAAAATATAAGGAAAACTTTATCCAGGGCTATTGCGACCGGGACGGAAACTATATGACCAATTTCTTCTGGCATCAGCCCGCACTGAATTACGGCTGGGGAAAACCCGACCCGAATCAACCTTGGCAGCTGCCGGTAGACAATCCTGATGTTATGGCTCTTAAAGCCGAAATGAAAAACGTGATGAAATATTGGCTCGACATGGGATGTTCAGGTTTTAGAATAGACATGGCCGGCTCGTTGGTGAAAAACGATCCAAGCCAAAGCATCCGTTTCTTCTGGCAGGATGTCCGGAAGATGCTGGATACGAAATATCCCGATGCCTTCATTGTTTCAGAATGGAGCAACCCAAAGGATGCCGTCAACGCCGGTTTCCACGCCGATTTCATGCATTGGTTCGAAGGCTATGACGATTTGTTCAGCCGGAGCAACAGTTTTTTCAGAGCTTCCGGTGAAGGAAATATTTCTCACTTTTTACATATTTATTTTCAACAATATGCATTTACAAAAGGTAAAGGGTACATTTCATTGCCTGTCGGCAATCACGATATTCCACGCATAAATAATAACGGCCGCGATCAGCGCGATCTGGAAATTATTCAAACATTTGCATTCACCATGCCTAATGTGCCGTTCGTCTATTACGGTGATGAAATCGGCATGCGGCAATTGGGCAACAAAATTGCGAAAGAAGGCTGTTATGGAGGACGTGCCGGCACACGTACTCCGATGCAATGGGATGATTCAAAAAATCTTGGGTTTTCAACAGCTCCTTTTGAAAAAGTATATTTGCCGTATGACACCGCTCAATCGGCCCCCACTGTAATGGCACAGCAAAATGATCCCGCATCGCTTTTAAATTTCCTCAAGAAATTGATTGCGCTGCATAAATCCGAGCTTGCACTGTCCAATTATGCAGCATTCGTGCCGGTCTATGCCCAAAAAAACAAGTATCCGTTTGTTTATATGAGATTACTCGACGGCGAAAAGATATTGATAGTTCTCAACCCGTCGAACAAACCAGTCGCTGCAGACATAAAAGGAGAATTAAAGGGTTCCCGCAAATTGTTGATGGGTTCTTCCCCCGCTTGGAAAGTGTATGACGGTCGAACCATCATTCAAACTGAAGCAAAATCATTCGCTATTATGAAAATAAAATAAAGAGAGTTTTAATATTTTAAAATAATATCAACTTAATTCTTTCATTTCCTCAATAAAAGGAAGGAACGAACCGATGAAATCAAAAAAAAGCTCAACCATAGGGATTGCAGCTTTGACCTGCATCCTGCTGACCATTCAATTGTACTGCGGCGATCTTCAACAAGGACAAAAGTCCGAAGGTATGCCGCAGCTTGTGCGGCACGGAAGTGTCGCTCAACTTTACATTGATGGAAAACCGTTTCTCATCATCGGCGGGGAATTAAATAATTCAACCTCGTCAAGCCTCGATTATATGAAACCGATATGGCGGCAGGCAATCGATTTGAATTTCAACACCGTGCTGACTCCCCTTTCGTGGGAATTGATCGAACCCAAAGAAGGACAATTCGATTTCAGCCTTGTTGACGGCCTTATCACAGAGGCCCGGCAAAATAAAATGCACCTGGTTTTCTTATGGCTGGCAAGCTGGAAGAACGGCATGTCCAGCTATACGCCGTTCTGGGTAAAAGAAAATGAGAATAAATACCCGCGTGTAAAAATGAAAGACGGCTCGACGGTAGAAGTATTATCCACATTTTCCGAAAACAACAGCGACGCAGATTCAAAAGCATTTTCGGCGCTTATGAAACACATCGGGGAATTCGATGGCGCCGATCACACAGTCCTGATGATGCAGGTTGAAAATGAAGTCGGCATACTCGGTGATTCCCGCGATCATTCGGAAATTGCCGATGCAGCTTTTACATCGCAGGTGCCTAAGAATTTAATAGAATACTTAGTTAAAAATAAAGCTGAACTGGTTCCGGAACTCAGAGAACGCTGGGGAATAAACGGTTTTAAAACCTCCGGCAACTGGGAAGAAGTTTTCGGAAAAGGCGAACAATGCGATGAAATATTTATGGCATGGAATTACGCCCGATATGTTCAGAAAGTGACTTTAGCCGGGAAAAAAGAATATTCACTTCCAATGTATGCCAATGCATGGCTCGATCAGGAAGGCTGCCCAAAACCCGGCTCGTATCCCAGCGGCGGGCCGCTGGCACACCTGCTCGATATATGGCAGGCTGGCGCGCCGGCTGTCGATATTTTTGCTCCGGATCTCTATGTACCTGACTATGAAAATCGGTGCAAAAAATTTACGCAGCGCGAAAATCCTCTTTTTATTCCTGAAATGAACAGCGGCGAGGAAGGCGCCAGGAATGTTTTTATAGCTGTCGGACAGTATAATGCCCTTGGTGTTTCGCCTTTCGGCATAGATATGCTGGGTAAAATTTCCTTTGGCGCCGAGCCAGCCAAAGGCCCTAAAGAAACTGCACTGAGCAAAAGTTACGATATTCTTAAACAATTAAGTCCGCTTATTCTGGAGAAACAAGCGGCAGGAGAAATTGCAGGTTTTGTGGTCGATGAAAAAAATCCTTCTGCAACTTACGATATAGGCGGCTATAAGGTTGAAGTCTCGCTTGATGAATTATTCGGAAATAAATCAAAAATCGGCTATGGAATTGTCATAGCGGACGGCCCGAACAAATTCATCGGCGCGGGCTGCGGGTTCAGGGTGCGTTTCTTCCCAAAATCAAATAAAAAAGAAATTATCGGCATTGGAAATGTCGATGAAGGAATTTTTCGCGATGGCGTTTGGATTCCAGGACGGCGGCTGAATGGCGATGAAAATGACCAAGGTCGGGCATGGAGATTTACATTCCGGAAACTTAGCATCGAAAAATGCACCGTGTACAAATATGAATAGCAGAAAGAATGTACTGTAACTCGACTTCTTTTATGATTATTGATTATATTGATCAGCAGTGGATGAAAGATGGAGAAAAGAATAATCCTCTTAATGTAAGAGACTAAAGAATAAACGCAAAATAAAATTGAGAAAGGTTTTTACTTTTTATACTTAAAAAATACTTCGGAGTTCTAACCCTGCCATATTAAGCAACTCCCACGGTTGTTTCATTGGTATCCACCACTTGACGGCGGCTCGCGACTCAAATGATTACTTTGATTCGGTTGCTCTTCAAGGTTTCGAACGTGTTCTTCCAAGAGTTCAACTGATACCTGCAATGCAGGAATAAGGTCGACCGCTCTGTTCTGATTTGTTTCTGAAAAGCTAAATAATGATTTTCGTGCTTTTGTTGTCGTTTTCATCAGCACAAATATATAGTATGAAAGAAAGGACAACATTGAATGTAATCTTTCTATTATCTCTTAATTCGTTGAGTAGCTGCTCATAGTTCGCATGTTCAAATGACCTCATCATCATTATTGTAATTTAAAGGACAAAATAATGGAACAAATGAAATCTTCAGATTGCCCTCATCATAGAAAATCGGGAAAAAATCGTAAAAATAAATTCTTACGGCTTTTCTTCCCTTTCATAGGATTGGTCAGTTTAATCTGGATGCTCGTACGCATTATTCCTAAACCGAGCCGCGCAGAATATCCATGCATGAAAGTTGCAGCGCCTATCGCCAGCGGTTTTCTCGTTTATATTGTCACGCTGGTCGCCGCATTGTTTTCATTTCAAAAATCAAGAGCCTATTTTCGAAATTCTCGTTATACCCTTGCGTCGATTTTTATTCTCGCCGCCGTCATCGCCGGAATGTATTTCGTTTTCAATACAAACACACCGTCGTTTGCAGTAACTGCCCCGGCTGATACGCTGTTTGTGCCGACAGACTCTGCCAACAGTCCGATGGGAACGGCACGTGGAATTTTTCCCGGCCGAGTTGTTTGGATGAGGGACTCGACTGCAGCTCATTGGAATGGAACTTCGGGAAACTGGTGGAACGATGCGAATACAAATCAAACTTCTGTCGATTCGATGCTCTCCCGCTCCCTGCGTTCGTTGACCGGACAATCCACTGATGCTGCATCCTGGATTGCATTATTCAATTATTTCAATATGCAGCATGGAAAAGGAATCGTCGGCTATACAGCCGGAGAAAAAATTGCCATTAAAATCAATATTAACAACTCCTCGACAATTTATAACCCGGGAAACTCGTCGGTGGCCACACCCCAGATGGTGTTCAGTTTATTAAAACAACTGGTAAACAATGCGGGAGTGCCGGACAGCAATATCACATTTTACGATCTTATCAGATTCATACCTGATCCGATATATTCGAAGTGCAAAGCACAATTCCCTCATGTGCACTTCATGGGCTGGCTCGATACGCTCGGCCGGGAGAAATATGTTCGTGATTCGACAACATATTTACATTGGGCGCAAAATCTCGTAATAGACAAGGATCCTTCTGTTTCCGCTCAAGGTGGAAACAGAACGTTTTTGCCTACCGCTGTTAGCAAGGCGGCATATCTCATCAATCTTGCTAATTTAAAAGCTCACAGTTACGCCGGTATTACCTGTTGCGCAAAAAATCATTTCGGCACATTGAGTGTCGACGACGATTTCGGCGTTCCATATCAATGGGCTCCGCATGCAGCCGGAGTGCATGGGTACGTTGTAGTTCATACCGGCGTTCAATGGAGTGATCAATTGGTTTATGCGAAAAGGCCGATGGGTTCATATAATGCGCTTGTCGATCTAATGGGACACAAAGATCTCGGAGGTAAAACTCTCCTCTTTATGGTGGATGCACTGTATGCAGCAAAGAATGAGCACGGAGATAACCTTGACAATACAAGCAGATGGAAATCTGCGCCGTTCAACAACAACTGGACATCGAGTCTGTTCCTCTCTCAGGACAATGTGGCTATCGAATCGGTCTGTCTCGATTTCCTGCGTACGGAACAGGCAGCTAATCCGACGAACTACACATTAACCACTGGAGCTGTCGATAATTATCTTCATGAAGCCGCGCAGGCGAATAATCCTCCATCGGGAGCATATTACTCCCCCTCCGGCGACGGCGTTCGACTGCAAAGCCTTGGTGTGCACGAACATTGGAATAATGCAGCCGATAAACAATATACAAGAAATCTGAACCCCGCTACCGGAACCGGTATCGAGTTAGTTAGTCTGCATCCTGATCTCTATACTTCCGTGCCGGCGGGAACCACCGTTCCATCCGCTTTTACATTAAGACAAAATTATCCGAATCCGTTTAACCCTACGACAACGATAATGTATGAACTGTCGGTGCGCGGCAACGTTTCACTCAAGATCTAC
This sequence comes from Ignavibacteriota bacterium, assembly GCA_963769605.1. Classification (GTDB taxonomy): domain Bacteria; phylum Bacteroidota; class Ignavibacteria; order UBA10030; family UBA10030; genus Fen-1254. Next base: position 30,508 of record CAVYML010000002.1, on the reverse strand, counting down.
GATGAGCTGGGACGGGAAATAGCAACATTGGTGAACAAAGAACAACCCGCCGGAACGTATGCAGTTCCTTTCAATGCAATCCATCTTACAAGCGGCGTCTATTTCTATCGCCTGCAAGTCTCCGGTATGTATACTGAAACAAAAAAATTGGTCTTGCTGAAATAGTATTACCTGATATTCCTGTTCTGCTGCCCGGCTCGACAATCTGCCGGGCAGCAGAATTGTCTTCTTGCAATAATTCAGGATTGCCGGATGGATGGCTTTCGAGAGAACGAATGTTCGCTGTGCGTATCACGAGAGCGCCGCAAGGCAAAATATACACAGGACCGATTTCATCTTTCGCCGCCGGCCGGAAAGTTTCCGAAATTCCCTGATAAAAACATTTGTAACTCCATAGGATTAAAAATGAAAATAAAAATTACGCTTTTTTCAATAATCTTCTTACTTGCTGCAAGCCGGTCATTCAGCGCACCGGGCGATACCACGGTTATAGTCAACAGCGCTCCGGGCATACTCGAAGCGACGATTAACGGCGATGTTACCAATAACGTCAGAAATAATCCCAACAGAGTATATGTTCTGCAAAAGAATCAAATTTATGTCCAGCATGCTCCGATTGCAATCATCAACCCTACGGGCACGTTGACAATAGTCGGCGAATCCGGGGGAAGAAAACCGATCATTGTTATGGATCCCGTCAACGGACCCATCGGACAGAATACTGTCCAGGGAAGCATTAAAATGGTGAACATCCATTATCAGGGAATGCAGATGGATAAAACACAGAATAACGAAAATTGGTTTATGACGACCGGCTCTGCCGTTTCGGGCGGACCAAAACTTCCCCAGTCTTTGACCATCGATAGCTGCCTTTTTGAATTCACCAACATAGACTTTTTTGAATGCAACGGCTGGACGAACGGGGCGAAGTTTTTCATAAAAAATTCTTACTTCCGCAACATGTTCCATCCGCAGCAATGGTGGGGATCCAGAGTGTACATGTGCAAGAACCCGGTCGATACACTCTGGGTTGAAAACGTCACAACCACCGGAGGCGGCTTGACTTTTCTGATGCAGAATTCCCTGACCATATTTGCCTATCTCAATCACAATACCATTGTCAATAATAAAAAGAACTGGCTGCAATCCCAGTTTTACATTAAATTCATCGTCACCAATAATATTTTCATTAATCATAACTGGGCCGGTGAAGACACCAATATTGTGAACCAAGAGGATACCGATAGAAAATATCACACGAGCACAATTAATATCGATACGACAAACTCCCCGGGATCAACAATCATGGTACAGCCGCAATTTCGAACGGCTAATGGCGGTTATACCGCCGATGTGGGGCTGGATAGAATGAAAGTCTTTGTTTCGAACAACGTCAATTACAATGACACATTAATGAACAGGTATTATCTCAATGAGAACAATGCATACAATGCAGTCGGTCCTTACCCGGTATCGTATTTGAATTACAAGGGCTGGGGAAATGGACCCTGGGTTGTACACAATGTGCCGGGAGAATGGATGAATACCCGGACGAAAGCCCTGTTTGCGGCGTATCCACAAGGCATGATCGAAGATAATACAATCACAGCGAATCCTCAGACTGTCACGCCCGGTATCAAAGATGCGACCGTTGCGAATCAGATGGCGCTATGGGATGAATCCCAATGGGGAGTGCCGAATACTCCTGCCAATACTATCACCCAAAGTGCATACATATTCGGCGACTACGACCCGACAACAATTCCCGGCATTGTCAATGGCGTGAAAACTGAAAATGCCGGATCGAATGCGGGAATTACAAAATTCACGGATCTTATTGAGAACTTCAGTCAATCGACATATATATCCACAATCGACTATCTTCCAATTGGCTCGCTTATCTGGAACGACAGTTTGTTTGCACAATATAACCCTGCTGATGATTTTCAGAAGGTCATTGCGAGATACAGCGCTCTCGGCGGATCTATAACGGAAGTCAAGGAATCTCCGGCCGTTGCATATGATTTCAAGCTTTCACAGAATTATCCCAATCCTTTTAACCCGTCGACAACCATCGCATTCACTCTCCCATCGCGTTCATTTGTGACCTTGAAAATATTTGATATATTAGGAAGAGAAATGGCAACAATTGTTTCTGAAGAACTGGCAGCGGGAAATTACACACGCCAATGGAATGCGGCAAACCTGAGCAGCGGCGTTTACTTCTACCGTTTACAAACCGGATCTTCTGCACAAACGAAGAAGCTCATTCTTTTAAAATAGTATCACCAGATGTAAGATGGAGTCCATCTCGAAGATGGGCTCCATCTTAAAAACAATATCCATGAGCGCCGTTCACGATGGAGGTCTCTTATGAAAACACTGATTATCCTTATTGCCTTTTTCATCATGGTCGAAAGTGTGCCGGCACAAACAAACACCGATACTGGTAATATTCCGGCCAATATTTTCAAATGTGGCTCCGACATCTATCAGATGGATATGGCGTTCAAAGAATATGATCTCCGTTCAAGGAACATCGACGACAATCTGAAGATCGATATAACTTATTTGAACGGCTCTGAAAAACTCCAGAATATACCTGTTATATATATCACGGACGGCTACTGGCGTCGGTTCGATTACAAATACATTCATTATTTGACAAAGAAAAAAGCTATTCCTCCCGTGCTTGTTGTCGGGATAGGATATCCTAAAAACTATGATTATGAAAAGACCCGTACCCGGGACCTGAGCGAAAGTCCCGAAAACTTCAGACAATGCATTCTTAAAGAAGTCATTCCATTCGTCGAGAAGAATTTTTCCTGCGATCCTCATAGACGAATTCTCTTCGGCGCTTCCAGAGGAGGACATTTTACACTTTATTCTTTCTTCCACAATGCCGCCGATTCGAACAATGTTTTTTGCGCCTATATCGGAGCAAGTCCCTATCTCCCGGCAAAGGAAGCCGGCAAACTGTATGAATTCGAAAAAACGTTATCAAAGGATAGAAGATCCATTCAATCCAGGCTTTTCCTCACGTACGGCTCACTCGAAGGCTACGACTTCATGATCGGACCGGATGAAAAAATGTTCCAGCTTCTGGATAAAAGAAACTATCAGGGATTGGAATTTATCCATCATGTGTATCCGCAAAAAAATCATTATACAAATATGCGGCCTAGTATGGTGGACGGTGTCCGGCTGTTTCTGGCCGACAGTCTCAATCGAGGAATCGGTTTCGAAGATTTGTCACAAAACAGTCTTCTTTATCATTTCAACAATTCCGCTGAAGTTTATGACTGGAATTACTCGCTCGATAATAAACAGAGAGCAATGCGAGACTTCTCTTTCGAACCGTCAAATAGTTCCGAACAGGACGGTTCCGGAAGTTTGAAAGCCGCATGCCGCTTCGCCGGTCCCGATTCGAATGAAGCGAATATCGGAACTGTTTTTGATCATCTTGAAAACTTTTCGGGAAAAACACTTTCGGTAAAAGTATATATTCCCGAAGATCTTGCAGGAATGAATTGTTCATTAAAGACCTATATGAATTCGACAGACGATTGGATCTACGATGAACAAAAACCTGCCGTATTAAAAAGCGGATGGAACGATATCAAATGGGACTTATCCGGCGCACAAATCAAGGGAAACATCAAAGAAGTCCGCCAATTCGGATGGATCATTCTACATCCGGATAATAAACCTGCATGGAACGGAAATATATATTTTGATGAAATCCATTGGTAGAGCATCGAGAAATCAGAAAACAACCGGCTCCGTGATAACGACTGGAGACGTGGATGAGAACTCATGGGTTGCAAATAGATATCACGAATCCGTTTTAGAATGAGACACGAATTCCCGCGGAACCGACTTTTCGTCCACGTTTCTGGAATCGCATTATAGGACACGGCTATGCCTATCTCATCACCAGCCGTTTATCGATGCCTGCCGGAAAGCTCCCGCCAGATACTGGTTCTGGGTTGGATTACATCCGATGCCCGCGGGACATGAACTGATTGCTCGCAAATGGTTGTCCGAAGTTAAAAAATCATTGCAATTTTTAAATATCGATTGAGTGAAGAAATGAAAAAAGTAGTTGTCATCCTCGTCATTTTGAACACCTTTCTATTGGAAGATTTAGTTTTTGCACAGTCGGTAAATACATTATGGTATAAACAGCCGGCACAGTATTTTGAGGAAAGTCTTGTTCTCGGGAACGGTACAATGGGCGCTTCGGTTTTCGGCGGTGTGAATTCTGATAAAATATTTTTAAACGATGCAACACTCTGGTCGGGCGTACCCGTCGACGCAAACATGAATCCCGAAGCCTATAAAACTCTGCCTGCTCTGAGAGAAGCGTTAAAAAATGAAAATTACAAATTGGCTGATGAATTGAATAAAAAGCTGCAGGGCTCGTATTCCCAGTCTTATGTCCCGCTCGGCACGTTATATATAGAGTGCAAATATACTGCTGCACCCAATCATTATTACCGGGAATTGAATATCGGCGAAGCCGTTTCAAAGGTAAAGTATGAAGCAGATGGTGTTCAGTACTCTCGTGAGTATTTTATCTCGAATCCCGATCATATCATGATTATAAGATTTACCAGCAGTCAAAAAAGCGCGTTGAGTTTCAATCTAAGGTTTGAAAGTTTGCTGAAGTATGGAATCTCTTCTTCGGACAGCATATTAAAAGCAAAAGGATATGCTCCATTCCGCGCTTTGCCAAGTTACCTCGGAGATATACCCAATGCGGTTGTCTTTGATGAAAACAAGGGAACAAGATTTACAACATTGGTTAAAATCAAGAATACGGACGGGGAAATAGTCGCCACGGATACTACTCTGGGACTCAAAGGAGGAACCGAAGCGATAATTTTTATTTCAGTCGCAACCAGTTTTAACGGTTTTGATAAGGATCCGGCTGCTGATGGATTGAACGCTGAGGCTATTTCACATGATCAATTGGCGAACGCTTTTTCTCAACCGTTTCGACAGTTGAAGCAGTCACACCTTGCTGATTATCAGAAATTCTTCAATCGCGTTAATTTGAATCTGGGCAAGACAAGCGCACCTGATCTGCCGACCGACGAACGATTGAAACGCTATACCGAAGGAAAAGAAGACAAGAACCTGGAAATTCTCTATTTCCAGTACGGACGATATTTATTAATCAGCAGTTCCCGTACACCCGGTGTACCAGCCAATTTGCAGGGCATCTGGAGCCCATATATTCGCCCCCCCTGGAGCAGCAATTATACAACCAATATTAATGTCGAGGAAAATTATTGGCTTGCCGAGAATGCAAATCTCTCAGAAATGCATCTTCCGCTGTTGGGCTTTATAAAAAATGTTTCGACAACGGGAAAAATAACTGCGAAAAATTTTTACCGTGCCGGCGGCTGGGCGGAATGCCACAATTCGGATATATGGGCAATGAGCAACCCGGTCGGCAATTTCGGGCATGGCGATCCCGTTTGGGCAAACTGGAACATGGGAGGGGCATGGCTAAGCACGCACTTATGGGAACATTATAGGTTTATGCAGGACAAAGATTATTTGAAAAATTATGCGTATGAGACCATGAAAGGGGCGGCTCAGTTTTGCATGGATTGGCTGATTGAAGATAAAGATGAAGAACTCATCACATCCCCTTCTACATCGCCGGAAAACAAATATATTACGCCTAATGGTTATCATGGAGCAACATTGTACGGCGGAACAGCCGACCTGGCTATCATTCGGGAATGTTTGGAGAACACTCTTAAGGCTTCAAAAATTTTAAATACAGATACCGGCTTCAGGGCACAGCTTGAAAATACTCTTGCCCGTTTGCATCCGTACAAAATCGGCAAAAAAGGGAACCTGCAGGAATGGTTCTACGATTGGGAAGATGAGGATCCGCAGCATCGCCATCAGTCTCATCTCTTTGGATTGTTTCCCGGACACCAGATCACACCATCTGCGACGCCTGAACTTGCTGATGCCTGTCGCAATACTCTTGAAATCAAAGGCGATGAATCGACAGGATGGTCGAAGGCCTGGCGTATCAACCTCTGGGCAAGACTCGGAGACGGCAATCATGCTTACAAAATGTATCGTGAATTATTAAAATATGTCGATCCCGACGGATTGCGTACGAACTATTCAGGCGGAGGCGGTACGTATCCTAATTTATTCGATGCTCATCCGCCTTTTCAAATTGACGGCAATTTTGGAGGTTCCGCTTCCGTCATTGAGATGCTTGTCCAGTCAGGCGATAATTATATCAGACTCCTCCCTGCCCTGCCCGATGCATGGGAAAGCGGTTCGATCAGCGGTATCTGTGCCCGGGGCGGATTCGTTATTTCAATGGAATGGGAAAATAAAACCTTAAAAAAGATTTCTATCAGCGCAAAGACGGATGGAAAAGCCACACTCATAAGCGGGAATAAAGAGAAAGAGGTCTTCCTAAAGAATGGGCAAAAGATAGATATCGATTGGTAAAGAAAGGATTTACCTCATGAAAAAATGCTCCTTCTTCCTGTCACTGATTTTTTTTATATCATTTCTTCGCGTACAAAACTTTTCCGATTGGACACCAACGCCTCCCATGGGCTGGAATAGCTGGGATTGTTACGGGCCAACGGTGACAGAAAACGAAGTGAAAGTAAATGCCGACTACATGGCAAAATACTTAAAGGAATACGGATGGGAATACATTGTCGTCGATATCCGGTGGTACGTCCAGAACGATAAAGCTCACGGATATAATGAAAAGGATCCAATATATACGATGGACGAATATGGCCGCCTCCTGCCGAGTCCTTTGCGTTTTCCATCTGCTTCTGATGGAAACGGCTTCAAACCTCTTGCCGATTATATTCACGCCAAAGGTCTTAAGTTCGGTATCCATATCATGCGCGGCATCTCCGTAGAAGCAGTTAAGAACAATACGCCCATTCTTGGAAGCAGAGTCAGAGCCGGAGATATTTACAGCACCGAAGATCGATGCACATGGCTGCACGATATGTACACGATTCCAGCCGGGAAGGAAGGCGCACAGGAATATTATAATTCCGTTTTTAACTTATATGCAACCTGGGGAGTCGATTTTGTAAAGGTTGACGGCATTTCTAATCCCTATCATAAAGAAGAAATTGAAATGATCAGAAAAGCCATAGACAACTGCGGCCGTAAAATAGTTCTGAGCACTTCGCCAGTGAAACCCCTATACAGTTTGCCGATCATATCAAACACAATGCAAATTTATGGCGCATCGTCGGCGATTTCTGGGATAACTGGACTCAGCTTAAAGAACATTTCGATGTGTGCAGCCGCTGGTCTCCGTATATCGGTAATGGCAATTTCCCGGATGCTGATATGCTTCCTCTTGGCCGCATCGGAATGAGAGCTGAAAATGGCGATGATCGTATAAGCAGGTTGACTCAAGATGAACAAAAGAGTCTGATGTCCCTTTTTGTAATTTTCCGTTCGCCGCTGATGTTCGGAGGCGATTTGCCAAGCAGCGATGAATTCACGCTTTCATTGCTTACCAGCAAGGAAATTCTCTTTATCAATCAATTCAGCCGAAATAACAGGCAACTTTTCAGACACGGCGATCTTATTGCATGGACAGCCGACGATCCCAAAACAGGCGATAAATATTTAGCTCTCTTTAATGCACAGGATCAAGAACAAATTATCGAAAACAAAGCTTTATGGAAAAGCGAAGTTATCTCCGCATTGAATAAAAAGCATAGCGTCGATATCGATGTTGGCATATCGAATTCAAAGAAACTCTATTTAGTTGTTGCCGATGCCGGTAACGGCAATAATTGGGATCATGCAGATTGGATTGAACCCGAACTTACAGGGGTAAAAGGAAATCTCTCTCTTACGGAACTCAAATGGATAAATGCAACTGCAGGCTGGGGACAGGCTGCGAAGAATAAAAGCGTTGGAGGCAATACTTTAAATGTCGATGGCAAAGATTATCTGATTGGCATCGGTACTCATTCTATTTCAATTATAGAATTTGACATTCCCGAAGGTTATAATCGATTTACCGCAAAAGCAGGTCTCGATAAAGAATGCATCGAACATACAGAAGGCGCCAGTGTCCAATTTTTTGTTTATACTCAGGATCCCTCCGGCCCGCTCCCTGCAGATTCCGTATCTGTCCCTGTTACATTAAAAGAGTTTGGCCTTCATGGAACATGCAGAATAAAAGATTTATGGAATAAAAAAGATCTCGGATATTTTAATATTGAATTCGCACCCTTCATCAAACGTCACGGGGCAGAGCTTTACAAAATATCCGTTATAAAATAAGAACGATTTTTTTACGAGAAAATAGATAAGCCTGCTTCAATTAATCCGCCAGAAATTCCCCATCTGAAAGAATGCTCACTTGATGTGCAACCTTGGCTGTCATCAAGCGTTCGGCAAGTTCATGCCGTTTCAAGCGGCAATGATTGACAGCTTCCATGTGAACGGCGACTATTTTCGCCTGAGGAGCTGCCTTGCATACTTCGACAACATCGTCGGCGGTCATAGTAATCGGGGCGCCTGTATTGAATTGTGCAGCCCCAGCATTAAGAATAATGGGTCTTCTCCCAACTGAGTGGGTGAATTTTAGCAAAAAGATGAATAGCGATCAATAATATCAAGGTATTTACGTATTTTAGGAGTAAAAAAAGTTGATATATCTTTATGAGTAAAGACAAACGATTGAGCGATGCATATGGATTTTCAGGATTCGTTCCTTTACAGATTGTAAAAGGAATCTTTGGTGATCCTAAAGCAAGAGTGATCATACTGAAGCGTAGGACAAAAAAACAATTTGTCCCGCATGTGGCAAGGCGAACAGGAGTTTTTATGATCGCAAAAAGCGCCGTGTGCGCGATCTCTCCTGTGGCGATACACGGGTATTTCTGGAACTGGAAATACGCCGCGTCCAATGCCGGGGTTGCCGCAAGGTGAAGCAGGAGCAATTCGCCTTTTTGGCGAACAATCCGTTTTATACCAAGCGTTTTGCGATGTATATCGGAGAACGGTGCCGGAGTTCGAGTATCAGCGATGTTGCCAAAGAATTTCGTCTTGATTGGAAGACAGTGAAGGAACTGGACAAACAGTATATGCAGGAGCAACTTCGTCGTGCCACTAAAGCACGACCCAAGGTGATTGGCATTGACGAAATATCTGTACAAAAAGGACATACATACAGGATTGTCGTTAGTGATTTGGAGAGACGGCGTGCCATCTGGTTTGGTGGAAAGGATCGTTCTCAAGAGAGTATGAATATGTTTTATCAATGGCTTGGACCCTTGAAAACAAGGCGTATTCGGCTTGCAGTAATGGATATGTGGAAGCCATTCGAAAAGGCAGCAGGTATCCACATCCCACAGGCAGCCATTCTTTATGACAAGTTCCATATCATTGGGCATTTAGGTGAGGCCATAGACAAAATCCGTAAGCAAGAATATGCACGTCTCTCCGGTCATAAGCGGCAATTCATCAAGGGACAAAAATATCATCTTCTGTCTCATCGAGAGAATCTCACTCTTTCCGGAAAGAAGTCATTAAAAACTCTTCTTGAGGCAAATAAGCGTTTGAACATTGCTTATGTTCTCAAAGAATCATTCGGACAGCTTTGGGATTATAGCTCCGAAGCTTGGGCTCACAAGTTCTTTGACAACTGGAAAGCATCTCTTCGATGGCAGCGCTTGAAGCCGTATGAAGAGTTTGCTCATCTTATCGAACGACACTGGGATGGCATTGCTGCCTTCTGTAAACCAGAGAATAAAGTCCCTCTTGGTTTTGTCGAAGGATTGAACAATAAGATTCGTATCATTCAACGTCGTGCATATGGTCTACGGGATGAAGAATATCTCCGACTCAAAATTTTAACTTGCATGCTGAACTAATAATGATACTCTCTTTTACCTGTTTTTCACCCACTCGCAAAGGAGAAGAGCCAGAATAATGATATCCGGATAAAAACGGTCTAAAGCATTTTGCACTTTTGGCCCCCAGACTATATCCCCGGCTATATAAAGCCGCGGTTCATTACTCGCGATGATAACAAAGCCCGACACATCTCCCATCGCCTGCCCTATAACACCTTGTCCATGCTTCCCTTCAGTTCGAATAAATTGCAGATTGCCAATATCAACTGGAGATGAACCAACCGTTCTCACCTCCGTAAAACCACACCTCTGGAAACGTTTGCGGTCAGCCGGTTGACAAATCAGCGGCACATTCTTAGGCAGGCGATTTTTAGCAACCGAATCAAAATGATCAAAATGAGAATGAGTGACAATGATGATATCCAGTCGGAGTAATGTCTCTAATGAACACGGCAATGGTACCAATGGATTCCGTCCAGCCGATGCCCCTAAAGTCAGCGAGCAATAAATTCCCGGCTCCGCAAGCATGGGGTCAACCAATAAATGCTTCCCTGCCAGATCAATTTGAAGTGTTGCATGGCGAATCAAACGAAGTTTCATATTCCTCTGGCGAATTTACTGCATCCATTTTATCACCGCAGTTTTACCCGCCCGGGCCAAACGGGATTGTTCTATGGAACAATGGAAGGAGTGATGCATGAAAGATTAGCGCAATAAAAAACCGTATACAGCGCCCGTTCTGATACAGTAATAAAATAACAAGCTTTCCCGCATAAAGCTATGACAAATACCAAAAAATGTTTATTATACTATAGAATAATTGTTTTTTCAATATCTTATGTGCGAGAATAAATCGATTTGAAAATCGTAAACTCTTCGGGAGTTCTTATTCTCGATCATACCGCACATTTGGGAATAACATGAATAGAATAAAAGAGAACCGATTTCACAGCACCCTTTCACCATCAGATACGTTGTACCTATGAAAGGATGTATTGGACAATGACACACCGATATTTTAATAATGATCATCTGCTCTTTAAGACAAGAAGGAGATCGACGATGAAATACTTAGTGGTTGTATTTTTAGCCTGCTGGGCAACATTGCTCTATGCACAAGATTGGCCCCGCGAGGTTCTGAGTTCCGAAGGCACAATCACAATGTACCAGCCTCAGATTGATGCGTACTCAGGAAATTCTCTAAAAGCCCGTGCTGCTGTTTCCATTATCCCGGCTGGAGTAGATTCGCCGATATTCGGAGCAATATGGATTGATTGCAGAGTCATGACTGACCGCCCGACGCGAACGGTAAAACTTATATCGATGGAGGTGCGAAGAGCCAGATTCCCTTCAGGAACAGATGCAGACACGGCAAAGATAGCCGCAGCATTGGAAGAAATGATACCGCGTTTTGATCTTACTTTTTCCCTCGACCTGCTTCTGGAGAGTGTTGAGACTGCCCAGAAAGAAAAATTATCCGCTCAGGAACTTGAAATGATTCCGCCTAAAATTATTGTCTTGGACCATCCTGCTGTTCTCATCCGGATTGACGGCGAGCCGATTCTTAGTGATGACGAAGGAACAACACTGAAGCGCGTTGTCAATACTCCATATTTTTTGATTCAAGATCTGATCGGCAAAAGGTTCTTTCTTCATGGCGGGAGTATCTGGTTCAGCGCAGAGATAATCAAGGGGCCATGGAATCAAACGGATACACCTCCGCAATCTGTTGTCGATTTGTTCGATCAAACAAAATCCGATGAGGATTCGAATGTAGATTCGACGACAAACGACATCATGTCGAAAACCGGTAAAGCTCCTGAAATAATCGTCAGCACAGAACCGACTGAATTGATCGCAACCGATGGTCCTCTGCAGCTTGCGCCTATCCAGGGAACAGAACTTCTTTATGCAAGCAATACTCCAAGCCGGGTGTTTCTTGAAATTGATGCGCAGCAATATTTCATACTTATCTCCGGGCGATGGTTCACTGCAAAGGGATTAAACGGCCCGTGGACGTTCACTGCTCCGGATAAACTGCCCGCTGATTTTAAAAATATTCCTCCCGGAACTGTCTGCGATGATGTGCTTGCAGATGTCGCCGGCACAGCGCCGGCAAAAGAAGCCGTCTATGATGCACAAATTCCTCAGATGGCAGAAGTAGATCGTTCAGGAACTACAACTCAGGTTGAGTACGACGGAGAACCGCAGTTTGAACCGATTGAAAATACAGGAATGGACTACGCTGTGAACACATCTTCAGCAGTCATTCGCCTAAACGGACAGTTTTACGTCTGCGATCGAGGAGTCTGGTTTATAAGCGGGACTCCTTATGGTCCTTGGGAAGTCTGCGTCAACGTCCCTGATATTATTTATACAATCCCGCCGCGTTGTCCGATATACGGTGTCCGTTATGTTCGCGTGTACAATTATACTCCCGACGTCGTATATGTAGGATACACCGCAGGTTATACTGGCTGTTATGTCTATGGCAGAACGGTCGTATATGGAACGGGATACAATTATCATCCGTGGCACAGGCATGCGTATTATGCAAGACCCTGGACGTGGGGATTCAATGTTTACTACGATCCGTGGATAGGCTGGTCTTTTGGTGCAGGCTGGGGGCAGCCGTACGGATGGTTGGTACGCCCAACAGGATTTGAACACGCAGGATGGTGGGGGCCGGCAGAAAATCATCCCATGTACCGTTCGGTCGCAAAACCGGTATATCGTGAAGGGTACCATCCGGTGTATCATCAGTCAGCAGCGAACGCAACGGCCATAAAGACATCGAACAAAGCAGGTCGAACATTCGGCGTACAGCGCCCCACAACTCTCTACGATCTTAGAGGATCCGGCATAAGGCGTCCGGCTCCAAGTGAATCGCCAAAACCTGCACAGACATCTGTGCGCTCAACACAGATGCCGGCTACACCTCAAACACGCCCGATGGTTAGACCGGTCACGCCTACCGTCCCACAACCTGAGCCGAAAACTGCTTTCATTACTGGACCACGCATTGTGACACGTCCTTCGCCGAGCGAGAACAATGTATATGCAGCTCCGGACGGCAGCATTTTACGCAGTACTCCGCAAGGCTGGCAGCAGCGCAATCAAAATTCATGGCAAAACACAACCAATACGCCGGCAAAACAGGCAACTGTCCATGATAGTGAAGTACGGCAGCGTGCAGCCGAACGTACATCGAGTTTTTCCGCACCTCCTCCTGCCCGAACTGCACCGAGCAGCAATGGCGGAAGGGAAAGGAACCATTGATATTGCCGCTCTCTTGAGCGGATAAATTTGGTTTTTCTGAAAGTTTTTTATGGCATATAAGTCGTTTTTTAAGCTCCTCAGCGAATTAAAGAACGACTTTTTGCTTGATGTTGAGCCCCTGCATATTTGTCCGTCTGCGAGACGGACTCTACATGACGGTAACTTGTTTTTCCCGTAGAGTCCCGGCACGCTGTCAGACCACTATCTTAATTCAATCCGAAGCATTAATTCCTGTCTCTACTTATTAGCTTTCAGCGAATTTTTTTATGGCCTCGAAATGCTTTACAATAGCTTTTGCTTTGGTTTTCCCGAATGAAAGCCAATGCCATGAGGTTTCTGTATTCGGATTATCGACAGTAGGAATACGAATGATCGGTTTTCCTTGATATTCTCCAATGACCGGATGCGCTTCTTGCTTTTCTTCTTCCATCTTTTCCTCTTCTTTTCTGTTTGTTGAACGATAATGTATTAAGCATTTTATTCTTTGTCAATCCCCAAAAGTAATGTCTAACCTATCCCACTTTTGCGGAAAAGGTGTTCGATAAGATTATCTTGCAGCGAATTCGACCAAACATTGTCACAACCCAAAGTTGATAACTGCACGAACCATAAAACCATTCTTGCCTGGTATAGGTATATCTCTGGCCGCAAAACTTGTCTGGATCGAGTGAGTCGCCCGGATGATAGGGCCTGCGCCAATATTGAATATCCATTGAGTAGTCGGAATTGCGGCAGTGATCGTTGGACCGATGAAAACCGTTGCACCGCCTTCTGCTTCAGTCGCATCCCATATACCCTCGAGGTCTTGTCCCACGGCTTCAAAACCTAAATGGAATGAAGAAGATACCTTATACGACAAACCTGCAGTTAGAAAGAGATCGAATTCGTCGCGATTTTTAGCAAATGCTTTTTCGACAAGGACGTTTCCGTAAATCTTCCATGAGGAAAAGCATCTGCCAATAATTGCCCTGCCCAACAGATCATTTGTTCCGGCGTATTCATGAAGAAAACCCGGACCCACAGATAAATCAAACACTTTATCCTCCGAATTTAAGACCTCTGCGAGAAACTCAACCTGTTGAGAGGAGTTGTTCGAAAGTTTGTCGGAAGCTAAACTGAGCCTGCCAACGAGCGAGACTAATTCATTCAGCCTCGTTTGGACGCCGAACGTCTGTTCGATATTATCGCTTCCAAAAGGTTCGAATGTCTCGCCTCCATATGCCAGGTCATAGTGCAAAACAGCAGATTGATTTAGAACTTCCTGCGGGACAATGGTAAAAAGGAACGGCCGGTCTTGCGCGTTTGCAACGGTGAAATAGAAAATAAGAGTAAGATATTTAGATGCATCCCTCATTAACAATATAAACGCGTCCTCGCCGGCAGTTAAATATTTTTCTAAAATATTCCATTTAATTTGTATTGCACAATTCAAAGACTCGATATTTATGCATTACCTCCAATTTGATTTTCCGCTCTTGCGGAATTATTATCCTCAGGCTTCCAATTTATCGCCTTGCCTTTCCTTGTGGCGGGTTTGCCCGCCTTGCTTTTCCTTTTAGAGGGCCTGCCCGCCATGCTTTTCCTTTGTGGCGGGCCTGCCCGCCTGCTTTTCCTTTTGGAGGGTTCTATTATTAAAATGGTCAGCGGTGTATAATTCATTCTTCCTTCATTGGTTCTTTGTATGTCCATCCGCAGGAAGGACAATGATCGGCTCCTTTGGGTATTATTCTTCCGCAGGACATGCATTCACTTGGCTCAGAGAGATCATCCGTATCCTTTTCTGGAATAACGTTTTCCTCGGACGTTGTCGATGGAAGCGTAGATAGAGGCATTTCAGATGGGAGTGTTGACGCAAACCAATGGAAAGAACCGCACTTGCTGCAAATAAATATATCGACAGAAGTAATCGTCCAATCAATTCCCGGGAAATTCGCTCCATCGTTATTCGGAGTGTACTTGCTTGAATAAAACTGATCACATTTACACTGATTGCATATCAATATTTCATCGTTTATAAATACTTTCTCGGGATCTTTAGTCTTCGCCATATTTAATACCCTTTTGTAAAATGGAGACAATGTAATTCTTGATCTTTACAATTTTCACTTTGTCGATAATAGCCGCCTAATAAACTTTTAAAAGAAAAAATAAAAGTCAGGTATTCCTGCAATGAATCGGCGCTCCCGCCAATGGCGGGCCTGCCCGTCCTGCTACACCTTTTGGCGGGCTCTTTTTAAAATGGTTAGGCGCGGTCCAGAATATGGCTTGACTATGGTTCACAATTATGTTAACATTCATTATGCGTAGAATTGAATTCTACATGACGCCTTCTGGCAATTGCCCAGTCGAAGAATTCCTTGATTCGTTGAACGACCAACACGCCCAGAAAGTTACTTGGGTTCTTCGGTTGATAGAACGAATTGACATTGTGCCTGTACAATATCTCAAAAAGCTCAATGGAACACAAGGTATTTGGGAAATTCGAATTCAGTTTGGCGGTAATAATTATCGTCTCCTGGGTTTCTTTGATGACGGTCGGCTTATTATTTTGACAAACGGGTTCTCTAAAAAGACACAAAAGACTCCCGTTAAAGAGATTAAAATCGCTGAACAACGACGATCTGAATATTTGCAAAGGAGAAAAAGTCATGAGTGATGTTGAACGATATATTGAAAAGCGAAAAAAACAAAATTCGCATTTTGCGAAAGATTATGAGTCTGGTTATCATTCCTTTGAATTTAGTGTCGTACTTCGTGAAGCACGAAAACGTGCCGGCGTAACACAAGAATCAATTGCCAGGAAACTTCACACTAAAAAATCTGCCATATCTCGTATTGAGAACCATTCCGAAGACATACGTCTTTCAACTCTCTATAAATATGCAAAAGCTCTTGGTATGCACCTTCGAGTTCAGATTACTGAATAATTCGAGGGCGCGCGCCTAACCGGTGCTAAGCCGGCAGTGAAGTAAATCTTCAATTTGTACAAACGCCGCGCGTACTCCCACCTTTTTATTCTCTCTGTACTTTCTTGCACGAGCGTTTGAATGCAATTCAGTGAAACAGAATTACTTTAGTTGCGTAAATCTATTTTTATGCTTCCAGTTTACCCGTCTTGCTCCGCCTTGTGGAGGGCTCTTTTTAAAATGGTTAGCTGGCAAGATCCCTTTAGCGTGAGATGAATTGAGTAGTTTCCAACTAAGCTGGTTTTAAACCCCGATACAAAACATCTGGATCAATATCTGCACCATTGTCCCATACGATCGTTTTCATTCGCTGATCAACATGTAGCGAACGAAAAAGTTTAGGATCGTTTCTAATTGGATCAAAAACAGGTCCGTGCAAATACGGTTCCAGATCTATCTCTTTTTGGGTACCATCTGTAAATTCGATATGAACCCGATAGCCAATTGTTGGATTGACAGTGCGAACCCTCACAAAACTGTTCATAATATTTTTCTTCCAACTATCAGATAGTGCATGGATATTATAAAAAAGAAATCTCTTGATTATGTGTTTCGTGTATCCCCCACCTTGCGAAGGTCTACCCACCTTCGCAAGGTGGAAACACACAATTTGTCCTTTTTAAAATGGTTAGGCCGCTTGCCTTAATATGTTTGCTACTTAGTTCCCTTCATTATTTTATCTCGTTGTATGAGAAGTAGTGCAAGTGAACCATCTGTCATTCATGCGTTCCATCACGGAGGTAATGAAACCGCTCGCCTATCTCTCGCCCTCCTTCTGGATATGCGATGGGAATGTTGCGTACTTGTAAAACTTCAACGCACTTTGAGTATTCTTCAGGTATGCCTGCCCCCATTAAGTAAACTGCTTTCGGCGAGAGCTGGTCGAGCAGGTAAAGGTGTTGTTCATAGACTTCTCCGATATCATTGGCGTGACCTTGAATATTTAAGATTGCGACATCGATCGGCCCAAAGGGTTTCAGAAAGTCGATCTCTTTGCGATACTTAGTAATATTTGAAGCCTTGTTGTCACTCACATGAAGTCCGGCGTAAAGAACATTCACACCATCGGTTTCGACAAGATAACCCATACCACCACTCGTTGCCGGAATCGTATGTACCTGAATTCCGTCCACAGAAAAACTCTCATTGGGAGCCGCCAGATGATAGAACGATGTATCCAAGTTGTCAACGCTACTGGCAGTTGGCTTGTAACTGAACACGAAATCGGCGCCTGGTAATCGTTTCTTCAGCTCGAGAGCCTTCGTCCAATATGGCCAACTTTGAGGCAAGGTGAACAGAATCGTGATTTTCTGTCCTACTAGTTCGTTCAGGTTGATATATCCGTTGACTAAGCCTGACTCCGACAATTCGTCAATCGCTAACGGATTGAAGAGAAGCAAGTGTCCTTTGGTCTTCACGGCATAACTGTTGACACTTAAATACCAGAGATATGCCTCGCCTCCCTTTAGCGTTGCGGTGAGTTGCGGAGCATTTCCGTAGTTAGTCTCGCCAATAGTGCTTTCTTTAGCGCCAGCGGCGATTAATGCATCAGCCGTCATGCGATAGCCATGTTTGGCGGCATAATAAAGCGCTGTGCGGTTATATTGGTTCACGGCATTGACGTCGGCACCGTGCTTTATCAAGAGCCATGTAAGATCTGCGTAACCCTTTAAAGCCGCAAGATGTAGTTCGGTGTTGCCGGAACGATCTTTCTTATTTAGTCTTGCTCCGCTTTCGACGATCAACTTAGCCATCTCTTCTTTACGATCAGAAAAATTGATGGCCGTTTGTAGAACAGTACTACTAAAACTCCCGACCTCGATAGTGCCACTGTATTTGTCGTAAGCATTTGGATCAGCGCCATTATCGATCAGGAGCTTGGCTACCTTGAGGTCGCCAGAGGAAGCGGCCCTATGGAGGGGCGTGAGACCATTGTATCCTTGTGAGTTGATGTCAGAACCCTTTTCGATGAGGCGTTGAATGAGAGCCGTATCCTGACCAGTAACTCCGGCGGCACGACTCAACGGTGTGAATCGAAACTCGTCCCTGACGTTGACGTTTGCGCCCTTGTCGAGTAGGAAATTTGCGACCGCCACCTGTTTGGTAAGGCATGCTGTAATGAGAGGTGTGTTGCCATCGTTATCTTTAGACTCCAATAACGTTGAGTCTGCTTCAATGAGCGCCCGAACTTTGTTCAAATCGCCAGCTGCCGCGGCCCTATGTATTTCTCCCGCTCGCAGATTGAACGCCGATAGCACAACCGTTAAACAGACAACGCCTATTAATTTTTCAGAATAATTCATGATAAATTCCTCTAAAAAGCGCAAGCAGTATAACGTTAAGGGTTTTATCCATATTTGGGCCAAAAGAAACTTAACGTTACAAAAATCCTTGTGCCCAAGTGTGGATAATATTTGTTGAACTGAGCCATTGCATCATACTCTCGATGGGTACTGAATGAAAGCCGTTGAACAATAATTTAAATATCCCCAACCTTGCTAAGGTCTACCCACCTTCGCAAGGTGGAAATGATCGATTTTAGTCGTCAACAAATGTAAACGAACTCAGCATTCCGCTATCGCGGAACGCGTCGGGAGAATATTATTTATCTCTAATTTGTGTATCATGCTGTGCAATAACATTTTTATGCTTCCAGTTTACCCATCCTGCTCCACCTTGTGGAGGGCTCTTTTTAAAATGATTATACCGCAAACTATTTAACACCAATTGCTTTCTTTTGATAATCAGGGAATACATCGTCTTTAACTCTTGGATATATATATCGAAGAATATCTTTCCAGTGTGAATATCGATTTAACACAATAGTATTTTTGTTTGATTCAACCTTAAGAATCCAAAGATGTGCATAACGCATCGAAATGGAACCTTGAATACGGGTAATGGTCGAATAAGGAATTACCTTTTGATGTTTGATAGGGAAGTAGTACTCTTGAATCAGCTCATTCTCGGTGACGATGATCCTGCTGAATAGTACAACCACAGACAAAACCAACTCGAAAAGAATGTACAGAACGAAGAAGATTATAATTACGATTGATGAAATTGAAATAGTCATTGCGTACCAAACAATAACCACAGCAATAACAACGGTAAGAATTGGCCGCAATATTTTACTGGGATACACTTTCACTATCGTGGATAAATCTGGTTCTGTCATATATTCATTCATGTTTGCGGCCTAACGCTACTAAGTTGCAGTACACAAAACTATGATTGGCTATAACTGTCGAGTGATAACCAATACCACCACCTTGCGAAGGTCTACCCACCTTCGCAAGGTGGAAATCAAGGCTCAAATACTGCACGGAATATGATCTTGGTAAACTCTACTATGAACAGCGTTATAGAGAACAAGCCATACAGCCGACTCATATGTAAAGCCGCTGAACTTGGTTTTTTACTGACTCCGACTAATCCTCCTGTTCTCGCTTCTTCATAAATTTGTTACTTAAAGCGCATAACAACGGCGATATTTAGTTGAATTAAGTGTTCTTTGGATTTTGTAACTTTTTCTCTTGACAATCGTCGACATATATATATATTTGTAGTGTGTTTCTTGGGTTGGATGTTGGGCTTTCTTGCCCCGACTATGGGCTTTAAAAAGCCGTCCAACCCATTCTTATTTTTTATCCCGAAGAACCTTAAGACTACTTCCTTTTATTCCCGATCCAGTATCCCAGGTATAGAAAGAATTCTTAAGCTTTTTCCAATATGGGTCAATCTTTGGATGCCAACAAACCGCGAACCGACTATATAGTTTACAAAGTCTGCCAATTGAAGTCCGATATTCTGAGCTTGTGATATTGCGAAAAAGGGGATCTTAACAACGCTTGTCAGTGCAAGTCCTGCCGGACTGCGTACGAAGAAATTTGTTATTGCTTCGGAATTTGTTTTGTTAATATGATAATCGCGATCATCAAAAATAAGTTTTGCCAATCTATCTGGATGTTCGTGCTTCATAAAAATATCCACACGCTCGAAAATATAAAAAAATGTTTTATCTAAAGATCGTACATCTTCGCATTTGAAATCGTGTAGTCCCGCTTCAAAACATACGCAGCCAAGTACGATTAATTTCTTGAAGATAATGTAGTCCAATAAGTCGGATGCAAACGCAAGGTTTGTGGACGGCGTTCCTTTCTTTTCAAGTTCGAACACCCAATTCTTGAGTAGTTCTGCACCTTTAATCTCCATCTTTTTTGCAATTTCTGCGCCGAAATGATTTACTTTAAGATGAAAAACATCTGACACAATTTGGCTGAGTTCTTCTTCTTTAATTGCAATACCCAGCAGTATTCCAACGGGCTTATCTACAACTGTTTTAGATTTGCGGAATGATTCATCGAAGAATATCAACATGCTTTTTCTCTTTTCGCACGCTGCAATGCTGATAACTTTCAAGTTGCTGAAAACTAAACAAGTTCATTCACTCTTTTTTAATTAAACGTTAAACTTCTACACGCCATGCATAGCGTACGAACGCTCATTCCTCCAGCTATCAATATCCCTATCTTGCGAAGGTCTACCCACCTTCGCAAGGTGGAAATTGTCCCAACAGCAAAATTACAGGAGGCAAAATCATTTCAACGACTTCCAAGAAAACAACCAATCGGGCCGCTCAAGCTTTTCGTCTTGCTACAAGAAGCCTCTATCACAGCAAAAGCGCTCTCGGCTTTTACTACCGCCGTGCCCAAGCTCAGCATGGTTCTCAATTCGCCATCAAAGCCACTGCACATAAGCTTGCTCGAATCGTCTACGCCATGCTCAAAGACCGCACAGAATACCATGACCTCGGCGAACTTTATTACGAACAATGTTTCAAAGAACGAACCATCAACCGGCTCAAGCAGCCGGAGGCATTAAAATGCAGCACGCAATGCGTGCATCTTATTATATCGTTTCACGCTGAGCTTGGCTTTCGACTGGTACCGTCTAACACGCTCTTAACCGCTACTCCATGATTTTGTACTTAGGAGGCGGCATCAAGCATATTATTATGATTTTTAATTTCGGCATCTATAATCGCAAACTTATATTTGCCAATGCCATTCCTAGTTATCCATTTTAATAAATAAAATGTATGTATAAATATAATGATAATTGTTATTGCAGATATGACAACAAAACTTATTGCTACATATAATCCCGAATTATTAATTGAAGAGGGATTGACTGATGATCCTACGAGAACTGCAAACAAAACAATACATACAATTAATATTGGCACTGAGATTATGCCGATAATAAAAGAGATAATCATAGCTCGCCAAGTCCAACCCCATAGTAAAATAATTTTTTCTTCCCATGGAAGATTAAAGAGCTCTACTTTTCGATCATAATAATTTATCGTCGAATATTCTTTATTGATTTTCATCTTTTATCCTTTTTAATGCCATCGCGGTAGGGACGTCGATTGCTCGACGCCCCCCGCACAGATCCCGGCGTGCGGTTTTTCCGCACCGGCTCCTCAGCAACACTCGCTTCCGCACAAAAGCTCGCTATTCCCTGCAGTGAGGTTCGCATTGGTATCCGGTTTTTCATACCCGGCCAATGTTTCCTTTACAGGCTTCGTGTTGTTGTGAGTCCCTTCCCCATGTTCCCTTGTTCTGGAACGTGTGAACGGCTCTCCCGTTCTCTGAGTACGATGAACTCATCTGACTCCCTGTGGTCTTCAGCGCACTACTTGGCTTTTCGCGTCGTCTTACCTTGCTGCCTTCGGTTTAGGCTTCGGCCTACCTCCGTTTCCGGGTTTCCCCTTATGTGGCTCATTATCCGTATGCCATCCGATGCTCAAGGAACACACAGGGTATCCCAAGTTCTCTGACGTTTCTCTCCACACATACCGTGCTCTCTACTCCGACAGACTCTCTGGGAATCCATCCCTTCGGGACGAGACCTCACCATTTTATTTTCCGGTCTCTTTGTGTTGACTTCTGATAGGAAGACACCATCGTCATCTGTTTCATTAAGTTTACGAAGCTGTTGCGGGCTTAAGCCAATGCGGTTTCACCTACGGTCTATGTGATTCTCTGTCTACGCTTCAGTTATGTCATTACTTTCACTCCTGCAAGACTCGATATGGGTGGCTGGTTTTGCCTTACCCAACAGGGACTTGCACCCTGTAAGAAACGCCAAGCTTCTCTTGGCGCACACTCTGTCCTTTTTAAAATGGTTAGGCGGTTGTGATATTTATCCGCCAAGTCCATGACCATTGAAAAGCAAAGCAATAAAAAGAATGAATACTGCTGCGCCACCAAAAATGAAATAGCCTGAATAATAGAATGGTGATTTTTCTCTCGTCTCAATCTGAACTATTTCAGAAAAAGCTATTTGACCATCGAATGGACTGGAAATACTTTGACCGTTTTCTTTTATCACCACACCTTTGCCACATACATACTTTGCAGAATCAGTTCGGATAATCTGATAATGTTGTGATAACATTCGAATTGATTTGCCAGCATTGGTCGTAACGAGTATATCCTTTGTAGAATCACTGACCAAATATTCTGGCTGAACGATTTCCTTGCTTACACAACCACAAGCAAACATTAAGAACAGACAAAGAATGTTGACGCGCATTATTTATACTCCGATCATTATGCCAAACTCACAACCGCCTAACGGATGGGCAGTAGAGTAGAGAGAGTGAGAAAGCAATTTCACTCTCCCCCTCGTCAAACCGTACGTGCGGTTTTCCCGCATACGGCTTTCCCTGTAACCTTCATCTAATGCTTTCACAGTACAGCCCGCGCTTGATACTTCATAGGGTCGATTAATCCATACTTCTCGACCAGTATTGTATATGCTTGTTGACGATACAAGCGTGTCTTGCGTTGACTCTTGCGGTTAAAGTATTGATAAAGTCGTTCCCGAAGATACCAGTACAATTCCCTTTTGGGTGTAGATGTGTAGCTTACTCCTTTTATCTCGAAGTAATTTATCCATCCTCGTATTTTCCAATTGAGTCCTTTTACCAGTTCTTGCGGGGGATAATGTCCTACTCGCTTCAAATACATATTGATATTTTGTCTTATTCGCTTGTTGGATTTATCACTGGGTTTGATGTGCCAAAATCGCTTTTTGCTATCATAGAAGCTGCGGTCGTTGCGTATTGTGAATCCCAAAAAATTGAATGGCGTTTGTCGAGCTTCTATTTGCTTGCTCTTGCCTTCATTTATCTGTAGTTCCATACGCTCCAGTGTACCTCGCAACTTCTTCATCGCTTCGGCTGACAGCTTCCTTCCCATCAATACAAAATCATCCGCATAACGTACTATGTGTATTCCTTCCTTTGCAAATATTCCCGCTCGATTGTTCACTATACGGTCGAGTAAGTGCAGGTAGATGTTTGCCAACAACGGCGATATAACTCCGCCTTGTGGCGTTCCTACTGTGCTCTTTCTCCCTCCCCTATAGTTCCCGTCTTCATACACTGGCGCTTTTAACCAGAGCTTTATCAACTCCAGTATTCGCGGGTCGCTTATCCGCGTCTCCAATGTCTTCAGCATCTTATCGTGCGGTATTGTGTCAAAGTATTTGCTCAGGTCGGCATCATAGACTTCTGTGCGGCCTGCTTGTAGATGTTCTTTGATTTTGATGACGGCTTCTTGCGCTGTCTTCTTGGGTCTGAACCCATACGAACTTTCTTCAAAATCCGCCTCGAATATCGGTTCTATCACCAGCTTGCAAGCCATCTGGGCTATCCTATCCTTTATCGTTGGGATGCCTAATGGTCTTTGTTCTCCATTCGGCTTCGGTATATACCCTCGCTTCACAGCGCTTGGTTTGTATGTCCTTTTGCGCAGTTCTTCTTTTAGCTCTCCGAGATATTTCTCTACCCCGTATCGCTCTATATCTTCAAAGTTCTGCTCATCTATTCCTGAACTACCTCCGTTGCTCTTGACTCGCTGCCAAGATTCTTTCAGTATATAATCCAAGAATACTTTATCATACAATACATAAAACTTCATTCGCTTTTCCTGCTTGGCACTTAAATATAGCTTCCTCTGGAGCATTTGCACTCTTTCCCTGCTTGTCATATCCTTTCGTTTCTTTCCGCTTGGATTTACAAGTTGTTCGATTCGTTCTTGATTACTCATTTGCTTTTCGTCACTTCTTTCCGTGTCCTTCTCCATTTGAAGCTCGTTTACAGTAATGCCCCTTCGCTCCTTGCGGTTTTACCTTTCCGCTTATCTTCACTACTATGGGCATATCCGACTCCCGCTCCTGCTTTCGTCTCTTTGCAGTGCTGGGGTCTCCCACGTTCATGCGCTACCTTCTCTGTACACGCCATGATATCCTACCCCGAAAAGTTCATATCGTGCGCGTTGTCGTTGCTTCCGATATGATGGCTGGTTTCACCTTCTTAGACAGGCTGACCACTTTTTATTTACGTAACGAGGCTTAACTATCACGGCTTACACAGACGCTTCGCTCTGAACTTAGTACGGTTCGTTCCCTTACCGTACCTCAGAGCTGCTTCAACCTGAACGACAAATTGGTTGTATGGTTTTTTCATCCATATAGGTATTTTGTTGCTTGTTGTTTCTGCGCACGCCTCGTGGCGTACCTAAGTTGCGGTGCTGATAACTTTCAAGTTGCACTACCGCCGCGTGTGCTCCGACCTTTTTATTTAATAACTCATGTTACGCATAGACAGGATTATTTGAAAAAGCAATGGGTTTCAATTGACGCAATTGACTATAGGCAGTCATGAGAGCCTGCATATAAATACCAAGCTTCAAAGCTGTATGATTTTTTCCGGTAGAGATTTTAAGCATTTCGAGTTTGACATAGGCACAGAGAGCGGCATAGAAATGGGTTGTTTGTGTGGCAACCGTACGAGTCGGTGATTTTTCAAGAGAAGCATTTTGCTTAAGCGACTTATGATATTCTTCGACATGCCATCGTTTACGATAGAGTGTCGTCATTTCCTCGTAGGTGAGTGTCGTATGACTGGTAACCAAATACAAAACACCAATACTTCCATCTTTGTTTGCAAAGACTTGTTTGGCCAGCAAAAGCGGGAAATCAACTCCTTCAAGATAGATTTCCATGGTGCTCCGTTCTGTCATGGTCACGGTGTCAACAGACTGATACTTTCCTTGTCGTTTATCGGTCTTGGAAAGGGCTACCTTACGATTATTTTTCAGCGGCATCACAAAATGTTTCTTCAACGTATGCTTGACAAACATCATGTTATCGGCGGAAGCATACCAAACATCGTTCAAAACATAGCAAAATTGAATGCAATTCTTGATACATGCTTGTAACAGACGCTGATAATATGTGTTCTTTGAAACAGGACTTCGTCTTCGGTCTTTTTTGGTGGCTGGATCCACATAGTAATCCGTTTTCGCGATAATCTCGAAACCGACAGGTAAAGAGACACCATCGTGTACCGGACTATGGTATAATGCTGTCATAAAATTAATCCCTTTGACCTGGCAACCCTTGGTATGATCATAATGCCAGCACACGATATCATTCTCATCCGTGTAGGGCTTTTCTTCGATGCTATCGTCCAAGGCAATAATACCATTGGGAGATTCTATCTCTCGAACGTGTGGTTTCACCAAATGCCATAAATCTTTTGACCGTGGGACGGTCTCTGATAATGATCGAGTAATCTTGTCGTGACTCAATGAACCGTGTAATAAGTTCGATAACCGTGTCGCCGGCGTTTGTGAATATGAACATATTAAATAATCGCTGTATATATCTAACATTGATTTGTTCATCAGGTAGGTCCTTTCTTTTGCTTAAGGATAACCTAATGTACTCTTCTTTTCTATATTTTGCGTAACATCAGTTAATAATAAACTTTCTCACGCGGTAAAATCTACCCGCGCTCATTCCGTCAGAAGTTATGTTTAAAATAATTATCTTACAGCGAATTCAACTAAACATAAGGAAATATTTTATGAATATCGCACAGACAATCTCATTCGCCAACGCTCACTTTTTCGTTGGTATTGATGCACATCTCAAGAACTGGAAAGTCACCATACGTCTCGATGGCTTGGAACTCAAAACCTTCTCTATGAATCCAGCACCTCTTGAACTCATTACCTATCTCAAGAAACATTATCCCGACGGCATTTATCATATCGTCTACGAAGCCGGTTTCTGCGGTTTCTGGGCACTGCGCATCTTCCGACAAAACAACATCGATTGCATCGTCTGCAATCCTGCCGACGTTCCGACTATGAACAAAGAACGAGTCAACAAATGCGATCCCATTGATTCTCGCAAGCTCTCCCGTGAACTTGAAAATAAATCTCTCCACGGAATCTATATTCCCGATACTTTCCAAGAAGAATTACGTATGCTTATGCGGCTGCGATACAGGATCATTCAATCTCAAACTCGAATAAAAAACAGAATCAAAGGACTCCTCTATGCTCAAGGAATACAGATTCCTCTCCAATTCTCCGGCAATAACCGTTGGTCCCACGCCTTCATCCTATGGCTTGAGAAACTTCAACTGCTTACTCCCGCCGGCAATTTTACGCTCCAGAATTTGATTATCCAGCTCAAAGAAATCCGCGAGCACAATAAGAACGTGCTTAAACAACTGCGCAAAGAAGCCCGGCAACAAAAAATAGCCCCCATTATGAATGTACTACAGGGCATTCCAGGCATTGCCTTCATTTCGGCAATGTCGCTCTACACCGAAATTATAGACATGAAACGTTTCCACAATGACGATGCTCTTGCCAATTTTGTCGGGCTTGTCCCTTCAACACAGACCTCTGATAAGAAGGTCTATGTAAACGGCATTTCTTACAGACAGAATAAATTCCTGCGATCTCTCATGATCGAATCCGCATGGGTTGCTGTCAAAGAAGATCCTGCTTTGACTCTCAAATTCAAAGAACTTACCAAGCGGATGAAGCCTCAAGACGCCATCATTCGCATTGCAAAGAAACTCCTAAAAAGAGTTCGCCATGTTTGGCTCAACCAAGAACAATATGTCTACGCTCTTGTCGCGTAAGTACTATGCAATTATAGAATAAAGGAATCCTATAAATATCGGTGCGGACTGTTTGCTCAAGCTTGTCCCGATGAACTTTGTTCGTCAGGATTACCGTCAGATTACAGCCGCACTTTTTTGAATCTCATTCACACTTCTTGCAGTCTCGTGTTTTATGCGGGAACTGTTTATAACAGGATGATTCTTTTATTATTCTATCTTGCATTCTATCCCAGAGAATGGAGACGAAATAATGTCCTAAATATTTTTATTGACCTCTTGACTTTTTACATAACAGCTTGAGCGCCTGGATAGGCAGCTTGCCTCATACTCTTCTCATAAAATACCAAATTATCAAATCAAGGTTCGAAAGCTAATTCAGCGCAGCCTCCCTTAGGAACGATAAAGTCATTCGGGTTATCATAACTGAAAATATAAGGTTTAAAAGATAGATCGATATTATTAATGCGCTGAGGAGCAATAATGACTTTATATCGTCCAGGTATTACAACAACATGAAACCATCCGGAACTATCTGTAATTGCTGAATATGTTTTATTAGCGCCGACAATTCTAACTTTTACTCCTGCGAATCCATCGTTAGCATAGACAAGACCTTCAATTTCACCAGTTTTCTTTTTGGGAATTTCTTCAATTTCCTGAATATTTTTATTTGCTTCTGACAACAAACAAGAATTACCGCAACATGTAAACGTATATCGACTTGTATCCCATTGTAAAAATAAAAGATATTCTTTACTCGTCTTCATCAATAGAGGCTCTGCGCTATCCGAATAAGTATAAATATAAATATACTTTTTCTTTGCTCCCTTAAATGTTTTACTGACTTTAACTTTATATAAATGCCCATCAGCACAACCAATGCAGGCAGTATCATTATTGATTGTTTTTCTAAATACCACTACCCCCGTGATAACCAAATCACTCTTGAAATATTCAGCACAGACCTTCGGATTTGGCTTAGGACATACCGAAAAAGCAGAAGATGCAAATATTATAATTGTGCTGATGATCAGAAATATTAATTTCATTGATTTCATATTGAACATCCTCTTGCAAGCTGCCTAACATATACTATATAGACATTGTCTATATATCGTGAGTATTCTCATGATATATAGAAATCTAAAAAAATATTTGCATGACTTTGAATTTTCAGAGGGATTCAACATGAGACAAAAAATACTCGACTGTGCGCACGAAACCTTACATCTTAAACATTACAGTGATTGCACAGAAGAATGATATACCCAATGCATAAAGCGGTACATTTTGTTCCATTCAAAACCCATCCGCTAAATTTGGGCGAACCCGATGTGATAGCTTCCCTTACCCATCTCGCCCGAGACAAATATGTTTCTTTTTCGGATTAAAATCAATGGTTAAGAACTATCGGTGCTGAAGTGTTGCGGTATTTCGGTGCTGAAGTGTTGCGGTGCTGCGGTTCAAGGTTGGTGAATGATGTTAGCTTTGCTCCGCGACCATCCCGAAAACTTCTTCGCTGTTTCCGGGACAAGCTTGTCGCGGCTACAGAGGAAGAATTGCGTGCAGATAATAAACATTTTCCGGATGTATAACAGCGTCGAAGATCTCTTCATTGTGGGAAATGATGAGTATCCCCTTGCCTTCCTTCTGCTTCTCTTGCAGGATGGAAAATACGCTGACAATGCTTTGAAAATCTAATCCGTTGAACGGCTCATCTAAAATCAAAACATCCGTATCGAGCACAAAACTCCGCAAAAGATTCAGTTTCTGTTTCTGGCCGCCGCTTAAATATTTGACCTTAGTCTTCAAAAATCTGCTGCGCAGGTCTCCGCCAAATAGTTTTAGCATCATCTTCCGAATATCCGCTTCACTCATCTTTACCGGTAGGCCGGAGAGCGTTCCTTCCACAGTGGAGTTTTGATTCAACGCCTCATCTGCATGCTGGAAGGTCATGACCATGTGCTTGCCCCAGATATGCTCTTCCTTGTATCTCTTTAACGTCGTTTCTGCAAGCGGAACATTTTTCAGCATCATGTGCAGATTCCGCGAAGGAATAAGTCCCATGATCGCTTTTGCAAAGCTCGTCTTACCGACCCCGCTCGCTGCTTTGAGATATGCCATGGTATAAGGAGCTATCTCCAGCGGACAAATCTGTTTCCCTTCTTTATCCTTTGTAATCTCCAATCGCCTGCCGAACACTTCTAAAGAGCTCTCCACACGCAATACAGGCCGGTGCGATTTTTCGGATTTTTCGGATCGTTCCCGCGACCTTTGCACTTTTAGCCAATCCATATATCGATCGGGAACGAAATCGACGCAGCAAAGTCCGGCGCTTTCGAGAGTCAATTCTTTATAAGTAATATCGTTCCGGAGATCCTCGGCGTACTTTTTGACCGCACTGATGGTCGAATAATCGTGAGTAATCAAGAGCACGGTAAATCTTTTCTCTCTGAATTTTTCAAAGAGGAACGAAAGGAACACATCCCTGAAATGATCGTCCAAACTTCCGCTCGGTTCGTCAAAAACAAAAAAAGTTCTTCCATATTCGCGGACATTCTTGAGGAAGAGCTCAATTCTAAGAAAAGCCATAGCCAGCAAAAGCCGCTGTTTTTCTCCTCCGCTCGGACGGTAAGGTTTAGGAAAAACGCTGAGTATATCGTCCAACACCTTCCGGTCGTCTGTCTCCCAAAGCCGTCTCAGGATGGGTTCAATAGGAATGTTTCCCGCCTGAACTTCCTGAACCTGCGATCCGAGTGTAAGCAGTGGATTGAAATGCGTCGATGGCTCCTGAAAAACGAAGAAACTGTTTCTTTGCAATTCGCCGACTTCCGGCCGTACGATATAGCGCTCATAAGGTTCACCGTGAATCGTTGCCGTCAGCTCTTCCGGTCTTAACAATCCATACAGCCCTTTTGCGATGAGAGATTTTCCAATTCCCGACTCGCCGAAAAGAAACGTTATTCGGTTTTCTTCCAATCGAAAATTCTCTACATGCACAAGGCGCCTGTCGTGCTTAGAAATCGATATGGTATAAGACGCGTTTTTCATTTGTAATTATTCAACATATAACTCATTTTTTTCCATAACCCCGATTGAGCGGATGTATAATTATACGTCCATACGGCAGCAACTTGGCGCCTTTTCAGCTCTTCTTAGGGTCTTGCAGCGCTGCATTTTCTTCAGGATTCATGCCTTCTTAATCCTGTGTATATAATATTCGGGCAAGTCCATGGTTACCAGTCAAATGAGAATGCCCGCGGTCACCGCCCGCGGCTACAAATCAAACGAATGAATAAGTCCATCTGTAATGTGGTAAATACAGAGGAGCGTAAACACGATAAGAGCCGCTACACTTACTC
>CAVYML010000001.1:0-702259 GCA_963769605.1 Ignavibacteriota bacterium | reverse complement strand
ATCATCATGTTCTTTCGCAGGATTCGGTTCAGTTGACTGTGCATGGTGCCGATATTCAGTAACTCGACATTCACCGGCCCAATGCTCTTTACCAACCGATTCTTCATTTCGTCCGCGGCCGCATTGGTGAAGGTGAAAGCCAGAATCGATTCCGGCTTCACACCGCGTTGGATAAGCTTTCCGATGCGCTCTGTAAGGACGCGAGTCTTGCCGCTGCCTGCACCCGCGATCACCATCACCTGTCCTTTGAAGTAATCGACTGCTCGTTGTTGACTTGCATCTAACTGCATAAACCCTCTTTTCTCTGCGTTAATAATACGGTTCATTATTCATTTTGATATACTTTGTTCGCCGACGCTGTAATCTCGCCCAGATTCTTTTACCACATCTGCCTTCAAGCGACATCGGGTCATCTGCCTTTTGCTTGCGAACGTTCATGATGTTCGTGGCGAAGATAACTTTCTTGTCCATCTCCGCAAGCTGTTCCAGAATCGCATACACGCGTTCATATATCCAATTACGCTCCAAGTAATTGAAGAACGAGAACTCGTCCCAGAGCACGACATCGGGAAGCTTGAAGATCGACATCAGTTTCTGTTCGCCCTCACCTTCACCATTCCAGCTCTCACGCACATCCTTGAAGAACAGGGATTCGTTGAGATAAAGGGTAGGATTGAGCAGTCCAATTTGCCGATTGCTTGTAGCTGCCAGCAGCCGAGACTTCCCGGTACTGTTGTCGCCGGTGATACAAATCCAACCCCGGTCCTCAGCGGGATTCATGTTCGCCAACTCCATAAACGCCGAATCAGCACCAGGCCGTATCTTCAAATCCGCGAACTTTACAAACGCCATTTCCTTTGGCAGTGCCGCACGGTTGTGGAGAGACAGTATCCGATTCCGTCGCTCTGCTCTCTTTTCCTCTTCCGCTATCTGTGCCTGTTCGTCGTTAAACCGCTTCGTACAGTGCTGACAGGCACCGGCGATCCATTTCGGACCATCGCCACCCATAATCGCAGCCATCGTCGGCAGATAGTTGCGGTTCATTTTACCACAGACACTGCACTTCCACGGAGTTGCAGGCGCATCATTCCAGTTAAGCGGCGTCATGATATCCGCGATCACCTTAATATCCTTCGTCGGTTTTTCCTTTGGCGTTACCAGTTGTTCTGTTGTTGTCATTTTTCAGTATCACCTTCAAATAGTTGTGGTTTGAGAGTCCAAGCATTTGCTTCTGCAACATGATATCGATTGCAATCAACACCTTTTCCTTGGACGTACTGTATCTCTGACCATCGTAATCAAAGCTGCCTAATTCGTAGATTTCCTTGATCTCCGATAGAAGCCGAAAATGCCGACTCAACTTCATCCGCGAACCCGTGGTAACCTGATTCTTGGTTCTGAACATACCCACATAGGATTGAATCTTACCACGACCAGCATCGAGCGAGTTATACAGTTCAAGAATCTTGTCCTTGAGCTTATAATCGTTCTCCATTTCGAAGTCACCGCATTCTGTAAGTCTATCGGCAATCTCTACCACGTCCTTTGCAGGCAGCACCGTTTCTCGAATCCGAGACATTAACGCTGAAAAGGTATGCTGACTATATCGCTTACTGCAGTTGAAAAATTCCCGGGCGTGGTCAATAAAGTAGACACCATAAACATTGTCTATCAGCTTCCTCGCCTCAAGTCGCTTGATGTCGTCTATATCTATTCCAGCGCCATCGGCAATATCTATGGGCGCAAACACCTTGCCATTGACGAAGACACCGTTGACCGTCATCTTGGTCGAAAACAACAACAACTTGACGAACACACCGAGAACATCGGAATCTTCCAGTGCGAATCGATCGGTATTCGGAATTATTATTTTACACACTGGCTTCAACTCCTTGTCCCTGCATAATCTTTTCATACTCCACGTCGTATTCATCGATTCGCTGAGGCATGACAAGAGCAAGAACCTTTGCGTTAGAGTTTTCAACGTCCGGAGTTATGATGAAGGCACTTTGATTACCGCGATCCCAAACTGAGATCACAACATTCTCGGTATCGATAACATTTAAGGCCGTTGCCATCAACACCGCGCTTATCTTTGTCAGAATAGGCTTAAGAAGCGTGCGCTCTCCACCAGTCCAGGTTCTGCAGTCGGCACCAAAATCCAGATCTTCTCCGCGGCATTCGATACGGTCCGGTGTCACAATCAAAACAACCGCATGTGAATTCGGGTCTGCGTAAAAACTGGCCATTTGGAACAAACCCGCAAGGGCTGTCTTCGACACCACAAACTGATTATCTGCCGACGCCACCTTATCATCGACAACGCTCTCGATATTGGGATACGGTTCTATAATCAAAGCCGATTCTACAACTCCTTGTCCATCAGCATAATCGATTCGAATGCTTGATTCCAGCATCGACAACTCGAATTCCTTCGTCTCAACTTCCGTAAGCATTTTCACGGTTGCCGGTGGAATTAAGACCGAGAACTCGTCGTCGAAGTCAACGGGAACGTCGTAACGGCACGCTATGGTTCCGCATGTTCCCCAGAACGTAAGCACCTTGCTCTTGCAGGTCAGCTTTACGCCAGTCATCGCAATTCGAATGGTGTTTACGGGTTCGGTAAACGCCAACGTCTTCCGCAATCCCGCTTTGAAGATGTCGGAGACAACCCTAATCGTTTTCTCATTCTTCTTCACGAACGTAATCGGGTCCTCAACCTTCTCGCCGGTGATCTTGTATTCCTTATCGTCCTGGTCAATCACCAACTTGACACCAGCATCGTCTTCAACGATCGTCAGACCAACATCACCCTTCAACAACTTCAACGATTGACTGAGCCGTGCGTATGGTACCAAAATCGACTGGTTCTGGTTCTCAATCAGGTCGTGATCGACTTCGACTGCACGCGCCATTTTGAGCTCGCCGTTGTTTCCTTTAATGATGAGCTTGCCACCGGCGATCATCAGCTCAACACTTTCCCTCATCAACATCGATTTACCGAAAATGGAGAATGTATTAAAGAGACCGACGAACGCCTTCACGTTCTTGACCGTTATCTTGGTCGAGCAGGCTGTACTTGTTTTCTTTTTCATAAATCCTCTCTGTTAAATGGAACGTGGGGAGTTTGCCACTCTCCCCACGTACGGTTGTTTTAGAATGGAAGATCATCCACCTTTTCGGGCGGTGCTTGCCGTGGACTGGCGGCTCTATTGTTACCACCACCTGCGACTGGTCGTGCAGTAACCGAAACCGAATGTTGCGGAACCGAGTGAATGGGCTTTGCGTTCGCTCCTTCCGCGATGTCCGTAGGCAGGTTCTTTTCGGCATTGATTTCCGATACGAACATTTTGTCAACCTTGAGGGTCATGCCGCTGCCATCAGTTTTTGGAACCTCCTCGACGAAAACCCGCATGTACTTACCGACCAGTTTCTGTTCGTCAAGATGCTGTGTCGTCGCAAAGCAGTTGAGAATGTCGAGCATGCCACGGAAGTAACCGAGCGCATTCGGATGCAGTGACCGATTGACGTAGACGGTGCTGCCAACACATTCACCGGCAACGGCCTTGCATTTCATATTGACTTTCTGATACCCGGACTTTGCGTCTTCGAGTTTAACCTCGATAATCTGAACCTCGTGCATTCCGGGCTTTAGGGCACTACCACCTGCGGGATCCCAACTCTCGATCTCGTCCAAGGGTTTGTCGATTGTTATCATAACTGTAACTCCTCTCTGAATATGTGATTGTTAGTTTTCGGACGACTGCAGTTTGTCCAGCCGTTCTTTGATTATACCTGTCGTACCGTCACAGCCAACACCAAGAAAATATTCAAGTGCGGCGTAAGCATTCTTGTAGGTCAACATCTTCTGTTGAACCTTGCTGATGATTCCGTCCCACTCATGCTGTTGAATCACGCCGTTTTCAAGGTAGTCCTTCAACAACACCTTCTCTTCGAGCATTTGCAGTTGCTCAGGTGTCGCAAGCTGAATTTGGTTCGGCTGATTCTTTGCCATTCTCGAACCATCCTCAAACTCATACATCTCCTCGATCGTGGGAATACTGATATTAAAGAAGACGCGGTATGCACGTCCTCGTGCTCGTTTCTGTGCCATCTCCGGCAACCATATCTGCATGGTCGACATCTTCACATTAACGCCACTTGCCCGTCCATATCCAATGGCAGGAAACTTTCGCTTTTTGTGATAGACTTTGCAAATCCAGAGATATTCGTGCTCAGGTGGAGCTTCCGGATAATAGAATTCTTTCCGTTCCTGCTCATTGCATGGCCGTATTTCCTCGCCCTCGTAATCAGGGTCTTCGTTCGCCTTGCGCTGCAATGCCGCAACCGTTGGATACACGTTGTCACCGAGTATGACCAACTCCTTGAGAAAGGGGTCGAGACCATAAGCGATAGCCATGCGTGCCAACTGATACGCACCCTTATCGCTTATACTTCCCATCCAGTTTGCTTTGATTTCAAGGCGCTTAATCTCGACCAAACGCCTGTCAACAACCAATGCAGTCGATGTCTCAACCGATGCATTGACTTGTTCCGGAACCGCACCAACATCTAGTACGGCTTCCGCTTTCTGTTCACTCATACGATCACTCTGCCTTTCTGTTTAATGAATTGAACATTATGCCCAAAAAAATAGTCTCACCGGTGAGACTATTTCCTATTTTCGCTTTCCACGCCACCACTGCGTTTTGTGGGATTATGAATGAGCTTAGTTTAATATAACAAAATATATACGTTGTTGTCAAATGGATTGAACGCCCGTATCATCCTTCTTCGATTCTAACAATTCAACTGGCTTATTCATCAATCTCTTAAACTGTAAGGTTTCCAACGCGGGACGCAGTTGAGTTGGATAGGTTCTGCTATATATTTGAGTTGTTGTAATATTTGCATGGCCCAACACATCTCTAATATCAAGCAATGCCACTCCATACATTCTCAGTACCGTCGCTGTCGTGTGACGAAGACAATGAAGATGGATGTCATCGGCCAGTCCCGCTTTCTTTACATATTTCTTAAATCGCTTCGTCGCATAATCATCGGTAAAGGGAAACACCTTCTCTTTAGGTTTCAGGTCAATGCGTTCACTTCTGATATCCTGCAACACACTTCGTAACTCGGAATTCATAGGCAAACTTGATTCCCTGTTAACCTTAAACGCAAACAAGGTTACCATGTTGTTCTCAAAATCGACCATATCCCATTTAACATTCAATGCCTCGCTTCTTCGACAACCGGTATTAAGAAGGAACAATACATATCGAACAAATTCTCGTCCACGCTGTCCATCTTGCTGCATGACCTTGAACAACCCCATCAATTCAAAGTCTCTTAAAAATCTCGGCTGATGTTTATCTTCCTTTAGATATTTAACAACACCACACACATTGGTATCAATCCAACGTCGATCTCCAATCATAGCCCAGTTGAATGCTGTTTTAATTGCCTGAATCTTCCGATTGATGGTCGTGGCACGATTACTTTTCTCGTATTCGCCATTACCGAGTTTTTGGGTTTTCTTGTTGAGCAAATACGCAACGAATGTTCGCACATGCGTTTCAGTGACCAGGCGAAGTGTTTTTGTGCTACCGACAATTTCCACAAACTCTTTCAATGCACCAATGTCAACAACAACTGAGCTTGCTTTTTTTGTTTGCTTACAATACTGTTCATATTGATTACAGAAATCTTTTAAGGATATATTCTTTTCCTCAACTTCTTCCATCTTGAATGAACCTCTTGCTATTCTACCACAGATTTCATCACGTATTTTAATTGCAATCTTTCGATCACTAGTTTTTGTTGAACGACGTATTCTTTTTCCTTTGTAGTAGAAGTCAATCCAATACGTGAACACACCGTCAACACCACGTCTTTTGGTCAAAGAAGCCATGACAGATTCCTTTCTTTGGGCTCATTTTGGTCACACGAGACAATTTCGGAAAGTCGTGAAGCAGAAAACCCCTGTATTTATTGGTGGAGCTGATCAGGATCGAACTGACGACCTCTTCGTTGCGAACGAAGCGCTCTCCCAACTGAGCTACAGCCCCGATTCCTCATATTCTTATTTAGAAAGTACGTATTAAGTTGAACAAAAACAATGATTGATTCTCGTTTTGTTTTTCGCTATGATTAAATTTAAACATAGATATTACGATGGAAGAAAAAAAAACATATACATTCGACGATTTTCTCGTTATTGTTCGACGGCTACGGAAGGAATGTCCATGGGATCGAGAACAAACGCATTCTTCAATCCGCCACAGCCTTTTAGAAGAAACGTA
The DNA here is from genome assembly GCA_963769605.1 of Ignavibacteriota bacterium. Classification (GTDB taxonomy): domain Bacteria; phylum Bacteroidota; class Ignavibacteria; order UBA10030; family UBA10030; genus Fen-1254. Next base: position 695,954 of record CAVYML010000001.1, on the reverse strand, counting down.
TGAATTCATCGAATCCATAGATCAGAACAATTTTGAGGAGATGAAGAAGGAACTTGGCGATATTTTGCTTCATATCATTCTCCATTCGACCATGGCGGAAGAGACACATTCTTTTCGATTCGAGGATGTCGTTCAATCGATAGCGGAAAAGATGGTTCGCAGACATCCTCATGTTTTCGGATCTGGAGAAGCAAAAACCGCCAAAGCCGTCACACAAAAATGGGAACAGATTAAGCTGCGTGAAGGAAGGTCATCCGTTATGGAAGGCGTTCCGGCCGATATGCCTGCATTGCTCCGTGCGCAGCGAATACAGGAAAAAGCATCAAAGGTCGGATTCGATTGGAAAGAACGCCGGGAAGTCTGGAAAAAGGTTAACGAAGAAATTCGCGAGCTCATGCAAGCTCAGGAACATGGAATTCAAAAAGATATCGAGGAGGAATTCGGCGATCTTCTTTTTTCGCTCGTCAATTACGCTCGATTTATCGACATCAATGCAGAACTATCCCTGCGAAGCGCTGTAGAAAAATTCATCAAACGTTTTCACCATGTTGAGGCTGAATTACAGCGTCAGGGGAAAACAATCGGATCGGTCCCTCTGGAAGCAATGGATGAGATCTGGAACCTTTCGAAAGGACATGAAATGTAAGGAGTTCAACTGTTCGGCTTTATTCCGGCCCCATTATCTGCATGATATTTATCGTATGCTTCGATGATATCTTTCACCAATCGATGACGAAGGACGTCGTTTTTATCGAAATACACGAACGCAACTCCCTGAACCGATTTGAGAACTTCTCGTATCTGAACCAGTCCCGATGTAGATTTTGACGGCAAATCGATCTGTGTGATATCGCCGGTAATAATAGCGCGCGAACTTGCCCCAAGGCGTGTTAAGAACATTTTCATCTGCATAGCCGTTGCATTCTGCGCTTCATCGAGAATGACGAAGGAGTTGTGCAGTGTGCGCCCTCTCATATATGCAAGGGGAACAATTTCAACAATTTTTTTTTCGATATAACTTCTCAATTTATCCGCCGTCAGCATATCTTCCAGTGCATCATATAAAGGGCGAAGGTAAGGATCTATTTTTTCGCGGAAATCTCCCGGCAGAAATCCGAGACTCTCACCTGCTTCCACTGCCGGCCTTGCAAGAATAATTCTGGTGACATCTCTATTCTTGAGCGCGGCTACAGCCATAGCAACTGCAAGATATGTTTTACCTGTCCCTGCCGGACCGATAGCAAAAACAATGTCGTTTTTTCGAATTTGCTGAACGTACTGTCTTTGTCCCGGAGTTCGGGCTTTTACGATTCCCGATTTTGTGTAGAGGAGAGCTACATCGGCATCGTCCGTTATATTCTCGGGAAGCATCTCGGCCGAAGCGCCATTGACTGCTACCAAATCGATTACGGTTTCAATATCAGACGTGCTTAAATTTCCGTTCTTATTGAGAATATACATCAATTCCTTGAAAATTTTTTCCAGTTGTATAACCTCTGAGTTTGACCCGCGAATTGTCAGAATCTCGCCGCGTGCAGAAATCGTTGCACTAAACCGGTCTTCGATCAACTGGAGATGAGCGTCATTAAATCCAAGGAGCTGGACGGAATCGATGCCCGCAAGGGGAATTTTTTTTTCAATCAAGAGTATCAATCCTCTTTAAAAAAAAACGCCCTCCGATGAATTTTCATCGTGAGGGCGTTTATCAAAATTTACAACCGTAGACGTTTTTGTTTTTTCCTTACGGTTTTGCAACCGGCGCTGTTGCAGCAGAATTTTTCCTTGCCCAGTATTTATTCAGTGCAGATTTTTCTGCTTTAGTCAAATCCGCTTTGTGCGGAATCTTCAAGATCTGACCTTTGTGAATAACATCCGGATTTTTTATTTGGTCTCTATTTCCCTGCCAGATTTTAGGCCACAAGAAAGCGTTATCATAAATTTTCGGCTTTTTCGCGATATTCCATAAACAATCGCGGTCCTTTGCCCATGTTCCGACTTTATAAGTCTGGACTGCTTGACCCGATGCAATAACCTGTTCCAAAGATTTTTTCAATGCATCAAGACGCGCTTGCAATTCATTCAGCTTTTCTTCGTTTTTCTTAATGGCGCTTAATGGGTTTTGTCTCTCAGCATTAATCCATGCCTGCACAGAGTCAAGTTCAGCACGCCTTGCATAGAGGTCTTGATTCGAAAGTCGTGATAATTCATTCAATTTCGCATCGATATTATCGGAGAGTGCCTTAAAAGGCGCTTCTTGCTGGCCTTGCAATGCCGCAAAATCGTCCCGGCATTGTTTCAAAGCCGCATCTTTTTCCGCATCTTGCTTCTTAAGATCGGCAACTTCTTTTTGAAGCCCGTCATATGTGTTCTTTAGATCGTTGCGTTTTGCAGTCAATTCCGTGACTTGTTTCTGCCATTGTTCTTTTGTCAATTCCTGTTGCTGCGCAGAAAGGACAGAAGTTGTGATAGTCAACACAAGTGCAGCTATAATAATTCTTTTCATCGTGTTCATTGTTCTCTTCTCCTTAGTCCTTTACTCAATGCGTGCTCTTTAGCCGAGCCTGCAAAGCATCCTTATCCTGCGCACATTGAGCCAACTGTGCATCTTTCTCTGCAATGGAACGCAACAGAGCGGCTTTTTGTGCTTCCGTATCGGAAATACTTTTTTCAAGAGACGTGACTTCCGCTTTTAAATCGTTCAGTTGTTTCATCTCTTCATCAGAAGGTTTATTACTGCAGCCTATAAAACTTCCGGCTAACAATCCGCAACCAATAAGAATGAGGCCAACGCTTTTTTTCATATTAATTCTCCTCAGCATAGAGTGCTTCCAGTTCAACAAACTGTTCAGATAATAACCATTAATGAATAAAAAGTCAAGTGGAAAAATTTAATCACGTTGGCAAAAAATTATAAAAGATTCCTTTCGGCAAAACTCGTTAGAGTATGATCTCCGGCAAGAATGACATGATCGTGAACCTTAATGCCCAGAATTTCCCCGGACTGAACCAATTGGCGCGTAATCGCTATATCTTCCTGACTCGGTTCCGGATTCCCGCTCGGATGATTGTGGACAAAAATGACCGCTGCTGAATGCTGGACAAGAGCTTCGGCAAAACATTCCCGAGGGTGGACCAGAGAAGAATTAAGTATCCCTACAGTTACGCATTTTTTCGAAATTAGCCGGTTTCCTGCATTCAAGTGAAGTACCCAGAATTCTTCATGCGTTAAAGCATGAAGATGGCGCATCATAATTTGCATAACATCTTGAGGGGATTCGACGCGGATGCGATCCGCTGAACCTTGCCCCGACATCCTGCGCCCTAATTCGAATGCAGCAAGTAAAGCAGCCGCTTTGCCTTTACCAATGCCAAGGATAAAAAATTGTGGAACGGACATTCCTGCAAGATCATTCAATGATCTCTCCTCGGAAAGCAGCTTTTTTGCTAAATCGATGGCAGTCGACCCGCGAACACCCGTACGAATAAGAATTGCCAGTAGCTCCGTCTCTGTCAAAACGGATGCACCCTGCGAAATAAGTTTTTCTCTCGGCCGATCCTCAATCGGCCATTCTTTGATTGTCGTATGATAAAACGTCGGCTCCGAAACCTTCTTCATATTTCCCCCATAAAATTTCACATTGCAGATTGAAGATTGCAGATTTATAACTTTTTTTTATTTTATCTTTCGTTTTCTGTCTTCTTTCTCCTGTATTCTTTTTTAATTGGGCAGGTTAATTGTTCCTATTTTTCTAATTTCTCTTTGTTTATACTGCATCACGGTCATGGCTGAATTTACCCTATCCCGAGAGAATATTATTTTCGAATGCCATCCCTCATACGTTGCTTTTGCCAAAGAGGCTGCAAATTCCTTCCGCTGTGTTGCTCCTCGTCCTATGGTCTCCAGCATCATTTTCATTACATCGTATCCGATAAGGACATTAGCGCTCGGAACACGCCCTTTCATTGCTATCTGATATTTAGCTTGAAACACACGATAGTTTTCGCTCGTGGGGTCTGTGTAGGAATCGACAAAAAACATTACACCGTCGGTATACTGTCGCTGCTGGTCGAGTTCGTTCAAATCGTTCCAGTCTCCTGTTCCTAAAAATTGAGCTTGAATGTTGTAATACTTTAACTGAGCGCTTACAACAGGAATTTCTTCCGAACCGGCAATCGGAATAAAAATGGCATCCAGCGTTGTCACCGGATATTCCAGGCTGTCGTATTTTGCAGGTTCGATCTTTGTAGGGATTTTCAGTGAATCTGCTATGCGTTTTCCGTTGCTGCCAAAAAGCGATAGGACGCTTGCGGTCAAACCGTGTTCATTGAGAGAATCGATGTAATGCTGGTTGGTTCCCGCTGCTATAATCTTATTAAATTCTGCCTGGCGTAATTTCGCCCCGAAATCGATGTACGGAATCTCTGTTCGTTCCATTGCAGCGTGGCGAATTTTTTCAATCTCGCTCCGGATATCGGTGGCACCCGGTTCATACCATACAACCTGCACCATATCTCCTCCGAGATCATGGACTTCCTGGATAAACGCTTCGGCAAGCTGTCTGCCGATTGCATCGGATGCTGCGAGAACGGCAAATGTTTTTGCCTTTAATTCTTGATATGCATAAAGAGCAGCATCCCTGCCCTTTGTTTCATAATCCGGATTTGCTTGGAAGATATTTGCACCGAGTAATGTCATACGGTTAGCCGTAGCGGTCGGCGTAACGATAGGAACTCCCCGCTCATTTGCAATTCCGACACAAGCCATAGCTTCCGTGCTGAGAATGGTCTGATGATTGCGCTAATTTTCTCATTTGAGCAAAGATCAGCAACCTGCCGAGCCGCCGTTGTCGGATCGCGCTCGGTATCGCGTATGTCGAGATGAACTTTGATCAATGCAGTTTCATTGTACTCTTCCACAGCATATTGGATGCCTTCTAAAAATTCAGATCCTAATTCATGTGCTGCCGGACGATCGGATTTCAGCAGCAGCGGCAGTACAACGCCGATCTCGACTGCCCCCCGTTTTTGCATTTGCTCGAGGAAAAAGAGAGCTTCGCCGACATACGGAATTTGCGGCGACCAGAGTGCAACGGGAGTCAAAATATTTTGTGCGGCTGTAATATCCCCGCTCCTGTTCAATCTTTCCGCTATGCGTACGGATAGCAGCGCGCGCGTGACGGTTGTTTTCGCAGACGCAAGAAGTCCCTGCAATTCCGCGGGAGAAAGATTATTCTGAGCAGCCTGATTGAGCATTTTTTCCGCATGATTCAGCAGCCGCTGATCGTTGGTGGTGTCGTCCCGAACGGCGAGCCATTCTTCGGACGCCTCTTCAAACCGGTTTAACTGATAATAATTTAAACCAAGCGTATAGTGCGCATCGGCGCAATATGTCGAGTTCGGATAGATGTCGAGAAGATCTTTCAGAAGTCTTATCGATTCTCTGTATTCATGCAAAGCAAAAAAAGATTTACTTCCCATTGCGTAGGCCGCGGTTGATCGATGGCTTCGTGGATATTCGCGCAGACTTTTTTGAAATAACTGTGCAGCAGTGTCGTAGTTTCCGGCCTGATAAGCGTGCATAGCTTCGACAAATAGTTTTTCCACATCCTGGCGAAAGAGAATGCTGTCTGTCTGTGCGAAGACGTTGCAGCAGTGAACCGGTAAGAAGAGACCGAGAAGAAGAATATATCGAACGAGCGCTTTCACTTTTTTCCCTTTCCAAACAATATACCGGAATGATTCATACGACGGCTGCCTGCATTTGCTTTAATTTAAAAAGTCTCTTTTGAGCGACCGCAATCCGATATGCCAGCCCCCAACACCGGCAAGCATCGACAAAACTGCAACCGCTGTTCCGGGAACGACGATGCTTTCTCGTGCAAATTTCGTAAAAAGGAATAACGATTGAAAATAATTAGATAACGGAAAAAGAACAATCGCCAGGAACACGAATAAATAAAGCAAACTTGACAAGAATGTCAACGTCGCTCCTTGTGAGGATGCAGCCCGAATCGGATTTTTTTCTGTATATTCTGCAAAAAAAGCGCCGAATCCCAGATTCAATACAGCCATCGCTGATGCAAGCCAAAAACCCGAATAAATTCCAAACCAGCTCAGAAATTTTCCGCGCGGGTTATAACGGAGAAAGGGAGTATTCATAGCCCATGAAATGACCTCTGTAAGCGATAAAACAAGCAAAAAACCTACAATAAATTTCAGGGCAAACCACTGCTCAAGGAGAACGGGTGCACTGCGTATCGACCAAAACTGTTTTCCTTCCAGTTCGCACATCGGATATATAAACCGCAGCGCCAGCGATGCAATCATAAAACCGCTAAATGCAAAAAGAATCAAATATGTGAAAAACTGCATCGATTCGACACGAATATTCAAATTCATATTCGTCAGACTTAGGATAAAAGTGCCTGCTATGGTCAAAAGAACAAGTAAATGTATCCATTGGCTCGGTTCGCGAAAGAACATAAAGAAATCTTTTTTCACCAGAGATTCGATCTTCGGCGAAAAAAGACTTTCTTTTCTAAAATCGAATAACCGGATTTTTCCGCCGTCTTTTTCTGCCGTCCTGTCCGATTGTATTTGAAGAGAAATCAGCCAAGTCCTAAAATACAATCTTTTCGCTGTTATGAGCGTGAGCACAAATAAGACGGCAGTTGCAGTCAGCAACAGCGCCTCAGAACTGAAAGCCGCAGCATAGTCCTCCCGCACCAATGAAAAGAGAAATTCTGCAACCCAATGGTTAGGCAAATATTGATAGGCTCCAAGCGGGATTTGCGCAAAATACTGATCGACATTAGGATAGAATCGGCTTGCCTGTTCGATCAGTAAAACCGGATTTGAATAGCTGAAGAACAATACAAGAAAACCGAAATATATCAAACACAGCGCTCCCAAGATTTTTCGGAAACCGAGTGTGCCCGCAATTCTCATGATTCCCAAAAGAATAATTGCGGCAAGACATGCGGCAAGAAACATGTACGGCATCAGAACGAACACCATTATTGCGGCGGAGAGATACCATGGATACGCGAAACATGTACCGTATCCCAAAAGAGCTGCAAAGCTTATAAAAAGAAGTGTTGTAGAACTGTAAAAAAAATTATCAAAGAATTTTATGATAAAAAGCGAAACAGACGGCAGCGGTTTTGTCATGAGGTACGCCACTTCGGGAGATTTATAAAGCGTCGAGTAGGAGACGATGATATTTCCCAAATTCACGGCGATAAAAAAAATAAAAAGTATCATCTCCAGAAACCGGTGATAAAGATACAGACCGATATGAGTCTGATGCAGTACATACATCGTAGTATTCCGCGTAGACGCATACACCCCCCATGCAAATCCGATATAAAACAAAAACGAGCCCACACTGCGTATAATCGACACAGACCGGACTTCGAAGGCGGATTTCAATGATGCCTTGAATTTATAAAGGAATATATGAAACAGAAGATCCATTCAGGGTGTACAATTTCGTAATTGGTTCTTGGTGCTTAGTGCTTGGTTCTTAGTTAGCTCTTTGCTTTAAACTATAAACCACGAACTACGAACTCAGAACTATGAACAACGAACTAAGAACCACGAACTAAAAAACTTTAAATATTCGTAACCTCGAGAAAAAGCGATTCAAACGTTCCATCCAATCGATTCTTGTCCGCCTGCAGCTTTTCCCTCGAATCACAAAACACTAATTTCCCGTTATGAATAATTCCGATGCGGTCGCACAGTTCTTCCGCAATGGCAAGACTATGTGTAGACATTAAGATGTCTGTACCGCGGGTTGCTTCAGCACGCAGTGTTTCCCGCACAATCTTTGCACTTCTCGGATCCAGTCCCACCATCGGCTCATCGATGATGATCGTTTTCGACTTGTGCAAAAGGGCAGCTGCAATCGTTATACGCTGCCGCATTCCCTGTGAATATTCTTCCGCGCGTCGGTCGATCCATGCACCTATTTCAAAATGATCGAGCAATGCCGGAATCCGGCTATGAAGCGTGCTTTTATTGATGCTGTACAGCCCGCCGACAAAATAAAGGAATTCCCTTCCGGTCAATTTATCGTAAAGAAACGGCTGGTCTGGAACGTAGGAAAGAGTTTGCTTCGCTTCAATAGGCTGCCGGACTGTATCAAAGCTGTTTACTGTAATGCTCCCGGATGTCGGTGTGAACAGCCCGACGATCATTTTAATGGTCGTTGTCTTCCCCGCACCGTTCGGGCCGAGGAATCCGAAAAATTCGCCTTTGGGAATGGTTAAGGAAAGATTATCAACTGCCGCAAAAGCGCCGAATTTTTTTGTAACGTTATGAAGTTCAATCATGCTGGCAGTCCTGCGGATATGGTTAAAATGCTTATGACCTCACTCCCATTCGATCGTCGCAGGAGGTTTGGAACTAATGTCGTACACGACCCTGTTAATACCCCGCAATTCGTTGGTGATACGGCTGGAAATTTGAGCAAGCACGTCCATCGGAATGCGCGCCCAATCCGCGGTCATACCGTCCACACTTGTTACAGCACGCAGAGCAACAGCATTTTGATACGTTCTTCCGTCCCCCATCACACCAACGGAGCGAACCGGCAGCAAAACAACAAATGCCTGCCATATTTCATTGTACAAATTTGTTTTTTTCAATTCGTCGATAAAGATCGCATCGGCTTCCCGCAGCAAGTCAAGCTTTTCTTTTGTGATATCGCTCAGTATGCGCACTGCAAGTCCCGGTCCCGGGAACGGATGGCGTCCGATAAAGTCGTCGGGTACACCGAGGATTTTACCGATCTTCCTCACTTCGTCCTTAAACAATTCGCGGAACGGCTCGATAAGTTTAAAATTCATTTTCTCCGGCAAGCCGCCCACGTTATGATGACTTTTAATCGTTACCGAAGGACCTTTGCAAGAAACGGATTCTATTACATCCGGATACAATGTGCCCTGTGCAAGAAAAGCTACATTGCCGCGCAGCGTCGCAGCTTCTTTTTCGAATACTTCGATAAACACGTGTCCGATGATCTTTCTTTTTTTTTCCGGATCGCTGACACCGGCAAGTTCCGTTAAAAATGCATCCGTTGCATCTATATATGTAAGAGGCAAATGAAAATGATCCCGGAAAGTCGCAACAACCTGTTCGCTTTCATTTTTACGCATCAAGCCGTTGTTAATATGCACGCAGTGCAACTGATCGCCGATCGCCTTATGCAGCAGCACGGCAAGCACGGAGGAATCCACGCCTCCGCTGAGTGCACAGAGCACGTGCGCAGGCCCGACCTTCTCGCGGATTTCTTTAATGGACTGCTCAACAAACGAAGCGGGAGTCCAATTCCCTTTTGCCTTGCACACATTGAAGAGGAAATTTGAGAGGATTTTTTTTCCGTCGGGCGTATGAACAACTTCCGGATGGAATTGAATGCCGAAGATATTCTTTGCTTTATTACGAACAGCGCAAATGGGAGCATTATCCGAATGAGCGATACATTCAAAGCGTTCAGGCATCTTACTCAGCGAATCGCCATGACTCATCCATACCATAGTGGAAGATTTCATACCGCTAAAGAGGTCGTCATGATTATCGATGTGCAAATCCGCCTTGCCGTATTCCCGGCGAGCGGCAGCATCTACTTTACCGTCAAATTTTTCCGAAATTAATTGTAACCCATAGCATATGCCGAGGATTGGTATGCCAAGATCGAAGATAGCAAAATCCGGCTTCGGTGCATCGACTTCATAAACGCTTGCAGGCCCGCCGGATAGAATAATACCTGCCGGCTTCAGTGCACGAATTTTATCTAAAGAGAAATTAAACGGATGAATTTCTGAGTACACACCCAGCTCTCGTACCCGCCGCCCGATAAGCTGTGTGTACTGAGAACCAAAATCGAGGACTAAAATCGTTTCCGTATGCTGCATACATCAATATAAAAAAAGATGTTCGTTGTTCAAAAGAGGATGCGGAAGAATTCTTTTTCTCGAAGTCAGATGGTAACAACTCCGAGCGGCATAACATCTGACCTGACAGCTATGTTTTCTTTTCAGGAATGGTATATTCATACCGGGCAACATGGTATGGTCCGACATGTCTATTACTATGATATTGAAATCCGAATCGCTCGTAGAACCGGCGGAGCTTGGTTCTCGATATCTCGCAGTCAAGCCGGAGATAATGCCGGCCGAGCGCTTTTGTGCGATCAAGAGCCCAATTCAACATTGCAATTGAAACTTTGCTGCCTGCATAATTACGCCGCACTGCAATACGATGCACAAAGGCTGATTTGCCATCACACGCATCCGGCCAAACCACCGGATCTTCCAATGTATATCTGAGTGTTCCAGCGGACTGTCCTTCTACTTCAGCAAGAAAATAATATCCCGCCTCTGTATCTCCAATCAGGCTGTCAACTGAAATATCCTTAACATTCCACAACGGGATGCCTCGCTTTTCTAACCACAATTCTGCCTCGGTCAGAATTGCAGAGACTGTATGCACGTCAGCTCTTTCGGCCTGTCGAATAACCATGTTCATAATTTAACCGAGATATCGATGCTCTTTTTAACCATTATATATCTGCACTTATGGATATGGTCTCCCCCATGCGATTCAGGTTCTTCAACAATCCCTGATTCGATTATTTGAAATGCTTTAAACTGCTCTTTTAAATCTGAATCTGTAAAATAATGAACAGGTTTGCCTTTTCTCGGTTCAAACGTATTCGGCTCAATTTCACCTCCTTTTCCAAAACTTTCTTCCAATTCAGACATAACAACAATAAAAGCATATCCATTTTTGATCAGTTGGTTTTGAAATTTTTCAACCGCTATTTTTCTTTCTTCTTTCAGAAAAAGATGAAGAACATTGAAACAAAATATTGAATCATATTTTTCAGAATCAAACGGCATGTCGAGAAGAGAACCATTGTAATATTTTATATTTACACCATTTTCTCCTGCAATTTCAATGGCACGTTCCGAAATTTCAATTCCAGCCACTGTAAATCCTGAATCCGCAAATAATTTTGCATTCCGCCCGTATCCAGCTCCGGGTATCAATACTGATTTAATTCCTAAGATGATAAATTTATTCCTTGCCATGAAAGCGGATTTACATGGGTTATACGACCATATAATTCCCTCTTCTCCGAACCGTTTGTTCCAATAATCTTTTTGATTCATTTTTCTTTACTGTCTCCGATAGTAAACATTATTATAGTTGAACATGCAATTTAATTGAACCGATATCGTACAACTCAAACTACCGGTTATCGTGAAGCACTAAGCTGTCGATACGACTTCAAGAGTTGATGAATGCGGTATGCATCGAAATCGCATTTTATGCGAGGTTTTTGAAGAATCCTGATATGCGATGATAAATTCGATACTGTCGATGGGAGTGTCGGATGTGCTGAAACGAATCCATCCTGATTCTCCACGGCGAAAATTTTTCGATGGACTTATCTGCGCTGTTACTCCCCGGGGAACTTTCAAGTTCAGATAATTTATCGAAGCGCCCTTGTTGATGATATATAATGTAATGAGTGTTGCGCTTCCGACACAGTGTTTCAATTGAATCTCCGGGACTGTCGGAACCGACGAGGGGGGAGTTGCAGTTGAAAGAGAAAGCGGTCTGCTGTTTTCTTCAAGCTGCGGTGCTCTATATCCTGCGGGGGCTATGAAGCCAATTTGCCGTTCTAAAGCCAATGTACGAGCCAGCTCGTCCTCTTCTGTTCTTCCTGCGAACATATCGAAGAGGTTAAGATGATGTGATTCTACTAAATTAAATTCCAATGCACAAATTGCAATGATCATGCCGCCCGCAAATCCACCGATATGCATCCAGTGTGCAATACCGTCCGGCGAGCCTATGCTGCCGAGAATATCGAAAATGAGCCAATACAGCACCAGCCAATATGCCTTAGTTGCAAATTTTCCTGCTTTAAACAACCAGACGAAAGGAAGAGCAAAAAAATACCACGTATGTATTTTATTACGCGGGAAAAAAACAAACGCCATACCCACAATTCCGTTAATTGCGCCGCTGGCTCCGATTGCCGGACGCCCATCGATAACAAGATGGACGACTCCCGCAATAACGCCGAGGCAAAGATAGAGAAATACATACGCAATATTCCCTACCGATGCACAGACTGCATTCCCGAAAATCCAAAGAAACAACATGTTTCCAAACAAATGGAAAAAATTGCCGTGCAAAAACATATTTCCGAGTAAACTGGAAGCTTCCCAATTTTGAAGGAAGAGGGATCGCTTGTCCGCCGATGAGAAAATTTCTTCAGGAAGGAAATATAAGATGGACGTGATAGCGATGAGCGCGGCGTTTCCATACGGTACTCGGGTGAATGTCGTTTCTAATTTATAGGGAATAAGTATCATCCGAGTATTCCATATTTATCAGCGAGTACGATGACAACACTTTGGCACTGAATGTTTCACATAGCTGGTGTATCGTTCATAGGTATTCAGATCTTGCCGGAGACAGTTACAAACACTTCGGCATGGATTCAATTATTGTTCGGATTAATGGATTAAATTCCCGCAATTATATCCCCTTAACGTTTTAACGAACCCGGTAACCGGCGGAAATAAGAGGTTCAATGTTATATCAAAGGATATTCCGAGTAATTCGGCGCCTGCCTTCTTGAACTGTTCGGAATTTCCCTGAGGGCATATCGCTATATGCCCTTACAATGATCATACGCTTCCCTTTTAGCAAATCCGGCATTGATGTGGACAGCATTCTAAAACTTTACCTGCACATCCTGTCTATCTACTTCCGCCGCTTTAAATAATTCTCTGGGTATATAATTCATCATTCGTGCAATCATGTTATCCGGAATTTGTTCTATACGCGTATTAAATGTATTCACCCAATCGTTATACAATTCCCGCCTGTCTGCGATCTGACCTTCTATTTCAGTAATTCTTTTTTGGAACTGGGCAAACATGTCATTGGCTTTTAATTCGGGATAATTTTCAGAAACGGCAAACAGCGATTTAAGCGTCGATGTCATCATATTATCTGCCTGTGCTTTTTCCGCCACCGTTCGCGCCTGAGCGTAGGCGGACCGCGCCTGTGCAACTTGTATCATTACTTCTTTTTCAAAATTCATATATCCTTTTACGGATTCTAATAATTTTATCAATTCATCGTGCCGTTCTTTTAACAATACATCGATGTTGCTCCAGGCTTTGACAATATTGTTTTTGAGCGACACAAGGCTATTATAGATGGAAACAAAATAGCCGAAAATGATAAAGATGAGAAGGAGAATGAATGCAAAAATGATGAGTTCCATAAGATCTGTCCTTATAACAAGTTTGATAAATGAAGTATTTCAAAAAATCCCGTAATAAACAGAACGACTCCATAAGCAAGACCGGCAATCATTTCCCATTTTGTATCACTCACTACATCCTTCTGCCGATCCTCCGTAATGATAAATGTCGGGTTCGTGGTTCCTCGTTGTATCACAATTTGTGATTTTGCGCCGTCAGTTTTCAACCCGGCTGTTCCAAAAACGAATATTACATCATTCGGCGATAAATATTTTTCGACATACTGTTGATCGCCGGCTTGAGGAGAAAAATTTTCTGCAACATCCTCCTGTGGAGTACCGTCCGGCTTTAAAAAACCGAACGCTCTGTCCGAAATTTTAAATTCGGCTCCTTCCGGGTCGACCATAATTTGACCTGTTTCGTCTTTAATCCAAAAAGGAATTTTAAAGCTTTCAGAAGACAGACTCTCCCATCGATAGTCGACTTCATCGTCGGAACTTCTATAGCTGCGATAAATTTGCAACTCACTTCGATAATATACGCAGGGCGATTTGGAATATGGCGCAGTTAGAAGCTGCTCCGAGACAATCCTGCCGCTTAGTTCTACAATACCCATAGCTGCTGAACGAATTTTAGAGCGCGGAGTATTTCGAATAATTTGCAATTCGGACATTTTTGCAAAACCAAACTGGAAAAGGACTGATCCAATGACAAGAAGGCCACAGGGTTCGATGACGGATATGATGGATCTTCCGAGAAACCTTTCCAGTATCATTTTGTTTGTTGAAAATATTATATAGGAAAGAACAAGTAACACAATGAGATAGAAAAAAAATTTGCCGCCGGAATTCATAAAATTAGAAAATTTATCCCCCAGGCTGTTATCCGTAAACATTATTTTATTAAGATACAACGAGAACAGCAGGCAAAGAGCAAAGAGGGACAGATAGACTACTGACGGATCCATCTTAATGAGTCCTTTATTGAAAGAATACGCTAACCGGTTTAAGGACTTGCAGATATTATAAGCCGGGCAAACCGCCTTCTAATAAAAAATCCTCTATCTTTGTATTTTCATCAAATCAAGAGGATTTAACATCACACCGCTACGACAATCCCCAAGACTCGATTATAATTACAACAATCGTTCGGGTCAATAAAGCGATATTTTCGGCTATAAGCAAGCCAATTGGATACCACCCTCAGACGAAATCAATTTCCAATTTCGAAGGATTGACCGATCGGATTTCTTCCATGCTAACCATGTGCTTTAGTTAATAAAGCAATGGAAATGGTCACGGTGGCTGCTTCTTGTCCTTATCCCATAGGGGGAACTATCATGGGTTACAAAAAAGGTAATTCAATTTATACACAGCAGCAGAGTTCACTTCTTTTTTTTACTTTGTGTCTATTGCATGCAACAATTCGCCCTTTTTTCTATACATTGAGGAATCACAAGACCTTGAAATTTAATTAAAGAGGCATTTTTATAAGCTGGCATGTGAATTGTTGTTCTCCAGTGGAAAGAAAATGGACAGTATGAAAAAAATAATGAGCCTTACGTTCATCCTCTTTAGCAGCCTTATGATCTCCAGCTTACTGAATGGCACAATTGCGGCCGAAATTCCGGCAGAAGATCATTTTGGTTTTTTTTATTCGAATCTTTCTCCGCATGGCGAGTGGATTGAATTCAACGGCGGAGTGCATGTTTGGCGTCCGTTTAATCTTCCCCGCCAATGGCGGCCGTATTCATTGGGACGCTGGGAATGGACTAATGAAGGTTGGTATTGGATATCCGATGAACCTTTCGGTTGGATTGTTTACCATTACGGACGCTGGTTCTATGACGATTTTTACGGATGGGTATGGATGCCGGACGATGTATGGGCTCCATCATGGGTCGAATGGCGTTCGAACGACGATTGCATAGGATGGGCACCATTACCGCCCTATGCAATATTCGATTTTTCATTAGGCCTGCATTATTCTCAGCATTGGAGGGCGCCCGAACATTATTGGTCGTTTGTTCGGTATGATAGATTTTCACATAATTTTCGTCAGGATGACTTCTTAAGTAAAAATGATGTCCACCGCGTTTTCGGCAACACGCGTGCTGCAGAGAGATTTGAAATCGAACATGATCACGTTATCAATCGCGGCATTGCACCAGATGAGATTTCACGTCGAGGGAATATCCGCATTGAACAAAGGATGATAAGCGAGCGGCAAGTACCAGGGGAACAATACGCACGTCTTCAAGAGTCAAGGATTGAGGTCTATCGCCCATCGATGTCCGCGCTTCATCAACAGATTATAACGCCGAATTTTCACAGAGGTGAACGCCCGCTTTCAGGGGATTTCCAAAATGTTCCCAGGATGCAAACACAGGAATCTGGAGTCGAGCCGGGACATGGATTACCTCACACTCGTTCTTCTGGTAATCAAAAAACCGTTACACGTCAAGAACGAACGACAATTAAACCAGCTAAAGGACAGCAAAAAGAAAAGCGTCAACAGCTCATAGAACGTTATAATCGCGATCGCAATACGGGACCCGCATTGCAAAAGTCAAAAGAAAAGACACATAAAAAAGATTAAAAAGGTCGATCGGGTTCTTGGTTCGTAGTTCTTGGTTTTTTAATGAGCACAAACAAATGACACATGACTATTAACCATCTGCCATTTACTATGTCCGTTGTATATAATTCCTCGTTTTTTTACAAAAAACACAGAAACCCTTCTAAATACAATCGGTTATTCATCTCCTCTGTAGAAAATTACGATTATTTTGCAAAACTTATTTTTTAATTAAACCATTTACATGATAAGATGTCTAATCACTAAAATGTAATAATAGGGAAATTCCTATACAATCGAGTAACAAAGATAACGAGGCGGAGTTGAGTGGTCTTCGCCTCATACAGGAGAGAGCGGAAGCTTTTGAGTCCTCATGGTGGAGGGGCCTAAGTTTGCCGCTCTCCTTTTTTTTCCACAGAAAATTGAAATCCCGCCAAAACTTCTTTCATATCATCCGGTAATTCTGAATCGAACCGCATAAATTCCTTCGTTGTCGGATGAATGAATCCTATTGTTTTTGCATGAAGGGCCTGCCGTGGAATTTTTTTTAGAAGATTTACCGCTCGCTGCGTTTGAGAACCGTCCAATCCTCCCCATGTGCTGCTTCGCCCGCCATACGTCGGATCCCCGAATACCGGATGTCCTATATGTGCAAGGTGAACTCGAATCTGATGGGTTCGTCCGGTTTTTAGATGCAACCGGACAAGTGAAAGAAAATCGAAGTATGCGAGCACCTTATACTCCGTTACCGCATGTTTTCCCTCTTTTGTTACGGCAATTTTTTTCCGATCCTTTTTGCTCCGCCCCAGGTTTGCATCTATCTCCCCTTTCTTTTCTTTAAATTCTCCCCAAACAACTGCCCAGTATTCCCGTTCGATTGTGCGCCGGGAAAATTGCTTTGCTAAAAAAGCATGCGATGTATCCGTCTTGGCGACGACAATGAGTCCGGTTGTGTCTTTATCCAGACGATGAACAATTCCGGGACGCAATGCAGTATTCATGGAAGAAAGGGAGTTGCAATGATACAGCAATGCATTGACCAATGTTCCCGTGTAATTCCCGTAAGCCGGATGCGTAACCATTCCTGCCGCCTTGTTAACAATCAGCAGAGCATCATCTTCATAGACAATGGAGAGCGGAATATTTTCCGGCAGGGCGTCGGGGGCTGTAGGATGCGGCAGTGTGACAAGTATGCTGTCGTTTGAATTGAGCTGGTAGCTCGATTTGATTTTTTTCCCATTTACAAGAACCAGGCCTGCTTCGATGCCGGCCTGAATTTTCGTACGCGTTGCATGTTCGATACGCTGTGTAAGATATACATCGATCCGTTTACGATGTTCCCCCGCCGGAACGATTATATGAATTTTTTGCCGGTCATCTTCCCCTTCGATCATTGCATGCTCCACAAATTTCGATTTACTGATGAACGAATAGAATTTATCCTTCGATTGATGTTCCTATACTCCCTCTGTCCGATTCCCCGATACTTTTCATCCCATCCGGTTTCAGGCCGCCAAGCGGCAGGCCTGTATCGGTCGCTCCAATCCTCGGTATTTCCGTTGTTTGGTCCATCTCTGCTTCAGGTTTCTTTCTTTCCGGGGCCCGATGAAATAACAGCATTAAAACCAGCCCGACGCTGACCGAAGCATCGGCGATATTATACACGGCAAACCTATTTATATGAAATCCGAAAAGATTGATTTTGAAAAAATTCATATCGATAAAATCCACAACCTTTCCATACAACAAGGGTCCTTCCCCGAAGAGAACTCCGTAGAATATTCTATCAATAAGATTGCCGATCGCGCCTCCGAGAATCATGGCGAACGGCAGGCGGTTGAGAAAACGTTCATGACGAATACTATAGAGGTACCAAGTTATCGCAGCGGCAGCAATGGCGGTGAAAAGAACCAAGAGCGGACGGTGCTGTACTTCAATACCGAATGCCATGCCCGGATTCTCTACGAACGTTAAGCGAAGAAAACTTCCGAGAATGGAAACGCTTTCTCCGAGCTGCATGCCGGGATAATAGATGTGTAAAGATGGCAACGCAATCCCTTTGACAAAAAGCTTTGTCAACTGATCGGCAATGACGACTGTTAATGTGACATAGAACGCCTTCACACTTTTCTCCTTTGATGACAATAAAAAAGCCGGCGATGTTTTCCATAGTCACCGCCAGCTTCGAATTCAAGGCCTTTTTTTTTACGGATTATTTTTCTGCAATTTGCACTTGACGCAAAGCGTTGAATGCGGAACCGCTTCTAATCGTTCTTTATCGATCAGCCTGCCGCATTCTGTGCAAAAACCATAATCGCCCCGTTCGATTCTCTTGAGAGCATCGTCCAGATAATTTAAGAATTTCCCTTCCCGCGATGCGAAGAGAAATGTCTTTTCACGCTCCATCGCATCGGTTCCCTGTTCCATATGAAGAGAATATGTTGAATTCTCGATTTCATACTGTCCGGTTGTTACATCCATCATCGTTGATTTCAATGATTCAAGCTCTTCGAGGATCTCTTGTCTTTTAGCAAGAATAACTTCCTTGAAATGGGCAAGATCCTCCTTGCTAAAACCCTTTTTTTGTACTGCTTTCGATTTCGGAAATTTCGTCTTTAGTTGGACGGCTTTTGCAGGTATGAGCTTCTTGGTCTTGGCACTCTGCTTCGTTATTTTTTTTACAGCTTTTTTTGTTGTCTTCTTTGCCGTTTTCTTTGCCATATTGATCTCCCAAACTCCGGAAATGGATGCAGCACTGATTTATAGGTTTACAAATATACGCTATTTTTTTTCAACCGCAAGTGCAGTCTGCTCTCCGTTTATATCTTCCTCTTTTGCATTCTTTTGTTTGGCTTCTTCCAGCGAGAGAGAACAAATATCGACCGCAAGTGTTTCTTGTGCGATATAGTCGCGTAGTAACGTCAAAACTTTCGCCAGCGGTTCCGACGAGTGATGATAAATGGTTATACGATCCGTTACTTCGAAGCCCGCGTCCTTGCGCATGTTTTGAATGCGATTGACAAACTCGCGCGCCAGACCTTCCTGCACAAGTTCAGGCGTTAATTCCGTTTCAAGGGCTACGGTAAGAGAACCATCCTGACCGACGAGCCAGCCCTCAATATCTTCTGTGATGATATCCGCATCTTCACGTTGTATTGCAATGCTCTTTCCATCGACCTCAATCTCGATAAATCCTTCCACATCCAGTTTGCTGATTTCCATCGGATTAAAAGACCGGATTCTTTCTGCGATTTTGGAAGTTTGTTTCCCGTGTTTTTGTCCTAAGACCTTAAAATTCGGTTTGATTTTATATTTAATAATATCATTGCTCACTTTTACATCTAATTCTTTGACATTTGTTTCTTCCAAAATAATGTCCTTCACTCGTTCCAGCATATCCGATTCGGATTCATCCTTAACCGGAATCAAGATCTTTTGAAGCGGCTGGCGTACTTTTAAATTCGATTTCATGCGCATTGCACGGACAATGCCGACGATTCGCATGGCATGTTCCATCCAGTGCTCAAGTTCCAAATCGACGCTGTTTTGCCGGACTTCCGGAATAGCATCCAAATGAACGGAGAGTTTTGTTCCCTTGTTTGCGGTGCCGATGTTTTGATACAGGGTTTCCGCTAAAAAAGGAGCAAACGGAGCAAGAAGCTGTGTAAGGGTCGACAAACATTCATAAAGGGTCTGATAGGCAGCAGTCTTGTCTTTGCCGATTTCGCCTTTCCAAAACCGCCGTCGATTACGCCGCACGTACCAATTCGAAAGGTAATCGATGGTAAAGTCGCTTACTGCCCGCGCCGCTTTTGTGAGATCATACTTTTCCATGCATGTCCGATATTCTTTCACCAGTGAATTGAGCGCCGATAGTATCCAGCGGTCGATTTCCTGCCGATCCGGCGGCTGAAGAATCGGTTCGTTTCCTGTAAAGCCGTCGATATTCGCATAGAGAGCGAAGAAAGAATATGTGTTCACAAGTGTGCTGAAAAATTTCCGCTGCACTTCGCCGATGCCTTCTTCATCGAAAAGTGTCGTACGCCAGGGAGGGCTTTGCGCAATCAAATACCATCGTACGGCATCGGCGCCGTATTTTTGGATCAATACAATAGGGTCGACCGAGTTCTTTTTCGTCTTCGACATTTTTTGCCCCTGCTTGTCGAGAATCAACTCGTTGACCAGCACATTCTTGAAAGCCGGCTTCTTAAATAAAAACGATCCGATCGAATGCAGTGTGTAAAACCACCCGCGCGTCTGATCGATGCCTTCGGAGATAAAATCCGCCGGATATGATTTCTCGAATATTTCCTTATTCTCGAACGGGTAATGCCATTGGGCGAACGGCATGGAACCAGAATCGAACCATACATCGATCAATTCGGGTGTTCTCCGCATGACACCGCCGCAAGAACAGTCGAAAGTGACGCGGTCTACATGCGGCTTGTGAAGATCGACCCGTTCCTCGATACCTTTTCCCTTTTTCAGTTCTTCGATGCTTCCAATACATTTTTGTTTTCCACAGGATTCGCAAATCCAGATCGGCAGGGGTGTTCCCCAAAACCGATCGCGTGACAAAGCCCAATCTTTATTTTCCTCGAGCCAATTGCCGAAGCGACCCGATCCGACTTCCGGTGGAATCCAATTGATTTCTTTATTCAAATCGATCATACGCTGTGCATATTCGGTGGTTCGAATATACCACGATTCCCGCGCGTAGTACAGCAGCGGCGATGAACAACGCCAGCAATGCGGGTAACTGTGCTGGTGCATTTCTTTTTTGTATAAAATGCCGCGATGTTTTAAATCAGCAACAATTTCAGCATCGGCGTCTTTAACAAATTTTCCTGCAAACGGCGGAACATCCGTATCGAATTCTCCCGATTTGTTAACGGGGTGAATTGTCGGCAGTCCGTATTTTCTTCCAATCTGATAATCGTCTTCACCGTATGCCGGCGCCATGTGCACGATGCCGGAACCTTCTTCAGTCGTTACAAAATCCGCTAAAACAACATACCACCCTTTTTCTTTTACGTTATGGAAAGAAAACATTCGATCATATTCTTTTCCGGCAAGATCCGTGCCTTTTAATTTTTCAAGCACGGTATATTCATCACCCAGCACCGATAACCGCGCCTCGGCAAGAATTATTTTCTGATCCTTGTGCTCAACTTTGACGTAATCTACTTCTGGATGAACGGCAATTGCTACATTGGAAATTAACGTCCACGGAGTCGTCGTCCAGACGAGGAAGTAGGTATTCTCTTCCCCTTTCACTTTCAGCTTAATATAAATGGAAAGATCTTTGACATCCTTATAACCCAGGGAAACTTCATGTGATGAGAGCGGTGTTTCGCAGCGTGGACAGTATGGTTGAATCTTATAACCTTTGTAAATAAGACCCTGATCGAAATACTGCTGCAGCGCCCACCAGATGGATTCTATATAGTTGTTTTCGAACGTAACATACGGATGATCAAGATCGACCCAATAGCCCATCGATTTTGTCATCTCCTCCCAATCAGCTTTGTATTTCCAGACCGATTTCCGGCAATCTTCATTGAACTTCGCCACACCGTACTTGACAATATCGTCTTTGTGCTTGAAGCCAAGCGCCTTTTCGACTTCAATCTCTACCGGCAAGCCGTGTGTATCCCATCCCGCTTTTCGGGGAACCTGATATCCCTGCATCGTTTTATAACGGCACACGATATCCTTCAGCGCACGTGCCATAACATGATGAATGCCGGGACGTCCGTTCGCGGTCGGTGGACCCTCATAAAACGTGAACTGCGGTCTGCCTGCTTGTTCGTCGATGCTTTTTTTAAAAATATTATTTTCATCCCAGAATTTTCGAATTCCGGATTCAAGTTCGTGATAATTTATTTTATCGTTCAGTTGTTTAAACATTTTTTTGGGGGTTAAAAAACATTACATTTTATTTTAGATATTGATGTTACGCAACAAAAAAAAGAATGTCATTCCCATTCCGACAGAGTCGGGAGAAATCCAGAAGAACTGGATCCCACGCCTGCGGCAGGCAGGCCGATTAAAGGCCCGCTGTACGGTTCCGCTTTCCAGAATCCCGCTCGCCTGAATTTTGGATGCAAAGGGACGGAATCCAAAAAACGGGAAATGCCGTAAAGCGGCACATTCGGGTATAACAACTTTACTTTATTCTGCACATTTCATACTGTGCGTAACTTCAGTTACTTTATTTACAGTTTACAATCTCTTAATAACTTCTATCATAATCGCGGTCATTTTCGGCTCCGCTTTCTTTGCAGTCTTGACAATATCTTCTATCAATGCCGGTTTGAGTGCATCAGGAAAACATTCATCGGTGAGGATCGAGAAACCGAGCACGTGCATGCCCATATGCACGGCGATAATGTCTTCCGGTACAGTCGACATTCCGACCGCATCCCCTCCGATTAATCGAAGAAACCTATATTCCGCACGGGTTTCCAACGCCGGTCCCTGCATAGCAATGTAAACTCCCTTTCTCAGACAAATCTTAAGGTCGATCGCCGCCTGTTCTGCAAGTGCGATCAATTCCCTGTGATACGGCTCCGACATATCGGGAAAACGCGGTCCCAAATCATCGTCGTTTGGGCCGATGAGGGGATTGTCTCCAAGAAGATTGATGTGATCGGACATGAGCATGACATCGCCTTTTTGAAAAAGCGGATTCAACGCCCCCGCTGCGTTGGAAACAAGGAGCGTATTGACTCCGAGAAATTTCAACACGCGCACGGGAAATGTCACTTGCTGGAGTGTGTAGCCTTCATATTTATGAAATCGTCCCTGCATGGCAACAACTTTTTTCCCGGCAAGTGTGCCGAAAATTAGTTTCCCTTTATGTGTCTCTACAGTCGATATTGGAAAATTCGGAATGTCACCGTAATCGATCACTGTTTCTTTCTTTATTTCTTTTGCCAGCCCTCCAAGACCGGTGCCAAGGATAATGCCGACAGTCGGTTTGAGCGGCGTCTTCGTGCGGATGAAATCCAATGCTGCTGCTATATGTGTGCGCAGATCGTCCATGAATCTTTCCTCGCTATAGCTTTTTAAAAATTTCTTCAAGTTCAAGATTCTCTTTCCCTGATCCCTTTGAAAGGTCTTTCGTTTCGTCGTCGTCGCCGATGCCAAGCGCACGAATCAAATCGAGTTCGGAGGAAAGGAGCACTTTCAATTTGCTAAGTGCGCTCTCTTTCCGCGCCTTGAGAGAACGAAATTTCTTCTTTGACCTTTGCAAAATCCAGCCGGGCTTTTTCAACGATCTGAGATGCTTTAACTTCCGCTTCTTTGACAATAAGCTCTGCTTCACGCTTGGAGTTCTCGATCGACTTGCCGCTTGTTTCCTGCGCCTGCATTAAGGTCTGCTGAAGCGTTTTTTCGATATTTTTATAGTCGGCCAGATGCGTTTCCAGTTCAATAATTCTATCCTTATGTTCTCTATTCATGCGGACATATTCTTCAAGCTCGTTTGAAAGCATTTCGAGAAAAGTATCCACCTCTATGGTGTCGTATCCGCGCATTACCTTTTTGAATTTTTGATGTTTTACTTCAATCGGTGTAATTTTCATATCTGTGCCTCATAAGGTTTTATTTAAACGCCTGCCGAAGATTGCCGTTCCTATTCTGATCATCGTTGCACCCTCTTCTATCGCAACTTCAAAATCATGAGACATTCCCATCGATAGATGCTGCATGAAAATGTTTTCAATCCCTTCTTTTTCAAGCTCCCGCTTTAAATCCGCAAGATGTCTGAATGATGTGCGTGCTTTTTCCGGATTATCAGAAAACGGTCCCATTGTCATTAAACCGCATACCCGGAGATTTTTAAATCTCGAAAGTTGTCGCGCAAGACCGACCGTTTTTTCCGGAGGAACGCCCTCTTTCGTCGGCTCGTCGGTTGTATGCACCTCAATTAAAACGTCTTGCACTCTTCCTGCGCGTTCGGCGCGTTTTGAAATTTCCTTGCCCAGGTCGGCATCATCGACCGAATGAATAAGATGTGCATAATCAGCTATATATTTTACCTTGTTCGACTGGAGGTGACCAATAAAATGCCAGCGCAGCAAAGCACCATTCAGCACGATTCTTTTCCGGTTCAATTCTTGAATATAATTTTCGCCGAAGTCATAAATACCGCACTGCATCGCTTGTCGTATACGGTCTGCCGAAACTGTCTTCGAAACGGCAATCAATTGAATCTCTTCGGCATTGCGGCCGCACCGTCGACATACTGTACCGATACGTTCATGCAGTTGTTGTAAATTTTCAGCAATCATGTTTTGCCATAGAGTTTATAATATACTTCAATAGTCGGCGAAAATCAATGAAACCCTGAGTTACATCAATTCATGCTTCTACTTCCTTGACTTACACTTTGAAATTTATTTTATTATCATAAACAGAGTTCGAAGGTGTTTTTTTATGTCTCAGTTCGATGATTTCGATGACAATGAGTCCCATCCGCAATCCTCAGAGCAATCCGAAGAAGCTGTTCGGCGGTTTCGCGAGCTTATTAAAACCGGCCAGAAGGATATCAATAATCCTGATGCTTTAGAAGAAATTATTCAATTTTATTTTTTTCATGAAAAATTCGACGATGCGCTCGTGTACGTTGATCGACTTCTTTCGTTTCAACCTTTCAATTCGGATGCATTGCAGCGCAAAGGCATGATTCTGAACAATCTTACCCGATATGAAGACGCCCTCGAATGCTTCGAACGGGCTATCAGTTTAAATCCGGCCGATCCTGAAATTTATGTCAATCAGGGAATTGCATTTGACAACGTCAACAAAGTCGAAGAGGCAATGACTTCGTTCGACAAGGCTATCGCTCTCGATCCCATGCATAGTGATGCAATATTCCATAAAGCAGTGACACTTGAAAAAATCGATAAGTTCGAAGAAGCGGTCAGTTTATTCAAAACTGTTCTGCAAATCGATCCGGAGCATCCCGAAGTTTGGTACGAAATGGGATATTGTTACGATTATATGGACAAACCGGAAGACTCTATTCGCTGTTATGATGAACATATCAACCGTGACCCGTTTAATTTTAACGCATGGTACAATCGGGGCATCGTTCAAAACCGAATCGGAAAATTTCAAGAATCTATTTCAAGCTACGAGTATGCCCTTGCTATCAAAGAAGATTTTCCTTCAGCATTATACAATATGGGAAACGCCTATGCCAACCTCGGCAAATTACAGGAAGCGATAAAGTGCTTTAAAGCGACTATTGAATTGGATCCAAAGGATTATGCTGCGTGGCATAATCTTGGAAATGCTTATGAAGAGATGCAGCAATATACGGATGCAATTTTTCATTATTCCCAGGCATTAAGGTACAATTCGGAGCATCATGAATCATATTTCGGAAGAGGATGCTGCTACGACGCCCTGGGGAAGCTGCCGGAAGCTTTAAAAGACTACCGGAAAGCCGCCGGCCTGCAGCCTTCATTTCCTGAGTACCTGGTACGCCTGTGCCGATGCAGAGTACAACTCCGATAATCGGGATATTTCGCTCCAATATTATGAAAAAGTGACTCAATTGGAACCGAACAACTATGAAGCATGGTTCGACTATGGAGATACATTGATTGAAATTGGGAATTATATCTCTGGCATTTCAGCTCTTGAACAATCAATAAAGTTAAACGAGAGTTTCGGCCTATCTCATTTTAGCCGGGCAAAAGCTCTTGCCGGCTTGGATCGATTTGAGGAAGCAGCAAGTGAATTTTCCGCGTCATTTAAAATTTCACCTGAACTGCGCAGTGAATTTTTATCGATTTTCCCTAAACTGGCCTCATGGCGTTGGTTTATGAAGCTTATCAATCGTTAGGCCTTTCGTCTTTACAAGAATCAACTGCTATTGCTTATTTTTTTCTATGCATAAATTTGCAATCATAGGGTATCCTATCAAACAGACACTTTCCCCCATTATGCACAATGCAGGCTTCGAATTATATGGATTGTCTTGCAGATACGAAGCCATAGAGATCCCCCCCGATAGACTTCTTGAAACTCTTCCGAAGCTTGTAGACGATGGATTTTCAGGATTTAATGTGACAATTCCTTTTAAAGAAAAAGTTCAACCATTGCTGACAACGCTCAGCCCTGAAGCGCAAGCGAGCGGTGCGGTTAACATGATTCATGTGCATAAGGAAGGCTGGTTTGGTCATAATACTGATATTATGGGTGTTCTTAAAACTTTAGAGCCTTACAAAGCGCAAATTAATCAAAACGAAGTTTTGGTGATTGGAGCCGGTGGAACAGCACGTGCGATGCTCTATGTTCTAACACGACACTTTGCTCCTGCCCGGATTTGTGTCGCAGGTCGTTCTATACACAAGACGAAGGCTCTCCTATCGAATTTTAAATTGGATTCTCAAATTCGACTTTGCTCAATTGATTTCAATCCTCATGAATTAAATGAAAGCATAAGAACGTCGATAATCATTATTAACACAACCCCAATTGGAATGCTTCCCAAAACGGACGATTCCCCATTGCCTCCCGATGCGCCATTGCGGAAAGAACATTTACTTTTCGATGCAATCTATCGTCCTCTTCAGACCAAATTTTTAAAAGAAGGTTTATTGGCCGGCGCCACAGCTATCGATGGACTGACCATGTTTATTCATCAAGGAGCAGAAACCTTTAAAATTTGGACGGGACAGGATATGCCCATTGATAAGATTCGTCAGATACTCATGGAACATTTGCAATAATTCGCATCTTTTTTAAAGAGTCATATGACGACCGCTCTCTTGCTGCACACTTCTTAACCCAATTTCGACACTCAGCATGTGAAAAATATTTTTGCGTCTGTCAAGAACAAACTTATTCCCCATCCCACGAGGCATATTCTCCATCTGACCATTTGAATACACCCCCCACCTTGGAAAGGTGTCTAATAAATCGACATGTTTCCTAATGATTTGGTGTTGTTTTAGAGACACCTTGGAAAGGTCTCCTTAGAGTCATTTGACATACATCGTACAGACAATCATTAATGAACGAAGTGCTTCCCATACCGGAACTATACGTGCATCAATTCGCTTTTGGAGAATGGAATTTGAAGCAGAACTACTTTTTTCCATTCGGAATACAACAAAATGCGGACATTAATTCACGCACCTAATTCCTTTAAACTCAGTACATTTAAACTCGGTACAAAAGGATACGCTTTTAAACCAAGGTTGGGATCAACAAAAAACATTAATAAAAACACCAATATTTTTCATATCATTTCATTGACTTTTACTCCATTTTAAAGTACATTTATTGATATTAAAATTAATGTTCAGAATTTGAGGAATCCAATGTTTGCAGTAGTAGAAATTGCAGGTACACAGGTAACAGTTGCTCCGAATGCGAAAATTTTCGTGCCCCGGCTGAAATCCGAAATCGGAACCACCGTTAAATTCGATAAGGTTCTTTTAAGAAATGACGATACAAAGACTGCCGTAGGATCTCCTTTTATTTCAGAGTCTTTTATCGAAGCCAAAGTACTGAAACATACAAAGGACGACACTGTCATCGTGTTGAAAAAGAAAAAGCGGAAAGGCTATCGAGTCCGCAATGGGCATCGTCAGCAATACACAGAAATTGAAATTACAAAAATAGCATAGAGTTGGAGGTTCTATAATGGCTCATAAAAAAGGCGCCGGAAGCACTAAAAATGGCCGCGAGAGCAATGCACAACGTCTTGGTATCAAACGTTTTGGCGGACAAACTGTTTTGGCCGGCAATATCTTGGTGCGTCAACGTGGAACGAAGTTTCATCCTGGTCTTAATGTCGGAATAGGAAGCGACGATACTCTTTTCGCTTTAACAAACGGTATTGTAAAGTTTGAACGAGTCGGCAAATTAAGACAAAAAGTAAGCATTTTGCCGGCAGCATAAACAAAGAAATACTCTCCCTTTATCCTCCCTTCTATAAAGATGTGGAGGCTCCCACCGCCGTCCCTGAATCAAGATCCATAGGATGGAAACACCCTATGGAACAGGAATTTCTTTCCGGATTATCGTGTTCTATAATCAGCGGCTTAAGAATACAATTTATAAAATACATTAAGAAGTTTGATTAAATTTGGAGGAAAAGATGAAAATTACAGTCATAGGAGCGGGAAATGTCGGAGCTACTTCGGCACAGCGTATTACCGACAAAGGACTTGCAAACGAAGTCATTTTAGTTGATATCGTAGACGGTCTTGCACAAGGAAAAGCACTCGATATTTACGAAGCTTCTCCTATTGAAAGATCGGACACGCGAATTATCGGAACTACAAGTTACGGCCCAACCGCAAATTCCGACATTGTTCTCATTACGGCCGGAATTGCAAGAAAGCCCGGTATGAGCCGCGACGATCTTCAGAATACGAACGCAAGCATCGTTAAACTCTGCACAGAACAGGTTATAACATATTCTCCGAATGGTCTTATTCTTGTCGTTTCCAACCCTCTTGATGTTATGACATTTGTTGCATTAAAGATCAGCAATTTGCCACGTCATCGCGTGATTGGAATGGCCGGCGTTCTGGATTCTTCCAGATTCCGATCGTTTATAGCTCTCGAATATGGCGTCTCGGTCGAGGATGTTAATGCGTTCGTTCTTGGAGGGCATGGCGACTCTATGGTTCCACTACCCCGTTATTCGACTATTAGCGGAATTCCGCTGCCTGACCTTATGGATAAGGAAACAATTGATCGTCTGGTCAAGCGAACCAGAGACGGCGGGATTGAAATTGTCAACCATCTTAAAACTGGCAGTGCCTATTATGCCCCATCTGCGTGTGCTGTTCAAATGATCGAAGCAATTGTCAAGGACAGAAAAAGAATACTTCCAGGAGCAGTTTTTCTCAAGGGAGAATATGACCTTCAAGATACCGTTGTCGGTGTTCCCATCAAACTCGGAAAAAACGGAGTCGAGGAAATAATTCAAATAAAACTGACAATTGAAGAAAAAGAGCAGCTATCAAATTCTGCGGCGGATGTCAAATCCAATATAGCAAAACTGAATTTCTGACAAGCTCTGAAGAACCGATTTCATGACTGAGATTTTAAAAAATGGCTATATCCCTGGTCAAGTAAATTGCTATGCTTAAAGACCATATTTCCTTTAATAAAGGATGCAATCCGAGAAATAAAAATTTTAGAAACATATTTTCAGATGAGAATTCGAGCTTTTTGCAAGCACAATTTTATGACCCACACTCCAATAACAATCCCTTTCCTTTCAATTGAGGGCGCCGTCAAAAAAGGGACCACTCTATTGGGGAGGATTCTATGCAGTAACAATATGCCAATAAATTGTAGGTCCTTGATTCTTTAAAAAAAATTTCCGGCAGTCTGCTCATAATCACATAAGAAGCGATAAAAGATAATATGAAGTTATGAAAATTATTTATTCTTTTTGAATTCAAATTTTCTTTCCACCACAATTATTAATATCCATTCTAATTTCTTCATAAAGCTATCTGATCATGAGGATTTGGCTGGCGATCATCCTTTATAACCGCACCCCTTTTCATTTCGTATGTTCTTTTTGAAGCATGAATTTTTTTCTGCGACTGCGATTTTATCCGAACCATTGCGATTTGAATTCACATTGCAATTCAATACTTTCTTCTATCATGCAAAATTTCAACTTTTGCATAAGGGCGTTTTCCACGAATATCTCAGAGAAAAACCACACCTATTAATGAATATGTATTCTGTAAATTGCATTTTATAAATTCATTATATATATTCATGCCAATGTTGTTGTGTTATTTTTCGCATTCTATAAATTGCATTTAATAGATCGATTATATATATTATTTCCGAACGCTTTATCATAATTTTTTTTATTGTTTTTTTCCCATTCATTTCATTAAGGAGGACTATATGAATTTTTCAGCTCGATATTTGGGCTTACTTGCCCTCGTCTCTCTTCTTGCGACAGGGACATTATTCGCCGGAGGTTATCAATTGAATGAACAAGATGCCCGTGCTGTCGGTATGGGCGGTGCTTTTGCAGCAACAGCATCAGATCCTTCAGCGATCTATTTCAATCCAGCAGGACTAGCATTTCAAGATGGTTTTAATGTTCTCGCCGGCATCAATTTTATCCAGCCATACTCATCTTATGCGCCCGAACCAAATCTAGACATGCGAAATTATCCTTCAACTTCTACTCGTCCTCAAATCTTTACACCTTTTAATATATACGGCTCCTATAAGATCAATGATAAAATCGCTGTAGGTCTTGGAATTTATAATCCATTTGGATTGGGAACAGAATGGCCGACTCAATGGGGTCAATTAGTTAATGGCGGTATTTATGCAGGTAGTTTTTTAGCTGTTAATTCAAGTATTGCAACATATTATTTCAACCCTACAATTTCATATAAAATTAATGACAATCTTGCTATTGGTGTTGGAGTCAGTTATGTGTACGGAACCGTTGATATGACTAAAACCATACCATGGGCTATTTTCAATCCTGCTCTTAGTGCTGCCCCTGATGGAACAAATGAATTAAAAGGAACAGGAAATGGCTTTAATGCAAATTTCGGTATCATTTATAAACCGATTAATAAATTATCTTTGGGATTATCTTATCGAATTAAAACAAATATCGATTTTTCAGGAAATGCGACTTATACGAATGTTCCTTCAGCATTGGCTCAAGGCCTTGTTAATGGAACCGGAAAAGCAACACTTCCAATGCCGGCAAATTTTTATTTTGGAGCCGCATATCAGGTAGCGCCTGATCTCCGAATTGAAGGTAATTTCCAATTTGTTCAATGGACAGCATACAAACAACTTCAAATCAACATGACACCTGTAACTCCTCTTCAAGGCACCACGACTTATCTTAAAGCTTGGACCGATGAGCCTATTTTGCGAATTGGCGCAGAATATACAATCAATGACAAGTGGATGATACGCGGAGGAGCAGTTGAAGATTTTACGCCGCAGCCGCAAACTTTCACTGAGCCAATGCTTCCGGATGGAAACCGCACAGATCTGACAATCGGTGGCAGCTATAAAATTACCGATAAATTGCATGTTGATGCAGCGTATATGATTGTCTTATTTGCCGCTAAGATTTCTCCGTTTGAAAATTTAAATCCTACTGACGGTGCAACAATGACAATTCCGGGAACTTATAGCAGTAATGCGAACGTTCTTAGTGTTAACTTTGGTTATAATTTCTAATATTCATTGCCTTAAGAGTAAAAAAGCCCGTTTAGATGTCTAAACGGGCTTTTTTTTTGTCCACTATGCTCACCATGATAGACAGGTCCAGTCACATAAAAAAAGCAATAATTTTCGCTATCGATTGAGACTCATTCTCATTGTCGATCCATTCTTAAGTTTTTTAAATTTCACATCATCCATAAGCGATCGTATTAAAAAGACGCCCCGCCCGCTCTCCTTGAGCAAATTCTTTTCTTCAATCGGATTCGGCAGTTTTTCCATTTCGAAACCCGCTCCCTTATCTTTTACAGTCATCGTAACTTTATGAGCCGTGACGCAGCATTTTACATTTACGTTTTTATTTCCGTCTAATTTGTTTCCATGAATAATAGCGTTATTAACGGCTTCCGTACATACAATCAACAATTTATAACATTGCTCTTTAGTAAGATGATTTTCCCTGCTTAGTTTTTTGATAACAGCCTCGATTTTCCGCACTTCTTTCGGATCGCTTTTACAATCCATTTCATAGATAATTCAACTTCCTGTCATGGCCTGCTTCTTTGCTGATTCTCTTTTTTTCACTTTAGCCAACACATGAATTGTTTACAGCAGTTCGACTTTGTCTCCGCGCTGAGGAATAACAATATTTTCGTAATGATGCTCGGCTAATTTTGCTTTCAATTTTTCAGCTTGTTCAATTTCACCATGTACTAAAAATATTTCTTTTAATTTGGCTTTATCTACTTGCTCTATATAACCGACAATTTCATCCTGTCCGGCATGGGCGGAGAACGAATTCAGGATTGCGATTTCTGCATTTACTTTATACACGTCTCCGAAGATCGTTACTTCCTGTTGTTTTTCGACCAATCGGCGTCCCAAAGTATGTTCCGCCTGATAGCCGACAAAGAGGATGGTATTCTTCGGATCCTCAATCGTATTCGCCAGGTGATGAACGACGCGCCCGCCTTCGCACATGCCAGAGGCGGATATGATAATGCACGAGCTCTTCAGATCGTTCAGTTTTTTCGATTCTTCAACAGTCCTTATATATTGAAGACGTCCAAATCCGAATGGATCCTCGTGTGCATGAAGGAGTTTCATTGTCTCTTCATCAAAACATTCCGGATGCAGTCGGAAAACGTCACTTGCATTGACGGCAAGTGGACTATCGATATAGATTGGAACTGTCGGCAGCCGGCCTTCCTCAAATAATTCATGAAGCAAATAGACTACCTCCTGCGTTCGACCGACACTAAACGAAGGAATTACGACTTTTCCGTCACGTTCCGTCGTTCTTTGGATAACGCGGCAGAGTGAATCTTTCATGTTTGTGACCGGTTCGTGAATTTTTCCTCCATATGTACTCTCCGTGATAAGAAAATCGACGGGGGGCATAGGCTGCGGATCCTTAATAATAGGCATGTTTTTTCTTCCAAGATCGCCCGTAAAACCCACCAGCAATGTTTTGCCTTTTTCTTCGATCTCCAGAAACGTTACTGCAGAACCCAGAATATGCCCTGCATCGAAAAACGTCGCGTATACTCCATTGCAGACCTGAATGCGATGCTCATAGCTGACGCTAATAAATTGCTGTAAAATATCTGTTACGTCGACTACATCGTAGAGAGGCTGCACGAGCGGCTCGTGCTTCTTTGTATGCTTCTTATTGACATATTGAATATCTCGTTCTTGAATATACGCGCTGTCATAGAGCATTATATTGCAAAGATCGCGGGTTGCATCGGTCGCATACACCGGACCGTGGAATCCGTTTTTCATCAATCCAGGAAGATTTCCGGAATGGTCGATATGCGCATGGGAAAGAATTACTGCATCTATTTTTGACGGATCGAATGGAAAATTATTGTTTCGTTCAAATGCTTCTGCTCTTTTCCCTTGAAAAAGACCGCAATCGAGTAATAAACGTCTGCCGCTGACCGCAATGACGTGCATCGAACCTGTTACAGTCTGTGCAGCGCCATAAAATTCCAAGATCATCACTTCTCCTTAAACTCATTCATTACCAAAACGAAAGTAGCGAGAAGATACAAAAAAAGCAAAAAACACATAAGAGAAGTTTGTAGTGCGTTGTTCTTTGTTCGTAGTTGCGGTTTCTGGTTCGGAGCACAGCGAGAATCAATGTATAAAAATCCGACTTCCATAGCCGATATCGAATATGGCTCTTGATCTTCTTACGTGGCTGCAAAACTAATATTTTTCAATTTCAGCACTTAGGACCACGAATAAAGATTTTTTTAAACTAGTTCTCTTTCAGAAAAGAAAAAAGCGACTTCAAACTTGCCATTTTCAAGAGAATCCGACCCGTGCACGATATTCTCTCCTTTATTGTCTGAAAATAATTTTCTTATCGTGCCCGGTTCTGCATCTTTAGGATCTGTCGCTCCTATTAATGTCCGGTAATCAGCAACGGCATTCTCTTTTTCAAGTGCTATTGGAACGCATGGTCCGCTTGTCATAAACTCAACAAGATCTTTATAAAAAGGACGTCCCTTATGCACTGCATAAAAGGCTTCGGCCTCATCTTTGGTCAGTCTGATCTGCTTCATTCCGATAACAATAAATCCGTCTTTCTGAATTCTCAGAATTACTTCACCCTGTAAATTTTTCCGGACACAATCCGGTTTTAGAATTGCCAAGGTTCTTTCTAATGCCATAGACTTTCGACAGCTCCTTCCGCTATTTTTTTATTATCTGCTTTTTCAATTTCTTATTTTGCTGAAGTTTTTTTTCCTCAGCAGAGATCGCCGCTCTACATTTTTCCGTTTTGCGGATTTCGAGAACTGCTTTTCTACTGTTTCTCCGATCAATGCCGGATTCTCCACAACAATTATACCGGCGGCGCGCATTGTTTTCATTTTTTCTTCTGCGGTTCCTTTACCGCCGGAGATAATGGCGCCAGCGTGCCCCATACGCCTGCCCGGCGGGGCAGTTTGTCCGGCAATGAATCCGATGACCGGTTTGCGGACTTTCGCCTTGATAAATTCTGCAGCCTCTTCTTCAGCCGTTCCGCCTATCTCGCCGATCATGATAATAACCTTTGTTGATTTGTCGCGATTAAATAATTTTATAGCATCGAGGAACCGTGTTCCGATAATCGGATCTCCGCCGATACCGAGACACGTTGACTGGCCTATTCCTCGCCGTGTCAATTGATCAACCGCTTCATATGTCAATGTACCGCTGCGCGATATAATACCTACATGCCCTCGTTCATGAATAAATCCAGGCATAATTCCGATCTTCGCTTCTCCAGGCGTAATCACTCCCGGACAATTCGGTCCGATGAGATAAACTTTTTTCTTTTGAACAAATTCATAAACCTTTATCATATCGTTCACCGGTATTCCTTCAGTAATCGCCACTATGAGTTTCACTCCGGCATCCGCCGCTTCCATGATAGCATCCGCGGCGAACGCTGCAGGTACAAAGATAATCGATGTATTTGCCCGTTGCTTTTGAACTGCTTCTTGTACCGTATTGAAAATCGGAACGGCTTTTGGCAAACGGTCTTTTTCATTTCCCTCATAGAGCGTCCCGCCTTTGCCTGGAGTAACGCCGGCCACCACTGCGGTTCCATACTCAATCATTTGCTTGGTATGAAACGTACCTTCAGAGCCTGTTATACCTTGAACAACAAGCCGCGTTTTTCTATTCACAAGAATGCTCATAAGCATCCTCCTTTTGCAAAGAAAACTTATATCTATTTTTGATGTTCAAGAAAATCTGCAATTCGGAGAAGCACAGGTT
Source organism: Ignavibacteriota bacterium (assembly GCA_963769605.1). Lineage (GTDB taxonomy): Bacteria > Bacteroidota > Ignavibacteria > UBA10030 > UBA10030 > Fen-1254. The sequence continues at coordinate 661,098 of CAVYML010000001.1, read as the reverse complement.
CACCGAACTGCGGTCCCATAATCTGAAGACCTATGGGTAATCCATGGCTATCGGATCCGCACGGAATGCTCATGCCGGGAATACCTGCTAAATTCGCTGACGTGGTGTAGATATCGGACAAGTACATTTGAAGAGGATCATCCATTTTTTCTCCCGCCTTGAACGAAGTTGTCGGACTCGTCGGAGTGATGAGACAATCAACTTCCTTGAATGCATCGAAAAAATCCTGCTGAATCAATCTCCGGACTTTCTGTCCCTTCCGATAATAGGCATCGTAATATCCGGATGAAAGAACATACGTGCCCAGCATAATACGACGCTTGACCTCCGTCCCAAAACCTTCGCTTCTGGACTTTACATACATGGAGGATAATGTATTTACATCATCAGATCTGTAGCCGTACCTTGCACCGTCGAAACGCGCAAGGTTCGACGATGCTTCGGCAGTCGCAAGGATATAATAAGTCGCAATCGTAAATTCCGTGTGAGGAAGGGAAACTTCTTTGACGATTGCTCCATTCTTCCTCAAGATATCGATCCTTTTTTCCACGGCGGACCTGATTTCTTCATTCAACGCTTCTCCGAAATATTCATTCGGCAATCCAATACGTAGCCCCTGGACGTTCCGTGTAAAAGAGGCATGATAATCGGGAACCGGAATATCTGCCGATGTCGAATCATGAGGATCGTAGCCGGCGATAATCTGCAACACACATGCAAGATCCTTTACTGTCAAAGCAAACGGTCCTATCGTATCGAATGATGATGCATATGCAACGAGACCGTATCGGGAGACACGTCCATATGTGGGTTTTAATCCGTAGATGCCGCAAAATGCGGCTGGTTGACGAATCGAGCCTCCGGTATCGGAACCGAGAGACGCAGTCGCCATTCCCGCAGTGACTGCAACAGCAGAACCCCCGCTCGATCCTCCCGGGACTCGATCCAGATCCTGCGGCAGCTTTACCCTTCCATAAGCCGAATTCTCCGTTGAAGAACCCATGGCAAATTCATCCATATTACATTTGCCGATCAAAATGGCATCCGCTTCCTGGAGTCTCCGGATAACGGTTGCATCATAAAGCGAAATAAAGTCCTTGAGAATCTTCGAGCCGCAAGACACTCTCGCATTTTGCATGCATATCAAATCCTTGATGGCAATGACCATTCCAGCCAGAGGTCCGGATGTGCCTGTTCCAATTTTTTTATCGATTGATTCAGCCCGTAAGAGAGCCTGTTCCGGAAAAACATCAAGAAAAGCGTTTAAATCTTTTTGCCGTTCAATAGCATCAAGATATTGCCGGGTCACCTGCACGCACGTAGTCGTACCCGAGGCAAGATCTGCCTTGATTGCATCAAAAGTTTTCATCTCAGTAGGTTCAGCGATATTACTTCTGCTGTGGTGTTTCTTTTTTTTCGTCCGGTTTCTTTGTTTCGGTTTCTACTTGATCCTGGACATCACGAACAGCTTTTCTGAATTCGCGAATACCTTCGCCCAATCCTTTTGCAAGATCGGGAAGCTTCTTGGCGCCAAAGAAAATTAAAATGAAAAGAAATATAAGGAATAATTCCGGACCGCCGACATTACCCATAGCAACAACTCCTCTCTCAAACTGCAGCGAATTGTTTCGCTGATGACACATAGCTATTTATTATTGATTCGAAAATTTTTTTCCCGTCTGTCAATCCCAACAATTCATCCGAAGCACGCTCAGGATGCGGCATCATGCCCAGCACATTCCCTTCTTCGTTGACAATTCCCGCGATGTTGTTCACCGAACCGTTCGGATTCGATTCCTTTGTCACCTGGCCGGATTCATCGCAATAACGAAAAACGACCTGATCGTGCTCTTCGAGTTTCTCGATCGTATCCGCTTCCGCAAAATAATTGCCGTCACCGTGTGCAATCGGAATCTTCAGTACTTCCCCTTTTTTGCAGGCTCCCGTGAATCGCGTTGAAACATTTTCTGTGCGTATACCTACGTTCCGGCAGACAAACAGGAGCGATTCATTGCGCAGAAGAACTCCGGGAAGAAGTCCTGCCTCCGTAAGAATCTGAAAACCGTTGCATATTCCGACAACGAGCCCGTCATTTCCGGCAAACCGTACGACATCCTTCATGATAGGGGAGAAACGCGCAATAGCGCCGCATCGAAGATAATCGCCGTACGAAAACCCTCCCGGCACGATGACAACATCGACATCGCCGAGAGAACCCTCTTTGTGCCAGATGAGCCGTGAATCCTGGCCTGCAAGCTGTCCGGACGCATAGTGCGCATCATGATCGCAATTCGAACCTGGAAAAACAATAACTCCGAACTTTACCTTTCCCATCATCAGCCTTCGTATTCTTCCAATGAAATAGAAAAATCTTCCATAATCGGATTTGCTAAAAGTTTATCCGATATTTCACGGCTTATTTTTTCCGCATCATTGCATTGATTCGTATCGATATCCATCTCTACGCATTTGCCGATGCGCACGTTGGCAACACCTGTATATCCCAGCGAGTGAATACCGAGTTCGACCGCTTTCCCTTGTGGGTCGAGAATTGATTTACGCAAGATAATCGTTACTTTAGAATGATACACGTTTTCCTCTTTCTTTAAATATCGATGCTCGAATATCCATTTTCTTTTTCAATTTCTTTTTGCCGTCCCGTCGCAATCTTCTTCAGCCACTGGAAGAGGGCGCGCAATATTCCAAAAACAATATATGCGCTCATTACAGGAAAGAAGAGCCCTCCTTTTGAGAAAATAACAATTAAAGATAGAAGGACAAAACCGACAATTTTCCATGGATGCGCCCGAAGCTGCTTCTTTGTTAATTTCGGCAGGGTATCGTATTTAATTCTGCTAACCATTAAAAAAGACAAGACGATCACGATCGGCGCAAGAGCCGCAGCCGCCCATCCTGTAAGTCCTATTTCGCCGTAATATTGCAGCATAAACGTACACAGTGTCATTGCCTGCGCCGGGATCGGCAGGCCTTTGAAATAATCTTTATCGAATCCTACCAATTGAACATTGAATCTTGCCAAACGAATCGCTCCAAATACTAAAGGCAGGGACGCAATGACAATGCCGACGTTATCAAACGAATGCAGAAACGCCTGATATGCCATAAATGATGGAGCCGCACCGAAAGACACCACATCCGCCAAAGAGTCAAGCTCGACTCCGAACTGGCTTGATGATTTCGTGATCCTTGCCATGACTCCATCAAGCGAATCGAATATTGCTGCAAGGATGATAAACCATGCAGCATTTTGAATCTGCCCTTGATGGGCGCTGACAATAGAAAGGAAGCCGCAAAAAATATTCAACGTTGTAAAAAGGCTCGGAACGACGGCTCGTGTGATTCTCATCGGCTTTGCGCTCCTTTCTGCGCATCGGAAAATTCCGCAAGGATTGTTTCTCCCGCCCTCGTCTGTTGTCCCACTTCTACGTTGATAACTGCATTTTTCGGAACAAACACGTCGACGCGCGATCCAAATTTTATCATCCCGAACCGTTCGCCCATTGTTACACTATCCTTTTCTTTTAGGGTACACACAATTCTGCGCGCAATGAATCCGGCTATTTGTTTGAATAATACTTTTCCTTGAGTATTCTGCATACCGACAATCATCTGCTCGTTGCGCTCTGAAGCCTTATCTGCATTCGCTGCAAAATATTCGCCTTTGACATAACGCAAATGCGCAACAATTCCGGAAATCGGATTGCGATTGACATGCACGTTCAAAGGGGACATGAAGATGGAAATTTGTTGGGCATCATCTTTCAAAAATTCTGATTCGTACACCTTTTTCAGAGCAATGACTTCACCATCGGCGGGAGCAATAATAAAGTTTTGTCCTATCGGTGTTATTCTGTCCGGATCACGGAAAAAAATCAGCGTAAAACCGAAGAGTGCGATTGAAATAATAATCAACGTACTGCGAACCGCTTTGGGCTCGATAAACATAAAAGCAATAACTGCAAGAATCAAACACAGAGTTGTAATCGTAAAAAAAACGTCGAAACCGTATCGTGTAATCATTTCATTTCTATACCTGACCCGCAGCGTGGTAGGAACTACGTACTAACGGACCCGACTCCATATGCCGGAATCCCATGACCAAACCTTTTTCTTTTAACATTTTAAATTCATCCGGATGCGCATATCGCACAATCGGCAAATGACCTTTCGACGGCTGCAAATACTGCCCGAGAGTAAAAATATCGCATCCGGTTTTACGCACATCGAGCATCGCCTCAAGCACTTCATCTGTTTCTTCACCGAGTCCCAGCATCATTCCAGTCTTCGTAACAAATCCGCGCTTTTTTGCTCGTTCCAGCACTTCCAGTGACTGCCGGTAATCTGCCTGGGGACGAACGCTTCTATACAGCCGCTGTATTGTTTCAATATTATGATTCAAAATATCCGGCTTTGCTTCCAGCACGATTTCCAGCGCCTCTTCGCTTCCTTTAAAATCAGGAATCAATACTTCGATCTTGCACTCAGGAACTCGTTCATGGATCTGTCGTATTGTTTCTGCGAAAATCGGAGCGCCACCGTCTTTTCGTTCATCCCGGTTGACCGATGTAATCACAGCGTGACGCACTTTCATCATCTCAACTGCATTTGAGACGCGGCGCGGTTCATCCCAGTCCAAGCCTTCATCCGGCCAACCTGTTTTCACGGCACAGAAGCCGCACGAACGTGTACAAATATCGCCAAGAATCATGAAAGTTGCAGTACCCTGTCCCCAACATTCTCCAAGATTCGGACAACGTGCTTCTTCGCAAACCGTATGCAGATTCGAAGAACGTATGAGAGCGTTAATATGAGCAAATTCGCCCCCTCCGGGAATGCGTGCTTTAAGCCAATCAGGCCTCCGTCTGACTTGTGTTTCTTGCTCCGCTGATATTTTTTCAGGAAGTTTCAATTATTTATCTCGTTTTCCGTCATTTGTTCCAAATATTGCCGAACGCGTGCCGCGAACTGTCCGCCCGTCGCTCCATCAATAAACCGATGATCGAATGAAAGGGTCAGATAAAGCATTGAACGAATCTCGATCGAATCATTGCGTTCGTTTTCAACAACAACAGGACGCTTCTTCACTGCCCCGATTCCGAGAATCGCTGACTGCGGTTGATTGATAATCGGCGTGCCGATAATATTACCGAAGACGCCGTAATTCGTTAAAGTAAACGTTCCCCCGGAAATATCGTCCGGAAGAAGCCGTTTTGCCCGCGTCCTATATGTAAGATCGTGAATTGCTTGCGCAAGTCCAAGAAAATTTTTTTTATCTGCATCTTTTATTACCGGTACAAGAAGACCGGCAGGAGAAGCTACAGCAATCCCCAAATTTATAAATTTTTTAAGAACGATCTTGTCTCCTACAAGGGAACTATTCAAAAGGGAAAACTCCTTCAACGCCCGAACAATGGCAAAGGCAAAAAAAGGAGTTAAGGTTAATTTGAACCCATGTTCCTTTTCAAACCCATCCGAAAGCTTCCGGTATATAAAAATCATCGAAGAGACATCCGCTTCGTCGACAATAGTCACATGAGGAGACGTTGCAGCGCTGCGGGACATATGTTCCGCCATTTTTAACTGAACATGATCAAGCGGAATAATTTGATGGAACGGTTCCGGATATTTTGCCAGAACTTCTTCGATCGATGCTGGCTGCAGTAAAAAGCTTTTCTCCGTCCGCATGACAGAATAAAGAAGCTGCTCTTTCTGAGCACAGTAAGCCAGAATATCTTTTTTGCTGACACGCCCGCTCATTCCCGTACCGACGATAGTATTCAATTCTTGATCCGAAATATTTTCTTTCCCGGCAATCGTTCGGACAAGCGGGGAATAAAACTTTCCTGCTCTTTCATTACGATGTGAAATATTTTTTTCCCTGGATCCCTGAACCAAACCCTCGCTGGATTGATTCTCTACGTTGAATAATATTACAGATTCTTGAACGACTTCGATATCGGACACAATGTTCGTTTCGACAACAGCGATTACCGCACCGACCGGAACGACATCGTTTTCCTTTGCCCTGATTTCAACAAGCACACCTGCAGCAGGCGATGGTATTTCCGAATCGACCTTGTCTGTGCTTATCTCGAGCAGCGTTTCTTCTTTTTCGATCCTCTCCCCGGCTCTCTTTGTCCAGCGAAGAATTTTCCCTTCTTGAATACTTTCTCCCATTTTCGGCATAACAATTTCGATACGCATATCTTCTAATACCGAACCAGACGTTCGACAGCAGTGAGTATGTTTTGCTTATTGGGGAGCATTGCATCCTCCAGCGGCGGACTGTAAGGAACCGGAATATCCATAGCCGCAACACGGGTGATCGGTGCATCCAGATGCTCGAAGCAATTCTGGGCAATCCTCGCTGCTATCTCCGCTCCAAAACCGGCCGTTAATGTGTCTTCATGTACGAGAAGGACTCGATTCGTCTTCTTGACCGAATCGAAAATTGTATTTTCATCGAGGGGGTTGAGCGTTCGCAAATCGATTACTTCAACAGACACCCCCTTTGTTTCCATTATCCGCGCAGCTTCGAGAGATTGCTGAACAAGATAGCCATAGGTTACAATCGTAGCGTCGACTCCGTTTTTTCGTAGAGAAGCTTGCCCCAATGGAAGAAGAAAGTCTTCCGGCGGTTCCGGCGAAGCGGCATATCCTTGACGATACAATCCCTTATGTTCTAAAAATAGAACCGGATCGTCGCCGCGTATTGCTGATTTCAATAATCCTTTGGCGTCTGCTGCATTCGAAGGATATACTATACGAATTCCCGGAATATGCGTAAAGAAGCTTTCTATAGACTGACTGTGATACATTCCGCCATGGATATAACCTCCCACAGGCACCCGAATAACCAACGGACATGACCATGTTCCATTGGATCTATATCGAATCATTGCAAGTTCATCACGGATCTGCATAAAGGCAGGCCAGATATAATCGCCGAATTGAATTTCAACGACTGGTTTCCATCCTTTGAATGCCATGCCGATTGCAACACCTACAATACTTGCTTCTGCAAGTGGAGAATTGAAGACGCGTGTTGTTCCAAATTTCGTCGAGAGCCCTTTTGTCGCCGTAAAAACTCCTCCCTTTTTGTCCGCAATATCTTCACCAAATATCACGATTTTTTGATTGCGATTAAGCTCTTCATCCAGAGCATGGTTAATTGCATCGACCATGACAACCGAAGATCCTGTTCGGACCGGAGGTATTTCTTTTTTTGATGTCATTTCATGCGCTGCGCCGTATAAATGCAAGCTCACGGTCGAAGGATCAGGTAAACGCTGTTTCTCGGCCCATTCCGATTCGAATTCTATTTCCCTCTTCACTTCATTTTTCAGTTCCGCATCTTCCTGCTCTATAAGAATACCCATTTCTATCAGGGAACGTGAAAAGCGGGGAATTGGATCTCGAAGTTTGTCCCGTTCCAACTCCTCCTCGCTTCTATATTTTTTGTGATCATCGGAAGATGAATGAGGAAGCAGCCGGACAACATGCGCCAAGATAAGCGAAGGTCCTTTACCTGTTCTTGCGAGCTGTATGGCAGATTCCATGCTCGAAAAAGTCTGATAGAAATCTGTTCCATCGCATTCTATTCTATGAAGCCCTGCAAACCCCCGTGTTGCTTCAAAAACCGAACCGCCTGCTGTTTGCAGAGCGACAGGAACTGATATGGCATACTTGTTATCTTGAATAAAAAAAATTACAGGAAGCGATTCCCTGGCCGCCCAGTTTACAGCCTCAAAAAACTCCCCTTCGCTTGTCGCACCCTCTCCTGATGAAACATACACAACTTCGTCCACTTTTTCTTTTTTTATCGCAAGAGCAGTACCTACCGCCTGTAAAAATTGTGTTCCAGTTGGACTGGATTGCGATGCGATTCTTGCAGATTGTTTTCCCCAGTGGCAGGGCATTTGCCTCGATCCCGTCGCAGGATCGTCTGCACGGTGAAGAGCAGCGAGGAGAAGCTCTCGAATCGTAATGCCGTATGCGAGAACAAACGATTGGTCCCGATAATACGGAAATGCCCAATCGTATCCATGTCTGAGCGCCAGAGCAGCAGCCACCTGAGCGGCTTCATGCCCCGATCCGCCGATTTGGAAAAAAGATTTCCCCTGTTTAAGTAAACGAAGCTGCTTCTCATCCAGAAAACGCGACGTCAGCATCAAGCGATAAGCATGACGCAATCTCTTGTTTATTTTTTTGATATCCGGCTGTTGTTCGATATTGGTCAGCATATCCTGCATACTCATTTCGGTATCTGCATTGAAGCCGGAGCTGCGTTTATTATTTCTGATAATTCCATCGGCGAAATTTTATGTAATTCATTATATCCAAAAACTTGCATAAATTTATGTTCAAGAACTTCTTCAACATCGTCCAACGGTATTTTTTTCCCTAAAATTTTCTCGATAGATGTGATCCCCTTGTGGAATATCCCGCAAGGTATGATTCTTCCGAACCGCGCCAAATCCGTATTGACATTCAAAGCGAATCCATGCATCGTAATCCATCGGCTGACATTAATACCTATAGCGGCAATCTTTTCGCCGTCGATCCAAACACCTGTCAGCCCTTCTTCACGGATTCCCAGAATACCGAATTCCCGGAGAGTAAGAATGATGGTTTCTTCAAGACCACGAAGATAAAGATGAATATCCGGTTTTCGCTCATGCAAATCGATAATGGGATATCCCACAATCTGGCCCGGTCCGTGATACGTAATGTCTCCTCCCCGGTCGATATGATAAACCTCCACGCCGCCCATCTTCAGTTCTTCCTGCGAAGCGAGAAGATGATTGTCGTTGCCGCCTTTTCCAATCGTGTAGACGTGTTCATGTTCGGTCAGCAGGAGAAGATCGTCGATGGATCCGATCTGGCGCAAATGCCTGAGCGACTTTTGCAATTTCCAGGTCTCGTCATACTGTGATCGTCCCATATGTACAGATAATATCGGAATCAATAAAAGCCTTTACCTTCGGTCGTTTATCAAATTTTCAGATATGAATAGCAACATCGTACGCCTGTCCGGCAGCCTCCATAATCGCTTCCGATAATGTCGGATGCGCATGTATGGTCGCATGGAGTTCATACCAGGTCGTTTCCAGCGCTTTCGCCGTAACGAGTTCTGCGATCATTTCGGTTGCTTCGGCTCCGACAATATGTGCACCGAGCAACTCGCCATATTTTTCCTCAAAGATCAATTTAACCGCACCCTCGCTTTCCCCCATTGCCATTGATTTGCCCAGCGGGCGAAATGGAAAACGTCCTATCTTAATTTTGTACCCTTTCGCCAGCGCAGCCTCTTCGGTCAACCCGACGCTTGCAATCTGAGGCTGGCAATAGGTACAGCCTGGGATATTTGTTCGATCAATGCCGTGCGTTGCTTTTCCGGCAATATGATCAGCAGCAACAATACCTTCGTGCGACGCCACATGAGCCAACAGCGGTGGGCCCGCTACATCACCGATAGCATAGAGAGCGTCCACATTTGTTTTGCAAAATTCGTTTGTTTGAATATATCCCTTTTCCAGTTTGACCCCAACAGCTTCAAGCCCGAGGTTCTCGATATTCGCCTGAACGCCGATTGCCATCAAAGCAATCGAAGCCTTCAGTTCCTTTTTTCCCTTCGCATCGGAAACTATAACCGTTACTTCATTACCTACCGTAACCGATTCAACCTTCGTTCCTGTTAATATTTCAATTCCGGACTTCTTCAAACTCGTTTCAACAATCTTGACATTTTCCTTGTCTTCCACGGGAAGTATATTCGGCATCATTTCTACAACAGTAACTTTCGTACCGAATGCATTATAGAAATAAGCGAACTCGATGCCGATAGCGCCGCCGCCGATGACGAGCATGGATTTCGGCTGTTCCGCCAGAGTCATTGCCTCTGTGCTGCTTATAATTTTTTTTCTATTGATGACAACACCGGGAATTGTACGAGGTCTCCCGCCTGTTGCAAGGATAATATTCCTGGTCTTGATCGTTTCAGCATCTGAACCGTTCTTCGATACCTCGAGAGAATTTTTTCCTGTCAATTTTGCCGTTCCCTTGATAACGTCGATCTTATTTTTTTTCATTAAGTATTCGACGCCTTTGGAGATTCGCTCGGAAATTCCGCGGCTTCGAGCGATAATTTTTGAAAAGTCGAAGCTCAGCCCCGTATAAGTAATGCCGAATTCTTCTGAGCGTTTGAAAGTCATGTACAATTCGGCGCTGCGGAGAAGCGCTTTGGTAGGTATGCAGCCCCAGTTCAAGCATACCCCTCCAAGTTTGTCCCGTTCTACAAGTCCTACTTTGAGACCATTTTGGGCAGCCCTGATAGCCGCCACATAGCCGCCGGGTCCGCCGCCTATAATTGTAACATCATATTGTCGTTCAGTCATGCTCTTCCTTTCATATTTTCCTCCGCCAAAATATAACCAGAACTCAAGCGAAATACAATGAAGATAAAAACCCTGTCCTGCCTTCCCGCATCAGCTATTCAACACTCAAAAAGCCGCTGCAAGTTCCGTTTTCTTACGCTGGATTATTACAAAAATAACTCAGAAAGAAATATATATTTTTTATTGATTATCTATCACTTTTGCGGTAATATTAAATAAAAATTTTACGGATGGTTGAGTCAAAAGCACGGGTTCTCATCAGCAACAGAAAAGCGCGTCACGAATATTTCATTTTGGAGACGCTTGAAGCTGGTATCGTTCTTTGCGGAACGGAGGTAAAATCAATCCGGATGGGAAATGCGAATCTTCAAGACAGTTTTGCCGTGCTGCGAAACGGTGAGATCTGGGTCGAAGGGATGCATATCAGTCCGTATGAACAGGGAACAACAAACAGCCACGTTCCCAAACGCAAGCGTAAACTTTTACTGAAAAAAAAAGAAATTCGAAAATTGGCCGTCAAGGGTAATGAAAAGGGATTGACTCTGGTTCCGTTGTCGGTCTATTTCAAGGGACCGTATGCAAAAGTGGAACTCGGAGTCGCACGCGGCAAAAAAACATATGATAAACGTGAGGCAATTGCTGAACGCGATGCAAAGCGAAATTTAGACAGAATACGAAGGAGAAGTTAGTAAAAATTGTTTTCTTCCATAAATGAACAAATGGATATTATTAAACGAGGCGCTTCGGAAATTATTCCGGAAGATGATCTTGTACACAAACTCGAACGATCCATCAAATTTAAAAAGCCGCTCAATATCAAACTTGGCTGCGACCCCAGCCGCCCCGATCTTCATCTCGGTCATTCTGTAGTTCTTCGAAAGCTTCGGCAATTTCAGGATCTTGGGCATCAGGCGATTCTTATCATCGGCGATTTTACAGGAATGATCGGCGACCCGTCGGGAAAAAGTAAAACGCGTCCATCCCTGACACTTGAAGAAACGCATCAAAACGGGCAAAGCTATTTCGATCAAGCATCGAAAATTCTTGATCCACAAAAAGCGAGGATGGTATATAATTCCGAGTGGCTTAATAAAATGAACTTTGCAGAAGTCATACGTCTTGCAAGCAAATATACCGTTGCTCGCATGCTTGAACGGGATGATTTTACGCTTCGCTATAAAGCGGGAGAACCGATCAGCGTCCATGAGTTTCTCTACCCTCTCGCACAGGCAATGGATTCTGTTGCCATTGAAGCCGATATTGAATTGGGCGGAACGGATCAAAAATTCAATCTTCTGGTAGGGAGAGACATACAGCGGGAATTTGGACTCGAACCCCAGATAACGCTTACCATGCCGATTCTCATTGGAACAGACGGTACGGAAAAAATGAGCAAGTCGCTCGGGAACTATATAGGCATCAGCGACAGCCCAAAAGAAATTTTCGGAAAGACGCTGAGTATCCCTGATGAGCTTCTTTATACTTATTTTGAACTTGCTACGGATGTTCCTAAAGAGAAGCTCGCATCCATTAAGAAATCTCTTGCCGATGCCTCCGTCAATCCGCGGAATATTAAACGGGAGCTTGCGCGCACTCTTGTGCGCATGTATTATTCACGCGAAGCCGCAGAGCAAGCAGAAGAAGAATTCGACAGGATTTTTATTTCGAAAACTGTTCCAAACGATATCGAAACACTCAAACTTTCTACATTTGGAGCTGTTTCCAATATCGGAACTTTAATTACAGAGGTCAAGCTTGCCGCTTCGAAAAGCGAAGTGCGCCGTCTCATCGAACAGGGAGGTGTAAGCATTGACGGTGACCGTGTAACAGATTTCAATGCAGCGATTCCTGCAAAAGAAGAATTTATCATTAAAGTCGGTAAACGAAAATTTTTAAAGATTAAAAAATAATAAGCCTCTATTCATTCTAAATTCGGAGATGAGAAATTGTTCACACCCACAAAAATATTTTTTTCGAAGGGCGTAGGACGTCATAAAGATTATTTACAATCATTTGAGCTTGCTTTACGTGATGCCGGCATTGAAAAATGCAACATCGTTACGGTCTCCAGTATTTATCCTCCTGGATGCAAACGAATTCCAAAAGATGACGGTGTAAAGCTGCTCAATTCGGGACAGATTACATTTACGGTCATGGCACGCAATGCAACAAATGAACCAAACCGCCTGATCGCTTCTTCCATCGGCGTTGCCCAGCCCGCGGATGATTCGGTGTACGGTTATCTTTCCGAACACCATCCGTTCGGTGAAACCGATGAACGGGCCGGTGAGTATGCCGAAGATCTCGCGGCAACGATGCTGGCTACCACACTAGGTGTTCAATTCGACCCTAACACTGCTTGGGATGAACGTGAAAAAATATTTAAGATGTCGGGCAAAATTATACGTACTTTCAATATCACCCAATCCGCAGAAGGAGATAAAAACGGCTTATGGACAACAGTAGTCGCCTGTGCCGTCCTTCTTCCCTGAGCATGACTGCTGGTTTTGTTTAATTTTATGAACTTTGATTTTTTTGAATGGTTTTTTTTAATGAGTCTTGTTTTTGCGAACTTGTTGCTGTGCTACAGATTTGGCATCCTAAGATAACACCTTCGGAAGGCAACCTTCCGAAGGTTATACTCTTTCAATAATCTTCAACAAATTTTTTGTACTCTTCCCTAACAATGAAAAATGTGAGATTCTTTAAGTTATCAAGCGAGGATGCCTATTCCGCACCTTTCCCCAATGAATAATCTGAAATTCACCATGCTTTCGGTTCGCTGACCAATTTTGCTCGAACAGGTATTGAGATGAAGATATCTGACAACCTGAAGCATCGAGGCATCAGAATCTATAATCGTGGCTTTTGCTTTCCCTTGAAACATCGTTCCACTATGTTTCTTCTGAACATTTATCCACTGTGAAAAAGCATTAAATGTTCTCTGAATACATCGAAAGATCGATCCGCCTTCTTCCTGCCTCAGAACAAAATGATAATGATTCGGCATAAAACAATATGCAAGAAGTGAAACGGAATATTTGAGGGAATATTTTGAGAGCAGATCCAGACATAAGCGGTAATCTTCTTCTGAAGAAAATATATCCGCTTAATGAGCCCTGCAATTATAGATATGGTAGTATGAATGATGCTGGTAGCGCATTTGTAGCCCCTTTGTGTTTTTTGAATATTCTTCGGTTCCTGCCGACAATTCAAGAACTTAAGCAGATACACTATCGAACCTGTCTCATCGAACTCCTTCGATGACAACGACAAATTCTCCTTTCCGATTCTCCCTGAGAAACTCTTGATAAAGTTTCGGAGCCGTACCGTAATAAATTTTTTCCGTTGGCATGGTCAGATCGAACCCGACACAAATTCTTCTCTCCTGTCCATATACAGCCGCAATATCACGAAGCAATTGGACCAATCGATATGGCGTATCCATGACAACAACAGTTCTTTTTTCCTTTTTTAATTCTTTTAATTCTACAATACGCCGCTCCCGCTTCGGTGATAGAAAACCATGAAAAACGAAACGATCAATGGCAAATCCGGAAGTAATTAGCGCAGGCAGAAGCGATGAAGCACCGGGTATCGGTACGATACGAATGTCAGCTTGGATGGCATGACGTACCAGTTCTTTTCCGGGATCCGAAAAAACAGGTGTTCCTGCATCGGAGATCAGTGCGACAGATTTCCCTTCCTTGAGCAGACCAATAATAATCGAACTAACCGCAATTTCATTGTGTTCGTTTAATTCTTCGACCGGCTTTTCGATCTGGTAATGACGAAGGAGGCGAAATCCTACTTTGCGCTCTTCACAAACAAGAACATCGATCTCTTTGAGAGTTTTTAATGCCCGAAGAGTTATATCTTCATAATTGCCGATTGGTGTAGCCACAAGATAGAGAAGCCCAGCCATATCCGCCTATCTTTTCGTTCCGCCCCGTACTGGAATGATTCCGCCTTTCTTGCGTGTCTCCCAATCCCGAATAAACAGAATAATCAATGCCGAAGTAGGTACGGCAATCATAAGGCCGATAAATCCCAGGAAATACATAAAAACCAACAACGAAAGAATAAGTAAAAGCGGATGCAAGCCCACTTTGTTGCCCACAATTTTCGGAGAGAGAAACATAACTTCAAGAATGTGAAGAAATCCGATCGAACCGATAGCAAATGCCAATTTCAGCAGCGCCGGCTGATCGCTGAAAAGTGCGGAAATTGACGAGAGAAAGAGAATAGCTCCCAATCCGAAATATGGAATAAGATCGAACAAAGCGCCGAGCAGTCCAAGGAGCAAAGCATACTTGATACCAATGATCGAAAATAGCACTGCAATAATGACACCCTGAACACAGGCGACAAGCAACACGCCTCTTAAATAGTGCCCGACGAGTTCATCTGCCTGACCCATAAGATCAGCTATTCTGTCGCGGTAATGACGCGGAAAAAGCATTTTAAACCTGAACGTAATTTTATGGAAATCAGTAAGGAAATAAAACGTCAGGAATGGGATGATGGCAATATAAAATATTTGTGTGATGAATCCGCTGATACTACTCATCACAGTAGCAAGTCCGGCCAGAACAGCTTTTAAAATATCTTCAAAGCGCGGTGTCAAATGGCTTGCGAACGAATTGCGTAATTCCGTTGAAGTAATGCCGTATCGTTCCAGCAAGACTACAAGTTTGCTGTTCCATAAAGCGTCACTGTATTCATTCGTCAATTTTGCAAGTGATTCCAGCACTCCTTCAAACTGCGTTAATGCGATGGGAAGAACAAAAAAGATAATCAGTGTTATTCCAGAAAGGAATAGCAAAATAATGACTAAGGAACTCACCCAGCGCGCTATCTTCCTCTGCGTCAGCCAATCGACCACAGGATTCAACGTATAAGCAAAAATAAAAGAGGCGATAAAAGGAGCAAGAATGGGCGAGATTGAATCGATAAACCATAATGCAAACAAAACAATTCCGAGCCACATCAGGTTACGTGCCAGAATATATCCGCGCAATGGATACAAAAGAAACAGCAATGCACCAAGAACGAGAAAAGGGGAAACAATCGAATGGATCGTATAGATGAGCACGAGCAGCAAGAGGACTCCCCCTACAAGCAGCACGATCTCGATCCGGCCCAGTGAAGAAAATACAGAATCCCATTTCAAATCCTGATTGGGATCTTGCGACGTCGCCTTATCTGTCCTCTTCTCGGTTTTTTTTGTCGGCATTTACTGTACCTCTTTTACAGCGATTCCGGAATGACCAAAACCTCCCTCACCTCGTTTTGATTCGTTTAAGGTTTCTGTTTCAATCCATGTCACTCTGTTGTAACGCGCAATAACCATTTGAGCGATGCGATCGCCGCGGCGCACAATGAATGGCTTTTTCCCAAAATTGGTTAAAATAATTTTAACCTCTCCGCGATAGTCGGAATCAATCGTCCCCGGAGCATTGAGAATACCTATTTGATGCTTCACTGCAAGTCCGCTGCGCGGACGTACCTGCGCTTCAAATCCTTGCGGTAATTCCATGCTGAATCCGGCAGGTATCAGGACAGTCTCACCCGGCGGTATGTTCATATCTTCCTTTACATCAGCACAGACATCCATTCCGGCAGAACCCTCCGTTGTATAGCAAGGCAGGGGCAGATCCGTTTGCTCCGGATTCGTACGAACAATTTTTACATCCACATATTCCATAAAAGGCTCTTTCTTCTATCCACCAATCGGAGCAGACGGAAACTCATTTTTACCAAAATCTAAAACGAAATTGCTTTTTAAAATTGGTAGACAAAACTTACTTTCGGTTCAATTCGCTTTTGAGACTCATACTCACCGCTGCTGTTCAGCGTCCATGTCCATTGATAGACCATCGAAACAAGAATAAACGATATAGGCTTGTATCCGACTTCAGCATAGAGAAGAGAATTCTCGTCAAGCGTAAACAAGGGTCCTATATTCTTTTTATCATAACCGCCGTCGAGCACAACGGACGTAATAACATCCGGAAAATCAAGCACAGCATGGAAGAAGCCGGCATCCTTGACACCGACAGGCGCTTGATAATTTCCGATAATTTTAAATGTATTCAAGATACTGACCACAATCGAGCCGTAATTTCCCTGATTTTTTGTAACAGTTGTAAGCGAATCGGCTTTGCTTCTGAAAGAATTTATATTGCCGGTAAATCGATCCATTTCATACAACGCGTTGAAGTAAGAAGGAATAAATTGATCGCCGTTAAATTGCCGTTCGTACTTCGCATTAATTGTCACCAATCCCAAGCCGGAAAAGCGAAAATCGATTCCTGCAGCAGTGCCGCTGCCATAATTGACGATTTTTGCATAGTCCACATAAAGCGTCGACTTCACCATCCTGTATGACAGAAGAGGCAATCCTGCATCGAAGCCGTAAATCGACATTGCATTTCCAACAAGCGTATTGCCGTTTGATGGATCAATCGCAACATCTGCGTACTGTGCACGATCTGTGACATAAGTCGCGCCGATCTCAAAATTATTTATGACCGGAATTTTATCAAGAGGAGTCAACTTCAGCGGCTTGAGATATCCCCGCACGCCGGTAATTCCGGCATGTGCAAGGTCGCTGGTCATCGATTCGATTCCAAACTGGTTGAAATCCAGATCAAGTTCCATTCCGGTTTTTCTCAAATCATAGCTGGAAGAATTCTGATACCCTTCCATAATAAAACCATGACCTAATAACGCATTATCCAGTTCGCCAATGCGAACATATAATGGATCTCCCTTTTGTGCCCACCGTGCATAACGAATAAGCCTGAGATAATCCGCAAATGAAGTATATTCCGGCCTCAATTTTCCATTTGAATCGTAGCGCAAGTTGACATCCAATCCGATGCCGAAGTTTCCGAATGAAACATCGGGTTCAAAATTGATAAGGTAATAAGGCTGGCCATTAATATACGTAGCTCCCAACCCGACGGGAAGAATACCGCTGCTCATTGCGGCTCCAGCAACCTGTTCCTGCGACTGTGCAGGAGTAATTCCAATCTGCAACAATACGCAGGCGAGTACACATACGATCATTCGCTGCATTTTCATGTTTTTTTCCCTTCTTTATAATAGTTAAACAGCAAAAAGAACCCGGCATATAAACAAAGCCCCAAGCATACCGAAGAAATCTGCAATCAAACCTGCCGGAACGGCGTGCCGGGTATTTTTAATTTGCACAGCACCAAAATATACTGCAAGGACATAAAAGGTTGTTTCCGAACTTCCGTACATAGTCGATGCAAGAACACCGATAAAAGAATCCGGTCCATGCACTTTCATCAATTCGGTCATGATACCAAGTGACCCGCTTCCTGAAAGAGGGCGCATCACCGCCATCGGCAGCGTTTCTGCCGGAAGTCCAATGATATTCGTAAGCGGGGAAAGCGCTTTTACCAACAGATCCATCGCGCCGCTCGCCCGAAACATACCTATAGCGAATAACATTGCTACAAGATACGGAATAATCCGTATCGCTGTTGTAAATCCTTCTCTTGCACCTTCGACAAAAGACTCATATACTCTTACTTTCTTGACCGCTCCCCATACCAGAAAGATAAGAATCATCAGCGGAATTGCTGTGACGGCAATCAGATTTATGATATTTCTAAAAAGTTCCGTCATTATCCACCGCTATTGTCTGTGTCTTTTTTTTCTGAATCGATTCTGTACCACGGCAGTTTTTGAAGTAATTTCGATGCGGTCACGCCGGCAATGGTTGCACATAATGCACCGAAAATCGAGGTGCCGATAATAATTCCCGGGTTCACCGAGCCTGCCGCTGCCCGGACGGCAATAGCTGTTGCAGGAATAAGTATCAGACCGCCCGTATTGATTGCCAGAAACGTTACCATTGCATTAGTTGCAGTGCCGGGATCTGGATTGAGCGAATTCAATTCTTCCATTGCCTTTAAACCAAGTGGAGTCGCGGCATTATTAAGACCGAGCATATTTGCCGCTATATTCATAAGGATAGAACCGATAGCTGGATGACCCTTTGGTACATCCGGAAAAATTATTTTTATAATTGGAGCAAGCAATTTGGAGAGCAATCTCACAAGTCCTGCCTCTTCACCAATTTTAATCAATCCCAGCCATAAGGCCATCACACCGACTAATGCCAGAGCTATTTCTACCGCAGTTCCTGCAAAATCAATCGCTGCCTGAGTGACAGCACGAAGCTTAATAAAGTGGATTGGTTCAAAAACGAGTTCGCCCTCAGCATTCATTTTATCTTTTGTAAATCGAATCGAAAAGATTTGTCCGAAAAGCATCCCTTTTGATGAACCGCCTTTCACCATGTTCCGCCAAATGACTGGAGACGATTCTGATATAATAAGCTCTGCCTTTCCGTCAGTTAACACATATGCAGGCTGTCTGACCGTATCGTTTAGACAATTACGATCCTCGATACCATAGAAATTTCTCAATGCCAAACCTGGAACAATCAGATCACCTTCGGTCTTGTCCCCTCCTCGATAGATTTCTTTTGAGCAGAAAGATACCTGAAGAGGAAGACCATTCCTGTAAGTATTTTTCAGTTCATCGTATGTATCGTTTCCTGCTGCTACGAGCACAGCAAGAACGATAAGCATCCACCAAATATGGTTCAACATATAATTTTCACACTGCTATTATTCCGCACGAATGACGATACTGTGAATTGAAAGAAATTATATCATCTCTAAATACAATATTGGTTTTTTCTTCGAAAAAGAAAAGGGGGGGTAGCAGAAAAATACGTTTCTCCTTGTTAAGAAAACGAGAAATATAGTATGTCAAACAAAAAAATGTGAAACCGATTTTTATTCCTGATTCCAATGAATAATCTAAAACTGACGCAGACTTCATCCGAGCATCAACACCATTTAACCCTCCCTATACGGCCTTCCGCACCTCATCAACATTTAGAATTTCATAAAGGGTTGTACGCTGTGCAGGCAGGAAACCGGCTTCGCGTATAAGCGACTTACATTCCTCGACGCTTGTCTTATTGACAAACTTAGCCGAGGCATGAACATTTTCCTCCACTAAAACACCGCCGAAATCGTCCGCTCCAAAGTGAAGCGATATCTGCCCGATCTTTTTCCCTTCGGAAAACCAAGAACCCTGAATATGCCGGAAATTATCGAGATAGATGCGCGACAGCGCTATTATCTGAAGATATCGCATCGGCGAGGCATAATGTGGTATGATCTTCTCCAGCGGTGTATTACCGGGTTTGAACGACCATGGAATAAACGCTGTAAAGCCTCCTGTCTCGTCCTGTAAGCTGCGTACGAGGTCAAGGTGTAGAATAATGTCCTCCTCTTTTTCGAGATGTCCATACATCATCGTAGCGGTCGTTTTATACCCAATTCCATGCGCAGTTCTCATCACATTGAGCCAATCGGCAGAAGTCCCTTTTTTACTGCTAATTTTCTTTTTAACGCTGTCGGAGAGTATTTCCGCTCCACCGCCCGGCAGGGAGCGCAATCCTTTTTCCCATAATTTTTCTAGCACCGTCCGAATACTAAGGCCGGACACTTTCGACATGTTGAGAATTTCAGAAGTCGAAAAGAAATGTGGAAATACCTGCGGAACCTCATTCACAGTCCGATCGACAAGTTCCAGATAATACTCAAAAGGCAAATCTGGATTTATCCCTCCTTGAAGAAGAACGGTCGTCGTTCCTTTCCGAGCAGCATCTTTGAATTTTTCTATCAAATAATTCACCGTATGTGTGTAGACTCCTGTTTCTCCCTGATGACGGTAGAAAGCACAGAAGATACAATCGATATTACAGACATTTGAATAATTCGGATTCGTATCCAGAACATACGTCACACGCGGTTCCGGGTTATTTCTAAAACGAACTTCGTTTGCTAAATCACCGAGATCGAGAATTTCCGCATTACGGAGAAGAAATACTCCCTCTTCTTTCGTCATCCGATCGCCAAACTGAATTTTTTTTGATATTTCTTCAACCGTCATGCATTCACCGTAAGAGAAAATTTTGAGCGATGTAAAAAAACTCCTTGCACCTTTCCCCAAGGAGTGATAAGAAGAAGTTTTTTTTCTCACTTCTCCGTTTTCTAGATCCTATATTCTGCATTCTATATTTCATATTCCGCGCTAAATATTAATGGTATATCCTGCCGCTTTTAATTCTTTAATTAATTCCAAGCCGGCCTCTTCCAGCTTTATAATAATCCGCTTTACGCTGACTCCCGGTATATTCTCGGGAAAATTCACTTCAGATTTGCATAATATGCACACGTGTCCTGATCCGAGTTTTCCAACCAAATGACCTATTTCAAACATAGCATAAGCGAGATCGTCTTCATTCAGGACAAAAAATGCAAACTGTATATCGGCTCGTTCTTGAAAGGCATTAAACGAAATCATCGTTCCATGCTTTCTTTCTATCAGAACCTCTTCGATTCCAATCTCCAATAAAAAATGCGCCAGCTGGATATATAAAGGATTGTTCTTTTCTCCGATAATATAAACAGTACGTGCGCCGGCACTTCCAGCAATTTCGGTCTGCTTCTTTTCCGTTTTGATCGGCGGTTTCAAGACACGAACTCCCTCCGAGGCAGTTTGTGTTAAATGTTGATTCGCCTGTATATCCTTGCTCTCTGCAGATGCCATTTCCGGTGAAGCCTTAAGTTTAGAGTACAATTCGTTTATTGAATGTAGAATTAAGAGTGCAGAAACTTGATAGAAAACGCCGCCATTTTGATCATTAAGAATTTTATTTTTATATGGGATTCCGATCGGACCAGAAAGTTCAAGGACTTCAAGACATGCTTTGCGCCATCCCAAATATGTGTTTTGCAGACGCGCATTATATCCGGAAAAATCGAATCCGCCCTGGGGGGTAAGTTTCTTTCCTATGACAATAAGCTCTTCGAATCGTTTAAGAATCTGTTCTGACATAGACCTTCATGCTTCTTCCATTACTTCCAGATCGATTAAAAGTTTTTCGAATTCTGTAATTGCAGCATATTCTCGTTTACCGACACGGAAATTGAATCCTTCCAGATATTCTTCACATTCCTGCTCTGTAAGGCCGATACTGCGTGCATGCAGAGCTCCTGCTGCTGCATAATTTTGTTCCGCTTTTTTTAGCGAAGCTTGAAGAATTTCAGTCAACTCTAACTTTGCATCCGGTTTCATCGTTTTTTGAACAGCCCATACCGCAAAAACAAATGGAAGTTGTTTCCATTCGTACCATTCAGCGGCAAGATCATAGATCAACTCAAAACCGGCAAGCCCGTGCTTTTGATAGCGAAGAGCCTCATCACCGATCAAGAGTACGGCATCGAATGACCCATACTCATTGACACCGGAATTCATGCGCTGGAAGCGTGCCTGCACTCCGTATTTATTTTTCAACAAAACTCTTAAAAGCTGAACGGAAGTTGCCGTGTCATCGATAATGCCGATGGTCCTGCCCTGCAGGTCCCGCCATCCATGATTTGAAAAGAGCATAACGCTCTTTACTTGATCGCGCGTTGCAATGCAATAATCAAGAGGTTCCAGTTGCTTCTTCTGCCGCAAATAGTCGACTAAAGAAAAAAGGCCGGCATTCAATTGTCCCATGGAGGACAGCACGCCCATTCGCCGGGGAGAAACAGGTAAAATCTTGAATTGCCGCTTTTCGATATATTCATAGAATGGCACGGAATTCAAATACGGAATTTTTCCAACTACATTTTCACTGTACAAATTCAGCGGATTATAATAAATATCCCGTTCAACCGGAATCTTTCCTGCATTGCGAATAATTTTAATGATTTGTTCTTTGGCCAGCGCTGAGGGACTCATCGCACCTGCATCATGCGCGATTCGTTCACCTCCCACCGTTCCATCCATATCGTCCGCGCCAAAATTCAACGCTATCGATGCAACTTCTTCCGTCAACATTACCCAATAGGCCTTGATATGCGGAAAATTATCGAGCATCAGGCGTGAGACGGCAATCATTTTCAGGTCGTCGATAGCCGAGGTCGATTGATCCGGCGGCTTGATGCCGGTCACCCCCGACTGGAAGGCTAATGGCACAAAAGAAAGAAAACCCCGCGTCTCATCTTGTAATTCCCGAAGTCTGCTGAGGTGATGCACGCGTTCTTCCACGGTTTCGATGTGGCCGTATAAAATTGTTGCATTTGTCGGGATTCCCAAGCTGTGTGCTTTACGATGAATGTCCAGCCAGGTCCGGGCTCCTATCTTCTGAGGAAAGAGCTCCTTTCTCACTCGTTCTGAAAATACTTCTGCTCCTCCACCGGGCATCGTTCGCAATCCGGCTTCCTTCAGCTGCCGTAAAACATCTTCAATTGAAATTTTGAATTTCTTATGGAAAAAATCGATTTCAACCGCTGTAAATGCTTTGATATCGGCATGTGGAAATTTGTCGCAAATTCGGCGCAGCATAGTAAGATAAAATTCCCACTCCCAATCCGGATGCAAACCGCCGGTGATATGTACTTCCTGAATATCGGAAGTAAGCTTGCCGAGAATTTCTTTTATCGTCATTTCATATGCTTTCGCCCTACCCTTCTGAACCGCAAAGTCGCAAAACTTGCATGATAAGACACAGATGTTTGTCGGTTCGATTTTTTGATTCAGGACAAAATAGACCGCATCGCCGCTTCTTTGCTTTTGAACAAAGTGTGCCATCTTGCCTAGCGAAATAACATCGTCTGTTGCGAAAAGAGTCAATCCGTCTTCATGCGATAATCTATCCCCCTTCTGGATTTTTTTCCAGACGGGTTCAAGTTTTTTATCCCGGAAATGTATCTCCATGACTATTTCCAAAATTCTTCCCATTGTGAATGGATTTTATACACGACCTTGGGATCCATGACAAGAGGATCCGGATATCCTTTTTTCCAAGTCGCATCTATCCCCATAACACCTGAATAGAGCGGAGAAATTCCCAATAATTTCTGATTCGTAAAATAGACATCGCGCTGACAGTCGAATCGGGTAAAGATGCCCCAAATCGAGTTCACTTGATCTCTCACATCGATATCTTCGCTTACTACTGCAATAATGCTGAATGTCTGAAGTTCCTTATTCCGAAGTAATTTTTCAAGAACCGGCCTTCCGTCTGATTGCGATCCGTTCGAACGAATTTTGACGACAAGCAGCGTTTCTTCCCACGATTCCGCATCCATGATTCTTTTATCGAAAGAGATTACCTCTGAAATCCGGGGGCGCTTTAGATCGGATATTCGTTTGACTGCTCTTTGTCGTTGATCTTTCCCGATTTGCTTTCGCGTTGCATCGATAATCATTTTGCTCCCCAATTCCATTTTAAAACTTGTAAAGTCGAGTGTGTCAAGCGGAACATTCGGAAGCAGGACAAAGTCGAACCGCGGATCAAAGTTGCCATGAATTTCTTTCAGAACGGAAGACCAGTTTCTCGGATCGATGTTTTCCGAGACCAGAACCATGCATTTGGTCAATGACAATTGACTTGTCCCAAGTAATCCCAGTGCGGTCTTCATGGCCTCCTTTTTATATCGTGCTTCCGTGGAAACAACAAGCAGGTTATGAAAACCCGCTTCATAGTAGGCCCAGAGGGAGTGGATCTCCGTATGAAGCAGCTTGATCAATGGAGAAAGAATTTGTTGTGCTGCATCTCCCAAAAATTTATCTTCCATCGGCGGAATGCCGACGACGGATGCAGGATAAATGGGATTTTTTCTGCTCGTGATAGCTGAGAGCGAAAAAACCGGAAATGGTGCCGCGTTGGAATAATGGCCGAAATGATCGCCGAATGGTCCCTCCTCTCTACGCTCGCCGGGTTTCACATTTCCTTCGAGAATGAATTCAGCCTGAGCCGGAACATCGACATTGATGCTTTTCCCGCGAGTGAATGGAATTTTTTGAGTTCTTAAAAATGCAGCGAACATCGCTTCATCTATACTCTCCGGCAAAGGAGCGATCGTCGCTAGCAGCAATGCCGGATCGGTTCCAAGCGCAATGGAAACCGGCATTATTTGATTCATCCGTTCCGCATGATAATAATGGAATCCTCCTCCTTTTTGGATTTGCCAATGCATGCCGGTTGTTACGGCATCATAAACATGCATCCGATACATTCCAATATTTCGCTTTCCATCTGCCGGGTCGTAAGTGACAACTTGCCCCTGCGTAATGAACCGGCCTCCATCGCCGGGCCAGCAGGTTTGAAGCGGCAGCACATTGAGGTCGGGAGGCAGAACAATGGACTGCGAAAATCCGGTTGCAACTCTTCGTGTTTGAGCACGAAGAATTCTGAGAAGCATCGATCTATTCTTCCAGAGTTCCGACCTTTTCGGCGGAAACATTTTTTCCGCAAAACCGACAAGTTCTTCACCAATCTGTTCAGGATGCCGGCCCAAAGCCATTTCTATCCGGCGTTCTGAAGCATAAATATTGATAGCGAGAGGATACCGCGTACCTTTTACATTTTCAAAAAGAAGAGCCTTTTTACCTTCACGAAGAGCTCGCGCGGCAATTTCAGTTATTTCGAGGAACGGATCCACTACCTGTTTGATTCGTTTGAGTTCACCGATACCCTCCAGATACCGCACAAATTCACCAAGCGCCGGGAACATTTGCATTATTCCAAATCTCCAAAACGCCATCCCTTTAATTCCCGCAAGCCAAGGACACCGAGCAATTTGGCAATATACGCATCGATATATTCTTGGACAGAATTGGGGACAAAATAAAGAGGCGGAGAAATAGGCATGATCATCCCACCAGAAGCGGAAATTTTTGTGCATTGTTCAAGCGTGACTGTTGAAAGCGGTGTTTCCCGCATGCAAAGAATCAATCGGTAACGTTCTTTCAACGCAACTTGAGCCGTACGCGTAATAAGTGTATCCCCTATCCCCGATGCTATTTTTCCTACCGTTGAAGTTGAACATGGAAGTATCACAAGAGCATCGAATTTATTGGACCCCGAGGCAGTTGGAGCCGTCAGGTCATCATCTGAAAACTGTCTCTTTGCAAAAGAAGCGAATTCTTTTTCCGAAATTCCGAGTTCTTCCTTGATGACCACCTTTCCCCATTTGCTTATAATAAGAAATTTATCTGCGTCGCACTGCTTCAGAAATTCCTGAGCAAATATCGCCCCGGAGGAACCGGTCACTCCGATAACAATCCTCATGGGAAATATACTCCTACCAGTACCATTGCGAGAACCGCAAAACCAATAACAGCGTTTATTTTAAAAAAAGCCAATTCAACATCTTCTGCTTTCCTATGCTCCAGATACAAAAGATATCCCGAAACAAGCAGCAACGGAAGCGCCGCTAAAGCTCGAATTTCCAAGGTAAAAAGAATGACCAGTACGGCAAAGGATAAAACATGCAGGAAACCTGAAACTCTTAATGCGCGTTTTCGTCCGAACCTTGAAGTAAAGGAATGAAGTTTCTCTCCTCGATCAAACGCCTCATCGAGCGTTGAATATATGACATCAAAACCGGTAGCCCAGAAGATCATAAAGAGTGAGAGCAGCAATCCGGGAATCATTCCTTGAGCGCTGTTTTTTACTGCAAACCAACCTCCCAGCGGAGCCATTGATAATCCGAGCCCGACACCGAAGTGTGCAAACGGTGTAAAGCGTTTCATGTAAGGATAGAGTAGAAAAATGGCAAGAGGAACCGGAGAGAGACCAAAACAAAAATCTGATATCAATTTTGCACTTAGTTCATATATGCTAAGGCTTCCAATAAGAATAACAAAGGCTCCGCCAAGAGGCATTCTTCCGCTTGGCAATTCCCTGTCGGTTGTGCGTGGATTGCGTTTGTCAATATGCCGATCGATAATGCGGTTAAGAGAGAGGGCAGTTGTCCGCGCTCCGAAAGCTGCGATGAGAATAAGCACGATCAGTTTCAACGGCGGCGGTTTTGGGGAAGCTAAAAAGACGCCGGCAAAGATCAGCGGCAAAGAAAAAAGTGTATGCTCAATCTTGACAAAATCCGTTATGCTTTTTATTCTTTTCAAGCTGCCCCTCTTATTTGACGGTCGAACCAGCCGGAAGTTCACCGCTTGGCTCAATGAATTTCATATTACCGTTCATATCGCTTGCCGCCAAGATCATCCCTTGCGATTCTTGTCCCATAAGTTGAGCAGGTTGAAGATTTGCAACGATGACAATCAATTTTCCGATCAATTCTTCCGGCACATATTTTTTTGCGATACCCGCAAGAATTTGCCGCTGTTCAGATCCAAGTTCGACCTGAAGTTTTAAAAGTTTCTCGGATTTGGGAACTCTCTCAGCTTTAAGAACTTTTGCAATGCGTAAATCAATCTTTGCAAAGTCGTCGATCGTTATGGATGGTTTGATAGGCGCAATGTCCGGTTTCGGGTTTTCCGCATTGTCGCCTTCGAGAAATTTGCCAATTTCTTCGATGCGAATATCTTCTATCTTTTGAATCAATATTTCAGGTTTACCTAAAATACGACCGGGTTCAAGCAAAATATATGCCGCGGAATCCCAGCCGTCCTGATACAACGTCGAATCCGTCTTCAAAAGTTTCCATATTCTTTCTGCTGTAGAAGGAATCACAGGTGCCAATAAAATTGCCAGCGTACGAACCACCTGTAAAGAAACGTACAGTGTCGCTGCACATTGATCTGAATTTGATTTTTTGGTTTTCCACGGTTCACTGTCATTGAAATATTTATTGGCGGATCGGGCAAAATTCATGGTTTCCATCAAACCGTCGCGGAATCTGTACTGTTCATAGAATTGCCCTACTATGCCTGGTGTGTCCTTGATTTTGAGAATCATTTCCGTATCGAGTGAACTCAATGTACCGGAATGCGGAACTTTGCTTTCAAAATTCTTTTCGGTAAAC
This sequence comes from Ignavibacteriota bacterium, assembly GCA_963769605.1. Taxonomy (GTDB): domain Bacteria; phylum Bacteroidota; class Ignavibacteria; order UBA10030; family UBA10030; genus Fen-1254. The sequence continues at coordinate 633,797 of CAVYML010000001.1, read as the reverse complement.
GCAATTGTACGATTGATAAAATTACCGACGATATCTGCAAGCTCATTATTGATGCGGGCTTGAAAATCTTTTAAATAGAAATCACTGTCGCTTTTTTCCGGCAAATTGACGGCAAGTGCATAGCGAAGCATGTCGGCGGGGAAAAACCTCAAGAAATCTTGAACGTCGATTCCCCATCCACGACTCTTTGAAAATTTTTGCCCTTCGAAATTCAAAAACTCGTTGGCAGGAACGTTTTCGGGCAGGATATATTGCTCTTTCCCGCTGTCATTCCAAGCCATGAGCATGGCAGGAAATACGATACAATGAAATACAATATTGTCTTTGCCGATAAAAGAGACATATTTTGTCTCTGAATCAAGCCAATATTTCTTCCAGGCATCCGGTGTTCCTTTTACGGATGCCCATTCCTTACCGGATGAAATATATCCGAGTACTGCATCGAACCAGACATAAATGACTTTGTGTTCAAATCCTTTCACCGGGACAGGAACTCCCCAGCTGAGATCGCGCGTCACCGCTCGGTCCTGCAATCCGTCTTTAAACCATCCTTCGCAATAGCGCAGGACATTCTCTTTCCACTTATCCCGGTCATCTGCATTCTTAATATAGGCCTGCAGTCTCTTTTGATACTTTCCGAGGGGAAAATACCAGTGCAGTGTTTCACGGACGACCGGCGTACTTCCGCACAGTTTGCATTTTGGATCTACAAGATCAATCTGATTCAGCCATGTCCCGCAATTCTCACATTGATCTCCCCGCGCCTGCGTTGATTTGCAATGAGGGCATGTTCCTTCGACATACCGATCAGCCAAGAACAGGGAGTCCTTTTCGCAAAACAACTGCTGTTCTCTCTTTTGCAGAACAATGCCGTTCTTATGGAATTCGGTAAAGAATTCCTTCGTCGTTTCATAATGCAGAGGCAGCGATGTACGGGAATAATTATCGAAGCTCATTTCGAATGCTTCAAAAACCGATTTATTTGCCGGATGATAACGGTCGATAATAGCCTGGGGGGTCGTATTTTCTTTTTCCGCTGAGACGGTGATTGCAACCCCATGCTCGTCGGAACCGCAAAGAAAGAGAACGTCGCGTTTTTTTAAACGCTGATAGCGGGCATAGATATCGGCTGGAAGGTATGCGCCGGCAAGATGTCCAAGATGAAGATAGCCGTTTGCATACGGTAAAGCGGCTGTAATAAGTATGCGTTTAAATTCTTTTATCATGGTTTATTCTGTCAAATATTTTCGCAATCCAAGAGATACATTAATCAGGATAAGTGGAAGGTAGCCATTTTTGTCTATTTGAGCAATTGCTTCATTTATCAGATTAAGGGCTCCGATTAAGTTTGCTTTAGGAAAATTCCGGACAAAGCGTTTCAAGCTCTCTTGATCCCAAACCAGCCCTATGTCGCTCTCCGTTCTTTGAAGCAGAAGAGCTTCTCGCAGCCAGATCTGGAGCACTTCAAGCCAGCATTGCATATGAGTGCGATCATATGTATTGGCTAATTCTTCAACTGCCTGCAGCATTGGTAATAGATTTTTGGAAAGTGAAAGTCGAACAAAATCGACAGTTTCCTCACGCTGTCCTGCCATATCATCAGAAGTCAAACGACGTGCGAGTCCATAACTTCCGTTTGCTAATCTTGCTGCAAGCCGGCTTTGATCGTTTTCAATGCCGTCGCGTTCTTTTAATGCCTTAAAAATATCCTCTTCGCTCAAGAGATCGCACTGCACTGTCTGGCAACGAGAAAGAATTGTAGGTAAAAGGCTGTCTTTTGCCGATGTTGTAAGCAGTATCATGGTGTCTGGCAATGGCTCTTCCAGAGTCTTGAGAAGCGAATTGCTCGATTCCATGTTCATCAATTCGGCATTGAATATAATGAATATTTTTTTTCCCTCTTCCGAGCGGGACATCGAAGATTCTCGTTTCATGCTGCGAATACTGTTGATTTTTATAAAATTTGCTTTGGGAATTTCAATCTTATGATATGGATCTTCAGCCTTCAATCGAACCTGCTCTCGTACTGTCAAGATCTGATCTTCCGTGAGTACGGAGAAGGGATCATCTCCCTGTTTTTCCCCTTTTCCCACCGGCAGAGGGAAAATAAGCTTAACATCAGGATGCTGGAGCGTTTCAAATTTTTTACAGCTCGGACACCATCCGCAAGGATTAGGCGCACCGGATGAACAGTTGATTGTCCGTGCAAATTCCAGAGCGAGCGCATCCTTGCCGATGCCCTCTGCCCCGTAAAAAAGGTATGCATGCGCCAATTGTTTCGCAAGAAGCATATTTTGCAGGAGACGTTTGACACGTTCCTGACCTATAATCTTTGTCCAGCTCATACGATTTCATTAAAATGCATGACCGACGCCGAGTTGGATTACACCTGCAGCAACGGTTTCGGGAAAAAATTTTCTTTCTGTTATCCAGGCGTTTCTACCGGCGGCATACGCATCGGGATCGAATACACGCATGCCGAAATCTATGCGGATCGGACCGGCAATAGTATTATAGCGCAGGCCGAATCCTGCTGCCATGGCAATCTGTGCAAAGCGAATCCTTGAAGGTCTCGACCATACGTTGCCGACATCATAGAAGAGCACAAACGACATTTTTTCCAAATCGATAAAAGAGAAAGATCCTGCATTTTTAAGTGGATTCAACCTTGCCTCGAGACTGCCGTCCAGAAATGCATCGCCTCCCTGGTCATCTGTACTGTCTACAAATCCCAATGAGCGCGCTCTCCATCCGCGCACACTGCCGCTCCCTCCTGAAAAAAATCTATAATCCAGCGGAACATCGATGGGTGATGAACCGTAGAGCACGGCAGCACCTAAATTCCATTTTGTCGCCCAGATAATATCTTGTTTCCCATTCGGGTCCCAATACCACTGGCCAAGCACAGTCGCTTTTACATATTTTGAATACGGAAGATCACCAATGCCGTGTTCGCCGCCAATAATTCTTGGCAGGGCACCCGATTCCTCGAGAGAAATCGATTGCAAAAAACCATCTGATGGATAAAAAATATCGTTCCGTTTATCGCGTTGGAGTGTGATTGTAAGAATCGAATTAAGCTGCTTCGTGTACGTTCCTATGGTAGTATCGTGTTGTGCAGCGAGCGCTTTCGGACTGCTGTACTCAAGAGTCCAATCAAAATAGGCTTTTGTATATGTTGCTGTTTGGGTAATGATTTCAAGTTTGCTTTGCAGAACAGGCAGATAATAGGTTTCCTCTTTATCAATGATCCCAGAAAGAGTCCAGCTCAGGCTCGTCCTATTATTGAGAAAGAACGGCTGCAGAATTTGCGTGGAAAGATTTAATTTGGCGACAAGTGAGCTGTCACGCAATCCCGTTTCTGTAAACAGGCGTTTAAACTGAATGTTAAAAATTGATTGCAGATTTGCATTTAGGCCAACAGATAAATCACGGGCATTTCCAAAAAAATTTCTGTGATTATAGCTGAGACCCGTAGAAACATTGAATGCGTTGTTTTCGTCGTTAACGCCTATTTCCGGAGAAAGTTCCTGAAACGATCGTGTGCGAACCAAAACATTTGTCGGAATACTGCGGGATTCCGATAAGGAAGAAGAAAGGACGTTCTCAATTTTTGAAGCGTCAAAGATTCCGAGCCGGTTTAAATTCCTCTCGCTCTGAGTCTTTTTCTCTTCACTATAGAAATCTCCCTCCCGATAATCAAGATGTTGAAGTATCGTCATCGAATCCATGTGGGCCTTCGATGCTGTGTCTTCCTGTATATTTATTTTCCCGAATGTATATCGCGCGCCCGGTGTATAAGCCAATATAATTGCAAAATTATTTGTGGAAGCGTATCGATGGGCATCAATCGTATCGACCCGCATATTGACGTAGCCGTTGTTGGCTATCAAGGATATATCACGCCGGACCTCCGCCTCCAGATTATCCATAATAAACGGATCATGCACATGGAGTAATGAGCTCTGAACAATGTCGTTCCGAACATCATCCGGCAAATCCTTCAACCCTTTATACACAACAGTGTCGATCATCGATTGACGGCCCTCATTGATTGAAAATATTATTTCTATGGTTCCGTTTTCTCTATCGACACTGAACGCTGTATCGATTCGAGACAGGTAAAAGCCCTTTCTCTCGTAATATTTCTTGAGCGCAAAATAATCGGACGCAAAAATAACAGGATCGAAATATTCAGCTTTTTGCCCGATCGATTCACTCAGATGCGCATAAACATATTTCCAGAACCCCAAAGGGGATTTTCGAGTTTGCATCAATGAAAGGAGTTGATCCGACTTCACGCTTGAATTGCCCGTGAACCGAATATCTTCAATTTCCAATTTTCCGGTGTTTTCCTGTCCAAAAAGAAAACAGGAAAAGGCAAGACACAAAAAGAGTGTCGAAAAAAGGCGCATGCATCCTCAATAAAAAAAAACCCAGCACAAAAATGCCGGGTGATGTTCATTATACATGTTCATCCCGAGTTTAAGAAAATTTAATGATGAGGGAAGGACGATCAATATTCCTTATCATCCTCATAGAAAAAATCTTCATCCGTGGGATAATCAGAACCATATTTCTTCGATGCTTTCGTACGGTTCATCGGTATCTTCCAGTTCCTCTAAATTTTGTATAACCTGAGTAGGAGCACCCGTACGTACCGCGTAATCGATCAATTCATCTTTTGTAGCCGGCCAAGGGGCATCATCCAGATATGAAGCCAACTCAATGGTCCAAATCATCTTTTATTTCTCCTGCTTCAAAACATTCATGCATGACGGAATTAATCACTCGCGTTCATACTTCCCTTTGGTGATTTATTCCGATCGTCATTATTAAAAAAGTAATCTATCGGGTTTTGTGCTACCCCGTTCAAACGAACTTCATAATGCAGATGCGGGGCTGAAGATAAGCCAGTATTCCCGGACCGCGCAATCAACTGTCCGCGTCGAACTATCTGTCCTTCATGCACTAAAATTTTTGAAAGATGACCGTAAACTGTTTTCAACGAGTATCCATGATTGATTTCCATTACGATGCCAAATCCTGTTTGATGACCGGCAAAGTCCACGGTTCCGTCGGCAGATGCATAAACAGGCGTGCCAGACACATTTGAAATATCAAGTCCTTCATGCATTCGATAAATATGAAGAATCGGATGCAATCTCATCCCAAATCCTTGAAGTGAATAATATCCTTCCATCGGCTTTATGGCAGGCAAATGGGAAAATCGATCTTTATTCTTTTCAACTGTCTGCTCGACAGCATCATAGCTCGTTTTCTGAAGATGAAGTTCTCCTTCCGCTTTATCGAGCACCGTATGCAAATTATTCAGCAAATCATTAATCTTCGTCGAAGAAGAAAAATCGACGCGGCTTTCTGTTCCGCCGATTCCGGCTTTTTGTACGTCTTCATTTATTTTCGGTAAATCAGCAAGTAACCGAAGTTCGTTACCTTGATCACCGAGCTTATTGAGCGTATTTTCAACTTTTTCAAGACGGTTGCCGAGATAAGCCAATTGATCCTGAAGAATTTTATTTTCATTCGCAAGTGTGCTTTGCTGCCAATAGGAGACACGCAAAAAATCACCGTTGTATTGATTGATCAAGAAAGTGACACTGAGCAGACAAAAACCCAGCACGATGCCAAGGATAATCAGCTTTGTTCTTCCATATCGAATCTCTTTAAATTCGACGGATTGAGATGAGTATCTATACAGCGGTAAACGTGCCATATGCTTACGAGTCGTTCTTTGCAATTTTTAAAATTCTAATATCTGCGCAGGGTGAAGATAGGAAAATATTATTCTTTTGTCAAGATTATTGCGCATTTATTCAAAATCGTGATCGAAATAGTCAATGACCCTTTTCCCTTTCGTTTTTTCGGTAATAGCCGCATCCAAGCGCCGTGCAAATGCTTTAGCCGCATCATATCCGTAATGTTTTGATAGATAATCCAGTGCAACGACTTCTATAATAACCGTAATGTTCTTTCCAGGAAAGATGGGAAGTTTTATATGCGGCATATTTACACCCAGGATCGCAATACTTTCATGATCAAGACCTGTCCGTGTATATTCAATATTCGGGTCCCATTCCTTCAGTTCGACAATAATCTCAATCCTTTTTTGATAACGAATAGAACGAATACCGAAAGTAGCCCGGACGTCAATCAAACCCAATCCACGAATTTCCATAAAATGCTTTACAACATCGGAGCCGGAACCGATGAGAATGTTTTCACCTTTACGGACGATCATAACGACATCATCGGCAACAAGCCGGTGTCCCCGCTCCACTAGATCGAGGGCAATTTCACTTTTCCCTATGCCGGAACGGCCGGTAATTAATACGCCGATGCCATAGACATCAATGAATGAACCATGAAGAACGGTTTGCGGCGCAAACTGATCGTCCAGAAAATCGCTGACATAGTACACAAGCTTTGTCGTTTCAAAGGGGGAAAGAAAAACCGAAACATGTTTTTCCGTAGCAATACGAACCAATTCTTCATCAAGCTCGTTGTCACTCGTGATAATAATGCAAGGCAGATCAAAACTAAAGATCGTTTCAAAAACATGCAGGCGTTCCTGTTTGCTCAAATGATTCAAGTACCGCATTTCCGTATTGCCGAAAATCTGGACGCGATCATAGGTAAACAATTCGACATAGCCCGCGAGGGCCAGTCCGGGACGGTGAATGTTCTTGTCCCGAATCTCCTTCTCAAACCCTACGTCTCCGTTCAATGTCCTGAACTTGAGCCGCTCTTTATTGACCTCGAAAAAAAATCCGACGGTAATACTTTTTTTTTGCGTTTCTTTTATATGATTCAGCGGCATAGAGTTCCCTTTCTAATCTTTTTCCCGCACTTTCCGCACTATTTTTCTGTCTTTCGCGTGAAGTTTATCTTTATATTTCTTAAGCTGTGCGAGGGCCTTCTCCACTGCACCGTCGATGGATTTTGTATACTCATCGCTCTTCCCGATTGCCGTTAGAACAGTACCATAAACCGAAATGGTAATCTCCGCAATTTTACCGTCCTTATGTTTTTTTTCGTAGGTAAGAATGATATCAGCTTTCACAATACCATTATAAAAGTGATTTAGTTTTTCCAGCATTTCTTCTGCGTATTCAATCAATGAATCAGGCGCCTTAAAATGACGTGCCGTTACTTTGATCTGCATAGACGTCCTCCTTCTTGAGCCGATGGTTATGCTTTGGGATGCGTATCCTGATAAATTTTTTTTAAACGTGAGGTGGAAACATGTGTATACACTTGCGTCGTCGATAAACTTTCGTGCCCCAGGAGCTCTTTGACAGCCTGTAAATCGGCGCCGCGATTTAAAAGATGAGTTGCAAATGTATGGCGCAGCATATGAGGGCTCTTTTTTTGTATTTCTGACACAGCTCCCACATGTTTTTTTACAATGCGCCGAACAGCCTGTGGATAAATACGCTGACCATTTTTTGCAACAAACATCGGTATGCCGCGATTTATTTTGCTATCCGTTGCGTCCCTCCGTGTTTGTAAATAATAAGACAATGCCTCAGCCGCTTTTGTTCCAACCGGCACAATTCTCTCTTTACTCCCTTTTCCCTTTACTTTCATTACTCCCTGTGCGCCGCTGTAATCTTCTATGGAAAGAGCGACAAGTTCTCCAACCCGGACACCGGTACCATAAAGAAGTTCAAGAATTGCGGAGTCGCGTTTTCCTTCATCAGTCGTGCAATCCGGAAGATGAAGAACATTGTCCATCGCTTGTTCATCAAGAAATTGCGGAAGATGTTTCGGTAAACGAGGAGTAACCATGAGCACCGCCGGATTTGTAGAAATAATTTCTTGTTTTTTGAGAAATTTAAACAAGGAACGCAAAGCAGCAATTTTACGCGCTACACTTCTCGGTTGAAACCCATCGTCCATGAGTATTCCGACAAACAAACGCAAATGGTCTTTTTTCACCTGTGAGAATTCCCGAATGCCTTCTGCATTAAGAAATTGCAGAAATGCTTTCAAATCCGTTTCGTAGGAAAGGATGGTATGCGGGGAGTAATTCTTTTGAATTTCCAGATACTCGAGAAATTTTCGTATTTGATGCTGCATACTTAGGCCGATTCAGCGAGTTCTGTTTGTACGACTTCTTGTTTACATGCTGGACACATCAGATAGTCCCCTTTCATTTTCGAATATTTTGAAACGATGTAAGCGTTATGACATGCCGGACATGCCTGATTCACAGGTTTATCCCATGATGCAAAATCGCAATCCGGATATCTCGAGCATCCGTAGAAGACGCGCTTCCCCTTTTTCGTTTTCCGTTCAACAAGTTCTCCTTGTATACACTTCGGACATTTTATACCCATCGAGATCGGTTTGGTATTTTTACATGCCGGATAATTCGAACAGCCGAGAAACGTTCCAAAACGTCCTCCTTTTACGATCATATCTCCCCCGCATAATTCGCATTTCCCGCCAACGACGTGCTGATGTTTCTGTGCATCTTCTGCGAGCGGCTTGGTGTTCTTGCACTCCGGATATCCAGAACATGCCATGAATCTTCCGTTCCGGCCCCACTTAATCACCATGGGCTTGCCGCATAATTCGCACAGTTCCTCCGTCGTTGTTTGGAGCGACTTCTTAATACTCCCGGCGAGACTTGAAGCTTTTTCCACAGAATGATAAAAGGGTACGTAGAAATCCTGCATAACTTTTATATATTCCTGTTTCCCGGAAGCTATTGTATCGAGTTCATTTTCCATGCGGGCAGTAAATTGAATATTGACAATTTCAGGAAAATGGCCGATCAGGAGGTTATTGACTTGAATTCCCAGCTCCGTGGCAAACAATTTTCGTTCCTTTTGTTCCACATAATTCCTATCAATGACCGTAGAAACAATCAAAGCATAAGTGCTTGGACGCCCGATGCCCAATGATTCCAATTCTTTCACCAGACTTGCTTCCGTATAGCGTGCCGGCGGTTTGGTAAAATGCTGACGGGGAAGCACATCGTTCATTGAAGTTCTTTGTCCTTGCACAAGATGTTCGGGCAGCTTCGAAGTCGGATCGCTATCCTCATTTTCAGATGCGCTCTCTTCAGCAAGATCGTCATAGACTTGAAGAAATCCTCTAAACTTTGCCTTCTGATCCGTAGCCCGAAACAAGTAATCTGCTCCTTCGACATCGATAGATATTTGCTCAAACTCCGCAGGATTCATTTGACAGGCAACAAACCGGTTCCAGATCAGCTCATATAGCGCGAACATGTCCTTGTCAAGATATTTTTTTATTATTTTGGGTGCATATTTTATGGAAGTTGGACGGATTGCTTCGTGTGCATCCTGTGAAGATTTTCCTTTTTTGAAAAGACGCGATTCTTTCGGTAAATATTCTTTCCCGTAATTATTATAAATATATTCCCGCACCTGTGCGACTGCTTCCTCGCTCAGACGCGTCGAATCCGTTCGCATGTACGTAATAAGTCCAGCCGGCCCTTCATCTCCGATATTGACTCCCTCGTAAAGCTTTTGGGCAAGTATCATGGTTCGCTTCGTGGACATTCGCAGCCGGCGAGCCGCTTCCTGCTGCATCGTACTAGTAATAAAAGGTGCGGGCGGGGTACGCTTCACGGTCCGACGATTAATCGCTCCGATGATGAATTGCTGCTTTTGGATATCTTCGAGATATCCTTTCATCGTGGTTTCATCGGGAATCCGCGGATCATCGCCCGCAATCTTTGTAAGCTTTGCGAGGAATTTTTCTTCGCTGAGCGTCCTGAATTCTGCTGTAATCGACCAGTATTCTTCAGGAACAAAGTTCCTGATCAGCACTTCCCTGTCGCAAATGATGCGTACTGTAACGGATTGCACTCTGCCGGCAGAAAGTCCGTAATACATCGTCTTCCAGATGAACGGAGTAACCTTATAACCGACGATGCGGTCAAGTGCCCGCCGTGCTTGCTGTGACAGCACCAGATGCCGATCTATTTTTTTGGGATGCGACATGCCGTTCTTAACACCGCTCTCAGTAATCTCGTGGAAGAGGACGCGTTTAATATTTTTATTGATATCTTTTAATTCGTCGGCGATATGTGCAGCAATCGCCTCCCCTTCCCGATCAGGGTCAGTGGCAATAAAGACTGTTTTCGCATGTTCAGCATGTGATCGTAATTTTTCTATTACCGATTCTTTCCCTGCAATCGTTTCATACGAAACTTGAAAGCCATTCTCGACATCGACACTTAGTTTGCTCTTCGGTAAATTTTTAATATGACCAACCGAAGCCTCGACTATATAATCTTTTCCGAGATATTTGTTGATGGTTTTTGCTTTTGCGGGGGATTCAACGATTAATAATGATTTTTCCATAATTTCCATATTTAATGAATTGTATCATTTGAACCGAATACTAACATCCAGTTTGTGCGTGCTGGATCGAATAAATGCACTGCAATCAGGGATTTCATTTCGGAAATACCCAACGATGAAAGTCCTGATCCCATAATGCGATCAATCACCGATTCGATTTCATCGTTTCTGAGTAGCCCCAATTGAGTGCATTGGATCAAATATCCGAAAGCATCGGGCTGTATCATCATGCGTTCTGCGTCATTCAGCTGCCGGTGAGAAACCGTTCCTGCCTGCATTGGTTTCGATAGATTCTTGAGAATAATCATGCGTTCAAAAATCCATGAAAATGCTTTCGAAATTTCACCCTGTGTATAACCTTCGCGTGTCAACGAAGTCATATCTACGTCGTGCAAGCGTTTATCTAAGCGCAACTCGTTCACGAGATAAAGAATAATTTCAACGATTCTTTCCTGCATCTCTTCTTTCTTCATGGAAATTGAGCATTGATAAATATCGATCCTCACGTTTATGGATGATGGCTTGTTCGGCAACGGTTGCATCACGATATCCAAGCAAATGCAAAGCACCATGGATAAGAAGCCGCTGAGTTTCGCGCCGAAACGTCACGCCGTACTTGGCGGCTTGCCGACGGGCAGCGTCGAGATTAATATAGAGTTCTGCCTCTTCGCCATTTTCTTCGCCGAGATCGAATGTAAGAATATCCGTATCATATCGATGCTGTAAATATTTACGGTTCATCGCTCGCATCTCTTGATTATGAATAAACACGATGGACATTGTCGGCATCGTTTTCCGCCCTTCTCCTTTGTAGACACATTGAAAAACACGGGGGACCAATTCTTTGGGGAATCGTAAAAAGGGGTGATTATGTGAAACGATAATCATCCGGATTGTTTTCTCCGTTTCGGAACATTCGAAAAGGTCATCTTTCCTGTTTTGGGAAGGGGGGGAAGAACCGATTCGGTGAGCGATAATGCAATTCCGGACAACATGACTTCCGGACCCAATCTCGTAAAATCTCCAGATAAAATACTCCGGTCGACATTGGCATAGAGAGAGCACCCTCCCCCGCGTTCAATCGTCAACCCAGACAATATACCAGCCGATTCACCGACAAACGTCACTTCTCCAAGCAATGCGCTTACGACATAACCCGTGCAATAATGCAACTGAAGATGCGAAGCAGCCGTATAAACTGAAATAAGATTTCCCTTTCGCACACCGATATCTATATTGGAATAAATTTCCATTGAAAGCCGTCTGCGGCGGGGAGCATTGAGAATTTCGAACCGCACTCCATCGCCGATTATTTTGGGCCTAATCTCTAAAACTCGTGCAATTTTTTTTATGTCCGTTTGTGTAAATGCAAACTTCATACGATCTTTCCGTTCAAGCTTCCTTCACGCAAATATACCTGCAAGCTCTTTGAATGTCAAGCTCAGATAGTAATTGTCGTATTTTCGATTGCCGCTTCGCATTCCAGCGAATAGCCACGGCTTCTGATTTCCTTCTTGCATTTTTTTAAAATATCGTCGACTTTATCGTCGCTGTGATTTTGATCATGGTGGAAGAGATACAATCGCTTCGTATGTGATTCTACTGCCACGCGCAATGCAAAAAGATAATCAGAATGTCCCCATCCTACACGATCGATATATTCTTCAGGAGTATAAGTGGAATCATGAATCAGGACATCGGCATCACGGCAAAAATCGAAAATACGCTGGTTCGGATCGCCTTTCAAAACGTGGAATTTATCCTTCACTATTTGTTCGAAATTGGTCAGTGAATCCGCTGCGGCAGCATCAAACGGTTCGTTATCACTGATATAGATCAGAATTTTTTTCTTGTATTCAATCCTGTACCCGATAGTAAAGCCCGGATGATTAACATAGATCATCTTCACAACAGCATCGTACACCGGCATTTCTTGTTCTTCAGTTATCGGCACAAAATTAATTTTTGCTTTGAGATCATGCAGCTGCACGGGAAAATAAATTCGATTCATTTGTTCAGCGATGATTTCGTTTAAAGGTTTTTCGGGGCGTTCAGTCCCGACGATCGTCAGTTCGTTCCCCGGAATAAAAGCCGGTTTAAAAAAGGGAAACCCCTGAATATGATCCCAGTGCGGATGAGAAATAAACAAATACGCCTTGACAGATTCTCCGCTGTTCATAAGGAAATCGCCGAAACTTCGAATTCCCGTTCCTGCATCAAAAATGAGCAGCCTGTCGTCATCGAGCCTCAATTCCAGACATGGTGTATTGCCGCCATAGCGAACAGTATGCTTTCCTGGAGTCGGTATCGATCCCCGAACGCCCCAAAATGTGAGCTTCATAGAAACTCCTTCCAATTAAATATTCCTATATTTTTTTGCTTCAACGATATAACTTTGGGCTGATTCTTCAAAATATTTTTTTTCTTCATCAGTTAACGATCTCTTTATTTTCCCCGGTATGCCTGCTACCAATACGCCATCCGGTACCTCAAATTTTTCCGGCACTAATGCGCCTGCCGCTATCAGGCAGTAATTACCTATTTTTGCACCGTCCAGTACACAGGATCCCATCCCTATTAAATTATAATTGCCTATGATGCATCCATGCAGAACAGCGCTATGACCTATGGTATTATTTTCGCCGATACTGACCGGATATTTTTGGTGTGTTACATGAACCACCGTTGCGTCCTGAATATTAGTGCGCTTTCCGATATGGATGGAATTCACATCGCCCCGCAAAACTGCATTGAACCAGATACCGGCGTCTTCTTCTATTTCGACATTGCCGATAATCCTCACTCCATCAGCAAGAAATACAGACGGATGAATTTTCGGTTCCATTCCATCATACGCATGAATCGAATATGATTTTAATTCCATCGCGGCGGAGTCCAAGAACTTCTCTTCCAGCTTAGCAGATCGATCTTGACGCTGCCAAGGATTACATTCATTTTCGCTTTTATGGGAATACAAGCCCGATCGTTGCTGAACCACCCTTCGAATCCGCCTGTCAGACCGAAAATTCCGGTAAAGTCCGCACGGCCTTCGAAGTGAACGCAATCAATCGGATATTGTGCGGAATCTATCTCTACTTTTTCTCTTTCATTGAGAAAATTAATATAGGTCTTCACTTCCTTGCTGTCGATACAGGTCGGCACATATTCCTCTTTTTCCCGGCAGGCATTGCCGCGCGCATAGAAAAACAACGAGAGCCCATCCTGACAATGACCGGATATTTTAGTCGTATCAAATTTTTCCGGCCTGTATTCATCGTTCGTCTTCGTTCCATTTTCATCATGCAGAGTATTGTCGCTGTATTGAAACCATGTTTTTCTATACGTGATTCCTTTTTTCGAACTATCTTCGCTTAACCAGGTATTCGAGAACAGTTCCTGATCGATTCCGCTGTAAAACCGGATGTGAAGTTCTACAAGCCAGGAAAGAGCGGGATTTGAATTTATAAATGCAGAGGTGTGATAAATTTCCCGGCCATTGATGCTCTCTTTTGAATTGACCGTCATCCGTATTGTTCCTATGTTAAAAAAGGAATAATGCACTCCATAGACAAGTTCTTCACCGACCTGCATCATTGATTCCGATTGATCTTCGTTCAAAACTATGTCGCCGTAAAACGTTCTCGGCTCTGAACTGTGAAATCCCAGCGAACATACGGCAAGAAGAATTCCGCAGATGAGGATACACCAGATTATGCATTTTCTTCGCAGCATTTCTCAACCCAAATTATTTTAGATTTGCTATTTTTTCTGCTTCCGGGAACAATGTCATCGCTTTTTGGAATTGATTATCCACTTCCAATATCACACCTATATATCCTTCGAGCCCGAAGAGCCATTGAGCGATCTGTGCCTTTAATCGGGCTTTGATGAAGTTTAGATCCTCTTGATATTCTTTTTCATTGATTACGATCTTTTGAGTCTCAATATATTTTCGGAAATCCTGCAGCATTGCATCCGATATCTGGAACGATGATTTGAATTTTTCCAAATCCTGTCCATATTGAGATCGCACTGAACTTCCAGGGCCTTCGATATAGTCTTTTGAATAGTCATAAAATATATTGCGCCTCCAGAGAGTTTGCACAAGTCCCGTCACATTTCCGGATTTTACGACATAATCCGGCGTAATACCGCCGCCGCCGAGAACTACGCGTCCGCCGAATGTTTTAAATTTCGGGATTGTGCTGTCGGCTTTTTCATCGTGAGTATGATCGATGTTTTCGCCTTCTTGTTCATCCCTCTGAAACGCTTCCAGTTGATATTCGTCTTTATTTTTCCCTTCGTATGAACGCTGGATAAGACGTCCGCTTGGAGTATAATACCGCGCGACGGTAAGCCGGAATGCCGAACCATCCCTCAGTGGATATTGACGTTGAACCAATCCTTTTCCAAATGTCGTTTCTCCGACAATGAGTCCTCGGTCCGAATCCTGAATTGCTCCTGTAACGATCTCGCTCGCACTCGCTGATGCATTGTTCACGAGAATAATCAACGGTAATTTTTCATACGGATCGCCCGATTGTGCATAATAGGCTTCTTCGAATTCTGCTTTGCGGGATTTCGTATAAACAATCGTTCGGGGATGTTCAGTCGTTCCTCCCGATAGAAATTGATCCGCCATTTGATACGCTTGATCGAGATATCCGCCGCCGTTGTCGCGAAGATCGAGTATCAATCGTTTCATTCCCTGGTTCTGCAATTTCTGAAGCGCGGCTGCAAACTCCTCATGTGTTGTTTCTTTGAATTGATTGACCCGTACATAGCCGATGTCATTGCTGACCATCATGGATGCATCAATACTATAGATTGAAATAATGTCACGGATAATCTCGAAATCGAGAAGGTCCTTTTCGCCGGGGCGCTTGATTGTGATCTTGACTTTTGTTCCTTTTGGACCTCGCAGCCTCTTCATGACGTCTTGATCGGTATATTTGATCGCAGAGGAGTCGTTAATTTTCACGATACGGTCGTCGGAGAGAACGCCTATTCGTGCAGAAGGACCGCCGGCGATCGGCTCAATGACCGTAATCGTATCGCTGATAACGCGGAAAGAAATTCCAACGCCTTCAAATTTCCCTTTAAAATCCTCGACCACTTTTTCAAATTGCTTAGGCGGAATATAGATCGAATGTGGATCGAGAGAATTCAGCATTCCGACAATGGCGGCATCCGTTAACTTCCCGGTATCGACCTCGTCGACATAGTTTTTTTCTACGAAGCTGAGAATATCTCCGAACTTGCGTATTTGATCGTAAAGATTATCGGCGGAAATCAGACGATTAATTCCCATTCCGGCGATCATACTGACGACAATTAAAGCACATACGGTAATTGTAGAAAATCTTTTTTTCATAATAAAATTCCTTGCAGATACTATCCAATACAGATCAGACAATTGCAGACGATGCCGGCTCTTCTTCTGATCCATTCTCTACTTCCCTTTCACTCGTTTTTGCAATAATACGTTAATTCACGACAAAATCAAATCGTTCTCATCACGCATATCCTCTTTTGACGCAAATTTCCTCGAAAAGATTCACTCTTTATTCTCCGGCTTCATCTGCGGAAACAAAACAACATCGCGTATGGATTCCTGATTTGTAAGAAGAATGGTTAAACGATCGATTCCAATTCCAAGTCCGGCCGCAGGGGGCATGCCGTACTCCAGCGCCCTTAGATAATCTTCATCCAAAACCTGCGCCTCTTCATCGCCGCGTTCACGAAGTTTCATTTGTTCTTCAAATCTCGCACGTTGATCGAGAGGATCGTTTAATTCTGAAAAGGCATTGCACAACTCCTTGCCGTTGACAATGGCCTCGAAACGTTCGACCAACCCTTGTTTTGTACGATGCTTCTTGGCAAGAGGAGACATCTCCAAGGGATAGTCGATAATGAATGTCGGCTGTATGAGAAATGGCTCGACCCGCACACTAAAAATTTCGTCAATGATAGTTCCGATGCCGACGTTCGATCCGATATCGATATTCAATTCTTTTGCAATCGACCGGAGCTCAGTTTCCGACTTCCCGCTCAAATCTTTTCCTGCATATTCTTGAATGGCATCGAACATTGATATGCGCCTCCATGGAGGAGTGAAATCAATTATCTTATCTCCAACCTCCGCTTTCGGAGACCCGTTAGCAGCGATTGCTGCCATGGAAACAAGATCCTCGACCATCGACATCATCCAATTATAGTCCTTATAAGCGACATAAATTTCCAGCATGGTAAACTCAGGACTATGGGCACGGTCCATCCCCTCGTTTCGAAAATCTTTAGAAATTTCATACACTCCTTCGTAACCGCCAACAATCAGTCGCTTAAGATAAAGCTCGTCTGCGATACGAAGGAAGAAATCGAAATCTAACGCATTGTGATGTGTTTTAAACGGTCTGGCCGATGCGCCGCCATAAATCGGCTGAAGAACGGGTGTTTCTACTTCCAGAAAACCTTGGTCGTCAAAATATTTCCTTATAGTGCTGATAATTTTTGCCCGCTTTACAAACACAGCGCGTACATCCGGGTTAACAATCAAGTCGATATAGCGCTGCCGATAACGTATCTCTTTATCGGAAAGCGAATCGTAAACCGCTTTTTCGCCCATCTCGTTGATTTTCTCTTTGACAATCGGCAGCGGACGCAATGATTTTGACAGAAGTTCGAGCTGCTTTGCATGAACGGAGATTTCACCCATTTTGGTTCTGAATATAAATCCTGTGATGCCGACAATATCTCCGATATCCATCAATTTAAAAGCATCGTAAGCCGTTCCGATATCGTCTTTTCGTAAATATACTTGAATCTTGCCCTGAGCATCTTGCACGTGGCAAAACGAAGCCTTGCCCATTCGCCGGATCGACATAATCCTTCCGGCAATCGACACGATGCGTTGTTCCGCTCCTTCGGTAAAGTTTTCAATTATTTCTTTTGAAAATGCATTGCGTTCATAGCAATACGGATACGGATTGAGGCCCATCTTCTTTAACTGCTCCAATTCTTCGCGCCTTCGGGCCATCAAAACATTCAGATCTTCTTTTTCCGGCGATTGTTCGTTTTTGTTTTTTTCTTCAGCCATAACAGATTTCTCTACAACTAATATAATTACAATAAATGAAGTTTATAAGGGTCCGTGCGTCCGTATAAAGCAGACAATTCATACATCCTTTCTGCCGGGTACGAACCAACTTGATCCCAAGTAAACCGCCACTCCCAGTTTCCATCAATCGTTCCGGGTATATTCATGCGGGATTCCGAACCAAGACCAAGTACATCCTGAAAGGGCACAAGTGCAAGGTCCGCGGGGGATTGAAGAGCCAGCCGGATTAAATCCCAATGTATCTCGTTCCCGTTCGTTTGGCAATACCTTCGCACAAAATCTTTTTCATGTTCGCTTGCTTTTGCATACCACCCGCACGTTGTATCGTTATCATGCGTGCCGGTATAGACAACACAGTTTGTATTGTATCGGTGCGGTAAATATTCATGATCCGGGCCCGCTGCAAAAGCAAAATGCAAAATTCGCATTCCCGGAAAATCCAAAGCATCCCTCAAAGCTCGAACGCTATCAGTTATAATACCCAGATCTTCCGCAATAATGGGAAGTTTTCCGATTCTTTTTTGAACTATGTTGAAAAAATCTTTTCCCGGTCCTTTTCGCCATGCACCATGAACTGCTGTTTCTTCTTCTGCGGGAACTTCCCAGGACGATTCGAAGCCTCGAAAATGATCGATACGTACGATATCAAATAACTCGAACGTCTTTTGGAATCGTTCTACCCACCATTGATATTTTTTTTCTTTCATCGATTCCCAGCGATAAAGCGGGTTTCCCCACCGCTGGCCTGTGGCGCTGAAATAATCGGGAGGAACACCGGCTACAAACGTTGGACTGCCGTCTTCGTCTAAAGAATAATTTTCCGGATGCGCCCATACATCTGCACTATGTCCGGAGACAAAAAATGAAATATCGCCGATCAACTGAATGCCCCGTTCATGTGCATATCCTTTCAGTCTCTTCCATTGGCGGGCAAAGCACCACTGAATGAATTTATGGAATTGAATATCCATTCCAAATTCTTTTTCAGCCGCTCGAAGAGTTGCGGGTTCTCGCCGGGACAATTTCTTTTCCCAATCCGTCCATTCTTCTCCATCGTAATGCCAATTCAGCGATTGAAACAGAGCATAATCATCAAGCCAGTATTTCTCGCTGCTGCAGAACGATTCATATTCATCCCGCTGTTCGTTCCGGATTTTGTTAAAAAAGTTTTTTGCGGCCGCTCGAAGTTTTTCCATGCGGAAACGGGTCATTGCGGCATAATCAATCCTATGATCTGAAAAATTGCAAAAACTATCCGGTGCAAAATGTTCAAGCCATCCATGTTCCATAAGTTCCTGCAAATCGATCAACAACGGACTTCCGGCAAACGCCGACGAAGACATATAAGGAGAACCTGCCATTCCGGCAGGTCCAATCGGCAGCATCTGCCACAAAGTTTGCCCTGCCGAATGGAGCCAATCGATAAAATGATATGCTGAAACTCCAAGGTCGCCCGATCCATAAGGGCCGGGCAAAGATGTAGGGTGAAGCAATATGCCTGAACTCCGAGTCAATCGCATTGATTAAACCAATCCTAAATAGCGTTTCAAGTCCTTGACCTCTGGATACGACAACATACGCCATTTACCACGTGGGACGCCGAGAGTTGTCAATCCGGCAAACGCGACACGATCCAATTGTCTTACATCGTATTGAAGAGCTTCGAACATCCGGCGTACTTCGCGATTACGCCCTTCACGCAAAACGATCAGTATTTTTTTTCTTTTGGATCCTTCGACAATTTCCGCCGTTTGCGCCTTTGCCGGCCCATCTTCAAGGCGGATGCCTTTTTTGAGTTTTTTTACATCATCATCCTGCATCGTTCTATCAACTGTAACCCGATAAACCCTTTCAATTTCAAATTTCGGGTGAATCAGTGCATTTGCAAATTCACCGTCATTTGTTAAGAGCAGCACACCCGTAGTATTACGATCAAGCCGCCCGACCGGAAAAACTCTATATTTTGTCCGGACATAATTCATCACTGTTGCACGCCCTCTCTCATCGTTCATGGTTGTGATGACATCTTTCGGCTTATTGAAAAGAAGATAGACATTCTTTTCCTCTATGGATACGATTGTTCCGTCCATCGATACATGGTCCTTCGACAAAACAACCTTTGTGCCCAATTCAGTCACAACCCGTCCGTTGATCTTCACGGCGCCGGAACGAATCAGTTCATCGTTTTTTCTTCTTGAACCTACTCCTGCCATTGCAAGAAATCGGTTCAATCGAACAGTTTCTTGATGAATCCTTGTATTTTCTCTTTCCATAATTTCCACAGCGGAGCCTTTTTGTCATGCTCATTCATTGTCGGGATAAAAGTTTTATCGCCGGCTTTTTGCCGTTCTTCTTCTCCACTATCAAGCACTTGAACATGGGTTTTAAATTGAATTTGTTCCGGATGTTCCCGTTCCGCCGCGGTCTCCAATTCCGGAAGGATTGTTTTTGTACCAAAGTTATCTCGATCAGCAAGAACGGTTCCTGTCTCTGCAGAAACCGCTTGTGTCAGCTCCGGAACGAATTTCGTCTCCGGCAAAACATTTTTTTTCTCAACCGGCGCAAGATTATCGCTTAAACTTTCCGGAGGAATTGTGCCTGCAGATTCTTGCACCGTATTTTCCGAAGTGATCTTGTTCTCAGTTTCTGCATCAGGCTTGAACTCAATCGTTTCCTGCGCAATCGGTTCATTCGGAACAATGGATATTTCGCGAGTCTTTCGCCGGGGAAAAATAGATGCTTCTTTCTCGTCCAGATCGATTTTCTTTTTCGGAATATGGGGAAGGCGCGACTTAAACTCTTCCTGCTCTTTTTTCATTGATTCCTCCCCCGCTTGAGCTTCGAGCATCCGCCGCTCCGTCTCAAACTGGCTTTCACCCAGTATTTCTTCTATTTCGCGCGGACGCGGTAAATCGGTAATGTCGTTCAAACCGAAATGTTTTAAAAATTCTTTTGTCGTTCCGTAAAGCAAAGGCCGCCCGACACTTTCAGCCCTTCCTGTTACACCGACCAATTCCTTCTCGAGAAGAGTCCGTAGCACATAATCGCAGTTCACCCCTCTTATTTTTTCGACTTCTGATTTTGTTATCGGCTGTTTATATGCAATGATAGCAAGCGTTTCCAAGCCGGATTGGGACAACTTTCGTCTCCCTTGTTCGTGGTAGAGCCGCCCCAGCCATTCCGCATATTCAGAGAGCGTCGCAAACTGGAACCCTCCTGCTACAGAAACAATACGGTACGGTTTGGAAGCTTTTTCGTACTCTTTATTGAGATCAGCGACAGCCTGGCGAATTGTTTCGGTCTCAATTTGCCTTCCTTCGTCGTTTTTACTTTCGCCTATATAAATAGCCTTAATTTGCGCAAGAGACAAAGGTTCCTGAGCCGCAAAAATAAGCGCTTCCACAAGCGTTTTCAGCGTCCCCGGAATTTTTAATTGCTGTTTTACAGTTGTCGCTTCGATCATCTTCTATCTGTTCAAACTTCAGTTAACATTGCGCATAATCGACAGCTCACCGTAGGGAGAAAGCTGTCTGACAATAATTTTTTTCGATCGTATCACTTCCAGAAGCGCAAGAAATGTTATGACAATTCGGATTCGTTCCGTAAAATTTTTTACAATTTCATAAAACGTAACTTCCGAACGATGGGAAAAGAGATCTTCAAGAAATGCGATCTGTTCTTCCACCGTGATGTTAATTTTCACGATTTCATGAAACAAACGTTTCGGCATCCGATCCATTGCAAATTTAAACGATGCAATAAGATCAAAAAATGTTACATCGCGGATCAAATCTTCACTTGTTTCTTCTTCATTCACACGCGCATCCATCGTGTGATAACCGCGATAAGAAATTTTAAACTGTTCTTCTTCCAGCTTTTTCATCTCAAGCGCCATTTCTTTATACCGCTTATATTCGACAAGGCGCTGCACCAGATTGGTACGTGGGTCGACATCTTCTTCTTCTCCGGGCTCCGGCGGCAAGAGCATTTTTACTTTAATCTGCATTAATTCCGCCGCCACAACCAGAAATTCTCCGGCAATTTCCAGATCGAGTTCCTGCATATAATGCATGTAATCAGAAAATTCCTTTGCGATGCGCGCAATCGGGATATCATATATATCCAGTTCATCCCGTTTTATAAAAAAAAGGAGCAGATCCAATGGTCCTTCGAAATCTTGAAGCTTAACGGTATACATTACATCAGTAAACGGTAAATTGTGAATTGAAAATTATAAACTGTGAACTTTAAACAGTGAACTGTGAACTGTAAACTGTAGAACTTAATAACTAACTGAATAGCTCAAGAACCGAATAACTCAAGAACAAACCAACATTAAACACTCTCCATCAACCCATATGCATCGCCGCATGAACCTCTTTCATTGTTTCTGAGGCCTTTTGCTTTGCCCGATGCTCTCCATCGGCCAGAATCGAATAAACCTCGTCCATATGAGATTCATAATATGCGCGCTTCTCGCGATGCGGTGCGAGAGCTTCAATAATTCTCTGTGCACATCGCGTTTTACAATCAACACATCCCAGCTTTCCAGCCTGACAATCGGCGTGAATCGTCTCGACTTCTGCCTGATTGAACTTTGTGTGATAGGAAAAGACCAAACAAATATCCGGACGACCCGGATCGCCTTTCCGAATTTTCTGCGGGTCTGTAACCGCTGTTTTTGTTTTCTTCAATATTACATCGGGAGAATCGGAAAGCAGAATCGTATTGCCGATCGATTTGCTCATCCTCTTCCCATCCAGACCTGTCAGCCGTGCAAATTTTGTAATCCGCCCTTCCGGTTCCGGAAAAACCGGAGTTTCTGCCTGATACTGTACGTTGAAGCGCCGAGAAATTTCCCTTGTAATTTCGATATGCGGCAATTGATCCTCACCGACCGGGACGACTTCGCCTTTATAAAGAAGAATATCAGCTGCTTGCAGCACCGGATATCCGAGATGTCCATAGACAAGGCTTTCCATTTCCAGATCGCGCACTTGCTCCTTCAATGTCGGATTGCGTTCCAGACGCGCCGTCGTTATCAGCATCGAAAAAATCAAATGCAATTCCGAATGTTCCTTAATCTGCGATTGGCGGAACATCGGACTGATTGTCGGATCGATTCCTGCAGCGAGCCAGTCGATAAGCATGTCAATCGAGTTTTGATACATGAAAGAAGAATCCGGATTTGTCGTCAATGCATGATAATCGGCTATCAGATGATAGTTTTGAAATTCTCCCTGTAACGCAACCCAGCTTTCCAGAGCACCAGCCAGATGACCGAGATGTAATTTGCCTGTTGGCCGCATTCCACTGAGTATAATTTTCTTTTTTGTATTCAAAAACCTAACCACTCCTTTTTCCAATTTTGTAAACTTCCATGTATAGCCAAGTCATCGGTCTGCCGATTGTTTCATATGATGACCCGTTCCCGGCCTCTTTACAGCGTAATTCCAATCTCCTCTTGCCTATCAATATACGATTCGTCCCTTACTTCCGGTCATCAGAGCGGCTCGAAAAGAAACGAAGCCCTGTAAAACGGGAGCATAACAATCGTTCGGCGTATAGAGAAAAGGTTCCGGCAGAGAATCTTTTGCCTCCAATGATATATGCAATCATCGAAACCGGTTACTTGCAAAGCATTTGTATTCATCTGCCCCCGCGGCCTAGCCTAAGTTGCACCTGCATAGAAAACAGTGAAGATGAGAACTGCAGGCAGTCTCTGTTTAATCATCAAATCGAATTTCTCCAAAAAAATATTTCCCCAATCTGCCGGAAAGGAAAGAAAGTCCCGAAAAAAAATCAATTCATAAAAAGATATGGTTTCCAATGATCGTCAACCGTTCCGATAAAATGCCGGATAAACATAACATGATTTGGGCGGATCGGTTTTCGCAGAAGTGTCATTTGAGCCTCGCCTGGTGAACGATCTCCTTTTTTATTATTGCATTGCACACATGCTGCAACAAGATTTTCCCACGACTCGATGCCGCCGTGAGCCTTGGGAATAATATGATCCACCGTCAGTGAGATATCCGTTTTTCCGCAATATTGACATCGATGTCCATCTCGTCGTAAAATGTTTTTCCGAGAAAGAACGATCTTTTTATAAGGAATTCGGACGTAGACACTAAGGCGAACAATGCTCGGATACGGCATCGTTGTAGAGACAGAATGGAGACTTTTTCCATCACACGCTGCTATCAACTCAGCTTTGCCTAAAAATAGTAAAATAACTGCTTTTCGGACGTTGCATATACTCAAAGGTTCGTAATTATGATTTAACACGAGCACTTTGCGGCTTAATCTACCATTGAGTTCTATGGTTTTCTCGAAATTACTGAAGATCGCACCTCCTTTTAAACTGCATGAAAGACGTAGACGAGAACTCAAAAATTGAAAAGAGAAGTCGCAAATCCATCTCAGAATAAGATATGAATTCCCACAAAACCGACTTTTCGTCTACATCTCGAGGCTGTTAAGCTCATGTTTTCCTTGAGCCTTTCCTTCAATTCTATTGAAAATATAGCATAAACCAGACCAAGAGTCAAGGTGCACATCAAATTCTCTAAGATATCCGGCTATATCTATCTTCTCGCTCCAAAGCCGTCGATGTTTCAATTACATGGGCTGAAGGAATCGTTCCTGCAATTCCCTTAAAGAATCTCCTCCATATTTTTCTAATAGGGCATTGGCTAACGGAATTGCTACCACAGCTTCGCCAACTATTGACGCAGCAGGAACAGCACACACATCCGAGCGTTCGTAACGGGCTCGTACCGATTTTATCGCGGTAAGATCGACAGAGTGCAGCGGATGAGCAAGCGTTGAAATCGGTTTCATAGCAGCACGAAGCACGAGAGGTTCGCCGTTAGTCATCCCTCCCTCCAATCCTCCGGCCCGATTTGTCTTTCGTCCTATAGTTCCCGACTTAACAAAAAATTCATCATGCACTTCCGAACCGTACGCGCGCGCATTGCCGAATCCATCGCCTATTTCTACTCCCTTTATCGCTTGAATCGACATGATTGTTTGAGTCAAAGACGCTGTAAGGCGTCTATCCCATTGCACATAACTTCCAAGTCCCGCAGGAAGACCGGAAACAATTATTTCGAATATCCCCCCGAGTGTATCTCCATCCTTTTTGGCTTTTTTGATAATAGAAATTGCCTTTGCTTCAACCTGGGAATCGAGAATTCTTACAGATGAATGATCTGCTAGTTCGCCAATACCATAAGATCCGGTTTTTCCCCTTCTAATGTTTTTCGCAATCAATTGGTCTATTTGAGACCGGTCTTGTATTTCCGCTTTTCCGATAGCAAGAACATGACTGCCGATGAAAATGCCGCAATCTTCCAAAATTTTTCGTGCGATTGTGCACAATGCAACCCGCATAGCGCTTTCACGCGCGCTGGAACGATCTATAACGTTCCGCAAATCTTTAAAACCGTATTTAATCGAACCGGCAAAATCCGCATGACCGGGACGCGGTACTGTTATTTTTTCCACAGTCGAACCGTCCCCGTCGATTGACATCTTCTCCGTCCAATTATGCCAATCGTTATTGCGAATCAATAAAGCAATCGGCGAACCGATGGTACTGCCAAAACGAACACCGGACAGAATTTCAACGGTATCGGTTTCTATTTTCATTCTTCCGCCGCGGCCATATCCATGCTGCCTCCGCCGGAGTTGACAATTCAGAAATTCGGCATTGAGATGCACTCCAGCCGGAATTCCTTCAAGAATACCGACAAGCGCCATGCCGTGAGATTCACCTGCAGTAAGATACCGGATCATAGTGAGTTCCTCGTGTCATCGTACATAAAATCTTATAAGCTGCTCTTTCTGCATTGAGCAGTATGTCTGTATTTAATAAAATGAAATTTCAATGGATATTCAACGAGGTCACAAAAAAAGCGCAGCAAATTTCTCTGCCGCGCTTTTCGTTTGAATTAAATCGCAGTTATTCCGGTATTTCGACAGCTACAAAGCGAGTTTTTTTATCATCTCCTTTGACGCGAAGCATTACCGCATCACCGGATTTGAGTTTATTAAGCTCAGATTTGAGTTCTTCCGGAGTCGTAATTGTTTTTTCACCGACCGCAAGAATAACATCGCCTTTTAATAAACCTCGTTCCTGAGCAATTCCGCCCGGATTAACACTCTCAACAAATGCCCCTTTATCGATTTTATATTCCTTCTTTACTCTTGCGTCTATAGAGCAGACTGTCAAGCCGAGAACATCGATGTTTATTCGGTGGTGGGACGATTCGTTTTCATCAGATGAGTTCTCTCCCTCTTTTTCATTTGCCGCAACCGATTCATCTTCTTCACGTGCTTTCAGAATGACTTTCTTTTCGATTTCCTTTTTCTCTCTCCAGATTTTTAAAGAAATTGATTCTCCGGGCGATTTTCCGGCAACCTGCGTCTGCAGCGCGTTAGGAGAATTGACTTCTTTTCCGTCGACTGTCAGAATAATATCTCCGGACTGCAGACCGGCATCCTCACCGGCGCTTTTCTCATTTACATCGCGCACTTTAACTCCCTGCGCTTTATCCAAACCCGCGGCCTTCGCTGTAATGGCATCAACCGCTTCGATATGAACTCCGATATAGCCGCGTCGAACCTTACCGGTTTCAATAATATCCGATGCAACTTTCTTCGCCAAATTGATGGGAATGGCAAAGCTATACCCTTGATAACGTGCATTCGTTGTTGCAATAGCGCTGTTGATACCGATTACTTGTCCCTGAATATCGACCAGCGGTCCGCCGCTGTTGCCCGGATTGACTGCCGCATCTGTTTGAATAAAATTTTCTATTCCATAACCGCTCTCATCATTGATAATGCCGATTTGTCTGCCAAGGGCGCTTACAATCCCTTCCGTCATTGTCGATTTGAGACCGAGAGGAGCGCCGATAGCAAAAACGATATGTCCGACTTCGACTTCATCGGAATTCCCCAGTACAGCAGCCAAGAGATTGTTTGCTTCGATCTTGATAACCGCCAGATCCGTATATTTATCGGTTCCGATCAGCTTCGCCTTGAATTCACGCGTATCGGAAAGCTGAACTTTTATTCCATTTTTCTTTGCGCCGCTGACTACATGGTTATTTGTAAGAATATACCCGTTGTCGCTGATCAAAACTCCCGATCCGGCTCCTCGTTCCGGACCTCTCTTCGGCATATCGAATTTAAAATCCGGACCGAAAAATCGGTGAAAGAAATCCGATGCGTCGCCGCCCTCATCCGAACCCGATTCCATTTCGACCTCGACATACACCACCGACGGTGTGACTGTTTTTCCGATTTCATGAAAAGCTTCGTTCAGAGATTTTAATGTCGGATTGACTTTAATCGTTGATTCCTTTGCCCCTAATTTAATATTTTCACCGGCAAGCGAGAAATCAATTCCCTTAAAACTCGAGACCAGTACTACGCCGAAAATAATTCCAAGCGAAATAAGTAAAACAGCAATCAGTACAGATTTACTTGTCATATATATTCCTCCATTTATTTTAATTCTATTGAATCAATTCCAAAGATTTCATGCTTTTATACTGTTCAAAGTGATACTGTAAATATAAACGCAGCACTTCCGCCAATTCGTTCCCGACCTTTTGATCGACGACCAAAGAGTTCAATGAAAGCATCGCCGATGTTGAACACCTGCGCAATATCTGCAGTGCAGGGGCTGAAACCGAAGCCATCACTTGTTGAGACGACAACCCCGCAGAAGAAGTTCCCTCCGGGGACATACATGTATTACAAAACACAGCCCCGTGAGCAATTTGGAATACATATCGGTATTCGCCGATTCCCCCCAGCAATTCTTTTCCGCATACGGCGCAAAAGTTCAATGCAGGTGAATAGCCGAAAAGAATCGCTGTCCGCAGCCGAAAAGTATGGAGATGAATCATTGGTGTCTTCGGCTTCGCATCCAAAGCATTTAAAGACTCAATGATAAGATTGAAGAGAAGTTCATTTCTTTCTTCGTTGTGCGCAATGTGATATAGAAATTCTGCGATAGCAAATCCTATCGTCAGCAGATCGAGATCTTTTCCAATGTTCTTAAATGTTTTCAATGTGTCGCATTGTGAAATCAAATGAAGATCACGATGTTCCTTCTTATACAGAACAACAAGTGAGTGCGTCAACGGTTCCATCGAAGAACCGAATTTATTCTTCGCAGAACGAGCCCCTTTTGCTATACATGATATTTTGCCGAATTCCTTGCTGTACAGAGTAACAATTTTACTAGTTTCATTGTACTTCATGGATCTCAAAACTATAGCTTCTGTTTTAACAATCATTTGATATTTGGTTCTTAGTTCTTGGTTCAGAGCTAACTACGCACCAAGCACCAAGAACTTCCTCACAATGAACAGTTTTTAACCATTTCCCCTATCGTATATCCATACGGCGGATACAGAATTCCTCTATCGCTTACTATTGCAGTAATCAATTCGTTCGGTGTAACATCAAATGCCGGAGAATATACGGGTGCATCGGCTGGAGTCGTTAATCGGCCGTGTATCATCCGCACTTCGTCCGCATCTCTTTGTTCGATTGGAATGAGGCTGCCGTCTGCAAGCGTCAGATCAAAAGTTGAAACAGGTGCTGCAACATAGAAAGGAACGGCATGATATTTAGCCAGTATAGCAAGGCTGTATGTACCGATTTTGTTTGCGCAGTCGCCGTTTCCTGAAATTCTATCTGCCCCTATGAACACTGCATGAATTTTTTTTTGATGCATCAGAAACGCAGCAGAATTATCAGTAAGAAGCGTGGCCGGGATTGATTGCCTCATCAGCTCCCACATTGTCAATCGAGCTCCCTGGAGCAGAGGCCGGGTCTCATCAACGAAAACATGTTCAACAAGTCCTGCGTCCCAACCGGCCCGAATAATTCCAAGCGCAGTGCCATTTCCACCCGTCGCAAGTTCTCCGCTGTTGCAATGCGTGAGAAGAATCGAACCGGGCTTCAGAAGCGTAATTCCATATTCAGCGATTCGTTCGCACATGTTTCTATCTTCGCGATGAATTGCCAAAGCTTCTTCCAGCAAGAGATGCCGCAAGATGTCGATGGATGCAGAAGGGTTATCGAGTAAAATTTTACGCTGTCGATTCAGCGCCCAAAAAAGATTGATTGCAGTCGGACGTGATTGCTCGAGCCTGTGTATGGTATCTGAAAGAAGTTTTACAGGCAAGGATTCCTCTTGGGGGATTCGCTGCGCCGCCAGAACTGCTCCGTATGCGGCGGCAATACCGATCAAGGGCGCTCCTCGCAGGGCCAGTCTCCGGATGGCATCATCAACAACGTACACATCATCCGTTTCGATCCAAACTTCTTCAGCGGGCAATTTTGTTTGATCGAGAAATCTAAGCTTGCCGCCAGTCCATTCTAACGGCTTCACCATGCTACCTCTCGTCATCAAATCGCGACAAATCCATAAACGCAAGGTATCTATCGTGTACTTTCAAATAACTTAGATCACGCAGACTGTCGATACTGAATTTTTCCACACAAAAAGAAGCAAGCGTGCTTCCATAAACCACTGCCCGTTTCAAATTATTGACCGAGATATCGTCTGTTCGCGCCAGCCAGCCTATGAAGCCGCCGGCAAATGCGTCTCCGGCACCGGTCGGATCGAAAATATTTTCCAAAGGATATGCCGGCGCTGCAAAGATTGTCTCCGATGTCACTAATGTTGCGCCATGTTCTCCTTTTTTTATAATCACAATACGCGGTCCCATCTTGATGATTTTTTTTGCCGCCTTGATGAGGTTCGGTTCGTTTGTCAGGAGACGAGTTTCCGAATCGTTCACAATAAGAACATCCATGCTTTTCATCGTCTCAGCAAGTTCCGCCGGTTTTGTTTCTATCCAGTAGTTCATCGTGTCGCCGACAACCAAGCGCGGTCTGTTGATCTGACGAAGAATCTGGCGCTGGAGAATCGGATCGATATTGCCGAGACAGACATAGCTCGAAGTTTTGTACGAACTGGGAATGACCGGATCGAAATCTTTGAAGGCATTTAATTCGGTAAATAATGTATCCCGGACATTAAGATCATAATGATACTTACCGCCCCAGCGAAAGGTCTTTTTGCCTTCGATAACCTGAAGACCGTCGATATCGATCTGACGCGATTCCAGGAATTGTATATGTTCTTTTGGAAAATCATCCCCCACGACGCCGACCAATCGAACTGGGGAAGTGAAATAACTTGCTGCCGCAGATATATAAACAGCAGAGCCGCCCAACGCATTCTTGACTCCTCCAAAAGGAGTTTCAACTGTATCAAGCGCAACCGATCCCACGACTAAGAGACTCACGATTTGTTCCTTTTTCTTATGCTTGTTTTATCTCACTGAGAAGACTCGCCGCTTCTCTGCCGGCAATATATTGATGTACAATTTCCAGTACGGAACGCTGTCCGGGCCACACTAATTTTTCTCGCGCATTATCGAAAGGCAGCCATTCAAACATTTGATGTTCTCGTGAAAGTTCCGGCTCGGCCTCTCGATCTACTTCGGCTGCAAACACAGGCATGACCTGTACGATATCACGCTGGTAATCGTAAAAAGAATCCGTTGCAGGAACAGCCCAGAGCCTTTTATATTTCAATCCGGTTTCTTCATTCAACTCCCGGAGCGCGCACTGCACAGCGGTTTCCCTGTCTTCTAAGGTACCCGTTATAATTTGCCACATGCAGGGATACAAACAATCTTCACGTGTCCGTTGCAGAAGCAGGTATTCCGTAGCATCGGCATTGCGCCGGAAAATATACATTTCAATAATTTCACTTCGAATTTCCGGCATAGTCTTATCAACTTCCTAAGAGGCCCGGCCTGGGATCGTGAAAATAACCCAACTTTGAAAGAGCCCGCTACAATGTTGCGCCATTGGATGCTATCGATGTTCTCTCTCGTTTTGTCGCTGCTGCATACATAAAAAGATAAATGAAAATTAGACAATTTCAAAAAGATTCGCGGCGGCTTTCCAGCAATCGGAATTCAACTGAAAGCATCATTTATCCGCTCTGCCGCCACCGGGCGATGATAATTCCGCATGCGATGCCGGCGTTGAGTGATTCTGCTTTGCCGTATGAAGGAATTGTAATTGTTTCATCTGCCAGGGAGAAGATATCGGTGCTCACGCCGTGCGCTTCACTTCCAAGGATCAGGACAGATTTCGACGGGAATGAATATTCCCGTCCCAAGACTTTGCCGTCAAGAGCCGTTGCAAGAAGAGAAAAGCCATTCTGTTTGAACTTCGGAAGCTCGTGGATCAGGCTGATATCTTCCAGGATTGGAAGGTGTAAAATTGAACCGGCTGTCGAGCGAACAACCTTTTCATTATACAAATCGACGCAGCCCTTTCCGAGAAGAACAGCGTCTATACCGAACCAATCACATGTACGCAGTATAGTTCCCAGGTTTCCCGGATCACCGATACCGTCGCATGCAACGATACGATTCATAGACTCAACGTCTACTTCATCAAATGTCCAACAGTGTTGTTCGACGAGCGCCAGTACGCCTTGCGCATGCACTGTTTCCGCAAGGTATTTTAATTCCGCTTCAGTTAAAAAATATACGGGAATTTTTCCCCTCCTCGCACGATCTGTCACTTCGACAAAGCGGGGATCCGCTGATTGTAATTCGGTCACCGCTATCAATTCAATCTTAAAATCCGATGCCAGGGCATCGGTCAGCGGGCGCCAGCCTTCTAAAATAAACTTTCGTTCCGAAGAACGGATTTTTTTTTGAGAAAGAGAATGGAGATATTTTACTTGTGATCTTGTCAATCGCATATTGAAATATAGACAAAATGCAGGTAAGATACTTCTTAAGATTAATAAAATCCGTTTATTGGAAATTCCACCTAAACGGATTTTGTATTGAGTGGAAAGAACTTCTATTTAAAAACTTCTATCAGAAAATTTTTCATTGCCAGCCACGATCTTCGATCGGCCGCTTCGTTGTATGCCCCTCCTTTCGTATTGTCGCTTCCTGCGCGTTTATCGGTGAAACTATGAACAGCGCCTCCGTATTGAATCAATTGCCAATCCACTCCTCCTTTGCGCATTTCATCCATAAATGCAATTACATCTGCTTGCTTAACAAACGGATCATCCGCCCCGTGCAAAACAAGTACCTTTCCCTTGATATTCTTTGCATCTTCCGGAGTCGGTGTTGAAAGCGAACCATGAAACGTCACAATGCCTTTTAGCGGAGCGCCGCTCCTTGCCAGCTCAAGCGCTCCCGCCCCTCCAAAGCAATATCCGATGACAGAAAGACGTGCAGCATCCACTCTTTTTTGTGAAGAGAGAAAATCGAGTCCCGCACGGGTGCGGTCACGCAACAGTTTCCGGTCCTTATAATATTTCATCGCTTCAGCTTGCGCTTCCTGTGCATTTGCGGGACGTATCCCTTTTCCGTATATATCAGCAGCAAGAACAACGTATCCGAGTTCCGCCAATTGCTTTGCCCGCATCTGCGTAGTTTCCGAAATGCCGAGCCAATCATGGATTACAAGAACACCCGGACGCTTTCCCGCCAGCGCATTGTCATAGGCGAGATATCCCTCGAGGATAACACCTCCCTGCTTATATGCAACCGTCTCGGTTTTAATGACCGCTAATGAGTCTTTCATAAAAAGCACCCCGAAAAGTATAATAAATAAAATTCTCACAAACGCTCCTTTTGGTATTTGAACAGATCTTTCGACAAGGAGGTTCCGATTCATCGATTACGCCATGGCACTGCCCTGCAAATCCTGCCGTTGCTTTCTATGATTGTCGCATGATCCATATCTGTCCGGAACACCGCAATACCTTTTTTCTTCAATTCCTTAATGACCGTACCTGATGGATGCCCGAACATATTCTTTCGGCCAACGGAAATCAAGGCCATCGATGGATCGACTTTCTTCAGAAATTCCGGGCCGGTACTCATATCTCCGCCATGATGGCCTACTTTTAAAACATCACTTTGAAGAAGAGTGTTATACTTTCTTCCCAGCGTTTGCTCAATTTCTTCTCCTGCATCGCCGGTAAAAAGAAACGATGTGGTTCCAAAATATATTTTCATGACAATGGAACAATCGTTCATATTTCGATTCCGGATATTGTGAACGGAAGGATTCAGCACGTAGATCCGTTCCTCATTTCCAATATACAATTGATCGCCTGAGCATACCTTCCTAATGCATATTCCCATGCATTTCAACGAATCAATCAGAGATTGAAATTGAACCGGATAGGCTAAGAGAAAGGGAACAATGACGGTATCGATATGGACATTTTGTGCAACCCTGCGAATTCCTCCGTAATGATCCGCATGCGGATGGGTCAATACCGCGTACCTCAATGAAGATATCCCTTCTCGTTTAAGGTAAGGCGTAATATAGCGCTCCCCCGCGTCGACGAACCTGTTGGAAGGCCCGGAATCGATAAGCAAGCTGCGATGACCCGGAAATTCCACTAAAAAAGCATCACCCTGTCCCACGTCGAAGGCACATATCCGTACCCGCGAAGCTTGTTCCCGTATAATTTCGCTGAAAATATAACCGTTCGCGGCAATCAGTATACCGATAACTGCGTATTTTAATTTATTCTTGCGCACGATGAAGATACCGACAACGGAGCAATAATAAATGACAATCGCTGGAACGCCTAGCGACGATACGCTATAAAAAGCGAAAGGCATTTTCGCCGCCGCACCGACAAACCAGAGAACAAACCAAAGGAAACAATCATTCACTGCCGAATAATACGAAGCCAGAGCCATGCTCAAAGGCGCCGTCAATATTTCAATAAAGCCCAAAATAGTATTCAACCCGCTGAGCGGAACAACAATAATATTTGCAATGCACGAAACGAAAGAAATTTTTCCGAAATAATATGCAGTAAAAGGAAGTGTACCGATTTGAGCAGCCAGCGATACTGCAAATAGTTTGACAAATTCTTCTGCAAAGGGAAAGTGTTTGATTTTTTTCAGGATTTTCTGTCCGGCATCGATGAGCTTCGGATAAAAATAGATGATCGAACCGACTGCAGCAAAGGAAAGCTGGAAGCCGACATCGTAGAGCGTCTCTGTATTCCATAAGAGAAGTAAAAGTGCGGCGGCACTTATGGAATTGACCATATCCGATTTCCGTTCGAAGCATGACCCGAGCAAAACTACGGCCGCCATAATCGTTGCACGTACAACAGATGCAGTAGAACCTGTGACAAGCATATAAAGTACCAAACCGGCAATACTTGAAAAGGCAGCGACAATCCGATGAAACCTGAGTAATTCAAAAATTGAGTAGAGTACAAGTGCGACAAATGCGACATTTTCGCCCGAAACGGCCAATATATGTATCGTTCCGGTATCTATAAATGACTGTTTAACATCTTCGGCGAGATCTGCTCTGTATCCGAGCACGATTCCTTTGAGGAAACTCGAATAACGTTTTTCATGCAAACGATCAAGTGTTGTGTAAAAATACCGCTGGGCAGAATATACGAACGAGGAGAGAGTGTAATGCACGGGTTTTGGAACCGGCAATATATTGAGAATATCGACTACACCGTGAATGTCGTTTAATTCAAGATATGCTCCATAATCGAACTCTCTCGGATTGCGCGCAGATGGAAATTGATCGATTGCTGCCTGCACGCAAATATAGTTTCCCAATGTGCAGAGTCTGCCCCATTCTTTTTCCTCCCGCAATCGTAGAACAATAATGATGTTTCTTTTCTCATACTCCATCATTCCGTTTCGCATCAGGCTGTCAGCGGTAAATATATATTGCACCTGTTCATTCTTACCGGCGGATTCGGAAACAACCACCCCGTAGAGAAAAATTCTCTCGTCGACATATTTCGGATCGAGCCGAATACACACGGTTTGATCTGCTTGAACTGTATGCAATGCAAAACCCAAAAGAACAACCGCACTCTGGAGAAGCATGAATAAAACGGCCGAATCCGGAAATTTCCATCGGCAAAGCAATGCTCCGCCAACCACAAGTACGCATAAGCAATACGCGGCGGGAAATGGCAGGAATATTTCGGATGAAAGTGCAATCCCTGCAGCGAACAACAGCACAAGCCGAAGTGCCGGTCGTTGATTAAACATGATAGTGTTATGCTATGATAGTAGTTGTATCAGTGCTGGTGTTATATCGGTCAAATCCCTTATTTGACGGGCGACAGTCTCCTTTTCCCTGCCGGCAATTATGCAAGGCACTTTATTTCTCGTATGACTTTTTACCGAAAGGTCTTCTATATTTCCATGATCGCTGATCATCAGAAAAAGTGATTGAGATTCATCGAATCCCTTGAAATATCCAGCAAGAAATTCATCGAGCTGCTCTAGGACTTCGACAGCAAATTGCATGCTCTGACTATGTCCCGCATGGTCGGTGAGCCAGTACTCAAAAACAGTGAGCGTATGGCACATCGATATCCGATAATAATGACCTCCGGCTTCAAAAGCTGTAATTGGACGAATTTCCGGATGTCCCAATTCCGGCCAGTGTGCGCGGAGAAAATCCGGAGAGATTCCATTATTGTCCGTCAGATCTTGAACCGTCAGCAGCGGTATGCCGCTCATGATGCACGACAAGGTGGATACCGTCAGCCTTCGGGTGCCGGATGAAACATACTGAAAAAATTCTTTGGGAAACGCATTCGCATAAACGGCACTTTTGCCCAATTCCTTGACTCTTTTAAAAATATTTTTCGACTGAATAATCGGCCTGAGCACAGAAGGCGGGTAGGGACCGAAATGCCGTCCGAATATTTTTGCACCATTGGAACCGGTAAAAATAGCGGTTTGCCCGGTTCCGCTTTGCGGAAGTCCCGGCATTCCGAGCGCTGCATCAACCGGAATAAGCGTCGCATCCTTCGATGAAAATCGCCTATGTCTTTTATGGAATATTTCACCGCCGCACAGTCTCTGGATCTGAGGAAGACGAGCACAAAAAAACGGGTTGACTGCAGGATCTTTTTTTCCGAAACCGACCCCGTCGACGAAAAGCATAACGATATGTTGGGGAGGTTTCGTCTTGTTCCCCTTCCACAGACAGTTTGTTTCTTTCAGACGTTTTTACGTTCTTTGCTTTCTAGCATGACGGTTACGGGACCGTCATTGACAAGCTTTACATCCATCATCGCCCCGAATTTTCCCGTTGTCACACGTTCCGTTCCCATGAGAAACCGCATTTTCTCACAAAACCGGTCGTAACATTTTTCTGCAATTTGAGAAGGAGCGGCATCCGAATATCCCGGGCGATTGCCCTTTCTCGTATCTGCATATAATGTAAACTGAGAAACAATCATAACTGATCCCAGGTTTTCTATAATCGATAGATTCATTTTCCCCGCATCATCATTGAATATTCTCAAAGAGCTGCAACGTTCTGCCAAAGAATCAGCCTCGGTTTCAACATCATCCTTTCCAACGCCGAGGAATATCAGGAGCCCCTCCGGAATAGTGCTGTAGGCTTTGCCGCCGATTTCTACACTACATTCTTTTACTCTTTGCAGAAGCGCTCGCATACGTATCAATTGATCGAGAAGAATACGCCCGGCAGTTGGGCAGCTTTTCGATACCCGCAAAGAACTCGCGGAACACTTTGCAAATCTTTAATAATCGAGATTTCTCGAAACGCCGATTGATTTAAAATATTTTTAACACGTTCGGCCTGGCCGCAGCCGACCTCTACCATAACGATACCCTCGTCTGTTAAAAGATCCGAAGATATTTCTGCGATTCGTTTATAAAACGTCAGTCCGTCGGCGTGATCCGTTACTGCGTCATGGGGTTCAAACCTGAATATCTCCGGCTGGAGTGTTTTCCATTCAACTTCCGCCACATAAGGGGGATTGCTCACGAGAAAACCATATTTTTTTGTCTTTATAATATCAATTGATCGAAGAATATCTGTGTGAACAAAATCGATTCGATCCTCTACATGATGAAACCGTGCATTTTCCCATGCAAGTTCCAGAGCGGTTTCGCTGATATCGATTGTTGTGATATATGCATTCTTGATATATTTTGCGATGGAAACTGCAATATTCCCGCATCCGGTTCCGATCTCTAAAATTTCAATCGGATCCTCCTGCGGGTAATTTTTGCATTCGAAAACAAATTGTTCAATTAATGTCTCGGTCTCGGGTCGTGGAATAAGCACGCCCGGTCTTACTGTAAATTGCAGTCCCATGAAATTTGTCGAACCGACAATATATTGCAACGGCTCATGCTGCAGGCGCCTCTCGAAGAACGATCTAAATACAGAAACTTCCTCAGCGTCAAGCGGTTTGTCGAAATTCGTATAGATTTGAATGCGCTGCAATCGCAGCGCATGAGAAAGAAGCAACTCTGCGTTTAACCGCGCCTCATCGAAACCTTTTTCCGTGAGGTAGCGTATCGCCGATTGCATTAATTCCCTTATTGTCCATGTCCTTTTTTTTCCCTCGATCATGGGACGCGGCTATTTCTTCCTTTTCTTGGTTTTCCGGACATTTGTTTTTTTCTTCGGAAGGGATTTCCTTTTCTTAATGCTTTTTTTCTTATTTGCAATTTTCTTCCGCAGGACTTTTGTTCCTTTTTTCTTTACCTCGATTTTCTTCTTCTCGGCCTGACTTATAAAAGAACGATGACGTATGCTTGCGACGTCCTCCTCTTCCTCCGGAAGTGCTGCTTCTACTTCGGGCACCACGGGAATCGCTCTGAGCCGGACACGATCTTCAGGGAAGAAGCCGAGATGCTCCATTTCCTCTCCTTCCAAATCTCCTTCAGCCAGATCCACTTCCGATATTTCGTTTTCATTGTGGGCGGGTATGATTTGAAAACGTTTATCCGCATCGAGCAGCGCCGTAAAATCGGGCAAAGATGCAATTTCGAATTGTTCGGCTTTTGCAAGCCGCGCAACGTCTTCCCATACTTTCCGCACCGGCAGCACAGGATCCTTTTGCGCTCGAATAAATATTTCTGCTTCGTTAAGACTTCTTTCGTACACGGAATATTCCTCCTCGTTTTTTTTTGATTGAATAATTTATCCCTCTGGAGAATGTAAAATTATTTCAAGGAAATCGCAAGCGTCATTTTTTTCAAAATACTGCTGCCCTCATGCGCAGCCAATCTCGTCTGAAAGCCGGAAGGCTGCCGGCCAGCCTATCTTTGCAGCGACAGCTGCCTCAAGCGGGGATCCTTTGTGTTCCAGAGCAAGAAAAGACCGATGCATCCGGAGAAAAGGGAAGCTGCAAAAACGGCCTGATAGCCGTAAAATGTGCTTAACCACCCGGCGGCAATATTCATGAGATAAAACGGAGCGAGCCAGGCGTTCATGATTCCTATATAAAGCGCCCGTTCATCAAGAGGGGCACTGTCGACTGCATAATTATATCGAAGCATGGTTTCCGGTCCCAGATTCACGCCCATCAGGAAGAAAGCAAAACAGATAAATATAAAAGAAGGGTTCCAGAGAAAAAGGACGGTCGCAAGAACCAGCGACCCGCCGGAAACCATCAAAGATATTCGGCTCCCCTTGCTGTCGGAAAGCCATCCAAGTACAGCGCCGCTCATGATCTGCCCAAAAACGGTAATGACAGTAAAAACGCCTACAAAAGAATCATTTAAAGAGTATTTTTGCATCGCTGAAACAGTAAAAAACGCGAAGGAAGTGAAACTTAATGTCAAAAATGCAGAAGAACACAAGAACATTCGGAAAGTAGAATTATTCCGGACAATTTTCACCGTTTTTTTTATCAATTCACTAACAGGTACCGGATGCATCGTTACGGATTCTTTTCCCTCGCTAATCGAACGCTGTGCAGTCAGAGAACCCATTTGCAAAAGGAATGCAAGAAGGAAGACACATACATAACTCCACGGAAAAGAAAGAGAACCGAGCAGAAGAGTCAGAATAAACCCGTTGATGATCCCTATTGCTGCGCCAAGCGAGTTTCTCAATCCGAGCAATTTTCCGAAATTCGCCGGTGAATTTGTTTTCGCAATAAATTCCGTCCAGAGAGGAGAAACCGATCCGGACAACACCTGGCTCATGGCATAGAGACAAAAAACAAACGCGAGTGCAAGAGAAGGATGTGCAACGCCTAAAAAACCGATCGTCAGGGCGAGCATGAAAATATGCATACGTTGAACCAAGCCGCCTCTCAAAACGAACGGTTTGCGGTAGCGTGCTTTTGCAAAATAATTCGCGCTGAAAAGCTGGGGAATAAAATACGCAAGATAGACGATGACTGGAATCGAACCGAGCGCCAAATCGCCGCCGCCCAAACGTTTGACAAGAACAGGAAACATTGTCTGCGGCGAAAGGAACGATGCCGTGCTGATGTACAACGTTCCTTCAATCAGATGTTGCTTAAAATTATGCCTGTCAATTTCTGAAACAAATTCCATTTTATATTTAACTATACAACGACTGTGTTATACAGAAGGTGCACAGTGAGAAGGGTAAAGAAAAAGGTCACATACGTGACCTTCGTTTCAAGCTCTATGATGGTTCGTTCATTTTTTCTTCAACTGGGCGGCAAAGAGTTGTGCTACTTTTTCGATGTCGTATCCGACCTTCGGTAGATAAATTCCGCCGTGCTTTTCCACCATTGTTTTCAAAGTATCATAAGCATCAGCACTGCAGAAAAATGTCGGTGTGTTTCTATTCACTCCCTCCTTTTTAGCAAGCTGAAGCAAGGCTATTCCGGGAAGATGTCCTTTGAGATGCATGTCCTTGAAATCGTTATCCAGAATGATCAGTTGAAACTGTTCACTTTTAATTTTTTCCCATGTCTCTCCGCTTGTCGCGGTTTCTACGATTGCAATTTCATCTTCCAGAATTGCCGTTGCTACTTCGAGTGCAAATCCGTGCGATTTCCTCTGTCCTTCATCATCGTCTGCGACCAAAACTCTATAGGGCATGTTTCCGGAGTTCCTTACAATTTCTTTTCAATTCTACAAACTTTTCAGTGTAAAAACAACAGAAACAATTCACAAGCCGCTCTGATACACCACTTTGCCGCCGAGAATTGTCATGATAACCTTCGCGTTCGGGATTTCTTGAACCGGAATAGTCATAATGTCGTCTGAGAGCACGACAAAATCTGCCAGCATTCCCGAACGTAAAGCGCCTTTCAGATCCTCTTCAAAAGCAGCATAGGCAGCCCAGCGTGTGAAGCTCTTGACCGCTTCCTCACGTGTCATTCGTTCCGAACCGTACCAGCCGTTCTCGAAGGCTGTAGTATCGGCAAGGTCTTCCTGCGCAAGTTGAAAATTATTTCGGACATCCTGTGCGGAACGCGGAATACCATGAATGTCTTGCCGCGTGCATGCGGCATAGATACCATAAAGCGGATTGGGACTTTCTACTGGAAAATCGGATCCGCCGGGAATTATCACTCCTGTATTAAGCAGCGACCTCCACGCAAACGCGTTGCGAACTCGTTTGGCGCCCAATCGCGCTTCGGCCCAGAACATGTCGGAAATGCATTGAACCGGCTGCATGCTCGGCAGGACGCCAAGTTCCTTAAACCGCGGAATGTCTTCTTTTGTCAGCACCTGTGCATGCTCGACACGAAGCCGGAGATCGGCAGGTCGATGCTGGAGTATAATATTCTCATAAACATCGAGAATCAGATGATTGGCGCGATCGCCGATCGCATGAGTACAAACCTGATAACCGTGGTCGACTGCTTCTTGAACAAGTTGTTTAAGTTCTTCGGCAGAAAGCAAAGTTACACCGCGATTTCCTGCATCATCAGAGTACGAATCGATAAGAGCAGCCCCGTGTGAACCGAGCGCACCGTCGACGTACAATTTAAACCCGCGAACAGTAAGCCTGTGATCCCTATAATTCAAAAGCATCCGGTTTTGCTTAAAATATTCCCATGTTTCTCCCGGTCCATTGATGCACGAATAGACTCGAAGAGGAAAAATATTTTCATCGATAAGCTTTTTGTATAAATTGAATTGCCGAAGATCAAGTTCCATCTCCTGAACACCGGTCAATCCGTAAGAATTGCATTCCTGTGCAGCAATGCGAACAGCCTGCCGCATTTCATCATCCGATGGATCCGGGATAAACTTATACACCAGGTCCATCGCTGCATCGACCAGCACACCGCTCGGGTTCCCTTTTTTGTCACGAATAATCTTCCCTCCCGGCGGATCGGCTGTCGCCGGCGTGATATTTGCTATTGCAAGCGCTTTTTGGTTCACCCAGCATGCATGACCGTCGATACGGATTAAAAAGACAGGTTTGTCCGAAGTCACGATATCGAGAGATGCATGTGTCGGGAAACTTTTTTTCGGCCATGAATTTTCATCCCACCCTCTCCCGCGGATCCATTGTCCGGCTGGAATTGCGCCGGCCTTCCGATCGACTATGGCAGCGGCTTCCTCTTCGCTTACTGCTTCATCTAAATCGACGGTCATTCGCGCAAGACCCAGGCCTAATAGATGACAATGAGCATCGATAAATCCCGGGAACACAGTTTTCCCCTGAAGATCGATAATATTCTTCGCTTTGAATTTTCTCTTGATATATTCCTGAGATCCTACGCCGGCAATGTGATCTCCACTGACAGCGATCGCCTCGGCGACGGTATTGCGATCGTCCATCGTATAAAATAGACCGTTCATATAGAGAGTATCGGCTCGTTGAGGCATATAGTATACAAACAGGAAGGTAGAAAATGCAGTTCCTAATACTAAAAGAAGGAAAACTTTTATCGGACTTTCTGTCATTAATTCTTAATTCTTATCTTATCAGCGTTTGTCATTCCGCATGGAGTACACACGTATGTATTCTGCTCCACAAAAGCCTTAAAGCTAGAGACGTGGACGAAAAGTCGGTTCCCTGGGAATCCGTTTCTCATTCTAAGACGGATTCGCGACATCTATTTGCAACTCATGAGTTCTCGTCTACGTCTCTAGTACGCAGATATCCTTATGCATTATACAAATAATTTTTTAATAAATCAGAAGAAGCTGTCTTTTCCCGGCTCGAATCACTGTCCAACCTTACTCACCATCTCATCGACTGCAAGGTCTATTCCCGTGCGATAATTATGAATTGATTCTATAGTACTGGAGAAAAACCTGTTAAACTGAATTGGAACGACATTTTTCGGAAGCTTACCTTTTCTCTCAATACGTCCGGCAATGAGAAAAATTTTCTTCTTCTGTCGTCTTGCCTCTTTGATAACGACGCCCGTCGCTTTGTCTATATTACTTTGGCGATCGTATGTCCCTTCCCCGGTTATGATGATATCGCCTGCGCCGATCACAGATGATAATTTCATGGTTTTATTCAGGAAGTCCACTGATCGTATAACATTCATTTTGGACAGAAGTGAGATTCCAAGTCCCAGACCGCCGCCGGCACCGATGTTTTTTTTCGTGTAATCGAGAGAATAATTCTGCTTGAGAATACGAAGAATGTTTTCAGTCCCTTTTTCAAGGAGCGCCACTTCTTTTTTGCTTGCTCCTTTTTGCCGGGAAAATAGCTTTGCAGGACCGTCGGCTCCCGTTAACGGAACTGACACATCGAGAATTACATCAATCTCCACAGGATATTTTTTCGGTAAGGTAATAGATCCCGCTTTGATATAGTTTTCCGGATAAACTGGCAGAATATTCCCACTATTGTCGAAAATTTTCAAACAAAAGATGGAACATAATCCAAGGCCGAGATCATTTGTTGCAGTTCCCCCGATTCCAATGATTATTTTTTCTACAGGCAGAGATCCGGCTGTGTGCCGGCGCATAACAAGGTGCAGCAATTCTCCGAGTGCAGCTGAATTCATTTTTGCCGGCTTTCGATCTCCCGATGGAACATCGTTCAAACCAATTACCGCAGCGGTCTCGATATACACTCTGTGTGTTCGTTTGTCATAACCAACCTTTATTTTTTTTCTTCTGCCGTTGAAACAATTGTGAACACTCAGCGAGATAAGTTCAAGTCCGAATCGCAGAGTGCATACATCAAGAAATCCATCCCCGCCGTCGGACACAGGAAAAACGGTCAGGTCGGACAAGCCTCGTTTCCGAAGAGCACGCGCAATCAACCCGGCAATAATTGAAGAGGATGCGCATTCTTTAAAGCTATTCGGAGCTATGACTATTTTCATATTTCATCTGCCGCTGTATTCCAATGAGCTGCACATCAAAATCCCAAACCGATCACTCCTTCCACACTCCCGGTATTTTTGCTTTGCAGTACTTGCACACACCTTCGACTAAATTATTTTGAAGGATTGTATAACCTCTTCTCTCAATAATAAGTCTGCCGCACGAGTGACAATATGTATTTTCAGCTTGAAGTCCCGGCACGTTCCCAATATACACGTATTTGATTCCCGACTTCAACGCGATGTCTCTGGCTTTCTTAAGCGTTGCAACAGGAGTTAAAGGAAGTTGATTGAGTTTATAGAGCGGGGTGAACCTGCTGAAATGCAAGGGACAGTCGGATAACCCATTGTTATTCAACCACTTACACATCTTTTGGATTATATCAAAATCATCGGTCCATGTAGGAACAACAAGATTCGTAATCTCGAGCCACACACCTTCATCTTTAAATACTTTCAAAGTTTGCAAGACCGGTGCTAATGATGCACCGTTTAATTTTCTGTAGATACTCTCATCGAATCCCTTTAAATCGATATTTGCAGCATCAAGCACTTTGCATAATTTTCTTAGCGGCTCTTCGTTGATATATCCGGCGGATTTCCAGATATTTTTTATCCCCCTCTGCCGTGCAATAGATGCCGTATCAAAGGCGTACTCGTAGAATGTGTTCGGCTCGGAATAGGTATACGCAATCGATTCGCAATTATTTTCCTTGCACTGCTCCACAACCTGTTCGGGCGGTAAGTCGATATTTTCCGTTTCCTTCGGACTGAATTGCGAAATCTGCCAATTCTGACAATTCAGACATCGGAGATTGCATCCAGCGACTGCGATGGAAAAGGCTTTTGTCGAAGGAAGAAAATGAAAGAGAGGTTTCTTTTCCACCGGGTCAATATGCACCGCACACGGATTTCCGTATGCAATGGTATATAACTTGTCATTATAATTAACCCTGTTGCGGCATATCCCTGCCTCACTTTTGTTCAACAAACATTCGTGCGGACATTTCGTGCATTGTACTCCATCTGCAGCTTTTACATAAAACAATGCTTCTTTGCTGTACTTACCCGGTTCATGATCAGAATTTGAAAATAGCTTATTGAATGTAGTGTTTGCCAGTAGATTATTGTATTGCGAACCGACCACAAAACCTCCAACTCCCCAACAACAGTATTTTATAAATTCTCTTTTTGAAATTTTGTTCTTCATATCTCACTCCTCTTTTATGAAACCCGGTATGCTTGCCTTTTCCAGAAAGA
This sequence comes from Ignavibacteriota bacterium, assembly GCA_963769605.1. Taxonomy (GTDB): domain Bacteria; phylum Bacteroidota; class Ignavibacteria; order UBA10030; family UBA10030; genus Fen-1254. The sequence continues at coordinate 589,903 of CAVYML010000001.1, read as the reverse complement.
TACAAGACAACCTACGAAACAAACGCCGGCAGTTAAAAAGCAGGCGTTTGCTATGCCTGTCAGCGGAACTAAAAAGACACTTACAATAAAAGCACCTGCCGCAGATCCAATTAAATCAAAACTATAGATTGAGGATGTGATAAATAGCTTGCTTGGTGCCTGTAGAGATGAAGCAATCGAAAACTGAGCGCCAATGAGAACTGAAATAACAAGTGTGAGGGACACAAAGATCACCTGTACGACAATTTGTGTTACATCAATATCTCTCAAGGTCGTTAAGATAAAAGGTAAAATTGTAAGAAATATTCCGGCTATCCATTGAACCGTGATGTAAGCGGTTATCGAATGAGCGGGAAATATTTTTTCCCGGTACATTGATCCCGCGGCAAGTCCCGCCATAAACATTGTTATAATAAGCCCGCTTGCCAGATAAACATATCCATAGATGACCTGAAAAGCGAGCAGCAATATTACCTCTGACGATGAAGCTGCAAATCCTCCCGTGAGCATGCAGAAATTGATTGTGTTTATTTCCTTCATGAGGGGCATCAGAATTATTATGAAAAGAGCCGGAATAATCCAATAGTTGGTTTTAAAATAACTCAGCCAATATTCAACGTGCCGGTAATAGGCAACAGGCCGGAAGTCTTCGTTGAGAGATGCTGATTGAAACAATCCATTTTTCATCGTTTGACTGCGTTCCGACAGCATGCCGTCATCGATATAGTATTGGTTCACAAAATCTGCGGCAATGTTGCTCTGCTGCATTTTAGCAGCTATGTGAATATCTAATGAACTGTCGGATGCCAAAAAATAATTTTTAGTCGTGCCCGGAATAATTAGGACGTTCGTAAAACATCGTGCAATCGTATTGCGCAGTATGGAATTAAGCATGCGTGCTTTTTCTCCGTAATATTCAACATTTTCCAAAAAACCGATCGAAACTACCGCACCGGAGTTGAGTTTCGATTTGAGTTCTTGAAAAAACTCTAATGTAGAGTAGCGGTTCAACGCAATGTTAACGGGATCTGAAACGTTTAAAAGCGCAACATCGTACCGTCTGTCTGTTCTTTTAATATATCGACGCGGATCTCCGCTCATAATATGTATGCGCAAATCATTTGGTATCGATGTGAATTTTTTTTCTGTTTCAATAAGCCATGGATTGATGTCGATGTAATCGATGCGCATCGGATTATACTTAAGTACTTCATGTGTGACTCCGGCAATATTGCCCGATACAATTAAAATACATTTGGGCCGGGGGTGCTGAATCATTGCATAATGGACTGCTTCTTCATTTGAGACGACATCGTCGGTTGAAAACAAGAGGACATTATTTTCAAAAAAGTTTTTCTGCCTTTCCTGCCCTGTAACGGTCATTTGTCCGTAAGGAGTATCATTGTACGAAAGAATTGTTTGTCCGTTAAACAGCATATTTTTAGTCAACGCGTCGAGATCAAATTGGGAAAAGAAGAATGCTGCAAGAAAGAAGAATACAGGAATAGAATATTCCAATACCGCATAATGATATCTGATCGAGATGAAAAAAGCAACGCCCAGGTTGAAGAGAAGAAGATACTTCAAACATTGAAAGGTTGAAAAATAATAGATCATGATAAAAGTGAATGCCGATCCGCCGATTACGCTTCCCAGCGCTTCCAAGGAATAGATTCTGGAAATCGTGTTCGATTCATTTCGTAAGGAACTTTTATGCACAAGTATAGTAAAAAAGGCGCCGCCAAGAATGCAGAATGGCAATAAGAGGACGAACGAAGCATAGGCAATTCGGCTGATATCGATCATCTCACCGGGAATGAACACAATATTTCTTAGCCAGCGCAAACAAAAAACTGTGAGAAAAGGAAGAAACCCTAAGAATATTTGAAAGATAAGGATTGTTGCATTTTTTTGTTTAAGTTTTCCAAACAATTTTCCGCCAAATGCGCCTATGCCCGTAAGAATCATCCATTCTGTCAGAATGATGCCTATAACGAGCTCGTTTCCGTAGAAAATCGACAGGAATTCCCGCAAGAGGATAACCTGAACAATAATTGAAGTGATACCGAGACATAGAGCTGAAAGCTGAATTTCCCAGCCTAATGAAAACGACCCGCCGGGCGAATTATGACTGGAATCTTTCGACATTGTTCATTTCTTCTCCAGCACATTTTCACTGAAAACTAAAGATTCATAGATAAAAAGTTCAGCATTGCGCCACCCATCCCAGCCGATGCCGGCTTTGTCCCGGGCACAATGTCCGAGAAATTCTTCTTTCGACCATCCCGTTTCAGTCGCAACTTGAGGGAGAAACGTACCAGAATTCCATCCTTTGCGGATATAAATCCCGTTCTTGCCCATCACGATTTCATCGATGGATTTGATTTTACGCATCGGGGTTAAAACGGAAATTTCAATTTCTATCTTTCCAAGTTCTTCCGGGGCAACGGGTTGGAAACGCTCGTCCTGTGCCGATGCGGCAACCGCCATTTCCTGCACGACTTTATAAAGAGGCTCCGTTGCATCAAACCTGCCGATGCATCCCCTCAATTCTCCATTCTCTTTCAGTGTTACAAACGCACCGCAGTTAGTTTTTACAGCGGCGGAAAGTTGAGCTTCATCGGCAGTCGCAATTTTACGGTTCCGAACATATTCTTCCATTGTTGTCCGGGCAATTTCAATCAGACTGTGCTTATCCTTTTCATCGAGTTCAAAGTTTAAGCCTTGGCTTTTCTCTTTCATTGTGACAGCTATGGCATTATAACCGACCACCCTGTTTTTTGTTCCAATGCTGACGTCGCCGGAATTCAGGTATTGAATATGTGTGAATTGAATATCCGGATTATTTTCTGTTATGTACATAAGAGTCAAAACACAAAATTCTCCGCACATACTTGTGACGAGGGCCGGGATATTTTTTGCAGCATTATTTTCGATTGTCCGTACCAGATTTTGGGATGAGTTTGAAAGTACCGCATCGACGGATGCCATGTCGACATTTTTTGCATCCGTATAAGAAGGATAATGAGAAAAATCCGTGCTGATGATAAAAAGATTTTTTGTATTGAAAAAGGGCCGCAACGCGTCTGCTATCTTCTTACATAAATCCGGCGGGTTTGCTCCGAAAACAATCGGGACGATATTCGTGATTTTTTTAAGTTTATATTGCAAGAAAGGAATTTGCACTTCGATACTATGTTCAACCTGGTGAGCATCGGTTCTGCCGGAAAAGAAGTTGTATTTTTTGATTAAATCATTTGCAAGTTTTATGTTGACATGCACCGTTCCCAGCGGTGTGATGAAATTGCCTCGATTGTACACGGCTGCGCCCTCAAAGCCGATGTAATGGCTAGGGCCGAGTATGAAAATATTCTCGTATTCTTTAGAAAAATCGATCTGGTTGTAAGCCGAAGCCGCAACAACTCCCGAGTATACATAACCGGCGTGCGGAGCAATAATCGCTGCAACATTTTTTAGTCCTTTGTTTTGTAACGCTTTTGAAAACATGGAACTTAACAATTCACGCAAAGCATCTGGATTGTCCGGATAAAATTGACCCGCAACAGCTGGTTTTCTGTCGGTTTGAATATTCTGTGATACGGCAGGAGCGGGTGCAAGAAGCATAACAACGGAGAGCATGAGTAACGAGAGCCTGAGTTTCATGGCTTTTCCCTTTCAATGTCGATTGTAATCTAATAGAAAGGAAAGAATAGGTCAAATGCAGATTCCTTTTATAAAAGCATCTCGATGCCCCCCTTATTCTCTATACAACTCATATCCAAGTGGGCAGGTGATTCCCCGCAGAATCTGTTTTCCGCGATCAACCTGAGAGCAACGTAGGAGGTTTGGGGAACTACAGAAGGGGTATTTAAAACCGATTATTTTAAATATACCGGGTTATTATAATAGCTATTCTTATCTCAAATGGAGAATTGACTTGATTTTATTGGGCAAAATAAGAGTTTTATAGACTATTTTGAGAGAGAAAAAAGTTCTATCTGTTTCAGAGAGCAAAAAACTCTTGATTTTAATTTGAAGAAACTGCATATTCTTTTTATGCAAGAGTGCAATGCATGAATGAATGCATATCTCGGAAAATAAAATTGAGATGTGCGACAGATTAATTTATCGCTTTCATTTATTTACATTCTATACTATAGGAGGAAGTAATGACTCACACTCATATTATCTTATTGGTTGTCGGCGAAGCTGTCTCCTTTGTTTTGTTTCTCTACGTCCTCTACCTCTTTGGCGGTATGTATCAGCACGTAAAAAAAATTGCCGAAAAAGTTGAAGTTCTTGAAAAGAAACTGGAAAAAGCCGGTTAAAAATATTGGTATCACTTAGCCAATCGCTTTCTGTATCCGATAAAAAACGGGCAAAGAGGTGAAGTAAAAGCATTTCAAAACAATTCATTAAGAGAATGAGGTCAATCGATTCATTGTGGAACCGAGGGCTTTTAATGAGGCTTTGACCTAGGAATAATTATTTACGGTTTTTCCAGCTTGAAAGATTTACACAAGCTCTGTGCCGGTAGCTCAGAGCTTTTTTTATTGCATCTAGAGACGTGGACGAGAACTCATGAATTGCAAATAAATGTCGCGAATCCGTCTTAGAATAAAACACGAATTCCCGCGGAACCAACTTTTCGTCCACGTCTCTAAGCTGAATCGGGGGAGAATTTTGCTATTGCCTGAATAACTTATGCAATTGTTGCATTACGTTTCTGAATGTCCCTTAACTTTTCATTGAGAATTTTGGCAAAATTGTATGAAAGATAGTTCTGAGCCTGCTCGCTCTAAACCTATTCGTTAATTGTTGGATATTCTCTTCTATTATTCGTTCCCCGGCATGGACACAATAATCGATACGATGGAATTCATTCCAATGGATATCTCTCACATCCGGCTTGAGGACAATATCCGCATGTTGCAAATGGATGTTGTTAAGCTTGTCGCTTGTGATATTGCCGGCACGGATAACAATTTCAAACCCATGATGATGGTTTTCAAAACTGCCGAGAGACTGGCGTACATCAACGGCAATGATCGGATTTTTCGACAACCTTCGTGCAGCCGGTACGGGAATCGTACTTGTTGCTTTTCCATCGACAAAGAGATAGCTGCCTATTTCGAGAGGAGCGACAATACCCGGAATAGCGGAACTGGCTGCAACAGCCTGGATGATTGAACCTGATGTAAACACATATTCTCCGCCGCTCGATAGATCACTTGTCACGGCGGCAAACCGAAGAAACAAGTCTTTGATATCTGCTTCTTCCAAAAGAATGCGCAGCGATTGAATCAGCTTCATTTGTGCAAATTTTCCGGTACCTAACGCGGACTTCGAAAAATAATATCTTTGGCGCAAGTGTGAGGCAAACCGATCCTGAACAGAACGGGAACTTTTGGGATCGGTTTCAGAAAACTGTTCCAACCCGATTCGTTTGAAGAAAGCTCCTTCCAGAAAATCCCTGAGTTTCTTTTCTACCCTATCTGCACTGCGCAATTGCGAGTACATGCCGCCCACAAGAGATCCCATACTCGTGCCCACTATCAATGACGGCACGAATTCGATTCTCTCAAGAGCCTTCAATACTCCGACATGCGCTAACCCCCGCGCTCCTCCTCCGCCTAACACTAGTGTGAAAGGAAGAGTTTTGCTAAGCGCTTGACTTCGCTCCATTCATTCACCTGCTATCTCTTTGTATCTATGGATTCCGTGAATAATCATTTTCTTTTGTTAAAAATATGTCTCTTTTGAGTGAGACACGACAAGTTTCCTATTATCAAAGCAGATGATTAAGAAAATCTTTCCGGATACGTGCCTCTACGATAATACACTGAGAAGCCTTCACTGTCTTTTCGATTGTTGAAACTAATGCCCTGTCGAGGAATAAAAATGTGCGAATATATCATAGGCACGCTGTGCAATTGCAAATATTTGGCAAAATCAATTGATTTAGGCGGATAAATAGGGTAGCAACCGCACTTGAACAATACACAACACAGGAAAAAATTGACACAAAACAAAAAGCAGCGTAACTTATATTTTAGTTAAGTACAAAGCCTGAAAATAAAATCAATGAAGGTGAAAATTATGATAAAGAGAAGCAGATTTTGCGTTTTAGCAATATTATTACTCGGGACATTGCTCAATGCACAAGAAAATCACAAATCACTTCCCATTGGTGCAGCTGCACCGGATTTCAATTTATTGGGAATCGATGGAAAAAGCTATAGCCTAAGCAGTTTTTCAAATGCGAATATTCTTGTAATAATATTTACCGCCAACCATTGTCCGACCGCCCAGGCGTATGAAGACAGAATTATACAATTAGTGAAAGACTATAAAGATAAAAATGTTCAGGTGGTATGCATTTCTTCCAATAGTCCGCAAGCATTGCGTCTTGATGAAATGGGTTACAGCGATTTGGACGATAAGATGGAGGACTTAAAAATTCGTGCAATGGATAAAGGCTTTAATTTCCCGTATCTCTATGATGGAGATAGTCAAACGGTTGCAGAAAAATACGGTCCGCAGGCTACACCTCATGTATTCATCTTTGATAAAGAAAGGAAATTACGCTACAACGGAAGAATAGACGATTCTGAAAAAATTCAGAAAGTAACGATCAGCGATGCGAGAAATGCAATTGACGCGCTTCTCGAAGGGAAACAGATTCCCGTTGAACAAACAAAGACTTTTGGATGCTCTCTTAAATGGGCATATAAAAAAGCTTCTGCTGAAGAAGCAATTGCGAAATGGAATCAGGAAAAAGTTGAATTGCGGCAAATAGGTTTGAACGAGGTCGGCGATTTGCTGAAAAACAAAACCGATAATTTAAGGCTTATAAATATCTGGGCAACGTGGTGCGGACCTTGCGCATCCGAGTTTCCCGAACTGATTGAGATCAACAGGATGTACCGCAATCGCGAATTTGAGATGGTGACATTAAGCACCGACGATACATCAAACAGCGGTAAAGTTCTTAAATTCCTTGAAAAGAATTACGCATCAACAAAAAATTATCAATATAATTCGGATAATAAATACAAACTAATTGAAGCCATCGACAAAGATTGGCCGGGTGCGCTTCCCTATACATTGCTGGTAAAACCGGGCGGTGAAATTATCTATAAGAAACTTGGATCGATTGACCAGCTTGAACTTAAAAAAGCAATTATAGGGTATTTGGGAAGATACTACAAATAATCAGATGGAGCCCATCTCAAAGATGGACTCCATCTGATGGACTCCATCTGGCACTCATTTCATTAATAACATTTTTCTTACGGAGGTATAAGTTCCTGTGGTCAGCCTGCAGAGAGTACACTCCGCTTGCGCAGCGTGATGCATTCCAAAGAACAACATATTTTCCCGCACTTTTGAATCCGTCTACAAGTGTTGCAACTTCTCTTCCCATAATGTCATACACAACCATCTTTACATGTGACTGCTGCGGCAAAGTGTATTCGATTGTCGTTGCCGGATTGAACGGGTTCGGATAGTTTTGTGCAACATAATATGAATTGGGCACGATAACCGCATTCATCGAATCAATGAATTTATTTCCGCCAATAAGCAGGCTGTACCGGTATTCTGAAGAACTTGTCGGGACATCGATATGTTGATATAATCTAAGATTATATAATTCATTGCGTTTCTCATCAAGCAAATAGACCTGATCATTTGGAAATTTATCTATCCCTTTAAAAGTCAGGGAAGAAACAGCAGAAGTGTTTTTTACAACCAAATGAAATCTCTGACCTTCGCCGACCGCAGCGCGATGCTCAATCCATAACCGCTTTTGTCTTGTCGTTAAACTTGAGTCTTCAATCTGAATATTAGCAGCGGCAAATGATGACGGCGGTGCAAAATAATCTTTCGAGTTATAGCCATTTCCTACATGTTCATCGAACGCCGCATATACATTCGAGGTTTCGACATTGCCAGTTGATATGGAAACCTTAAGATGCTGATCGCTTACGGGAGGTGTTGATTGAGACAGAATATTTTGGCTCGCCGGCGCTCCGTTTGGATCATAAGGTATGAATAACGCAGAAAGATTATCGGAGTAGAAATAATATCCTGTATACGGAACTAACGATGCGGACACAGACCATGAACCATTATTATAGGAATAGATAACCGAGTTCGAACCGGAAAGTTGGTTGTACGTTATGACATCGTTCCACGAAACAGTCAGCGCAAATGGATTGGTAATGATATTCCAGGCGCCGCTTTGCACAGGAATGGGGAAAGCGCCGCTTGAAGTATAATTCGACAGGGTCGCCGATAAAGTATTGCTCTTATCCGCTAAAACCCAAAAACCCTTGCCCAGGCCAAAATTAAAATTAGATGATCCATCATATTCAACCAAATAATTGGCTGCGCTGCCGTTATCAAGATACATTCTCCAGTCCTGTTTATAGGTACCGCTAAATATCGTTGAAGCCAAAAATGATGTAGTGCCCGGAATACCAATCAACTCATAATCTACGCCGCTGTTTGTGCCCGAAAAAGTAAATTGGTTGGATGCTGTAATCGTCGGTGGTATGGTAACTTTGCGGACTTGAATTGGAATCGTTGTGGGACTTCCCGGTGCATTATGAATTATTGTAATAGTTCCGGAATATATTCCATCGGCAACGCTTACTGAGGAAATTGATACTGTGATATTACTCGAACTTCCTGCTGAGATGCTTAATGTGCTCGGAGAGACAGAAAGCAGCGATGAACCTGAAAAGGATAACGTCCCACTTAACGCTGCATTACCGCTATCTTTCGCAGTGATAGTACCGACAATAGTTGAACTAAAATTTCCGTTGCTCACAACAAGCAAGCTCGATGGCGATAACGACAGCAATGGGCCGCTGCTTAATCCCGTACCTAAAAGCGCCACGATGGATGGACTATCCGGCGCATTATGCGTAATGATTAATGTGGCATTATAATCTTGTGCTGCAGTCGGGGAAAATGTGATAATAATTGAATCTTGTCCTCCCGCCGCAATATTAATCGAAGATTTATTGATAAGATATCCGGAATATCCTGAATTGGAAATTACAGATACTGTCCCGGTTAATGTTTCGTTTCCAATGTTTGCAATGATAAGAGATTTTGTCGCCGTGCTGCCCGGAGTTATATATCCAAACACAATTGTATCAGTTGAAAGGGAAATGATCGGTATATAGTTGTAGATAACAAAACCATTGATCAATGTCAGCAAGCTGCCTGTTATCGGCATGACATTGACATTCCAGTTTCCCAACGATGCAGTCGATGGGATAGTAAAATTTGCAGATATATTTGTCGCACTTTTTGCAGAGAAGCTCGTTGCATTGATGGTTGAACTCCCCTGGGAAAAATAAACCGAACTGACGTTGTTTATTGTCGCGCTGCCTGCAGTAGTTGCAAAGCTCGTATTTTGTCCCGTTATTTGTACCGCTAATGATTGGCCCAGTATCGCATAGTTGGGTACAATCGAACTAATGATTGGCGTCAGTACGTTGATAACAAAACCGTTTGTTAGTGTTAATAAGCTGCCCGCTATCGTCATTACATTGACATTCCAGCTTCCTAACGATGCATTCGACGGGATAGTGAAATTCGCCGATACGTTTGTTGCACTTATTGCAGAGAAGCTCGTTGCAGTGATAGTTGTGCTCCCCTGAGAAAGATATACCGATCCAACGTTGTTTATTGTCGCGCTGCCCGAAGTAGTCACAAAATTTGTATTTTGTCCCGTTATTTGTACCGCCAATGATTGACCCTGAATTGCATTGTTAGGTACGATCAAAATTATGGTCGGTGTCAGAGAGCTGTTTATCACAAAACCGTTCGTTAGTGTAAACAGACTGCCTGTTACCGGCATTACATTGACATTCCAGCTTCCTAACGATGCATTCGACGGGATAGTGAAATTAGCCGATACGTTTGTCGCACTTATTGCAGAGAAGCTCGTTGCAGTAATGGTTATACTTCCTTGTGAAAGATATACCGAACTAACATTGCTTATTGTTCCGCTGCCTGAAGCAATTGTAAAGTTTGTATTCTGCCCTGTTATTGTTACCGTTAAAGATTGACTCTGTATTGCAGCACTGGGTGCAATCGAAATAAGGAAGGATGCCGATGGTGCTGCACTCACTTCATTTGAATACGCACTCTCGAATCCTGCAATATCCACTGCTGTGATACGAAAATAATAATTTGTGCCATTTATAAGTCCTGACTCCACTCTCGTCGTGTCGGTAATGCCGTTTGTTGTCGAATCAACTTTCACCTCTGCACCTGAACTTGTCCCACGGTAAATACGATAGCGGAGAAAATCGGATTCTGTGTTCATATTCCACTTGAGTGATACTTGTGTGTTACCCACCTGAGCAGAGAGATTTCGAGGAGCAGCCGGCATTGAAGTAATGACAAAACCATTGGTCAATGTCATCAAGCTGCCTATGATCGGCATGACATTGACATTCCAGCTTCCTAACGATGCATTCGACGGGATAGTGAAATTCGCCGATACGTTTGTTGCACTTGTTGCAGAGAAGCTCGTTGCATTTATGGTCGTACTCCCCTGAGAAAGATATATCGAACTAACGTTGTTTATTGTTCCGCTGCCTGAAACAGTTGTAAAGTTTGTATTCTGCCCTGTTATTGTTACCGTCAAAGATTGACCCTGGATTGCAGCACTGGGTGTAATCGAACTAATGATCGGCGTCACCGCGCTGTTGAGCAAAACCGAAATGTTATTGGAACCTGAATTCGCCGCTGCAAGATCAAGTGATCCATTTCCATTGAAATCTCCGGCTATGAGTGATTGTGGATAGCTCCCCACACCTGGTGTTGAACTTTGTGCAAATGCACCATTTCCATTATTTATGAGAATAGAAACCGTGTTGGAATAATAATTTGCTACCGCCAGGTCAAGTGAACCATCACCATTGAAATCACCAACTGTGACCGAACGTGGATTACTCCCCACACTTGGTGTCGAACTCTGTGTAAACGTGCCATTTCCATTATTCAAGAGAATGGAAACTGTATTGGAAAAATAATTTGCTACTGCCAGATCAATATAACCATCACCATTGAAATCTCCGGCTGTGACCGAATAGGGACCAGTTCCCACACTTGGTGTCGAGCTTTGTGTAAACGTCCCATTCCCATTATTCAAGAGAATAGATACTGTGTTGGAAGAATAATTTGCTACCGCCAAATCAATATAGCCATCACCATTGAAATCACCGGCTGTAACCGAATAGGGACCAGTTCCCACACTTGGTGTCGAGCTTTGTGTAAACGTCCCATTCCCATTATTCAAGAGAATCGATACTGTGTTGGAAGAATAATTTGCTACCGCCAAATCAAGATACCCATCGCCATTGAAATCTCCGGCCGTGACCGAATGCGGGAAACTCCCCACATTAACGGTTGAACTCTGTGTAAACGTCCCATTCCCATTATTCAAGAGAATAGATACCGTGTTGGAAGAATAATTTGCGACCGCCAAATCAATATAACCATCGCCATTGAAATCTCCGGCTGTAACCGAATAAGGACCAGTTCCCACACTTGGTGTTGAGTTTTGTGTAAATGTTCCATTCCCATTATTTAAAAGAATAGAAACTGTGTTGGAATTAGAATTCGCTGCTGCAAGATCAAGATATCCATCGCCATTGAAATCTCCAGCGGTGACCGAATATGGAATACTCCCTACACTTGCAGCCGAACTTTGCACAAATTGTCCGCTGCTGCCATTATTCTTGGTTGTAAAACTCCAACTGTATGCACTTGCAAGCGAATCCCCCGCTGCGCTCTTTATACTTCGTGTCAATGTTGTTGTAACAACCTCACCATATTTAAATGCTGTCAATGGTGTAATCGTTACAGTTTGGGTCGAGCTGTTATAGTTGTAGTTTGCTATGTGCAGCCCGCTTAATGAACCGTTGATTTTAATTGCTGAGTTTGTGAGCGTGGATGAATTAATATTTTCTGAAAAAGTTAAAGTAATATTTGTATTCTTTGCAACATTCAATGCATTGCGCAGCGGAGTAAAAGACGCAACCGTCGGTGGAACATTGCCGATCAATATTTGAAATGACCGACTTGCGGCCGTTCCCGTATTATAAGTATAATAATTGCTTGTGCGAAGGTTCTGAATGTTTCCGGTCTTCATATCCTCGAGCATGACAGTATATCCTGAAGGAACCGCAGCGCTTAATGTAAAATGCAGCGTTATCGATTGATTGGATTGATCTGTAGCAACAGAAAGATTCCAAACTTTCCCCACCACAGTCAAATTTGTATCATGCCTAACGTCCGTAGTAAAGTTGGGACCAAGAATACTATTCCATTCAGGATGTGGAAAATAGGCGTACACATAATTGCTCGGCGGCTCCGATGGTTTTGGAAAGTCGTATGCCATGTTAAAACCATCTGTGGCATTTGATGCAACTCCTATATAACAACTGGAATCTATCAATCCATTGGCAGATGCAGAAATGCCGATAGTCCATGTTGGAGGAGAAGTCTGAGCGCTATTGATGATAACACTGTTAGTCAGTGTCAACAAGCTGCCTGTTATCGGCACAATATTGACATTCCAGATTCCTAACGATGCATTCGATGGAATAGTAAAATATGCCGTTATGTTTGTCGCATTGTTTGCAGTGAAGCTCGTTGCATAGATGGTTGTACTTCCCTGCGAAAGATATACTGAACTAACATTGCTTATTGTCCCGCTGGCTGAAGTAGTATCAAAGTTTGTATTTTGTCCTGTTATTTGCACCGATAATGATTGACCCTGGAGCGCATTGTTAGGTAGAACCGAAGTAATTAAGGGTTGTGCCGTTACTTTGGCAGAAAAGAAAAATAACAGAGCAATCAGGAGCGGCATTCCGAAGGATTGTGCAAATCCGAAGTGTCTTTGGGAATGAGAGTCAAAATACTTTATTAAAGTACTCTGTGTTTTGTCCGTATCAATTTTTTCCATTGTTGATCTCACAAGCCATTTTTTGATTTTATAATCTATACATGTTCCACGCGCACAATTTCTTATTTAAGTAAGATTAATTTTTTCGTCGCATTATATATTTTTCCATTGGTCGATACTGCAACGATCCGATAGAAATAAACTCCGCTCGATAATCTGCTTCCGTCCAAGATGACCGAATACATCCCAGCCTCCTGTCTTTGATTTACTAATGTCTTTACTTCTTTTCCAAGCATATCATAGACCTTTAACGTTACAGCACTCCCCGCAGACAATTGATACTGAATAATTGTCGTCGGGTTAAACGGATTGGGATAATTCTGCGACAACCCAAAAGTCTTCGGTGTGACCGATGATTGTCCATTAACTCCGGTTGTAAATGCAGATATTTGCAGCGAATCAATTCCGTTGAGCTGAAATCTATAACTGCCTGCACTTTTCATATTTATTTTCGTCCCGCCATTGCCAAGATCGGTTAATTCAAGCCCTGCTCCTGAGGGTACTTTGGTCGAATCCCATACGAGCGTTGCAACAACAGGTATCGTCGAACAACTCGTCATAAGATTCCACACAAGAGAAATTCCCGGCGCCCGAACATCAGTGCTGAATATTGTTCCCGCACTCTGCTTCCATTCAGGATGTGGAAAACCTTCCATCACCTTCTCTCCGCCCGGCGCTGCCGGAGGATGCGGATAATCATAGCGTGCATCAAACCCATTCTTTGCTCCTGCTGTTACTCCAAATTTACCTAATCTGTCAGCCGATTTTCCCGCTTTCAACGTAAGATTAACAATCCAATTCTGATTCGATATTGCCGCTGTTATTGCCTTCTTTTTGGCAATCATCTTCTTGGCATTCATCATCGAATTCTGTGTTTGTGATACAGCGCCTCCACTCCCGGGCGGCTCAAAGACTAACTGCAGCGAACTATCATTGGCACATATCCAATACCCCTGCCATGTATTAAGCGTATCAGGGTACGATAAAGCAGCAGACATCAGCGGTGTAACCCACCCGCTTGTTGTTTGAGCGCTATCAAAAACTTTTTCTACACCGCCGCTGTCTATCATGATAGATTGTGCTGAATAACTTGAGTCTACATACGGAAATGATATAATATTCCATCCATAGTTTAGCGGCACCGCAAGAGAATCTGATATTTCCATACCGCTGACCGTTGCCGTAACCGAGGTCAATGCCCCCAGCCAATACCCTCTTCCGAAATTTATGCTGTCTGTTATCTGGTAGCCGCCATTGCCGCTATACCCGTAGACATAGACAGATTGTGCGTAATTCATGATCGATTCTTTTGTTGTATTACTCATTTGCACCGGCAGCCCCATCAAACTCCAACCTGCATTAAAGACGTATGGCGCAATCGGTATTGCGCTTACTTCATTGCTATAAGTACTTTCCAACAGTGCGCTGTCCAATGCAGATATTCTGAAATAATATTCTGTGCCGTTTGTCAAACCAGTAATGAATCTCGTAGTATCGGTTATAGAAGCAGTCGTGGAGTCTTTTAGTAAGAGAGTCGATGAGTCGGTTCCCATATAAACCCGATATTTCAAGAAATCGGCTTCTGTGTTTTTATTCCATTTCAACGAAACCTGTCCATTGCCTTCGGTGACTTCGAGGTTTTGAGGGGCAAAAGGGGCAACACGAATTGTTACACTTACCGCATAACTCATTGCTCCTTCAAATCTGGTTGAATCAACAGCAGATATTCGATAATAATACGTGCCATTACTTCTAACAGCGTCTCCTTTTGCAGGTGCTGTGGCAGAATCAACCAAAGAGACATTTATCGAATCATTTCCGCGATATATTTTATATCTCATTAAAGGCACTGCTCCACCACCGTTTTGCCAACTGAGATTGATCGTTGTGCCGTTTGGTGTTGCTGTAAGGTTAAGAGGTGGGAGTTGAAGATTGAATTCTCCTGGTGAACGAGCTTTATTGGAAATACGAACTTCATCCATGCAGCCATTAAACCACTCAGAACCAGATCCACTCCCTCCCCAGGACTTCCCAAATGTTAGTCCGGATCCAGTATTAATTAATGGTCCACCTGTTGTATTTGTTGTTCCTTGAAGAATACCATTCACGTAACAATTGGCATTAACACCATTATATGTCATCGCTAAGTGTACCCATCTATTTATTGGAATGCTAGAAAATTGAACGTTATACCCATTCCCTTGCATTTGAATATATCCCATAAGATTACCGGCATTGTATAATTCAAACCAAAATCCGTTACCGTATCCACCATTCGTAAGCACAATAGTTGAGACGTTAGATGGCAAAGCTTTGATATAGAGCCATAGTTCTGCTGTCAGATTAGCAAGTCCCTCGAATTGAGAGGCGGGCGGGACAAAAATGTAATCACTTAGCCCATTGAAGTTCCTTGCATTTCCAAATTTTCCATTTATAATCGTTGTTCCTGTGGCGGTTCCATTATTACTATAGCTACTTCCATCGCTAACGATGGAGCCGATAGTATCGTCCATATGGAGCAGCAACACGGTATTAGTGTCAGGATTGTATTCTCGGAGTGCGTTGAGAATAGACGGCGTTGCAATTGCTTCGTTGCCGTATCCGCTCTCCAATCTCGCACTGTCTATAGCGGTTACTCTGAAGAAGTAGGTCGTTCCGTCCGTAAGTCCAGTTTGCAGTCGCGTAGTATCAGTTATACCCACCGAAGTGGAATCAACTAATACTTCTCCACCGGAAGTCGTGCCACGATAAATCCGATATTTCAAGAAGTCGGCTTCTGTGTTTTTGTTCCATTTCAACGAAACTTGTCCATTGCCGGCTGTAGCTGTGAGATTTTGAGGTGCAGCGAGAATAATGCGGATCATATTTCTAAATACTGAAACAGTATTACTATTAACGTTTGTAACAATAATGTCTGGTTTGCCGTCTCCCTCCAAATCATCTATGGCGATAAAATCTGGAGATGATCCAGTCGCAAAGTCAATCTTGGGAGCAAAGGAATTTACAGTAATGGAACCAGAGCTGCTTGTGTTCCTGAATATCGAAATGGTTTTACTGGTCCCGTTTGCAACAACGAGGTCTGGTTTGCCGTCTCCATCCAAATCAGCAATTGTAACACCTTGGGGATCCGATCCCGTCGTGAAGTCAACCTTTGATGCAAAAGAGCTTGCAGTAATGGAGCCGGATGTGCTTGTATTTTTTAAAACAGAAACAGTATTGCTATTCTGGTTTGCAACAACGAGATCAGGTTTGCCGTCTCCATCTACATCACTTATTGCTACAATGATGGGATATGATCCCGTTACTAAGTCAACCCTGGCAGCAAAGGAGTTTGTAGTAATAGAACCGGAAGTGCTTGTATTCCTGAATACCGAAATAGTATTGCTGCTTCTATTTGTGACAATAAGATCAGCTTTGCCATCTCCATCCACATCTCCAATGGCAATTCCATTAGGCTCCGATCCCGTCGAAAAATCAACTTTTGATGCAAAGGCTATCGTGCCGGAAGTGCTTGTGTTCCTGAATACCGAAACAGTATTGCTGGAGTAGTTTGTAACAGCAATGTCAGGTTTGCCATCTCCATCCACATCACCTATTGCGACACTAAAAGGCCATGATCCTGTCGCGAAGTCAACCTTGGATGCAAAGGCTATCGTGCCGGGAACGC
Source organism: Ignavibacteriota bacterium (assembly GCA_963769605.1). Taxonomy (GTDB): domain Bacteria; phylum Bacteroidota; class Ignavibacteria; order UBA10030; family UBA10030; genus Fen-1254. Next base: position 573,239 of record CAVYML010000001.1, on the reverse strand, counting down.
TTATGTTTCTGAAAACTGAAACTGTATTACTACCCTCGTTTGTAATAACGAGGTCTGGTTTACCGTCTCCATCTACATCAACTATGGCAACAGCAGATGGATACATTGCTGTCATAAAGTCAACCTTGGAAGCAAAAGAGTTTGCAGTAATGGAGCTGGAAGTACTTGTGTTCCGGAATACCGAAACGGTATTGCCATTAACGTTAGTAACAATAAGGTCTGGCTTGCCATCTCCATCGATATCACATAGAGCGATGCCCTCAGGATTTATTCCCGTTGTGAAGTCTAATTTTGAAGCAAAGGATGTTGTATCTATATGCTGTGAACTTGGAAAAGTGACAATAAATGGAGCAATTGTAAATGCCGATAATCCTGTTGTTATATCTGTTACTGAAATTGGCTGGTATGTCGCTCCTACTGGAACGGTGACAGAGAGTGAAGTTGAATTGGCTGCCGTCACTGTCGCCTTTACAGCGCCAAACCACACCACATTATTTGCCGCTGTTGTATTAAAATTAGTGCCTGTGATGGTTACCACTGTACCAATAGGGCCAGAAATTGGGGTGAAGGAATTGATAGATGGAGGAAGATTTATTGTAGATTCAACACTTTGAAACACACCATCTCCATCCGTTCCGGCGAAAATATAACCAGATGAATTGATCGCTATTGACCAAACATAGCTATTCGTCAATCCATTATTTTCCTGCGTCCAACTCGTACCGTTGTTCGTTGAAAGAAATACTCCTCCACCCCAAGTTCCGGCAAAAATGTAACCTGATGAATTGATCGCTATTGACCAAACATAGCTATTCGTCAATCCATTATTTTCCTGCGTCCAACTCGTACCGTTGTTCGTTGAAAGAAATACTCCTCCACCCCAAGTTCCGGCGAAAATATAACCAGAGGAATTGATCGCTATTGAATAAACATCGCTATTCGTTAATCCATTATTTTCTTGTGTCCAACTCGTACCGTTGTTCGTTGAAAAATATACTCCTCCACCATAGGTTCCGGCGAAAATATAACCAGATGAATTGATCGCTATTGAATAAACATCGCTATTCGTCAATCCATTATTTTCCTGCGTCCAACTCGTACCGTTGTTCGTTGAAAAATATACTCCTCCACCATAGGTTCCGGCGAAAATATAACCAGATGAATTGATCGCTATTGACAAAATATAGCTATTCGTCAATCCATTATTTTCCTGCGTCCAACTCGTACCGTTGTTCGTTGAAAGATAGACTCCTCCACCATCTGTTCCGGCAAAAATGTAACCGGAGGAATTGATCGCCAATGACACAATATCGCTATTCGTCAATCCATTATTTTCCTGCGTCCAACTCGTACCGTTGTTCGTTGAAAGAAATACTCCTCTACTATCCGTTCCGGCAAAAATGTAACCGGAAGAATTGATGGCAAGCGCGTTCACATCTCCTCCATAAGGTCCATTTGTCTGCTGCCAAAAGGTTGAATCGGCAGATGCTTGTTGCATGATTACTTTTCTTGAGAATGAACTTTTTTGTCCCGATATGGAAGCTGTCGGTACATTTGAACCGATTCTCTGTAATTGTTCGTTCGATGTACGGCCGGACATACGATTTGGCGTCATATATTTTGAATGCGCGCCATGCAGCATTTTCGGGTTTATTCTATGAACCCCCATGGGATCTCTGCTTGCCGCAGAGGCCGGTGTGATTGTCGGAACTTGTGCAAGAGCATTAAACGAAAATAAAACCATATAAAGAAAAACAATTTTACTGAACGTAAAATACTTTTTAGCATTCACTGATGACTGGTTATTGATGGTTATTCTCATTGCACCATCTCCTCCCTATCGACAATAACGTTTTCATAACATTTTTACTCTTTACTTTTTCGCTGACATGCTTAGATATAATATTGTAATTGCACTGCGTAATTTAACACAATTGATTTTTTCTCAGTTATCAATCCCCTTTTCGAGGTTGGCCAAAAAGTTCATTTGTTGGTAGGATAGGCATTCCTGCCTGTCCAACATTGATAAAAAATGACAAACAGGAATGTTTGTCCTACCATAATTCTTTCTTTTTAAACAGTCTCATTCTCTGAAAGAGAGGGAGATTTTTTTATTCTTTCAATATCATGCTGAGTAAATATTGTTTAATTAAAATTCAATTTCGATTTGATGACACCATAATACTGCATTGCTAATGTATCATCCTTATTACATTGTTGAACGGTGCGATACGCTTCTTCATACAAACCCTTGTTAAAATAGACCGCGCTTAAGTTACGCAACGATGGCTCAAAGGTTGGTGATATGAAAAGCGATTTTTTATATAATTCAATTGCCTTATCGGAATTATTTAAAAGCTGTTCGCATGTCGCAAGGTTGTTAAGAACGTGCAGATGATTCGGATGAATCCCGTAAGCCTCGAGAAACTTCTGATGTGCTGTAGTAATTTCGTTCTTTGAGAAATAGGCCACTCCGCTATACCACGATAGAGGCGTGGACATGAGGTTGAGAGTAAAAAAGGAAGAATAGGCTTTGTTAACGTTTTCAATTACGTCGTTCCAATTCCCATGGTCACGCGCATTCAGAACTTCTCGCATATATACTTCCGATTTCACCCTGGAATAACCGACATAGACAGCGATGAGAATTCCAGCAAATAATATCGGACTCATAAAGGCTATCCACATTTTCGAAACCTTGAGCGTCATCACCTCATACTTGTCCGAATAATGATTGATCATCGACAAAACCAGACCAAAATAAACGAGATGTTCAATGCGCTCTTTCGGAAAATCAAAAAATGATATCACGCCAAAACCGACAACCTGGCACGCCAATGCTATTCCGATAAAGTAGTCACGCTGTGCATGTTGTGATTGAGTTTTTAATATGATTTTGACGCAGCAATTGATTGCTAAGATGAATATGGCAATGTATGCAAAGCCTCCTATTACTCCTGTCTCACTCAAGACCCAAAGAAAATCATTATGAGGCCGCTGAAAATGAACATCGCCATGCTGCACCGGTTCGCTCATCTCACCAAGACCGTACTTTGGAAATTCAATCTGCCAATTGCTGACACCCACACCTGTCCAGGGACAGTCTTTTACCATGAAAAGAGAACTTTTCCACAGAATGAGCCGCTGATGAATCGATTGATCTTGAAGGTCGGCCATTGTAATTACAGTCTGTGAGATTGTTGCATCGCGATTATAAATTGTCTGACTCATTAATGCAATGGCAATAGAAAGCGCTGTAACAACTATACCAATTCTATACACCCGGGGAATACCGAATGTTTTTGATTTATGATAAAAAAGGGATATAAAATACCAGAGGATCAAGCAGATTGTACAAATACCTACTGCGAGATATACGGCGCGTGTTTGGCATAAAACAATATTAAGGATCGCCGTACTCAAAACAAGGCCGTGCACAATCGACCAAATCCCCTTAAAACTTAAGCCGTAGAAAACTAACGGCACCATGAGGAATAAAAGCGATGCAAAGAGATTCTTGTTTGCCATCGTGGAATAGGGCAGATGATATGTGTTTCCCGGTATAGCAAAAGATAATACCTGATAATATTGTAAAAGTCCGATAAGGGAAACTGCAAGGCAGGATATACAGACAAGTTTGATCGAAAAATCCACAGTTTTTTCGGACATCTTGAAAATAATTGAGCATACGTAAACGTATGCAACAAACATCACTATTTTTAAAAGATCAAATGCACTTTGCAGGAGAACGGCATGAATAATTGATGAGAACATCGATACAAATAAATAACCGACAAGTGCGATTGTGATGTAATTTTCCACGGGGGATTGAATTCCTTTTTTTCCGGTAAGAACGTAATAGAACAAATTCAACGAAAGCAGCGTCAACGCAATTGACCATGCAACAAATCGAGGAGCAAGTGCGGGATCGAGTGTATCATAAAAAAGAAGAATTGGAATAACAAAAAGGCATACGACTAAATAGATACGTTCGATAACGATGATGTACGTACCGGCAATATTTGCTGCTGCCTTCTTCAAATCACTTTTTGCTTTTTGTTCATGTTCAATGCCGGATCATTCGATGTTATAAATGCTTTCATGATCGCCCGATTTCTATTTATGTATTTCATTTTTTTCTTGAGTTCAATACCTTAGCGTTTGCTTCGTCATTTCCGAAAAAACGCAGCTATAAGAGGCTGTCTAAAATTAAAAACTCGGACGAAGTTGGTTTCACGGGAATTCGTGTCTCATTTTGAATCGGATTCCCGATTTCAATTTCCGACTTCTGAGTACTCGCCTCTGTCTTTGGCAAGAGATGACAAACAGAAATGTTTGTTCTACCATAATTCCTTTTTTTTGACAACCTCGATAGAATACCTCCCAGCTTACAGCGGAGATTGTTTATTTTTTTACAATTTGCACCACAATACTCGCCGAACTTCTTTGATCCACGGCAATATCTATAAGCCAGTTATTAAATTCTTTTAAACTAAAGAATCCCTTTTTGTTAAACCGACCGCCAATGGGAATTTCTTTTATTGTAACAACGGCTATAATAAACTCCATCGCTCGTTCACCGTTTCCGCCTTCAAGATCGAGCACGTATGAATACGGTTTATCTTCAGGCGGAACGAATATTTTTGTGTTTGCCGCAATTTTATTATCGTACGTTGCTGAAAGAAGCGGATTTGGGTGAAGAATAAAACAACTATCATTTTTAATCTGGAAGATGGAAAGATAGCCGTCTTTTGATGACTGCACCGTCATTTGCAATTCTTCCCCCTCATAATAGGTATTCTTATCGGTTATAAGAGACACTTCAAACGCGGGATCTGGATCTCCTTTTGGAATTTCGACCAGCGCTTCGAGTGTTGCCGTTATTTGCGGAAAAGAAAGTTTATCCACTGTAACAAATTGACTCGAATAATTAAGATTGCGCTCATCAATAATAATTCCGCGGGCAGTGGACTGGGCAAATGAACCGTACATATCGACAGCATTGAGTTTCGATTCTCCTTGCAATCGAATTTCCGTTGCCTGGACATTGATTCCCGCCTGACGCAATATATTAACGCGCGCTTCCTCCAACGCACGTTGACGGAGTGCACCGATAGCTTCCGTTTCGCCACCGATAACGGAAGCCTGTCCCTGATACCATCGCTGCCCCCAAAGCATACTGCTCATGAACACATTCAGAATAACAATGAAAAGGAACGATGTTCTCATTTGAATTCCACCAATACCTGATCATCATCACCATAAAATTCAGGCGTTTGAGCGCCACTCAATTTCCTTGACATCTCACTGACATTCTTTATCACATACGCCCGTAATTCTCCCAATGTAATTTTTTTATCGCCGTTGGCATCCGCTTCCCCTTTTAATCCCGCGGCAATATAATATGTGAATAATCCGGTTTCCGTCGGTTCATATCCAAGCGATGTTTCGTCACTCGTGGAAGAGTTGATGACTGTAAAATTCTTGTAACTTTCCCATGGCTTGTTGATCCTTAATTTTATTCCCTTCTGTCCGGTTAAATTAACAAGCTGGGCATATTGCGTCTTACGCGCTGCTCCGCTGAAACATGCATCCAATATAACCGTAATACTACGGGCTCCAAGCGAGTTGAGATCCGAATAAAACTTCGGAAGTGCATACGCGCGGTTCTCTAAATTCGCAATTTTGCCGTCGCTTGGAAACAAGTATGTGGTTTCACCGCTCTTATCGGGGATACCGTGACCTGAATAGAATATAAACACATCCGTTTCACCCTTCTTTACAGTTGATGCAAGCGAACCTGACAATGGATTGAAAATGTCATCGAGTGAAGAAAACGTTACCTCCTCGTTTTTTAATACTATGACCTGTTCAATTCCCAGTATATTTTTGAAATATTGTTCCATGACCACAGCATCATTGGAAGCGAACGGCGCCGGTGCTATATCTTTATATTGTTCTACGCCGATGACAACACCGACCGATTTCGGCCGCTTTGTCATGCTGGGAGTAATATTTCTTATATCAACCGTATTCTCTTCATTCGCTTTGAACTTATTCGATAATTCAAATTTTGCAAATGTCTTTTTGAGCGCTTCAATTTTCGGTTTTACTTCTACAATATTTTGCACAGGCGGACGTTGTTCTAATTTTATCGGCAGTTGCCATTTTACAAGATTCCCTTGTTCTTCATCATTTTCCGTAGTCAAAAACAACGGAAGATTATCCGTGATATCTTCCATGCGGCTTTGCGCCGGCGTCGTTAGTTTAAAGAGAAACTCTTTTACCTCGCCCGGCTGCAGCGTTCCAAGATTACCCGTAACATTTTCTATCTTTATATATTGATGAGTATTCGCTACTGTGTAGCGAACGTTAGGAGCCGGAGATTGTCCCACATTTTGAATAACCGTGCGAACATAAACGCGCTCTTTTGGATGCAATTGGTCGTCTGCCTTTTTGATGTCGACATTTTCACCCACTTTGACTATTTCTACACCGGCGACCTGTAATTGCGGAGGATCATACGCTAAGGTCGGCAGTATGAGATATGCCGGGTCCATATCTTGACCATTTTTCTCCGTTACATTAATTCTGAGCTTGTGACTCTTTGTTTCAATGTTTTTTGTCGCCGTCAAGTTGAATCTTAACGTAACTGTGTCATTCGGAAGGAGTATATCTCTTGTTTGGGATCGTGAAATGAGTAAATTCGGGTCTGGTTCAAGGTTCTCGACACTGATATCTATGCCTTCTGCATTACCTTTTCCTGAATTGAACAATTTGAGTATAATTTCACCTCTCTCACGATTTTCGAGGATTTTGTTCCCATTATCGTCACGAAAATCAATGATAGCGTTCAGATCCGGCAGTCCGGCGCCTCCGAAAGAAAAATTCCGGCTGCGAACTTGCGCCTCAACATGAGCGACGGAAACGGCACAAAACAATAAAATATAGGCCGAAAGAAAATATTTTTTCATGGTTTTTCTCCTTTCATCTCATTACGGACGGGATATACTGATTGCCGGAATTTCCGGTGAACTTGTTGTACTGGTTGGTTTTGGGGCAAGGAAATATACCGCAGCCCCGGCTGCTATACCTCCGATACAGAGCAACGTCCATGGAAAATGAGATGGTTCGATTTTTTTAATATAGAGAATGAAATAAAAATCATTTCCTGTGAGAGGCTTTTTGAGATCCTTGTTTGAATCCCATATTATTTGATTCCCCTCTCCGGAGAACTTTCCCCGACCGACATCTCCTCTGATTGTCTTAGGTTCCAATTTGAAATTCGGATCATTATCTCTAAAAACGTAAAGGCCGACAGAATATTCATCCACGGGAGAATCATTTAAATCGTATGTAATTGTAAAAATTCCGTCTTTTTCTTGAACATCCATTATTTGATATTTCAATTGCCCCGGATTGGCTTGTGCTTGCTGCGCGATCCTGCGCATTTCATTGCTATTAGGCACATCTTGTGCAATAGCAATACCGCTCAAGAGAAAAAATAATAAAATGCATATTTTCTGAGCTCTGGGTGATCCTATACAAGTGAGAGACATACTTTTCCTCCAAATTTAAATAAAGGCAAGATCATGCTGGTCGATGCTCCAAACAAATAAATTACCACAGACAAAGGAGGGCACGTCTTATGTCGGACTAAACACAAAATTCGCATCGGATAGAATAACTGTCTCATAGGATGAATCCTGCAAGACGATAACTTCATTTTGTAATAAAACTTGTTTGGAATGCAAAGTGTAATCCGGAAAGTGTCCACACAAATATTCCGCCCAATTACACTTACCTGAATTTATAATTACGGATTTTCATTATCAAAATCAAGTGAAATTAACGCCATTTGATTCTGCTTTGATCCATAACACACTTTTTACTAAGTTTGATTCGGATCAGCTTTGGGGACAAGTCAAAATGAGCAGATTATTTCGCTAACAAAAGGAGATACAGCAATGAGAACCGGGATCGACTTAATTGATCGAAATACAAGAAATAGACGTTCGGTATACATGGCGTTTCTTATCCTCTTTATCGCGTTCGGCGCAAAAGGCCAGGAGAATCCACTCTGGCTGCGTTACACTGCCATATCACCCGATGGTAAAACCATCCTCTTCGAGTATAAGGGCGATATCTATTCTGTGCCTGCTTCCGGAGGAACGGCTGTGCCGCTCACAATCAGCGAATCATACGAATTTGCTCCTGTGTGGAGTCACGACGGCAAGAGTATTGCCTTTGCATCCGATCGGTACGGCAATTTCGACGTCTTTGTAATGCCCGCGACGGGAGGGGAAGCAAAACGTCTGACATTTCATTCGGCTAACGAAATTCCGAGCAGCTTCTCAGCCGACGACAAGAGCATACTCTTTTCAGCATACAGACAAGAGCTTCCCTCCAACGTACAGTTTCCTATTAGTCTGATGAGTCAGCTTTACAGCGTTCCGATTACCGGAGGCCGTGTATCACTGGTATTGCCGGTTCCTGCACTGGATGCGACCGTCAATTCGGACGGCAGCAAAATTATTTTCCACGACATTAAAGGTTACGAAAGTCCATGGCGCAAACACCACACATCGTCCGTTACGCGCGATATCTGGATGTACGATTTTAAGTTGAAAAAATACATCCAGCTTACGCAATTCAACGGAGAAGACCGCAATCCTGTATTCGATTCCAACGATAATGATTTCTACTATCTGACCGAACAAAGCGGATCTTTCAATGTTTATAAAAGCTCCTTCTCCGATCCTTCCAAAAGTGCTCCCCTGACACATTTCAGCAAGAATCCAGTGCGCTTTCTCACACGGTCCAATACCAATACGCTTTGTTTCAGTTATGACGGAGAAGTTTATAGTATGCAGCCGGGCGCAGAACCGATAAAAGTCAATATCCGCATTGGAACCGATGGAAGAAATACATTAGATAGAATCGTACCGGTGAACGAAGGATTTACAGAAATGAAACTTTCTCCCAATAGCAAAGAGTTCGCGTATGTATTCCGGGGTGAAATTTTTGTGACAAGCATGGAAGGAGGCATCACAAAGAGAATTACCAACACACCGTGGCAGGAACGGAGTGTCAGCTTTAGTCCCGATGGCCGGTCTTTAGTTTATGCTGCGGAAAAAAACAACAAATGGAATATCTACACAACGTCCATCAAGCGTAAGGATGAACCGTATTTCTATGTATCGACATTACTGAAGGAGGAGCCGGTCGCTGCAACCGATTCAGAAGATTTCCAGCCTTCCTTCTCCCCCAATGGAAAAGAAATAGCATATCTTGAAAATCGTGTCACACTTAAAGTTATTAACCTTGCAACAAAGCAAGCGAGAACAATCATGTCTGCCGATAAGAATTATTCATATTCCGACGGCGATCAATACTACCAGTGGTTGCCCGATGGAAAGTGGTTTTTAGTTCAATTCGGCTATCCCGAACGAATCTTCACACCGCAGGTGGGACTCGTTTCTGCAGACGGAAAAGGCGAGATCCACAACCTTACGCTGAGCGGGTATGACAATTATATGCCTAAATGGGTAATGGACGGCAAGATGATGATCTGGGGATCCGACCGTGAAGGCACACGCCAGCAAGGAGGCGATCTTTCCAGCGGCGATATATATGGGATGTTTTTCACAAAAGCAGCCTTCGACCGCTTTAAACTTTCAAAAGAAGAATTCGCACTCGCAAAAGAACAAGAGGACAAGGAGAAGAAAGACGCAGAGGATAAAACAAAGAATGAAAAGAAAGGAAAAGAATCAAAAACGGAAAAGGATACTCTCAAAGAGGTTGTCATCGATTGGAATAATCTTACGGAGCGCAAGAGCAGGTTAACAATTTATACATCTGCGGCAAATGACTGGTTTCTTTCAAAAGACGGTGAAAAACTTTACTACCTGACAAAATTCGATAAGGGAAACGACCTCTGGGTAACAGAGATGCGAACAAAAGAGACCAAAATCCTCGCCAAGCTCGGCGCCGAGCGGGCTTCCATGGAACTTTCATCGGACGGGAAATTCATTTTCCTGCAAGCAGACGGCAAACCCATGAAAGTAGATGTTGAAAGCGGAAAGGCAGAACCAATCAAAACAGGCGGCGAAATGGTATTGAAACAGGCTGATGAACGGAATTATATTTTTGATCATATCTGGCGGCAATTCAAAGAAAAATTTTTATTCCCCGAAATGCAGAATGTGGATTGGGATTATTACTATAAAGATTATTCAAAGTTCCTCCCTTACATCAACAACGATTATGACTTCGCCGAGATGTTGAGCGAAATGCTGGGAGAAGTAAACGTCTCACACACCGGATGCTATTACAGACCAAACCAACCTAACTCGGATCAAACTGCCGAACTCGGGCTTCTCTATGATTTTGATTATTCGGGTAATGGAATCAAGATAGCGGAAGTCGTGGAAGGCGGCCCTTTAGATAATGGGACATCCAAAATTAGGGCCGGACAGATTCTAGAATCCATCGACGGCGACACGATAACTCCATCCATGGATTTCTATCAACTGTTAAACCGCAAAACCGGAAAACTGACATTGCTTTCGTTGTATGATCCATCTACAAATGCGCGCTGGGATGAAACTGTTAAACCTATTTCCTGGAATGAAGAGTATGAATTGTTGTACAAACGATGGGTAAAAAACCGACGTGAAGAAGTGGAAAAACTCTCGGGAGGGAAAATCGGCTATATCCATGTACGTGCAATGAATGATGCAAGCATGCGTACCACATTTGAAGAAGCGCTCGGCCGCAATATCGGCAAACAGGCTATTATTATCGATACGCGCTTTAACGGTGGCGGCAATATCCACGAGCAATTATCCGATTTCCTGAGCGGCAAGAAATATATCGACATTATCCCTCATGGCCAGTATGTGGGTTCAGAACCCTACGATAAATGGACAAAGCCTTCCATCGTGCTCATCGGTGAAAGCAATTATTCGGACGCGCATCTCTTTCCTGTGGCATATAAGCTGAAAGGAGTCGGAAAAACTCTCGGCATGCCCGTGCCCGGTACAGGAACGTTTGTCTGGTGGGAAAGTCAAATCGATCCTACTCTTCGTTTCGGTATCCCTATGGGCGGATGGAGAACGCCGGACGGCAAGTTCTGCGAAAATAATCAGATGGAACCGGATATAAAAGTTCGGAACGAGCCCGATATCATGACTGCCGGACGCGATCAGCAGATCGAGGCGGCAGTCGAGGAGCTGTTGAAGAAATAAGAAGCATTCAAGGCTGAGGCAATTTCAAATGAACGATCTGCCGAACTGCTTCAAATTAAAATTGAAATTTCACATGGAGAAATCAAGTTATGGCAGACAAACTAAATATAGATAAGACCAAAATAGCATTGGTAATTATCGATCTTCAGAAAGGCATCGTAGGAAGAGCATGCCAGCCTCATGATACTAATTTTGTCGTTAAAAATGCATCAAGTCTCGCAAAAGCATTCAGAAAAAATCAGATGCCTGTATTTTTAGTAAGGGTTACACCGTCGGCTGACATGAAAGACAGGCTTAAACCAATTACAGATCCTTCTGCACAAACATTTTTCGGTGGAAATACACCCGGCTGGGCTGAAATAATTCCTGAGCTTGGCCCGGAACCAGGGGATTTTATTATTACCAAGCGTCAGTGGGGCGCCTTTTATGGAACAGACTTAGATCTTCAATTACGGAGGCGAAATATCGATACGATAGTATTATGCGGTATTGCCACGAATTTTGGAGTGGAAAGCACAGCTCGATTTGCCTATGAATATGGGTATCAGCAGATTTTCGCAGAGGATGCCATGTCCGGTCGTTCGAGAGAGGAGCATGACAATACTGTCAAAAACATTTTCCCAAGAATGGGCCGCATTCGAAAAACCGAAGACATTTTAACCGAACTGGATTAGATGAGTGTAGATTTAAAGCTCAAACTCGAGGTTGTCCAAAAAGAAAAATTACGGTCACCCTCACCTTTCGAAGGTCTACCCACCTTCGAAAGGTGGAAAATCCACCTGTTTACTTTTTATATAACCACTTTCGGATAGAACAATGCGCTGATCATTGAAATAAGCAAAACGACAACGACCAGTATGCCGATATCGATTCCTACTCCGTCTACGCTGCCTGAGAGCATAAGCACACGCAATCCATCTACCATATAAGTCAGAGGATTTACACTCGCCGCTACTTGAAGCCATGCAGGCATGATTGCAATCGGATAAATAGCATTTGACGCAAAAAACAACGGCAGTGTGATCACCTGACCGATTCCCATGAACCGTTCTCTGGTTTTTACAATCGAGGCGATAATCATGGAAAGGCCGGTAAAAAAGCCTGCACCGAGCATAACAATAAGGATAACTCCGGCAATCGACCAAACAGTGATATTCAGTTGGATGCCGAGTATGACGGCGAAAAGAAAAACAATAAACGCCTGACTCAGTCCTCGAATTCCGGCGGAAATCATTTTACCCCAGACCAAAGCAAGACGCGGAGTTGGCGTGACTAAGAGTTTCTGCAATATGCCGGTATCGCGGTCCATAATGACGTAAAGACCGTAGAAGATAGCGACAAAGACCACGGATTGTGTGAGAATACCCGGCGCAATGAATTGGAGATAGGTTAATCCCGGCGTTTGTATCGCCCGCACTTTGCTCATAGCTTCTCCGAAAATACCGAGCCATAAGATCGGCTGAACAGCACGCGAGATGAGTTCCGTAGGATCGTGGAGGAGCTTGCGCGTTTCCATTTCTGCAAGAACGTAAGATTTTTTAATTGTCTGTGAAAAGTAATGAAAAAAATGCATACTTATTCCTATCCTAACCTCCGTTCATTTCGCCTGGCTCTGCGGATTTCTCGAAAATTACCCGTCTCCTCAAGTTTATTGCCGGTGAAGAAAATAAAGGCATCTTCCAGCGTAGCATTGGCTTTTCCGGTTTTCGTTTTCAACTCATCAGCGCTTCCGATGGCCGCAATTTTTCCCCTGTTCATCACGGCGACACAATCGCTTACCTCATCCGCTTCTTCCATATTATGCGTCGAGAAAAAAATGGTTGTGCCAAACCTATCCCGCAACTCAAGGAGATGTTCCCAAACATTCTGCCGTGCAACAGGATCGAGTCCGGTTGTTGGCTCATCGAGCAGCAATACCTTGGGACGGTGCAGCATGGCCTGTCCCACTTCCATCTTCCGCACCATGCCGCCGGAGAATGTGCGAACAAGTGCTTTTGTATGTTCTTCCAGTTTGAGGAATGAAAGCATTTCCTCAACGCGTTCCTTCCGTTCCGCTCTCGGAATATCGTAGAGTTGTGCCATGAGCATAAGGTTCTCGTAGGCAGTAAGCGTACCATCCACGGAAATCATTTGTGGAACATAACCGATGATATTGCGCACTTCGGGAGCGTGATGCGCAATATCGTGACCATCAATCACAGCCGTACCGCTTGTAGGTTTAAGGAGCGTAATGAGCATCTTGATGGTCGTGGATTTTCCTGCGCCATTTGGCCCCAGGAACGCAAAGATATCTCCGAGGCCAACATTGAACGAGATGCCGTCAACTGCAGTAAAGTCGCCGAATCGTTTGGTAAGATTCGTAACAGTCAGGATTGTCGACATTCTTTTATGACTCCAAATTTCTGCAAATTAATGATCCTTTCATGACATAAGCTTGCATTTAATAGATTATAATATAACGTTTCAATTTAAATAATGTTTCCTCTCAATAATGGATCAGACGCTCGAATGATGCAGAGGCTCGATACATTCAGCAAATGTTTGTCCCGTCTTAGTATTTTTCTTTTGGGATAGCCTCACAAATATTTATGAGGGGGGGGCAAATCAGGCAAAAGTGGTTTTTAAATTCGCCGGGTTATTTGAATTGTTCCCTCATTGCCATCACAGTCATTCATTTGGGATTGATTATTCATCATCTTTTGTACGATCTCCTCAAACAGTTTTTCAAGTAAGTTGATATCGGTTTTCACGAAGTAGTCATTTAACCGATTTTGTGTATTGAAAAACGTTGCTTGATTGAAAGGCACATCGTGATTTGTCTAAAATACCAAACTATCGGATAGTTTTTTCAATTCCTGCGTAATTATTGTCTTTTTGCGCATTTTTCGACCTATTTATAGGCATAATTCTTGTTCTTTTGCAAATTGCAAACTATCCGATAGTTTTAAAGATGTGCATGGTTCTCTTTAAAATCGCTGAATTTCACCCATTATCACCTTTTTTTAATCCACTATCGGATAGTTGGAAACAAAATTCATCAAGGATTTTATGCTATTGTTTCTTTGCAGCGCTTTGATAGCGTTTTTGAATGGATTCAGATATTCCCGTTTGCTGTTGTTAATTCCCACACTCTAACTTTTCTTTAACACTTTCAGAGGGAGTAAAAAGTTAAGTTATTATAATCGAGTAAGTTAGCGAGGAGAAAATTATAAAAGGCGGAAAATGTAGTGCCACAGAAAGAGAGCAAAAAGCTTGATCTATCAGTAGGAAAGGAAGATATTAAAGTGTCCTAAAAAGCAGGAGCTTTAATGTTTGCACGAGTAAAGGAGTCTGGTAAATATCAATATCTTCAGTTGGTTGAGAATAAACGAGAAGGGAGAAAAATCAAGCAAAGGGTCATGATCACCCTTGGACGGTTAGAAGAACTCCAATCAAAAGGAGAGATAGAATCGTTAATCAGATCGCTGTCACGATTTTCAGAAGAGACACTGTTGATCCTTACCGGTAAAAGCGATATCAAGGCAGGAGCCATAAAGATAGGACCATCGCTCATATTTGAAAGGTTGTGGAAACAAACGGGGATAGGAGAAGTGATCAAGGGATTGTTGAAAAACAGACGGTACAAGTTCAGTGTTGAAAGGGCGATATTTATAACGGTGCTTCATCGATTAATGGTTTCGGGTTCGGACCGATATTGCGAGAGATGGCAAAGAGATTACAGAATAAGCGGTCATGAAAACATTACACTGCATCACTTATACCGGTCAATGGCATTTTTAGGAGAAGCCACAGAGGACAGGGCAACAATCAAGAGAATATCGCCTATAAGGGTAAAAGACAAAATAGAAGAAGGAATATTTTTTAGTCAAAGAGATTTATTCACTGCCGTGGAGATGGTGTTTTTCGATACAACGTCAATATATTTTGAAGGAGCCGGAGGAGAGTCTATCGGTAAACGCGGATACAGCAAGGATAGTCGTCCGGATTTGAATCAAATGATAGTAGGAGTGATCATAGACAACAATGGAAGGCCGTTATGCTGTGAGATGTGGCCGGGCAATACGGCAGACGTAAAGACGATCATTCCAATAATGGAAAAAGTAACAAAACGATTTGGGATCAATGAATTTTGTATAGTAGCTGATCGTGGAATGATATGCGCGGAGACGTTGGCATTGCTGGAAAGACCTGATTGCAAAATCAAATACATACTCGGTGTAAGGATGCGCAGAGTAAAGGAAGTCAAAGAAGAAGTCTTGACAAGAGGCGGTCGGTATAGAGAAGTATATGCCGAGGGCATAAAGATCAAAGATCCTTCACCATTGAAAGTAAAAGAAATTATTTATAACAAGACGAGATATATCGTATGTTATAATTCAAGGCAGGCACGCAAAGATGCTTCAGACAGAGAAGCCATTATCAGTTCATTGGAAGACAAATTGAAACAGGGCACAAAATCAATGATTGGTAACACAGGCTATCAAAGGTATCTGAAAATTGTCAAAGGTAGTGTAACGATAGATTTAGAAAAAGCAGCCGATGAAGAACGATTCGAACGGGAAGTGGGTGTTAAGGACGAACACAGATTTGACAGCCGAACAAGTAGCATTAAAGTACAAAGAACTGTGGCAGGTAGAGCAAGTATTCCGGAATATGAAATCTATTCTAATGACCAGACCCATTTTTCATCAGAGAGATGATACGATAACCGGACATGTCTTTTGCAGTTTCTTAGCATTGGTATTGTTGAAAGAATTAGAGAGACGACTGGAGATATCGGGTTATGATTTTGAATGGAGAGATATAAAACAGGATTTAAAAGCATTAAAGGAAATCACAATAGAAGAAAAGGGAAAGAAATTGTTGATAAGGACGGAGTGCCTTGGCAATTGTGGGAATATATTCCGGGCAGTTGGTGTAGCTTTGCCTCCCACGATCAGAGTAATATAATGCTACGAATGCCAGTCTAATCATTCAAAGAAAATGTAGTGCCAAGACTTTTTTCAATAACTGTATCTTGTTGTATTACAATGATTTATGTTTTTAAAGTGTTAAAGATGAGTCTAACCTTTCTTTTTCGGTTACTTATTTTATAAGTCAACGACTCTTTAACAATGTCTCTAAAAATGTCGATATTCGACATATAGGACACAGTAGCAAGATGAGTCGTGAGGATAGGAATGTTATATTGATAGTAAAGGGTCATTGAGAACTTAGGGCACTGATATACGTTTCTGACTTGGCCCAGAACGGGAATAACCACACTTTAGCTTGACGCTTACTTCAAAAACACGAGTCGTTTCGTTTCTGTAAACGATCCAGCTTGCAAACGATAAAAATATATACCACTCGATAAATTCGCTGCATTAAACGTTGCGGAATAATTTCCTGCAGCTTTCATATCATTAATAAGCGTCACGATTTCTCTTCCCAGCAAATCATACACCTTCAAGCTGACCTTGCAGGCGCTTGCTATCTGATAATTGATAACAGTACCTCGGATTAAACGGATTAGGATAGTTTTGTAACAATACAAATGTTGTTGGAACTTGTACCGGCAAGTCCACAGCAACCGATGCCCTTGCAATAGTGCTTATAAAAGTTTGTGCTGAGATTGTCTTCACCATAACGTGCAATGAATCTTTCCCTGTTTTTGCTTTCCCTCTCGCAACTAATGTCAAATATTCATTACCATTTGTCCACGCTTTGGAAGTATCAGTCGAAGTGACTAAAAACGATGCAAATCCTTTTGAGTTGTCGATGTGTTTCAATGTCAAACATCCTGCTAACCGATCTGCAGGTGTTAATGTATCTACCTGTGTTCGTTGAGGATCAAAGAAAACTGTTATCTCAAGCGCTCCCGCATCCTTTACACCTTGCAGCTTGACCATATAGGACGCGTCTATTTTTTTATCATCTGATAACCGCTCGCACTCAATTGCTATATATGAATTTATTTCCGGAAAACTTTTCGTCGCAATTGCAAATGATGGAGGATAGACTGCCATGCTCCAATCATACATTTGTGCAAGTACCATCAAATCTTCAAAATCTATTTTGCCATCATAGATTGTATGGAAATTTGGTGCGATCCCTGTTGCAGGTCCGATATCACCGATGAGCGTATCTTTCTTTTGCCATGCTTTAATAAAGCTCGCCACATCCTCCAATCTCACCTTGCCATCGTCGGTATAATCCCCAACGGGTGCAAGGCGTGAAACGGTAAAGCGTGCATACGGAGAGAATGGCCCGACGCTGATGCCGGTATTGCTTGAGATCCTCCAGAAATAAGTACGTCCTACAGCGAGGCGAGCTACAATTCTCGTTGTATCCGTGATCGTATCTCTGAAGGTGATACTATCAGTTGATGTGCTGTCTGTGGCAATCTGTAAATCGTATTGTGCAGCCCCTGAAACCGATGACCAGACCAACGTAGGAACGGTTGATTCATTTGAAGCTCCATTTACAGGCAACAGTAAACTTGGTGCAGGTGGAGGTACAACCGGTGTAGCACTCACTTCATTGCTAAACCCGCTTTCCAAACGTGCGCTATCCATCGCCGTGACTTCAAAGTAATAGGTTGCTCCATTGGTAAGTCCGCTCAATGTCTTTGTTGTATCAGAAATAGACGCCGAAGAAGAATCCACGAGCGTTTCTCCTCCCATAGTAGTTCCTTTGTAAATCCGGTATTTTAAAAAATCGGCTTCGATATTCTTGCTCCATATAAGCATCACTTGACTATTACCGATGATGGCCTTAAGGTCTTGAGGAGCGTTTGGCAGAGTAATGATTATTGTCGCTTTGGCCGCCAGACTATTTATTCCTTCAAATCCAGATGAATCCACAGCGCTTATCCGGTAATAGTAAGTACCAATAGTGGGAATTGAATTAGATTCAAAGAGATTCGCCGTAGAATCAATTATAGAGACATTTGCAGAATCAGTCCCGCGATAAATATTATACCGCATTAATGGTGCAAGACCGCCGCCATTTTGCCAAATTAGATGAACAGTCGTTTTACTAACCGAAGCGGAAAGATTAATTGGAGGAAGCTGGAGATCAAATTCCTGCGGCATACGAGCTTTGTTCGAGATACGAATTTCATCAATGATTCCCTGAAAATAATTGCTTGCCGGCTGATTGGGCCATCCACTAAGATTATCATAGCCGATTTTCCAATAACCGGAAAATGATTGCGCACTCGTAACACCGGTATTCTGAGCAACCAAACATCCGTCTACATAAAGCGCCATCCCTAATCGTGATAGAGAAGCAGCAGCATGATGCCATTTGCCGTCGTTGTATGAAGCCGGTGACTGGATAACTGATGGGGAACTCGGGTTAACACCGAAATCAATCTGTCCGGAATTGGTCATGTAAACATTCCGGTCATAGTTGGAACTCTGCCCCGACCGTGAATTGCCAAAACCTATCAGCATTCCTCCATTTGTAGTGGTCGTTTTGAACCAAAGTTCAATCGTAAATGTATTCGGGTTTGTGAAGTTATTGGAAGTGGATATGCAGTCACTTGTTCCATTCAGACTTCTGCCATTTCCAAACCTTCCACCCACAATTGTTGTCCCATTTGCTGTGCCGTTGTTGGCGTTACCGCTCGCATCGGTTACAGTGGTGCCACTTGTCTCATCCATATGAAAAAGAAGAAGAGTATTAGCATCAGTTGCATACTCAAGTTTATTAACATTAAATGGAATAATATTCACTTCATTACTTGACGCGCTCTCGAATCTTTCACTATCTATTGCTGTCACTTTGAAATAATAGACTGTTCCATTCGTAAGTCCTGTAATTGTCTTCGTTGTATCAGTGATACCACCGGATGTGGAATCTGAAAGTATCTCCCCGCCGGAGGTCGTACCTTTGTAAATCCGGTATTTAAGAAAATCGCCTTCGGTGTTCTTGTTCCACTTGAGTATTACCTGCCCGCTGCTGGCAGCGGTCGTGAGATTTTGAGGAGCACCGGGTGGAGTTATGATTATTGTCATTTTGGCCGCCACACTTTCAAATCCAGATGAATCAACAGCACTTATCCGGTAAAAATAAGACCGGCCGATGGAATTAAATTAGATTCATTAAGATTCACGGTAGAATCAATTATAGAGACATTTGTAGAATCAGTCCCGCGATAAATATTATACCGCATCAATGGTGCAATACCGCCGCCATTTTGCCAACTTAGATGAACAGTCGTTTTACTAACGGAAGCGGAAAGATTAATTGGAGGAAGCTGAAGATCAAATTCTTGCGGCAAACGAGCTTTACTCGAGATACGAATTTCATCAACGATTCCCTGAAAGAAATAACTTGTTGGCTGATTCGGCCAAATATAAAGATTGTCATAGCCGATCTTCCAGTACCCAGAAAATGATTGCGCACTCGTAATGCGAGTATTCTGTGCAACCAGACATCCATCTACATACATCATCATACCTAAATTTGATAGAGAAGCAGCAACATGATGCCATTTACCATCGTTATATGAGACTGGAGATTGAATCTCCACGTCAGAGCCCACATAAACACCAAAATCAAGTTGTCCGGAATTGGTCATATAAATATGACGATCAACGCTAGAACTTTGTCCTCTCTGTGTATCGCCAAAGCCTATCAGCTTTCCTCCGTTTGTAGTGGTCGTGTTGAACCAAAGTTCTACTGTAAATGGATTAGGGCTTGTATAGAGAGTTGAAGTAGAGATGTAGTCACTCGTTCCATTCAGACTCCTTCCATTTCCAAACCTTCCACCCACAATTGTTGTCCCATTTGCTGTGCCGTTGTTGGCATTACCGCTCGCATCGGTTACAGTCGTGCCACTTGTCTCATCCATATGAAAAAGAAGAAGGGTATTAGCGTCAGTTGCATACTCACCTGTTAATATACTAAATGGTGCGGCATACACTTCATTGCTTGATGTGCTCTCTAATCTTTCACTATCTATTGCTGTCACTTTGAAATAATAGACTGTTCCATTCGTAAGCCCTGTAATTGTCTTCGTTGTATCAGTGATTCCACCGGATGTGGAATCTGAAAGTGTTTCCCCGCCGGAGGTCGTACCTTTGTAAATCCGGTATTTAAGAAAATCGGCTTCAGTGTTCTTGTTCCACGTCAATGTCATTTGACCATTGCCGGCGATGCCTGTTAAATTGGATGGTGACAGCGGAGACGTTTTTGTCAACGATGCGAGAACAAATATTTTGTCGGCACTATATGTTCCGTCTCCTTGTGAATATGTTGCGTTCACAACATCGTATTCGATATTCGTAGATCGTTGCCAAATCCGGTAGTAAATCTGTTCCCCTGTGGCCATACCATCTACAATTACCGTTTGGTCGTTGTCACCCCAGACCGTTAACGCAGCATTTGTATCTTTCCACACGACGCCTCCCGCACATAGACCGGCTGGTGTAAACGCACCTATTTCATCGCCATTCGATATGGGAATTCCACCGATCGTCGGATTTGCAGAAATGGGGATTCCTATTGTTGCATTGTTTCCCGTGTTCGCCGTAAAGATAAAGTGGATTTGCGCTCCTAACGATGCGAGGACAAATATTTTGTCGGCACCATATTTTCCGTCTCCCTGTGAATATGTTGCGTTCACAACATCGTATTCGATATTCGTAGATCGTTGCCAAATTCGGTAATAAATCTGCTCCCCTGTGGCCATACCATCTACAGTTACCGTTTGGTCGTTGTCACCCCAGACCGTTAACACAGCATTCGTATCTTTCCACACGACCGCTCCTGCACATAGACCGGCTGATGTAAACGCACCTATTTCATCGCCATTCGATAAAGGAACATTACCGATCGTCGGATTTGCAGAAAGGGGAATTCCTATTGTTGCATTGTTTCCCGTGTTCGCCGTATAGACAAAGTGGGTTTGTGCTCTTGCAGCGCAAACAAATAAAACAGTAATTATAACGATCAGTTTTGCACGTTTAGAAATATCCATAGAGAGAGTCCCGGTTCTCCTCACTTTAGAATCATCATTTTCTTGACTTGGCTGAATGACCCAGTCGAAAGCCTGTAGAAATATACCCCGCTTGAAATGGCTTCAGCATTGAATGCCACTTGGTGGTAACCTGCATTCTCAACTTCATCAACCAGGACTTTGATTCTTCGACCGATGATATCATAAATCTCCAACCTTACCCTGGAGTTATTGGGCAGCCCGTATTTGATAATAGTACTGGGGTTGAACGGGTTCGGATAATTTTGTTCAAGTAAATATTTTTGGGGAATCTCCCCCTTATCCGCTTGAACGACCAAAACTGCATCACTTGAATATACCAAAGCATTATCCAATCCTTTGCGGGTGAGACCGTTCATAACTGATCTAATTATCAGAGGAGTTTCTTGTCCATTTTGCTTCGACCATGAAGTCAGTGCAATGCCCTCACCTTCCACTGCGCCTTCCTTTACATCCTTAGTCAATGTATTATCTCCCCAAATTGTCAATATGGATCGACCTTGAGCTATAACTCCGCTTCCAACTATCTCTCCGTCAGCGCCGAAGACTCCGATCTCGTCTGCATCATTCAACCCGCTTGTCTCAACAA
Organism: Ignavibacteriota bacterium; assembly: GCA_963769605.1. Classification (GTDB taxonomy): domain Bacteria; phylum Bacteroidota; class Ignavibacteria; order UBA10030; family UBA10030; genus Fen-1254. The sequence goes on along the minus strand of CAVYML010000001.1, from coordinate 551,413 downwards.
GCAAAGTGGCATTAGAACCCGTCTTCACGTAAGTAAGCACGAAGTGAGTAGGAACTGTTGCTGCCATTTTGAGCGAGGTTTTCCTATTTGCCAACACAATGGAGTTTCCGGTAATTAAGTTAGCCGGATATATTAGAGTGCAACTATCATTAACATACAACTGGTATCCCTGGTCAGACATCATTGAGCCGATAGTATTGATACCGTAAACAGGCCAGTATATATCTCCATCCCCATCCTTGGCCATAACGAGAGTTCCTTTGACAGAGGCTAAAGCGGTATCTATTAACATTGAACTGTAACTTAGGTATGCAACTAAATTCCATCCTGCCGGAAGAGGAATAGGAGTCTGAGCGGGTAACTGTCCTCCAACAGCCGTAAGTGTACCAGCACCATTCATGTATACCTGATATCCTTTTCTGTAGTTCCAATTACCTATTTGATTTATTCCCATGGATGGCCAATAAATATGGCCCGCTCCATCCTTTGTGATGACAATGTTATTCTTCACACCGACAAAGATACTATCCAGCAGAGAGTCAACGGGGATGAAATCGAATGATATCATAGACCAGCCGGCAGCAAGCGCAAGGTTGTTTATGGAGTAAGTGGTAAAGTTCCACATTACTGACCAGTTACTTGTTCCATTTGCAGTGTTCGCATTCACTCGCCAATAATATTTTGTTTGATACGACAAACCGCCTATGCTCTTTGATGTGGTAGTCAAACCGCTTGTGTCATAAGTTGTCGTGGTAAATGTTGAATCCGTAGACACCTGAAGTCGATAACCTGTCGCTCCCGTAGATGAGTTCCAAGTCAACACCGGATTCGTTGATACTCCTATCAATCCATTTGCCGGGATAGCAGGCGTCGGTATAGCTGGTGAAATTATAAATACACCATTGCTCACATCATATACGGTTGTATCAGAAAGATCGGTTATTCCTACTAAGCATTGACTTGATAGAGTGTTAGGTACTATCCAACTATAACTACCAATAGATGCTGGTATGCTGTCAATAACACTATACCAATTCGTTCCATTATTAGTTGAGTATTTTATTTTAACATTATTAATCTCGCTTGCAGTCCACTTTATATTTTGAGTCGAACCCATAGTCCAAGTTTCCCCTCCATTTGGAGAAATAACAACCACCGAAATAGCTGCGGTTATTGCAACATCATCGATATACCAGCCATCGGCTACATATACATCACGATTAGACGATAGTCGGAATCTCACTTTTATTTTAGTTCCTGTATACGGAGTTAGATCAATCTGCTCATACGTCCATGTGCTTAGGTACCCTGTTTTCTGTTTTATCGGTTTCCATGTAAACCCATTGTCTTTTGATATTTCTACATATATAGAGTCTGGACCACTAGAACCGTTATTCACATTTCCCCACACATCATATGTAGGCTGAGTATTATCAATACTATATTTATCCCAAAATGTAAGTATTGGATTTGCCGCCGTTGTTAAATCTATCTGGTTCATTGTTGCTATTATTTCATTAGCATTGGGCGGATAATTGCCATTCGGACTCTCTGTTATACAATACTTCCCCGCTCGCGCTGTCGCTGAGGTTGTATCCCAATCCTCACCGCTGAATTGCCATTGACTTAGTCCATCCTCAAAATTATCTGTAAATGGTAATCGAATACTTCGTTGGTCAATTTCTTTTATTGCAACATCATCGATATACCAGCCATCAGCTACATATACGTCCCCATTAGACCAGAGCCGGAATCTCACTTTTATTTTAGTTCCTGTATACGGAGTTAGATCAATCTGCTCATACGTCCATGTGCTTAGGTACCCTGTTTTCTGTTTTATCGGTTTCCATGTAAACCCATTGTCTTTTGATATTTCTACATATATAGAGTCTGGACCACTAGAACCGTTATTCACATTTCCCCACACATCATATGTAGGCTGAGTATTATCAATACTATATTTATCCCAAAATGTAAGTATTGGATTTGCCGCCGTTGTTAAATCTATCTGGTTCATTGTTGCTATTATTTCATTAGCATTGGGCGGATAATTGCCATTCGGACTCTCTGTTATACAATACTTCCCCGCTCGCGCTGTCGCTGAGGTTGTATCCCAATCCTCACCGCTGATTAACCATTTGTTTAATCCGTTTTCAAAGTCATCAGAGAAGTAAATCGTGGGTGTCTGTGCCTGAAGTGAAGGAAAAGCTAAGAACAAAACTGCAATTAGGATGTATAGCTTTGTAACGGATTTCTTCATAATCCACTCCCACAACTATTAAGTTTTGATATTCTAAAAAAGGCAAAGGTGACTTTCGGATTGATGTACAATTGTATTTTGACAACCATCATCATCAATGGTATAAAAAGCATTGTTACCCCTATTCTATGCAGCCTTGCCATTATATCTCTAAATCGAATTGCTGACTTGAAAAACGAGTTTTCAGGAGCAGGCTTGCAGGTCCCATACAATTGTTTACTTCGCTCTTTCATATATAAGCCAATCACTTTCATAGAAAGTTGGTGTTTGTGTTTCATGGTGTAATCATGCTCCTCTTCATATGATTATCATCCGATATTTCTTCACTAACAATTAACAAATTAAAACTTACCTCCAAATTCCAATAAAACAATAGTCTACCATACAAAATGTTGTCCTTGAATTTAGGTGGAGTCCATCTTGCAGATGGGCTCCACCTGCACCAAGTGGATTAGTTGCTATCGTCTTTATTGTATTTCCACCCTCCCTCCGATTAATGTATTAATTGGGATCGGTGAGTTCGAGGTGTCTCTCAACGCGGTTTGAGCGGCATTGAATTGAAAAAGCTCAACCCCTGTTGCAAGTGCAGTACACTGCAATACTACAATGGCGCCTGTGCCGTCGATGCCTTTTGGAGTTCTTCCTATGGCGGCAATATCTAAAGTAATTGTTTTCGAAACCGGGTCTATTGTAGGCAACATCACTCCGGACCCTCCCGTGTTTAAAGGCGATCCAACTATTGCGCCCGTTACGTTCACCAATGATGGATCGTAGCTCATAACTAACTTCGCTCCGTATACCAATGATACTTCTACAACATTGATATCATAGGTGAACGCTTGTCCATTTGCAACAATCAAACGTCTTGGATAAAACATAAGCGATGGACCATTGACTGCATTGACCGTGTATTGCACGTACGGTGGATTTGTTTCGATCGTGGTTCCATTGAAGTGCAGCGACCTCACGGAAAACGTATGTGTGCCTTCATCAAGGTAATCAAGTGTTAAAGAGGTTTGAGTGCCGAACGGAGTCCACTGGATAGTGTCGTATTTATACGAGAATAGGTTACGTGCGTTGTTTCCACTCCACTTAAATGTAACCGAGTCCGTAGTAATCGTTTGTCCATCGGAAGGTCCGGCTATAATTGTCGTAATAGGCGCCACAAATGCATTGCCCACCGTATCAACCGGATTTATAAAAATTGAATCTGGGGAGGATACTTGCTCGCATCCTGATATATCAAGAACAATGCTAATGAAGACAATGAACAAAATTACAGTTGATGCCCGCAAGACATGGAAATACTTGCTCGCATATTTTCGCAATTCTCTTTCCCATTTTTCCAAATTCATGAAGGTTCTCAACGAGGGATCCTCCATGTTAATTGAATGCCATCCCGATTTGGACTGCCGTGCATATCCATCGAAATGGTCGATTCCCTTTGGCGGTATCCAAGTTCCGTTGAAAAAATGAGCCGGTCAAGAATACTTACAACATAGACTGCTGCGATTGCAATAGATGAAGTCTGTCCGTCTTTTTTCGAATTTTCCAGCGTGACATATTTTGCTTTGATCGCATTGTGGTACTGTGCGGCTTCAACTGCAGTTTGAGCACTGTTATATTCTTGTATGAGATTCTCGTAATCGTTTCTTTGTTTTTGATAATCGGTCAGGAAATAGACTGAAGCCCCCGCTGACGCTAAAAATGCGGAGAGATAAAAATATCCTCTTGTTTTCTGTTGAATATAAATCTGGCTTGCACCAGGAATCAAACAGAGCCACGTTGCAGTATTGCGGGAAGGCAGCATGGAAAGAAATACTTCTTTCACCTCTGCCGGCTGAAGAACGACTGATTCCTTGAGTTCACCAAGAGTGCGATGTCTGAGAAAAATTTCATGTTTACCCGGCATTGCTTGTTCTCGGACAGAAGTATTTCCTAATGGTTTTCCATCTAAATAGATATCGGCGAGGACATCGGTAGAAATATCAAAAAAACCCGGCGCTAAAAAATCGGCGAGTGTCAATACTTTTACTTCACCTGGAGATATTGTGCACTCCAGCGATTTTTTCCCATATTGTTCATCTGTGATAGCAATCCGGTGTATCCCGAGTGATTGTTCAATATTCACATTCAATCGGGCTTCCCTGCCATCAATAGTTGCAACTGCCCCGCTCATATCCTCAAAGCGAATGAAACCGAATTTCGGAACCAAGCGAAGACTATCCAAGTGTACCACACTATCTTTAATGACCGTCGCTGAAACAAAAAGAGTATCATAACGCGGTTTTGTAATAATAAGACGCCAATTTGTTGAGAGTATGTCAATTTTTTTTGTCGGCGTTGACCACATCCCGGGCAGTCCATCAATCGTAAGCGTGGCACCATCGGGCACTGTGGAGACAATCAAACTTCCCTTACCTATGACAAGATTCTTAGGGTTGCCGGTAATCTTGATTTGCCACACTTCCCCGCTTTGCATTTTAGAAATCCCTAAATCATTAAGAATCAACTTCAAAGGCTCAAATCCTGATTTATGCACTTCCACTACCTGCTCATCAGGTGAAAGAAATAGGAGATATCTTCCCGGCATATCGGCGTTCATTTTTACTATATGGTTATAAGAATTGAATTTCAATCCATCTAGATCCGTGGTAATGATAAGCCCTGCACAGACCTCGCCGTTGGCATCTCGAGGTTCATGGGGCATTAACTCGCTGGGTTGCAATTCTGGTTTCCCCACTACGATCATTTGAGAAAGTTGCTGGGAAAATAAGAATGATGATAAAAGGATGACAAGAAGGAAGCAATATTGAAGAATATATTTCATAAATATTTATTTGGGGGTTCTTTTATAGTATCCCTTATCTGTTTACTTTAAAATTTGCCAATTTAATCATTGCCGCATCGCTCCATTCATTCGGCTGCCACGTCCGGACATAGATTTGGGGTTCTTCCTCATTAAAATCTATAAGCAGGAATAAATATCCTTCATCACCGTATTTCGTGGAATTGTAATTCTGACGCATACTTATACCGTACGTTTTATCTTCTTGGCCATTCTCCAGAGCATTTTTTTTGGAAATTTTGAAGGTCGAGAACCCGACAAAAAGATCGTCCTGTTTATTAAATTCTAATTCCTGGTTCTTCAAATATTGTTTCTTGGTGTATTGCGTTTTTTCATACTCCGGCTGCGATTCATTCATCTTCGAGTATTGATATACATCTTTTGACTTTGTCTTTTTTATTTCACGCCCAATGATAATCACGGCTTCGTCGGCAAAAAGAGAGTCGAGCATTTTAATATCACGACTGAGAAAGGCCGTCCTATAGCGTTCTACAAATTTTATTATCACTTGCCGGTTTCCCCAATCGTTTCCATACTTACCCTGCTCCACAAATGTCTTATAGAGCCCTTCCGTTATTCCGAAATTGATGTCGTTGAACTTACCCGTCGTATCAAAATCCAGTATGAGATACTCAATGGATTGTTTGTTCAGCGATTTATAGGAGTTCAATACCCGTAATTTCCGCACTTCCCAACCTGTAGAAGTCTTATTCACATCTGCCGTAATTTCTGAATCTATCGGAATTGCTTTGTTATATCGTATTAACCGGCTCATTTTCTCTGCTACAAATTTATCTGAAGCATATTTCTTTTGGACATCATCATGCAAATTTGCTTGCAGAAGTTCAATAACATCCTTTGTCCCTCGCTCAATTGCCTTTAACACAGGACAATCATCTTTATTCATCAATTGAAGTGTATGACCGGACATAATAGAAATTGTTTGAGCGGCATTGCTGCTTGAAGTCGCGATCGACAGATCATGAGCAGATTTTGTAGTTATTCCAGGTATTGCGGATGGTTTTTCCTCTGATCGCAAATCAACCCGCTTTGTCTCTGCAAAGGATGGTTTGATGACCACATTCCATAGTTCAGCAACTTCTTTAATTTCTTCTTTACATTCATAGTAGGAGTACTTCACGATGATATCGAGTTTCGAAAAATCAACACTGCCGCCAACCAACCGAACGATTGCCTCGCCGTCTGCTCCAGCGACATTTATTTGAGAACTGCCATCCCAAAAAGAAAATTCCAAGCTTTGGAGCGGTTTATTATCGGCGTACATGCCAAACACGATCTCGCGCTCTTTGTCGGACACTTTCCGATCAGCTTTAATGGTAAATTTGATGGATGCAATAAGCGTATTGATATGCGCTGGAATTTCTGTGATTAGGTTCACTTCACCGGACTTTGCGATCCGCACGGGAACAGAGTTAAGAAGAATCGCAGCATAATACAGCCATTTAAGGGCATTACTATAATCCCGATCTTTTTCGAATTCTTGAGCTTTTTCAAATATATTTTTTACAAGTTCAACACGCTCTGCGAAAATTTTTTCTACTTCACTTCGCTCGATGTAATGGAAGATATTGATCTTACCTGACACCTGAGACTTCATGCTATGGACATTGCGTAACGTAGCAACTGAATATGATCTCACTACGGATTTCATCTGATCGGTATAATCATTATTGGATTCAAACTGCGAGTGCTCGAATTGCGACGAGACTGTGACCGCTATTTGCTGTGTAAGCAATCCTAATGCGGCATCGGATGCCTCTTGTTCATTCTCGGATGTTCCTTCACCGTAATAATATGATTCGGAATGCTTGATAAATTCCTTGTCTGCCGGCTGGCAAACGGCAGGAAGCTTAAAAATGAAAATAATCGCGATCAATTGTAGATATTGTTTTTTTATTTTCATGGTTATTCTCTCTCAATATATCCTATACCGGCCTGCTGAAGCTCTGTAACTCTATTGCACCTTTTCATATCCATCTTGAAAACGCGAAATCTTCGAGCTTTATATTTTTAAAAGAATTCTTTCAATAAGCCTTATTCTTCATGCCGTTGAGATATTCTCTTTATTGATTGATAGATCAACCGAACTTTTAAGCCGGATATGAAGAAACTTTTATTTCTTTATTCATCTCTTTTCGTTGCTTCAATATAGAAGCATGTGAATAGGACAAAACGAACGTACATAAGAACGCCGCCGCGATATGCAGTCTCTTTGATATCATTAAGTTTGCTGACTCAGCAGTCTTCCCCACTACTTCATAATTTCCCATCTTGTCACGGGAAGAGGAAATGCTCCAACATACACCAATACCGCATTTTTTAAGGATACGGTTCGTGCAAAATATTTTATCTATAATTACTTTGAAAAGACTTAAGTTAAATCCAAATTAATAGCGACACACAATATTAATTGGATTTACCTCTCTTGAATTTAAATTAAAATATTTTGGCGATTAAATCAACAGTTGAAGTATATAAATGAAATTATGTCTATTGACAAATCCGCTTGAACATGTCGACTCCAAATGTTATATTAGTTAAGTTAATACAATACCCAATACATCAACTATCGGAAAATGAGAACAAAGTGTGTTGGTGAGCGAATATTTTTCGAAAATAGATCAAAATCAATCGGGGTCGTAGCTCAGCTTGGTTAGAGCGTCTGCCTGTCACGCAGAAGGTCGAGGGTTCGAGTCCCTTCGGCCCCGCAGAAATTAAAGGCAACCAAATGGTTGCTTTTTGTTTGCAAAGCAGTCCGCGATGGTGTTTTGTATGGATTGAGGAGTTCTAAAAGTTATTTTCAATTTGCATTTTAAAATTTGCAATTTGCATTTTGAAATTTGCAATTATACGCACCCATAGCTCAATTGGATAGAGCGGCCAGCCTACAAAGCCGTAGGTTGGGGTTAAAAGTTTTCAAAACATTTCATTTTCTTCATTTCGCTTCTTCTTAAGCACTTATTTAAGCACTTTTTGACTCAGAAAACGAAGCATCCGATGTTCCTCTCCAAGTATTCCAACAGTACGTATTACCTCTACTATTCCAACGAACAAGCGATCAAGGCAAGGAATAGTGTTTTATAAGCGCTATCGAACGAAATGTACCGCTTGTGAAGACTTGTACAATCACTATTTGCTTTTGTATTGCGAATGTAATACATTGAAGAAGACAAAAGAAAGGACACATGAGATGGCAAGAACAGCAATGGTGCAGGCGCGCATTGAGCCGGAACTGAAAACCAAGGTAGAAAACATTCTCAACGAGTTGGGAATAAACACGACGGATGCAATCAATATTTTCTTTGAACAGGTACAGCATGTGAAAGGAATACCGTTTGATGTCAGGATACCAAATGAAGTGACACGCAAAGCGATTGCAGAAGCAAGAAAAGGAAAAGGAATAAAATTCAAATCTACGAAGGCCCTCTTAGCGGAGCTTGGCAAATAATGTTAACACTCCGCAGGGTTTCTCAATTTAAAAAAGACTACAAGCGTTGTCTAAAGCGCGGGCATGATATTGAGCAATTGCACGCCATTATTGAAATGTTGGCAAACGGCAAGAAGTTAGATGCAAAGTATATAGACCATTCTTTGCTCGGAGATTATAAAGATTGTCGAGAGTGCCACATTGACCCTGATTGGCTTCTTATTTACAAATTGACTGAAAACGAATTAATACTTATTCGCACAGGGACACATACAGACTTGTTTGAGTAATGGAATCATAATATCATCTGGTTGACTATACAAAAGACCGGTTTCTTTTTCTTTGTCCAAAATGCTCTACGAGAGTATCAAAACTATACCTGCCCAATGGTGCACTCTATTTTCGATTCCGTCGATGTTATAACCTCACTTACCAGAGCAGCAATGATAGCGGAAAATATAACTCCCTTTCCCGGCATATTGCAGCCGATACAGGAGTACCATTTGAAGCTGCCAAAAATATTCTAAAGAATATGTGGTAACGTGTATTGCTAAATCTGATTTGATTGGTTTTATGATTGCCTTCTTGCCGATGGTTTTGTATATTTAAATTAAATACGAAGAAACATGCTTCCGAAAAAGAATAATAAAGATTTGACCGAAAGGTCAAGACGCCGAGTGTCAAGAGTCCGGAAGCCTCGTTTCGGGTGGTGTTTCTTATCCGAGCCAATTAGTGACTGACAGAGTGAATTGAAATTGAAGATTCACTCAGCACAAAGAAGATACTGCCGAAAATTGGGTGCAATTTTATGCGCATATATTCCAAAATGGCCTGCGAGAGTTTCTAACGAGCAGCTGCCATTTTGAGAATCCCGCGATTTTTGCGGGAGTCCCAAAGTCACATACGAACGCGTTTTGTTTGGATTTGAGAGTTCAATGTACATTTTGAAATTTGCAATTTTATGCACCTATAGCTTAATTGGATAGAGCGGCAGCCTACGAAGCTGTAGGTTGGGGGTTAAAAGCTTTCAAAGCATTTCATTTTCGGCACTTCCCTTCTCTCTTGTTACAAACTTTGTTACAATATGCCTCAGAAAATGAGGCTTCCGATGTTCCTTTCAAAACATTCCAACGGTACGTATTATCTTTGGTTCGCAAATGAGCAAGGAAAGAGACAGCGTGTTTCAACCCATTGCAAGTACAAAACCGATGCACTCCGGTTTCTGCAAACGTTCAAACGTGATGAATATGAACGCTGCAAGAAAGCAAGGCGAAAACTCTTCTCGGAATTCAAAAAGGATTTTCTTCTTTTCGCCTCAACAAATTTCAGCAAGGGAACTGTAGCAATTTATGAAACGGCACTCCATAACTTTCAGCAATTCACCGGAGACCTTCCACTTACTGCCTACACGCCTCAGCATTTCGATGAATATAAAGGCCAACGCCTCAAGGCCATTAAGCCGGTTACGGTCAATATTGAACTCCGGACGTTGAGGGCGTTCTTCAACACGGCGGTAAGATGGAAACTACTCGAAAGCAATCCCTTCAAAATTCAGCTTGTGAAGGTACCGGAGAATAGGCCAACATTCCTCACAAAAGTAGAATTTCAAAAACTGTTAAATGTCATTGAAGAACAATGGTTGAAGGAAATCATTGTTTTTGCCGTATCTACCGGATTGCGTAGAGGGGAATTGGTGAACCTAAAATGGAGTAGTGTTGACCTCAACCGGAAGTTAATGTATATTGAAAGCACTCCAACGTTTCGCACTAAGGCCGGTAGAATGAGAATAATTCCATTGAACGATACTTCCCTCTACCTTCTGCAATCAAGGCAGGGAAAAGATACTTCCGGATATGTTTTTTCATTGAATGGCAAGCCTTTGTTTGCCGATTGGATTACTCACCTATTCAAGCGCTACGTCCGGTCTGCAAACCTCAGCAATCAAGACATACATTTTCATTCTCTCCGGCACTCGTTTGCTTCTTGGCTGGCACAAGATGGAACTTCCGTTTATGTGATTAAAGACCTTCTCGGACACTCAGACGTGAAAACAACTCAAATATACAGCCATTTGCAGCCTGAGAGCCTTCATTCTGAAGTGAACAAGATTTCGGTAGCGATTAATTGAGGGAACTCCGTATATCGCAAATATGGGATAACAGGGTATTATTTTAAATGTTAATTGAATTGATTCTCTTTTATTAGATGCGTACAATTTCAACTACGACCAATAAGGAGCCCGAATGAAAAAAAAGAGAAAAATATTTTTCATTACCATTCTGTTGCTGATGCTCTTCCTGCTGTTTGTTAAAACCAATCAAATATCTGGGTTTATTCTTTTCGATAAAGAATATGTTCCAATCCCCGGTTCGAATATGCTTACTGTCTATGGTGAAAGGCCAATTCCCAATAGACTTATTTATATGGCTCTTCTCCTTTGCGAGTGGGTGAATATTGGCTCAATAAGGCAGACATTATTAGTCCAACATACAAGTTAAGATCTTGAGTCGAAGATATTCTTCATCCCGTAGACCATATGCACGACGTTGAATGATACGAATCTTATTGTTCAATCCTTCGACAAAACCAAGAGGGACTTTATTCTCTGGTTTACAGAAGGCAGCAATGCCATCCCAGTGTCGTTCGATAAGATGAGCAAACTCTTCATACGGCTTCAAGCGCTGCCATCGAAGAGATGCTTTCCAGTTGTCAAAGAACTTGTGAGCCCAAGCTTCGGAGCTATAATCCCAAAGCTGTCCGAATGATTCTTTGAGAACATAAGCAATGTTCAAACGCTTATTTGCCTCAAGAAGAGTTTTTAATGACTTCTTTCCGGAAAGAGTGAGATTCTCTCGATGAGACAGAAGATGATATTTTTGTCCCTTGATGAATTGCCGCTTATGACCGGAGAGACGTGCATATTCTTGCTTACGGATTTTGTCTATGGCCTCACCTAAATGCCCAATGATATGGAACTTGTCATAAAGAATGGCTGCCTGTGGGATGTGGATACCTGCTGCCTTTTCGAATGGCTTCCACATATCCATTACTGCAAGCCGAATACGCCTTGTTTTCAAGGGTCCAAGCCATTGATAAAACATATTCATACTCTCTTGAGAACGATCCTTTCCACCAAACCAGATGGCACGCCGTCTCTCCAAATCACTAACGACAATCCTGTATGTATGTCCTTTTTGTACAGATATTTCGTCAATGCCAATCACCTTGGGTCGTGCTTTAGTGGCACGACGAAGTTGCTCCTGCATATACTGTTTGTCCAGTTCCTTCACTGTCTTCCAATCAAGACGAAATTCTTTGGCAACATCGCTGATACTCGAACTCCGGCACCGTTCTCCGATATACATCGCAAAACGCTTGGTATAAAACGGATTGTTCGCCAAAAAGGCGAATTGCTCCTGCTTCACCTTGCGGCAACCCCGGCATTGGACGCGGCGTATTTCCAGTTCCAGAAATACCCGTGTATCGCCACAGGAGAGATCGCGCACACGGCGCTTTTTGCGATCATAAAAGCTCCTGTTCGCCTTTCCACATGCGGGACAAATTGTTTTTTTGTCCTACGCTTCAGTATGATCACTCTTGCTTTAGGATCACCAAAGATTCCTTTTACAATCTGTAAAGGAACGAATCCTGAAAATCCATATGCATCGCTCAATCGTTTGTCTTTACTCATAAAGATATATCAACTTTTTTTACTCCTAAAATACGTAAATACCTTGATATTATTGATCGCTATTCATCTTTTTGCTAAAATTCACCCACTCAGTTGGGAGAAGACCCATTTATATTATCCCAATAAATCCTTTCACAATTGCAGATGCCAACAATCTTGATGACTACTTATTTCAACGTCTATATATGCTTGCATAAATAAGGCGACATAGTTATATTGGTATCATCCAATCAAAGGAGATACCATGAAAGCAATAAAGGTACATGGAACAAAGAAAAAGATACGGAAATTGGTTGAACTCAGCAAACAAGCCATGCGAGAAGGAGCCTATCGTGTCGCCAACCGCCTGCGCGCCGTGGCATTTAACATGGAAGGCAAGTCTGCTCCTGTAATTGCTGAGATTCTCAATGTTCATCGATCAAAGGTCTCCATTTGGTTACAAAACTGGCAAAAAGAGGGAAAGGATGGAATACTTGAAGGACATCGATCCGGTCGTCCCTCTTGTATCTCCCAGAGCCAGAAACGGAAGCTGTCGGAGATTCTCGACAGTGGTCCCGTGGCTTATGGATTCTCTTCCGGTGTCTGGACAAGCCCTATGGTTGCCAGAGTTATCGAAGAAGAATTCTCTATTGCCTATCATCCCGCCCATGTTTCGCGGCTTCTTCATGGGCTTGGGTTTTCCGTACAACGCCCAAAGAAAATTCTTGCGCAGGCAGATCAGGCAGCGCAATCGCGTTGGATTCGCTATAAATACCCGAATATTAAAAAAAAGCCCGGTTCGAAGGAGCAGCGATCCTCTTCGAGGACGAAGCAAGTTTCCGGCAAGACCCCACGCTTTACAGAACATGGTCACGAGTAGGTTCCCAACCGGAAATACCGTCAACTGGGCAACGCAATACGCTCAAGATTTACGGAACGATAGAACTCTATTGCGCTCGGTTTCTTTATCAATTTCAAACAGTCTTCAATGCTCTTACATATCTGATATATCTCGAACGCATTGTAAGGGCTTATTACCCAAGAAAAATCTATCTGATTCAAGACAATGCATCGTACCACAAAGATCGGGAAGTATGGAATTGGTTCTCAGAACACCGGGCGTATATCGAAGTGTTCAATCTTCCTCCGTATTCTCCGGAGTTCAATGCAATCGAAAGAGTCTGGCATCATACACGATTACATGGTACGCACAATCGATATTTCTCAACACAAAACGAGCTTTATTCAACTTTAACTTCGACTTTCCGAAGCATTCAAATGAATCCGTCTCAGATTCTGGGTTATTTGTCTCCTTATCAATAATTTATCATGTCGCTTTATTTATACAATGGTATATAGTTGTATATAATGAAGAACTTAGAGTTCATCTTGGCGATATAAAATCTATTGATAAAAACTTGCTCCACCGTCTTGATAGTCTCGATGCCATTGCCTCAAAATCATTAACTACCTTGCAAGAACATTGGAGCACATATTCTACCCGGACAGATATAAACGGGCATTTTTCTGTTTCTGTACCTACCGGGAAATACTTGATACTTGCGATTGTACCTAGTAACCGTCGTACTACTATGACCGAGCCGATTGGCATGCTTGAACATGAATCATTCTGGATGTTTGCTTTCCAAAATTCATCAAAAGAATTTATAATAAATCCATCGCAAAAATAGCTTCGATGAATGATGAAAAAGAAATCATTTTATGGAGGAGGAGGTATGAAGAAGATATTTCTTATCGGAATTGTTTCTATTCTTACCGGATGCGTACAAATCTTTAAGGAGGACATTAAAGATTATTACATAAATCAACTTGTTGAAATACCGACAGGAAACCCAATGATTGGTTGGGGGTATGGAGAAGTATTGGAGGCTCTCAGAAATACGCCACCAAATGGGGAAGACAACGTTTTTAGCGATGGAATTAAAAAAGAATTGTACTATGATGGCATTTCACAAAATGTAATTCATCTAAGTTATCGAGAATTCAATCTTAATCCCAATTATGTGCTTGCAAGAATGGCTTTTAACCGTGATTTGCAATATGATTTATCCTTGTCTGCCGACAAAGTTATTGTTTTTCAACAATTTAAAATACGTATTGATAGCGCCGATAACAAGCACATTAAATTTGTTGTATTAGAAGCCCCTACAATAGAAATGACCGGAAGTATAGGAATATTTGTCGGAGCCGATGGAGTTATTGCTGAGGTTGAGAAAAATAGTAGTGCGTTTACCGCAGGGATATTGAAGGGTGACAAGATTCTAAAAATAAATCAAATCCTGATTAATGAACAAGATGTGGATTATATCGTATCGAAAATAGATGGGCTCAAAGGAACGAGCGTTCAACTTGTTGTCCAAAGACTGGATGGCACACATACATTTAATGTCATAAGGGAATAATTTAGGAAGTTATACAATGAGAAGCCGTCCCTTCTCAATCGGACATTCACCGGAAGGTGAAATATATAATCCATTGTTGGCAGTGGACGGACTGCCGACAGTGGATTTTGTATTTTCTGAGGTGAATGTGGAAAAAAGATGGTGGAGTATTGTAGAAATTTATTGGAACCTATTATCGATGGATGAACAGATGAAGCAAACCCGAAAAATGTTTGCAACACGTAAGGCTGGAAGGCCAAAGATTAATAATTCTTTAAAAAAGCTCGGAGTAAAAAGTAACGATATGCTCAAAATTGAGTTTACAGATGCTTATATTTGGGAATTTTATCTTCAACTTATGCAATATCAATTTGGCACAAAAGCCGTTTTAGCATGGTGTAGAGAACATTTGAAAACAAAAGAGCTCGGAAAATTGTGGGAGCATCCATTAAGAGATACTGAAGACAGGAAATATTTTGAGCCAATTTTAAACGACAATATATTTTTATCTAAACGAGAAGATGCACCTCCTGATTCTAATAGGCATTTATTATGGGTTAGTGGCAGCCAAGTATTTGAAAATCCTTTTAAGTTCATACAAAAACATGTTTGGATATGGAATTCTGCAATTAACTATTGTCTGAAAGCATTTCATCAAATAGGTATTCGTGGAGCGCAAGAAATAGCTTTTAAAGCTGCATTATACCAACCATTATTAGAAAAGAACAACCGGGAGACTATTGAGAGAGAACAACGCAGAGCTATTAAGAATTATATGGTTACAAAACTTAAATAGGACTTCACTGTCCTTTTTAGAAAGTTCTTAGTTGGATAGCTTACAGGTAGCTTAGATGAAGATGTTCTTCATTTGAGTTACGGCATAAATAAGTTTTGCCTATTAGCATCGTGCCGGTGCTGGTAGGCATTTTTATTTTTAGAAAGGCTTCCGGATATGGAAACTTCAAATATTTACATCACACCTTCTCGCGAGGTACGTCTATCATTGCCAAATCAAAAACCGAGAAAAATCGGCTGGCTATCTGAGGACGGGCAAACATTTCACACACAGCGAAATCCTGCAAAGCATTATTATCGAAACAGTGATTCCTACGGTTTCAATTATGAGCTATTAAGAGATGGAAGTTTTTTCTTTGTCAATGTTCATCTTCCCTTTGGCGAAGTACTTCAGACGACTCGGAACCATATTCTAAATAAGGGTTTCTTTCTTTTCTTCAAGCAACAGGGCTATGAAAAACAGAAACATCTCGCATTAACCCAGTTTGGCAAAGAGAAAGCCGAACAAACAGAAAAAGAGTTGATGCAGAAACAAGCAAAAAAAAGCCAACAAAATCTTTTTAGCGAGGTGGCATAATGATTACCATTATTGATGCTGAAAAATTGCTTGTTGCCTCTTGCCTGCAAGGCCGGAAAGCAACTCTAATGATTGCGGATACTCTTCAGGTATCTGAAGATGATTCCAATGACAGACAACTCCGGACTATATTCGATGTCTGCCTTGCATTATCTATTCAACGAAAAGAAGTTGATGCCCTTGCTGTTCAAAGCTATCTCCGGAATAATGTTGATGAACTTTACTTCTCCGGCAAAGATAAAAAGAAAGAACTTGAGGCGGTCGAATCCCTCTGCAAAGATGTTGCAGCCGATTATCCATTTCTTAAGCAGATTGCCTCTCCATATACGGCCTGTCAATATGTGAAGAAGGAAGCACAACGCCGGAAATTGATGGAGAAGATATTTACGCTATCGGATAAACTACAAAGCGGAAGTGATGTTGAGGCCGTTCTAAACGCCGGTATATCGGACTTGCTCAATGTCTCGCATTCGATGCAAAATCTGAATCAAAAGAATTATGTCTCATTGAGCGATGCAATCGGAGAAGCTGAAAACGAAATTCAAGACGAACTCTCCGGAAAAGTGAATTGGCTGTCTACCGGCATACCGGACGTTGACAAATTAATACACGGACTTCACAATGAATGCCTCTACATTATTGCAGCTGAGGCAAAGGTAGGAAAATCTCTCCTCAGCAATCAAATAGCGCTTCATAATGCAGTCAAGGAAATTCCGGTTGGTATCGTTTCAATGGAAATGAGTGGACGGGAAATTGTGAAACGATATGCCGGAATATCACATTGGGTAAGTCCACAAAATAAGCTGCAATCATTAGAGAAATTCAAAGCGCAAGCGAAAGGAAAACCCCTGTATTTCCGGCAAGGGGGAACATCAACAAAATCCCTTTTCTCAATCCTTCAACAAATGGTCAATGATAGAAAATGCAAGCTCATAATATTGGACTATCTCCAACTTATTCAAATATCTGAAAAGACACGGAACGCCGTTGATGAATTGAATTCTGTTTTGGCAGAATTGAAAAGCTTTGCGGTCGAAAATCAGATACCAATTATTCTTGTTAGCGCTGTGTTGACAAAGCAGGTTGCAGGAAAATATCTCAAGAAGCCCTCACGAGCGGATATTGCATGGACGGGCGAGGTCGAGCCCTGGACAATGTCTTCATCGAACGATTATGGAGAAGTCTAAAATATGAAGATTTGTACCTCCACAATTACTCGGATACTTCTGCCTTAAGAGAGGGTATGACAAAATACTTTGAATTCTATAATCAACGACGGTATCACCAAGCATTGAATTATCGTACACCAGCAGAAGTCTACTTCCATAGACTCTCGAGACAATCAGATTGATTTATGAAAGAATATATTTCAAAGAACGAGCTTGACAACAGAACAATACAACCATATATTGTCCACCTTAACTTTCACCTAAAACTGTCCAGCCAATGGGGTACACCTCAGCTATCAGCACTCTGGGGAACATGTAATCACTTGGGATGGAAAAGATAACTCTGGCGTACCTATGCCTAGTGGCGTTTATTTTTATCAAATCCGTGCGGGTCAAAACAATCAAGCACGTAAGATGATTCTTTTAAAATAAATATCAGGTATGCAAAATAATTTGGAAATGAATATATTATAGCAAGATAATCGAGTAATCTTCCAAATATTACTCAAGAATATTTACAATCCTTCACCTTGTTCCGCTTGGGCGGAAAGCCGTTTGAGTACGGTTTGGAAGCAAGGTTGAAGGATTTTTTATTTTCGTTATGGAAAAAGACTCTTCATACTATCTATATGTATATTGTAATACTGCTATTGAAAATTGCCATAGTTCAATTATTAGTAAAGGATATAGTCCACGTGATGCTGATGAATTTAGCAGAGATACAAGTCAATGGTTAGAAGTAGAATATCAATTATACGTTGACCCCGAAGGCTTTTATTACAATTTTAGTATCGATGGAAAACCCGTCCCTGATGAAGAGATAGAAACTACAGGAAAAGAAATTCAATATAAAATTTATAAGAGATTGGATGAATACTTGGAGCTTTTAGACAGTATAAGGCAAAAAAGGGAACAGGTAAAAATAAAAAGTATTAATGTAGAACCTAACCAATCCAAAGACACACATATCGCCAGTCAAACTAATAAACAAAATAAGCCTCAAAGGAAGATTCCAAAGACTCGTATGACACAAATCTATAAAGGATATGTACAGTTTTATGAAGGAGAGAGAAGTAAATACCTATTAAGCTTGGGAACTAATTATGGTGCAGATAAGAAGGCATTAGAGGCTACAATCAAAGAAATTAAAAAAAAGGAAAGAATTGATGTAAAGCCACGAAACTTGAAAGAGGCCATAAACCGAAGGATTGTTAGAAGACCAGCAAGATTTTAAAATGAAAACACTCAATAGACACGGAAATTTCGTGTCTGAGTGACGAAATCTAAATAAATATTCTGCAGGTTGTGTTCAGATTGAATACATAAATGTTCAATCGAATGCAACTGTAAACAGTAATTGCCGATACCTTTATCGACGTTGTTGCATACGCCATAAAGCTCTTTCGGCTTTTTTATTGCCGTAAGGCAATAAAAAAACGGGTGTCAAGTTGAGCCTTGAACAACCCGTTAAAAATTAGAGGTGCAACATGAACAATATACAAAGAATTTTCCTAAGTCCAACAAAGCATTGTAATGTTTGGACGGTTGAACTCCATCTCCCATTTGAGACCAGGTATGTGGGAAAATTGGATAAAGCTGGAGAAGGAACCTTCTTCTGCAAGCGGAAGGAGAAACACCTTCACCGGAAGACAAATTCACTCGGGATTAATCTTGAGCTACTTCAGCGATTCAATTTCAGATGGATTTGTATTGAGTATTGCGGTCGAAAACTCATTACAACAAAACTCTATCTTCTGCATCATTGCAAGGTTTTTGCTTTTGACAAAGCAGGGTACGAAGCCCAGGCCTTCCTTGAACTCGATGCTTGGGGACAAGAGAAGGCATTATTATTTGAAAGACACTCAGGCACTCAGGGAACTCTTTTTGAGGTAGCTGCATGAGTACGATGGGATATCGTGAACAAGCAGAGCGGGAGGTCTTAGCAACCCTCCTGCTCGACCCTTCTGCTTTCGGAAAACTGCCGGAGGGATTTAATATAGATGCTTTTGAACTTCCAGAATATCAAAAACTCTTTGGAATAATCAAGGATGATATGATACGATTGGAAGGCAATTTAGCAGGTGAAGCTATCAAGATTCGCTATCCTGAAATGGAAAGTGTAATTCTCAATGTACTTTTTGCAGCCATACCATTAAATGGCAGATTCAGGTCTTGCGCAGGTGAGTTGATGAGTCATTATCCATTCCAACGGCAAAGTGAACCGGATGTATGTAGACAAAATCAAGAAAGGCATCCAACACACGCGCCATTTTCGTTTAAAGTGCTATCAGGAAAGGATATAGTTTCTATGGACATACCGGAGCAACAATTCCTCGTTGAGGGTCTCATTACTGCCGAGTCAATCAATTTTCTTGCCGGTGAAGAAGGTTGTGGAAAATCCTTACTCGCAATGAATTTGGCTATATCGGTTGCTAACGGTACTCTGCAATGGCTCTGCTTCGATATCCCGCAAAGTTGCAAGGTACTATACTTGAATAATGAGCTTTGCTATAATGACTTCGCACGGCGATTTCAGAAAATGTGTGCTTCTTTGCCGATACATGGAGATATGTCGCAGTTTTTTGCACCTGAAACCGTTCCCCCATTGACTGAGTGTTGGGATAGCCTCAATTCATTATGCGCAGATATACATCCTGGACTTGTAGTTTTGGACTGTCTTTACTTTTCCCATAGTCGAAAAGAAAATGATTCCAGCGATATGAAAGCATTGATGAGACAGTTCATTGACTTGAGAGATAGCTATCACACGGCTATTATGATTGTGCATCATACAAGAAAAAAAGGAGCTCAGCCTGAGCGGATGCATGATGACCAAATGCGAGGTTCGGGAGTGTTTGGAGGTATTGCCGATACTGTGCTGCAAATCCGTCGCTCAGAGAATGATGAGACCAAACGCTTGCTGAAGCCAACAAAGTTTCGTCATGTTTCAGATGTAAATCGAAAATGTAGACTTCTTTCATTGAATGCTGATAATCTTTGGTTCAAAGATGAAGGAGAAGTAAAGGAAGAGGAACATTTTTCGAACTCTTCTCCTAACCACACCGCAAGGGAACAAATTGATTTTAGCGTTCTCTTCTCTGGAAAGCAGAAAATGACTTTCAATGAAATTGTAGAAGCTTGCGAACCTTTTGGATTTTCGGAAAGGACGGTGCAACGGCGTTTAAATGAAGCAATAAGTAGACGAATAATGCTTAAGCCTGAACATGGCAAGTATCAGCTTGTTCAATTAGACATTCAATCAACTGATACAGGATAATGTCCATGTCTATTTGTCTATTTGACCATAAGCATAGACATATAGACAAGTAGACAAAAGGACATATAGTCATATGGACATTTAGACATCTGAATATTTATAAAAGGTATTATTGTATGGAAAAGGAAATATTGATAGAAAGCTTCTTACAAGCGGATGAGGAGAAGACAGATGACATCTATTCGAGATTTTGTTCCGGAGATATCAGCATTGAAGAACTACAAAGCTTATACAGAAAATTGAGCCATACAGGAAATGCAATCATTCAAATGGAAAACTTACTCGGAAGGAAAAGCCATGAAACAATCAAATTATGATAAACAGTTACAAAAAATTGAAGCTATAGGTGAATTGCTGGACGCAAATATGAGGAAAGGAAGGATATTGATGAGCCAATTGTTGAAGGCAGACTTCGAACTCCTGCAGATAGTGATGAAACCAGTAATTGACCATCCAAAACAGGAGTCAGGGAAGTCAAAACATATCCGGAGAAAATACCATGACAACCGGCACTGAACTTACAATTGAAAAGAGCACTGAAATCGAGGCATTCGATTATTGGGGAATGCCGGATATTGCCGAATTTGCGAAAGGCTTAACTACGACTGAGATACGTGTCATTGATGAACTCTTAAAACATGACCCCAAAGAGAAATGGTCTTTTGTGGCCGAGAGGATTGGAATCCATGAAAGACGATTGAGGCAGCTGCGTAGAAAAGAAATCATTCAGCAGATAGTGATGCGTATAAAATTGGACGAGATTAAAAGCGATTTAGCTGAGGTATACTCTGTGCTAACCGAGAAGGCATTAACTGGCGATATTGCAGCGATAAAATTGTACCTGGAACATATTGCTAACGTAGATGTATATTATAAATTACTCGACAAAAAAAACGAAGATTTTATAAAGGGATTGATGGTGGGAATAGACCACCTACCTCTTGAACTAAAAGCGGATATACTGCAAAAACTGGATGCAGCCGCTCATGCTTATATCGAGAAGACATAATGATATTGCCAGAAACATTGAAACAATAAATTTAGAATTCATCCGACTTTATCGGAAAAACATCTTGCCTTCCCTATCAATGTTTAGTATCTTGTGATAGACTTAATGAAGCAAGCTTCCGAAAAAGAGAAAAGAAATTTACTCGAAAGAGTAGAATGCCAAGTGTTTTGAGCCCGGAAGCCTCGCCTCGCTTGGCATTTCTTATTAGAGGCAGTTGTTACATTTTTTGTTACAAGAAGAGTGAAATGAATTCAAACCTTCACTCATCACAAAGAAGAAATTGCCGAAAATTGATTGTTTTTTACGCACCTATAGCTCAATTGGATAGAGCGGCAGCCTACGAAGCTGTAGGTTGGGGGTTCGAGTCCCCCTGGGTGCACAAGAGCAGAATCCAGAATTCAGAAGTAAGAAAGCAGAAGTAAGAAGACAGAAGCCAGAAGTCAGAAGGGGACATCGTTTTTTTAGCCTTTTTTCGACGATTCCAGCACAACTCGCATTTCACATCGGTTACAATCGAATTCCAATTTGTAGCGATTTTTAATGTCGCTTAAAAAGAGCGGCTCCGGCGCTTTTCCCCTTCCCTCGCATAAGCCGAACTGAAAACGCAGACAATGCTTCATTGTCATGAGTGTCCCCTCTTTGTTTTCCCGCACCTCAAAACCCGGCTCAACCCATTCCACGCCGTGACGCCTATAAAATTTCTTCGCTTTTTCATTCACAATATTTGCCCGATAATCCAGATTCTTTTGTGGAAACGGAATTTCATTCGGAATTATCGTATTTATTTTGCGAGCATACATTTTCATACGCTTCGATTCTAATTGCTTTATAAGTTCGCGGCGCATCTCATTGAGTACTGCGATCGGCAGAAACGCCGGTTCTTTCCAATGTATCCGAACATCCGATATGTCAAATATCGATTCTCCAGACTTTGAAAGCTGCTTTTTGACTGCCGCCTCCGCTTGATCTGGCTTTTCCGCTTTTATTTTTTTGCAGGGACGAACATATTCAGCTTCAATCCCATCTTCATCCTTTGCTTTCAGACTATAGCCATTTTCCGTTTCAAAGAATTCTATCGATGCTGAAATTCTACGTTTTGCCCTGCTATGATTCAATGTTTTAATAAACTGGTGATCATAATTCCGATAGATTTCCATCTCGGCCGTAATCCCTCCCATGTTTGCTGGATAAATATTTCCGTGGTCGACTGTATTTATATTTGTGCCGTGCAGCCGGTCAAGTTCGTCAAAAAAGCATATACCGTCACCATTGGAAAGCAGTGCCGTGCTTTCTATTTGAAAGCAATTCTTTTCAATATGCAGAACCTTTCCTATCAGGACACCGATCGATTTCGGCGAACGGGAAAGATTTCCTTTGCTCCGCTTGTGAATAAAATAATTCGTGAATCCTCTGTTGAATGTTTTTGCGGGATCAGGCACAAAATCCGTTGTTACCGTCCCCGACGACGCACGATTCATGCCGTTTGTAAGAGCCACATCGAGCCTCTTTCTATAGAACGCCGTGACATTCTTTACATAGTCGACATCCTTTAGACGACCCTCAATTTTAAAAGCTTTGATGCCTGCTTTTAAAAGCGCAGGAATTTCACGAGACAGGTTTAAGTCTTTTAAAGAAAGGAGATACTTGTCATCCGCGATGATAGATCCGCCGGCATCTGTCAATGTATACGGTAGCCTGCACGGCTGTGCACATTCACCCCTATTGGCGCTACGTCCTTGAGTGGCCTCACTCAAATAACACTGCCCGCTGTAGCATACGCAGAGAGCACCGTGAACAAAAAACTCAAGTTCTATATCGGTTTTCGATCTGATTTCTTCGATTTGTTTGAGCGAAAGTTCCCGCGCCAGTATAACCCGCTGAAAGCCAACACGCTCCAAAAATTGAATTTTATCAATTTCATAATTATGAGTTTGTGTGCTGGCAATAAGCGGGATCGGCGGAATGTCCATTTCCAGCAGTCCCATGTCTTGTATGATCAGTCCGTCGGCACCGCTATCATAAACGGAGCTGATGATCTTACCGGCAGATTCCAGTTCGTTATCAAACAGTATTGTATTTAATGCGACATAGACTTTAGCCCGATATAAATGGGCATACGAAATTAGTTTTTCGATGTCTGCAAGCGAATTCCCCGCAGCAGATCGCGCACTAAACTTTGGTGCGCCGACATAGACTGCATCTGCTCCGGATCCAATTGCCGCCATCCCGCACTCGAGGTTTTTTGCCGGAGCAAGAAGTTCTATGGCTGTTTTATTCTTCATCGAAATAAATATACGCATTTATTGCTTTCACTTGTAATCTGCGCTTTACGCATATCGTTTGGCTCCTCCGATTCGCTCAACTAAAATGCCGTTGCACTTTCTCCGATATTTCGGTAGTTTAGGTTCAGAAAATAGAATATAGGAGGCAGAAGACAGAAGAAAATCTCTGGCTATTCTTCATTCTTAAATCTGCAGTTTGCATTCTTAAATCTGCAATTTGCATTTTGAAATTTGCAATTTTACGCACCCATAGCTCAATTGGATAGAGCATCAGACTTCGGATCTGAGGGTTGGGGGTTCGACTCCCTCTGGGTGCACTAGAAAAAAAGAAGTATGAAGTAAGAAGTATGAAGTAAGAAGTATGAAGTAAGAAGGCTGAAGTCTGAATTCAGCACAGATAATTCATTTCTTTTCTTAAAATATTCTGTTTCCTGTATTCTTTATTCTACATTCTTCAAAAATGCCTACACAACATGAAAATTGGATGCAGCTTGCTCTCAAAGAGGCGGAACGCGCTTATGCTTTAAACGAAGTTCCGGTGGGGGCTTTGATCATCCATCAGAATAAGATTATCGCCAAAGGATTTAATCAAATTGAAAAACTGCAGGACCCGACCGCGCACGCAGAAATGATCGCAATTACCGCTGCAGCTTCGCATCTGCAGTCACGCCGATTGGAAGGATGTACTTTATACGTAACACTCGAACCGTGTCCGATGTGTGCGGGAGCTATTGTCCTGGCGCGCATTCCGACGCTGGTTTTCGGCACATTCGATCCGAAAGCAGGCGCATGCGGAACACTGTTTAATCTGACTGCAGACAAGCGCTTGAATCATCATCCACATGTCGTCAGCGGAGTTCTGGATGTGCAATGCGAAGCGCTTCTGAAAAGTTTTTTTAAGGAAAAGAGAAAAGCGAATTTATGAAACCGTCATGGCTGCGACGATCTATATTCTTCCAGATCGACTCCCATGCAGATATCGGAAGGCATATTAGACTGAAGTATTCTGAAGTTTTTCCGCTCTCTCCGCTATTCGCAATTGTTCAATCAATGCATCCAGATCACCATCGATCACTCGATCTAAACTGTAAAGCGTAAATCCGATTCGATGATCGGTCAGGCGGTTCTGCGGAAAATTATAAGTACGGATTTTATCGCTGCGATCTCCTGATTTTACCATGGACTTTCGCTGTGCGGCTACTTCACTATTTTGTTTTTCCAGCTTGACCTCGAACAATTTCGCACGCAGCATTTTCATGGCACGTTCCTTATTCTGAAACTGGGAACGCTCCTGCTGGCATGCAACGATTATTCCGCTCGGTTTGTGAGTAATACGCACGGCAGTTTCAACCTTGTTGACGTTCTGTCCCCCTTTGCCTCCGGAACGGTATGTATCGAACTGTAAATCGGCGGGATTTATTTCTACCTCAACTTCTTCCACTTCCGGCAGAACAACGACTGAGGCCGCCGAAGTGTGAACCCGGCCCTGAGCTTCCGTCTCCGGTACGCGCTGGACCCGATGCACGCCGCTTTCATATTTCATAACGCCGTACGCTCCCTCGCCGGAGACTGCAAAGACCACTTCCTTAAATCCTCCTTTGCCGGTTTCGTTCCAGTCCATGAGTTCGGCTTTCCAGCCTTTCCGTTCGGCATACCGCGTATACATTCGATACAGGTCGGAAGCAAAAAGCGCGGCTTCCTCTCCTCCCGTGCCTGCCCGGATTTCCATGATAAAATTTTTCGTATCATTCGGATCCGCCGGAACCAAAAGAAATTTCAATTCATCTTCCAGACGTACAGCTTCCTTCTTCAAAGATTCATATTCTTCCAGCGCGAGCGCTTTCATCTCCGGATCGTTTGTCGTATCGAGCAATTCTTTGCTCCCGTTCAGATCGTTGAAAACTTTTGTATACAAACGTCCCGTCTTTACAATCTGCTCGAGTGCGCGCAGTTCCTTACCCAGCTCTTTGCTCTTCTGCTGATCCGATGCAATTGCCGGATCGCTCATAAGCCGGTTCACTTCTTCATGGCGTTGGAATATTTTTGCTAATTTATTGATCATATATTCAAGCGGTCACTTGTGTCCCGGCAGGTTCAGTTTCTTTTAAAGGAAATGCAGAAGCATCCAGTTCTCCCAAAGCGCAGCGAAGAGCTACAAGAGCGACTTCAATTTGCGCCTCATCGGGTTCTTTTGTCGTTATTTTTTGAAGCCATAATCCCGGAGCTATAATTATTTTTCCCCATCGCGAGCTGCTGTGTTTTGCGGAGAACCGGATCATTTCGTATGCCAGACCTCCGACAACAGGAACAAACGGCAGATGGACAAAGAGACGCGTGGCAAGTGTGATGTGCCCGATAAACGTCAGCCAAAAAGCATCGATAAGAGAGAAAGATAAAATGGCGACAAATACGACAATCAGGAGGAAACTCGTTCCGCAGCGAGGATGAAAGCGGCTGAATTCTTTCACCTTAACGGGAATCAGTTCTGATTTCAATTCAAAAGCAAAGACAGATTTATGCTCGGCTCCATGATAGCGAAACAGCCGCTTGACGTCCTCCAGCATAGATATTGCGAGCATATATCCCAACAAAAGGCACATCCGGATGCCGCCTGCGACAAGATTGAATGCCACTGCAGTCTGTTCTACGGCGAAAAGTTTTGAAGCGACAAATAATGGAAGCGCAAAGAACAAGCCGACACCCAAAATGAGCGCTACAGCTAATGTTAGGGCGGTTAAAATAGCGCCTTCTCCCTTTTTCCCTTTTTTAACGGACACTGAGCCCTTTGTCTTGATTTCTTCGTCCATCATAGCTATTTCGGCAGACCAGTTTAAAGTCTTAATACCGAGATACATCATGTCAATCAGGCCGACAGCGCCGCGGATAATCGGCAGCGCCAGCACGGATGAACGTTCCGTAATCGCAATATGCTCTTTTTTTTGCACAACAATATCACCGTTGGCTCTCCGAACTGCGGTCGCAATCCCGTTTGCCGAACGCATCATAACACCTTCGATAACCGCCTGCCCGCCCACCTGCATAGGCTTTTCCGGGTCATACTTTGGATTTGTCGGTACCCAATCGCTTTTATTCTCGCTCAATCATTTTCTCCTTATTTATACTTCAATATACGGAAGAGATGGTAAACAGTAAATGGTGAATGGTAAACTGCGAACTGCAAACTGTGAACTGTGAACTGTAAACTGATAATTGTCAATTGGAAAATTAAAATATTAGAGAACTAACTAAACGACGAAGTGACCAAATAACTAAACAAGATTGAACTTCAACACGGCAGTACCGCAACACCGTAGCACGTCAGCACGGCAGCACATTCAATGCGCAGATGCGCGGATATGGAATTTATGAATTAAGAGATTAGTTTCTCGATATGTTCAATGCATATTTTCGACCAGTTCTCAAATTGATCGATTTTGGCGCGCAATTCTGCAGGCTTCATAAAACACGTTTCCACAAGCGACGGCTCATTCGAAGTTACAGCCGGACGCTCCAGATCGAATACATGCACAACGCCAAGATGCACTTTGCCGACCTCATTTGAATCGTCGTTGAGCAATGCGGCCATTCTCTTCGTATACGCCGATCCAATTGCTACCTCTTCGTTCACTTCACGGAGCAGGCCTTCTTCATACGTGATGCCGAGAAGATTCGCATCGGATATCGATATATGTCCTCCCACACCGAGCGAGTAATTGCCGTAGAGTCGTTTTTCTCCCTGGAATTTCCCGCGCCGATAGATAAACACTTCGTCTTTGCATTTGAGAATTGCGTACGGAATCATCTGTTTCCATGCCGGATCCGTTTCCACTTCCTTCCGGCGCCGGAAGGAATGATATTTCGGATCAGTCAGAATATCCGAATATCCTTCCATCTTGTATTGCAGTCCCTGAAAGATTCCTGCTTTTTCCAGCAGCGTTCTCGGAACGACCAGAACGTGTTCTTCTAAATGTATTTCATTATCCGGCATTATTCTATCCTTCTTTTTTTTTATCCTATTTTTCCTAATTCCAGCACCGATTTAAATTTCATTTCAAACTGATTCCGCACGCAGGCATGATCCGGATGTCTCAACTGCGGATCGTCCTGAATCATTGCAAAAGCTTCCTTGCGCGCCAAGGAGACAATTTCTGCATCTGCTGCCAGATCGGCAATCTTGAGTTCGGGAATGCCGCTTTGCCGGGTTCCGAAAAACTCTCCGGGTCCCCGCAGCTGCAAATCGACCTCCGCAATTCTAAATCCGTCTGCGGTCGCAACCATGGTCTCGAGCCGTCTTCCGGCCAGAGCTTTTTCCTCCATTGGATCTTCGTTTGTGTGACCCCTGCGGGGTCTTTCGTACCATCCATAATTCGCGATAAGTATGCAATACGATTGTTCCGCACCGCGTCCGACTCTTCCTCTTAATTGATGGAGCTGCGAAAGACCGAAACGTTCCGCATTTTCAACGAGCATGATCGTAGCATTCGGGATATCGATGCCTACTTCGATAACGGTTGTCGCTACGAGGATTTGATATTCGTTCTTCTTGAACTTCTCCATGGTGGCATCTTTTTCCTCGGTTTTCATGCGTCCGTGGATCAGTCCCAGTTTGAATTCCGGAAAAATCTCCTTTTGCAGATACTCGTATTCCTGAATCGCGGCTTTCAAATCGATTTTTTCCGATTCTTCAATCAACGGGAACACAACGTATGCCTGTCGTCCTTTTCGGATTTCCTGTTTGATAAAATCGAACACCTTCGGTTTTTCTTTTTCCGTCCGCAATCCGGTCCTGATTGGTTTCCGGTCGGACGGAAGCTGATCGATAACCGAGACATCCAGATCTCCGTAGAATGTCATGGCAAGCGTTCGCGGTATCGGAGTAGCGGTCATTATGAGCACATCCGGATTGATTCCTTTTCCGCGAAGTTCCGCACGCTGCATAACGCCAAAGCGATGCTGTTCATCGACGATAACCAATCCGAGCCGGGAAAATTCAACATTGCCTTCGACAAGGGCATGCGTGCCGACAACAATCTGTGCGTTCCCGGCACGGATATCTTCCATTATATCTTCGCGCAATTTTTTTCGCTGACCGCCGATAAGCAGCCGGACCTTCACCGGCATTGTTTTCAGGAACTGCGTAATCGTTTGATAATGCTGTTCCGCCAATATTTCCGTCGGGGCCATAAATGCCGTCTGCATGCCGTTCTCAATAGCCCTCAAGGCCGCAAGCAGAGCAATAATGGTTTTCCCGCTCCCCACATCTCCCTGCAGAAGACGATTCATAGGAGAAGCGGATTGAAAATCTTTTTCGATTTCCTTCAATACGCGCTGTTGCGCATCCGTAAGCTTGAACGGAAGCGATTCGATCAGTTGAGTGGAAAGCCGGCCCGGCGTTTGATAATGAAAGCCGCGGACTTCCTGCTGCGATGCTCTTTTGCGGAGCGCCAGAATTAATTGAAGGAAAAATAATTCTTCGAATTTCAACCGGGCTCGAGCGAGAGCCAGTTCCTGAAAAGATTCAGGAAAATGAATCGCGTGTACAGCATCCTTCAGAGGAGAGAGAGATTGTCTCTTCCGAATTCCTTCCGGAAGTGTTTCTGTAATCGTATTGATATGCGACTTGAGTGCATTGCGAATAATGCGGCGGAAGCCGCGGCTGTCGAGTCCCGCTTTTTCCAGATCCGCTCCTGAACGGTATTTCGGTATAATGCCGCCGGTATTGAACAATTTTCCCCAATCGGGTTCATCTTCTTCCACACTCTTCAAGCGGTCGAATTGAGGATGCACGAATTGCGGACGTCCCATTTTATCGAGTGTCGGAACAGCGGAAAGGGCAAGCAGCTCGCCGATTTCAAATGCATCCTTATACCATTTATATCCTTCGAACCATACGCAGGTCAGAATGCCGCTTTCATCTTTTACATTCAGTAAAAAGAGAAGCCGGTTCGATTTGCGCACTCTCCTGGCCTCCTGGCGGAAAACTTCCGCGAAGATGGTCACAGGTTCGTGCTTTGCAAGGTGGGCTCGAAGGTCTGCAATGCGCACAATCTGGCTTCTGTCTAAATAACCGCGCGGATAATAGTGCAACAGATCCGTCACATCGCAGATCCCAAGCTCTTCGAGAGCTGCGGCGCGCTTGGGCCCAACTCCTTTGATATATTGCAGCGGTGTATGAACGGTTCCTGTTCTGTCGAGCATGATTCTCTTTTTAGTTATTCAAGCATGAATACGGCAAGGACATTCAAAAAGATAGGCAAAGAGAGATGCAAATTCAACGATTCTTACCCTTTTCCATTGACTATCACAAAGGCTCTTTATATTTTTTTATAAATTCAGCGTGGTATTGAAAGATTAAAAAATCCCCCTTCTGATGGTGTCCAAAAAGAAGGAATTATGGCAGGACAAACATTCCTGAGTCCGCTCTAAAAAGGTCATAAAATACTTTGGCAAGATAATTGTATTGATAAAGAATATTACAATCAATTATCGGAAAAAACAATGTTCAAGAAAAATGAAAAGCACAAACAGGCCGATATCTTCGGATTTTCCTCGATTCTTCCTAAGTTATACGTAGAAGAGATCGAAGAATCCAATGAGGCATCATTTTACAAATTGATCTTTTCCAAAATTCGAGAAGAAGATTTCGCATGTTTGTATTCAGAACAATACAGTCGTCCCAATGCGCCGATCAATTGTATTATTAGTTCAATCTTGCTTCAGGCTAAACACCATTGGACAATAAATGAGTTGTTTGACAATATCAAGTTTAACCTGCTCACAAAAGTCGCGCTTGGATTACAGACAATTCACGAGGTTCCTTTCAATCAAGCAACGTTTTTCAATACACAAAATCGGTTAAATGACTACTTCGTGAAGACCGGTATCAACTTACTTGAAAAACTGTTTGACCATCTTACCGAAGATCAACTCAAAGAGCTCAAGATCAAAACAAACATCCAACGAACAGATTCATTCCAAGCGGTGTCCAATATTCGTCGATATTCCCGTCTGCAATTGTTGGTCGAGATGCTTATCCGTGTTCATCGAGTGCTGAGCGAAGATGACCGCAAAGCGTTTGATGAGGTTTTTGCACCTTATGTAAATAAAACCTCAGGGCAATTCATTTACCGATTGGATCAAACAGCAATCCAAACGGAGTTGGAGAACATTGGTCACATTTATAAGCGGATCCATACAGAACTGTTCCCGCGCTATCACGATATTGAAATCTTTACAATATTTGAGCGTGTCTACACTGAACACTTTACCGTTGTCGAAGAGAAGATAACATTGGTTGATGTGAAAACATTGTCAACCAATATGTTGCAATCACCCGATGATATTGAAGCAACGTATATTAAAAAGAACAATACGGCCTACCGGGGATTTGTCGTCAATGTAGTAGAAACATGCAATCCGGAGAATCAGCTGAATTTGATTACGGATATTTCTGTTTCGACGAACAATGTTGATGATTCAAAAAATCTTCATGAGCGTTTGGATAGAGTGAAGGCAAAAACACCGGAAATCGCAGAGTTGCATAACGACGGCGCATATGGATCAAACGCCAATGATATAAAATGTTCAGAGTTAGGAATCACGCAAATCCAGACGGCGATTCGTGGCAAAGAGGCTGCAATTGAAATAACGATACAGAAAACGGATGTTGATTCATACCATGTGAGTTGCCCTTATCAGACGGTTGTTGCAACCAAAGGCAGAAAAAAATTTAGAGCGGCGTTCGATACTTCTCTCTGCGCGGCATGTCCCTTATGCGAACGATGCAATTTCGCTAAAGATCGAAGCAACAAATTTCGTTTTTACTATTTTTGGGAAAAAGATTATCAGCGCATAAAACGAGCTCACAACATTTTGCAAATTCCACCGGAACGACGGACGCTCAGAGCCAACGTAGAGGCGACGGTCTCAGAGTTTAAGAAAAAGATGCCCAAGGATAAGCTCAAAGTTCGTGGACAATTTAAGACCATGCTCTTTGCGATTACCACTGGCATTGTTATAAACTTCGGGCGTATTGTTCGTTACATGGACGATCTTGCCATCTCTCCGGGTGAAGAAACTCAGATAGTTATGGCCTCATAGAGACAAGAACAGATGATGTATGGCTATAGTCAGCTAAGATGGCTGCCGATAGCATCATTTTTTGAAAAGGACGGATAACTGATGACGTAAAGAGACTGTTTTGAAATATCTTTCTTCCTGAAGAATTATTTTGTAAAAACAGGAGACGTTTCAGATCATAAAATTGGTCAAAAGAATAAATTCTTAAATAGTGCTTTTTAGAGCGGACTCATTCCTGTTTGTCATTTTTCGTCAATATCGGACCTGCCTGCGTGACTGTGTCAACAGTCAGGCTGGCAAGAATGCCTATCCTGCCAACAAATGGACTTTTTGGACAGCCTCTCGAGTAATATATTTTCATAGAGGAGAATCAAATAGAAAGAAGTGTATTGTATTAGAGGAAACAAAAAGAGAAAGAAAACGATGTTCAAAACCTACCGAGCATATGAGCCAGAGCAAATGTATCTGATACCGCCGTTATTGGCTCTATGGCTTCCATCGAATCAAGGAACAATTTCTTTAAATCGCCTGAGTGTAATACGATAAATTAAATATGTTCGATAGTGATAATTCGTTTTCATGAATTCAACAAACTCAGGTATAAAATATTTTAGTTTGCAATTCTTGCGTCTCTGTTCTTCCAAATCCAATTGCTATAAAATAAACAGGACGCTTCATCATTAGTTTTTTTGAGCGTGTTGATACCTTGGTGCGCTTGCCTTTAACATCGGTATAGTAGAGATGGTATATCCCTGAAGAACTCTTTGATAGAAACAAAAATACCTCCAAATGCTGGAGGTATTAATCACCATTTTAATTTTTCGCCATAAAACCGGCGATTTCAGTGGGCGCTGCGGGGATCGAACCTGCGACCTTACGCGTGTGAGGCGTACGCTCTGAACCAGCTGAGCTAAGCGCCCATTAAAAATGAGCAAAATTCAAAAGAACTTCGGATGGTCTGGAAAAGATTTTTGGTAAAAACACTTCTCAGAGCAACCAATTTGGTAACCATCAACTATAATAAAAAACGTCAAGCTAAACGAGCTTACCGGTCTCTTGATGCTCGGCGTCTAATCTTTTTAATCTTTTTTCGGAAGTTTGTTTCTTTAAATACAGTTTTAATATACAAAAAGACAGAAGCGAAGGCAAGGAGTGGACGCTATAGAGGATCAATATACGACTCGGATATCCTCTATGAATCCAGTATAAAAAAATCCCCTGCAGCTTTCACCACGGGGAATGTATTTCGCCATTTTGCCAAAGTATATAGGTATTTGGCGAAGTGGCAAAACACTATGAGGCGTTTTTTTTATAAAGCTTGAGCCGCTGGTTCGAATGTGTGATACATTGATAACCAATTATTCCCTGCCTTGTTCTTTATTCATTGGTTGCCAAGATGTTTTATATTCCTTATCAAGCATGAGTTTTGCAAGAAATGTTATTTGTCCGCTGTGAAGCTCAAAATGTGTCAATGCTGCAATCAATGCAGACAATACAGTTTCATCAAATCCTTGGATACGACGAGATGAAAGCAAGAATTCCGGTTTGATCTGCAAAACAATACTTTGAATCTTCTTATCTAATTCGGTTATTTTTAAAAGAATTTCTCTTTTAGAAATCATCTCCGATTCTATAAATTCTTGCGGCCTATTGCGCTGAAATGTTTCGCCGCCAATTGCTGAACAAACCCATTGATTAAGATTTCCTGATAAGTGCTGAACAATAATGCCAACACTGTTTGAGCTGCTTGATGGACGATACCATATCTGCTTATTATCTAGCTGTCGAATAGAATGAGAAATACGTTCAAATGCTTTTGAAAAACGAGAAGAAAATATTTTTATTAATTCATTTTCGATTTGCATAAAACATTTACTCCTTTTTAAAAGCGCACTAACGGCTTGCGGCACGATGATTTTTGCTTGATCGCGGTAGGGACGCCGATTGCTCGACGCCCCCCGCACGGATCCCGGCGTGCGGTTTTTCCGCACTGGGATCTTCAACAACACTCGCTTCCGCATAAATCTTCTTCGCTATTCCCTGCAGTGAGGTTCGCATTGGTATCCGGTTCTTCATGCTCGGCCAATGTTTCCTTTGCAGACTGCGTGTTGTTGTGAGTCCCTTCCCCTTGTTCCCTTATACTGGAAACGTGTGAACGGCTCTCCCGTTCTCTGAGTACTATGAACTCATCTGACTCCCTGTGGTCATCAGCGCACTACTTGATTTTTCGCGTCGACTTACCTTGCTGCCTTCGGTTCAGGCTTCGGCCTACTTCCGTTTCTGGGTTTTCCCCTTCCGTGGCTCATTATCCGTATGCCATCCGATGGTCAAGGAACTCACAGGGTCTCCCAAGTTCTTCGACGTTTCTCTTCACACATACCACGCTCTCTACTCCGGCAGACCCTCCGAGACCTTACCATTATTTTTTCGGTCTCTTTGTGTTGACTTCTGATCAAAGTACACCATCGTCATCTGTTTCATTAAGGTTACGAAGCTGTTGCGGGCTTAAGCCAATGCGGTTTCGCCAACGGTCTATGTGATTCTCTGTCTACGCTTCAGTTATGTCATTACTTTCACTCCTGCAAGACTCTATATGGGTGGCTGGTTTTGCCTTACCCAACAGGGACTTGCACCCTGTAAGAAACGCCAAGCTTCTTGGTGCACACTCTTTCCTTTTTAAAATGGTTAGGCAGCGAGTTATTTCTATTTTGATTTTTTTTTCCGACAAGTTAAATATTAGACCGAATGGATCGCGAACATAACAACGCGGAACCTTCTGATCTTCCACTTCAATCCGACAACCATTTTCGACCAATATCTTCTTTGCGTGTTTGAGATCAGGAACATAAAATTCAAAGACCGGACCGTATGATTCACCTTTATCAATGAAGAATCGAAAACTGCCTGTTTCCAACCCAATCATTTGTTCACTTCGTTCAATAACTTGAAAACCAAGAACCTTCTCGTAAAATTTTGCCGCTGTATCTGTCTTATTTGTTTGGATGAGGATATCCCGAGATGATTTCATAAGCTCTCCGAGTCTTTGCCTTTGTTCACGCCCCAACGTTAAGGATTATATCCTTGCTTGGCCAGGTGAACGATGCCGCTGAATTTGGTTTTCTATTGACTTCGACTAATCCTCCAGTCCTCACTTCTTCATAAATTTGTTGCTTAGGAGGCATTTTGCGTCTATTGATATTTTCTTGTCATTTCTTCATGAATGGTTTCGAATATTCGGATATCATCAAAAATCACTTTTTTCAATAACCATCCAGCCTCTTTTCCAGCTTGTTTAACTGCAGCTCGATCAGACAAACCAGCTTTTTCGACATTTTTCGTAAAGAACTACAAGTGGTGTTCCTTCCCAATAATAATTTTCGCCACCCATAAGATCGCGTAATGAAAACCATTCACCTTTTCGATTTTTACACCAATAATAAACAGCACCTTGCAAGAAATTTAGAATTCTATTTTTCTCTTTATCTGTGATACCATATACTTTGCGTATCTGAGATTTTGGTTTTAGTGCCATCTCTTAATCTCCTTAGAAGATTTTATAATAGCAAAGTATCTAATATATACACATAGACAATGTCTCTATATCTTGCATTATTGCATAAATAATTGGCTGTTATAGATTGAATCGCATGCTCAGACCGGAATGAAAGCCAAAATCCTCCCGATCCAGCTTAACTCGAAAGCAACATTAATGATATTTTAGATTGAATGCAATGACCAGATTGTCCATAAGAGGCCATTTTATCCCAAAACTAAAATAATCTAGAAATCGAATTCCCCTATAGAACCAAATAAATTTTCAGAATAAAAATTTTTAGGAACCTCTTTGCCCTTTCTGTTCCATCTATGTTCAAGTACAAAGATGTTAGAGCCTCTCTGTAAGGCCTAAAAAGGTTGAGGCTCATTTGGGTATAGCTCAGATAGGACAAAAGAGATTTATCGAAGCGATAAAACGACTATTTCCGACTTTGCCAGTTCGTCACTGTATATAGGGATTGGCGAAGTGGCAAAATGATCTCTGGATTTCCAAGATATTCTTTTTACAAATTAGTTTGATCCGCTTGTTAGCTGTGCGTCTTACGAATTTGTTTAATTACAGAAAGAGCGAGTCCGAAATAAAAAGCAGAAACAAGAAAAATAATTCCGTAACATGCTATGAAAGTCAACCACATTGATGATCCTCTCAATCTCCATTCTCCTGCGAAATATAAAAAAAGGGGGGCAAAACTGATTGAGACACCGGTTAATGCTTGGACTATTGTGTAAAGAGGAGAATTTATTAGTTTCACCCACTTCGAACCTATAACAACATTAATATTTTCCATTACAACGTTCCTCTTTGTAAAGTGATTGACAAATTTACTCTTGAACAAAATGATGCCTGCTAATCTCCGCAAGCTGCGAATGGCCTTATTATTTCAAAAGCACAAGCCGTTTCGTTTGTGTAAACGATCCTGCCTGCAATCGATAGAAATAAACTCCACTCGACATCTTTGCTGCGTTCCATTGCCGAGAATAAGTGCCTGCTGGTAATTCTTGGGATACAATGGTTGCCACTTCTTTCCCCAACATGTCGTATATTTTTAATGAGACTGAAGAACGTGTTGGGATAGTAAATGATATTGTCGTAGATGGATTGAATGGATCGGGATAGTTCTGATAGAGCTCAAATCCGATTGGCAATGTTTGATTATCGGATTTGTTGACTGATGTCACTACACCAGTGGTAGCGTTGATAATTATAGTTCTTGTACTGTCACTGCATTTGTAATCTATATTCCACATGTCAATAAATGGATATGTAGTATTATGATAAAGATATGCTGCGATAGTGCAAGTTGGAAACTGTCTTCGGATATCTGATCCTCCTATGAGCTGTGAGACTGACATTGCAGAATCGCTATCGATCCACTGATTAACGAGAGTGTAAACGCCCAATCCTATCGGATGCAAGCTATCAAACCCGACGTGATTATTCTGAGCAGTTAAAAAGTACGCATTTTGGGGTCTCTTAGTTAAGTCGTTCCAAGAGAAATACACGTATTGCCATAAGTTAGATTTCCCTGTCGTATCAATATCTAAACAATGAACGCCTGCCAATATTGCATTGCTATCCAAGGAAACAGCAAGTGAATCCACGCTCTTAATCATAAACTTCGCAGTCATTTGGTTTTGTGCTATGACTTGGAAGGAATAACAAATCATTGTTAATGCAATCGCAGTAAGAATTTGAAAAGATTGTCTTGGTATCATATCACGTCCTTCTATGTATTAACAATTGCGCCCTAACGAATTCCATATTGGATTATTCCTACAATGAGATCGTCGCTCCCGCAAGCTGCGAATGGCCTGATGCTATCACGGAATGCATCGGGAGAATATTGTTTACTTCTAATTTGCTTTGAACGTTGTACAAGAACATATTTATGTTTCCAGCTCTTTTAATTTATTTCCTTCTATTGTATAATTATTATTACATCTATTGTTTTTATTTCAATGAAAGTAATATAGGAAATGCTAATGGAACAACAAAATATATGATCCAATCAGCAAGACAGTGAGAAATTGCAGCGGTTTCATATTTATACTTTGAGTAGACTATTCCAAAAATCAATGAAGAAATAAAATTAGCTGGATTCAGATTGCCTATTCCATCATGCCATAAAAAGAAAAAGAATGATGATAGAATGATCGCAAGAGAAACATGAAATTTACGATCACCTAAATAGTATAAAATTAGGGTTTGAACACCAAGGCGAGCAATTATTTCTTCTCCAAATAAATTCCTGATTCCACCAAAGAAAGCAAATTGCCTCATTGATTCAACAATTGGCTGCATAATCTTTATTGGATTAACATTTATTATTCCAGTCCAATAATATGCAAATAGAACAAAATACACACTAATGGCTGCAATGATAGCCGCAATTAGCCCAATTGAGAATATCTTAAGAATATTGAAATTACCATCATCTATCACAAATCCAATTTTCGAATGCACTCGATCCTTTATGGATAAGTTAAAGCGAGTAATGGTATAAGATAGGACTGTCCATTTTGTGATTTCTATGTTTATAAGAAAGTATTTATAAAATTGAGATGCTTTTGAATAATAAGTCGCAGTCAAAAAATCAATATTCAAATAGAATAAGGCGATATTAGTAATCAACGTACCAATGGTAATAGTCCATAGTAAATATTGATTTATTTTTACTTTTCTGTATTTAATGGATAAAATGATAGCAAATGCAAACAGAATAAATTCTAAAGCTAATTTTGATGAGTCCATTTTATTTCCAAGGAGTTTATTGAATGCGCCCTACCATTAAGGATTTTATCCTTGTTTGGACATTATTGATCGCGTGCTTTACTTTTTAAAATAGTTAAACCGTGCCCGATATTATCAATTGCTTCAACACGATCACGATTTCGCCGAATAAACCAATCTGCAAGTAATGGACGGTACTCAAGTTGCCATTCTTTGGGCAAAAGAAAAAAGTCGCCGACTACTTCCTTGCAACATCGTTTCGCTCCACAATTACAAGGCCAAGCAGTACCACCCGTAATATTGATGTTATAATCTATTGTTATCTCTTCTCCTGCAATAATGCCACGACGAGCTATAAGATACGATGTTTCTCCTTGAAATAATTGGCAAGCATTCGGATCGCAACAATGGTTGACATGACGAGTTGGGAACCCTAACAGTACAACTTTACCATCTAGATAATCACAATGGTCAACTCGTTCACCATATTCCGAGCGAATAGGAGGCCAGCTGTAATTTCTCGAATAACATTGACACGGCTAATTCGCTCGCCAGATTGGAATGATCGTAGCGCAAATATTCCTAAACCTTCTATTGAAGAATCTTTGACTTCTATTCCATTCATACCGAAACATAATAAGCTATCTGCATTTGGGCACGTCCTGCTATATATAAAGTCAAGCCCTCAGCGTCACATTAAGGGATTACATAAATCTAATGTAATCTTGCCTTCGAACGATTTCCATATTTGAGTGACCACGCAATGTATTCCTAAATTGAGATCAACGCTCCCGCAGCCGCTGAACTTGGTTTTCTACTGGTACTGTCTAATACGCTCATGACCGCTACTCCATGATTTTGTTATTTAGGAGGCAGCGCAAAAAAAAAAATCTGCTCATCGACAACATTTCAATACTTATTTTTCTGTCGAAGTGATGCTAGTGATTTTTCCTCAGCAACATATTGTTCAAGATAACCACACGATGTGCAAATATATCGCGTTAGCTTAGCAAAACCAAACTTGCCAACTTTGATGACGTTATACGTACCAAATTCACTCGGGATGGTTGCTATTTTCTTTGATGAGCATTTTGGACACACACCTGTCGATTTCATGATTATCCTTTATTATTTTGTAATTGAATGAAAGATTACGCCTGCAATATACTGCAAAGACATTGTCCATATTTCGTGTCTTATTGCACAAATAATTGGCAATTGGAATTATTATCCATAATAAATTGAATTACACTCCGGAACGGAATGAAAGCCATAATCCTCCCGATCCGGCCTTACTTATGGAGCATTGATTGAAATTTATATATTGCTATAGTTAGATGCAAGCGCCCATAATGGGCATATTTTCCAAAATACTAAAAAATATAGAAATCGAATTCCCATATAGAACCAAATAAATTTTCAGAATAAAATTTATCAGAACCTCTTTCCCTTTTCTGTTCCACCTATGTTCAAGCAGAAAGATGTTAGAGCCTCTATGTAAGGCTTAAAAGGTTGAGGCTCATTTGGGTCCCATATTCGACATTGACAAGGATTCCCTATACATATTGGCAAAGTGGCAAAATGGTAAAAAGAAGAGCAAGCGCATTTGCTCTTCTCTTACCGTTAAAGGTATACAACGGCTTTAACTTGGAGGGATTGTCGAATTGCGGGGATGTGGGATTGGCTGATAGAAGTTCGGGCGGATATTTCTTTCATGTTATAACCGGCAGACAGGTCGTTCAGGACGGTCATTTCGCTATCGCTTAATGAACCGAGAAAATCGTTCGTGATCGTGAAGTCCAGCAGTGTAATTTTCACTGGCAGAAGGAACTCCGCCAATGTTTGGTCTTCACCACCAGGCTTATCAATGTAGACCCGGTCATGATGCCATGCGTCCATTGTGCGTTTGCCAACTTCCTTCGTTGGAAAAGCACTGCGTTTGTTTAATTCTTTAGATCGGAAGTGCATCATCGACCTCATGAGGCCCAACGTTCTTCGATCACCGATTTTTTCGCGAGCCTGCCAAGCCATCGTAACCAATTCTGAGCGATGAAGTTTATCCTTCGTGAACTGTTCGCTGTAATGCCAGAGATCTTCATCTTCTTGTTCAGACATGATTCCTCCTTTCTATATGTTCTTATTCCATAATATTTGGGTATAAGAAAGGACAGAGGTTTCGTAGAGCAGAATGTTTTTCTTGACGTGGTTTGACCAATATTTAGCATACTGGGCTAAATATTTTGCAATTATCGATTCGAAATTGATCTGACAATATTCAAAATGAATGAGATCTTCATTCAATTACGGAAGGAAATAGACACAATAATTTTGTAACTTTGAATATATATACAAGAATGTTTTATGATATGATTACTTCCGTGTGAGAAAACAGCTTACAGAATCTACTGTCCTCTTTATCAGCATTATTAAATGGGTTTTTCTGGCGACCATTGCCGGTGCCATTGTCGGTGGGGCAACGGCTTTATTTCTTAAGATTCTCGGTTGGGCGACCGATGCCGGGCATAAATCCCCATACACTTTTATTTTACTGCCCGTTGCATTGTTCTTAAGTGCCTTGTCGATCAAATATCTTGCTCCCGACGCGGAAGGACACGGAACAGAAAAAGTCATTGAGGCAATCCACAAGCGTTCCGGTAAAATTGGAATTTTAGTTGTTCCAGTTAAGCTTGTCGCGACTATTATCACACTGGCTGTTGGCGGTTCTGTCGGCAAAGAAGGGCCATGTGCGCAGATTGGAGCAGGATTAACATCATTCTTTAGTGATCTTCTCAAGTTTGATGATCATGACAGGAAAAAACTGGTCATTTGTGGCATCAGCGCCGGATTTGCGGCTGTATTTGGAACGCCAATTGCCGGTTCATTCTTTGGCGTGGAAGTATTATTTGTTGGGGCCATTTTATACGAAGTGCTTCTGCCTTCGTTTATCGCCGGTATTACCGCCTATCAGGTTTCTTCAGCGCTTGGCGTTACATATTTCCATGGAACTGTGAATGTCATTCCTGTTTTCTCCGAGCTCTTTCTCTTGAAAGTCATGATTGGTGGATTGTTCTTCGGATTATGTTCAATCTTTCTTATTGAAATACTCAAATTAGGGGATCGATTATCTGACCGACTAACAATCTGGAAGCCACTCAAAGGCCTTATTGGCGGTGTTCTTCTTGTCATCCTCGCTTATGTGTTTTCAACCAAATATTTGGGATTAGGGCTCTCGACCATTGAAGCGGGGTTTCGAGGTGAGGCTACCGATTGGTATGCATTTTTAGTAAAACCTATTTTTACTGCAATCACGCTCAGCTTTGGTGGAAGCGGCGGTATCGTAACGCCGATATTTTTCGTCGGCTCGACTGCGGGATTGTTCTTCGCTTATGTCTTCAGTCTGAACGCCGGAACATTTGCTGCCATAGGACTTGTGAGCGTCTTAGCCGGATCTGCCAATACACCGATTGCCGCAAGCATTATGGCGGTAGAAATGTTCGGACCGCAGATTGCACCGTATGCGACAGTGGCGTGTGTGATCAGCTTTCTTATTACCGGTCACAGAAGTGTGTATCCATCTCAAGTGCTTTCCATTTCAAAATCTCCATCGCTTAAAGTGGAATTGGGAAAAGAATTGGAAAATATTCAGTCCTCATATCTTCCTCGTGAGAAAAGCTTAACAAGCCTGATTTTGCATTTCATCGAAACAGTAGAACGAGTTGTCAGAAAAATACAAGAGAATGCCTTCTCGGATCAAGTGGATAACGATGATGCTCACATTGACAAGAAAAATTAGCTGAGGAAAATATTAATAATTGCATTTCAGTTTATGAATGCATGAACTATTTTACTCAACTACAACCACGTCGAAAGTTTATTGACAAAAAAAATATTCTCTGTAGTTTGCAATCCCAAGCCTGCTATCCTCACCGATGGTAGGCTAAATCCCCCGAGCCCACGGTTTCCACAGTTGTGGGTTCTTTGCATGTTCGGTGACGATTTTTTTGTGTTTATGAACTAGCGAGTTGTTCGGTCGGAAGCTCCCCTTTGCCACTATGCCAAATACCTTAGAGAGTGCGTGGCGAAATGGCAAGATGTCGGTTTGCCCATATTGCCAATTGAGAAAACTGTTGTCGAAATGGCGAAAAATGTTTTGGCATTACCAAAGAATATATAGGGGTTATGGCAAACTGGAAATGATGAAGTTCTGTAATGGCCATCTGCCATAATTCGCCTGATTATTCAACCTTCATAAAAATACCTGGCACATTTAGTTCATCGAAAAAGTTATTCGATTTACGGTATTTCGCAGATTCTCAGGCTGTAAATGACTGTATATTTCTGTCACTCGACTTGAAGAATGGCCTAATAGTTTCTGAACTTCATACAGCGATGCTCCGTCTTGGACAAGCCAACTCGCGAATGTGTGCCGTAAAGAATGGAAATGGAATTTAGCATTCTTTAGCTTTGCCTCATAACCATAAAATTTAGGTCAGTATGCCGGCCAATAAATGGAAACGGGATTATTTTGATTATTTCGTTTTCCCCAAACATTTGTCACAAAAGCACATCGACCGCAAATTTTCCCAAGTGTAAATT
The DNA here is from genome assembly GCA_963769605.1 of Ignavibacteriota bacterium. Classification (GTDB taxonomy): domain Bacteria; phylum Bacteroidota; class Ignavibacteria; order UBA10030; family UBA10030; genus Fen-1254. Next base: position 508,715 of record CAVYML010000001.1, on the reverse strand, counting down.
CCCGTATTATGCCCATCTCCCCATGTAAACTGAAGAGCATAATTCCCCACTTGTTCAGCGCCTTTGAGCGTGTATTTTCCGGGCATTTCCGGCCGTATCGCAGGCTTGTAGGTTTTTAATAGAATTGTCTCTCCCTGGCATCCGGCACATGGACATTGATCTCGCAGCATTCTCAATGGAATGATACTTTGGTGTCCGTTATCCCATAGAATGGAAAGTTCATTTGCATTTGCTAATTTTATTTGCATTGCAATCATACTTTGTTAACCAATTTCCATGACCAGAAGTTTCGTGCATACATCGATACTCCAATGTTGTGCTCTTTTATCCTTCGGGTTATTGAATTGGTGTGACCAATATAATGCTTGTCGGTGTGTAGGCTTCGTAGTGTGTACACTGTATACACGATGGACCCCACCGGGATCCCCGCCTGCGTGACTGTTTACCCGCTGCGCATTTTGGCGGGCGTCAGCAGTCGGGCAGGGAACCGGCGACCTTTTTAAAGGCCGTGAAAATATCTTTTCTCTACCTTAAAGTGGACCGTACCGGGATCGAACCGGTGACCCCCACAATGCCATTGTGGTGCTCTCCCATGCTGAGCTAACGGCCCTCTAAAATCTTTCTCTTTTTTTCCAAAAGAAGTTCCGATCATCCTTCCGTTATCTATGGTATCAGGATGCTCTCCCATGTTGAGTTCCGATGGTTTTTATCGGAACGAAATCCCGTTGCGTTTGAACGGGACTTAGCTAACGGCCCTCTTTAATAACTCAAACATTTGTAATATACCCAAGCAAGCCTCCAAAGTCAACGAATAATTCATTGTCTCAGGAATCCTTTTTGCGTATCTTTCGTCTAATGAAAAATGGAGCATATTCTATGAGTCGAAAAGTTTTCATTCCTGTTTTTTTAGTTTTTGTTGTAATCCTGGTTACTGCAGCTATTTCCTGCAAAGATACACTAGATGATACGGCAACCATAGTCTTTCCAAGCAGCGGTGTCAGCTACTCCAAGCAGGTCGATCCGCTTTTTCAACAACGATGTTCAATTTCAGGATGTCACAATAGTACAACACATTCTGATGGTCTGGACCTTTCTCCTTCTATTTCCTATCATAATCTAATAACCTACTCTCCCCTTCTGGTCGTAGCAGGGGATGCAAACGGCAGCTTGCTTTATCAAATATTGACCGGGAATAATATCTATCCTATGCCCCCTTCTTACGTTACACAATTAAACAGCAATCAGATTAATGGTATTAAGACATGGATTAAGGAAGGAGCTCATAATAACTAATCAGCTGACACGTATATCTTTTCCCCAGTTTAACTTCCTTCGAAGCACATCGTAATAATTCGTATTCTTTCGTTTCACTAACCGCGTCATACGAGAAGATTTTTGTATAACAATCTCCACAGGGGCATCAACAAATTTCTGAGGCTGGCCGTCAACTGCAACGTGAACTTTTCCCGGAATCGTATCGACTTTCAATCGAATAACCGATTCATCCGGAACGACTACCGTGCGTGCGGTGAGCATGTGCGGGCAAATGGGACTAATGAGAATCAGATCAGTCTTCGGCATGACAATAGGCCCGCCATTCGCCAGAGCGTAGGCCGTCGAACCTGTAGGCGTAGCTATAATCACCCCATCTCCACGGAATGTGGACAGGTACTCATCATTGACGTACGTCTTGATGCTGAACATTCGCGAAGATCCGGAACAATTTATTACCACATCGTTCAGCGCACTTTGTGAAAAAACCGACTTTCCTATTTTTGTTTCCAGCATAGTGCGCTCTTCTACGGTATATTCTCCTTTCAATATTTCTGAAAGGCAATCATCCATCTCCTCCAGCGAAACCTCAGCAAGAAAACCAAGCTTTCCAAGATTAATCCCGAGTATGGGCTTGCCTACGTCGCTGACCGACCGCGCCAATCGCAGTATTGTTCCGTCCCCGCCTAATGAAATAACAATGTCGCAAGCGGCGGTCAATTTCTTCTCGCTGACGAATCGTGATTTTTTCAGCAGCATTGCATCTACTTTTTTCCGCAATGCCGGGAGCAAGACATCGTGAAGGACATACTCGGTTCTTTCCGCTTGGAACCTGCCGATGAGACGCCCCACAACGCAGGGCAATTCCGTTTTTTCGATGTTTCCTGAGATTCCGAATCGCATTATTCCGCCTTTTTTTCTTCATTCGGTTTCTGTTCTTTAGAAACCTCGTCGACATAATTGAGTTTTAATTCCTGCAGTAGTGTCTTGAGCAAATGAGCTTCTTTTTCGTCAAGATTTCCTTTTGTTTTTACTTCCAGCATATCAAGAATATCGATCGATACCTGAGCTTGTTCTAATTTCCGTTCTATTTTATCAGTCATCACATTTTTGATTTTTCCCATTTGCTGCATTGCAGCCGAGTGGAATGTGGCTACCAAACCAAAAAACATTGAACTGTTTTTATCGTTGTTCATTCTTTATCCTCCTTTTCGGGATAATTCCCACAGTTTTGCATATTTGGTGAACACATAATTCGCAGAAAGAGCGCTGAGAATCAAGCCGGGGATTCCATCTAAGAACCCCATACGAAAAACATACATCTTTAGAAATACCCACAACGGATCAAAAATAAGTTTTAAAATACCGAATGTTTTTTTCTGCATTTTCAATTCATCCGATGCAAGCGATGTATAACGATTGAATTTTTCATAATAATGTTCAAGATTCGGATCCGTATAATGCAAGAGATCGGATCGGAGATGAAGGATCTTTCCGCGCACATCGAGTTTCTCATGGATTATATGATTCGAGAAGGTTGCTGCAGATATTCGGAAAAGCCTGACAACCCTTCCCGGATACCAGCCGCAATGATCGATCCATCTGCCGAGAAAATTTGCATGACGCGGCATACTGAAAGCAGCAGTCCCGGGATCGGCGCCGGCAATTGCACTGCATATTTCCGCGCGCAGTTCCTCAGTCACCCGTTCATCGGCATCAAGCCACAGAACCCATTCCCCCGAACATTTGGAAAGACCGAAATTCTTCGCCTCGCCGAATCCTATCCACGCATGCAAGAATACTTTTTGTGTAAACATCCGCGCCTTCTCGACCGTTGAATCCGAACTTTCGGCATCCACGACGATAATTTCATCCGCCCATCGGACAGACTCTAAGCATTCGCTGATATTCTTTTCTTCATTCTTCGTTATGACGATAACAGAGAGCGTGGCCATGTTTCTTCCTATCCGGCTACGACTATATTAACGAGTTTATTAGGAATAATGATCTTCTTGATAATTTTCTTGCCGTCCGTGTGACGTTTGATGTTTACATCGTCCAATGCCTTTTTTCCCAGCTCGCTTGCGGGTGTATCCACCGGAACGTTAAGTTTTGAGCGCATTTTTCCGTTTACTTGCACAACCACTTCAATATTTGATTCGGCGCATTTTGCAGCGTCGAAAACCGGCCATGGTTCGTATGCAAGTGATTCCGTATGTCCGAGAATCGACCAAAGTTCCTCCGCGATATGAGGAGCAAATGGAGCCAGAAGAACAATGAAGTTGTTGAGAATTTTTCTCGGGCGTTTTTCCAGTTTCATAGTTTCGTTGACAAAGATCATCATCTGAGAAATTGCCGTATTGAACCGCATATTCTCGATATCGTCGCCGATTTTTCTTACCGTTTGGTGATACAGGCGCTCATATCCTTCCGTCGGTTCCACATCTGTTATTGATGCATCGAGATGCTTATTCTCATCAACGAACAATCGCCATACACGGTTGAGAAATCTAAAGACTCCTTCTACGCCGCGCGTGCTCCAAGGTTTCATCTCTTCCAACGGACCCATAAACATTTCGAATAAACGCATAGAGTCCGCGCCGTATTCTTTGATGACATCGTCCGGATTGACCACATTCCCTCGCGATTTGGACATCTTGCGCAAATCTTCGCCTAAAATAATTCCCTGATGCCGGAGTTTCATGAACGGCTCTTTTGTGCTTACATGTCCCAGATCGAACAACACTTTGTGCCAGAAACGCGCGTACATCAAATGAAGAACTGCGTGCTCCGAACCGCCGACATAGAGATCTATCGGCATCCAGCGCTTTTCCTTGAGAGGATCGCAAAAAGTTTTTTCATTTCTTGAATCTATAAACCGTAGATAATACCAGCACGATCCCGCCCATTGCGGCATGGTATTCGTCTCCCGGCGCCCTTTCAGTCCCGTATCTTTATCGGCGACCTGGACCCAATCCGCTGCAAGTGCAAGAGGTGATTCCGTCGTACCGCTCGGTTGAAATTTTTCCAGATCCGGAAGTTTTAAAGGAAGCTCCGCTTCATCAATCGCTTTCATAGTTCCATCTTCCAGATGGATAATAGGAATCGGTTCTCCCCAATAACGCTGCCGCGAGAACAACCAGTCCCGCAGTTTGTATTGCACGGCCGCTTTGCCGAGGCCTTTTTTCTCCAGCCATGCAACGATGATCTTCTTTGCATCAGGAGTCTGTAAACCGTTCAGAGAAACTTCGTTGTTATTGGAATTGATAGAAATTCCGTCTCCGGTAAAACATTCCGGCGCATCGGGACCACCCTCAACGACTTTAATGATATCAAGATTGAATTTTTTCGCAAACTCCATATCTCTGTCATCATGTCCCGGGACAGCCATGATTGCTCCTGTGCCGTACCCCATCAGGACGTAGTCCGCAATCCAGACCGGAATTTCTTTGCCGTTCGTCGGATTGATTGCATACGATCCGCTGAATACACCGGTCTTTTCTTTATCCGTGCCGCGTTCAAGATCGCTCTTGAGAGCCGCCGCTTTTCGATAGGATTCTACTTGAATACGCTGTTCAGGAGTTGTTAACGAAGCGACCCATGGATGTTCCGGCGCGATAACCATATAGGTTGCACCGAATAATGTATCCGCGCGCGTTGTAAACACGCGCAGGTTTTCTGTTCTCCCTTTGAGAGGAAACTCTACTTCTGCCCCTTCCGAGCGTCCGATCCAGTTCCGCTGCTGCTCCATTGTCGAGATCGGCCAATCCAAATCTTTCGCATCTTCCAGTAACCGTTCGCAATATGCCGTAATTCGCATCATCCATTGCTTCATGGGACGCCGCTCGACAGTATATCCTTTCTCCGTCCATTCCGGCACTTCTTCATTTGCTAAAACCGTACCGAGTTTTTCGCACCAGTTAACCGGAATCTCTGCAATATATGCCAGCCGAAATTGTGCCAGGAAATCGTGTTTCTCCTTGCGCGATTTTTTATACCATTGTTCGGCAGAAAAATTTTGTTTCGTGTTTAATTTTTCCGTGCCATATGAATCGAGTTCCTTTTCCAGATCAGAGACCGGACAGGCTTTCTGCGTACGCGGGTCGAACCATGAATTATAAATTTGCAGAAAAATCCATTGAGTCCATTTGTAATAACCGGGATCAGTTGTATTCACTTCCCGCGACCAATCATAACTAAGGCCAAGCATTTTAATCTGACGCCTGAACGTATCGATATTGCGTTCAGTTGTTATGCTGGGATGGATATTGGTCTGCATTGCATAGCGCTCCGCCGGAAGGCCGAAAGCATCCCATCCCATAGGATGTAAAACGGAGAAGTCTTTCATTCGTTTATATCGGCAAATGATATCTGTTGCCGTATATCCCTCCGGGTGACCCACATGCAATCCCGCGCCGGACGGATACGGAAACATATCGAGTATGAACATTTTCTTCTTTGAATCATTATCAGAGACGTGAAATGTGTTCTTTTCGTCCCAATATTTCTGCCATTTTTGTTCAATATTTAAAAAATCGTAATTCATCTAAAAACTTTCTTGTAGGATAGAATAACCGAAATACTAAACTGGCTTGGAATGTACTCAAACTGTCCGCGATTTTCAATGGAAAGTGAGAAAAGTTGGCTGTAAATTACGGCTTATTATGTCTTTTCACTTGATTCCACTACTATCCAATATACAGGTGCAATGGTGCAAAAAAATATTTAATCGATCAAATTGGACAGGTTTTGAACGGAGAACCAAATAAGCGCATCTTGGTCATGTCCAAACAAAATCCGATTAAAGAAATATTATTTTGTCATTCGCGGATTTCCTGCCTGCCGAAGTGCCCGCCTAAACGACACAGTCGGTCATGCCTGCTGACGCAGTCACGCAGGCAGGCCGACAAGATCACTCTGGGATGACAGTCTTGGACAAGAGACGTGGACGAGAACTCATGAGTTGCAAATAGATGTCGCGAATCTGTCTTAGAATGAGACACCAATTTCCGCGGAACCGACTTTTCGTCCACGTCTATAGGTTCATGAGGAATTGAACCGCTTCCGCATGATGCAGTATTTCAAAATAGCCTGATTCATCCTAAAAATCCAAGATAATCCGGAGCGCATGCATATCATGGGCTTGACATAGGAGCAGAGAAATAGTACATTTTCTTCCATTCAGGCAAAATTTTATATTGCACCCGACCTGAACAGCCAGGAGGCTCTCGTTGAACAGAACATTTTCGTCTTCATGAACATGGAGAAAAAATGGATAATGTAGCGGATGTAGGGAGCATAGGCGTGCGCATTGTAGCACAATGGCTTTCTAGACAGGGTTACCGTACGCGAATGAACTTCGTATTATCGAGCACAACCGATATCGAAGCTGTTGATCCAAATACAAAAATGCTCATTCAAGTACGCACCGCCGTTCTCCCCGCCGAACCGGTTTCATTAACGCCACAAGAAATTGCGCTTTTCCAATCGAGAGCCTGGGATAAATGTTATGAACCTTGGGAAGCAAAGATTCAACTCGATGCGAATAACGCGCTCATCGGACAAATTATGTGGAAGAAATTATAGGAGAAAAGAGAGGGTTAAGCCGACGTCGAAAGAATCCGCGACGACCGCCCGATTATAATAAACAAGCGGGACAAGCTGTCGCGGCTACAATATAAAGAGAGGTCGAACCGATCTTGGAAGCCTCCGCGACGACCCGTCGCGGCTACAATATCAAGAACCTCTTGAATATTTACAGCACTTTCAAAATCAGGAGCGTAATATCATCCGATTGGGGAGTATCTTGTGTGTGTTTTTCAACGGCCAGGCGGACTTCACGAATAATTTCTTGAGCGCTCAAGTGAACATTTTTCTTTATAACAGTCTCGAGTGCTTCCTCTGAAAACTCCTTGCCATCTGCGTCCATCGCTTCACTGATACCGTCGGTATAAAGCACTAGAACATCATCACTTGAAAGTTTAGCAGACGATTCCTCATACGCCTGTGTGGTTTCATAAATTCCGAGGATCAAGCCTCCCGCGCCGAGACGATCAATCGTTTTGTCTGAATGAACAAGGAGAGGCGGATTGTGCCCTGCATTCGAATAGACAAAGCTGTGCGAAGCAGAGTCCAGGATTCCCCAAAAAAATGTTATGAATTTGTTGCTGCCATGAATACTGGAACAAACAAGGTCGTTGATCTGTCCCGTCGTTTTGGAAACCGATGTACAAGAAGGAGCGAGTGCTCGCAATACCGCCTGGACATTCGCCATAAGCAGCGATGCAGGTACTCCTTTTCCCGACACATCCCCTATTGCCAGCACATATTCACGGTCATTTCTCTGAATCACGTCATAGTAATCCCCCCCTACTTCCTTTGATGGGATATTAAATGCGGCAATATCGAAACCATTAATCTTCGGAAGATGTTCCGGGAGCAGTCCCTGCTGAATTTCCCTCGCGATTTTCAGTTCATCTTCCATGCGCTGTTTTTCAATGGCAGATTGAAACAGCCTTGCGTTCTCTATCGAGATAATGGCCAGATTGCCAAGTGAGAAAAGAAACTCAAGATCAGCAGGAGAATATGATTCAGTGCGAATACTTTTACCGATAAAAATCATACCCTGCGTTTTTTTTTGGATGCGCATCGGGACAGCGGCAATAATTCCCAGACGCAGCAATTCCGCCCCGGCAACGCGATACCGTTTTTGTTTCAATAAATCCGGAACCGAATGTGCTTTTTCAAGGTCGCATATATCTTTGAAGACAGCCTTCCAATCCGTCAAGTCGATATTCTTCGATGCAAGGACATTGACCGCCTCGTCGTTCTTCATGCAAATAGTATATTGTTTAACGCCTATCTGACCGAGCAGTGCAAAAGTAAGCAATCGAATCACGCGGTCGATATCGAGGCCGATATTGAATTCCTTGCTCAGGTCGAACAATGTATTCAATTCTTGAACCTTTCTGTCTAATGTCCGGTTGACGTCATTCAATTGCGCAATCATCGCGGCTTTCTCGATTGCAGCTCCGGAAAGATTCACGAGCGATTGAATTAAATTTTTTTCGACCGTTGAGAACGATTTCTTGGTAAGTTTTTCACCTAGTGTGATAACACCGACCACTCGTTTTTGGGAAAAGACCGGTATGACAAGCTTCTGATTGAATCTTCGGAGGAAACCGCTCCATGCGGGATCTTTTTTCTTGAGAGCTTCAAACGACTGAATCGTTCTGGGCAGTTTTCCGAGATCGATTGTCTGTTGAATGCGTTCTGTGGAAAATCCTTTTACAGCAACAATACGCTCTCCTCCGCATTCATTTGTCAACAGAACCATGCCGTTCGGTATGAGCAATTTTCCCATGAGTGTACGAAGAATGGTGTTAAGAATAAAATCTAAGTCGAGCGAGGAATTGACGATATTGCTGAATTCAAACAGCGGCTGCAACTCGAATGCCTCGCGTCGTACCGTTGTTTTCATTTCCTGCTTTTGTGTTTTAAGCATACCCGGCCGCCTCTATGGATTTCGTCTAATAGTTGAGTCCAATATTCCCTCGTTTTCCTATTAATACAACGATAAATTTTAACCGTACCTGCAAACCCCCGTTCGAGACTGTCCTAAAAGGGAACATATCGAATGAAATTACTGAAAATTTCAGAGGCTTCCGCTCAATAGCTCTCTTCCGTAAGTTCCACTTTCCCTCTGAACACATAATGAATAAAGATGGAATAACCGATTACTATCGGAACGCCGATTAATGCGATCATGAACATTGTTTCAAGTGTCAAGGGAGTCGATGATGCATTATAAATTGTCAGACTATCGGATAGATCGATGGACGAAGGCACAAGCCGCGGAAACAAGCTCAGAGCCATCTCTCCCAGCATCGCTGCGATAAGCAGCGATGAAACTAAAAATGCTCGCTTCATCTTTCCCGATTTTAAAACGACCGGGATGTATATAATGGCACTTATCAGGACGGCCAGAATAATATAGAACAGCGGATTCTGCAAAGAGTTTTCAAACAGGAATGGAGAACCTATCCAGCTCCATATTGTCATTATTATATACAGTACAACAAAAAGCATCCATGTATTCGATGCCCATTTGCGGCACCGTGTTTCCAAATTCCCTTCCGATTTGCCGGCAAGGTAAATTGCACCGTGCATAACGAACAAAACAAGGCTGAGCACTCCCACCCCGACGGAAAACGGATTGAGCATTTCCAGAAAACTCCCGACATCCGTCCCTGAAGCATCGATTGGAACGCCATGAAGAATATTGCCGATTGCAACGCCGAAAAGAACGGCTGGCAGTAAGCTCCCTATACCGAACGCCCAATCCCACGCCCGCCGCCATAATGCAGAATCAACCTTGCTGCGGAATTCAAAAGATACAGCGCGGAAAATCAAGGCTGCAAGGAGCAGTATGAGCGCAAGATAGAAACCGCTGAACACCGCAGCATAAACGACAGGAAAAGCTGCAAACAGCGCACCTCCTCCGGTCAACAGCCACACTTCGTTTCCATCCCACACAGGGCCGATTGCGTTCATATGGAGCCGGTGTTCTTTTTCATCACGTGCAAAAAGGGAAAGGATGCCGACACCGAAATCAAAACCGTCAAGAATAGCATAGCCGATGATCAAGAGAGCAACCAGCCAAAACCAAATCATACGTAAATCCATAGTTCCATTCCTCCTAAACGTTCGCCTGCTGCGGACCATGCTTTACTTCCCGCACCAGCAGGTAGATGTAAAGGCTGCCGACTAAGACATAGACAAGACCGAAGAGAATAATAGAAAATAAGATTTCACCTGCACTTACATTTATCGATTGTGCCTGGGCTGTTCGCAGCAATCCGTAAACGATCCATGGCTGACGCCCTACTTCTGCCGCTATCCATCCGAGCTGGCATGCGGCCAGCGGCAGCGGTATCGACCAAATAAAAAGTTTCAATACCCATCGTGCATCATACAGAGTCTTCTTCCAGAGTTTATAGGCGGCAACAATCATGATCAAAATAAAATACATGCCGAACACCACCATATTATGGAATGCGACAAACGTAAGCCACAGCGGCGGAATATCCGATGCAGAGAATTCATTGATGCCTTTGATATGTGCGTGAATATCCCCGAACGCCATCCAGCTCAGCAAACCCGGCAGTTCCAGAGTTCCTTTAAGCTCAGGCGGTTTTGTATAGGGAACCGCAAAAAACACCATCGGCGCTCCCGATTGTGAGATATAAAGCCCTTCAATCGCTGCAAATTTTTCCGGCTGCGTGCGCGCAACCTGTCTTGCATGTTCATGACCGAACGGCATGAGCTCGAGAAGCGAAGTCACCAATCCAAAGATCACAGCTATCTTCAGTGAGCGCCTGGCAAGTTCGGTTTCTTTGTTTTTCAAAATCAGATAGGCAGAAATTCCGGCTACTAAAAACGCTCCCGAAATCAATGCGGCATCGACTGTATGCAGATAGCGCACCGCCATCGATGGGTTAAATACCGCATCGTAAAAGCTTGTCAACTCCGCCTTTCCGTTTCGGACGACATATCCGGAGGGAGTCTGCTGCCATGAATTTGCAACGATGATCCAGAAAGCGGAGATCGTGGCGCCAACAGCAACCATCAGGCTTGAGAACCAATGGACCTCCTTTGACACTTTATTCCTCCCGAAAAGATAGAGTCCTAAGAATCCGGATTCAAGGAAAAAGGCAAAGACTCCTTCTGCAGCAAGGGGAGCGCCGAAAATGTCTCCCACAAATTTTGAGTACTCTGCCCAATTTGTGCCAAATTGAAACTCCATGACGATACCTGTTGCAACGCCGACGGCAAACGTCAGGCCGAGTATTTTGCCGAAATATTTGCCCATTCGAATATAGGTGTCATCATTCCTACGCCATCCGAGACCTTCCATAATAACCAGCAGCCAGCTTAAGCCGATAGAAAGCGGCGGAAAAAGGAAATGGAATCCGATAGTAAGTGCAAATTGCAGCCGGGCAAGAAACAATGCATCCATAGAAGTTGTCCTTCGTGTTCATTCAAATGGAACGATCTCTCTCTAAAACGAATATAGAAAATAAATAAATAGAAATCCAAGAAACCTGCAAAAGCGCACATTACTGTTCCAATTCCAAGAACAAAATACAAATTTAAGAGAGAAGAGTTCCGATTTTAAAAGAAGGTAAAGATGGGAATATAGAACACGAATAGAAACTTACGAAGCCGGGAGATATTTTCTGAGTCGAACTTCGTTCGTATGACCCGGAATAAAATGGTATTCTACATCATCCACCAATTTTTTCATAAGATAAACTCCCAACCCTCCCCGGCGGTGCTGTGCAAGAAACTCCTTGAGGTCGGGATTCCGGAGAAGAGCCGGATCGAACGATTTTCCATTATCAAAGATCCGGACTTCAAACGTTTTTTTCTCCCTTATAATACGTATTTCAATCTCTTTATCCGGTGCATTCTGATACGCATGTTTGATAATATTTGTGCACGCTTCATCGACAGCCAGAATAATGTTGGAAATTCCCTCATCGGAAAAACCGAACTGACGGGCAGCTTCCGATACGAATGCCCGGACATCTTCCAGTTGTTCTGTACGGCTCAAGAATTTTTTCGATATTGGAGGATACGCAAACACCTTGTGCTCAATCTCTCATTTATTTTTGGTTTCTTTGAATTTGGATAACGCTTCCCCTTCTTCCTTATAGATTTCATACAAAAAAGGAAATCCGAGTAAATCGAAGACATTGTAAATCTTCGGAGGCATATTAGTAAGTTTGATATCACCGCTGTTCTTCCGGATATCCTCTACATACGCCATAAAAACCCCCAGCCCGGCGCTGCTGATATATGAAAGTTCCTTGCAATTGACGATGATATTATATTTTTTTTCGTCCAATAATTTTTGAAAGGCTCCTTCCAGATCCGGCGCCGTGTGGGCATCGAGATAACCTTTCAAATCCATAATACTGATATTATCATTATTCCGGTGATGAATTTTAAACTCGCTCATGGTGATCTCCTTCTTACAGCCTATTCCTGTACTTCATTTCATTCTCCCCGTTCCTCATTTGTTTGTTCCTTTCCATTTGAACACGATGAGCGTTATATCATCTTTATACGTCGAAACGCCCATAAAGGTTCGCACTGATGTGAGGATGGTTTCTTTCATTTCTTCCGCAGAACGGTCGCGCGATTGCATACATACATCGGTCAGACGTTCAGTTCCGAATTCTTCACCGGCAGGATTCCGTGCTTCCGTAATTCCATCCGTATAGAAGACACAGATATCGTCACGATGCAAAGAAATCCGGTGCTCCTCGATCGATGGTTCGAACATGTCGTTTCCTGCTAAACCAAGACCCATTCCTTTCTGCTGTACGATCCGCACAACATCCTGAGAAATAAGTATGGTTGGACAATGTCCGGCACGCGCAATCACGAGAGACCCTTTATCGATATCCAGAACTGCATAAGCTAAACTAACAAACACCTTTTTTTCCAGAGTTTCCAGCAGCGCTGCATTGGCCCGGACGAGAAATTCTTTCGGAGTTTTGCACAATTTGCTCAGCGTGAGGAATATTCCTTTCACTTCCGCCATATAAAATGCCGCGGAAACCCCTTTTCCCGCCACATCGCCGATAGCAATACCGATCCGCCGATCCGGAAGGTCTACAAGATCATAGTAGTCCCCTCCCACTTCCGTCGACGGTTCGGAAACAGCAGCAAATTCTCCTTCCGCAATCTGCGGCATGCGCTGGGGAAACAATCTCCTCTGCATCTGCTGTGCTACCATCATCTCCTGATGCAGCCGTTCCCGCTCAATCGATTTTGCTATCAGCTTGGAATTATCAATCGCCAGGCTGACATTGTCCGCAAAAGTCGTAAGAACTTCAATATCATCCCGGTCGAATCCATCCGAAGCATTCTTGATGGCATACAAAACTCCGATACAATGATCGTGTGAAAGCAGCGGTATGCTCAGGATCGCGATGCGGGGCACACCGCGCTCCTTCATACCTTTGCATCCCCGGTCTTTCCAGATGTCCTCGATGAGAACAGCTTTTCGCGTTTCGAACAGTTTTTTCTGAAACAAGGGCTCCCGAACAGGTGATAGCAGTTCGATATCGACCTGTGCAATGTGCTGTTTTGCCGCCACCGATGTCCTCTGTTCATCTCCGGCAGAGTCTTCTTCTACCAATTCAAGCCATGAACTTTTTGCACCGCTTACTTCCATCGTCATCTGTGTAACCGTTGCCAGCAATTCACGGAAATCAAATACTTGCGTAACTAATCTGCTGAGACTGTGAAGGGAATTCAATTCCGATTGTTTTCGCTCGAACACTTCCGCAGTCGGCAGGTGAAACAGCGTGCTCGCGAACGATATACCGAAATAAATGGATCCGAAGAGACAGTTTAATTCCACAAATCGCTGAAGCGGTGCGCTAAAAAGCGCAACAGCATTGCTGCCGAGAGAATCTTGCGACAAATAAATCGTATTCCCGATAAGGATGAAAAAGAGAAGGATAGAGTATACAAGCGTATACACTTTTTCCCTCTTCGAAAGGTACACAATCCATTGCTGCCTGAACGAATTCATTATTATAAGAACAATGAGAATCGGCAGCAGAAGGGAATTGACGAAACCGAGTGCATCGCCGGCAGAATGATAACGCGCGGCGCAGGCACAAAGAAGCACGACGAGGTACAGAATAAAATTGCGCGCGGCTTTTGTTCGCCTCTTGTACAACACCAGCCCTTTAAAAAATTTTAACAACCATAGGCCGATAAGACCGAACGCAATGGCGACGATCGTCATCCACAGCACGCTCACAGCGGACTGTCTGAGAACTGCAGCGTCAGGATTGAAACTTCCTTCTCCCCTAAAATAATGTCCGAGAGCAGCAAGAACGTCCACACCAAGCAGAATCAGCAGCACGTTCCCCATTTCTTTTGGCACGGTTTGTATATTCTGAAATCGCTTTTCAAAAAAATAATAGAGCGAAAGAAATGCCGCGGCCAACAGCAGTTCTCTGACAAAGAGAATCTGGGGAATATCGAGTTCCACAGTCAATCGAATAACATCGTACAAAAAGACGATTATAAAAATAACAAGAGGACCGATAATCAGCAGAATACGTTTTATACGATTCATATCATACCTTCATGGTCAGCCAGGCCCCGGAGCGGAACTTGATCCAGGCAAATGAAGAATAGACGAGAATGTACAGCGGCAATGCGAGCCATCCCCCGGTAATTCCGAAATGCAGACCCAGTATATGCCACCGGCAAAAAAACAATCCGGTGAGTAATGATATCCAGATACATCACATAGAGGGTCGCACCGGCGGCTTGAAGAGCATTGGAAAAAATGATCCAGGATCCGCAGGCAATCTGTCCGATCCCGGCGATCCGCAGAATCGGACGAGCCGTATCTATGATAGAAGTGGTCGGTGTAAGGATGTGAAGAACGATATTCGGTGCCAGGCAGAAAAGAGCGCCGACAGCGAGTGTAAAGAGCGTAGTAATTTTAGCAATCTCGATGCCGCAGCGGCGTGCATCGCCAAGGGCATTATCCCCCAATGAATTTCCGACAAGAGTCTGTGCGGCAATTTCGAATCCAAAACATGGCATAAAAGATAGAAACATAGCTGTAATGGCAATTTACGTAGCTGCCTGCGGGAGCGTTCCGAGAATTCCCGCGATTGCAACAAAAATTTAAAAACCAAACAATATTAAAACATTCTGCAAAGAGACCGGAATTAATATTTTAACAATTTGACCGATGGAATGCAAACCAATCCCGAGTTTCTTATAGTATTTATATCTTGTACGATAATACGATAAAAATGTTACAAAAACGAAAAATAAAAAACCCAGGAACATCCCGAGAGATGCAGAAAGACCGGCGCCAGCCAGTCCCATGCATGGAAATCCGTATTTTCCGAAAATGAACAAATAATTGAACATAATATTGAAGAAATATAGGGCTTACGCAACAGCACTATCATACGAACAATTCTCTTGTCGAAAGATCAATAAAAAAGCCGTCGAAGGTTTTCAAACACCTATGATAAACCTTCCGACGGCATGGATTTTATCGAAAGCTTGCGTTACAGACTGAACTCAGCAATATACTTATCGACATCGTGTGCAGCAACCGATGAGGGGAATTCCTTTTTGATCTTTTGCAGAATATCGACGGCCTTTCCTTTTTCCCCGGCTGCAGCATAATTAACAGCAGCCCTCTGTAAGTTCATAGGCGCCTGGAGATCCGTCACACCTTTTGAAGCTGCTTTTTCATAGTACGAAGCAGCTTCCCTGTGATTTCCTTTGACCTCGTAACATGCAGCTACTCCTGCAAGAGCTGCTGATGTAATTATTTTATCGCTAACGCTGACATCGTCATAAGTGGAAAGCGCTTTCTCATAATTCCCCAGAGCAAAATAACTGTTGGCAAGATAGAACTTTGCAAGCTGCCCGGAGGGGACACCGCCGTGTTCTTGCACAATGGCTTCGAGTCCCTGAATACCCTCCTGCGGAACGCCGTTCACGGCTTCCTGGTACTTTCCCTGATCATAATATGATATGACTTTGGCAAGTTTCGCGGTCGCTTCCAAATTCCATTCGCTGCGTTTCTGTACCCAGAAAAAAATAATAACCGCTATCGCTATAGGAACGCCCACGATATATGCGGCAAGTCGTTTGTTTTGATCGATCCATGCCCGTGTCTGAAAATACATAGTCACAAGCCTGTCTTCTTTGATCTCCTTCATGCTGATCTTTTTTTGCGCTTTTAACATGCCATATCCTCAATAAATAATGTTCAAAAATTGTGCGCCCGGGGCGATTCGAACGCCCGGCCTACAGCTCCGGAGGCTGTCGCTCTATCCAGCTGAGCTACGGGCGCGGTGAAAATAAATCATTTTCGACAATTTCTTTTTCGTGCAGATTGAATTTTTGATTTATTTCAATCTGTGAGTGCTTAAATAAGTACTCAATCTGCCTCAAATAAGAAATGCCAAGCGAGGCGAGGCTTCCGGTCTCAAAACACTTGGCATTCTACTCTTTCGAGTAAATTTCTTTTCCCTTTTCGGAAGCTTGCTTCATTAAGTCTATCACAAGATACTAAACAATGACAGGGAAGGCAAGATGTTTTTCCGATAAAGTCTGGATGAATTCTAAATTTATCGTTTATTCTTTCATCGTGATTTAACGAATCCAGAGGATTTAGAATCGTAATTCTGCAACAGTCCCCGTGATCCGGTGTAGCCGCTACAATTGATTGATGGAATTATATAAAGCTAATATAATTGAAAATTAAATACAATTCCGGCTTCACCAGTTCGCACAGTGAATAGGGGATTGGCGAAGTGGCAAAGACAAACTTTCCACATTCTGCCACAATATTTAAGTTATCTGGCGAGAAGTCCAAGCGAGAGTTGCTGTGAAGCAGACACTACTTTTCAAGCGGATATTCAGCTTCTAATATTTTACTAATGCGATCAAATAAGTTTTGCAATTTCTTTTTGAGTTTTTGATTATTTGTATGATTTGCAACTGCGGCAATATCGCCAAGCAATAGGTCAAGATCATAAGCGTTCATATCCACGACAACTCCATTATCCTTCAACAATGCAAGCCTGAAACGCTTCTTCGTTTCTAAATCAATGCTCATAAGATTAACAATTAGATCACGCTCGTCTAAATTAAAAAGAATTGGTTTTACTTGTTCATCGGAATCCATTTTTTCATTATTTGCCATATTGAGTTATTCTGCTTTTTCGCTTAAATATTTATCGTGCGATATCCTCTGCAAGCCGCTTATGGCTTCGATGATAATGGAATTGCGAAGGGATTCTACCCCTGCTTCATGTTTCAACATATCTACTGTTCCCAAAGATTGTAGGATAAAAACCGACGAGAGACCAATTACGCTGATCGGCACGGTCCAGTTATTGTTATTCCATCGTAACTACACAGCGTAACTGTTCTTTGGAATAAACGGTTTATTGTTGAATGCCAATACGATGGCATCAAAAGCAGAGCAAGCATTCTTGCAGGCGGTGGAGAGATATCCACGAATGCGACAAAAAGCATCGCCTCCTTCACGGCTACGGAAAGTGCCAGAGATTTTCTGCTTGACTTTCAGCATGCGAAGATCACATTCGGCTTGATTGTTCGTGAACGGAACACGGAAGTCTTCCATAAATGCAAGCACTGCATCTTGATAGTCACTCATTCGGTCAATCAAGTTGCGTATTTTGGTTTGCTTGGGTTTTCCGTGCTTCCCTGGCGGAGATCCTTGACGAGGATTCAACACCTTGGCAATGGCCAACAACGATCTATACTTTCCTGCATAATATTGGCGCGTCTGCAAAGACAATCTCCCAACAGGTCGGGACTGCACTTTGGTTTCTTCGACACGTTTGTGTATGCGTAGTAACAAATCTTTCATCTCTAATGCCCATGCCTGTTTTTCATTCTCATAGACAGCAGTCAGTTCACGGATCAAATGCGCGTTGCACATACCGTGTTCTATGTCATACTTGAAGTAAGGTGACCAAAAATCGTGAATGACTCTGCCTCGCAACGAGTCGAGAATGCCAATATCATCGATAGCTTCGCAACCACATATTCGACCCGCGGCGCAGGTATATCAATAACTTGCCGCCGATGCACACGGCGAACTTTAATACGTTTCAATGAACAACCGCATGGACATCGGTCAATAGCATGTTCTATTATTTTATCCGGTTTATCCTTCATCGCAAGCGTTGATCCCTTATGGCCTTCTTGTCCACCCGATGGCCGATTGCTCTTCGTGCGTGTTGGAATGATCGTTCGTTTTAATCCGTCGCTCGATGGCGGCTTGTTGCTATTATGACTGTCTTGGTTGAGTCGATCCTCAAGCACTCTAATCCGCTCTTCCTGCATCTGGACAATCTTTTTCAACTCTTGAATTTCATGCAGCAGCGTCTCTACGAGTTCAACGACAGCATCCGGTCCTTTGTCGTAGACTTCTAATATCTTCTTTCGTGTGCTTAGCTGATGTTCCATGCATATAAGATATGAAGTGATTTCTAAAAGTACAAGCCCTAACTCTATATTTTTCGAAGATTTTTTTATCTTATAAAATCATGCTGTGTAGTTACTTAAAAATAAATATAAGCTTGAATTATTGTCGATAAATATTGAAAAACAGCAATAACACCGATAATCATTCCAAGTTTGGTAATTCCTTTTTGTGCATCTGGAATCGCCTTCAATTTTATTTTATTCAAAGTATTGTACCCCATGATCCAAGTTAGTGTACCAAGAATAAGGCCGGAAAATAAAATTTGACCAAATATTAATCCAATAATCCCTAATATTAATATTACTATTCCTCTTCCAAATACAAATTCAACACGACCAATAATTTCGCCAACGAAGCTAAGGATGGCAGTATTAAGAATAATCCCACCAATAATACCTATCCAAGCGATTTCATTGTTTTTACCACTAAACATAATACCGATCGAACTCCACGGTAAACCAATAAAGAAAAGTCCCACACCCGAAAGTGCTGAACTATGTTTATTAAATATATTAAAATTAACACCGACCGCTAATAACACTAAGATTGCATAGATAATTACAAAACTCCAGCGACTCCATTTCATCGAACTAGGTCTATTACGCACACTATACATCAATAACAAACCACAAAATAGTACGATGCAGAAAATAATTTCCATAAACTCCTCTTATTTTAGTGCTGTCTGTAATGTATTCGGCTGCGTGTCAAAGCCTTTCATGCCGGATGTTACCGACATATTACAAATAAATATTTCCGCAGTGATCGAATAGATCATAGCAAAGCCATTTATTATTCATCAAAGAATGAATCACATTCCCGGAACGGAATGAAAGCCATAATCCTCCCGATACGGCTTCCCTCTGAAGCAACAATGGTTCAAATTTATAAATTGGTATGATGATATGCAAGCGCCCATAAGAGGCATATTTTCCAAAAAACTAAAAAAACATAGAAATCGATTTCCCATATAGGAACCTGCTCGACATTGATTCCTCTCCTATCTTGGAGTAGAAGCAACTCCTCAGGTTGCTTTGGGAATCACGGGTTGAGGCACATTTGGCTAAAGAAAAGCACACCCACTTGTGCTTTTCTATTCCGTTAAAGATATGCAGCGGCTTTATTTTGGAAGGATTGTCGAATTGCGGGGATGCGGGATTGGCTGATAGAAGTTCGGGCGGATATTTCTTTCATGTTATAACCGGCGGACAGGTCGTTCAGGACAGTTATTTCGCTGTCGCTTAATGAACCGAGGAAAATGTTTGTGATTATGAAATCCAATGGTGTGATCTTCACTTGCAGAAGGAATTCTGCAAATGTTTGGAATTCATCGACTGGTTGATCAAGGTAGACGCGGTGACGTTGATTCCAGGCATCTATTCCACCTTTGCCGACTTCTTTGAGTGGGAATGCGCTACGTTTATGCAATTCTTTGGACCGGAAGTGCATCATCGATTTCATGAGGCCGAGCGATCTTCGATCACCAAGCTTTACTCCAGCTTGCCAAGCCATGGTAACCAGTTCCGAGCGTTGAAGTTTATCCTTCGTGAACTGTTCGCTGTAATGCCAGAGTTCATCATATTCGTGTTCGGACATAATTCCTCCTTTCTATATTCTTATGCCATAGAAGACGGTATAGGATTTTATACCTTGAAAGGAGATCCAAATTATTCTGATTTATTCGGCGAAATGATGAGCGATCTCGCACATGAGATATTCATGTTGGTGAAAAAACAAAAAAGTGCAGTTACAGCCGAAATCGTTCCTCTTTGTCACCGTTATTCACCCACTCAAATGAAGGACAACGAATATATTGTCTAAAGATGAAACTTTCATAAGTTTCGTGGATATTATATGTATGGATCAGAAAGAAATTGATTTTCACAAACTCTATAACCAGTACGCAAAAGATGTTTACCGCTTTTCATATAGATTAACAGGAGATGCGGACGAGGCAAAAGATATAACATCCGAGACCTTTGTTCGTATTTGGACATCAGCTAAAGAAATACGTGTTGAATCTGTAAAAGGATATCTCTTTACCATCGCTCGGAATTTATACCTGCATAACAAACGAAGGAAAAAGAAGCTTACTACCCTTGATGAAGAGATGCGAGATACATTAGCGCGACCTGACAAGGTCTCAGAAGATCGTTCTGAACTTGATGAAGTTTTAAAAGCAGTTCAGCTTCTTCCGGAAATCGATCGAATAGTACTCACTATGCGGGCAGAAGATGAATTGTCTTATGAAGAGATCGCGAGATCAATCGGCCTTCCAGTCTCGACGGTGAAAATCAAAGTTTTTAGATCAAGAGCAAAGATTCATTCAATTTTAACAACACAACGAGGAGAAACTATATGAACGTCACAAGAGATGTCATCATCGACTTGCTCCCGCTTTATTATTCAGAAGAATGCAGTCAGGCTACGAAGCTCTTGGTGGAAGAGTATTTACAGAAGAATCCTGACTTTAAACAGCAGGCGAAACAATTTGCCCATGACCCCTTTCCGAAATCTATCCCTCAACGATTGGAAAAAGATGATGAGATGAAAGCGTTGATAAAGACAAGGAGAGTATTGAGATTACGTTCTTATTTGATGGGATTCGCTATATTTTTTTCTTGTGCTACTTTTTCATTTATGTATGATCAGGGAAAATTCCACTGGCTCGTTTTGAGTTCACCAAAGGATGCAATTATCTACGGTACTCTTAGCATTTGTTTTTGGATCGCATATTTGATCTTTAGATTAAGAACGAGAGACCTATGAGTATTTCAAACAGTAATTCGTGCTCTCTACAAAGCTGTTTAATAATAAGAATATAAATATTTTTTTCTAACAAACATTCAAAGGATATCTCTATGAAACATATTCGCTGGTTCTTGACTGTTGTCGTGCTCTTCGCGGCTATTGTGCGTGCAAATGAACCTGTCAAATTTAACACGCAATGGATTTCTTCCAAACCGGAGGTGCAGACATTTCGTTCAACAATTGGCCAAGAAGAAGGCTTCTATCAAGTATCAATAATGAGAAGAGACAGTATTATTGAAGCTTACACTAATATGATTTCTCCCGGCTTCTCAAAAACAGTTTATGGAACAATGACCGTAAACATGCGTCCGATACAAGCGACGGGGAATATCATTATTAACAATCAAGTTATAATGGACACAAAATGTTATTATGAAAATGATAAACTCAGGATCACAACAATCATGATGCCTTACAATCAGACCATGTCGGATAGTCTTACATTGGTGAGATCTATCGTCGATTTCTCTCAAGTTTCATTATTGGTTCGCACGCTTGATTTAAAAGAAGGCATTCAATATGTTTTCACTTCAATAAATCCAAGAACCAATACACTGGTTCCTTTAACAATAATAGTGACTGGTGATGGACGGAAAGGAAAAGTTGATTGTTACAGAGTTGAGATGAACGATTTTGAGGGTTTATCGATTTACTGGGTTGAGAAAGGCTCTCGACATCGAATCATGCTAATTGAACAACCTGAAAGTCATCGAACAACAGAATTGCTGGAATAGGAGCGCTAAGATTGTTGACCAACAAATAAAGTCTTTGTAGTTTGCAATCCCAAAATTTATTGTAATGAAAGATCAAGAGTAAATGACAATGAATGATATAACCCTTGCAATATATAGGAGCCTGCAATGATCGGCGCCCCCGATGTATCCATGACAGCTTGGTATAATCCAAATATCTCTTTTGACTGATGGGAATTTATTATTAAACGTATTGCAGGAACTGAGAGTGGTCCAGGTCCACCCATTAATGTTCGTCCACTTTCGTTTTTCAGCGACCATTGAAAATATCCTATCATCAACGTGTCCGGTTCCGCTGATTGATTAAAAGCGGTAAATGACGCACTTAGAGTATCATGAATTCCAAATACTGATCGCGGTATTGCAAACGTGTATTGCATACTGTCGCTGACTTGACTAACGCTCAAAGCAGGATTTGTTACTGATGCAACTGGATTACTGTTTTTTTTGCAGCCATTGATGATGAGTGCAATAGATAAGGCCAAAATAAAATACCGCATATCTGCTCCTTAATAGTTTTGCATTTTCTGCCTGGCGTTAATGATTTTATCCGTACTTGCCAAGTGAACGATGCTGAATTTAAGTCAGGCTAAGCAAAGTCATTTTTAACTAAAATACTTCCTTTTCCTTTGCTAAATAACGATTATGTCTTTTCGACTACCTATATCATTATCAATAATTAACTGATGTTACGCACAGTACGGAAAGCGAAGAATAAAGTAAAGTTGTCATACACGAATGCGCCGCTTTACGGCATCTCCCGCTTTTTGGATTCCGCTCCTTTGCACCCGAAATTCAGGACAGCGGGTCACCATCTAATCGATGTCATATTGACATTCCTTCGTCAATTGGTTAATTTATTTCAGCATTTCTCCACAAATGCGGGGCACTATTTAGACAAAACTTGAAGATAATCTTTTAAGTGAATCATATATGTGAATTCAAGTGAAGTTCATATTGTATGATCTTAAAAATAACGCAGGTTTGAACACTATAAATAATGGGAACAGCTAACAATAATTGATGGAGGAGTGGAATGATAATGAGGACAGTTTATTTTCGCGCCAAATATTTTTCAATCATATTGGTAATGTCGTCATTTGGGGTTCAATCACTATTTGCCGCCGGATCCGGCACTATCAAGGGAAAGATTTTAGATTCATTGACAGGTGATCCTCTTATTGGAGCAAACGTTGTAGTCGTGGGAACAAGCCTTGGCGCTGCTTCCAATCTCGACGGCGAAGTTACCATCCATGATGTACCAAGTGGTGAAAAAACCTTAAAGATTTCGTACGTCGGATATTTTACGATAACGGAGCAAGTTGTCGTTCCTGAGGGCGTCGTCGTCGAAAAAATATTTCGACTGATTCCTAATCCGATTGGTGGAACGTACTGTCCTGTGTCTAAGAAGGCCGAAGGCCAGAATGAAGCAATTGACCAACAGCTTGCTTCTAATAATGTCACCAATGTGGTCTCTTCCGAAAAAATGGAGGAGCTGCCGGATGCAACTCTAGCGGAATCAATCGGCAGATTCCCAAGTATTACATTAAACAGGCAAAACGGAGAAGCCAATCAAGTTATTATCCGCGGAATGTCTCCTCAATTCAACAGTGTCACCATCGAAGGAGTGCCGATGGTCTCAACGAATGGCGGACTTGCCGCTACCAATTCAAATTATGGATACAGCAATTACTCAGATCGAAGCATCGATTTGAGCATGATCAGCGATGACTTTGTAAAGATGGCAGAGGTTTCAAAATCATTAATGCCGAATATGGATGCAGATGCAATCGGAGGAACTGTAAACTTGACCTTGCGGGTAGCTCAAGCAGGATTGCATTCCGACCTTAAAGTCGATGTCGGTTATAACGATTTGGCATCAAACTGGAAAAACTATAAAGCAACGGGGAGTATAAGCGACAGGTTCTTTAATGACGCAATCGGCGTACGTGTACAATTAAACGCTGAGGATAAGACGCTTCCATTTCAGCAATTTAATGCAGGGTATAGCGGCTTAACCCCTAACACTGCCGGTACTGCGATAAACGGTGTGGTCTATAGTCTGCTTCAAAATACTAATAACGCCGGACTGATAGTGGATAATTTGGACAGGAAGAGATATGGCGGAAGCGTTGTCTTAGACTATGAGTCGGATTTTGTGGATTTGAAATTCTTTAATATCTACACACAGAAACAGGATCATGATGCAAGGTCTGATTTTAATACGGATTTTAATCCATCGGACTACTTCCTCAATGCTGGTTTATTTAGCAGCATTTATACTATTCAAGACTTTACAACAGAAGAAAGAACACATTCTGTGCAGGCTAAGTTTAAATTTGCAGGCACAGAATTAGACGCGTCATATTCTTTTACAAAATCCGATTATAATAATTCAGTCTATGGATTTTATTTTATACAAAATATGATCATGAATCCTTACGCTGCCAATCAAAACGTGTATGCGCAGCCCTCAACATTAATGGCTCTTTCTTTCCCTCTGCTCAAAGAGAGTAATTGGTATACACCGGATATAGATTATGCCCATAATTTTCTTAACGATAATTCAAATGACGTAAAGCTCGATTATCATATTCCATTCAGAGTGTCCGATTATTTGTCGGGAACAATATCTTTAGGTGGTAAGTACCACGAATTTGACCGTGTGACGAATGGTTTTAGTGAATACTTTGATATGCATTGGAATGGTACTGGGATGAGCTCTGGATCCAGATTTTCGTCGTTCCTGCAAGCATATTATCCTGACCCGTGGGATACACAAGTCGACATCAATCAGGGAATTTCCGCTTTAAATTTTACACAGGCCGGTTATAATGCCCCCACATTCCTCAAAGGGGCATATCAATTGCCTGCTTGGAATTACGATGAAAATTTATTGTATAACATTGGACAGAACTTGAAAGCATGGCTATCTCCCGGACAATGGTGGGGATGGTGGATAGATGGATCTCAGAGCTACAATTCCGATTTGGAAGCTAAAGAACAATTAGGCGCCAGTTATATCATGGGAGAATTTAATATAGGATCAGATTTGTCATTAGTTGCCGGTGTTAGGTGGGAACAAGTTAAAGGCGATTACAGTGCCTATAGTGTTTATACGAATAACAGCAGCCAAAATGGTGTCAATGGAACACCAGCTTGGAGAACAATCGATGCAGTTCACGTGGATTTATTCCCTTCAGTAAATCTCATGTATAAAATAAACCAGAACGTCCAATTTATGGGCGCTTATTATACAAGCGCATCCAGGCCGAATTTTTCAGACCTTGCGCCATTGGTAGATTATTCGACGCCGATTATAGATTATTCGAGAACTGGAAACAATATTATTGATGCGGCAGGCAATCCGTATTTAGGACCGGCTCTCGCGACGAACTTTGACCTGGGAGGATCTGTCTTCAGTAATCACATTGGTTTGTTTACAGCCGATTTTTTTTATAAAGAGATCAAAGATCTTCCTTACGATATGCCGGGCTATATGCCGTCATCGTACGGACGAAGTCTCATCTATGGAGCGCCTTCCGATATGTTGAATCGATTGCCGCCGCTGGCGTATTTTGACACCGCATATCTTAACCAGACGACGGCAAATCAAACCCTTACGTGCACTATTCCGATTAATAATCCGGGAAATGCTTTTGCCAGAGGAA
Organism: Ignavibacteriota bacterium; assembly: GCA_963769605.1. Taxonomy (GTDB): domain Bacteria; phylum Bacteroidota; class Ignavibacteria; order UBA10030; family UBA10030; genus Fen-1254. The sequence goes on along the minus strand of CAVYML010000001.1, from coordinate 483,120 downwards.
TAGAACTCTCATGGCAAACACACCTTTGGTATTTGCCGGGAATTTTAAGCGGCTTGGTGCTCGACCTGAATGCTTCGTTCATGAGTTCTCATACGGTCTATCCGTATTTTAATAATACAACAGTAAAAAAGGATTCCACATTAAGCAACGGCAACTGGACATATACATATTATAACGCTTATAAGACAAGACCCGGTTCATTGCGAAACATGCCGGATGCGATGTATAATGCAATTATCGGCTGGGATTATTTAGGATTTAGTTCAAGGGTATCGTTCAAATATCAGGGAAAGACACTCACAAGTCTGGATCCGATATATTCTGTAGGCGATACTTATTACGATGGCGAATCTTTGGTCGATATTATGCTCAAGCAAAAACTGACAGATCATTTGGCAGTATTTGCAAATTTCATCAATATAGGTTCACATATAGATTCTTATGATATGAACACACTTGCGGGATCTATGCCTGTTAGTCAGCAGTTGTACGGATTTAGTATGCAGTTCGGAGCCAGATATGTTTTTTAATGGATGGGAACTCCTCGTCATTTGTAGAAGAATCGAAAAAAAATCATAATCATTCAGGAAACCAGTGTAAGCGAAAATTTTGATATTTTAACTTTTTAGCTGCCAACCAAAAAGTGATCCATTCTGAACTGATCCGGAATCCCATCAATCTGTATAACCGTTTTGCATCAATCGAGGAATTTTCGACGATCATTGTACCGGCGCGTTTTTCCCAAAACTACTTTACTATCTCCGATTTTAAATTTAGACCAGATAGAAAACAGTGCTATGAAAAGCGTTCAAATGATTTTTCCCAAACGGAACCGGAAATATTCAATGCAAACAATGCCATTGCATTGGATGTCGTCGTTCGGGCCAGTTCCGATTCTTCCACGTTTAATGTCTGTGCTAACATTTTTCCGATTCGGGCGATATATGCCGGCTCATTACGGCTGCCTCGCAAGGGCACAGGAGTCATATACGGAGAATCGGTTTCCAAAAAAAACCGATCCATTCCGAGTTCCCTTACGACATCGATGGAGGTCGATTTTTTAAATGTCACATTTCCCGTAAACGAGACCCAAAAACCCATCTCCCGCACGCGTAGAGCTTCTTCTGCTGTACCGGGGAAACAATGAAAGACTCCCCTCCGGGGCAGACCGCCGGCACGCCATACCGGATATTTTTGTATAATTTTGGCGACAATCCCGCTGACATCGGCCATGGATTCGCGAGTATGCAAAACACATGGAAGATTTCGCCGCACTGCAAGCTCCAACTGTGCAATAAGCAATTCCGTCTGTTTTCCCCGGGGCGAATAATCGTAATGATAATCGAGTCCGATCTCACCGATTGCAACGACTTTCGGATGACGGCTTAACTCTTCAATCTCCTCAAGATCCTTATCCGAAGTGCCCGATGCATCATGAGGATGAATACCGACACATGCTGAAATTTCGGGAAATTTTTCAGCCAAAACCACTGCCTCTCTGCTTGTTTTTAAGTCCGTCCCCGGAACAATGACGGCACAAATTCCAGATTCTTTTGCACGATCGAGAACAACCTGAAGATCAGTGCGGTATTCTTCAAAAAAAAGATGAGCATGGGAATCGATATACTGCGGCATCATTTGAAATCCTTTTTCTTTCAATATAATACAGCAAACTTCACATGAATTCAAGTTTTTACTCTTTCTTCCGCATTTGTTCATTGGAATTTTTAGCTCTTGTGCGTATATTCAATTATAATTTATTATCATTGATTGCCGTACATGAACGCACCGGAATATTCGAGTCAACAACGCCGTACGTATGAACAAGCCTATGTACGAAATCTTTTTGATTCCATCGCTTATCGCTACGATTCGCTCAATCATATTTTGAGTTCCGGAATCGACATCCTCTGGAGGAGGCGGGCTGTGAATCTCCTGAAACCAATGCAACCGCGGTTGATACTCGACGTTGCCACGGGAACAGCAGACTTTGCAATCGCAGCAGCGCGCATCCATCCCGAACATATTACCGGTATCGACATATCCTCGAAGATGCTGGAACGAGGAAAAGAAAAAATATCAGCCAAACATCTCGACAATATGATTACGCTGGAAATCGGTGAAGCGGAGCATTTAATGTTTCCTCCCGAGTCGTTCGATGCAGTAACGGCGGCTTTCGGCGTGCGGAATTTTTCAAATCTCGAGAAAGGATTGTCGGAATTCCACCGCATCCTCCGCTCCAAAGGCGCAGCAGTCATTTTGGAATTTTCTACACCTGCGCATTTTCCCGCTGCATGGATCTACGGCTTTTACATTAAACGCATACTTCCCCGCATCGGAGGCTGGCTGACACACAGCCGGAGTGCATACGAATATTTGCCTTCTACGGTATCGGAATTTCCGGATTCTCCGGCATTTTCAGCGCTTCTGCTTTCTGCCGGCTTCAATAGTGTAAGTTGTTTTCCACAAACATTCGGTATCGCTTCCATATATCTTGCGATAAAATAAAGGCTCCTATCATGACCGACAGAATTATACATGTGGGACATAGTCCCGATCCCGATGACGCTTTTATGTTCTACGGTTTATCGTCGGGCAAAGTAAAGCTCGACGATATTGCCATTGAGCACCGGCTGGAAGACATCCAGACCTTGAACCAGCGCGCAATGAACCGGGAATTGGAAGTAACGGCAATTTCTGCGCATGCCTATCCCTTCGTTGCGGATCACTATTGGATTATGGCAACCGGTGCAAGCATGGGAGAAGGATACGGACCGGTCATCGTTTCCAAAAAATACAAATCGCTTGAAGAGTTGAAAGGAAAAACCGTGGCGACTCCAGGCAAGCTGACAACGGCGACCCTGCTCTTTAAAATTTTTACGGACGGTATCGCTCATGCCGATATTCCTTTCGATCAGATTATGCCGCGGGTCGCTTCCGGAGAGTTCGATGCGGGACTCCTTATTCATGAAGGTCAAATTACTTATGCAGCCGAAGGTTTTAAAAAAATTCTCGACTTCGGGGAATTGTGGAAAGAACGATACGGCACGCTTCCGCTTCCACTCGGATTGGATATTGTCCGGAAAGATCTCGGCGAACAGCTTGCTCGGCTGCTCTCCGACGGACTTAAGAAAAGTATTCATTACGGGTATACACATCAGGAAGAAGCAATCCCATATTCTCTTCAGTACGGAAGAGGAATCGACGGGCAGCTCGGTGCGCGTTTTGTTAAAATGTATGTCAACGAATTGACCATCGATATGGGTCAGCGCGGAAAAACAGCGCTGGAAACTCTTTTCCGGCTCGGATCGGAGAAAAAACTTATTCCGCCAGTTCCTGCCATTGAGTTATTCTAAGTGATCGGACTGTTTAAAATATTCGACGCCCATGTTCATCTTTATACGGGCACCTATTTTAAGTACCTCGTTCGGCAGAAGCCGAACCGGCTGGATATTGCTTCGGAACTGCGTTCGCTTGCGGCAAAAGGACATATTGAAGTACCGGGAGACGATGCGGTACAGCTTGCCAAACGATGGATTGACATCATCGACAAGTGGAAAATCGAACGTCTTATGCTCTTCAGCAGTATTCCCGGCGATGAAGAATCCGTCGTAAAGGCTGTCCAGGCTTTCCCAGATCGATTGAGCGGTATGTTCACCATCGATCCTAATTCCAATCTCATGATGGAAATTGCCGCCCGTCGGCTCAAAGAAAACAAGCTGCGTGGTGTGGTCATGTATCCTTCTTTTTCGCATTTGAGTGTTTCCGACGAATGGCTTCTTCCGCTGTACAATCTTCTGCAGGAGTGGCGGGGTCTAATGCTCGTCCATTTCGGAAAATTGATTATCCGACCCCGCGAATATGCCGGCATGACAACCATAACAGAACCGGCATATTCCGATCCTAAAGATCTTATCCCTGTGGCAAAGAAATTTTCCGGAATACGATTTATTATTCCTAATTTTGGTGCAGGCAAATTTGAAGAAACGCTTGCACTGGGAAAAGAATGTCCGAATGTTTATGTCGATACAGCGGGTTCGAATTTATGGACTCAGGAGCATCCGACAAAACCCGACTTGCGGACCGTGTTTCAAAAATTCCTCGACGTGTTCGGCTCCGGACGGATTTTGTTCGGCTCCGACTCCGGCCTGCTCCCAAGAGGATACCGTTACGATATCGTCGACAATCAATTAAAACTTCTCCAGGAAATGCGGATTCCAATACCCGATATTAAGAAAATGTTTTATGAAAATATGGCCGGGTTGATTGAAAACCGTTGATAGCAGAATTTAGAATACAGAAGACAGAATTCAGAAGAATGAAGAGTGAACGTTAAATAATAGAACCTATATTGAAAGAGCAATAAAGTTACGAAGATAACAAAAAGAAATACGTGAGCGAACTAAAGGAAAACCTCCTTGTCGCAAGTTATAATAAAGGAACAGGAGTTCCAAATAACTAATGTGGGCTCGAAGCCCAAAACCGGAATAACCCGGTAAACGCGATCAAGGAGGTATCCCATGGGAAAGGTAGAAAGTAGCTTTGCAAAAGGCAAGTTAATTTTTGTAGGATTGGACGTTCATAAAGAGAGTTGGACAGTAACCGTTCTTTGTCAAGGAGAGGAGATCTATCACGCGGTGGTAGTAGCAGATACAGAAGCCCTTGTGCGACTGCTGAAAAGACTTGAAGGCAGTGAAGTTCATACGGTCTATGAAGCCGGGCCAACGGGATATCGGTTACACGATGCCTTGGTAGAAGCAGGATTTGATTCGATGGTAACGCCGCCGTCGTTGGTACCTCAAGTTGGAGGGAGAGTAAAAACAGACCCAAGGGACAGCAGGAAGTTAGCGGCGATGCTCTCTGGAGGATTTTTAAAGAGGATTCATGTATTAACACCGGAAGAACGATCAGATCGGCAGTTATTACGAACAAGGAACCAGATCGAGGATCATCGTCGGCAGACACAAGCCCAAATAAAGTCGATGCTGTTGTTTCATGGCAAACAAGCACCGACAACGCTGAAGGAACACTGGAGCGAGGTATATATACACTGGATAGAGACGCTCCAGTGGGAATATCCGACACAAAAGACGAGCATAGATGCGCTGCTGAAGATGTATCGTGATTTGACAGAACAGTATAAGGTTCTCACAGATGATATCGAGAAACTTGCAATGACGCAGAGGTATCAAGAACGAGTTGGATTGTTGACACAGATACCGGGAATAGGGGTATTTACAGCAATGGCCATATTAATAGAATTACAGAATGTTGAACGTTTTGGACGTGCGGAAGAATTGGCGAGTTTTCTGGGATTAACGCCATGTCAGCATTCAAGCGGAGAGAGAATACGGATGGGACACATCACACGATGTGGAAACCATCAAGTGCGCACACGGTTAGTGGAAAGCAGTTGGACGTTGATACGATATGATGCTGGTGCCAAAGCAACGTATGAACGGATCAAGCATCAAACCGGCAGCGGAAGAAAAGCCATTACGGCTATTGCCCGAAGACTTGCATTGCGAATAAGGCGTGTTTTAATGGATAAGGTGTCCTATCGCTTGAGTGGCGATGGACAAATGCCGGATAACAAGAAGCGTATAGTGAAGCGGTTTACATTGACAAAAGTTTAACACCAAGACCGAATACAGCATTGCCAGACCATGGCTATTGACGGCGCAGTTCCGTTTTTAGCGAAGATCGCGATGAATAGAAGATGGCTGGCAGCTTTGATTGTCGCACTGAGTGAATGTCGGTCCCGATCTATGGGAACCACGAAAAGGAGTTTGGTCATCAAGGTGTTGTATTTTATTATTTCTCGACGAGAGAGGTCTGTGCTACTTACTTGACTTTCAATATAGGAGTCAATGGTAAATGAAAATTAAGAACTAATAACCAAGAACTTCTAACGTTGCACATTTAAACTACGAACACTGAAATTATACGGAGAAAGCAATTTATGCCGCTCATGGTAAGTATTTCCGGAATTCGCGGTGTTGTCGGAACAACACTCGTTCCTGAGACAATCGTTCAATATGTTTCTGCCTATGCGGAATATTGCCGCTACGGGAAAATTATTATCGGCCGTGACGGCCGCATTACCGGAAAAAATATTTCCACATTGATTTCTTCCATTCTTCTGCAAGCCGGATGCGATGTAGTGGATCTCGGCATTTGTCCCACTCCCTCCGTTGCACTGGCCATTGAAAGACAAAAGGCATCCGGCGGCATCGCAGTGACTGCAAGCCATAACCCGATGCAATGGAACGGCCTGAAATTTTTTGCACCGACCGGCCTTTTTCTCGATGCGGAAGAAAATAAAATATTTTGGGATCTGGCAAAGAATTCAGCCCCGCATTATGTTCCATGGGATCGTCAAGGCTCGTATCTTCTTACTGAAGACTTTATCGATGAACATGTCGACGCAGTTCTCTCCCTGCCTTTCCTCTCGAAGGATCTCATCCGGAAAAGAAAATTCCGAATCGTCATCGATGCCGTCAATGCCGCCGGAGGCATCATTGTTCCCAGACTTCTGCTTGAGCTCGGCTGCACGTGCATACTTCTGAATTGCGAAGTCTCCGGCGTTTTTGCCCATACGCCGGAACCGATTCCGGAGAACCTGTCGTCTTTATGCGAAGCGGTAAAACGGGAACATGCAGATCTCGGCATTGCCGTGGATCCGGACGTTGACCGGCTTGTTTTAATCAACGAAAATGGAGAACCGTACGGCGAGGAATACACCATCGCCACATGTACGGACTTTATTCTCTCAAAGAAAGCGGATATCGTTTCAAAGCCATCTGTCGTCGTTAATTTATCGACCACACGTGCAATCGAAGATATTGCACAGAAATATCATGCAACCGTATTCCGGACTCCGGTCGGAGAGATCAACGTTGCCAAACGCATGAAAGAGGAGAAATCTCTTATCGGCGGCGAGGGAAGCGGCGGAGTGATTCTGCCGGACCTTCACTATGGACGGGATGCGATCGCCGGCATCGGCATCGTCTTGCAGTACCTTGCAGAATTTAACGGACCGCTTTCCGCTCTTCATGCGAGTCTCCCGCAATACTATATCGTTAAAGGAAGAGTCGATCTCGGCGCTCTGAATCCGGATGCAGCGCTCGAACGCATCGCGCAAACGCACGCTCAATCAGGTACGGTGACGAAAGATGACGGACTGAAAATAGATTTTGCACATTCATGGGTTCATTTACGAAAATCGAATACCGAACCGATTATCCGAATTATCGCCGAAGCGCCCGTACGCAGCGAAGCGGAAGAGCTTGTCCGGGTTTTTATGGAAAAAATTCGTAGTTCGTAGTCGGAAAGTTTATAGTTCTTAGTTCTTAGTTCTTAGTTCTTAGTTCTTAGTTCTTGGTTCGTAGTTGTCAGTTGTCAGTTTGTCAGTTCACAGTTCACAGTTTACAGTTCACCGTTTACAGTTTACAATTCCACAGGGGGAATCTACAATGTCGTCAAACGCATCTTCAGGGAATTCCATAGATATTCACGGACTTCTCCGGCTTCTTTCTCTTCCGCGCATCGGACCACAGAAGATCCGGTCGCTTATTTCGTTTTTTGGAAGCCCATCGGGTGTTTTTCGGGCCTCGCCGCAGCAGCTCCTTCGTGTTCCCGGAATTTACGAAGAACATGCACACAATATTTTTCACCGAACCGACGATGAACAATTTGCCGACGCCCAATTGCAGCTTACCGTCAAACAGGGCATACACATTGTTTCTCTCTGGGATAACGATTATCCGGAATTGCTGAGCAAAATCTACGACCCTCCTGTGCTTCTCTTCATCAAAGGGAGCATGCTGGAATCCGATCAGAAATCAATCGCCGTCGTCGGGACGCGGCATCCGTCACCTTACGGCCGCAGCACTGCAGAAAGATTTTCGCGTGATTTGGTTCAGCATGGAATCTGTGTTGTCAGCGGATTGGCGCGCGGCATCGATACCACGGCTCATTCCGCAGCGCTCCAATCAGGCGGAAGAACAATTTCCGTCATTGGTTCCGGCCTTGACGTTCCCTATCCCCCGGAGAACCGGCTGCTCATGGAACGCATTGCTGAATCGGGAGCAGTGGTTTCTGAATTTCCCATGGGCACGATACCCGATCCGGCAAATTTTCCGCGCAGAAACCGTGTGATTAGCGGTCTCTCTCGGGACTGTTGTGATAGAATCCGCAGAGACCGGCGGAGCTTTAATAACAGCGGCTATGGCTCTCGATCAGAACCGGGAAGTTTTTGCCGTTCCCGGCAACATTACCGAACTGCGGAGCAGTGGCACGAACAAACTTATTCGCGATGGTAGGGCAAAATTAATTTCCTCCGTGAACGATATTTTTTCAGAAATACAGGTGCAGCTTCATTTTCCATTTAATGAAAAAGCAGAGGCGCAGCCCCCTTCTTTCTCCATTCAGGAACGGGTCCTGTTCGATATACTTTCTTCACAGCCGCAGCATATCGATGAACTGGCCGATCAGACAAGACAGGCAACATCCGATACGCTGGTCATTTTACTTTCCTTAGAATGCAAGAATCTTGTCCGGCAGCTTCCCGGAAAATATTTCATACGCGCATAGAAAGACGGTCTCTTTCCGTTTTTTTTAAAAGAAACGGAAATTTTTTGCCTTTTTTGCTGCTTTCCTCTCTGGTTTTTTTTCCCTATACTCAATGTGCAGAGTAACGAAGAATATGCATGTTATCGATAATACTGAATTCGACGATTCGGTCGTCCATTTGAAATTTGCCTGCGATGTACAATCGTGCAAAGGGGCATGCTGTACGCTTTACGGCGGCATGGGAGCGCCTCTGCTCGATGAAGAGATTCCAATAATCGAAAAATCGTTTCTGCTCATCAAAAAAGACCTTCCCGCCGAGCATCTGAAAACCATCGAACAGGACGGTCTCTATGAGGGATCACCGGGGAGATATACGACACTGTGCATCAACAAACGCGCGTGTGTGTTCGTCTTTTATGAAAAAGGCATCGCACTCTGCGCATTCGAACGAGCCTATCGGGACGGCATTTTGCAATGGCCTAAACCGATTTCCTGTCATCTTTTTCCCCTTCGCTTAGATCGTTTTTTTACGGACCATTTGCGTTATGAACGGATTTCGGAATGCGCGCCTGCGCTTGAACGCGGCAGAAACGAACGGATAGATCTTTCCGATTTCCTTTCCGAGCCTCTCAAACGGCTCTTCGGCGATATCTGGTACGAACGTTTTCTTTCTCTCTGTGCAACGGAACGAACGCGCCTTGATTATCGTTCGAACTGTAGAGGGATAAACGCAACATGATCAACCTCCAGCAACAACTTCGTCTTGGATTAAAACTGACACCGCAGCAAGTCCAGTACCTCAAGCTCCTGCAATTGCCAACGCTGGCGCTCGAACAGCGTATTAAAATGGAACTCGAACTGAATCCGATGCTCGAATTGAACGAAGAGCTCGAATCTTCGATTGAGCAGGACGAACCTGCTGCAGAGGCAGAGGAGGCGCCGACAAACGTTGATGACGATTCCTATACTATCGAAGATTACATGAACGACGATCAGGCCGGCTTTAAAAGTCCCGAAGCCGCTCGTTCCAACGATGAAGACGATTCGTATGAACCTCCGATTCCTTCCGTTGTTCCTCTTTCGGAACGCCTGCTCACTCAGTTCCGCATGCTGAATGTCGACGACGAATCCGTTCTTCTGGCGGAAGAGATCATCGGCAATGTTGATGAGGATGGATATTTGCGGCGCGAACTTTCTTTGATTGTTCAGGACCTAAACCTAACCTATGGCCTTGCCATTACGATGGACAAAGCGGAAGAAACGCTTCAGCAAATTCTTCTTTTAGAACCGCCGGGTATTGCGGCACGTTCACTGCAGGAATGCCTGATTGCACAATTGAAAGCTGCTAAGTTTTCCCATTCTTTAAAAGAATTGTGTATACGGATTCTTCACGAGTTTTTTGAAAATTTCAAACTCAAACGGTACGACAAGCTTGAGCATGACCTCGGGATCTGCCGCGATACGCTGAAAAAAGCGATAGAGTTGATTCAGCATCTGAATCCAAAACCGGGTGAGGGAGAATTCAGCACGCATGAAAATTATGTAACGCCTGATTTCGTGGTCGAAAAAGACAATGGAGACTTTATTATTACACTCAACGACCGGAATATCCCTCCACTGCGCATCAACACGGCCTACAAGGAATTGCTCGCGCCCAAAGGGAAAAAAGTATCTGCAGAAACAAAGGATTTTGTAAAGAAAAAATTCGAATCGGCAAAATGGTTTATAGCCTCCATCCACCAGCGGCGTGAAACGCTTCTGAAGGTCATGCGCGCCATTATTGAGCGGCAGCGGCAATGGTTCGAAGAGGGCGAAATTCTTAGGCCGATGATCTACCGGGATATTTCAGAAGTCGTGAACGTCGATATTTCTACCATCAGTTGTGTTGTCAACAGCAAATATGTACAAACAGAATTCGGTGTCCACTCGCTGCGATATTTTTTTACCTCCGGACTTGAATCTGAAAGTGGAGTAGATATTTCAAACCAGGCGGTTAAACAAAAAGTTAAAGATATCGTCGGGAGTGAAGATCCTTTAATACCGCTGAATGACGATAAAATTGCCGATCTGCTCAAACAAGACGGCATTCATATAGCCCGTCGCACAATAGCTAAATACCGCGACCAGCTTGGAGTTCCTATTGCCCGTCTCAGGAGAAAGGTCTAACGCTCATGAACACAGAGACCATCCATGGTACCACTATCATCGGCCTGCGCCATAAAGGGAAAGTCGCCCTTGGCGGAGACGGCCAGGTAACCCTCGGCTCAACGGTGATGAAACAAAATTCAAACAAAATCCGGAAACTGCACGACAACAAGATTCTCGTAGGGTTTGCGGGTTCGGCAGCCGACTCTTTCAGTTTAATGGAGCGATTCGAAGAGAAGCTCGAGCAATATCAGGGACAGGTTGTCCGGGCGGCCGTCGAATTGGCCAAACTCTGGCGGACGGATAAATACCTGCGCCAGCTCGAAGCGCTTCTCGCTGTATTAGACAGCGAACATGCACTTATTATTTCCGGCACGGGAGACGTGATCGAACCGGACGACGGCATTGTTGCCATCGGATCGGGCGGCAGCTATGCGCTGGCTGCTGCGCGCATGTTGATCCGGCATACGAAGCTGGATGCCAAAGAAATAGTCGAAGAATCACTTTCTGCAGCATCGGACATTTGTATTTACACAAACAAACACTTTACTATTGAAGAATTATAACGTGGCAAAAAAACAATCGATACAATCAAACGGCAATGAACTGACACCGCGTCAGATTGTCCGTGAATTGGATAAATATATTATCGGGCAGGATGCGGCAAAAAAGTCCGTTGCAATCGCTTTGCGGAACCGCTGGCGAAGACTTCAGGTCGCCGAAGGGCTGCGTGAAGAGATCATGCCGAACAATATCATTCTCATCGGACCGACCGGCGTTGGAAAAACGGAAATAGCAAGGCGGCTTGCGAAACTTTCCGCAGCGCCGTTTATCAAAGTGGAAGCTTCCAAATTCACGGAAGTCGGCTATGTCGGCCGCGATGTGGAATCGATCATCCGGGACCTTACCGAAATCGGCGTGAATATGGTCAAAGCGGAAAAATCCGCTCAGGTTCAGGACAAAGCGCGATCACATGCCGATGAACGGCTGCTCGATATTCTTCTTCCGCCGGTCAAGCGGACTCAGAGTACATCTCCGGACGAACAGCCGCGCGAAAATCATGACGATCAGGAAAAGACACGTGCTAAATTCCACGAAAAATTGCTGACCGGCGCTTTTGATGAACGAATGGTGGAAATCGAATTGCCTGCAATTCCGGCGCCGCTTATGCAAGTGATGGGACCTTTTTCCGTGGAAGAGATGGGAATCAATTTGCAGGAAATGCTCGGCAGCATAGCGCCGCAAAAAAAGAAGAACCGGAAAGTGACCGTTGCCGAAGCGCGGCAGATTTTTATTCAGGAAGAATCTCAAAAATTGATCGATATGGAAAAGGCGATTAAAGAAGCCCTGGAACGCATCGAAAATTCCGGCATCGTTTTTATAGATGAAATCGATAAAATTGCCAGCGCGCGGGGGCAGCAAGGCGGACCCGATGTGTCGCGGGAAGGTGTCCAGCGGGATCTTCTGCCCATCGTTGAAGGATCGAGCGTTTTAACGAAGCACGGCATGGTAAAAACCGACCACATTCTCTTTATCGCATCCGGAGCGTTCCATATAGCCAAACCTTCCGATCTTATACCGGAACTTCAGGGGCGCTTTCCGATCCGTGTGGAACTAAAAAGTTTAAGCGAAGACGATTTTGTCAAAATTCTTACGCTGCCCCAAAACGCACTTCTCAAACAATATATCGCTTTGATGAAGACGGAAGGAGTTACTATAGAATTCGAGGCGGAGGCTATTCGGGAAATTGCAAAAATCGCTTATGAAGTGAACGAACAGGTCGAGAATATAGGCGCGCGGAGGCTTCATACAATTATGACAACGCTTCTGGAAGAGCATTTGTACGACGCACCGGACGCAGTCAAATCGAATTCCCTCAACATCACGAAAGAAATCGTTCAGCGGAAATTGAATACAATCGTCAAAAACCGCGACCTCAGCCGGTACATTTTATAAAAGCTTTTTTTATTTCACAAGTAACTTTGTAGCCGCGACAGCTTGTCCCGAGAATATTATAGAATATTATCGGGAGGTCGTCGCGGAGGATTCAGACACTACCGGTGTCGGCTACAGAGAGTTGTCGAGGGAAAATCCGAGACCACCGGTCTCGGCTACAAAGGTTCGTCAGGGGAGAATTCTGACGTCACAGCCGTCGTTTGCAAATGAATAAAAAAAAACGGGCAAGTGAATCTTGCCCGTTTTTTTATCTCTTCATCTGTGCAACTTACAGCCGTATCTTCATTCCAACTGCCACCGTAAGAGCGTTGAAACTCTTCGGGTAGAATGCAGATCCGAATGTATCTGTGGCAAAATCCAGATCGATCACCCAGAAATCGACCCCGAATCCGAATGCCCAGCGCGTCTTGTCGTCTCCTCCCATCACAAGTCCCGTGCGCAGCGGCAGAAGCGGAAGAATCCTATATTCTGTGCCGAGCGAAAATCGGGGTTTGGTGGTATTGCCAAGCGATTCGTTAAAACCCTGAGCATATTCGAATGCAAGAATTAAATGCCCCGGAAGGAATGAAAAACCCGGAATTTTTTGTGCTTCCAGGCTCGCGCCCAGTCGCATGACGGTCGGCAGCGATGTCGTAAATGAGCCGCCGGCTTGATTTTTACCCTTGAAAATATTCTTCGCGCTGTCCTCGATAGCCGGAGAATATCCGGTGTATACAAATGTGGTATCACCAGTTGTGTTAATGACATTCTTATTCCAGGTAATGCTTCCGATATCCGTCACACTCCAGGAAACCAGCATGTTATCCTTCAATTCTGCTGTCAGACCGAAATCGAATCCCGTTCCTTGACCGACAGGACTCGGGAACGGTGTAATTTTCGGTTTTGGACTAATATCGTTATTGAAGAAATCCACACCTGCCCTCTGTGTTGCAAAATTATCGCTCCCAGTAATCGTGTTCACTAACGTGTTATCGCCGATATTTTGGGTCGTGGAATTGGTGATAGATCCGCTGCTTTTTGTTGTCTGGGCAATTCCGAACCCGTCGATAAATTTTATGCCGGCGCCTATATAAAAAGACTTCGTAAAAGGAAGAAGATTTGAAATTTTCCTTGCATAAGAAAAATTATATTCACGATACCACCATGCATTAAAGGCTGTTCCGCTCAAATCGAAAGTGGAATTTGAGGGCAGTCCGAACATGTAGAGATTTACATATCCTTGTGTCAGAGTGATTGTGGAGCCGGTATGATCCATTACTGCAAAACCGAAACTCCCTAGTACTCCTGCCTGGAAAGACAAGCCTGCGTCCATTATATCGACATTCACTTTTGTCCTCGGGTTAGCCGGCATCTGGCTTAGAATATAATTCTTATCCGCATCCGTTAACGGATATGAGACGCGTTTGCCCGTACTATCGGGAATGCCTGTAAAATACCTCATATATGTATCATACGACATTAGTTCCGTGCTGATTTTTGCATCTGTCTGACCGAGACTGATGACAAAGGGTGCAATACCCGGCACGGCCAGGTTGGCGGGATTTATTCCGATGGCATCCGTTCCCCTTGCTATCGATACCGCGGTGCCTCCCATTCCAAGCGTTGTTATACTCGTTTTATCCTGGGCAAAAGCGAATGAAGAGAGTGCCACTGCCAGTGCAACAAGCGAAGATATTCTCATCGTTCTCATGGCCGTTCTCCTAATTCGATTTTATAGTATAAGTGAGGTTGGCGATCCCTACAATACGAATGTAATTCGTTCCGAGTACTCGCACTGTTTGGCCTCTTGTCGTTTGAAGATTATAGAGTCTAATATAGATTGAATCGGTCTTGTTGAAGTTTGCCATATCGGAGCTGTTGAGAGTTACCGTCGATGTAGTTTTCATAGTGCCATTCGCCCATCCGGCAGATGTTACAGGAGCCGGTAGGATATACATTGAATCGACCGCATTCGATATGGTATCTGTTTTCGGCAGCCAGAAAAGCGTATCGCATTTCTGAGTCGCCGGATTGTAGTGCAGAAACGCCGTCTTCATACTCATTTGAAGCGGCATATTATTGATCACAGTAAATACTGCCGATCCGTTTACAACATTTTTCGTAAAATTTGTAGGAATCTGAGAACTATCGAATGCCATAGTTTGTGTGTATGAGCTGTTGCCGATCTGGAACCTTACAGGAAGATTTATATTGAATGAGGGGTAAACTCCGCTCGTGTCATGCATCGTAGAATTAGTAGCCGCAGGCGATGTAAAGTTCGGATCTATCACTATATATCCCTGCACATAAAAAGAATCCGGCACATCGGGGAAAAAACGCATCAATGAATTGAAGAAAGCGGTATCGTTGACGCTTTGAATCTGTATTTGTGTGGCAATGCCGGGTATGATGCGTGGAGATCCTGAATAGGATGATATGAGCAATGTGTCGATACGATTATGTTTGGTATTTTTTTCTGTAATCTTAATAACATAATCGGCCGTGCATCCGTCGTTACCTCCCAGCGGCAAGCTTGCTAAGAGTGAGATGCTGTCCAATGCAATCGATCCCGAAAAACCTTTCAACTGATTAACGTTAATATTCGACGCAAACCGCTGATCGATATTAAGTATGGTAGTCCGGATTCTGCCGGTCAACGATTTTATCACAAACGGAGCATCGGGTATAATCGCAGCGCTGATATAATCCGATTTCCTGACAGTTTGCTTATCGTTGGTTGTCGATGAAAGCGTCTTAACAGTACCTGAATATGTCAATTTTGTGCCGTAGGAGGTACCGTTTATTTCATTTCCGCCGCTTACATGGTACTGGCTCATATTTATCATCGGCAGTGTCGTCGTCGTTTTAGTCGGTAATATTGTGTCGATCGAATAACTTTTACCCGTTAAGGTATTAATCAGTTCATTCACCGTGAGATTGACTCCGACGTCGACACCGAGATTATTGACAAATTGCAGATTAAATGCACCGGCATCGAATGCAGCACTGCTTAAGATTGTGGAATCATCAATGACCCAGTCTGCATTATTTTTATTATAAACCGTCAGGCTCGGTATGAAGGCCGCTGCGCTGTCGGCCGTCAAAGGTCCTGATGTCAGAGTCAGTGCAAGATTAGAAGTAGAATTAAACGATAGAGAAGTCCCTCCCGGAGTGTAAATCTGTATCGGATCTGTTTGGAGTAATCCCCACATTCTTTTGCCTGCTATGGATGTTGTGTATGTTTTTGATGCACCGAATGCCAGCGTATCCGGAATTGAAAAACTCGCCACCCAACTCGTATCCAGCGGGGACGGCCAGTTGTTTCTGAACAGAATCGGCTGAGTAAAAGCAATTGGAATCGGCAAATTATTCGCGATTGTCAGCGATAAGGTATTGCTTGCCGTCTCCGACAATTGAACGTATCGGAGAGTCGTAGAATCGCCTAACGGCTGAGAAGTGATGGTAAAAGATACCGGAAGTAAAAGGGGGATACTCCCGCTTAGAGAAGAATTGATATCACTCGCTGCAACTGAGACTGAACTGGATATCGATCCTACTGAAAAGCTGCCTACCTGAACCTGCATGCTCGTATCGGTAGCAACCATCGTCGGCAGCGTGATGCTCTGCTTTGCCGTAGATTGAGTATTCACATAATCATACATACCGACTGTGCCGTTTACGACAAGAAAATTCGGAGCCGATTTCTGTTCATACTCGCTGAAATATTCCGTAACATCCACAAGAGGTATGGAACCAATGGAAACTGTCGATGCAGCCAAGACCGGAGCAAGCGGTTTTTCGATGCAATTCAAGGAAAGAAAAACAAGGGTGCAAAGGAGAATCCCGGTAAAAGCTGTTTTTGCAAGAAACAAAGTGGTGTGTTTCATATAACTCCTTCGCGTAACTTGAGAAAGGGAACTATTGTTAGAACAATATACTTAGCACGTATTCGATTGTCAATAATGTACAACACTCGTTTCCCCTCTTTGTGTTCCCGCTCACGTAAAGATAAACCGGTATAAACGAGACGTTTATACCGGTTTTATTTCTGATTTTACTCTTTTCGTTCTAATGGATTTTTTCTTCTTTTGAAGCGGCCTGAATGCCGAAGAACGAACCGTTCGGTATATCGCCGGCGATCTTAATCTCGCCGAACTTTTTTTCGTATTTATCGATATTATCGTTCAGCGCGTGAAGCAGCATCTTTGCATGCTGGGGCGTCATAACGATTCGAGCATGCACTTTTGCTTTCGGAATACCCGGAAGAATACGCGTAAAATCGATGACGAATTCTGCAGGGGAATGTGTAATGATTGCGAGGTTGGAATAAATTCCCTCTGCCTCTTTCTCGCCTAGTTCGATGTTAATCTGCTGCTGTTGAACATGTTCGCTCATACGCCCTTACTTTCCGTTCCGGATAGTATCAACCTGATCCAGAGCTTTTTGTGCTTTTTCGGATTGACCGAGCTGCAAATAGATCGTCCCCAATGTTTGCCAGATTGCCGCCTCTTTTGGTTTCAATTCCGTCATCTTTTCAATATATGGCAAAGCGCTCTGGAATTTAGATTTATAATCGAATGTTTCTCCCTCTTTGGCATCCTGAGATTTCCTATGCAGGTCGACTCCCCAATTGTAATATGTCGCACCGAGTTCATAAATTACATCACCGAAGGCCGGATCGATTTTCAATGCCGTTTCAAATTCCGCCACAGCCGATGTATAGTCGTTAATCGTTTTGTAGAGAATGCCAAGGATGTAATGGTTTATCTTATTTCCCGGATCGTTCTCAACAGCCAGCTTGAAGGTTTTCGTAGCTTCGTCCATACGATCGGCAAAGACATATGCCTGAAGCAACAGGTTGAGATTTTCGTTATTCTTTGGATCCTTCGCTTTTATCGTTTCGAAAATTTCTACTGCTTTATCGAAATCCAGAACGGCAGCGTGATAGAATGTGGAATCAATAGGAAGATGGTACGGTTTTGTTACTATCGCGTTGTCTTTATCGATCGTTACAATCAAATCATATTTATTATAAATCCATTCTTCTTTCTTGGTCTTTTTATCTTTCTTCATTGCATCGGCAATTCCCAGCACCTGCACAATTTCATCTCTGGTTGTTTTTTTTGCCGCTTTAACGAGAACCTTTTGGATACTCAGAAGCTCTGCATTTACCGTATCGAATTTGTTTTTCTTGTCTATTCCGCGGTTCAAATAAATTTTCCCGGCTTGTTTATACAGCTCTGCGTCCTGGAACTTCGTCCATGGTATGATGAACATCATAAGCGCGCTGTCAATGTCGCCTTTGCTGTAATATGCAGAAGAGAGAAATTCGTACGTAAAAGCGGTGTCCGGTTTTGCCGCCAAGGCACGGAAAAATTCATCGATAGCAAGACGGTAATATTGAGTTGAATCGCTGTTCGCACGGCGTAAATAAGCTGCACCGGCATTCAAGTGTATTCCCCAAAATGCATATCGGACAATCTTGATATCGCCCTCATGGACCTTTGAATACTTCAATGTGCTGTCGAAATCTGCATTCATACCGGCATAATCGCCCTTGTCTCCGCGAAGACGGCCTAGTAAATACCATGCGTCGGCGTTTGTCGGGTTATTTTTCGTTTCTTTTTCCAGCAAAGGCAAAGCCTTATCATTTTCTTTCTTGTTCACATATTGTTGAGCTATGCTATAATCGTTGGCATTGCACTCAAAGCCCATAAAAAGCAACGCCGTTAGGCACAAGCAGATTGCAGCCATGATGAGATTCTGTTTCATACCAATTTCCTTCTCTTTGTCCAGTTGAATACTGATGAATAGATTTATAAATGTAGCAAAAGCTCCCCCTATATGCAAGAAAAAAGCCCAAGACACAGTTTCGTTAGAAACGTATGTTTGGGCTTTTATGGAGCTATTTCAGAATTATCCCGGTACGAATTTATTTCGTCTCTATCTCGTCTCCTGTATGAATTTCAAGTCTCTCGGCTTTCGGCTGCGGCAGCGATTTTCGAAGCCTCGGAGTGGCATAGACGGGAAACGCTTCCAGTGTACCCGGACTCTCGTTCTGTCCTTTAACTTCTACGCTGATACCGCCGGAATCTTCATTGATCTGAGTCACTTCTCCGGCTGCGCTGTAGCGCTGTTGGGGACGGGCCTGCCGTATAAAGAAATTCTTTATCATCCTGTTCCGGAGCATCTGTAGAGCCATGATATCGAGCGGGAGAACTTGCTGCAGGCTGTCGATATTGACTGCGACTTCCGAATACAGCGTTGTATCAGAAGTGATGACGATAAATTTTCGACCGGCCTCAGCATTGGCAAAATGCTTGAAAATATGTTCCGGCTTAATTCGCGCCAATGAGCTGCTGCCGGATATAACATACGGAGCTTCGTTATTCGCCATAAGGCGTTCCATCTGAACGCGCTGCGTCGGTTCGAGATTTGCCGCAATGCTGGTGACCATAACACGATTCAATTTCGGCAGCGATGGATCGACGGCGAAAGCGCTATTCTCACCGACCAGAATTGAGGATCCAATACGCCTGCCTGCAAGTTCCAACAGACTGTTGAGAACGCGAGTCTGTTCTTCTGTCGGCTTTATTGCGTTAACGAATTGCCGGTATGTAATATTCCTCGGTTTTGGGGACACAGTTTTTCTAACTTCGATATGATATCCTTTTTGTGTATTCCCGTCTACGTGCAGAGTTGTCTCATTTTTCTCATCCAAGGCCAATGTACCGAAGAGTGAGAATTGCAGCGCCTGGTCCTTATTTACAGAAGAAAAAAACGGAAGCAGTCTGTTCTTAAGAATATTTGTTTCATATGCAACCTGCACCGTTTGTGATTTTCTTGTAATAAAATCGTAGATCATCGCACGTTTTTGAATACCTACAATGCCGACCATGACAAGCGCGGCAGATGCGAGCGTAAAGAATGCAGCAGCATATTTTCTTGGAAACGGCAAAAGGTTCGATGCTTCTTTTTTCTGATCCTCTATTTTCAAGGAAAGCCGCGTCCAAAAAGCGATATTTGGCTCGATCGGTTTTTTCTTCGTGAGCAGGTGTTTTAAAAACTCAAGCTGGGCCAGTTCTTCCCTCACCGACGGATGGTCATGGATATATATTTCAAATTCTTGTTTCTCTGCCGCAGAAAGAGATCCGTCGATATAGTTTGACAGCATGTCAGAAAGTTCAGATGGTGACAATAGATTCATAGGCGTGATTCCTTTAAGAGTGGTTCAAGAGCTTTGCGCAGCATCGATCGTCCTCGAGAGATGCGCGATTTGACGGTCCCGACCTCACATTCCATGATTTGTGCAATTTCATCATACGGCAGTCCGTCTATATCCTTAAGAATAACGGCAGTTCGAAATTTTTCAGGCAGCGTTTTCAATCCAAGTGCGATAAGTTCCTGATCATCCCGATTTTCCGGTGCAACCGACATTTTCAGTTGTATTTCGTTGTCGATTCCTTCATCGAGCGTCTGAAGCGAAAAAAACCGACGCAGTTTCCGGCGGCGTATTTCATCCCGTCCTTTGTTAACGGCAATGCGATAGAGCCATGTGTAGAATGACGATTCCGATCTAAAACGCGGCAGCGCTTGATATGCTTTAATAAAGACCTCTTGTGCAAGATCCTCGATAATATTCTGTTCATGAAAAATCGAATATAAAAGATTACGTATCCTCTCCTGATACCGCTCGACCAAAATCTTATAGACATGTTCTTCTCCCTTCTGAAACAGAAGGATGAGCTCTTCGTCGCTCATTCCGGAAATCGGAACGGTTTTCGGCTCGTGTGCCATTAAAGTTCCTGCATAGGAGTTTTTAACTGAATGTACAAAACTTCCTGCCCGAACACCAATGGCAGCAGCTTGTGCGCGGCCTTTCCATTCGTTTTCAGTAAATGAAACAGCCGTATTTTCTCCTTCTTCCTCTCTTCAATGGCCTTTACGAATCTCCGATAATCGAATGTTTGACGAGGATGCGGGCTTGAGAGTTCCGCAGAATTTAGGTAAAAGAACTTCATTTGAAAAGTCAAGAATTTAATGATACACACGAACAAGATCTTTTTTTAAAGAATCCCTTCTATGAAAATTTTACAATTTCAAAATAAAGAATTTGGCTTATACACGCCGCGGTCACCGCCCGCGGCTACAGGGAAGATCATAAACATCAAGAAAATGCTTGTAAATACAAATAAATGTTTTTAATGGTATTGAGGATTAACGGTTAGTCTGCTACCAAAGGTACCGTGAAGACGAGTGTTCTATTTACTCGTTTTTCGAATTCATCCCTGAATTGCCGGATCATCGACTGCACCGGCCAGGCAGCGGCATCTCCCAATGCACAGATAGTGTTCCCTTCTATATTGTTCGCTATATCCATCAGCAAATCAATATCTTCCGCATTCGCACGGTTCTGTTCGAATCGTTTCAGGATTTTAAACATCCAGCCTGTGCCTTCCCGGCACGGTGTGCATTGTCCGCAGGACTCGTGATAATAGAATTTTACAATGCGTGAAAGAACACCGATCAAATCCGTATCCTCATCCATAACAATCATACCGGCCGTACCGACAGATGAACCTGCCGCTTTGAGAGAATCGGCATCCATCCGGACTCCTTCAAGCCGGTCGCCGCGAAGAATCATCGTGGACGATCCGCCCGGTATAACAGCTTTAAGCGCTTTATTGCCCGGAATGCCTCCCGCCCATTTATAAATAATTTCGAGCAACGGTTCTCCGGTCGGCATTTCGAAAATCCCCGGATTATTAACATACCCGCTGACACCGACAAGCATGGGTCCCGGATGCTTCGACACGCCAATTCTGCTGTACCACTCCCAGCCGTTTTTAAGTATGACAGGAATATTTGCAATCGTCTCCACATTGTTAATTGTTGTCGGGCAGCCCCACAATCCGGCTTGCGCGGGAAAAGGCGGTTTAATGCGCGGATAGCCACGCTGCCCTTCGATTGAATTCATCAGTGCGGATTCTTCTCCGCAGATATATGCTCCTGCGCCGCGGTGAATATAAATATTTGTGGAGAATCCGCTTCCGGCAATATCCGCACCGGCATATCCCGCAGCATAGGCGTCATCGAGCGCTCGCTGCATCATCCGAATCCATTTATTATATTCACCGCGAATATAAATATAGGCGGCGCTTATACCCATGGCATAGCATGCGATGAGCGTACCTTCAATTAAGAGATGCGGGTTGTATTCGAAAATTTGTCTGTCCTTAAACGTCCCCGGTTCCGATTCGTCTCCGTTAACACAAAGATATTTCGGCTTCGCCGTCTGCTTCGGCATGAACGACCATTTCAGACCGGTTGGGAAACATGCGCCTCCGCGTCCCCGCAATCCGGATTTTTTTACGTCATCGATCACTTCTTCCGGCTTCATCGCAAGAGCTTTTTTTAAGGCTTCATATCCGCCATTCGCACGATACACACCGATCTTCTGCAGATCTTCGATGGGAGGAAGAATAACATTCTTCCATGCCGTAGTTTTTTCGATATCTGAAGGCTGAATAATCATTTGAATTTTTCTAGAAGTGCATCGATTTTTGCTATCGTTAGATTCTCGCAATATTCATCGCCGACAGCGATCATTGGAGCGGTACCGCACGAACCCATGCATTCCGCTTCCGAAAGGCTCCATCGTTTATCCGGAGAAACCTCTCCTGCTTTGATGCCGAGTTTTTTCTCAAGATGCTCGAGAATTTTTCCCGAACCGCGCAGCATGCAGGAAAGATTCGTACAAACTTCGATATGATGCTTTCCGGCTGGTTCCGAATGCAGCATCGTATAGAAGGTAACGACTCCGAGAATATGGCCGAAGGGCAGACCCAGCAGTGTAGCGACATATTTCATGGAATCTTCGGAAATATATCCTTCCTGCTCCTGAACAATCCAGAGCACCGGCAGCACCAATGCCTGCGCGGTCGGATACCGATTCCTCAATTCATTGACTTTCTTTATGTTGGTGTCGTTGAGCATATTTAAAATAGTTCTTAGTTCGTGGTTCGTGGTTCTTAGTTAATTGCTGTCATTCAATTGCCTGCCGTGTTGCTGTGCTGCAGTGCTGCAGTGCTGCGGTGCTGCTGTTGAACGGTTGTCTGGTTTCATTGTTATATAGTTGCTTAGTTATTTGGTTATATTGTTTCTGGTTCTCTTCTAACTGATTAACCGACGAACCGATCAACCGATAAACCAAACAACTGTTCTTTCATTCTGTCTTCTTAATTCTGTATTTATTTATCCGCTTCTCCCATAATCGGATCGATGCTGCCGATAATTGCTACGACATCGGAGATCATCGCTCCTTTTGCCATAACGCCGAGAGCTTGCAGGTTGACCATGGAAGGGGATCGAATTTTCAAGCGCCAGGGGCAGCCTTCCCCTCTGCTGTTGATATAAAATCCGAGCTCGCCTTTTGGCGATTCGACCGCATGATACACTTCTCCGGACGGCGGTTCGACGCCGAAATTGATAAGCATAAAATCATGTATCAGTTCTTCCATCTTGGAATAAACCTGCTGCTTGCGCGGTAATACTTTTTTAGGCCTGTCGGGATAAATTTCTCCGGCGGGTATTTTATCCAGAATCTGCCGTACAATCTTTGTACTTTCTTTCATTTCAGCCATGCGCACATAATAGCGCGCCAGCACATCTCCTCCCTCGTAAACAGGAACATCAAAATCGAGTGCCTTGTAGACAAGATACGGATTCGCCCGGCGCAGGTCGTGCCCAAAACCACATGCCCGAAGCGAAGGACCCGTAACACCGAGATCGATCGCCTTCTCAAGCGAAATTGTTCCAATTCCATCCGTCCTCCCAATAAAAATGCTGTTCGTATTCAGCAAATGTTCGGACTCGCCGAGATTTGCCGGAAATTCTTCAATGAATTTGCGTATCATGTTCATTGCTTCGGGTGAAAGATCCTGTGCAACTCCTCCAATGCGCGTATAGCTCGTTGTAAATCTGGCTCCGGCAACCGCTTCGAAAATATCGTATAATTTTTCCCGTTCGCGAAACGTCCACATCCATACCGTCAACGCGCCGACATCCATGGCCAGCGATCCGGCAAACATCAGATGCGATGAAATTCTGGCGAGCTCCGATACCAAAGTACGAATATATTGTGCGCGCGGAGGCGCTTCAATGCCGAGCAGTTTCTCCACCGCAAGCACATAGGCGGTATTATTCGACATGGGAGAGATATAATCCAGCCGGTCGGTGTGGGGAATAAATTCGTGGTAGCTGCAATGTTCTGCAAGTTTTTCGTAACCGCGGTGTAAATATCCTAACTCGGGGACCGCAGCAAGGACCGTTTCACCGTCGAGCTTAATGAGCAGCCGCAGGACACCGTGCGTAGCCGGGTGCTGCGGACCCATATTGAGAATCATCTCGCTTTCGAGCGGGTCGTCGAATGACACTGTCGTATGCTCATTCTCCAGCGCCTGGAGTATTTTCGATTTACGTCCGGTCTGTCCTGTTGTCTGTTCCATATTTTTCATATTTGCTCGGCAAATCCAGAGAACCGGGAATACCCATCAACGGAAAATCTTTCCGCAGCGGATGATATTCGAATTCATCCGGCATATAGAGCCGCCGGAGATCGGGATGTCCTTCGAAAACGATGCCGAACATATCGTACGTTTCACGCTCATGCCAATTCGCCGTCGACCATATTCCCGTAACGGTCGGCACTTTCATGTCGCTTTCTTCCGTAAATATTTTGATACGTATCCGGTGTCCTGAAGATGTTGAATAGCAATTATATGCAACGCCGAAACGCTTCTCGGCTGTGTTCATATCCAGACCGAAAAGATCAGCTAAAAGATCGTATCCCGGCTTGATTTCTTTTTTCAGGAATGCACAGAGTTCAACAATCCGTTCTTTCGGAAAAGTAACCGTAAGTTCCCCGCGGAATTCCGAATATTCGACGACGGCGCTGCCGAATTTTATTTTTAATTTTGCAAGAAGGGCTTCGTTCAGGGTTTCCATAGGATCACCGGATATTCGTTTGATGCAGCGTGTGACTTCCAAAATCGCCGATATGTGCGGGAGACATTCCGCGTGATTCCCCGCGCTGGACTTTTTCCTGCAGCATCATCAAGGCATGGAGCAAATTATCAGGACGCGGCGGACACCCTGCTACATAGACATCGACCGGAAGAAAGAGGTCTATGCCCTGCACAACAGAATAAGTGCGGTACATCCCGCCGGAAGAGGTGCAAACGCCCATAGCAATAACCCACTTCGGCTCAGGCATTTGATCGTAAATTTTTCGCACGACCTTTGCCATCTTATAGGTTGTGGTCCCGGCGACAATCATCACATCGCACTGCCGGGGAGTAAAACGCATCACTTCCGATCCGAAACGTGCGATATCGAAGCGGGGACCGGCAGCTGCCATCATTTCGATGGCGCAGCAGGAAATCCCCATCGGCATCGGATACAAAGAATTTTTCCGGCACCAATTGATGCAGGCTTCAAGTTTCGTCGCGACAAATCCGTCTCCGATCGAACTTTCTAATCCCATTCCAGTGCTCCTTTCTTCCATACAAAGTAATAGCCGAGAAGAAGAACGAAGATAAAGGAAGCCATAACAACGAATCCGGAAAGTCCGAGATGTTTGTAGGTCACGGCCCAGGGGTACATAAAAACGATTTCTATGTCGAACACGATAAAGAGCATGGCAACCATATAGTATTTGATGGAAAATCGTTCACGCGTCGAACGCAGCGGCTCCATACCGCTTTCGTATGTGGAGTATTTATCGCTGTTCTGACGTCTGGGACCCAGAATTTCGTTAACCTTGCTCATGACTATGCCGAAGGCCAACGCTGCTCCGATCGTTAAAAATATTGGTATATAACTTTCAAGCATAAATATTTTCAAAAGATACTAAACATATTTGGACTCATAAGCAACGGCGCTTCCGCTTACCTTCTTTAACATCACCGATGGAATTTGAGTTTCACTCCTTCGAGCGGCCAGCGAGCACGAACACGAAGTGTATCGGAAAAGGCACTTATCGGTTCTGCGGGAATAAACGGGAAGGGACGCCCGGGATCGAATTTATGATTACGGTTTTTATCCCAGTATACCTGCAAGACATAATGTCCTTCATCGAGTCCCTTAATGGAAAAATTTCCCCGTGTATCGGCAATGGCAGTTGATATTTTTGACGCCCCGTTTCCGATGCAGAATGCAGTCACAACATACTGCCCCGTCGTATCTTCATCGGCGCTGTTTATGACCATCCCTTCAATACTGCTTAAGTCGTATTCATCAAGCGTCTGAAAATGTATTTCTTTCGTAGAATCTTTGCATACCTGACCTTTCCAGTTTTTAAAAGCGCGAAATTCTCCACGCAGTACATACCATGCGGCGCTTTGCAGTTTCTGTTTTGGGATCAAGGCTGCAACATCTGCAGAAAGCCATTTCCATTCAACAGGAATATCTTCTTTCGCAATACTTAGAAGGTGAAGATTCTGTTCCGCAGATAAAGTTTCGACAACATCGGAAAAGTGAAACACAAACTGAGCATCAAGCGCTACGCCAGATGTACTGTCTTTAAAGGGAAAGGAGGCCACTTTAAAGATGATCGAGTCCGACTTTGGAGATCCGTTAAAGGGCATTGAATTTGCCAATCTATGTATACGATTGCCTGAAGAATCGCATGCATCGCGGACAAACAGCCGGTATGCTTTTGTTGAATCTTGAGTCTCCGTAATAAGATGAACATTGGATAAACTCCCGACTTCCCCGTACGCAAGGAGAACTTTCAACGGTCGATGATTGAGCGTGTCGAGAATTTTAAAGGATGTGTCCGTGTACGATTCCTGCATTACGGCTTTTGAAAACTCCGCTGACAGATGCCGGTAATCGGACGCCGTGACCTTGATCAGACGCGGACTTGTTGTATCTTCTTTTGCCATTTGCATGACAAGTCCGGAGCGCAATATATCCTCCGGTGTCAGCCTGATATCGGACGTTAAGAGCCCATATTCATCGGTTTCCGGGTCGTAAAGAAGATTCCTGTTTTCATCTTTTACTGCTATCACGCGGTAAAGTCCGACCGGAATATGATGAAGAGAAAAATCCCCCCGCGTTCCCGTCTGCGTAATAAAATCCGGACGTTGTTTCCGTGGATTGAGCATTGCCGCATTGATGCTGTAGAGACGGTAAGCGAAAATCATGATTCCCGGAAGAGACTCCTTTTCGTATGACGGCAGTACACATCCTTCAATGACCGCGCTGTCGATAGTGCTTCCCGTTGAAAAGGCGAGTGTGAACGCGTGCGCCATCCGGTTTTTATTGTTCAGATCGACGACATCGGTTCCCACATTAACAACGTACGTTGTATTGTTATGGAGGGAATCAGGGAAACTCACTTCCACTTCTTTTCCGCTCCAGTCGTATTCCGGCCTGCCGACATAGGGAGAAATAAAAATCGACTCCTGGACTGACCGTTGATCCACATATTTACTGAATTTCAACGTGATATATCGGTCATGAAACAACGTTGTTTTATTTTGCGGGAACGTTTTGACAATTTCAGGAGGTACAAGATCGACCGGTCCCCCGGTGGGCGGCCTTTCATCCGCGCAACCGTTCATGAAAAGTGCAGTCATCGCCGCTGCGAACATTATTTTTGCGTTATTTCTTTTGTACATACCGTTGTGCCCGTTTGACGCGCCGATATAAATTAATATTCTTCTGATGTTCACTGAAAGACTTTGCGAAACGATGTCCGCCGATTCCCGTCGCTACAAAATAGAGATAATCATGATTCCAGGGATACAGAGCGGCGAGAATCGCTGATCTCCCCGGATTGTTGATGGGGCCCGGCGGCAGTCCCTGATGCATATATGTATTATAGGGAGACGATATCAGCAAATCCTGATGGCTGAGCTTCTGCTCCCTTCCCAGTGCGTATTGAACGGTCGGATCCGCATCGAGCCGCATTTTCTTTTTTAAACGGTTCCAGTATACCCCGGAGATCACCGGGCGTTCTTCCATAACACCGGACTCCGCCTCCACGATCGAAGCAAGAGTCAGGACTTCCTGCTGCGAGATGTTCAATTGATGCTGGCGTTCCAGAAGGCTGTCGTTGTAAAATTTTTGAAATCCATCGAGCATGCGGGCGATAATATCCGCCTCATCGTTCTGCCAGTAAAACGAGTAAGTGTCCGGCAATAAATATCCTTCCAGCGATGCAACGGTGAGATTATGCTGGCGAATAAGAGCAGTATCTCGGCAGAGGGAAAGGAAGAGAGCCGCATCGATTCCCAGATCGCGGTGGTATCGTCTGGCAATTTGTTCGAGCCTCCACCCTTCGGGAATCGTGACCGGAATAACCATGCGCGACTTTCCTTCAGCGATATCTTTCAAAAGCGATAGATTGGATTGTCCTTTGACAAAGAGGTACTTACCGGCGCGAACCGATTTTGTATAGCCCAAAATTCTTCCGGCGAGCTTAAATGTCCAGACACTCCGTATCACGCCCGACACCCTCAGCGACTCGGCTGCACTGTTAAATGACGACCCCCGGGAAATCGTAACCACGACTCCCTGCGGCTGGTGCGATGTATTGTGCATCCAGAAAACGACATAGACGGCGGCACCGAAAAAAAGGAAAAAGGCAGCAGAGATTCTCAGATTTTTTTTTTTCACGCGCATGTTACTTCTTTTTCCCTTTCGTTTCCTCGACAGTCACACGCTCAATGCTGCGGGATTCATCGATGATTCTTTCGAAAAGCCGGATCACAGCCTCATCCTTCAACGGACCCGGATTTTCTTCAGTCACGTTTCGCATTACTTCTTTTTCCCGATCCGGAGAATAAACTTCAAGCCCCAGAAGAATTTTTACTTTTCCGATTTCCTCTGCGCAGACGGCCCGTTCATTGAGCAGCTTGACTAATATCGCATCAATTTCATCGATGCGCTCCCGCCATTTTCGGATATCGTCCAATTTTTTGTTCAAGGTATACTCTTAAGATGCCACTTGAAGATTAGGCTCAGCCGTCAATTCCAGACTCGACCGGATCCCGTGTTTCATTTTTTCATATCCGGCCATCGCTACCATTGCACCGTTATCGGTGCAGTATTCGAACTTCGGCAAAAAGAGATTCAAACGATGCTGCTTTGCCTCGTATTCAAGCCGGCGCCGCAGCACGCTGTTGGCCGAAACTCCTCCGACGACGGCAATATCTCTCACCCTGTACGTCTTAGCCGCATAAATTAATTTTCCTGCCAGAACATCGACAACGGCAGCTTGAAAACTTGCACATACATCGGAAATCCATTTTTCTTCCGCTTTCGTTTTATCGAAACCGGATTTTCGTAAAAAATACAACACTGATGTCTTTAACCCGCTGAAACTGAAATTCATCGAACCTTCTTCAAGATACGGCCTCGGAAATTCCACGGCATGCGGATTACCTCCGGATGCATATTTGTCGATCAACGGGCCTCCCGGATAGCCAATGCCGAGCATTTTTGCGACTTTATCGAATGCTTCGCCTGCCGCATCGTCGACGGTCTCACCCAGGAGCTCAAAAGAGAAAAAATCTTTAACAAGAACTAACTGCGTATGCCCGCCTGAAACGGTCAGGTTGACATACGGAAATTTCGGTTTTCGATCTTCGATAAAGTTCGAAAGAATATGAGCTTCCATGTGATTGACGCCGATGAAGGGCACCTTGAGAGCCATTGCAAGCGCCTTGCCGAAACTTAGGCCCACCAGCAGCGCACCAATGAGACCGGGTCCGTAGACGGCTGCCACGGCATCGATTTCATTCCGTTCGGTATGCGCTTTTTTGAGCGCCTCATCGACGATAGGAACAAGCAGTTTCAGATGTGCACGCGATGCGAGCTCCGGTACGACACCTCCGTATTTTGCATGGATGTATTGCACAACGGTCACATTGGAAAGCAGTAAACCATCCCGCAAGACCGCTGCGGAAGTTTCATCACATGAAGTTTCTATGCCGAGAATTATCATAAATTCTTTCAATAATAATCAAAAATGCGTGACAATGCAACGAACTGTTCCATAATTCAAAAACACGAAACGAAACGGTTTACATCCTCTGTCGAAATAGAGGAATATGCGCTGCACGGCGTTTATTGCTTTTCAGACCATAATCAGTTTTTTTGTATCTTTTTTTTGATCGAGCGAACCGGAGACTTTTTAAGCGGGAGAATCTATCTGGAATGCGCTATGCTTTGGCAAAAATAAATCACCAAGAGACATGGACGAATAGCGGGTTTCGCAGCGATATAAAAAAGTCCTGCATCCGTATTTTTCGTCTTTTCTTCTCTTGCCTCTCTGTCATTTTCTGGCTATATTAATATTCAAGATTAATAAAGCGAATGGAGTAAGATATGGCAAGGATTTGTGAAATATGCGGCAAAAAACCAATGGCAGGCAACCATGTCAGCCATGCGCATAATCGTGTTCCGCGGCGTTTTCTGCCCAACATTCAGTCCGTACATATTATCGGCGAAAACGGCCAGACGAAAAAGACACAGGTATGCACGAACTGTATTAAATCAGGGAAAATTCGAAAATCCGCATAAGAAGCTGTAGAACGAATCGATGTACGAATCCCGCCATGCCGCGGGATTTTTTTTCCATACTGAAGAAATGGGCTAATGAACAAGGGACTGTGAACCGGTCGATGAGCGATGAAATTCTTCTCTCCTCCAAATCAAATGACATTGTTGAGAATTTTGCTCACACCGCTCTTTATTGTCTTTCTCTTCTCGTCCAACATATTTTTGCGCCAATGGTCGCTCCTCATTTTTATTCTTATGGCTTTAACGGATTGGTACGACGGCTGGCTGGCGCGCCGCTGGGGATATGTTTCCCGATGGGGAGCTTTCTTTGATCCGCTTGCAGATAAGGTCGTTACCTCTGCCGCACTGCTTGCGTACGATTTTCTCGGACTCGTGCCCGGATGGATGGTCTGGATTATTGTGTTTCGAGATTTCCTGATAACGCTCTTACGCTCGTATACCGAATATATAGGGAAGCCTGTCGAAACTTCAAAGTTCGCAAAGGCCAAGACCTTTCTCCAGTTCGCCGTTATTTATTACATACTCATCCTATATATTGCCCGGAGCACACCGTTTCTTGCAATTCAGTATAGCGGCATCATTGAATTTTTACTTAATTATTCCTTAGTATACGGGATCATGTTCCTGACTACCGTGCTTACCGTATGGACTGGAACGGTGTATTGCCGGGACAACTGGAATATTATACGGGGTTTCTATGGATCTCAAAATAAAACAACCAAACCGGACACCAATCGATCGTAATCACAAGATATCACCGATCGTATGTTTTTTTGCTTCCGGATTTTTTTCCGGTTATTCACCGATCGCTCCCGGCACTGTCGGCAGTGCTGCCGCACTTGTTCTCTATGCGATCCCGGGGTTCGAACATCCGTTCGTCATGAGCACAATTATCATACTGACTCTTATTCTCGGAGTTTTTGCATCGGATCCTATGGAAAAAAAATACGGTCATGACCCATCCGTCGTCACCATCGACGAGGTTGCCGGAATGTGGGTTTCGCTCGTTTTTCTTCCGAAGAGCATAATCGTCGCACTGACTGCATTCCTTGCCTTTCGCATCTTCGACATCATCAAGCCGTATCCCGCACGCCTGTTCGACGAAATGCACGGGGGCATCGGCATTATGATGGACGATGTTGTTGCGGGAGTGTACACGAACTTCCTCGTTCAATTTCTGATCATTCTTTTCAATCTCCTGGGTTGGCTGTTACCGGTATGAACGCAGAAATTATCACGATAGGCGATGAGCTGCTCATCGGGCAGGTCGTCAATTCCAATCAGGCATACATTGCGGAACGGCTGAATACAGCGGGTGTTTTTGCGGATCGCATGACAACCGTCGGAGACGACGAGGAAAAAATTCTCTCGGCGTTCACGGAAGCATGGAAAAGATGCGACGTCACCGTAGTAACCGGCGGACTCGGTCCAACCCACGACGATATAACGCGTGCCTGTGTTTGCAAATTCTTCGGCACCGATCTTCTTCTCGATCCGCAAGCACTGGAAAATGTTCGTCGGATTTTTACGCGGCGCAATGAGGAACCTAAAAAGATCAATGAAGAACAGGCTCTGGTTCCTTGCGGATGCACGGTAATTCAAAACCGCCTCGGAACGGCACCGGGTTATTTTTTTGAACGCAGCGGCAAATATTTTTTCGCCATGCCCGGCGTGCCCTATGAGATGAAAGGCATGATGGATAATTTCATTATTCCTTTTTTTGAGAAAAAGGATACGGGACTCGTCATTCGCCATCGAACGCTTAAAACTACCGGTATCGCGGAATCGTTTCTGGCCGAGCAAATCGGCGAGGTCAGATCCCTCTTCTCACCCGGCTCCGGCGTATCGCTCGCTTTCCTGCCGAGCTCTCTGGGTGTTCGCCTTCGTATCACAGCCAAAGCATCGAACATTTCCGAAGCGGATAATCTGATCCTGGAGGTCGAGAAAAGAATCCGTGATAAAGCCGAGCGGTTTATCTACGGTAAAGACGAAGAGGAACTCGAAGAGATTGTCGGAAACATGCTTGCATCTCGCAACCTGACTCTCTCAATCGCCGAGTCGTGCACAGGCGGATTGATTGCAGACCGCATCACAAATATCTCCGGAAGCTCTCACTATTTTGAACGCGGCATCATTACCTATAGTAATGATTCAAAAATTCATGAACTCGAAGTTCCCGCTTCCATCTTGGAGCTGCATGGCGCCGTGAGCAAGGAAGCAGCGGAAGCGATGGCTTCCGGTATACGGATAAAAGCAAAGAGCGATATCGGACTTTCGACCACCGGTATAGCTGGACCCACAGGCGGATCGGCGGAAAAGCCGGTCGGATTAATATGGATAGGTTATTCCGATTGT
The DNA here is from genome assembly GCA_963769605.1 of Ignavibacteriota bacterium. Taxonomy (GTDB): domain Bacteria; phylum Bacteroidota; class Ignavibacteria; order UBA10030; family UBA10030; genus Fen-1254. Next base: position 450,519 of record CAVYML010000001.1, on the reverse strand, counting down.
GAAAAAACATTCGCTCTTAAATTCATATTCAACGGACAGCGTAGAATCATTAAAGAACGAGCTGCACAAGCCGCGCTCGAATTACTTCGAAGAACAATTTTAAAACTCGAATAACGACCTATGCCCTCTCATCGCGCATTTATTGCGCTTCCGGTATCCGAAGAAATCGGAGTTTCGATATCGGCTGTGCAATCGTTCCTGCAATCGCCCGGCGATGGCGTACGCTGGGAATCGCCCGATAAATTTCATATCACGTTGAAATTCCTCGGTACGGCCGATTTTTCTCTCCTGGAGCGTATTGCCCGGCCTCTTGAATCCATAGCACGCATGTCCCCCCCGTTCACGCTTGTCTATACCGGTGTCGGAGCCTTTCCCTCGAACCGCCGGCCGCGGGTGGTATGGATAGGCGCCGAATATAATCCGGTGCTGGCAGCATTGCAAAAAGCAGTCGAACAAGCCTGTTTCGATGCAGGCTTCCCGCCGGAGGAGCGTTCGTTTCACCCTCATATTACTCTTGGACGCGTCAAAGATGAAAACCTTGACAGGCGCTTGACTGAAGCGATAAAAACCTGTACTTTTGAACCAATACATTCCCGGTGTTCTGAAATCGTTTTAATGAAGAGCGAATTGAAGCACACCGGATCTATCTACACCAAATTAAAATCATTTTCCTTTCAATCGTAACCGGAGATTTTCATGGCCGACATTAACAAAGAAGCAAAGATGCAAGCGCTCAAAATAGCAATTGAACAAATCGAAAAACAACACGGCAAAGGATCCATTATGAAGCTCGATGGAGGTCCTATTGCAAAAGTCGATGCCATTTCGACCGGATCGATTTCGCTCGATGCTGCGCTGGGCATCGGCGGAGTTCCCCGTGGACGCGTTATTGAAATTTACGGTCCTGAATCGTCAGGGAAAACGACAATCTGTCTCCATGTCATCGCCGAAGCGCAAAAACTTGGAGGCGTTGCTGCATTTATCGACACCGAACATGCCGTCGACATCGGCTATGCCAAAAGACTTGGAGTCGATGTCAACAACCTTCTCCTTTCTCAGCCGGAATATGGAGAGCAGGCGCTTGAAATCGTCGAGACGCTTGTTCGCAGCAATGCGATCGATGTTATCGTAGTCGATTCCGTTGCCGCACTTACACCGCGAGCGGAAATCGAAGGTGAAATGGGCGATCCGACAATGGGAGTGCAGGCGCGCTTAATGTCACAGGCATTGCGCAAATTGACCAGCGCAATCAGCAAATCGAAAACGTGCGTCATTTTCACCAACCAGCTCCGTCAAAAAATCGGCGTTATGTTCGGCAACCCTGAAACAACGACAGGAGGAAACGCGTTAAAGTTTTACGCTTCCATTCGTCTCGATATCCGGCGCATTGAAGCCATTAAAGACGGGACCAATGTCATCGGCAACCGTACACGTGCAAAGGTCGTAAAGAATAAAGTGGCTCCTCCCTTCAAAGAAGCGCTGTTCGATATTCTCTACAACGAAGGCATCTCAAAGCTCGGCGATCTTATCGACACGGCGGTCGATCAAAACATCATCGCCAAAAGCGGTTCGTGGTTCTCCTATAAAGAAGACCGCATAGGGCAGGGACGCGATGCAGTAAAGCTTTATCTGCAGAATTCGCCTGCTATTGCAGCAGAGATAGATACTGCGCTGCGGAAGAAACTCGGTTTAATTGCGGACGATCAGCCGGTGAAAATCGAAACACCGGCACCGTCGAAAAAAAGTAAAGAAAAATAATTGGCTGTTATCACAAAAATTCAATTACTGCGGGGCAGGCGCCCCCGCTATCGCGTGTTCCTCGATTCCTCCGAGCCGTTCGAGATAAGCGAGTGGACACTCGGCAAATGCGGCTTGTGCACAGGGGATGAGATAACTGCCGAAAAAATTTCGGAAATTCTTGTTTCGGAATCGGAACTTGCGGCAAAGAACTGCGCCGTCAATCTTATATCGTACCGCCCGCGCAGTTCGGAAGAAACTCTCAAGCATCTTATCCGCAAAGGATTTGAAGAGCCTATCGCCCGGCGTGTCGTGGAGCAGCTTCAAACAATCGGCATGATTGACGATCACACGTTTGCCCGCATGTTTACGTGCGATCAGATACGACGAAAAGCGGGACGCAATCTCATCCGGCAAAAACTGTATCTGAAGGGAATCGACCGGCAGATGACGGACGGCGTCTTGAATGATCTGATTCGGCCTGAAGAGGAGCAGGAAGCGGCGCGCATGCTCGCTGCACGGCGGCTCGCTCTGGCAAAAAGATCTCTCGGAGCTCTTGATCCTGAAAAAAGAAAAAAGAGAATGTACGATTTTTTGATCCGGAAGGGATTTTCTTTCGAGATCGCACAACATATTGTTCAACAATTAATAAAGAAATAACCATGCAAGGGTTCTCTTCGAATAAACCGTTTCTTAAAGTTCTTATTCTCATCGCTTTGATCGTCGTTTCGTTCTGGATCGCATCGTATTTTCCCGAACTTGTTCTGACGATCATCATATCCGTATTGCTGGCGTTCATTCTCAAGCCGATTGTCCGGTTTCTTGAATTTCGCCTGGCTTTGAAACGCAGTATTGCCATTGCACTTGTCTTCCTCTTCATCGGAGGGATCATAGCCTTTCTGGCAATCGAGCTTGTGCCGGTCGCCATGGATAAGATCAAGGAGATGTACACAACATGCAAGACATTTCCGTTCGAGCAAAAACTTTCCGAAGTTACAAAGGATATCGCGGCCAAAGTTCCATTCGTCAATCAGGCGACCATCAATCAAAAAGTGGAAGCTCTGATTCAGTCCGGATTAGAGAGCATGGGAGAACTGCTGTCTTCGGCAACCGGATTTCTTGTCAACATTGTCATCATTCCTTTTATCACATACTTTATTCTTGCCGACGGCGATAAAGCGGTCAAAAGATTTGTCGAGAAAATTCCGAATAAATATTTTGAAATGTCGCTCAATGTCATCTATACGCTGCAAAAAGAATTGGTCTCCTATCTCCGCGGTTTGATGCTGGAATCATGCATCGTCGGCATTCTGACCATCATCGGACTGACTATCATCGGCGTACCGTACGGATTATTGATTGGAACGCTCGCCGGTATTGCCAATATTGTTCCCTATCTTGGCGTCATCTTCGGCGCCGGTATTGCCATTTTCGTTTCACTTGTCAAATTCGGCAGTTTCCAGATGCTCGTTCCTATTCTTATTCTTTCTCTTGTTGTCCGGCTCGTCGACGACCTTGTACTTCAGCCTCTCTGTTTCGGAAAGACACTCGATATGCATCCCGTTGCCGTTGTCTTCGTTCTCTTGATAGGACATCAGCTTATGGGAGTGGCGGGAATGGTTATTTCCATACCGATAGCGACCATCCTCCGCGTTACGGCGACTGAGACATACTGGGGCCTTAAGCATTATTCTATTACATCATAGATGGAGTCAGGCGTTCTATGTCCCGCGTCGTTCTCGATATTGAAACTCTCGGGTACCCGCTCGAAACATTCGATGCAGACCAGCAGGAATATCTCTTGAAATTTGCGGGGACAGACGCCGAACGTAAAGAGACAATCTTAAAATTCAGCCTCTCCCCTTTCACCGCGCAGATCATCGCAATCGGCTTGTTCAATCCGGATACAAAAAAAGGCAAAGTCCTTTTTCAGGCAGATACGGAAATCTCTCAAACGGATGACGGCGGAGCAATTCAATTTCAATCCGGAAGCGAGAGAGACCTTCTCGAACATTTCTGGAAAGACATCGTTCATTACGACCGCTTTATTACATTTAACGGAAGAAGTTTTGATTGCCCGTTTCTTTTGCTCCGGTCGGCCGTGCTGTCGATCAAACCGACCCGGAACCTGATGCCGTACAGATACGATTCCACCATCCATTGCGACCTCCTTGAACAATTGACTTTTTATGGAGCCATGCGGAATTTTAATCTCGATTTTTGCTGCAAGACATTCGGCATCCGGAGCCCCAAAGCAGGAGGTATTACCGGCATGGATATGCGTTCACTGTTCGAAGAAAAACGGTTTCTGGATATTGCCAGATATAATCTCGGCGATCTCAAAGCCACTGCAGAATTGTTTCTCCGCTGGGAAGAATATCTGTCCTCTTGATCCTCCTATGAAAAAACTCTCCCACGCGGAAATTGCCGCTCATCGCGTTCCGTTGAATAATATTGACTCTGCCCGCCGCGTTCCTTTGACAGTAATGGTGGATAATGTCCGCAGTTTATACAATGTCGGATCCATCTTCCGGACCTCGGATGGTGCGATGATTGAAAAACTTATTCTCACCGGATTTACGCCGTATCCCCCGCGCAAAGAAATCGACAAGACAGCGCTCGGGGCTACCAAAACAATCCCGTGGGAATATTGCAAAGATCCTCTTCCGGCAATTCAGAAACTTAAAAATGCCGGATATACCGTCTGTTGTCTTGAATTGACCGATACCAGCATTCCGTATTACGAATTCAGCACAAATGCGTTTCCGCTCTGCCTCGTCATAGGGAATGAGATTACAGGAGTTTCGAAAGAAATATTAGACGCGAGCGATTGCGCGATAGAAATACCCATGCACGGCATGAAACAATCGCTCAATGTCGCGGTTGCGTATGGAATTGCAGTGTTCGAGCTGACGCGTTTATGGAGAACAAACAACAGCAGAACGCAGGATTAATTTACTTTTTTATATCTTAACAAAACGGGCGATCCCGTGATCGCCCGCTTAAAATCAAATCTGAAAACAATAACCGCCTGCAGAACTATATTCACTCGAGAGTAATTTCTTTTTTCAATTTAATATCTCCCGATGACGATCCCGCATAGAGAACAAAAACACCTTTTTCTGCTTTCCAATCTTTTGTGTTCGTATCCCAGAAAGAGAAGTCCTTCTTTTGCAGGAGCAGCTCGACAGTCCGGCTCTCTCCCGGTTTCAGGGAAACTTTCTTAAATCCTTTAAGTTCCTTTACGGGCCGCGGAACAGAACACTCGACATCCTGTACATACAATTGAACGGTTTCGGTTCCTTGCACGTTTCCGGTATTCTTGACCATAACACTCACATGCACCGTATCTTCTTCGCGGAACCGTTCACGAGAAACCGCAAGATTTTCATATTCGAATGTCGTATAAGAAAGACCGAAACCGAAAGGATACAGCGGTGCAATATCCTTTTTATCGTACCACCGATAACCGGAGAATATCCCTTCCGTATATTGTATATTAAAAACCGGATGCGTCGATTCGTGCCTGTCATTCCAGCCGGTGTACACCGTTTCACCTTCCGGAATATATCCATACCCCGGCGAATCCTTGAAGTCCCGTTCTATCGTTATAGGCAGCCTGCCGGAAGGATTCACTTTGCCGGCGATAATTTCAGCCAGAGCTTTATTCCCTATTTGGCCGACGTACCATGCATACAGAATGGCTTTTGCTTTTTCATTCCATCCGGTCATCCTCACCCCGCTTCCGGAAGTAACAATGACAACAGTGTTGGAATTGTTGTTTACGCACTTTTGCACCAGCGCTTCCTGCGCCTCAGGCAATTCAAACGGTCTGTCCGAGCCCTCGCTGTCTTCCGTTCCGATATTGCAAAGGACGACATCGGCAGTTTTAATTTCCTCAATGCCTGGATCCTTGCTGTAGTGAAGCCTGTCTCCTAAAGCCGCCTGCAATTCGTCAAGCATCAAATGGATATTATATCCTTTTACCCTGGCGGAACCGCCGCCCATCGCAAGTTTCTTTACAAAGTCTCCCGTCAGGAGAATCGTCTTTACATTGATCTTAAGAGGAAGGATGCTTCCTTCATTTCTGAGCAGTACGATGCCTTCCCGTGCCGTTTGCAGCGCGACAGCTTCGTGTTCATCGTATCGAGCAGGTTCATGATGCGGCACATCTTGTTCATCGAATTTCATGGCAAAATAAGTCCGTATGATGCTCCTTACCATGCTCGTAATATTTTTCTCTTCTACTTTACCTTCGCGCAAAAGATCCTGAACATTTTTAAGAGCAAAGGCGGAAGGCATTTCCAAATTCTGTCCGGACTTTATCAATTTTTCTCCGTCATAGACAGACGACCAATCCGTCATCACCAGCCACTGAAATCCCAAATCCCTGCGCAATATGGTATCTATAACGAAGGCATTTTGTCCGCACCATTCGCCGTTGAGTTGGTTATAGGAAGTCATAACGGCCTTTGCCCCGGCATCGATCCCGGCCTTAAATCCCGGAAGGCATATCTCATGGAGCGTGCGTTCATCGACAATGGAATTGCTCCGCCGCCTGAAGTAATCCGTATTATTGGCGGCAAAATGTTTCAGCGTTGCAATTGTCCCGGTACTCTGAACTCCGGCAACATACTGTTCGATCATGCGCGCACGAAGATACGGGTCTTCTCCGAAGTATTCAAAGTTCCTGCCGCATTGAGATTGCCGGTAGTGATTCATACCGGGACCAAGCAGAATGTCGATATTTCCCGCACGACATTCTTCACCGATAGCTCTGGCATATTCGAATGACAGGCCGGGATTCCAGGTAGCAGCAAGCAGAAGAGGACACGGAAATGCCGTCGACCTTTCCAGCCGGGTCTTCGACAAATCGTCTCCCTTTAAACCCTCCTGAATGCGTACGCCTTGTGTCGCATCGCTCATAAAAACTTCCCGAAGATGAAGACGCGGCACTGCGCGGATAAAAAACGACCGGTCTCCTCCGATCATTGCGAGTTTTTCCTCGAGAGTCATCAATGTGACAATGGTGTCGGCTTTTTTATCTGCTTGCTCGAATGTGAGTGGTTGAAACATTGGTTTTCCTTCTGCCGGAGATTGGCCTTTAAGTTCGCCGCAGGCGAACACCAACAATATGAAACATCCAAAAACAAGAGTCGTTCGCATATAACCTCCGTCAAAGAATTTAAGGAACAGATTTTATTGATGGCACAACATAGGGAGAATCTTTTTGAAAAGAAACTTGATTCCGGTGTTTACTGTTCAAGGAACGGACGAATATCCGTTCCGAGCATGCCTGCTTTGCGGGCAGCTTCCAGTCCGAGATCGCCGTCTTCGAATACCTGACACAGATTCGGCGGAACATTCAGCCGCCTTGCAGCTTCCAGAAAAATATCCGGCGAAGGCTTGGGCTCCACATCATCGTCGGCAGTCACAAGGGCGGTAAAGATATTCCCGATATTTGCCGAATCCAATTCTAATTGAACATTGCTCCGTTTTCCTCCCGATGCAACAGCCATAGGCAGTACGCCTGCATAACGAAGTGCGACATTGACGATAGGCTCAAGAGGCCGGACTTCCGTAAAGTGCCGCATAAAAAATTCCTGTTTGACATTGCAAATTTTTTCCGAATCCAGCGATGCGCCAAGCTGACTGCCGTATTCGTCAAGAATATCTCTGCCCTCCATGCCCTTTTTGGAGAAAAAGAAATCGTAATCCCACGGCCATCCGGCCTGCTTGATTGCAAACTCCCACGCCTTCATGTGCAGCGGCATGGAATCTACCAGCGTTCCATCGCAGTCAAAAATCAGTCCGCGTATATAGTTCGGTACTTCGATTGTTTTCATTGTTTACCGTATCTTTTGAGATTATAAAAAGGGCGATCACAGGATCGCCCGCTTGTATTCTACTCTTTGAACAGAAATAGATTACCAAATTTCTTTTAATACTCTGCCGGCAGTTTTTTCAATTCCTCGTAAGAAAACACCGGCCCGTCTTTGCAGACATATACGGGACCGACATTGCAGCGGCCGCATTTTCCCACACCGCACTTCATCCGATTTTCCAGCGTTGTGTACATTGTCTCCGGCGTAAATCCAAGTTTCTCAAGAACGGGGAATGTGAATTTAATCATCACAGGCGGGCCACAGACAATAGCTATCGTGTTTGAACTTGCAGGAGCGAGTTCTTCCAGCACTTTCGGTACAAATCCGACTTTTCCCTTCCATTGCGGATTTTCGCCTCCGGGATCGACTGTGGTCGCCAATTTCATATCGGATCGTTTTCCCCATTCATCAAGCTCATATTTATAGACAAGATCGGAAACGGATCGTGCGCCGTACAATACCGTAATATCCTTGAACCAATCGCGCAAATCGAGTGCATTCCAGATAACGCACCGCATGGGCGGCAATGCAATGCCTCCGGCTATGAACAGAAGGTTTTTCCCCTTCCATTCATCGAGCGGAAAAATATTGCCGTACGGCCCACGAAATCCGATAACATCCTCTTCTTCCTTGCGGGCCAGCGCCGACGTGACATGCCCCGCCTGACGGAATGTGCATTCCACATATTCCTTCCGCGTCGGAGAAGAAGCGATGCAAAATGTCGATTCTCCTTCACCGAAGATGGAATATTCGCCGAATTGTCCCGCTTTAAAATCGAACTGGTCCCGCTCGGCGTCATTCGTAAATTTTAAGCGGAATGTTTTTACCCCCGGCGCTTCATCTGTAATTTTTTCTATCCGCATCAAATACGGGTTATACGTATTGCGAGAAGTCATAAGATTTTTTTCTTCAACAAATAATTATATTCTCACGATACAAGACAATTCATACGGCCTCGATCTTTGCCGCAATGTCCTGCATCTGTTCTTTTAAATTCATATCGGACGGGCATGCGCGGGAACAGCGCCCGCAGCCGACGCAGCCCGGCAGTTCCTGATGTTCCGCTTGATACGAAAACTTATGCATCACCCGCTGCCGCCATCGTTCGCTCTGATTCTGCCGCGGATTATGTCCGGACGTATGAAGCGTAAAGAGCGAGAACCCGCACGAATCCCAGCACCGGACCCTCGATCCTTTTTTCGCCGTTCCTTCCTCCTGAATATCGAAGCAGGAGCACACGGGACAAACGAATGCACAGGCGCCGCATCCGATACACCGAAGCGATGCGTCCTTCCAGATATCGTGATCGAATGCATGGGAAAGTTTTTTCGCCACATCTACCTGTGAAAAGGCCTGTTCAACTTTCGCGAGATAAGCTTCTTTTTTAATCTCTGGAATCTCTGCAAAGAATCTGGTGTACCGTTCCCCGATCAAAACGCCTTTTTCCGTGAGAATTTCTACCGCATAGCGGTTCTCTTCGATCGGCGTCAGAAGTATATCGCTGCCGGTGGTATCGCCGGGGGCGCTTCCGGTGGACGTGCAAAAACAATCGGCATCCGCCTTTATGCAGCTCACACTGATGATCGTCAATGCATTCTGCCGTGCGGCAACAAACGCATCGGGAATATCCCGGCTGAAGAAATCGGCAAGGCGCTTCAGCGCATTTGCATCGCAAGGACGCGAACCGAACAATACGCGCTCGGCCTGAGGCGCCGCTGCATGATCGTCGACTTTAATTTCTTTTCCCTGATATTCGAAGGAGATTAACGGTTCATATCTTGGAAAGAGAACCGACTTCGGAGATTCCGTCGTCTGAATATAATCGAAGACCACCGGCTGCATATCCTTAACCGGCGCAAAAAAAACCTTTTGCCCCTTTCGAACGGGAGCATAAACTATCTTCCCGTCGTCCGCAAGCCCTGCAAGAAGTTTTAATAAATTATTATATGTAATGGATTTCATATCAGCCAACTCAATTCAATAATCTCTTTGCATCTGTGCTCAATCAGTGTCATCTGCGCAATCTTCATCTGCGTTCAATCAGTGTAATCTGTGAAATCATTGGATAAACGTCTCCTTATCCTCATTCCTGAACGACGACATTGCCGAGGAAGCGTCGCAGCTTATACCCGGCTCGAAGCCGAATTCCGTCCGGGCAATCCGCGAAGCTTCGATGGTCAATAATCCGATCGGTATTCCGACCGGGCATGCAATGGTGCACGACCCGCAGGAAATGCAGCGGCCTGCAAGATGCATTGCCCTGTTCATATGCCATTCAAAATTTCCCTGTGCATGGGAAGGAACGCTGACCCATTGCGGCTGGTTGCATTCCACAATGCAGCGTTCGCAGTAACACAGCGGGCAGGCTGCCCGGCACGCATAACATTTAAAGCATTTTTCCAGTTCGTTATGCCAGAATTCAAGACGCTCCGGTGCGGACAATGCTGCAAGGTCTTCAATTTCTTTTATGACAAACGGCGGAAACACAACCGGATGCCCCTGCGCGTAAACTTCGAGAGGCGTGCTGCCGGTCAGCACTTCCAGCGTATCGTTTTCCACAGCGAGGACAATAATTGCATCGCTCGACAATTGATGTTCGGCAATCATTTGCACGATTGTCCGGACTGCTGCCGGATGTGCAACGATCGCCGATTTCCCAAATTTTTTAATTTCCGGCTTGTTGATATAAACAGCCAGATTCTGGTGACAGCGATCATCCCAGACCAGTTTTGTCGCATCGGCAGCACTACGGATAAAAACCGGACGGGATTTTCCGCCGCTTCCTTCGCCGTATCCGATGACAACCTGAACCTTGCCCGATTCCAGCAGTTCTTTTACTTTTTGATGCAACGCTTGCATTTTTTTTATTCTTTCATCGATCAACGTGCTGCAATGCGCGGTGCTGCAGTTATGCTTTTCAACGTTTTACTATTTACCATTCACCATTTACCATTCACCATTTACCATTTATCATTCACCATTTACCATTCACCATTTACCATTCACCATTTACCATTCACCATTTACCATTTACCATTCACTCCTCTATTCACCATTTACAGTTTACAGTTCACAGTTTACCGTTTGCAGTTTACTGCTCACAGGTCCAAGTTCGCGAATTTCCCGCACGGTCGTATTGACGATATCTGCCCATTTTGCTCCTTCCGCCGCAGAGACCCATGAAAATTTTATGCGGCGCATATCGTACCCCATATATTCCATCATCTGCTTAAAAACAATCCAGCGGCGGCGCGCGTGGAAATTACCGGACGTGTAATGGCAGTCATTAGGATGACAGCCGGAGACAATGATTCCGTCTGCGCCGAGAGCCAGCGCTTTCAGGAGTAAATTATAATCGATGCGTCCCGTGCACGGAAAACGCACAATGCGTACATTAGCTGCATATTTAATTCTGCTTGTACCGGTCAGATCCGCACCTGCATAGGTGCACCAGTTGCATACATACGCTACGATTTTCGGTTCGAATGTATTTTCCATTTTAGCTCAGGAGCTCCAATACTTCCGCATAGACTTGTTCGTTGCTGTAGCCCTGCAAATCGATGGATTTGGATTTGCAAAATGCGACGCACGTTCCGCATCCCTGGCACAATCCGGGATTCACTCTTGCCACCGACCTGATGAGTTTGCCGTCGCGCGTTTTGATCTCTTCCCGCTCGATAGCCTGATAGGGGCATGCCGTCTCGCACATGAAACACCCGGCACATGTCGAGAAGAGCGGAGGCGCCGTCCGATTCACAACGGCGATGACCGGCTCTCGCGTCAATTCATCGGATGAGAAAAGAGCCAGCACTTTGCTTGCCGCCGCAGACGCCTGAGCGACAGTATCGGGAATGTCTTTCGGCGATTGGCATGCGCCGGCAAGAAAAATTCCCGCTGTGTTTGTTTCCACGGGACGAAGCTTGGGATGCGCTTCCGAAAAGAAATGATATTTATCGTAACTCACATGTAATTTTTGCGCAAGTTCTTCAGATCCCGGATTCGATATGCCGGCGGTCGCAAGCACCACCATATCCGCTTCGATTTCCACCTGCTGCGCACCCAGGAGCGTATCCGCACCGTGCACGACAAGTTTTCCGTTCCGTTCATACACACGCGACACACGCCCTCGAATATAATTCACGTTATCTTCTTCGATTGCGCGGCGGACAAATTCGTCGTATCCTTTTCCTCCGGCGCGAATATCCATATAAAAAACATACGCGTCGCCGTCGTGCACTTTATGTTTATACAGCATCGCATGTTTTGCCGTGTACATGCAGCAGATTTTTGAACAATAATCGATTCCTTTCGCCGGATCGCGCGAGCCTGCACATGCTATGAAAACGATTTTTTTCGGAACAGTCCCGTCGGAGGGGCGCTTCACTTCTCCAAGCGTCGGGCCGGATGCCGAAAGCAGACGTTCGAATTGCAGTCCGTTGACAACGTCTTTGTATCTGCCGTATCCGTATTCGGGGAAAAAATCGGCGCCTGCTACATTGAAACCCGTCGTCACGACGACAGACCCGACGGGGATTTCTATAATTTCATCCTGCTGATCTAACCGAATGGCCTGTGCCGGACATTTCGTTACGCAGAATTTACATTTTCCTGTTTTAAAGTAGGAACATCGCAGCCGGTCGATAACCGGTTTATTGGGCACCGCCTGCGGGAACGGAACGTAAATTGCGCTCCGCATGCCGAGTCCCATATTGAACTCGCTCGGATTTTTCTTTATCGGACATGCAGTCGCGCATTCGCCGCACCCCGTGCATATTTTCTCATCGATGCTTTTTGCTTTTTTTCGTATGCGCGCCGTAAAGTTTCCGATAAAGCCGTCTAATCCTTCAAGCTCCGCGTACGTATAAAGAGTAATGTTGGGATGCTGCGCCACTTCCACCATGCGCGGCGTCAGGATGCACTGCGAACAATCGAGTGTCGGAAACGTTTCAGAAAGCTGTGCCATATGGCCGCCGATAGAGGGATCTTTTTCGATGAGAACGACTTTTTGACCCGCATTTGCGATATCCAGCGCTGTCTGTATGCCGGCAATGCCGCCGCCGATAACGAGCGCTGTTTTAGTGACCGGCACTTTGATCGGATTGAGAGGCTTGTTGCGCTTGACTTTTTCAACCATCATCGACACGAGGTCGATTGCCTTATCGGTCGTGGCATCTCCTTTGGAATGAACCCATGAACAATGCTCGCGCAGGTTCGCCATTTCGCAGAGGTACGGATTCAATCCCATTTCCGCGCATGCCTTGCGGAATGTCGGTTCATGCATACGAGGCGAGCATGCAGCCACCACTACGCCGTCGAGTTTTTTTCCCTTAATGGCTTCCCGGATAAGACTTTGTCCCGGTTCGGAACACATATACTTATAATCGACGCTGAGTTCGACACCCGGAAGAGAAGCGCATGTTTGCGCTACTTTCGTACAATCCACCGTTGCACTTATATTCTCACCGCAATGGCAGATAAAAACTCCGATTCGTGACATCGAGAACTCTCTTTAATTTACGCGACTGCAGCCTTCGAGGCCGCAGGAACATTTTGCTGATTCTTTTGTTTTCCCTTCACGGATACCGGCACGAAATGCCGCTGCAAACCCAATTGTTTCGGGGTCAGGCCCAGAGCAAGGCCGATAGCCTGCGTGATATACAAAACGGGAATATCATATTTTTTTCCGGTGACTTTTTCAATCTCGGCACGGCGCATATCCAGATTGGAATGGCACATGGGACATGCAACAATAATCGCCTGTGCTCCGCGAATGACGGCATCTTCCAGAATATCCCCGCATAATTTTCCAACGATATCCGTTCTCGTAATGGAAAAACTTGCTCCGCAGCATTCGGTTTTCATCCCCCAATCCAACGGAGCCGCTCCGATCCGCTTCATCAATTCATCCATTTGCATCGGATCTTCCATACGCTCCGCATGGATGACGCTTTTGGGACGGACAAGAAGACATCCGTAATAACATGCCACTTTGTAAGGAAAAGCCGCTGGAAAAGTTTTTACCGTCTCCGGAGTCAGCAATCGATCCAATACTTCCAGAATATTTTTTATCGTTGTCGAACCTGCATACGGCATATTCATTATTTTGACAACTTCATCGCGGGTTTTCTGCTCTGCCGCCAGTTCCGATTTCACGGAAGCAAGGCGGTTATAGCAGGCAGCGCATGGAACGACTATCTCATCAATCTTCTGCTGCTCCGCCTGTGCAAGAATTTTTGCCGGCAGTGCAAGAGATAAAAGATGATCGACGGCGTGAGCGGAACTCGCCCCGCAGCAATTCCATCCTTCCACTTCTTTCAATTCCAAACCGATCTTCGGAGCAATAGCGTGCAGCGATTCCGCATATTCGCGAGCCGAGCCTTCGAAGGAACATCCGGGATAGAGTCCGATTTTCATCTGTTCCCTCCTCTTGCAGCAAAAATGCGGCTGACAAGTTTTTTCCTGAATTGTGGAGCGAGGGAAAGTTTTCCTTTTTCGAACATGACCGGCGCAACTGCGACATCCTGCAATAGATGGCCTGTTCGTAATTTATAATCGGCGATAAGGCCTATTTCCCACAGACGCCCGAAACGGCGGATGGTACCGAGAAACGATCGATGGAAGGAAACAATATCTTTGGCTTTCGGATGAACGAGTTTTTGCTTGAGTGATTCTATGCGGAGTACATCCATAACTTTCGGCAGGTCTACTTCCATCGGGCACCGTGCAATGCAGGTATGGCATGTCAGACACAGCCAGATGCTGTAGCTGCCCAGAACAAGTTTATCCGCTTCCGATGATTGCAACTGCAGATGCCTGAGAACGACGCTTGGAGCAATGTCCATTTCCGATGCTGCCGGACATCCGGCGGAACATTTGCCGCACTGGTAGCATCGCTGAACGGACACGCCTGTTTTCTGCCGGATCGTACCTGCGAGGAATGGATCCTCATGAGGTTCGGTATGTAACATACAATTTCCTTGACGAACGTTACACGCGGTAATGCGAATACGTCCTCAGGAAAGCGCTTGGCGGGGATGACACCGGAATGATTGTATTTGCAAAGACAACGATACAGTCTTTGCCGAATACAATAAATGTTTTATGCTCAAATGATCCGGTACCATAATACTTTAATTTTTATCTCTTTGATCTTTTACAATGAAAATATTTTTTATCGTGAACCAAGTGATCCTGTTCCGCGCTCTATTTTAATTGTGTTAAGATAGAGAAAAATAAATGCGGAAAAAACCATTTATAAAGTTTTTTAATGTGAATAATCGTTATTTTCTTTTCATTTTCGGTCGTTTTCTGTTGTTTTTCATGGATTTCTCAGTATGACTGGATTAATCTTCATCTCCTGTTCAGCATCGCATAGAATACCCGCACTCTAAAAGGGGATTTTTTAAATTTCCAGTCAGAGAAGCGCCCTATCTATAATTAAATCCAATGAAGAATTGGATTCTCGTTGTGCCGCGAATGAAATTCAAATCCACACCAATCGGTATTCTCAACTTTTCCAGAAGCGCTTGAGTGTAAATATTCATACCAAGTCCGACTCCAATTGGATCGAAAACCGGACCCAAACCGCCGCCGATAGATCCGTATCGACAGCCGAAATATGCCCAGCCATGAGGAAATATTATTCCCTGTTCGATACCCAGAAGCATTATTCCTGCTTCACCATATCCTGTTAATTTATCATTTGAATAAGGAATTTCTACCTGCCAGCCAAAAGCTGAATGTACTCCGTCTTTCAAATCGGAAGTTCCGCTATTGGAGAGATATCCTACACCGGCACGAGGACCGTATGACGTAGCATCTTGACTGTACACATGAAGAGAGAAGATAAAAACGGCGAAAAGCAGGAATCGGATTTTCATTTGATCTCCATTTTATTTATGATGCATAATTTGTCGTCGGTCCTAATCCCAAAGGAAAAAGAAACGCACTAATTGTTCAATACCCAGAAGACCAGTCTGCATGATTACTTCTGCTGCTCCAATGCTCCTACATTGTCCATGGCTCTGCGTGGATGTCAAGTTCATTGGACCACTTCTTATGCAGGGCTGATATTTCCCGTATAATGTTTTCGGGAAGCGGCTCAAGATTGTCTTTTGCAGAAAGAAACTCATTCAGGTTTTCAATTTTACTCGTTGAGCCAACGGTAGCTCGTACTAATGGGAAGCTGTGTGCAAATCGAACACAGAATTCAGTCCAGCTTTTTATGCCAGATTTTTCAAATATGGGAGCCACCTCGACTGCACGCTTTTGCAAGTAATCTTTCCAGGCAAATCCCGGTACGTCGCGCAGACTATGAACAGGTCCGCCGGAGACAGTCCGCATGGCAATGATAGGCTGTTTCTTTTCGATAATTTCATCCCAGAGTGCATTGGATACGAATCGCTGCAGCGGGTTCAGGTAAAAAATAAATCCGTCAACGATGCCTTCAGTATAGCCGCCGCGCAGGGCTCTCAGCGGTGCGTCTGATGTCCACGGGAATGCCTCTGCAACAAAGCCCTGCACGACTCCTTCATCTTTCAAATCCTGGAAGACTTTGTAACAGCTCCCGCCCCCGGCAAAATCCTCTGCCAATTCTCCGCCGAGACAAAGCTGCCCGAGCTGCATTCGGTCTATCCCAAGCGGCTTAAGATTTTCTTCAATCACGCCCCGGAGCTGGTTAATATTATCCCAGCCGATTTTAATGATGAGCCTGGGTATTTTTGCCGGCTCTTCTGCAAAAGCTTCGCCAAGAACTTCAAGTGCATTCCCGTACATTCGGGATGTGTGAAACCAGACGCCGGCATTCATTGCAGCATGAGCAATTTTAATTCTCTCCTTGCGGGGGATTTTCTCATCGCCAAGCCTCGTTGTACCGTAAATGTAACGGGTTATTCCATTTAATGCCGGGAGGTTCGTTGACATTGCATAAGCCTCTCAATAGTTTTAAAAAATATTCAGAGAGAAACGTTTTGAAATCCCTCAGAACTCTATGATTGCCTTTTATTCTAATCGATGCGCTTAAAGACCTGTTCTAAAAGCACCTCATCGATTTTCTTGCCGCCTTCATAATGAGAATAATGTCCGGAGGTATACCACATATCGCCTTCGACTTTAAACTTGAACTCGAGCGACGTACCGATATATTGCGGAGCATAGAAAAATTCGGTCGTTTCAATGTACGTATCTCCAACCACTTTGTAGGTACCGGCTCCGAATGCATCCGCATACGCCGAGATAGAATCCCGCTGCGTCTTTTTTGCCAGCAATTCTTCAAGTTGTTTCTTGTCCTGACGTACCCAAACATAATGGGTAGCCGTTAAAAGTTTTATCTGCCTTCCGACAAAAGGATGGTCTTTCCCGTCTTCTTTCTGGGAAACCAATTCCCATGTACCTTGCAGTTTAACCGCCTGCTGTGCATGGACAAATGAAAGCAACAGGCAGAGTGAAATGAGGGCGACAGTACGCTGTGCATATTTCATACGAATCTCCTAATTGAATATTGTAATATAATGTTTAAACAAACTGTCAAACTGTCGTTCTGTCTCTTTGAGCGGAATCAGACGGCATTTGTAAACATTTCGTGAGAACCCAGCTATTGTAGAACTTTAGTATATGCCCAATTAAATCCATCCGCACCAGGATCACAAAGCAAGAGACTGTCTTTCGTAAGAACCCTTATTACTTGCCTATAGCTTGGCTTGTCTTGCCAGCTCAATGTATCGTTGGTATTACCTTTTCGTATAGAATAATGTGTTGAACGTATTAATGTATCATTACCATAAGTATAGAAATTACTATCTGCTGTAAATTGAATGATATCTCTTTGATCTGCGGAGGGTTTCAAAATGGTTGGAGCTAAACCTCCCGATGTTTCTGTCCATAGCCATTTACCAATAAGTGTGACAGTTTGAGAATTATCGGCGACCGGATTTGATTTACACGCCAATGCAAGAAGAAAGAGAGTCAAAAAACAATATTTCGTTTTCATAGATATTCCTCCTTAAGTAGTTATCGAAGCTCGAATTCGCTGTCTACACGATGGCATGACGGCAGCGGATAAATTCATACGATATTATGCCCTGCTTTAGTTAATGTCCGGCAAGCGATCTCGAATGATTTTTCTTGTATGAGAATGAAATCTGTTTCAAATGTCGATACAGAATAAATGCTCACACCTGCATCAGCCAATGGAGCTGCGAGCGACAATAATACTCCCGTCATTTCGAATGTCAGCGGACCGACAACCTGGAGAACTCGCCAATTCCGTTCGACCTCAACGTCCCGGGGTATTTGTTCCTGGGGACATACAACGGAAACTTCATTTTCCGTCCGTGTCACCGACCAGAAGTTGCCCGACATTGCCCAGAGAGGTATGGATTCTCCGGGTTGCAATTTGCAAATGCCAAACTGACCGGGAATCGTTCGAAGTTCAAGTATATGAGTCATGATAAATGTTTCTGCTGCTAAATAATGAATTTTATTGGATAGAGTAATGGTTTCCTTCCAATTATATTTGTAATTATTTAGCGTCCAATATCATCCTGTAACCGCGACCGCCGGTCGCGGAAAGCACCGGCACCAATCTACCACAACAATAACATTCAAATTGCATAATATATATAATGTCTGCTGCCGATATTACCCTATACCTGCCTCTTTCTCCAGACATTTTTACGTTTTATGCTTATTCAGTGTTTTGGAATTTACGAATCAGATTAATGAAGCACAAGAGGGAGAAGGGAAATCGTCAATTGTGGATTGCGAATTGTAAACTGCAAACTGTGAAAATGGGAAATTGTGAATTTCGCTGTAGTCGACATCGGTGATGTCTGACCCCCGCGACGACCCGTTGCGGCTACAAAATCATTTTACCGCATCACAGCAGCATGTCATCACTTTGAACCAAGAACTACGAACCACAAACCACGAACTACGAACCAAGCACTAATAAACTTCCCTACCCCTCTAGCAACATTTTTCCCCACACTCTTTCCCATTTGACTTTCGGATAAAGCTTGTCGATATCAGGCATTAGTTCTCCCCCGTCTGCCATTGTGCTCCCTACGTGAGCTATTGCAAACATTCTTTCAAGTCTTTCCGCTTCATGCATAATCCACGGTGCAATTTCTTCGCCTCGCAATAAATGCCCCAGACGCAGCGGCGGTTCGTCTGCGCGTACTTTTAAAAGCCATCCTTGTTCAATCGAACCTTGCTGCAGAACAACACAGTCTATCGGTGCAAGCACTCGCAGCCTGCTCCTTTTCTTTTTCATAATCCATCCTGTACCGTTTGCATGCAAGCGCGTACCTGGTAATGGAAGTTCAAGTAAATCCGGATCTCCTATCAATCGCCGGATAAAATCGTCAAGACCGATGCTATACGTTCCATCTTCCTCCCGCCGTACCCATGTGTGTCCCCGATGATACAATCTATCGTGCGGAAGCGGTGCGCCAAGGATACCTTTGTCGTACATCGGCATCGATCCGATTTCTCCTTCATTGTTAAGCACTGTTGGGTGATAACTGCATGACCCGCAATCGAAATGATTGGTGCAGATTCTTCGCTTTGCTTCGCCTGTAAAAGTGTGCCGGCACATCTTTGCAGTTTCCGGAAGATGATTAAAATCCTTTGGCCATAAAATTGCATTGTCCCGATCCGACTGGATTTTTTTTCGCAGGTACATGACCGCGATCGCTCCGGCTGCAATTATAAACGTTCCCAGGTATACAACTTGATAAACTGTCCAATGGAATCCAGAAACCCAGGGAAACATATTAATCTCCTTCACAGCCTTTCCAATTCTTTTCTTTGCGGGAGAAGAACGGAATATCTGAATATAACCGAATAAAGCAACACACCGGCAAAAGACCGGGTACAATCATTTCAACGAAAAGAGTCACAGTTTCCGGACGTTATCCCGCTGAATATCGACATAGATTCTCTAAATTTTCAGGACTCGATTCTTCAAGTTTTCCGCAATATTTAAGCAATATACATGCCGATGAAAGCGATATAAATATATCGGAAATTAGAAGAAAATCCATCTATTGATGAGAAGGAATTCTCTCTTTGTAGTATTTCTCCACAACGGGCATTGAGAATTGCAACAATTTTTGAGAAAAAGGGATAGAATGACCTAATGCGGAAATTAGATGAAGAATGAATTTAACTTGCAGATGATACGAGAAAAAAAACGTGCCGAAGGAGGGACTCGAACCCTCACACGGGGTTAAGCCGTACTGGATTTTGAGTCCAGCGCGTCTACCAGTTCCGCCACTTCGGCGCGGTTTTTAAGCTATTTTGCGGTACAACTGTGGTGCAACGTATATCAGTATCCGTCTGTATCTGCTATTGTCATCTAAATTTGGTGCAAATGTGGTGCAAGTTTTCATACTATAAGTATAATCAATTCTCTTTTGCGATGCAAATTAAAATGAAATTGTGCTGGCCGTTGACGCACACTTGCAAAAATGTTTCTTTATAGTCTGGATGTGGGACAAAAAAAAAGGACCCTTTCAGATATCGAAGGACGCTCGGCTTCTCGCTTAATATTTCGGGGGAATAGCGAGAGAGCCTATTTAAAAATCATGCATTGAATAATTTATTAATCTCCTCTTCCATAGTCCCGATCTGTTTGTTTGTAAGAGCCTTAAGTCGAAAGATGTTCATGGCTTTTATGAAAGTCCGAGCTAACTTAAAATGTTTCTGAGAATACTCGATTTCTTCAGAGGTTTCTTGTGGAAGCCCCAGAGTTGATTTGGAAGAGTTTTCTGGATCGGCACCCATTTCCCACCACTCTA
Organism: Ignavibacteriota bacterium; assembly: GCA_963769605.1. Lineage (GTDB taxonomy): Bacteria > Bacteroidota > Ignavibacteria > UBA10030 > UBA10030 > Fen-1254. The sequence goes on along the minus strand of CAVYML010000001.1, from coordinate 430,097 downwards.
AGTATTCGGGCGATGAATGAAGCGCCCAATTGCGATATTGAAAAAGATCGCGAACGTTTTTACAAAGTTTCTTTCAGGAAGCAAGTCTTTTATTAAAAGAAAGGACAAACCTCATCTTTTAAGGAATTGGGAGTCGCTGATATTGTGTGCTAAAGGTACCAAAGAATTTCCTCAAGTCACGACCTCGAATATATAGAACTGGAATAGCGATATATAAATTGAGAGCTGCCTCAACAGTTGCTGCAAAGAAAATGCTCGCCACAAGGGCATGGTCTTCCATAACGCCATGTATTTCGAGTTTTTCATCGACTCATTTTTCGATATAAGAAAGGTGCTGACGGGTAATGTCAATGAATCGATCTACGTTGGCAGGATTAAGAAAGTTCATGCCCCCGAAGATTCGGTGTAGATACAATTTGATAGATTATAATATGATCAGTAGAGAAATAAAATTAACGCACTGATAAAAACAATAAAGCCCAAGGCTTATTGGGCTTTATGTTATTAGATCTTCAGCATCTTTTTTTCAAACTCTTGATTGGTTAGTCCGATAGTCCTTAAATTAGTTTTTATATGAAAGATTGGCACTTCCTTTTCAGCCGCCTTAAACACAACCGGTCGCAAAAGAGAATCATCTGGTTTGTCCCAGATTTCATGGTCTCCCTTTGTTCTCTTGTGGACAAGTCCCATACTTTTCAAAAAACGTCGATACCTCACCGTTTCTATTGGTTTCAGGATAACCTCCGGCGAAACTATACCACAGCAGTAACTGATGGTAAACGGACATGCTTGGTAGTAATATTAAGTGGGCGTCGCGCTCCATAAAGTTTGTGCAGTTCCGCCTCTGAATATGTAGGAGGTTCATAATTTACTTTAGAAAGAATCCAGCCCAATTTTATTAGAACTTTTTCAAGAGACCCCTTACGTGTTGTCTCTTCAATGAAAATGTCGAATGCTTCTTCAAAAGCCTTTTTGGCTTCATCTTCTGTTTTTCCATAAGATGACAAATCAAGGGGTGGGCAATATGCGACTATATAGTCTTCTTCTCTCAAACAAATTACAGGCACCGATGCTCCAATTACCTTAATTTTTCCCATATCTACTTTTCTTTTAGTCGTTCTTTTTATATGAGTCACAAATTTATCGGTATATACTTCTTTACCATAAAACGCAGAAAGGACTGTAAGGTTCCTTTTATACAGCAACAAATTCCATACCGATAAATGAAATTATTGTAATCTTATTCGTTGTTGAGCCGGAAACCGCACACCATTGTACATTATGATGATAACACTGATCAAATTTTTTGGGGGGTACCAGTATTATTTCGCCGCCATCTTCACATTGTACACCCACTGTTGTTAGAATACTTATTCTTATTGAATTATGCAATAGCCTGTCAAAAAAATGATTTTTCACCTTTGACATACCTCAATGGGACATTTTTAGCTGTTTCTAAACCCAAACTTTTTTCGGTATTTTTTACATTCTTCGTCATTAAAGAGGCTTAAAAAGCATTTATTCCAAAAATTATTCATTAATATTCAAACCACACTATGCTTTTTATTATTATCTTCCATCATTCGCCACTCAATAGTATCGCTTATCCGGGTAGAAGAATAACTGGAAAAAGTTATTCCACCGGATATCGCATGCTGTGTCGTTGAATTGTTGGATGCCGTCAAAGGTGCAAAAATAATTGCTGCAATCAATCAACCGGTTGATGAGCGAAAAATATTAAGGGAACTATCAAATCAACTGCCGGCAATTGCATTGCCAAAGCGGTTTGTTGTCTTGGAGGATCTTCCGAAAATGTCAAGCGGAAAGACAGATTTCAAATATATCACAAATCTTGTACAAAATGCTTTAGAACATATTTAAGTCTATTTACCTTTTTTCGTAATTACACATCGTGGTATTCAAAGAACCTACCCTTGCATTGGGAAAATTAGGTATTATGCCTTCGCATGATTCATTTTTATATTTCCAACTCCCTTTTGTTTAAAAGCGCCAGTCGGAGACATAAAAATGTTAACATGCGGGGCATGTTACAAATGAAATAAATGAATCACATCTATGTGATACTATCTTCAGGGGGATTGATAACTGAAAAAACAACTGTTTTAAAATACACTGAGTTACATTTTTTTCTTATGTTGTAATGCTCCCCCCTTATATTGAAGGGGGGGTGTCCATAGGACAGGGGGTTATCGTTAAAACTCGGGCTCTAAGAACCCCCCGTGCCCCCCTTTTTATCAAAGGGGGGATTGCTTTGAAAGAAAGTGGGTTACTGTTATTCGTAATTACACAGCATAGTAGTCAAAGATCCAAAAATCCTCCTTTCTCGCAATGGATTGATGACTGAAAAAACAACTGTTTTAAAATACGCTGAGCAATTACCTTTTTTCAATAAAGACTCATACTCTGGGTTCTATTTTATGAGATTTTAACCCTCTCCTATCGGCGGCTCGAGTTTTCGAACAAACTGATTTTGCATTCCTTTATGCTGTCATGATGTTTTCTATTGTTGTTATGCCAATCAACTGCTTCTTCGATGGTTTGGTCCTCCGCAATAACGGCGGACAGGCTGAACTTCCCGCAACCGCATTGCACTGCGATAACGAGGCTGTAAATTGTATAGACCCACAGGACGATCGCTGTCCCAGGGAAAAATGGAGAAAAACTTAGGGGAAAGAATAGAAAAGTGAAAAGACCGCGGCTCAGATGAAAAAAGCGGTCACTATTTCAAGAGAAGCATCTTTTTCATTGAAGTATACGTGCCGTATGTAAGACGGTAAAAATAGACACCGCTTGCCAACTTTGATGCATTGAAGGTTGCTTGATAACTTCCTGCCGATTTTGTTTCATTCACAAGCATTGCGACTTCGCGGCCAATGACATCATACACCTTCACGGTCACAACATGTTGTGACGCTGCAGCGGGGATATCGTATGCAATAGTTGTCGTGGGGTTAAAGGGATTGGGATAGTTTTGTTTAAGGGAAAATGTCTTTGGCGTACCAATGGCTGTTCCTGCGACAGATGTTGTTGTGTTTGATGCAAGATTAGGATAGCCGTTATTGATACTCGAATTAATAGACCATACGGTTGTAAAATCCCAACCGCTAAACGAAGACGATTGTTTCATCTGTGCTGTGGTTAATCCGGATCCGATATACACTCCTCCGGAATCATTCATTCCGTATCCGGCGGCATTTCCTGAAGCCTGCTGATCCCAGTAACAATCACTGATTGTTCCTTTACTCTGAAGATATCCCACAATACCACCAATCCAATTATCACCTTCAGCGCTTCCTACCGCATAACAGTTTATAATTGAGTCACTTGAATATCCTGCGAACCCGCCAACACCGCTGCTACCTGTATTGTTTCCTATTGCGTAACAGTTCATGATTGATGCTAAATTCTCTCCTGCGAAACCGCCAACAAACCATCCACTATTAGCTAACACATTACTGCTGAAAAAGACACCGATCACAGTTCCGGTTGAGTAACAGTTTGCAGTTCTTGCTACATTCGTTCCTACGAAACCGCCAACACTGTTATACCCTCTCACGAGTCCGGATGCGCGGCAGTTGCTCATGGTGCCATGTCCAGTATATATCCAGAAACCGCTATATCCTACGAAACCACCGACAGACATACTGGTGTCTGCTGTTACGGTTCCTGTTGCATAGCAGTTACTGATTGTACCCGCACTCGATCCCACGAAACCGCCGATATAGCCGCCAGGATCAATGCCGCCTAAAGTATTAAGGCCAGCATATCCATTCACGCTTCCTGTCGCAAAGCAGTTACTGATGGTACCACCACTTGTTCCTACAAAACCGCCAACCTCATTTAATCCTTTCACGAATCCAGTTGCGTAACAGTTGCTGATTGTGCCCTCATTATCTCCCACAAGACCGCCAACATTGTTGCGGCCTATCACGCTTCCTGTTGCATAGCAGTTATTGATTGTGCCCCCAATCGTTCCCATCCCTATGCTTCCCACAACACAGCCGATATTGTCCCGGCCGGTCATATCCGCATTGATCACTCCTACACTATCGATCACTGCCCCGTAGTTGCAAATTCCAAACAGTCCGATATAATCTAATCCGGAATGGTTGATGTGCAAATTTTTAATGACGTATCCCGCACCGTGAAATGCACCGGAAAAATTCGCAGTACCGTTGCCGATGGGGACAAATCCGCTGTCGCTGTTTTCGGTTGACGAAGCTGAAGCATCGATATCGGCTGTAAGACGGTACACAGCGCTGAGATTGTAAGTTGCTGTTGTACCAACAACTTTCAGATCGGCATAATCGGCGATAAGAAATGGATCTTCTGTGGTGCCGCTGCCGGCAGGATTGCCGCCGGCTGCAAACATAGAGCCGCTCATTAAGAACAAAAGAAGCATCGAAACAACCACGAAGATGTGTTTCATCATATCACCTTTAATGATGGTGGATTCATTAAACTATAAGGTGTAAATGTAATTTGCAAGAGTCAGCTTAAACCTTAACTTTCTGCTAAAAATATTATTCATTGTTTCATCACTGGTGTTTTTATCGCTTGAAAGAAGATACAAAAATAAAAGTTAAAAGATGGTATTAAAGCGGCGATACCGCAAACCAGTATCGGTGCTTTTGCGAATGCTTCCCCCAGAGGCGGATGCTCATTCCAACAACGAACTTAGCTTCTCCCGCTTCGCAGGATCGCTAAGATTCGGTTGGAATGGCACTATCGAATGATTAGATGTGTTCCGTAAAAGTCAAACTTTAGGAGTCCCCCAGCAAAGCCGGGGGTTTACCTTTTTTAATTATATAGACACACATGATAAACGCTATCGAAGAGGATAATCGAGAAAAGCTGCGGTGTGATTCAAAAGGAAGAGGATAAATTTTTGAACAATATTTTGATATTTAGAATAATTATATACGGAACTGCATATGACTTTAATCAAAACGAAACACCATGTCTCCATAGCACGGAGGGATTGGGAGGAGATGAAAACAAATCCTGTCGTCAGCGAAGCCATCGAGCTTCTTGAGGACATATCGGATCTCGAGAATGCAAAGAAAGTTCACGGAAAAAGCCTTAGTATAGAGCAATACAAAAAACACCGTGGCTTACAAAGTTCTCATTAGACCGTCGGCTCAGAAAGACCTTGATGTACTTCCTGAAACAGAAGTAATAAAAGTTCTTTCAAAGGTTACCAATTTAGAACTCGAACCGCGGCCGGTCGGTGTGTAAAAGCTTCATGGCCAAGAAGGTTTCAGAATTCGTTCAGGTAATTATCGAATACTTTTTGAAGTAAATAATCCGGCCAAAACAGTTTTGATTTATAGAATCAAGCATCGAAAAGATGTCTATCAGTAAACAACCTACACCTTCCGATTAAATTAGCTTTTCATTACAAACCAATTTTAGATTCAATAGTTTAAGGAAAGCTACGGCTTAAATGGATCGAATAAAAGGACTTCTTTGATGTTTACTTGGTTCGGGACCAAGAGATCAGGATTCTCGAACTGAGAGAAATGTTGTGAGTCCCTTCCCCCCGTTCCCTTATACTGGAACCTGTGAACGGCTTTCCCGTTCTCTGATTACTATGAACTCATCTGACTCCCTGTGGTCATCAGCGCACTACTTGGTTTTTCGCGTCGGCTTACCTTGCTGCCTTCAGGCTTCGGCCTACTTCCGTTTCCGGGTTTCCCCTTCCGTGGCTCATTATCCGTATGCCATCCGATGCTCAAGGAACACACAGGGTATCCCAAGTTCTCTGACGTTTCTTTACATGCATACCGCGCTCTCTACTTCGGCAGACCCTCGGAGGTCTCACCTATTACGACCTCTCTGTATTGGCTTCTGGTTCAGTGACACCATCGCCATCTGCTTTATTAGTTTTACGGAGCTATATCAAGCTTCACAATGTGCGGACACCATTACGTTCTGCATGATTCTCTGTCTACGCTTCAGTTATGTCATTGCTTTCACTCCTGCAAGACTCGATATGGGTGGCTGGTTTTGCCTTACCCAACAGGGACTTGCACTCTGTAAGAGACGCCAAGCTTCTTGGCGCACACTCTTTCCTTTTTAAAATGGTTAGTGCGCTGGCCTATTGACATTATGCCAGATATGACATATATTGTATAAGTATGAATTATGACGATAAACCACTTGTTTGGCTACATGGTGAAGTAAAAACTCCACCGTTCTCAAAAAATGCCTGCCTTGAAGCCGGCTTTTTATTGAGAAGGCTACAGGCGGGAGAGAAGCTGAGTCTCCCCTTTTCAAGACCGATGCCGACAATTGGTGCAAGATGTCATGAACTCCGAATTAACGATGAAAACAAGATATGGCGCATCATTTATCGGATTGATTCCGATGCCATAATTATTTTAGAAATACTTCAAAAGAAAACACAACAGACATTAAAACAAATTATTGATACCTGCAAGCATCGCTTATGCTTGTATGACGAATTGTAAGGATACAACAATGGATAAAGCAAAACGAAAACGCCTCGAATCTGCAGGATGGAAAGTTGGCACTGCCAATGATTTCTTAAACCTTTCCTCTGAAGAATCTGCATACATCGAACTCAAACTTCAATTAGCAAAGAACTTGCAAAAACGGCGTATTGAAAAGAAACTCACGCAAACAGAAGTAGCGCGTATGCTTAAATCAAGTCAGTCTCGCGTAGCCAAAATGGAAGCTGGAGACCCGACTGTCTCTGTTGATTTACTTATACGTTCTCTCTTGACTCTCGGTGCTAGACCAAAAGCATTATTGCGATCTATTGCTCAATAATCTTTCTTTGCCAGCGCCCTAACGGATTGGCACCCCGCCAAAGGCGGGTAAATAAGCTGCGGTGCTGATAACTTTCAATATTTTGAGAACGAAACAAGTTCATTATACCAACTTTCAATTAAACACAAAACCTATGCACGCCATGAATTTTGCACCACGCTCATTCCGCTTGCCCGCCATGCTTTATCTTTGGGCGGGTCATCTTGTCACGAAGTGACCACTTCGTGGAGCCGCTGGATATTACCAAAAAGGAATCTCCCGATTATGTATATTGACAATTGTCAAGATCAACAACATTCACAATCAAAGGAGATTCCCATGTATTACTCAAGCTTGAGTGCCTAGTTAGGAGGCAGTGCTTTTTTATTTTTGTTTTGTTTGATTTAGACCATCAAGACGATTATTATCGTAATTTTTCCATTCTACTAAATCAATTAAATGGTATTGACCTTTAAGAGAAAGGAACGCAAGATGTTTTAAACATTCATTTGCTAATTGATTGTCTGAACCAGACTGTGGTATTATTATTGAGCCATCATCACCAACTAATTCTCTTCTACACTTTCCAAAAAGAAAATTGAGATGATCGGCTAATGCTAAAAGTGGTACTTTGTTGTTACTTGCAAAATACGCTTTATTTATAGAAGGAAGAATTTTTGAATCCTTATAATCAAAGCCTTTACCTGAATCCCTAATACCCTGATGAAATACTAATTCATAGCAGGGTGATAGAGTTGAATGTAAAGGGAGGTACCAATTGAGACAGTGAATCAAAAGGTAATAACCGGCAAACTTGTACCCCGTAATATTAGGTTTCCACGGATCAGATTCGAATTCGTACAAATTAAATTTCATTTCTTTTAGAGTTTTAAAATCTGGTTCTTCAATCGTCGATTTAGCAAAGGGGAAACAAAAACAAGGAAGATTGTTAAAAAAAATCACTTCTGACATTTTGCGCATAAATTCAATGTTCGGTGATTTTTCTTTATAAATATCTTTTGCGTGAAAAGCTTTATCAGATAGTTGATCAAGAAGACTTAAAACTTTCGTATTGACCTGCCCTACAATTGAAGCTGGTATCCCCACGCCGATATAAAATATCCATTGACCAGCCTTATTAACAGTTGCCGGAATATCTTCGACTTCATCAAAGAACACGTAAGAAACAACAGGTTTCGTTTCATTCTGTGCGACTTCTTTTTCATTCATAAAATACCTCAATTGTTTTTTTTATTTACGAGTTCAATAAGAATTTAAGACATTGGTCAAGTGATGATAGATTCTCTTGAAATATTTCGACAAGTTGTATGCCCAGTTTAGTCGAAAGTTGTCGCTTTGTCTTCATTTTTTCATCATAAAATGGCAATCCTTTTAACCCACAAAATTCAATATAATGTTGCTCAATTTTCCAATCAGCGCGCAATTTATTTTTAGGATTAAATTCTAAATTTATGGGATAAAGTGGTTCCTTTATATGAATAATATTATTGTGATGAAACCAATCATCAATAATCTTTTCACCTATTGAATTACACACGTGTCCATCAATTGCCAAACACATCGTACCATACGGTGTCTTGCGTTGTGCATTTGGAAGAACATTTGCTTGCACAAGTACATTTAACCAATTAGAATAGTTATGCTTATACCATTTTCCACTATAGGTTCGAGATAGTTCCCTAAAAAGATTAATATTGCTATGCATAGCAAACCTCCACAAACCTTCGTCACGTAAATTCCCACGTCCTGGATTGTTGGAATAGTCCAGTTCAGTTGATTTTGGAATATATGCGAGTTCATCAATGAGAGAACGAAGATATTCAAGAGTGGATGTGCTGTTTTGTCCAACATTATAGACAGAAAAGAAATTATTCTTAATGTTTGATAATTGTTTGTTCTTTTCATTGTCACTAAGGAAGTATGGTTCAACGTCCATACCATTTTGAGCAAAGTCCCGACAAATATTACAAAAGCCAATTTGTAAATAATTTGAATAATTATTACAATTCAAACAAATACCATCATATAATTGGTTTGTCGCACTTTTGTTTACCTGCCATTTTTCGAGAAGCAAAGACATAATTTCCGATGTAACATTATCAAGTAATTCCCAACGTGAATCCGCTTGAGGATCTTGCTGTACAGCCCAGTAAATTTTTTTCCGAACTATTTGCCAAAGATCATTTTCAGTAATAATCGGATTGATGTTTAAATTCGGATAATTAATTGAAGTCAAACATTTTTCTATTAAGAAATTTAAGTTCATAAATAGTTTTTTATTGAAGGACTTACATCACTTAAGGTATAGGCTATTTTGCCGAACGTTAAGGATTTTATCCGTACTTGGGCTAAAAAAAACTTGAAGTTACAAAAATCCTTGTGCCCAAGTGCGGATAAAATTTGGTTGAACTGAGCCATTGCACAATACTCTCTATGGGTATTGAATGAAAGCCGTTCACCCAGAATTTGAAGATTGAACAACACAATAATAATGAAAAACTATTGAGAACGAAATAACCATCCCTCGATGCACTATAATATTCCTTTGATTTGGAGAGTTTTCATCAAAAAAAGCGTATTTATCCCTTGCTTGTGTATATCATTGCTGCCAATCTGTGTCTTTTCATCCTCACGGTGGTGCAGGTTGCATGGGTTGTAATATTCTGTCGTTCAACATCTTTCCTTTATGACAACTTGGACACATCAGAACATCGATTCCGGTAAGTTTTAAAAGCATCTCCTGCCATGTCAATATGCCTTGTTCAACCTCCGGCATTGGTGCATCAAGAAGCATCCTGCATTTGTCTAAGTGATCCTTCCTTTTTCTGTTGCAAAGAAAGCCGTAATAGCGAATCTTGCACAATCCATCAGGGAGGATATGCAGCAAGAACCGGCGAAGGAACTCACTCGCCTCGAGTGTCATAATCTTTTCTTTGTCTTCATCCCGATAATCTCTCCACTGAAAGCTGACTTTACCATCGGTCATTCCTGCTAATCGATGATTTGAAATGGCTACCCGATGTGTGTAGCGGCCAAGATAAGCAAGCACCTGCTCCGGTCCGCCGAATGGCTGCTTTGCATAGACAATCCATTCTTTATCGTAAAGCTGGTCGACTAACTTTTGAAAGTGCTCTTTACATGCCAGTGGCGATGTTTTGCCTATGCAATGTATTCGTTTTGAACGATAAGCCTTTTTCAGTTGTTCCAGGAACTTACCGCGGAAAACTCGCGAGAGCACACGCACCGGAATGAAAAAGTTATTCCTCGATGCAATCCATTTTCTCCTATCCTGTGAGAGTCCTCCTCCAGGAACGATACAATGCACATGAGGATGATCCATCAAATTCTGTCCCCATGTATGTAAGACCGCAATCAATCCCAGTTCAGCGCCCAGATGCTTTTTCTCACGTCCAAGATGCAACAACGTCTCCGCCGCGGTTTGGAACAACAAATTATACATCACTCGCTGATTGATAAGGGTGATCGCATTAAGTTCCTCCGGAACTGTGAAGACGATATGGAAGTATGGAACAGGAAGAAGCTCCTTTTTCCGTGCTTGCAGCCATTTCTCTTTTGCCAATGAACCGCATTTGGGACAATGTCTGTTCCGGCATGAATTATAGGAGATTCGCTCATAGCCGCAGGCATCGCACCGATCAACGTGTCCTCCCAGAACTGCTGTGCGACATGAGGCAATATCATGGAGTGCCCGCAATTGTCGACGTGGAAGTTTATGAACCCTTTGATATTCGCTGCCGTATGCTCGTACGACATCCGCCATTTCCAAATGACGTGCGCTCATGATCGCACCTGCTCTGCAGGAGCCATCAAGCGGTCAAGCGGATTGACAATTTTGTCTGTACTTGCCCGTTGGAGGTGTAGATATATGCTTGTAGTTTTTAGATTTGAATGGCCCAGCAGTTGTTGGATAACGAAAATATCCGTGCCGGACTCCAGGAGATGAGTAGCAAAGCTATGACGTAAGGAATGGACGCTAACGGGCTTGGCGATCCCGGCTTTTTTTTTGCCTTTGTGAACGTGCGCTGTACGCCGGTAATTGTTAGCGCTTGGTCGGGCATCTTGCCTGGAAAGAGCCATTCATAGGGATGGTACAATTTCCAATATCTCCGGAGCTGCTCAAGGAATGTCGTTGAAAGTAATGTGTAACGATCCTTCTTGCCTTTACCCTGCTCAACCCGAATTTGCATGCGCTGGCTGTCGATATCGGCCACTTTCAAATGAACTGCTTCACTGATTCTCAAGCCGGCCGAATAACAACTCATTAACACCATGCGATGCTTCATGTTTTTTACTGCCCCAAAGAGGCTTCTGATCTCTTCTCCGGAAAGAACCACCGGCAAGCGTTTCTCCGTCTTAACTCGCAGTAATTTTTCTACCTTCCATTCCTGCTTCAGTGTGTCTTTATACAGGAATTTCAATGCACTGTATGTCAATCGAACCGTTGACCAGCTCATCTTGCGCTCTACCAAGCTTTGCAGATACTTCTGTATTTCTTTCTCTCCCATCTCTGCTGGGGATTTCCCATACATCCGCACATATAATTTTACATGCTGCAAGTAATCCTTGATGGTCCTCTGGCTGAAATTCCGCATCTGCATCGCCATCACCATTTGATCTCGTATCTCGCCCATTGGAACCTCCTATGTATTGTTTGAGTGATCTGTTTTTAACTGCACTCAAAGTTACTACAGGGTTCTCATTTTGGCAAGACTCTCTTTGTCAAAGAACAATTCTAAGAATATCGCGCTGCCGCGCAGCGGCTTAGTTCAACTATTATTCGGCTGCGTGGTGCACTATAATTCCATGTAATTATTACAAATCATTTGAAAAAGCCAAGATTGGATTAAAATACCGTGCGTATCGTCTGCCACCGGCATCTCCCGATTACTTGCCTCTTTCTTCAGACAATTTACTTGTATCTTTGTTTTGTGTTTTGGAATCTACGAATCTTATCAACAAAGCACAAGGGGAGAAAAAGTAGGGGTGAACCGAAATTAGATCAGGTCAGTAATTGTATCCGCAGCACCATTATACGCCATCCCTATTACGACCGATTGGTTGTGGATATCTTATTTCATATTGAGAGAAGAAGTATGAAAATCCAGTAAGAATGGTAGAGACTTCAAGTACGATTGAACGAACTGTCTGCGCATTGAGATATACTCTTGTGGTATCGATGAATTTGTACCATTTTTTTTAAAACCGTTTCAGTAGTTCCGGATATCCGAAATAAACCGGAGCCGTTATGATTGCCCCAGTAAGAGGATTCCCTTAACCTTCCAAGTAGAGAGATGATCCGGAGGGTGCGCTGCCTACGCATGTCAATGATACAAAGTTATCGAATATACGAAACATCGACTTGCAAACTTCTGTTTGAATTTGAAACCATTTCGCATGCTTCAATGAGAATATAAATACTCCATCGTTGTCCGTTCCGATCCAGAGAGGCATCTCGGAAGTAACTCAAGGTGGCCGTTGAAGAAAGCGACGATAAAAAGTTAGATGGTCATAATTTCTTCGGTGTCAGGCATTTGGTTATCTATCCAGCCATTTTTTAAATGCCCCGGCCTTTTCACGACTCACTAAAAGTTCTCCAATTTTTTCTTCGTTGGCTATTTTTATTTTTAACCTGTTCATAGAAAAACTGATGATGTCAGTAATCGCGCTAATGTTAATGATCGTATGCCTGTTTATCCTGAAAAATCGATGAGAATCTAACAATTTCTCAAGCTGTTCTAATGAATAATTTACATCGTAACACTTTCCAGATGACGTCATGAAGAATGTACATCGTTCTAAAATATAAAAACAACCAATCTCATCTGTCGATATTGATTTGCAATGCTCACCGATCTTAACAAAAAAACGTGTTTTATGTTGTGCCCCTAAATGCTCATAGATATGATTTATCTTTTCATTGTTGATAGTTTGACCGGGGAAAAGAGCCCTCATTTTTTCTATCGCCGACGCCAACGATTCCCTTGTTATTGGCTTTAGGAGATAGTCGATACTATTAACCTTAAACGCTTTAATAGCGTATTCGTCATATGCTGTGGTAAAAATAATCGGTGTACTAATTTTCACGGATTCAAATATCTCAAAGCAGATGCCATCGTCAAGCTGAATGTCCATCAAGATGAGATCAGGGGCATCATTCTTGAGCAGCCAGTTTATCGAATGTTCGACTGTTTCGAGCGCATCAATAATTTTAATAGTCGGGTCAATATCATTTAAAAGCCGTCGTAATTTTTCAACGGCGGGCTTTTCATCTTCTATAATGAGTACTCGCATAATTTTCAAGTAATGAGCGGAATTGTAACAATGAATTCTTCTTTTGTTTCTTTTATAAGCACCTCTCTCAGGGTTAGCAGCTTAATCCTCTCGGCAAGATTCTTTAGCCCGATTAACGATGAATGCTCAATGTTCATTTTTCTTTGAATGTTATTTCTTACTGTAATGGAATCATCGCTTTCTTGTCTTATTACGATTCGCAAAGGGCTTTCATTTGTTGCTGAGTTATGTTTCAATGCATTCTCGATAAGAATCTGCAACGATATAGGCAGTATTTTATAACTTCTATTTTCGTTAAAAGTTATTTCCAGATGTATCTTTTCACCGTCTCTTATTTTGTGCAGATAAAAATAATCTTCTGCAAATTCAATCTCTGTCTTTAAATCAACAAATTCAATATCCTTGTTCTCAAGTATGTACCTGTATATATAGGATAGTTTATTAATAAATGTCTCGGCAAGCGAGGGTTTGGTCACAACGAGAGAAGACAACGTATTCAGACTATTAAACAGAAAATGAGGATTGACTTGGTTTTTCAGCGTTTCGTATTGAAAGACTTGTTTTTCTTCCCTTAGTTTCTGTTCCCTGCCCATAGCCCTTTTCCATAACATGTAAAAGAATGTTAAGGTAGCAATTAATAACCAGATCATTAAATTGCCGTCCGGGACTGGAAGTTCATACTTAAATAAATGGGGGAAGAATTCTGCCAGGCTTAGTCTCTTTATTAAAAACCAGACAAAAACACCCAACGTTATAGAGAGGTAAGAAATAATATATACTCCCACGTAAAATACGAGCAATGCGGGAATAACTTGCTTTACCAGGTGAGTTTTTGTTTCTATATAACTTAAAACTTTCATACCCAACAAAGCGGTACAAATGCTTAATAATAATAGGATACAAAAGTAGAGAATGGTTTCAGGGACAAAAGGATTACCGGTTTGTTTCCACTTGACATACATAGCTACTCCAACGCAAAAAAAGAAAATGACGATAAAGGAATTTGTTAATGCGCTCTTATTTTTATTTTGTGTTTTCATAAAGTTAAATGCCAAAGTTATTATTTTTTAGTAAAAGTAACATCTCTTTGTAAATCAAGAAGTTGTTTTGGAGTGTTATTATTGAGATTTAGCTCAAAAATTACATCTTCAACCATCGTTGCATATTCAACCTGTTTGTCTTCCAACGAAATCCAAATTTCACCCCAATATAACGACCTGCCTTTAAAATTCATATTAGTGGTTTTCATTTCCAAAGGATTATAGAGCGATTCAAATTTAACAATAGCGCATACGTCATTATTGAATTTTGTTATACCAGACCATATTAGCTTTTGGTATCTACTTGAAAATTTAACCCAATGCTCAAATTTTACGTCATAATTCTCAAGTAATTTTGGCATGAATGGTTTATTGAAGCTTAGACTATCGAAAACATACCAGGCTAAACCCTGCATCTGAACAGCATCAGAAAACAGCCATTTTGCAAGGTCTCTATCCTCCAAGGCTATAATACTATAGAAACTTTCTTTCAAGAAATCAGTAGTATTAGCCTTATAACTGAAGTTATTTAATATAGGAAGTTCCCTGCCTTTTGGCACCGTTTGCTGGAAATCGTTTATCTGACTCAGACTTACATTATTCCAGCGCACATAACCGCTGTCTAACCCGCAAATAAAGGTTGCCTCCGCGGCATTACAGTTCATTTTATTCCCATTTAGTGCATCCAAATTTTGCCATTTTAGTGTAACATAATACTCCTGCTTTTCGTCAGTTTTGGCATTTATGTTTGCGGGAATGATTTGCAGGTATTTATCAATGGTAGTTTTGCTATTCTGGCTATAAATATTTATAGCCAACAAGATTACAAAAGATATAGTCTTGCAGGATTGACCAAATAAATTCATCATAATCTGATATTCCTTTAAGTTATTGATTGATATTATTGATTTATCATAAAAAATCAATCGAAAGGTAATATCAGAAAAGTGCTTTTACAAAAATAAGTTGCGGAATCTGGGATTAGTGATGTTCAATTGATATATCCGGCAGTCGAAACGTTTTGCCCAGAAGTGATATCATATACAAAATAATCTATATCTTTCAATCCATCTGTCATTTTTTCTTTGTATAATTACACGTTGAACTAAAGTGATAATTAATCTTGTCCTCTATAGTACGAGGATTCATTTGAAATATAAATTCGGAGGAGAATCCATATGACGAAAATAACATTTAAATTCGCTGCTTCCATCCTCCTTATTTCCATCGTATGCATAGCTCAGCCAAAATCGGGATATCATCTTGTAAGTAAGATTGCAGTTGGTGGAGAAGAGGGATGGGATTATTTAACATTCGATCCTCCTTCACATCGATTGTTTATCTCACACGGCACAAATGTAACCGTCATTAATACAGATTCCGATAAAGTTGTTGGCGTGATTTTAAAAACGGAAGGCGTTCATGGCATTGCAATTGCTGATGAATTTGATCGAGCTTTTATTTCGAATGGACGTACGTCGACAGTAAGCATGATTCAATTGAAAACGCTCAGACTCGTCGACACAATTCCAGTTGGTAAAAATCCCGATGCAATTTTATATGATGATTATTCCAAACGCGTTTTTGTGTTTAATGGACGGAGTAACGATGCAACGATCCTCGATGCTGAAAAAGGGACTGTCGTTGCGACATTGCCACTCAGAGGCAAACCTGAATTTTCTGCTTGCGATGGGAAAGGCCATGTTTTCGTAAATATTGAAGACAAAAATGAGATTGTCGCCATTGACTCAAAAACATTAGTAATTCTTTCACGATGGCCGATTACTCCAGGCGAAGGGCCTTCCGGTTTGGCAATCGATAGAGAAAATCATAGATTATTTTCTGTTTGCGACAATAAACTCATGATAGTTCTTAATTCAGATAATGGCGCTGTTATTTCTTCACTTCCGATCGGAGCGAGAGTGGATGGCTGTGCATTTGATCCGGATCTTAAATTAGCCTTTTCATCTAACGGTGAAGGAACTGTAACGGTGATTCGTGAAGAATCACCAACAAACTTTAGTATTTTAGAAACAATTAAAACTCAACTGGGTGCTCGGACAATTGCCGTCGATACAACAAGGCATATATTGTATTTACCTACGGCAGAATTTGGCCCTGCACCAGCTCCAACGCCAGAACATCCAAGGCAACGCCCTGCAATTATTCCCAATACCTTCGTTATTTTAAAAATAGCAAGATAACACTCAGACTTCTTCATATTGTAATTTAGGAAAGATACATCGATGCAAATGCTGGAAGTTTAAAAGCTGGTCAGAATAAATTAAATTTTACTAATATTATATATGAGATGAAGATTATAACAGTAAAGGAAACAGATAACGGGATACTTAATACTGTTGGAAAAAACATTTAAAAATGAAAATAGTGAAGGCGGATAAGAAAAACTATGTAAAGTAGATGCAGATTGATGCATATATTTTATCATTATATCGTTGATGAGAATTCAGTTCCAAATGAAAATTACCATTAGTAAGGGAATAAAAGTTGCTCTTGCTTGTATGGGTCTACTAATCGGAAGTGGTCTTTTACAAGCCCAGCATTTATACACACTTGAAGAATGCATCGCAATTGCCCGTAAGAACAGTATTGCGCTGCGAATTTCTGAATCATCGATTCGTTCAACGCGGTCTGCGCAAGAGGAACTAAAAATGACCGCAATGCCGCAGCTTAAATTCGGTGCCGGTACAATCTATGCCCCAACGAGCAAATATTTCGGTTATGATCCGGCGCTTAGTAACGGCGGGCAGATAGCAGGACAATTGATTCTGCAAACGCCGCTTTTTGATGCAGGAATCCGCAATTTAAAATCAGCACAACTTGATCTGGAGTTGTCGCGTCTTTCTCAAGAACACTATGCAAATGATCGTGATATTATCTTCGGAGTTAAGGAAGCCTATATCGAACTTCTCTATGCTCAGGAGACAACTGCCTTGCAGCAAGCCAGCGCAGAACAACTTTCCGAGTATCTAGATCTAGTTAACCGGATGTATCATGGCGGCAACGGATCATATACCGATGTTTTAAAAACGACAATACAACTTGCTTCAGCCCGCATCGATGTCGAGCAAGCTATGGAATCTAAAAACATTGCCAAGCTATCTCTTGCACAAGCGATGGGGATTCCTGCTGATACTACAATAATTGCATCGGGTACGCTTGAGCATTTGACGATGACGACTACCGATAGTCTCGGAACCGTGGTTACTGATACATCTTTCACGAATCTCGATCTCCAAATGGCTCAGATAGAGATTGAAAAAGACTTGATCGATGTCCAACTCGCTCAATCTGAACGCCTGCCTACTATTCTTCTCAATACGGATGCTGGGCTCCTCACTTCGTATGATAACCTTCATCTTCCAACTGGCGAACGCTCGTCAATGCTTGGCGCTTCGATCGGTATATCGATTGAATTGCCAATTTTTACTTGGGGCGCAATTGACCTGCGTACCGAACAGCGGAAATTGGCTGTTGAAATTCAACAGGATCAAAAGGAACAACTTCGACGAACTCTTCTTATAGAACGACAAAAGACTCTGATTGGACTCCATAAGGCATTGCATGAGCTTGTTGCATTGAGATATAACATCGTCACATCTGAAGAAAATTATTCACTGACAAAATCAAAATACGCTGCAGGTGGGTCGCTTGCAATCGAGGTGCTTTCTGCGCAACAATTACTTGTCCAGACCCAAACAGCATCACTGCAATCAGAATTAGACATACGTTTGCTGCTCGCTCATCTGGAACAAATCTCGGCACACCAATGAAAAACATTATTGTTTTCTCTCTCTTTTTCACGGCAATTCTTGTTCAATCATGCAGGAAATCATCACAAGGTGACAATGAAGAACAACAGCCCAAAGCGACTGTAGCTGTCCTAACAGATCGGGTAAATACCAGTGATGTCGCCGTTACCGTTAATGCCACAGGAAGGACGGATGCTTCACGAAAAGAAAAAGTTCTCGCTCCGACGGCTGGCTGGATCGCTTCTTTAAAAGCGCTGGAAGGAACCTCGTTTACAACTGGCGAGGTTATGGCGGTCATTCGTCCCAAAGAAGCACAAGCAGCGATTGCCGGCGCAGAAATGCTCTTACGCAGCGCGCAAACGGAAACTCAAAAAGTTGAAGCACAACGCGCATTGAATTTAGCTCAAGAAACACAACCGGGAATTGAAGTACGAGCAAAATTCCATGGTATCGTTTCCACACGCAACGTGATGGAGGGAGAGTTAGTTGCTGAAAATGCCGAGATCTTTACGCTCATCGACCTTTCAACGATCAATTTTATAGCGGATGTTCCTTTGCAATTGCTTCCTAAAATTCGTATACAGCAGCAAGGACTGGTACGTTTAGAGTCACTGATGAAGAAAGAGTATGATGCAAACGTCGAAGCAATCAATCCCCAAAGTGATGCACAAAGTCAAACGGTAAAGGTTCGGCTTAAATTCTCGAATCTCACTTCATCTGGACGGATGGAATTGAAAACCGATATCATGGGGACAGTCCGTATTATCATAGCATTACATCGACAGGCGCTGACTATACCGCGATCAGCTTTACTTCGAGATGATGAAAACGAAACATATTCGGTGGTCATAGTCAATCCCGATTCCATAGCGCATATTACACCTGTTACAGTGGGCGTTATCATGGACTCGACCGTTGAGATTATTGCCGGCTTAGAAAAAGGAACGACCGTCATAACACGCGGTAATTATGCGCTCCCGGATTCCACACGGGTAAGTATCGAAACACAGGGCAGCCGATGAAGTTCTTCGATATTGTCCGCCGCCAGTCGCGTGCATTGCTGTTCACAGTTGCAGTGCTCACAGCATCGGGTATAGCATTGATGCTGCATCTTCCTGTATCTCTTTTTCCTGATATAACTTTTCCACGTATCGTCATCCTTGCTGACAATGGTGAAGAGCCGCCGGAGCGGATGATGGTAGAAGTAACACGTCCGTTAGAAGAAGTTGCAAGCTCAGTCCCCGGCGTTCAAGTTATTCGCTCTATCACGGGACGAGGATCGACTGAGATTTCCCTCGGACTCGAATGGGGAACGAATGTGCAGCAGACCCTCCAACTCCTACAAGGACGCATTGCAAACGCACACAATCAACTCCCGGCTTCTGCATCTATCCAAGCCGAGCAAATGACCGTCTCAGTCTTTCCTGTGCATGGATATAGCCTCACTTCGGAGACTCTCGA
This sequence comes from Ignavibacteriota bacterium, assembly GCA_963769605.1. Classification (GTDB taxonomy): domain Bacteria; phylum Bacteroidota; class Ignavibacteria; order UBA10030; family UBA10030; genus Fen-1254. The sequence continues at coordinate 410,695 of CAVYML010000001.1, read as the reverse complement.
TCAGGTTCAGTTGAGAGATATTGCCTTGTATCAAATTCGCCCTGCTCTCCTTCGTGTCAAAGGTGTTGCGCGTGTTGAAATTGTCGGTGGTGACACTCGTGAATTTCGCATCACGGTTTCACCCGAAAAGCTCATGGTATATCATCTTGATATAAGGCAGGTGGCAGATGCAATTCGTAAGACTAATCTACTCACATCACCTGGACTCGTTACTACGAATTATCAACTCTACTTGTCCCTCGTCTCAGGTCAAGTTCACACATTCGATGAGATACGCTCCATCATTGTTGCAATGCAAAACGGCGTACCTGTTCATATTGCCGACCTTGCAGAAGTTACGCCTTCAGTCGCTGATCGCTATATACGCACAACAGCACATGGGCGTGAAGCTGTACTTGTTAATATTCTTAAACAACCTACCGGGAGCACAGTCCAGATCGGTCAGGACGTAAACGCTATCGTAGCGACTTTGAAACTTCCCAGCGGCGTCGATTTCGAGAATTTTTATGATCAAGGGAATTTTATCAACAGTTCCATCCAGAGTACACGCGATAGTATCATCGTCGGCATTATTTTGGCGATGATGATTATAGCAGTGTTCCTTCGAAATTGGAGGATTACCATTGTCATGATGCTCGTTGTTCCTGCAACCATCGCATCTACCTTTGTTTGTCTTTCAGCAGTCGGTTTAACCATCAATATTATGACCCTCGGAGGAATTGCGGCAGCAGTCGGCCTTATTATAGACGATGCCATTGTGATTGTCGAAAATATATTCAAACAATCAGCTCGCGCTAAAGGAACCCATCAAACACCCTCGGAGGTTATCGGCGCTTCTATCCACAATTTAATGCCGGCTATCATCGGCTCAACAGCAAGCACTATCGTCATCCATATTCCACTTGCATTTCTTGGAGGTGTTACTGGTTCATTCTTCGCATCGCTTTCCATTACGATGGTTTTCGCAATGCTGATTTCGTTTCTCTTTTCAATTACTTTTGTACCTCTGCTCGTATCGTTCATCCTCCGTGATCATGATATTGATCTGGAAATTCAACGGGAAGAACGGGCAACCGTCTTTAATGCATGGTATGAACGATTGCTACGACGACTTCTTAAAGCCCGATTCGCTGCAATTGCTCTTGTCATTGTCATATTAATCGCCACATGGTTCATTTACAACAATATCGGCAGCAGCTTTATGCCGGATATGGACGAAGGATCGTTTGTTTTAGATTATGCAACACCACCGGGAACCTCATTGGAAGAAACTGACCGTGTTCTCATGCAGGTTGAAAAAATCCTGCTCTCAGTCCCTGAGGTTGAATCCTATTCACGCCGCACAGGAACACAAATGGGATTTTTTCTCACAGAAGCAAACACAGGCGACTATTTGGTCAAGTTGAAGCAAAAACGTTCTCGCAATATTAATGAAGTAATCAGCGAAGTGCGACATCGGATAGAATCGACTGAACCCGCATTGCGCATCGAATTCGGACAGATGATGATGGATGTAATCGGCGACCTGACGAATAATCCATCACCGATAGAAATTAAAATATTCAACGATGACCCGACACTTTTGCGCTCTACTGCTCTACGGATCAAGAATATCATCGAAACAATACCTGGTGTAGTCGATGTATTTGATGGTGTTGTCATTGCCGGACCCTCAATGATCGTGCATGTCGATCCTTTTCGATCAATGAGGGCAGGTTTATCGGTTGATGATGTAAGTGCCCAATTGGAAACAATGATGCATGGATCGGCGGAAACGAGCATTCAAAAAGGTGAAAAGTTGATGAACATTCGTATCCGTTTTCCCGAAGCATACAGGACGGATATAGAAAAGATCGAAAATACACGGCTTATCAATGCTTCCGGCTCGTTTGTCCAGCTTCGTAGTATTGCTTCTATTGAAAGAACAACAGGGCAAGCTGAAGTGGACCGGGAAGGTTTGCGACAAATGTTGGCAATCACGGCACGGATCGAAGGCCGAGATCTCGGGAGAACGATTGAGGATATCAAAGCGGCGCTTGCTCTTAAGCTTACACTTCCACAAGGAATGACACTTGAATATGGAGGTGTGTATCAAACACAGCAGGAGTCTTTTCGCGGTTTATTGTTAGTCGCATTGGCTGCGCTCATGCTGGTTTTTCTGGTACTACTTATTGAGTTTAGCGAATTTGCAGTTCCTTTTTCAATCTTTACTATCAATCTTCTTTCGCTCATTGGCGTCTTTGGAGCATTGTGGATTACGGGCATATCTTTCAACATTTCGAGTTTTGTCGGCATTATCATGATCATCGGTATAGTGGCAGAGAATGCCATTTTCGTGATGCACCGAGTGCAGGAATTCCGATCACAAGGCTCCACTCTTGATGATGCACTAGTACAGGCCGGACAAATGCGCGCACGTCCAATTTTAATGACAACACTTGCTGCAGTGTTAGCATTGCTGCCGCTCTCCCTTGGCATCGGTGCAGGCGCACAAATGCAGCAGCCGCTTGCCATCGCTGTAATAGGTGGATTTTCTTTTTCGAGCTTTTTTCTTTTTTTCGGCTTGCCGGTAGTTTATAAGTTTCTTGCCGGAAAGTCGAAATAATCTTTTCCTTTTGGCAGAGCTGCATCAGTTTCATTCTCTTGTTGCTTATTTGCAGTAACAGCGATTTCTACTTTCATGACAATCCATAATTGATAGGCGTGATTATTTTGGGATATGCCAAAAGTCTGTTGGTATTCATTCTTCTGCTATTCGTTTGTGTTTATTCTTAATTAGCTTTTTGTACGCGTCTTTCATTTCATTATCAAGAAAGCTTATATCAATGAAATCATTCCATCGAAGTACAGCCTTATCGAATTTATCGAATATATTTCTTTGTTGTTTTTCGTCTAATTTTATAGTTTTGAAAGCTGTCGTAAAATCGTTTTTTCTAATGTTGCGTTTCTTTCCGTTAAGAGTAAGGGCAAGCTCTTCTTTATCTTCTGGGTTGACCAATGCGGTAGCCAACATATTATAAGCTGGTGTAAGGATATACCCAATTCCTGGTCGATTGAAGAGCGAAAAGTTTTTCAAGTGCATATCGGCATTCCCCGTAAGAAATGAGAAGAGCACTTGTTCAAAGAAATTCACCACGTCAAGACCTGGATTAGATGAATATTTCAAAATAGCTTTAGCAATTTGTTCATACGATCCGTCGTATTTTTGCTCCGTCAGGCGTTCAGTAAGTTGACACATATCCTCCATGTGCAATTTGCCGTTTTTAGTTCTATCAATACGTTTCGTGATGTATGCCAATGTACCGGATTGCATACGAATCAAACTATGCGACACCGTGGGAATTTTAGACAATTCAGCGAGGTGCATAGTCAAATCTTCTACTTCCGGCATCTGAGGATATTTAGGTGTAGGTGGTTTTAAAATATAGTTGCCCCATAAACCTACGATCGTAAATCTTTCGGGATCAATTTTTGTTTTTCCGTTAGCTATTTCCAAAGATAATTTCGGCTGTACGCCTGTAACAGTTGCTCGACTACGAACTGCCACTAAAGCCAAATCGTACATCTCCTTTTCCAAGTCAGGTAGTACAGGCACAGCAGATGAATCAAATATTTTTTTACTGCAAGTCGGATGAAAATCCGTTTGTTCCTCTTCTAAGAGTTGGTAGCAATATAAACAGCGGTTATTTTTCATTATATCCTTCTATTGCGTGTACACTCACTGCACCGATACAATCTTTGCAACACACCAAAAGTAATCCCATTCGGTCTCTTTGATCGAGCTTCCAGTTTTTTTCTGCAATATTCAGCAACCAACCTTCAGGAATCAATCCATCAAAAAAAGGAAATAGTACGTTGTTATGAAATTCCTCTTTTTGCAATGGTAATGTTTTGCTTATCGGTTCAGGATTTTCCAATTGCAGATACGCAGCATCATACACATAGTGATAACCATTTTCATCTTGCGTCAGTAATCCTGCTGTTTTTTCGTATATTTTAATTTCAGCTTTTCTCATTTAAAATGTGCTTCTATTTGATTTAACCGGTCCTAACTCATATCCGAAAAGTTTTAGAACTTGGTTTACTTTATCAAGACGAAGCGTAGTTTTTCCCTGCTCCATCTCTCGGACAAACCTCAAACCTACTCCAGCTTTTTCTGCTAATTCAGGTTGAGTAAGATTTGAAATTTTGCGCTTTGTTTTTATAAAATCCTGCAAATCTGATTTGTTCATTATTTATACCCTTTAGGGTGTTTATAGCATTGCCATCTTTCATATTATACCCTTTTGGGTGTAAATATGCAAGCAATATTAATAATGCACCCTTTAGGGTGCAATATTTTGTTTAATGACAGCAAGATCGCCTGTTCTCTTTAGAAATACTTGGGTACCAAAAGGAAATAGGCGTATGAAATAGACTGCACATACAACGATTAACTCTGCTGCAATGATCCGTTTATCAGCTCGAAGTAATTATCTGAGGTGGTCACGAATTCGGGCAGAATTTTCAGGTATTGTCATAATAATCAACTACATCCTATAGACATTGTCAAAATATCGTGCTTTATCGTATAATTAATTGGCAACTGAAATTATTATGCATAATAAATGGAATCACGATCCCGGAACGGAATGAAAGCCAAAATCCTCCCGAATCCGGCTTGCCTCTGAAGCAACAATAATTCAAATTTATATATTGCTATAATGAGATGCAAGCGCCTATAAGTGGCATATTTTCCAAAAAATAAAATTTTTCTGGGAACCACTTCTGCCTCCGCTCGATATTGATTCCTTTCCTATCTCGAAGTAGAAGCAATTCCTCAGGTTGCTTTGAGAATCACGGATTGAGGCTCATCCGGCTAAAGAAATGCGCACCCACTTGCTCTTCTCTACCGTTAAAAGTATGTAATGGCTTTATCTTGGGGGTTGATCGTCGAAAGAAGGTAAAGCGGGTGAAAAGCACGAATGGGACAGTATCGAGTAACATAGACAACAATGCCATAGTTGAACCAAAGGTGAAATAAAAGTATTAATATGTTTTCGTAGATTTGTTTGCTGTTTATTGGTGAGAATGTTATACACATTGGCGAAGAGCCAAATAATGGCGTGTTCAAATTGAAAAGACAGGTTTGCAAAAAAATATGCACCCAAATTGTAACATTTTGAAAATTCGTGTATCTAAAAGGCAAACAAAAGGAGAACCTATGAAACAGTTTGCTAAATTATCAATTCTAATCGCTTTCTCAGCTTTGACGATGAATGTCTTTGGGCAAAGTGGAAATTACCCTTTCGAAATAAAAATCTCTGGAAAAGGGATTCAGTCAATAATCTTCATCCCCGGCTTTGCTTGTTCGGGAAAAGTTTGGGATGAAACAAAAATACTCTACGAAACTAAGTACACTTGCTACACTCTGACTATGGCTGGTTTTGCAGAAGTTCCTCCTCAGTCTCAACCAACATTTCAGAATTGGGAAAAAGCCATTGCTGCATACATCCAACAAAACAAAATAGACAAGCCCATTATTGTAGGACATAGTTTAGGCGGTGGTTTAGCTATGGCATTAGCTGCTGATTATCCTAATCTCATTTCTAAAATAGTTAATATCGATGCACTGCCTTGTTTGGCTGGATTAATGAATCCTTCGTTTCAAGTAAAAGAAAACAATGATTGTAGTGCTATGGTATCACAAATCACATCAGTAACGAACGAACAGTTTTATCAAATGCAAAAACAAAACATATCACATTTATTGGCAGATACATCAAAACAGGAGCTTGTTGTTAGCTGGTCGGTTCAATCAGACAGAACAACATGTGCAGATATTTATTGTGATTTTTCTAATACTGACTTACGAGAGAAGATTTCTTGTATTACATGCCCTGCATTAATTTTATTGGAATCATATTTCGAGAACTTCAAACCGGCAATAAATGAACAATTCAAAAACCTGAAGACTGCCAATTTGCAATATGCCACGAAAGGTCTCCACTTTATTATGTATGACGACAAAGATTGGTATAACACACAACTCAACAACTTCATTGGATCATAACAAACAAATGACTTTCGAAGAAATATATAAGACTTATTGGCGGAAAGTTTTTCGTTTATGTATGGGATATGTAAATGACTATGATTGGGCTGAAGATATTGCACAGGAAACTTTTCTTACGATCTGGCAGCAACTGTCAAAATTCAGAAACGAATCATCAATGGGAACCTGGGTTTTTAGAATCACTACAAATCATTGTTTACGGCAGATCGAAAAGAATAAGAGAATGCCGAAAGCAAATATGCCGACAGAAATCACAGAGGTTCCGCAGACTGATGATTGCAGTAAAATTGAATTCCTTTATAAATGTATTTCAGAGTTACCCGAAACAGATCGCATCATCATTTCACTTGAGCTTGAAGATTTAAAACAGTCCGAAATTGCTAACATTGTAGGAATTTCAGAGGCAAATGTTAGAGTAAGGATCCATCGTATCAAAGAAAAATTAACGAGAATGTTTTATAATTATGAAAAATAATATTGACTTAAAAGAATTGTGGAATAAGCAAGAAACAACAACTCCCGACGCAAAGGAACTCTTCGATAAAATAAAGAGGCTCAAAAGAAACAATTTATATGCGTTGATCGCGACAAATGTCGCGCTGCTTTTGACTTGCGCGTTCATTGGATTTGTGTGGTATTATTTTCAGCCGGAAATGATAACTACCAAGATCGGAATTGTATTGGCAATTATGGCGATGGTTTTATATCTATTCGCGTACAATAGAATGATTCCATTATTAGTTCATGTTGGTTACGACATGAACAACAATCAATGCTTACAACAGCTTTTAAAATTAAAAGAGAAGCAACTTTTCCTTCAAACTACGATGCTGAATATTTATTGTATCCTGCTTTCAGCAGGTCTTTTTCTCTACTTGATTGAGTATACTCTTCGTATGGAGTTGATTTGGGCAATCGCTTCTTATGCCGTGACATTTCTTTTGATCGTGATTGTTTGGTTCGACTTTAGACTAAGGAAAATAAAAAAACAGCAAGCAATAATAAATGGATTAATTGTTAAGCTTGAAGTATTAGATAGACAATTGACAACGAACGAATAAGGGGTTACACATAGCAATGCATCGCCGAAATAGGTGCACATCGAATAAAAGTAATTGCTCAGCGTAATTTAACACAATTGATTTTTTTCAGTTATCAATCCCCCTTTTGAGTGTGTCCAAAAAGAAGGAATTACGGTAGGACATACATTCTTGTTTCTCATTTTTCGTCAATATCAGACAGACCTGCCTGCGTGACTGAGTCAGCAGTCAAGCGGGCAATAATGCCTGTCCTATCAATATGCGAACTTTTTGGACAGCCTCATTCTCTGAAAGAGAGCAGTATTTTTTATTCTTTTAATATCACGCTGAGTCATTACATTTTAATTAGGAAGATTTATTATCTAAGACTTCTCGAGCTGTTCGTAGTATATTTTCCGGCTGATATGGTTTTATTATAATGGCTTTTACTCCATCCAGAAAAAGTTTATTCTTGACATCCCGGTCCAAATAACCACTCGTCATTACCACTTTCACCTCAGGATTAAGCTCCTTAAGTTTTTTGAAATCGTCAATTCCTGTCATTCCCGGCAAATCAATATCGATAACAACAAGATCAATTTCTTGTATATGGTCTTTATAAAAATGAATTGCTGTAACACCATCCGATGCAGTATATACTTTGTATCCTTTTGATTCGAGTTCAAGCCTTACCATATTTCTGATAAAATCCTCGTCCTCAACGAAAAGGATCTTCTCTTTGCCCTCAAGATGGAAAGAGTCTTTTCGTTTTTGCAAGTCGATTTGGTATGTACTTGTTGTCGGCACCGGGAAATAAAGTTGAAATGATGTCCCTTTGTTTTGTTCACTCTTTATATCGATAAAACCAAAATGTGCCTGCATCACGCCATAGACAACTGATAGACCGAGACCTGTTCCTTTCCCATCTTTCTTGGTCGTGAAGAATGGATCGAATACCCTCAGACACGTTTCTTCGTCCATTCCTACGCCTGTATCAGTCACACTCAGACAGACATACTTCTCTTGATCGGCAGATGGAAAACGTTCTCGCACCTGTTCATTAGTTTGTATCTCAGTTGTCAGAGTAAGTAATCCGCCATTTGGCATGGCATCCCGGGCGTTGAGACAAAGATTCAAGAGTATCTGATGAATTTGGTTATTATCAGCATAAATGTCCGGAATATTCTGCGCAAAATTTCCCTTCATAACAATAATCTTGGGAAATGTCTCCTTGAGCATAGCAAGCATTTCAGATGCAGCTTTGGCGAGGTTTGTCTGTCTAAATGAAACATCGGCTTTTCTTGCAAATGTAAGAATCTGCTGTACCAAAGAAGCGCCTCGTTCTACAGCTTGAACAATAACGCTGATCCTTTCGGAAAATTCCTGAGGTTTAGTCCTTGCCCCTTCCAATAGATTGCTATAACCTAAAATAATTCCGAGGATATTATTAAAATCGTGGGCAATACCTCCGGCAAGTATTCCGATGCTGTCCATCTTTTGTGCTTGGATAAACTGTTGTTCAAGCTGCTTCTGTTTAGTAACATCCCTGAGAATACTGCGATACATAATCACATTCCCCTGTAGATCCCGCACCGGCATAGTTGTTTCTAAGACAATAGCAGAGGTTCCATCTTTTCGCTTCAATGTATACTCAAAATCTCTTATTAAACCTTCTGTACGGATCCTTTCATTTTTACGGTGAGACCTGTCAGGGTCTAATATGATATTCTGATCGATATCTGCTGCCAGCAATTCTTCTTTGGATGTATACCCAAAGAGTTCGATACCGGCGGGATTGATATCGATAAATTCGCCATCGACAGTGCTAAAATAAATCGCGTCCTTGGATCCTTCGAACAAACCTCGATATCGATTTTCAGATTCATGCAGCGCTTCCTCTGCACGCCGGCGTTCCCGCCTTATCTCTGCTTCATCCATTTCACGTTGAATTGCAGGTATCAACCGGGCGAGATTTCCTTTCATAACATAGTCATGTGCACCGGCCTTCATTGCTTGCACAGCGACATCTTCACCGATCGTCCCTGACACGATGATAAATGGAATATCGATTTTTCTTTCTTTTAGAATCTCCAGTGCGGCTAATCCGCTAAAAGTTGGCAGAGCATAATCGGCAATGACAATATCCCATGACTGCCATTGAAGCGATTCAATCATGGTTGCTCTATCTATGACTCGGTTAAATATTACTTCGAATCCATTCCGCTGAATGTAACGTATCAATAAAAGCGCATCATCTTCAGAGTCTTCGACGAGCAGGATATGCAGTATATTACTCATAATATTATTTTCCCGATTTAAAAGGCGGCTGCTCATTCAGAACCATCCAGTACAACTCTAATTGTCGTACGGCATCAACAAACTTATTGAAATCCACAGGTTTTCGAATGTAACTATTCGCACCCAGACTATAACTTCCCAAGATATCCTGTTCCTCCTTCGAAGATGTAAGGATAACGACCGGAAGGAATTTCGTACGATCATCGGCGCGGATACGTTCCAGTACTTCCAATCCGTCTAATTTTGGAAGTTTCAAATCCAATAAGACAACAGCCGGCATACTATTCATATCCCTCTTTATATATTTTCCAGTTCCGAATAGATAATCAAGCGCTTCAGGTCCATCGCCTGCAACAATGATTTCATTGGCAATGTTGTTTTTTTTGAATGCACGAAGAGTCAATGCCACATCGTCGGGATTGTCTTCGACAAGTAAAATAGTTTTATTTTTCATTGCAGCGCCTCAAGATTACGGTATTGTGAAATAAAATGCAGCTCCTCTGTCTTTCTCGGCTTCCGCCCATACCTGACCGCCATGTCGATGAATAATTCGCCGGACAGTAGCCAATCCGATTCCACTTCCTTTAAAATCGACAGGAGTATGTATCCTTTGGAAAGCTCCGAACAATTTACCTGCATAAGCCATATCAAATCCGTCACCATCATCGCGCACAAAATATACTTGCTGTCCATCTCGCATTATTTTTCCCATTTCAATCTTGGCTGTCGGATGTTTACCGGTAAATTTCCATGCATTGTCGAGGAGATTTTCCAGAACTATCCCCATAAGGTTACGGTCTGCCTGTACCACCATACCCGGCGTAATTATAAATGTAACCCTGCGTTCCGGTTGAGTACGACTGAGTTCATGAGCGATAGATTGGGCAAGACTGCTGAGATCGACCGATGTACGTTTCATCTCGCTTCGCATAACACGCGACAAATTGAGAATATCGTCAATCAGATGTTCCATGTGCTGGCTGGCAGCGTGCACTCGCTGCAAGTAGTCTTTGCCCTGTTCATCCAATTTATCCGGATAGTCCTCCAATAACGCGATGCTGAATCCATCTATGCTTCGGAGCGGAGCGCGCAGATCGTGTGAAACCGAATAACTAAAGGCTTCCAATTCCTTATTGGCAAATTCGAGTTGTCTTGTACGATCCTGAACATGCTGTTCCAAATCTTTTTCTCTTTTTAAGAGCTGCCACACACGCCAACGGTGCAAACCGAATACGATTCCCGCAATGACAAACATCATGGAAGTATAGAACCACCAAGTTCTCCAAAAAGGAGGCGTGATGATGATTCGAATGGAAGTTCCCTCTTCATTCCATATTCCTTGATTGTTGGAAGCTTTGACACGAAACGTGTACGTGCCTCCCGGCAAATTTGTATAGGTCACAAAACGTCTTTTTGCATCCGTGTAATTCCATTCTTTCTCAAATCCTTCCATCATATACGCATAGTGATTATCCTTCGGCGAAACAAAGTGAAGTGCGGCAAATTCAAAGGAAAAAACATTCTCTTTATAGGAAAGATGAATTTCATCGCTCTCAGAGATGGATCGTTGAAGAATCGGATGTCCATCCACATTTTTGTCCGGAGCGATAGGTTTATTAAATATTTGAAAATCGGTAATCACAACTGCCGGGCGTGTAGAATCAGTATGGATACTATCCGGATTAAAAATATTGAAACCATTCATACCGCCGAAGACCATCTCACCGCTCCGGCTTTGAAAACAAGCATTCACGCTAAATTCATTTCCCTGCAGACCGTCATTTTCAAAATAATTATTAAACCTGCCAGTGCTGGAATTAAATTTTGACAAACCCCTATTGGTGCTTATCCACAGATTTCCATGATGATCTTCGAGTATTCCTTGTATTATGTTGTTCGGCAGACCATCCTTATCGCTGTACCGATGAAATGTTCCGCTCTTTCGATCAAATTTATTGAGGCCGTTCGTTGTGCCTAACCATAAAGTTCCTGCGTGATCTTCATAAATATTCATAATTTTATTATCGCTCACGCTGCTGGAATCCCTGCTGTCAGAACCATAATGAATAAACCTTTTATCGGCAGGCTCAAAACGGTTTAAGCCTCCCGAATTTGTTCCGATCCAAAATGTGCCGGACAAATCCTCATATATGGTCCAAATGAAATTGTCGCTTATACTCTTCGGATCGTTTTGATCATAAACATAATGAGTAAATTCTTCCTTTGCATAATCGAAATGATTTAATCCTTTGCCAAAAGTTCCTGCCCACAGATTCCCTGTCCTGTCTTTGTAGAGACTCCATGCACCATTCTGACTTATGCTGCGAGGATTATCGGGATCATTTCTATAGTGAATGAATGTCCCTTTCTTTCGATCAAAACGATTCAACGCATTATCTGTACCAATCCACAACCTGCTGTCCTGATCTTCACATATACATATGATTGTATTTCCGCTCAGACTGTTCGTATCCGCCGGATTGTGGATAAAGTGCGTAAATTGATTTTTCCTCCGGTCCAAACGATCTAAACCTCCATCATCGGTTCCTATCCATATCATTCCCTGGCTATCCTCATACATGGAACGGATGGTATTCTTTGATAAACTGTTTATATCATTAGGATGATTTCTGTAAAGCAAGAACTGTTTTGTTCTCGGATTATATTTGTTAATGCCATTATAAAGTGTTCCTACCCAGAGTATACCCAATCGATCTTCAAAGATAGAAATCACTGAATTGCTGCTTAAATTCGTCGGCTCTTGAGAATTGCTTTGATAATGAATAAATCGACCTCTATCGCCAATTTTAGAACCGGCAACAAATTTATTGAGTCCTCCTCCATCTGTGCCTACCCAGAGATTTCTATTCTTATCCTCATACAGCGCCCTGATATTATTATTGCTTAAACTATTTGGGTCGTCCGGATTGTTCTGATAGCGAACAAAATTGTTTCTTCGATCATCAAACCGATTCAGGCCGCCCCCCCATGTCCCCAGCCACAGATTCCCTGAACGGTCTTCATAAATTCTCCAAACGCTGTTATGACTTAAGCTGTGCGGATCATGAGGATTCTTTTGATAACGGATAAATTCCCCTTTCATCCTGTTAAAATAATTCAATCCGCCATCGGTACCGATCCAAAGACGTCCATGCATGTCCTCAAGAATGGATAATGCATTATTATTGCTCAGACTATTTGTGTTTTTCGGGTCATTGATGTAACGGATGAATTTCTCTGTTTTTCTGTCAAACTGATCGAGCCCTCCGCCATTGGTGCCTATCCAAAGTGTGCCCGAACGGTCTTCATATAAATATTGAATAAAGTTACTGCTCAGACTGTTTGGATTGTCCGGATCTTTTTTATAATGAATAAACCGTTCTTTTTCACGGTCAAATCGATCAAGACCGCCTTCTGTCCCGATCCAAAGCACACCCAAATGATCTTCAAGAACACTTACTATAGCGTTATTGCTTAAACTCGATGGATTATCAGGATCGTTTCTATATACTTTAAAAGTATATCCGTCATAGCGGTTGAGACCTTCAAAAGTACCAAACCAGAGAAATCCTTTCCTGTCTTGACAAATGCATACTACCGAACTTTGGGATAGACCGGATTCGGTGGATATCCTTTCAAATAAAATTTTACCCATTTGAGCGTAACATGGTGAGATCAAAAGAATGAGGGATATACTCCAAATAATGACCGTTTTGCGCATTGCCTTTTTCATATTGATTTTTCTTTTGTGTTTTTCAACACTGAACAGTCCGGCTCCATCCAAATCTTTTCACTATCTTGCAGATGATTCCAAAATAAATCACGTTCACCTCTCACTTTTGCAATTCTGTTCAACACCTTTCATATCTATAAATACGATATTACATCTTTTTTTTATAAAAGCAAAGGTAACCAGCGCATTCTGATGTACCGTTGTTTTTATAGCCGATGGCGCTGACGTCGGGAATCCTCCGCGGTCACCCTGCCTGCGGCAGGCAGGCCGATTAAAGTCCCGCTGTACGGTTCCGCTTTCCAGAATCCCGCTTGCCTGAATTTCGGACGCAAAGGAGCGGAATTCAAAAAGCGGAAGATGCCGCGAAGTGGCACATTCGGGTATGACAACTTTATTTTATTCTGCGCTTTTCGTACTGTGCGTATCGTCAGTTAATAATAATGATGTTCGTTCGGCATTACTATATTTAATTTTATGGTAATTGCTCAGCATAATTTAGCACAATTGATTTTTTCTCAGTTATCAATCCCCCTTTTAAACAAAGGGGGGATTCCTTGAAAGAGAAGAGGATTTTTTTATCCTTTAATATCACGCTGAGTAATTACATTTTATATCAAAAAGAAGGAATCTGGCTTGACATCAATGCATATTTGCCGTATCATTTCTGCATAATTACACACTAAACAAATAGACGATGAAATTACGAATATTTATTTGTGTCGAACGACCCGTTGTCTCTCATCATTCCGTTTATCTAATTGAAGTGAAAAAGCTTCATAAGATTTGTTTTAGAATAGATTCCAAACTGGCAAAACAAGTATCCATCGATTGATCCAAAATCTTGACTATAAGGAGCGGAACGATGTATATCATCAATGATTATTCTGTTGCCGTTGCGTTTTGTATCGTGACAATGCTCTGCTGGGGGTCGTGGGCAAACACGTCAAAGATCTCGACAAAAAATTGGCCCTTCCCGATGTTTTATTGGGATTATTCTCTTGGGCTTATACTTGCAGCTATTCTCTTCGGGTTGACGATGGGAAGCACCGGTTCCGGCGGCAGGAACTTCCTCGCGGACATCCAACAGGCCAATCTAAGTTCAGTTTTCTCAGCCGCAGTCGGAGGTGTTGTCTTCAATTTCTCAAACCTTCTCATTGTCGCGGCGATTACAGTGGCAGGACTATCAGTCGCTTTTCCAATTGGTGTGGGATTGGCTCTTGTGATCGGTGTTGTAGTGAATTACATCAAGCAACCCCAAGGCAATCCGCTGCTGCTTTTTTCGGGAGTTTTGCTGATTGTAGCAGCGATCGTGGTGAATGCTTTCGCCTCTTCGAAAGTAACAGAATCGAGAAGTTCTTCAAGGTCCAAAGGCATTTTGTTATCGGTCTTCGCAGGAATCATTATGGGATTTTTCTACAGGTTTGTCGCAGACAGTATGACATTGAACTTTACAACACCCGAGCCGGGGAAACTCACTCCCTACTCAGCCGTGTTCGTTTTTTCCATCGGATTATTCTTCTCCAATTTTATTTGGAATACATATTTCATGTATAGACCTGTGGATGGAAATTGTTCTACATACGCTGCATTTTTCCTGAAAGGGACGTTTAAGCAGCATCTTATCGGCATTGCGGGAGGCCTGATCTTTAATACTGGTTTTTTATTCAATCTCATAGCCTCGGATAAGGCCGGCCCTGCAATTTCATACGGGCTTGGGCAGGGGTCTACTATGATCGGCGCAGCCTGGGGTGTTTTTGTATTCAAAGAATTCAAGGGCGCTCCCCCCTCAATCAACCGGTACCTGGCAATCATGTTTGTCACGTTTATTATCGGTTTGGGCCTCATCGTCACTGCCAAACTTTAATCACAGACTTGAGATTGATCAATGATGAACAAAAAGATTGTTGTTATCGGAAGCTCCAACATCGACTTCATTATGAAAATGCCCCGGTTGCCCAGAGTAGGTGAAACAATAACCGATGCGGTCTTCATGCAGACATACGGAGGGAAAGGAGCAAATCAGGCTGTAGGAGCGGCGCGTGCCGGTGGTGATGTTTTTTTTATCAATTGTGTCGGCGATGATGATAATTCGCGCAGGATGGTGGAACAATTTGAGAACGAAGGAATACACACTGATTTCGTTTTTCAAGAGAAGGGCATAGCAAGCGGTACAGCGCTCGTCATGATTGGAGAACAGGGTGCCAATTACCTTTCAGTTGCACCTGGTGCAAACTACAGGCTGACATCCGAACATATCGACAAGGTGGATGAGCTGATCAGCACAGCCGCAATCGTTGTCCTCCAATATGAAATTTTGCCCGAGACTTTAAAGTATGTTCTGGATGCCTGCAGCAGATGGCGGACAAGAGTTCTGTGGAATTGTGCACCGGCAAGAGAATTCGATAGATCATATCTTGCTAAAGTGACGATTCTTGTAGTCAATGATACCGAAGCCGAAATGTTGTCCGGCATTTGTGTCGCTGAAGAAAAATCCGCGGAACTCGCTGCAAAAGAACTCATGAGGCTTGGTTGTGAAACAGTTATTATCACCTTAGGTGCGCGCGGCTCATACATCGCGTCCTCCGGGGCATGTGAATGGATCCCGGCATTCAAGGTCGATGCGGTGGATACTACAGCTGCCGGTGATGTATATTGCGGCTGCCTGGCGGTTGCACTTACTGAGGGAATGACACTTGCCGAGTCAGCACGATTTGCGTCGGCTGCGGCTGCAATTTCTGTAACCCGGTTGGGAGCACAACCTTCTGCACCTTTCAGGGATGAGATTGATAAATTCCTTAGCACATAGTTCCGGACATATCAGACAAGATGTCAATGTCTTAAAGAAAGCGCAATTAAATTTCCGCCTGTGCTCAAATTGCCTAAAAAAAAGATCCGACAATATGCAGTAGTATGTACTGCAATGAAGGAGTATCGTATGAAAAGAACATGGATTATTTTAACTCTCTTTGTCACAGCCTCAACCTGCCCGGCGGCAGCACAGCAAGCGCGGAAAACGTATGTTGATCAGCACACTCTCGTAACATCACAACTCGGATTTCGGGAACAGGGTCCAAAGACCGTCACGTTTCTGCCGGCACTGCGTGATTCTGCGCTTCCCGACGAAATTCCTTTCTATGTCGACCACCTCCTTTCCCGCATGAAACGGGAACAGCATCTGCCGAAAGCCTGGACCGGTGCGTTCTTTGACTGGCCTATCGATATTGATAAAGGGAAATATATCGGGCAGGACTCCGATATTTCTGCATACCGGGGAACCTTAAAAAAAATTACAACCAGATGGGGCACATTCTGGCAAGGTGATTTCACGGCGTTTGTCAAGCCGGGAATTTACCAGATTGAAACTGAATACGGTTTTACGACTCCCTTTGTGATTGAAAGCAATCCGTACAATCGGCTTATTCGCAGTTATCTGAACTACCTGTACTGTCAGCGGTCAGGAATCGAAACACCCGGAATACGGCCGGTTGAAAACGCGGACGACGCCGTTCTCGATACCGATGGGTCTTTCGTTCCCGCTGCCGGCGGCTGGAATGACGCAGGTGATTTTCGTAAGTGGATCTCGCAAACGAGTTCACATCTTGAAGCCCTCACTTTGATTGTACAACATGCCGATCCTGCCTACAGGAATGCTGCCCTCAATGAAATCAAATGGGGAAATAAATATTTCCATGCGATGATTACTCCTGAAGGCAGGGTGTATGAGGATATCGGAAGCGGTTCATTACGCGGAGGAAAAAAATATCCGGATGATTGGTGGTGTGAAAATCATGCCGGATGTCTTGGCTCCGGGGAGGCTAAAAGCAACAACAAAAAAAACGGATCCGAGAGAAAAATTCGGACAACATACAACCCGCTTTGCCAGTTCCTTTTCATCCGCAATCAGGTCTTTGCTTCGAGAGTCCTTGACACCGCAGATGCTCTGAAGTGCCAGTACCTTGCCGAGTTAGGATGGAAATACAGCCGGAAAGCTCAGCATGACGGAAGAACATTATTTGTAGCTGAGGAACTGCTCGCCGCATGCGAATTATACGCATCCGGACTTGCACAGATCAATGGTAAGGATCTTGAAGGTCTTGCAGATGAGCTTATGAAACGCCAGGAAACCGGCGATTTCCGGTTGAGCGGATATTTCTACGAGAAAAATAAAACAGACGGATACCGAAGTATCGTATGGAATGCAGAACCGGCAATGGCATTGCTTCGAGTGTGCGAACTTGGAATTCCCGGGATGGACGACCTTACCAAACGAACGGGATCGGCTGTGAAACGATATATCGAAAACTACTTGTTGAGAGATGCTGCCAGCAATCCGTTCTCTGTTACTCCGTACGGCGTGTTCGTAAATCCGATGCATTCCGATGAAGTCACATTTCGCGATGCCGGCGCGGGCAATGGTGTTCGCACATTTATAAGCCCTCTTAATTCGTCGGAAATGGTGCACGGAACGGATGCCGTTCTTATGCATCATGCCTATCTTCTGGCGAGGGCCGCTGTCCTCTGGAAAAATAATTTGTACCGTGATGAGAGCGAAAAATTAATTCAATGGGCAACCGGCCATAACACCACAGGTCTCTGTCTTTTTACCGGCGTCGGTTTCAGGCATCCCGTAATCGGATCGTTCGTAAATTACCGGATTCCCGATGCTACTGTGGATGGATTCGTTGGAAGGCCGGATGACACTCCTTATTTGGAAGCATCGAATGCCGTGGAATGGAATACGCAGGAAGTATGGGGTGTCCCGTTCTATCATGCAATCGGCGCCGAGACATACCTGTCCTTGATCGAGAGCCTGCACTGACAGAGACGGAACAATATCTATCAGAGGTTGTCCAAAAAGGACAATTATTTTTTATTTTTTTTTTGCAACAAGACAAGCCGTTTATCCGGCCGAATATTGATCCGGTCTCCTGTCGGTCAATACATCATTTCGTTCGTTGATGCGTTTATTCCTGGCCTGAGAGAGATCGATATCGGCAGCTGCAATCTGTTCTTCAGCCGGACTCAAACGAAGAAGCACATTCCCATTCGGGTCGACGACCTCGCTTGTTCCTATAAAATGCAGCGATGCACCTCCCCTTTGTTCGTTTCCTACACGGTTCGCAGTGGCTGTAAAAACATGATTTTCAAGACAACGCGTCACCATTGCATCGGGACAATACGGCAAAACAAGATTCGCCGGATGCGCAATCAATTGTACTCCTTGCAGTGCAAGTGAACGAGCGCTCTCCGGAAACAACCAATCGAAGCAGATCATCATGCCGATTGTTCCCAAAGGTGTTTCATAAACCGGGAAACCCAGATTGCCCGGCGCAAAGAAAAGTTTTTCGCGATCGAACAAATGCACTTTTCTGTACAAGCCGATAAACCCGTAAGGACCGGCAAGCAACGAAGAATTGTACAGCACATCGGTGTTTTCCGCAAAGCCGTAGACAATAAACGCATTGTGCCGGCGCGCAAATTCAGAAAATTTTTCAAATGTCCGTCCATACGCATTCTCTGCAAGGGATGCCGCTTCAGCTTTATCCGAAAAAGCATAACCGGTTGTGCAGAGTTCAGGCAAGATATACAAATCCGCCGGGATAGAGGCCATACTTTCCAGCGCTCTCTCGATGTTTTCGCCCGGCTTGCCGAAAACCGGACATGACTGAACAACAGCAACACGCATTGTTATTGCTTCCTGAGATAGCGAACAAATTCCCGCACCGTGAATTGTGCAACCGGGGCGTCAATGTCAAACCAGTACAGTCCGTTTCGGTAGGTAAAAAAGTAATGCACCTTCCTCATTCCTTGAGATAAAACCATCGGAATTCTTTCCATCTCAATTCTGCGTAAATGTGAAAAATCCGGAAAATCCCCTGATTGAATTTTCCTCGACATGCGCTCCATTTCCTGCGAAGCGGTGACGTTGTTTTCGTAGAACGAAACGTACAACTGACCGCAGCCATCCGGACTAACATAATTTGCTACGAAATTATCCTTTGGCGCTCGATCGAATCCGTGCAGCTCACTGATCACAGCTTGTGCCGTATCTCCGGAAAAAAGTTCCATACGATGCAGTTTCCATATCGTCTCTGGCGGTTCAATCATTTTCATTCGCGTCGTAAACCAGATAACGATCATCGTCGCAGCAAAAGCACATGCAAGAAGAAACCAGCGCTTTTTTCTCAGTATTTCGAGAATTCTTTTAACCTGCATGTTTTGTTTTAAACCCTTTCAACATCCATCTCCTCATTAAAATAAGAGTAATCGGACTAACAATTGCAATAAGCCCGAAAATAAGCCACATCATGCCTGTATTTTGCGGTCCGTTTTCGGGACAATATCGTTCCATCATCTGTCCGGAATAAAGGAGCGGCACAAGAAACTTCGTCAGAAACCAGGGAAGCTGTGCAACACCCTGGTATTGCCCGGCTCGTTCCGGCGGCGCAATTTCGGTGGCGTACTGGAGGAACCGCGCCGACCACATTGCCTCGCCGATTGTCATGAGAATAATATATGCCGTCAATGTTATCGGAGAAGCCCCGAATGCGAGAATAAATGCCGACGACGCCATGACAAACGTCCCTGCAATCATCATCGAGTAAACATTTTTTTTATACGTGAGCGCCGTGATGACGGGAACAAGTATGAAAATAAGTACCGGATTTGCATTCGATGCAATCTCATAATAATTCCCGATCCATCCGCTGTACGCTCGGGAAATATACTGCGGAAGGACAAGCCAGTTATATGTAAAGAGCGTCTGTACAGGCATGAGCGCAAAAATAAAAAAGAAAAACCGGGCATCGGCCATTGGATGCTGTGCTATGCGCTTCAAAACTGCCGTGTTCATCTGCTGCGGAAGAAGTGCGATGACAACCGGAACCAGAAGAGCCGCTGCGCTCAGATAAATACGCCACGGATCCGGAACGCGTAAAATGATTGCAGCGAGAATTCCGAGGAGAACGATCCACGCCGTCAAAGGAACATGATGTGGTTCATCCGCTGCCGGCAAAGGTTCCGGTTTTTTTTCAGGTTCTTTCGCCCGATCTTCCGCTGCCAGCATTTCGGTCTCTGCTTTAGCGCGCTCGATCGCATCTGCTACCGTTTTTTTCGATAACAGGACAATCGTAGATATAAGCGAAATCAATGTTAAGCTCGTAAAAATCCAGAACGTGCCGTTAATTCCCAATCCCAAAAACCTGTCATCTCTGAAGAGGAATGCAAACATGACTAATGAGGAACCGGCATTCATCAGCGCATAGAGCATCGCATAGGCCATGGAAGCGGTTTTGGGAGTTGTGAACTGCCGAACGGCTGCGTAAGCGGCCGGCTGGTAAACGCCGTATCCGATGACAACAAACAAAATGCCGAGCATGGTTGTAAGATGGAGCGGTGACCAGAGCCCGTTCGGCTGCATACCCAGAATTGTCGGCGCCGCCGACATTATAATTCTTCCGATCAGGAGAAATGCAAAAGAAAAGATTAATGCCCTCCGGGGTCCGAATTTATCCGGGACGAATCCGAGCAGAACCATTGAAATGGCTATGCCTGCGGTCAGCACCATGACCATTTCGTGGGACCAGATATCGGCATGCTCGACACCTTTAAAAATAAAATCCGAAAAATGAATTGCAAGGTAGGTCAGAATACCGAAATAAGACAACCCCTCAATCGTGTAGGCAAGATTCACACCCCACAAAGCACGCGGGGCTTTTACAAGGTCGATGAACGGCTGGGTTATTTCCTGCATGACATTCGACCATGCAGATCGTATTTCCTTAGTATCCGACGAGTGTTGTTCTTCCATTCTCTTCGCTTTCCTTATTTTTAAAAAGTCCCATTTTCTTTTTATATGTGTATTACAATGCACGCATTTCTGCGTCAGCGCTGTTATTTCAAAGAATTATAGTAGTCAGCGTATAATTTTAATGGATCGCTCTTTTTGTAGCCGACGGCGCCCTCCTGCGGCGGGCAGGTTGACGTTGTGAATCCTCCGCGATCATCCCGAAAATATCAAAGATATTTCCGGGACAGGCGCCCGCGGCTGCAGGGAAGATCATGAACACCTGTTTTCGGCACAGGCCGACGCCGGCTTCAATCACGTTTGTTCTTGTTGCCGTTTAAAGAATATGACCGACAGCGGCGGCAATGTTAAATTCAGAGAATACTCGCGTCCGTGCTGAGGAATATATTCTGCAGCAATAACACCTGCATTTCCTTTATTGCTTCCCCAATAATGCGTGGAATCGCTGTTGATCAGTTCCCGATACAATCCGGCCTCCGGTACGCCGATACGATAGCCGTGTCTGAGAATAGGAGTAAAATTACAAACTACGACAACACTCTCTTTACCGCCGGCAGATTTTCGGATAAACGCTATCACGCTGTCATTTACATCATGAAAGTCGATCCATTCGAAACCGTAATTCGCAAAATCAACTTCGTGCAGCGCGCCTTCCTTTTTATACAACTCATTCAGGTCTTTTACCCAGAGCAGCAATTTCTGATGCGGTTCATATTGCAAAAGATGCCAGTCGATCGATGAATCGTGATTCCATTCATGCCACTGGCCGATTTCAGAACCCATAAAGAGCAGTTTCTTTCCGGGGAATCCGAACATTAATCCAAAGAGAGCTCGAAGATTGGCGAATTTTTGCCATTGATCGCCCGGCATTTTTGAAAGCAAAGAAGCTTTTCCATGGACAACTTCATCATGTGAAAGCGGCAGCATAAATCTTTCTGTAAATGCATAAAGCAGCACGAACGTCAATTTCTCATGATGGTATGAACGATGTACGGGATCCTTGCTGAAATATTCCAGCATATCGTGCATCCAGCCCATATTCCATTTGAGGCTGAATCCCAAGCCGCCGAATTCGATGCTGTTCGTAACGCCCGGCCATGCCGTGGACTCTTCCGCAATGGTCAACACTCCGGGGAACTGTTTGTGCAGAAGCTTGTTCATATCCCTGAGAAGTGCAAGAGCTTCCAAGTTTTCCCTCCCGCCGTACTGGTTTGGAATCCACTCCCCTTCCTTCCGCGAATAGTCCAGATAGAGCATGGATGCTACAGCATCAATGCGAAGTGCATCGATATGGTACTGCTCAATCCAGAACAAGGCGTTGGATATAAGAAAATTTCGAACTTCATTCCTGCCGTAATTAAAAATATAAGTCCCCCAGTCCTGATGTTCGCCTTTCCGCGGATCGCCGTGCTCATACAGATGCGTTCCGTCGAACTCTCCAAGGGCTTGCGAATCCTTCGGGAAATGCGCCGGGACCCAATCCAAAATGACACCGATGTTGTTTTGATGGCAATAATCGACGAGAAACATAAAATCCTGCGGCGAACCGAATCTGCTGGTCGGTGCAAAATATCCGGTTACCTGATAGCCCCACGATGCATCCAGCGGATGCTCCATAACGGGCATGAATTCGATATGTGTAAAACCGTTTTTCCTGACATACTCGACAAGATCGAGAGCCAGTTCATGATAGGTCAGCCAGCGGTTATTTTCTTCCGGCTTTCGTTCCCATGACCCGGGATGAACCTCATACACGGAAATCGGTTCGCCCAAATGATCCGATTTCGCCCGGCGTTCCAGCCACTGTGCGTCGTTCCATTGAAAGTTCTTGAGATTATTAACACGAGAAGCCGTACGCGGCCTGCACTCCATTTCCGTTGCATAAGGATCCGTTTTATCGAGCAGATGCCCGTTCTGAGTCTTAAGTTTAAATTTGTAAAGTTCCCCTTCCTTCAATCCGGGAATAAAAATTTCCCATACGCCGGAACTTCCCAGAACCCGCATTGCATGTTTTCGCGGATCCCATCCGTTAAAATCCCCGACCACACTGACGCTTTTAGCATTCGGCGCCCATACCGCAAACTGAACGCCTGCCGCTCCCTCGATCGTCCGGTTGTGCGCGCCGAGTTTTTCGTAAATACGATGATGATCTCCGGCATTGAAAAGATAAATATCGAAATCCGTCAGGATCGGCAAAAAGGAATATGGATCGGCACACGTTTCTTCATTTCCATCACTGTAAACTTTTTTCAGAGAGTAACGGAATATTTCCGTGTACTCAGGCAGAATCACCTGATACAGTCCTTCCGGGGCGATACGTTCCATCGGGTATTCATTCTTCGTGTCTTCCCGTATAACAGACGCCGATGCAGTATCGGGAAGAAACGCCCGGACGACAATGACCATCCTGTCGTCTACTAAAACCTTATGCATACCGAGCACAGTAAACGGGTCGTGGTGATCGACTTGAACAATTTTTCGGATATCTTCTTTATGGAGACCGGTATTCTTCATATTTTCATGCTTGAATGTACATAAAGTTTTTTATCTTTGATATACTTCCACACGCTTTCCGGCACAAGGCTGCGGAACGGCTTTTTCGTCCCGGCCTGTTCTCGTATAGCCGTCGAAGAGACCTCAGAGGGCTTTCCTTGAATTCTTCTATGCGGATATGCCGCCGCATCGATCGGGAATCCCGACCGTTCATACACAGCCAGATCTGCCATCTGAATAATTTTGTCTGCATCCTTCCATGTCGGAATCTGTTCCAGGCTGTCGCTTCCTATAATGAGGATTAATTCGGCGGTTGGAAATCGCTTCCTGAATTTCCGCAATGTTTCTATCGTATAGGAAACGCCTTTTCTTGATATTTCATATTTTGATATTGAATATTTCTCGTTTTTTGAAAGAGCTCTTTTCAACATATTCAATCTGTGAAGTGTCGCCGTCAGCCGTCGTTCTCTTTTATGGGGAGGGATAAACGCTGGTACGAAGAAAATTCTGTCGAGGTACAATTGGCGGACTGCCTCCCGCGCTATGCGCAGATGCACATTGTGAACCGGATCGAACGATCCGCCGAAGATTCCTATCCGTTTCATACGCATACGGTTCTCTTTGTCCCGATCGATCCGGATTTTATCGAAACAATGCTCAACAAAAGCGTAACGGTTTGACCGGAGATCGGCCAGGCGAGTTCTGCAGGATGTTTTCCCCATTGCTTCGTGAGCTTTGGTTTTATATCCCGGCAAATCGCAACAATAATATTTTTCTGCTGCTGAAGAAGTTTTTTCATTTTGTTCCATGCATCCGCGGCATTTGAACCGCTTCCTTTAGAAGAGCCGGCTCACTTTTATTTGTCTCAATCTTCGGGCACTTTTTGTAAGAATCGTAAATAAATATTCCGTTGTTCGAATTTCTTCTTTAATTTCGGGAAGCCGTCCCGTAATTTTTTGTAAATATCCAGCGAGCGTTTCGTAATCCGAATCCTCCGGTACGGGCTTCGGAAAATGAGCATTGAACTCGGCGATGCTCATTGCGGCATCGACGACGGTCGATCCATCATTTTTCTTTTCAAACGGGTTCTTCACTTCATCATATTCATCGAGAATATCCCCCACAATTTCTTCAACAATATCCTCCATAGTGATGAGGCCCTCTGTTCCGCCGAATTCATCCACGATAATTCCGAGATGAATTTTATTTTTCTGAAATTCACGGAGCAACTGGCTGATTTTTTGGGTCTCCGGAACAAAATATGCCGGCCGAATAAGGTCATGCAAAATAATCAAATCCCGATGTTCCATAAGGCTCAAGAGATCCTTGCTGTAAATGATGCCGATAGTGCGGTCGATGGTTCCCCGATAGACCGGGAGGCGTGAATACCCTTCTTCAACAACCTTCTGAATAATCTTCTCCCGCGGCGCATTGACTTCAAGGGCAACAATATCCGGACGCGGAACCATAATTTCTTTTGCCGTAATATCGGAGAATTGCAGGATGCTTTTGATAAGCTCATGTTCGGTTTTATCAATCGTTCCGCTCAGCGTGCTGGCATCGATGACCTGTTCCAGCTCCTCTTCCGAGAGTTTGGTTTTAAGCAAACCGCCTTTGACAAAAAAATCCCGCATGAGTTTTTTAAGCATAGACATAGGATCTCAGTAGATAATTTCCTTCAGGCACAATCCTTTCGCAGGCGCAGACATTCCCGCTGTACTGCGATCATGAGAATTCAAAATCGCTTCGAATTTTTCGCCCAGGGTTGAGCCGCGGCCGATATCGACCATAGTCCCGACTAATGCCCGAACCATTCCGTGCATAAATCGATTTGCCTGGATGGAGAAGAGAAAGCCGCTTTCACTCTTCGACCATCGTGCAAAGTCAACGATGCATCGATAATGTTCCGCATCGGCTGTTGTTTTGCAGAAAGCTCGAAAATCATGTTCCCCGGTGATCATGTGTGCTGCGCGCTCCATTGCTTCCAAATCCAATGCTTGATAGACAGACCAGCAGAAAAGCCGGCCGATCACAGCACGTGACGATGCAACACGATATTCATACCGCCGACCTTTTGCGCTGAACCGTGCATGAAAATCATCCTCTGTTTTTTGGAGAGCGGAGACAGCAACATCTGCCGGCAGAACGGCATTCATGCCTCGTTCCAATTTCTTGATATCAAGGTCAGGCACAAAGTGAAAACTCGCAACCTGCCCTGTCGCATGCACACCGGCATCCGTTCTTCCCCCCCCGGCAATGCGCAGAGGAACCTGCATAATATGAAACATCGCCTTTTCAATAACCTCCTGCACGGAACGACCGTTTTTTTGAAATTGCCAGCCGGCGAAGTTCGTTCCATCGTACTCTATCGTCATCCGATACGTCGACATATCAAACCGCCGCCTCTCTGCTCACCGTTTTACAAAGATTTTTCGATATGAAGAGAAAGCCCTGAGTTTTGCATAGCATCGGCGTACGGGAGGATTTGAAAATTCCAATCTTCCGAAAGAAGGCTGTTTTGTTTGGAAACGAATCTTCCGACTCGAAAGGCGGAAATCAACCGGTTTACAACTGCAACGGCGATAACAAATTTCGAGTTATTAAAATCTGCGTCGCTTTGAATCCGCAAATTTTTAAACGTTTGCCGATCTGCATCGGAATCCCAGCTCCAGTCATAACTTGAACCATTATACATAAGAGCATATTCTCGGTTCAGAAGCTTAGCGTTGTTAAAATCTTCCAGCGTTAAATAGTTTCCTATATCGACATCGTACTGTGAATTTTTTCCGTTAAAATTGACTCCTGCATGTTCAACCGCAAATGAATGCGCATCATCCCTTTCCCACGTACTATGCAGGCGCAGCGA
The DNA here is from genome assembly GCA_963769605.1 of Ignavibacteriota bacterium. GTDB lineage: Bacteria > Bacteroidota > Ignavibacteria > UBA10030 > UBA10030 > Fen-1254. The sequence continues at coordinate 384,424 of CAVYML010000001.1, read as the reverse complement.
TGCGTATGCCAGCCAGATGCCGCCCTCTGCTATGAGATGATATTTACCCGCGTTGAAATTTCCGGCATAAAGTTCTCCCATGCCGGGCAGGGCAAGAGAAAGGACAACGGCGAGAAGAACCGATTTTGTCTGCGGATGATCGGAGGTTAATGCGGACATCGATGCCGGTGCAGCCTGGTCTTTGTCTTTTTGCACGATGCCGAAATCATCCTTCCACTGTGCACCAGCAATCTGCAGCAAAAGGACCATACAAATCAACGCAGGGAAAACTTTCTTTTTCATATTCGTACATCTTTCTCAATACATGAGAGAAGCCAGCGTCCCTTCGCAATGCTCATCCCGCACATTATGAATTACAGCCGGAAGAATTCGATTATGAATATCCTGTGAAGAATGAACTTCGACGCGAATATATTCTTCCGTGAATCCACTAAATATATCACCATTCTTTTTCGTTTCAAAGAGAACAGGAAGAATTTTTTCTTTCCATGTCTCGGCGAATTGCTTTCTTTTTTCGAGCCCTTTTTGGCGCAGGCGCTCGCTTCGTTCCGCACGTTTGTGGAGAGGTACCTGATCCTTCATCGTCTGAGCTTCCGTACCGGGCCTTGCGGAATACGAAAAAACATGAAGGTACGTTACAGGAAGAGCTGAAACGAATTCATACGTTTCCTCGAACATCTCATCCGTTTCCGCCGGAAAGCCCACGATGACATCTGCACCTATCCCTGCATGCGGATAAGCAGACTTTATTTTTTCAGCTTTCTCCCTGTATAATTCACGGCGGTAGCGGCGCCTCATGCTGCTTAAAATGGCATTGGAACCGGACTGCAAAGGAATATGCCAGTGCTTGCACATTTTATTTTCCGAGAACCAAAAGTCAAGCAATTCATCCGAGAGAAGATTGGGTTCGATGGAACTGACCCGGATGCGCTCAATCCCTTCCACCCTTACGAGTTCACGAACGAGAGAAAACAGATTTTGACCCATAGTCCTGCCGTAATCGCCGACATTGACTCCCGTGAGAACAATTTCTTTATATCCTGTTTTCGCGATTTCACATGCCTGATCGACGATGCTGTCAAGCGAAACGCTTCGGCTTTCTCCCCGCGCGCGCGGAATTGTGCAAAAAGAGCAGCGATAATCGCATCCATCTTGAATTTTGAGAAAAGCGCGAGTCCTTTCATCGTAGCCAAGCGAAGATGCGAGCTCAGTCTCCCGGATGTCATCGATACAGGACACATTGATTTCCGGCTTTTCCTTTTTTGCTCCACTGCCTAATAACTTTAAAACGTCAAACTTTTCTTTGGTGCCGAGCACCAGATCGACGCCGTCGATTGAAGCCAATTCACCCGGCTGCAACTGGGCATAACAACCGATGACAGCGACGAAGGCATTCGGTGAATGGCGTAAGGCGCGCCGGACAACCTGGCGGCATTCACGGTCTGCGTTCTCGGTAACGCTGCATGTATTAATGACGACAACATCGGCGTTTTGATCGATATTGACAACCGTGTACCCTTGTTCAAGAAACTGTCGTCCGATAGTCGCCGACTCGGCATAATTGAGCTTACACCCCAGAGTATGCAATGCGATGCGTTTCATCATAAAAAAAGAGCTGTCCGAAAAGAATCGGACAACTCTTCTGGAGACGTTGACGAGAACTCATGAGTTGAAAAGAGAAGTCGCGAATCCGTCTCAGAATGAGATACGAATTCCTGTGAAAGCGACTTTTCGTCCACGTTTCTGGTCCTTCTTGAGAACGATTATTTATTCGATGAATCCGATAAGAGCGAATCGATGTTTTTTTCCGAAGACGGTGCATCGCCTCCAGAAGTCGACAGCATATCTTTCATTGTCATCGGTGAAAGTTTATGCGCATTAACATAATCATCGACAAGTCTCTGTTCTTTTCCGCCCAGATACTCAAGTGCGGAGAGAACAATTTTTTTGCTTTCTTTTTCAAATTCAATCACGCGCAGCGGAAGAGTATCGCCAACCTTAAAGGATTCGGCAACATTCCTCACTGGTGTTTGTGAAAGCTGGGAAAGCGGAATGAATCCATCGACTCCCATAGGCAGTTCGACGATGACTCCTTTTTCGATCAGCCGGACAATTTTCCCTTCGACATCGGTTCCGGCTCTGTACTGGCCTTCAAAGACGTCCCATGGATTTTCCTGCACCTGCTTATGACCGAGAGATATTCTGCGCTGGTCGATATCGACCGAAAGAACGATGACATCGAGCTTATCTCCTTTTTTCACAACTTCACCCGGATGACGTATCTTCTTTGTCCAGGAAAGATCGGAAATGTGCACCAATCCATCCACACCTTCTTCCAGCTCGACGAAGACGCCGAAGTTGGTAAGGTTCCTGACGACACCTGCATGTCTTGAACCGATAGGATATTTTTTCATGAGCGATGTCCATGGATCCGGTTCGAGCTGTTTCATGCCCAGGGAAATCTTTTTCCCTTCTTTGTCGAGCGAAAGTATGACCGCATCGACCATCTGTCCCATCGAAACGACCTGCGACGGATGCTTGATGTGCTGTGTCCAGCTCATTTCGGAAATATGAATAAGGCCTTCAATGCCTTTTTCAATTTCCACAAATGCGCCGTAATCCGTTAGCGAAACGACTTTTCCCGTGATCTTTGTATTGACCGGATAGCGCTGTTCGATATTTTCCCATGGATGCGGTTGAAGCTGTTTCATGCCGAGAGAAATACGTTTCTTTTCCATATCAAAATCAAGAACGACGACATTGACCGTCTGATCGAGTTTGACAATTTCCGATGGATGATTGACTCTGCCCCAGGAAAGATCCGTGATATGAACGAGGCCATCCACACCGCCGAGATCCACGAACACACCGAAATCCGTAATAGCTTTGGCATGACCTTCGAGAATCTGTCCCTTTTCAAGACTTTCAAGGATTGTTTTTCGCTGGCTCGCAAGTTCTTCCTCCACAAGCACCTTATGGCTGACGACGACATTTTCGGACGGATGATTGACCTTCACAACTCGAAAGTCCATTTCACGTCCTATGAACGCATCGAAATCTCGAACCGGACGGACATCGATTTGCGACCCGGGCAGGAACGCATCCAGTCCCATGAGGTCGACAACGATTCCTCCCTTTGTTCGTCGTACGCATTTTCCTTTTAAAATCTCGCCTGTTTCGAACGATTTGACGACACGCTCCCAGATACGCATAAAATCAGCGCGTTTACGGGAAAGGACCATCTGTCCGTCCTTGTCTTCCATCGATTCCAGGAATACTTCAACTTCATCGCCGATTTTCAGATCCTTGATATTGGTAAATTCCGATACGGGGACAGTCCCTTCGGACTTGAATCCTATATCGACCGCCACTTCATTGTCGCCAATGTGGACGATCTTTCCTTTAACAATTTCACCGGCATTGATAGAGCCCAGTGTACGGGCGTACATTTGTTCGAGTTCTTTATATTCGGCTTCCGAATATCCGCGGTCTTCGAACTGTTCCGTGGTTGTTTCCGGGTTAGACATTCAACCTCCAAGCTGTTCCTTGCGAAACAGCATCAATCTTTTCTGTATTTTTTCAAAGCCAGTCATCGGAACCTTGAACAAATACAAAAAAGATTGTATTTCATTATGTGTTTTGAGAACTGTATTTTGGATGACTGCAAATATTTTTCGCGTATTGCGTTTCTATTTCGTTTTTCACTTTTTCCATCAGCCATTGCGGCGTCGAGGTCGCTCCGGTTATGCCGACTGTCCTGGCGCCTGAGAGCCATTCTTCTTGAACCTCGCCGGCATCTTCAACTGCATACGATTTCGGATTGGCCGATTTTACGATGTTGAACAGTACCTTTCCGTTTGAGCTTTTCTTGCCGGCGACAAAGAGAACGACATCGTTGGCTTCGGCAAATTCCTTTATTTTCTTTTCACGGCCCGACACCTGTCCGCAGATTGTGTCTTTGGCATGAAACTCAATCGCTTCGTCCTCCATCGATGCCACGACCAAATCCTTGATCCGCCGCGCCAGTTCTTCCCGTATCACCGAGAACGTCGGTTTATCCATCGTCGTTTGCGAGAACAAGACTGTTTTCCGATTGAAACGAATCTTTGCAAGGTCGTCAGGAGATTTCACGACGACAGCTTCGCCGTTTGTCTGACCGACTAAGCCAATCACTTCGGCATGATCTTTCTTTCCGAAAATTACGATCTGGTATCCGTCCAGATAAAACTTCCGAATGCGCTCCTGTACTTTTGTAACAACTGGGCACGTTGCATCGATGAGCGTTATGCCCAATTCCTCTGCACGTTTATATGTCGACGACGGCTCGCCGTGAGCACGAATCAAAACCGTTGCACCCCGAAGACGTTCAAGATCGCCGTATGTAATGGTCTCGAGTCCTTTTGCGCGAAGCCGTTCCATCTCCTTGGGATTATGGATAATATCTCCCAGTGAATACAGCTTCCCGCCGTTTGCCAATTCCTTTTCAGCGATCTCGACAGTCCGCACCACTCCCCAGCAAAATCCTGAAAAGCGGTCGACACGAACTTCCATACATTTACGCCCTTTTGATTATAATTTGAGCTTTTGCAACGATAAAATCGACTTGTTCTTCTATAGTTAAGTTCGACGTATCGAGTTCAATTGCATCACTCGCCTTCTGTAAGGGGCTCATCTGACGCGTCGAGTCTTTTTTGTCCCGCTCTTCAATATCTTTTACAAGAATTTTTTCGTCTGCAACGATGCCTGCCAAAGCAAGCTGCTTTTTTCGCCGCTGGGCCCTTTCGTCCACATCGGCTATCATAAAAATTTTCAATTCGGCATACGGCAGCACTACCGTGCCTATGTCGCGCCCTTCCAAAACGACTCCACCCCCTGCCGATATACGCCGCTGTTCCCGAACAAGAATATCCCGAACTCCCTGATAGCTGCTGACTAAACTTACCATGCTTGTCACGCGTGGAAGGCGAATATCATTCGTACTGTCTATTCCGTCCAAAAAAAGACGATTCCCGTTTTCTGCCGGTTCAAGCTGAATACGGCATCTCTGCGCCAGTGCAACGATTTGCTGTTCATCGGCGGCATCAATGGTTTCCCGAAGCGCTTTCAGCGTAATTGCCCGATACATAGCTCCCGTATCAATATGAAGATAGTTCAGCTTTTTTGCTACAAGCTTTGCGGTTGTGCTTTTGCCTGATGCTGCAGGTCCATCTATTGCTATGCTTATCTTCTTCAGCTCTTTCATTTTAGTCTTATAATATAAATAAAAACTCTCTTGAGAGCAATTTTTTCGCATTTCTAAATTTATACTAAATTAGTGCTTGCCTTGCGCATCTGTGTTTCGTATATTATGATGAAATTTAAGGTTTTATTGCCCCGTGGTGTAACTGGCAACACGTCTGACTCTGGATCAGAAGAGTCCAGGTTCGAGCCCTGGCGGGGCAACTTTTTTTCACATGCGGGATTTGCAGCAATAATTGCAGAAAGAGTGTTTTCGGCCCTATCGTCTAAGGGTTCAGGACGTGGCCCTCTCAAGGCCGAAATACGGGTTCGAATCCCGTTAGGGCTACAAAAGCATGTAACTTTTCATTATTTGGCGGAATTTTCATTCAAAGAATGATTTCAAGTCAAGCAAAGTTATTGTTCCGGATTCAAATTTCCAACAACAACTCGGGAAACTATCATGGCAATTGATTTGTTGGATCAAATATTACCGCATATAAAAGACGCTATTTATTCCTTGCGGATTACACTCCCCGATTGGAAAATGAGAGAAGGAGACACCCAGCAGACGGTATCTTCCTTGCCCGGCGATAAGGGATGGGCTCTGATCCGAATTCCTTTCCAATGGGCCAAACCGGAAAAAGGAGTTTTCTTTAGACAGACAATCCAAGTTCCGGAAGCTTTTCTTGGCCAGCCCGTTGCCTTGCTCGCCGATTTTCCAGGCGCCTCCGCTTACGTCGACGGACATTTCCGGTTTGGTTTCGATTCACACAACCAGCAAATATTTCTCACCGAAAAAGCAAGGAACCAGCAAAAGTTTGTTGTCACACTTCAGGCTCGAAAACCGAAAAATTCCGATCTGGTCCAATTTAACAATGCCGAGCTCGCTCTCGTCGACAACATTGCCCGCCAGCTCTATCACAGCCTTAAAGCGCTGCATGAACTCGAGATTTTACTCGAACACAATTCCGCCGAACTTAGAGAAGTGCATGAACTGATTCGGCGAACATTGATTTATCTTAAATACTTCAGGCCGGGCAGCGAGGAATACCCTCATGCCATTCAACGCGCCTATTCTTTCCTTCAGGCAACGATCGATGCTGAATGCAAACCCACAATCCGTGCGACCGTGCACGTCGTGGCTCATTCTTCCATCGAAGCTGCTCGTCTTGTCCATTCCTCCGAAAATCTCGATGCTCTCGGAAAAACGCTTTCGGCAGTGCTGGGGATTATGGAACAACATCCCGATGTTCATTATGCGCAGGATCAGGGTCTCGTCTATGAAAGGACGAAACAGTATTTTCCGGAATTCTATCGTGAAATCAAACGCTATATAACTGCGAATCGCTGGGAGGTTAATGGATGCACCTTCGTTCATCCGGACTGCCGCATTCCAAACAGCGAATCGCTTATACGGCACATTCTCTATGGAATTAAATTTTTTAAAGATGAAATCGGCGTCATACCTCATATGTTCTGGCTTGCCGATTTTTATCGCTGCTCTCCTGTGCTTCCTCAGATTCTGCGAAGCTCCGGAATAAATTTATTGGGAATCACGACCATAAGCGATGAAGAAAAACCGCCGGTTCCGGCATTGTTTCTCTGGGAAGGGCTCGACGGTTCCAAGATCATGACAATCAACTCAACGCTTCATCCGAATTCATCCATTACACCGCAGTCGATATTGATGCAATTGCCCGAGATTTCCGAAGATACAGAGAGCACCACTCATGCGCTTCAATTTTTCGGATCTAAGAGCATTTCCGACGAACAAGTTGATTATGCCCGTGCGCTGCGCAGCATTGCAGGTCTTCCGTCGATCAAGTTCTCCAGCCTAAAAGATTTTTTAAACTCGGTTTCTCTACAATCCCTGCAGACACGCACAAACAAAGAGGAAGCATTTGCGCAGGACGGCATCCACCCGCAGCCGAGCTGGCTGAAGAAAGAGAACCGTGAAATTGAAATTCTTCTTGCACGAACAGAAATGCTGAGCGTTTTAGCAATGTTCTACGGAGAAAAAGCAGCTTTAAGGAAATATCCAGCAGTCGAAATCCAGGCGCTCTGGAAAATTTTACTCTTGAATCAGGCCGACCATATCATGGCAGGAACGGCTCCGATTGATTTTTACCATCATGTGCGAAAGGAATTTTCCGAACTCCGCAAACAATCCGGAGTGATGCTCCAGCGTTCTTTTGAAGCGCTCAGTTCACCCGTTCCGAAGAGCAAGACCGATATTCTGTTCTCTGTTTTCAATCCGACTCAATGGTCCAGAAATGAATACATCGAGTTGACCTTCAAATCAAAACATAAACATTTCGAGGCCTTTGATTCCAGAGGCAACATCATCGAGTCCCAAATTCTTTCCGTAAGCAAAGGCGCCGTCTTACTTCTTTGCTACGCGGTCGATATTCCGGCATTTTCTTCCGGAACGATCGTTGTGCGAGCAGATACGAAACGCCTTCCCTCTCCCGCCCCCTGGAAAGTTTCTCCGTACAGCATCGAAACCCCGCAGTATAAAATTCGATTCGATAAAAAAGGCGGAATAAGTTCTCTCTTTGCCAAACATCTCCGGCGTGATCTCGTACAGAAAGGAAAACGTGCCAATACTTTCTCCGTTCTTCGTGATCCGGTCAAGCATATCGAAATCCTTGAAACTGAAATAGCTGCGGAACAACAGCATCCGGAATTATGGAATTTTAAAAGTCTTAGGTTTATAGAATTGGGTCCGTTAAGAGCTATCGTGCGCCTTGAGTACCGTTCCGAACATCACTCGATGCTCTCGCAGGACATTCAACTGTACCATAAATCTCCCAGAATAGATTTTCTCACGAACATCAAACTTCATGAAAAGCAGGTATCTCTTCGTGCGGCTTTCCCCCTGAATGTCACAGCCGGCGCCATTACAGTGGAAACGCAAGGAGGGGTACTTCAATATTCTACAAAAGGATCCGAGAAAGATGAAATTCCTGCCCAACAATGGGCAGACATCTCCGATGCAAAATGTGGAATAAGCATCTTCAATGACTGCAAATATGGATATACGGTGAAGGATTCGACGCTTGCACTCTCTCTGCTTCGTTCTTCTCATTACCCCAAACATCAAGATTCTAAGAAAGAGCCGGAGCCTGCATTTGTCGACCTTGGCGAACATTCGTTTACCTATGCTCTTTATCCGCATAATGGAACATGGAAAACCGCACAAACGATCAATCACGCCCATTCATTCAATACAAAACTCTCCATCATCCCAAACCGGAAATTTCATCTTCTGGAACCGCTTCTGGATATCGATAAACCGAATATTATAATCGATGCCATCAAGAAGTCAGAAGATTCCGATGCCATCGTGATACGGATGCATGAAGGATACGGACAGACGACCGATGCAGGGTTGATTTTCGGAATGGATGTAAAAGGTCTTGCCGAATGCGATCTTTTGGAGAACGTTCTCAAAGATCATAAAACATTAAAATCCAAGCTCTCGCTTCGTTTCAAGCCGTTTGAGATAAAAACCCTGAAGATCACTGGGCGTCCAATAAAACGAATGGATGAAGAAGACAGAAGACAGAAGATAGAAGACTGAGTACCAAAGAGTCAACAACTAAGAACTACGAACCAAAAACTACGAACAAAGAACCACGAACTAACCAAAGTTCTTCATTTTTTGGACTGATCTTCGTCTATTAAACTGTGAATCGTTGCAAGAATGTCTGCCGGGTTATACGGTTTTTGAATGAAATTCTTTGCACCTGAAGCAATAATTCTTTCCTTTAGATCCGGATCGAAATATCCGCTTGCTAAAATTGCTTTGATCGACGGATTGACTTCTTTCATTTTGCAAAACGATTCCCATCCGCCCAGCCGGGGAAGCCCAAGATCCGAAAGAACAAGCACTATGATATCTTTATTCCGGACGTACGTTTCATACGCCTCGATGCCGTCTTTTGCTGCCAGAACATCATACCCGTTTTCCTCCAGTACGATAACCAAGAGTTCGCGGAGTAACTCTTCATCTTCTACAACAAGGATTGTTTTCCTTTGTGCATCCGCCATTCCCGTATTCCATCCTTTTCAGATTAAAAAGGAAAATCCTGTAACGGCTGCTCCGCATTTTTCGGTACAATTTCCTGTACCGGTTTTTGAGCTGTCTGATGGGAAACATTCGCTATGACAAAAATGGCTTTTTCAGGGGACACCGGACAGGCGTGTTCGCAGGCGCCGCAGCCGATACAATATTCCGTATGAACTTCAGGCAAAAAACGATTTTCATACGGAACCATACGGACAGCTTTTGTCGGACAATGTTCCGAGCATGCTCCGCAGTCTTTTTTCTTCGTTATAACGATACAATCATCCCGATGAAATTCCGCCTTCCCGATCTGAGTCAATTTTTTTTCCGTTTTCTCCAGCTTCCGTAAAGCGCCCGTCGGACAGACTTCACTGCAGATCGTGCATTCGTAATTGCAATACGCCTTTGAATAATTCATCTTCGGCTGAAACAATCCGCTTAAGCCGTATTCGAACCCTGCGGGATACAGAACTTGTGTGGGGCATGCAGTCACGCATAAATGGCAGGCCGTACAATATCGTGTAAGATGATCCGTGCTCATTGCGCCCGGGGGTGCAATCGGTTTTCGCTTTGCTTCTGCGTAAGGGCTGAGTGTGTCGGCTGCCGACATCGATTTCCCATGGTCCACAAGCCTCAGTGCAGGAATAATCGCAAGAGAGCCGATAAATTTTCTTCGGGATTTTTCCATACCCTGCGGCCGTATCGGCGGTTCCGGTCTCCTTTTTTCAAAAACATACTTAACTCCGTCGGTCGGACAAGCGTCTATACAATTCATGCAGCCGATGCATGCGGAGAATTCGATCCTATGATTCTTCGCATCGATACAGCGTGCCTTGCACACTTTTTCGCAAAGACCGCAATCTTTGCATTGTTCCGGGATAATGGAAATTTTATACATCGACACGCGGGAAAGAATGCTCAAGATCCCGCCCACAGGACACAGCATCGTGCAAAACAATCTCCCCTTTTTATAGGTGAGGACACCGACGAATAGAAGAAACAGTACGGGCAGGAAAAAAGCAAGGACATCGAATTGCCGGAACGCCAGCGGCGAGATGCCGAAATATCCCCATCGAATGGCCGTCGATGCGGCAAGGTTATTGACGGCGATAATCAAAGGATTACCGATGGCGTTGATGCTCCGCCCGTAATTGCTGTATGGTTCCAGAAGATTTACTAAAAACATACTGCCGATTAAAACACCGAGAACCGACAGACCTGCGATGCTGTATTGAACAGCCGTAAAAGGCTTTTGAAACCGGAACCGGCGTTTGTTTCGTCTGTTGATCCATTGCGGTATCCTGTTGACGATATCCTGGAATGTTCCCAGCGGACAGAGCGTGGAACAATACATTCTTCCCCATAGAAACGTCACAGCAATAATTCCCGCAAGGACGATGAGTCCGGAATAAACGCCGCTTGCGATCTTCAGCAAAGAAGGTCCCGCTTGTATCCCAGTAAGAGTATTTATGACCGGTACAGGAACAATGTGATATGGATCGAGGAAGATAAACGTCAGCAAAGAAAAAACTGCAACAGAAAGAACGATACGTCCTAATTTTAAAAAACGCACTTCAACACCTTAAAGAGAATACTTCGCAATATTCAAATGATCGAGATCCATTCGCCCGACCTTCTGCTCTGCGGCATACCGGATATAATCGATTTCTTTCGGATCTGAGCCGAATAATTTTGCTGCTGCCGTATCGGCGGCTACGATATCTGTGGAAAGCAGTTGAGCTTTGAGCACAACAACATCGTTTTGGGAAACACCACGCGGCCCGTTGCGCTTTATTATTGCATATGCATCGACGATGTTGAGCGTCGGTTTGCGATAGGTTGAAAAATCCGCAATACATTGATGCAGATCGTTGGAGTGCCAGGCTCCGCGGTTCCACACATTCCCCATAAGATTTTTCATCGCGCTTGTCATCCGTGTGGAGCTATGGTGTTTGAGAACCGGGACATTAAAAAAGACATCCGATTCCAGAAGAATCTCATGCTCTTTGGCATCATGCAAATTTTTCCCTGCAGGAATTTTTACATCCTGATAATATCCCTCCGTATCTGCCGGGACCATGGTTCCACCGGCATCTTTTACCGCCCGCTCGATGCCGCTGTTTTCATAAGTCCGCTGCCACTTATCGCATGTATGATCGAAAACAAAAACTTGTTTGGCGCCTGCCTGCACACATTGTCGTACGATCTCTCCTACGAGCTTCGGATTCGTATTTCCAGCCCGTTCCGGAAGGACATCCCATCCGATATTGGGTTTGATTGCCACCTTTTGACCGCGTTTAACAAAAGCGCCGATGCCGCCGAGAGCATCGATTCCCTTTCGGAACATTATTTCCGGCTCTCCGCCTTTTAGGGCAACCAGATCGATTGCTTTTTCACCCGCCGATGAAGAGAGGGCTGCAAAAAGCGATTCGTGTTTTCCGGCAAGCGTAACTCCCAGCAATGCCGACATGCCGAGAGATTTTTGAAAGAACGTTCTTCTATCCATACTCTGCCTCTTCATTCTTTAGACGAAATAAGACATATAAACTTTGATAAAGTAGCATAGTCAAAGTACAAACGCAATCTATGTCATAATAAAAAATCAGGTTGTTCGGAAAGCTCAATTCGTCATTTTAATAGGCGAAGTGAGATAATCTCTTTTTGAAACTTGGACGAAAAGTTGATTTCGCAGGAATTCATATCTCATTTTTAAACGGATTCGCGACTTCTCTCTTCAACTCATGAATTCTTGTCCATGTCTCTTGGAGAGCCCCGTCCAGGACAACATACTTCGCGTTTTATTGATGAGCTTTATAATACCCATGCACGATGGAAGCAGCAGCGATCATTTTAACTGCATCCCACCATGAAAAGATAAACAATCCTGTTTGAAGCGAAGTTCGCCAATTATGCAGGAGAATAATATTCAATTGCAAAGTGCCCAGCAAATAAATGATCATCGTCCCTATTCCCATGGAAAGGAGTATCCACCAAAAATTTTTCTTTCGTTCTATAAGCGAACCCACACATGCCGCTGCCAACGGAAATGCAAGAAGATATCCTCCAGTGGGTCCAAGCAAAGGCCTAATTCCAAACGATGCTCCTGCAAACACGGGCAATCCCATTATCCCGAGTCCCAAATAAAGCATCATACTCGAAGCTCCCTTGTTCCCCAGCAAGAGACCTCCTGCCAAAAGGACGAAAAACGTTTGGATCGTAAAAGGGACCGGCTGGCGGGGAATTTCTAGCTGTGCGCCTACAGCAGTTAATACTGCAAGAGAAAAGATACGGAAGGCATGCACAAGCTTTGTTTGATCCGTCAGATTCACACCGATCGCCGTTTTATAATATCGCATAGAATTTTTCTCCTAAGATCTTATTTTATAAAAATATCGAAATAGCAACAAAAATGCAATATTTATCATTTTCTCGTTTGACTTCCCGCCGTTTTTTCAATATATTTTAGTTCTTCAACTTCGTATGGAAGTTGATTTTTTTTGCTCATCTTGGGGTGTAGCCAAGTGGTAAGGCAGCGGCCTTTGGAGCCGCCATTCCCAGGTTCGAATCCTGGCACCCCAGCAGATGTTTAGTGCTTAGTTCAACGTGCTGCCGTGCAAGGTGCTGCGGTTCGATGTTGATCAGTTCTTTAGTTATTTGGTTTGACTATTCACAGTTTGCAGTTTACTGTTCACAGTTTACTGTTTACAGCTTAGAGGTATTGGAAATGAGCGAATTAAAAATATACTCAGGCCGGGCCAACAGGCCGATTGCTGAACGGATTTGTCAGGCAGCGGACATTCCGCTCGGGAATGCCGAGATTCGCAATTTTAGTGACGGCGAAATCTGGGTTAAGTTCATTGATAATATTCGGGGCGACGATGTTTTTATCATCCAATCGACTCAGCCTCCATCGGACAACTTATTCGAGCTTTTAATCATGCTTGATGCCGCAAAACGCGCATCGGCAAAGCGTGTCACAGCTGTCATTCCCTATTTCGGCTATGCACGGCAGGACAGAAAAGATCAACCGCGTGTTTCTATCACGGCAAAACTTGTCGCCAACGTGTTGACAAAAGCGGGAGCCGACCGTGTCTTGACGATGGACCTGCACACGGGCCAATTGCAGGGCTTCTTCGATATTCCGATGGATCATCTTTATGCATCGGTGATTTTGTACGAGGAGTTTCGGAAATTGCAGATTCCGAATCTTGCAGTCGCATCTCCCGATGTCGGAAGCATCAAGATGGCGAGATCGTACGCCAAGCGTCTCGAAGCCGATCTTATTCTGATCGATAAACGGCGGCCGCGCGCGAACGAAGCGGAAGTTATGAATATTATCGGCAATGTCGATAATAAGAATATTTTGATTGTCGACGACCTTATAGATACGGCCAGTACGTTCGTCAATGCAGCGGAAGCGCTGCGCAATGCAGGTGCAAAGGCAATTTACGGTGCTTGTACACACTCGATACTGTCGGGCAAGGCGCTGGAAAAAATAGAAGCATCTTCGGTACAAAAACTCTTTGTAACCGATACGCTTCCCTTGCAGAAAATTTCGCCCAAAGTCGAAGTGCTTTCCGTCGCAAAATTGTTTGCCGAAGCAATTATTCGGACAAATCACAACGAATCGATCAGTTCGTTGTTCGAAATTGATAAAGATAAGACACTCTAAAGGAGAACTCACATGTCGGAAATTTCTCTCAACGCCGAAATACGCAAAGAAGTTGGCAAGAGAGCCAAAGCACTTCGCAGAACCGGAAAAGTTCCGGGCATCTATTACGGGCACGGACAGCAAAATATCTCGGTCTCGATGCCTGCAGCGACCTTGAAGCCGCTCTATACGACGACGGCCACGCACGTCATTAATCTCAAGCTCGATGACGGCTCAAGCCATCTGTGCATCCTTCGCGACGTTCAGCTCGATCCCGTATCGGAACGCCCTGTTCATTTCGATCTCTACGGCTTAAGCGAAAAAGAAGAGATCACACTCGAGGTACCGGTAAAACTCACAGGTGGAATTCCCAAGGGAGTACGCGACGGCGGGATTCTGCAGCTTGTATTGCATAAAATAAAAATATCGTGCCTGCCTAAGAATATACCCGATCATTTTGATGTGAACGTCGAAACGCTCGAAATCAACCGGTCGATACACGTTAAAGACTTGAAAACGGAACATATCCGGATTATGGAAAACGAACGAAGCACGATCGTTGCAGTCGTTCCGCCGACGGTCATTAAGGAACCGGAACCGGCACCAGGTACAACAGTGGTAGCACCCGAAGCTGCTGCCGAACCCGAAGTTATTACAAAGGGCAAGAAGGTTGAAGAAGGCGCTGTAGCTGCAGCCCCAGCGCCGACACCCGAGAAAAAAGGTCCGGAGAAGAAATAATCTTCTCCCCCGCTCGGATGCATTGTATTATCGGATTAGGAAACCCGGGGCCGCTGTATACGATGACCCGTCATAATCTCGGTTTTATGGTCGTCGATAGTATTGCAGAAACGCTTCATGAGAAATTTCAACCTGCCAGAGGTGAATTCTGGACGGCTTTTTGTTCTTTTAAAAATTTTGAAATCGCGCTTGTCAAGCCCGTAACTTTCATGAACAACAGCGGAATTGCTGTGGCGGATTTTATCGAACAGAATACAATAGACATCGATCATGTTCTTATTATCTGCGACGACTTTCAGCTCCCTCTTGGTACACTCCGTTTACGCCCTTACGGGTCCGATGGGGGACATCGCGGGCTTGCTTCGGTAATTTATCATCTTGGCTCCGATCAATTTCCGCGCTTGCGCTGCGGCATAGGTTCCGAGCTGATACCTGTGGAAAAGTCTTCTCTATCCGATTTTGTCCTCGAGCCTTTTCCCGAGTCCGAGCATGAGCGCGTCGTTTCTCTTGTCGAACGGGCACGTGATGCGGCTGTTTCCTTTGTGGAAAACGGCATTGAGCGCACAATGTCTCGGTTCAATGCAGGAGAAGAAGAGTGTTCTAATTAACCCTGCTCTGCGCCGCTCCGTGGAATGCAGAGCCATTTTTCACAATTTGTCCAAAGGGATACCATGATACAAGCAGCAAAACTCTACGAGACCGCATTCATCGTTAATGCGAGTCTTGATGATCCCGTCATCGACGGCATCATCGACAAAGTCAAGGATGTCATCGTTAAAAACGGCGGTGAAATCGTCGACATAGCAAAATGGGGACGCAAACGTTTTGCATTTCCCATAAAAAAGAAAAACAACGGATTTTATGTCGTTTGCGAATTTAAAGCACACGGCCCTCTTCCTGCGAAGTTGGAGCATCATTATCTCCTTGATGAAAACATACTTCGGTTCCTGACCATCGCATTGGACAAAAAAGCGCTTAAATCGCGCATATCGGCAAGCGACTTGATGAAGCAAAACGCTCCTCCATCGCCCGCAGCAGCCGGATCCCCGGCGGAAGCTGCAGTCATTACAGCGCCAACAGCCGGCACATTAGAAAAAAATTGAACCGAACGAAAGGACGATAAACTATGCGAACCAATTCACCATCAAGCCAGCAGTATGATCGCGGCCCGCAGCACGGTCACGGCCCGCAACAGGGGGGGCAACGCAACAACACACGCCAGCAGCAGCCGCGTAAAAAACGGACATGCAGGTTTTGCGAGTCTCACGATTCTTCCATCGATTATAAGAATGAAAAACGCCTCTCACGCTGCGTCTCCGAGCAAGGGAAAATAATTCCTCGCAGAATAACGGGAACATGCGCACACCATCAGCGCCAGCTCGTTCTTGCTATCAAGCGCGCACGGCATATGGCACTCCTGCCGTTTGTCAGCGACGCAGTCAGTTGATTCTGTTTATTCACGATATTGATTTCAGGAGAAATTTCCATGAAAGTTATTTTACGAAAAGATACTCAAAAGCTCGGTAAAACCGGCGACGTCGTTGGCGTGAAGAACGGATATGCCCGCAATTATCTGATTCCGCGCGGAGTCGTGTATGAAGCAACCGAAGGCAACCTTCGCCAGCTTGAAGAAGAAAAAAAGCAACAATCGAAACGTTCGGACAAAGAGCACAGAGCTTCCGAAGTTCTTGCCGTGCAGCTCGAAAAGGAGTCCATTACTATCAAAATGAAAGTCGGTGAAGAGGATAAACTATTTGGTTCGGTTACTTCGCAAATGATCGCTGAAGCGCTTGTTGAAAAAGGCATTACGATCGATAAGCGGCAAATTGAACTCGAAGATTCTTTAAAGACCCTCGGTATCTTCGATGTACCCGTTAAACTCGCCGGCGGCATCATGGGCAAAGTAAAAGTCTGGATTGTAAAAGAATAATTATTTTTTCTTCCTTTCTGAAACACTGAAGCAGCATCCCCAAAGGACGCTGCTTTTTTATAAAAACAAATGTACAATACGGATAGGTCTTTTTAAAATTCCCGTCGACAGGGAAAACATTTTTCAGGCTTACAGCGCGTTTACTGTTTATAGAAATAGAAATGGACGACCACATGAGTCGAGAATTGAAGCCGCGAAACCGTTTCAAAATGGGAGATGAATTCCAGTAAAATCGGTGTTTCATCCCTTCCCCTCAATTGTGAAGAGATGTCCGAACATTGAAAAAAAACCTTGGCAAGGGGTAGTACCTTGTCAAGGATTCTTAAGATTTTCCCCCCTCTGTTGCTTGCTTTTTATTGATTAACAGACATCGATTCGACCTGATCCTTCGAATAAGTTCGCAGAATTTTTCCATTCGTATCCACAATATTCATTGAACCATCGTCGCCTGTCAAAGCATACGCCACAATCTGACCTTGACTATTCCGAGCAACGGTCTTATCGTTTTCTTTTGTAAGTGTAACGGATGTATTTGCATAGTTCACGGTAACTGCTTTATTCTCTGCATTGAATGCAACAGTTGCTCCGTCTTTCGTTGTTACTGTCGATGCCACGGGATTGGATCCTGTCCAGAACTCTATGCTATTGAGAACAATAGCGTCAACGGCTACCGCGACACTGTACACCGGGATAACATTTAAAACAAGAAACACCAGTTCATTAGTCCACTTTACTCCCACCGTCCCATTCCACTTATATACCTTTTGGGTGAGATTAAAAGAACCATAGCATCCTGACATCATCAACAAGATTGATGCAAGAAGAAGAACTGTGACAATCTGTTTCATTGAATTTTTCATAGAGCTACTCCTTTTATTTAGTGAGAATAATAGGTGAATTTCAGAAGGTATGTTAAAGTATAGGTTATTTTTATGTTTGGTGCAAATGTATCCTTTACAGCGGCGGACGTATATCAGTCGTTTTCTGATTATTTCCTGCAAAAACGGAACTTCGTCTCATTCATAAATGTTTTAAATTAATAGTTGAATGTTATGCATTGGTCAAATTCAACCCGTCATTTTGCAGAGAAGGGAAACAATTTTCCGCTTCGCGTGATTCAAATGGCAGCGCGTTAAGGAGTGTTTGATTATCGGCTTCCGGCTGCTCCCTAACCCTTTGCAAGTTGACGAATACCAACTTGAGAGTGGAGCGCGTATTGTTTACATTCTCAATTAATTTTGACAAATATTTAAAAGTTCTGTGCGGCACCGCTTAGAGTGATGCTTTTTGGGGAACATAACTATGACAATCAAGACAACTAAAAAACTCGATGAGGTAACTATTCGATTTGCGGGCGATTCCGGCGACGGCATGCAATTAACCGGCACGCAATTTACCAACACCACAGCCATTCTCGGCAACGATTTAAGCACGTTTCCAGATTATCCCGCAGAAATACGGGCGCCTCAGGGAACTCTGTCCGGTGTCAGCGGATTCCAGATCCATTTCGGCAGCCGAAAAATTCACACACCGGGCGATTCCTGCGATATACTCGTGGCCATGAACGCAGCAGCGCTTAAAATGAGCCTTTCCACTCTTATCAAAGGAGGTTCCATCATCGCCAATACGGATGGCTTTTCAGAAAAAAATTTAAAGCTTGCCGGCTACACAGAAAATCCACTCAAGGACGGATCTCTTTTCGATTATCAGGTTTTTGAAGTCGATATTACGAAGCTTACCGAAATTGCACTTCAAGATCTCAATCTTTCCAGCAAACACGTGGACCGCTCAAAAAATTTCTTTGCACTCGGTATGATGTACTGGATGTATAATCGTCCTATCGAACCGACATTGAAATGGCTGCAGAGCAAATTTTCCGGTAAGACCGATATTATGGAAGCCAATATACGCGTCCTCAAAGCCGGATGGAATTTCGGCGAGACGACGGAAATCTTCAAAGTAAACTATGAAGTGGCTCCGGCAAAACTCGCTCCTGGGATCTATAGAAATATCACGGGCAATCAGGCTGCAGCGTGGGGCTTACTCGCCGCTGCGGACAGGGCAAAGCTCGATCTTTTTCTCGGCAGCTACCCCATCACACCTGCAAGCGACATACTTCACGAACTTTCTCAATATAAAAATTTCGGCGTCAAGACTTTTCAGGCTGAAGATGAAATCGCCGGCGTTACATCCGCAATCGGAGCATCTTTTGCCGGAAACCTTGCCGTTACCACGACAAGCGGACCCGGTCTTGCTTTAAAGACCGAAGCGCTCGGGCTTGCTGTGATGGTCGAACTGCCTTTAGTGGTTATCAATGTTCAGCGAGGCGGCCCCAGTACTGGCCTGCCTACAAAAACCGAGCAAGCCGATCTCTTTCAGGCGCTGTACGGCAGAAACGGCGAAGCGCATATTCCGGTTCTGGCTGCTTCAACCCCTTCCGATTGTTTCGCCATGGCATTCGAAGCTTGCCGGCTGGCAATCAAGTATATGACTCCGGTCATTCTCCTGACAGACGGCTATCTGGGTAACGGATCGGAACCATGGCGCATTCCTGAGAGCACGGAACTGCCCGATATAGCGCCGAAATTTCCGTCACAAAGCGAAGCATTTCTACCCTATTCTCGAGACGATAAAACTCTTGCACGTCCCTGGGCAATCCCCGGCATTCCCGGACTGGAACACCGCATCGGAGGGCTGGAAAAACAGAATCTAACCGGCGAAGTCAGCTACGATCCTTTGAATCATGAATTGATGACAAAACTCCGTGCCGAAAAAGTTCAGCGAATTGCGGACGATATACCGCCTGCCGTTGTAGAAGGGGAACCGGCAGGAGACCTGCTTGTGATCGGATGGGGAAGCACCTATGGCGCCATTAAAACGGCAGTTCATCACCAGCAAAAGAAGGGACACAAAGTTTCTCTTTTACATCTTCGGTATATCCGTCCTTTCCCAAAAAATCTTTCCGGCATTTTTCCGAAATTCCAAAAATTTCTCGTTCCCGAAATCAATCTCGGGCAACTCGTTATGGTGTTACGTGCAGAGTTTCTCATCCCTGCAGTCGGACTGAATAAAGTTCAGGGACTTCCCTTCCGCGCGGAAGAGATAGAAATGAAGATTGAAGAGCAAATCAAAGAAGTTCGTAGTGCTTAGTTCGTCGTTCATAGTTTTCGAAATCGATTACAGGAGTTCGGAGTGTTTCATACGCCATTAATAGTTTTTAAAAAGAAATAAAAAACAGTAAAAGTGAACAGACTACAGATAAACCCCATTACAAATCAACTATGAACCTTGCTTTGCAAACGACTAAAATGGAACTTTCAACTACGAACAAAGAACTACGCACTAAGAACAAAAATTGAAACAGGAGAATAATATGCCTTCACATAAAGCAGACGAGTTGCTTGGAGCTCCCACACCGATTGCTAAATATACTGTCAAGGATTTTCAGAGCGATCAAGACGTTCGCTGGTGTCCGGGCTGCGGCGATTACTCCATACTTGCGCAAGTCCAGCGGATTATGCCCGATCTTGGAATTCCGCATCACAAAATTGTTTTCGTTTCGGGAATCGGCTGCTCGAGCCGCTTTCCATATTACATGAACACCTACGGTTTTCACAGCATTCATGGACGCGCCTCCGCGATTGCATCGGGGGTTAAAATGGCGCGTCCCGATCTCTCCGTCTGGGTTGTAACCGGAGACGGAGACGGCTTAAGCATCGGCGGCAATCATCTGATTCATCTTTTGAGAAGAAATATCGATCTCAATGTGCTTCTTTTCAACAATCAAATTTACGGGCTTACAAAGGGGCAATATTCGCCGACATCGGAAAAAGGAAAAGTCACAAAATCGACGCCGTACGGATCGATCGATTATCCTTTCAATCCCATTTCGCTTGCCTTGGGAGCGAGCACGACATTTGCAGCCAGATCGATAGATCGGGATCCGAAGCATCTTCAGAGCGTACTCAAACGCGCTGAAGGCCATCGCGGAACTTCATTCGTCGAAATCTATCAAAACTGCAATGTTTTTAATGACGGCGCATTTTCACAATTCACAGAAAAAGAGACGAAGGACGATAATGTCCTTTTCCTCGAGCACGGCAAACCGCTGGTCTTCGGGAAAGAGCACAATAAAGGCATTCGTTTAAACGGATTTACTCCGGAGGTCGTGTCGTTATCGGATGGAAATTACTCCATCAATGATCTTTTGGTTCATGATGAGACCGATACAACGCTGGCAGGCATCTTAGCCGATATGACGTATAAGAATGCATTGCCGCGTCCCATCGGCGTTTTTCTTTCGATAGAGCGGCCGACGTACGAAGCCGAAATGGCGCGTCAAATTGAGTTTGCCAAAGAAAAAAGAGGAATCGGGAATATCGACCGTTTGCTTCATTCGGGAGAAACATGGGTGATAAAACAGTAAATGGTGAATCGTGGAAGTTCGTAGTTCGTGGTTCTTGGTTCTTGGTTCTTGGTTCTTGGTTCGTGGTTCTTCGTTCAACGTGCTGCGGTACTGCGGTGCTGCCGTTCATTTCTGACTTTGTTGTTATTTAGTTGTTCGGTTATTCTGTTATCAGTTATAAGTTATCAGTTATAAGTTTTCTGTTTAATATTTGCAGTTCAATCGACAATCCGCAATTGAAAATTCGCGGTTTCTTTTTCCCTATTTACACTTTGTGAATTTTTCCCTATCTTTTTTAAAGATCGTTATTGCAGGGATGGCGATCACATTCCTGAAATGAACACAATACTCATCGACGACTAAAGGACCTACGTGGCTTTATTATTCGAGACTTTTCGCACTCTTGTCGATTCTCATAAAACTTTTATACTGACAACACATGTCAATCCGGACGGGGACGGTTTAGGAACGGAATGCGCGCTTGCGGTTTTTTTAAAAAGTATTGGCAAGCAAGCGGCGATTATCAATCCCAGCCCTACTCCACCGCCGTATCTTTTCCTGCAAGAGATTTTTCCTATTCAACTTTTTGAGGCTTCCGCACATAAGCAAATGATAGAAAACTCGGAAGTTATTCTTATTCTCGACACGAATCACCCGGATCGGCTGGCGTCAATGAAAGATTCCGTACTAAATAGCAAAGCTGTGAAAGTCTGCATCGATCATCATCTGGAGCCTGCTGATTTTGCGGATCTTTATATTCTCGACGAGCCGTCTGCTGCAACCGGTGAAATCGTGTACCGGCTCATCAATTTTTTAAACGGCCGCCATATCGAACCTCAAGTTGCTGTTGCGCTTTACACAGCAATTATGACCGATACGGGATCGTTCCGTTATCCAAGAACGGATCCTGAAGTGCATAAGATCATAGCGCATCTTATTCAGGCAGGCGCCGACCCGGTAAAAATTCATGAAAACGTGTACAATCGAAGTTCACTCAATCGGATTCAATTGCTTGGAAAAGCGCTGTACGGCATGCGGACTGCGCACGACGGGCGTGTAGCTTATATGGTGCTGACGAAGGAAATGTTTGAAGAGACAAAGACGACGGAAGCCGACAGCGACGAGTTTGTGCCTTATACTCTTTCACTGGAAGGTGTTCAAGTTGGATTGCTTTTTTCCGAACTGTCGGATTGCATTAAAATTAACTTCCGATCCAAAGGCGATATCTGGATCAACGAACTTGCAAAGGAATTCGGAGGAAACGGGCATAAAAATGCCGCCGGTGCGCATGTAACATTAGGGGATCTTCAACAGGTAATTAATAAATTACTGGAACACGTGGAAGTGTATCTCTTATAAAAAAGTTCTTCGTTCGTTGTTCTTAGTGCGTAGTTCGATGTATCTCTCTACTATCGTTCTTGTGTATTCGTGTTACTCGTTATTAAGTTTTTAATCTTCACCTCGCGATTTACAATTTATTGCATAACCATTGACAATTCGCAATTCGAGATTCGCAATTCGAGATTCTCTTCCCCCTTCTACCAGTTACTCCACCAGTTTGTGTTCCAATTCATCCTATCGTACCATGATAGAATCTGGAAATATGGAAGTGTTGGGTAACTTGGAGCAGCATTGCTACCCCCTGCAAATCTATTATCATATTTGTAACTTTTCGCATATCCGTTATTACCGTTACCGACACCTCCTCTGTTCCTTTGCGCTAATGCACCAAAAAGTTGTATGCTCTGCTTGGTTGAGGCAATAGCAGCATGACCATAAATAGTAGTGCTCCCCCAAGCAGTGTTTGTGTTTTCGGCTGCAAATGTTTGTGCTAATATCGCAGCCTGTATTTTAACCGGGCCCTTGACATTTGCACTATCATACGAAACAAACATCGAATCTCTTGCAACAAGTCCAAGCATATCCTTGGTTGTGTCGTGATAGACAACATTGGAATCGATATATATATTTCCAGTACCAAGGTTCGCTATTGTCAGCTTTCCGTTAAGCGTACCACGCACATGTAGGTTTCTGTTGGAGTTTGGATTCATTATTCCA
The DNA here is from genome assembly GCA_963769605.1 of Ignavibacteriota bacterium. Classification (GTDB taxonomy): domain Bacteria; phylum Bacteroidota; class Ignavibacteria; order UBA10030; family UBA10030; genus Fen-1254. The sequence goes on along the minus strand of CAVYML010000001.1, from coordinate 361,353 downwards.
ACAACACCTATATTCGAAAATGTACTAATAGTTGCTTTTTTTACCAGTTGTGTATGGTACCATGAAGTATCGGCTAGTGTAGTATCCGAATATTTCTTATAAGCACCAGTATCGACTTCTATCGTGCCATCTGAATTTAACTGGACGAAGACATCTGCTTTCGTTGTAGCAAAATCTGAGGAATCATATCCTGGCGTGGTTGTAACTGCACTAAAATTGTTTAACCATCCTAGTTTTACACCCATTATGGGAGCTCCTTGTTTAAACTGCGGATGCACCTTTGGACTATTACTATTATTATAATTAGTTACCCCACTACTGTCAATAGAAACTCCAACCGATACACTTCCATTAAATACAGCCGCTTGGGGCGTACTTCCGATAGCTAATTCTCCAAGATTTAAAACGCTGTCAGAATGAAGTTTTCCCCAGCATGTATCTCCACCGGTCCATGGAGAGCTGCCATCATTGCATGTATACATTGCAAAGGAGCTAAAACTGGGAATATTGCAAACTATAGTCGAACTGTCAGTCATACTGCTATAAGATGACACAATATTAAATGTGACGTACGTAGCTCCACTAGGGTATGTACGCTTTGCTTGAATCGAATATGTGCCTAGTGTTTGGGTGTGTGCGGAATCATAATAAAGAGTATGATTGTGAATAGTCGAATCACCATAAAGCCAGCCGGAATTTTGATAGAGCGATCCGATAGCGACATTTGACCCGCTTTCCGCTAAAAATTGAGCCTGCTCAACGGAATAATATTTGGTGTAGTTACTATAGGAATGAGATGCAACTCCCGATAAGTTAAATCCCATAAGCCCGAATATAATATTAAACCCCACGACTACAATCAGACTCATTTTGCCCATTTTTTAACTCCTTTGTATCTCATCTATAGGTAAGATTCTTACCGACAATCCTGAATTGACGCCAATATACTTTGTAAAGGGCCGTATCCTGGACAAAAGAATGTGCCGTATCTATAATGCGGGAATTGCTCTGCAAGGTTATCGTAACCTCTATCATACCAACCGCATATTTCGACAGATTTACAGGAGTTGCTAAGATAGTGCTGTCTGTATTTTGCGTCTTATATTGGAAATTAAACTGTGTAACTCCCAGCCTAATGGAATCTGTTATTAATGCACTGCCTTTTGGCCAATAATTTCGTACCACAGTACGAATGAGCGGATTCCCAGAATTAACATCCGGCGGACCCAGTAAATACTCCATAGAATCGATGCTGCCGTCATTATTAAAGTCACCTTCAAAGCGAAAACGTGATGTATCCGCATAAAGAACTGCATTGGAAGGCGGTGATATTTCAGAATTCTGACAATAAGCAATTTTTCTAAAATCATCTTCCATACGCGTCGTCAATGTCACAAGATTAATTTGAAGGTTAACACTGCTGTTATAGACAAATTGATTTTCCACGGCTCCCAACTGCATTCCTCTTGTAAGCAGCAGAATTAATCCGCCGATAATGAACGATCCGATAATATCAAGTAATGATGAAGTTCCCATATGATTTACATTTTATAAATATAGCTAAAGATATAGGATAATTTAATCGTATCTACTCCTGATCGTGTGGATGTACCATTCGATTCTATGCCTTCAAAAGAGCCGCGCGTAACCGTCCCCCACGTTTGTACATCCATGCGTTTATAGAATGTTTTTGTCGTGCCTGAATTGGAATAAATAGCACCAGCAGTATCGCAATAGTGGACGGCAATGTTTGTTGTAAAAGCATCTGCGCCCTGTACAATAGTGACGTAATTAAATCCATTATAATCATCAAAATCATCATACGTGCTGTCAACATTGGCTTTTTCAGTACCATAAGGTCCTGTTGTATGCGTCAAATCCGGCCCTAATTTGGAAGGTGCCGTTAAAGAATCGGTCACGTGATTCGTGATAAAATTCCCTACGGTATACTCATCAAAATTTAATGCCGATGCTTTTTCAACGTAGCTCGTTGCAAGCGAGACGGCATAAATACCGATTTCTGTTTGCCGCAGAATTGTACCCTGATTGGTATTATTTTTATTCACGGTAAGCACTGTTGTCCCCAAAAGAACGAGTGCACCCGTTGCAAGTATCATTTCTCCAGTGGTCATTTCATTACCATATACTTGTTATTATCATCTCAATGCTTAATCAGTAACAAACGTACTCTTTCACGAAGCAATTGTCAAGTTCTTTTGTTCCCTAACAACACCTAAGTAATCTCGTAAAAACTTCATACGGCAAACAACCATAATGACGACTCTTTATGTGCTCCTGCAACTCCTTCCATAATGCCCGTCCAATTTTAAAAAGGAACCTATCAGGGGTTCGTTAAAGGCCATCGCGACCTTGCTTACATAGACTCCATGCAGCAATTGTCATACCGTCCCATATCTCTCCGGCGGAAATTTTTTCATCGATTTCCTCGCTGGAAAGGGCATATTTTTCGAATTCTTCAGTCTTATCCGGCAGTGCATCCACTGGAGTCAAGTCATGTGCAACATAAATTCTACAAATTTCATTTGTCACGCCGTTATAAGGGTTAAAGTTGCCGGCATATTCTATTGTAGACGACGTAAATCCAGTCTCCTCTTCAAGCTCATGTTTCGCTGTTTCCTCATAGCTTTGTCCGTCCTTTACACCTCCGCATGGAAATTCCAGACTTTCTTTTTCATTCAAGTAACGATATTGATTGACGAGTATAATCCGGCCGTTGTCCCGAACAGGGAGAATCATGCTTGCACCGTTCGTTGAGACATAATGATACTCCCCTTTTGCTCCGTCGGGAAGCACGAATTCATCTTTTTTATAACGCCACCAATTGTTTTTAAAAAGTGTCGTTTCGTTCAATTTTTTCCATCGTCTAAGCATAAAAGTTAAATTGTCAATTGTCAATCGCGAATTGTGAATTACAAATCAAATAACTAAATAATAGCAGGTAGAACTACGAACGACGAACTAAGAACCACAAACAATATTTTATTTCCCATTTTCAATTCGCAATCCGCAATCCGCGATTCGCAATTTCCCTTCAAGTTGTCGATCGTTTTTCTGTCTGCTTTTCAGTTTTAACGGGTTGAAACGAACGCAGCCGGAATTTTGCCAGATCGGCATGTTTATCTTCCGGATACTTTTTCAACAGTTCCTCGTATGCCCAGCGTGCTTTGGCCGTTTCATTGAGTTTTTCGTACGATTGACCAAGCATGATATAGGCATCTGCTTTTTTATTCGACGCAGCTAACATAACTATTTTTTCGAACGACGTTACTGCATCTTTGAATTCCTTCTTCGCATAATGACATTCGCCGATCCAGTACTCGCAATGATCGGACAGGTTGTCCTCAATCCCTCCATTCAAGAGACGCTTAAAGGAATCGATGGACTCATCATACTGCCGGCTCCAGAAAAGGGACAACGCTCCTCCATACTCCGAAGCTATAGACTGAGGTTGAGCTGCAGGCGTCATTATTTTCGGTATATCTGCATTTGGTACAATCGCATATTGTGCATGCTCAAGCTCCGACATTTTCTGCGCTAGCATTCTATTCTCATTTTGCACGTAAGAGAGCTGCTTTTCTATAGCCAACTCGCGTGTCCGCGCCTGAATATATATTTCTTCGAGTTTCTCTATTCTCTGGAGCAGATCCTTTGTGGATTGAACGAGCATGGACACAGAGTCCTGCCATGCTTTCTGTCGGCCGGAAACAGCTTGAACCTCTTGCACGGAAGCGAAACGTTCTCTTCTCTGTACAGAATCCGCATGCGCACGCATGCTTAAAGGCCGGAAAAAGAATTCCTGTGAATCGTCTTGATATTGCATGCTCGTCGGTGTGCAGCCGACAACGATGAAAAGGCAAAGTATGATATAAGGTATCACTGATTTCATTTTTTTCCCGAGTAACTCGTGAATAAGTTTTTTAAAAGCCTCACAACTAAAAAATATAAAATTATTGTCCGGTTATCAAAGCCTCTATAGCAGATGTCGCCCTCCTGCGGCGGACAGAATGACCTCGGAAACATCCGCGACGACCTCCCGACAATATTTTACAATATTCTCGGGACAAGCTGTCGCGGCTACAACTGCTGCTATCATTCCGCTGCAGGATTCTTTTTCACAGTCAGCATATATGCTGAAAAGCCAAGAACGCCGACAACGATTACTGCAGCCGTTACATTTTCGAATGTATGGCGTTTCGGCGGATCGGGCGGCTGCGGCACTCTCTTGATCGCAGTATAATCCTGCCACGAGATTTTCGACACCGACGCGACCTGAAATTCAAATTCATAATTTTTCTGAACCTTTCCGATCTGCATCGGCAGGAGAAGAGTGACCGACTTACCGACGCTTTTAAGAATTTTATTTTGCATCACGGGAGAACGTCCGTCAGTCGTAGGCAGCAAATCCTTTTCCGTCCACTTCTCACCGTTAAAACCGATATTTTTTCTCGGTAATGCAATGTCCCGCACATATCCGAACGGCGGAATCAATGCAGATACCGATGTATCAGCAATCGAATCGGAATAAAGATTGTCCTTATGCCGGACTGCGAAATATTCGCCATTAATGCTGATGGAGACTTTGTTCCAGTCGATACGCATATCGGAATAAGAAATATTTTGCATTTGGAAGCGTATTGCCGCTTCATCGAATTTAAATTGGATGATAAGGCTGTCGTCCTGATACAATAAATCTTTGGATTCTGCCGGATACGACATTTTATACGTATACACATATTTGTTCCCCAGCCCGGGAGTAAATTCGGATGGGCGTGCTGCGCATCCGCCAAGGAGCATAGCGGAGCCAAGCACACAAAGCCATTTAATCGAAAATATTCTTTCCTTGCCCATATTTTTTTTTCTTTCTTCCAAAGACATCATCACAAAGTTCCTTTGTTCGTCGTGCGTAGTGCTTAGTTGGTCTTTATGTCTTTACCACGAACCACGCACGAAGAACTAAGAAACTTGCCAACTAAGTTCTACGAACTTATTTTATCAAAACCATCTTCATCGTATGGACGTAATCACCTGCAAGTATACGATAGAAGTACACACCCGACGCCACACGGCTGCCGCCTTCATTTGTTCCGTTCCAAACGACCGTATAACGGCCTGCATCTAAATTTCCGCGCTCGATCGTCTTAACTTTCTGACCGAGTATATTGAATATCTGGACCGCAATTCTCGGAACTCTGCCTGCTTCTTCCGGCACATCGAATTGGATCGTCGTAGACGGGTTGAACGGGTTCGGGTAATTCTGATACAATTGCCATGTTTGAGGAATCGCCGATTTAATATTTTGGATCAGCGCTGTTGTCATCGTCGCCGTATTCGTATCTGTGCTTACAAACACGCGGATTGAATCGATAGCGCTGACCGAATTCAATTTCAACGGCAGACGGAACAGCGCTCCGGTGTCCGGCAGAATCGGAGTGTTGGTTAAATTAAATGCCACAATATGAATTTCGTTTCCTATACTCTTAACATTGACCGTCATCATATTCGATCTGGTAAAAATGACATCGAATGTATCGATGGTCGCCGGTTGTTTGAGATAGATAATGGACTGAATGCCCTTGACAGGCACCATATTCGTTAATCCAAAGCGAACACCTACATACGTAAGGTCTAATGAAGCCTCAACCTGATTCGTTGTTGCGATGTCGTCGTATGCCATCGGTTTACTTGTCTTCTGAACTGGCATCCTATAATTCGACTGCGCAATCGTTATCCAATCCGCTGCCGGGTCCCATGCTCCAACGAGCAAACTGTCACGCAGGGCATCAAGGTCTCTGTAATCGACAACACCATCGCCCACTGTTCCATCCGGATTTGTCGGCCAAATATCCGCCCTCAGGAAATCGTATCCGGTCAACAGCCGTTTTCCTATGATATGATCCACGACAGCGGTCAGGTCTCCGATATTTTGACGGTTATCACCGTTTGCATCTGCCATAATCATAATTGCCTGGATGCTAAATGAAGTATCGCGCACTCCCACTGCTGATGCGGTAACGGTGTATATCCCCTGCCGGCTTCCGAGTGTCAATTGTGTTGTTGCAAATCCGTTTGCATCGGTCACCGAAGCATATGTGCTTAACGTGTCTCCAGTTGCATGACTCGGCACATTCGATATCTTGAACTTTATCGTGTCTCCGGAAATTGAGTTTCCGCCGATATCTGAAATATGTATAGAGAAGTTACCGAGTTGATCGCCGATCTGGCCCAACTGCGACGTTCCGGCAATACTATCCATAGCAAATGCCGGACCAGCTTTACCTATCAATCTAAAGTGAATCGTATCCGTTGCTAATCCTATCGCCACAACGTCGTAGCTGCCCACTTTCGAACCAAGTTTAAGCCACGCCGAAGCGGATCCGCTTACATCCGATAAGATCGTCGTGTCGGTTACGATCCGGGAAGCGCTGAACGAAATTCCGTATGCTCCGGCGGGCATAGAATTGATCAAATAATGCACGCCGTAATTTTGTATTGCATTTCCGGCAATGTCCGTAACCTTCACAGTTAGCGCCGTATCGACAAGACTCAGAATAGTTTTACTCTGCCCTGTTCCCATCTTGTATACAAAATTTTGCGCAGCACCGTGCAGTGCATTGGCTGTAAATTGCCGGACAATGCCGTTCAGATTCGATGCTGTAACGGACACAACATACGATCCTACTTTGCTGCCCAATGTCAGCCGGGTGGACGCATGTCCCAAAGAATCCGTGACCACTGCAGCTACACTGAGCGATTGCCCGGAGGCGCTGTCCGGAATAGATGTTAGTCTGAAGAACGCCGTATCTCCTGCAATAGCATTCGATGCTCTGTCGATTACAGAGACCATAAAGAGCGTATCGAGCGGCTGCAATATCGCATTCGACTGATTCGATCCCTGAGTGACAGCAAGATTCATCGGCACGCCATGAGTCGCAATGGCTGTGATGTACTGAGAAGCTCCTGCCATCGAATCGGAAGTTACTTTAATACTATACATACCCGTTTTTGATCCGAGGGTTAATTGAGTAGAGGCGCTGCCCGTAGAATCGGTATTAGCATTAATCACGGACAAAGATATCGATCTTATACCGACCGGCATTGCAGCAGCTCTAAATTGAACCGGCAGGCCGGAAATAACGTTACTTGCTCTATCGGCAATCCTAATGCCGAAGGGGTTCAGTTTAGTACCGATAGTATCGGTCAATGCACTTGCATAGGAATTCATTTTAACCGGTTTGCCGTGCATGGCAATCGCTGTAAATGTTCGCGCCGAACCAGAAAGGCTTGTGTCTGCAACATTGACCACATAAGTTCCGACCGCTGTTCCTAACCGCAGTTTTGCGCTCGCTGCACCGTTTGTATCGGTCGTTGCAGCAACCACAATCAAAGAATCACCATTCGAGCCGGCAGGCTTCGATGCATAGTTAAATTTTACATTAACACCGCTCACCGCATTCGTATCTATGTCTGTAACGGCATAGACGAAGTTTGCAAGCGTACTACCGATCGTATCGGTCAGCGCTGTTGCACTTCTCTGCCAGACAAGCGTAGGCTTACCGTGTATCGCCGTTATGTTGTAGTATTTTATGGAATCAATATCCGTCGACGAAACTTTAACCGTATACAATCCGGACTTTTGACCGAGGCGGAGCACGGCTTGTGCCTGACCCGTAGAACCGGTTGCCGTATCGGCGCTTACCAGAGCCTGTGCTGTAGCGCCGGCGGGCGCGGAAATGATCTGGAATTTTACATTAACATTCGAAACCGTTGAGTCGTTCGAATCTAGCGCTTTGACAACGATCGGCAGAAGAGTAGCTTTCACAGAATCCGATGAAGGCGAACTGACCGTCGCTAAAATAGAAATCGAAGCATCTGCAAATCCTGTAAAAATATGTTGAGGGCTGGAGATTGAATCTACTTGAGCCAGAAGTTTATATGATCCTTTCGTATTCCCGAGCCTCAAACCGACCTTAATGTAACCATTTGCATTTGCATAGAGCACCGGCGTAGAGAGATTATTCCCCAGCGAATCTGTGATTGCATAGCCGGTTGCACCCGAAGGAACGGAGCTGAACGACAATTGAACTTTTGCATTGGAAATCGTATTCCCGTATACATCGGTAACTCTTGCAATGAACGGGCTTAAGAGCGTCTTTGCTTTACTGCGCAACGAATCGGGTCCGACTGTGGACATAGAATCAGGATCGCCTTCATAATTCTTTCTGCCGAGGAGATGCAGCGTATCGGAAGCGGTCCAGATACCTGCCATATAATTTCCCGATTTCTGCAATTGATTGGTTAATCTTGTCGTATGTTCTCTCCGCCATGTTGTACCATTATTGAGCGACCGCCAAAGTTCAAGTGCAGTCTTAGATTGTCCGGATGGAACATCGTCGGTTGGATTATAGTTAAAGACAACAGTGCTGGTCCGGTTTGAAGAATCAGACGGTGTAACAGTATAAGAACGCGTCAATGCGCCGGGAGCTCCCGCCGGTGCCGACCCTGAATAGCGTAAGATTTGCGTCGTTCCCGGCGGCGTAGTACCGCTGAAACGAATGGACATACCTATCCCTCCGAAGTCGGAAGAATCGGCCGAATTTGTGAAATTGACTACATTTGTCACCTTTCCATGAACAATACCGTTTTCAGTTAAGCGGCCGCTATTTTGATCCAAACGCATAGTCTGGCCGCTTGGAATACTCAATGTAACGGCAGAAGCAACCGCTACGTTGTTGAAAATTGCGAGAGATCCTGTAGTTGTAGCTGTTTTTATACTATCACCGGTCAACGCCAAAGAATCATACGTAATGGACTGAACTAACTGCGTATGTCCGAAGTACTCGAAGACACCCCCTAAAGAATCAGGCAATCCCGAGACTCCATTTTTCACGCGAATTTTACCGGTGTTATTTATCGCACCAGAATTGATAAAATCGCCTGCACGCAATGAAGCGGCAATTGTCAGCATAAGCATACCAGCCAGCATCCAATTGCGTATGGGAGGAATTTTCCATCTTCCCATCGTACGCCGATATTTTATTCTTTGTGTGACCATGGTGTCACCATAAATTTAGTAAAATATTTTTTTCAAAGTACCATCGCACAATATCGATGGACCCAAAAACATTTCTCTTCTTCTCTTGCAGCTCCGGTGTCCGGAGATTCAAGAGAAAACGAGAGAGGCATATATAAAATTCAATGTTCATTTACAATTTACAATTGACAATTGACAATCTGCAATGCGCGATTTAGTTCTTTTCTCCATTGACCAACTCCAATTTCCATTTTTCAATCCGCGATTCGTCCCGCACAATACACGGGATTTCGCTACGCTCAACAATTCGCAATTCGCGATTTATCCTTCTTCCATTTCCCATCTCTCACTTCTTAAACCACGAACTAAGAACAACGAACTCCGAACTTATTCATGGCCGCTCCGATGACTTGAGAGAGGACGAGAAGGAGTAAACTCATCCTCTCTCTGCATCCATTTCACATTATGTGATTTCGATTGTCATCTTCTATCCTTTAAGTATAATCTGAGCATGATCATACTCCCTGCCTGACTGAAGTCGGAGCAGGCCTGCCTGACCGAAGTCGGGGGCTGGCCCGCCAGACCAATGTCGGGCTGGCAGATCGACTTTGTTTTTGGAGCGAAGGTTATCCACGATACGATGACGATCTTCATCGCTCCGGTTACTGCGCCTGGTCTGAGAGAAGGAGCAAACTCCTCTCCAGCGCCGCAAAACAAGTCGGACTGATTCGACCATGACCGAATCCCATGTATCCTGCCAGCCAACATCTCGCCAGTGAAAACCGGGAGTCCAATATTCAATCCTTCGGTTCAAGATTGGTCCGGCTAAGTCTCTTGCCGCGGTGGAATCGTATGCCTGTGACTGCCAATACGCTCCACCAATCAAAAACCGAAGTCCTTGAGAGTGTATAGAAACAACACTCCCTTGTGTTGATACCGTGCATTCAAATGTAATTTCTTGCTGTGTCCATGTTTTTTCTCGACACCACATGACATTCGATGACGGCTTTTTCCATATCTGCATACTTTCTTCCATAGTAAAGTAACAGCTATCGCGGATTACATCATCTTTCAATCGGATCGTTTCCAACTCAATTGCAAGCGATGTATCCATTACCGGACCGATATCGCATTCCAAATCCGGCAGTCTGCCAACATCCGATTCCGAAAAACCGGGCGGATGTTTGCCACAAGGCGGACTACTCCCAGCCAATCCCGTCTGAATAACTTCGGGCTTGTCTGCTTTCGGCACAACCATCGGCTCTCGGGGCCGCCTATATTGATATCTATCGTTTTTCACGACATGTTCCTTTTCCTATGTTTACATCTCATCTTTAGTTTCAGCATATCTGAAACCTTAACATAGTAAAACAACAGCCATCGCGGATTTCATCATCCGTCAACCGGGTCGTTACCGACTCGATTGCAAGCGATGTATCCATTGCCGGACCGATATCGCATTCCACATCCGGCGGTCTGCCAACATCCGATTCCGAAAAACCGGGCAGATGCTTGGCGAGAGGCGGACCAATTCCCGCCGCTCCCGCTTGAAAAACAGCGAGCGAGTAATCTTGCAGCGTATCCATCGGCTCTCGCGGCCGCCTATGTTGATATCTATCGTTCTTCACGACATGTTCCTTTTCCTATGTTTATTTCTCATCTTTAATTCCAGCATATCTGAAACCATTATCGATCATGTGTTCATTGCTGTCGCCATATGACATTGTCTTTGCACCACCCAGTGGTGAGCGGATGCTTTTGCAGCATCTCCGATATCCGGTGAACTGCAACGCTTCCGGCTCACGTACCGAGACTTGTTTCTATATAGCTCATGATGTTTCATAATTATTCAGACAATTAAAATATTTAATGGCAAAATATTTTATTGAGTTACAGTTATTGTTCCAGCATTGGTGATCGTACCATCGTTGACCAAGTTACCGCCAGTGATCGTCACACTTGCACTTGATCCGACCGTAAGACCGGCACCGGAGATATTACGATTGACTAATCCGCCAGTACCGACCGCTAATGATCCTGTTCCAGCCAATGTCAAACCGCCGGTGGTAGGATTTCCTTCTGCTATTCCTGCATAAATTTCAACAGAATTTGCTGCTGCAGCATAACCCGTTGGAATAGTTACGCCATTCGCACCATTGATTGCGACATCGTCTCCAGAACCTGGGACAGAATTAGCATCCCATGTGCTCGCAACATTCCAGCTTGCTTGTGCAATTGATGTAAACATATTGAAACGATCATCAAGAGCGAGTTGTTGTGTAGGAGTTAACTTTGAACTTGAAACTGCTGCCAAGGATACATAATCAAACGGAGAGGCTGTTGTACGCACAACTGTCCCCGCCATCTTGTCGGTTCTGCTAATACCGTTTTCGAAGATTTTGAGTGTGTTGAAGCTTCCTCCGCTATATTCAGACGGTAAAAATCCAAGCTGGATATTTGCCGTAAATCCCGAACCTGCGTAGTTTTGTGTATATTCACGATTTACAGAGTTGGTCGCTAAATAACCTGTAGGATTGGTACCAGGATATGAAGCTATCGTGAAGGATGACAAAGTACCAACAGCTGTTGGAGTAACGACCGTGACAGCATTGTTGAATGTATAGGATTGGCTCGCCGTAAATGTATGAGTACGGGTGACTATACCTTTTATTTCGTTTGATCCGCTAACCGCTGTCGAAGCATTATTGATTAATAATGTATGTGTAGACATATCGAGGTTATTGCTAAGCGCTATAGATGCTCCAGCAATTGTCATATCGCCAGCTGCAGTTTGCGATGCAGAGCCGCTGATCGTCAGGTTTCCATATGTTGCGGCTGGGATACTTGTTGAATTTGCGGTTGTAAACACTTCTGTCGATACATTATTAAACGCCAGTGTACCGGTGGCTGTAAAGTTTCCTTTGAACGTGGCAGTTTGTCCGGTAACAGTAATTGTTCCGTTATTTACAATATTTGCATCAAATGTCAAAGGACCGCTGATACCGTTTACTGCTGCACCAGAAGCAATCGTTGGAATTCCGCTAAATTCAACTCCACCACCTCCGGCTGCAATTGTACCTGCATTATGAGCTAACGTACTGCCAAATGTGATTACTCCTGCACCACCAGTAATCGCATTATCATTGGTTGCAGCAGAAGTAAAGGTTACTCCACCTGCACCTCCGTTAATCGTGCCAAAGTTATCACTAAGAGTTCCGATTGTAAGCAAGCCGGAATTGGTATTTGATATTGTTCCTGATGCGGTTGTCGTTGTAACAGTGGCAATACTCTTTCCACCAGTTCCCGATAATGTGAGAGTTTTTCCCCCTGCAACATTTGCGATAGTTGCAAATGAAGGAGTGGCCGATGAAACCGTTAGATTTTGATCAACTGTGAATGCACCATTGGTATGACTAAAAGCACCTGCTACAGTAGCATCCGCGCTAAGATTTTTTGCTCCTGCACCGGATAAAGTAACGGCGCCGTTATAGATCGTGCCTAATACTGTTTGACTTGAACTGCCGTCAAATATAACAGTGCTGCCGGCCACTGTGTTAAGCGAGCCAGTACTTTTGGAAGATGCTGCATCTATAGTTAATGAGTTAGTACCTACAATCAACTCGCTTGCGCCGATGTTAAGATTTGTGGTAACTTCAGTCGAAACAGCCAGCGACGTTGAGGTTGAAGAAGAAACAATCAAATTTTGAATGCTTATATTGGCTTTACTTGCTAAACCAATTGTTTGTGATGAACCATTCATAGTTACGGTTCCATTTATAAGCTTCGCAGCTGTACTGGTTGAGTCTATAATATTACCTTTGACATTATAGCTACCGCTGCCGTTGAAAGTTGCGGCACCAAGTGTACCGATTACGAGATTTTGCCCAAACGCTGTTGTGGCGATAAAGGCAAGAATAAGCAAAGCAGATAATCCTCTGCCCATGGTTTTTACTACTGTTGCACAATTCATGACATTGCTCCTTTTTGAAATATTGTTGTTTGATTTATTGTTGTTCATAATCTGTTTGGCATTTCTGCCGCCGGGTAAATCTTCCGGATGTTTCATGGTGTTTCTCCTTTTTTTATTTCCATTTTTTTAACCATTCTTGCTCAAAGAACGATTTTTTATCCTTGATTTTTAAGCCCCAGGAATATCGGCTTTCCATAACGTCATAATTTATTTTTGATATTTTCTCCTATATTGTTTTTATTTTGTCATCTATTTCGCTTTTTCTTCTTCTTTGAACCTTCGCAAGGATTCGAACCTTGCGAAGGTTATTTCTATTTCCTATTTACCATTGACAAATGACCATTTACCACTTGTTCACGCATACTACACTCTGCCAACATGGATTTCGATCTGAGCATCAAAGTTTCCATATCTTGTTTTTTGAAATCATCGTTTTAACACTAATTCAAAGAACCTGCACTTCAATTTTCCTTGTGATATAATTTTTATTTGACTCATAAATATTCTCTTCGAAATCTTAGATCATCAAAGTGATCGAAGCCTTTATCATATTTTTATTGGACTAAGATTGTACCATTGTTCGTAATCAAACCATTTGTCGTGAGTGTTCCACTTGTAATTGTAACGGATGCACCTGCACTTACGGTAAGACCGTTTACAGTATTATTGTTGGTCAATCCACCTGTTCCAACAGCAAGAGAGCCTGATGTACCGCCTCCAACCGTCAAACCGGTCGTCGTATTGCCAATGGTTACTGAGAGAGCCGATGCTGAGGTCCCATCAGGAATATTCACTGCAAAATTATTTGCGATATTAACATCGTCATAGGACGAAGGAATGGCATTTGCATCCCACGTTGCAGCAGTAGCCCATGATCCGTTATTAACAATAGAATTAAATTGATAGTAGCGCGTGTCGAGGGCAAGCTCCTGTCCGCTTGTTAAAGAAGTACTTAATATACTCGATAGATCGACAGTGCCGAAATTCGTATTCAGAACTGATGCGACGCGAGTGTAATTTGCCGATACGCTGCTTAACAGATCGGCTTTGCTAATTCCGTTTCCAAAATCTCTAAGCCGCGATTCGACCGCGGTGCCGACTTCACCGTTCAAATATCCAAGTTTTATATCAACAGTGAACGCACCGGCGCTCGTGTATGATTGTACGACTTTTCGATTGATTGAATAACCTGATGAATAACCGGTCGGATTCGTTCCCGGAGAAACTGTCAGAGAGAATGTGGTTAAATTTGCCGGTGTTGCTGTTGCACTAACTGTTGTTGATGGATTGTTGTATGTGTATGGAGTGCTAGCTGCAAAAATATGTGTACGGGTAACTGTTCCAACGATATCAAATTGTCCGCCAGAGTTAGAAACTGCGCTTGAGGCATTAGCAAATGCAACGGCACCTGCTATTGTCAAATTGCTTCCTAAAACGACATTACCGGCAACATTCAAATTATACGCTCCGCTAACTGTTGTGGCACTGCTTGAATTCAAAGTCAGATTACCGCCAATTGCACGAGCCGCTCCGAGTGCCCATGTCTTTGTTCCACCAGTCAGAATTAAGTTGCCGGCATAGCCCATATCTGCAATTGCTTGACCTGAACCGCCATACGTGACAGTTGTTCCGGAAACAGTATTGATTGTTCCGGCAGTGACAGTACCGTCAAATTCAGCCGCACCTGTTGCTGATAAATCAACTGTACCACCGCCTGAATTCGAAAAGCTCTGTGTGAATTTTAACAGATTCGTTGAGGCAGAAGAGGCTAATGAACCTCCTGTTTGTGTTACAGCTCCGGCAAATATTGCTGTTCCTGCGCCTGCGGTAATCGTTCCGTTCGCTTGAGCAAGAGTGTTGCTAAAGGTCACCGCACCTGCACCTCCGGTGATCGTACCGTGGTTTGTTGCAGGGCTCGTAAAAGTCACTCCACCAGTACCTCCAATGATCGATCCAAGGTTGTCACTGAGAGTTCCGATGGTAAGCAAACCGCTTGTACCAGTATTAGTAATAATTCCTGACGCAGTTGTCGTTGTCACCGTAGTAATGCCCTTAGTACCAGTTCCCGACAACGTAAGAGTTTTTCCCGCTGCAACAGTGGCAATCGTTGCAAATGTTGGAGTTGCCGAAGAAACAGTAAAAATCTGATCTACCGTCAACGCACCGCCGGAATGTGTAAATGTACCAGCGACACTGGCCGCACCAGCGAGATCTTTTGCTCCAGCACCCGACAGAGTAACTGTGCCGGCATAAGTCAAGCCTAAGATTGATTGAGCTGAACCACTATTGTAAATTACTGTGCCGCTTGCATTACTAACATCAAGAACACCAGATGAATTTAGAGTGGATGTACCACCAAGAGTCAGAGTATTTACCCCGACCGCTAATGTGGACGTATTTCCAACTGACAATGCAGTACTGACTGTGGTGGAAACCGCGAGTGTTGCGTTCCCGCCAGTTGTGTTGGCATTCAAAGTCGCAAAAGTTAAAGCATTTGATCCTGCACCAATCGTTTGCCCTGCTGCCCCGGCAAGTGTTGTAACCCCATTAAAACTGGCAGCGGGAGTATTGGTGATATTACCTTTGATAGTATAGGTGGCAGTTCCGGAACCGGCAAATGATGCGCCAGTTCCAATAACTACATTTTGCCCCATTGCCATCGCAGCGATAAGAGTGAGAATAAACAGAACAAATATTCCTCTACTCGTTGATGCGTTAATAATTGAAGATTTCATGATACTGCTCCTTCGTATAATATGCGTTGTTAATGTTTTTATTTTGTTATTGTTTTTTACAAGAGTATTCTTGCTCAGAGAATAACCCGTGCAAATGGAATCCATTTTTTGTGCTATGGCGGATTTGAAAGATTGCGATTCATAAAGATCTCCTTTCGAATAAGCGAATATTGAATTGTTATGAGCTATATAGTTTTTAGTTGATTTCATTTTAATTGCCAATATTAAATGCGCCATTGTTTGTAATGGTACCGTAAGTATTAAGATTACCATTAACCTGCAGCGTAACACCGTTATTTATTGTTATCTGTGAGTTTAAATTGGCTGTCATACTACTAGTAGCTGTCGCCGGATTGATTGCAAACGTCTTCATGCCAGTACCAGAGAATAACATGCTGCCGTAGTTTGTCCCTGTTGCAACATTACCTGCAGTAGGACTGTAGAAATCTGTTGTTCCACCGCCAGCGACGTAAACATTACCTGCCGACCATTTTATTTTTCCGGAGTTGCTGGAACCTGCCCCGAAAACGGAAGTGCTGTACCCTTGCATATCGAGAGTATTTCCTGAGTTTATTATAAGATTTCCCGAAAGCGTAAGGAGGCCGGTCGCTGTTTTGTAATTCGCAAGAGTAGTATCGGTCGCACTGGAAATTTTTAAGTTATAATATGAAGCACCGATAACATTTTGGGCTGTACTGCTGTTATATATAACCGTGTCATTTGTACCAGTAAACGTATATGTATTCTGCGTAAATAAACCGCCGACATTCATTGTTCCGCCTGCCGTCTGACTTACTGTGCCGGTTCCTGTCAGGTTATTTGCAAAGGTAACTATGCCGTTCGATGTATTTGTAATAGTTCCATTACTCATTGCTGCATTTGTAAACGTGATTGAGCCTGTTCCAGACTGATTGATAGTTCCTGCATTAGCTATAAGGTGTGAAATCGTACCAGAGCCGGATCCAAGGGAGAAAATCGTACCGCTTGAAACCGTCAGAAGTGAATCGATCGTCGCTTTTGCATTGACTGTCAGGTTCGCGTTAATGGTCAATCCCCAACCTGAATGTTCGAGCGAATCGACGCTCATTACGCTGCCCAAAACTTTTCGAGAATTATTCAGGAGTCGTATTTTTCCGGAGAATGCTCCGGACATGACCGATTGAGTTACGCCGTCGCTACGGATATATTCAATCACTGAACTCGCATTCGTTGTAATCGTTCCGGCATTTCCGGACAATTGTTGTATGATGAGAGTATCACCGGACATATTGAATACAGCTCCGGAAACGACATTAAGAGAATCGGCAACCGTAACTGTGACTAAAGCTGTTTTTGTGCCGCTGCCCCACAGGCTCAATGAATCGATTTGGATCGCACCTGCCGATGTGCTGCCTATAGCTTGATTCGTGGTATTGTTTAAAATAACTTTTCCGTGAATAGCCATTGCCGATGCAACGCCTGTGTTGATGATGCTATCCTTAACCGTGATTGTCCCGGATCCGCTGAACGTTGCACCGCTCTGTATAACCAGATCATGACCTTGGCCAAAGACAGTCGAGACACACATCGCCATTGCGGCAGCGATCATAAGAATGCTGTGCATCCCCGACTTGGTAAGGGAGGAAGACGGTGTAGCGGCAATATGTGAAGTTCTAAATTTCAACTTAATTTGAAATCAACAAATTTCCGTTATTGGTCAGTGTACCGGCGATTATTGCTCTGCCTTGAACATAAATCTGAATGCCGCTGGGCCATGTCAGATTCGAGCCGGAATTGATTGTGCAATCTGCACTTGTTGTAATATTTTGTGATACTGTTGCTGTACCTGTATTTGAAAAAATCAGATAACCAAATGTTGTTGGGGCCGATCCGCCGATTGCTTGCGTCGTGCCGTTGAATGTAACAGTTCCGCTATTGGCTGTAAATGTGGCGCCATTATTTGTCCAATTTCCTCCAGCCGAAAGATTTGTCCCACCTGTAAACGTACCCGCAGTTAATGTAATTGTTCCCGTTACGCTCATCGTCGCAGGAGCTGTGAAGTTTCCGGTAGTCTCAGTAAATGATCCACCGACATTCAGTGTCGTTGTACTACCACCGCAACTGAGCGTTAATCCCGATGTCAGGTTTACAATAACCGAATTGAATGTCTGACTCGCTGCTGTGCCGTTAATAGCCTGTGAAGCTGTTCCACTGAATGTGACTGTCCCGCCTTCCGGTGAAAATGTTCCGCCGTTATTTGTCCAGTTACCGCCGACACTGAGAGCATAATTAGAAGACGTAACATCGAATGTACCGGCACTCAGTGTTACAGTCCCAAGTGCAATAGTGGAACCCGAAAGCGACATCGTTCCGCTTCCGCTTAATGTTAAATTATAGTATGTCAGAGCCGGGACAGATTGTGCAATCGTTCCGTCAAAATTGACTGTCGATGTTCCGTATGTGAAGGTTCCGGTATTCGTGAATGATTGAGTTATATTATATGTGCCATTGCCCTGCAATGTGCCGCTATTGGTCAGTGTTGTAATGTTCATTGTTGCATCATTGTTCAAAGTCCCGGAAGTATTCGTGACAGCAGCCGATGAAACGTTCGTTCCATTCGTTACATTCATGGCCGCTCCGGTATTCACGATTACTTGAGAAAAAATTGCAACGTGACAGAAAATCAAAAGAATCAAAATAGAGCCTATAATTCTCAGGAATCTCTTGCGTGTTAAGCCATTTTTTTGATAGGTTCTATTTTTCTTCGGACCATTCATTTTATTTCTTGATTTTATTTGTGCTCATATATAATTATGACACCTGCGGTTCCAACGCCGCCTGCGTGAGTTGCATTGCCTACGGCTCCGCCGCCTCCTGCTCCGTAACCGGTCGCAGCGCCGCCATTACCGCTGGCACCTACCGCACCAACTCCACCACTGCCAAAAATGGATGATCCACCGTTACCGGTGAGTCCATAAAAAGTAGTAGCAGCTAATCTTACTCCAGCACCGCCGCTGTTACCCTGAATATTTATATCTCCGTTGGTCGCTGTTCCACCCGCGCCCCCTGCTACTGGAAGTCCCGTGGTTCCATTGCCTAGCGTTCCACCTCCACCGCCGTTAGCAGTAATGGTAGTCGCACCATTCGTAAATGTCGAATTATTTCCTGCCACTCCAGTTGCACCGTTTCCGGCAGCAGTTCCGACATTTCCCACGGCAAAAGCAAAAGTAGAAACACCATCCCAGATAATTGCTTTAATCGCACACCCGCCTGCACCGCCGCCTGCAGCGGCAGAACCGGTTGTTGCAGGACATCCGCCTCCCTGGCCCCCGGCGCCAACTATATATACAAGTATACTTTTCGTCCCAGATGTTGGTGTATAAGGTGAAGTACTCGCTGTAGTAAGTGTTTTAATATCTATTAATACACCAGTCGTAGCTAATGTGCCTGAGGTTGGAAGTGTAACATTCGTTGCCCCAGTCGTTGTCAATGAAATTGTGTTTCCCGCTGTGCCAATAGGTATTTCTCCGTTTGCACCAAAATCAGGAATCGTATAGACTCTGCTCGCAGACGGAGCAGTTGAACTGATTGTTGTCGTATTAGTCGTTCCAAGGACCAACTGATTTGTCGTCGACTGTGCAGTTAATGCTCCAATGACGCTTAATGAAGTTCCTGTTGCAGCGCCGATATTCGGTGTTGTTAACGTTGGAGAGGTAGAAAATACAAGGTTCGTAGTTGTCGTTCCAGTCGTGCCTGTTGCTGCATTTAAATAATTTAGTTGAATTCCTGTGGAAGTAACAGAAGTCGATCCCAGCGTGAACGGTGATGGAATTGTTACGGTACCCGTAAATGTCGGCGATGCAAGAAGTGCATAATTAGCAATTGTAGCATACGCACCTGTTCCCAATGTTCCACCTGTTCCAATGTTCAGAGTTGAGCCGTCTGTACCGCTCAGCGTCAATGTATTATTTGCAGTAAATGTTTTTCCGCTGGCAAGCGTGAGTGTGGATAACGAAGCGGGAGAAGTAATTGCCACATTATTGATCGATGTCGCTGTGGCTGCACCAAGTGTCGGTGTGACAAGTGTCGGACTGGTCGAAAAAACTAAATTTGTCGATGTCGTTCCGGTTGTGCCAGTTGCTGCACTTAAATAGTTTATCTGCGTTCCTGTTGAAGTAACGGATGTCGCACCCAATGTGAACGGTGTTGGGATGATTACCGTGCCTGTAAACGTCGGCGATGCAAGAGGTGCATATAAACTTAAATTGGTATTTATCGGAGTCCACGCTGTTCCATTATAATAATTCAACAAATGGGTGTTTGTATTGTAGAACAGTAAACCCTCCACGGTATATCCAAGGCTCGCAGTGTTGCGAGGCAACAATAATCCTCTCGATGTAGACCGCAATTCCAGGATTGCAGAGCCATCCGGTGTAATTGAGGTCTCGCTGATTCCAATACCCTGAGCAAATAATTGTTGACAACAGAGACAGATCATGAAGCCCAGCATCCAGAAAGCGGTTTTATAAAAACCACTATCTTTTATTCCCCTCCTGCAATTGCGTGCAGTCGATTCTCCCAAAGATGTGACTCTTATTGTGTTCATATTCATTTGCACTCCGAATTTATTGATGCTGGAAAATGCCATCCATTTCTGCGGCTCTGCTGTGTTCCGCTGCAGATCATAAAATGATTCTCTATTTTTATTTATGTTCATTATGAAAATGCAATTCTTCATTTTTTTTATGCCGCTGCGAATGCCGCTGCTGCTGCCGTTGATTGCGTTCGTTCGAATGTCAGAATGCTCATCAGCGTTTTTTTCATCGATGTTTTTGCAATAATCCCATCGGCAATCGTTTGCGCGTTTCTTCGATACGCTTCGCTCGGATCCATTGAAAGAATAAAAACTTTCGTCGACGGCCACATTCGTTTGATCGTCCGTGTGGCTTCAATTCCATTTTCGTTGGGCATATATACATCCATCAAAACGACATCAGGCCGAAGCTCAGAAGCCTTCGCTACAGCCTCTCTGCCATCCCTGGCCTCTCCGACGACTTCGAATCCTTCCTGCGCATCCAGATACATCTGCAGAATATGCCGGAAGCAATCGTGGTCATCTGCCAGCAATATTTTTACTGTGTTCATGAATTACTCTCCTCTATTATTATTTTAAATTTATATTATTGTTTTGTCTGTATAATTTGCGACGGAACCGGTTTAATAATGCCGAATGCCGCCTCCAATCCGGGCTTCAAGGAAGACTTTAAAATAAATCCATCCGCCTTCGCTTCCAACGCTTGCATTCGATATAACGGGGTGTCGTATGTTGTCGCAATCATAACTTTAATTTCAGGCCAACGCTGCTTGATGATGCGCGTTGCCTCAATTCCATTTTTCTTCGGCATCGCCACATCCATGAGAATTATATCCGGCAACAATGTCTCTGCCTTTTCTATTGCATCATCGCCATCGACCGCCTCTCCAACGACATCGATGTGCGGAAGACGATTCAAAAAATCTAGTACGACGCGTCGAAAATCCTGGTGGTCATCGACGATAAGTACTTTGATATGCCTCATACAGCACCCCAAAATTGGTGTAATAGTTGTTTTATTTTGATTACAGTATACCGACAAGGCAGGGATTTCTCATCGCTTTTTAACCGTATTTTTACAATTACAGCAAAAACCGTAAGTCCTAAGGTGTTTACCGTAGAAGGTGCAAACAGGGAAATTCTTTAATAATTTTTGTATTTGAGGATATATGCGCACGATGGCAGCCATCCGGCATATCGATACTCAAGGGAACCTTGGAAGGTCTCTTCGCCAGGTAGTATGAGAGACCCTGCTGGGAATGAGCTAAAATTGTAATAATTACAATAAGAAGAGGGGAAAATAATCAAATTAATTATTCGAGACATTCGGAAAGGCGCATGTAGAAAAAAAACATATACCACCTTGCGAAGGTGGGGTGACCTTCGCAAGGTGGTGCCTCGATTGTAGCCGACGGCGATGACGTCGGAAGCATCCGCGACCACCCGCCTGCATTTCATTTCTTCGGGCAAGCCCGCATGTATTTCATTTCGGCGGGCAAGCCCGTCGCGGCTACAGGGTGCTGTCAAAAGGAGTTCGATTTAATTCGAAATCAAAATGCTTCCGTTATTCGTCAATGCACCTGCTGTTAATGTTCTTCCGAGAATTTTAATTTGAACGCTGGAATTGACCAAAAGATTTGATCCGAAATTAATATAGAGGTCATTATTCACATTAAAGCTGCCGGCAGCAGTCTTCACGCCGGTATTGTTCATCTTTAATGTGCAGTACGTTACCGGATTGATTGTCTGCGCAACCGTGCCGTTATAGATAACGGTATTCGGGCAGAAGGACGCAGCATTAAAGGTTCCCGTGCTTAGCAGCGGACCATTGATGGTCAGAGTCGATCCCGAAAGGTTGTTGAAGATCGATATAGAAGCGGCGCCAAAAATCGTATCAACCGTGATGCTCCCGGAATTGTCCAGCGTATCGCCTGCAAGAATCGATACGTTTTTCAAAGTCAGATTCGCCGATGAAGCAATATATCTGCTCCCCCCGGCAATTTCCAAAACACTTTTTCCTGTTGTCGTGCCTGTTCCGAAAATCGTATCGCTGGAAGTCGTCAGGATGATCGTGCCCGATCCTGTAACGGTGCCGTTGAAAATAAAATTTCCAGAAACGGTTATTGTATTCGTGCTGTCGTTGAATGTTCCGGTGGGATCAATAATAAACTTTGCGATTGCTGCATTTGTATTCAACGCGACCGTATAAGTGCCGATTTCTACCGTATCATTAAGTCCCGGCACTCCCCCGCCATTCCAAGTAGCAGAAAGACTCCACAATCCGCTTTGTATCGCTGTAATCAGAGATGCGCTCGTAGCGCCAATCGTAAAAATATTATTTCCAAGAGTAACCGGCGTTGATGTAGCAACCGTTCCCGAATATTGTCCATTGTCAGTAACAACAACGCCGACGGAATTCCAACTCGTCGACACGGGTGTATTCCATTCGGCTACTTTTGATAAAGCTCTTTTTGCCAGCGAGCTATTCATCCCTGATGCCGAATCCCAGGTCAGCACAACATTTGCACTTCCGCCGGTGGGACCGACAATATTCCAGTATTCGTTCTGGCTCACCGAACTTAACGGTGAAGTTACTTTTGTGACATCATAACCGCCTGCCGCAGGATTCTTATCAAAAAATTGTGCAGTCCAGATCTGTGCGCCTGTCGTTGCAGTACTATTGACAGAGACATATCCGATACGGTTGCGTGCAGACGAAACCGCATCTCCTACAGGAAATTGGAAATTTGAACCGTTTGTTATGAGTTTGCTCAACGGTCCGTTAACGAACGAATTCACATTTCCGCCGGCAACGGCACTTGAACTGGTATTCGTAATCGTCAGGCTGTCCGTACTGCTGGTGTTGATGTTTCCCGAAGTGAGAATTAATTGATTAGCAACGCCGGCTTTTCCTGTTTGCAATGTAAGTCCGGCAGGATTGTTTATTCCGAGATTATAAAATATTTCTGTCATGGAATTATTCGCCATAACGATGTTCTGTGCTGCCGTACCGCTAAAGGTGACCGTTCCTGTCCCCGCATTAAAACCAGTTGTGCTCGCATTGTTATCCGTCCAGTTTCCAAGAATTGTAACATTTCTATTGTATTGGGTATTGTCTAATTTACTGCCATTCGAAAGTATAAGATTGCCGTTGACCACCATGTCGAAGCTGCTTATATACTTTATCCCGGTCCCCGAAAAGATGACGTTCTGATATGGTTTTGTCGCATTGCCGGGATCCAGCGGCAGAGTGCCGTTTGTGCTGCCGTAAAATTCAATGGTGCTTGCCGGATTAGCAAGAAACGCATTGTACGTTCCTCCGGGAAATACGTACATGCCGCTGCTCGTGCTGAGGAGCCGTATTTTCCCGCCCCCCGATACCTGTCCGATATTATGGAATGTTGTATTTTCAGCATCGAGCACTCCATTGATAGTCACAGAAGCTGCATTTGCTCCATTGGCACTCAGAGCAATGGAATCAGTCGAACGTATAATGACCGGATTTCCATTAGGCACATTTGCAGGAAGCCAGCTTGCCGCAGTATTCCAATTGCCGGATCCATTACTCGTAAGAGTAGGCAAGGAAGCAAATTGATCGCCGATTGTATATGAGCCGTCCAGGAGAGTACTGCTTGTAAAATAGAATGTCGGGGAACTGATTGTTCCGGTGACTGTCGACCATAGTGCCGTAGAGTTATTGTATTGTTGTATATATGAAGGAGTTCCTTTTACATCGGCAGGAACGTATGTATATGTCTGTGTTACAGTATAAGCAGATGAAAAACCTGTTGTTGATACATTCCAGTAATAATTGAGATAGTCGGTATAATTAGCCGGATTAATGGATGGTTGCAGTGAAGCCACAGGTATAACATTAATCGCAGCGCCCGATGAATTGCTATTCGCTGAGAAATTGAATGTGCAGGGAGTATATCTTCCATTATCTCCGATTGGGAAAGTAAATGTAGATGCGCCTGTCGGGAATATTTTTGTCACTCCTTTATCACTCAATACACCGTTCAACAAAATCAAATTCGAGGCATTGAGGGTTCCCGCGATGGTAGCACTTTGGCCTAACGTCAGAGCATAATCATCAATATAGAGATCGCCGTTTGTAAATTTAATCTGGCCGTTGATCGTCGAATTATCCGTCATATTCACGCCGTGCCCGCTGTTATTGATTTCAATATTGCCGAATATTCCGCTTCCGTTTCCGGTTATTCCTTGATTTAATGTTCCTATGAAAACCATTCCGCCGGTCGTAGGATTCGTGCTGACGTGGACAGCATTGTTATTGACATTATTGAGCAGATATATCGAATTTCCACCGTCATTGAGCGTGCCGGATGTTAATGTGAAACTACTATTCACAATAATATTGCAAGATGAACTGCTCATATATAATGTATGAGTTGAAGCTGTCGCCACTTCCAAATTGGCAAAATTAGTACGATTGGATGCTGTGCCGGTTATAGTTTGATCGGTATTGCCGAGAAAAGAAGTGGTTTGTGTCGCACTTTGAGTCTGAAAACCGCCGACAGCAATGCCGGTAGATGTATTCGTATTATTGTTTGTTAAATTCCCGCCGATCTCAAGATCGAGCCCGTCGGCATTGAAATAACCTGTTGTGCCGCCGATTGTGAGATTCCCCAATAAAGTTAAAGGATATATTTCCACTATTGCTGACGAGTTCGTCGTCGATTCAAGTATAAGATTTCCCAAAGAATCAGATGACTGGAAATAAAACAATGTTGGATTCGGAGTCACGCCTGCCAATCCGAACTGCATCGTACCGCCGCTGACACTCGAGCCGTCGGATTCCAGATCCAGATCGTACGGAGGTGCAGCGCTGATATGGTTTGCTATAATAATTGTGCCGCCGCTCATCACAAAATCGCTTCCGGTATTCACGACTTCAAATGCAGCTCTCGCTGTATTTGGATTTTTTGCTCCGATCGTAACGGTGCCGCCTGTCTGCATATAATTCAATGCACCGGAAGTAACAACCGGCTGTCGTCTGATCTGAGAATACACATTGAGCGCTCCTCCTGAAATGCTCAAAACCGGCGCACCTGCGGTTGCATAAACGATATTGTAGGCATAAGTAGAAGTTGTCGTTATTGCCGGTCCGATATTAACGCTTCCTGCAAGAATTTCCAGCTTCCCGTTGAGAATCAATGAATCTGCAGCCGAGCCCGTGGTTCCCAAATTTAAAGTTCCACCATTTGTGGATAGACACGCTGTGCTCGGTATGGTAAAAGCTCCGCTTGCTATATTCATGGTAACGTTCGTCGTCAATCTGAATGTTCCATTTTGCAAATTAATGCCGCCGCCGCCCATTTGAAATCCGGAAGAAGCAACGTTAACATTTAAAACGGAATCCCATGCAGCGCCTTTGTTCACTCCGATGTTATACAAGCACGTCGATGTGGGTGGAGAGGTGCTCGTCAGTGATTTGCTTAAAGGACCTGTAAACAGAAGACTGCAGTAGTACGTGTCGTTCGTCGGATAATTCGCATCTAAATTTAATGTCCCGTTATTCACTATGTTGCCGTAGACAGTCAATGTATTCGCCACGGAAGTTCCTCCGTTCAATACCTGCAGCGCTCCGCCTGCAGCAATATTGATATCATTATCTGCAATAAGGTTCTGCGCGGCAACGTTCATATATTGCAGTATGCCATATTGGTTGATATTTAAAGTTCCGTGCACTTCAAGTGTCGCTGAGGCCGCACCTGCATTAAGCTGCGTCATGCAGTTGGCGGTGCCTCCGTCGGCAGAATATCCTATGGTTAAATTATTGTAAATAGATAAATTCATATCCGGCAGAATAATACTCGATGCCTTATATGGTGAAATGATAAGATTGTAGTACCCGGTTATATTAGCCGTACTTCCGCTTGGCAGCGTATACGTTGTCGGCAAATTAACAGTAGCCGGTGATGCGGAAGTTTGATAATACTCCACAGTCCCGCCCGAAGCTCCTAAAAAATTCCCCCAATCGCCTCTCGGGAAGTATGCAGTGCTTGCAATTCTTAATGTCCCGCTGCCGGAGACTTTTGAATTAGGTATTCCGCCGAAATTATGTCCATTCGTTAATCCAATATCTAAAATCCCGTCGGAATAAATAGATATGTTTCCAGTTTGAATTTGATGAGTTCCCGATATGGCAATCTTATGCGTGGTTGCAGATCCATCGCCGATAATAAAGACGGCATTACTCATATTATCTGCCAGAGCACCGGCCGGCGTTCCCGTATTGCTGCCTGTGCACCATGTGGCAGCAGCGCTCCAGTCAGCGCCGGTAGAAGATGTAACATTTGCATTATTGCTGTTGCTGTAATAGATGGTTAAACCCGTAAACGCAGCCGGAGTGCCGCACGTATATTCTCCGTCGATATAATTCGTATTATTAAAATGAATTTCACGCGGTGTTTTATAATTCACGACAGCCGATGTATCGTTAATTGCATTCCAATTCGGCGCTATGTATACTGCCGGTATATAATTCACTTCATCCGCCGGAGTCGGCGCATCCGCCGGATAATAATAGCACACCTGATTAATACTGTTATTCTGAATTCCTGAGAATCCGGAACTTGTCACTTTCCAATATAAATTGATCGCTTTCCCGGCTGCCTGGATTAATGGATCGGCCGACAGTATGGTTTTGACGGTAATAGAGCCGTATTGAGCAGGATCGGCTGTAAACTGTACGCTATCCGGACGATACGAATTACCCGTTCCAATGGGATAGCGGAATGTTTTATATGCACTGCTGAAAGTCTTCGATATGCCGAGGTCGCTTGCCAGGCCTTTCGTAGAAATCATGTGCACACTGTCGAATTTCTGTGCCGTCAATGTGTCCGTGTAGACATTTGCGCGAGTTCCGAAAGATAGATTATTAGATCCGATATTGAAGTTGGCATTATTGAGCAATCGCAGGTTGCCGGTTACGGATGCATTTGCAGTAAGCGAAACGCCGGTTGTATTGGATTTATCTATAAGAAGATTATTGAAAACTCCGTTTCCTCCGCCGCTTATCGTTTGTGCGGTCGCACCATTCAACCTGATGCCGCCAACCGTCTGTTGTCCTGTGTGTGTTCCGTTGATGACAACATTCCCGGCTGCATAAACATACTTTCCACTGTCGTTCAAAGTAGAATTATTATCTATCAACAATGTTCCAGTAACTGTCAGATTGTTCGCCGTGATCGATGTAACGGATGTATTTGTAATTGTCAGATTATTCAACGATCCGCCGGTAATCGTGCCGGTATTATTGAATGCTTGAGCACCTGTTCCGTTAAATGTAGTAGTATTTGCCGCACCGTGCGTATAGACGGCGCCTGTAGGAATATTAAAATTATGCCCCACAGCAAGATCTATCGCGTTTGTACTCAGGTCAAGTACGGAGTTGCTGCCGATCGTTAGATCATTCAGTACGCTTAATGGCGAAGGAGTATTCCATTGGATAGTTAATGTCCCGCTTCCGGTTTGATTTGAGATATTCAAATTATAAAAAGGCACTGTCGAGCTTGCTGTATAGGGCGTAGCGGAACTTGGAAGATTAAGGTTGATGGTGCCGCCGGTTACTTTATAATTTCCAACTTGAGATCCAAGAGTCACGATTTGGTAATCTGTCGAAGCATCAATAAATGCATTATTCGGGAAGTTCATTACTCCCCCGGTCATTGTGAATACTGAATTTGCGTTGGCTAATGCCAACATCGGTCCGGCATGATTTTCTCCCTGCATGCGGAAGTTCGCTGTTCCGCCGGTTTGAGTATAACTCATTTGATTAGAAGTCCCCGTGTTGGTCCATGCCTGGCTGACGTCTAATGTGCCTGTTCCTTCAATGGTAATAGATGGAGCTCCTAAAGCACCAAGAACGATTCCTGCTGAACTTCCGGTAGAGAACTGTCCCGCACTAATACGCAATGCGCCATATAACGTTGCCGCTTGATAACCGGTCCCGTTGAAACCAACGACCATAGTAGAGACAGTAGCTCCATTAATCCACAATTCTGCTGTAGGAATAATATTAAAATCCTGTCCACCTTCCGTAAGAGAAGGGATATTAATATTTGCATCTAATTTTAATGTGCCATAATGTATAAAAAGAGCTTTATAATATGCGCCATATCCATAACCATCCGGTCCCCCGTCGAAGGTGGTGCCGCCCTGAGAATTGGGAGCATAAAGAGCAAAATTATTTGTACTGGAAGAGGTGACTTCTAATACGAATGTATTATCGACTCCCTTGGCTTCAATGAATCTGAAAAAGTCGGTTGTACCATTACACGTGACGGTGTTATTTGTAGAGCCATAGAAAAACACCTGAACATCGCCGTAATTGACTCCTCCGGAGGCTGTGGTAGTGAGGATATAATATGCATTGACAGCAGGAGAAGGCAATCCGGTAAATCGAATAGATCCATTGTTTGTTAAGTTGCCGTACAGCGATAATGTATGAACCGGATAGACAGTAACATTGTCGGTTGGATTCGGAATATTATGCGAAGTAGCAAAATTATTTACCCTGATATTGCAGTTTGCATCGACGGAAAAATTGCCATACACAGTCATATTGATCAGATTATCTGAAGCTGTCGGGTTTCCGAAATATACCGTCTCTGTACCGGAAGAATAATTTTTCAGGCTAAAATTCCCGTTGATCGTATATGTGGTGGGATTCGCGCCGTTATTCAGGAAGGAACTATTTGCGCTGCTGGTATAGTTTGAAATAATTAAATTATTATAGGTTAATTGAGTCGGGCTGACGGCATTCAAATTGTAATATTCTATCGTTCCTCCATTGCTGGCAATAAAACTCGTATATGTGCCGCCCGGGAACGTATTGGAACTGAGCATTATTTTCCCCTGTCCTGTGACTGTACCGAAATTATGCCCAGTGGTAGAATTGATGTTAAGAATGCCGCCCGCATTAATAGTAAGCGCGGTTACTTGTTTAGTATTTGAGTTGATCGAGATCGTCCGGCCATTGAGAATGGTGACATTGTCCAATGCCGCGGGAACGCCGGAATTTATCCACAGTGTGCCGGAAGGATCTGTAGTCCAAGAAGTTGCATCGGCCCAATCGCCCGATTGATAAGAATAATACGATGTTGCTGATGTCGAACCCGGCGCTGATGTACCGGCAGACCAATTTCCTGAAATCGATGCGGCTGTTACTCCTGAGACATTCGTACCAAAAGGATTAGCGCCGAGTGCAGTGCGTGTACCCGCCGCTAAAGACCAGGTGCCTGTGGAATACCAAGTATCATAAGTCGATTGTGTCCCATGCACTTCAGCAACGTCGTATGTAAATCTCAAATTGGTTATTATGCCTGTATAACTTGAAATAGTGAGTGTCCAATATTTACTTAAAGCATTTGCACCTTGATTTACGGATATTGCTCTGATTTGGAGAGTTCCGGTACCGGCTGTAGCTGTGAAACCACTTGTCAAATCTAAGGGATTATAGAATCCACCCGAGCCAATCGGATACACGATATTGAGACCAATTCCGGTACCATTATTATAAACCGCTCCGGTTTTCTGTAGATAGCCGATTCCATTAGTTTCAATCATGCTTGAACCGCTATATATTCCACTTATGGCGCCGGTGGATGTATTACTGATAATGAGGTTGTAGTCATTAAGCTTAAAAACACCGGAATTTAAAGTCAGCACATTTGAAACTGTGGCATTCCCCGTTTGTAAAAGTTTTGAACCTCCATTGGATATCTGCAGATTATAATACGTGATACCTCCTCGTACAATTTGTCCGATATAATTTCCATTATAGTTGACCGTGCTGGTAGTGGCTGTAAAAGTACCGCTCTGCGTCCAGTTGCCGGCGATATTTACGGATCCGATGCCCCCCGTAACTGTGCCTGTGCCGTATAAATTACCCGATATGTTTAATGTGCCCGAGCCGAAATTCAATGTTCCGTTATCCGCGATATCCGAACCGAACGAAAGCGCTGCCGCCACACTTTCAGTAAAACTCGCGCCACTGGCGATCGTTACAGCGCCCGTGAATGTCTGGGTGTTCGTTGCAGCTGTGGCTATTGCCAGCGTGCCGCTTGTCCCGCCGCCTACCGTAGTTGTTCCTGCTACAGTCAATGCATATGCAGCGTTCGACGTAAATGACGTTCCATCTCCGATACTAAGATTGCCGCCAATTGTCAGCCCGACAACCGTTGTTGTCGTCGCTGTGCCGCTTAAAGTTAAATTGCCGCTTATTGTCATCGTTCCGGTTTGCAATGTGTTTGCTCCGGTGCCGGAGAGAGTAAGATTATAATAGTTTGCCGGGTAAACAGTTTGGCCTCCGATAAAATAATTAACGGTATTACCGTTCGCTGTTGCCGTTAAGGTCGCTATTGTCGAGGTTCCCCCTATTGAAAGTGTAGCATTGGTTCCTTGTGTCAGTCCGCCGGTACCCGTAATTGCAGCTACTCCGATGATGGTATTATTGGTTAACGTTACGCCTGTTACGGTCAATGAATTTGTTATACTGAGATATGGACAATTATTTGTATATGCTCCTGTAAAGGTTGCTGTTGGAATTGTTGTAGGATTTGCTGTCCCACCAATTGTTTTGTTTGACCCGGAGAAAGTATGATTACCGGTACTTGCAGTATACGTTCCGTTATTAGTGAAATTTCCCGCAAAACCGACAACTGCTGCACCGTTTTCCGTTAAGGTACCACCAATCGTAACATCAGAACCAAATACAAGTTGTCCTGCCGCAGTCTCTGTTATCGCGCCTCCGTTATTGATCGTTACAGCGCCTGTGAATGTTTTCGTGCCCGTATTGGCAAGTGTTAATGTTCCGGAAACCGATGTTGTTCCTCCAACAGTCAGAGTCCATGTATTTGTTGCTCCCGTGATTAATGTGGATCCGGCATTAATGGTTAGCGGAACACCTGCATTTAAAGTCAATGCAGCATACGTCGTGATTGCTCCGGTATTGGCAATAATGATTCCACCTGTCGCAGCAAATGGAGTTATCCATTCTTCTGCTGTAGCCGTGTATGCGGCCGGTTTATTGTACTGCAGTGTTGCGTTTGGACCGTATGTTATCACTCCGGCTGTAACTGCAACCGTTGCAGTTCCTTCCAAAGAAAGTACGCCGTTGACAGTCGGTGTAGTGGCAAATGTTTTTATACCGGAACCTGAAAGTGTAAGATTAAAATAGCTCGTCACTTCAGCTGTCTGTGCAGCACCATTATAGTTCACGGTATTGCCTGTAGCGGTTGCAGCAAGTATTGGGACAACAGAAGTAGCTGCGACGGTAAGTATGGCATTGGTTCCTTGAGTTAAAGTACCAGCGCCTGCAAAGGTTGTGCTTATATTTAAACCGGGTGCAGTGGTAAGATTATTAGTAACGGAGACACCTATTGATATACTCGGGATGCTGATTGTGCCTAAAGTGCCTCCAATGGTTTTGGCTGTACCCGTAAAGGTGTAAGCGCCGCTGCCGGCTGTAAACGTTGATCCGGTATTGACAGTTAAATTACCTCCAATTGATACTGCAGCGTTTATTGAATTGTTCCATATACCATTGTCAGTAAGATCGCTTACAGTTAAAGACGAGGGAGCCGTCGTAATATTGACACTCCCTCCGGTATATATCGTTACAGCGCCCATCGTCCTTGTTCCGGTCGCATTATTAAAAGCAAGCGTTCCGCTCACATTTGTTGTCGTTACAGTCAGACCTGTCGTAAATGAATTCAAAGTAAGCGTACCGGAAGTTACGGTGAGCGTACCAACAGTAGTCGTCGCAGCAGTATTCGCAAAAGTTGCCCCGTTCGCATCATTCAATTCAAGCGTTCCATACGTATCTGTTGTTCCCGTTACCGTATGAGAACCTGCCCCCCCGCTTAACAATATCTCCCCTGCGCCTGAATGAGTTGCATTATTCGTTACATTGCCGTTTACTGTAATTGTAAATCCGCCGTCGGCGAAAGTTTCACCGGCTGTTGCTATGGCCAAATTACCGGCAACGGTAATTGCACCCGTCATCGTTTTTGTACCTGATGCACCTGTTATCGTCAAATGACCATAAGTTGATGGACCTGCGCTTAGAACGCTGCCGGCAATATTTTGTGCATTGGTGATCGTGTTATAATTTACAGTTGAGGTCGGATTCAGTGTAATATTGGCAGTCGCAAAGTTTGAAGGGAACGAGGTTATCGTTGCAGTGCCTGCCCCGATCTGCAAGGTTGCTCCATTGGCAACATTCAAAGTTCCCGTTCCATTGCCTGTAATCTGAAAACCACCGTCGGAAAAAGTGCCGGCATTAACGGTAAGATTGCCGCCGACCGAAATTGCAGAAGCCGCTGTTTTTGTGCTCGCACTCGATAAGGTAAGATTTCCATACGTTGAAGGACCTACACTTGCAACACTGCCGGCCACCGTCATAGCGCTGGTAGAATTATAAATTACCGTGGAAGCGGCATTTAATGTAATTTGGGCGCTCGTATAAAGAGTCGGGAAGGTTTCTGTATTCGCGCCCCCTGCACCGATTTGCAAGGTAGATACGGCGGCAATATTCAAAATCCCTGTTCCATTACCTGTAATCTGGAATCCGCCATCGGCAAGCGTGCCGTTCAGCACCGATAAATTATTATTGATAGTTGTTGCTGCCCCAAGTGTCCCTACTTGCGTTGACTTATCTATAGTAAGGTTATAATATGTTGTACCTTTTATTGTCTGTGCTCCGGTTGTGCTGTTGTAATCAACCGTATTGCCTGCAGCCGTGGCTGTTAAAGTAGGAGCAACAGGAGAAGCTCCTATAAAAAGATTAGCACCTGCGGCTTGTATTAAAGTGCCCGTCCCTGCCAATGCGGTTGTTACCGTTAAACCTCCTGAAACGGTAATATTATTGGTCGTCCCAGTTGCACTATTGATAGTCAAGTTTGAGAAGATTGTTGCATTTCCATTTATCGACGAGGTAGCTGCAGAAAAAGTATATGTACCCGTACCTGAATTAAATGTTCCTGTATTGGTAAAAGTACCCGTGCTTAGCGTAACCGGTTCATTTACTGCAGTATTATTCCACGTTCCTCCGTTTATATTTAAGCTTGTTACCGTGATCAAAGGTGCAGCTTGCGCTGTCGAAATATTGACACTTCCTCCGGTATTTACCGTTACAGCGCCCATCGTCCTTGTTCCGGTCGCATTATTAAAAGCAAGCGTTCCGCTCACATTTGTTGTCGTTACAGTCAGACCTGTCGTAAATGAATTCAAAGTAAGCGTACCGGAAGTTACGGTGAGCGTACCAACAGTAGTCGTCGCAGCAGTATTCGCAAAAGTTGCCCCGTTTGCATCATTCAATTCAAGCGTTCCATACGTATCCGTCGTTCCGGTTACCGTATGAGAACCTGCCCCCCCGCTTAACAATATCTCCCCTGCGCCTGAATGAGTTGCATTATTCGTTACATTGCCGTTTACTGTAATTGTAAATCCGCCGTCGGCGAAAGTTTCACCGGCTGTTGCTATGGTCAAATTTCCGGCAACGGTAATTGCACCCGTCATCGTTTTTGTACCTGATGCACCTGTTATCGTCAAATGACCATAAGTTGATGGACCTGCGCTTGTAACGCTTCCGGCAATATTTTGTGCATTGGTGATCGTGTTATAATTTACAGTTGAGGTCGGATTCAGTGTAATATTGGCAGTCGCAAAGTTTGTAGGGAACGAGGTTATCGTTGCAGTGCCTGCCCCGATCTGCAAGGTTGCTCCATTGGCAACACTCAAAGTTCCCGTCGCATTACCAGTTATCTGGTAGCCACCATCGGCAAATGTCGTTCCACTGCCAATTACAAGATTACCACCAATTGATAAAGCGTGTGTAGCGGTGGTGGTAGCAGTCCCGCTCATGGTCAAATTGCCACTGACAGTTGTGATGGTATTAAGAAATGTTATTGCTCCGCTGCCGCTCAATGTTAAATTATTTACAGTTGCAGGAGTGCCGGTCATTACTTGTGTTGCGGCGCCATTAAATTCATAATTTGCCGCCGCATTCAAAGCAACAGTAATATTGGTGGAATTTATTGAGCCATTTGTTGCGCTTACGATACCGCCAAGATTTGGAGTCTTTATGCTAGCTCCACTTGCCAATGTTACTGTAATATTTGCCGTAGTTCCGCCGGCACCGTGCACCCCTACTAATTGATTTGTGCCCGCAACTGTTCCTAAAAAGATTAAGCTTCCTCCGGCATCTACAGTCATAGCAGCAACACCACCAGCGTTGCAATTCTGTAATGTAAGGGTAACTCCGTTATTAATTGTCAACGATCCGTCTATTGTTAATGTTAACGTACGTGTATTACCATTACTTCCGAAAGGCCAATTCGCTGAAACAATCCCGCTTATACCGGAAGGGATATTAAAAACATCGCCCGTGGTGGTAAAATTAGTCGCTGCAGTGCCGCCACCTGCCGCAACAGTGTTCCAATTTCCCGCAGTCTGAGCAGCTCCGGCACCGGCGGCAGTTAAATAGTAGGTTGCTGCCATTGCCGTCGCACCCAGCGCAACAATAAGCACAACCATCGTCAACAGAACGATCAGCAGTCGCTCAATGTGAAATTTCTTTTTTAACATTCTAATCAAACATTGTTCCCAATATAAAACATATCTCATTAATCGCAGTTACATGATACCATGTAAATCCATTCGTAATTTTTCCGCCTATTCATCGCCATCTGCAACGAACATTTTTAGCCTCCTCACATTACACAGACAAATGTGGAATGTTCATGATTTTTTATCTTTAGTATATCAATCAGGAAGATCATTTTCGTCGTTTTTTCACCGTATTTTTACAATTACGGCAAAAGCTGTAAGTCCTACGGTAATTACCGTAAAATGTACAAATAGGCACATTCAATAAAAATTTATGCGTAAGGTGGGACATACTTAACTAATGCAGGAAATGAAAGCCCTTAACCGAACAAAAGTAGAACAAATACAACAAAATAACTAAATAACTGATGTTACGCAAAAATAGGTTTAGTAGCCCAATCTAATGGTTGTAGCGTTTTCAAATATTTGAATGCGGTCTTCAACGCATGTAGATGGAGATTGATTTTCAATCCTTCATAAGAGACCGCCATGATTCTGTGCATAAGCTCAAGTTTGACAAAAGCACAGAGAGAGCAAAAAATATGTGACGATTGTGTTGTCACCGTATGAGCAGGAGAACAAGACAATGCACACTGTTGCTTTAACGCTTTGTGGTACTCTTCGATCTTCCATCGTTTTTGATAGAGATCGATCATGTGTTGATATGTAAGCGTTGTATCACTGCAGGCAAGATACAACACACCCTGAGAGTGATCTTTGTTTATAAAGACCTGACGAATGAGTCGCACCGAAAAGGTGAGTCCTTCGAGATACACGGTAAGGTGTTCGTTGACCTTGGGCTGGAGTGTTTCGACTGTTACATATTTCCCGGCTCGTTTCTCTGCAGCCGAAAGTGCTACTTTACGATTTGTTTTCAGTGGCATCACAAAATCTCGGTGCAATGTATTTTTGATGTATTTCATATTCTCGACCGATGCATACCAGACATCGCTTAAAACATAACGGAATCGCATGTTTTTAGCACTCTGCGCAAGCATCGCTCGAAAATGTTCGTTCTTACTTGTTGTGCTGACTCGTTTTTCTTTGCCGGTCGTGGAATCAATGCTATGTTCTGTCTTTTCTACAAGTGTGTAAGCGACAGGAATCGAGAGACCTTGACTATGATACAAGACGGAAACGATGTTAATACCTTTGACGCTCTTGCCGCTGCTGTGGTCATAGTGCCAGCAGACGATGTCGTTTTCATCCATGTGAGGTTTGTGTGAAATACTATCATCAACGATCAAGATACCATAATCGCTTTCTATCGCTCGCACAATCGATTTTACTTGATACCACAGATCACGAGATGTCAACTGCCTGTTTGATAGAAATCGAGTGATGCTGTCATGACTATAGGCTCCATCAATCATTGCTGAAACTGATGTTGCTGTTGAGCGAGAAAATGTGCTTAATAAACTATCTACATATAAATGGAGAAGGTTTTTGTCCAATGGACACCTTGTGTGTTGTCTCTTTGAGTGCTCCACTCAAATCATTCGCTCCAGAGTGGCAATTGCTCAAATATACGAATTTATCGCTGTTGCGTAACGTCAGTAAATAATTAAATAACTAAACAACTAACTAACCAAATAACCGCAGCACCGCAGCACCTTGAACGCCGCATCATTCTGCAACGCCAAGTTTATCCTTGTTCATCAATGCGAACCGGACAAGGTTGGAGGCGTCATGAATGTCCAATTTTTGCATGATGTTCGTACGGTGCGTTTCCACAGTTCGGGGACTGATAAACATGATTTCGCCTATTTGCGCATTATTTTTACCGAGCGCGATTTGATACAATATTTCTTTTTCCCGGCGGGTCAAAGGAAGTCCTCCATCATCTTCACTCGCTGCCGCATCTCTCTCCTTCGCTTTGTGGAGGTATCTATTAACTATGATTTCCGAAACTTTTGGACTGAAGAATTTTTTTCCACTCGCCACTTCGTGAATTGCCGATGCAAGTTCATCTTTCGTAGCATTTTTGAGAATGTAACCGCCTGCGCCGGACTTGAGTATTTGATATATATATTCTTCGTTTTCATGCATCGTCAGGACAAGGACTTTCGTCTCTGGAATTTCTTTGCATATAATTTTTGTCACTTCAATTCCCGATAATTTCGGCATCGAAAGATCTATAATGGCAATGTCCGGCTTGAGTTTTCTCGTCATGGCAACGGCTTCTTCACCGTCTTCTGCTTCTCCTATAACGATAAAGTCTTTGTAGGATTCCAGCAATTTAATAAGACCGCTCCTCACAAGAGGATGATCGTCCGCCAGCAGCAATCGAACTTTCATGGTTTGCTCTCTTTTTTCGGGATGGGTATTTCAACGCAAAGCAAAGTTCCGTGCTTCAATGCCGATTCTATTGAAAAAATCCCGTCCAAGAGCGAGGTTCGCTCACGCATCTTCATCAATCCTATTCCTTTTCTGCCCGTTTGTCGTCGTATTATTTTTTGTGCAGCAGCAAATCCTTTTCCGTTATCTTCCACCGTCATCCGTACTGCGTGTTCAGTCACAATAATTTGCAATTCAACATTAGTAGCCGAAGCATGTTTTTGAATATTCATCAGCGCTTCCTGTGCAATTCGATAGATGCCGATTTCTAAATCTATGCCGAATCGGTCGGGATCGCCATGCGGAAGAAATTGGACATGAATACCGGTCTGCTGAGAAAACTGTTCACAAAGAAGCTGCATGGCAGGAATAAGGCCGAAATCTTCAAGGACGCTCGGCATAAGGCTATACGATAATTCTCGCGCCTCTTTCATGACGTCGTCCAGCAATTTCTTCATATCATTGATCCGATTTTGTTCGTCCGGAGTAGTAGAGATAGTATCCTCCAAAATTTCCAGATTGAACTTTATTGCGGTCAGGAGCTGCCCGAGGCCGTCATGAATTTCCCGTGCTATCCTCCTTCTTTCTTCCTCCTGCACTTGAACACGAGATGCTGAGAGCAGTTTCAATTCTTTTTCATGTTCCAAAAGATCGTCGTATGATTTCGCGTTGACCATTGCAATTGAGCATTTTTCTGCAAGTGAATTTAACAACCGGATTTCTTTGTCGGAAAAATCATGCAGCGATGGATAACCAACAATGAAGAATCCTCGCAATGCTTTTTCCACCTGCAGCGGAAAAAATGCAGCCGTTGCAATATTTTCAGAGGATAATTCGGGAATGCCTCTGAGGGAGGGTTCTTCCTTATTTCCTTCGCGTCCGAGAATCGTCATTTCGTTCCGCTTTGCCAGAATTTTAAACTCAGGCGCGGCTTCGATCCAATCGCCGGAGAATTCATGAACATTCCCTTTTAACCCTTTCCAATAATATGTTGTCGATTCAGAATCGTAGATGAGAATTCCTGCAAATCCGGATTTGGTCAATTTCATCGTTTGTTGAATGATTGCATCAAGAATATTTTCCAGCTCCACTGTTCCAACGAGCTGTTTGTCTATTTCACTCAACTTTTCCTGTTCCCAAACGCACAATGCCCGTTCTCGTTCCATCATTTTTCTTTCTGTAACATCGTGGAACGAGATGAGCACTGCCGCCTGCCCTTCCCAGTCTATGGGTAACGTATGTGCTTCGACATCGATAATATTTGCATTTTTTGTCCTGCATCGAAACTCTGCTTTTCCAAGAGAAATACTTTCCGATAGAATATTGCCGGCAGAAAATGTTTCGCCTTCATCGAAATGGAGCAGATCCGCAAAAGGAACACGCTGCATATCATCGGTCGATTCGTATCCGAAAATACTAACCGCCTTCGGATTTGCAAAGATCAGCGCATTGTTCTGAACTACCATCAATCCATCGAGAGATCCTTCAACAATATTCTTATAGAGCTTCTGTGTTTCTTCTAATTTTTGGGCATATTCCTTTTTCTTCGTTGTATCCGTATAGAAGACAATGTAATCAAGTATATTTTCATTTCTGCGGATAAAAGGAACAATCAGAATATCGGCAACGGCAGTTTGGCCATCGGGCCTCGTGCGTAAGATTTCTCCCGACCATGATTGTGCCCGATGCAAAGCCGGTTTTGCAGTTTCCCATATCGATATATTCTGCATATCGGCGTCTCCATGAACCGTTTGCAGGAAAAAATCATTCCCTGCATTATCCGGATCGGATCCGCTCCACTTATAAAAAGCAGGATTTGCATAACGGGTTGTTCCGTCGGAACGAACTATTTGGACGGGATTAAGCGTAGATTCAAAAGTAAAAAACAAACTATCGAGTCCTTCTTCCGCTTTTCCCTTTTGCTTTCTATACAGCACAGCAAGAAGCAGTGCAGACCCATAGACAAGTCCTGCAAGTGCGATCCATAGAAATGTCCAGCGTTCTGCTGCCGAAGACTCTTCATCATGCATCCGCTGAAGCCGCTGCATTTCCGAAAAAAGAAGCTCATCGTTTTTGTCTCTGATTCGGGATCTTAAAACATAGGAAGAGAATTGAATTGCATTCCGTTCTTCAGTCATGGCAGGTACGAGATGGATCAATGAATCGACGCACTCGATGTTCTGCTGATCGGCTTCTTTCCGGCTCTCCGGATCTTCAGATTCACTCAATGCAGCCAATTCACGGTAGCTTTTCCAGTCATCGAGAATAAGATTATCCATCCGTTTGAATAAAGTTGAAGAGAAATCGGACCACAGTGTATCTCCTTCTTCTTCAAGCAATGCCCGGTGAGCATTTGTAAGATGTGTAATACGCTGCTGTTGATGAATAAAATCTGATTCACGAAAATGACGGAAGGAACGACGATAAGAAAAGAAAAACAACAAGCTTAAGATGAGGAGAAGAAAGACGACGCTCTCTGCAGCAAAAAAGAAGTGCGTGAGGCGCTTTGCCTTTTTCAGTTGATTTTTTTGTCCCATCGACTCAATCACAATTTCAATCCTTCACCTGCCGGACTGCACCTGTTTTTTTTAACCGCCTCCATGATTCTCCGGCATTCGCTTTGAACGCGCTGCCGTCGCATCGCTCCCCAAAAAACTGATTTGCCGCTTCTCCTCTCGTAGAAGCAACAATGCCCTGTATTGGGTAATCTTCATTATTTGTCAGTCAATTGTCTATACGCGTTGACATCAAGTAAGTGTCCGGTCTGAGCAAGATCCGTAATATGAATTTTAATCAGCCAGCCTTCACCGTATGGATCCTTATTGATCTGCTCCGGGTGATCATTACAGAGAGCGTTCACCTCCAGCACTTTCCCGCTGACCGGTGCAAAAAGGTCGGAGACCGCCTTTACGGCTTCTATTGTTCCAAACGATTTCCCTTGCTCAAGCGCAGCACCGATTTCCGGCATTTCGACAAACACAATGTCTCCGAGTTCACTCTGTGCGAAATCTGTTATACCGACCGTTCCTAGAGAGCCGTCGACTAAAAGCCATTCATGATCTTTTGTATATTTTAACTGTTCCGGAAAATTCATGGGGAACTCCTAAAATTTATAAATTGCAAATTTCAAATTGCAAATTTATAGTTGCCAATTTCAGATTACATATTTATAAATTGCAAATTTCAGATTACAAATTTATAGTTGCTAATTTCAGATTACAGATTTTTTTCTTTCAAACAAAGCCTGCTAACGAGTTTTATTTGCTCATGACCATTTACAATTTACTATTCACCATTTACCATTCACCATCTTCCACTATTCTTCAAACGCAAATGTCTCTATAAAATTTGTATCGAAATTTCCGCTTCGAAATCGTTCGTTCATCATAAGTTTTTTATGGAATGGAATGGTTGTCTTGACGCCTTCGATAACGAATTCATCGAGCGCTCGATGCATGCGTGAAATCGCTTCCTCGCGGTTTTTTCCTTTTACAATCAACTTGGCTATCAGCGAATCATAATACGGCGGAATATAATATCCCGCGTACGCGTGAGAATCGACGCGAATGCCGAAGCCGCCCGGGAAATGAAGGCTCGTAATATGGCCCGGAGATGGACGGAATCCTGCCGACGGATCTTCCGCATTAATGCGGCACTCGATAGCATGCCAGAGGGGTTTCAATTTTTGACGTTTGAGCCGCTCTCCGGCAACGACTTGCAACTGCATTTTGACGAGGTCTACTCCGTATACCTCTTCCGTGACGGGATGCTCGACCTGTATGCGCGTATTCATTTCCATGAAATAGAAATTTTTATTCTTGTCGAGCAGAAATTCTATTGTTCCCGCTCCGATATATTTTGCGCTTTTGGCTCCCTTGATTGCTGCAGCGCCCATAGCTTCCCGTAATTCCGCAGACAGGGCCGGAGAAGGCGATTCTTCCAAAAGTTTTTGATGCCTCCGTTGAATGCTGCAATCTCTTTCGCCAAAATGGAGAACTGTTCCTGCGCTATCGCCCATAATTTGAATTTCAATATGGCGCGGCTCTTCAATATATTTTTCGATGTAGACTGCAGGATTGCCGAACGCTGTTTCTGCTTCGTGACTTGCCGTTTGAAACGCATTTTCCAATTCATCCTCGCTCCGGACGATGCGCATGCCGCGCCCGCCTCCGCCTGCCGTTGCCTTGATGATAACGGGAAAACCGATTTCAAGCGTTATTTTTTTTGCCTCGTTAAGATCGGAAATGATGCCTTCGCTGCCTGGAACGACCGGTACGCCAGCCCGCTTCATTGTTTCTTTTGCGAATGCCTTATCTCCCATTGCTGTGATTGCTTCCGGACTGGGCCCGATAAAAATTATTCCGGAAGAGGCGCATATCTCTGCAAAATTAGCATTCTCGGATAAAAAGCCGTACCCCGGATGTATGCTGTCCGCATTCGTTACTTCTGCGGCTGCAATCAAACGCGGTATATTCAGATAACTTTCCTTGCTCGCCGCAGGGCCGATACACACAGCCTCGTCTGCAAATCGCACATGTAATGATTCACGATCCGCTTCCGAATAAACCGCTACGGTCTTAATTCCCAATTCGTGAGCAGCACGAATGACCCGCAGCGCTATTTCACCTCGGTTTGCTATGAGTATTTTTTTAAACAAATGTGAACTCGTCTATTATGAGTATATAACTGAGATGAAAGCTTAGGCTTTTTCGACAAGGAAAAGGACCTGATTGTACTCAACCGGTTTGCCGTTTTCAACCATAATCTTGACGATCTTGCCGTCGGCATCCGATTCGATTTCATTCATCAGTTTCATCGCCTCCACAATGCAGAGAACTGCACCGGTTTTTACTTGATGACCGATTTCTACGTACGGTTCGGCTTCAGGGGTCGGCGCCCTGTAAAACGTGCCGACGATGGGAGAACGCACTTCATGGTACTGATTCTCCGATGCGGCAGGCTCGATAAGTGGTTTTGATTCTTGCGGGGTAGAATGCTGACTCTCGGAAGGATTCCCGGACTGCCGAACGACGGGCGGCAGCATAATCTGTTGAGCTGCAGCATTGTGACGGGTTCTGGCAACGCGTAATTTTTTACCCTCTTCATCGATTTCAATTTCATCGATATCGCTGTTCTCAACAAGTTTAATAATCTTTTTTATATAAGAAATTTCCATGGCTGCTCCGAAATTCTCTTTTTATTGTCAAGCGCTGTCGAGAGGCATGGACAAAAAGCCGGTTTCGCAGGAATTCGTATCTCATTCTGAGACGGATTCACGACTTCTCGTTACAACGTCTGAGTTTTCCTCCACATATCGAGTAACTATTAATTGGCTCTTTCAAGATACTTCCCTGTACGCACATCGACCCGAATCGTATCCCCTTCATTGATAAACAAAGGAACGTTAATGACAGCCCCCGTTTCAAGCGTAGCCGGTTTTTGTGCTCCTGTTGCCGTATCACCTTTTACACCCGGAACCGTTTCGATGACCTTCAATTCCACGTTGTAGGGAAGTTCCGCTCCAACAATGTCCATACCGACCATTTGGAGCTGCACGATCTCCCCTTCTTTTATAAATTTTGCTCCAACACCAAGCGCCTTTTCATCGACCGGCATCTGTTCATAGGATTGCTTGTCCATAAACTGAAAACTTGAACCATCATGAAAGAGGAATTGAAATTCTTTTTGTTCTACACGCACCTCTTCGACCTCTTCCCCGGATCTATATCTTGTTTCCGTAATGCGTCCGCTTTTAAGACTACGCAGCTTTACTTGGACAAATGCTCTTAAATTGCCGGGGTAACGGTGTATATATTCTTCAATTCTGTGAAGTTCGCCGTTAAAGCGAATAACCATGCCAATTCGAAAGTCGCCAGTCGTCGCCATAAAATTTGTCAGAATCCTATCAATTTTGGTTAAAAAGTATCAATTTTTTATAAAATTTGAGTCAAAATATACCATTTCTTGTATGAAAAGTCAAGGAAGGGAAGGAAGGGGATTGTCAATTGCCAATTTTCAAATGCGAATTGTCAACCGAAAGATGACATATCAGCGTTGTTTGGTTTTGGGTTCGTGGTTAAAAAAAATGTAAATGAATTGTTCGCATTCAAGATTCATTCTCGCTCGCTTTTTCAGTAAGTCTGTTAGTCAGTTAGTCAGTTACTTAGTTAATTTGTTTGATACAGTTTGCAGTTCACAGTTTTCAGTTTACAATTCACAATTCACAGTTTACAGTTTCTCATCCTGATTAACCAGCCAATCTTCCGCCTCCTGCATTGTATTGGACAGAAAAAAATCTCTGCCGGTGACCGATTTTATTGCAGTGAGTATAATTTTTTGCACGCCTGAAATGCCTACGACAGCACTTGCTTTCACATAGGAAGTATTATGAGTCGCATAATCTGCCATAACGGCTGCAATTTCCGTATCGAAACCGGTGTTTGCAATATTAGTGATGAGTAAAATCGATTTCGGTGGATGTTGAGCGATTGTTTTTTTTGCATTGCCGACCAGAGACTTAAACTCCTCTTTATCTTTTAACTCCAGACCAGACAAATCGAGACACAGAATTTTTTTCCCTTTATAATCCATCTCGAACATTCCTGCCATGATCGCTTCCCTTTCTATCCGTATATTTAAAGAATCATTAGTTTTCCCGGCCTCGCGTTATCGAATCGATTCCGATAATAACTCCGCAACGTCTTTTACTTTGACGACCTCCGCAGCTTCCTTCGCCTTTAAGCCGTCTTCCAGCATCGTTAAGCAAAACGGACACGCCGTCGCAATCGTACCGGGTTTGCATGAGAGCGCTTGCTCTATGCGCTCCTCATTTACTCTCGTTCCTTCTGTCTCTTCCATCCACATTCGCCCTCCTCCGGCTCCGCAACAAAAACCTTTCGAGCGGGAACGTTTCATCTCAACCAGATTGATCCCTTTGATAGATTGCAGAATCTCCCGCGGCTGTTTATAGATATTGTTATATCTTCCGAGGTAACAGGAATCATGAAACGTGATACGCCTGATGTCTCCGTTTTCCGCTTTCAATTTTCCCTCGCGAATGAGATTCATGAGAAATTCCGTATGATGGAGGACTTCATACGTTCCGCCGAATTGGGGAT
This sequence comes from Ignavibacteriota bacterium, assembly GCA_963769605.1. Classification (GTDB taxonomy): domain Bacteria; phylum Bacteroidota; class Ignavibacteria; order UBA10030; family UBA10030; genus Fen-1254. The sequence goes on along the minus strand of CAVYML010000001.1, from coordinate 316,931 downwards.
ATTCGTTCTTGAGTGTGTTGAAACAATGCGGACAGCTCGTTACGATTTTTTTAACATGATATGCATTCAGGGCCGCAATGTTTTCTTTCATCAACATTTGTGCAAGGTATTCATTTCCCAGCCGGCGTGCAGAATCTCCCGTACATTTTTCCTCGCCGCCAAGAATTGCAAAGCGAATACCGGCTTTTTTCATCAAACCGGCAAATGATTTTGTCACCTTTTTGTACCGTTCATCGAATGCACCTGCACAGCCGACCCAGAAAAGAATTTCCGCATCCGGAGCCTGCGCCATAAGCGGTATATCCAGCCCCTCCGCCCAGTCCGTCCGGGCCGAAGGCGGAAATGCCCACGGGCTGAAATTCGTTTCCAAATTCTTAAAAACGTTCTGCACTTCCGGCGGGAAGTTCGATTCCATGAGAACTAAGCTGCGCCTCATTTCAACAATGGCCGGCACATGCTCGTTCAGCACCGGGCATTCTTCCATACATGCCATGCATGTTGTACATGCAAAGAGTTCCTTGGCAGAGATATAATCATGGAGCAGTGTTTTTTCAGCCGGATGTTTTTGCCCTTCGAGAACGTGAATTTTTTTTCCTCTTCCGCGGAGCAGACTTCCCTTCTCTTCCGTCCGCTTTCTGATATCAGTCATAATTTTCCTCGGCGAGAGTGATTTCCCCGTACTATTTGCCGGGCAGGAATCGCTGCATCGTCCGCATTCCGTACACGTGTAGCCGTCCAATAATTGTTTCCAGGTCAGATCGTCCGCATCGGAAGCCCCGAATTTTTCCACTCCTTCCGCTTCAAAATTTATCGGCTTCAACTGCCCCGGAGGATCAAGCGAACTCAGGAATACATTCGGAACCGATGTCAGGACGTGACAATGTTTTGAATACGGCAGGTAATTTAAAAACCCGAGAACAAGCAGGATATGCATCCACCAGAACGTCTCAAAAAGGACAGCATTTGTTTCGGGAGCGAAGGAAGAAAACCACGGGATCAATGCGCCGGAGAGGAAGCGGCCGTTTTCCGCCTCAGTAAGTGCGCCGCGTGCAGCGTTTTGTCCGATCATACTGATCATAATCATGAAAATCGTGCAGAGAATCACCGTAGCATCGAGCTGCGCATGTAGGCTGTAGTCCAAACGCGCCGGTTTAACTATAGAGCGCCGGACAAGCGCGGTTAAAACGCCAAGGAGAACAAGTATGGAAAATAATTCTTCCATGAAAACGAGAGGTTGGTAGAGAATTCCAAGGAATCGAAGGGAAAATCCGGGTATCAGACCCTCACCGATAGCTTCCAGGATGGCGGCCAGAAGAACAAGAAAGCCCCAGAAAATAAATGCATGCATGAATCCGGCAAGCGGTTCACGGAACAGCTTTTTCTGTCCGATGGCGATGATCAGCATTTTTTTAATCCGCAGGCCGATATGATCCGTCCGGTTATCTGCTTTCCCAATTGCGAGATGTTGAAAAAGACGACGGATGTTGAAAGCAAATATCCCGAAAGCTATAAGAATGACAAAAGAAAAAACGGCCTGTTTCATTTACAAAAAACCTTTCCTGTTGAAAGTATTTTGAATAATTCTGAAATTATTTATTCTTCGCGAGCCATGCAAAGAGTCGCGGATTAGAACGATGAATCTTCCCACATTTATAAGGCATTAAATTATCATTCCATATTCTGACTTCTGACTTCTTAATAAATCTCCATTGTTCCATTCCACACCGTCACCGCTTCGCCTTCAATAGAAACTTTTTCGAACGATCTTTTATCATAGCGAAGGCGTATTTTAACCCGCCCGGGACGATCTATAGTATCTCCCTGCTCGCCGATAAATTCTACTCTCCCGTCTGCAAGTTCTCTGCAAACAACAGCATAGCCGGCCTTCATTGCATAGGTCGAGAGATATACTCCGAGAGGACCGTTTGCAGACCCTGTGACAGGATCCTCTTGAATTCCAAGCCCGGGCGCAAAAAAGCGCGAATGCACGGCGGAAGTTTTCTCAATCGTTTCGAGTGAAAAGACACAAATACCCTGCGCTTTCAAGTGTTTCAAAATAATTTCAAGCGCCTCATAATCCGGTCTAATCGACTGAAGAATCTTCAATCCCTTGACCGGAAGATACAGGTAGGCATCTGCTGTCGTCGGCAAATTCAATTCGATATCTTTTTTCGATAACCTTAAAGCCGAGATAAGCGCAGGCGGAATTTTCTTCTTGAGAGAAAATCTCGGTTTCGGCAAATCGAATTCTACCGCAATTCCGTGAAAATTTTTCTCCACACGCACCGGAAGGATGCCGCTTTTCGTTTGCAGCTTAAAATAATGCTGCCCGTTCGTGGTCATTCCTGCCATATTTTCTTCTGCAAGGGCATGGAAACCCGCGACTGTCGCATGTCCGCAAAGCGGGACCTCTGAAGAAGGCGTAAACCAGCGAATTTGAATATCCGCGTCGGCAATCGACGGTTGAAGAATGAAGGCCGTTTCCGAAACATTCATTTCACGAGCGATAAGATGCATTTCGTCATCGCTCAATCCATTTGCATCGACAACAACCGCTGCATAGTTTCCAGTAAACGGTTTTTTTGTAAATGCATCAACATGCTTTATACGGATCGATTTCATGTTCATTCTCCCATAATATGAACCACGAGATTTCTTTTGCGCTTTTTATTGTCAAAGTCGATCAGTACAATTTGCTGCCATGTACCGAGTGTCATTGCGCCTTCCTCCAGGGGAACGGTTAATGATGGACCGAGAAATGCAGCGCGAACATGCGCATGACCGTTCCCGTCCCCCCAGGTCGCGTTGTGATAATAACTCTTCCCTGCCGGCGCCAATCGTTCGAGCATTTCCGGAATATCTTTTTTCAAACCAGGTTCATATTCCGTGGTCGTGACCGACGCTGTCGATCCCGAGACAAAGATGGTCACTAAGCCGTTTTTTATTTTTTGGTTTCGCACAATTTCTTCGACGTTTCCGGTGATATCGATAACTTCGGAATTGCCGCATGTATCTATATGAATATGTTTCGTTACGATTTCCATAATTCAACAGCGTGCAGGGAATGCTGGTGTTCGACGCAATAAACCGTTTCATGGATCATAAAGAAAAGGTCTGGAACTGGTGCGGGATAATGCTCTCCAAGTTTCATCGAATACACAATATTTCCGATTCTTTTTTTAATAATTCCTAAGTGCGGGGAAACCTCTTTCCGCCCTTCCTCACGAGTATAAAAACCAGTAATCCAATATTCTGAGTTTTCAAGATATTCGATGCTTCGGGGAAGGATATTGCGCCATTTTTTCCCGAGCAAATTCGACACATACTTTGCATCGGCGGATATTTCCAGCAATTCGGGCAATATTGCGTTTTGTCGTACGATGTTTTCTTCCTTTAATCGCTGAAGCATGTTTGCATCGATCTCTTCTTCTATAATTTCTCCGGTATGCGCATCGATTAAATACGCCGTGCGTTTTTCGAATGAATCTCTATATGCACAAATTTTATCGCCGGACATAAACCAGAAAACGAGGTTTGGATTCGACCACAATGTATGTCCCTTGAAGATGTCGCACGCTTCAATTCCTTTATGTTCAGGCATATCCGGTTTTGCATAACCGTGAAAGAACACAATGCCATTTGAAGCAGCTTCGATGCCGATCCACCATGGTTCATCGAAATATTTTTCGCGCCAATAAACAGACCCGGTAACAGCATCAAGGCAGAAAAATGAAGCGATCTTCTTTTCTGCATCCCGGCATTCGCCCACGATGTAATGCGGTTCTGCATACAAAATACGCCAAATGAGCGAAACGGATTCAAAACTCCATTTATTTCGAATTTTTGAATTGCTAAGGAATCGAAGCATAAACTAAATTGAAAGTAGCATTTTTTTGGACAAGGAACAATGAGAAGAATTCAGAATTTAGAAGACAGAAGTCAGAAGTCAGAATTTAGAAGATAGAAGTCAGAAGACAGAATTAAAAAGATAGTGAATTGTGAATAGCAAACGAAGAATATTGAATCGAGGTTCAACTTCTAAAGAACATTCAATATCAATGAACGCCGAAATAGGAACTACGAACTAAGAACCAAATTACTAAGGACTTGATTTTATTACTGATTTAAATATTTCTCTACAGCCTGGATGATAACCGTATCCTCCGGCTCTATCTTTGGATCAAATTTTGCGACAACCGTTCCGCTTCGATCCACAAGATATTTCTGGAAATTCCATTTAACATCTCCGGGAAACGGACTTTCGTTAGTCAAATAATGATAGAGCGGATGTTGATCATCCCCTTTTACGCTGATCTTTGAGAACATATCAAATGTCACGTTATATTTTGTCGTGCAAAATTGCTTTATTTCCGAATCCGTGCCCGGTTCCTGCCGGAAAAAATTGTTCGCCGGAAATCCGAGAATCATGAGCCCTTTTTTCTCATATTTTTGATAAAGAGCTTCTAATCCTTTGTATTGGGGTGTATGACCGCATTTCGAAGCAACATTGACAACCAGCAGGACTTTTCCTTTATAATCGGATAAAGGCTTGTCTTTTCCGTCTATAGTCTTCATCGTAAATTCGTAGAATTTTGACCGGCTTTCCTGCTTTTCAGAAACAACCGCTGGAATGAGACCCAGGACAAGAACTACTGTGAAAAATAATGATACATGCATTGTGCACCTTTTTGAAGATGTTGAAATCGCCTTTTACTGTACAACAGTGTAGAAGTCAAGAAGGTTTCTGGTAACGGATGGTAAATAGTGAACTGCAAACTGTGAATGGTGAAGAAAAAAAAACAACAGAATAACTAAGGAGCTAATAAACAGATAAACTGACATACTGATGAACCATGAACTCCAGTACCTCTTTTCACTCCTCGGATTTGCCGTCCAATCGTTTGCGCAAACGTTTGACTTCTCCATTTTTGCGCTTATTTTGAAGCCGCAACGCATGCGACGATAATGTCGGTTTTGTATGAATCCGTTTCTTTTCTTTTTTCAATGCCGAGCGGAGCAGGAGAGTCAACTTCTCAAGCGCTCGTTGTTTATTCATCCACTGGCTTCGCGATTCCTGCACGGCAATTTGCAGTATGCCATCGGAGGATATGAAGGATCCCAGCTTCTGAAATATCTTTGATCGGCTTTGGTCGTCTAATGATTTTGCATGAAGAACATCGAAGAGCAATTCTACACGCGTTTCTAATTTATTGACGTTCTGTCCCCCCGGTCCGCTGCTTCGAGATGAACGAAATTTTATTTCTGAGACCGGTATTCTCAGCGACGGCGTGATATCGAGGAACGATCCGTCCATCAATTAAAATAATAATGCACGGCAAGCTGGGGCAGCGGAATGACCCTTCCGTCGGAGAAGAACGTAAACAATCCTTCGGCTGTGATGGAGAACGAATTTTGAATCTGAAATTCTCCCCCGGCGCCGACGCCTAACCGGAACGGTCCGCTGATATCATTGCCTTTGGATCCCCAATATTGATATGATAACGCGGAAACACCGAAGAATCGAGTTTTTGGACCGCGCACGAGATCATATTGAAATTCCCCTCCGATACTCATAAGAAGTTTATCGGTTTTGATAATACCAAAGATGGCCTCCAGCGATGCTTTTGTCGGCAAATGCTCGCGGAAACTTATTCCGACCCCGGATGCCCAGCCGGCAGAAAGACCAAGACCATAAACCGAGTTTCCGAAACTATCCGCATTCGATAATCCGCTTGAACTCACTTGTGCGTTCAGAAATATCGGTACAATGATGAACAAGGTTATCCATAATTTCTTTTTCATATTTTCTCCATCTTTCGAAGGCTGGTTTCATAAAAGATACGATTTTCCTGTGAAGAAAAAAAGAGAATAGCTTTTGAAAACCTCCGGAGTAAATAAAAAAACCGCGGTTCGATATTTCGCCGCGGCTTTTCAGTTTTTTTGCTCTTTGCTTATGCGATTGTTACGAATTTTTCTTTCTTCGCTCCGCAGATGGGACATTTTTCCGGAGCATCGTTGAACTCGATATGTCCGCAAACCGGACAAAGAAAAATCTTCGTAACGGCAAGATCTTCTCCCCTCTTTGCAGCATCTAAAGCAAGCCGGTAGAGTTTTGCATGGATCGCTTCCGCCTGAACTGCATATTTGAACATTCGTTTCGCCTTATGATCTTCCGATTCTGCCTGCTGCAGCATCGGGGGATACATGGTGGTAAACTCGTACGTTTCACCGTCGATGGCAGCCTGGAGATTCTCTGCCGTCGATTTTATACCTTCGAGCGCAGCCAGATGCCCCGCTGCGTGTATTCGTTCAGCTTCCGCCGCGGTGCGGAACAAACGCGCAATATTCGGCAATCCCTCTTTAAGCGCCGCTTCACCGAAAGCGCGGTACTTTTGATTTGCCTGGCTTTCGCCTGCAAACGCTTCTTTCAAATTGTCCTTTGTAGCTGCCATAGATCTTCTCCTTTTTTCGTTTTTCTTTAATAAACTCTATGAGCCGGATGCAGGCGTATGATCGATCGATTCCAATTTTTTCCCTTCACGCCCGTCGGCACGCAGCAGCAAGACCGAGAATATTAATCCGATCACACCCAGAGTCGAAAACATTACCATGCTCGCCGTATAGGCCTGAGTCGTGTCCCGCAGCATGCCATTAAGCCACGGGAACAGCGCAAGACCGAAATTTTGAATCGTCGTAGTCAATCCGAATGCTGTGCCGACGCGATTTTTTTCCACAATCAGCGGAATCGAAGGCCACATTGCCGCGGGCACCATCACGAATGCCGCACCAAGAATAATCATCGGAATCGCTGGAGCAATCATTGTAAAAGCCATGGTAAGAAATGCCGGAACCATAAAGAACGATCCGAGAACCATCACCGATGCGCGTCTCCCGAATTTATCGACCCATTGACCGAAGAACGGAGCCAGAACCATCGACGCAAAAATTATTATCGTCGTCGTGCCGCCGGCTGTGCTGAACATATGAATGACATTATAAAAAACCTGCGTCAAGAATCCGCCTTCCGACCCGGCGGTCAGAGGCAGTCCCCATTTGGAATGGAAAAAGTCCGTCGAAAGTGCTGTAAACGGAAAAATAGCGGAATAAAACGTAAGACAGAGCAGTGTGACGTACCAATAGGATGCCTTGAATTTTTTTATATCCTCAAAAACGATTTTATCCCCGCCTCCCTCTTCATGCAGATTCAAGATACGTTGACCGTGTTTGTCCATCATAACGTAGAGCAGATTTGCACAAAGCGAGAGTACGCAGAAAAAAACAGCCGCCCACAATGCCGACTGGTATGTACCGAAATATTCCGAGATCAATGCTTCCGTATTAAAGCTGAAAAGCGTTCCAAGCCGGCTGAGAGTCAATCCCACACCGAAAGCAAAAGCAAGTTCCTTCCCTTTAAACCATCGTGTAAAAATTGCGCTTTGTGCAACAACAAGAGATTCGGATCCCCAACCGAAAATAAATCTCCCCAGAAAGAGAACCATGACATTGGGCGCCAGAGCGACGATGGCGGCGCCGATAGTGACTAAGAATGAAAAAAGCATGCTCGCACGCCGTGTGCCGATTTTGTCGATGAGCAATCCGCCGATAAAAACAGATAGGATCGCCGCCACGCTGTAGAGCGTATACGTTTGACCGATCGTTTCCCTATCGAGGCCGAGAGCTTGCGTAAGGATCGGAGCGATTGCGCCGATGCTGTCGTATGCGAAATAACTTCCGAATGTCAACAAGCTGACAATAATCAGAACGCTGTAACGGTAGATCCGACCCGAAGGATTGAATAATCCTTCGGGATGGAACCAGACCTTGGAAGTATCCGCATCAATCGCCATATCGCTCCTTTTCGTTCGCCGGAAAAAGGAAAGGTGCAAAAGCACCATCCTTCGTTTATTTTACATTTTTCAAAATTGCGAGGAGGAAATTCCAGAACTTTTCCACCGTATCAATATATATCTTTTCATCGGGAGAATGCACTCCCTCCAGCGTCGGCCCGAACGAAATCATGTCCATGCCCGGATATTTTTCTCCGATAATGCCGCATTCCAGCCCTGCATGGATTGCTTTGACTTCAGGAGCTTTTCCATACAGCGACTGATACGTCTCCCGCGCAATTCTAAGGATTGGAGAATCGAGATTAGGTTTCCATCCGGGATATCCTTCGGCGATTTCAATCTCCGCATCCGCAAGCTCAAAGATCGAAGCGACGGTACGGACAATTTCATCGATTTCCGAAGCCACAGAACTTCTCTGGCTGGTAATAATCTCCACCTTTGACGCAGATGTTTTGATAATTGCAAGATTCGTCGACGTCTCCACGAGTCCCGGTATATCCGCGCTCATCTTGATGACCCCGTGCGGGAGTGCGGAGAGGGTTTGCAGGATTTTCTTCTGAAGAGATTTTTTAAATACCTTGCCTTTTACTTTTGCTCTTACTTCTTCAAGAACGACATTCAGATCGGGATCGACGCTGCTGATTTCTTCACGAATAATCGATAAGTATTGCGATGCAGCCGCATCGGCTTCGTTCATTTTTTTAATAGGCACGCAAATTTGAGCCGATGCCTCGCGTGGTATCGCGTTGCTCTTGTTTCCACCGTCAATTGACGCAATACGCACGCCGAGCGGATCGAGTGCAAGAAGAATACGGCTCAATATTTTTAAAGCGTTTCCTCTTCCTTTGTCTATTTCCAATCCCGAATGCCCGCCTTTCAGCCCTCTGACTTTAACACGCACCGGTGCATAATTGGGAGGAAGTATATCGTATGCCGATTTCCAGGAAGCCGATGTCGTCCTTCCGCCGGAGCATCCGACATAGATATACCCTTCTTCTTCCGAATCGAGATTGAGCAGAATTTTACTCTCTACAAAACCGGGCTGCAAATTATTGGCGCCGGTGAGTCCGGTCTCTTCATCTATTGTGAAAAGTAATTCCAGAGGTCCGTGTTCAAGCGACCGGTCTCCCATGACTGCAAGATTCGTTGCAACAGCTATTCCGTTATCGGCACCGAGCGTTGTTCCTTTTGCCGTTATAATATTGTCTTTCTGCACAAGCTCGATCGGATCCTTGTTGAAATCGTGGACGGTATCCGCGTTTTTTTCGCCGACCATATCTAAATGTCCCTGCAGACAAATCGACGGCATTTGTTCGCAGCCTTTTGTTGCAGGTTTTTTTACAATCACATTAAGAACTTTATCGCGCTTGGCCTCGAGTCCGAATTTTTTTGCTGTCTCAAGAACATAATCCGAAATTTTTTTCTCATTTTTTGAGCATCGCGGGATTTTGCTGATCTCCGCAAAATACTTCCACACTAATTCCGGTTTTAATCCGATCAATTCTGCCATAATGCACCTCGTATTTTATGAGTTCAAAATTTTCAATTTTTCAACTTTGTCAAGGTTCCAAACCTTGACAAAGTTTGACATTACATAATTGCCGTCGGCGGAGCCGGCTCATCCGCTGTGCCTGCCTTTGACAACGGATTATAAATAAGATAAGCTGCCAGTGCAATGAAGACCGGAATTGCAAGCCAGGAGGCGATCGATTCAAAGAGATCGATACTCCAGAATTCCGGAATTCCACTGACGCGGTCGCGTATAAAAACAACCGTGGCAATAAAAAGTCCCATAAGCGCCTCGCCCGCAATAAGTCCCGATGCCGTTAGAATTCCTGCATTTTCAACTCGCGCTTTCTGTGCATCGTTGTATCCGCGTTTTGCAGCTCTCTTATCGACGATGCCGCGAATCAATCCGCCTATAAAAATAGCGAACGTCGTTTCCAGCGGAAGATACATTCCCACGGAAAACAACATCGGGCTTTTGACTTTAATCATAATCAGCGAGATTCCCAGCGCAATGCCGACGATGACGAGAGGCCATGCCATTTCGCCGCCGACGATTCCTTGAGAAAGCGCCGCCATCAAACCTGCCTGCGGAGCGGGTAGCCTCGGCCCGCCAAATCCGCCTGTTGCAGGATGGCTGGCAAGATCGGAATTGTGCAGAACATAAAGCGGGAAAAACATAACGAGACCTGCCAGAATGACGCCGATAATATCCCCTATCTGCATTTTTGACGGAGTGCCGCCGAGGATATATCCAACTTTTAGGTCCTGGAGCATCTCTCCAGCAACTGCGGAAGAAACGCAAACAACTGCTGCAACACCGAGGTACTGCGGCAACTCCCTGCAGTCCTTTAACGCCGATAATTACCATCGTCAATGCTGCAACAACGGTCGTGGCAAGCGTCAATCCGGAAATCGGATTATTCGATGAACCTATCATTCCTACGAGATTCCCGGAAACGGCTGCAAAGAAAAATCCAGCGACGAGCATAACGACGGCTGCCAGAACGGCGCCGAGAATCATATTCGTAAAATAAAAATACAGTCCGATCATCAAGGCAAAGACAACCGTGATACCGAGCAGCACGGATGTAAACGGCAAATCTTTTTGCGTCCGTTCCGTGGCGCTTTTTGCAGCGGCGGATTTTCGGACATCCGCAATGCCCCGCTTAATGCCGAGGATTAGATTCTTGCGCATTTTCCACAAGGTATAACACGCTCCGACGAGCATGCCGCCGACGGCAATGGGACGAACAATATAGCGGTACAGGTGCCCGGTCAATGCTCCCCAGGCCGCAATCGTATCTCCGCCGGAAGCGGCCATATACTTATCGATAAGCTGCGGGCCGAGAAAAAAGACAAGCAGTGGAACAAAGAGACCCCAAGCCAGTACACCGCCGGCAAAATTCAATGCTCCGAGCTCGGGCCCGATGATGTATCCCACGCCGATATAGGCGGGAGTCGCAGCCGGAGCCGAAATCGTCGTAATGCCGCCGCCGAGTATTTTTTCCGAATCGGGTTTCAAGCCGAGCTTAACAAAGGATTCTTTGATGCGTCCGACCATTACCGGAAAATCGTTGGAAGAATGGAATATGCCCAGACCGTCCATAAGTTTGACAAAAGCGCCCACTGCCATTGCTTTGAATAATTGAATAGCGGCTTCGGCTCCACGCTGTCCCGCTTTATGAATTTCTGCCGCAGCGACGGATTCCGGAAACGGCAGCGTTTCGTCTTCCACCATAACGCGGCGCAGAATTGTTACGAACATAATACCGAGAATTCCGCCGAGTACCATGAGAGCCGCAGCGGTACAATATTCCGTAAGCATGCTCTCCGACGTAAAATTCCAGATATGCAAAATTACAAACGCCGGGATGGTAAAGATAGCTCCGGCGGCTACCGATTCGCCTATTGAGCCGACCGTTCGCGCAAAATTCTCTTCCAGAATCGAACCCCGCATTATTTTAAGAAGCGCCATACCGATGACTGCGGCCGGATACGTTGCAGCGATAGTCATGCCAGCTTTAAGTCCGAGATATGCATTCGCAGCGCCAAGAACAACGCACATGACAAGACCGATCAGCAATGCACGGATCGTAAATTCTTTCATATTCGTGTTTGCCGGCACGTATGAGATGAACTTCTTTTTTTCTCCGGCATTGTTCGTTTCAGCCATACACTTCTCCTTCGTTTTGATCAGGAACTTATAAAAATCGCTTTTGTAATGTACCACGCCATGAGCGGATTTTCCTTCAAACGCCGGGTCGAATAAGCGTACCATTGTTCGCCGAACGGAATATAGACGCGCAAACGGTGACCTGCACGGACAATTTCTGCCCGCTTTTTCTCCCGCACGCCCAGGAGCATTTGAAATTCGTATTTCTCATGAGGAACATGTATCTCTTCGAGAAGCCTCTGCGATCCGTCGATCAGAAAATCGTCATGTGTTGCAATGCCGACCTGAGAACCGCTTTCCAGAATAATGCGCAGCAATTTGAGATAATTGTCCCTAATCTCCTGCCGGCCTTTAAAAGCAATAGATGGAGATTCATCATAAATGCCTTTACACAACCGGAAATCAGCGTTCTCTTTCACCAAATCACGTATATCCGCTTCGCTTCGCTTCAGACATGCTTGAATAACTACTCCGGTGTTGCGCCAACCTTCAGCCTTCAGGCGCCGGTACAAAGAAATCGTAGCGTCTGTGGTGGAGGAATCCTCCATATCGATACGCACAAAAATGCCCGAATGTGCCGCTTCCATAATAATGGCTTTTATGTTCCGATAAGCAAGCTCTTTATCCAACTTTAGGCCCAGCTGAGTCGGTTTAACCGATACTCCCGATCTAAGCTTGTTCACTTGAATAGCCCTCAGAATACCCAGTATACCTTTTTTTATGATTTCCACTTCCTCAATATTGGTTACATCTTCGCCAAGAAGATCCATTGTAGTGGTGATAAAATTTTGATTCAGCATTTGGACGGAATGCACCGCATCGGAGAGCTTGGTTCCGGCTATATAACGTTTGGCAACTTTTCCAACAATGGATTTAGGAATAAGAGGAAGGACGGTGACAACAAGGGAATTGATTAAGGACATACGATCACATGTTCATTTCCAACATTTATTATACCAAAGTTGTGTAAATATAGCCACTCAAGGATGGAAAAGCAACAAGAAACGGGATGCAATAATCGAGTAAAAAAGTCGTTTTTCAGATGTTTTTTACTAAAAATTGAATAATTCGTCGAAAATATTTTGAATTCCTTTTTCTCGATTTTAGAATGAATTTTCGTAACTACACAGCGTGATTTTATAATACAAAATAATTTCGAGAAATAAGGAGTTAGGACTTGTACTTTTAGAAATCACTTTATATCTTATGTGCATGGAACATCAGCCAAGCACACGAGAGAAGATATTAGAAGTCTATGCCAAAGGACCGGATGCTGTCGTTGAACTCGTAGAGACGCTGCTGCATGAAATTCAAGAGTTGAAAAAGATTGTCCAGAAGCAGGAAGAGCGGATTAGAGTGCTTGAGGATCGACTCAACCAAGACAGTCACAATAGCAACAAGCCGCCATCGAGCGACGGATTAAAACGAACGATCATTCCAACACGCACGAAGAGCAATCGGCCATCGGGTGGACAAGAAGGTCATAAGGGATCAACACTTGCGATGAAGGATAAACCGGATAAAATAATAGAACATGCTATTGACCGATGTCCATGCGGTTGTTCATTGAAACGTATTAAAGTTCGCCGTGTGCATCGGCGGCAAGTTATTGATATACCTGCGCCGCGGGTCGAATATATTGAGCATGAAAACCAAGAGAAACAATGTCCGCGTTGTGGAAGAGTCGTGGTAGCACCTTTTCCCGAAGGCGTCGAGAAGAGCGTTCAGTATGGAACGAACATCAAAAGCTTAGCAGTGTACATGATTCAGTCTCAACTGATACCGTTGAAAAGAGTTCAGGAACTTCTTTGGAATATGTTCTATATCGAGGTCTCACAAGGAACGTTCCTGAATTGGACGCAAGAGCTTCACGAGAAATTAGAGCCTGCTGAAAAAGAGATTGTTCAGCAATTGAAGCAAGCCGACACTGTTCATGCCGATGAGACTGGGATATTCTGTGAGAACAAGCTTCATTGGGTGCACGTTGTTGGTACATCGAACTTAACGCATCTTCAAATGCATCATAAGCGTGGTTGCGAAGCTATCGATGATATTGGCATTCTCGACTCGTTGCAAGGCAGAGTCATTCACGATTTTTGGTCACCTTACTTCAAGTATGACATAGAACACGGTATGTGCAACGCGCATTTGATCCGTGAACTGACTGCTGTCTATGAGAATGAAAAACAGGCATGGGCATTAGAGATGAAAGATTTGTTACTACGCATACACAAACGTGTCGAAGAAACCAAAGTGCAGTCCCGACCTGTTGGGAGATTGTCTTTGCAGACGCGCCAATATTATGCAGGAAAGTATAGATCGTTGTTGGCCATTGCCAAGGCGTTAAATCCACGTCAAGGATCTCCGCCGGGGAAGCGCGGAAAACCGAAGCAAACTAAAATACGCAACTTGATTGACCGCATGAGTGACTATCAAGATGCAGTGCTTGCATTTATGGAAGACTTCCGTGTTCCGTTCACGAACAATCAAGCTGAACGTGATCTTCGCATGCTGAAGGTCAAGCAGAAAATCTCCGGCACTTTCCGCAGTCGTGAAGGAGGCGATGCCTTTTGTCGCATTCGTGGATATCTCTCCACCGCCTGCAAGAATGCTTGCTCTGCTTTTGACGCCATCGTATTGGCATTCAACAATAAACCGTTTATTCCAAAGAACAGTTATGCTGTGTAGTTACGAATTTTCAATCGATTTTGTAGGGATTTTTTTTAAGGGATATTTTGGTTCTGTATAGTGTTTATTCAGCTTCTGCGATTCAATAATCCTATTGTAAGTGGATTATTTTCTTCGTTGCCTTCATTGTCGGCGTTCGAATCTGGTAAAAATACACTCCTGAAGCTACCGTCATTCCTCTATCGGTTTTTCCATTCCATATAACTCTATAATTTCCGGCATTTTGTTCAGAGTTCACTAATGATGTTATTTCTTAGCCTATTATATCATAAATCTTAATCGATGCATTTTTTTAAATGAATATTCGCGGCTACCCAGCGTGTAATTTGACGATCAAAACCCTCTGAAAAAACTATCCGACTACGAGCCGGTCCGAAGGGACTCCGATGGAGGACTCTATAAGCGGGATCTAAGACGAAGTATAAGATTATTATTTCATATACCAGGCAATTGCATCTTATCCTTGATTCCTCTTTTCTTGTGTTTCCTTCTGTTTCTCAGTATTTTATTCTCAAATAAAAGGTCTTCCGCGATATGAGATGTCATTTTATATTCTTTGTCATACTGTGTATTCACATAAGCAGCATCTGTTATGCGCAAAGAGGCCAGTCCGATCGAGGCCAACCGGTATCTCCTATGACTTTTCAAACCATTACTTTTCCGGTTTCCGATTCTTCCCAGGCTTCGGTTTTTTTTCTCTACAGAATCGACCGATCATTTTTTTCTGCGCAGCACATTGAATCCGGCTCTTCCGAAGATTTTGGAATCCGAGGGGAGCTGCTTGTTGAATTCACCAATATAAAAAATTCGATTGTTTCACGTCAGCACCGGACTATTCAGGAAATCGTCGAACTTCCAGCTCCAACGCAGAATTCAGAAAACGATCTTCAAGGATTTTTCACCTTTTCGCTTGTTCCCGGAGAATATACAGCAATCATAGAATTAAAGGATCTCAGTTCAGATCGCCATTTTTCGGCCACCGACCGCGTTCTTCTTGAGCCTTCCCCGGCCGATTCTTTTGCAACATCCGCTGCTGTATTTGTCTCGGATAAAATCGACCGTACTTCGAAGGATTCCGTATCTTTTGTTCTCATGAATAGAGGAACAACTGTCCCATTTGCCGCTTCCGAAGGAATCGTCATGCAGATAAAACCCGAATCTGCAAAGGATTCTCTTTCCGTTTCCTGGACAATTTCCCCGCAACACGGATCTGATGAAGATATTGCACCTTGTTCCGGAACTGCATTCACCATTCTCCCGGCTGCCTCCGGCATTTGTCAAGAACATAACGTACTTTCTCTCTGTGCTTCGGATCACAGTTCAGGCGGTTTCAGTATATTTATTCAGCTCCCGTTGGAGACGCTCGAACCTTCTGCATATCTTTTGAATATAAAGTTTCGAGAGAGAGGAAAAGAATTCAACCGTGAGACGCCTTTTAGTGTCGTATGGATCAATAAACCTTTATCGCTATCCAACCGGCATATTGTTCTGGACGCTCTCCGCTCTATTGCGTCGGAAGATGAAATAGATCGAATGTCACCTGTCATCGGATCGAACGGCTGGAAAGCTTTTCTTGCATTTTGGAAGAAGCGAAGCCCGGATTCGACACGGGCATTCAATCCGGTGATGGCGGAATATTACCGGCGCGTCGACGAGGCAATACGGCAGTTCTCAAGCGATAACACGTCGGACGGATACAGGAACGACCGCGGCAGAATTTTTATTCTTTACGGCAGCCCGTCTGCGATGGAAAGGAAATTTAAACCAAATAACGATCCAATCGAGGTCTGGACGTATAACAAGCTGCATAAACGGTTTATTTTCAGCGACCGTCAACAGACCGGCATATATACATTAACCACAGTGGAGGAATTTTGAAACCTATTCTTGCTTTTACATGCGGAGATTTTAACGGCATCGGCCCGGAGATAGCGCTGAAATCGTTTAGCCATCCTTCGACTCAACGGACTTGTCAGCCTGTTCTGGTAGGTCCCATTGCCGTATTCGAATCTGCAGCGCGGCGGTTCAAGCTGAAGATGAATTTCCAGCGAACATCTCTGCATGCAAATTTAAAAGGCATCGTACCGGTGATTGATATAGGAGACGCGATCGAAGCGGATATTACGTACGGCATCCCGACCAAGGTATCGGGAAAATCTGCAGGTGCAGCCCTTGAAAAAGCCGTAGAGCTATGCATGAATGGAACCGTGGACGCTATGGTAACGGCTCCGTCTTCCAAAGAAGCGTTGAATATTGCCGGGTATAATTTCCCAGGACAAACGGAAATGATCGCTCTCCTGAGCCGTTCCAATCGCGTTGCTATGATGCTTATTTCTCCGCAGCTTAAAATCGGTCTTGTGACAATTCATACTGCTGTCCGGGATGTTGCGCAGCAGATTACGCGGGAAAAACTTTTTGAGAAGCTGGAGATTGTAGACACTTCGCTGAAAAAAGATTTCCGGATCAAAGATCCTCATATTGCAATTCTTGCTTTGAACCCGCATGCAGGCGAGCACGGACTGATAGGCACGGAGGAAGATTCTCTTCTTTCCCCTTTTCTCGTGGAAGCGAAAGCAAAAGGATTTTTCGCTGACGGCCCTTTTCCAGCAGACGGATTTTTCGGAACGGCAGCATATAAGAAATTCGATGCCGTGCTTGCGATGTATCACGACCAGGGACTTATTCCCCTTAAAATGCTCGCCTTCAATCAAGGGGTTAATTTCTCCGCCGGTCTAAAAATTGTACGAACGTCGCCGGATCACGGCACAGCGTATAACATAGCGGGAAAAAACAAAGCAAATCTATCGAGCATGCTCGAAGCGATACAAACTGCAGCAGCCATAGTAAAAAACAGGAAATACCATGATTGAATTAAAAAATGTAACGATCGCTTACGACAATCAGCCATTGCTCAGCGGAGTAAATTTCAGCATGAAAACGGGCGAATTTGTTTACCTCGTCGGTCAAACTGGGGCCGGAAAAAGCACCCTTATGCGCCTTTTATATTTTGATTTGCGTCCATCCGGCGGCAGAGTGATCGTCGATAAATACGATTCCGGTTCCATCACTCCGAGGAAAATTCCGCATCTTCGCCGTAAACTCGGAATTGTATTTCAAGATTTCAGGCTTCTCGAAGATCGCTCGATTTATGAGAATGTGGCTTTTGCTTTATTCGTTACAAACACAAGACGAAGCGAGATCAAGAAACGCGTTCTCTACGCGCTTGCCGATGTCGGATTGAGTCACAAGCGGAATCAGATGCCGTATGAATTATCGGGAGGCGAACAGCAGCGGGTGGTCATCGCGCGCGCGCTCATCAACGAACCTTCCATTTTGCTGGCCGACGAACCGACCGGTAATCTCGACCCCGCATCGTCGTCCGAAATTATGGATTTATTGATGAAGATCAACCTGCGCGGTACAGCTATTCTTATGGCCACGCATAATTACGAGCTGGTAAAAAAATATCCTGCGCGAGTGGTTCAGATGAAAGACGGCAAGCTTGCCAATATTTCGATGTTCCCACGGACATGATGTTCGGAAGGAATTTGCTGCAGATCCGGTTTCATCCGCTTGAGGCAGGCATCAACGCACTTGCTCGACCCGGCGGACTTCTCCATGTTCGATCATCAGCGCCCGCTCGATCCCCGCACGCAAGGTCATGAGCGACATCGGGCATCCGGAACATGATCCGAGTAATTTTACTTCCACGATATTATCTTCCGTAACGCGCACAAGCTGGACATCGCCGCCGTCTATTTTCAGATAAGGCCGGATTTTCCCCAGACTTTCTTCTACAACTTCACGTTTGAGCATTCCAGCTTCGCCGTTTCCTACAAAAGAATTTCAATTTTCGGTACTTGCGGTGTTCCCAAATGCTGAATGCTGACCTGCGCAGCCAGCTGACGGGATATTGCATGTATCACTTTTGCCTGTGCCGAATCCGGATGAGAATGCACGATAGGATCTCCTTCATCGCCGCTGATGCGGATATTTGTATCGATTGGAATTTCTCCGAGAAAAGGAACATTGAGTTCCCCGGCAGTCCGCGCTCCGCCGCCGGTATCGAAGATATTTTCACGCGCTCCGCAATGACCGCAGATATAATAACTCATATTCTCAATAATGCCGAGGACGGGAACATTGACCTTATTGAACATCACGAGCCCTTTGCGCACGTCGGCAAGAGCAACATCCTGCGGCGTGGTTACGATAACTGCGCCGGTCAGGGGAATGGTCTGAACAAGAGTCAATTGAATATCGCCGGTACCCGGAGGCAAATCAAAAATCAGGTAATCTAATTCCCCCCACTCCACATCGGACATAAATTGTTTGACCGCGCCGCTCGCCATGGGGCCGCGCCAGATAACCGCTTCTCTCGGATCGACAAGAAAACCTATGGACATAACCTTAACCCCGTAACGTTCCAGCGGCTGCAATTTATTGTTGACAACTTTCGGCTTTTCATGAATTCCAAACATCAGCGGCGCGCTTGGTCCGTAGATATCGGCATCCAGCATTCCCACTTTTGCACCATCCAAAGCAAGTGCAGCGGCAAGATTGACTGCAACAGTCGATTTTCCGACTCCTCCTTTGCCGCTGGCCACGGCAATTGTATTCTTCACGCCGGGAAGGATCATATCTTTTTGTGTGTGAGTATTGCCGCGGACATTGGAGGTCATTGTAATATTGATTTCACCTGCTTCTTCGATGCTGCTCCGGATCGCTTTTTGACAATCCTGAATAAATTGATCGCGGACGGGACATGCCGGTGTTGTTAATTGAAGTTCGAAGGATATATCCCTTTCTTTGATGAAGAGGTTTTTAACGAAACCTAAGGACACGATATCACGGTGCAAATCGGGATCCACAACAACGCGCAGCGCCTGGAAAATGTTTTCTTCTGTCAATTTTAGCATATAGGTTTTCTTTTTTCCCTGTAGAACGAGCAGAACCTTATGAGGGTTCCCGCCCGCCGGGTCATGAGACCAACTCTCGTCCGCTCAATCGCTTCAATGCTTCCAAATACAATGCGGAAGTTTTAAAAATAACATTGTCCGGCAGTTTCGGTGCCGGCGGTTTTTTATTAAAATCGATCGAGAGAAGATAATCGCGGACAAACTGCTTATCGAAACTTTCCTGCCCCCGCCCGGGAGCATACCGGTCTTTCGGCCAGAACCGGGATGAATCAGGCGTCAGGACTTCATCGATAAGGTACAGTGTTCCGTTCTCATCCGTGCCGAATTCAAATTTCGTATCCGCAATAATAATCCCCTTGGTTTCCGCAAAATAAGCCCCATACTTGTACAACTCTATGGAAACGCTGCGGACTTTTTCTGCAAGCTCTTTTCCGATTGCTTCGCTCATTTGCTCAAAAGAAATATTTTCATCGTGGCCGATGTCCGCTTTTGTGGTCGGCGTAAAAATCGGTTCGCTAAGCCTGGAGGATTCAAGCAGGCCGTCCGGCAGCGTTATTCCGCAGACGCTTTTGTTTTTTCCATACTCATTCCAGCCTGATCCGGAAAGATATCCGCGCACAATGCATTCGACCAGCAGCGGCTTCGTTTTTTTGACCCACATCGACCTGTCGCTCAACGTATCCCAGTACGGTTTGCATTCGGAGGGAAAATCGTAAACGATGGACGATTGAAGATGATTTGGAATAATGTGCTGAGTTTTTTCAAACCAAAAATCCGAAATCTGGGTCAGGACTTTTCCCTTGTACGGAATTCCTTCGTTCATAACGACATCGAATGCTGAGATACGGTCGGTGGCAACAATAAGAAGCGATTCTCCGAAATCATAAATATCGCGTACCTTGCCGCGATTCTTAAGGCGGAGATTGGGAAAATTGGTTTGCGTTATTACAGGAGTTAAAAAATTACTCGACATTGTTGTTCACCTTTCGACAAAAGCACATTGTATTTGCAAAGCTCGTTCCAATCGCTGCATATACTGCTCGCGGGGAATTTCCTTCGCACCGAGACTTTTCAGGTGCGGCGTGATATACTGTGTATCGAGCAAAAGATAGCCGCGGTTTTTCAATCGGTTCACAAGAAAAACAAAAGCCGCCTTTGAGGCATCGGGCATTCTGCTAAACATCGACTCTCCGAAAAATGCACCGCCGAGAGCAACACCATATAAACCTCCGGCCAATGAGCCTTTGTGCCATGTTTCAACACTATGCGCAGCTCCAATCTGGAAAAGCTTAAGATAACTCTGCACGATTGTTTCCGATATCCATGTTTCAGCCCGATCGCTGCAAGAGCGGAGAACGTTTTCAAAATCCGTATCGACGCGGATATCAAAGATTTTTTTGCGGACGGTCCTGCGAAGGCTGCGGGATATAATGAATTCATTCAAGTCGAGAATACCGCGCGGATCGGGCGAGTACCATCCGATAGCTCCCTCTCGGCTGCCCGCCATAGGAAAATACCCCGAACAGTATGCTTCCACCAAATCTCTCGGGTCAATGATATGAACGCTTGCAGCTTGCACGGGTTTTGTTCACCGGCGGACTCAGCCGGCCGAAGCCAGCCGTCAATCACCGAATGCGGCACCGACTGCCCGCGCAGATTGAATCATCTGTGAATCCAGCGGTACCGTGCGAAGATGAAGAATTGCTTCCTTCACCGGAACGGAAGACACCTCGTCGCCGCGCAAACTTACCATATAACCGAATTTTCCTTCTGCAGCTAGCTGCAAGGCTTTCCAGCCGTACTTTGTTGCAAGAATTCTGTCGTACGGTGTCGGACTTCCGCCGCGCAGGATATGGCCGAGAACCACAGTACGGGTTTCCAGACCGGTTTCTTCTTCAATTTTTTTCCCGACCAATTCGCCGATGCCGCCCAGCCGAATGGGATCAGTCCGTTTCTTGTCCATTTCTTTTACAACCTGATCACCCGAAGCTGCTTTAGCGCCTTCGGCAACACAGACGATGCTGAATCTGTTTCCGCGCTTGCTTCGGAGAAGAACATGTTCGTAAACTTTTTCCCATTGAAAAGGAATTTCAGGGATTAAAATGATGTCTGCACTTCCGGCAATACCGGCGCCAAGCGCTATCCAGCCCGCATAACGGCCCATTACTTCAACAACCATAACGCGGTGATGCGAGGAAGCAGTCGTTTGCAATCTATCGATTGCATCTGTCGCAACCGAAACCGCAGAGTAATATCCGAATGTCACATCGGTAGAAGCCAGATCATTATCGATTGTTTTCGGGACACCGACCATATTCAAACCGAGTTCGGTAAATTTATCCACGATGTGCATGGTTCCGTCGCCGCCGATAGCGATCAAAGCATCCAAATTCCAGTCTTGATAATTCTGAATCGCATGCTGCGAATAATCGAGAATATCGATTCCTTTGGGCGTCTCAACGGGAAACATGAAAGGATTGCCTTTATTAGATGTGCCGAGTATGGTTCCGCCGACATTGATAATCCCGGCAATGTCCTTGGGGGAAAGCTCCCGCATCCTGCCTTCAACAAAACCTTCAAAACCGTCTAAAATACCTACAACGGATGCACCATATTGAGTCATAGCAGGTTTGGCAATACTGCGAATAACAGCATTTAAACCGGGGCAGTCGCCGCCGCCGGTCAAGATTCCAATTCGTCGTAATTTATTATTCATTCGTCCTCTTCAAATATCATGAATATAATGAGTCATTAGAAAGGTACGAAAATATCCCCATCAATTCCAGATTCCTGCGGTGAAAAGGCCTCCCCGGCATAATGCTAAAGAGGCTTTTCCAAAAATTCCTCTTAAGTCGATGCTTTTTTTTCTGTGCTCTCTTGATATTTTTCACCCAGCCATGCTCCCAGCAAGGAAAGCAAAAAGCCAAGTACTAATCCTACTATCAAATATGTCAGCGGAACCATAAGATGGATGATGATACCCAGAAATATCCAATCGAGAATGACAGCTGCGATACCGGCAACAGCGGGTTCCCGTATTGTTTTTCCCGGCGATTTCATTCCAACTACAAACCCCGTAACAACAAAACAGATTACAAAACCGACAAAAGCGGACTTGAGAAGCCAGTTAAGAAAAATCGTGGAAAGGAAAAAAACAAAAAAGATATTCAAAGCAAATCCGATAACAATGCCGACCAGAACCCATTTCCATTGAAAATGCGTAAAATTCTTTTCCGCCTGAGAAGACTCATCACCTTGCAGTTTTTCACCGACCCATCCGCCAACCCACGAGAAGCTTATACCGAGGAGCAACATGAGAAACACACTCAGAAAAGACTCCTGAAAATCTGCTGCATGGATGCTCAGAAGAAGAAGGAGCATTAAAATCATAACAAAAGCACCGCCCAAGGTCGCTTCCTTAATAGTAATGCCAGGGGAGAAATATCCGATAATCGCCCCCTGAATGGAAAATCCGACAAGCATGACTAATGCCTGTACCTCGGCGCTGTGAAATGTCGGTGCAACGATAAAATATGAAGCGCCGACGACGATTAATCCTGCAATAACGGAAAGAATAACCCATTTCCAATGCAGTTGAGCTTCGTTGTGTACATTAGTTGACATAGGAGACTCTCCTTTATAAAAGTTTAGGTGCGGCGATGATTTTTCTTTGAATCAATATTGAAAAAACCGCTTGTAAAATCAATAAAGAAATTATAAAGATTTTGCGGTTATAGTTTTTTAAAAGCATCAATTTGCCTTAAATTCTCCGATTCCGGCAGTATTTGCGAAGCGGCAATTTTTTCCGAAAGAACGCCGAACTGTTTGTCCGCAAGATCATAGTTGCTTTTTGCATTATTCAGGTGTTTACCCAGCGTATCGAAAATTCCTGAAAATTTTTGAAGTTCCGAATTCAAGCGGGCTAGATTCTGGAATATTTCTTTCGCTCCGCGCTCAATCTGGAGTCCTTTGAGTCCAAGTGCAATAACACGTAAATGCGCATAAAAACTGTTGGGAGAAACCGGAACAACACGTGCTCGCGTTGCATAAGCATACAGCCCGTCTTCATCTGCAAACGATTCTTCGCGAATAATAGTTTCATAATATATGTTTTCTGCCGGAATATACATCAATGCAAAATCGAACGTCCCCTCGTCCGGAACGATATATTTTTCAGAAATAGCATCGATGTGTTTTTTAACGTCAGTCCTGAATAATCGTGATGCGGTTTTCTTTTCCTGATCCGACTTTGCATCCAACATCTTGCGAAAATTTTCCAGGGGAAACTTTGAATCGACCGGTACCTTGCCCCCTGCGGTGTGGATAATAGCATCGACAGTCTGGCCGTTCTTAAAAGTATATTGTATGCTGTATGCATTGACGGGAAGGACCTGTTTCAGCAAATCCTCAAGCAAAAGTTCTCCAAGCCCGCCGCGTAATTTCGGCGCTTTGAGCATTTCTTCAAGCTTCGAAACGCTTTGTCCCAATTCTTTAATCTCCTGTGTAGCCTTCCCTAATTCTCCGAGCTTCCCCTGAACTTCCTGAATGACCTTTGCCGCCGAATCGAGCCGTTGACCCATCTGGCCCGTATTGTTTTGCAATTGCTGCGCAACATTTCCGAGCTGTACAGTAACAACGGAGAGCTGCTGATTCATGGTCTCAGCCGTGTTTTGAAGGCTCTTGAAGACTACATCGGTCGTGTTCTTAAGACTCGTGGCAAGCGTATCCGTTGTGTTTTTTAAATTTTGATTTACCTCGCCGCGCAATGCGTCGATCTGCTGTTGAACCATCAATGACGACGAATCGTTTTTCCCCCAGCCCGAACGCATCAGGCGCCAAAACATGAACAGCACCAAAAGACCGACAATGACCGATAGAGTAAGTAAAACATTTTCCATAAACCCTGCTTTCGTTTATCGGGAAATAAATATGACTGCCGTTGTTACAGCAACAACACCGAATATAGTCTGTGCGAGCGGAAGATGATCCCGCTTTAACCAATCCCACAGCGACGAAACGAGAATGACGGCTCCGAGCAAAAGAGCCGTCCAGAGACAACACATCAGAGGCGTGAATAAATGACCGTAATAATACCAGAGGCTCCGTTCGCGCCACCACTGCCCGTAGATAACGATCAGATGCGCCGTATATGCCAGTAGCGATTGTCTGCTCAAGGGCAGAATGAACGATGACGATGTTTTTCTCCAGCCGGCGTACCACCAGCAAAGAGCAAGGCACAGGATAACGATGCCGAGCCGTTCGAAAAAGAAAAATGGATTTGACCGGATATCTGAAAATCTTCCGAGAATTTCGTACTGCCATAAAGCCGGGACAAGTCCGGCTGACAGCATCAAGAATCCGGCAGCCGCCATACGAATGATAAACTTTCGTTCACGATTGTCCCTGCGCGCTTCGATATAATTCGCGGCACAATAACCGGCAAACAGCATAAATCCCATCCACGGAAACAGCGGGAATAAGGAAAAGTGTCTGCCGTTGATATATGCCGCGATCGATGGATGAATAAACCGGACAAAATCGATATCGGAAAGAAACGGAGAAAGCCCGCATACAAAAAGTCCGGAAAAAAGCAATGCATGTTTATACCACCGATTGTTCCGGATAAAAATGCGCACCATAAACAGAATGAACAATCCGACAGCGATACACTGAAGCACATCCGTTTGATAGAACTGCAGCCATCCCGATTCCGTCGTTTCCGTCAACATCCTGCGCAACGAGAAGAACGGAAGATGCAGATAATAACCGATGATCATCACTAATCCGATTCTCCAAATCTGACGCCAAAAATCGGAACCAAAGGTGCGAAACGACTCTAATTTTCTCTGACTGGCCACGACAAATACAAAACCGGAAATAAAAATAAAACTGGGAGCGACAAGTCCGTTGATAAAATTCAATATTTCAAACCATTGCGTTTCACGATAGGCAGGTATCATAAAAGCGTTGAAAACATGAACCTCCACCATAACGAGTACTGCCCAGCCGCGCAGCAAATCGATAAAGACAAGACGGGATTTTTCTGCCATGATCTCTTATTGATGTTGTATGTTTTTCCGGACCGATGATCAATTACAAAAGTTTCATCTTTTTACCGACCTTATGAAAAGCTTCCAGGGCGCGATCGATGTCCTTTTTTCCCAGAGCTGCAGAGATTTGCGCTCTCAACCGGGCTTCGCCTTTTGGGACGACAGGATACCAAAGGCCTTTGATGTACACTCCTGCCTTCAATAACTCCGCGCTCATTTCTTGTGCAATCGATGCCTCTGCGAGCATGATCGGGACGATCGGATGAATCCCCGGGATAATACGAAAACCCAGCGCGGCGATCTCTTTACGGAAATATACCGTGTTTTCGTGCAGACGCCGGACAATCGACTTATCTTTTGTCAGAAGATGAAACGCTGCAAGAGATCCGCAGACAATCGCCGGAGGAAGAGTATTGGAAAAAATATACGGCCGCCCTTTCTGGCGCATATATTCGATCAATGCTTTTGAACCGCTGATGAAACCGCCCGCTGCTCCACCGATGGCTTTTCCGAGCGTACCGACGGTTATATCGACAGCCCCGGTCAGACCGAACTCTTCCGCTGTTCCTCTGCCGGTTTTTCCGCAGACTCCGATACCATGCGCATCGTCGATGAAAATCAGTGCATCGTATTTTTTTGCCAGTGCAAAGATCTCCGCAAGAGGGGCAAGATCCCCTTCCATGCTAAATACTCCGTCGGTCGCAATAATGCGGAACCGGTATCCCTTGTTTTTATCTTCTTCTAATTGCCGCTCGAGATCCTGCATATCGCTGTGTGCATAAATTTTCCGGTCGGTCGTTTCCGATTTACACAGCCGCTGGCCGTCGATGATGCTTGCATGATTCAACCGATCGCTGTAAAGAACATCTTTATACGATTCGCATCCAAGTTTTTCGTTCGTCACCGCTTGAAAAAATGCAACATTGGCTGCAAAGGAAGAGGAAAAAAGAATCGTATCTTCGACATGCAAGAATCTTGAAATGGTTTTTTCCAATTCCAGATGTATGGTTTGTGTTCCCGTTAAGAACCGTACGGATGCCAGTCCGTAACCGTAGGTTCGGATTCCCTCGATAGCCGCTTTGCGCACGGCAGGATGATTCGACAATCCGAGATAATTATTGGAAGCAAGCATAACAACCTTCTTCCCATTGACTATCACTTTCCCTCCCTGCGGCGATTGCAGGGCGGTTTCGTGTTTGGTCAAATTGCCGGCTTCAAGCTGTTGTAACTCTGCCAGAATCGCTTCTGTAAAATTCAATTTCCAGCCTCCTTGATTTTCTTCAGCCTCACACAGAACGATCCGTCCATACCGTGTTCGTGCTGGAAGGTTTCAACCGTGCCGTTGGCTGTAGCCAGTTCCGGTTTCACAAACGATTGCGCCGGATCAATTTCAAATTCCGGATGTTGCGATAAGAATTTTTTTATGAGATCGAAATTTTCTTCCGGTTCGATCGTGCATGTGCTGTACACCAGCGCACCGCCGGGTTTAACATGGTTTGCCGCATTTTCCAGTATTTTTGATTGGATGTCCGCCAGCCGCGCAATATCCTCCGGCTCCCTGAGCCATTTTGCGTCCGGTTTTTTGGCTATAACGCCTAATCCCGAACAGGGAACATCGACCAATACTTTATCCGCCGGCGGAAGCTGTATGGCCGCCGCATCTTCGGCAATTAATGACACATTTGTAATCCCCAGACGCTTGCATGCATTTGCCACCAGATTGACGCGTGTTTCATACTTATCGACGGCAATAATCTCACCTTGGTTCTTCAGCAACTCTCCGATAAATGTGGTTTTTCCTCCCGGCGCCGCACAGAGGTCGAGAATACGTTCCCCCGGCTTCGGGTCGAGAAGCACAACCGGAATGCCGGCGCTTTCGTCCTGCACCGAAAAAAAACCCTGGCGGAACATTTCCGATTTGCCGATACCCGCCATATGATGCAGCCGCACAAAGTTCGGCAAATATTTCGACTGTTCATATTGGATCTGATTTTTATTCAGTGCATCGAGAAACGATGCAATATCTTTTTTAAGCGGATTGAGACGCAAAGAAAGAGCGGGGATTGTATTATTTGCAGCCATCAACTGCCGGGCCTGTTCGTATCCGTATCTCTGGATCCAGCGTTTCGTCATCCAGATCGGATGAGATTCGACTACCGCAAGATGGCGCACCTTATCTTCTGCAGGGTCCGGATATCGAATTCC
Organism: Ignavibacteriota bacterium; assembly: GCA_963769605.1. GTDB lineage: Bacteria > Bacteroidota > Ignavibacteria > UBA10030 > UBA10030 > Fen-1254. The sequence goes on along the minus strand of CAVYML010000001.1, from coordinate 289,540 downwards.
ATCTAAGTTGCGAATGATATTCCTGAGAATGGCATTGACAAGATCGGCCACTTTCTGTCCCCGTACTTTCTTCATGAATTCGACCGCTTCGTTGACAGCCGCCGACTGCGGAACCCGGTCGAGGAACATAATTTGATATAAAGCGATCCGGAGCGCATTTTTAATATTGGTTTCCGCCTTTGTAAAATTACCGTGGAAAAAACCCGTCAGCACCCAATCTAATTTCATCCGCCAGCGAACGACTCCAGTGACAATTTCATTCATCAATCCTTTGTCGAGTTCGTTTAATTCATCCGATGACAGCTCGGCTTCAATGAGTCTGTCGAGATAGGCATCTGAGCGTTCGAAGCGGTTCAAGATTTTTATCGCCACGCCGCGCGCACCGGTGTAAGCTCCTGCCGGCTGTATATTCTCTCTTGGGATTGCAGCGTCCTGTATGCTCATTCCATTCCCTGCCCGTCTTCAATTCCTTCAGCATGGCGTTCCTGCACAGTCGTTTCATATACGACACGAAATATCTTTTCATCCACTTGAGACAGTGCAATGCCCCTTCGTTCCATCGCTTTTTTTGCCGCTGCAATTGCTTTTTCGACAGCGTAGACAACGGTTCCCTCGCCGGCCGCACCCCACGAAAACGACGGCACATATTTTTTCGGGAATGCCGGTCCGAAAATATTGCAGCACGCACCTATAACTGTTCCCGTATTGAACTTCGAACCGATTGCTGTTTTCGAATGATCCCCCATGGTCAATCCGACGAATTGCAGACCCGTATCCACTTGCCGATCGCCGAGGGTTACTCTGACCGTGCTGTAATTATTTTTAAGATCACTTGTATTAGTCCCCGCGCCGAGATTGACCCAAGAACCGATGTATGAATGTCCAAGAAATCCTGAATGCTGCTTATTGGAATATCCATGGAGAATCGATCCTTCGATTTCGCCTCCTACTTTGCACACCGGTCCTATGGTTGTATTTTCATAAATCTGCGCTCCGGTTTTCACCGTTGAATTTTGAAGAATTGCGACAGGTCCGAAAATGGCCGTTTGCGGATAGATTTGAACGCCTCTTCCGATATAGATAGGCCCTCGTTCCGCATTTAAAACGCTTCCCGGTTGAAGTACTGCTCCCGGTTCAATAATGATCTTCTTTTTCCCGCTCAGAAATGTACCTGCCGCAAGTTTTCCCTGAATTCTTTTTTTCGAACCAATTATTTTTTCGATGAATGCAAAATCTTCCCCTATTTGAGCAGGATTCTTCTGTACGAGATCCCATGGAAACGAAACAAGGTTGGCATCGATTTCTTCCGATACGATGCCGGAAAAATCAGAAGGAGAGAGCGGCGCCGAGAGCCTTGCCCGTAATTTTTTTAGGTTCTCACCATGCACGGAAGCGGCAACTATTTGATGACCGTGCGTATAGGCGATGTCTTCCGGAGTCGATGAAAATATTTTCTTAAGAAGCTTTGGAGAAGCAAGAACCCTGCCGTTGATAAAAAGACATTCGTCGGCAAGAATTTCATTAACGGACATTCCGGGATTATCGCACTGAACGCTCCCAGCAAGATATGAACGGCATTGGAGCGTAACGGCGGTCTTCGGTACGCGCAAAAGAATCTTTTCTTTTAACTGGAATATTCCGCAGCGCAAATCGTAGACCGGCCGGAAATATACAAGCGGTAAAAATTGCGCGCACTGGGAATCCTCAAAAATACAGATGCGGCGTACCATGGTTCCCTCCTTCTCTGCGGGAGAGCGCCTTCTCTCACTCTTGTGCCTCAAAAAACCTAATGGAATAAAAAAGCGGAATGCATTCTTCCGATACATTCCGCTCTTTCTCTTGACGAATTTTCGTTATGCTCCTGTTGAAACCGGTGCTGCCTCTTTTTTCGCATATTTTTTACGAAAACGATCTATGCGTCCTGCAGAATCGAGAAGTTTTTGTTTCCCCGTGAAGAACGGGTGACAACTGGAACAAATTTCTATGTGCAAGTTGCCGATAGTGGAACGTGTTTCAAACGTATTTCCGCACACACAGGTGACGATCGATTTCTTATAAACAGGATGAATTCCTTCTTTCATGCGCTACCTTTCAAATTTTCTGATATTTAAGATACGAAAAAAGATGAAAAATTGCAAAAGGAAACTACTCTCCTACTCAGGCTTTTTCCTCTTCTTCAGTATGAATGGTACGCTTCAAGTGTTCCTCAAAAATCGTATACAAAATAGGTACAAAAAAGAGTGTTAGAATCGTTGAAAAGGTCAATCCTCCGATAACGGCAATTGCAAGCGGAGCCTGCGTAGATTCGCCGCCGAGACCGATCGCCATAGGGATAAGTCCCAGTACAGTTGCAAGCGATGTCATGAGAATCGGCTTCAATCGCGTTTTTCCGCCCTTGACAACCGCCTCATGCATTTCCAGCCCGCTCGCGCGCAAACGGTTCGTATAATCGACAAGCAGAATTCCATTGCTTACGACAATGCCGACCATCACGATGACACCTTGAAACGAAGTAACGGAGAGTGTCGTATGCGTCAAGAACAATGTCCAGAAAACTCCTGCAATACCCAGCGGGACGGTGAACATAATGATAAACGGATCGATGAACGATTGGAACTGCGACGCCATAACAACATACACCAGCATAATAGCGAGTGCGAATGCAAGCCCGAGGTCTCTGAATGTTTTTTTCTGCTGTTCAACATTTCCCGTCTGCTTGATTTCAAATCCCGGCGGGATATTGAGTCCTTGAAGTTTTTGCTGGATTTCATCGGACACGCTTCCCAGATCGCGTCCGACAACATTGGCGGTCACTTCAACCAAACGCTGCTGATATTTTCTGTCTATCTGCACCGGACCAGCTTTCCGTTCGATGGTTGCAATATTGCCGAGCAATACCTGCTGTCCACCCGCAGTCGCAACTGTTAATTTTTTGAGATCTTCTATTTGATTGCGATAATCCTGATTCAGGCGGACAAGAATATTGTATTGATTTCCCGATATCGGATCCGTGAACAGCGAAGCAGCAGAACCGTTCATACAGATATTAATGGTATTGGATATTGTTGCTACATCGATTCCAAGCGCTCCTGCCTTATTTCGGTCAATGTTGATATGTAATTCGGGCAAATTATCGTCGCGGCTGATCTGGACGTCGGCTGTTCCCGGGACTGAACGTTCAATCAACGCTATCTCATTTGCCAGCGCGCTGCCGGTCTCCAGATCGAATCCGCGAATTTCCACATCAATCGGAGCAGACGATCCGAAATTGAGAAGCTGCCGCAAAATTCCGCCGGGGTTTACAAATGTCTGTATGCCGGGAATGTGGGCGAACCTCCGCCGGACATCAGCCGCAATTTCAAAAACCGATCGGTGACGTTCATCAGGATAAACAAGTCCGACTTGAATGTTGGCTGCATGACTTCCGGAATTGCCGCCGCCTAATCCGCCGCCTGTCTTTGTGTTTGTTGTAATGCCGACATCTGTCACCAGCACCTGTGTTTCCGGAATAGAAGAAAGAAGATCCTTTTCCAGCGATCGTGCTACGGAATCCGTTTCTTCATACCGCGAGCCGACGGGCAATTTGAAATTTATAGAAAATTTGCTTTCATCCTGATCGGGAAAAAATTCCGTTCCGATAAAGAAGAGCAGCCCGAAAGATAAAATGGCAAACAGCAGTATGCTGCCGACTATGAACTTTCGGTTGCGCATCGTCAGCCGGAGCATTCGTTCATAAGAATTTTCGATCCGTTCCAGAATATCAAAAAAAAGGACTCTCATGCGATCTGAAAATTTTGCCGATGTGCGATTTAATTCTTTTTCCGGCGGCAGATAGTTGAGACACATCAGCGGCGTTACCGTACGAGAAACAAAAAAAGATCCGAATAAAGCCACTGCAATCGTCAATGTCAACGGTATGAACAGCAGCTTTGCAATACCGCTTAGAAAAACGACCGGCAGAAAAACGATAACGGTTGTTAGTGTCGAAACGAAGATTGGAGAAGCAACTTCTTTGGCTGCCTCCAGCGTCGCCTCGAGTTTTGTCTGACCTTCCTTGCGTATGTTGTAATGGCGGGAAATCGCCTCAAGTTCTACGATCGAATCGTCAACTAACCGCCCCACAGCAAGCGCCAGGCCGCCGAAGGTCATGATGTTCAGCGTCGTATTGCCGAATCGAAATAAAATAAACGTTATAAGGATCGACAATGGAATAGCAACAAGGATAATCAATGTCCCGCGCACATTGCGAAGGAAGAGAATAATAATGATCATAGCAAGAATTCCGCCGAGCATAGCCTCGCGCTGCAATCCGGAAATTGTCTGGCGTATATAAACCGATTGATCGAAGGAAACCGTCATTTTAACGGTTGCAGGAACCCCTGTAAGCTTCGGGACATTCCGCATGACATTATCGACAACCTCGACCGTATTCGCACTCGACATTTTCAAAACGCGCATGATAACACCCGGTTTGCCGTTGACACGAACGATTTCCGTCTGCTCCTGATAGCTGTCTTCGACTGAACCGATATCCTTGATGCGAACCGGAACATTATTGACGGTCTCCACCACGATATCTTCCATCGGACGGACAACATTGAAAAGGCTTTCGGTCTTCAAAGTATAATCAAACAGACCGGTTTTAAGGTCGCCGGAAGGCATAATAAGATTGGAATTTGCGATAACATTATAGATCGTTACCGGCGACAATCCGAGAGCCTGGATCCGGTTGCGGTCCAATGTTATATGAATTTCCCGTATTCTTCCTCCCGATACGGTTGCAGATGCAACTCCTGCAATATGTTCTATCTGCGGTTCGATGACATTGTAGGCAAGATCGTATAAATCCCGCTCATCCATATCTCCTTCGACGGCAACAATACAAACCGGAAGATTCGTAATATCGAAGCGAAGGACCGAAGGCTGAGTAATACCGGTGGGCAACTGATTCAAAACACGGTTCACGCGCTGCACGCAATCGACCAGACCGACATCGGTGTTGGCACTCCAGTTAAAAAAGACGCGCACCAATGAAATGCCTTCGCGAGTCGATGACTGTACATAATCGACATCGTTAATCGAACTGACTGTTCGTTCAATCAGCCTTGTTACGGATTGTTCCATATCGAGAGGGCTTGCACCGGTATAATATGTTACCGTCGTAACGACCGGAATGGTAATATCCGGCAGCATATCGATGGGAAGCTGGGAAAGCGATACAAATCCCAGCAGGACGATCGTCATAGCAAAGAGAAATGTAGAAATGGGATATCGCAAAGCGAGCCGCGTCAGCCACATAACGAACCTCGATTATTTTTGAATAGAGACTGCGGATCCGTCCTTAACGAATTGCTGTCCGATTGTGATAATCGTTTCCTCACCGGTCAGACCTGCAAGAATTTCAGTGTGGGAATTCTGTTCAACTCCCGTTTTCACGGAAATTTTGCGCGCCTTGGTTCCCTCAGTCGTAAAGACGTAAAATCCCGCATCGTCTTTCAGCAGCGCATCGTTCGGCACTGTAATGGCATCCGCCTTCTCGGCGACAGTGAATGAAATGGTCGCAAACATGCCCGGTTTGATAATCCGCGATCGGTTCGGAATATCCACTTCGATCGCCATTGTCCGAGTCGAAAGATCCACAGCTTCGCTAAAGCGGCTGACGTGTCCCGTGAATTGCTGTCCCGGCAGGGCATCGAATGTGATCGAGGCCGTACGCACACGGTACATCTGCTGCAAATCCTTTTCCGGGATTGAAACGATTATTTTTACACTGTCGAGATTCATCATGGTAAAGAGCGTGGTATTGCTTGCCGTAACTAACGCGCCTGCATCCAGAAATCGTTTTGTTACAAACCCGTCGAACGGCGCTATAATATGAGCATAACTGAGATGAGTGACGGCCGCGTCAAAATTAGCCTTTGCAACTTTCATTGCCGCTTTCGCATTATCGACATCTTGCTGGGATGCGAGCCTCTTATCTGAAAGTTGTTTCGTTCGCTCAAACAACAAGAGCGTATTTTCGTACGTCGCTCCGGTCTGCTGGTAGACCTGATACAATTCCGTCGTATCGATCAAAGCAAGCATAGTACCGGCATGTACAAACGATCCCATTTCCATATAGTTACGGTCTAAGTTGCCTGCAACCTTTGCATAGATAGCCGCCTGCTGTATAGGAAGAGCATCTCCCGTATAGGATAGAATAGACCTGACATCTTCACGGAATGGTTTCTGGATTTTTACGAGTGCCACTCCCTGCCGCCGGGAATTTGCGTCAGAAGACGAGATAATAAATCGAATCGCAAAAACAATGAAAAGAAATAGAAGGGCACCTATTCCCCAGAATATTTTTTTTTTGCTCCCTTTTGTTTTTTCCATGAATCCTTTTTCGTGAAACCTTTCCGGCACAGGGGCCCCTTTTTACTGTTTCTTCTTTTCTGCAGAACTGTCTTTCGCAGCTGTTTCGTTTTTCCTGTTGTTGTTTCTATTGAGATCCTGATAGAACTGATCGAAGAGAAGTTTCTGCTCCGGGCTGAGCAAATCTTTTACAAGTGCGCGCGTCGAATCTTTGATATGCGACATTTCCTGTCGATGAGCATCCATGATAGGTTTCATACTCAAGAATAAGGAATCCGCCTTTGCCAGTTGTGTGTCGCTCAGTTTGACATGTTCCTGAAAAATTTTCATAAACTCTGCATGTGTCAACGGTTTTTTAGGAACGAATAAATTAAACGAGATCATTACACCGCAGAAGACACCGAGGAGAAAACTGAAGATAATAAAAAGAATAGTTTTGGTTTTCGGTTGCATGAGTATCTCCACTGCTATTTGCTCATAATTGCCATTGAGACATCGTTCTTCAACGATTCATCGCCCGCCAGAAGAACGGCCGATGCGGCCGAATCGCCGGTTACCTTAAGCCGAGAATCTGCGATAACCGTCATCGACGAAGAATTCTGGAAACCTAAAATTGCGATCCAGAGTGCAGCAACGCCGCTTAAAAGAACTACTGTCCAGCGCGCTGCCGCTTCAACGTCCGACCACCGGACTTGAGTTTCTTCTTTTTCGCGCAGTCTATCCAGAACGCGCATCGCAAAACCGGGAGAAACCTGGATATGTGCTTCATGACGTATATGCGTATGCACAATCTGGATTTCTCCAAAAAAGTCGCGGCATCCTTTGCAAACGCTCAAGTGCTGTTCGACCACCGCACGTTCCGTATGGCTGATTTCTCCGTCCGCGAACGCGGAGACTAAAAGTTGTAAATCGGAGTGTTTCATACCTGCTCCTTAAAATATCCTTGCAATAATTTACGCATTTCCGACCGTGCCCGAAAAAGGCGGGACTTTACCGCCTCTAATGAAATATTCAGTGTTTCTGCAATCTCATTATAACCGTAATTTTCATATTCACGCAAGATCAATATCTGTCGGTGTTCCTGTGAAATCTTTTGCAGCGCCTGCCGAACTACCTGCCGGTCTTCTTCCATGATCAGTTCATCAGAAGGCAAGAGGCTCTGTTTCTCCTTCCGGTGTTCTTCAATTCCTTCTTCCGTTAAAAAATCCAGCGAAAGAATACGTTTTATTTTTCGTTTCCGCGTTTCATCGATACAGAGATTCATCGTTATACGATACAGCCATGAAAAGAACGGAGCATCGAAGGTGAACCGCGGCAGGGAGCGGTACGCCCTAATGAAAACTTCCTGCGTCACATCGTCCGCATCATCGCGGTTGCCCAGAGTTAAGTAAACGATGTTTGTAATTTGCCGCTGGTACTTTTTAACTAATTTTTCAAAAGCTTTTTCGTCGCCCGCTTGTACGGCTCGAACCAGCTCGTAATCTTCCGTTATCTGTCGTTCAACTTTCATCGTATAAACGAATCATTCCCTCAAATGTTTCTCTTCATAGGCACGTAAAACCTTGATAATCTTTGATTTCCGCGCGCAAAATCACATATCTTCGTCAGGAGAATTTGTACGACTACTCTCCAGCTTCTTCTATCACTCCACCGCCTGCAACATCGTCATTATCATAAAAAACGACCGATTGACCCGGAGTGACGGCTCTTTTCGGTTCCTCGAAGATGAGTCGTATCTTATCATCTCCGGCAGGATAAATGGTCGCCGCAGCGGCTTCGTCCTTATATCGCACTTTTGCCTGTATACGGACAGGCCCATCAATGCCGTTGAATCCTATCCAATTGATCTGACCGGCAAGAAGGGATCGATGATATAACTCTTTATCCGGTCCGATAGTCAGTGTGTTCGTTCTGCTGTCGATTCCTTTAACGTACATTTTTTTTCCGAATGCTCCTATATTATGCCTCTGACCGATTGTATAGAAGGGATATCCTTGATGCCTTCCGACGGTTTTTCCGTCGAGAACGATATCCCCTCCCGTAACCTTTTCTGAAAGATTCCGAACACGTTCCATTAGAAAACGATCATAGCGGTTATCCGGAACAAAACAAATTTCAAAGCTTTCTTTTTTTTGAGCATTCCGCAACCCAAGACGTTCAGCAAGAGCCCTTACTTCCGGCTTTTTTTTATCGCCCAGGGGAAACAACGTCCGTTTCATTGCGCTTTGGGAAATTCCCCAAAGCGCGTACGATTGATCCTTTTCCGCGTACGATCCGCGGGAAAGGATGGAACGATTCTTCGCTTCATCGAACCGCACACGGGCATAATGACCGGTGGCGATGAATTGTGCGCCGAGTGCATCCGCTTTTTTTAGCAGCGCGCCCCATTTAATCTCTCGGTTGCAGATGACGCATGGATTCGGGGTCCGGCCTTTTAAATATTCATCGACAAAATTTTGGATAACTGTTTTGCCGAACTCTGCCCGGAAATCGACCACATAATGCGGAATATCCAGCTTTGCGGCAGCCATACGGGCATCGTTGACCGCTCCGAGTCCGCAGCAGCTCGCTTCGTTCTCGATATTCCCTCCCACATCGGCGTACTCGTACGTCTTCATCGTTATTCCGATAACATTAAATCCCTGCTCCAGCAGCAAAGCTGCTGCGACCGAAGAATCGACTCCGCCGCTCATACCGACGACAACCGATGGACGTTCCTTTAGTTCCATAAAAGAAAGATACGAAAGAATTTCCGAGGAAGAAAACCATCGTATCGGAAAAGAGAACAATTGTTTCCATCAAAATGAGTGTATAAAGAAGCTCTCAAAATATTTTATAAAAAGATCTGAAGATTACCCGGTTCTGAATAAAATCCGATAGACGCGGGATAGATCAGCCAAGAGAAACAGAATAATTAACTCAAGAACAGCAGCACGTTGAACGTTGAACCTTCATTAAATTGAATAATCGAATTGAATTCCGATTCGCTGAAAGACCGAACCATCGATCATATCCTGTCCCGAACCGATCGAATCGACGAAGTTTTTTTTGAGCTGCAAGTATTTCACACTCAATACGGCTTTGGGGAAAAGCTCAGCTCCCGCAATAATGTACCACCGGAAGCCCTCTCCATAGAGCGCAGTGCTGTTCGAAGCGCCGGGCAGGTCTTCTTCGTACATGTATAACCGGGAATCATAAGCGGATGTATGGAAAAAAGCGAAGCGCATATTTATGGTAAAGCCATGGAACGGTTTTCCGCCGACATCTTGCATCAAAAGAATTCCCGATTCGCTTTTTTCTTTTCCGCTGTAATCCACCGAAATGCAGCCGATTCTGGTCGTCGTTCGGATGCCGTATGAAAGGTGCCAGAGCATATCAATCTGATAGTTGTTTTGGATACGCGGAACAACAACATCGATTTCACGGCTGTACAAATCTTCGTTTTGATCCAGAATTCTTGTCCTCTTGCTCTCAAAGCGGATATCGATTTCACAATTTCTCCGGATATCCCATTCTGCACCGGCCATACAATCGTATCCGGTGTTATCATAAATCAAACCTTTTTTTTCTCCGCCGCATACAAATTGATCATAGAATGAAAGAATACGAACTTGTTTATTTGCAGTCCATAAAAATCCTGCATAGACGCCGCTTTCTTCTTTTCCGCCGCTGCTCTCGGTGAATGCATTGCCGTATGGACTCTCATAATTTTTTGCGTAGTGACGCCCGAGGAGCGTTATCAGAAGAACAGAACTCGGTCGAATCTGCACTCCGCCGAGAAATGCTGTCCGCCTTTTATTATCACATGCTCCCTCTCCGAAGAGGTCATACATAGTGCAAGAATATGCGGCATTGACTCCTGCTGTAGAAATCGCTGTTTTAGGGCCGTCGGTCGTATCGGTCGAAATACAAGGATTATCGTACGCCACTCGATAGCCGCAAAGTCCGCAGTGTAAATTTTCCGATATGTTCGACCCGGCACAAAACCCGTAGAGATGTTCCATAGAGGAGTGCCAGTTTTGAACATCGCTTTGCGTCCGAAACGTCCCGCTTTCTTCGATACTTTGAATGACCGAGTTGCTGTCGATATGCGCATTAAGCGGTTTGTATGATGTAAAAAGCTGCACATGTATATCATGCAGCGCGACATCGGCTGCGCATCCTCTCAAGTGCCCATTTTCATTTGTCGAAAGACTGGAATGGATTTCGCTGGAATTCTTTCGTATCGACGATGTCTCCTCTCCCGCTTTTGCAAATCCCTGGTAATGCCATAGTACCAATCCCTGTCCTGCACCGACCGTATAATCGCCCAAAAGAAGCGAAGAAGAGACGCATGGTAATGATGCAAGGCAATACCCTCCGAAAAATCCGTTTGCAATCCGTTCTCCTACATCTTTTTCCGATGTCATTCCGATTCGCAATTCGGAACAAATGGATGACCAAGAAGCCGGCGGTTTAATGCGAGCGGTCAGCCGGCTGCGAAGGGCGTACGGATCTCCCAAGAATTTTCCGTCGAGAAATCCGGCGCTTTCCTGCAGATTGCGATACACCGTCTGCCGAAAATTCTCTCGTGTCACACGATAGACATCGGACTTTTTGAAGACCGCACAGCGTGTCAGCAGCGGAAGCATATCCGATGTCATGCCGTCGACCTGAACAATATCGGAAAATTCAAGAAAAGGTTTTGCGGTACGGCGTTCGATAATGTTTTTTGCAAGCAGCGGCGTCATTCCGGGAATACGAAGTAATTCCTCTTCAGATGCCGTATTTAAATCGATCGGCACATCATCCCATGTCCGCAAGAAGTCTTCATACGAAGTGCTGCTTTTCTCGGCATCTGTTCGAAGATAACGCTCAAGTACTGCAGCAGGAATTTCAGCAGCCAGGTCATCTTCTGTTTGCGGAAACAGCGGCAAGACATCGATGACTATACATGCACAACAAAAAACAATATGTATGTTTTTCATAATGTGAATCCGATCTCAATTTGATCTGTCCATCCTAATTCCGTATGATTGTATCCGGCGTATCCGAACTCGAATTTGCCGATAAGATATGAAACTCCCATGCTGAATTTTTCCGGATTCTTTGCGACACCGACACGTACGGCTATAGAATGAAAAATGACCTCTTCAATTCCCGCCTTTACTATGGTTGAAGAGAAGTTGTCGTTCTCAATTTCTATGCTGCATACAAACGACATGAGAGGTGAATATGCAATACCCGCGGAAAACGTCTGAGGTAATTTTTCCTGATTTGTAAAAGAACTCACCGGAAGGACATTGGTCGCCGCACACCCAATACGAAGACATCCGCCATACAATCCCAGAACTCCAACATCGAGCGCTGCCGCAGCGGCGCTACCATAGCGAATTATATCGATCCGATGCCCGTGTAAAGCCGCCCCCACGTAGAGATGCGGTTCAAGCACCGCTCCAGTCCCGATATACAGGGCAGTTTCATGATAAAGGTCAAATCCGAATTGTTCAGCGGCAAGAGCGATTGTAAAATCGGAGGAAGGCACAGCGCATGCGAAAGCGGTCGTTCGCAGTTCCGGCAAACCGAATTGCGACGGCACGATAAAACTCGAACACTCCAGTGTATGAATTTGTGCGAGCCCTGCTGCATTATAGTACAATGCCCACGGCTGGTCAGCAACAGCCGCGAAAGCATTGGCCATGCCGATGGCTTTGACTCCTCTTCCATTTTGTTCTCCGGCACCGCTGCTCATGTACAAGGGAACAAATAGGCAGATCAGGAGAAGGAGAGAAATATGTTTTTTTACTTGATGAGGCGGTCGAAAATAAGTACATTCCCCTGGTAGAATCATGGAGAAAAATCCCCTATGCGATGCACCCTCGTTCTTTTCTTATTTCTAACGGTAGTCTGGATCGCCGCGTCTCAGGAGTTGTCGTGTACGATCACTGTCAATACCGACAATGTTCCCTCGTCGCAGCGAGATTATTTGAAGAACTTCAAATCGGACATTGAACGCTATCTCAACACCACCCGTTTTACATCGGATGAAGTGGAGAATAGAATCACCTGCACGTTCGACGTCTTTTTTAAATCATATTCCGGCAATAATCAATATTCTGCACAGGTCTATATTACAAGTATGCGTCCTATATTTGCGGGAAATAACAAAACCGACAGATCCTCACAGGTGATCCGTATTCTCGATGAATACTGGGATTTTACATATGCACAGAATCAGCGGATTATCCTGGATGATTTTCTGGTCGACCCCTTTACGGATTTTTTAAATTATTATGCGTACATCATTATCGGCTTTGATGCTGAATCCTTTGTGCCGACGTCGGGAAATAAATATTTTCAAAAAGCTCTGAACATCTGCCAGCGCGAGGGAAATACGTCTAACGGCAAAAATTGGCAATCCACTTCGAGCAATTACAATCGCTACGGTCTTGCTGACGAGCTCAACAGCCCTATCTATGAATCGTTTCACACTGCAATAAATAGTTATTATTTCGACGGCATCGATGCCCTTGCTGTAAAACCACAGTCTGCATTTAACGCTCTTCTTGAATCATTGCAGACTCTTTCTTCGTTGCGCCGTCAAAACCCTATGAGCGTTCTTCTACGCCAATTTTTCGATGCAAAGTACAAAGAAATTGCAGAGGTTTTTTTCTCCTTCCCTAATCGCGAAGTATACAACCAGATTTCCTTTCTCGACCCGGAACACCGCGCGACCTATCAGGAATGGCTGAGCAAACCTTGACCTCTTTATTCGATTAAGCCGGCGGATAGAATCGTATCTCCTATCTGGATGCGATCTGCGACATCCAAACCTTCTACCACTTTTGCAAAAATCGTATAACTTCCTTCCAGATGCAATGCCGGCCAATGGGTAATGAAGAATTGACTTCCTTCCGTATCTTTGCCGGCACTCGCCATGCCGCACGTTCCTTCTTCGATATGGGCAAACGATATTTCCGTCCTTAATGTATATCCCGGACCGCCCCATCCGTCGCCGCGCGGATCTCCGCTTTGAGCGACAAAATTCGGAACCACGCGATGGAAGAACAATCCGTTATAAAATCCTTTTTTAACAAGACGCACAAAGCTTAAAACTGTAAAGGGTGCATCATCTTTCTGTAAGCGAAGAATGATCCTTCCCTTCGACGTTAAAAGTTCAACACGTTGATCGGATTTTATGGATTCAAGCTCCGACCAATCTCGTCTGGATTTTTTTTCAATTTCTTGCGGAGCAGGAACGATTGTCGATGCCGTTTGTGTTATTTTTTCTACAACACGTTGAGCCTCCTTTGCGACCGGCAGCAGCCCGGAACCGATCATATCCTGCAGAGTGGGAACACTTTTTTTCCATCCTATCTGGCCGATCGCATCGATGATTGCAATTTGCGTCTCTATAGCATCGGGAGAATCAGAAGCTTTCGAAGCAGCGACAAAATTTTTGATCATTTTTTGCTTATTCTCATCGCTTGCTACGATCCACCCGGCAGAGGGCTGGCTGAACAGGTTGGCAACAACCGTGGCTATCCCTATATCCTTTCGTTGAAGCGACTGCTCGGCTTTTTCCAGAATAACGGGAATAAGGTTTTGAATGGCTGCTGAATCAAAGCCCATGGCAACAAATGCTTTGAATGTCAGAAATTGACGTACATAATCCCATGCGGTCATCGACAATGGAATTCTCTTGTCGTTCAAGAGGCCGATGAGAAGATCCAGATGCTTTTTTGTAAAACGTGCTGAAGCAGCTTCGACATACTTTTTCTTCATGAAAATCGAAGTGTTCGCATCCTGAAGAATAAAATCGTAATCATCTATAAAATCCGGATAATGTAGTCCCAGGACAACCAGCGCCTCTCCCCGCACTGCATTGCTTGCCACACTCTGCATACCGATGATCCGCTGCAATTCCTTGCCGATCTCAGCATAGGAGCTCGATCTCTGAATCGTATCTGCTGAAAGGACCTGAAGATTTTGGAGCATTGCAATAGTGCAATGATCGTTTGAAAGGCGGAGATATGGAACAACCTTATCCAGCGCCTGGCCGCGGGAAAACTGAAGAATTGTTCTTGTTTTTTCAATTTGAACAAGTACTCTCCAATCATGCATTTTATTTTCCGCCGATTCCAATGAATCAAGAATGGCTTTACCGTTTTCAGCTCTTGTTCTTCCAAGCAGGGTCGCAAGGTTCATGCGCACAACCGGATTCGGATCTCCTGCAATCTGCAGAAGAAGATCGTTTTGTTTCATGATCTCCAGACCGATTAAACCGTACGGGGCCGAATGCCATAATGCGTACAAAGCCGTCCCTCGGTCCTGCAGCAGAAGTATCGGAAAGCATGCCGAAGCACGACCAGACTAAGCGCTCCGATTTTATGCCGCGCAAAGCAAAACGAACGAAACTTATCGCAAGGCCTTCCTGAGAATATTCGGACATGTTGTTGACCGTCAGAGAATCAAGCATCTTATCGTCACCGCACCGTCCCAGCGCATCAAAAAATGCTTTTTGCGTTTCTCTGTCCTTTTCTTTCTGCAAGGCGGCGAATATTCTATGCGGCGCAAGGGAATCGCTGAGATAACCCAGGGCCAGAGCCGCAGCAGCTCGCACGCGCGGCACCCTATCTGCAAGCAGTGGAATAATGAGACGGGCGGAACTGTCTTCCTGTATATTGGCAAAGGCAATCAACGCTCGATATCGGATGTTCTCGTTTTTCGACGAGAGATATTCGCCAAGTCTGCCGCTGCCTAAGGAACGTTGATCTTGAAGTTGAAGAATATCCTTTTCTTCCGGAGAAAGTTCTTGTGCATGGACATAGCTGAAGACGCATGCGAAAAATATTAGTGTAATGATTTTTTTAAGAAAGTTCATAATTTCTTTGCGCACATTTTTAAGAAAGTGTGTGTTTGTCTCCATTTGTCGAAAACGATGATACAATGACCCTGTCGTAAAAAACTTTTCATCGAGACACGGACAAAAACTCATGAGTCGAAAATGGAAGTCACAAATATATCCCCACATGAGATATGAATTCCTGCAAAACCGACTTTTTATCCACGCTTCTCGTCGAAACCGCTCGACATCCCCTTCCGCATTTGTCTATTATACTTCAACTTTTTTGATATGTCAAGGAATAATTCTTCAAAAGAAAGAATTGAGAAGACAGGAGCAACTCAGCACATAATCTAATGGTCAAAATCACTATGTAAAAAAAGTCGTCGGATTGCGAGTCGGACTCTGTAAGGGAGATTTAAAACGAAACAAAAAAGCATTTATTTCAAAATACGTTTGGCAGTTACATTATGTTTGTTTATGTCGTATGTCTGATGCTGCCGAAGAGATTCTTCTGCAAAAACTACATTTCAAAGTCGATAAAGCCGGCGTAAGAAATTTTTCAGTTCCTTGGTTCAAGAATCCATTCGTATTGTTTCGTAGCTGTATTGAACCTCATAACGGAAATGTATCTTGAGCGCGTTACAAGAAGTGTGATGATGATTCCTCCACCAGTGATGGCCATGGCAACGCCGCCTCCGACCATCAGGCTCAGCTTGCTAGTTGGTTCTGGGTCCATGAATGCCAGAATCAAAGCCCCAGCTCCAAGTGCCATCAACACTCCGCCACCTGCAGCCCCAATCCATTTTTCAGCAGAATATTTATCATATCCAAGGGGTTTGAAATTTGGATCGCCTGTGATAATTATAAATCTTTCCCTGTTTTTCATGGCTGTAACAATCTCTTCCAGAGAGGACCGATCTTTCAGTTCGATCGTTTTTTCAGGCATAACTGTTCCCTTTGATAATTGTCTTTGAGCAACCCCAATAATTCTCTTTTGCAAATAATGTCGCTTTATTCCTGCAAGCCGTTCCTGTCCTCTCTGCTTCATCGATTTTTGATATATAGAAATATTCGATTTTGTGTGTCCCGGTGTCATAATAACCTGAATATATATTCCACCTAAATCAATTTCAATATCTTGATCGATTTTCTTGTCCGGATTTATTTTTTTAGTACCATTTAAAGCAAAGGAGCGCTTGTGAAAATGATCGAAAACATTACAATCTTTGAAATAATTTGTATTTTAAAATCCATAAATCTCTTTTTTCATCGCATAGGCAAGATGGCAGATAAACTGCCGCACTTCCTCGTTGCGTTCCATCTTGTGACGAACGTCTCATTACAATAATTTGAACCCTCTCGGGGATACGTGTCCCCTTACAACGATACAGCCCGAAGGCATTCACTGTTGAAATTTATGTCCTCCTATAGTGAAGTAGTCAGGACTCATTTTAACATCGGCATTTTCTTGACAAGCATCTGATTACCGGCTTGCAGACGATAGAAATACACACCGCTTGCAAGTTTGCTGCCGTCAAATGTTGCTTCATAATTACCGGCAGTTCTCATTCCGGAGAACAAGGTTTGCACTTCTTGACCGAGAATATTATATACTTTCAATGTAACTAATCCAGTCGCCGGAATAGAAAAACTGATCTTCGTTGACGGATTGAAAGGATCGGGATAATTTTGATTCAAAGCGAACTGGAATGGTGTCAAAATTGTCTTCCCTACGGATGTGGGAGGAGGGGGGCCAACTCTAACGGCATACGCAGCCATAACCATAGTATATTCACTCGCCGAATTATAAGCAGCCAATTGACCATCATTCCAGATTAAAGCGCCAATCGGAAGACCATCAATGGAAGACATTTTAATCAATCCGGTTTGAGAAAAGTTTTCCTGGAAATCTGTGAATTTGGCAATTCCATTGCCATTTTCTGTTTTATTCCCGTTTGCATCATATCCCGGAATTGTAAGCGGATTAAAATCTCCAAAGATGTAAGCGCTCGAGTCCATGGCACCTATTGATACCGATATACCCGGAACTCCATACATTGAGGCATCCCATTTTGCCATTAGATCTGCTACCGCCGGACTAGCTATAGCCGGAGTAACAGTCTGAACTTCCGTATTAATATAATTATTCCATTGAACTATGTTAGGATAGGCACGATTTGCAAAAAGGCCTTCTGTGCGCTGGTTCATCCATATGCTGGGAATGTTTACCACTTGATAAGGAGGAGCCTGCGGAGTAAGGTAACTCGGAGGATTTGTTGGTGAAGTCCACGTTAACCAAGAAGCCGGGCACGTGTCAATAAAGCGAGTCCCATAAGGACCATAAGCGCCTACTTGCATGTTCTTATAATAGGCTTGCAACCCTGCTGATGTTGTGTCCGTCCATAAAATGTTACTGGATGCAAACGCCTTAATATTGCTTAGACCCACAAGGTTTGCATTAATCGTGGAATCTGCATTCATGAATTCCGGTTGAATATGAATATGCTGCTTTGTATCTGGGTTTGCTTGACTACCAACTATAGTATCGAGTCCGATTGCGCCTGTAAGCTGTGGAATTTCAGGGGAAGTTCCGCCTGCGAGGTTGTAATAATCTTCACCAACCCAATTCTGGTTGATGAAAAGATTATTAACCCAGTATCCTTCCAAATAATAAACGCCTATCAGCCAATACTTATTGTTATTGATAATAGTATTGTGGTTGTAATATGCAAATTTGCACAATGAATTTTGCTGCAGGAAGGTAAGTCCGCCGCCTGTTACTGTGCAATTTTCAACCCAAACAGTATCAATATATTGCTTGCAATAGAATACTCTGCCTCCCCACCATTGGGATGCGCAAAAGAGATTACGGAAATAACAATTTGTAAATCTAAACTTCGCTCCCATATTGTAGCCGTCCATCGAGAATGTATCGAGATTGATGAATTCAAACACGCAATTATCACAATCCACAAATTGCGCATGGACGCCGTCTGTCGAACCGACAAAGTTGTTGTTGTTGAATGAACCATCACTCAGTTGGCCCAGCCAGTAAAGGTTCCGTAACCTTAAGCTGGTTTCGACTAAATTCATACCACACTGAACGCCATTGACTGTCTGCGGCAGTATGACCGGCTTCGTTCCGTCCGGCGCACCTACAATAGTTAATACTCCAGTGGGATTGACTACATTAAAACCGGCATATTGAATATAGATTGAATCTGCCTGCAGCACATAGACTCTATTAATATTGGTTCTGCTGCCTGCAGTTACATCGCCGTTAATTATCGATTCCATCAATCCCGCATTGGCCTTTCCACCGGGAATGATTATGGTATCAGATGATGCTGCAATAGAATGAAGCAGGTTGATTGCTTTTTTGTGAATAACTCATGAGTTTACTATAAAAAGCTCGAAAATCACATTCTTAACTTTGTTTTTGAATGAAAATCAAAACCTTTTTTGTCAAAATCACCTTTTTAGAGTGGACTCACTCATGTTACGCAAAATAGAGAAAAGAAGAGTACATTAGGTTATCCTTAAGCAAAAGAAAGGACCTACCTGATGAACAAATCAATGTTAGATATATACAGCGATTATTTAATATGTTCATATTCACAAACGCCGGCGACACGGTTATCGAACTTATTACACGGTTCATTGAGTCACGACAAGATTACTCGATCATTATCAGAGACCATCCCACGGTCAAAAGATTTATGGCATTTGGTGAAACCACACGTTCGAGAGATAGAATCTCCCAATGGTATTATTGCCTTGGACGATAGCATCGAAGAAAAGCCCTACACGGATGAGAATGATATCGTGTGCTGGCATTATGATCATACCAAGGGTTGCCAGGTCAAAGGGATTAATTTTATGACAGCATTATACCATAGTCCGGTACACGATGGTGTCTCTTTACCTGTCGGTTTCGAGATTATCGCGAAAACGGATTACTATGTGGATCCAGCCACCAAAAAAGACCGAAGACGAAGTCCTGTTTCAAAGAACACATATTATCAGCGTCTGTTACAAGCATGTATCAAGAATTGCATTCAATTTTGCTATGTTTTGAACGATGTTTGGTATGCTTCCGCCGATAACATGATGTTTGTCAAGCATACGTTGAAGAAACATTTTGTGATGCCGCTGAAAAATAATCGTAAGGTAGCCCTTTCCAAGACCGATAAACGACAAGGAAAGTATCAGTCTGTTGACACCGTGACCATGACAGAACGGAGCACCATGGAAATCTATCTTGAAGGAGTTGATTTCCCGCTTTTGCTGGCCAAACAAGTCTTTGCAAACAAAGATGGAAGTATTGGTGTTTTGTATTTGGTTACCAGTCATACGACACTCACCTACGAGGAAATGACGACACTCTATCGTAAACGATGGCATGTCGAAGAATATCATAGGTCGCTTAAGCAAAATGCTTCTCTTGAAAAATCACCGACTCGTACGGTTGCCACACAAACAACCCATTTCTATGCCGCTCTCTGTGCCTATGTCAAACTCGAAATGCTTAAAATCTCTACCGGAAAAAATCATACAGCTTTGAAGCTTGGTATCTATATGCAGGCTCTCATGACTGCCTATAGTCAATTGCGTCAATTGAAACCCATTGCTTTTTCAAATAATCCTGTCTATGCGTAACATGAGTGAATAACTGAAAAATCGACAGGTGAAGGATTATTTCTTAAATCTCTCAGTGTTTTGGAAAACTGAGTATTTGAAATGCTCACAACCGATAGACCAATCATCAAAGAAAACAATATTCTGTTTTTCATAGCTTCCTCTTTTGTAGTAATGTAAATTCTTCTTTCCATTAAACAGCCATAAATCCAATAAAGGCAAGAAATACCTCTCCCGGATCAGACGACCTAATATGCTTTTGATTGTTTTTTTCTTATTTGTACCCCTTGCCAATGTTGCGATAGTTGAAATTTATATATTGCTAATGTGAGATGCAAGCGCTTGAGGGCCGGAAGGTAGGATATATTGATGAAATTATGTGAGTATATTTCTTTCATGTTGTAGCCGGTTGTCAGATCATCGAGGGATATTTGTTCAGCTAAGGATTCTATGAAATTATTCGTGATCGTGAAATGCAGCGGTGTGATATTCATCGGTAACAGAAATTCCGCCAACGTTTAGCAATCGCCGACAGGTTAATCGATGTATACACGGTTATTATTCCATGCGTCAATTCCACCTTGGTCGACTTCTTTAACATGGAATGCACCTCATCTGTGCAATTCTTTAAATCTGAAATGCATAATGTTTTTTATAGCTCCATCGGATGACGGCTGCCGAATTTCTGACCAGCGCGTCATGCCATTGTGACTAATTCACTGCTTGCAAGTTTGTCCCGCTTGAATTTTTCCGAGTTAAGAATGTCAAAGCTCTATTCTTTTCGGAAATGTTACCTCATTTCTATATGTTCTTATTCCAGATTATTTCGGCAAAGAGGGTATGGAGCTTTCGCCTAAAGGGAGATCCGATGGATATCTTCCTCATCAGGCTGCAATTATTATCAATCACCGTTTCTTTATATCTTCTTTATACTTTTGGCATATGTTTTTATAAAATTTGAATTGATTAATCCCCTGCCATTGTGCAATATAAACTCAGCATGTTGGGAGTAGATGTGATTGTCGGATTTTAGAAAGGATCATCTGCTATTATGTTTCCGGCCTAACTTCCGTCTTCAACTAAGATGATGAAAAATAAAAAGTTGTGTATTCTTATTATTGACGATATTTTATCGGTAAGGACTCTGGTCAGGCTCTTTCTAAAGGAACATCAAGATATGCTTGTTTTTGAGGAAGCGGGAAGTTGTCAGGAAGCTCTTGAAAAAGCAAAGAGAATATCGCCGGACATTATACTGACCGATATGAGCCTTCCCGATGGGAGCGGTTTGGATGTGGCGAAACAGGTGAAGGAAATGCTTCCCAAAACCGGAGTGTATCTTTTTTCTGCTTATGAATTAGACGAAATTCGCCATCTTACGACCCTTAAGTCGCCGGTGGATGGATTTATCCAAAAATCCGAATTGAAAGCTGAACTGCATGCAATGATTGTAAAAGAATTTGAACGTCGAGTAAATGGCCGTAAGTAATTTTCTCTCCTCTGACTGAGTGAGAGTATTGACAAATGAGAAAAGTCTTATTAGCTTTGATATACCCACGCCTACCGTTTGGTAGTGGCGGTAGGCAAATCCCCCGAAGCCCGCGGCCCCCCTCCGCGGGCGTTTATTTAAGTTCAAGCCAATTAACCAAAGGTCTTTGTAACTGATGTTACGCACAGTACGAAAAGCGCAGAATAAAATAAAGTTGTCATACCCGAATGTGCCGCTTTACGGCATCTCCCGCTTTTTGGATTTCGCTCCTTTGCGTCCGAAATTCAGGCAAGCGGGATTCTGGAATGCGGAACCGTACAGCGGGACTTTAATCGGCCTGCCTGGCGCAGGCGGGGTATCAAGATGTTTTGGATTCCTCCCGACTTTGTCGGGACGGAAACGATAGCCTTTTTTTTATGCGTAACATCAGTTAGTAAGATATGGACGAGAACGTACGAGTTGAAAATGGAAGCTGCAAATTCGTCTCAGCATGAGACACAAACTCCCGCGAAACCGACTTTTCATCCTCGTTTCGAACAGGATCTCCATAAATTAAGATATCCCGGTATTGTAAGGGTTTATAATTTGCTTATAGATTCCTTTTTGTGTAGTATTCTTCCAAATATGCTGTGTTTATTCTGTGCGAAAGGAATATTGAGATGGCAAACCAAGAGAAGAAGGTTGTGATTGCAGCATCAACATTCAATGCGGCCATTCACATTACAATGTGTGATTATTTCAAAAAGTTGTTCAAGCCGGAGGAGATGACGCTTCGGTCTTTGACAGGTGACATTGATATACAGAGGGAGCGTTTGATACAAACACTCATACAAGTGGAACCTACTGCTCTCATTGCTATGGATATTAGTCCGGATGCCGAGACAATTGCCGCTTATACTGCTGCGAATGTTCCTATTGTTCTCACAAACGAAGAGGCCGCCGGTGTCTCTACGATTGCTGCAGATAATATTCTAGGGGGTCGCCTCGCTGGAAACTACCTCGTAAAGCAGGGCAGAAAGAAGATCGCAATCGTTAGTGGCAGGACTAAGGTAAAAGGCGGCTTCAATGCAGAACAAAGACTCAAGGGATTCCAACAAGCCCTCACACCAGCTAAGCTCCTTATACCGCAGGGATGTATGATAGAAGTAACTAACTATTCACGCGAGGATGGAATTGCGGTAATGCCGAAGTTGTTGGCTGCAAGTGTGGATGCCATTTTTTGTGCAGCGGGTGATAACTGTGCACAAGGCTTACTGTCTGTAGCCAGAGATCGGGGAGTGCGGATCCCCGAGGATATTGCAATTGTTGGATTCGACGACCTGCTTATTGCACAACTTTCGACGCCCTCACTTACTACTATTAGACAACCTTTAAAGGAAATGGCTGAAGCCGCGTATAAGATGGTGGTGACCCAAAGAGATGAAACTCTTCGCAAGCCCAAGAAGATTATGTTCAAGCCCGAACTTATAATTCGCAATTCAGCATAAAAAAATATCCACACATATAATAGCCTTTTTCCAATTTAAATATAGAATCGCTCCTTCGACCAGATATTTTGAAATGTCGTGTTCATTTCTATGCAAACAAAAATCATACGACCATTTTCAAACGGCATACAATACTTCGCATTCGTCAGAGCGGCTAACTCTACGTGTTTATAATAACTTCGAAGATCAGTAAAATTTTCCTTAAGATTTCTGCTGCTTCCAAAGATTATTGCGATATTGCCCGTTTTCTGTCCTGGTCCCCACAACTAATAGCTATTGTGAGCACATTGAGCATTGGGAAGTCCATACTTTTTTCCGAAAAAATCAATTGCAGCAGCTTCACCATAATTGCGTACGTAGATAACGCACTGCAACTGTTCTTCGTGCGTTAGATTTCTGTACACATTTGCTACCGTATCAACCATTTCTTTCCAGCCAAATTGATCGGCGTAGTATTGAGGGAGATCTCCAACTGAGGCTCGTTCTTCCACCCGCGGTGTCAATCCAAGGAAGTGTTCGTACTTGATAAACTGTTCAACAGGAAGAACTGGAAGCGCAAAAGGCAGAATGATAAGCACCATGACGCTAAGGCAACCTATATAAACGGGCTTCAGCCAATTCCTGGATCTCTGATGAGTCAATTGTTCGAAAAGAACGGCACCTGCTGAGAGGAAGATCGGATAGATGGCAGACAAATAATAGACTTTAGCATTCCCTGCAACCATCATTATAAAGACGATGATGAACATCCAGGTCAATGGACGAAAGCGCCCCTCTTCATGCTTGTAAAAAAAGTAGATTCCCCCAAGCCACAATGGCGCGTTGAAGATGTTCATATCCCGTATCTGTCCCATGAAAAAATCAAAGACACCGAGAGTTACGTTCTTGGTTTGGCTGGCATTGCGCATGAACTCCAAAGAGGGCAAGCCATGAACGACTTCCCAGACAACATGAGGGAGAAAGACTAAAAAACCGGCTGCCCCCCCCAACCAGAACCATTTTTGGGCAAGCTGTTTTCGATGTCGTGTAAGCAACAGACCAGCGAATAGTCCGATAACCATAAAGGCCAATGAATATTTGTTCAACAGACCAAACCCAGCGACGAGACCGAAGATAATCCAGAGTTTTTGCTTTTCATTGCCGAGTATATCAATCACAATGGATCCGGCGAGAGTCCAGAAAAGGACATCGAAAGGATTCATGGAATAAAACTTCCCGTGCCCGATAAGACCGTGAGCAGCGAAGACCGAGAGCGCAGCCATGCCCTGAGCAAATTTCGTTCCTCCCAGTTTGCGAGCCATATACGCTGCCAGAAGAACTATGCAAGAGCCGACAAGAGATGGCAGAAACCGCAGCGCTTGAAGGGAATCGCCAAGGAGTAAACGATTGATCCAGAGAATGGCGATTGAGAGCGGAGGCTGGTCGACATATCCAAAAGCAAGATGATTACTGCAGGCAATGTAATAAAGCTCATCCCGAAAATAGCAATAGCGTCCGTGGAAAGCCGTTTGGACGGCAAATTGTAAAAGTGCGAGGAAGAAGGGAATTGATAGATCATTGGAGAAAATACTGGGTGCCCAAGATCTTTTAAGCATAAAAATCTTCCTTGTTTTTCTTATGGGTTGAACGCCGGCATCGCCCCTTAAATTCTATACTCCAAAATCTAATTTCGCGACTCTCCGCCGGCCGCTCCAGTCCGCGCTGCTCATAGAGACCGTAAAAAAACAATTTTTCAGATTTGCCAAAATGATGACATTAAATTGCAAAGCAGATTGACTTGCTAAATAATTGATTTGATTGTCATCATCGTTCTGAATTACATCACCAGTCCCATCTAGAGACGTGGACGAGAACTCATGAGTTGAAAATAAATGTCGCGAATCCGTCTTATAATGAGATACGAATTCCCACGGAACCGACTTTTCGTCCGCGTCTCTAGAGGTTTTATTAAAATTTTATGTTCATATCGTTCGTAGTAATCTCTCACACCCGGAACAGTTAAAGAAATACATCACACTCGAATAAAATAAACACTATCCTTTTTTATGGCTCTCAATGCATCATCTACGACATGAGCGTTGTTTAGCCATTCAATATTGTGTCGAACAATAAATCGACGTGTCTTCTCTTCCATAGAAAGCAGTACTTCCTTTTTTTTACAAGATGCAATGAGCAATACAAAGCATATCAATATTATATAATAACAGATTTAAATAATTTTATTCTCTGCAGTCTCAGCAAACCGCTGAACTGCTGTGCTGATAACCTTTCAATTGCAAATTTCCGCGTGTGCACCATTCCTTCCTTTCCACGTGCGGAGTGATGCATGCATGCTCTCTTCGTCAATGAGCCGTCAATGAGCGCCTCTGGCATTAAAGTAACTAAATCCGAAGAATAGGATAAGACTGGATTGTAGAATCCAAATCGGTACCATTGTCCCGGCAGAAATAAATTGAGATTGAACTCCGATTATTTCATTTATAATCATACCAAAAATGACAGGGATGATCGTGATTCCCAATACTCCCTTCCGTTCGAGCGGCTTTCGATCTGCCCACAATAATAAGACTGTCCAGCCAATCATGAGCGAAGCCCCCATCCCCATTGCATAACGATATTCTCTTGCAGGATGAAAATCATTTAATTTATTGGTAACGGCAAAGATATTCGGCGATAGCATTTGAACGGCTGCTAAAGCATCGATGACCGCGCCAGTCCAATAACTTGCCCTCAACCATTTGACTTTTTTATCCATGTTGTGATATTCCATTATTGAATGTGCGCCTTAAAGTTAATGATTTTATCCGTGCTTGTTCAGGTGAACGATGCATCTAAATGTTATGTTGATTAACTTTGCCACTCAGCTTATTCCGTCGGCTTGCGTCTTGGTTAGCCGGCACTTTAAAACCTGATAGCAAGATCTATAATAACTTCAGCGAAACGGATTATTGTTTCATAAGCCGCGGTTTATCCGGATTTTATTGTTTTACCAACCACTCCTTCGCGTCTTCCATCGTATCCGCTAAATAGAAATCTCTCCCTGTCGCAGTTTTTATTGCGGTCAAGATGATTTTAGACCATCCCACAATTCCAACTACTGCACTCGCTTTTACATAAGGCGTGTTGTGCTGAGCATAATCTTTAATAATGCCGGCCACTGCCGTATCAAATCCTGTATTTGTTACCTCTGTAATAACCAAAAGCGATTTGGGAGGATGCTTCCGGATCATTTCTTCGGCATGGTTCACATGTTTATAAAATTCTTGTATATCCTTTGATTGCAGGCCTGAAATATCCATACAGAAAATTGCTTTACCTTTATACTCAAGTTCGTATACACCTGCCATATTATTGTCTCCCGATTTATTTATCAACCGCTCAAACTTAACTGAAGTTAATTAATTTGTTATAAATAGATCCCGATAAACTTTTCTCCGTTATCCTCCGATGGTGCTCAGAGAGCGATGAATTCTTCCAAATCAATGCGCATTCACTATGATCTTTATCGTAATATAATTGGAACACCATAATTTCATCATCTGTTGAATACCCTTCGATTCAATTATGATATTTATCTCTGATAATAATCATCAAAAATTAATTTGTTTTCCCGGAACGGTTTGAAAGCCTAAATTCTCCCGAATCCGGCTTATTTCTGAAGCAACATTAGTGAGATTTTATAACGAATGCAATGGCAATTTAGTCGTAAAATCGCTCATTGGGATGCATGTTTTCTACAAACCAAAAATTATAGAAATCAATTTTTCATAGAGAATCAAGAAAATATTCCAGAATATTTTTTTTAGAGACCTTGATTCTCTCCTGTTCCACCTATGTTCAAAAAGATGTCTGAGCCTATCAGTAATGCTTCAAAGATCGAGACTCAATGGAGTCCCATCTGATTAAAAACTGGCCGGACGCGCTTCCCTATACTTCGCTTATAAAACCGGGCGGCGAAATTCTATTTATAAAAAACCCGATTCGATTGACCCGCTTGAACAAAAAAAACCATTGCAGGATATTTGGGAAGATACTACAATAACAATTCATTCAGGTCATCCGTAAATATAACACTTCAAATTATCTTCGCAGTAAATTGAGCTTTAACTGACTGTCATGAATTACTGCGTCCCAGCAACACCGTACAGCTGGACTAATAAACCGGAAAACTTCCAATGCGCATTCGCCGCAGGAGCCGCATCGTTGTTGAAATTGGAATAAATAAAGCGTAGGTTCTTTCGGTTTAAGGAATACTTATCTGCGCGTTTTCTTTGTACCGGAGAACAGATGGAGAAGAGACCCTAAATAAATTTAGGACGAATATAGATACAAGGTTCGACTTTTTGATATTCATCATCTCATCGTTTTGGAGGACACAATATGAAAAAATTATTTGTTTGCATGCTGTGTTCAATAATTGCTTCATTATCATTTAGTCAGGATATGGTTCAAGTCACCGCAGGCACATTTCAAATGGGAAGCGCTGATTCCCTTGATAATGGGGCAATTCCTCAGCATCCGGTAACACTCGGTTCATTTAATATCGACGAATATGAGGTAACATACGAGAAGTGGACGGAGGTTTACAATTGGGCACTGACTCACGGCTACACCGATTTAGTGGCGGGGACCAACGGATTCAATCACACCGGAACAAACAATCCGATCACAGGTGTGAACTGGTACGATATAGTAAAGTGGTGTAATGCACGTTCGGAAAAAAACGGTTTTCCTCCGGTATACTATACAAGCAGTACATTAGACACAGTATATCGCATCGGTGATATAGATCTAGCCGCTGATGCTGTAAAATGGAATGCAAACGGTTATCGATTACCGACAGAAGCGGAATGGGAATTTGCAGCAAGGGGTGGAAACAACAGTTTAGGATATACTTACAGCGGCAGTAATACGAAAGGAGATGTAGCATGGGATGCCGCCAATTCCGGCTTTTCAACACACACTGTCGGGACAAAGGCTCCAAATGAACTCGGCATTTACGATATGAGCGGCAATATTTATGAATGGTGTTTTGATTGGTATGGAGCTTATTCGATCGGAGCACAAACCGACCCGAAAGGTCCTGTAATCGGAAGCAACCGTGTTATGCGGGGCGGATCGTTCTATTACGACGACGGCAGCCAACGCGTTACCTATCGCGGCGATGACTTCGTCATGTCGAACTACCGCAGCTACGGCACTTACGGATTCCGTTGTGCACAGACAATCGGAACCGGCAATGGAATAGGAAAAATGAGCCGGGATATTCCTTTAAACTTTTCTTTAAATCAAAACTATCCCGATCCTTTTAATCCTTCCACAACAATCCAGTATGGGCTGCCGGCACGAAGTTTTGTGAGGATTGTTATCTACAATATGCTTGGTCAGGTTGTAAAAGTTCTTACCGATGCTGAGCAGCAGGCAGGATATCAATCGGTGGTCTGGAATGCAAATGTGGCATCTGGGATGTATTTCTATCGCATCGAAGCAGCTTCGATAGATAACCCAAATAATCGCTTTGTCGAGACGAAAAAAATGCTGCTAATGAAATAGTAAAAACTTTTACTCAGCGAATTATGAAAACTGATTTACAACTAGTTCATAGATATCCCATTGCAGATGTTCGTCGCGGACGACGTCCAATATCATTCTGTAGCCGCGACGAACTTGTCCCGGAAACATCGAAGATGTTTTCGGGATGGTCGCGGGATGCTGAGACTGTCCAAAAAGTTCATTTGTTGGTAGGATAGGCATTCTTGCCTGACTGACTGCTGACGCAATCACGCAGGCAGGCCTGCCTGACTGTTGACATAGTCACGCCTGTTCAATATTGATGAAAAACGACGAACAGGAATGTTTGTCCTACCGTAATTTTTTCTTTTTGGACAACCTCCTACAGAAGTTCGTGGCGGTAAATTAATTTACAATTTAAAACTCACGCATTATAAAACCTTCCTCTCGACTTGTTTGGATACCCGGCGTCTCTCGATGTAGAAGCATTTATTCAGCTTGTTCTTGGAATCACGCACAAACTCATTAGGATCCATATTTGCCGTATCATATCAGAATAATTAAGAACTGTTAATTGCTTCTGCCCTTCTGATTCAGTAAGTTAAGGCGTAAGTAAGTTTATAGTGACAACGCAAATTTGGAAAGCAGGAGGGAATCATGGCAAGACACAAATCCGAAAAAAAAGCAGAACTCTCTCCATCCACAATAATGGATTCAGTATATGCCTTTCGAGAAGCGCGGGTTCTGCTGACTGCTTTCGAGCTCGATCTTTTTTCGATCCTTGACGACGGTTGGAAATCTTCCGAAGAAGCTGCGCAATTAGCGGAGACAAATCCGCGGGCAACTGATAGGCTGCTGAACGCTCTTTGTGCCTCGGGGTATCTTGTGAAGAAGAAAGGGAAATTTTCTAATACCCCTCTTACATCTCGTTTCCTTGTCAAAGGAGAACCTGATTACCTTGGAGGATTAATGCATCAGGTCGGACTGTGGCGCTCCTGGAGCACTCTTACGGATGCTGTGCGCAAGGGGTCATCAGTGATTGTACGTGATCAGGCGAATGACCACGGTGTGGACTGGTCGGAAGCTTTCATCGCAGCCATGCACATGCGCGCGATCCATCAGGCTCCGGCTGTCGTCAAATTGATCAACCTGAAAGGAGTAAAACGTGTCCTCGATGTAGGAGGAGGATCGGGGGTGTTTTCAATGGCGTTCGTGCGTGCGAAAAAAGAAATGAGCGCTGTAATTTTTGATCTGCCGAATGTTATAGGGTTGACAAAAACCTATATCGATGCAGAGAACCTCGGCAATCTGATTAGCGTGGTCGGGGGTGATTACACAATGGATCCTTTAGTGAGCGGTTTTGATCTCGTATTCATGTCCGCGGTTATCCATAGCAATTCGTCAGAAATAAATAGGCAATTGTTTAAGAAGGCATTCGATGCACTGAACCCCGGCGGCCGCCTGGTAGTGCTGGATTATATAATGAACAGCGATCGAACCTCACCGGCAGCAGGAGCATACTTCTCGCTCAACATGCTGGTAGGCACGACCGAAGGCGATTCATACACGGAATCGGAGGTACATAGTTGGATGCAGGACGCCGGGTTCAAGAAAATCAGCAAGAAGAAAACCCAGTTCGGAACAGACCTTATGACCGGGATGAAGTCTTAGCGGCGTTTTCCAAAAGAAATCAAACAGCGCGTTTGGTTTTTTTTCTAAGACATGACTTGAGCAACTGTGCATAACAAGCTTAAATATTTTATTATAAACTCGTTTCAGACATTATCCCGGAGGTATGGCCTTCGAAACAATTTGAAATTTCTAACCATTTTGGAAAAATTGTCATGCACAAATTTAAATGTTTAAAAACCATAGAAAGGATTTCTTATGAATACGAATTTAC
This sequence comes from Ignavibacteriota bacterium, assembly GCA_963769605.1. Lineage (GTDB taxonomy): Bacteria > Bacteroidota > Ignavibacteria > UBA10030 > UBA10030 > Fen-1254. The sequence goes on along the minus strand of CAVYML010000001.1, from coordinate 259,334 downwards.
CAATCCCTGATGACGCCGCCAAGCATGGCGAATCTGAAACCTTCCATGCCACCATGCTTTCGGTTTCATTGACCGTAAAGGATCTCAGTAAAAGCCTTGCATGGTATCACGATGTGCTGGGATTCACCATCGACCGCAAGATGGAACGTGATGGAAAACTGCGAGCAGTGGCGCTAACAGCCGGGAACTTGAGGATCTCGATAAATCAAGATGACGGAGCCAAAGGATGGGATCGGATTAAAGGCGAAGGATTCTCGCTGCAAATTACGACAGAACAGAATATCGATAAGATTGCAAACCGGATTAAAGAGCTTGGCGGAACACTCGAATCGGAGCCGGCCGATACGCCCTGGGGGTCGCGCATGTTCCGGTTAAAGGACCCGGACGGTTATAAGCTGGCAATCTCTTCGCCGCGTGCGGCTTAACAACTATGGGTTCTCCACAGCATGTAATTGAACGATCAAAATCCCCATCTATAAGAGTTGTCCGACTGCGAGTCGGACTATACATTGGGAATTAAGGCTCTTCTCCTTTGCGAGTGGGTGAAAAACAGGTAAAAGAGAGTATCATTATTAGTTCAGCATGCAAGTTAAAATTTTGAGTCGGAGATATTCTTCATCCCGTAGACCATATGCACGACGTTGAATGATACGAATCTTATTGTTCAATCCTTCGACAAAACCAAGAGGGACTTTATTCTCTGGTTTACAGAAGGCAGCAATGCCATCCCAGTGTCGTTCGATAAGATGAGCAAACTCTTCATACGGCTTCAAGCGCTGCCATCGAAGAGATGCTTTCCAGTTGTCAAAGAACTTGTGAGCCCAAGCTTCGGAGCTATAATCCCAAAGCTGTCCGAATGATTCTTTGAGAACATAAGCAATGTTCAAACGCTTATTTGCCTCAAGAAGAGTTTTTAATGACTTCTTTCCGGAAAGAGTGAGATTCTCTCGATGAGACAGAAGATGATATTTTTGTCCCTTGATGAATTGCCGCTTATGACCGGAGAGACGTGCATATTCTTGCTTACGGATTTTGTCTATGGCCTCACCTAAATGCCCAATGATATGGAACTTGTCATAAAGAATGGCTGCCTGTGGGATGTGGATACCTGCTGCCTTTTCGAATGGCTTCCACATATCCATTACTGCAAGCCGAATACGCCTTGTTTTCAAGGGTCCAAGCCATTGATAAAACATATTCATACTCTCTTGAGAACGATCCTTTCCACCAAACCAGATGGCACGCCGTCTCTCCAAATCACTAACGACAATCCTGTATGTATGTCCTTTTTGTACAGATATTTCGTCAATGCCAATCACCTTGGGTCGTGCTTTAGTGGCACGACGAAGTTGCTCCTGCATATACTGTTTGTCCAGTTCCTTCACTGTCTTCCAATCAAGACGAAATTCTTTGGCAACATCGCTGATACTCGAACTCCGGCACCGTTCTCCGATATACATCGCAAAACGCTTGGTATAAAACGGATTGTTCGCCAAAAAGGCGAATTGCTCCTGCTTCACCTTGCGGCAACCCCGGCATTGGACGCGGCGTATTTCCAGTTCCAGAAATACCCGTGTATCGCCACAGGAGAGATCGCGCACACGGCGCTTTTTGCGATCATAAAAACTCCTGTTCGCCTTGCCACATGCGGGACAAATTGTTTTTTTGTCCTACGCTTCAGTATGATCACTCTTGCTTTAGGATCACCAAAGATTCCTTTTACAATCTGTAAAGGAACGAATCCTGAAAATCCATATGCATCGCTCAATCGTTTGTCTTTACTCATAAAGATATATCAACTTTTTTTACTCCTAAAATACGTAAATACCTTGATATTATTGATCGCTATTCATCTTTTTGCTAAAATTCACCCACTCAGTTGGGAGAAGACCCGGAATTAAAAACGGAACAAAAAAGCGTTTATTTCAAAATACGTTGAGTTTCGATGATCATCAAATTATGCCGGGATCTTTTGAAGTGAGAAAATAATTTGTCAAAACTGAGATGCTCTTTTTAGGCAGCGTTATAAATCGGCGGCCCCCTTTTTCCGGTTGAATTTCAATCGGTTCAAGGCGAAAATCGTTTTCGGAAACGATCTTCTGTGAAGCCTGGTAGAGATATAATTTGCTTTCCGCATGATGTCCTTTAATATCAATCGACACACGTTCGGATAGCCCTCCCTTATTCAGGAGGAAAACGCTTAACTCTCCGGTTTTATTCAACACTGCCGCAGACCGGATATCAGGCCGCACCGGCTTAACGGATGACCGAATAACTGCGGCATACTTTCCCATGTACCTGCTCATGACGGCGAAGCTGAAGTAAGCCGAATTCTCAGGTTTAATTTTTTTCAGAAACTTTTTTTTCCTTCGATCCCATGTTTGAATCAGCTGCCATTGGCCGTCGATATCTCCCCTGTTGATAAAACTCCAGCGGTTCATGCCGTCAACACCCTGATTGATGCAGCAAATCATATCAGATGCATTCGACAATGCCGCCTCAAAACTTTTAGGCCCGGGATTGTCTCCTCCCCAGCCAAGATTCATGTTGCCGAACTCTGTCAAAAAAAACGGCTTCCTACAGCTATGCGCCCAGCGTACCCAATCCCGGATAATTTTTTCACCGTCCGTATCAATGCCGCCGTACGAATGGATGTCGTAAGCTCCAAGACACTCATCAAAATCAATTTGTTTCTGATCGAACGGCGGAAGGCTTGTCCAATCCGGACCGGATAAAGGAACTTCGATGCCCGCAGCATCTAAGTATTCTCTTACTTTTTTCAAGGCAGGTGTAATAGTTCCGGAACCCTGACCGAATGACCACCAGTATCCCCATGTGCCTCCGGGAGGTTCATTTGTGATACTGAAATATTTGATACATTTATATTTTTTCTGACGCAGCAGCCGGTTCAGAAGTCTTGTAATACCTTCTGCAAAGTCGTCAAGCGAACGCGGTGCACTTAAAAGAGGATGAACTTCAGAGAAGGCATTCCATTCTACATGCCCCCACATCTGCTGCAAAAACACATCGGCGTTATTCGATTCGCACCAATCAAGAATTTTATAAAGCGCCAGCATTTCTTCGTTGTTCCAATCAAAAACACCGCGTTCAGGTTCATACATTCTCTGGCTTAACTCGACACGTATAAAGTTTAATCCCAGCCATGATGCGTGCCGGCAAATCTGTTCCCACTTTTTCGTCTCGGAAACGGGCGGAATCCCTCCGTACGAACTGCCGCGCGGGTTCCGGTACCTGACCGGATAATCGTATTTTTCGTTTTCGAGCGGAATCTCTTGAGACATCGCATGCCACGACGCCCCGATGCCCCCGCGCATTGTGTGAAGGATCGAATCGGTATTCACTTTGATCCTGATATGTTTCGACGAATCTTTTTGTGTCATTTATTTTCAGATGAATTAAGATGCAGCATTCGGGTACTAAACATATTTCGACATATTACTTCATTCCCGCTATTAGATTTCCATTTTGTCTTTCTGCTCTTTTAATTTACTTAATTTTTCTCATCTGCGTAACATTAAATAATTGACGGGACAAGCTGCCGCGGCTACAGGAAAGAATTTCCGATTTCAACGATATGTTGAGTTGAAATATTTTTTTATATTGAAAGATAATATTATTTTCAACGTCAATTACCGTTGCAATACCATCATTTACCGAAAACAAAAGGAATTGATTTATAATGCTTCGTACCGTGCATTATTATTCCATTACATCTATACAAAGGACCCGTATGAAGCTTCCTTTTATTTTCTTCATCGTCATAGCATGCAGCGCCACTTTATTTGGACAGCAATATAAAGGTGAAATTGCCGGTTCAATAATTGACGGCAGAACCCAGGAACCGCTGCCCGCCGTTAATGTGCAAATCATGGAATTGCAATCATTGGGTGCATCGACAGATACGAACGGTTATTTTTCCATTAAAAACGTCCCGGTCGGCACATACAGTCTTAAGGCAACGATCATTGGTTATGACGGAACTATCGTGACCGATGTTGTGGTGTCTACGGGGCGAAGTACAAAAGTAACCGTCAAACTATCGGAGCAGGCCGTCCGGACAAACGGCGTCACGGTTCAAGCTTCCTATTACAGCCGCACGAATGAAATAGCGCCTCTCAGTGTAAACGACTATGACCGCGCCGAAGTGAAGCGGCAGCCGGGATCCATCCAGGACGTGCAGCGCGTGGTTCAAAACTTGCCGGGCATCGCAAGCTCCAACGACAACGTCAACGAATTAATCGTCCGCGGCGGCGCACCGTACGAAAATCTTACCGTGATGGATTATATGGAAATTCCATCCATCAATCATTATCCGAATCAATTCAATTCCGCCGGTCCCATTAGTATGATTAACATCGATCTGGTTGATGACGTCCAATTTTCCGCAGGCGGCTTTCCCGTGCAATACGGGGACAAAATGTCTTCGGTCATGGATATTGCAATTCGCGAAGGCGATCGTGAAAAGGATTTTGCATCGAACACCGGATTTAATATGGCCGGCTACGGCACATTGATGGAAGGAAAGCTTGCCGATGGAAAAGGATCATGGATTTTTTCGGCACGGCAAAGTCTGCTTGAATTGGTCGATAAACTTGTCGGCATGTCGGCAATTTCGCTCACCGCTATTCCGAAGTACTGGGATACGCAGGCAAAAATCGTTTACGATCTGTCGCCGTCGACAAAATTATCGATCAGCGGATTATACGGCGACAGCAAAATCTATATTGCAGGCGATCCGAAAGAAGGCAACGCCCAAATGGCCGGAATCACGGATTCGACCAGCATCGATAATATCGACGACCACAGTAAACAATATGTACTCGGTATGAATATTAAACAACTGTGGGGCAAGGACGGTTATTCCGTTCTGACTCTGTACACCGTCGGCACTCAAGATTACGTTAACGAACAGGATGATTTTACAAAACGCGTTTATGACGCCTCCGGCAATGTCGTAAATTATACAACACTCAACAGCAATCAGGTTTTTTACAGTTATGACAATGAATCTTTTATCGCCCTTAAGTACGACATGTATTATAAAATTCATCCCCAGCATGAACTATCGCTCGGCGCACAAATTCAGACAACCGATCATTGGGAAGGATTGACGACATTTTACGGAACAACAACCCGGTACGATCTCAGCAATAACGGTATTTGGACAACGCCTCCATCTACTCCCAACGGGTACATTAAGAACGATTTATCATTCGGCGATGCAAGCAAATATTCCGCTTATGCCGGCGATCATTATACGATTACTCCGCAGTTCCATATCACATTCGGCCTCCGCTATGATTATTTTACATACTCAAAGCAGGGACAACTGAGTCCGCGCGGAAGCATTTCCTACGATATTCTTCCTCCAACAACAACCCTGTCGCTCTCTGCCGGAGAATACTGCCAAACGGAGCCGCTTCCCTATTATGCCGATGATCGTTCTCTTGGCTACAACAAAGGACTTGCGAATGCAAAATCGGATCATGTTGTCCTGGGCCTGCAGCATATCATGGATGAAGGCGTTAAATTCAGTGTTGAGGCTTATTATAAAAAATTCTGGGATCTCTGTGTCAGCGATCAATTCGTGTATTCTGCAAACCCTACGTTTTGGTCGGATACAAATTCAGCAATCGGCAAACGAACATCGTATGGAATCGAATTCTTTCTCCAAAAAAAACAGGCAACAGACTATTACGGCACGGCAAGTATTTCGCTTTCAAAAACCGAAGAGACGGATCCCCGCATCCCTCCGCTTGTAAACACCTATCCGTCTGAGTACGATTATCCGGTTATCATAAATCTTGTGTACGGGAAAATTACAAAAGGTGCCCGTTCATGGCTCAACGAACAGCCTTTTTTCATTAAGTACCCAAGCTGCATTTTGCCCATATCCGATGAAATGGAAATCAGTTTTCGATACCGTTATCAAACCGGCGGGCCTTATACGCCGGAGACATTTATGACAAATCAACAAGTTTGGGAGGGCGGTATAAAATGGTCGGAAGGCGTATGGGTTGCATCGAATAATATTAATTCCGTACGGTACCCCGATTACAGCAGGCTTGACATTCAATGGATCAGCAGGTTTTATATGCAAAACTGGAACATCAATGTATATATTGCTTTGATGAATGTATTCGACACCAAGAATGTTTTTTATTATGAATACAGGAGCGACGGCACAAAGGAAACAGTCTATCAATTTGCATTCTTCCCCGTCGGGGGAATTGAAATAGAATTTTAGTTCTTAGTTCTTGGTGCTTAGTGCGTCGTTCTTATTTTTTCAACGTACTGCTGTGCTGCGGTTCAATATTCAATGTTTGTTGGTCCCTTGATTTTACATCAGCACGACAGCACTATAAACGTCGAACACTTCTGTTTACAATTCACAGTTTACAGTTTACAACTTTTCCTTCAGTTCATTACATTTCCCTTTCCAGGCAATGCTGTTTGGTTCTGCAAGAAGTAATTGTCTATAACATCGATATGCAGAATACCATCGTTGTTTCATTTCGTATATATCTCCCAGCGCGGATAATGCATCGATATTGCCGTTTTCTTCTTTTAAAATCTTTCCATATTCATCGATCGCCATTTCATTAATTCCCATCGCACGGTAAGCAGACGCAATCCGCAAATGCAGGCGTATTGTAAGTTTCTTTTCCGGCGCTGCACGGAGCGAATCGAAAGCATTCCACACGCTCCTAAAATTCGTTATAAGCACATTTTCCGCATTCAGAGGCGCTGCTTTCTTAAAGTACGCTTTTGCAGCAAGTGTATCGCCGTTTTGCAGAGAAAACACCGATTGAAAAATGCGAGCCGGGAAAAAAGTCGTATCTTCCCGAACGGAATGTTCCAGTGTTTTGAGCGCTTGCATCCTGTACCCCAGTTCCCAATAATTTATCGCGGCAATGTAGTACCGGTTCGCTCTGTCATACGGCGCAGCCGCCAGGCTTGCAGCCTGCAGCCTCGAAATTATTTCCTGATGATACCATCCTTGATGGACATAAACCCCCGCTTGCTGCACGTATCGAAAAGCTTCGAAGCCATGTGCAGCAGAATCCATCTGTCCCAAAAACTCTTTGGCCACTGCAGATTGAAACACAAAATATCCGAAAGGACCGTATTCCTGCTTCAACCGGTTGATTTCGTCATACGCATGCTGCGGATCTTTTTCCATCGTTCGGCACGCATCGGAAAACCTTTTTCGCATGTCGCCGGAATATGACGAATCGAATTCAACGCTTCGTTCTTTCCCGTTCTTTTCATCGATCTTATACACCTCGACTGTTCCTGCGCGATAGATTTGTCGAAAACAAGAAGAACGGGACTGCGCCATCAGGTCGTCGAATTCCCCCTCCCCTCCATTCATGATAACCGATACCAGATACTGTATATGATAATCTCTTATGCATCTCTCAAAAACATCAGGCAGAATATCGAAATCCGTTTCGATCAGCTTTCTCCCCTTCAGTGAAAAAGTAAGCTCTTTCCATCTGCTCAAAACTATTGCGGATGAATCCGAATGCAAAGCGATCCACTGTCCTGCAACACCAAGCGGTCTGGAAAACACTTCAGGATAATATTTTTGCTGAATGATACATTCGCTTAAAGTTTTCGGCGATTGTCCGAATGAATGATTTATCGAAATATAGCTTTCGATCCAGGCAGTCTGGGGAAGAATCCAGCCTATGGCAAGGCACACGCATCCCGGAACAGCGAATCTCCGGAAGCGGACACTTTCTTTAAGCCGGTCGATAAAATATTTAAGGCCGAGGAGAAGCAGGATCAGAAGGAGAACAAACAAAGGAAATAAAAAGCGATGGTCGTTGATGGGATAGAGAAGAATCGGAATCAGAAAACATATCGACGCAAGTGTAAGCAGCGTAAATTGATGAAACGATTTTCCCGCGCGCCAGAGACCCAGCATGATACAACCGATCGTACAACAGACGAGTTCATAGCCTATGTACGGAAAGATATTTTTTGTAAAAACAAAAACGGGATCGCTTTGCGGGATCAAAGCATTCGACCCGTTGAAATACTGCGGAAAATAGACGGCTCTCCAGAAAATTCCGCAATAGACTTTAAAATTACTCATACAACGTACGGCGAATTCGGTTATCATGGATGCGTCGTTGGCCGTATATAAATGACCGCCGAACACCCGCGAATTTTGCATAGCGGGATGCTCAATTGAAGCGATGACAATTTCGTTCCTGATATACCATAACATGTAAATCAAGGCAGTAACACCGAAAACGATCAAGGCGGATTTATTTTTTTTCCGTATGATCAAAAAGAGAACCGCCGCGAACAGAAGACTCAAGCCTATTTCCCGCATGAACACACAGAGAAGGAGGGTCAGAATAAACGCAAGCATTGTTCTAATGTCCGCATCCGGTTCACGAACAATTTTTTCACCCGCGATAAAAAACAGTAACAGACAAACGACGAATGGAATCTCCGAGAGAATTTGCGTTGAACAAAAAAATGTCATCGGATTTGTTGCAAAGAGCGCACATCCGAGAAGCGCGTACCAGCCGGATGTTTTTTCTTTGAGCCATGAAAATAAGACGAGGATTGCCAGAACACCGAAGAAAAGCGTCTCCACTTTTCCCGCCGCAATACTGTTGGAACAAATCATTTGTGAGGGTGCAAGCAGCATAGAATACAACGGTGCATGTACGACATAGCGGGAAAGTTCCGGCCCGCTGGCATCCATGTATCCGGAAAACTTCGCAAGTGAATTTGCCCAGACCAGATACCGTGCGCTGTCCGGATTATAGACGATCATCGTATTAAGAGATATCAGCCCGGCAGCAAAAAAGAGAATGCACAGCAATACCAGAGCAAATTCCGGTTTTATGAATTTCTTCATATCCCTTCCTTTTGTTCATCGAACGTTATCCGGAGATCGACAATTTCCGGGCGGTTTCCCGAACGCATCGGCGGCCCCCATGTACCTACTCCGCATGATACATAATATTGAGTATTCCCTTTTTTTAAATATCCCCAGCTCATTTCATAAACGGCGCGCGAAATGTAATTGAACGGCCAGATCTGGCCGTTATGAGTGTGACCGGAAAGCTGCAGATCGATTCCCGCCTGTTCCGCTTCATTCAGGTGCATAGGCTGGTGATCCATGGATATAATCGGCAATGTTCTCTTTATGCCGTCCAGCAATTCCTCGTATGTTTTGCGATGATGCCCGCCGAACTGCCTCCGGCTTGCATCTTCTCTTCCAACGACAACAAAGGCATTATCGATGATAACACTTGTGTCGCGGAGCATCACGATGCCGTGAGCGGTCAAATAGGAACAGGCCGCCTCCACTCCGCCGATATACTCATGATTGCCTGTGACTGCATACGTACCGTATTTCGAATGAATTTGTTTCAATTGTTCACCCAGATTCTGGCGTATCACCGGTGCGATATCTTCATCAACGATATCTCCCGGCAGCAAGACAATATCCGGGTTCAGGGAATTGATCGCATCCACAATTTTTTTCAGGTGGCTGTTGCTGATAACAGTTCCAAGATGAATATCGGATGCCATGGCGATATGGAGCGAATGCAAGTGAGAATTTTTCCGAATCGTAAGATCGAGCCTTTGAACCCTGGGTGAGCTTGCATTCAAGCACGATGCTATGACAGCGAGAGTCGTAATGCCGGCGACAATGAGAGCTGTTATTTGTTTTGCTTTCGATATATTGCCCGTAAGCCACGATGGGAAAAACGGAACAAGAGCGTTCAAGAGGCGAAGGATATCGATGCTCAGAAGTATGACAATCAAATACGCCATAGTTCCGAGCCAGATCGATCCTCCCCAAATTAAAAACGTATCGACCGTCACGGGCAGAAATTTTTCAAGCAGCCGTGCTGCAAGATACATCGAGGCAATACACCAAAAAACCACGGTAAACCACATCCGCCACTGCGATGTTTGCGGAATTGCATGCAGTCCGCGCAGAAAAACGTATGTATTCAGCAACCCGTAAAGGAGCAGTACGATGGAAAAAAAAACGATAAATGTTTGTGTTCGTGTCATAGCATCTCTTTAAAAGACATATATATTCCTTACAGGATAGAGCATAAGGATCAAAAATTCAAGTGCAAATTGAACATCGTACACCTTGAAAAGCGAATGAAAAGCCGGTTTTACGGAAATTCATATTTCATTCTGAAAGGAATGATCAGCTTCCCTTTTCGGCGTATGAGTTCTCGTCCACGTCTCTTGCTTTTGAGTTCTTCTTTTCTTATTTCGAAGATGGCAGAAATGAGGATTTTATGGATGAGTTTATGCAAGCCGCTCTCGAAGAGGCTCGGCGCGGATCGGCAGAAGGAGGCATTCCCGTCGGAGCAGTATTGGTTCGCGATGGTAAAATCATCAGCCGCGGACGTAACCGGCGCGTACAAAATAACGATCCGCTCGCACATGCGGAAATCGAATGTCTCCGCAGCGCAGGCCGTATCGGTTCATACGAGGGAACAACAATGTACACTACACTGATGCCGTGCTACCTCTGCGGCGGAGCATTGGTTCAATTCGGCGTCGATAAAATTATTGTCGGAGATTCGAGGACATTCAAAGGATGTCCGGATTTCATGAAAGACCATTGGATCAGCATAGAGGAATTGGATTTACCCGAATGCATAGAACTGATGGAAGAATTCATTGCAAAGAACCCTGAGCTGTGGAAGGAAGATATCGGGAAGTGAAATTTTAGTTCTTAGTTCTTGGTTCTTGGTTCTTGGTTCTTGGTTCTTTTTACTTCAGCACGACGAACTACGCACTAAGAACTTTTTTGACCATTTACCTTTTTAACGCCCACTCTTTCAGCAATCTTTGCAGTTCCTCTTCCGGAAATTTTACCTGATCCGTAGATCCTGCTGCAAGGCGCTGTCGCACGGCTTCAAATAAAATTACGGCAGTAGCAACGGAGACATTTAAGCTCTGAATCATGCCGAACATCGGAATATGAAGAAGAGCGTCTGCGCGATGCGCTGCTTCTTCTGAAACGCCGGCATGTTCGTTGCCGATAACGATAGCGACTTTCTTTGTTAAGTCGGCTTCATAGAGGGATACTGCATTCTCCGCACAATGCGTGGCATAAACGACAAATCCTTCTTCATGAAGCTTCTCATAACATGTTTGCACATCGCGAAATTCCCTGCGTTCAACCCATTTATTCGCGCTTGCAGAACTTTTTTTCCCGATTCGAGGAAACTTCGTGCTGTTGTAAATTAATTGAATGCCCATCACGCCTGCAGCATCGCATGTCCGGTAAACGGCGCTGACATTGTGCGGATCGTGAATATTTTCCATCACAACCGTCAAATCGGGCCGGCGATGACGCAAGACGTGTTCCAGTTTTTTTAAACGGCGTTCCGATCTCATGTTTTCTGTTCCCGCATTAGAGGATGAATCTGAAGCATCGTTACGGCGGCAACGACTAAGATACCTCCTGCAATTTGTATCGGATGCAATGATTCGCCGAGAAGAAAATAGGCGACCGTAATAGCGACGACCGGTTCCATCGTGCCGATAATTCCGGCATTCGATGCTTTCAGCCATTTTAATCCGGCAGCAAATGCCGACTGGGGAATCAGAATGGAAACAACGGCAAAGATCCAGAAGATGATCCAGTCATTGAGCGTGTACCGCATCGATACAATTGTCCACGGCGGGTTGATCAAAAGCCAGAAGAGCGATGCGAAGCCGAACATATAAAGAACAACTGTCCAGATGGAATATTTTTTTAAGAGATGTTTTGTGGCGATAATTTGAAAGGCGAACGTGAATGCGGAAAGAGGACCTGTCATCCATGCCCATCCATGCAGTTGTATAACCGAAGCTCGGCCTCCGCTCACGGCACAATAGCATCCGAAGAGCGCCATTACGAGAACAATCACAATCATCAGACTGAGCGATTCTTCCTTTGTAATCCAAACAGCAGCGAGTACGACCCAAAGAGGCGCGGTATACTGGATCAGTATCGCCGTGGCAACGGTCGATTCTTTGACCGTAAAATAATATGTATAATTTGTTACGGCAAGACCCGCGACACCGAGAAGCACGAAACGCCAGAGGTCTTTTTTATCGATCAAAAAAATTTCTCGATTGAAAAAAACGGAAAAAAGGCAGAGAAGAACGAACGACAGCGAAACCCTTGTTTGAGCAATAATTATGACGTCGAACCGTGCGACCATTAAATATTTTGCAAGCGGCGCCGAACTACCCCAGAAAAGAAATGCGAGAAGGAGCAGCGCTGTGCCGCGCACGGTATGACCGCGCCGATCAGTTTTGAAATCGACCGAGGTCATCTGCAATATTGCGATAAAAATCCGCCTGCTTCTGCTCTCCGCGCATCTGGTACAGGTAGGAAAGCCGATGCAAGAGCGTTTTTTTGTCCAATACGCAGCCGATTCCTTTTTTTAGAAAAACAATGAGTGTTTCAAAGGGAGGAATATTCAGATCGGGCTCGTAACAATCCGCTGCATTAAGATACGGTTGAACCTCGCTGGGCCGCTGTTCGGCCGCTTTTCTATAATAGCGGATCGCAAGCTCAAAATTATCGTACGTCGAGAATGTTGCTTCAAACACATTTGCCATCCACATATAAGTTTCGTAAGCGATATCAGGAAACTCTTTAGCTAATTTTTCACCGAATAAGCAAATTTCATCGGGACGCAGCGACGTATTCCAAAAGAGGAGGCGGTAAAGCTCCACATCATGTATCCGCTGATCGAGCGCATCTTCAAACGCATCGAAGATTTCGTTGAAATCTTTGCTCGTAGAAAATCTTGTTCGTATTTCTTCCCGCGAAAATTTCGGCATGATTTTGGTTTTTTTCTTAGAAAAAATACGAAAGGAGCGCAAGAAAGGCAAATAGCACGAAGCAAATCAATGATTCAGGCCGGAAACCGCATATTGAAACGAACGCCGGATCCTTTCCGGCGTTCGTTTCTTTCCTGATATTTATTCCTTTCGAGAAACACTTCCCCGCTTACAGATTCTCGCCGAAATCCTCCTTGAACTTCGCAACGAGTTTTTTCGTCCAGTCGGTTGTCGGGGCAAGACGCCCGACAAAGAATCGCAGTACTTTCGGCTCTTCGACAAACTTCAACCCGCCGACGAGATTTCTGTTTTGATACAGCCACGTAACACGGTCTTCGACGAATTTGATCTGGGAGAGCGTAAATACACGGCGCGGCAGCGCCAGGCGGAGCAGTTCCAATTCGGAAGGTACATCATTCCCTTGAGCGTCCCGGTCCATAGAAATCGTACCTCGTTCCATGCCGCGGATCCCGGAAATGATAAAGAGAGCCGATGCTAAGGCGCCTGCAGGATATTCCAATTGCGATATGTGAGGTAAAAATCCTTTTGCATCCAGATGGCAACCGAGTCCGCCCGCCGGAGTCACAACCGGTATGCCCTTTGCGTCCAGCCGGTCGACCAGAAATTTAATAAACTGAGGGGAGTGACTGATAACATCGAGATCCAGAGTTTCCCGTAATCCGACCGCCATCGCTTCGATTTCCCTCACAGACATTCCGCCGTAGGTAAGGAATCCTTCGAACAACGGAACCATGTCGCGCATTGCCAGATACAGGTCGTAACTGTTCATGGCCATACCGCCGCCCCGCGTGCAGCTTACCTTGCGGCTTGAGAAATAAATAATATCGGCAAGATCGCAATGTGCATGCATTATTTCCTTGACGCTTTTATTCTTAAATTCTTCTTCCTTCAGCTTTACAAAATAAATATTTTCACCGATAAGGCTCACATCAAGCACGATAGGTATTCCGTACTCCTGTGCAACTTTTCTTACATCGCGCATATTCTGAATGGAAAAAGGCTGGCCGCCGATAAGATTCGTTCCCGCTTCCATGCGAATGTACGGAATCTTTTCTTTCCCGATTTTTGCAATCAGGTTCTTGAGCTTTTCAATATCGAGATTGCCCTTAAATGGAACGTTGCTCTTGATTTTCAAAGCTTCATCGGTAAAAAGCTCGTTCACTTTCCCGCCGGCGAGTTCGATGTGCGCTTTGGTTGTCGTAAAATGAAAGTTCATCGGCACAATATTATCTTTTCGAACAAAGGTCTGCGAGATAATATGCTCGGCTGCCCGGCCTTGATGCACCGGCAGAAAATATTTTTTGTTGAAGACTTCGGTTATTGCTTCTTGCAGTCTCGTGAACGACGCGGAACCGGCATAGGCGTCGTCCGCCACCATCATGGATGCAATTTGCTGATCACTCATCGCATTTGTTCCGCTGTCGGTAAGCATATCGAGAAAGACGTCTTTGTTCTGAAGAAGAAACGTATTAAAACCGGCCCCTTCGATCGACTTGAGTCTTTCTTCAATCGGCAGCAAATGTAATTTTTGGACAACACGAACTTTATGCATCTCGAGCGGAACATATTCGCCGCTCATAAATTTGACCATGGAGTCAGCCATACAATTATCCTTCTATTAAATCGTGAATAGTTGCGCAATACAACGGTTTACTTTATACATAAAGATGTTTTCGGAATATAATAATTCTCTGTCGCAGAAGAAAAAAAATATTCGGGATACATCTGAAAGGACGCTTTATTATAATACAGAGAGAGAAATTAAATATCAAGACCGTTTTCTTTTTTTTTATTGAAATCTGACCGATCAATATGTATATTTTATACATGAGGGTCGAATGATTCGAGTTGCAGTGGCCATCCTCTATAAGGGGAATAAAATACTCGCCTGCCGGCGTAAACGCGGCAGCCGCTACGAACTGCAATGGGAATTCCCGGGCGGAAAGCTGGAGCACAATGAATCCGGCGAGGACTGTGTCCGGCGGGAATTGTTCGAAGAATTGAATATTACAATCGATATTCCCGTTCTTCTGGAAACTAAGAAAGTCTTTTACGATGATGGAGGATGGTTTGAGGTTTCATATTTCCTTGTACGGGATTTTTCCGGGAAGCTGAATAATACGGTTTTTGAGCAAATCCGGTGGGTCACACTTGAAGAATTGAAACAACTCGATATTCTCGAAGGAAATAAATCGTTCATTGAACGATTGACCATCTAAGACCTAAACATGCCCCCTAAAACAGGCTTCACTCGATCTCTGCTTCAGTGGTATCGCCGCCATCGACGTTCTTTTCCTTGGAGGTCTACCCGCAATCCGTACCGCATACTGATCTCTGAAACGATGCTGCAACAGACGCAGGCGTCCCGCGTTCTTCTTAAATACCCTTTATTTCTTTCACGCTTTCCGGATTTTTCCGCACTCGCTTCTTCAACCCCGGGCGAAGTGATTCGTGCCTGGCAGGGAATGGGATATAATAAAAGAGCATTGCATCTCCGGAATCTCGCCGGTATCATCGTCCGCGAACATCGGGGAAAATTGCCGAAAAAAGTTAAAGAGCTGCTGACACTGCCCGGCATCGGTCCTTATACGGCCCATGCAGTGGCGTGTTTTGCTTTCGACCGGCACGTCCCGGTTGTCGATACAAATGTCCGGCGAGTCCTCGGCAGAGTCTTTCCATTATTTTTAAAATCCCGGGAACAGTGGAGTCTGGCCAATAGCATTCTGCCCCAAAAAAAAGCTTACGAATGGAACCAGGCATTGATGGAACTCGGAGCGCTTGTGTGCATTCCCCATAAACCACATTGCGCTGAATGTCCGTGGCACAAGCAATGCCCGAGCGCCTATAAGGCAGTTCATATTCCCATACAAAAATCGAAAATGGAGCCAAATCATAAAGGAGTTCCGAATCGAATTTATCGCGGAAAAATTATAGAAATTCTAAGGAACGCAGAGGAACCGGCTGCCTTCCGGTTCTTGATGCACGCGTTCGGACTCCGGCATACATCCGGCGACCGCGACTGGCTGAATTCTCTGCTCGACGGACTTTGCAAAGACGGACTTCTACACCGGCAGAGAAAACGGAATACGTTTTATTATTCACTGCCGAAATGAAAACTCCATCCTCTTTCAATCGAAATAATTTCAGGAAAGAACGGGCATTCATTCTTTCCTCGTATCAGGAACGACGCGTCGAAATTCTTACACGGCTCCAGGAATTCCGGCATGTCGATCCCGATCTGTATTTTTATGAACTGGCCTATTGTCTTCTGACACCGCAATCGAGCGCACGCAATGCTGCACAAGTCGTAAATCGTCTTATTGAGCAAAATTTCGCAAAAACCGATTTTGATCCGGCCCCTGTTTTGCGATCCAGGCAGCACTACGTCCGCTTCCATAATGCAAAATCGAAATATCTCCGGAATATGAAGAGGCTTTTTCCCGAAATCCATGCCCTCCTTCTGAGCAAAAAATCCTGCAGCGCAGCGGAGATCCGTTCGTGGCTTGTGGATAATGTAAAAGGATTGGGAATGAAAGAAGCTACGCATTTTCTGCGGAATATTGGAAGAAACGACGGACTGGCAATACTCGACCGCCATATCATACGCGAGCTTCAAAAACTCGGCGTCGTGCGGCGTCTGCCGAAATCACTGACACCTAAGAACTACCTTGCTCTGGAAAACGAGTTCATTCGTTTTTCGGAAGAGATCGGCATCCCTGTGGATGAACTCGACCTTCTTTTCTGGAGTCTCGGCGCCGGCGAAATTTTTAAATAGATTGATTTTTTACATTCAAAATGATACTATTCAACGGGTGTTTTTGCTTCGGATGATGAAATAGTTTTTCCCTGCTTCAAAAGAAGATTAAATCTTCAGAGCCGGAAGCATTAATATTAAGATATATCGTTTTCACAATTCAATGATATCGATAACCAGAGACGTGAACGAGAATTCATCAGCGGAAAAGAGAAGCCGCAAATCCGTTTCAGAATGAGATACGAATTCCCGCGAAACCTGCTTTATATCTGCGTCTCCAAAACGGTATAACAGAGAGATGACGCTTCTAAAACTTACATATCTTGCTTTTGCACTGTGCCTTGCTGCTGCCGATCTATTTTCACAGCCGGCCGGTCAACCTGTTTCCGTCCGGTACCTAACCAGCCCGGAAGATACGACTCTTCTCCCGTGTTTTGAACGTTCGAATCTCGTATACCTCTCGCTCCAATCCCTTCTTAAACCGCTCCAGATACCGGCAGCATTAAACGACACGCTGCACAAGATAGAATTCCTCGCAGGAAAATATCTTTTAAGAATCACCGATAAAAGTTCATTCATCGTTGTAACGGATCGGATGAGCGATGCTTCTTCGATTATCCAACTGCCTGTCGCGGCCGCAGTCCGGGATGGAATGTTCTACGTTCCCCTGCAATATTTCCTGCCTTTTTTTTCCCAGTTGACGGGAAAACAATTGGAATACGAACGAGAGACGCATTTCTTAGCCCTTAAAACACTTCGCGATAAATATGATATCACGGGAATGACCATCGAAAAAAGAATCAACGGATATTTGCTCAACATTCATGCAACACGAAAACTCGGCGATGTCGAATCGTGGTTAAAGCCGGATGGATGGCTTTTCGTGACGATTACGAATGCCACTGCCGATACGCTGGCAATACAAAACACGGAACCGTTAGGTGCAGTTAAAAAAGTCCTTATCTTTCAATCGCCAACTTCCGTTCAACTGACGTTCCGCGTCGCTCCCGAAGTTGAACAGGCAGAAGTTACGAACGATCCGGCAAGCGATAATTTATTGATCTCGCTGCGGACAAAGGACACGAAACTTGCCGAAGCAAAACGCAAGGAAATAGTTCAATCGAGAAAAGATAAGGCACGAAACCGATGGAAATTAGACGTTATCGTCATCGATGCCGGTCACGGCGGAAAAGATCCCGGTACAATCGGCGTCCGCCATACTCATGAAAAGGACATTACGCTGGCCGTTGCATTAAAATTAGGCAAATTGATTGAGAACAACTTGAAAGATGTTCAGGTTGTTTATACGAGAAAAACCGATACGTTTGTTGAACTTTACAGACGCACACAAATTGCAAACGAAGCCGGGGGTAAACTCTTCATCAGTATCCATTGCAATTCGGTCGAACGGAAACCTTCTCACATGAACGGTTTTGAAATTTACCTCCTGCGTCCCGGTCGTACGGAGGAAGCCGTCGAAATAGCTTCAAAGGAAAACGCCGTTATCCAATTCGAAGAGGGGTACGAAGAGCGTTATAAAAAATTGACCGAAGAGGAGTTTATAATTATTACGATGGCGCAAAGCGCGTATATGAAGCAAAGCGAACAATTCGCAGAAGTTGCAGCCCGGACAATGTCCGAAAAATTAAAAATTAAAAACGGGGGCGTAAAACAAGCGGGCTTTTATGTACTCGTCGGCGCTTCTATGCCGAATGTTCTTGTCGAGCTTGGCTACCTGTCGAATAAAAAAGAAGAACAAGTGCTGAGAAACAATTCAGGACAGAACAAAATTGCCGATGCCTTGCTGCAAAGCATAAAAAAATATAAATTGCAGTATGAAAAAGCGCTTCAGGAAGGAAACAAAACCGAATAATTCCCGGAACGGTTTCAAAAAAATTGCATTTGCTTACGAGTGAGGAGTGTCTTATGAAAAAGAAAATTATCGTCTGTTCATGTGCTCTGTTGATTATGTGCTCGGCGTCGTTTGCACAAGTTCAGCAAAGCCCGCCAAAAACTCCAGTTGTTACAGAACGGCAAAAAATTCAGCAGAAAAGAATTGCGGCGGGCGTAAAAAGCGGTCAATTAACACCGGGTGAGACTCGCCGGCTCGAGCGCCAGCAGGCTAAAATTCAAAAAGATAAACAAGCGGTTAAATCCGACGGGAAGGTCACGCCCAAGGAACGTGCAAAACTGCAGGGTGAACAAAACCGTGCAAGCAGGAGAATTGACCGCCTAAAGCACAACGATAAAACTACGGAACCCGCAAAGTAATTTTTCCTCTTTGCAAGAGCCACAGCATCGAATGATGTTTGCGGCTTTTTGTTATTGTACGACAAGGACGGGAATTTTTAACCCGTGACGCACCCTGGAAATAGATGTCCCGAATATGAGGTCCTTCAATCCGGTATGTCCGTGGCTTCCCATGACAAGCAAGTCGACTTTATTCTCTTTTGAAAGGCGGATAATTTCATTCGGAATTTTCCCGAATCCGAACACTGCCTGTGCCTCAAATCCGGTCTGACGCAATTGTTCCGCATGCTGTTCAAGGTGATTCATATCGCCGCGCGCCTCATCATCATAAGCCTCGTTTCCAAATAATTGCCCCCCCACTCCTTCGACGACATGCATGAGAATTAACCGGGCTTTATGCTGGCTTGCAAATGTCTGCGCATGCGCCAGGACATGAACATCAAGAGAACCGAGATCGAGTGCAACTCCGATCGTTGCATACGATTTTGGAATTTTCTCCAGTTCTTCGGCCTGGGCCGGCTGCACAATTTCCCTTCGCCGCCAGGCACGGGGAAGCGCTATATACACCAGTAAAAATGCTATCCCTCCTGCGGCGGGAATAATAATTATCCAAACAATAAGCGACATAGATCCTGCCTCCGTAATCCAATCCATGATTGTTCCATACGCTAGCTGCGCGTTTAGCACCAGAATGACGGCAGCGCTTATCCATGCCAGTACTTTGACCGTTGTACTGTTTGCAAAATTTCCCATCAACTTCCGGTCATTCGTTAGCTGAATGAGCGGAAGGACTGCGAACGGAAGTTGCATGCTGAGTATAACCTGACTGAGAATCAGCAATGGTAATGCTGCGTCTTCACCCTGAAGTGAAATCACGACGACAGCGGGGATAATAGCAAAAAGGCGCGTAATCAATCTACGTATTACGGGACGCATTTTAAAATGCAAAAAACCTTCCATGACGATCTGTCCAGCATAGGTGCCAGTGAGCGTCGAGCTTTGACCGGATGCAAGAAGCGCACAAGCGAATAAAAGTCCGGCCAGCGTCGTCCCCAGGAGCGGCGTAAGCAGCCTGTAGGCCTGCTGGATCTCTGTCACAATTACACCGTTCTTGAAAAAGACAGAAGCGGCAACGATGAGTATCGCAGCATTGACGAGAAACGCAACATTCAGTGCAATCAACGTATCGATAAGATTAAACTTGCACGCCTGTTTCTTCCCGCTCTCGGTTTGTTCTACCATCCGCGTCTGAACTAAAGCCGAATGGAGATACAAATTATGCGGCATAACCGTTGCGCCCAGAATGCCGATAGCGATATACAAACTTTTTGAATTGAGATGCGGAATAAATCCCAGCACCATTTCTCCGACAGCGGGTTTCGCCAGAAACAATTCAATCCCGAAGCATATTCCCATAATCGAAATGAGCATGAGAATGAAAGATTCCATTTTTCGTATGCCGAAGTTCTGAATCAATAAAAAAAGCATCGTATCGAACCCCGTAATGATGACACCCACAACGAGCGGAATATGGAATAATAAATTCAGTCCTATCGCGCTTCCGAGAACTTCAGCCAGATCGCATGCCGCAATTGCAATTTCACAAAGCACCCAGAGTGCAAAAGCGACCGGTTTCGGGTATTCATCTCGGCACGCTTGCGCCAGGTCTCTGCCGGTTACGATACCCAGCCGCGCAGATAGAGTTTGTAGAAGCACGGCCATAAGATTGGACATTAAAATAACCCAGAGCAAATCATAGCCGAAGCGCGAACCCCCTTCGATATCCGTCGCCCAGTTGCCCGGTCCATATACCCGACGCTGACAAGATACGCGGGACCTGCAAAAGCCAAAAGTCTCTTGAATAGTCCGTATTGTTTGGAAATACGCACACTGCCGTGCACGTCCGCCAATGAAACTTCACTTTTTCTTTGAGCCGAATCCATGTTCATTCTTTGTTTGGAAAATGGAATCATCGATGCCTTGATTGATTCTGTAGTTCGTATATGTCACAATCGCGGAACCGCTTAAAGACGCCATGCGCGGCATGCCCCCGAGAGTCGAATCCGGCGCTGTATTCGATCCCTGTGAATTGAAGAATATTTCCACACGAGCCGGCAGGCTGTACATCCCCTGTTGCAGCGTATATGTAAACCGGAGCGTCACGCGCCTTCCATCGTACGGCATCATTTCCATTTTGCCGATGGTCCAGTCGGATGCATTGATCCATAGAATCATATCATGCCCGGGGGAATTCAATTCCTTTGTTCGCAATTCGATCTTGTAGAATAGAATTCCATCAAGAGTATCGTTCATGATTTTCCCGACATCGTATTTTTTTCGCAAACCTTCCGGGTTGAAAGCAATTCCTTCGCGCGGTACCATCATGAATCCATTCGAAGCAAAATACAATTTATCGGGTTTTTTAAAATACATGGTACCCTGCATTTCAGGCACGTTCAGATGTTCCATTTTCACCACCGCGTCGATGGAAACAATAAAATCGTGTACCGGCTCGAACACGCGTTCCGCATTCTCCAGAACCGCCGTTCCCGTGAGACGTGTCTGCGCAACAACCTCTCCGGAGAATGGAAAAAGGAGAACGAGTAAAAATGCCGGCAGTAGAGATTTTTGGACCAATGCGTCAATTTTCATTTATAACCGCTTTCTTTTTCGCAAAAACATTATACAACATCATCAGGAGGGTCGCAAGGATGCCGACTCCGAAAAGAACGAACCAGATGCTTCCGGGCGAATGCGCCTGCACAGCGACGCGATCGTACATCCATGTGCCCAAAATTCCCCCCAGTGCATAAGCAAGAGCAATCGGCAGAAAACCGTATCCCTGATATAATCCCTGTTGGCCGGGAGGCGCAAGATTTGAAATATACTCATAATAGCGCGGCGCCTGCGTCATTTCGCCGATTGAAAAAACCACAATAGTTGCTATAATTGTGGATATAGCCGGATGCAGTGCAACCACTAACCACGAAAGACTGGAAACGGCAAACCCTGCAGCGATTGCACGGTCTGCCGGAAGGTTTCGTGTCAATCGATTGACAAACAATTGAAACGCAATAATTCCCCATGCACCTGCGGATGCGATGATTTCAAACGGAGCATCACGGGAAATAAAGTCCCTCACATAAAACGGGACAATAATAAATTCCTGCCAGAACATTATCCAGAAGAGGGAAAAAATGAGCAGGAACGCCATAAAGCGCGCATTCCTCAGTACAATAAGGAGATTTTTCAACTTCGTCCCGAGCGATTCTACCGGCACTGCGGAATCGGCTGCAATGTTTTTATAGAAAAGCGCATTGACGATAAACATCAACAGGCAGCTCACTGAAGAAATAAGATATACAAATTCAATACCGAATTCGTTGCGAACAAGATAGGCAAGGGCAGGACCGATGGCAGCGCCGATATTGACCAACCAATAATAGATCGCATAACCGAGAGATTTATTTTCACTTACGGAAGCGACGGCAACCGTTCCCAGAACGGACGGTTTGATAAAACTTCCGCCGAATGCGGTAAAGATCAGGATAACGACAAGCGCCCAGAACACCGGAAGATGCGCATAGAGAGGGGCAAAGAGCTCCATACCGGTGGAACCGATAAGCAAATAGCCTGCAGCAAGAATTGCGAAGGCCGTTGAAAATGCCCGGCGAAATCCGAATTTATCGGCCAGCGTTCCTCCGAGAATCGGAAGCGAATAGATCAATCCGCCGAACAGCGATTGAAGTTTTCCCGCATCGGCAAGAGAGAGATGCAGATGGTCGCGGAGGAAAACACTGAAGATCGCGGCCTGACCATAGTACGCAAGCCGCTCGAACAGCTCCATGCCGTTCGCAATCCAGAAATTTGGATGGAACCCATATCGGATTTTTTTTAGAGACGCACTGAAATCCACAAGATGTCCTTAAATAATGTGCTGCTGTGCTGCGGTGCTGGCGTGCTGCTATTCATCAGACCTGATGGCATTCTGCGTATTGGTAAATGATCTTTCTTCATTCTTCTCTCTCCCCTTAGTATCCTGAATTCTATTTTCTTAATTCTATTTCCTGAATTCTACATTCTGCATTCTAAATCCTAAATTCTGATTTCTTAATTCTATGAGAGTATATCCTTCCGTACAAAAATATACCAGGCGCTTGCAACCGATGCAAACGAATATCCTCCAAGATAAAGAGCGCCGATCCGGATTTTCCCCCAATCGATCGGTTCAGCGAATACTCTCGACCAGAGATCGAGATAACTTGTAAACAAGTGAGGGCGGACGGCATCGAAAAGCTGTATCGGCATCAGCGTTATAATCGAACAGATTAAATAGACTCCCATTGTTCCGACAATAGGACCAATCGCATTATCCACAAACGATGAGAAGAAAAAAGAAATCGATGCAATGGTTGTCATAGTCCAAAATGCGAACATATACCCGACAAGAAAACGCCATGCAACATCCTTATCGGTAAGCAGAAGAATTTCACCTTTATACACGAGCAAATCACCTCTTCCTGCCAGGAATAGCGCAAGACCGACGCTGAGACCGCCCAGAAAAGCGACAAAAAGAATCGTATAAATAATCGAAGCGGCATACTTGGCAAAAAATATTTTTGTGCGGGAGACGGGACGAATCAGGATCAGCCGGTATGTTCCCGCAGTCGCTTCACCGGCAAGCTGATCGCCGACAACGAATGAAATGAGAATCGGAATATGAAGCCAGAGGCTGTTCATAATTTGATATGCAATGAACCATCCGTTAAAAAGATTGCCGGAAAAAAAGAAATCTCTTGCAAGCGTCCGCGTCATGGCCGTAATAAAATGCGATCCTTCCAGATTCATCGCTATCTCGACCAGCGGAACGATCAGAAGGATGATGCCGAATCCAATATAGGTTCGTTTTTTTAGAAATGTCTTCAGCAGTTCATCCCGAATAAGACGCAGCATAGAATTATTCCACCCCGCTTTCCGTAATAGAAAGAAAATAATCTTCCAGCGACCTTCGCGG
Source organism: Ignavibacteriota bacterium (assembly GCA_963769605.1). Taxonomy (GTDB): domain Bacteria; phylum Bacteroidota; class Ignavibacteria; order UBA10030; family UBA10030; genus Fen-1254. The sequence continues at coordinate 235,428 of CAVYML010000001.1, read as the reverse complement.
AACGACCGCATGTACTTCTACATCGGCACGTACAAGCGCACCGGTTAAATCCGCAGTTTCATCAAAACGAATATCGAGAGAAAACTCACCGCTACCTTCATCAAATGACCTGATCCGTATTCCCTTTTCCTCCAGAATCTGCCGGACTTTTTCTGCAGGTCCGGCTTTGAGATTTACGTACTGTTCGCCGTGCTCAAGCAATGCTTCGACATCTCCCTGCGCTGCAAGTTCCCCCCGATTGATGACAGCCATCCGGTTGGCCACCAATTCAATTTCGGATAACAAGTGCGATGAAAGGAAGATCGTTTTTCCCCGTTCGTGTGCGAGATGGAGAATAAGATTGCGGATTTCCTTTATACCTTGCGGATCGAGACCGTTCATCGGTTCATCCAGAATAACCAGCTCCGGATCCGCCAGAAGCGCCTGTGCAATGCCGAGGCGCTGCTTCATACCGTGGGAATATGTTTTCACCCGGTCGTGTTCGCGCCCGCTCAAACCGACTAAAGCTATCGTTTCCTGAATGCGGCTGCGATCGACGCCTCCCGATAATGTGCCGAGAATTTCGAGATTTCTTAAAGCGCTAAGGTAAAGATAAAAATCGGCCTTTTCGACTAACCCGCTCGTGCGCGCAAGCGCTTTCCTTCGTTCGGAACTTAGGGGATAGCCGAAAAGCTCGACATCCCCTTCGGTCGGCCGAATCAGAGAAAGGATCATCCGAATTGTCGTGCTTTTTCCAGCGCCGTTGGGACCGAGAAAACCGAACACATCGCCGCGATGCACTTCAAGGTTTAGATTCCTCACCGCCCAGCGATGCCGGTAATGCTTGCCAAGGTTTCTGGTTTTCAGTATAATTTCGGAATTCACAAAGCACAACCTTTACTTAATTCTATCTTCTGAATTCTTAATTCTGAATTCTTTTTACATTATACGAAAAGACGAAACAGACATCAAGAAGCGAGAACAGGATTTCTTAACAATTATCGTTTGGAACGAACACTTGTTTTCATTAAATCTCCCGTGCGTCGAAAGACAGTCCCGACGATCAACAGAGTCATAATACCGCCGAAAATCACGGATGGTACCGTCCCCATTATCTTTGCAGCAAGTCCGGATTCAAAAGCGCCGACTTCATTTGAGGAAGCGAGAAAAATGCCGTTTACTGCCTGTACACGGGCCCGCATTTTATCCGGCGTCATGGTCTGTAAAATCGTAGCGCGGATCACAACGCTTATGCTGTCCGAGGCTCCGCTTAGAAAAAGCGCTGCAACGGAGAGCAGCATCGATCGGGAAATTGCAAAAACCAGAATACAAATGCCGAAACCGGTCACCGCAAAAAGCAGGTTGCGCCAGGCATGATGCATCGCTGAAAAACGGGCAAGAAGAAAGAGCATCAGAATCGCGCCGATGGACGGTGCAGCGCGCAGAATGCCGAGTCCCTGCGGCCCAACGTTGAGAATATCCTGCGCGTAGATCGGAAGAATAGCCACAACGCCTCCGAAGAGAACTGAAAACAAGTTGAGCGAGATAGAATAGAGAATAATCTTCGTTCCGAAGACGAAGTGAATTCCTTCTTTTATGCTCGCCAGAATATTGCCCCCTTTTCCGGTTATGACCATCTGATGGTCTTTGATTCTTGAGAAAAGAGTAAAAGAAAAAACAACAAAAACGGTGACGACAAGCAGCGTATTGGCAAAACCGATTCCGGCATAGAGAAAACCCGCCGCTGCAGGCCCGAGAATGGCGCCGAGCTGCCACGATGTGCTTCCCCATGTCGATGCATTTTCGATCACTTCCGGCGTTACGAGAATTGCACGCAGCGAAGTTGTGGTCGGGGATTGGAATGCGCGGCAGAGACCGATGACGAACAACGACGCATAAATCGCAAGAAGGAGCGAAGACATGCTTAAAAGATACTGCATTCGCATGACCACTTGCAATGCTATAGAACTGAGGGCAATTCCGCCGACGCTCCAGATGAGAACTTTACGCTTGCTGTGCACATCGGCAATATGTCCGCCGAACAAAGTAAACGACATAAACGGGACTGCCTCGACGAGGCCGATCATGCCAAGCGCGAACGGGTCGCGGGTCATGCGGTACACTTCATAACCGATGGCTACCTCTTGAATCATGCCGGCCATCGTCAACAGGAAATTCGCGCTCACCAAAAACCGAAATTCCGGAAATCGAAGAGCGGCGTACGGATCATGCTTTTGTGCGGGCTTTTGCTGCATATTCTATAATACGAAATTTCAAACGTATCGGAAAATGCTTGAAGGAAATTTTTGAGAAAGCTATTTTTTCATTAACAGCCAATCGTTGAGAAATTTGTCCTCTTCCTCTCTTCTGTTTAATGGTTCCCCCTTCGGAACCGATTTCAGGATATGCCGTGCACAAGACCGGAATGCGGCAGTCGAATACGGCAGCATCTGCTCTACTACTGTCTGCAGCTCAAGCGCCAATTCCGTCTTATGTTCGGCAATGCGAGCCAGAACCTTTATCGCTCCTGCACGCGGCGCGATAGAGATTTTAAGATCTGTTATATAGGAAAAGCAAATATTCGCAACAGCGCCCTGTAACGATGCGGGAATTTCCGAGTATAGAAGAACAGATATGCCTGTCCGCCGAAGCGCTTCATGGATACCGGGTTCCTGTATTTTTTTCACGATCGATTTCAGCCATGGAACGGCAAGCTCCGGATGCCGCTCGACACAATGCGCAACCACCCATGCAGCATGCCGGGAAATTTTATCATCTTGACCGGCATCTCCATCGAGGACCTGTCCGCCCGGGCGGGAAAGATACAATTTCATCAATGCTGCGAAGCGCTGTTTATCTTTGCCGACCCAGCGGACAATACTGTCTACCTGTTTCCTCGAACGGAGAACCAATATGTCCTGCTGAATATCCTTGAGATTGTCAATTGTCGATTGTCGATTGCCAATTCGCATTATTTACCCCACATTCCTAAGAATTAAAAATCCAGCGGCAATGATACATCCGGCAGCAATAAGTTTCGGTACGAGCCGCTTTTCATCGAACAGTTTTCCGCCGACCAATGCCGCCCAAAAAACAGAAGTCCGCTTTACGGCCAGCACTAAAGCCACGGAACCGAGCCTGACGGCTGCAAGCTGCGTATATCGATATCCCATCGTAAAGAGCGCTACGGCAAGTATAAGAAGCAGCGTCGGTCTCATGCCGCGTTCGGTAAAAGACCTGAACGACCGGCGTTTTCTAAAATATAAGCCGCCGTAGAGTAAAAGAAAAACTGCATGCTGGTAGAACAGGACGACGAGAGGGGGCGTCTTGATGCCGCTGACAAGATATTTATCGAAAACGGAAGAGACGGCAAAGAGCAGCAGCGCCGAACCGATGTACCAATGGGAAGAATCGAACCATTGTTTATCGTTTGATGCAGCAAATTCATTCCGCTCCAGCAAAAAAACTCCGGCAATCATGAAAAGCAAGCCGAGAATTTCATATCCGGAAATACTTTCCCCCAGAACGCCGTACGCCAGCAATGCCGTTACTCCCGGTGTCAGGGCAAGAAGCGGAAGCGTAGAACTAATGCCTCCCCGCTGGAGCGCCATCATGACGAATAAAAATGCCGCTGCATTAATAACGCTTTTGACGATAATAATGATGAGAGTGGCGGATGAAAGGCGAAATACATCCGTGAACAACAATGTGCCGATTGAAAATCCCATAAGAACAATCGACAGCATGAATGAAAAGGTTAATGCATCGATACGAAAGAGTATTTTCTTTTGTGTAACGGCGGCGGCAGCAGAAAAGAACGCCGAGACGAGTGCAAGCAGCAGCCACATAATTTATTCTTTCACTTTACCAGTTTGTCGAAACAGAAAGATAGACATTTCTTCCCGGTTCATCATTCATATTGCCGCGCAGCGTCGATAGAAAATTCACATACGAGCGGTTAAAGATGTTTTGAATTCCTGCAGACAATTTAAAGCGCAGTCCGAATCCTTCAAGCGATGCGGTCGTAAAACCGGTATTGTAGAGTGCATAGCCGCCTGTCGATGTCTCGTTCGCTGCGAGATTGGTTTTGTTATCGACTATGTCGCAATCCGCATGCACGGTTCCGATTTTTTGAACCATATAATCTGCACCGAGAGTGCCCTGCATCGGGGCAATCTGACCGAGATTTGCATTATTCTTCGTATCTTCACCGCGCGTGTAAGAAAGCAAAGAACGGATTTTCAATACATCCGACGGGTCTATATCCAACGATAATTCATATCCGTAAATGCGTGCATCGTCGATATTGGCTTTGAGATAAGCGGGTGAACCCTCGAATGTACCGAGCGTGTCCCCTACAAGATCACGATACGTATTATAATATACGTCGCCGTGCAGGGAAACATACCGGATGTGAAAATGAACGCCGCAGTCAAGCGAGATGCTTTTTTCCGGCTGCAGGTTCGGATTACCGACGACGGGAATGGCCGAATTGGTTAAATCAGCGTACAATTCTTCAAGCGTTGGTGTTCGAAACGCCGTTGACAGTAAAAACGATGCATCCAGACATTTTACGATATTTTGTTGAATACCTGCATTGGCGCTCCAGCTTTGTGTATTTGCTGTGCTTTGAGGCCATAAAACAATTTGCGTCGGCGGTATAATTTTATTCCCTTGTGAATTTATCATATACAGCGGATTTAATGTAAGATCATTATGAACTTGAATGGCATCATACCTTCCCCCGACAACCGCCGTTGTTTTTTCCGGAACTAATTTCCACTCATCCTGAATATATGCACCGGCGCTTGTAAAAGAAGAATTTGGCAGCGGTACCGACTCTACCATAATATTTTTATTATAAAAATAGCTCTCACGCCCGCTTGAAAGCTGCAGATCCCAAACTTCGATACCGGCTGTTACATAGTGACCTTCGGCCGGAAGGATAACGGCTTCCGCTTGTATCGTTCCTGTTTTATGAACAGCGTGCGGCGTTAAGACGGTGTCGATATTCTTTGTCAATTGCACGTCCCGCTCTATGTTTTGCTGCGAAGCACGAATGACCAGGGAAGAAAAATATTCGCTGATGGTAGGAATCGTATATTCCGCTTTGAACAATTCCCTACGGGCCAGCGTGTACTTGACCATTGCTGTCGGCGGAAACAACGATGAACCGCCCGGAATTCCTGCGTCGTCCGTCTGGGAACGCTGGTACGTAAAATCGAAAGAATGCGCGCCGAATAATTTTACGCCGGCATCCGCCGAAATATCCCAATCGTTAAAATATGAATCCGGTACAACGCCTTCCGGCGATGTATAATTGTCCGCCCTGCGGAACATTCCGCTTGTCCGGAAGCGATATGCATCCGATCCGCTTTCTAGGGCGAGATACTCCGCGTGAGAGTTATTGACCGATTCGTACCGCACCATCGATTCTCCACTCATGTATGGCTGATCGCTGAATGAAGGACTTTTTGTAATAATATTTACAACGCCGCCGAATGCACCCGTACCTGCAAGCGCCGAACTTGCGCCTTTAATGACTTCCACACGATCGATGTCGAACAAATCGATCAATGAAAGCGCCGCTGCATGATCGTTAGCTGTTTCAATGCGTATGTTGTCAATCATCATAACGATGTTGTATCGCGTCATTCCGCGTATGGAAACGAGACTTTCCCACAGTCCGTCGCGAACCAGCGCAACGCCCGGTTCGCGGCTTAACGCATCGGAAACTGTAGGTGCACTTGTTTCGATATATGTCGAGCCGTCGACAACTGCCACCGGAATCGGCTGCGCCTGTGAGTAGGTATTTTCCTTCGCGCTCTGCACTACTACATCGGCAGAATGAAAGAGAGCTGGATCGAGCATCAGGTGCAGTGTATCGCCGGCATGAACTGATACAATTCGCTCGATTCTTTTATACGCGAGATGGAACACGGATAGAGTATACGAACCGGATGGAATGGACAGAAATGTGAATTGTCCGTTTTCATTTGAAAGAGTTTCTTTTTTAAGCTCACGCAGCGTAATCCTGGCGCTGCCGACGGGCAAACCCGAATTTTTGTCGATGAGCAAGCCGTACAATGCGACCGGCTGCGCTTGAACAGAAACAAATGAAACTAAAAATATGGCACTGCACAAAATAGTAATTTTCAATTTCATATCAGAGTGAATCCTTTTCTTCACAATTTATATTTCGGTCTTTACGTTAGATGGAAAAATCACCGTGAGGCGGTTTCGAGAATAATTTTCCCGTCATCTTTTTTGTGTGAAACAAAGAGGAGACTATTTCGACAGCTGCAGCACCCTTCTTCGCATTATTTGAACAGCCGTTCTAAAAATAAAATTTCCGCTTTTAAAATGATCGTCGTTCTTGCTTTCTTGCAAATTTATCTAAAAATGTCATTGCATGTTAAAATGTTTCCGGGCAAAGTCTATGAATTTTTCGGTATCATAATCCGTCAGGCCGTGTTCGCCTTTCCGTATATGGTAGCCGATAAAATTACCGGCAGGCGTTTCCACAGGCGGCATTTCCGTTACACCCAATCCTGTTTCTCCGAACAGATTATAAACCGGTTCCGCAGCTTTCGCTGCCAGAAAAGTTCCGCGAGGATCGCCCCATAAATCCTCCTCGGCTGTAGATACATAGACAGGTCTTGGCGCTATCAGAGCAATAAGCATGTGCCAATCAACGGGAAGATCGTCGACACGATTGTTAAAGTTTTTAAAGTTGGCGTTAAACCAATGAGGGAATTGATCGTTAATCAATTTGACTGTCTCTCCGAAACCGCGGCGGACAATTGTTGCGCCGCCGCATCCGGATTCGCATGAAAAAATTATGGCAAATCGTTGATCCAGAGCGCCTGCCCACATTGCGGCTTTGCCGAACCGCGAAAAGCCGAGGATACAAACTTTCCTGGCATCGATAAGAGTGTCGGTTTCGATGTAATCCATTACCCTCCTCGACGTCCACGACCAGGCTGCGATCGTTCCCCATTCATCCGGCAACGGTTCTTTGCGATCAGGCGGATCGAAGAACTTCCTGATTCCCTTTGCATAAGCATTCTCTTTGTCATCGGGCTCGATATCCCGTGCGTCGAATGTCACGAGACCGAATCCTCTGGCCGCCATGAGCTTGGCATCCGGCACCCAGGTGGATGCCAAAAAAACCGGAACCGGTTTCCCGGTCTTCGGCAGAATAATTTCGACATCCAATTTGGGCCAGGCCTCTTTTGCCGAGAAATAAATTTTCACTTTTTTTATAACAGCGGTACCGTTCAAAGCGTCGGCATCTTCGGCTGTTGTTTCCCAATGCATTCCTTCCGGCCGCTCCACACTGGCTTTTCCGTAAACATCAGATTCGAACATTCTCAAAAGTTCCGGTCTGCGCCTCTCATTCCATGCGGCTGTATCTGTCACCCTGCCGCCATTCAACAAGACAAACAGATCCGGCAGTACGAATTTGGGCACCTTCGACTCATCGTAATGTCCGGCGGCAGGCGGGGGTTTCTTATCCTGTACAAAAAAGCGATAGAGAATAATCGCTGCGATGATAAAAAACAAAAAAGATAAGAGTTCTTTCAATTTCATAGCCTTAAAGTAAATGCCGTCAAATCAATCAGACCGGCCATGACCGCTGTTTTGATTTCGACTGGATTCATTATCATTGCCGCATATATTATCGATCATGATCCGGTCGCGTTTTCTCTCCCGGCAAAAAAAAATATAATTATCCATTTTTCAAGTTCACGCTTCCTATCTGTCCCGCCTTGTTTCATTCTTCAATAGAATATAATCGGAGGTTCTTGAAGAAACAATCTTCCAGGGATTCCTAAATTTTTTGACTTTGGCGGTCGGACGCTGGACTAAATTGATGAGATTGCTCAGCGCTTTTTGCAGTCCTTTGTGTTATACATGATTTCAAATCCCATTTCCTGTGACAGCGCCTTAAATATGGACAGTTTTTTTGCCGCTCCCGCCTTTTTCATTTGTGAAACCATCGTATGTCAATGATTGTTCAATGTATAGTTTATTGGCTTCATACGGTATTAGTGGAATAGAACAAAATTCTATTTGCACCGCAGGCAGTATTTCGTTAAAATGGACTCTATGAAAATCGAGACTACCGCTCTTAATGTGCTTTATATATTTGCTGCGTGAACAAAAAATAAGAACAAATTATCGGGTGAATTTTTATGTATAAACGAAGTATCTTGTTGCTGCTCATTCTTCTTGCCGGCCGGCCTGCGCAGGCTCAATTCAATAATTCCTCCGATGCCGCTGAAATCAGACTCGAATTAAAAAAAATTACCGTACTGGGGTCGGTTCTTTATATCGCTGCACATCCGGATGACGAAAACAATGCATTCCTGACATATATGTCCAAAGGCCTTTTTTACCGCACTGCGTATCTTTCCTGCACAAGAGGCGAAGGCGGACAGAATCTTCTCGGACCCGAACAGGGATCCATGCTCGGATTGATTCGGACACAGGAACTGCTTGCCGCAAGACGGATCGATGGAGCCGAACAGTATTTTACGCGCGCAATCGATTTTGGCTTCTCAAAAAGTTCGGAAGAAACATTGCGGTTCTGGGGAAAAGAAAAGACTCTTTCCGATTTCGTCTGGGTCATCCGCACTTTTCGGCCGGATATCATCGTTACTCGTTTCACTCCGACCCTTGGCGGGCACGGAAATCATACCGCTTCCGCAGCTCTTGCATATGAAGCCTTCCGGGCGGCAGCGGATTCAACACGTTTTCCTGAACAGCTTCGTTACGCTGCTCCCTGGCAGGCAAAACGTCTCGTCTGGAATGCTTTCCGTTTTTCCGCACGCGATACTTCGCCGGGACCGCTTCACTCGGTCTTTGCCGACCTGGGCGGCTACTCTCCCATCCTCGGCAAGTCCTTTACGGAAATCGCAGGCGAGAGCCGGAGCATGCACAAGAGCCAGGGATTCGGCGCATCACAATACCGCGGTGAATTTGTAAATTATTTTCAGCATGTCGACGGAGACACAGCGAAAAAAGATCTTTTCGACGGCATCAATTCAAGCTGGTCGAGGATAAAGGGCGGAGAGATCATACAACAGACTCTCGAAGAAGCAAATCGAACTTTCGACGATAATAATCCCGCACGTTCGATACCGGTACTATTGAAAGCTGCCCGCATGCTTTCTCATTTGCCGCAGGAACCGTGGGTGCAGCTTAAGAGAAAGGAACTCGAACATGTTATTTGCGCGTGTGCAGGAATACGAATCGATGCAGCGACTGCCGAAGATTTCATCGTTCCCGGAGGCGGTATAAAAATCACCACAACCGCAATTAATCGATCGATGCAGCCTTTTATTCTCGAACGTGTTGCACTCCCGTACGGCAATACGGATACACTCGTCCATGCAAGACTCGAGAACAATAAACCGCTTCAATACGAATTTCTGCTGCACCTGCCGGATCATATCGCATACACCCAGCCGTATTGGCTGCAGGAAAATCCAGAGACTGGTTCCTATAACGTTTCGGATCAGACGCTCATCGGCAAGCCGGAGAACAGTCCCCCGATCGTGATTCATTTTTTTCTCTCTTCATCTGAAGATACTTTGGAATTAGAGGTTCCGTTGCAGCAAAAAACCGTCGATCCGGTGGACGGGGAAACAGCCCGGCCTGTCCATATCGTACCTCCTCTCACGATAAATTTGCAAGAACCGGTTTATGTCTTTCCGAACGACTCGGCAAAGAAGATCTCCGTGAAACTCAAATCTGCAGTCGGGAATATTCATCCTGTCCTGAATCTGGAGGTTCCCTCCGGCTGGACGGCATGGCCCGAAGCTCAGAAATTTTATTTCCAGAATAAAAACGAAGAACAGGAAGCGGTGTTTTACGTTCAGCCCTCCGCCCGGGCAAAGAGCGGATATTTTAGAGCCTTTGCAAGTTTCGGAAGTGCGACGATCGATATCAGCGAACAAACAGTTAATTACAAACACATATCTCCGCAGATACTTTTCACGCGTGCCGCCGGACACCTGTTGAAAATCGATCTTAAAAAGAAAGGACAATTGGCAGGATACATTATGGGAGCCGGTGATGAAATACCGTCTGCAATTCGTCAAATGGGTTACACGGTGGAATTGCTTTCAGATAAAGACCTGCAGGAAGCCGCGCTTGCCAGATACGACGTTATTATAGCAGGTGTACGGGCATACAACACGCGTCCGAGGCTCCGCCTAAACCAAAAACGTCTCATGGATTATGTTCAAGAAGGCGGAACCTACATCGTGCAGTATGTAACTCCGCAGCGAAATGAAGCCGACAATCTGGGGCCGTATCCATTCACCGTCTCCCGTGACCGCGTAACCGAAGAAGATGCCCGTGTAACATTTATGAATCCCCATGACGTGCTTCTTACAACCCCCAATAGCATTACGGACGATGATTTTAACGGTTGGATACAGGAAAGAGGACTCTATTTTGCGGGTTCATGGGATACAAGATACGATTCGGTGTTGGCATGTCACGATCAGAACGAATCCCGGAAGGCGGGCGGATTGCTTGTGGCGCCGTACGGAAAAGGATATTACATCTATTGCGCGTATGCATTCTTCCGGCAATTGCCTGCCGGTGTGGAAGGAGCTTACAGGTTGTTTGCAAATATACTTTCCTTGCAGAGCGACCGCCGAACTTCTTCGAAAGAATTGCGCAAAGCGAAGCATTAAAAAAAAATCATCGCACCCTGATGAGCAATCAAAGCATTGAAATAGACCGATCCGCCGATTCAGCAGAAGAACCCCCGCCGGTTTTCGGCACATGGTTGAGATTGTATTTTCTTGTCCTGCTGAACCTCGCCGTTTTCATAGCGCTCTTTTTTCTTTTTTCCAGGTCATTCGAATGAGATTGTTCGATTGGATAGTACTTGCCGCGACTCTTCTTTTGATCGCACTCTATGGAATGTGGAAAGGGCGGGCAAATCGGACCCTGAGCGGATTCCTGCTGGCAAACAGGTCGATGAAATGGTACACCGTGGGACTCTCCATCATGGCAACGCAGGCGAGCGCTATCACGTTTACCTCGACCCCGGGCCAGGCGTATGTCGATGGGATGAGATTTGTCCAATTTTATTTCGGCCTGCCCCTTGCGATGATCATCCTTTCTATCACCGTGGTTCCGATTTATCATCGTCTTGGCGTCTATACGGCATACGAATACATAGAAAAACGGTTTGATGCAAAGACCAGAATTCTTACCACGCTCATATTCCTTGTTTCCCGCGGATTGGCTGCCGGTATTACTATCTACGCACCTTCGCTTCTGCTCTCCGTCATACTCGGGATCGATATCCGCATAACCTCGCTCATCATCGGCGGGATTGTTATCCTCTATTCCACATTCGGCGGAGTAAAAGCCGTAAACGATACTCACGTCTTTCAGATCCTTATCGTAATATCTGGAATGGTCGCGGCATGTATCGTAGCCGTAAGTCTGCTTCCCAAAAATGTATCATTGTCAGATGCACTGTCGGTTTCTGCAGTTATGGGAAAGCTGAAGACTATCGATTTGTCTTTCGATTTAAAAAATAGGTTTACCTTATGGTCGGGTCTTATCGGCGGAATGTTTCTTGCACTTGCATATTTCGGTACCGATCAATCGCAGGTGCAGCGATATCTGACCGGCCAATCTATTGCTCAAAGCCGCCTCGGACTCCTCCTCAATGGTCTTGCAAAAGTACCCATGCAATTTTTCATTCTTTTCATCGGTGTCATGATATTCGCCTTTTTTCAATTCGTAGAACCTCCATTGTTTTTCAATCCGATTGAAGCTCAAAAGGCGAAGTCAGGCATGGATGCGGCATCATACCGGCAGCTTGAAGAGACGCAAACCCGGTTGTTTCACGAAAAATTAGGCGGCATACATAATTATCTTGAAGCCCGCCGGCAAGGCGATAATATTCGCATCACGGAAAACAAGGAACAATTACTTAAGCTTCAGCGGCAATTCGATGCTGCGCATGAACGCGCAGCCGGGCTGGCTTCAAAAAATATCCCCACATCCGAGCACAATGACGTCAATTATATTTTTCTTATATTTGTCCTGAATTATCTGCCGGTCGGATTAGTCGGATTGGTTTTTGCATGCGTATTCACGGCTTCGATGTCATCTTCATCGGGAGAACTCAGCGCTTTAGCGGCAACTTCCGTTATCGATATCTATAAGCGCTTTGTAAAGCCCGGCGGTAGTGAACAGCATTATGTCCAAGTATCCCGCATCATGATGGCTTTCTGGGGATGTTACGGTATTGCCTTTGCGCAATATGCAAGCAGATTGGGTTCTCTGATAGAAGCCGTTAATATTCTTGGCTCTCTCTTTTACGGGACGATGCTCGGCATTTTTCTGCTTGCATTTTATTTTCGTTCAGTCAGCGGAACGGCTGCCTTCATCGGAGGATTGATCGGGGAGATGAGCGTCCTTTTTTGTTTTGAGTGGACATCGATCGCATGGCTCTGGTACAACGTTATAGGTTGTATTGTAGCGGTCATGACGGGATTCATGATTACAAAAATCATGAAGCATGAATCCCGGCATCTTCCGATTTCAACGTGACCGGCTCATAACGGTATAAAGCAAACTTTCACGTTTATTTCTTTTTCCAGTCGTCGATCATTTTTTCCAGACTGTTCGTATCCGCCTTCGGATTTTTTTCCTTTGCAATCTTCAATGCTTCTTCACCCGCTGCGATTGCTTCTTTCAATTTTCCGGTTTGAGCATATAACTCCGCTTCCGTTTGTAAATTCCATGGATTTTTATCTAATGCGACAGAACGCTCAGCCCAGCCGAGTCCTTCCTCCATGGAAATTTTATTATCGAGAGTAAATCTCGCTGCGCTGTTCAGCAATTGCCATGAACCTACAGAAGCTTGAATTTTTGCAGTTGTATTGAACTCGACCTTAAAGCTCAACCGAACTTTTTCCCAGGCAAGAACGATCTTTCCTGAAAAAGGCGTCAGGTCGGTGAAGCTGAAAGACATCCATTCTTCATTCGATCCTGTTTCCGGCTTCACTGTAAACTTTAGCGTGTCATACTTTTCATTGTAAACCGTTCCCCAGTTTTTTGTTTCAGTATTGAAAATTATTGTCCAATCACCGGTCTTGGACGGAATCACGACAAACCGGTACGTCCCCGCTCCGAGCTTCTTGCCTTCAATGGTCGCTTCATCGCTGAAAGTAACCAAAGTCGGTTCGTTTGCACCTGCTCGCCATACTTCATCGTACTTTACGACATTTCCCCAAATCTCGCGGCCTCTCACACCGGGACGGTGGTAAGAAATGCCGACTTCACTGAGACCGATGGTCTGAGATATTTTTGCAGCCTGACTAAGCTGCGGCATTCGCTGCTGTGCAGAGGAAGACATTGCAAGCAAAAAAACAGCAAGCAAAAGAAAAGAAATGGATTTAAGCATAATACATTACCTCCAATAATAGTTGATAGTTTTTAGGATTATAATATAGAACAAAATTGGACAAGGAAACATTCCCGATCTCTCAGGCTCCTTCCGCACACCCCGATCATCAAGAAAAACCGATTGAAGAAAGAAATGAGAGATCTTAAATTAGCAGTTGAAGCGATTGGAGTTAGCAAACAACTGCTGCATTTCATCAACGAACCCGTCAATGTGAGCACAGCATTAAAAGCCCGGAATAAAATAAAGAGTCAAAGCCGATGTCGGCCTTTTTTCTTTTATGCATGACACTAACCGTACCGGAAAAAAGTTTTGAATTAATTTTTGGGGATAGTTTCAGATTCCGGAATAATTAAAAATTATAGCCGATCATAAATTGCAATAATGTTACAGGCATATCCGCTCTTATATTCCACGAACCGTAAACGGTTGTTTCCGTTGATGTATAAAAAGGCTCACCGGTATAATATCTTAGACTCAAATTTATATCATGCATTATGACACCTGCACCCAATCCGACGGCAAATGCAGCACCTGTTGTAGCTGTTTCAGTCACGGAGCTGCCGACGTAATATCCTGTGATAGGAGGGATTTTTGAAATCAGAAGTCCTATTTGTTCGACGCTGTAAATTTTTACTGCAGACGAAACAGGCAATTCAAAGCCGACACCTGTCATCAACCATGCCGTTAAATAACTGCCGGTAGAAACATTCGACCCGTTATATTTTAAAAAATTCCCGCCTTGAACTCCAGTATAATTTTCCAAAGAACTTTGATCCATGGGGTTCACCGCCAGGGCTATTGATGATGCCCAGTACACATCCTCGCTTATATTTTTATCGGCTTCGACCATTGCGCACAAGCCGGTATGAGCGAACCCCGCGTCATTTGCCGTAGTGCTGCTGAAATCACCGAGCGGAAATGCCGCCCCGCCAAAGATACTATAGTGCATGAATAGGGAAGAATCCTGCGCATATGTATGACTGCAAAAAAGAACAATCGATAACAGGATGAGAAAAGAATAATAATTAGAGTTTTTCATAGAGAGCCTTATATGTCGATGGTTTTTACTTTCCTCTTATAGTCGTTATAAGAAGTCTCGCTATCTAATGATATAATATCCTGAAAATGGAGAAGGCGAATAAAAAAGTCTACGGTATTCTTTAGTCAAACGCAGGCACAATATTATCCATAATCAAACTTAATGTTTCAAATAAGTCGTTATCTGGAGCTGAACTGCTTAAACCGCTCCAATTGTTTGTTGCTACAACAACAAGATTCAATCTTGGCGCAACAACGATAAACTGTCCGCCAAATCCGAGGGCAAAAGCATAATTACCTTGAACGTTTTGGCCGATCCACCAGCAATAACCGTATCCGGGTCCAAATGCCAGGGCATTGTTTGTAGTTATTTGGAACTTTATTGTTTGCTCAATCCATTCGGAAGAAACAATTCTCTTGCCATTATAAGTACCTTTATTTAAAATCAATTGCCCTATCTTTATCATATCGTGCGGAGTAATATTTATTCCTGCCGCGCCGTTGTTGTAACCCTGATTGTCGGTTTCCCAATAGCTGATTGTAGTCCCAAGCGAATCAAATAAATATTTTTGAGCAAAGTCCTGAGTTTTCATGTTGCTTGCTCTTGTAAGAATTACTGAAAGCAGGTGCAAAGCTGCAGAATTGTAGTCAAATACTTGTCCCGGTTGAGCAATAAGAGATCTGTTGATAAGATCCTGAACCTGATTCGGTGCAATCCACCAATTGCTATATTCAATCACATTGTCAAGTTCATTCCATTCAAACCCGCTGCTCATAGTTAAAAGATCTCTTATTGTTATAGCCGCCTTATCGGCAGAAAGCCCGGCAACAAGCGGGCTTATAAACTCACCTATCGTTTGATCGACTGATTTAAGGATTCCTTTGTCTATTGCAATTCCAATCAGCAGTGATGTAATACTTTTGGTTACAGAACGAACATCGGACGGCACATTTGCACCTCCGGTTCTATAATATTGTTCCTTAATAATTACTCCATTCCTGGAAACAACAAGGCTTTTTAATTCTGAAAATGAAGCGGCTTGATTAAAGGCATCATTTAATTCTTGATTATTAACTTCCGACGGAGTTATGGGATTATTTGAACAGCTATTAAAAATTATTAAAACAAATACTATGAATGGAATTTTTAGGTATTGAATTGTTTTAGACATGATTTATTTTACCGTCATAAATATTCGCTAAAGATTTAACATGTTTGACCCAATATTTCACTAAGATAACATTATTTGTATTATGATGTATAATACATTTCACAAGTCCTAATGCTCATAAGCATTTCTCAATTTATGAGCGAACATTATTCCAATCGCTTGAAAAAAAAAGTTGCCGTAACTAATTGGCTGTGTGTATTCGTTCACATTCAGCCTCTCGATAGAACGGCGCAATTCATCAGGGAACGAATAAATGTTTGTCCTTCCGATCTTTCCGTTTTGCGCGCACGAAGCGGAATCAACCGAAAAGGCTCTTGCCAATTCTTCAAAGCTGCTTCCGCGTTCCAAGGCCGCGTAGACAGTATCGGCGTCTTTTGCCGAACGGCAAAGAATCTACGCAAGAGAATAATTGACAGGTACAGCAAAACGGACTACGGCCTGCATGTGATATCATGTCGCTACCGGTCTATCGTTGACAACAGCAGGCAGGAAACGCCATTGTTTTATAGCTGCTGCAGCTTGAGTATTCCAATTCGTATCAGCAACCCCTTTGGAAATATATACTTCATCGGCATTGCCGTCCTCCAGAATATGCAGTAGAGCTTCCATGTTGAGAGGAGCGTAATTTTCATAATCCGGAATCAGCGGAAGCTGGCTTTGACTGATCAATTTAGGCATTGGTGTCTGCTGTATTTCTTTTACGGCGGAACACGAAAGAAGATATGCGGCAAGAAAAAGAACAATAAGATTTTTCATAATTTAATTCCTCCTTTATGAATCAGTGGACCTTGGCACTCATATTTTCAGAACCATCTTCGTTTGAGTTTATTCTTCCCTGAAAAAAAATCAGATGGAGCCCATCTTACAGATGGACTCCATCTTGGCGCTCATTTTAAAAGGATCATCTTCCTTTCTATATTAAGATTCTCTGCTTCAAGCCGGTAAAAATACATGCCCGAAGAAACCGGGATGTGTCTTTCGTCTTTCGCATCCCACACCAAAGAATACTCTCCGGCTTGCTGAAATGATTTTTGCAATGTTCGAATATTTTTTCCCAGCAAATTGTAAACGGTCAACCTAACGAATGAAGATTTCGCCAGGTAATAGCGGATGGTTGTAGTTGGATTGAAAGGATTCGGATAGTTTTGAAGGACCTGTGATTCTTTAGGATATTGACTGTTATCTTCAACGCCGCTGGGAATCGAAATAAAAAGACTAAAAATGCATGAACCGCTGGCATGAGCAGTATCAGAGGCTGATACTTTAATCTTGATTGTAAGGCTGCTACTGACCGCCGGGGTTCCTGAAAATGTCCTTGTCGCAGGATCAAATGACAACCAGACAGGCAGCGGATTTCCGCTGCTTAAAACAGCAGAATAGGTTAAGGAGTCATGATCATCGTCATAGAATGTACTGTCGGGAATCTTAAAATTGAATAATTCGCCCTTCAAGGCATTCTGCGGCGATATCGGCCATTTGGCATAGGGAGTATAATTTGTATGTTTCAGGCTGTCAATCAGATTATCGACGCGTACCCAATATATCCACGTGTTGCCCAGTGATGGGATTCCGCTGCCGCTTGAATAGAACAGAAATTTATTATCGGCAGTTAAGCAGGGAGCCCATCCCAGAGACGAAATTAGTTTTTTCGGATTTGTCCAGGTTCCGTCCGGCTTATGATAACTGATGCAAAGATTTCGGTTTACATTCGAAATAAAGTACGATTCATCTTTTGAAACACAAAAATCTACATCGTCGCCGGTTGTACAGATCGGACGTCCCAGACTTTGAACAATTGAATCAGTACCGTTTATCATTAATCTCGACCAATCCCTCAGGCCGAGTCCTCCATTGGCTGAATATGATGAACAATAGTAATTGCCATTATTTGTTTTCTGCAGAAGGTAATTTAAAGGCAGATTGCTGAGAAAGCGTGAAGGCACGCTCCAACCGGTACCCGAATTGACCGAGTACCATATTGCGGTATTCTCTTCGCCTGCATGTTGAAAATACATCTTTGTACCATCGGGTGATAAAGCCGGTGAAAAATAATTTTCAAACAGCGTATCCGGACCGTTCCATTTGCCTCCGGAATAGCCGTAACGTTTAATACGCGCAGCGGTGATTGGATAATATCCTCCAATTTCGGAATAATAAATGTTTTTTCCATCGGGCGAAATGGTAATTCTTTCTGCCGGGAAAAAACCGGGACTTACGGACAGGTTGAATATTTTCGGCGTATTTCCAGGAGAAGCTTGACCTAAGTAAACGCTGTCTGGCGGAATTGCCTGCGCGAATATCGATGCAATGATTACGAGTATGAAGGAAGAAGCTGTACAAATTCGTATTCTAAATTTCATTTTAATCCTCCAATTTTATAATGCGCTATGCATGTCGATCCGGCTTTGGGGGTCGATTTAAAAATTATCATACACAATAAAATCTTCCAGGTTCTTCTTGGGCGGTGCAGCCGGCCATTCGACCGGTATCCCGACGGGTGTAATACAGACTCTCGTATACCTATCCGGTATTTGTAAAACTTCTTTTGACACACTCTCCGGAATAGCATCGGTGATGAAAACCGTTCCGTACCCTAATGCCCGTGCAGCAAGCATGAGGTACCCGGCGGCAAGAGGGCCGTCCCAATGGTTGTAATCCGGATACATCGAATTATTATCTGTCAGAACGACGATATAAACAGGTGCGGAAAAATAATTATCGAACGACGCTTGTATCAGTTTTTCGTATTCTTCTTTTGTTATTTTCTGTTTATTGGCCGGGTCGTATCTCAAGAGCGAACGTTCAATACATTTTTCCTCCATCTCGTCAATCTTCTTCTTATCCCGGACGACCAAGAACTTCCATGGCTGCTGGTTCCCGGATGTGGGCGCCATGCGTGCTGCATTTATAATTTTCAGCAGGGCGCTATCGGGAATCGAGTCCGGCTTATATTTCCGTACCGACCGGCGTTTCATTATAACATTCCAGAAATCCGGCTCCTGCGCAGCGACCGATTCTTTTCCATCAGGTAAGACGGGAGGAGCAGCGGGAGGTTTCATTTGTGCTGCCGCCGGGAATACGAGGAACATACATATACCGCATATCAGTTTTTTCACAGGAGTCTCCATTCTGTTCGTTGTTGTGAGTAAAGAATATACATTCCATTTCAACGGAATAATTCCGGCCTCCGGTTTTATCCCATGCAAAACTATGCGATAAACTCTTTCTCTGCAAGAAATGTTAAGCGAGCGGTCGGGTATTCAAGTAAGCGGCAGGAAAAGAGGCGAAAAACTATCGGGAAGGCGGCGGAACGAAAAAACTACAGGTCTAATTTCCTTCGCAATTCGGAAGCGCATCTTCTGCTTATTCCGATGGGAGTATCGATATGATTCAAAAAAACGGAGTAGGTGCCGTTCGGTTTTTTTTCTATTTTGACAATATGCCCGATATTCACGATATATGAACGATGGATTCTTACGAATTCATGTACCGGCAGTATAGCATCCCACTTCTTCAACGTTTGAGCGGAGCACTTTGCAATATTTTCGGATACGATAATCCTGGAATAGCAGCTGTCCGCCTCGATGTAACGGATATCCCTGAGTTTTAAAAAACATGCCTTGAGTCCGGTCGATAAAAAAATCGTATCCTCAATGGTATACTGCTGCCGGTGCAATTCCTTTCTCTCCCCCTTCAACAGCCGTTCTATCGCTTTCTCTATTCTTTCCTTTTTTAAGGGCTTCAGTATATAATCCAGAGCGTTAACTTCAAACGCACGTACTGCATATTCATCGTAGGCGGTTACAAATATTATTTTAAAATTAACTTCGACGCGTTCAAGCAATTCAAAAGCGTTTTCTCCCGATAAATTAATATCGAGAAAAACGACATCCGGTTTTTCTTTCTTGATAAGCTTTACTGCCTCCCGAATTTTATACGCAGCGCCGACAATCTCGATCGGGTACTCTTTCAGGTAGAACCTGAGATTATCGACTGCAAGGGGTTCATCTTCTACAATAAGCGCTCTCATGCGGACATACTCGGATGCGTAATGGTCATGAACGCATAGACATTACCGCCTGCTTCGAACAATTCGAACGCGGAACAATCCGGATAAAAAAGCGCCAATCGTTTCTTGATATTATCGATTCCGGTTTGCGTGCCCGTCGATTCCCTCCCGACAGGATGTTCCGCCGGAACGAGCCTGCCCGAATTTCGGACAAGAATGCTGAGAGTTTGTCCCTTCCGGCTCACCCGTATCAGCACTTTGAGGATATCGGTCTCCGAGGAAAACCCGTACTTAATTGCGTTTTCGACTAATGGATGAACGATAAAGAAAGGCAGCATAACTTTCAGCGAATCGTCTTCTATTTCATAAGAGATTTCAATCCTGCCGGCGAACCGGTCTTTCTGTATTGCAAGATATTTCCTGACCGCTTCAATCTCCTCTTTCAACGGCACAAGAGTTTGATTGTTTTTGGAAAGCGTATACCGGAAAATCCGATAAGTCGGCAATCATTTCCTTTGCGCGGACTTTGTCTTTTCCATCATCGATTGAATTGCATTGAGCGCATTGAAAAGGAAATGAGGGTTTATCTGATATCGGAGCATGAGCAGACGGGCTTCGTTTGCCAAAGCTTTTGCCCGTGCCAATTGTTCTTTTTGCTGCATCGAAAGACCGTGGTAATACGCGACATAGAACAGGCCTGTTAATGCAGCCGATAGAACCAAACAATTGAAGCTTCCGCTGATAACACTGTTCCTCTGCAATTGGAATTTCCCTGTCGTCCAAAAATTGTAAATCAAATTATCGATCAATGCAAGACATACTGAAAAGAAAACGGTTGTCAGAGATATAACGAAGATAGAAAGCAGGTTCCTGGAGGAGGATATTCCGATTATTTTCCACTGTGAAAGGACAAGGAGCGCGCATATCAGGAGTCCGTAGACTAATATCGATCCATTGTACTCTAAAATAAGAACGAGTTTTGCCGGTTCAAAATATATCCAAAAAAAGGTATCCAGAATAATCCACAAGGAATATCCGGACAAAACTAAAAGAAGCGATTTGATCTTATTAAAATTCATGTGCAATATCGGATTTGATCTAACATGAAATCCGCTTATATTTTGGATACCATAATGAATAATCGAATGGAATTCAAGCGAAGTTGCATACAAAAAAAAATGAAAAATTGCTCCTTGGCATTTTCCTGAACTATGCGTATCTTATAAGTATGATCATTCTCTTGAAGCATATAAAGCCTACCTTGCCATAGCATATCTGCGCGATCGATGAGGCATATTGTAGGCCTCATTTTTCTTTTAATCACTAAGAATACAATTTCCTATTTTAGCTCAATTATAATGATAAAAAATAACGAACTTAAACGACGCCGAACATTCGGCATCATAAGCCACCCGGACGCCGGAAAAACCACTCTTACGGAAAAATTACTGCTCTTCGGAGGGGCGATTCATACGGCCGGAGCCGTAAAGAGCAACAAGATTAGACGATCTGCCACCTCCGACTTTATGGAAATCGAAAAACAGCGCGGAATATCAGTGGCTACTTCCGTGATGGGTTTCGATTACAACGGCTACAAGGTTAATATTCTCGACACGCCGGGTCATAAGGATTTTGCAGAAGATACATACAGAACCCTGACTGCTGTGGACAGCGTCATACTGGTTATCGATTGTGTAAAGGGAGTGGAAGAACAGACGCGAAAGCTGATGAACGTATGCCGTATGCGAAACACTCCGGTGATCGTATTCATCAACAAATTAGACAGAGAAGGACGCGATCCATTCGCCCTTTTGGACGAGCTGGAGCGCGAACTCGGCATTCATACCCGCCCTCTTACATGGCCTATCGGCATCGGTATCCACTTCCGGGGTGTATACAATTTGTTCGACAAACAACTGGAACTCTTTTCTCCGAACAAAACCGGCATCTCAGACGATATCGTCGCTATCGGCGACCTTGCAAGTCCGCTTCTTGATGAAAATATCGGTAGCGATTCTGCCGCCAAACTTCGCGAGGATATCGGGATCATAGAAGCGACATATGAGCAGTTCATTGAGGAACATTATCGCGATGCATATCTTGCACCGGTTTTTTTCGGCAGCGCTATCAATAATTTCGGCATAAAAGAACTTCTCGATACATTTCTCAGAATAGCACCTTCTCCCCAGCCGAGAGAAACGAACATCAGAACTGTTGATCCGGCGGAGAGTTCGTTCAGCGGATTCATTTTTAAAATTCATGCAAACCTCGATCCCCATCACCGCAACCGTATTGCATTCTGCCGCGTCTGCTCCGGCAAATTCGAGCGGAACAAATATTATTATCATACGCGGCTGAAAAAAGAGCTGCGCTTCGGAACTCCGACAAGTTTTATGGCTAATGAAAAAAGCATTATTGAAGAAGCATGGCCCGGCGATGTTGTGGGATTGTACGATACGGGCCATTTCAAGATCGGCGATACGCTCACGGAAGGCGAGCAGTTTAACTTTAAAGGCATACCGAGATTTTCACCGGAAATATTCAGGCAGCTCGTTAACAGAAATCCATTCAAATCCAAGCAATTGGAGAAAGGCATTCGGCAGCTTTCCGACGAAGGCGTGGCTCAGCTTTTCCTTCGCGATCAGGGCAATATCAAGATCGTCGGCACGGTAGGTGAAATGCAGTTTGAAGTTATCAAGTTCCGGTTGCTGCATGAATACGGAGCCGAGTGCGACTTACAGGCGGTCAACATCTATAAAGCTTTCTGGTTTACCTCTCTCAACAAAGAACAGCTTGACCGCTTTTTCTCTTTTCAGTACCCGCATATTGCATACGATAAAGACGACTATCCGGTCTATCTTCCCGAAGGAACGTGGTCATTTAAAGCGGCCAGGGATATGTTCCCGGATATTGAATTCCATCTGACTTCAGAGTTCAAATTGGATACGGACATTATCCAGAGCATCGAACAATTGGAGAAAAGATAGAAGAGTTACATCGTACCGAGTCTCTATATTCCGAAAATCATTTTTTAAAATACCCGGCACCATTCAAAAATCTTAACTCAGTGTATTTTGAAATAAATGATTTTTTGCTCAGTTTTAAATTTGCCCTTCAAAGGTTGTCCAAAAAGGAAGAATCATGGTAGGACAAACATTCCTGTTTGTCATGTTTCGTCAATATTGGACAGGCGGGCCTGCCTGCGTGACTATGTCAACAATCAGGCAGACCTGCCTGCGTGACTGCGTCAGCAGTCAGGCAGGCAAGAATGCCTATCATACCATCAAATGAACTTTTTGGACAGCCTCAGCGCCTTTTTGCAGGGGGATTTTAAATCATTAAATTAAACGCTGAGCAGAACCTAAAAATCCACCCTTCCGAAGAGAAATATTAGGCATGGACAACATGTCATGTAGAGGATTGATTTGGCGCTAAGTTTTTCAAACTTTTAGCAACCGCCTTTGCATCATTTAGTATAATCTCCGGATTGCATAACATCTTTGGGGAGAAATGATGAAAATGTCCTAAGGTTCTTATTTAAATTATCCACCTCTGATGTGTTAACAGCATAGAATGAAACAGTATCTCCGCCGCAAATTATATTATTCGGAATTTTCCATTCTCCGGCCTTAATCCAAGCTGGTGGTATTCCGCCATATTCTTTAAACCAATGGTCATAAACGACAGCAATTTTAACCTGCTTTTGTTTCGCTAAATCATATATTTGCTGCGTATTATATCTTCCTTGAATCATTAATTCTGCTACTTCTGAACTGCCTAATCCCCATAGATCTAAACATTTTATATCTGCCAAATAATTGATAGCGCCGATATCATTCGCGGCAACACTTTCCCCTTGATAGAACTTGTTTAAAAACAAACCCATCTGGTACTGTTGTTCATAGATATTTGTCGTAGCTTGGGGGATTATCCTTAAATAGAGAACTCCCCGTCCTGCAAAAGGTAAAACCATAATGAATATGAGAAGAGCAATTGCTGCATACTTTATTATTAATTTTTTATTAAACACAATCGATACCTTTTGGGGCAAATATTCACGCATTCCGAAAGCTATGACTAATATACCTAAAGCTACAAGATATGCGTCGTACCTGGGAAGCCCGCCGACTCTTGCAAAGAGCAAGTGAAAAAGAGTTGTTGTAATAAAAATGGAAAGCATGATGACAGGTTCTTTCCAAAAGATCTTTTGTTTCCCATACTGGAAAATAAATAGAAATAAAGCCATAGAAAGTAGAATTAGAATATGTTGATTTCGCACTATTTGTTCATAAAAGTGATTAATAAACCTGCTCATTCCTATCATGGAAAAAGAAGGAACATTGCCCTTGAGAAGAACCGAGTTTGGGAGGAAATACCATCCCTTTATAATCGAAATTACTCCGTAAATTGCTATTGGGATAACCGCAAGTCCCCCTAATAAAATGGAATTCACTAATCGCTTCCTAACAACAAATAAAATAATTACAACAAGAACCAAAAACAGTCCCTCATAGCGAGTCATAGTTAGTAAAGGCGCTACTATCAATAGCATCATATAATCTTTGGAAACAACTTTTTCAGCAGACAGAATTTTTGCAGAAATATAGACAAACAAAATCGTAAGAAGCGCATGCATCGTATGCTCTAGACCGGAAAAGATAAGTAGCGGCAAGGAAGCGAATAAAATTATTGCGAGCAAAATAATGAGGATAAAAAAAGATTGCAACGAGTACTTTCTTAAAAGAAAATATACTGTAAAGATTAAAAGCGACCCGGAAATAAAACTCAATACAACCGGGCTGAATTCATTCGGTCCGATCAGGTAATAAGTCAGAGATAATATCAATGTCCACAATAATGACGAAGATGAAGAAGTAAACTCGCATTTGTTTATGCTCCAAACTCCATGTTGTGCAAAATTCTTTGCCATGGACATATGGATATACGAGTCATCTAAAGGATAAACAAAATGTCCTTGATTTTGCCTAATGGATAGAACCAATAAGACTGCTATTGTTGCCCAGAGTATTCCTAATGCAGTGATTATCGGCCAATGCTCTTTAATGCTGTTAATCATAAATCTTGCCTTGAAAGGGCGACTGCTTAGAACGTCGATAATTTTGAAAAATAATTGTGAGAATTATGTTCAAAAGGTAGATATATTTATTTGAATATTCCACAATTGAGCCATGAAGCGAATTGACTTATATTGGCGATGAAGCATAACCAGCACACACAATACCAAAATAGGTTCAGCTCTTTAACCAAACAATAACCCCTCAAAGTAAAGTCCAGAATTATCCTGTTTTTAAAGTTTAATGAGCAATCCATTGAACATGGAAGGAAACACCATTCCGGGAAAAATTCATTACATATAAACAATCTGGAACAATGGACAGATCATGAGAACATCATTCGGGGTTGGATCAATTAATAATTACGTGACTATAAAGAGGGATAAACGGACAAAGTTGACTAAATCAAAATTGGTTTTATAATTGCCTTCTTGACGCCGGTTATGTATATTGTAATATACAAGTGAATTAATTTATCATTCCGGAAAATAGATCTAATATTAGATTACCCTTTCCATAGTGAGGGTTGTCGGAATGGCTGAATGAGGAGAATAGGGTTTCTGTTTTTTTTGTGGTAAGTCAATACGAAATACTTAGAACAACGTCACACATTTTTATGCATCTTTAATACTTTAAAGAATCTCACAGCGGAAACTTCTGACCGTACGAGATATTTAAGTGTGGATCTTTAATTGAAAAATAGACGGTCATTGAACGGGGTGTGGCTCAGCCCGGTTAGAGCACCTGCCTTGGGCGCAGGGGGTCGGAGGTTCGAATCCTCTCACCCCGACAATGAAAATATGAGTCAATTCAAAATTTATTCTATTTTAAGGTTTTTCTTGTCTATTCGGTGAAAATTTTGCTTGACAGAGTAGCTCTGATATTGACAATCAGAGAGAAATTCGATAATATAGTCCCCATAATAGGTGATAGTCGCTTCAAGCGGTTTGTTCAATCGCTTCATGAAAGGATAGGACATGGCAAAAGCGCCTGATCTTCAGAGAAGTGCTGAGCAGTTGAAAGAAGTTGCGACCTTCCTGAAGCAAGCAGATAAATTGGTGCGCGAAGGCAGCTATGCCGCCGCTTTGGAGGAAATTGCAAAAGCACGCACACGAGATCCGCGCAACCTCTACGCACTTGCGTATGAAGAACGCGTTCGATCCTTGATGACCGCGCAGAAAACAGAAAATAAAACGGAAACGGCAGCCCAGCCTGCAAATCAACCGGCGCAGCCTATGCCGGCGGCACTTGAGCATATTTCCAACCTTGCTATCGTAGAAGCACAGCGCTCTGCCGCTGTTGCAGCAAAGCAAGAACAAGAAGTAGAGCACCGGAAAAAAGAAGAAGAAGATCGCAAAAAAAATGATGAGCTCCGACGGCAGGCAATCGATTCTAAAATTTCCGCATTCCTCCAACGAGCTGCCGATTACGAGAAGAAAGGCGATTTCAATCGCGCCCTGGATGAAATTGCGCGCGCTTATCTGCTGGATCCGGCAAACGAGCACATCCATGGACTGGAAGACCGTGTCCGCCGCGCACAGGAAGAAGCGCGAACGCGGGAAGAGTCGGAGCGAATCCGCCGGCAGGAAGAGGAAGAACGGAAACGACAGGAAGCGCTCAAAGCCCAGGTTGCCCGGATGCAACAGGAAAAGGAAGAGAAGCGCAAGAAAGAAGAAGAAGCCCGACGGCAGGCACAGCAGCAGAAGATCAAACAATACTTGAAACAAGCGCACGAACTCTATACGCTGGGCAGAATGGACGAAGCGCTAAGCGAACTTGCCTTTGTTGTCGTTGTGGATCCCTTGAACGAAGAAGTCCTCGAATTAGAACGAAAAATCCGTGAAGCTCAGGAACAGGAACAACAGGCTCAAGTAGACTTATACCGCAAACGCGAAGACGAACAGCGTAAAAAACGGGAAGCGATCGTCACTGCTATCCAAAAACATATTGAGAATGCCGGACGCCTCGCAGAACAACTCAGATTTTCCGAAGCATTGCGAGTTATCACGCGGGCATATGTCCTCGATCCGATCAATGAATCACTCCAGGCGTGTGAAAAGCGTATTGTTGCGCTGCAGGAAGAATCGCTCCGCGAGATGGAAATAAAACGGCACGAGGAAGAGGAAACCGTCCGAAAACACCAGGAAGAAGAATTACGGCGGATGGAACAGGCCGAACGGGAACGCGCGCTGCTCGGCGAAAATGCAGAAACCGAAGCAAAACGGCGTTTCGATAAAGAACGTATCTTCCAATATCTAACAAAAGCACGTGCATATCTGTCCGAGAACCGTCATGAAGATGCACTCGGCGAAGTGGCCCTTGCTTTCGTGGTCAATCCGTTTGATGAAGATGTCAAGCATATGGAGCAGGACATTCTCGCTATTCAAGAACAGAAGAAGGCCGACGAAGCAGAGACTTCAAATCTGACTTCCGAAGAACTTCCGGTCAATGACAGCGCAGATAAAATAAAGGGACACCTTACCGAGGCGGCCCGCTATGCAGCGGAACACGAATACAGCAAAGCGCTCGACGAAGTTGCCAAAGCGTTTATGCTCGATCCGCTGGACGAGTCGATTCAGAATTACGAGCTCAAGCTTCAAAATGAATTTCATGAATATCAGACGGCAGTACAGAAGCATAAAGAAGAAGAAAAACGCATCGCTGCCATCAAATCGCATGCTAAACGCGCGAAAGATCTCGTACAACAAGGAGCCTTCGAGGAAGCCCTTGCCGAAGTTGCGAACGGCTTTACATACGATCCTGCCAATGAGGAATTAAAATCACTCGAGGGTCAGATTCAAGCCCTCTTCCTTCAATTACAAGAAAAACATACGGAAGAAGAACGTGACAAACAGATTCATGATATCATTGAAAACGCCAACAGTCTCCTCTCCCGTCAGGAATATGAAAATGCGCTCATGGAAGTAACAAAAGCTCTCGCTCTGGATCCGACGCGCGAAGATCTGAGGACGCTTGAAATAAAAATAGAAGTTGCACAGAAGGAATCGGAAAATAAGAAGCAGACAGAAGAAAACGATAAGATTATAAAGAAACATATCTTCCGGGCAAAAGAATCCATTTTGCATCATGGCTTCGAGGAAGCTCTGTTTGAAATCGAAAAAGCTATTGTTCTTGATCCGTTGCGTAAAGACCTCCTGGAACTGAAAGAACAAATGAAACAACAGCAGGACAAGTGGAACGCCACAACAGCCCAGCAGGAAAAAGAGCAGTCTCTGCGCGACCATATAAAACGAGCGCGCCAGTTTTTCAAAGAAGGAGTTTTGGCCGAAGCACTGATCGAAATCACCATCGGCTTGACCATAGATCCACGGAATGTGGATTTGAAAAAAATCGAAGAAGATATTCTCACCAGCGAATCCAGGCAGGATGCAGAAGTGCCGGCCGAAAATTCATCGGAAAAAACTCAATCCGATGCTTCGAGCCCGGAAAAAAGAGATCAACTTGTTCATATTCATCTTCGTGCTGCTGATGAACTGCAGAAACAGAAAGAGTTCAGTAAGGCGTTGGACGAAGTAGCAAAAGCTTACGTGATAGATCCTCTAAACAAAGAAATAAAGAAAATCGAAATCCGTATACGACAAAATGAAATTCGCCATGCTCAACAAACGGGACAAACGCTTAAGCTGATTTATCCGAATGAGCAAGCGGCAAGCGGCGAATAACAATTTGTCCATCTTTTCATGCTCGGTGGACGACTGCATTGCCATAAGCGGAAGAAAAGCACTTATACAAGAAGGATTGAAGGCATGGAACCCCAGGAAAAGATGCCCCCCCAGCAGCTCATTATTGATCGGCTCCGTGAAATTCAGAAGAAAACGGAAGCCGGAAATTTTGCCGAGGCTCTCGAGAATTTGAAAGAAATCAAATCTGCCGATGCAAAGAATATCTATGTTATTGCTATCGAAAAACAGCTCATCAAAGTATCCGATCAAAATATCACTGAAAAAAACAAGGCTGATATCACGAACTCTCTTTCTGCTATGTTCGAACGCGCGATGAGCGATGCGCAGCGGCGCGCCGCAACGGTAAAACCGCCGGAAGTCAAAGATACGAAAGAAAAAGAAGCGGCGCTGGAAAAGCTGAAAAGTCAATATTTCCAGCGGACTGACGATTATGTCGCCAAAGGCGACTATGCACATGCGCTGGAAGAAATTCGCAGGATCTATATCATCGAACCTGACAGCGTTGTGGCAAAAGAATACGAACAAAAGATTGAGCAGTTGACCACACTTCAGCAGAAATCCGAAGAACCGCCGCCTGCCGAAAAAGAAGAGACAGCTCTTCCGAATATAGCCGCACAACAGAATGTTGAAACAAATGAACCGGTAACCAAAGCGCCTAAATCAAAAACACCTCTTGTTATAGGAGTGATTGTGCTGGTTGCTGTCATCGGTGTCGTTTTTTTCCTCGTCTCATCTTCCATAAAAAAACCGGAACAGCCTTCCACTTCAGCGGCTCCTATAGCTGCGGCACAACAACAGCCGGTTTCCCAGACTGCTTCCACATCGTCTGCGGAAGTAAAAGGAAATGAAACGGCCAAGACAATCGAAGAAGAAAAACCGAAACAGCCAGAGGCACGGAAACCGGAATCGAAGGCGGTTCCTGCGCCGGTGCAGCAGAAAGCACAGCCCGAACAAAAACAACCGGCTCTCATCGAACAACCCAAGCAGGAAGTAAAACAAGTCCAGCCGCAACCGCAGCCGCAGACGCCGCCAGTACAGCAACAACAAGCTGCCCCGCAGCAAAGCGAACCGATAGCTGCTCCGCATCCGTTCGTCGCCATTGAGAATCCCCCTCAGGTTATAAAGCTTGCAGCTCCGAGTTATCCTGATATTGCATACCGCATGGGACTCAACGGCAGGGTCATCGTGGAAGTTACGGTCGATCAGCAGGGAAAACCGATTCAGGCGATTATAATAAAAAGCACAAGCGATATCTTCAACGACGAAGCAATTTCCGCCGCTATGAAATCGACATATAAACCGGCGATGATGTCCACCGGCCCTGTAACTGCAAAGGTGACCGTTCCTTTTAATTTCAAAATAGGCAGATAAATAAATTCCATTCATCGACCTGTTAACTTAAAAAGCCCCTGCTGATTTCTCAGCAGAGGCTTTTTTTATTTCAGACAATGCAGAACAATTGCCGGTCACTTCAGAGAACTGAATTCAGGTATCCTATTTTCTACAGATGCACCGTTCCGCCTTCGTGCCAAAATATCCGACGGCTCCCGACTTGTACACAGACGGATAGTTAAGATAAAAACATGCGAAATTAGTTTGAAACGCGTAAATTTAACATATGGTGTCATACTAAGGACTTCGTTAGAACATGTTTCATATCCGTACGACAAAAACTGGTTCCGGCGGCACAGCAGTGCAAATTATTCGGTATCAAAACCGGAAGATGATCATCATCAAACATCTGGGTAGTACACATGATAAGAAAGATTTAAAAGCCTTAAAAGAAACAGCTACTCTCTGGATTGAGAAGACGACCAAACAACAATCATTATTCTCCAACGAATCAGTTTCACCTACACTACAACTCAAGCAATGTCAGTATGTTGGATTTCGCTATGGTTTGATCTACGAAAGTCTTTATCAACTGTGCAAACTATTTAAATTTCATCGGTTGCGAAACAAGCTCTTGGTAGATTTAGTTATTGCACGCATTATTGAGCCAGGTTCAAAGACACAGTCAATAGAATTTCTCAAAGAGTTCATGGGAATAGAACATAAACGTCAGGAACTCTATCGGCAAATTCCAAGGTTTCTGGGTGTGAAAGATACAGTAGAATCTAAAGTACTGGCGGTTGCTGAAAAAGAATTTGCTTTTACCTTTTCCCTCATCTTTTATGATGTAACTACTTTATACTTTGAGAGTTTTGAATCAGATGATTTACGCCAATGCGGATTCTCCAAAGATAACAAATTCAATCAACCGCAAATAGTCCTTGGACTTTTAGTGACTATTGATGGTTTTCCAGTAGGGTATCAAATATTTGAAGGCAATAAATTTGAAGGACACACGTTAATTCCTGTTATTGTGGAATTTAAGCACAAACACAAGGTTGAAAATTTCACTGTGGTTGCTGACGCTGCTATGATAAGTGATAAAAATATTACCGCACTTGCCTCTGCTCATCTTCAGTACATTGTCGGAGCCAGAATAGCAAATTTGCCACTCAAGCGTATTGCGGAGATCAGCGCTCAACTTTATCAACGCGATGGCGCAACAATGCGTATGGCAACGGAGCTTGGTGATTTGATCTGTGAATTTTCTGCAAAACGATTTGCAAAAGATAAACGAGAGCTGGAAAAACAAATTATTAAAGCTCAGGAGCTTCTCGATAATCCAGGTAGCATCAAAAAAGTAAAATTCATTACCTCCAAAGATCAAACATATACACTTCATACTGCATTAATAGAGAAGACCAAACTACTACTTGGCATCAAAGGCTATTACACAAATCTGCCGAAGTCGGAAGTCAGTGATAACATTGTCATTGAGCATTATCATAATCTCTGGCATGTAGAGCAGGCATTTCGCATTGCAAAAAGTGATTTGCAAATGCGTCCCATCTACCACTTTAAACAAAAGACTATTAAAGCTCATATTCTCATTTGCTTCATGGCATTAGCAATTTGTAAATATATGGAGTTAAAAACGGGAAGATCGACCAAGTCTATTGTAAAATTATTGAAAGGCGTTACAGATGCTATAATGGTTAATACCCTCACAGGCGAAGAATTTACTCTACGCTCTATACTCATCGATGATGTCAAACAACTCTTGATAAAAATGGCTCTGTTGCTTTGATTTGGCCGTATTATTTCCCCTCACACGCTTGTCATACTAATTTGGACAAGTCAGGAGACAATGCAGAACAATTGCCGGTCACTTCAGAGAACTGAATTCAGGTATCCTATTTTCTACAGATGCACCGTTCCGCCTTCGTGCCAAAATATCCGACGGCTTTTTAAAAAATGCCGGAATCTTTTCTTTCCATTCATCCACCTTCATATAAACCACCGGCACTACAATTAATGTCAGGAACAACGAACTGGTCAATCCGCCGATCAGCGCCCATGCCAGTCCGGACTTCCATTCGGCGCCTTCCGCAGTCGATAAGGCAATAGGCAGCATACCGAAGATCATCGTCAGGGTGGTCATTAAAATAGGCCGCATTCTCGATCTTGCCGCTTCGAGCAGAGCATCATACACCGTCAATCCCTGTTCAAGACGCGTTTGGTTCGTTCTATCGACCAATAAAATGGCATTTTTCGCCACGAGTCCCATCAGCATAATAATGCCGAGCATTGTAAAAATGCTGAGCGATTTCCCTGCCGCGGCAAGCGCGACCATAGCGCCGACCATTGCCAGTGGCAGCGAAAATAACACTACAAACGGATAGACATAAGAATCATACAAAGCCACCATAATCAGATAAATAAACAGAATGCCGATACCCATAGCCCAGAAAAGATCGGCAAAACCCTCGCCGCGCATTTTTTCCATGCCGAGATAGGAAAGCGTTACGCCCTGCGGAAGCTGAACATCGGCTATTTTTTTCCTGAAGTCTTCCATTATCGTTCCTGTAGGTCTGCCGAGTGTTTGACCGTTGACTACAATATTATTTATTCGATCACGGCGTTCCAATTTGGTAGGACCGGAGGATTGATAGATTGATGCAAATTGTTTTAACTCTACCTGCTGTCCGCGATTATTCATGAGCGCAATGCTTCCAAGATCATCTGTATGTCTGCGGTTAGATTCGTCAAATTGTATTCGAATATCATATTCATTATTTCCATCGCGATATTTGGATTGATCATCACCGGTCAATGCAACGCGCAATGTTGTTCCGACATCCGCAACCGAAAGTCCTAACTGCGCCATCTTTGCGCGGTCAATTTCAATATGCATTTCCGGATTGCCGGTTTCCGAGGAAAGACGAACATCCGTTGTTCCAGGAATGCTTTTCAACACATTCTGAACCTGATCCGCCGCTCTAGCTAAAGCATCGAGATCGGTGCCGTTCACTGCAATTTGTATTGCTGCTTGGTCTGCGGATCCGAATATTCCAATGGGATTCACATACACCTTCACGCCCGGAATTTCTTTCAACTTAGATTTAATTTCTTCACCAACTTCTGTTGTCTTTTTTCTTCGAAGTTCTTTCGGGATAAGTGTTACATTAATCTGAGTAAGGTTATCACTCGACAACGAAAGCATTCCCATTGCTTGTGAGCCGACACCAGTGAATACTTTTTCAATTTCAGGTATCTGCGCAAAAATGCGTTCGATTTGCAAGGTGGTCTGGTTGTTCTGTTCGATCGATGCGCCCGGCGGCAATTCAATGGAAACGCTGAATTCGCCCCGGTCAGTCTGCGGCATGAATTCATTGCCTATCAGTCCAAATACCGGAAACAGCAGCGAAAGGATGAATAACCCTGTCGTCCCCAATGCCACTTTAGCTTTATTCACAAGCGCCCATTTGAGCAATCTTTGGTAAAAATCGGAAAAGCGGTGATAGGAACGCTCGAACGCCAGAGCAAATTTTCCGAACAATGTTCGGTCGGTTAGGCGCTCGAGTTTGGCAAAACGCGAGGCCAACGTCGGTGTAATTGTAAACGACACGAATAGGCTCGTCAATGTCGAACCGACGACAACCAGCGCAAATTGCCGAATAATCTGACCAACGATGCCGCTGACAAGCGAGAGCGGCAGGAAAACCACCACGTCCACCATTGTAATCGATAGGGCTGCAAAACCGATTTCGTTTCGTCCGCGCAATGCCGCAGCACGCTGCTCTTCCCCTTTTTCAAGGTGGTGATAAATATTTTCCAGTACGACAATCGAGTCGTCGACAAGAATTCCTATAACAAGCGACATAGCGAGCAGCGTCATCACATTCATGGAAAAATCCATTGCATACATAAATCCGAATGTGGTAATGAGCGATGCAGGTATTGCCACCAGCACGATGAGTGAATTTCGAATGCTGTGCAGAAAGAGCAACATCACGATAGCGACCATAAATATCGCCCGCAAGAGATCTGCTTTTACGGCATCCGCCGATTCGAGCGTAAACGTAGAGCTGTCTTCAGCGATGTTAAAAACAATACCCTGCTTCTGAAATTCTTTTTGGATATTGGCTAATTCCGCACGAACAAGCATGCTGACGGAAACTGCATTGGCATCGGATTGTTTGACCACTTGAATGCCGATCGACGTAATGCCGTTTACACGGTTGATTTGGGTGTAATCTTTCCTTCCATCCTGTACTTCTCCTACATCCGCAAGATGTATATCGCCTCCCTGACGCGAACGCCCGACAGCCAATTGCCGCAAATCCTCAATCGATTTGAATTTTCCGGCGATACGCACGACAAATTGTGCGTCCGCATCTTTTATATTTCCTGTCGGAAAATCCATGTTCGCATTCCATACGGCCTGCATAATCTGCAAAACAGAAAGCCCGTACGCGCGGACTTTATTGGCATCTAAATTCACTCTGATCTCGCGTTCATCTCCGCCCGTTAATGCAACCTGAGCCACGCCGGCAATTTTTGATAACCGGGGCTGGATTCTATCTTTCATAAATTGATAGAATTCGCGCGAGTCCATCGTGCTGGTCACACCCATTCTCAGTACCGGAATTTCATCGAAAGCAATCTTCGAAACCGTCGGCTGCTTGGCATCGGTGGGAAGTTGGGAAAGGACTGCGTTCACTTTCCGCGACGCGTCCTGCACCACATTATCAATATCTGCATCCTGTTTGAATTCGATAATCACCAGGGACATGCCTTCAAACGATGTCGAGCGGACGTTATCGATTTTGTCGATGCCGGAAACGGCATCTTCAATGACTTTGCTGACATTGTTTTCAACTTCGTAGGGCGATGCACCGGGGTAGACAGTCGTAATCGTCACAACGGGAATAGACATTTTGGGGAGTAATTCATACTTCAATTGAAAATAACTGAAGATGCCCAGCACGGCCAGTACCGTAAAAGTGACCACCACCAATGTCGGCCGCTTGATAGATAATTCAGTAAGTGTCATGAGAGTATTCCTTTATTCCTTAAATGCTTTAGCGCACAACGACTTTGATGCTGTCGTTCAAATTGTTTTGACCGTCTACAACAATAAATTCGCCCTCTTGAAGTCCCTGCAAAACTTCCACATTCGTGCCCGTTTCATTTCCGGCAAGAATGGGACGCAGCCGTGCAATATTATTGCTCACCACATAGACCTGTGCATTTTGCAGACTGCCAACGATTGCTTCGCGCGGAATAATAAGCGCAGACTTTT
Organism: Ignavibacteriota bacterium; assembly: GCA_963769605.1. GTDB lineage: Bacteria > Bacteroidota > Ignavibacteria > UBA10030 > UBA10030 > Fen-1254. Next base: position 200,361 of record CAVYML010000001.1, on the reverse strand, counting down.
GTGCATTTAACTTAAACGTCAGGTGTACAAACATCCCTGCTTTGAGTTCCTGTCTGGGATTTTGCAGGAGTACTTCGACGGCGTATGTATGGCCGTCGTCGCCTTTTGCTGAAATCGTAAAAATTTTTCCGGTATAAACTGCATTTGGGAAAACATCGGTCGTCACATCTACCTCGTCGCCTACATGCAGACGGAAAACATCTTTTTCCGCAACCTGTACTTTTGCCTTTAAGCGCGATATATCCACAATATTCGCAATTTGTGTCGCCTGCGGCGCACCGACAGTCATCGTTCCGACATTGACATACCGCGCAGTTACAATTCCTGAAATAGGCGTTGTGATTTTCGTATCCGTTAATGCCCGGTGTGCTGTTATATATTGCGATTCTGCAGTTTGGAATGCCCACCGCGCCTGCTCGATTTGCGTATCGGAAACGGAATGCTCTTTATACAACGCTTCATAACGCTCCAGGTCTTTTTTGGATTTTTCATAATTGACCTCTGCCGCTTTGGAAGCTGCTTCTCTTGTTACGCTGTCCACTTCGACTAGCACGGAACCGGCTTCCTTATATTGCCCCACTTCCGCATCTACTTTGACAACGCGGCCTTGCGTCTCCGAAAGCACCACCACGTCGTTAAATCCATTGAGCGTTCCCACAAGAGAAAACTGATTGTCCAGCGATTGACGGGTTGCTTTATAAATAGAAACGGCCGGGGCTGTAGAAATTGCGCCTCCCTGAGACGATGCATTCAATTCAATTTTACTTCGCACAATGAGTGCAAGAAGAACGACAGCAACAATACCGCTGATAATGATGATTCTCGTTTTGGTTTTCATGTAATTTTATCCTTTTCGAAAATTCTTATTCGCCGATAGCTCTGGAAAGCTGCGCAATGGCGAGTTCATAATCGACTAATGACTGCGTTAAATTTAATTTGGCCTGAAGCAGCGCTACTTCCGCATCGAGCAATTCCGAGTTCGCCGCAAGTCCCTGTTTATATTTTCCGTCCATCGTGCGGTAATTTTCCTCTGCTTGAGCAACGCCCTGCTCGGAGACATTTTTACGCTCTTTTGCTTTTTGAATACCGAGATAGCTTTGAGTTACTTCCAGCGTAATACCGTCCTTTGTCATGGAAAGACCTTCCTGTGCCTGTGCCAATTGGGCCTGCGCTTGTGTTGTTTGATGACCTGTTTGATTCCAATTCCAGAGATCGAAAGAAAGTGAAATCGATACATCCCATGAATCTTGAAACTCATCAGTCGCCGGGAAATAACGCTGATTCGGACGATTGTAGTCATAATTTCCAACTAAGTATATTTGAGGCCACCATCCGCCTCGCGCTGAAGTTAACCCGGCTTCACCGGCTTTTACACGTGCATTCATTCCCAGCACTTCCGGGCGTTTTTCAAATGCCGACTTCACGAGATCGTCTGCCGATGACCATTCCCTGTCAACAATATGAATTGTCGATGCAAGTTCTATTTCCGTTTGCAGCGGCAGCCCGATGGTATTGTTTAAAACATACATCGCCAGCTGAACGTCATTCTTTGCATCGATCTGGCGGACCAAAGCATCGGAAAGCTGAACGCGGACTTTCATAACATCGTTTGTCGTCAGCAGTCCTTGCTTAAATAAATTTTCTGCATCAACGGCATGAGATTTTATTTGATCGACATTTTCATCCACAAACTTTTTGAATTCAAGCGCGCGGTATAAATTCCAATACGTCGCCTTGATATTATAGAGTACATCCGCCTGATCCTTCTTGAGGTCTTCTTTTGTCGCCTCGGCTGAAAAACTTGCGGCATCGATAGCGCCTGATATTTTTCCGCCGGTAAACAGCGGCTGCTGCAAGGTCGCTCTGAGGCCGTACGTATTAACAATGTTGGACGTTAACGGATAATTCTGGGTCACGAATGAAATTGAACTCGTGGAATTAAGCGTCGTAGAATTAAGCATTGCACCAACCGGGAATGGAAACACCAAAGCCGGCACAGGGCTAATTCTTGTATATGTTCCGTTCAATTTCAGCGACGGCAGTCCGAGCGTATTGGTCTCGCTTGCCTTTGCATCGGCGGATAACAATTTGAACTGCGATGTTCGGAGCGCTTTGCTGTTTTCCATTCCGGTTTGTACAGCCTGCTCGATCGTTAACGACATTTTTTGCTGTGCAGGCGCTGCGATTACAAGCAAAAATATCATCGCAATTATTTGATTGAATCGTTTACTCATTCTCACCTCATGGATACGGATTGCTCTCATAATTCGTCTATCCCTTATGTCTTTTTCAGTGCATGATACTCTTTGCGGCCTTGATCGGTCAATATTGATTCCATCAGCAGCATATTGCAAACTTCCAGTGTGTGATCGAAATCTATATTGAGATTCGCCTTCCAAGCTGGTCCTTCGCTGTCCTCCCGTATCAATAAAGCCGTAGAACTCGACCAGAATATGATGCCTACTTCAACCGGATTTAGATCCGGCCGCAATGTTCCTTCTTCCATCCCCTTTTTCAACAGTGCGATGATCATATCCCACATTTCCTGATTCTTGAGACCGCACGAGTGCATCATTTCCTCTGAGACCTGTTTATGGAATTGCGGATTTTGCAGGAACGGAAACATCCTGAAAAAATTTCTGTTTGAATGAAAAAAATCCACATACGAACTGCTGCAACGTACGATCTTCTCCACAGTAGAAGCATCTGAGTTCACAATATGATCGTACATCTCGTGGAGAGTCTTCATACCCCGCATCATTACGGCAAGGTAGATATCCTCTTTGCTGCTGTAATACAGATAAAGTGTTCCCTTGCTCAATTCAGCCGCTTCCGCTATCTCATCCATCGTGGCTGCAAGCAGTCCCTTTTCAAAAAAGATACGCTGTGCAGCGTCTAAAATTTCCTCTTTCCGCTGTTCTTTTTCTCTTTCTTTTCTTTCATGAATTCCCATTGCAACACCGTTTAATTAATGACTATCAGTTATTATATACGTTACAGTATAATTAATGTTGCACAGAATATCAAATTATTTTGTTTTAATTGAATTATCAGGAATACTCTTTAGAATTAAGACGTTTTCCCCTGATAATTATTGTGAGTTTCTTGATTAATTTACGAGGAAAGGCAAAGAAATGTTCAAAGTTTTCGGCAATTGGAGGTAAAGTATCGGCATAAGGGGGAGAAACAGACGTTATTCAAATAAATATTTGATGAGTGACGATAATGAAAAACTGCATTTTACAGTTTTTCCATAGTTTTTAGCACCATAGAACATCAAACTTCGTAATCGGCTAAAATTCGTACCGAACGCACTTCACTGATAAATCCTTTCAGAGCCACATGATCCGGATGAATCTGATACGCATCCAATGCTTCCTTTGAATCGAATTCCGAATACAGAACGACATCTGCCGCACCTGGTTCGTGCGTAAAATTTAAACCGACTTCAATTTTATGCAAACCAGGAATCTTCCCGTTCAGCCCTTCAAGTAGTTTTTTAACTTCCCGGGCGTTTACTTCTTTCGAATTTCCCTCTGCAAAGTCTTTCAATTTCCAGACAACAATGTGTTTAATCATAAGAGAACCGTAAATGGTAAATAGTGAATTGTAAATGGTGAAAACGAGTTTAGTTCTAGTTAATACAGTTTCAGTTCTTGGTTCTTAGTTCTTAGTTCCCAGTTCACAGTTTACCGTTTGCAGATAAATAATTGTGTATCGCTGCGGCTGCTTCTTTACCGTCCCGCATAGCAAGTATAACAGTTGCACCGCCGCGCGTGAGATCTCCGCCCGCAAATATTCCGGGACGATTTGTCTGTTGTTTTTCGCCGACGACGACCGTACTACGCTTGCTGGTTTCGAGTCCCGGCGTCGTTGCCTGAATAATCGGATTCGGCGCCTGACCCACTGCTTCGATCACAGTCTGTACTTCGAGCACAAATTCTGATCCTGATATTGGAACCGGCTTTCTCCTGCCCGATGCATCCGGTTCGCCAAGTTCCATCTTTTGACATTCCATGCCGACAACGTTGTTATTCCCATCGGACAATATTTTTGTCGGATTTGTAAGCATGAGAAATTCTATGCCTTCTTCCTCCGCATGATGCACTTCTTCTAATCGTGCGGGCATTTCGGCTCTTGAACGTCTGTACACCAGATATGCTTTTTCCGCGCCGAGGCGTTTTGAAGTCCGCACGCCATCCATAGCCGTATTGCCGCCGCCGATCACTGCGACATTTTTTCCAAGACGGATCGGCGTATCGTATTCCGGGAATTTATACGCCTTCATCAAATTCACGCGGGTCAGGAATTCGTTTGCAGAGTAGACGCCGTTCAGGCTTTCACCCGGTATACCCATAAAATGCGGAGTCCCGGCTCCCGTGCCTAAGAAAACCGCGCTGAAACCCCACTCCTTGAACAATTCATCGACAGTAGCTGTCCGTCCGATGACAAAGTTCGTATATATTTTAACTCCGAGTGCCTGGATGCGTTCCACTTCGACATCGAGGATTGTCCGCGGCAGACGGAATTCCGGAATTCCATATCGCAGCACTCCGCCTACCTCGTGCAATGCTTCGAAAAGAGTGACCTCATATCCATATTTTGCAAGCTCTGCGGCGCAGGTCAAACCGGAAGGTCCGGATCCGACAACAGCCACTTTTCCTTCCCGTTTCGTTTCAATATGCGGAACTGTAAATTGTCCGGATTTCATTTCATAATCGGCAACAAACCGTTCCAGCTTGCCGATAGCAACCGGATCGTGTTTCTTCCCGAGTGTACACACATTTTCGCACTGCTCTTCCTGCGGGCAAACCCGGCCGCAAATAGCAGGGAGAAAATTGGATTCGCGTATTTTTTTCACCGCATCAACAAATTTCTTTTCATTAACCAATTGGACAAACGATTTAATGTCCACATTCACGGGGCATCCCTCCATACAGATCGGATCCTTGCATTCGAGGCATCTCGATGCTTCCGTCATCGCGAGTACTTCATCCAGACCCAAAGAAACTTCTTCAAAGTTATGACTGCGCTGCTCCGCATTTTGTTCTATGGAATGCTGACGCGGAATTCTCATGCGTTCCGAGGCTTTCATTGTATTCATACCATCTTCTCCAATCTGCATTCCCCAGGCGCATGTTCGAACCGTTCCAGAACAGCTTTCTCTCCTGCTGCATAAGAACGGTTCCGCAAAATCATTTCATCGAAATCAACTTCATGACCGTCGAATTCCGGACCATCGACGCACGCAAACTTCATTTTTCCGCCTACCGTTACACGGCATCCGCCGCACATGCCGGTTCCATCTACCATTATAGCGTTTAAGCTTACATATGTTTTAACGCCGTAATTTTTTGTGAGATTGGCAACAGCGCGCATCATCGGCAGTGGGCCGATGGCGTAAACTGCTTCGATGCCAGTCTTGTTATCGAGCCATTCCTTCAACGGCTCGGTAACGATCCCTTTACGTCCGTAGGAGCCGTCGTCTGTTGTCACTACGATTTCATGAGAAGACTTCTTCATTTCGTTCTCAAGGATCACCAATTCTTTTGAACGTCCGCCGATAATGGAATACACGCGGCAGCCGGCTTCATTCAAAGCCTTTGTAATCGGGAATAATTCCGCAGTGCCGACACCGCCGCCGATGCAGGCGACTGTTTTCTTTTCTAAAATCGGCGTTGGGTTGCCGAGAGGTCCCACGACATCGGATAAAAAATCTCCGTCAGATTTGGTGAGCAGTTCTTTAGTCGTTTTTCCTATCCCCTGAACGATCAATGTGATTGTTCCCTTTGCCGTATCGCTGTCGACCAATGTAATCGGAATTCGTTCTCCGGTTTTGCCAACCCGGAGCATGACAAAATTACCCGGTTTTCGCTTCGGAGCAATGAACGGCGCCTCAATAACAAATCGCGCAATAGTAGGAGCAAGAAATTCTTTTTCAATAATTTTGAACATTCGTTTCCTTTTCAGAATAAATCATCATAATATTTAGAATTATAATATAGAGCTATATTAAAATATTTACAATAAAAACCGTATTAAAAGGAGAAACAAATTCGACTGCAGTATGCGGAATGGAAAAAATCCGTCAAGAAATAGACCTTGCCTTTGGGAACATTTTTCAATATATTATTTTTGTGCACTGTAAGCCTGTTATGAAAATAACAGGCTTTATTGTCTCAATCTGACACAACTTAATGAGCCCGGCAAAATTAAGTTGTTCGTGAAATTGCAGATCCCGATGTTTTTTATCGGGACGAAATTTGACTGAACTTAGAGAGCGCAGCGAACTAAGTTATAGGCGAAATTGAGGATCCTGCAGAGCGAAGCGAATGCGGGAGTTCAGCAGATATTGCCACCTTTCAATTGTTCTTTTACATGGTGGCCATATCCCAATTTCACATAACTTAGAGAGCGCAGCGAACTAAGTTATAGGCGAAATTGAGGATCCCGCAGAGCGAAGCGAATGCGGGAGTTCAGCAGATATTGCCACTTTTAATTGTTCTTTTACATGGTGGCCATATCCCAATTTCGCATGACTTAGAGAGCGCAGCGAACTAAGTTATAGGCGAAATTGAGGATCCCGCAGAGCGAAGCGAATGCGGGAGTTCAGCAGATATTGCCACTTTTAATTGTTCTTTTACATGGTGGCCATATCCCAATTTCGCATGACTTAGAGAGCGCAGCGAACTAAGTTATGGGCGAAATTGAGGATCCCGCGTTCTTTGCGGGAGTTCAGCAGATATTGTCATCTTTCAATTGTTCTTTTACATAGTGGCCATATCCCAATTTCGCATAACTTAGAGAGCATAGCGAACTAAGTTATAGGCGAAATTGAGGATCCCGCAGAGCGAAGCGAATGCGGGAGTTCAGCAGATATTGTCACTTTTAATTGTTCTTTTACATGGTGGCCATATCCCAATTTCGCATAACTTAGAGAGCGCAGCGAACTAAGTTATAGGCGAAATTGAGGATCCCGCAGAGCGAAGCGAATGCGGGAGTTCAGCAGATATTGTCATCTTTCAATTGTTCTTTTACATGGTGGCCATAGTTCAGTTGGTTAGAACGCCAGGTTGTGGCCCTGGAGGTCGTGGGTTCAACTCCCACTGGTCACCCCAAGAATTGCAAATTTCAAATTGCAAATTGCATATTTTGTAGTTTTAATATTCGAGATATATGCAAATTTCAAATTGCAAATTGCAAATTTTGCAGATCTCATATTCAGAGAAATATGCATAATGCACCTGAAGTTTAATAGAAAATTTGTATTTTGACGATTTTACGGGGGAGAAAAGGGATGAATTCAGGGGAATTGAAGGAGCGAACTAAAAAGTTCGCTGTTCAAGTGATAAAATTCACCGACGGATTAAAACGATCCGTATCGATGAATGTTCTTTCAAAACAAATTATACGCTCTGCGACATCAATCGGAGCAAATTATAGAGCCGCTTGCATTGCACGATCAAAAGCAGAATTTACCGCAAAGCTTCAAATTTGCCGCGAAGAAGCGGATGAGACCATTTACTGGCTGGAAGTTATTCGTGAAACAAGCGAAGAGCACAATATAGAAGGCCTCCTAAAGGAAGCCGGTGAGCTAACAGCTATCTTTACAGCGGCTTTAAAAACAGCACGTTTGAAGTAACTCACATTTATAGTTAAGCGATATTCATTGTTCTTTACATAAGCTTAGATTTGACATTGTTTTTTACATTCTTTTTGCAATTTGAAATCTGCAATTGCTTTTACACTGTTTTTTCAATTTGAAATCTGAAATTTGCAATTTGCAATTCTCCGCCCCTATCGTCTAGAGGCCTAGGACACGGGCTTTTCAAGCCTGGAACACGAGTTCGAATCTCGTTGGGGGCACACATAGCAATGAATGGCGATTCCGAAGCATAAAGAGCATCTATTAAAGGATGCTCAAGCTTCGGAATTTTTCTTATGTATCCTATCACTTTCCCTTTCTCCCTATCTATTACAATTCTGTGAACAAACCGTCTGATGAGATGCTTTTTTTGAAGTATTGGAAGCGCATCAAAGGTCGTTTGAAATTCCAAGATCATTTTTGATATTCGAGAAGATACTTCCTTGATATCATCATTATCCATGGTTTTATATTTACGGATCCTGTCAAGCTCTGCAGAAATTCTTTGTTTCTCTTTTTCGAGTTCATGTATTCTGGGAACGACCGTGTCTAATTTAATTCCTGACTCAACCGCTTGAATCAGATTATCAATCTTCGTTTGAATTTCCTTCTGCATCTTTATAAGTGTCGATTCGTCGTTGGCAAGTTCATTTGATCGAGTCTTGGACTCAACGATAAACGATTGGAGCAAAGAAACAGCGTTGCCTTCAATTAAGACATCTTGAATCGCTTTCAATGCTGCAGATTCAACGACAGTCTTTTTAATTCCGTAATACGCACAGACAGACTTCCCTTTCGCCAAATATGCATGATCAATATAGTGTGGGAGTTTAACATTACCGGATTTCCACTTTGCACCTGTCAGTGGGTAACCGCAATGCGAACAGAAGATAAGGCCTGTGAGTAAATATGGGCTCTCGGCAAGAGCCTGGTTGCGCGGTTTACCGGTGGGTTTAAAAAACTTATTGGCCTCATCGAATAGTTCTTGTGTGATAATGGCCGGATGCGCATTTGGAACAACAACCCAATCTTCTCTTTTATTCAACGGCCGCCTTCCGAGTTCTGTCTTTTTAAAGGGGCTATTGGGAATCCGGTTATAAATCCGTTCGCCAAGATATGTGCGGTTTAAAAGGATGCTGCGAACCGTCGATCCGCCCCATGCTGGCGGTCCGATTCTTCTCGGGTTTTGGTTCGGCGGAACGGCTCCTTCAGCATTGAGCATTTTTGCAATCTTCTGGAATCCTACTCCCATGACCTTAAGTTCGAATATCCTTTGGACGGTTTTAACTTGTTGTTCATCAGCGAGCTGCCATAGGACGCTTTCTTCTTTTTGAATGTTACGCTCGCCTTTCCATTTGCTATCGCGATCATCAAAATATCGCTTTAAATCACGATGTTTCCCTGTCGTTTTATGGACTGCTACCCGCTTGTAACCATACGGAGGAAATCCGCCGCTAGAGAATCCTTTCTCGGCATTGGATTTACATCCTCTGAGCGTAGCACGTGAGAGTTTTTTTGAATATTCCGAGGCCTCTTCATCCTTCAACATTTTCTTGACACGCGTGGAAAGATCGGACGGTTTGAGCGTCAAATCAGGATCGTCAAGCGATATCAACTTTACTCCGTGCAATTGGCAGTGCATCTCCCAGTACTCGTTCATGGCCGAGTCCTGAGGGCGCCCCCAACGGGACCTATCATAGATAAATATGAACTTAAAAGCAGGACATCTTTCTACGGTAGTTATGAGGCGGAGAAAGTCTGGACGCTGTTGATACGTCACACCGCTTTTTCCACCATCTTTAAACCATTCCACAATTTCATAGTCGTGCGCTGACGCCCACGTCTCTATCTCATGCATCTGATCGGGTATCGATGTATCGGTTTGTACATCTGTCGAGCACCGCAAATATGCTGCTGCCGTTTTCATCTTGCCCTTTCCTTTTCTTGTTGTACAGGTACCGTCTCCTCACATCGAGAACTTTGCAAGATCGGAATACTGGCTAAGATATTCAATACCTCATTCAATTCCTGCATCGTCAACTCACCTTCGGCTATGAACTCAATGTGCTCAGACGAATCCTTGGTTTCTTTTTTTTGTTCGATCACCTCATAGACACCGCCTCCTTGCTCTCTGTTTGTCCCGTCTCTTTATTTGGGACACCAGCCCGTTCCCTGCCTGTGCCAAGAGTTTGTGCTATGAGCTCCCGAACCTTTCGACCATGAGCCCCATATATATCTAATACCAATTTTCTGAACGCGCGGTACTGACTTTCGGGCATACTCGCCTCTCCGATGGTCAATACGGATTTCATGACCTCCCGTTCAGAGTCTTCGATTTTCTTTGCGAGATGTTCCAAAGTCTGGTCGTTCAATGTAATCCTCCGATTTCAAAGAAAAATGGCGTTTTATTCATTATCGGTACTTTTGAGGGCGGAACAAGAAAAACGTTCGAAACACTCGAAATACGAGATACGCTATAAAGCCGAGGCTTGAGAAATAGATATAAAATTCCCGATTGTCGGTTCCTATGGAGAATATTTTAAAGAGCGTTACCATTGCTACACCAAAGATGTAAATCGGGCCCAAATTGAAATAGTGGCCTTCATCGATCCTCCGGAGCTTATGGATTTCTTCGGTATCGATATATTTCTCTCTGGAACCATGCCAGAGCATGTTTTTGACGTGAAATGGATTGCCGTTTGAAGATTTTAGAATCTCCCTCCTGTAAAGCTCCCGATCGATGATCCGAAGATTATAGGTAATCATAAAAAAGTCTATCATTTCCATACATATGGCATCCGGCAAGGGTCCAATATCCAGCTTGACGAATGAGGCCCAAATACGCTTGAAGAAATAGTTCTCCTTCATTTCTACTACTGCAGCACAAATGACGGCGATATTGAGTAAGGTTTCTATAAACGCCTGCTGGCTGGGAGAGATTCGGTCGAGGTTATCGAAGAAGATCAAATAGGTTTCTGGAGATTTTGAGATTCCTTCAAAGATTGTCGCCTGTAGGCGAATACTTCCGAGTCCGGAAAGTTTTTTCTTAAGTAGTGACCAATCCTCACGCTCGGAGTCCATTTCGATTTGAAGGTCGCCATTATAAAAGAGTTTTTCGGCCATTTCTTTGAGACAATCTCCAAGAGGATTGGAGTGTTCGATAAACAGGATTTTATATTGATTCGGGTTTATACGTACACCAAGTTGCCCTTTTATTTGGGTCATGATATTCATTGAAAAATCAATTCGTTTCGTCCTTCCGGATAAAATCCATTTTGCTTCTGTCATAAGCCGGCTTTTGCCGATGCCTTTATCACCGATAAGTATCGTATGTCTTCCCCGCTGGAGGTTGCGGACGAGCTGGTAGAGCTCATCGGTACGGCCAAAGAAGGTCATGTCTTGTCGAAGATCGGTATTTTCTGTTTGGTCGGTCATTTTTGTTTTTTGAATTCGAGTCCCTGGTTGCCCATGGAGAGGATGCATTGCGGGACTGTCGACCCGTATCGATTTTTTGTTGTGAATAAAACACGATTTGCTGATTTTGCGTCTTGTTCTTCCAGATGCAGCACGACATCGACAGCATGTTCGAGAAGTTTCGGGCCAGCTGCTGTTTTGTTTTTCGTCACGTGTCCGATAACAACGAGGACATATCCTTTCTTTTGAGCTGATCTCCGCAGGATATATGAGCACTTGCGTATCTGTGTTATACTTCCAGGAAGTGTATCGGAGAGATCTGTATAAACGGTCTGAATAGAATCAATTATCACGATTCTGGCGTCAAGTGAATCGGCATGAATGATGACTTTATTGACGTTCGTTTCAAAGAGCAAAAAGATGCTTTCCGAATGAACCTGCAAGCGATTCGCGCGAAGCTTTACCTGATCGACGGACTCTTCACCGGTGACGTACAACGAAGTGACATTGAGACTCGAAAGCAATTGCATTACGAACGTCGATTTCCCGATACCGGGCGGACCAAATAAAAGCACAGAACTTCCCGGGACGAATCCCCCTCCGAGGACTTTATCGACCTTGGAGATTTTCGTTTTCAAGCGCTTTACTGAAGAAGCACGGGTATGACGCAGCGATACCGGCCGGGCATCTGCTGCCGTTAAACGCTGCGAATGACTAACAAAAGAATTCCACCTGCCGCAATCCGGACACGAAAGATGGAACGTATTAAAAGTATGATGGCAATATTTGCATTCGTATTGCATTTTATCCACTGCAAACTGTGAACTGTAAACGGTAAACTGTTTATTATTTCATTCGCTTTATAACAAAAGTCACATGAGTCTTATTATTGCTAAGAATCTGACGAACATCGATAAGAATGCCATTCGTGCTCGATCTGACTTCGGCCTGCAGCTCGGCGGCTTTCGCTCTGGCCATTAGTTGGACATTTGAGAGGTTCAGGCGTTGGACTTCAAGTTTCATTTTTGATACAACCGAAACCTTCGATGCGATCAATTGTAAAAGTGATCGTTTATCTTTCTGCCATTTAAGTTTGAGTAAATCAAGATTTTCTACGGAAACATATCCATTTGAAGATAATTGAACGTCTTGTTTATATGAGGTCGAATCCATGTGGACGGCTTCTTCAGCATTTGAGATCCCACGATCGATATCGACAAGAGATGCTTCCGACTGTTGACGAAGTGAAATGATTTTCTCTTCGTTAAGATTGATTTGGTCAAGAAAAAACTGAGCGGAATTCTTTCTGGCAATAACTTCTTTTTCTTTTAATGTGTCCCCTTTTTGCCTAAGGAAAGTAATTGTCTCCTTGGGCTCAAGTATAATAGAGATCTGTGCATAGTTCTCCATCTTCGGGAATAAGGCATTTTCCGACAGTTCTCCTTCTACAGTATCGCGCTTGATAATGGTCTTTATGGTCAATATGCCCTTAGTTATAAACGCCATTTCGAGGTTATACGTGCGGATATCTTCTGCAGTAGCATAATTGAACTTGATGGCATTCCCGCCACCGGTCACCGGAGTGAAGATTTTAATATTCTCCGGCAAAGAGACTTTGTCCATTGTCTGCAGGTCACCAAAGAAGTAATTCTCCGATGAATTGTCTATGGAAGACAACATCTGAGCAAGGACTTGATTGCTAACGTCGATATTGCGGATCGAAGAATACGACGGATTCCCTTTTTGACAGAGGATTTTCTCTGCGATATAATCGGCATGGAAGTTTTTACCGATGGTATGCAGACGCAGATCTTGTCCCTTAAAAATGAGAGTTTGTGGATTCAGAGCGCCGATAATTTCATACGTGCCAGTCAACGGGCGTTTTGTGAACATATCGTAGGCCTGGATATCGGCATAGACGATATGGTCTTTGGAATATTCATTGTAATCCCGAACGGCAGCTTCGATACTTTGCTGAGTCAGTCGGATAAAGCGTTCATATCCTTGGGAAGCGATGAAGAATGTCGGGATGCAGCCAATAAAAAAAAGACATGAAAGCATAATGTCCAATCGACTGCCGGTCTGAATGCGATAGGAATGTGGGTGATTCATCTCCATGGGGAAAACACATTTGACTTTGGAAAACGGATAGAAGAGCTTTACGCCATTGACAGTTGCGGTATCGAGTAATGGATGTGAAGCATAGCCGATAATGGAACAGATGTAAAGATCCTGTTTCAAGAAATATATTGGTATACCGACAACCGCGATGATGACAATCATAAACAAGGAATGTGTCAGTGTTCGGTGTCCGAAACGGCGTTCGATGGGAACAGAGCAGAACGGCATGATTTTGCCGATCATGCTGGCGGTGGTATCGATATCAGGAAGCATGGAAGCAAATGCAATGACTAATACGTTGGCAGCATTCAGGACAACGCCCGTGGTTGTTAGTAAAAGCAGAAAAATGAATTCTGCGAAGGTTATGTGGGTGGTGGAGATCATATTTTTAGTGACTTAGTTCGTCGTTCTTAGTTCTTAGTTTATGTGCAACGTGCTGCAGTGCTGCAGTGTTGCTGTGCTGCAGTGCTGCAGTGCTGCCGTTCAACGGTGAATTATTTTTTTGTTGTCGGGTTTCCGCGGCACCCTCCATAGGCGGGCGAGCCGCCCGCGGCTACAGAAAGAATATTACTCACGATCCTCCGGTATTCGATATGGAAGATTAAGAAGCTTAAATATATGCTCTTCGCTTTCTATTGGAATAATAGAGCCGCCCGGTGAAAGCAGACCGGTACCGTCTGCTTTTAGTTGCATGTGCATGTCTATTGCTCTGCGGGCTATCATGATATTGTGATTTTTGCTTCCCGTTTTTACTAACAATAGCGTCCACCATGTTTTAGGATCTGCAATAAAAATATCTATGGAGATACATTCATCGTCCGGATCGGAATAATGATGATCGGGTTCTGTTTTTAGAAAGCGTTTTGTTTTTGGACCATTCGTCATAAGCGACAACGTGCCGTCGATGCACAATTGGGCAAGACGCTGGTCGAGCATGTTTTGCTGAGTCGGTTCTCCAAAGAGTGTTTCATCTTTGATTTGAGTAAATCTTGGGATGGCAATTATATCGATGTCGTTGACGGCCGCCTTATAGCGACGCAGCGAACCGACAATTTCGATTTTATCACAGACATCTGTGATGCTTGCGGCAAAATTTTCTGCGATCTCTCGTGCAAATGAGTCTGGGAACATATTATCTCCTGTTAATTGGTAGTTTAGTCGTTTAGTTCTTAGTGCGTAGTTCATAGTTAAGGTGCTACCGTTCAATGTTCAATGTTCAACGTAAATGTTCCCGCTTAAAAACGGCGGGATCCTCAAAATGGCATCCACTTGCTTTGCGCGTGGGCCATTTTGGGACTATGGCGGATGGCGGGATTGAATGGAAGAAATATCTGACGAATGGCGGGATCGGAGATGCGACACGATCTTTGATTCTTCTTTTGCTGTGAGGAGTTGCACCCAGGGGGTTGTTCCATCGCTGTTACCATGCATGCAGCTCCATAGCCAGCCGAAAGGATTGGCTATACGGGTCTTCCCACTTGCCTTCAGCATTAGCTGCAAGGCGCGTAGAACGAGTTCCGGATAATGAATTTTCTCATGCAAAATCTTATAGGCATCATAACAGATCGAGACTTTATGATCATAAGTGCCGGCACGAAATATTTTATTAAGCTCATCGTCAGAGGGATTCCAATTGAATTTATTTCGATTCTCATCGTTCCATTTCACGATGATTGAACGGAACTTCTCGCAGTAATCGTGAAAACCCTTTTCATCAAGATCCACCAAATATGGTTCGTTCTTGAGTCGTTCATACTCCTCCATATTTATTTTTGATATAAAAATATTTCCTGCATGTATGTCTGCTTTTGAATCTTTTTCTGATTCTGTTTTTGTTTCTGCTTCTGGGAGAACATTTTCGGATTCACTTTGGATATTGTTCGGAGTCCCTCCGGAAGAGTCCTGTCGGACTTCGGACGGTGTTCGGACATTATCCGCAGAGTGTTCGGAGTCTGTCCGGTTTTTATCTGTTTTTCTTAATAGCCGTCGAGTATAGTCATCCGCACGTTGTTCGAACGATTGACTGTATAGAACATTGAATTCCGTCCATTTTTGAAGATTGAAGAGACCGATTTCCGCCGCTGTTTGGATTACTTGTATCACCCGTTTAGGGGACGCAAAGAGATTTCGGCTCAGAATTTTTATTGGAAGAACCGGTATATTCGCTGCGGCAAACGAATTTGTGGAAGATTCCCCGGACCTGTGCAGGGTTTTTAAGTATTTCTGATCAATTTCTTCGTTCACGCCAGTGACTTTCAAATTAAAAGTGTCCGAGTGCTGCCCAATTTCTTCCAATAGTCCCCAATAAATGCCGATACCTTCAGAGCCGTATTGCGAGCCAAGAATCTGAAGTTTAGGATTATAGCGTGCCGCGCACTCATGGTGGAACCACTTCATCCATCACCTCTTCAATTCATAATAGAATTGCTCTACACGGTCTAAAGTCTTGCTCCGCTCGAGAAGTTCGTATTGCTTGTTATAGACTTCTGCGATCAACGACAATACGGCATTCCGTACGTGAGAACGTTTGAGCAAAGGGACTTTCTTAGAGACATTTTCCACAACATCGAGGACATGAACGGCTTCCGTTTCGGTCAGTGCCGAGATATTGAATTCCGGATAAGATATCTTAACCTGACTTTCGGCCTGTGCGATACAGGCATCACCCTTCTCCCCCATGCAATCATAGATGATTCTTCGGTATGAGCGAAAGAAACGATCGAAGAGAACGATTACTTCCGAATGTTCTATAGTTTTTTCATTCATGGAAGGATCTTCAGATCGTTTCTTAACTTGTCGTCGCGGAGATTGTTTTGTTCGGGACAATTCCGGCACATCTGCTTTTTGCCGTAATGGATCTACATGATGAACTGGTCGTCTGACAGGTATTTCCGGAAATTCGAGAGCAAGGGTTTTATTCGCTTCCGGTTTCTTTTCTGGATTGTTTAGAATTTGCTTAATGAGTTCGGTGAATTGATTCGCATCGTTTAACATTTCCGACTGTCGAGCGGAATCTTCGTTTACCGGCTTCTTAAGAATGAAAGTCTCTTGTCGATTTATCGTGTCCACTGCCGCGGGAGAGAAACTTTCTTCTGACAAGTCAAGGCATTCTTTTAAAAGTCCCATATTCTTCTCTATGTCGTATAAGTAAAGCTGTCCTCTCAATGATGGCGGAACGTAAGAGGTCAACTCCTGCAATGAACGATATTCCATCAAGGTGATTTTGGGAACGCGCAGGACATAATCATCATGCTCTACAATACCGTGTCCGCAATCGGTATTGTTTAAAAGCTTCTGAATCTGTTTTTTCGTCAAGGATTCAAGACGGAACTTGAGACTAGGGCTATAATAGAAGGTGGAACGGAATTGTTCGATTGAATCATTCGGTACTTTGAATAGGTGGATTCTTGTTCCCTCATCGCAATATCGAGCTTTAAAGTTTGCAATGATTTTTTCCACAGGAAGACGGAAACGAAGATTGCCGGTCATCCTGGCACAATCGTATATTTGCTGGCCGCGGAGAAAGAGAAGATCATAACAACGATCTTCCATAAGGTTCAAAGATGTTTCATAAGCAATTAACATAAGACTGATAGAATCGGGAGTTTGCGATCGTGCAAGCAATAGAGGATCAAGATTTATCCCCGGAACGCCTGCGATGATTTCCACTGCCCCATTGATCATCGTTCCTTTCCTTATGGCAACACAACGGATCTTTTAACGATATAATCATATAAGGTTTTTATACTAACGACATAAATGCCCGGAGGAAGATGATAACGCGATATCTCGAGTTTATATCTCCCCGGACGGTCAACGAATTGTCTGATAACCGCTTTGCCCAAAATGTTATAGATCGTAATGAAAGCAGTATCTCCCTGCTGCACTTCAAAATGGATCGGAGAAGTCTGACGGACCGATGTAGTGTCCTTCGACTGAGTATAAGTTTGAAGAAATATCAAAAAACTGAAAATTAAAAAGAGCAATATGCTGCAGGAAAGACTTTTCGGATTTATTTGATTCATAATATCTTCCTTATTGAAGCTTGAGAATTAGCTCAACACGTTGATGCTTTAATGCATTCATGTTTGTTTCGAGAGAAAGCAATTCGAGCTTTGTTCTTATGAGAACGTCATATTCGATCTTCCCCTGGTTGAATCGTAATTGATTGAACTGGAACAAATCCCGAATCATCGAGATTTCAGTCTCAAGCGAGTGGATCCTTTCATCGAGAAGTGATATTTCCTGAAGAAGTATGATTCGGTTCTTTTGTTGCAGCAATATCTTGTGATGATATTCTGTCTGCTGAATGGATAATTGAAGCAACGCCTCGGAATGTTTTGAGGAAAAAAATAATTCACTGAGAGAAAGACTGAATGACAGCCGATAAGAATCTTTTGGTAGAATATATGTGGACGTGCTGCTTGGATCGATGAATAGAAGATCACCGATGCCATAACTTGATGAAATATGAACTTCCGGAATAAGTCGATATAAAAGACCTGTCCGGGAAACCTGATCTTCTGCTTTTTGGATGCCGAGTGCAAGCTGGGATAATTCCAGGCTATCTATCTGACTTGAGGCACACACGAATGTATGCCCAACTGTCGAATCGTAAAAAGAAACCGTCCCCAGCTCGGGGGGAAGCATAGGGACGGTCCCGTGACCTTCCCGGGAAGAAGGAAGAAGCGGGAAGGGTTGAGAATAAAGAACGTTAAAGTAGAGAAAACAGACTGCGACCGTGCTCAGTGCGATATAATTTTTTAGTTCGTAATTCATTGTGCGCTGTTCTTAGTTTATGTTTATGCGCAACGTGCTGCAGTGCTGCCGTGCAATGTTCGATGTAGCCGATGCCGTTGATGTCGAAATTCTTCCGCGGTCACCGCCCGCGGCTACAGATTTAATTACACGCTGATACTAATTGCTGGTTGTCACTTCTTTCAGAATCGAACCATCTGAGTGGCCGAGAGTCCGAACTTGTCTCCATGTCGAATCGGCGTACTCTATTCGGGAAATCAAACTTCCATCTGAAAGACCATAGCTTTTCCGAAGTGTTGAGACAATATTTGTCACACCATTTTTTACCTCTGTGACGACCATACTGTCAAGTCCATATCGCGAGGATATCGAGATGGATCCATCTTGCGCATTGATAGTGCGAGTGACGACGGGAAGACGGAACGTGTAGGTTTCGCTCGTGCCGTTTTTGGTCACGTGCGTAACGATTGTATCTTTGCTCAGTCCGTAGACTTCCGTTATACTCGTCGATTGAGGAATATCGGCTGCATAGTCGTCGTAAGAGGAATACTTCTTTACATTCGTGACCGTATGCCCGTTCTCTTTGCCATACGATTTGCTCACGGTAATAAGAAGCAAGCCCTTGGGATGTGTAACACGTTCGGTGATCGTAGCGCCATAGCCGTCGATCGTCAGTGCACCATAAACGATAATGGTATCTGCACTTGATTTGGCAGGATTGAGTTTTCTATCGAAACTTGTTGTATTGATGGAAATGCGATCTGTGCCTATTTTCGTCGAGCTCAGGCCGGCAATAGATTCGAGTTCATTGAGAGCTGCAATCAGATATTCGGCGCCATCTGCATTGTCTTGATATTCAGAAGATGCACTTGACGATGAATCCGTCAATTGTTTATCGACCTCACACGAAGAGAGAATGAGAGAAAGTCCGGCAAGGAATATGGCGATAAAGAAATATTTTGCGTTCATATTGAACCTCTTATATTATTGATGATTAATAATGGAAAACGAGAATTGTAGCTTCGTATTTTTGTGAACCTATTTTGAGCAATCCAATGTATGTCCCCACCGGAGCGAACAAACCTTTTTCCGTATCACCGAGCCAAGTATTGCGGTGTGTGCCTTTTGTCTCAGATATGGCGCTTGCGATGGTACGAACAAGCATATAACTACCCGATGAATCTTTTTTTACGATTGAGATAGAGAGATCTGATGGAGATGCGAGCGTATATTGTATTTCCGTGTTCTTCGTATATGAATCGAAAGCACTTGGTGTGAAACGGAGATTTGTAACGAGAAGCGATTCATTCGGTGATGTCGGAAGCTTGCAAGAAGTAAGAATAAGTGATACTGCCGCAATGAAAAGGAACCCCCACCTTAATGTGCAGAAAAAAAGTAAAGTTTTGGATTCCCAATAGAAGCATTTGGGAATGACAACGTAATGTTGATTAAACATTAGAAATGCCTCCTGTAGTATTTCGGGAAGATTCGAATGTGAGGATATCGAGAATCCTCTTCTTCTCTTCCGGATTGTCCTGAAAATAAAGGAAGGTGTTGAACAGCTTCTTTGGAGTGCAATCCAGAGAGAGTGCATATCGAAGGTCGATAAGCATCGCCATTAGACCTGCTGCCGTAATGGGCTTCGATTCGAAAGGTTCGAGGAAAACAGATTCCGAATTTGAATTACGCGACACCAAATACATACGGAGCTTGTTCAGAATTAAGCCTTCAAGTTTTACGCCAAAATCCTTTTTAACCTGAAGAACTACTGTCCCACTCGATGGCTGGATCGCAGACAACTTCAACTTGGGAATCTGATATTGGCGAATACCGTGAAAGACCATAAGAAGGAGTATCAATTCATCGCGGAAGAAACGGAGAACTTCTATAGTGCTCTGGGATCTTTGGCGCTTGGCCAGATAACGGAAGATTTGGAGTATTTCCTCGGGCGTGAAACCATTCTTTCGTGTAGACCGGAGGAGAATTGACTGCGAGGGATTGGCGATTATGATGCTCTCATCCTCCAAATAATAGAAGAACCTTCTAATGGAAGCGAGAATACGACGAATGGTTGAATATTTGACATTTTTGCCGATAAGGCGCTGGAGATACGATTCGATGTGTTGCTGCTGAATCCGGGCGACTGCGACGGGTTCGATTGCATCGACCGGGATATCCTGACTTTGGAGAAACCCCTTCAGATCGCTGATATAGGATTCGATAGATGCTGCCGAAACCTTTTGCTTTCGTAAGGATCGGACAAAGGCATCCAATGAAATGAACTTTGAATCGGATTGCGGTTCTTGATTCAACGACATATCCTCCAGTTTGATGCTTCGATCCCGATGATCCCGCTTGAGAAACAGCGGGACACAATAAACGTGAAAGCATCGGGACTGGCAAGCTTATAAAACCAGAACGCTTGCCAGAATTTTTCTTCTATAAGGCGATTTTTGGTCGCGTAATTGCCAATAACAGTGCTTTTAAAAATCAGAATTACAGAATAACAGCGTTTTCATAAAATGAGTGTTATGCGTTTAGAATCAGGCAGTTAGAGAAAATGAGACTGCGTGATTAACGATGGGGATACAATTAAAGGGATGCGGAAGATGAAACAAGCAGGAGTTTTTTTCCTACTTGTTTTTGATCTGTATAAGTTTTTAAGGGGATGACTTACGAAAATCTATTAAATATTTGGAAGGATTATTTCAAATATTTATTGAAAAGGATAGTGTAGAAAATAAAAAAGCGGCTTTGTTTCCAAAGCCGCTTTAATCGCTATCTTTCAATTCTGCGATGAGAAAAGGAAATCATTTTATATGAATTGTATTCCAATAACTGTAAAATTTAGAGGTTGGTTTTAGAAGAGTGGATTATAGCATTTATTAATTACGATAAATAAGTATAATAACCAGTCTCAAGTCTAACATCATCAACAAAGTTGAGTAGCAAACACGTATTTTTATCTGGATGAAAAACAGTGCGCTATTCCAAATTCATAAACTTCAATAGAAGTTGACACCTCGAAATAATTATATTTCCGTCAGTAGGAATCAAAAGCTCGGAGGTGGTCCCTGGTCCTCGAATTTTTGTTTTCCGCATCTACTGCATTTATAATATTCGCCATACCCCCAATCATTTTTATGGGAACGATGGGAATATTCCCATTTATGTTCTTCGTCTCTAGTTTTTTTACATCTTCTACAAGTACAACCATTCCAATCATGTTGTTCACCTAGGTGACTAACTTCATCAGGCGACCAACCCAATTTTCTCAGCGCAAATACCACTGATTCAATTACCAGACAATCCTTGGCAAGATCGGTAAGTACGGCTTCATCAGTAAGCCGCAAAATCGCTGTCTCACGAACGTTCGTGTTTTTATCGAATTTGGCAAGTTCGACGAGTAAAGCCTGGTCAGTGAGTTTCTCAACGGCTTTTTTGCGTAATTCTTCATTCCTTACCAATTTACTAACCTTTGCATAAATCTCTTGCGCCAAGACTTGGTTGGTTAATTTCGCAGCAGCCTCCAAACGCACGTTCCAAAACTGGTCATTCTTGGCAATGTCGGTAAGTAAAGCTTGATCCGTCAATTTTGCGACGGCCTCCTGGCGCACCCAGAAGACTGTGTCATTTTTAGCGATGTTTGCTAGCGTTTCCTGATCAGTGAGATTCGTTATGGTTTTCTTGCGGTTTATTGCGATATAGGTATTTCTTCTGATTGCAACCATGCGTACACCCCCATGGCTATCAGTCTTAGAAATTTCGTTAAGGATGAATTGATCGGTCAGCTTTTGGACAGCCTCCATGCGCACCAATTCGTTGGTATCGCTTTTCGCTATCTCTGTAAGAATAGTCTGGGAGTTGAGCCGACTCACTGCCCTACATCGACGCTTCCAATTACTATTTCTCCATTGTGGCCGGAAGAAATCCATCAAAGTCATTGTAAACCTCGTGTTTGTTTTTAGGATTTAAATATTTTTGGACGTTATTCTTATATAGAATTGCTTACTATCTACTCCGTTTATACAGATTCACAATCTTCTGCTACGACCGAATAAAAAGTAGCAATTCAGGAATTAGAAATCAAGTGAACCTATGATGTAAAGCAAAGATATCCAAAGCACCTATCAATACTAATCATGAATAATAAGATTAATGACTGTTCAATATGTAACGAATGGCGCGATTAGTCAAACCTATCGATTGAGCCGTTTTCGAACGGCACCCTGAATTTTTATCCAGCACTTGATTTATTATTAAATTTTCTAGTTTCGTGAATGAATCCTTTAATGAAAATTCTTTCCCTTCGTCAATCATTAGATTTATTTTAGCAAGTTCAATTCTATCCTTTTGCTGTATCGAAACTTCATCAGGAGGAACTTGCAGAGTTTTAATAAATGATTTGAGCTCGAGTATGTTTTCATTCCATCTGTTGCACAGGAGCAACTTGATAAAGTTCTGATCCATTTGTTTTCGTCGCTTTATCTGAAATTGGGTAAAAAAATGTTGTGCAAGTTCCGGAATATCTTCCTTCCTTTTCTTCAATGGTGGAAGAGCGATGATTTGATACTTCGAGATTATTTTGAATAATGGTGGAATCAACCGACCTTCGTCATGGAGAATTGAGGGCGGTTTTTGGAAGACAAAGAGCATTCTGCATCGGATTTGGCGAATTTTATCATCGCCAAGCCGGAGAAGCGCCTTTGTTTGGATGATATTTATCATTCTCTCCTGTAAATATTTATTCGCACAATCTATGTGCTTAAGAACGACGGTTGTGGGCAACTCAAGAGGTACTGCGTCGGGAAGTCGGAAGCTCTGGAGGGCATCCTCCGAGTAACCTGATACGTTGATCACGCTCGCTGAGCAACTGAAAATTGATGGTTTCTAGGGAATGATCTTTTAATAAGGAATGGGCATGAATTCGGGAAGACAATAGGGATTTGCCGACACCGGGTTCGCCAGTGATGACAAGCGGAGCGGTATCCGCAGCCAGTTTTGGGAGGGAAGCTTTGATGCGCCTTATGGCAGGACTTCCCCCTATTAGGTAGTCCGACATGCTGCATCGTGTCAATTGGTGGTTGTTGACATGGCCTTTCCGGGCAAATGAAAAAGTTATACATCAATTGGCCTCCGAAACAAGTTCGGATATTTCTGTAAAACCATTTTTGTCGCTTGACGATGATACCGACGATTACAATACACACTTCAACGGCCTTATAGCGGACAGAGTGCTTCATAGTCTGCCCGTCCGGCTTACGTATATTTTGTGCGGTACATCTACTTATGAAGGAACCGAATGATATCGGCTCTCTGCCATCAACGGGGTTCGTCAGTTAATATCGCATGGTGTTGCGATTGGTGTCCGTCTTTGGAAGAGACTTCCCTGAATTGGAAGAATACATATTTTAAAAACAACGCATATTATACGAGGGGAAAAATATAACCTTGAATGGATTTTGTCAAGTCAGATTTTTCTTGAATTCGACAGATTTTTCCTAATCGATTTAAGAATATTCTTATTTTAGGTTAACCTGATCGATCTTGAGGAATACCGATAAAGAATAAAAATAATTTCCTATGGTAGTTGATTTGTCATCAAAAAAACATTTTATTTGATTATACACATCAAGTAGCTGCAACCGAATTTAGGGGATAATTGTTGCGGTCCACAATGAGCCTCTCGATTCGTTCTGATACGATAAATTAGTTTTTATGTCTTATGGGGAAAAGACTTACCGAGTGAAACGAAATGCACAACACAATTCCATTGTAGGAATAAAGCGAAGATATTATCATTAGAGGAAAATGAAGAACGTTTATAATTGATCACAGGGAGTCATCCCCCCGAGATGAACTGTGATCTGTAAAAGCCCGGCGTTTGGTAGTGGCGCCGGGTTATTTTTTATAAACGTCGGATTGATGTTGTAAATCATTTGGAAGACTATAAGGGGCGTTCGACGGAATGCCCCTACGATTTCAATTATATATCAATATCCTGCAGGCCAAGCTGGAAAGCAAGGGCTATCAATTGTGGCAATGATGACACACCAAGTTTTGCTTTAATACGACTGCGTAGAGAATCAACCGTTTTCGGATTTACATCGATAGCATCTCCGATTTCTTTCAATGATTTCCCATCTATCGTATGTTTTATGATTGCCCGTTCCCGTGGTGTGAGCTGCTGTATCATTTTTCTATTTTCTTCCTGTTCCAATCTTTCCGATGTAATATCCTTTTGCATACCCCATACGCGGACAAGAAATCCCTCTTCAACTATTCCGAAAATATCGTTAAGGAAGTATTTCCGAATGCCGCCTGCCCCGATTTCGAGTGTTTCGGTATTGCGGATATGGTATCCATTTTTGAGAAATGTCCGAAGGTGAATCAGGTTTGACGCTACGGCATTATCAAACAATTGAGTGAATCTTGCGCCAATAAGTTTTCCCGGATCATCGTAGCCATACATTTTGACAAACGATAGGTTACATTCGGACAGAAAGGCATATTTGAAAAGATGTATTTCCTGCTGATCAAAAGGCAGACTCGTTGACAACGGTTTATCAAGCAACCCGAGCCAGACTCCGTAATCAGATTGATGAAAAGTTAGTTGGTAGAATTCATCGGATTTATGACCCGATGTAAAGCAGGGACTGGTGGAATTTCCCTTCTTCATATTCATCTCCCCTGAAATGATGTACGGTAATATTGAGTGGTTGTTATTTGGTTAATATATTTACATTTTCACTCCGCTATTTCCTCAAGCGATAATGTGATCGTCGGCGGAACCTTGCGCGTATCAATACGAGCGACTTCCCGGATATTCCCCTTGAGCTTCTTTGTTTGAATTGTAACTACGCCGTTTTCGATAGATGCCCGCATGTTGCCATTGTTATTGAGTATTGTTTGATTCACTTCTTTTAAAATCGGCAGATCTTTGCCATACGGCAATGTAATCCGCGCGGATTCGTCGGGTGATGCCATGTCGTCCCTTTCCACTCATTGAAAACAGAAATGACCTAAACCAATGGCGATACGCTCGCCAAATCGGTTTAGGTCACTAAGGACACGTGGTCACATGGACACAGATCGATTTCGTTAAATTGTATTGGGAATATAACGAAGAAGGGAGAGAGAAGCAAAAAGGAACGTGCAAATGATGGATTGAAAATGGTAAATTGCAAAACACATACAATGAATCTGTAGGAAAATGCCGAACAAACACTTGATCGGGGGATGTTGGATTAACCTGTTTGGGGGATGCGTATGAATCGGAGTTGGACTGGAATAAGAATCAATACGCTGTGTCATCTGGGATTTTTGATTCATCGTACGATGCCTCGCCGTCGATAACACCAACATAGAAAGCTGAACCGTGGGGAACTACTACGAGATCGCCGCGATTCATTTCACGGACAAATCGCTACATGTTTCCGCCTTCAGCGCCTGCTTTATGGAAGTCAGGTTCCTTTGCGTGGTATGTGTTCTTTATGATTTGGCGAAACTCCGACCAAGTAAGTTTTTTATTCAAAAGTCCTGGAGCTTCAGCCCAACCGATTATAAGTTGGTTTTTCTTGAGAGCCTCGTGAATCCGGTCAATCTGGCTTGGTACAATTCGAAGCACAAATGCGCGTTGTTGTTCAGATATATGCATCTCCTTTCTGGTGCCTAACATTAAAGTCGGCGGAATAATATTTACTCAATCTGGTTTTATTTTTCTTGGCTGAAATACAAATTTTTTATGACACTTCGGACATTTCAAATATGGTTCCCAACGTGAATCAAGATGAGATTCAAAATCATGAAAAGCCTCATTAGAATAATATATTTTTGATAAAGGAATGTCTTCTGAAAAATCACAATTCGGACATTTGACTTTTTTTGTTGCATTGGACAAAACGTTTTCAGTTACCTTCTGATTATTGATGATGATTGGTTTCTTTTCGGTCAAATCACTTCGACAATGCTTGCACAACGTCGCCTCTGGATTTATTTCTTCTCTACAAAACGGACAAATCGCCTTAGATGATGGTGTTTGACCATTAACTTGTTTATTCTCAATGAGAGATTTTATTTCTTCTTTTGGAACTGCCATTAATGCAAGAATGGCAAGAAAGCTGAAGAAGAAACCAAGAAAGAACCAATTTCCCCCATCACGCCCCTTTTCTTTTGCAATAAAAGAGCAGAATATTCCAAAGATAACAGCCTGAAGCAATATGATAATCCAAAAAGATTCCATTTTTATTCTTCTCCTATTTTATCTCTGCCACTTAACGTTAATGATTATTTCTGTACTCTGACCATACTTATTTCGGCTCTTCTCCTTTGCGAGTGGGTGAATATTGGCTCAATAAGGCAGACATTATTAGTCCAACATACAAGTTAAGATCTTGAGTCGAAGATATTCTTCATCCCGTAGACCATATGCACGACGTTGAATGATACGAATCTTATTGTTCAATCCTTCGACAAAACCAAGAGGGACTTTATTCTCTGGTTTACAGAAGGCAGCAATGCCATCCCAGTGTCGTTCGATAAGATGAGCAAACTCTTCATACGGCTTCAAGCGCTGCCATCGAAGAGATGCTTTCCAGTTGTCAAAGAACTTGTGAGCCCAAGCTTCGGAGCTATAATCCCAAAGCTGTCCGAATGATTCTTTGAGAACATAAGCAATGTTCAAACGCTTATTTGCCTCAAGAAGAGTTTTTAATGACTTCTTTCCGGAAAGAGTGAGATTCTCTCGATGAGACAGAAGATGATATTTTTGTCCCTTGATGAATTGCCGCTTATGACCGGAGAGACGTGCATATTCTTGCTTACGGATTTTGTCTATGGCCTCACCTAAATGCCCAATGATATGGAACTTGTCATAAAGAATGGCTGCCTGTGGGATGTGGATACCTGCTGCCTTTTCGAATGGCTTCCACATATCCATTACTGCAAGCCGAATACGCCTTGTTTTCAAGGGTCCAAGCCATTGATAAAACATATTCATACTCTCTTGAGAACGATCCTTTCCACCAAACCAGATGGCACGCCGTCTCTCCAAATCACTAACGACAATCCTGTATGTATGTCCTTTTTGCACAGATATTTCGTCAATGCCGATCACCTTGGGTCGTGCTTTAGTGGCACGACGAAGTTGCTCCTGCATATACTGTTTGTCCAGTTCCTTCACTGTCTTCCAATCAAGACGAAATTCTTTGGCAACATCGCTGATACTCGAACTTCGGCACCGTTCTCCGATATACATCGCAAAACGCTTGGTATAAAACGGATTGTTCGCCAAAAAGGCGAATTGCTCCTGCTTCACCTTGCGGCAACCCCGGCATTGGACGCGGCGTATTTCCAGTTCCAGAAATACTCGTGTATCGCCACAGGAGAGGTCGCGCGCACGGCGCTTTTTGCGATCATAAAAACTCCTGTTCGCCTTTCCACATGCGGGACAAATTGTTTTTTTGTCCTACGCTTCAGTATGATCACTCTTGCTTTAGGATCACCAAAGATTCCTTTTACAATCTGTAAAGGAACGAATCCTGAAAATCCATATGCATCGCTCAATCGTTTGTCTTTACTCATAAAGATATATCAACTTTTTTTACTCCTAAAATACGTAAATACCTTGATATTATTGATCGCTATTCATCTTTTTGCTAAAATTCACCCACTCAGTTGGGAGAAGACCCCTTATTTCAAGTTACGAATATCCTTGTGCCCAAGTGCGGATAAAATTCGGTCGGACGAATGGCGCTAATCTACGATAATGTAAACTATTCAATTCTTTTTCGCCTGTTTATCCATTTCACGTTTTAATCGATCAACTTCTGCAACGACTTCTTCTCTTAATACCAAACCTTTCTTCTCAAGGACATTCATAATCGCACTGATAGAAAATGTGCTAGCGAGCATCAGTTCTTCTATGCTGACCGGTTTCTTGTCTTTTCTCAATACTAAATCCTGACAAATGATAAACCGAATCCACCGATACTTTGTAAGAATCTAACGGCTGTGACGGAGACGTATCGTTTTTAAAAGAATAAGCTTCAGTGAGTCCAAGCTTCTTGATATAAATGATTTTCCAACAATAATCAGGAACAGAGACTCTACCGATAGTATTATTTGTTAATGAGACGGATCCACACCATACCAGAACACTGTCATAAACTTTTGCTTTATGCCTGGTATAATTCTCTAATGTTTCCCATGCCCCAGCATTCAGTGAATGCAATTGTGGAGCCATGTTTGAATAGTAAAAACATTCCTTCATTCCAGTCGAATTACAACGATTATCTTCTGCCGGCATATTATGGCCACGGTCGTATCCAGAGCCTTTATAGTCTTGTTTAAGGTTAGTTTCGTTTGGAATAGCAGGATCAGGTATGAATTTGTTTGTCCGTTTGATCTTTGTCTTGCAGGCATACATTCCCTTTGTAAGCCAGTATTTTACAACCACCGGATAATGTTTCGCGCGATCAAACGTAGTTGAATAATACTTGTGGGTTACAGTAATGGTGTCAGGTGTTTGGCCAAAGGCGATGAATCCGGCCAACATGAAAAGGACTACAAACCACACCCTCATATGGATATCTTCCTTTAATAGCAGTGGAATGATTTAATCTACACAACTCTGGGATTATATACAAATGTAGGGTATTGACTCAGAAATAATATATTGCTTTATTGTTGCCCCCTTGTCATAGAGCATCCTCCCCTAGCTCTATGACTTCAAAGCCCGGTGTTGGTAGTGCACCGGGCGTTTTATTGAATTCGCTGATCGGTGTTTCCTTTACGACATCCTGCACACTTAATCTCACAGATTCCCACACCTCGAAATGACTCGGATCGACTTCTAACCCACATTTATGGCAATGCAGTTTTAATGGTTTAATATCCGGATACAGCTTTAATTCCTCGCGAGATCTGATTCTGTAATCAGAAAGTCTGGTAAGCCCACATTCTTTGTGCCGTGCGGAATAAATGATTTGAAACATAGCAACCGTAAGGTATTAATAATCGTCTATAGGAGTATAATTCTTCCAGATAACATATTTTACGAATCCTCTTGCGCTCGATGATCAAGGAATACTGTTTCGGTCCAAAGATGTTGAGTTGTTAAATCAGTTCCGCGATTAAGCCGTCCTGTTTCTTCCTATGTCAGTTTAAATTCAAAGGGATGGATTAGATATAGAGAATTTCCACCGTAACCCCCATAAGACCTCGGAAGAGTTTTATTTACCGGACTCTTTCGTTTTTAAAACTGTTAGGCAGTAAACGATTCATAAACCATTTTAAATTTTGTGCCACAGTTATTGCAAATAATACTGACTGAACCAGAGAAAGAATTATATTTAGCTTTGAATATATTGTATTCACTAGGCTCTGAGTAATTATTCTTCCGTATTTCCTCACTCTTGTGACAATGTGGACATTCGATTTTAACTTTTTGTTTTGCTTCCAGTCCTTGAATTGGATTTGGACTGGCTTGAAGTGTGGATACTGCAGGCACGGCTTCGTTAGGTAGTTTCGCCTCAATTCGTGAGAGTATGTTGATTATGTCATTGATTTTCCAATACCAGCAATTCAACTCTCTAAGGATAAGAAAAATAATAAAAAGGACTACTATAACAATTATTAGTGAAAATATTATGCTTTCCATAAACAATCCTTCAATAATATTTTGCGATTGCCACCTAAGCAGGGCACTAAGCTGCGGTACTTTGATCCTTCATATTGCATTGCTATCGCGCGTGCATCCATATTTTGTTCATGAACTTATTCGCGCGGTAAATACCACCCGCGCTCATTCCGTCAGCTTGGTGGCTGGTTGGGTGGCATTTAATTTTTATCTATCAAATTCTGTTCCACCAACTGACTTCTTGTAGGCATATTCCCAATAAGATAATCGAATAATAATTCGATCCTTTGGTGCTTGCCCTAAAGCGATTGCTCTACTAAACAAAGAGACACTTCCTAAACGATCAAGACAAACTCTGTCTGGGGAATTAAATAATGGCTCACTCTTTGCACGCCAAACAAGCCAGGTTGTTCCATCTGGCAATGCACCGATTGGCTGAACGGAATAGAAACCAACTTGTGTAGAAAATATTCCGAGACCAACAATAAAAACAATAAATATTGTAAGTAATATTTTTTTAGCTGATGACATATGAATAGCTCCGACATTTAATCGTTAAGATGGAAGAGTCTTGCCACAATACCTGCACAAGATCGCATCGTGTTTAATTGTTTCAGCGCAATATGGACATTTCTTAGTTGTTTCTGATAATTGCATAGAACCCTGACTAATTCTCTCTGAATCAGTTACCAATGGCTTCCTCAAGATTCAATACATCGGGAGCCCAATTATGCAAATGGATCCGACAAAAATACCCCACCCAACTCCATTCATCCCTCTTTTCGCCGCATCTTGACCAACCAATATGCCGCATATTATTGCAATAATGAACCCAATGAATAGTCCCATAGGATAGCCTTCCTTTCATCGTTTGAGATTGTTTATGAACAACATTATGATCATTGTTAGAAAGAATATTTTATGAGTCAATGAATAGTTCAACCTTATTGGCTGGTGTTTAAAGAATGAAATGATAACAATGGCCGGATATAAGAAGAAAATGAAAATAAATATTATTGGAGATAATAAATTGAATTTCGGTAAGTGTCCTTCTGCAATGGAGATAAAATCTCTCGTCATCCCACAGAATGGACAATTCATTTTTGTTACACGTCGGAACAAACAGGTCATATCAACGCGCAACAAAAGTTCTGGCGAGATGAATAACACAAGAAATAGAACTAAAATGCCTAGTAAAAGGATGAAATGCACTGCAGACTCATTCTTACTGTCCAATGATTTAATGATCGTCCTCATTAAATACCACCTAATTGATGACTGCTCCGCACAAAAATGAACGACAAACTCGCCATAAAGACAGCTTGAGCTTTTTGTTAGCGGCGAACAAAAACAATTATTTACTTGTCTTTACATCTTTTTCGCGAAAGATACGGAAAACTCGTCTACTGCAATCATTTTGCAATAGTTTTTTGAGATCGCTGCGTATAAAAGCATTTACATCGTTTGGTTTGAGAATTTTAGCTGACATATCTATGTCAGATTATAAAGTGCTAAAGTTGTTGCACCACCTACCATTGACGATTTTATCCGTGCTTGGGCCCAAGCGAATGAAGCCGCCAATTACAATACCTTCTCTTTCTTTGCGTATCAGTTACTCAAGAGGCGGCGATTAATTCACGAACACACTTGAGTCTATTTTGAATTTTGTGCTACAGTTTATGCAAACAAAACTGACTGTACCAAATAAATAATTGTTCTTAACTTTAAATAACTCACTCGTATCCCAATAATTGTCTTTCCGTATTTCCTCGTTCTTGTGGCAATGCGGACATTCTATTTTGATTTTTTGTTTCATTTCTTTTTCCCGAATTGGACTTGGACTAGATTGAAGTGTAGGTGCAACAACATCATCTTTTGTGGTCTCTGCTTCCTCAGTTGTCTTGGCAGTAACGACGGTCGAATGATATTTCTTAGTGTTATCCCGAATATCGAGTAATAGATTTACGATTGCATCTTGTCGAATAACCATCTTCTTATATAGGTTCACGGAGACCAAAACGAATTGTATCTGCTTGAAGATGAAGTATATACAAAACAAGATGAAAGCTACGAGGATGATTACGATTACTGGCATAAATACTTCCATAGTTTGATCCTTTCAATTAATCGCATGCCGATGCCGCCAAACGGAAACCTTCATATTCCACTACCACCGCGCGTGCATCTATATTTTTTATTTTGTTCATAAACTTATTCGCGCAGTAAATACCACCCGCGCTCTTTCCGTCAGCTCGAGTGTCTGGATAGACAAAACTTTTTACATTAAAGCCGATGCTCTAATAATTTTCTTTGATCTTCTTGAAGAACTCCTCGAGGAACATTGTCCCAATTAAACCTCTGTAAGAGCCAAATCATATGGTCTAAAGCTAAGTCCGCAGATTTAGCGATTAGATTTTCAGATATTAACGAGACTTCGTGGGGAATAATTTCAAGAGTGCTTCGATAATCAGCGAATAACAAACGACCGGGATCAAGCATTGAAAGCAATCTATTTTTTGTACCATGAAGAGAAACTGATATTTTGCAATTCTTGCCAAGATAACCCTTTAAAGCTAGACGAGACGCAAACTCATAAATTTCTGTTAAACTGTAAACGGCACTGACAATACTCAATATCTCTCCTGGTTTGCTTTCGATTTTATTACTCCAAATGGTGCTCTGATCTTGCCAATCTTCCCACATACCAGCATAATGAATAAATTGCCCGCTTTGATAATAACGCCAAAATTCTACTTTATATTGCCAATCTACACCTTGCTCAACATAATCAATACCACAGGTTGGAGGATTATTGTGATCAATGTGTGGGTAATCCCACCCACGCAAACGAACCGATAATTCACGGACGGTCTCTTTACATTTTGCAAGACTTTCAAGTCGATTATCTATAAATTCTGTTGGTCTAATTATGACTTCCCAGTACCCTCGCGTTTTTATTTTTTGCAAAATATCGCTCAATACAAATCTCCGCGTTGTGCTACAAATTTGTCATCATCGGAAGCTAGGACTGGTATAGGAAAACCACTTCCGATACGAGATTGTCGTTCAAGGTACTTTCTGATACCTTTGTCTATCGCCATTTCAAGAATTTCTCTGAGTTCAGTTTGAGAGGGAACTTCTGCACTTTCTGGAATCCTATAAGTACGTGTATAAAAGGCTCCCTTTCGCAGGTTGGACGCTCCATCTCTTTTACAGATGACGGGGATTTCATTAAACTCAGAGACAAGAATAATTAGATAAGTCTTCCCATCAAACTCAGCTTTATCAAGCATAAATCTAGCATAAGGATCGGCATACTCAGCAACAATACTAGATATATGATCCTCTGAATATGTTTCAAGATGTTCTTGCACAATGCCTTTGAATGCATAAGTTTGATCGGCTTGACGCTCAACTCCAATGACAATAGCGCCTCCGTCTCTGACATTGCTAAAAGCCAGAATAGACTTTACAATTTTTGCTTTAAATTCAGATGACTCCCAAGACGCAGAACGTTTGAATTCTAAGTTACGTCCTTCTTTGGCAAGCTGCGTAAGCTCTATGAATTTGTCCTTTTCCATTTTCTTATTCTATATTCAAAAAAGTTTTGCCTAACGTTAAGGATTTTATCCGTGCTTGGGCTCAACGTAAATCCGCTGAACTTGGTTCTCTACTGACTCCGACTAATCCTCCAGTCTTCGCTTCTTCATAAATTTGTTGCTCAGGAGGCAGCGAATAGATTATTTTTGTTGCACTATCTTTTTAGGCTCCGTGTTATCTCGAATGGCAATAAGATTTTGAGCAATTGATGATAACACTAGAAATAGCGCCCAGACAAATATTCCTTGAAGCAAAACAGCTATCCCAATTCCAATTGCAATCGGGTTTGTAATCGTTTCTGCTCTAGAGTAATAACCCGCACCAATTTCGCTTGTCGCAAACTTGGCCCAAATGATAATTGCGAAAACAATTCCCGCAATGAGATCAAGCCAAGCAAAGAAACGTAAAGCTGATATTGCTATATTTTCTAGATCGAAGGATGACTCATCGGTCGTTAAAGAATCTTCATCTGCATCCCAACTTCGTGGCATTTGTTCCTCCTTAAATTAGAACAGTTAAGGATTTTATCTGTACTTGGGCCAAAATAATCATGATTAAATTGCATTCTACAGCCAATAAACACAAAATCCTCTTTCATCGTGTTTCAACGAATCCAGAGGATTTAAAATCGTAATTCTACAGCAGTCCCCAAGACCCGGTCGCAACTACAATTGAATGACCAAATAAAGTGATATTTTAATCCTGAATCAAGACCTTTCCAGGTAGTGGGGTCTTTTGAATTATGAATTTTTGTCGGGGAAATGCGGTGATTGCCTATATGAGGGATACAGGACTAACCCATACTGGTGATTGACAAGGACGATGACCAGTTTAGCATTTGGATATTCCACGTGACTGATATTTGAACTTACGACACCGTATCAACGGGAGTGTGCCATTTACCAAATGATTGATTGTGAGTAAGTCCCGCCAAAAGATGAAACACATCGGGCAGGGTTGCAATGAAAGATACCTAGGATTTATAAACTTTATAGAATGATCCGATTTTGAAGCGCGTTAATAGCTTTTATTTTTGTATCTGAAGTTGCGATATATGAATGATCACCTCGAGATAATGTTGTTGCTGCATGAACAGCATCGGTCCATTCCATCGGAACAAGGTGAGAATTTACATCCACAAATTTAGGTATTTCAATAAAAAAAGGCATCAATTCCAAATCAACAGGCGCAATTGAAAACCATTCAGGATGATTACTCAAAAAATCGCGAACTTTTATTATATCAAACCTATTTGCAGATATTTCATCAAATTTTCGGCCTAATTCTATAAAAGCAAATGTGGAAGAGATCACTAAACCAGAATATGAGGGGTCGCGAGTCGATTGGTATTGTCTGACAATTTTATTTATCCGCCTGGTTAGTTCTTCAGATAATCGACCTTGACAAATAAATTTCCCTTCACCCCTATTTCCCTTCTCTATATCATAATATTGAGCAAGAAATTCTGCAAGTATATTGGTATCAAGAACGACTTCAATCATGAACTTATGTCCCGAACTATGCAGCAATATATTGATCTAATAGATTAGTCTGCCACTGCGAATCAGTCCATCTAAAAGATATTAAAGAAAGATTCTCAAATGGTGTGCGTATTCTATCTACACCCAAACCCCACAGAGTAACATCCGTATTGGGAGAGCTATCCTCAAAAAGGCTATTTTCTAATCCTTCTTCATCTAAATCAGAGACAAATATTTGACCATCGGTGGTTTTCCTAAGAAATAAATAATTAGAACTCCTTATTTTATTAAATATATCATGAGAATCATTTTCTGTTCTTTGGATTTCAAGAACCCTTATAACATCTCCTATCGAACAGCAATGTATGGTTTGGCCATCCACAATTTCGGCATCATCTTCATCGATGAGTACCCGTTTAATATCCTGTTGTTGCATCAATAGCACTTCCATATTCTTAATTTCCCATAAGATCAGTTTTTGATTGCGTGACTGGTCTATCCTCATCAATCAAATCCGATTCCATTTTTTCTTTTTGAAGAAATGTGTTTTGAACAAATGCTTTATCGATTCTATTTACAGCCGAATCACAAGCCGTTTCCACTACTTCATGTAAAAGCATAAGCATCTTGCCAGGCACGCCACTTGTTTTTACTAAAGCTTCAATTATCGCATCTTCATCAAAGGGCGACAAGTCACTCTCAATATTTGTGGAAAGGCGAGAATGTTTAAGATATTCTTTTACTAAAGGTTTTGCATCTGTTTCTTTTAATGCGGGGAAATAGATCGTATTTCTTTGAGCTTCTGGTTCATTTATTGGGGCCAATCTATCTAAACCTGCAGCATTCCAATGAGGTAACAACATTTCTTGTATACCTGGATGAATGGTTAAAAGCATACCAAAAAACCCATTATTCGCAGATGCACAATTACCATCGAAAAGAAAATATCGCAATGATTCAACAAAGGAACGCCTTTCAAGTATATTTTGATAAGGAATAACTTTCTCAACTTCATCAATCAATAATAATCCGCGATTAAATTTAGCTGCGAGAAATATATTCACAACATCATGGAAAAGAAGCCTTCCCCCATCGTGCCGCCACCGGTAATCAGTAAAGATTGAAAGAAAGTGTTGTCTGAATTTCTCTTGATTATTACCACTAAAGGCTATTGCATGAGCAAAATCATCTCTAACTCCCATAGACTTTAATTGGTTTTGTACAAATGGATTTAATTCAAATTGTACGGAAATTCCCATTTGATTTAACCAAACATCATCACCTATTTTA
Source organism: Ignavibacteriota bacterium (assembly GCA_963769605.1). Taxonomy (GTDB): domain Bacteria; phylum Bacteroidota; class Ignavibacteria; order UBA10030; family UBA10030; genus Fen-1254. The sequence continues at coordinate 164,414 of CAVYML010000001.1, read as the reverse complement.
TTAATGAGGTCATCTGTTGTTTGGATAGAACCCAGAATTTGATCGCTTATTTTGCCTGATAGTGCTCGTATCCTTGCAACCGCAAGGGATACCACGTCTTCATCTACAAGAGTTTCAAATATTAATCGAGCAAATTGCCAAAACTTTCGGGGAGGTATAGATGCATTAGGTACTACATGAGTTGCTAAGACTACTGCACTTCCTTCAGATGGACTATCTCCAAGATCTGACATTACTCGATCTGTCTGTCTCTTCAAGAAAGCAGTTTTACCAATTCCTCTTCCACGCTTTGTAGCATGGTCCATTAGGAATATTACTGTTTTGACATCTACCTTTTGGGGTTTTGGTATAAAGAAATCGTCAAATGATTTACGTTGTGTTTCATGCAATTCAACATTATATATTTCACCATTTGATCGTGGATCTTGATTTCCAAGTTTTAATGAGGGTTCATCGGGAAAAGGATTCTGAGAAAATCCTAATTGATGATATTTATTGGGCATATCTATTGATGGAATGCTAGGCGTTCGTAGGATATTACTCATAATCAGTCAACCTTTCTCTTTTAAGCTTTAGCTTATCGACGGAAATCGCGATAAGAGAATATGGAACTTTATCAACGAAAACAGGACGTCTGAATAAACCAGAGCCTCCTTGAAGAGAAGGTCGTATATCACTTTCAAGTGATATGGAGAATTGTTTTTCCGCAACGATGCTTTCGCGATAGAGTTTTTCCAAGAATTCATCAAAAATAATAGAGCTCAATCTCAATACACGGCACACTTCGTCTCGAACGTCTAATAAAGATATATATAATAATCCTCGACGTTTCGAAATTTGAGAATATACATCTTGAAGGGACACGATGAAAGAGGTGCGCATGTTTTCCCATTTAGGTTGAAATATTCTCAGGTGATTTTTATTCAGCGGTTCAATAATTTCTAGTGTTTCAAAATTATCAACGACCGACCTATTAAAACTACCACAAGGAAAGATTAATCTTCCTGAGATATCTGGATGATTATCAGTATAAAAAATGAATTCCAATGCATCTAACATTGGACACCACGATTGAAAAGAACGAGTAGGAATAGGATGTTTGGAATTATCGAAATCCCTGTTCCTTGAAATTGGTGAAGTGTTGCCAAATAATAGGATAACCGATGCTTCCCTCATTGAAAGAGAAAGTCGCTGACGAGTGGAGAATGTTTTTACTCTTGGTTTTTCTTTATCTTTTTCATTTTTTTTAATTTTTGATACTTTCTTCCTTTTAGCCCCCCCCACGTGCTTCCATTCCTTTTGAACCTCAACAATCCACTCATCAATGTTTACAGGAAATGATCCGGGAAATTTTTTCATCACATTTTTTGCAGAATCTCTTGCTATTTCTTCAAGATCATCTGTCCAAGCAATCTCTTCCCAATTTCTTGGCAATAACACCTTATCTTTTAACGGTCCAGGTAGTACCACCTCTCCTTGCCTATCAGGATTTAATTCCAATAAGCGGTGAATAAACCAACCCGGTATAATAAAACGATCATGCATTTTGATTGACAATGTTCTTCTAAATAATTTTAAGTCATTAATGGCTAATTGCGCCATATCTTGACCTTGGGCTGTTAGAGAATATTTATTTGAATCAGTGCTAACCTGATGTATCCATTCATAAGCCTCAAGCTCTCTTATTACATCTCTAGCAACTGTCGAAGTAACATTCCTGATCAGCAAAGAACCACGTAGTCTTTGTCCAATACCATATTCCTCTGACATCAAACGATCGCTTGAGATTGCCGCTTCTTTTCGAGCATATTGAAGAACTTCAACATACATATCTATGCCACCAAAAGAACCAACATCCCGACTTTTGGGATTAGGCCAGAATATATTCTGATTTGGAAACATCAGCGCTTCTTTTCTATCCATTATTTAATAACAACTCAAATATAATATTCTCAGACATCAAAAACCTCAGTTAAGTATTTTCATTTTGTTAGCCCAAGCTTGAGCTACTTCTACTTTTTCTGCTATATCTGCCCTTGTCAAACGACAGTTCAATGGAGCACATCAAATAACCCATTTATTTTAGAATTCGATGGAGTTCTCAATACCTTCTTTCAACTTGCCATATAAATTCGTCGGCATTCGCTATCCACGACATTTCAACGTTTCCCTCTTCTCAGGACGCTTCTCATTAGTCCTGTGAAAAAATGGCGGCGCTTATTGTCTTTGTTTCTTTTGCCTTTCCACAATCTCCATCTCTTTTCAACTAGAATATATAATTATCCACCAATCATCGATATTCTTGAATACTGATATATCATATTAACTGAACACCCATTTCCGAAATTTATCCATTTCTCCGTATTGAACTCCCTCCAAACCGATGTTGCCATCCAGAGCCCATGCTTGAAAGTACTTATCAATGCTGCCAATTTCCGAATCATCTTTAGTCCTTAAAAGGTGCCATTTTAATTCGGTCAGAAGTGAATAGCTATATTCCAAAGCGCGTTTTGCATAGTATTCAACCAACACACTATCGGTCATTGCAAGATGGACCAACATATTTCTGATTCTATATATATTATACACATCATCTTTAATACGCCATATTTCGGATTGCAGCTTGTTCATAACGACTTTATGATCATAGAACAACTTTCGCATCCACTCGACCATATGCATTGGTTCTGCTAAATTATTGGCCTTAAGTTCTCCAATAACCGTATCCGAAGCAGCTACAAATCCTCCACTTGTATACGTCAATCCGTCCTTCTCGACAAATTTGACGAGTACATCTTCTGAAAGAACAAAATCTTTGTTGTATTTCAGTTTAAAGAATGTTTTTGATCCCGGTAAAAAGTTATTAGCAACTTCTCCTGCATACTTTGTCAATTCATGTTTTATTTCGACAAGAGATAACAACAATTGAGTTTGAGCAATACGGTTTTCAGGATACCAGAGATTAGCACAATGTTTTTCATTCGGTCGATTGCTTAGAAATCCGGGAAGCCTTAAAGACACTTTGTTGTTTCCTTTAAATAAATGCTCGATTGAAAACCACGCATTTAATAACATTTCAGAACTTTGTTCACTTACAATCGCTTTTCGATGCCAATCCATAGATGCTAACCATATTCCTACCGCTTGATTAACAGGTTCTCTATCGATCCATGAGCCAAATCTTGAATATTCTTCTTTAGTCCATTTTGAGATTTCTGAGGGATGAAATACTCCCGCTTGTGACCCTCCACTACTTGCGGCAATCTCTTGTCCATTGGAATCACAAATGGCATATGCATTAGAAAGCCTTAGAGCCTTTTTACTCGCCCTCAGCCCCGATATTAGGCCAAGTGCTCTTTCCGCCTTCTTCTTTGCGACCAGCTTCATTGAACTGCTATCTATTCCCTGAACTCGAACCGATATGCAAAGTTGGTTGTCATTAACATTTTCTACTCCAAATAAATCTTTTTTCACTCCTTCAACTGCTGCTATTTTAAAATGGCTCTCATTTCTTGGATCATATACACTAACATCCCCAATCGAAAAACCAGACGTGCCTCGTTCAAATCCATCGACCTTAAATAGCACCTCATATGCCTCCGGATCAAAGGAATAAATCCTTTTTATTTGAGAAAATCTTTCTTCGATTGTAACTTTGGAAATAAAAGAAGACAATATGTTTTCATATTCTTCATCGGATAAAGTGTCTTTTGGAGGACGCCCTGGAATCCTGCAATAAATTTTTCCATTATCCATTTTTTCAGCACCACTCAGGATGTTATCAGCCAATGATACAATAGATTTGGGTAGTGTTCCTTTCCTCCAGAACAGAATTATCAACGTGTCACACAACTCAACGATTTCGGAGTTGTCATCTCCGATTTCCTTATTTTCACAGAGGAGATCTAAAAGTATCCTTGATGTGCGCTGACAAGATTCAGTAGTCCGAAGGTTGGCATCTATTTTCTGCAGACATGGTAAAAGATGATCAATTTCAAAGGAAGGCGAACCATTTTGATTGGCTTGTAACGATTCTATTACAAACCCTAGCTCAATTTGTATTTCAATAGCAAATTTCTGTGAGATAGTAAGGGCACTTTGCTTAACGGTCGCCCCTCTTTGTTCAATTCGATATTTTAATAAATTATGAGAATAAGATGCTTTCGCATACCCATTAGTCGAAAATCGCTTCTCATTGTGTTTAACTTCTTCGATTAAATCAGGCAAAATAGAAAGTATGTGTTTGCTATAGGTCCCTTCATTAACTTCGTTAAACAATTCACATCTTTCTTCCCACCTATTTTTCCACAACTCAAGATTTTTTCTTACTGCCTGTTCGGCCTGATCAATAGTTACGTCTATTTTCATTTCCTCTCCACAGTCAAAGACCTCCGGCAAAGCCGGAGGCTTGAAAAGATTGTGAACCGCTCAAAGCGGTTAAAAGTTTTTATTCAAAAATAGTCATTTGATCCATACGCCTGTCCGCGTCTTCCTGCTTTCGTATATATTCTCGTATCGCTTTTTCATCTTTGCCTACTGTCGACACAAAGAACCCGCGAGCCCAGAAATGCTCTCCCCCATAGTTCTTTTTCTTCCCTCGATATTCTCGCGCTATATGAATTGCGCTCTTTCCCTTGATATAGCCTATCACTGAGCTTACCGCATACTTCGGAGGAATGCTTACCAGCATGTGAACATGATCCTCCAGCATATGCCCTTCTTCGATCCGGCTCTCCTTTTGTCGGGCTAAATCGTGGAATACTTCCCCAAGATACCTGCGAATCTCCTTGAATAGTATCTTCCGTCGATACTTCGGGATGAACACTACGTGATATTTGCATTCATACTTCGTGTGTTGTAAATTGTCTTGTCTATTCATCGGAATCTCCTATGTGCTTTGAGCTGTTCACACATATAGGAGATTCTTCTTTTTTCCGCAAAAGTCAAACTGGGGGAGTCCCCCGGCAGAGCCGGGGGTTTACCCTATATAATTATTATATCTTCATACGTAAGGCCGTAAATCGCATATACAAGCCGATTAATCTCACATTCCAACACATTGGTATCTGTAGCAGAATTCTTTCTCTTTGCAGTAAGGATTTTCTCAACGTGTTCTATCATTGGCCGCCGATGGTTTTCTGTTGGTTCCGCAATGGGAATCTGCCAAATGTACCGATTCATGAACATTTATCGATCAACTAACTCAAGAAAATTGACGATCCATATATTAGCGCGATGAAGAATATTCCTAAATTCAAAACTAACGACAACCTCTGTGTTTTTTTTGATATGTAAATGGTTAATTAACACTGAAGAGACCAGCACAACGTAATCTTTTGCAATATTCAACTCTCGCACATATTCTCTTATTGTAATTGCAGCAAAGCTTTCATTCGCGAGGCCCCCTAATAGCTGTTTGGATATATCATTTTTGTCTAAATTAAAGCGACGATACAAATTTATGTTCCGATCTACATTCATCACTATACCGGTGACGGCATGAATTTCGTTATTCGGTTGAACTTGAATAATTCTAAATAATTGTCGCGCTTTTCCAAGCCGTTCTTGGATTCTTCTGATAGTATCGTCTGAAATATGCTCCCCCGTCTGATGAATATATTGCTGTATTCGATCCGCTATTTCATCATGATAATTACCATTAATATCTGTAAGATCATTGATTAATGATTGCAATTCTCCATTATCAAAGCATAGATGTATCGGCCATGGAGAGCCAACTGAATCAAAAAACACTTTTGATCCGTGGTTACACTTTAGGAAAAACACTTTCACCCCACATGTAGGGCAATCAATCGGGAATGATTGAGTCACACACGAAGGACCATGAGTTGGTATGGTCATACTATAATCTTCCTATACAAATGGGATATTATATTGAGAACAGACCTTCTCTATCGCATCAAGAACTTCTTGTTTAGCTTCTGGCAAGTTCAATATTTGAACGCCATTCTTTTCTAAATGATCGATGTAACGATCAACAATAATCCCCTTGGGTTGTTTACCAATTTGTGTAGGCTGGTTACTTGACATTCCAATACTATGTTCTACGATAAAGAAATCACCTTGATCAGTCGCCCGTAAATAAAAAACATGACTAGCGAATTGTCTTGTCGCAAGATTTGCGTATAAAGGGTTAATAATTATTGTAAAATCAGCCATAATAAGTCTCCGTTTATTTTCGGATTTACATACTCTTTGCTTTATTCAATCTATTTTGTACAAGTTCGCAAACGGCCCAATAAACCTCATTGCGTTCGGTTTTGGTAAGACCAAGAACATCAAACACAACTTCATCCAATGCCTTACGATCCGGCAATGGATTGGGCTCCTGGGAGCGAATTGCTGTCGGCTCATGAATCCCATACTCTTCATAAACACTTGTTACTGAACGCTTTGAATAATTGGAGAATGCGCATTCAACATGGCTATTCATCTTGATACTACTTGGATCTATCAATTTTATATTTGACACTTCATAAGTCTGGATTTTCATCAAACCACCACCAAAATTTGCGCGACCCATCATATTAATAAACAAAGCAACCAATGTTGAATTAAGAACAAGTGTTAAGCGGCAAGTGTCCTTATCAGAATGAATTTCCTGGAAATTATCACTGACAAAAAATGGATTTTCTGAATAGTAGAATCTCATTACTTCATTTATTAAATAATTACAATTAATTTTCGCACCGGGTCTTTTCCCTAAGTCCCACCATAATTCTCTTCCAATACAACTCGGGCGAAGATAAGGTGGATTTGTTTTTTTTGTCGATTCATCCATCCATTCACTATCTTCTTCCCCCCACTCGATATATTTCAACGCCTTTGTTCCTTTCAAATCCTTTTTGTCTTTGTGGCACATAAAGATTTTATTCTTTAAATGCTTTGAATCTATAAGAATGTTTTTGCACTCACGTGGACTTTTGATCGCCGGCCTCAAGAATTCTTTTTCAATCCCCCATCCAGCAATCTTATCTTCATCAAGATAAAAGAATTCATTTGCGCCTGTTGTAAATCCTCGTCGAACCTCAGCAATATCTCCAAGCCGAACAAGGCTATCTATTCCTTTTTCCATTATCGTAAAGAAAATATCCGGTGCGCGAAGGTATTTGCTTCCCCATTTATCACCTTCGTATAACATCGTTTGGTTTTCCTCGTCTACAATCAATCCTCCCTTCCATAATTCTTTTTGCGCAATTGGATACACCCTGTAATCATCGGTGGAAGTGATCTTTTTTGAAGATGCAATTGATTGCATAGCTTCAGAACCGGTGGTCGCTTCAAACAATCCCCGGAAGGCGACAAAATGGACAATATTATCCGTTAGAATCGCAACATCGGCCTTGTGAGATTCTTTTCCATCTACTTTTCCCTGAACCGTCGAGTCTTTGATGAACAGGTTAATCGTAGTGTTCACATCGGCTTTTTCAAACGAACGATTAGTGCTATTATCAATAATCGAGCGGAGGCGGGTGGTGCGAAGTAATACATCCTGCAACACGGCCCCATAACCAACATCTAGCCAAGAATTGGAACAAATGAAGCACAATACTCCCCTTTCCCTCAATACATTGATACCTCGTAAATAGAAATAAATATAGAGATCGCTTTTCCTGCCCAGAGAAATATCCAGTGCCCGATACAACGACTCATACGTGGTAACAATGTCATCCTTGTCAATATCCATCTCGAACTGCTTGAAGATGTCATTGATGAGTTCCTGCCGCAAATACGGAGGATTGGCGATACAAATATCGAAACCGAATTGATCTTCGTTAAAGATTTCTGCAAAATGTATTTGCCATAGAATGTGCTTGCATTCTTCCACATTTCCCTGTAACGGAAAACCGATATCCTTGGCAAGGTCAGATTCCTTCTTTGCAATCTGTTTTTTTAAATCATCTTTGGAAACCTGATAGTACTTTGGGTCGTTCTTTCGCAATTCTTCCAGATGGAAGAATTGTTCTTTCAATTCCCGTAATTCATTGGTCTTGCCAAAGAAAAAAGCATCCGGTGAATGCTGTTTAAAATGTGTGTCGAGATTGAGCAGCGCATCTTCCGACGTACCATCCTTCTTCTTGCGTTTCACTCTTCCTGGTGTTGCCACCAAACTGTCTCCGATACGGAGTTTGAAGTCAAGATTCGGCAATGCGGGAATATCATCCAGCTCTTTCGGTGTTTCGATTTCCTTTCCTTCCTCATTGCGATATTCCACAACAAGCGACAGCCAGAAACGCAGTTTGGCAATTTCCACAGCAAACCTATCGATATCCACGCCGTATAGATTATTTTGAATGATGCTAAGTTTCAAATCAAAGATGCTGCGAGGATTGACTAATTTATCTTGCAAAATCTTTCCAATCTGCCCTTCCGTCATTCGTTTGCCCAAAGCACGATGGATCGCTGCAAGTTCCTGCATCATGCGCACCGGATACGCACCAGAACCAATTGCGGGATCGAGAATTTTAATGGTGAGTAATTGCCGATAGATAGAGAAGGCTTCATCCTCTTTTAGAATGTGAGGTTCTTGATCATCAATAAGCTTAGCGATAGCTGGATGATTAATGGTGGTGTGTTCTTCGAGGTACGCTTTGAGCGATTCTCGACACATCAATCCGACTTCAATGGGATGCGTATAAAATGCACCTTGACCATGACGCTCAGCTATAAGTTCTTCATACGCATAACCGAGCAGATCAGGGTTGAGAGCCACTTCTACATCCAGAGGTGTGTTTTCCTGTATGGTGAAATTATAACGGTCCAATAGCCGATCGAAGATCGCGTTGAAAACTTCGTTATCAACCTTCACCGCATCATCATTCCATTCATCCGATTTTTCAAAAAGCCCGCCGTTTAAAAAAGGAACAAAACCGATCAAATTGGTGATTGCAGGAGTAAGGTCTCGCTTTCCTGCAACGTTCGGTTGATTCAATCCTTTAAAGAAGAGATGATGGAAGAAATATTGCCATTGATTTTGTTTACCAAGTTTTTCCCTCTGCCTGCGTAAATACAAACGACGCTCTTCGAGAGAATCTTCCGGTCTGACAAAAAGCCAACCTTTCCGCTCCAAGAATTTTAAAAAAAGCAATCGATTGAGTAAAAGCTGTGCAAAAGATTTCTTGTGCTCATTTCCAATGCCTTTAATGCTAGATTGAATCTCGGTATACACCTTTTTCAACTCATCATAGAATTTATCAGTAACCGATTTGACATCAAACGCCTTTGACCACTGGTTAAGCCAAGTTGCCGGTGGTATGGAGAACAAATCGGATTCCGGTAGTTTCAATGCATCGAGATTATATTCACACAATGTTCGGATGTATGATGATTGGTATTCCCAACCAAATGTGCTCAATTTTGCTTTATCTGCCTTTTCACCATCGAAGTGGGCAATCGTAAAACTCTTCCAGTCATTTGTGCAGATGAAAAGAATATGCTGAGGATTCCATGTTTTGAAATCCTTCAGTTTCCGCTTCATCGGCTCTAGGGCACGGAGGATCTTACGCAGTTCTGTCAGATATAATCTTGGTTGCTTTAATTGAAGAATGAAAATTCCCCAAGGCTGTTCCTTGACGAATGGGCGTAACTGGGCAATAGTGGAACCACGTAAGTCTTCGGGTCGAATTCCGACTTCGGAAGGATAGATGTCAAAGGTTACATCATCGAACGAAAGATCTTCCGGAACAGGCCATGCAAGTTCCGAGGAAAGGAATTTTAGGAAATCTTCTCTTGAATGAATGTTGTGAATGGACTTGGGATCAATAGACATTTTTACAAATCGTCTTTCCGTTGTGTCACCTGTTCTTTTGCCTCAACGATTGCCTGATGCAAACGTTTCTCCAGCAGTTTGCGTGGAGGTAATTCTGTAAAATATTGTGAAACGCGAATACCGGATTTTTCCAACTGCAAAAGTTCAATTTGTTCATCGGATTTTCCCGCGCACAGGATCAATCCCAGCGGCGGTTTTTCTTCCGGCTGCATTTCATATTTTTCAAGCCAGCGCAGGTACAATTCCATTTGCCCTTTGAATGCCGGTTTGAACTTTCCCAATTTCAGTTCCACGGCAATCAAGCGGCGCAGGGTTCTATGATAAAACAGAAGATCAAGAAAATAATCCTCCCCATCGACGGAGATTTTCTTCTGACGTGCAACGAAGGAGAATCCCGATCCAAGTTCCAGAATGAACGATTCCATCTCCCGCAAAATAGCCTGTTCCAGATCTTTTTCCGCATACGTATCACGCAATCCCAAAAAGCCGAGGAGATAGGGATCGCGGAAGACCATGTCGGGAGACAGCTTCCCTTCATCCCGTAACGATTTGAGTTCTTGTTTAATGAGCTTTGCCGGTTTCTTCGATATGGCCGTGCGTTCAAACAACAGAGAAGAAATTTTTTCCTCAAGGACGCGCACGCTCCATCGTTCTACGCGGCACATTTCAAGATAAAACATTCTTTTTAATTCGTCTTCAAGATACATGATTCTCCGGATATGGCTCCAGCTCAATTCCGCACACAACATGTGCAGAATTTTCCGGTCAGGGAATATTTCTGAAAACCGAATCATTTGAAACAATGCTTTGTCGGTGAACCCTCTTCCATATTCTGCGGTCAATTGTATACTCAGCGTGTATACTATTCGTTGCCCATACTCCGCCCGCTCCTCGCCCAGTACATTTTTTCGAATCACAGTGCCGATCCGCCAGTAAAGCGCCACAAGTCCCGAATTGACTGCTTGAGCTACCTGTCCGCGTGTTGATTCGACGAGCGTACGTATTTCCTCATAGAGATTGCGCACAACCCGATTTGTTTTTACGGATTGCTCGTTGCGTAAAGTCTTTTTAGACGGCAAACGTTTCATCAGTGAACCTCCATCCAGCAAACCAAGGTCGCTTTTTCACCGATAAGGGCGTTCATGTTCTTTAATTCCTTCCGCACGCATTGCTGGTCGATAATAGCAAGACTTTTTCGCAGCTCTTCCATCGTGTTCAAAACAACCCGAGGCGTTTCCGGAGAAGATTCAACGATAGAATTGATTGCCTGTAAATCTTCCACAACATTTTCTGAACCGAATTCATGGAAATACCACCGGCAAACGCCGGGGATGGTTTTTTCGTTTCCCAAATCATCTTTTAACGTTCTCGCTGGGTAACGATAAGCGGCAAAGACTCCGCGTGCCTGTCGATTCTGATTCTCCTTCCCCGAAAATAACCGTTTGGGTAACTTTGGAAGCGATTCCGATAAATCGGGATTTGCCTTCAAGATTTCCGTCAACGAAAGATGCATGTTTTCTTCTACGGTGCGAATACCTTCATACTGTGCATTGAACACACGCAGCGGTTCCAATTCCTCTTCCGGACGGAGTAATTTGCCGCCTTCTATACCGAGCGTTTTGGAAATACGGAGCACCTTCCTTGATACGTTTTGATAAAGCTTCAATAACTCATCAAGTTCGTCCGGAGGCAGGAAATTCCAGAATTTTACAATACATTTATCCCGTCCGATGGCTTTTTCAATCCCGGCATCCAAGCGGCGATCAATACGTCCAATCCGTTGTATAAGCCGGACGGGATTCCAATGCAGATCGTAGTTGATGAGGAGGTTTGCATCCTGCAAATTCAGGCCTTCTGAGAGAACATCCGTTGAAATGAGGATCTCGATCGGTTTTTTAAGATACTTTTCTCGTTCCTCTGGCCGGCAATTATAATATGGTGCGAATCGCTTGATGATCTCTTCCCGGTCCTTCTTTGACGTGCTGTCAATTTCTTCAATCGACCGGCCCGGGATGCGTTTTTTTAGTTCTCTGAACAGATAGCGTGCGGTGTCCCTGTATTGTGTAAAGATAAGGACTTTCCCGGTTTTAAGCGGCTGCACTTCGAGGAGCCTTACCAATGAATGTAATTTATCATCTTTCGATTCATCGAGGTGTTCATGAATGAAAGAAAGGAATGAAGCCAATTCATTCATATCTTTTGTTACATCGGCAACGATCTCGTCCAATTTAAACAACTGAGGATCAAGCTCTTCTTTCGGGGCCGGAAGGATGTCATCTTCTTCCACATCCTCGATATCCTCCACATCTTGAAAGCGTTCTTGCCAATGTTGTTCGATGGTACCCCAGAACTTCTCGTTGCTTTGTTTCCATGCTTCCCATTCATCCGGTGCATAGTGCCGCAAAAATCGTGCATTGGAACGCAGCAAGTCTTCACAGGACGATTCAAAGGCCTTATAAGAAGATTCCATGCGCTTCAGCATTGTGGCGCGGATAAGCATAATTATCTGTTTTTCACGGTTTTTTATCTTCTTATCAATTGTGGACTCTTCCTTCTTCCTACTTTCCGTATTGTAGATGGCAAGTTCGAGGAAAGGATTGTCTTTACTGAAAGAATTCTTCACGCGGGTGAAAAGCTCGCCGTATATTTTTGCCAGAGTGTACTCTGCGACCCGGGGATCTTCGCGAGTTGGGAAAAAGAACTTCCCTCCGCCGGAACGTTCAAAATATTTCCGGGCATAGTCACGGCTTCTTTGAATAACCAAAGCCTGAAAGATCTTATCATCGCGTAGTATCTTCTCTGCTTCCTGGATGTCAAAGTCCGGGAACATGGACTCTTCGTCATCATCACCATTGGAATGCACATTCATCTTTGCTTCGACCGCTTTTTCTTTCTTGACGAAATTGCTGCGAAGGTTGGGGATGCCGAGTTTCTGGAAATAATCCGCTTTACCACGTGAGAAATACTCGATAAGATGGAGAAGATCGAAGAGCGAATTATTGATCGGCGTGGCCGTTAGAAAGAAAATCGGTTTTTTCCGATTATTCCATTCGACCAGTTCATACAATTTTTGGCTACGTTGAGCATTTGTAGTCCGGAAATGATGTCCTTCATCAACAAGGATTATGTCGGCTCGTTCACGAATACGTTCAATTCGCTTCTCGAGCTTCTCACGGTGCAGATCCGTATGATTCAGAATTTCGATCTGTGCACCATACGCTTCGTCAACATTATAGTTCAGATACTCAGTAAGTCGTTTTTCCCAAACGCTTTCTCTTGTCGATTTCGGCACTATCAAGACGACACGTTTTCTCTCATGGAGAAAACGCTCGATGAGCATTAGACCGATATACGTTTTTCCAAAACCGACGCCGTCGCAGATCAACGCGCCACCCCACTCTTCGGCAATTTTTAAAGCCTGTTTATAGCCGATCTTGTTGAGATCGTCCAGCAGCGGATATATCTTCGATTCGTTCTCTTCCCAAGAAGTGGTAGGCATTTCTTTACCGAAAAAGAACTCATATAGGGCTTTGGTATAGACTTCAAATGGTGTATAAAGCTTTAGATGGGGTTCGATAGCCTGCAGGATCTCTTCTTTGAGTATTTCAGATTCCTGCCAACGCTGTTCATACCAATGCTGAAGCGCTTGAAGTTGGTGTTGTTCGGTACTCAATAGATTGAGTTCGATATTCCGGCAGAGGCCGGGTTCTGTAAAATTGCTGGATCCGACTATGCCGTAATTTGAGAGGTGTGGTTGCTTCATGCCCATTAGATATGCTTTGGCATGGAATTTTGCTTTCGTGTAGACCTTGGCTTCGATATGCCCTTGGAGAAATGCATCTTTTACCGCTGCGAGTCCATGGAGCGAATCGTCCCGTTCTTTCTCGCGTTCGATACTTTCTTCACTCAAGCGGCGAATAACATCGACAAGTTCTCTTTTTGTCCTGCGGGTCATTTCGTCCCCCAAAATAACGCGGACCTTTTCAAGATTATTCCAGAAGGTATCAAGGGATAGGAAGGAACCGATTTCGAAGAACCCTGTCGCAATGTCTAAAGTCTTTGCCTCGGGCAAAAGTCGTTTCAATGCTTCAAGGACAGTTTGAGATTCTCGATTATCAAGGATAGTTGGAAGCTTTGAAGTCATTTTGAGTATCCCGCACTTCGAACAGAATGTTTTAACTGAGCAAGGAAATCCAATGTCGCCCCATTGATTGGTGGTGTTTCGATGGAATCGGTAGAGTGTAACAATGGTGGTGCTTTTAAATCATCCTCTATTCGATGCCATCCGCTGCGTAGAAAGCATTCTTCTTCTTTCATTTTCAAGCACGATCTGTCCCTTTTCCCCTCATTTATAGAATGGAGTCAGGGACATCTACAAGAATTTGTTGAACGCATTAATCGGATAATACTAATGCCGCTTCAATCCGATAACGTTATATTCCGTTGGAAAAAATGCAATACTTTCGCGGCACTATGCCTTATGGAATATAACATCATTCCTTTAAAATGGCATTAGTTTAAAGCCGGTGGAACGGAGACACAAGGGATAATGTAAGAAATTTTAACGAAAAGGGTGCAATCTGAAAAATAAAGAAGAAATGACAGCTGTTTGCACTCTTTCCTTACCAATTAAAATAGACAGCTACTTTCTTCCGTTCAGAACCATATTTCGCTATGGCATGGTCTCGAGAATATTATTTGCATAATTTTATTATTATATCGGCGGTCATTTTAATCATACTTTCCGAGGCAAGTAGATAATAATGTGGAAATCGAATTGATGTTTTATATGCAATTTCACAATTATTTAATCTTCGGAAGTTCAAAAGATTCTGATATTCTTTTTCAATCTGAGGTCTAAAGAAGAGTCCATTATTCAATGGCGGGTAGGTCGTATCTACTTTCATCTTTAATACATCTGTCATAGCTCCCCTGATATATGCGGCTTTATTGATTAGACGCTTATTAGTTAATCTAAAACAAAAATTATAAAATGTTTGCTGATTTACCTTCTCTCTTCTTTTAAGGCACTGTAAGCCATCGTGGGCATCCAGTTCTTTGCTTAACAGAATTCCCGATGTCTGTTCTTTCGCTATTATTCCTGGCAATCGATCCAATTGTGCCAATAGCAGGGCTGCATTGAGAGTCGCCATTCTGCAATGACTTCCGTACCTGTCTACGCCTCTCTCAGATATTCGTGCACCATGATCACGAAGAGCATAAAGTTGTTCATATAGCGAAGTGTCGTTAGTGATGATACATCCTCCTTCCCCGCACGTAAGCATTTTCTTCTGCTGAAAGCTAAATATCCCTGCTATACCAAAAGTCCCTAATTGTCGATTTTCCCAACGATGGCCATGAGACTGAGCTGCATCTTCGATTAGATAAATATTGTGATGATTACATATATCTGCTATCGTTTCGATATCTGCACTTGAATTAAAAAGATGAACCGGGATAACAGCTTTTGTCCTTTTTGTAATATTCCGTAGTATCTGTTCCGTTGAGATGCCATATGAATCCAATTCAACATCGACGATTACTGCTTTTGCGCCAACTTCAAGAACAGCCATGGCTGTTGAAGGCCACGTAAGACCAGGAACAATAACTTCATCACCCTTTCCAATGCGCAAAGCTTTGAGAACTAACCGTAATGCTTCCGTCCCACTATTAACCAACAAACAGTGTTTAGATCCGCAATATTTGCTATATTTTTTTTCAAATGTTCCAATTGCTTTTCCCCGTGACCAATCTCCACTTCTTAAACTACGGTTAATGGCATCAAGCTCTTTAGAACCATAGATTGGCCATACCGGCCAAGTTAAATCCGAACTAATATTTTTCATTTAATTCGAATTGATTCAATTTCAGAATATGGTGCTTTTTTTGCTTTTGTTAATATTATCGATACATCAGATGAAGATCCCCATATTTGAGACTTATATTTCTCGGCCCATTCCTTTGCTGCCTCACACTGAGCATTAGATACGGCCGGATTGAAACGCATAATAGTGATATGTAGAGGAGTTACCATGCCAGCACCTATTGGTTTATTCCCCGTTTTCATTTTAAAAGTTTTTTTTATAATATCCGTCACATCAAAACAACATTTATATATATAGTCCAAAGCATTTAGATTCTCTGAATCGTATATTTTAATTTCTTCTCCCTGTTTAAATTTCACATCTACTAAGAGTTGTAATGATCCTTCTGTAATACTTGTTTGTCGAATATTTAATTGCAATGGAGGAATACTTTCGAAGTATTTTTTCAGATGAAATATAATATCGCTTCCTTTATTACGTTCGTTAATAGTATCTAATATTCCGTGATGAGATACACCGTTCGAGTGCAAAAACTCGAATAATGTAACATGAAAGCCAATGTTTCCATTTTTCTTCTCTTCCTCCATTAATTCCTTTAGTGAGTCAGGAAGAGTTTTTATTAAATCTTTAATCCATCCATCATCAAGTGATATTTTACCGACTAGAGATAGATCGGAAATCGATTCTCCATATTTCGTTTTCGTAATGTGTTTAATAGTCCTATTGATAAAAAATGGTACCGGTCCGAACTGATCGGTATTATCTGATATTGTTTCCATTGCCCAACAACGACAGATATTCCCTCTTGAATCATCTTCAAGAGGCGTCCCATAAATGAATATTTGGATAAAATCATCATACTTTTTATTTTCTCGCATTTGAATGATCTTTTGCAGAACATCTTGTGAATGAACATTCCGTAGCCACTCTAGTAGCAAATACTGTCCGGAACGCGAAAACCCCACCAACGAAATGATCCATTTATCTGAAGCGTATGGATTTTTCATATATGTAATAACAGCTTTTGATTTATCTCCTGAGGATATAAGAACATTCTTGTTTACACTATTTCCAAAGAAGGACTTAAACACAGCTTTAAGAGAGAAATGTGCATTCTTACTGTTTTTATCGTCAGGGAACAAATTATTCACAATATTTGTCTTTTCTACAAGATGCCTCCATGGGAGATCGTAACAAGAATACCACGAGATATAATTTGAACAACGATTTTCACCAATGATTATAATGTTATCCAGCAATATTTCATCTAATTTATTTGAATCTGTTGTTTCATTAATGAGGTTCAACTGTACACTATTAGCACAATATGTACATGAATGCACTTGATTTTCTGTTTTTCCCAAGACAACAGGTCCATACCATTCAAACAGTAATCCATAAGTTTCAACTTCATCAATAGGAATATGCGTCGGCAGAGTCAATGATTTTGAAATATTATCTGGTAAATTGATCGAGGGACAAATAAATTTATCATGTTCGATGTTACTCCTACAAGTATAAATAATTCGAGTTTTACCTTCTAAAGGAAACGCTTTCGGGAACAATGGCAGACTGCTTAGATCCTCTTTTGCGTTCACTACCTCTTCCTTCACAAGGACATCAGATACGTTGGGAAATATTTTTGTCAGCATTATATGTAAATTATTGTGATTGTCATTATTGATATGCTCATAACCCAAGAGATGAACATTATACTCGGATAAATAATGGTCATATTGCAATTGCTCTATATTCGGCATAATCGCATAGGAGCCTACTATATTACCCTTCCAAGTCGATTTTAGATGTGTCAAATTCATATCTAAATGAATATCTTTTAGACCGAACCCGACAAAAAGAATTGTATAGTTTGTAAAAATTTGCTCTAATAAAGATTCCAATGTATGGGCTTCATAAATAATTTTAGTATAGTCTGACTTGGTTATAACCATCGATTCAGGCCTAGTGTGGCAACCATGCAACTTTAAAATAAATGGATATTTAAAATCCGATTGGAGCCTCCTTCGGAGAGTGATAATCTCATCTTCGCTATTATTGAATGAATGGATGTCAGGCCAAAGAATAGATGGAATTGAATCATAATTTGTGGTAATAATTTGCTTTATACCAAGGCTGCTAATTAGTTTATAATTTTAACTTATTTTCTTTACATTAATATTATGATCACCAAATACTTCATCTATGAGCTTTAGCCAGTCAATTCCAAGTTTTTTCTTATATTCCCCCAGTAATTGAATGCTATCGCTTTCCGTTGTTTCAGGTGCTTGTGCTCGTTTTCGGACTATATTTGCGAAATCATTCCACGTAGGGAAAGGAGGTGTTGATAATCCCGAGCCAATGAAGAGTACTTTGTTAGCTGCTTTTTGAAGATTTTCAATATCACGTTGTTCTACGAACATATGCTTCAATCTCCTCCTTTAAAATATTTCAATACTTTATCGTGAAGCACACCATTGGTTGCTATAATGTCTTTTGTGTTTTTTGTAATTGGTGACCCTGAAAAGTCCGTTACCATACCGCCAGCTTCTTCTACAATGACCTTCAATGCTGCGATATCCCAGATTTTAGTCTTAGCATCGATCATTGCATCTATTCTTCCGGAAGCCAACAAATGATAACTCCACGCATCTCCTATGCCACGAACATTTTTTCCATTTTTCACAAATGCGACCAAATTGCCTAACAAATGATTATTTGAAAAATGATTTATATTTCCAAAGCTTATATATGCATTTCTTATCTCTTTTGTTTTTGATACATGAATTCTAGTGTTTCCACAATATGCTCCCATCCCTTTATAAGCATAATATAATTCATTTAATCCCGGTGCATTTGAGACACCTAAGATCAATTCGTCTTTGCGTAATAGAGCTATTTGAATCGCATATAGTGGAATATGGTGTGAATAGTTTTTCGTGCCATCGATCGGATCGATGATCCATTCATATTTTGAAAGAACGCCCGCTGATCCGCCCTCTTCCCCCAAAAAACCATGCGATGGAAATGCACGACTGATAATCTTAATAATTGCTTTTTCCGCATCAATATCTGCATCAGTAACAGGTGATAAATCATCCTTCTGAAACGTTTTTATTTCTTTATCATAGTACGCCAAAACAATTTTTTCGGCATTCTTTGCAGCAGTTAAAGCGGTTTTAAGATATCTATTTCTTTTCATTTTTCATCACGAGAAAATAATAACACTCGCCGAGACATAATAAAAAGTATAGGAATACAATAAAAATGGATACTTATATAATCGTTGAATAATAATCTTGAATTGTATTGACTAACTCTGGCATGGTTCCTACTGACATAAAAAGTATCATTTCTTCCCTTATCGGAAACGTTCTTAATTGTAGCCTGGAATAATTTAATGTAAGGAACTATGGGATTGATTACAAGAAATAATATCTAATCCTAACAGTTATTAACACAACTGATGTAAATTGCGGAATTGGACAATATAAATATAGTAAATCCATGGAATTCCATAAAAGCCTGATATTGTATTTTAAGATGATGCGATCTGCACGTCAAGAATTGATACCTTTCTTCCTTGCGCGGTATTGAAATTAAGTCAGTATATATTTTTAAGGCAGATGAAAATACAACTGAAAGAGCACCTCATGATTTCGTTATCAATTTAAGATCTGGTGCTTCTCGCTTGAGATAGGAATCATTTATTTTTCCCATATATTATTTTCTTCCTCCAAATCTTTTGGCGGGACGATTCGGAGTTCATCCGGCACTTTAAGGCGGTATAAATCCATTGCGCCATTTAACATCACTCCATAGCCTCGTGCAGATTCAATTGATAACTCTAAAAGTCTCAACATTTTCCTCTGTGAGAGGAATCTGTCCAAAAGAATATTACGCCTTTTAAATTACGTCTTGTCATTACAATATTTTTTATAATTAGGTTGAACCATATTTAAAAGAGTCGCTACAACTATTCACCCTTGTAGCCGATCCGGTACATACGTAATCACATAGACCTTTCTCTTTCAAACGTTTCATGTAAGCCTATTCAAACAACGATGCTTGGAATCCCTCAGCGGGTTTTGTTGTGGACCAATTGAAAGTTCCGAGTCAAAGGATTTTTTCAGATTCATAATCTTATGCTCCTACCCAGTAACCTTTTTCATGGGAAAGATCATTACTTTACCAGGAAGAACAACGGTATATTATAAGCCAGCGCAATGCCGTATCTAACAAACGAATCGCTACCTAATACAGAGATATTATCTTCAATGCCCGCCATAATGGTCCACGACGTATTATTACAAAGTGCTCGCTTGATAAATACACCCGGGGATAATATTTGGCCATACGTTCCATTTGATATTCTAAGGTTATTCATAGATCCTGAATATGAAAGGACAGAAGCAAAATCAAATAATGATATCATAAATCCACTATTATATTTATTCCATGATAAATCTAATCCAATCGGACATAGGAAACCGATATTAGAGGAAGGTTTTTGAGAAGTTGCGCATTCCCTGCCTCCAAACATTCCGACATATCCGTCAATGGACATATTAAAGCTTTTCCCTTTCTCATCCATAAATCCCCCATTCGAATACTTACTCTCCTCCTGAGCGAAATACAAAAAAGGAATATCATAGGTAAGCGATAAACCATATCTCAAACTAGGGTCTTTGCTGACGGTCGTTGCACTATCCACTATGCTCCTCAAAGCGGGAGTCCATTGCATGCCAAGTAAAACGGTCAGTGCATTATATTTAAAGGGAGAATATTTTAGGAATACTCCGGGTGAAACAAGCTGGGCAAAAGTCACATTTGAAGGAAAGCCTTTTGATTCTCCATTTGTAACCCGATAAGAAACAACCGGACCAAAATCAAATATTGATATTATAAAGCCTTCGTTATGTTTATCCCACGAAAAGTCTAACCCGATCGGGCATGAAAGCCCAAAATTTCCTGACATTTTCTGCGGAGGTACGCACTCCACGCCCCCGAATATACCCGGATAGGCATCCAACGACATCTTAAATCCATTGGTTTTTTTTGCCATAAATCCACCGGACATGTTGCTTGCCCTCGAGATTGCATTTTTTAAATCTGTTTGATTTTTTGCATTCACTAAATCGATGAAAAGAGTTAAGTACCGACTAAAGTATTGAATATCCTTTCTTCCGAGATTTAATACACTGTCCGCATGGATCGAATCCTGAGGTGTATTAAGAGATCTAATTTGTTGAACGTGAATATCTAGGAACTCATTTGCAATACTTATTGTACTGGCTAGTATTGTTGAATAATCCCCTGCAAGAATGGATTTGTATCCGTAAGAAATATTCCGGAATATACCGATGAAGTTTGTATCTACTTTTTCGTCAGTTACGTAACTATACAATTCAGCCATATTTTTGATCAAGTCAAGATAAGAGATATAGTAATTGTTGATTAGGTTAGCTGTTGAGCTTGACTTGTCGCTGGAAAGCCTTTTTACAGCTTTCTGAAGTTTATCTAATTGCATCAGTGATCCGTAACATTTAGCTATAAAATTTTTGTCAGATGTTTTTTTTATCCATTTAGAGCCAAGACTTGCCCATACATCATTATTTTTCTTTAGCTCAATATAGAGCAATGCTGCAAGGATCTTACCGCTTTGTTGACTTAAATCTTGGTCAAGTTTTGCAATTTGAGATGGAGGCACCCAAAAGTTTCCGTTTTTAGTGGTATCCCTGAATGCCGACTGTATTACATAAATAAATTGGAATAAGTTCACTAATTTTTTAATTTGCCCCGTTTGTGAAATACCGGGAAGGACAAGATTACCGTAGTTGTAGTATTCCCGATATAGATAATCAAAGAGTTGAACTGGATCATACCCGGCATTAATCTTTTCATTGATATCTGCTACTATTTTCAACACTGTTCGCAGCGTATCGTTGACGAAAAATAAACTAGTGGAATCACATTTATGATTCGCAAGAGAATCATAAATAGTGTGCAGATCATCGTACATGCTTCGACGTATGGCACTTGTTATATCTGTAAGAGGTGACCCCTCACTCCCTAAAGTCGAGAGTAAAGAGACCGTTCTTGGAAACAGGTAATCAATCTTTTTCCCCTTCGCGATCCGTTCAAATTCATCAAGAAGCGAAGCGACGATATCCTGTTCGAACTGTTCTGCTATGAATGATCCTACCGCATCAATCGCCTTACTTTCCGATAATTCATTGGAGGAGGAACTAACCATAACGGGTTTATCAACGGCCGGCATTTCACTGCCCAGAGGGACAGGGATATCAGATGAATTAAAATTCATAATCTCTGAGAACGGCACCCCAACGGTTTGTTTAAACTTTGGATTATTTAAATATGCAATAAGAGCAGTGTCCCTTCTGTAATAATCGCTGTATATCGAATCCTTTTTCTGACATTTTATTCTTGCATCATTTAAATTGCTTATCATTTTATCCACTAGGATTGATGTCGAATCTTTTACAAAATCAGTCCTAAAGCATTTGATAATCTTTATGTTTTGATTCGTTGAATCAGTTAATGATCGAGCAAGGTCTCCCTCCATGATCTTTTTCTTATATGAATCGGACATATCCAACTTGAACAACGCATTATTTACAAAACTGATTAATACTATTTTCAACGAGTTCATATAAATTGTATTTATCGTATCTTTACCAAGCCCCGCCGAATCAATCAAATGCATAATTTGGAATGCGTTCAAATTGCCTGTCGAGCCCTTTAACATATCCTGCAGTTTTATCAAGGATTTGAGAGTATCACCATCTACGTGGCCAGATTTTATAATCGAATCGATCGACCCGCAGATTATCGTTTCAATCGGAATCGAGTAATTTGCTTTAGTACTAGAATCTGTAAAAAGCTTGAATACATTCTTACCCGTTTGATATTCTTGTTGTGCTATAATTATTTTATCCAAACTATCAGTGCATGCCGATAATATGCTCTGTGATTGAGCGAGTGTGATAATGCTATCAGAATGGCTCAATGTATCAACAAGAAAACGAATGAAGGCTCTTTTAAAAAGATTTTTGAATCGAGCAATATCTTTCTTCGATAGATTATCTTGAAGAAAGTTATAAAGTTGTAGTGGAGTAGATTGATTTATTATTTCGCTCTTTATTTTGATAAGACTATCAATTTTCGATGCATTTTCATTTGACGTAGTTTTATTTGTTGCCGCTAATTTACGGGCATATTTACTAGCCTTTTCTAGGATATTAATAGACTGCTTAATTGGCAGATTACTTTTAGACAAACTGTCAAGCCGTACAAATAGATCATACGGGACTGTATAGTCAGAATCAACAACATAGCCAATTGGATCACGATAGAAACACAACAATTTATCGATATCATCTTGATTAATTACATCAACATGCAACGGCAGCTTTTCCCGCATCCAACCATTAGTAAGGTTCAATATGTCTTTATAAATCTCAAGTTTTGTCGTGTCCCACTTGGCAAGAGCTTCGGCATTGTAGAATGCTGTTTGAGAATTGACATCTCGAGGAATTACAATAAATACAAATGCTGTGATTATAATCCGTAATATATATTTCATAGTACCCACTCGGTATTTATTGGTATCTATTTCGTGAAGCATATAACACGAAAAGTATTATCGATCATCCTTTCAAAAGAATATTGCGATAGTGCATAATCATTTAGAGCTGGATATAAGAAGTATTTATATATATACTGCATCTTTGAAAATACTTCTTCATTTTTTGCATCACCAGAGTTCGATAATTGATATAATAATATTTTTCAGTTGGAGTCTGGAATTGATAAGAAGCATCTTTGTGAAACATGACCAAATCCTTAATAACTTGTGGGGACCTATCATCAAATGAATTATGATATGGCCAGACGACCGTTTACATTTTTTTCTTAACAATATTCTTTTCACCATCGATAGTTCCGAAATATTCTTTAAGATTTATGCTAAGTTTTTAGTCCACACGCCTGCATTAGAAAAATACGTCCAGTTTTTGACATCATTAACTTTGCCTATCTCTTTGGGATCATAATATTCTTTCCATCTTTGATGGCGGATTATTTATTACGCATATGTGAAATAAAATAGACCATCACTTTCCATCTCCATCGGTAATAATTGTTTTTGTAACGGTAGGGGTAACATTATCGGTTCTTATATCTTTCCGATCGTGTGAATTATTATGCGGAGTTCTGACATCGGTTTTTTCAATTCGTTTTTTAGTTAAGGGGCATTCACTTGTAAAGCCGCTATCGATACATTTATGTTTCTCACATACATTAATGTACTCCTCATACGTGACTGCTTGACGACTAAACCATGGTAAAAAATAATGATACCAATAGAATTGACCGTAAATATCAGGACCAACATCACCTGAATAATCATATCGTGCCCAATCAGGAGACTTCATTGCTTCGATGACGTCCTTTTCAAATCGTTCAGAATCAACGATACGAATTATGTCGGTGGATTTTGCATCGCTATCAACAACACGCGTCTCATCTCTTTCCAATCTTCGCACTTCAAGACAGAATGCCCTGTAAGCTTCCGTCTGATATGGATAGGGATTTAAGAGCATTGCGTTAGAAGTCACTATCATAAAACAGGTAGGCGTACCCTTATAGAATCGTATACTCATGTTCAAATCCAGAGCACAATCTTTCTCCAGATATCTTAAAGTATCTTGAATTTCTTTTCTTATTTGTCCCTGCGATCTTTTCTCTTGATCCTCGCGCAGCGCGGAAAAACAGGGATGCGTCAGTAATAACTTAGTTTCATATCCTTCCCGTCCTTTTCGCCAACGCAAATATTGTGATAACTTTGTAATATACATACGTAAGCCTAATAGAGATGAACCGACTACAATGAGTTTCGGTTCAGTTTTCATGAATTGAAGAAAAGATTGAGCATCTTTACCGTCTGCATTACGTTCAAGCAATGCTACTTCCCTATTTTCGTATGCAGTCTCAATACCGACCATTTCCGATGCTGCAAACAAACCCGTGATCTTTGAAATTAGATCTCGCGTCCTGTCGAAACTTTTTGTCATATTCTTTGAATGTCTGCGGATTTGCTGAGTTGAGATAAATCCGACCCAGAAAGTAATAATTGTACCAATAAGCGAGGCCGCGATAGTTATCCACAATTCTGTTGTCATTGTCGTTCCTTTCTTTAATCAATTCGAGATAGAGAATTCCTTATCGATGCTTTTTCATGAACTCTATGAATCTTCTATTAATATAGATCCAACAACATCTCCGTCATACTTGAATTATTATTCTTTAAAAAAACAGTTCAATTTTATAGAATTATAATGGATATCTTTATCTCATTCACCTATAATAGTTATTATGATAAGACCACTCTCTCATGGAACTTGATGTTCTTCGGGTCGTAATAATCTTCCCACCATTCTTTTTTATCCTTGTTCGTATGCAGAACGAGAGGATTCGCTTGTGTAGCTGATTTCATGGCTGCCCGGAAATGATAGTGATCAACAAGCCGAATCGCTTCGACTGCGTATTCCGATGCAACATTGGAATCGTAGATGGACAATAAGTTGTCGCCATTCGCTTCCTCTCCTCCGGAGGCAAGATTCGACGATCCTGTAAATACCACAGGATTATTATCATTGAAATCGACGACTATAAATTTATGATGTATGACTTGTCCCATGCCGCCGCTGAATTCATCCTGGAACGGAACGGGCACTTTTCCCTTTAGGTAAGCAAACGGTACGATCATTCCATTCGAATCACCTGGTTTGTAAATCTTGATGCCGGAAATAGTTTGCGTCATACCGTAGGAAAAAACATTCTTCCTTTAAGGGAGGTTTTTCAACTGTGTAAGAACTGGACCGCTGCCGCCGAGTTCCATAACTGCAAACAAAACCGAGCTTTTGGCGTTCTGGATAGCTTTGGCAACCCGGTCAAGAGAGACTGCCGCTTTTGTATGAGGAGAAAAAGCAACTCCGAACTTCGGCAATCCCTGTTCAGTAAGGTCATGCCATCCTTCTGCAATCGCTGATTTTGCAAATTTCGATTCATCCATAAACGATAGCTCGAATGCCGACTCATAAAGTTCAGCTGTTTGGAGGTCATCGAACGTGAGCACATTGTTGGCTTGCACATAGAGACCACGAACAGAAAAGTTTGCCGATCCGGTGAGGACTTTAACCGCTTTGCCGCTCTCGTCTTTCTTAATCAGAATCTTATCATGTGCAAAACGATGGAAATGTCCCGTCTTGACATTGTCCTTCCCGGCGGATAGTTCGAGCAGCTGACAGGCCTCCGGTTCCAGCGCACCCTTCTTCGTATGCAACGGAGCATCGTCCAGAAATGCTCTTAGCCTTGGTCCAAGTTTCTGAAGTCCCCGAATGAAATCGGGTTCATCGAGATCGTATGCAAACAGATCGACAGAGCAACTTGAATCGTTAATGCAATCGTTCAGAAAATCAAAGATGAGTTTTCGCGCGTGGAAGCCAAGCCATTCGTATTGCTTCTGGTAAGAGGAGGTATCATAACCCAGTGATTTCGGCTGGGGTCGAATGTCTTTATTTTGGAATTGAGCAGCATAAGCTTGCGACGACAGATAGCCGCGCGTAAATCCTATGGTCATCTTAGGAAAAAGATTTGGGTTCTCCACAACAACGGCATCAGCTTTTGCACCTGCAGTGAGATCCCCTTTTGCATCGAAATACATAGCCGTAACTTCATAGGTATAGTTATCTGTGACATCCTGAGGAAAATCCACCCAACGGAATTTCTGAAAAGGGGCTTTATCCGATGTGGTCCAGACGCGCTGATCCGGGGTGGTGTTCGTGTCGACTTTAGTGGCGAAATTCAACCGATTGGAGAGAAATTCACTATTGCCGTTCTTATCCGTTCGCTTGATGGCGAACCCGGCAAGATCCTTGGTCAATTTTTTATCCAGATCAAAGGCCAGAAGAATCGATCCGTCACCGGCGTAGGCTTTGACAGTCAATCCGCTATTTTTAGCTGCAGATGCGATTGTACTTTTCGTTGGCTTGCTTGTTTTCATAGAGACCCCTTTCCCTTGACGGCCATTGATAATTGTGGCTTTAATTTTCGATATCCCTTTTTCCTTTGGGATCCTGAAAACTAAAGCAATACAAAACAAATATTATTCCTGAACTCAATATCTGTCTGCGCTTTATCGATGGAAACTCCATCAAATTTGATTGGATCAAAATTACGCAATACGAAATCTCCCAATAAATGTAAAACTGTGTCAAGTAAATATCTGTCGTAAAACCACCAAAGTCTTGTCGTAAAATTCATAAAATCGTGTCGTAAAAGTCATACCGATTGGATTTATTTTTCACTCATCCTCCGATGTTATTTTACTAAAGAATATGGAATACAATCTATGATGCCTTTTTTATGCGAATATCGGCGTTTTTACATGGCCTTAATTGTAACCCCGTGTATTTTAATGTACTGTTGTTATTGTAGCCGACGGCGCTGACGTCGGGAACCCTCCGCGGTCGCCGCCCGCGGCTACAGTGAAAATCTTGAACATCAAGAACTTGCTGAGTAAATACCACTAATTTTTGACTGGTATTTTGAAATCAGGGAAGATTGTAATGCAATATGTACAAGTCATCCAAATCCTCCTTCCAACTTCAGCGTATTGAAGCGTTTGCCGTCGATACATTGCAGCTCGTATCTTTGGCTTTACGATTAAAGATACTATCTGCCTCTTGATGCGTGAATTATTTTAACGAAGTGGGGCCCTGATTCTGCCGCGGAGCATGTGTTGTTCCCCTACACGTGCTCACACAATAATGTTGAATAAACGTATTGTTCGTTCGCATATCGCCCTTTTGCTAGAAGTATTCCTTCACATATACCTGCATTGTCGGGTGGTTTATTGCTTGCATTTCTGCGCACGACCACCTCTTGCTACGTGGCTGTTAGGACATTATCATGGTTCTGAATATGCACAGAACAAGAATGACAACAACTTAGCTATGCGCTCATTTGAGCAAAATGAGCTTCTTTGTCTGAATATATGAACCAGCTTGCAAACGATAAAAATATGTCCCACTTGGAAGATTGCGCGCATTAAATGTTACGTTATATATCCCTGCCGATTTCATTTCGTTGACAAGGATTGCTATTTCTCTTCCTAACAGATCATAAACTATCAAACTCACCTTGCCGTTGCTTGCGACTTGATATCTGATAACAGTAGTCGGGTTGAAAGGATTCGGATAATTCTGCATCAAAGAATAATGAATCGGCAATGAGGCGACTGATCGTGCAACATCCGTCGGAGTCCTGTTAGTTAGATTTCGAAGCGAGTCTAAATTTCCATTGAATGAATCCAAATCAACCGCACCACTTACACCAGCACAGGTACCACCGCTGCTACCATATTCATATTGTTGGAACATCCAAGTGGACCAGATACCCATGTTGCCTGGATCTGAATTTGGTAATCCACCATTAGTGACGACCCAATATGGATACTGACTAATGCCGCTGTTCAAGTAATTTTGCGCATAATATCGTATTGCATAGACTATCGGTTTTACGCCAGAAACCTGTCCAACCTTTAAACACCATTCATTAATCCATTGTGCGAGAGAATCATTTCCCATCAAATATGGATACGATGTGTCTGCAGGTGAATCTTCTATGTCGAGTACGGGCGGCAAATAACCAGCACCTATATAAGAGCTAGAGACTCGGTCGAGAACCCCCCTTTTTTCAAGAGTTTAAAAAGTAGGAGTGATCAGATCACCGTCTGAAAATTCAGTTGCCTATAAATCATCCTCTGAAGATTTAGAGCGAGCCAAAGAGCAAAAATGAGCAACGCTGCAATAAAGAATAGAGAGAATGACGCCACTGACGCAAACAGCGTCAAATTGGCCACAGCAGCCGCCATCGCAAGCTGAAAGAGAACTTTCTTCATCCCAAAATAACGTGCGTTGCGTATGCCAAGGCGTACCAATCGTGCAAAGCGATGTTCAACGACTACTCGCTTGCGATACATCTGATGATATTCTTCCGTTCTTTGAAATAGCTTTTTCTCTCGTATGAGCGCTTCATATTCATGCACCAACACACTTCGGCACGGAGTCTTCTCCTTGAGACATTGACTCCTGAATGAACAACGGCAACATTGCCTGACAGAGAACTTGAAACTTTTGTTTTTAAAGGTTGTTCCGCGTTGTGTCGTTACTTCTTGCACATTCCAACACGTTGTTGTCTCCCCGGCCGGACATGTGACTGATTCGCCTTCAAGGTCAATCTTAAAATCCTCTTTCGTGAATCGTCCTGTTTGCGGAGCACGTCCTACCGGAGCGATAAGATTATACTTGTGTGCATCAGCATCCAAGCGTGCTTCTACTGTTCCATAAGCGCCGTCTCCAAGAACATTTTCGATTTCGGCATCAAGATTCTTCGCCGCTTCTTTAATCACCGCCGGAGCATCCACACTATCATGTGCATTGCCCGGAACAACATCAACTTCGGCAATCACTTGAGTATCTGTGTCAACGGCTATCGCCGCCTTGTATCCATCGAAACGTTGGCTGGCACTCTTGCGCCCATGGCGCATCTCGGGGTCATGAACAGAGATAATTCTATCTTTGGCGACACCATCGATAATCTCTGCCTTCTCCGGCATTTTTTCGCGAATATCCTGTGCTAAGAGCTTACTCAATAATTCTGTCGCCCGAAGAAGATCATGAGCCTCGTCGCTCTCTTTGTCCAATGATGAAAGTGTCTCTGAAGCCATAGCCAGCACTCTTCGACAATCAGCAACGATACAATTCAAAACGATCTGTCGTTGGTTGTCGTTATCCCAATCAATCGTCCAGGTACCTTTAAAGCTCAACGCACTGTAGCGGGAAAAATCATTGGCTTGAGAATAGTCTTCAATCGGTTGTTCTGCAATCTGCGCAAGAACTTTCAGCGTTTGTCGAAGTCCTTCCGCCAACATGTTAAAGGTGTCTTCAACCGCGCCGCGCCCAAATATCGGTGTCGTGTCAATTGCGAAGGTTTTTTTATTCTTTCTTGTATAACCTTTTTGAGCAAGTAAGTTCAAGGCCTTGGTGAATATCATTTTCCCTTTATTATGGATGATCAATTGATTACGAAACAGGCACAACGTACTCTTTCGCAAACGGCTGTTCTTCATCACCAACACCAAGCGCTACCTGCCAGCGTTGATCGAATTTTGCGCGGTCGGCTGCTTCTTGATCCGATACTCGGTCATACGATTGGAGAAGCAAGGCACTTGCCAATAAACTTGGGGGAACGCTTTCACGGCCATTATCCGGGCAATATAAGAACGAAAAGTCTTCATCGTTAAAGATTTCATGCCGGTGATCGCTTAAAAATACGTAAAAGCTTTCTTTGCCTATCTTCTGGCGAAGACGATTCTCCGGCAGGAATAAATTGCTTTGTGGGTTTTGTTTGCCTAACATAATATGATTTTCTCTTAGTGAGAGACGATAAATCTATTTTCTATACAAATATAATACATGACCGTCCGTTCACCAAAATATTCTTTAATAAAAATCACTTTTCGACCAAGTCTCTAGCTACTGAAAGAAACTTTTGAGCTTCCTGGTCAGCTGTATAATATTGAGGATATGCAAAATGATACGCACCGACGATAAGTCCAGAATCTTTAGCGTTAACCACGTTCTGAGCGAAATATGCATCTGTGGTTTTAGCACCTGCTGATGCTCGTATTATTGCGAATACTTTTCCGCCAATTCCACTAACTTGTCCCCAGTTTATAGCATTTTGAAACTCTGAAACATCTATACCTAGTGGTAATGTTTTCATAGTATCAGTCGTTTGGAAGTAAAGTATAGCAGAGTACGTTGTGCTTTCCGTCGATCCAGAAAAGCTGGACATATCCCATCTGTAGTCGTGACCGCTAACCAAATAGCCACTGGGTATTGTAAACGATGTCCCTGTCAACGGTGTCGATGTCGTCCCACTGCTATTCGGATAAACCAGAGGTGTACCAGATGCGGTCATGTCCCGAATATAAAGCCCATATCCCGTTGCTCCGCTCGCGGCATTCCAACTAAAGGTCGGCGTCAATGTGTTTACAACCGTGCCCGGTGAACTTGAACTGCCCGGAGAATTAGTCGTGGGTGGTGATACCGGCACTGTCACAACATCCTGGAAGTAAAGTATAGCAGAGTACGTTGTGCTTTCCGTCGATCCAGAAAAGCTGGACATATCCCATCTGTAGTCGTGACCGCTAACCAAATAGCCACTGGGTATTGTAAACGATGTCCCTGTCAACGGTGTCGATGTCGTCCCACTGCTATTCGGATAAACCAGAGGTGTACCAGATGCGGTCATGTCCCGAATATAAAGCCCATATCCCGTTGCTCCGCTCGCAGCATTCCAACTAAAGGTTGGCGTCAATGTGTTTACAACCGTGCCCGGTGAACTTGAACTGCCCGGAGAATTAGTCGTGGGTGGTGATACCGGCACTGTCACAACATCCTGGAAGTAAAGTATAGCAGAGTACGTTGTGCTTTCCGTCGATCCAGAAAAGCTGGACATATCCCATCTGTAGTCGTGACCGCTAACCAAATAGCCACTGGGTATTGTAAACGATGTCCCTGTCAACGGTGTCGATGTCGTCCCACTGCTATTCGGATAAACCAGAGGTGTACCAGATGCGGTCATGTCCCGAATATAAAGCCCATATCCCGTTGCTCCGCTCGCAGCATTCCAACTAAAGGTTGGCGTCAATGTGTTTACAACCGTGCCCGGTGAACTTGAACTGCCCGGAGAATTAATCGTGGGTGGTGATACCGGCACTGTCACAACATCCTGGAAGTAAAGTATAGCAGAGTACGTTGTGCTTTCCGTCGATCCAGAAAAGCTGGACATATCCCATCTGTAGTCGTGACCGCTAACCAAATAGCCACTGGGTATTGTAAACGATGTCCCTGTCAACGGTGTCGATGTCGTCCCACTGCTATTCGGATAAACCAGAGGTGTACCAGATGCGGTCATGTCCCGAATATAAAGCCCATATCCCGTTGCTCCGCTCGCAGCATTCCAACTAAAGGTCGGCGTCAATGTGTTTACAACCGTGCCCGGTGAACTTGAACTGCCCGGAGAATTAGTCGTGGGTGGTGATACCGGCACTGTCACAACATCCTGGAAGTAAAGTATAGCAGAGTACGTTGTGCTTTCCGTCGATCCAGAAAAGCTGGACATATCCCATCTGTAGTCGTGACCGCTAACCAAATAGCCACTGGGTATTGTAAACGATGTCCCTGTCAACGGTGTCGATGTCGTCCCACTGCTATTCGGATAAACCAGAGGTGTACCAGATGCGGTCATGTCCCGAATATAAAGCCCATATCCCGTTGCTCCGCTCGCAGCATTCCAACTAAAGGTTGGCGTCAATGTGTTTACAACCGTGCCCGGTGAACTTGAACTGCCCGGAGAATTAGTCGTGGGTGGTGATACCGGCACTGTCACAACATCCTGGAAGTAAAGTATAGCAGAGTACGTTGTGCTTTCCGTCGATCCAGAAAAGCTGGACATATCCCATCTGTAGTCGTGACCGCTAACCAAATAGCCACTGGGTATTGTAAACGATGTCCCTGTCAACGGTGTCGATGTCGTCCCACTGCTATTCGGATAAACCAGAGGTGTACCAGATGCGGTCATGTCCCGAATATAAAGCCCATATCCCGTTGCTCCGCTCGCGGCATTCCAACTAAAGGTCGGCGTCAATGTGTTTACAACCGTGCCCGGTGAACTTGAACTGCCCGGAGAATTAGTCGTGGGTGGAGTGATAGCTGAAAACAATAAATTTGTGCTGCTTAGTAGGCAAACCACTACAAAGAGGAAACGTGAAATAATTTTCATGTGTTTCTCCCAAAGTGAAAATAAACGGTAATTGTAATCTAATATTTAACATCACTGCTGTCCAAAATAAATCAGGTTAAGGTTAAAAAATTCTCAGAGAGCACCAAATTGGACAATTTTTAAGTTGAAGGCTAGAATAAGTCCCCGTGTGCTGTCCATTCCATTTTTATATTAGACTATTTGAGTCACGGCTTGCATCGACGGTATATCACCAATTAGTTGCCTTTCATCGCAATTTAAGAGCAATAATGCGAATGGTATCTTTGTGTTGACAGTCAAAGATACATTCTAATTCTTAAAACGTAAATAATTTTAAGAATGTGGGGACATGATTCTACCCCGGAGCATGTGTTGTTCCCCTACACGTGCTCACACAATAATGTTCAAATTACATATTTCAAAAATGACGCCCGATCTTCTTGGTAATTTTCTTTTTCATCACTTGTCCGTGATGAATTTATTGTGGTGGAATGATCGAAGCAGTGGTACAATTAAGCATATTTATATTGAAATAGTCAAGCGGAGTATTCTTCGATGAAAGGGTTTTGTTTGAAGAAAAGGTCAGAAGAGAACGAGTATGACCTATTGAGGGGGCGGGAGTATCACCTCTTTGGGTCACGTCCAAATAGTTAGTGTATGGATGCAGTTAAGATCAGAATTGTTATCCACATTAAGCAGACATCTTAAATTTGTAGAAAAGTGATAGGATGCCTCTTTTACGAAAGGCATTTTTGGAATATTTACATAAGTCTTGAAAGAAGTTTCTATTAGGAAATGGATTTGGGGAAAGCAGCTTACTACAGTAATATATAGTCAAGTCACTGAAAGCAAGTGCGAATGGATTTAAAATGTTTCTATATTTATAAACGGATCGCCACCTGTCATCACAGAATTGCAATAACAGGCAGCGATATCACTATAATAAGTCAAAATGCTATTTCAACATTTGTATCTTTAATGTTTTCACAAATTGTTGTGAATTCGAACCCTGCACCATCATACGAACAAAGTACACACCGCTTGCATAATGTGAACCATCAAAGACGGCTGTATACTGACCTGCTGTTTTATTGCCGTCGACCAACGTTACCACCTGCCTACCAAGTATATCGTAGACCTTGATACTTACACGGCTGTTCTCGATCAACTGATAGCAGATATTTGTGGTTGGATTAAACGGTTCGGGGTAACTGCCAAGGGATACTCCCGCTGTCTGTGTCATTTGTGTGGTTGCTGCTTCTGATTGGTTTTGCAACGTAACTGAATCTGAGGATTCAATTCTATAGAAATGCTCTAATGAGAATTGGAATTTATTTCCCAAGGCACTCATATCAAATCCGCTCAACTGAACTCCCAAAAATCTCCCTTTCATATTCTTTACGGGAAGACGGACCTTTTGAACACTAGAACCTCGTACATCGTTTTGTGATAATGGTGCGAATGTAGAAATCTCGCTTATACTTTTATCAAGCATCTGGTTTACCCTCAAGGATGGCAGATTGGTTTTTAGGTTTTTACTATGAATCGTTATCTGGAAACTAAGCGTATCATCATCATCGCCAACCACTGCTTGCTGAGTTGAGAGGAACTGCAAATAATTCGTCGCATTGATAACGGGGAATGTATCATTGACGGAATTAAAAGAAAGGTAACTCTTTCCTAAGCTGGGTTGAGATACTCCAATGTAAAGCTGTATTCCCTTGCTTGTATCCGTCATCGTTATCATACGAATATACTTAGCACTAATCGCTGTTCCACTTACCATTGTATGCGCGGTTCTGTTAGCTTTTACGGTTGCAGACTTATCCAATCTCTCTGTATTTGCAATCATAGACTTGTTCAGCCCTAGGAACTCAGTCGAGAACCCCCTTTTTTTTCAGAGCTTAAAAAGCAGGAGGGATCAAATAACTGTCTGAAAATTTAACTGCCTATAAATGATCCTCTGAAGATTTATAGTGAGCCAAAGAGCAAAAATGAGCAACGCTGCAATAAAGAATAGAGAGAATGACGCCACTGACGCAAACAGCGTCAAATTGGCCACAGCAGCCGCCATCGCAAGCTGAAAGAGAACTTTCTTCATCCCAAAATAGCGTGCGTTGCGTATGCCAAGGCGTACCAATCGTGCAAAGCGATGTTCAACGACTACTCGCTTGCGATACATCTGATGATATTCTTCCGTTCTTTGAAATAGCTTTTTCTCTCGTATAAGCGCTTCATACTCATGCACCAACACACTTCGGCATGGAGTCTTCTCCTTGAGACATTGACTCCTGAATGAACAACGGCAACATTGCCTGACAGAGAACTTGAAACTTTTGTTTTTAAAGGTTGTTCCGCGTTGTGTCGTTACTTCTTGCACATTCCAACACGTAGTTGTCTCCCCGGCCGGACATGTGACTGATTCGCCTTCAAGGTCAATCTTAAAATCCTCTTTCGTGAATCGTCCTGTTTGCGGAGCACGTCCTACCGGAGCGATAAGATTATACTTGTGTGCATCAGCATCCAAGCGTGCTTCTACTGTTCCATAAGCGCCGTCTCCAAGAACATTTTCGATTTCGGCATCAAGATTCTTCGCCGCTTCTTTAATCACCGCCGGAGCATCCACACTATCATGTGCATTGCCCGGAACAACATCAACTTCGGCAATCACTTGAGTATCTGTGTCAACGGCTATCGCCGCCTTGTATCCATCGAAACGTTGGCTGGCACTCTTGCGCCCATGGCGCATCTCGGGGTCATGAACAGAGATAATTCTATCTTTGGCGACACCATCGATAATCTCTGCCTTCTCCGGCATTTTTTCGCGAATATCCTGTGCTAAGAGCTTACTCAATAATTCTGTCGCCCGAAGAAGATCATGAGCCTCGTCGCTCTCTTTGTCCAATGATGAAAGTGTCTCTGAAGCCATAGACAGCACTCTTCGACAATCAGCAACGATACAATTCAAAACGATCTGTCGTTGGTTGTCGTTATCCCAATCAATCGTCCAGGTACCTTTAAAGCTCGACGCACTGTAGCGGGAAAAATCATTGGCTTGAGAATAGTCTTCAATCGGTTGTTCTGCAATCTGCGCAAGAACTTTCAGCGTTTGTCGAAGTCCTTCCGCCAACATGTTAAAGGTGTCTTCAACCGCGCCGCGCCCAAATATCGGTGTCGTGTCAATTGCGAAGGTTTTTTTATTCTTTCTTGTATAACCTTTTTGAGCAAGTAAGTTCAAGGCCTTGGTGAATATCATTTTCCCTTTATTATGGATGATCAATTGATTACGAAACAGGCACAACGTACTCTTCGCAAACGGCTGTTCTTCATCACCAACACCAAGCGCTGCCTGCCAGCGTTGATCGAATTTTGCGCGGTCGGCTGCTTCTTGATCCGATACACGGTCATACGATTGGAGAAGCAAGGCGCTTGCCAATAAACTTGGGGGAACGCTTTCACGGCCATTATCCGGGCAATATAAGAACGAAAAGTCTTCATCGTTAAAGATTTCATGCCGGTGATCGCTTAAAAATACGTAAAAGCTTTCTTTGCCTATCTTCTGGCGAAGACGATTCTCCGGCAGGAATAAATTGCTTTGTGGGTTTTGTTTGCCTAACATAGGATGATTTTTTCTTAGTGAGAGACGATAAATCTATTTTCTATACAAATATAATACATGACCGTCCGTTCACCAAAATATTCTTTAATAAAAATCACTTTTCGACCAAGTCTCTAGACTTGGAATTTGTAAAGACCAAAGCGGTGAGCCCGATTGTCCATAGAGATAACATCCCAAATCGGACCAAGTATAATCAGACCATGAGCCGATATATGCCGTTTGCGGATCAGAGCCTGTCCCTAATGTGGAAATTTGCCATGTTCCATTATTTGTTCGTGATGCTTGGTATATCGTATTATTGAGAGACCACAGCAAGGATGTTTCAGCAAAATAGGGATCATTGCCGAGGGATACAGAAGCCACGTCACCCAACCCCCATACATAATATTGTGGATTCCAGACTGTCCCGGTTCGATCTTGATAAACAAGAAACACATAATTGCCCATATCATACGGCTGCACTTGAATCCATGCATAGTATGTCTTGCCGTTTCTGCGAATCACCTGTGGACTGCGAGTAACAAGATTAGGACCTTCTATCAGATCGTTTGGGGAAAGCAGTCTGTTATCACTGGGCGGTACGATCTCTGGTGTTCCAAGAGCACACTGATGAGGTTCAGTGCTCATACTGTTTACTGTAAAAAGAGTAGGAACAAGACCGTTGCCAAAGTAAGGATCATTATTCATTTTTTCATATGCAAATGTTAGCGTATCAACACCGCTATGAATAAGTTCCGGCTCGCTCACTGTGAAGCCTCCGACATCAGGAGAACAATCTAAGGTTGCAATATTTGCAGAAAATGAGGGGTAGAAATTTTGATCGAACCAGCCTGATGTACTGGAGAGATAGGCATATTGCCGTACAATCGTCGTCGTATTTTGTCGATAGAATATTGGGATAGATTCATGATAGGTCGAGCTGTAATCGTTTCGATAGACGCTGACAACCGGTCGAGGCGGCACAGTGCAAGGAGTTGGATTAGCGATAAGAGGATTGGTTGTACCATACAATGTTGTAATCCATCCTTGATATTGCTGAGGTACACCTGTGTCGGAAAGATTTCTCATTGCAAAACAAACATTATACGTACCATTTGTATTATGTTTCTGCCAAACAACATAGAGACCGTCTCCAAAAATATACGTGTCAAAGTGATATCCTCGCGCTGTAATAGACGGATCGCTATTTTGCCCACCGCCATCGCTCAAACGTATTTCGTTTGTCCATGTATTAGTGTTCGGAAAATATGAAGTCGTCCATATCTCACCCATTGAACAATAGACGCTGACATATTCATAATCACTGAGATCTTGTCGATAATTTATAGCGATACGTTGTTGCCCAAATCCACTTGTAGGAGTAA
The DNA here is from genome assembly GCA_963769605.1 of Ignavibacteriota bacterium. GTDB lineage: Bacteria > Bacteroidota > Ignavibacteria > UBA10030 > UBA10030 > Fen-1254. The sequence continues at coordinate 126,905 of CAVYML010000001.1, read as the reverse complement.
GCGTGTTCCAATCATTGGCGCTATTAAAAGTCTGAAATGTTTCTGTGGGTATATTGTTTGTAGCAAGGTGCACTTTATAGTTAGCGGTATATGTCGTGGACGTAGTGATCGAAGCTGTCCGGTTCAAATCTGTTGATCCGTCATTCCAATTTAAAAAGTTCCATGTATAATTATTCACTGCAAAAGAAGAAAGAGCACTGAAAGCAGTACTATTTGGAGGCGTAAAAGCATAATCGTTATATGGTGACGATACAGTCTGGCCACGGAATAAAATGCTACCGACATGACTGCCTGATTCCAATAAATTTGTTTGAATTGTAATGGGTTGGGCTGGTTGAAAGATAGCTTTATGAGGTTGATCCTGATTAACATTTATGCTGAGTTGTGTATTAATAAAGTTGGGATTATCATCCCAGTTTTTATGTCTCCAACTTTGTGAACTGTAAGATAACAGTGCTGACTCGGTTCGAATGAGCTGATTCGGATTTGAAGGAAGGAAATATCTTCCGGGTGATTGCTGTGAGGACCATTGTTGAACACCCCCAATTGTCTGCTGAGCGCCAACGCTGCCTATCGTCTGTACAGTGCTAAGATCATTCACCACATCAACTTGATAGAGATTAGCAATGAAATATGAAGAAGAAGAAACCGTTATTTTTCCATTGGCATAATATCTATGGCTTGCTGGAATATCTTCACACGGGACATTATTACCATTATATTTGCTTCCAACCGGCGGCCAAGAATAAGAAGCAGACAAAAAAGAAGGTTTTGATGTATAATACATTGAAATCATATTGTCCCCACTGGGCCCACCCCTATCTTCATGGCCGACGATCGCATTATAACCATTAATTGGAGCTTCCGTATTATTATAAAATTCTGCTGGCAGTGAAGTAAGCCAACAGGCACCTTCTTCTACTGAATTGCATAATACGTAAAATCCTTGCGGCATTTCTATTCCGTTTACAGTTGGACCGATAAGTCGTATTCCTCCATCATGGTCCCAATAATTACCAGATGGGCAGTAATTTATCGGATCTTGTCGCAGCGAATTTCTGTATAACACATTATTGGGACCGTTAGAACCCCAATAGTCATCGCCATCGGCGAACAACGCAATATTACCCTCGAAGAGATTATCATACGGGTATGTACCATGGAAACTAATGTCTCCATTGTCAACTTCATCAGGAGAGTACTGATCATTCGAAAAATTGAACCCAAAAACATTTCCATTTGCTCCACCTTGAACCATCATGGCATGTCGCAAGTGATGAAAAACATTGTCTTCCACTAAACAGTCGGTTGAATGAGTATTGATAGTGATGCCATAACCTTGTCCTCCATCACCAAATGCCTGTGCGTTATAAAAATAACAGCCTCGTATTTCAATGCCACTGCTTTTGGAAATGTATACATGAGCCTTAAAAGGCCTCTCACTTTGTACACCCCACATCCAGCAATCTGTGGCATACGAAAAGATAAAATTATAACAACTTTCGCCGCCTGAGCTTGCATTGTAAACAGTAATATTTTCAAAGCCGATATGATTAACAGTCGTTATCTTTTGCACTAACGGATGCAAATCATACCCCTGATTCATCCCATAATTCAAGCGAAGAGGCTCTTCAAGAGTCAGATTGGTGGAACCTCCAGATGGTGTAGCGCCAATAACTTTTACTATCTGTCCGACATAATTATCCTGGATTGGATAATGATTTGTCGAATAATAGTGTCCGTGCCAAATACCATCACTTACTTGAATTTCTAAGAAATCATTTGCATTTATGCCGGTGAAAGGAACCTGAAACGAACTGCTTCCTCTTAAGTATTGACCATAATTCCCTGATGGAACAACATTAAATCCTGAAGTGGTTGATGATGAAATGTTAAATGCAATATTGCCATGTGTTATTATAAACTTTGTATGATCGGAACCTTGTCCTATAAAAACAAGCTTACTAGCGGCAGGCGGAATTTGGATAGAACTATTAAGCACATAATTTCCAACCGGGAAAAAAAGGACGACGAACTGATTCGGATGATTGTTTATTTTATCTGTAATCGCTCTCTGAATTCCAGGCGCATCGTCTGTTGTACCGTCTCCTTTTAATCCGTATGAATCTTTCATGTTGATAAGAATGTCGAATGCACGAGGAATGTCTCCTCGATACCCTGCATTCGTCCAGTTATCGGGTGTTATGGGGTCGATCTGCCCGAATGCTAAACGCACAACAGAAAGAAGGACCGCCCATAGTCGTATTAATCTAATTTTCATCATTTTATGCCTCCATGTAAAAAGTATTTTAAAGGCAAATGTGGTACATTACATATGCGAATAAGAATAGGTTTATCCCTTTAGCAGGAAAACAGCCTATATATTATTTGCATTGTGGGACGGTGTTGCCGCACCGTCCCTTTCTATTTATATTTCTTTGCTTGTCTATTTCCCTCTAATTCTGTATAGTTCCTCGATAGACTATGGCTTGTGCTTTTTCCGACGTGCCGACAATAAATACTTGATTTGTAAATACCGACGCACTATACAACAGGTCACCATTTGATTTTTGGTACAATTCATCATATCGATACCAACTCTTTCCGTTCCAATGAATGATTAAGCTATAGGGACCGGTCATAAATAAATTTATCTTCGAAGAACCCCGAATTTTATACATAAATGTATTGTCTGTTGGGGCATTAGCCTTCATCCACCCGAATCTATTGCCCATGAATGTCCCGGCATTTGTATATATGAAGACGTGCGCGGTATCATATCCCCAAACAGTCGAAGTTTCTCCCCGTGGTGTATTTGTCGGATCGCCGGCATTATAAATATTATCATATAGTGTCTGCCAACTTGTACCGTTATAGAACAGCAATACACCACGCCCTAATGATTCGTCATATCCAGAAGCATATATTTGATTTTCAGACCCCCCCCAAATATCCCATAGAGAAACCGTAGTTCCACTCGTCATTTGTGACCATGTGGAACCATCAAAATGAAGAATCATACCATTACCACCCACAGCGAATAAATTCATAGAAGAGGTACCCCACAAGCCTCGCAACCATCCTTGGAAACCAAGGATAGTACTACTCCATTTTTCTCCATCCCAATGCCCAAACAAAGGATAATTATTTGGATCAACAATTTTTTCTCCTGCCACCCAAACATCATTTCTTGAGAATCCGTAGATCGCACTTATATCTCCTTCCCAATATTTTTCTGAATTCCATTTAACTCCATCCCAATGCATAATATTTGTCCCTTGTGTGGTGCTGTCGGGATTATAAATATTCCCAATTGCATAAACATTATTTTGATCAGTACCCCAAACACCAAACAAATAACTTTGCCACGTGCCAATAGTGTCAACCTGCCAGTTAATGACGTGCGAGGTGGAATCAGGCCCGTCTTGTGGCGGCGGACATGTTATACATGATGCATTGTCCTTCTTGCAATTAAGATTTAATGGCAATGCACATATTGAAATTGAGAAGATAAAGATTGAAGCATATTTCTTCATATTCTAACCTTAGAAATTTTTGTTGATTTATTGAAATTTGGCATTGTTTACCTAAATTGACAACACTCATCTTGAGAAAGAATATGTTCGGTTTCTAAAAAAAGTTTTCCCTTCATTGAGACCTTATAATAAAAAAGCCACACTCAGTCCACATATAACGCTGCTTGCCGATATTATACTGATTGCAGTGAACGAATACTGATCTCAACTCATCAAAAACAAATTCTTTGCTTCAGCACTACTTCCAGCCTGCGAATGATTACATGTCGCTCGTCAATTATTTCTCCTCGAATGTCACTTTTAATTTCCCATTTCTTGCAATTCAAGAGCTACAACGCTAATTGGATACCTGTCTTGACCGTCAAAGACACATACTATCTTTCGATATCCGAATTATTGAACAACTTGGGGTCTCAAGTCTATCGCGGAGCGTGTGTTGTTCCCCTACACGTGCTCACGGAGTTATTCCCCTTGATCATTCTACGTGCCAATGGAAGTGTTCAGCTTGGTGAATTGATCAAGTGGATTGGATTAATGAAGCGATTATTACGAAGATTGTCAAGACCTTGCAAATCTGTAAAAACTCAATGCACACTCCCATCCCCTAAAGTGGGGATGCTGGGATTGCATAGGAATAAGTAGACAATCAAGCGGTTCTGTAATTTTGGAATTCTGTTAAAAAAACTATTTCAGCCAGAACAGAGCCGGGCAGTTGTGTTGGTATCGGATGTAAGTCGGTATAAATAGGTTCCGACGGCGAAGTTGACGAAGTTCTATCAAATGAAGCATGTACTGAGGGGACTATCAATCCCGACATTCTGCCAGATTCCGGAATAATTCAATTCTTCATCTTCAAAAGCGCATTCCGGAGCGTTGTTTTGACAAGTCTCTTCCCCCAACCGGTCAAGCGGATCATATCCCGGACATTGTATCCATCCAGCCGCATTTGGAGTATCCTGTTTTCCTGTGTCGAAAGTCCTTCCCGCTTCATCTGGAAGTCTATTCGGGAAAGAATCTCATCTTCGAGGTTCGTCTCATCCCGGATTAAATCCATGTAGGAATGTTCGGGCTGATGATCTGCGTCGATCGGGAGCAATACCACTTCTCTTTCTACACGATTGCGGACATTGAATACGTCTTTCTTGGGCGACCGGGAATATCCCCGCATATCGAGCAATACTTCCGGTTTCCTGTATCTGATGAAATTAAGAAGCAACGGGAGATTGAGAATGATACCTTGATCGAATTTTCTATCATATTCCTCGTAGGCGAGAACGACCAAGTCCTGCACCTTATCCTTGTAATAGATAGAACCCTTTTTATGAATGCGCGACGCGGTAGCGTAGAGGGAATCCGTATAGGATGCGAAAACCCAATTCAGTAAATAGTGCAGCATGACATTCCCCTTCTTATTGTAAAATGAAAAGCATATCCGCTGGGAAAAGCGTCGATTTATGCGGAATATTTCGGCGCTTCACTTCCCACATTGGCGACCTTGGCGGCAAAGGATTGAACATTAATTTAAGACACCGGAAGCAAGTGTTTCCAGCTTGCCGATCAGCCGATTGTTCTCTTTTACTACCCTTTCGGCTACAGTGCGGAGAACATCGAGACGGCAAGAACCATATTCCTTGACATATTGATCCCGTTCGGATTCCAGCGATTGAATAAGCGATCGGATTTCCTGCGGCGTAAATTGTGCGGTAATCATTGTTCGTTCCTCCATGCGGTAATGAGTTTTTCTATTGTGGGAATACCTACTTTGTGCAGATAGAATACACGCGTCCAGCAATCATACGGGCGATGCAGAACAAGCGTATCGATGCAATTGAACCGGATATGAGCTTTCTGCAATGCCTTGCGCAGACTATCCGAAGGGGTTGTATTAAGCCATTCAAGACATTCTTCCGATTCTACTTCATCCACGAAAGAGAGTTCGTCTTCCGCGTGAGTATCGACCTTTGTTTCTTCCTTTTGATCGGGAATGTGTTGCTCTTCCTGCGGGACCCATGGAACCGGATTGATAATAATGGCCACAATGGCAAGAAGAAGCATGAATATTGTAAATTCTGAAATGACTTCATCCCGAATGACGCGGACATGTTTTTTCTTTTGGATGTCGTATTTCCGCTCGGTTATTCGATTTGTGATTTTGTCGAAAATGTTCATCTTTGATCCTCCTTGGGTTTTATAATTAAAAAAAAACATAACCGCTGATAATGACTTGGCTTCTAAAAGCGGGGCGCGTGTCAAGGGTTGTGAAAAATATTTTGGGGGAACGCCTGCGATGTTCGCCGTTCCTCAGGCGGTGCAGCAAACAGCATGACGCCGATTTTGGGCGGCGTGATGTTTGCCGCTGCTTTATCAAGCGGGCATTCAAATACCATGACGGCCGTTTTTGCCGGCGTGGTATTTGACGCAGGATAGTTCCCCATCTTTTGGAGGGGGAGCCAAAATATTTTAGCTCGTTCCGAATCGATCCTCAGTTCGGAACGAGCGTTCACAATTCAAAGTACCGACGCCGGGAGGCGGCGGGACGACTTGCCCTTGACACGCGCCCCGCTTTTAGATAACTTTTTTTATCAGCGGTTATGCTTCTGATGTCAACAGAGACCGGCGCTCTTCCGGCTAAGTGGTTTTTTCAGTCAGGGTTTTGATATATTAGAAAGAGACGCTTTGCAGGCTAAGGCGGGCATCTCCACGGACTTAATATCTATATCGAAAGAATTGATATGTATTAAGTTCGCGGAGTTGCCCGGTCAACAGAGCTCCCGACAGGGATGGACAAGTCCCCAATTGCGAAGCATATTGGGGACATTACAAATGAGTGCTGGTGAGGAGTAGCGCGGGAGGAGCGGTCGTTCGCCGGAGGCGAATGTCCGCGACGACTAAGCTGCGAACGAACGAGCACAAATCTATATGGGAAGAGCCACGCCCCGTATTGCAAAGCATATTCGGGGCACTACAAATGCGCGCTTGTGAGGAGTTCGCCGGCTCCACCTTTTGGCGAGCGACGAACATGCGCAAATCTATATTAAAACGTTCTTAGAGATTTGAAGTCATGAGAGTTAGCGTGGCATTCCGATTTTTGGAATGTCACGCGATTAATGAGCGTCTGCGTCATCCGCTGTTTTTCAAGCGGTGCAGCAAACAGCATGACGGAGGCACGACGGCAGGATGTTTGCCGTTACGTGCGGGTTCGTACTGAAAATGAAATGTAAGATTACTGCGAGAAGCTATTGTGCTCCGCCGGGATTTTTCGGCGGAGGTCACAAAAACCGTGACGCTGCCTTTTAGCGGCGCGGTTTTTGGAAGGGATTAAACGTTCGTATTGGAAACGAATTATAGATTGGATGCGAGATACTGTTGCGCTTCGCCGGGATTTTTCGGCGAAGGTCACAAAAACCGTGACGCTGCCTTTTAGCGGCGCGGTTTTTGGAAGGGATTAAACGTTCGTATTGGAAACGAAATGATAGATTGGACGAGAAATGCTGTTGCGCTCCGCCGGGCTTTTTCGGTGGAGGTCACAAAAACCGTGACGCTGCCTTTTAGCGGCGCGGTTTTTGTCAATATTAGAATGGACTTAGGAAATTGAAGGCAGTGATTTGACGGAGTGAGCGTGACATTCCGTTTTTTGGAATGTCACGCGATTCACGATTTAAGGGTCAGACGAGCGGGCATCTCCGCGGACTTAATATCAATATGGTAATAGAAATGAATTAAGTTCGCGGAGTTGCCCTAAACAGAATGCCCGGTTAGGGATTCCATGTCCCCAATTGCGAAGCATATTGGGGACACTACAAATGAGTGCTGGTGAGGAGCGGCGCAGGAGGAGCGGTCGTTCGCCGGAGGCGAATGTCCGCGACGACTAAGCTGCGAACGAACGAGCACAATTCTATATTGGAAGAGACACGCCCCGTATTGCGAAGCATATTCGGGGCACTATAAATGCGCGCTTGTGAGGAGTTTGCCGGCTCCACCTTTTGGCGAGCGACGAACATGCGCAAATCTATATTAAAACGTTCTTAGAGATTTGAAAATATAAGCTTCTCCTATCCGGGATGTAGAGCACATGGTCTGACAGACAGAGCGTGACATTCCGCTTTTGGAAATGTCACGCTCTGCAATGGACTGACACGAACAAAATCTATAGAAAATAATGAATGAATCATGCCGAAAGGCATGATCCCATTGCGCTACAAATTAGCGTAATAGCAGCATTTTCTTCACCTGCACAAATCGCTGCTTAGGATCATTGGTAGAGATAGCTTCAATTTTATAAAAATACATTCCAGTTGCCACCTTGGCATTCCAAATCACCGATTTATACCCCGCCTGTTGTTCAGCATCAACCAATTGCTCTACAACCTGACCCAGGATATTATAGATAACAAGCCGCACAAAACTTTGTGTAGTTAATCCATATCGGATAGTTGTTGAGGGATTGAATGGATTTGGATAGTTTTGAAATATTACAAATGTCGAAGCAATAATTGAGCCAAATGAGAAATGGCTCATTTTAAACGAAATTGAGGATAGAAAATTTTTCTTGTAGTATAAGAGTTAGTAAAGCGATAAAATTGTTGTATAATAGACAACAGAAGCGGTTATAATATATGGGATCACTTATTTTACGTAAGCGTATATTGTTAAAATAACAAATCCTGATCAATAGGGTTAATTTTATAACATTTTTAGCAATAAATAATGCACAATCTCAAAATCATTAATGTGCACGATCCATAACAAACCTGCGAATAATTGCTAAGGCTTAAAGAAAACGCCTCTTGATAGATTTCGGATAGAATCTATTGATACCTCAGATGTACGCAAATCTCTTCCAAGAGTGGCATCATTCCTAAAGGAATACGCCTTAATGACATTGGACTTCTTGATATAAATAATTTTCCAGAAATAATCCGGGACCGCCACTCTTCCGATATACTTATTCTCAATGGCCACGGACCCACACCACACGAGAACGCTATCATATTCTTTTACCAGCTTTCGTGCATATTCTTCAAGTTTTCTCCAGCCGCTTCGATTCAACGCCGCTATTTGAGGAGCGACGTTTGAATAATAAAAACTCTCTGCCATGGCCATTGAATCGCAGATGCAATCATGGGCGTCCATTTGATGACCGCGATCATATCCAGAATTCTTATAATCCATATCCAAATTAGTATAATCAGATATCAATGGATCGGGTTTGAACTTGTTTGAACGCTTATATCGATGTTCACAGTCGAGCATTGTCTTTGTCAGCCAATACTTCACAACAACCGGAAAGTGCTTTGACTTACTGAAAGTAGTGGAGTAATACTTATGATGGATGGTGATCGTATCTGACTCTACAGGCTTATTCTTAGAAAATAGCCATACATAAGAGGCACATAACAGTAGCAACATACTCGGGCAAAAAAGGAACGATATTTTGTACATATCAGCTCCTTTTTACAGCTCAATAATCTTGTATAATTCACTATTTTCCTCATTCTCTGCTATACATGCTCGGTTGGGGGCACGGTGTTTATGCGTTTGCCTATCTGAATTGCTAACACTTTTGCTAACACTATACGCAAAGGTGCTGCATGTCTTCTCTCATCAAGCGTTCTAACGGTATTTATTATTTCATTACGCCCATCCATGGCGTGCGTCGATGGATCAGTACGGGCGAATCGACACGCGATAAAGCCCTCAAGAAAATACCCACCCTCAGCTACGACCACAGACATAAAGAAAAAATACCGAACCTCTCTGAATACACAAACCAGTTTTTAAAAATCGGATGCAGCACTCTCCGATCTGGAACAATTGAGATCTACGAAAGATCCCTCCATGCCCTGCTGGAGTCTATCGGTGATAAAAAGATTTCTCTCATCTGTGCAAAAGACATCGATATATTTAAACATGACAAGCTGCAATCTATTCTCCCCACTACAGTGAATATTTATCTCCGGACATTGAAAGCCGCATTTAATAAAGCAGTCCAGTGGGAGCTTCTTGAACGCAATCCTTTTACAAGAGTCCTGCTCTGCCCCGTTGCTCAACGCTCACCACAATTTTTTAACGTCGAGCAATTTCAAACCTTAGTAAAAGCCATCAAGGAACCTTGGTTATCCCAAGCGATTCAGCTTGCCGTATTCACCAATCTGCAATGGAAGCATATCGATTTTACAAGAGAGCTAATCCTTGTTGAATCAGACGCAAACTTCCAGACAAAAACCGGAAAACGACGTATTCTCCCGATGAACTCAGTTGTCTTTCGCTTACTTCAATCGATGTATAAAAACAGAACCGGCAGCTATGTCATTATGCTGAACGGCAAAAGGGTACGAGATATATGGCTATCTCGAAGGTTTAAGCAGTACATTGCCAAGATGGATATCGACCAATCATTGCATTTTCACATCCTCAGGCATACGTTCGCCAGTTGGTTGGTTCAGTCAGGAGTACCGATCTATGAAGTGCAGGTTCTTATGGGGCATTCAACAATACGAGTAACACAAATCTACAGCCATCTCGTCCCCAAGCAGCTAAGAAGCAGTGTAGAAATGATCGTACCATCCAATAGTTTAGGTGAATCTCACATCTTGATTCCAGAATTTAATTCATCAAGTCCCCTGATGGAATTTCAGGCTGCTGGAAACGGAGTATACAAATAATTGCATCAAATGAAAAATATTGGTAAAGTTTGTTTACAGGTCAATACATTTGCAATGGTTGATATTGTTGAAAAGTTAAAGGTGGGTCACATGATAATATTCTTTATAGCAGCTCTATGAGCAAATTCCTTCATATTTCCGATCTGCATTTAAGAGAAATTAATGATTCGCCAAGCGCCAAGTGTGAATTAAATAATTTGGCCATCAAAAGGAATATTCTCCTCCACTTGAGGAAGATCGTCGATAAAGAAAAGGTCGATGCTGTGTTTATTACAGGTGATATAGATTACGACGAGACGTGTGAATTCTTTCCATTTTTAGATGACATCGCTAAAAAGAATGTTCATTTGTTCATGGTCTTTGGAGATCATGATACGCAAAGCATGCGAAAGGAGTTGAGCAGGCAGTATCACGGTAGCAAGTACGTTCATGTTTTATCAAAGACATCCATTATTGCACCGAATGATTTATCATTTGCTGTTTTTGGTCTTGGTTGTCTTCCGAGTCAAATCGGCTACAAAAAGGCATTCTCCAATCTGAAGCCATATCAAGGATTAAAGCCCTGCGTTTTCTTGACTCATCCATCCTCTCCGTCATATAATTTTCTTTTAAACCTCAATTGCAGGTACTATGGATTCGGACACATACACTACCAACAAATAAAATATCTCAAAGAAAATGTTGTTTGCGGCAGACCCGGAGCAATTTTCTCAAATTGGGACGGCGATGGACAAACTTGGCCAATGGGATATATTGTTGGCATCCTCGATCAGAATGGAATTAAAGTCCGGTTCAAACAATGGCCTAAGAGAATAATCCAGACGAGAAGACTCTATATCCCCAAGCGTAGATCTGTGATTGTTATTGAAAATATTAATGAAATGGAATCGAATATTCTATCAAAGGTCATTCCGGGCGGATGGAAAAACAAATGTAAATTCGGATTATATGAAGTAATAATATCTGAAAATAAAAAAGAAGCAATAATTGCAAAAGTGCTACGCTTATTTTCCCATGATGTTTTTGTAACTCCGAGCGATTCCATAAAGATGAGACATAAATACGGCCACAATAGAATGGTATTTACCGGGGCTAAATTGCTGAGCAATAATGCATTGTTCGAAGAATTTGTTGAAAGAAGCTATAAGGCTAAATATACGACGCAATGATGAGGATGAATGCTTTAAAAGAAAAAGGCTGTAAGAACAATGGATGAAAGATATCGTTTCAAATGTCAGAATTGCGGTTATCAAGCAATGACACGTAATCTGTTTAACTTATTACTCCTCCACCATCTCCCTTACGACCGCCGTTGTAAATTTATCGCTGGCTGACTCTGCTTGCGTGAGCTTGGCTTCGAGTTCGTCACACATTTCATTGAATTGGTCAAGTCTCTTGATTATCCGTTCTTGTTCATTCAATGGAGGAAGAGGAACAAGCAATAGATCCCACTTACCTTTGCTTAGAATTGGAAGAGTAGTGCTCGGCGCTTGAGATATGACCTCCTTATAAAAGCTGGCGGATTTCATAATCCAATAGATAAATCGAGGTAACAATGCCTTGAAAATACTGATGAAATTGATTTGCTGGTTACAAGAGCAATCTCTATTAACAATTCCAACCTTTCCAATTGACCCACCAATGGACACCATCATCACAGAATTAGCAGGTACAAATCTTCCTTCCTCCACACCAAGTTTTGATAAACCATCTTTACGATATTCGATATGACCGTTGGAAATATCGGCTGGCTTAACAAAAGCAAAATCATTTCCATAATACTCGCTAACTGTAGTTGAAGGTGTTGTCCCAGTTTGCGTAATTCCCAATCCACCCAATCTCACCCATAGCCACTCTTCCGGTAATTCGTATGGTATTTCATCTTTCTTGATCGGCGGTAGTGGTTCGGATTTCTTTATCTTCTTCTCGACTATTAATCTTACTTTCTCTTTATGGATTTTCTCCAACAACACAGAAGCTGGTTCATCTTTTGGATCTTGCTTTACCAACTTCCCTTGCACAGCAAGCTGGAGAATTGCAGAGCGGAGTTTGCTGACACTCTCTGGTGCGTCGTAAAGCAGCTCAAAGTGATCACAAATAAGCTGCCACTTAGCGGCAAATTCTTCTGCATCATTCGCATCAAGCATGTGTGCAAGCACAGACTCGTTGAGCGTAGTATGTGTCTCCTGCTTTTTCTTTTTTTGTTCCTCCAAATCATTGCAGAGTGCCATAAGCTCATCTACTTTATCAACGATGTGGCGTTGCTCGGCGAGAGGTGGAAGAGGCATTAGAAGTTGTCTGACTTTATCTTTTTGTAAATTGTTAATTCCTATACCTTGTCCCTGTCCTGATACTGCTTCTCGATATAACGGACTTTGAAGAAACCATGATATATATCGATAATCCAATGTCGAGCAAAATCGAAGAAGTCCACAGAAAGCTCCAAAACCACCATCAAAATCTTTATCTATTTGTGCTGCCTTACCTACAAGAGCTTTACTCCCACTTGACATTGCGATCAAGACATCAGATTTCATAGGATATTGTTCTTTAGCAATATAGTATATAGGAATATATATTAAATCATCATAGTTGATAGCACCATTAATATTGTTGGCACGGAGAATTGGAAGATAATTGGGCAACTGAATTGTTGATGCATCTTGTTTTTTATATGATACACCTCTTATAAGTTCGGAAGAGGATCCAAGTCTTGTCCATTCCCATCCTTTAGGTAACTCAAATGGTATCTCATCTTGCCTAATCGGAGGTAGTGGATTAGATTTCTTGATTTTATTCTCGACTATTAATCTTGCTTTCTCTTTTTGGATTTTCCCTAACAAAACCGAAGCAGGTTCATCATTTGGGTCTTGTTTGACCAATTTCCCTTGCATAGCAAGTTGGAGAATCAGCTCACGCAGTTTCGCTACGCCATTTGGCGTATCGGCAAGAAGATCGAAGTTGTCGAACAGAAGTTGAGTCGTCATTGCTTTGCTCGTGCGGTCAATGCTTTGCGGGTCTGCTGTAGCTCATGGGCAAGTCGTTTTTCATTCGGTAAGGCGAGCTTATACTCAGCAGCAAGCACTTTATTGGACAGTCCCTCAAGTGCATACTTTGCCACGGCGGAATCCTTCTCAGCACATAGAATAAGGCCAACTGGCGGGTTTTCGGCTTCGTGCATCCAGTGTTCACGGGCATAATTAAGGTAAAGATGCATCTGTCCGGCATCGGCGTGCGTGAACTTGCCGACCTTCAGATCGATCACGACGAGGCAACGTAGCTTGCGATGGAAGAACAGCAGATCAACACGGTACCATTCGCTGCCGATCCTGAGCCGCTTTTGCCTTCCAATGAAAGCGAAATCGTTCCCCAACTCCATCAGAAACTTTTCTAAATGCTGAATAAGCGCTTCTTCTAAATCGTTCTCTGAATATTCGTCTTTCAGTCCGAGAAATTCCAGCACGAATGGGTCTTTAATTTCCTCTTCTACTGTTGGTATTTCTTCTGGTAAATGACGAGCGCCCTTCTTTAGCATTGCTGCTTTGTTTTTCGAAAGTGCTGTGCGTTCATAGAACTGCGTTGAGATTTGCCGGTCAAGCTGCCGAACCGACCATCCTCCTCGAATGGCTTCTTCCTCATAAAACGCACGGGCATCAATATTTGCAACTGAAAGAAGACGGACGTAATGAGACCACGGAAGCGGAAATACAGAGACAAGATCGGAGAGAGATATTTTCCGAGACAGGGTCTCGGATTTTTCAGAAATGCCAGACGGTGTCTGACAAATGTCATCCGTCTCCAATTTCACCGGCAGTGTTGACGAAATTCCAGATGATGTCTGGAAAATTCCATCCATTCCGATGGAATTAGATTTGCCAGACAGTGTCTGGCAAATCTTTTCCGTGTTGTATGCAAGGTAAAATTGGCGCATTTGCTGTATGTTTTGTCGAGAATAACCGCGACCGAAGCGTGCGGAAAGGTCAGCAGCAAGTTTTTTTAATAGAGCTTCACCATATTCCGCTCTTTGCTCGCCCCGCTGCTCATACTCAACAATCCTTCTGCCAACCTCCCAATACGTTACCGTGAGGATGGCATTTACAGACCGTGCCGATTGCCTTCGTGCCTGTTCAAGCAATTCACTTACAGAACTAAGAAGTCCGGTATAGCCGGATTCAGGAGTGCTGCGCTTTGTCTTTGATATTCCTTTTGATTGTGCCATAGGTATTAAGAGCGGTTCTTCAGTAAGGCATCCGATAATTCATTTTTCAACTTTGTGCGCGTCTGTGCAAGTTCGCCAAGAAGTTTTTTATAATCGGCAAGTAACTGCTTCGGATCGACATGGGCGGCATCCAGAACGTTCGGATTTTTGATATCGAGGTTATAATTGTTCGCTTTGATCGTGTCAAGCGAAACTTTCCATGCTTGCACACTTTCTTTGCGTTTCGTCCACCACTTTTTCTCTACGTCAAATTCTTCAATCCGGATCGGCTTTGTTTTGTTATAACTCTTCACTCCCTGCGGGTATGGATGTTCATAATACCACACATCCTTTGTCTTTTCTCCTTTTGTAAAAAAAAGCAAATTGGTTTTAATCCCTGTGTATGGGCTGAACACGCCGTTTGGAAGCCGTACAATGGTGTGCAGGTTACACTCGTCCAGTAGTTTTTCTTTAATGCGGGTTTTCACACCTTCGCCAAAAAGTGTCCCATCCGGCAAAACAAGTGCTGCACGTCCGCCATCTTTGAGCAAATGCATTATGAGCAGGAGGAATAAATCAGCGGTTTCTTTTGTGCGAAATGTCGCCGGGAAGTTTTGCTCAATGCCGTCTTCTTCCATCCCTCCAAATGGAGGATTAGTAATAACAACATCCACACGATCTTTTGGCACGTAGTCACGCAATGGTCGCGAAAGCGTGTTGTCATGGCGTATCTGTGATGGGACTTCAATATCATGCAACAGCATATTGGTAACGCAGAGCAGATGCGGCATCAGTTTCTTTTCTACACCGTTGATGGAGGCTTGCAGCTTCCGCTCATCCGCTGCCGTTTTTACGTATTTCTTCCGCAAGTGATCAATAGGACAGGTGAGAAATCCTCCGGTACCGCATGCTGGATCAAGAATTCTTTCACCAAGCTTGGGATCGACCATATCTACCATAAACTGCGTAATCGCTCGCGGTGTGTAATACTCCCCTGCGTTGCCTGCACTCTGGAGGTCTTTTAAAATTTGTTCGTATAATTCGTTAAAGTGGTGGCGATCATCTGCTTTGTTGAAGTCGATCTCATTAATCTTATTGATGACTTGCCTTGTCAACGTACCGGACTTCATGTAGTTATATGCATCTTAGAATACTTCCCGCACAATCAATCCACGTCCGCTGCCGTTAGAACTGACAGAGAGATTTTTCAGAGATTTGAATAATTCGTTATTAACAAAATCGAGTAATTCATCTCCTGTAATACCTTCCGGATTTGCAGCCCAAGTCCGCCATCGGTACTTTTTCGGTATGACCGAGTGATAAGAATCATCCAATGCTTCATATTCTTTTTCGCGGGCATCAAATATTTTCAAAAAGAGCATCCATCCAAGCTGGCTGATACGCTGCGCATCGCCATCGACACCGGCATCCTTACGCATAATATCCTGAATGGATTTAATTGTGGTGCTTAGAGACATGTTGCTTATCCTTATCGAAACGTAACTACACAGCATAACTGTTCTTTGGAATAAAAGGTTTATTGTTGAATGCCAATACGATGGCATCAAAAGCAGAGCAAGCATTCTTGCAGGCGGTGGAGAGATATCCACGAATGCGACAAAAGGCATCGCCTCCTTCACGACTGCGGAAAGTGCCGGAGATTTTTTGCTTGACCTTCAGCATGCGAAGATCACGTTCAGCTTGATTGTTCGTGAACGGAACACGGAAGTCTTCCATAAATGCAAGTACTGCATCTTGATAGTCACTCATGCGATCAATCAAGTTGCGTATTTTAGTTTGCTTCGGTTTTCCGCGCTTCCCCGGCGGAGATCCTTGACGTGGATTTAACGCCTTGGCAATGACCAACAACGATCTATACTTTCCTGCATAATATTGGCGCGTCTGCAAAGACAATCTCCCAACAGGTCGGGACTGCACTTTGGTTTCTTCGACACGTTTGTGTATGCGTAGTAACAAATCTTTCATCTCTAATGCCCATGCCTGTTTTTCATTCTCATAGACAGCAGTCAGTTCACGGATCAAATGCGCGTTGCACATACCGTGTTCTATGTCATACTTGAAGTAAGGTGACCAAAAATCGTGAATGACTCTGCCTCGCAACGAGTCGAGAATGCCAATATCATCGATAGCTTCGCAACCACGCTTATGATGCATTTGAAGATGCGTTAAGTTCGTTGTACCAACAACGTGTACCCAATGAAGTTTGTTCTCACAGAATATCCCAGTCTCATCGGCATGAACAGTGTCGGCTTGCTTCAATTGCTGAACAATCTCTTTTTCAGCAGGCTCTAATTTCTCGTGAAGCTCTTGCGTCCAATTCAGGAACGTTCCTTGTGAGACCTCGATATAGAACATATTCCAAAGAAGTTCCTGAACTCTTTTCAACGGTATCAGTTGAGACTGAATCATGTACACTGCTAAGCTTTTGATGTTCGTTCCATACTGAACGCTCTTCTCGACGCCTTCGGGAAAAGGTGCTACCACGACTCTTCCACAACGCGGACATTGTTTCTCTTGGTTTTCATGCTCAATATATTCGACCCGCGGCGCAGGTATATCAATAACTTGCCGCCGATGCACACGGCGAACTTTAATACGTTTCAATGAACAACCGCATGGACATCGGTCAATAGCATGTTCTATTATTTTATCCGGTTTATCCTTCATCGCAAGTGTTGATCCCTTATGACCTTCTTGTCCACCCGATGGCCGATTGCTCTTCGTGCGTGTTGGAATGATCGTTCGTTTTAATCCGTCGCTCGATGGCGGCTTGTTGCTATTGTGACTGTCTTGGTTGAGTCGATCCTCAAGCACTCTAATCCGCTCTTCCTGCATCTGGACAATCTTTTTCAACTCTTGAATTTCATGCAGCAGCGTCTCTACGAGTTCAACGACAGCATCCGGTCCTTTGTCGTAGACTTCTAATATCTTCTCTCGTGTGCTTGGCTGATGTTCCATACACACAAGATATAAAGTGATTTCTAAAAGTACAAGCCCTAACTCCTTATTTTTCGAAATTATTTTGTATTATAAAATCACGCTGTGTAGTTACGAAAATTTGATATTTTAACTTTTAAGCTGTCATAGAATCTATTCTGAACCGATCTGGAATCCTGTCAATCTATACAACCCTTTTGAATTTGTCTTATTTTATTGGCTTTCAGCATGCTCGGGGATGACTGTCTTGGACACGCGTACTATAACGTTGTTACTTTGGTATATTTCTAAATCTTCTTCTCCTCTCGCTCAGGTATCAATGTCTTATGACAATGAGATATGCGCCTGTGACTGGCCCGCGTGAACGGCGGCCATTTCGATCTAACGGTGCATCTGGTGAAGGAGGGCCGTATTGTGGTTGGAACAGGTACGCCGTATGCTTTACGGTATCGACGGAAATCGTTTTTGCACCAGTCATAGTGGTAACAGCAGTTACTACACTGTATCGGTCAGGTGAATCTTCATGAACAATTGTTACATTACTGTCGCGGCCAGCCGGAATATAGATCAACTTCTCAGACGGATCCCAACCAAGTGCGTCAACACCTTCGCCATTTGGTATCCTTGCTACAATCTTACCCGTTGCAGGATTCACAACTGCCGACGTTTTGCTGCAACCGGAAAAGATCCTGTTTGTAGACCGATCATAAGCGATCCCTGTTGGTCCATAGCAAGAATCTAAAGGCCACGAACCGAGAACATTCATTGTTTTGACGTCAATGACCTGGATAGTGTTCTTTCTTTCATTGTTTACAAAAAGTTTCCCCTTCCCATCGCCTACAGCGCCTTCGGGTGCATTGTCTTCAAGCTGGGCCTCTCCTGTAATAATTCCTGTGTTTGGATCGACCGCTGTAGCTGTGCCGATATTACTGTGATTGGTCAAAATGATACGGTCTGAAAAATCATCGTACATAATTCCGTCTTGTCCGCCGGCTGGAATCTTGATTTTCTTGATTGTGGCGAGTGTTGTAAGATCGAACATGGTAATAGTGGAATCACCACGGTTAGTTGTGAACCCGTGATTGTATTTAGCAACAAGTGCGATACCGTGAGTATTTGGTGTTTCCGGAATATCACCGATAACTTTTCCGCTGTTTCCGTCGATTACCATAACGTGGGAACTACGTGAGACAAAAACCCGGCCAGTACCGGGTTCAGCTGTTAGATAGTCCGTTCCCCCTTCACCGCCTATGCTGTATTTCTGGACATTAAAGGTTTGCGCCTGAAGAGTGCAACTGACGTAAGCCCCGATAAGCATCGTAGTAAATATTAAAAATTCCTTCATGTCATCCTTCCTTTTTTTTCATCCTGTCTCCTCTTGCAAGCCACTCATGGCCTCGATAGTGAGGGAATTTTGCGCTTAGGAGGCAGAAGTCTCTGAATCATTTGATAATAGTGCTTCATAAATAAGTAACAATCGCTTATTGATCTGATGTCGCACAATAAAATACCACGGTGAAACAATAAAAACGATAGCAATAAAAAGAAATACGACAACTATATATGATATACCATCTTTAACAATAAGATCGACAACTTTTACGAACATATATAATCCACAAAGCGTTACTAAAAAAGCACCCATAACCGATAGGAGTAAACTCTTTTTAGTAAACATATTTGGTTCCTTTACTGCCTTTTTTAGAGCTTCAACCTCCATCAATATTTCAATGCGTTTTTCCGGCTGCATTATTTTAATTCCTTTCTGTGATGCTTGTATTGCTGCCTACCGTGAATGATTTTATCCGAACTTAGACAAGTGAACGACATCATAAATTCTACTGCACTTCATGCAATAATATTCTCAGGCCTCTGCCTGTTATGCTGCAACCACTATCGCAGAGTGCACGCTGTGCAATGACATTTTTATGCCTCCGGCTCTTTTTAAAATGGTTATGGCGCATTACCACTAAAACCCATTAAATAACGAACTCGGTTTGCATTCTCTAAACTAGTCAATTCCGCCAGTAGGTTAAATGCAACCTCAACCGCTGTAGCTGGTGAAGTTGAAGTAATAATATTGTTTGAACGTACTATTGGTTCATCAATTACTTGTACACCAAATTCGGCTAATTGCCGTCTACGTTTTCCATCCATAAGATGGTAGGTAGTTCCTCGTTGCCCGTTTAGAAGTCCCGTTTTCGCTACGGGTAGCGCACCAACACAAATAGAAGCGATTGGCTTCTTCAATTCGCCGAAATGTTTGATGAAACCTATAACTTGTTCTGAATATGCATCTTTATAAAAGCCAAATGCTTCAAAGCCACCTGGAATTGCCAATGCGTCAAATTGTTTAACATCTATTCCCTGCAAGAGCGCATCGGGAATTATTTTCAAACCGAAGGAACAATTGACTTCCGTTTGCAATCCAACAGTGATTACTTTCACAGGATCTAATCCAGAAGCACCTGACCAACCAAGAACATCGTAAAAAGCTGCTGCTTCTAGAACCTCTACACCTTCACAGAGTAATAATAATACCTTCTTCATTTTCTTCTTTGGATAGCTAATATTGTAATGCACCTGAACAAGCAGATTGACGGTAGAGTAGAGAGAGTGAGAAAGCAATTTCACTCTCCCCCTCGTCAAACCGTACGTGCGGTTTTCCCGCATACGGCTTTCCCTGTAACCTTCATCTAATGCTTTCACAGTACAGCCCGCGCTTGATACTTCATAGGGTCGATTAATCCATACTTCTCGACCAGTATTGTATATGCTTGTTGACGATACAAGCGTGTCTTGCGTTGACTCTTGCGGTTAAAGTATTGATAAAGTCGTTCCCGAAGATACCAGTACAATTCCCTTTTGGGTGTAGATGTGTAGCTTACTCCTTTTATCTCGAAGTAATTTATCCATCCTCGTATTTTCCAATTGAGTCCTTTTACCAGTTCTTGCGGGGGATAATGTCCTACTCGCTTCAAATACATATTGATATTTTGTCTTATTCGCTTGTTGGATTTATCACTGGGTTTGATGTGCCAAAATCGCTTTTTGCTATCATAGAAGCTGCGGTCGTTGCGTATTGTGAATCCCAAAAAATTGAATGGCGTTTGTCGAGCTTCTATTTGCTTGCTCTTGCCTTCATTTATCTGTAGTTCCATACGCTCCAGTGTACCTCGCAACTTCTTCATCGCTTCGGCTGACAGCTTCCTTCCCATCAATACAAAATCATCCGCATAACGTACTATGTGTATTCCTTCCTTTGCAAATATTCCCGCTCGATTGTTCACTATACGGTCGAGTAAGTGCAGGTAGATGTTTGCCAACAACGGCGATATAACTCCGCCTTGTGGCGTTCCTACTGTGCTCTTTCTCCCTCCCCTATAGTTCCCGTCTTCATACACTGGCGCTTTTAACCAGAGCTTTATCAACTCCAGTATTCGCGGGTCGCTTATCCGCGTCTCCAATGTCTTCAGCATCTTATCGTGCGGTATTGTGTCAAAGTATTTGCTCAGGTCGGCATCATAGACTTCTGTGCGGCCTGCTTGTAGATGTTCTTTGATTTTGATGACGGCTTCTTGCGCTGTCTTCTTGGGTCTGAACCCATACGAACTTTCTTCAAAATCCGCCTCGAATATCGGTTCTATCACCAGCTTGCAAGCCATCTGGGCTATCCTATCCTTTATCGTTGGGATGCCTAATGGTCTTTGTTCTCCATTCGGCTTCGGTATATACCCTCGCTTCACAGCGCTTGGTTTGTATGTCCTTTTGCGCAGTTCTTCTTTTAGCTCTCCGAGATATTTCTCTACCCCGTATCGCTCTATATCTTCAAAGTTCTGCTCATCTATTCCTGAACTACCTCCGTTGCTCTTGACTCGCTGCCAAGATTCTTTCAGTATATAATCCAAGAATACTTTATCATACAATACATAAAACTTCATTCGCTTTTCCTGCTTGGCACTTAAATATAGCTTCCTCTGGAGCATTTGCACTCTTTCCCTGCTTGTCATATCCTTTCGTTTCTTTCCGCTTGGATTTACAAGTTGTTCGATTCGTTCTTGATTACTCATTTGCTTTTCGTCACTTCTTTCCGTGTCCTTCTCCATTTGAAGCTCGTTTACAGTAATGCCCCTTCGCTCCTTGCGGTTTTACCTTTCCGCTTATCTTCACTACTATGGGCATATCCGACTCCCGCTCCTGCTTTCGTCTCTTTGCAGTGCTGGGGTCTCCCACGTTCATGCGCTACCTTCTCTGTACACGCCATGATATCCTACCCCGAAAAGTTCATATCGTGCGCGTTGTCGTTGCTTCCGATATGATGGCTGGTTTCACCTTCTTAGACAGGCTGACCACTTTTTATTTACGTAACGAGGCTTAACTATCACGGCTTACACAGACGCTTCGCTCTGAACTTAGTACGGTTCGTTCCCTTACCGTACCTCAGAGCTGCTTCAACCTGAACGACAAATTGGTTGTATGGTTTTTTCATCCATATAGGTATTTTGTTGCTTGTTGTTTCTGCGCACGCCTCGTGGCGTACCTAAGCTGACGGTGATGATAACCTTCAATTTGCACAATTTGCGCCAGCACCTATCCTTACTTTCCACTTGCTATATCCGTCAATGTTAAACCGTGTTACTTTACTTCTTATTCTGAATATTTAAAAGTGGTGTCAATTTTTGGTCATATGGCAAAATAATTGTCGAATTATTAGGGCTGCTGACTACATCTTTGAGCTGAGAGATGTAATACCATTGCAGGTAATTCTGTGTCAATCCGTTGCCAATTATTTTTTGAGCATTTGAAATGCCCTGAGCCTCTATTGCTTTTCGCTGGGCCTCCTTTTGAGCATACTGTATGGTATACTCCATTTGTTGTGCTTCCTGAGAGGCTTTAAGTTTTGCCGCAATGGCATCACTGACAGTTGTAGGCGGCTCCACATTTCTAATAAGGACATTATCTAACATTACACCTTTTCCGTTCAATTCCTGCAGCAATAATTCCATAACCATTTTAGTATAAGCGTCTCTCTGCATGGACATAACATCGCTGGCATCAAACTTGGTCGCAGCATTTACCAGGGCAGTTCTAATGGCCGGTCTCACGATCACTTCTTCATAGTTAAGCCCAATATTACTGTAAACATTATTTGCTTGCGATGGATCTAAATGATACCAAACGCTGACATCAAATTTTAGGATAAGTTGATCGCGGGATAGTGTAGCAACTGCATCATCACCTATTTTATTTCCTTCGTTATGGACTGAGGTCATCGTGTAGTCTTTCGTTTGAATAGACATTTTATATATATCCGTTAAAAAAAAGATCGGATGAATCCCCGCTGGAAGAGACTGTGATCCAACGTTACCAAATGTAACAGGAACTCCGACATATCCCGGCTCAATAATAGTAAAGGATTCAGAAAGAATAGATAATACTGCTAACCCTAGACTTATATATCCGATTTTCTTAAAATTAAAGGGATAAGAGATATTCCGTGGTTTAACAGTCAGCAGAACAATCCCTAAAGCAGCAAACACCACGATAAGAAATAAAGTATTCATAATTTTCTCCTTAGTTTTGTTAATAATTATCGATATTTTAATTCCCAAACTCTTATAAATTATCTGATCAATTCAATTTTAAGACTGAATAACAAATTCTATATTACAATAATATTGCGGTATTTCCACTATCTGCCCATGTCCTCGATTGTATTCTCGCGCTTCAATTACCTCGCTCCCACGACGTGAGGGAGTATAGGAGCTCATATATCTAATTATTCCAAATTTTGTGATCATTTGATGACCTTTTATGACCCTTTCGACACCTTGCCACAACCCTAAGAGATCTGACGAGATAAAAAAAAATCACCCTGCCGACTTCGCCAGTTCGCTATTATGTATAAGGATTTGGCGAAGTGGCAAAAGTTTCATTTCATACCCCCATGCGTTGTGTCATTACTTCTTTGCCTATTTAGGTTTTCCTGATGACCGGTTGAGGTATCATTTATTGTACCTTTAGGTCGATGATAAAGTGATCTCCCTCTTTGCCTATATTGATGAGACAAAATACTGTATAATGATGTAACTCACAATCGAGGGCAGAGGAGCAGAATAAATGGTACAAGCACGGATAGAACAACTACCCCAGACACCCGTAATGGAAGGAGGCCGTAGGCCGACTGGAGTTACGGGTGCAGAAACACCAGAAATGGAAGTTGAGGTGGTGGGAGGTAAAAGACGCCGACGATTGTCAATTGGCTATAAGGTCCGAGTGATAGAAGCAATTGCAGAAATGAAAGCCAATGGGAGCAGCAGTTCAATCGGATCGTATTTGCGCAAAGAAGGATTGTATTATTCCTCAGTTCGCAAGTGGATTGAGCAACAGGAACGCGGAGAATTAAATTCGATCAAGAGCGGCGGTAAGATAAAAAGTCGAGTCGTTTTGCAGGCGGAGATACACCGATTACGTCGCCAATTGGAGAGCACAGAAAAGAAGCTCAAGAAGACGGAATTAATCGTAGAGCTCCAAAAAAAACTTTCGTTGATTCTGGGACTCGACCAAGTCGAGACCGACGAGAAGAAAGCCGAGCAATGATAGCAGTTCATGGAAAAGCATTAGGGATAAGGTCTTTGTGCCAGGCATTTGAAATGCCTCGATCGAGTGTATATCGTTTACCAAA
Source organism: Ignavibacteriota bacterium (assembly GCA_963769605.1). Taxonomy (GTDB): domain Bacteria; phylum Bacteroidota; class Ignavibacteria; order UBA10030; family UBA10030; genus Fen-1254. Next base: position 102,863 of record CAVYML010000001.1, on the reverse strand, counting down.
GCCGGAAGATTCATTGAAAGAGCATAGTGTGCATCACCGTAGTCTTGCAAAACAAGAAGAAACCTGTGTTCTGGAAACATTGAATTGTGAACGATTTAGGGATGTGGCTCCACCGGAAATCTATACGACATTACTTGATGAAGGCCTGTATTTATGCTCTGAAAGAACGATGTATCGAATTCTTGGCCGTAATGAACAAAACCTTCAACGACGTCAAGGTGAGCCGAGAAAATATTCTCGTCCTGAACTTTTGGCATCAAAGCCCAATGAAGTATGGTCTTGGGATATCACAAAGCTCAAGGGGCCGAGAAAGTGGACGTATTATTATCTCTATACCATTATAGATGTTTATAGTCGGTATGTAGTCGGTTGGATGGTCGCCTATAAGGAATCAGCAAAGCTTGCAGAAGAATTGATTGGCGAAACATGCCGAAGGCAGCATATTGAACGCGGATGCTTGACAGTGCATGCCGACAACGGAAGCTCGATGAAATCCGTTGTAGTTGCTCAATTGCTTGTAGATCTTGGTGTCGTCAAAACACATTCTCGGCCTCATGTGTCCAATGACAATCCGTTCTCGGAGTCGGCGTTTAAAACGTTAAAATATCGGCCTGATTTTCCTGAGCGTTTTTTAACGATTGAAGAAGCCAGGATGTTCTGTCAAGAGTTCTATCGTTGGTATAATCAGGAACATCGTCATTCAGGCATTGCTATGTTGACGCCAGCGAGCGTGCATGATCAGCAGTATGAAGGCATACTAAAAACAAGAGCTGCTGTCCTTTTGAAAGCTTTTGAAGACCACCCAGAGAGATTTGTCAAAGGTGTGCCAGTGGTAAAATCACTTCCAGAACATGTCTGGATAAATCCACCAGTAAAAATTGCAGTCGGATTTGGTGGCTAACTCATGAAAATATTTGTCTCAAATGTATTGGCAAGTTCCGTATACGGTAAGAGCATAAGATCAAGTATGCAGAATATCCAAACCGTCATTCTGGTTTGCTTTATTGTAATCATGAGTTCCAGCTATTTTATTAAAGGGTCGTTTTATTCTCCGCAAGCCGCGAATGGCCTCGGTGATTAATAAATTTATTTGTTAGGCTCAGGCAATATTAATAATGTAGCCTCCAATGGCTCAGATTTATGATGCTAATTCTCGATAGACGATTATTCTTAAACGAATATATCTGTCTTGTCCCAGCTACACAAGTCTCAAAGATTATCGTTTTATATTTGTTCATCTTCTCTTTTGGAAAGAATTTAAAGAACTCCAAAAGAAATGCTGCTTTACTCATGCCAATTCGAACATTGTTTGAAAAAACAACTGATGAATCTACGATATCACCCTTCAACACATATGATGATGTGCAAGCTTCCGTATCATTATCAAAAAAAAGAAGTAGCCGGCTCGATTTGTATTTTAGCGTATAGAAAAGAAACTTTCCGTTATCCATCTCTTCAAGATGTGGATGAATTACGAAGATATTAAGAACACTGGACGATAATTGCAATGCCTTGTCCATCCTACCAAATGGATAATAGACAAAATCGCCACAGGAACATATAACCAATGAATCATTGGAAGATACTTCGATAGAATTCATTTCAAATGATTCTTTTGGAATGACTTTCAGCGAATCCCTAGCGGAAAGATTAAGAGTAAACAAGAAAACCAGAGTTATTATTTTCATACGGTTGATGCCGCCTAACATTAATGATTTTATCCGTGCGTGGCCATCATTGATTGCTTGATGCTCTACTTTTTAGAATGGTTGAGTTGCGGTTATCATTGATCAATATCAATTGACTTAATAAACCTACGCATATCGGCTTCGACTTGTGAATAAACTTGATCGGTTGAATCACAAATAATCTGTAAGCCAACTGAAGCACCACGCATATGAATAACAAATATTTTATGAATGATTTTCCCTCGCATGTAAGTGCCTTCATATCCGATAACATTGCGATAAGAATAATAGGTTGTATCATATGCGAGAACCTTAACAACTTGAAAAGGTACTTGACCTCTCTTCTCAATTGAGTACATTATTACATCTGAAGAATCCAAAACGTGTTGAATGACAATAGACATTACAGTCTCAACATTTTGGCCAAGGGAATCCTTTAGCGGTAGACGTTTAAACATCAAGTTATAGCTACCGTATTTTGTCATCCCATTTTGATCAGGGTACCAATTTGATGTATCAGGAGGTGCGAAGTATATCTTCGAGCCGAATACGCTGATATAGGCCAGTTCTTGGGCAAAACTTGAGCTACAACAAAATAGGCATATTGATAGAAATAGTTTCATGTCTTTTAAGCGTAATCTAACGATTTCTATATTACGATTATTTAAGTGATAACGACGAGATAAATTCTTGCATTTTTTTGTAGTGGGAACCTTTCCAGTAGACTCTATCGCAGGCACTGCACCATTGATATTCGGAGCACCATTCTTTCACTCGTGCTGGGATACGGGAAAGAATTCTTCCCATATCGATTCTTTGGAGCATGGAATTGCATTCGATGCATCGAGTGAACGGCGCTGTAAGAGTAAAAAGTTGAAATCGATTGAGAACTTCAATAAGCTGAAGACGGGGTTCTTTATTCTTTACCAAATATGCATGAGTGAGACTTTCGGTTTCGATTAAGGATTTGTCTTTGCTCAGCAGAGTTCGATTCTCCTGAAGAGATATCTGGCAAAGGATGTCGTCTATATAATCGTCTCGATACAGTGTATCGAAGCCGAGCATTCGAAGATGATTGGCCAGTTTTCCGAGATGAACATCAAGAACAAATTTCGGCTGACGAAGCGGATGCTCATGCACTTTCGTGATGGAGGAAATATCAAAACTTTCGGATACTGGAAAGAAGCAAATATGATCGTTGTCTTTCAATGGATATGCGGAATCAACAGAGATGCCGTTGGCAAGCACAAGATCAATACGGTCAAATGAAATTCCTAATTTAAATGCAAATTCTTTGACAGCAATATTTGATTCTATACGATGAAGCGAGCTGATGTATCGATGCTCCTTTGGAAGATTGTCATTGAGTTCACCGTAGCAACGGACAGAGATTCCAATGATAGAGCTTCCCATAAAGGTTGTCATTTAATGAAATTCTCCATGAATTGGATATCGCGGTAAACATCATCAAGCGCATTATAATTAATGAGCATAGTTAATTGTTGATTCAATTAATTTAATGATCTTAGATTTTCTAATGCTATCGTTTAAGTATGCTTTTGTTATTGTTTAGCTACTCTTTTGTGATTGTTTACAACCCTTTTACGTATCGTCTTGAATATCTATTTTATTCGCAACTTCATGGCAATAGTTTTCCGGCAGCTTTCAAAGCATTGTATATTCTAATATCATTGCGGACATCTACAGTATCTTTATCAAATATATGACCCCGGCCTATTTTAAATCCGTTCGGGATTGGATTTGATGTTCGATTGCGTAGCGGTAAAAATATCTCAGGACTATCGCTAATATATGAATCTGCAGCATCTGTAAACTTTCCCCAGTAGATTCGTTCGTCATTGGCAACAATGACGAATAAATGATCTACCAATGATTCTCTGTTTTCCAATCTATGTTTTATTTGTGTGGAAAATGAGATTAAGTGGGAATGCCATGCGTAACTTGTAATCGAATCCACCGTCAATAGAGGTATGCTATCCAAAACAAAATCCTTCAGCTTAGGTTTCTCCGAGGTATGATACATATTTGGATTCTTCGCAAGATAGATACTAAAAACATCTTTGTATTGTGAGATTGCTTTATCTGATTTCCATCCACATATAACCAATGAAGTTAATAGATAAATAAATATCTTATTTTTCATTATGCTTTCTAATGATTTCTACACGATGATACAATATTAGTATTCTCCCGCAAGCCGCGAATGGCCTCGCTATTTCAAAAGCACAAGCCGTTTTGTTTGTGTAAACGATCCTGCTTGCAATCGATAGAAATAAATTCCACTCGACATCTTTGCTGCATTCCATTGGCGCGAATAGGTGCCTGCTGGTAATTCTTGGGAGACAATGGTTGCCACTTCTCTTCCCAATATATCGAATATTTTTAATGAGACTGATGAACGTGACGGAATAGTAAATGATATTGTCGTTGTTGGATTGAATGGATCGGGATAGTTCTGTAGAAGGGATAAGCTCACAGGAATTTCACTATTTTCCTTTACAACGGTAACCATATCGTTTAATGATCGTCTCCATACGCCATGACCAGTTCCAGCAAAAAGATCATGACCGGAAACTGCAAGGGCATAAACATTAGTATCCATCAATCCTGTATTAACTTGTGTCCACTTTGCACCGTTGTTAATGGAAAGAAGAACACCACCGCCTTGGGTTCCGGCGAATATATTAGTTCCAGAAACAACAAATGTGTTAACAGTCATGTTTGTTAGTCCAGTATTTACTGCATTCCAGCTTGTGCCATTGTTAGCGGAAAGAAAAATACTGCCAGTGTAAGTCCCTGCAAAGAGATTTGTGCCAGAGGCTCCAAAAGACACGACATAATCATCTACTGGTAATCCTGAATCAGCTACGATCCAATCTGTACCGCTATTAGTAGAAAGAAAAACAACGTCGTTTGAGCCATTAAAAGTACCAGCATAGATATTGGAACCTGCGAAGGCAAGAGAAGTAACATCATCATAATTCCCAACATCAATTAATTTAAAACTAATGCCATTATTTGTGGAACGATAAGTTCCATCGTAAACTGTGGAGACAAAGAGATTCGAATCAGAAACGGCAAGAGCACCGATAGAGGCGTTCGCTACTCCTGAACAAAAAGTCCAACTTGAGCCATTATCGGTGGAATGTATAACACCGCCGCCAATACCAGCAACAGAATAATATCCATACCTGGCAAAAAGATTCGTATCGGAGACAGCCATAGTAGTAACATAACACCATGGAATCAGTGGCGTTGTGAGTGTATTCCAGTTTGCACCATTATTAGTGGATAGATAAATACCTCCACCTTCATCTCCACACCCAACAAAAAGATTCGTACCGGATACAGCAAAACAATCGATTCTGTAGCCGAGAGGTCCATTAGTATATACCCATTGTGCATACAACTTGGATAGAGGTAAAAGAAAAATGGCAAACATCAGAGAATAAATTGAGACTAATCGTTTCATATGATTTCTTATCTATTTATCCTTTCATTAAATGCTAATAAGATAATTGCGCTCTAACATCCTCTAAAACAACAAGCATTAGAATAAATAATTGTTTCAAATCTTTCATATTCTCCACCTGTTTAATTGAGTTATATATTTGCAGATAAACTGTCTTTCTTAAAACTTTATATCTTAACTTTTTGGAGGTAATGTAGATTGGATCTGCTGCATCTCCTTTACAAAATCCGCAAAAAGTTTCCAATAGAACGATACTTTGTGGACTCCTTCATTAGCGTTCCAAAAATGCTTACTCTCCCAGCATTTGATTGCATAATAGCCAAACATATAATGAGCGGACAACTTATTGAGCAATTTAGAATTTACTGCAATTGCTATATCTTCAGAGAAACCAAGAAATTCTCTCTTTTCTCCAAATGGAATTTACGTTAATCGTTTATCATCTTCTTCAAGCATATTTCGGATTTTATTAAAAGACTCGTTAGTTCTAAATTTCTCGTGAATAGATAAAAATGTTGCGCACGCTTTTGCATTCCCTGAAAGCGATATTCAAAATATCCTTTTATTAATGCAACCAAGGCTATTGCCACACTAAGAATAGTTGCGACATCCTTTAAAATATAAATATCCAAGTTTTATTTCCTGTATTTGCCGCCTAACGTTAATGATTTTACTCGTGCTTGGCCATCGTTGATTGCTTGAATCTTTACTTTTAAAATGGTTAGGCAACAATAAACAATAAAGTCAAGATTCATTGTTTTTTAAAATCAATTAAAGAATATTTTTCAATATATATATATCTTAGATCTTCCTCATCAAACATTAATTCAACTGGTCCTGTATTATTATCGTATTCCGTATATGCATTATATGATGGACTGGGATAAGAGACAATTACAGGATAAGCATTGACATAGGTATGATTAGGAATATTAACGGTTACCGCACCAAAATAAATTGACGGCCACTTGAATTGAAACATATTATACGAATATTGAATAATAAATTCTGAAGTGTCAGCAATTATATATGTCGTGTCTACATTTTCACCAGGGTGAATTAAGTGAACCGTATCTTTCCTGATTTGTTGAACCGTATAGATAGAATCTTGATTGATTAACGATAAAGAAATTACTTGCCACTTATGGATTCCTGATTGAACCATGTAATATACCATTCCAGGAGGTTGATTCTCGTACAGATATGAGAACTGCCACTGCATGCCAACAGAAAATGAAAATGAATAATAATATTTATTCGCTACTATTGTTTGAGTTGGTGATTTACACGAAAAAATACCTCCGCATAAAATTATAAAAAGAAAATAGAATGTATATTTCATAATTCACCTTTTAGTAAATGTTGCCTAACGTTAAGGATTTTATCCGTGCTTGGGCCAAAAAAACTTAATTAGAATGCATTCTACAGCCAATAAACACAAAATCCTCTTTCATCGTGTTGCAACGAATCCAGAGGATTTAAAATCGTAATTCTACAACAGTCCCCGTGATCCGATGTAGCTACTACAATTGGTTGAATATTTTAAAGTTAATGGAATGGAAGATTAAAAGCAATTCCCGCTTTGCCAGTTCGCAATTCTGCCAAAGTATATATGTATTTGGCGAAGTGGCAGAATGATCTCTGGATTTCCAAGATATTCTTTTTACAAATTAGTTTGATCCGCTTGTTAGCCGTGCATCTTACGAATTTGTTTAATTACAGAAAAAGCGAGTCCGAAATAAAAAGCAGAAACAAGAAAAATAATTCCGTAACATGCTATGAAAGTCAACCACATTGATGCTCCTCTCAATCTCCATTCTCCTGCGAAATATAAAAAAAGTGGGGCAAAACTGATTGAGACACCGGTTAATGCTTGGACTATGGTGTAAAGAGGAGAATTTATTAGTTTTACCCACCTCGAACCTATAACAACATTAATATTTTCCATTACAACGTTCCTCTTTGTAAGTGATTGACAAATTTACTCTTGAACAAAATGATGCCTGCTATTCTCCGCAATCCGCGAATGGCCTCGATTATATTCCTGCGCTTTCAATTACTTCTACCCAACAATGTGAGGGCGTTCTTAGGAGGAGTTGGCATTGCCTATTTTTAACTCTATTCTTCTTTTATGGTATCAATTTTTACCGATGTTATTTTATCACGTTTATATAATTCTACTCTACGTTCCCATCGTTTATTCCCGTTGACTTCATCGATATATGTTTTTATTTCTTTGCGAAGAAGAACGAGTATTCCATTCTCTATGCGATAGATTACTTTCATCGTATTTTTATAACCTCCGGAACAAATAGAGGTTATCGTTTTTCTTTTGGGATCAGGGGCTGGATCCCATAATTCATCAAACTGCGGATCATATATAAATATTCCAGATTTTGTATTATAAAGCCAAACATGGAATTGATCACCAGCACTACCACCAGAATAATTTAAGAGTATATCAATATAACCATCAAAATTCATGTCTCTAACGCAAAACGAAGTAGAACCATAACAAGGTAAATCTTCACTCTTTTCAGGAATTGTTATCGTCTGAATGATTTGCATGCTATTGGAATTTCTAATTTCAATTTTTGATACTCTGTGAGTGCTTTCACCGGTACTTTCTAAAGTGTCAAGAAAAACAGAGAATACAAAATCGGGCAAATGAGGATTTATTTTATAAGTGTATTGGTAATGATTATCGCTATCATAATAGTCTTGGCATAATGCAAAATGAACAAACGATATAAGAGAGACTAAGAAAATAAATATCGTTATGGTTTTATTCATTTAAGAAAGGTTTTTATAACATTGCTTACTTACGATTTCTATATTACGAAATAATAATGGTCCGGCATTCTACCATTAAATAATCGCTCCCGCAATCCGCTAAACTTGGTTTTCTACTGACTCCGACTAATCTTCCTGTTCTCGCTTCTTCATAAATTTGTTACTCAAGAGGGCGCAATTTATTTTAATAGAACAAGTTATTTTGTTTCGGAATAAGAACCTGCATGCAACCTGTAGAAATAAATTCCGCTCGCCATCTTTGTTGCATTCCACTGTCTAGTATAATTTCCCGCAGACATTTCTCCTGATACTATGGTTACGACTTCTCTACCTATAATATCAAACACTTTCAATGAAACGAAAGATTTTGATGGAAGACTAAATGAAATAGTTGTCATTGGATTAAATGGGTTGGGATAGTTTTGTGAAAGGGAAAACACTGAAGGAATCTCAGTCTTTCTTACATTTACTGAAGTAATATCCCTAAGCGACTGCCTCCAGAGGCCTTCGTCAGTCTCTGCGAAAAGATTCTTGCCAGAAATAGTAAGAGAAAAGATAGGCCTTGACATATCACTGAAATCGATTCCATTCCAACTTGTTCCATTATTCGTAGATAAACAAACTCCTTGGAATGTGCCAATATAAATATTCGTGTCAGAAACAGCAAAAGAATAAACAGTTTTATTTATTAATCCTGAACCAACAACACTCCAATTTTTGCCGTTGTTAGTAGAAAGATAAACACCACCGTCGCCATTTGTTCCAGCAAAGAGATTTGTTCCTGAGATGGCAAGAGCCTCGACATCTTCATTTAGTAAGCCAGCATTAGTCCAACTTGTGCCGTTGTTGGTCGAAAGAAAAACACCATTGCCGTAAGTCCCGGCAAAAATATTTGTGTCCAAAACAGCAAGAGCATAGATTGAAGTGTCCGTCAAACCATTATTCACTTGAGTCCAGCTCATGCCGTTGTTGGTCGAAAGAAAAACACCGAAGGAAAAAGTGCCAGCAAAAAGATTATTGCCAGAAAAAACGAGAGAAGTAATAATAGTGTCTCCATTTCCATATCCGCCACCTGTATTAGGAAAACCATTATTAACTGCAGTCCAGTTTGCACCATTATTAGTGGAAAGAAAGACGCCGCTTCCCCAAGTCCCAACAAAAATATTTGTATCATCGGCTCCATTAATGGAAATAGCAAAACATTTTGGCGTATAATACGAATTATATGATGTACCATTCCAGATATTAACGACTGTTAAGCCTGAATTGACCGCACTCCAACTTGTACCATTATTGGTACTAAGGAAAATGCCATTTTGCCAATCCCCCGCAAAAATATTATTACCAGAGACAACTAGGGCTCCTTCAGTCATACTTGCTATTTTTACCCATTGCGCATATAATTCAGACATAGGTATCATGAAGATGACAAATATAAAAGAAAGAATTGAAATTGTTTGCTTTACATTATTTTTCATTTGGAATATCCTTTCATCAAACAATAAAAAGATAATTGCATCACAGTAGGGACGCCGATTGCTCGACGCCCCCTGCACGGATCCCGGCGTGCGGTTTTTCCGCACCGGGCTCTTCAACAGCACTCGCTTCCGCATAAATCTTCTTCGCTATTCCCTGCAGTGAGGTTCGCATTGGTATCCGGTTCTTCTTGCTCGGCCAATGTTTCCTTTGCAGACTTCGTGTTGTTGTGAGTCCCTTCCCCTTGTTCCATTACACTGGAACCTGTGAACGGCTCTCCCGTTCTCTGAGTACTATGAACTCATCTGACTCCCTGTGGTCTTCAGCGCACTACTTGGCTTTTCGCGTCGGCTTACCTTGCTGCCTTCGGTTTAGGCTTCGGCCTACCTCCGTTTCCGGGTTTCCCCTTACGTGGCTCATTATCCGTATACCATCCGATGCTCAAGGAACACACAGGGTATCCCAAGTTCTCTGACGTTTCTCTCCACACATACTGTGCTCTCTACTCCGACAGACCCTCCAAGACCTCACCATTTTATTTTTCCGGTCTCTTTGTGTTGACTTCTGATAAGAATACACCATCGTCATCTGTTTCATTAAGGTTACGAAGCTGTTGCGGGCTTAAGCGAATGCGGTTTCGCCTACGGTCTATGTGATTCTCTGTCTACGCTTCAGTTATGTCATTACTTTCACTCCTGCAAGACTCGATATGGGCGGCTGGTTTTGCCTTACCCAACAGGGACTTGCACCCTGTAAGAAACGCCAAGCTTCTTGGCGCACGTCTATGTGATTCTCTGTCTACGCTTCAGTTATGTCATTGTTTCCATTCCTGCGAGACTCGATATGAATTGATAGTTAGTCATTATTCAACAGGGTCTTTCAGCCTGTAAAAAACGCGAAGCTTCTCTTGGAGCACATCTAACGATTTCTATATTACGATAATATAATGCTCCCGCTATCCTTCGGACTTTGCTCTCTACTGATTCCGACTAATCTTCCTGTTCTCACTTCTTCACATATTTGTTACTTAGGAGGTGGCGAGATATTATGTCCCAGCTTGCTTGCTCTTGCTGATGTGATCTCATGCATTAATCTTTATTTGAGCGGTTTATCGTTAATGATTTTATCCGTGCCTGCCAAGTGAACGAGGCCGATGATTAATCTCTCTATGTGGCAACTCATGTGTTAAATCGCTTCAACAATCTAAGCATTTCTGACCTAAATGGTTCTTCTGTGATTATGATCCCCAATCCAATTCCCAAACCAATTAAAAAATATAATTTTGCCAAATGATAAATCCATAATAATGTAATCGTGTTAAACGCCCTGTTAAAAGTGATTGTAAGAAGTGTAGCAACAAGAAGAAATATACCGATTAAGAATGAGAGAATCAGTGGTTCAAGCCAGTGTTTCTTTTTGTTCTTGTTGTAAAAGTGCCCATAGAAGATATAAAGAGCAGTAGCAAGTGCGCATATAAACAACAAGTCCCGTAATAATAAATGAGGTTGTTTTGAGTGAGTAACTCATGTTACGCATAGACAGGATTATTTGAAAAAGCAATGGGTTTCAATTGACGCAATTGACTATAGGCAGTCATGAGAGCCTGCATATAGATACCAAGCTTCAAAGTTGTATGATTTTTTCCGGTAGAGATTTTAAGCATTTCGAGTTTGACATAGGCACAGAGAGCGGCATAGAAATGGGTTGTTTGTGTGGCAACCGTACGAGTCGGTGATTTTTCAAGAGAAGCATTTTGCTTAAGCGACCTATGATATTCTTCGACATGCCATCGTTTACGATAGAGTGTCGTCATTTCCTCGTAGGTGAGTGTCGTATGACTGGTAACCAAATACAAAACACCAATACTTCCATCTTTGTTTGCAAAGACTTGTTTGGCCAGCAAAAGCGGGAAATCAACTCCTTCAAGATAGATTTCCATGGTGCTCCGTTCTGTCATGGTCACGGTGTCAACAGACTGATACTTTCCTTGTCGTTTATCGGTCTTGGAAAGGGCTACCTTACGATTATTTTTCAGCGGCATCACAAAATGTTTCTTCAACGTATGCTTGACAAACATCATGTTATCGGCGGAAGCATACCAAACATCGTTCAAAACATAGCAAAATTGAATGCAATTCTTGATACATGCTTGTAACAGACGCTGATAATATGTGTTCTTTGAAACAGGACTTCGTCTTCGGTCTTTTTTGGTGGCTGGATCCACATAGTAATCCGTTTTCGCGATAATCTCGAAACCGACAGGTAAAGAGACACCATCGTGTACCGGACTATGGTATAATGCTGTCATAAAATTAATCCCTTTGACCTGGCAACCCTTGGTATGATCATAATGCCAGCACACGATATCATTCTCATCCGTGTAGGGCTTTTCTTCGATGCTATCGTCCAAGGCAATAATACCATTGGGAGATTCTATCTCTCGAACGTGTGGTTTCACCAAATGCCATAAATCTCTTGACCGTGGGATGGTCTCTGATAATGATCGAGTAATCTTGTCGTGACTCAATGAACCGTGTAATAAGTTCGATAACCGTGTCGCCGGCGTTTGTGAATATGAACATATTAAATAATCGCTGTATATATCTAACATTGATTTGTTCATCAGGTAGGTCCTTTCTTTTGCTTAAGGATAACCTAATGTACTCTTCTTTTCTCTATTTTGCGTAACATGAGTGAGTAATAAAGCCGGAGTTTATGACAATGAGGACCAAAAGCGCTGCGAATGCATTCCGGGTGTTGACACGCAATGAATAAAAAAATATCGCACCTATTGAACCATATACTGGGATCATAAATGTGACAAGTCGGTAATTAAATATTTGCGACTGGAAAAAGATATATCCGATTGCTAAACAGCAAACAATCGTGACAATTGTCCTAATCACAATTTCGTCGAGATAATTTGATTTTATAATCATTTGGATACTCCCTGAATGATATTTTGCCGTTTACCGCTTTTCATATCATCTAATATAATGGCGCAGTGTTCTCCGCATGCCGCTCACGGTATCGATTGTATTCCTGCAATGCCGATGATCTTAGCCTCTTTTCCTTTCTAAAAAGGTTCAACGGCTGTTTCTAAAGGAATTAATAAAGTTTTGATTTCCTTAATTCTTCATAATCATTCCGAAGAACATGCCAGCGCTCATTTAGCATAAAACCGCAAGCGGCTAATGGCAAAGATATAATCATCGAACTATAATGTAGATAGCAATAGAATTCTGTCACATAAAATATATAACCATGATCATTAAGAGGATAAATTTCACCGCTAATATTATTAGGAACTTTAGGCGAAACATTCTGAAGGTGGAAAAATAAACCTAAGCTAAAAGCAAACGACAATGCGGCGGTCGAAATACATGCAATAACGATAATTTTTTTAACCTTTTGAGTCATGCGACATTTTTAACAAATAAATATTTGAAATTATTAAGAACTATCTAACCGATGCCTAATGATTATTTCTTGAAAACTATTGCGAGGCATTCTTCCCGCAAGCCGCTTATGATCTTGCTTCTTACATGGAACGAACCGCTAATAAACTCATTGCGAACTTTTCAATTTCCATAGCTTTTGAGCGCGTTCTCCAAACCATGCACCTACCAATGATAAAGCAAATGCTATTAAAATAGTTACAACCGTGAAAGGCAACCCCTGTTTGATATCAAATTGGACGCCTGGTTGAGTGTAAACCCTGTATAGTGACTTTGCAAAGAAATAGAGTATTTCCATTAAAGCACCCGCAATTGCTGGTTCTATAATTGTAACATCCTTGGAAAAATATGCCGCAACTGCAGCAACAATGATAATTCCACCAAATATCCACATACCTACAAATACAGTTGCAGCAGTGGGAGCACCTTTTAGTAAGGGTTCTATAACAAACAATGGCAACATGTAAAACAGAACATATAGGACAAATGTAATTGAAACCCATTTCCATTGTATTTTTTTTGAGCTCGCAGATTGTTCACCCATAATAATTTCTCCTAATTAATTATTGAGTGGTTCGCCTAACGTTAAGGATTTTATCCGTGCTTGGGGCAAAAAAACTTGTGCCCAAGTGCAGCTATTGATTTCATTGAATCTTTTATCGGATGGGATGATGAAAGCCAAAATCCTCCCGATCCGGCTTACCTCTGAAGCAACATTAATGATATTTTATATAGGAAGCAATGACTAGATTCGGCTATAAGAGGCCATTTTATCCAAAACTAAAAAAATATAGAAATCGATTCCCCCAGTAGAACGATAAAATATTTTATAAAATAATTTCTGGAAACCTTCTTTCGATATTGACTCCTCTCCTATATCGAAGTAGAAGCAACTTCTTGGATCCGATGTAACACTACTTTGGTTGAGGCTCAATTCCAATACGGTAAAAAGAAGAGCACGCACATTCGCTCTTCTCTTGCCATTAAAGGTATGCAACGGCTTTATCTTGGAGGGATTGTCGAATTGCGGGGATGCGGGATTGGGTTATTGCGTTTCGTGAGGATATTTCTTTCAGGTTGTAGCCGGCTGCGAGATCGTTCATGATGTTCATTTCGCTATCGCTCAATGAACTCAGGGAATCATTTGTGATCGTAAAGTCCAGCGGTGTGATCTTCACTAGAAGCAGAAACTCTGCAAGCGTTTGGTCTTCACCAACAGGCTTATCGATGTAGACCTGATCATTGTGCCAGGCATCCATTGTTCGTTTTCCCATATCTTTTGTTTGGAATGCACTGCGTTTGTTTAACTCTTTGGATCGAAAATGCATCATAGATTTCATGAGACCCAACGATCTTCGATCACCAAGCTTTTCGCTGGCTTGCCAGGCCGTCGTGACAAGTTCTGACCGCTGAAGTTTATCCTCTATGAACTGTTCGCTGTAATGCTAAATGGCAGCCTTGTATATCTCAACAGTTCCCGGAGCAAGATTGGCGTTTGCATATTCCAAATATTCTTTTGCTTAATCGGAAAACAACAACCGACGCCTCACTTTTGGAATAAACAGCTTTTTTATCTCAGCAAGCTGCCTAAATGCCTCAGCTTTTAAAGTGCATTTGGTGCTTCTGTATTCCTTCTTCCTATCAGTTTCGAGTATGATATAATAGATGCCGTTAGAACGGCGATAGATGCGAGCTTTTTGATTGTCCATATACTGCCAACACAAACAATAAGTTGTTGACAGTTTTGTTGACATTTGACCGATTTGGAAACGACTGTTCCCCTAACTCATTATAAATCAAGTGATCCCGGCGCGACTCGAACGCGCGACCCACAGCTTAGAAGGCTGTTGCTCTATCCACCTGAGCTACGGGACCATTTTTTTTCTCATTTTTCCGCAATTATTTTTTGTGCTGAGTGAAGTTTCGATTTTACTTCACTCTTGTGATCATAAATTTAGTCACCTTCTGCTACTTAAAAAAATGCCACGCAAAATATGGTACGCGATCTCTTATAGTTTAGGACCTCAGCCTTTCGGCTGAAAATGATTTTTTCCCATGAACTCAATCCATTTCATACGGTTCTAATATACGAAAGGATAAAAACGTATGCAATTCTACATTGATTATAGGGAATTCAGTCAACCAAGCAGACTGAATCACTGGAGTCGCTCCGCAAATGCAGAAATTAATTTTTAATCGCGAATTGCCTGAAATGTAACATTATCGATGAACTATGCTTACGCTTTCTTTTTTCTGCTGTTGAATTTATAAAAGGTTTTGCGTAGTATAATCCATATTCATAACTGTAAGGAGTAATCTGTGACGCCCGAATCAGCATTGCAAGGTAAGAAGATTCTTATTATAGAGGATGATTACTCCTACAGAATCTTCTTACAATCGATTCTCAGAAAAATAGGAGCATTGTGTACTATTTCCATTAACGCCGAATTCGCTAAAATAAAACTCGCTGCAGAAAAGTTCGATGTGCTCATTATCGATTATCTTCTTCCCGGCCATAATGCCCTGGAGATCATCAAGTGGGTGCGGGAACAAAATATCTTAACACCCGCAGTGATCGTTACCGCTTATCCAGACGATGAGTTGACGGAAAAATGCAGGGAAGAAAAAAATGTTGCTTTACTAGAGAAATCAATTATTACAGGCGAAAATTTTACTCTTATGCTCTGCGATTCATTAGACAGCTTGACGAATTAATAAAATCACTTTTGTGCCGTTTCACTCCCGGCTGCAAATACGCTCATTTTTCAACTTCCGCTTTTTCTCCTTTCCCATTCGTTCTACACCTATAGACGGTATTGCAAACAAAATTCTTCAACAAAATATTCCTGCATTCTGCATTCCCGGAAATTATCGCGCATCAACATGTTGTCAAACAAATGTGGTCAAAGAAGTCCGGGAAGATAATCTGCAGAATTCCATCCGGCAAAATTTTTAAAACGGTCAAAAAAAACCCCGGCGCATTGGTGGAACGCCAGGGTGTAGGGAGGCTAACTATGCCATCGGGGAGATGGCACACCAATTTACAAATTCAAAGACTCTTTGTCAAGTCTGAAACATTCTATATCAAATTAATTAATGAATATAATATCATTAATGCGAGATATTCTCTATTTTCTCGAATCTTTCCATGAACTTCATCTTAATCTCTTTGATTTTCCATAAACAGGCATCTCGAGTAAAAAACGGAAATTCCTCGTGTATCTTAAATCACCTGCGTATAATTCATAGATGTAAACTATTTCGGCTTGGTTCCTCCTGAAAACTACAAACAACTGCCAAGTTCCGCTGTGTCGTGCCGCATTGAGAATATCGATAAGTCTGGCCATGATGCTTTAAAGCTGAGCGCGCTGGAGTTCAATAAATCTTATCCATTCGCTTTGAGAGGTCGATCATTTATAAAATTCAATTGTTCAGCGCACGCATGCGCGACCATATCCGTTGTAATTTCTTTCATGCAGCGGAAATGCTTTTTCGGACAGGATTCTCTGCCGATATGCGAGCATGGCCGGCATCGCAAATTTTTATTTTCAACAACAATGTTGTTATCGCCCTGCGGAAAAAATCCTAATTCCTTTACTGTCGAACCGAAAATAGCTACGACCTTTCTTTTCATTGCTGCAGCGATATGCATCAATCCGGAGTCATTTGTAACCACACAACTGCATTGTTCAAAAGCGGCGGCCGTCTCTAATAAACTTAACAAACCGGCAAAGCTCTTTGCAGCGATCTTCCCTGTTCCCCTATTTATCCCCTCACTCAGCGTTCTGCACAGTTCGATATCTGCAGGCCCGCCGAAGAAAAGTATCATCCCGCTATGTTCATGGTAAAGCCGAATGCCAAGCTCAATAAATCGCTCCGGAAGCCATCGCTTGGTGTAATGTTTTGCGGAAGGACAAAATCCTACACAGATAGATTCTGGGTTGACTCCCATCTTTGCCGAAATGCTTCCGCGAACAATTTCGGGTATGAAAAGCTCCGGTCCTTGTCCATCGTTTATAATACCATAGGATCTGCCGGTTTCAAGATACCGATCCGCTGCAGAAATAATTCTGCCGTATATATTGATTCCGCATTGAACCAATAGCGTCCGCGGGACTATTCTTTTCTTGATGCTTCGAATCTCTTTTGCCCCAATCAAGAAGCACAAGTAGCGGCTCCTTAAACTTTTATGAAGGTCGAAGATAATATCGTAGTGTTCATATTGAAGACTGTTTTTCAATGTGCGCAGACCTGAAAAGCCGCTCTGTGTGTCGTACTTCAGAAGACGGGAAAGAGCGGGATGATATTGCAGCAGTTCGGAAAATTCCTGCCGTAAAAGGAAATCGATTTGGGCATCCGGAAATCTTGCACGTACCGCTCGAACAAAAGGAGTCGTCAGAACGATATCGCCAAGAGAGCTCAAACGTATGATCAGGATTTTGACCGGCTTCATCATTGAATACAAAATTACGCCGAATTTCATCCATCCGCAACAAAATGAGTCGCCGTTTCCTTGAATATCTCTTAATTTTTGCGCATTTTTGTATTCACTAATGAACAGCTCATTCCCCTGTATTGTGGTCTGAGCTTTTTGCATCTTCAATGAGCAGTGAGCGGAATGATTTTAATTTTTCCTTTAATAGAAATCAGTAAAAGCCGCTGTGTAGAAATTGTCCATGGTGCACCGGGTACGGAGCATACATATTCCGTCGATCCCGTACGTATGGCAATACTCTGGCGCGGAGAAAATGCAAAGACAATTCATATCATTGATAAAGACGGCGCTGCGGAAGGAAGAATCGTCAACGAAGATATTATCAAACAAGTGGTCGAATCGGTCGATATTCCCGTTCAGGTCTCCGGCGGATTGCGCAGCTATGAAGAAATTCAGCGGGTTCTGAATCTCGGCGTCTACCGCATTATCATCAGCACGGCAGCGATTGAAAGCCCGGAAATTGTCGAGGCATTCGTTAAAGAATTCGGAACGAGAAAAATTGCCATCAGCATCATCGCGGAAAACGGAAAAGTCGTTACGCACGGAGGCATCAATCGCACACAGGTTGAACCGATCGAATTGGCGGAGCGTATGGTGGAAATCGGCGTATCGCGCATCGTCTACGGCGAACGGAAAAATGATATCATAGGAACAACGATATCTTTCGATACGCTGACTGATCTCGCAAAAAGAACCGGCATCCGCATAACGGCGCGGGGAGGCGTATGGAATTATAGAGACCTGACACGCATGCAAGAGCTTGAAAAATTCGGCGTCGACTCCATCATTATGAGCCGGCCTCTCTATGAAAATTGTTTTCCCTGCCAGACACTCTGGCGGTTGAACGAAGAAGAACTCACAGATCTCGGTCCAACGCGAAGGATGTAAACGGCCTTATGGTTATTACGGTTATCGGACATTTATGTAAAGACATTATTCATCTTCCGCAGGGAGAGCATTCATCCCGTACCGAAAGTTTTGGGGGAATTTTTTATTCTGTTGCTGCGCTGTCCTGCCTTATGGGAGAAAAAGACGTTATTCAGCCCGTGTTCGGTGTCGGGCAGGCGGACTACGATGCATTAATCGAGCGGCTCTCTCGCTACAAAAACGTCGACACAAAGGGCATTTTTAAATTTAAGGGTCCGACCAACAGCGTTCACCTTTTTTATCAGGCGGACAACCAATCCCGGATCGAATGTTCCAAAGATATCTCGGTATCGATCCCGTACAGCCGAATTAAATCCTCTCTCGATGTTGACGGAATTCTCGTCAACATGATTTCCGGTTCCGACATTACGCTGGAGACATTGGATATGATCCGAATTGAAACGCGCGAGCAGCACGTGCCGATCCATTTCGATTTTCATTCCCTGACGCTCGGCATCGATCAGGAATTCAAGCGCTTCCGCCGGCCTCTTACCGATTGGCGCCGGTGGTGCTTTATGCTTCACTCGATTCAGATGAGCGAGGAAGAGGCGCTCGGATTGTCCGCGGAACGATTCGATGAACCGACACTTATCAACCATTTAATGTCGCTGATGGTCGATACGCTGCTTATCACGCGCGGTCCAAAAGGCGCCACTGCTGTCGTTCAGGACATTCATAAAACATTGACGCGCCGCAATCTGGACGCCGTTCCGGTTGAGCATTTTAAAAATCCAACCGGCTGCGGAGATGTCTTCGGCGCAGCGTTTTTATTTTCCTATCTGAAGAAAAAAAATTCTTTTGCCGCAGCCGAATTCGCCAATAAAGCTGCAGCGCTGAACACGACAATACAAACTGCAGATGAGCTCGACACGCTCACAGAACAATTTAAAAATCTCAACGGAGACAAGAAGGGCGAAGTCATATGATCGTTATGAAATTCGGCGGCACGTCTGTTGAAGATGCACGCGCCATGAGCAACGTAATCGACATCATCAAACGAGAACAGGCACGGCAGCCGATCGTGGTGCTTTCCGCCATAGCAGGCGCCACCAATACGCTGCTGAAAGCAGCTTCGATGTCGCTGGAAGGACAGCTTGATGAAGCGCACGATCGCTTGAACCAACTGCTGGAGCGGCATGTGACGATCGCCGAAAATCTTATCGACGACAGGGCGACCATTCAGCAGCTTATTATGAGCTTTAAGCGCCGGTTTGAAGAATTAAAAAATCTCTGCCAGGGCATTGCTTTGCTGGGCGAGCATACGACACGCTCGCTCGATGCTATCGCATCGGTGGGTGAACGGCTTTCATCTTTGATTCTTGCCGAAGCGCTTGAACAGCGCGGCATTCCGGTTGAACTTGTGGACGCGCGAAGTTTTATCATCACCAGCGATCAATTCACCGCCGCAACGCCTTTAATCGAACACATCGAAGTCAAAATAAAAGAAATCCTGCCGCCAATCCTTCAGGCTGGTAAAATTCCGCTGACCCAGGGATTTATCGGTTCCACATTGAAGGGGGTCACCAGCACGCTCGGCCGGGGCGGGTCTGATTATACCGCCTCCATCATCGGATCCACGCTCGGAGCTCAGGAAATTCAAATCTGGACCGACGTCGACGGCGTGTTGACCGCCGATC
Source organism: Ignavibacteriota bacterium (assembly GCA_963769605.1). GTDB lineage: Bacteria > Bacteroidota > Ignavibacteria > UBA10030 > UBA10030 > Fen-1254. Next base: position 82,896 of record CAVYML010000001.1, on the reverse strand, counting down.
CGCGCATTGTTCCGCAGGCACAGACATTAGACGTCATTTCATTCCGGGAAGCGTCCGAACTTGCGTACTTCGGCGCAAAAGTTCTGCATCCGAGCACAATTCTCCCGGCCGTGGAAAAAATAATTCCGGTTATAGTATTGAATTCCAAAAAACCCGACCGCAGCGGAACGCGCATTATTGCAAATCCGCCGCGAAGCGCGCTTTCGGTCAAGTCCATCGCATCGAAAAAAGGAATTACGGTTATCAATGTTCAATCATCCCGCATGCTTATGGCATACGGTTTTCTGGAGATGATTTTTTCCATTTTCAATAAATACAAAACGCCGGTCGATCTGGTCAGTACATCGGAAGTCGCGGTTTCCCTGACCATCGATAATCCGACGCACCTGGAACAAATCGTGATCGAACTTGAAACTGCGGCGGATGTTTCCGTGTTAACAGATAAAGCGATCATCTGCGCTATCGGAGAGAATCTTCGTTCTACTGGCGGCATCGCCAACAGGATATTCCGCGCACTCGGCAATATTAACGTTCTCATGATTTCGCAAGGCGCATCTGAAATCAACATGAGTCTTGTCATCGAGGAAGAAGATATCGAAGAAGGTGTCCGGCGGCTGCATTATGAATTTTTTGAACAAAAAACGACTTAAGGAAAACAAACAATGCATATTGGTCTTATCGGTTATGGAAAAATGGGAAAAGAGATTGAACGCATAGCGCTTGAGAAAGGTTGGAGCGTGGACTCGAAGACCGATATCACGCTCCCCCCTTCGCCTCCCGATGCCCGGCGCACGGTCGATGTCGTTTTTCATTTTGCAGGAGCAGCAACTATTGCAGAGGATCTGCGCCCCTGGGCCGGGGCAAAAATAAATATTGTCATTGGAACCACCGGCTGGAGTGCACAAATGCCGAACATCGAAGCGCTTGTAAAAGAGAACGGCATCGGTTTGATATATGCTGCAAATTTTTCCCTTGGCGTGCACCTTTTTTACCGAATCCTCCGCACAGCCGGCGCATTATTCGATAAAGTCCCCGATTACGATGTTTTCGTGCACGAAATTCATCACAAAGACAAAGCGGACAGCCCCAGCGGTACCGCACTCAGCATTGCGGATATACTTCTGCAGACAATCGGGAGAAAAAGGGAAATACTCGCCGAGACCTCGCATGCGAAAATCAGGCCGGAACAGCTTCATGTCGGTTCATCGAGAGCCGGCGCTGTTGTCGGCACGCATACGGTCACATTCGATTCCGCTGCGGACAGCATCGAGCTGAAACACACGGCAAAAAATCGTACCGGTCTTGCTCTCGGAGCTCTTCTGGCTGCTGAATGGATCAAAGGAAAACACGGCCTTTTTACTATCGACAATATGATGGAAGATATTTTTCAATAATTATTCGGAGTCCCAATGCCCAGATGGAAAAAATTTCAAGGCGCTGCGACAGCAATCGTAACGCCGTTTAAGAAAGACGAATCGGTCGACGAACAAGCGCTGCGCAGTCTTGTCGAGTTCCAGATAAAAGGAGGCATCGACGCGCTCGTGCCGCTCGGAACGACCGGTGAAAACCCTACGATCACGAGAGACGAACATCGGAACATTCTCGATATCGTCATCGACCAGGCGCGCGGACGCGTAAAAATCTTTGCCGGCTCCGGAAGCAACAGCACAAAAGAAGCGATTGAAAAAGCACGCCTCGCAAAAACCGCCGGCGCAGACGCGGCTCTTGTGGTAGGTCCGTATTACAATAAGCCGACACAGGAAGGCTATTTCCGGCATTTTGCAGCCGTTGCCGAAGCCATCGACATTCCCATCATCGTCTATAATGTTCCCGGCAGAACCGGAGGCAACATCGAAGCGGCAACGATGCTGAGGATGGCGGAAGAAATCCCGAATGTCGTCATGGATAAGGAAGCGTGCGGCAGCATGCCGCAGATAATGGAAATCGCCCGCAGCAAACCCAAAGAATTTTCGCTGCTCTCCGGCGACGACGCGTATGCCTTTCCGCTTATCGCAGTCGGAGGGGACGGATGCATATCCGTCGTTGCAAATGAAGTTCCGAAGCAGTTTGCTCAGCTCATTCACTCATGCCTCAAAGGCAATTGGAAGAAAGCGCTCGAACTCCACAATACGCTTCTTCCCTTGATGAATATCAATTTCATCGAATCCAATCCGATCCCGGTCAAAACCGCGCTTGCGATGATGGGAATGATCGAAGAATCGTTCCGTCTTCCAATGTGTCCGGCTTCCGAAAAGAATCGGGGAAAAATTAAAGCCGTTCTGACGGATCTGAAATTGATCGCATAAGGAGAGCCTCATGCTTCGGGAACAAATAGAATTGCTTTATTCACGCGACCTGACTTCTATCAACCGGCATGAAGCGCTGCAGGTCTTCAATGAATTAAAATTTTTCCTGAACAATGGAGAAATCCGTTCTGCCGTTCCTTCGGAGAACGGCTGGATTGTCAACGAATGGGTGAAAAAAGGAATTTTGCTCGGCTTCCGGCTCGGTGAATTGACCGACGTCTCCCTCGACGACCGGTTTCGTTTCTACGATAAGAGCACGTATCCGCTCAAAAAATTTTCCTTAGATAATCAGGTCCGAATCGTTCCGGGAGGCTCATCCGTTCGCGACGGCAGTTATGTTGCAAAAGGCGTCGTCATCATGCCGCCCTCGTACATCAACACGGGAGCATATATAGACGAAGGAACGATGATCGATTCCCATGTGCTTGTCGGGTCGTGCGCGCAGATCGGCAAACATATACACCTGAGTGCAGGAACACAGATCGGCGGCGTACTTGAGCCCATCGGCGCTCTCCCTGTGATCGTGGAAGACGAAGTTTTTATAGGCGCCAATTGCGGAATTTTCGAAGGAACAATGATTCAAAAGCGGGCTGTCCTCGCATCCGGTGTTATCATTACCGCATCGACGCCTGTCTACGATATCGTGAACAAGAGCGTCTATCGAAGCGCCAAAGAAAAACCTTTGACTATACCCGAAGGAGCTGTGGTTGTGCCGGGAAGCAGGCGTATTGAAAATGATTTTGCACGAAGCAGCGGCCTTTCCGTTTACACGCCTATCATTATTAAATATAGGGATGCCGGTACGGATGCAGCGACGATACTGGAAGAGAGCCTTCGGTGAAGCGTATTCTTATATGCGGCAGCAACGGCCTTCTCGGCCAGCGTCTTTCGTCCATATTGAGCGGTCAAACGCAATATGAAGTGTTAAACACTTCCGTCGAGCGGTCTTTTGTCTTCGACGACCGGCTGTTCGACTACACACAGCTCGATATTACAGGCCGGAGCGATGTCAAGAGTCTCGTTTCAAGTTTTCAACCGGATGTGATCCTGAACGCAGCGGCTGCAACAAATGTCGATTGGTGCGAATCCAATCACGAAGCTGCATGGAAAATCAATGTAACGGCTGTCGAAAATCTTGCCGAAGCGGCGCGCAAAGTCCATGCTCAATTGATTCATGTTTCCACAGATTACATTTTCGACGGCAAGAGCGGGCCGTATGACGAGACAGCTTCCCCGAATCCGATCGGATACTACGGCAAAACAAAGCTGGCAAGTGAGAATGCAGTTCGCACGGCAAATATTTCTCATGCCATCGTACGCACATTAGTCCTCTACGGCTGTGGTATCGGCGTCAAATCGAACTTCGCACTCTGGCTTATTCAAAGTCTTCGCGCCGGTAAACGTATCCGCGTTGTCGAAGATCAAGTCGGAAATCCGACTTATGTCGGCGATCTGGCTGCTGCAATAATAAAGATTTTTGAACTCGGCCGTCAGGGAATCTATCACGTTGCCGGCTCCGAAAACATTAGCCGGTATGAATTTGCTCTCCGAACCGCTCAGGTGTTCAATCTGGATGCTTCGCTCATCGAGCGCATTAAAACGAGCGATCTCAATCAAGCAGCGCCGCGTCCGATGCAGAGCGGATTTATTTTAGACAAAGCAGAGAAAGAATTAGGCATTCGATTCCACAATGCCACAGAAGGGCTCTTCATGCTGAAACAAGAGCTTGAAGAACATAAAAATTAGAGAGTGAGAAGGAACGACGATGCTGGATTTACGATTCATTCGAGATCATGTTGAAGAAGTTCGTGCAGGAGCCGAAGCCAAAGGGATCACGGTCGATTTACAAAAGATCATCGAGTTCGATGACCGGCGGAGGACGCTTATCCTGGAAGGAGATACACTCAAAGCAAAGCGCAATCAGATATCCGCACAGGTCGGCAAGATCAAGCGCGAAGGCGGAGATGCTTCTGCCGTTATTGCGGAGATGGACTCCGTAAAAAAACGACTGCAGGAAATCGAACCGGAAACGCGCGAAGTCGAGACCGCTCTGAACGATCTTCTTTTAACCGTACCGAATATTCCGCATTCGTCGGTTCCTATCGGCAAAACTCCTGCCGACAATAAAGAAGTTTTTCGATGGGGAGAAATTCCCAATCCGGATTTCCCGCTTAAACCGCACTGGGAACTGACCGACAAGCTGGGCATCATCGATTTCAATAGAGGCTCAAAAGTCTCCGGAGCTGGATTTCCGTTTTACGTCGGCAAAGGTGCAGCACTCGAACGCGCGTTGATTAATTTTTTCCTCGATCAAGCGGCAGAACGCGGCTACACGGAACTTGCCGCTCCGATTGTCGTCAATGAAGACAGCGCGCGCGGCACGGGTCAAATCCCCGATAAAGAAGACCTGATGTATATAGTTGAACGGGATAAGTTTTACATGATTCCCACTGCCGAAGTTCCGGTTACCAATTTCCACAGGGATGAAATTATACCGGAAGAGCAATTGCCGATCCGTTATGCCGCCTATACTCCATGCTTCCGCCGGGAAGCAGGTTCATACGGAAAAGATGTCCGCGGGCTCAACAGGCTGCATCAGTTCGATAAAGTAGAGCTTGTGAAGTTCGTTCATCCCTCTGCTTCGTATGAGGAACTTGAATCGCTGCGTGAAGATGCGGAGCATCTGTTAAAGCTGCTTAAAATCCCATATCACAGGCTCCTGATGTGCACCGGGGATATGGGATTTACGCAGGCAAAAAAATACGATCTTGAAGTGTGGGCGCCGGGTCAACAGAAATGGCTCGAAGTTTCATCGTGCAGTAATTTTGAATCGTTCCAGGCGCGGAGAATGAATATCCGGTTTCGCCCCCAAAACACGGCGGCAGGCAAATCCGCGGCACCCAAACCCGAAATTCTCCATACGCTCAACGGTTCCGGACTGGCTCTTCCGCGCATCGTCGCAGCCATTATTGAACAGTATCAAACGCCGGAAGGAAAAATTATAATTCCGAAAATCCTGCATCCGTACACAAAGTTCGAGGTTATCGGATAATTTTATTAGTGAATTGAAAACTGTGAATTGTGAAATGTAAACTGCAAACTGTGAACTGTAAACCGATAACTGACAACTGACAACCGACAACCGATAACTGACAACTGACATGCATGCTCTTCTTCGCCTTAAGCCATATATTCTCCATTCTAAGAGGATCCTTTTTTTAGGATTTATTACGGTTATCGTCAGTAATCTCTTTACCGTAGCCCAGCCGAAGTTTCTTGGTTATGCTGTGGATGGGCTGAAACGCGGAATAGAGACCGGGACCGCCGTGTGGAGCGACCTTCTATTCTGGGCAGGATTGATTGTTCTTTGTGCACTTGTGGCCGGATTTTTTACGTTCCTCACTCGGCAGACTATCATCGTCGCATCGCGGCACATGGAATTCGATCTTCGCAACGACCTGCTGGCACACCTGCAAAAACTTTCGTATTCCTATTTCCAGAACACGCCCACAGGCGATTTGATGGCGCATGCCACCAACGACATTAATTCAGTCCGTAATGCAGTCGGTCCCGGCATTATGTACCCGACCGATACATTCATGACGCTGTTGATGGTACTATCGATGATGTTTTTCAGCGACTGGCGATTGACGCTTATCGCGCTTATTCCGATGCCGTTCGTTTCTTTTGTCGTTTTCAAGCTGGGTCAGTTGATCAATAAAAAATTCACCGAACGGCAGGAACAGTTTTCACTCCTTACCACGCATGCACAGGAAACGCTCTCCGGAATCCGGGTAATCAAATCGTACGTGCGGGAAGAGTACGAGGAAAAAAGATTTTACACCTTAAGCTGGGAATACCTGAAAAAAAATCTCGTCCTGGCGCGCGCGCAGTCTATTATGTGGCCGCTTATGTTTATTTTGGTCGGCGTTTCCATGGTTACCACAATTTATTTTGGAGGCAAGCGCGTCATCGACGGGTATATCACCGTCGGTACACTGACCGCGTTTATTACGTACCTCTCCATGCTCATCTGGCCGATGATTGCCTTTGGGTGGGTCACCAATATTCTCCAGCAGGGAGCAGCATCGATGGCGCGCATCTCCGCCATTTTCGATACTGTTCCGGATATTCAAGACTCAGAGACGACCGATCATTCTATTACGGACATTGGAGGATCGGTCGAATTCCGGAACGTTTCTTTTACACATAAGAATGCGAACCGTCCCACGCTGAAGAATATTAACCTTAAAATCGAGGCCGGAAGGACGGTTGCAATTGTCGGTCACACCGGAACCGGAAAAACGACTCTTGTCAATCTGCTTCCGCGTCTTTACGATGTAACCGAAGGAGAAGTCTTAATCGACGGGATCGAGAGCAAGCTTATTCCGCTGAATGTGCTCCGCTCCGCCATCGGATTTGTGCCGCAGGAAACATTCCTTTTTTCCGACACCATAGGAGAAAACATCCGCTACGGCGTCGATCACGGATCTCACGAATTGACCGTCTCTGCCGCCGAGATATCGCAGATAGCCAAAGATCTTCCGGAATTTCCGCTCGGCTATGAAACGACTATCGGTGAACGGGGCATAACGCTCTCTGGAGGACAAAAACAGAGAACGAGCATTGCGCGGGCTATTATGCGTCAGCCGAAGATATTGATTCTCGATGACGCCCTCTCTGCAGTGGATACATACACGGAAGAACAGATACTCAGCTGCCTGCGGGATTTTATGAAAGGCCGCACAAGCATCATTATCAGTCACAGAATATCGACCGTTAAAGATGCGGATCTTATAATAGTTATTGAAGACGGAGAAATCGTCGAGCGCGGAACGCATGACGAACTTGTCAAGCTCGACGGAATCTATGCAGATATAAATAAAAAGCAATTGCTGGAACATGAACTCGAAACCATAGAATAGTTCATTAGTTCTTGGTTCGTAGTGCGTAGTTGCTGTTTACAGTTTACAGTTCGCAGTTTACAATTTACGGCTCTCAATGGAAGAAGAAATACTTGGAAAAGCATACGATGCGCGGCTGATGAAGCGGCTCATCAAGTATCTTAGACCGTACCGCTGGCAGGTGGCAATAGGAATTCTGTTGAGCCTTTTGGTCAGCGCTCTGGAAGCGGTACGTCCGTATTTTACTAAAATGGCGGTCGATACGGACATAGCGCATGGCGACAAGCACGGCCTTTTAATAACATCACTGCTTTTTCTCACGGTGATTCTTGTCCGCGGAATCATTCAATATTTTAATGCGTATTTGACGCAATGGATTGGACAAAAGACTATCTTCGACCTGCGCATGGAGATTTACCGTCACCTGCAAGATCTTTCCTTGAAGTTCTACGACCGTAATCCCATCGGACGGCTGATCACGCGTGTTACAAACGACGTCGAGGTTTTGAACGAAATGTTCTCGTCGGGCATTGTCATGGTTTTCAGCGATGTTTTTACGATCATAGGTATTTTTTATTTCATGTTCACAATGAACTGGACGCTGTCCCTCGTCACCTTAAGCGTCCTTCCCTTTTTATTCTACGGTACGTTTCTGTTCCGCAAAAAAGCGCGGGAGGCGTACCGCGACGTTCGCCGTCAGATTGCCCGCATTAATACATTCATGCAGGAACATATTACCGGCATGCTCGTGGATCAGCTTTTTAACCGGGAGCAAAAATCCTTCGATAAATTTTCCGAGATCAATGCTGCGCACCGCGATGCAAATATTCGTTCCATCTTTTATTATGCGGTCTTTTATCCGGGAGTCGATATTATAGGCGCCGTTGCAGTCGGTCTAATCATCTGGTACGCCGGAGCCAACGCATTGCACGGAGCCGTAACCGTCGGCACAGTGATAGCTTTCGTCCAGTTCAATGAAATGTTCTGGCGTCCTATCCGCGATCTGTCCGAAAAATACAACATTCTCCAGACCGCCATGGCTTCTTCCGAGCGTATTTTCCAGCTTCTCGACGATACGACACTGCTTCCGGTTCACCCAAATCCGGTTTCGCTCGGTCATGTCCGTGGTGACATCGAATTCAAGAATGTCTGGTTCGCTTATAACCCGCCTGCTGACGGCGCCAGATCTCCCGAGTGGATTTTAAAGAACGTTTCGTTTTCCATCAAGCAGGGAGAAACGGCGGCCATTGTGGGTCACACCGGAGCCGGCAAAACCACCATCATCAGCCTTTTGAGCAGATTCTACGACATACAGCAAGGTGAAATTTTAATCGATGGGATTAACATTCAGCATACGGCTCCAGCCGAACTCCGGAAACATATCGGCGTCGTGCTGCAGGATGTTTTTCTGTTTTCCGGCGATATCAGAAACAATATCAGTCTGGGAAACGAACAAATTCCATTCGACCGCATCAAGGCGGCGGCGCGCATGGTCGGAGCGAACAAATTTATCGAAGAACTAACCGGCGATTATGACGGCATCGTCAGAGAACGCGGTGCGACGCTTTCCGGAGGGCAGAAACAGCTTCTTTCATTCGCCCGCGCATTGGCGTATAACCCGCGCATACTCGTTCTGGATGAAGCGACATCGAGCGTGGACACGGAAACCGAACTGCTGGTACAAAAAGCCATACGGAATCTGCTGAAAGGACGAACATCCATCGTTATCGCTCACCGGCTTTCTACTATACAGAAAGCGGATAAAATTATCGTTATGCATAAGGGAGAGATACGGGAAATGGGTACGCACCAGCAGCTTCTGACATTGAATGGTATTTACAGAAAATTATACGAGCTTCAATATAAAGATCAGGAAATGCAGCCGAAGAAGCGGACACCGGCATCGTGAAATCCGAACTCCTCATAACCGAGACGACATTCGTTGTTGTCGACGTCGAAACCACGGGGCTTAGTCCGACAGCAGACCGCATGACCGAAATTGCTATGATGAAAGTCCGTAACAACATTTTGGTCGATGAGTTCTCCACACTTATCAATCCGTTAGTGCCTATTCCGGCCGAAATTACGACGCTCACCGGTATCGACAATCTTATGGTACTTGATGCCCCTCCGGCACGGGAAGTGGTTCCGCATATTGCACAGTTTTTACAGGATTCGGTCTTTGTCGCCCACAATGCCCAATTCGATTGGGGATTTGTTTCAGAGACCGCGATACGGGAAAGACAATTGGAATTGAAAAACGATCAGCTCTGCACGGTCAAACTGAGCAGGCGAATACTTCCGCATCTTCGCAGCAAGTCGCTCGGACCTGTCACGCAGGCATTAGGCATAAAAATTCCGGAACGCCACCGCGCCTCAGGCGACGCCTACGCAACGGCATTAGTGCTGATTAAATATCTCTCCTACGTCCAGCAGCGGCATAACGTATATACGATCGGGGATTTGTTGAAATTTCAGAATGAGTAGTGATTGCGCAGATTACACAGATTTAGCGCAGATGATGGATTTCGCAGATGAGGCAGATGGTGAATGATGAAGGGTGAAGGATAAAGGATGAATAAAAAATAGGAAGAAATTTTTTACTTGTCCTTTGCCTTCATTCCATACCACCTTCGGAAGGTGACCTTCCGAAGGTGTTTTTTTTAAATTGAGATGGGAATCTTCAAATGATGAAATATTGAATGGTTAAGCCTTTCTTCGTGTTCCAGTCTTCCGACAATAATAGCGGGATGGGTTTTGTACTTGTCAGCGTACAGAATTTAATATGTTTTCATCAATTTTTGCTTCCAGCAGAAGTTCATCGAATGCCTTTTTGGGAAAAAGAAATTCCGATGCGAATTTATCTGCCTCTTTCTCTTTATTCTTATCGACTTTGGTTCCCTGCACTTTTTCCAGGAACACATCTTTCTTCCCATGTTTTAATATATGCCCTGCTTCATGATAAAATGTGAACCAAAATGTGTCGTTTGTTTTATATCTGCAAGATAATTGAATCAGAGGGACAGTTCCATTCATGATCCATCGCGATGCCCCGCTGATTGGAGCTTTCGGCAAACAGGGTGTAAAAACTACAGCTACACCTGCTTCACTGCACAATTTTTGCAATTGTTCTTTGAAATTTACCGGTTGAGTCTGAATAAGCAGTTTAACTTGATCAAGGGCTTTTACGAACTGCTTTTTATCGAATCTTTTCACCTTCAAATCTTGCGCCTGTAATTCCCCTTTTCTTAACCATACAGACATTGCACCTGATTCGTTCATATACGCCAGAGACAGCCGGAAGGCTACAGTCAAGGAACGATCAATATATATTTCTTTCCATTGCTGGGGAGAAGCTATGCCAAAAAAAGTTAAGAGGTTTTTAAGTATTTGTATTTGATTTCGTTCTTTGGGTATCCAATTCAATCTCTGCATTTCTCTCACGGGATATTCCTCCAGCCAGTGTATATCCTCTGCAAGAGATTCTTCCGCCTCAATTTGTGTAAGTTCACGGCGATATTCTTTTTCTCGTTCGAGCCAGAAATCCGCCGGAATACCAAGGACGCGTTCTAATTGGATTGCCGTAGTTTGTGTAATCGGTTCTTTTCCTTTGATGATACGATTGATGTTTTTTATGTTTTTCCCCATACGCTCTGCAAGTTCTGTTTGTCCCATGCCGATCGTATCGATTGTTTCCTGGATTGTATCTCCGGGAACCGAGAGAAGTTGTCTCTTTAATGCGGCCGTTTTATTCATGATATTCTCAATGATAATCTTTCACTTCAAGGATTTTTATTGCAGTAATTTGGTCGCAATCTATGCCTCCATCGTCTTTCCGGGGAATAGGATCATAATCAGGTTCAAGAATCATTCTGAAATTTGCAGAGATATCTACAGCGAACTGATCGTCTCGATCTGCGGACAACTGATGACAATGCGCGGCAGGAATAGTTTTTAATACCGCAAGAGTTGCTGAGGCTTTAATTTCCTTCAATCTTTGATTAACCTTCTTTGCTCGATTTCCGTACGTTTTAACCATCGTTTTCGGGTCGGTAAGAGATTGTTCAAGTCTCCGATTTTTGTATTTGATTTCCATATAATATAATACTATTTACAATAAATGTAAATGATATTTATATATATTATTCAATTAGTTATACCGTAATATTGAGGGGATTTCGACATATATCAGCCCCGGTCGCACACTTTATCACCCTTGGAGGGACACCTTGCGAAGGTGGTTGCTCAGCCGTCAATCAGATATTACAAACGTATTGAGAATATCCGTAACTTCTTCTGGTTTCTTCGCTAAGGAATAATTCCAAATTCCGTATTTCCCATCTGCATTTACGGCTTTGACCCAGCGTCTTGCTGCCGAGGCTTTTATTTCACTTAGCTCGTCATAACCTTTTGTTTCGATTATGAGATAAACTTCTTTTTCAGATTTTAATCTGACAATAAAATCGGGGACATATTCATGCGGCTGACCGTTATGAGTATATGGTATTGCAAATCCAAGACCTGCATTTTTCACGAATGATTCTACTCGCGGGTGTTTATCAATTTGCAGCGCTGCAGACTGTTCCCAAACTTTCGTATCAAGAACGGCATAATTAAGATGCGAATGGATTATTTCTCTTGTATCGCGACTCGTCCAAAAATCGACATCTGCGGTCGATCCGCATCCACGGTTGATTTCATAACGCGGAACTTCCGGGGTTTCTCCGAAATCAATATCAGGTTCTATCGAGTTTGAAAGTCGTTCGATAACCCAGCCATAATAAGGAGACAAAAATACATCCAATATATTCGCCGGCTCTATCGGATGAACATTTTCCGATAGATACTTTTTTACGATCTCCAATATTTGAGGGAACAATATATGTGCCGATGCCTGGCAGCTCGGCTGTGCGATGTATTCTCTTGTCAGATTCCCTGCTAATTCAAAGACCAATTCCTGAAATCGCCTTCCTGCCCGGTAAGGATTCATGGTCACATTTTCGATCTTCCCCGGACCAAGGAGCGAATACCGACCCTGATTCGATGGGAGTGCAGCCTTCATTTCTACTTCAGGCGGAATTTTTAACGGATCAAGATTTAAACTTGCTATACCTTCACGAAGCCTGACTCTGTTTTTTATCGCCTGCTGATATCCCTCAACACGTGGAAAATGTATTTCATATTTTGACTTTTCAGATATTGCATGAACCCTATATCTTTTTTCCGGCGGCGGTTTCTGACCGCCCTTATTTTCCTTAAATGGAATAATTTCAAACGGCACCCCGAAGACTTTTGCTACTTCTTCCGTAAGCAATCCATTCTGACGGACATCTTTATAATTCGAGCGCCTCAGTCCACGTCCTACCACTTGTTCACAAAGAAGCTGCGACATGAACGGTCTCAATCCAACAATATGTGTTACCGTATTACAATCCCAGCCTTCCGTCAACATGCCGACACTCACGATACAGCGGACATCTCTTCCGGGCGGATGATGCGGACGTTTCAATTTGTCAGCAAGTTCTACAAATCCTTCCGGATATAGTGGGCGGCCCAATTTGTCCTCCGGCCAGGACGTTCTGCCGACCGTCCCAAGTGTCAATCGCATCCATTCGACATCATCGCTTCGGGAATTATCGGATTCAGATTCATAGATTACTTTCGTGTCGACACGAATCGTATTAATCTGATCATTGGTATTCACAAATCCTTTAATTCCAATAGGCGGAATTCCATGCGGAGGCTTATTCTCACCAAGCCATTCGTACATGACTTTTGCAATTTTTATATTCTTGCAAACGATAATAAAGACAGGCGACTTTTTATCTTCCCTTGTTTTTTCCCAATCCAACCGCAATTCCTCCCAAAGACCGGCAAGCATTGCAATCGGTGGATTGGAATATTTGAGAATTGCTTCGGGTTTCGGACTTTCCTTCTTCCCCCCTTTTTCTGCGGGCGTCAATTGAGGAATAATCCATCGCCAAATATTAAAATATCCGGGGATTTCTTTTCCTGTTGTATCTCTTACGGCTAATTGCGGTATCTTCACTAATCCTGATTCAATGGCGTCTGTTAGACCAAAATCGCTGACAACCCAGGGAAAAGGCCTGTTCGGTTCAGGACTTACCCGATTCAAGAAGTAAGGTGTAGCTGAAAGATCGACACAGAAGTTTATACCTCTCAATTTCTGGATTTTATCCAACCCATCGATCCATACTGTTGCTTCTTTTTGGTCCTCTTCTTCAAATTCTTCTTCTTCATTATCGGAATCGTCGATGACCGATCCGTTTCTTTTTATCCGGTAGGCATGATGTGCCTCATCATTGAAGACCAAGACATTTTGCTTGCCGCCGATATCCCGGCCAAGCACATCATTGACAATCGAGATATCGCTTTTTACATATCTGAATACTTCAATAATCGCTTTTATTATATTCCCTTGTTCATCCTTTTCTTCTTCGATAACTTCGATTTGTCCGCATAGCCGCTGGCGTTCATATTCATCGATTGTCAGATATCGCTTACCCCGAGCAACTGTTGTTTTTTGCCCGATGATAACAGTTTCCTTTGAACGGATTCGTGTTCCGGTTCTTAATACTTTCGCACTAATTCCATTCATCTGTGAAACTTGAGGCTCAAAAACATGCCAGTTCGTAATAATGACTCTGCCCTTACTAAGGTCGGGCATAATTTCTGCCGGAACAATATCGCGCGTCCGGTACAAACTTGCTTCTCCGATTTTCGGATCGAGTTCTTGCAGACGATTTCGAATCGTCACATTCGGACACACGACAAGTATGACATCGGAAAATCTTGAATCGGAACGTATGTTTACTTTATTGAGAATACTCCATGCGGCGATCATTGCCATCACTGTGGTTTTTCCCGATCCCGTTGCCATTTTGCAGGCATATCGGCGAAAACCCTTATATCCGGCGGTCTGCGCATCATCCCCCGGTTCATCGGAAGGAATTTCCACTCCTTGAAGAAAGTCTGTCCGCGCTTCCTGAAGAAAAATAATGGTCTCGGCGGCTTCACGTTGAGCATAAAAAAGCCGATGTTCTCTTCCGTCTCTTTGCCAATATTGAAGAAGTTCCAGAGTTGTTCTTGTTACGCCCGGATATCCTTGTTTGCGCCATTGTGCAAGCCGTTCGCGTATGCGATTGACTAATTTAAGTTCTATTCTTGTGCCAAGTTCATCGGATGCAAAAAGACCTACTTCTGCATTTGGCGGGCGATAATAATAAGACGCCGGGCGCCGACCGTTTTCTTTCTTTGGCGGTTCCCCGTCCGTAATTTCCCAATAATATTTCGGTTCGTCATAGGGATTATTGATAATCGGTTCCGGTACTTCAAAATTCTTCATAACCGGAACGCTTTCTGTATTAAATCTAATTTTTCTTTTACTTCAGGATGAATTTCTTCCGGCAACATCACGGCGGCAATTTCATAATATTCGGTATAGTCCATACCCTTCAATCCTGCCGCAGAAAGAGCAGGCGGCAATATTTCCGTCCTTGCTTTGGTATTATCCAGCATGGTATAATCACCTAAAGGATCGCGAATAAAAGCAGGCGGAAAATTATCCACGAAATACTTGTTTAAATCTTCCACATTTATGGCAGCAGCTGTACCAACCTTTTTCTGAACGAATCTTGCCAGAGCAGTTGGATGGACAAGATAACTTTCGATTTCACGTCTTTTCCATCGTAATCTTTGAAATCCCTGTCCTGTTATTTCAGATGATTGAATTCCTCGATCTGAATCACCGTCAACGAGCTCAAGCGCAGGTATATCAGTACGAACAAGTTTTGTGGCATTATAATGATTACGTGCGTCGATTCCTGTGCCTTTTACACGTTGATCACTCACAATTGGTTTCCAGAATAACTTGGGCGATTTCAGCAATTCATAGAGCGGATGGCCTAGAACTCTTGCAAGCTCACGCAAAATATTTATATCTGTTTTTCCTTCGACATACAAAATTCCCGGAGAATTAAGTGCGAGCATTATGTCCGTATTTGAGAGTATTCTTAATGAATCAGCTACGATCCGCCGCTGTTGTTCATCCGTTACTATAATAGGCTTGTCAAGCAGCACACAAAGTTCTTTCAGTTCCACTGAATCTATAATAACTTCCGAGTGGGTCGCAATAATAAGCTGTGAATTCTCCCTTCTGGCAACAGCTTTCAACTCGCCATAAATTGCATCCTGCAGTATTATATGTAAATGTGCATCGGGTTCATCGAGTAAAAGGAGTGATCCCTTGCGCGTGTTCAGGAATGTCAACAGCATAAGCACTTGTTGAAAACCACTGCCTGCACTTGCAATATCATATCTCTTTGTATCGCTGGCAATATATTCAACAAGTATATTCGCACCCGTAGCATCCGGCGGACATAATTCATATCCGAAGAGTGTCTTTATAGATTTCTGTAATTCTCTCCATGCAATTTCAGAATGGTGCGCTTCAACAAGAAGATTTCGTAAGACTTCTCCAGGCCGCGATGATCCTAAAAGTTGCTCTATCTTGGGCGGCTGATAGACGGCTTCTTCTGTTCCCAAACCGGTCATAGGTGGCACATACACAATCGGCAATGAAACTGTTCGTAAAATTGCCGCATCAGTATTTGCTTTCGGGCGTACATATGCCTGCTCGGTGCTGTCGGCAAGAAACTCCATACAAATCGTCCATCCTTCAGTCGCCGACATTTCTATTTCGATTGGTCCGTTGTATTCCCTTTTATTCCAAAGGAGGTCAAATCTTCGTAGAGGCACTGCTGAAAATGCCTGTCGCGCAATGGGTTTTTTTGTATAAGCACTATTTCTTCTTACAAAATCATTTAATGACCGCCACTCACGAAGTCCCAAGCTCCATGCCGCTATAGCTTGCAGTAATGTTGTTTTGCCTGTGTTATTGGGGCCTGCAATGACAACATGACCCGGCAAGTTGAATGTGATTTCATCAAATCTTTTAAATCTTCGTATGACAACCTTATTTATCATTCCTCCGCCTCCTTCAAACTCTTCACTACAAGCAGTTCATTGCCACGGTCGTCTATTACCTTGACGGCAATTTGTTTGTGTTCGCCCGGTTCAAAATCGGCGCTTTTCGTGCCTGCAAGGTGATCCCATACGGTTTCTTCATACGTTGCTTTCAATGCCCGCTTTAAACCATCCCACGCGCTTGTACGCGGGAAAAATGCCTGTGTAACATGGAAGACTAAACCGTTATAATCGGTATCCAAAAACCATGCAGGCACGTCGTCTCCTTTGCGGTGATCCACCTGCATCGTAATCGGATCGAATACATCAAGTCCGAGCAATTCTACTTGATACTTTGGATCCTTGGTTCCCCTACGGCGGACTTTTACTTCCGGCAGGCCGCAAACACTGAAAATCTGACTGGATCGCATATTCTTCAGCAAATCGCCCATCATTAAATCCGGAGTTGCCTGCACGTATGTTGCGGGAATACCCACCGTCTGTTCGCACTTTTCTATTAATTCGCGCGCATGCGGTTGAATGGCAAATCCGATAACATACAAATGCGTATAACTTTTCGCATACGCTTCCCGCGCCGCTTCGTACACGGAACGTTCGCTCACGGCTCCATTTTCGGGACCAAAAAGCATAGCTACAGCTTTTTGGCTTAGAGGCAAGGCCTTCCCGTTGCGTTCATCCGCTTCCAGAACAGCATCGTGCAAGCTCGGTTTTTGACCCGGAGCCGTCGCTGCGACCAATGCTTCTGCCGAAAGCGAAAGAGTTTTTGCCGGCATACGGACATTTTTCAATGCAACGGTTTTTCCACCACCTACATGCAATACAGGCGAACGACGTAATACTTCGAGCATGCGGTCGACAAAAGTTGCATACTCTTCTCCGCTTTTTTGATCTTCCGTATCACCATTAACATCGATGGGTGTAGGGATTGTTGCTTCCACGCAAAACGGACCGGAAACGCGTGTAATTTTATTAATAATCTCGGGACGATCTATAAGAACTTCTTCCGAAAGCGGTTCGTTATTGGCAATGCTTTTAAGAGTAATATGCGGCACTATACCACCGACTTCTTCGCCTTTGTTGTTTTGTTTGCGGATATATTCAAAATCGCCTACAGGTCCGCGCGATTCCTCTTTTAATTGATAATAAGGATATGTTGCCGTCAGCAGTCTCTGTCGTGCAAGTGCTAAAGGCACACGCGATGTATCGATTGTAATCCATCTTCTTCCCCATTGCTCTGCAACATATGCTGTTGTACCACTGCCGCAGGTTGGATCGAGAATGAGGTCGCCTGGCTTTGTTGTTAAAAGCATACACCTTTCAATAACCGGTCGACTTGTTTGAACAACATATGCTTTCTCCTTAGAGAAAGTAGATATGACAGTTCCCCACCAAACATTATCATATTCTGTGAATGCAAAATCTTCAGGGAATCGTTTTCCATATTTTCCGTCTTTTGTTAATCGTCCTGCTTTTTCTAAATTAACAATCTCATCTTTAGAATACTGATCTCCTTGTGCAGCTTTATAACGCTTCCCTTTTTCGTCTAATAAATTATATGTGTTTTCGATTTCTTCTTGCGTACGAATTCTGTATAAATGGTTACATCGAATACGCTCAGAATCTTTAGAATACCAAATGACATAATCGTAAAGACGTTGAATTGTTTTTGTATTCTGGTTTGTTGCCGTTTGAAATGCTATATTTGCGACAAAATTATCAGCACCAAATACTTCATCCATCAGTTCTCGAACGTGATGTAAGTTTTCATCACTTATTTGAACAAAAACACTTCCAGTCTGTGAAAGAAGATCACGTGTAAGAAGTAATCGATCGCGCATGTATGTTAAATAGCTATGTAAGCCAAGTTCCCATGTATCTCGGTATGCCTTTACCATTTCCGGTTCGCGTGTTAAATCCCCGTCATCGTTATGTGCAACGTCCCGCTGGCGCACAAAGGGCTGGAAATTACTGCCGAATTTTACACCGTATGGCGGGTCTATATAAATCATTTGCACCTGTCCGCCGAGTCCTTCATATTGCAAAAGCGAATTCATGACTATAAGCGAGTCGCCGAGTATCATCCGGTTGACCCATTTATCGCTGTACTCATAAGCTTTCAAGACTTGATCGGTAACGGAATGCTGCGGATCTCCAAAAAGATCTAAGAAATCCATCTGTGTATCGCGTTTATGGCTTTTTAGCGTTTCAATAATTGCTTTTGTTGCAAGCCGCTCGTGTACAAATAACGGCAATGTCGGCACATCGAACGATATCCGTTCTGCTTTGCCTGACCAGTTAAGAAACGGCTTGGAAATATTTTTTAATGTTCGAATTGCTTCTTCAAGAGCAGATATTCGTTTTTTTATTTGTTCAACTGTTTCGTTTATTATTCCCGCATTTTTATCCTGTACTGGATTCCCGATAGAAGCACTCGGGAATGACAATAACAGAGATCGAAGCTCAAGAAGTTCTTTCTCCATCTTAGCCAATTGCTCTTCACCCTGTTCGCGTGCAGGATTTTGTCCATCCCACTCCATAACAGGCGAAAGTGAAGAATCATATTTATATGTCTGCGGCGGCTTACGTTTTTTGAATTGTGCCTGCGTCCCTACCTCGGGCCTCAATGGAATTGTCGCCTCCGGATATCTGTAAATTTCCGGCTTAGGAGCTATATTTTTCTTGGTTTTTGTTGTTTTCTTCTTCGCCATAGCTTGTTCTGCTTTTTTGCTATTGCATATATTTATGAGCCAATTGATAGTTCACATTTGACATGAATGATAGAATGTAGCAGAAATTTGTGGAAATTGCACGGTTGAATTGCCTAAGAATTTTCCTCCGTATACCACCTTGCGAAGGTGGGACCTTCGCAAGGTGGTGCATTAAGGCGGCCATCATCGGAATTTTATTGGAAACTCAGTTTCCGCGGTCACCGACCGCGGCTACAGGAAGAATGATCATTAAATAGGATGCCCATAGCTACTTCCTGCTTAGTTAAAAAATCCTATTTTTGCGTTTTCTTAAACGATTCCTCGGAAATATCCTGTTCATCGTCCCTGGAATATCCGGGGCAGAGTTTTATATTATTGAGCAGCATGGTGCTGTGTACAACATCGATGCTGTCCGTTTGGAGCCGCCAGGGTAATGTAAAAACCTTTTTGAGATACTCTTTTCCCTCTTCAATGTCCTCGTTCTTGTCCTTATCAAGACCGCGTGTAATAAGCGCCACACCGTACTCTTTTACGATTTCTATCCGCGTAGAATCGAGGTCATACGCCTTCCGGCAATAATCTAATGCTTTATCGAGATCCCCGCTGATTCCAAAGAACCATTTGAGCAGAAAAAATGTCGGGCATAATCGGTAATACACACCCAGCGCTAAACAACTGGATGCCTGAAGATTTTCACCGTTCGGCGTTACATAGTCGGACTTCCGGTCTACTGCAACAAGCCAGTCTTTCTCGATTTGTTTTGCCGTAAAGAGCTGCGACAATATTCCTTTTGTTGTGGACATTCTTGCATTGGCCAATCCGCGCATAAAATAACATTCCCCTTTATCGGGAGCGCATTTAATTCCTTCCTCTGCAATCGTCACCATTTTCGTGTAAAGTTCTATTTTTTTGTCCTTGTCTTCGGATTTATGAACGTCTAAACGTTCTGCTATTTCATAGCAATCAAGGCACATCATCGCCCTGATTAAAAAATCGTCCGGTTTATTGCGCAGCGCCGCTTCGCAGCTTTTTAACGATGCCTCAAATTCGAACTTGCCGAGATGTTCATCCGCTTCTTTGAAATTTAGCTTGTACTGTTCTTCGTTCGATCTCTCCGCAGGAGGCGCGGCCTGACTTAGAAGCTGCGGGGATGAAAGATAAATAAGCGCCGCCAGTGCTATAAAAAGAAAATATGATTTTTTACATTTATGCTCCATGAGCAAATCCTTTATGCGTTTGATTGTTCATTCCGTTTTAACGACATGCATTAACAGCCTGATCCACATCTGATATCTGTTTTATAAAATGTAGCCAAAGCTCTAATTGTTTGCAATAGATTTTTTAAAGTTGATTGCTCAGATTACGCAATTGATTGCTCAGATTACTCAGATTTTGCGCAGATGATGGATTTCGCAGATGATATGATGAAGCATGAAGGATGAAGGGTGAAGGATGAAGGTATTAGAGTTCTTCTTGTAATGTTCAAGGTTCAAGGTTATGATGTAATTTCCTCTATCTTATAATTATGAACTACGAACCAAGAACCAAGAACTACGAACTAAAAAATACATCTTTTGGATTACAGATTCTTCTCTCGCGAAAAACCGAAAATGCCCTTTCCCGTCTTTGTGGAAAATTCGCCGACAAGCTGGTTGGACATCAATTTGCCTTCAAAGGCAAGCGCTTCGTTATTCTTTACAACCTCGAAATGCACGGAAGAAGCTTCTATGATGATAAATGACAATTTGAGATCATAGAGGTTTTCTTCGGGAAAATCCATCGTTCCGACGAGTTCATCATTTTCCATCCAGAAACGCGTCTGAACTTGAACCGAACCCGCGGTTCCTTTATATTCCCCTACCCATTTTCCTTCAAGCGGTGAGACATTACCTGTTGTGAATGCCGTCAATACAAAAAAAAGAAAAACAAGTCCGGAGAGAGTGAGTGCCTTTTTCATATCGTCCGTCCTTTCTTTAGTGTTTATACCATATCCTACGTGAGGCGGTGGGAGAAGTTGCAATGTGATTACGCAATTGATTACTCAGATTACGCAGATTTAGCGCAGATTACTGATTACACAGATGATTACACGGATTGCGCAATTGATTACTCAGATTACGTAGATTGAGCACAGATAGTTGATTGCACAGATGATTACACGGATTACGCAATTGATTGCACGGATAACGCAGATTAATCGCAGATAGTTTATTTCACAGATGATGGATTTCGCAGATTGTAAACCTTATAAGGTTGAATCCTTGATAAGGTTTTTATAATCGGGAGTATTCTATTTACGATGATATTTAAAAACCAATGGAGAAATAAGAAGCATGATGATGACGATATTTACAACTATATACATGAGATCATACGAACCGAGCTTTAAAAACCGAACGACAAAATGACTCGGGAAATAAGCATAATAATAAATATCCCGTATGAACATCTTCGTCGGGAACAATATTCGTATCAGCCAGAGACAGAATTCTACTATGATTGCGATTGCTAACGACCTTTCAAATACTCTTAAAATCCGCTTCATAAAAATTTTCGCCTCCTGCGTTTTTAATCTACACGTTCTACGTTGATGGTATCGGTCAAACCGCGAGCCATCAGTGGAATTCCAATTGTAAAGACGATATAATCTCCGCTTTTCAAATATCCGTCCTGCTTAAGCTTTTCCTTGATGCGATGCAAAATGGCATCGGCGTTGCCGATATAATCGGTCAGGACAATTCCCTGAACTCCCCATACCAGATTGAGCCTCCGCAGTACATGTTCTTCTCCCGTAACGGCGATAATGCGCGCGGACGGGCGAAACCTGCTCAGACGCCAGGCCGTAGCTCCGGAATGCGTTATCGGAATAATCGCGGAAGCATTCACTTTCTCTGCCAAAACACAAGCGGACTGTGCCACTGCATCGAGAACCGTATCGTCCCTCACAAACGGCCTTTTTTCAAAAATCTCTTTTTCCGGAACCTGCTGCTCGGTGCGCAGGATGATGTTATTCATGGTCTTAACAGTTTCGATGGGATATTTTCCCACGGAGGTTTCCGCGCTCAACATAACAGCATCCGCACCGTCCAAGACTGCATTTGCAACATCGCTCGCTTCCGCGCGAGTGGGACGCGGGTTTTCAATCATCGATTCCAGCATCTGCGTTGCAATGATGACCGGTTTGCCGGCTTCATTGCATTTGCGTACGATCATTTTCTGCAACACCGGAACTTCCTCCGGCGGCATTTCCACTCCCAGATCTCCGCGGGCAACCATGACGGCATCCGATTCGTTGATAATATCGTCGATTGCTTGAATAGCATCCGCCATTTCGATCTTTGCAATAATCGGCACAAAATGCTTTACCTGCTTCAGTATATGCCCGCGCAGCGAACGAATGTCGTCTGCAGAACGTACAAAAGAAAGCGCAACGTAATCGATGTCGTTCTTTAATCCGAATTCCAGATCGTCAAGATCCTTTTCCGTCAGCGACGGCGTGCTCAGTTTTACACCGGGCAGGTTCATGCCCTTATGCTCGCCCAGAATTCCGCCGGTTTCCACCTTGCATACAACTTCGGTCTTTGTCGTCGAAACGACCCTGACACACAGCTTGCCGTCATCCAACAAAATACCGTCACCGGGTTTTACATCCTCCGGCAGCTCTTTATATGCCGTGGTGATACGATGCTCATCGCCTTCGATTTCTTCCGTCGTAAAGACAACCGTCGATCCTTCTTTCAATTCCGCTTTTTTATTCTTCATGGTTCCGGTTCGAATTTTGGGTCCGCACAAATCCTGCAGAACGGTGATATGCTCCCCCGTTTGTTTACAGGCCTCGCGAACGTTGCGCATGACGGTCAGGTGGTCGTCATGCGAGCCGTGGGAAAAATTCAATCGCGCGACATCCATTCCCTCTTCAATCAATCGAACGAGCTGTTCGACCGACTGCGTTGCGGGTCCAATAGTGCAGACAATTTTTGTTCTTCCTTTGGCAGTCGTTGTGCTCATTTTTTACTCCGAAAAGTTTTCATGATTTCCGAAAGCTGCGGCAGAATTTCTCCCGCTTTGCCGATCAGGGATTCGTCGACTAAATGGGATATTTCCGTTCTTTCAAGATTGATTTCCACAACATACGCTCCGTTATCCCGCGCCTTCAATGGCAATCCTGCTGCAGGATAGACCACAGCAGATGTTCCGACCGCCAAAAAGAGACCGCAGCGAGCCGCTGCCCGCGTCGACTCTTCCAGAACATCATGTGGAAGCATTTCTCCGAACCATACGACATCCGGACGAATAACGCCCCCGCAATCGGTGCAATGCGGAATTTTCTGTTCTTTTGTTACAACAACATCAGGTACGAATTTTCCGCACCCGACGCAGTAACTGCGCTCGATGTTCCCATGCAATTCCAAAACGCGTTTGCTACCGGCACGGGTATGCAAATTGTCGATGTTCTGTGTTGTGAGAGTAAAGTCTTTGACTAACTGTTCCATTTCTGCAAGCGCATAATGTGCCGCATTCGGCATAACTTCATGAATAATTTGTTTTCGATGATTATACCACTCCCACACGATATTCGGATTGCGCAGGAACGCATCGAAGTTTGCCAGTTCTTCCGGTTTCAGCTTAGACCATAACCCGTCCGTTCCGCGAAACGTTGCAACTCCGCTTTCTGCCGATATGCCTGCACCCGTTAAGACACAAATCGAATCGACAGTTTTTAAAAGGGATTCGAGTTTTTTCGATATTTTCATTCTGCAGGCCTTAATCGTAAAACGTCTGAGCAAGCCGCTTCGATTTTTTCTTTTTCCATAGGCCGGTCGCGATAAGAGCCGTTGAGCCAGAGCATAACCTGATCTTTGTAATGCTTATAAAATAAATTTCCGGATTGTCCCGGGGGAAGAACCACGCGCGTATCATTGATGTCTGCAAGGTTCATAATCTGTCGCATAGAAGGACCGACGCGGCTTTCGAAGGGTTGCGACAGAAAATACTGGCCGACATTGACGGTTGCATGCGTGCCGCCGACGGCATACGGCCCGACGTTAAAGAACCTTGCCAACAGCGGCTGCACTCCAAAGACATGGGCAAATGTAACCGTATGAACTCTTCCCCACTGCCATTCTTTCGGTTCTCCTCCCAGCCGGCTCTGTAAATCCACCACTGCTTCGGTCAGACTTTTTCGAATGACCATATCTTTCGTTTCCACTTCCGGAGTATTGCTATCATCGAACCATGGAGAATTCCGTTCTTTCAGAATCCTTGTAATAACAGTCAAGGGTGTAGCTGCAAGTGTGTCATAGAGAGCAAAAAGCTGTTCTCCCATCTTATCGGCAAATGTGTTGCGAATGATGCGATCTATCGTCGCTTGAAATATTGTCGTCGCAACATCTTCTTTTCGTGTCTCGTCGTTCCAGTTCCGGAGGTACTCCAGAGCTATTTTGACATTTGCGTCCTCGACCGTGGTGCTGTCGAATGCATGGAGGAGAATCGGAACAATTTCCCGCGCTTGCAGCGACAGTACGTCACACTGCAATTTTTCAAAATCTTTAACCGAAAAGTGCGGCTGTTCCCGGAGCACTTCGTTCAGACGCATGGAGCGCCAGGGTGGTTCCCAGTTATTCGAAATAAAGTACGGATACGAATCGTCGACGATTTTATTATTGGCCGTTGCGATGAATCCCTGCGGCGGGTTGATGCAATGCGGCATCTGCTGGAACGGCACAAATCCTTTCCAGTCGTTCTCTCCGTTTGTTCCATCCGACGGAAGCGTTGCATTCCGCATACTGCGGATCGGCAATTTACCGCCGGTATAATACCCGATTGTGTCTTCATCATCGCCGTAGACAAAATTTTGCGCCGGAACGGCATACGATTTTAGCGCTTCCGTAAATTCCGTCCAATTCTTCGCCCGGTTGATGCGATAAAACGTGCCCGCTTCGTTCGAAACTTCGTATCCGGTCCAACACATGGAAATGAGCGAACCGGCAAACGCCGCACCCGGCTCCATTTTATTAATAATAGGTCCGTGATGCGTTTTAAAGATTGAAAATAATATGGCAGAATTGTCCTTGACGAATATTGTATCGATTTCTTCGGTCATCGGCTGCCAGTCGCCATTGAAAAAATATTTAGAAGGACGCTGAATGGAATCGACTTGTTCGATATAAAAATCTTCATCGTCCATCATCGCATTCGTTACTCCCCATGCGATGTGCCTGTTTCTTCCAGCAACGACAAACGGTATACCGGGAATCGACATTCCGGCTACATCCTGTTCCGGAGATACGATATGGAGTTCATACCATCGAGCAGGAGCCATTAAAACTAAATGAGGATCATTGGCAACGATCGGTTTGCCCGTTTCGGACTTTGCACCGGAAACGACCCATGCATTGCTTCCGGACTGCATACCGTTTATGCCGAGAATCGTTTGTGCCTCACGATCCGCATCGAAGAACGGCTTGAGATCTGCCGCAATATCTTTAATTCCTTCCGGAATAATAAGCGGCGCATCCGCAGGCCACCATGGAAAAACCTCTCTCGCTTTCTCTTCTCCAAGCCGCGCTGCGAGCGCAGCCAGAAGCAAATCGTTCCAGCGGGAAAAATTCATCTCCCACGCCATGAGCCGGCTGATCAGGAGCGAATGTTCGATAGTCCACGGTTCCGGTTCGAACGAGAGCATATCGAATTCCAGCGGGTATTTTCCGGCATGGGAAGCTATGAACTGATTGATGCCGTCCGCATACGCCTGCAGGGCATCGTGTGTAGGCTGATCCAGATTCGCTGCAATTTTTCGCACTTGCTGATAAAGTCCGAGCGTACGGAACATCTTATCGATAGAAACCGCAGGCCGGCCGAGAATTTCAGAAAGACGTCCCATTCCAACGCGCCGCTCAAGTTCCATCTGCCACAAACGTTCCTGAGCATGGACATAACCGACTGCGAGATATGCATCATGATCCGACCCGGCAAAAAAATGCGGAACACCGTATTCGTCCCGATAGACGGTCACTTCCGAAGATAAACCGTGAATTTTCTCTTTTCCAGCGGTCTTCGGAAAAGATCTCGTCGCCAGATAATAGCTTAAAAAAAAGACTGCTATCAACACAACTACGGCGACCGCAGAAAGGCCTATAATAATTCGAGTATAATTTCGCATGCTGCACCCCAAAAAAAATCCGCCCCGATTTTTATCGGGACGGATTTAATTTACGCAAACTTATAAGCGCTTGCAAGAATTATTAGAATTTGTAGCTCAACGAGACGTTCACGATACTTGTATTGATATTCTCGCTTGTTACGAGACCCGGAATACTGAAGAGATCTTCGGTCTGGCGATAGCTCTTTTGATAGCCCAAAGCGCAGGAAAGATTGATCCACGTATTTCTGTCGACCTGTACTCCGGCACCTGCGGTATAATAGTATTGATCATAATCGTGCGTGTTTGCATCGGCTGCATAGGGAGAAGGCTTCCATGATATGCCGGCGCGGAGTTTCAAGCCGATGTCAAAAAGAGTGACTTCAGCGCCGCCGCGAAGATCGGTTGTTGCTCGGAAGAGAGTTGTCGCCCTTTGATTCTCCTGCTGCAAACTTGCGTCCAGGACAGGATCATCCGATTCCATTGAGACCTGTGTCCAATCGGTATATTCGGCATCTCCTGCAAGCATCAGCCATGGTAAAGGATATACGGAAACGCCGCCGCTGATCACCATAGGCGTCGTTATACGATAGGAAGAAGATCCCGCGGAAATTACAGAATAACTTTGTCCATTATCAAAAATGCTTCCATACGTTTGCGAATAATCTTCTGATACATCATATATTGTGGGAGTACGGAGACTGATTCCGATGCTAAATTTATCTTCTTTCCTGAAGAGCAATCCAAACAATGCATTGATCCCGCTCAAATTATCGCTGTACATTTGTTCATAACTGAACTGGTTAACATCTCCCGGAAAGACTGAGTAGATATTTTTCGTATCGTTTTCCGTATAGAGACAGTCATAGGTATAACTTCCGGAAGCAAAGTTCAGCGATATACCGCCGAACAGATTCGGCGATACTTCCATAGAACCGCCGAACGACCAATGATTCATCCCGCCTTTTTCCGAGACAACGGCCTTTTGTTGAAGGTTCCCATTGTTTAAGAAAGGACGTCCCAGTGTGTCGATCAAATAGATATCACTCAAAATATCGGGAGAGATGATATTTGTGTTTGTTGTTAAAGAATTACCGACATTGAAACCTCCGAATTGTGCGGATCCGTCATAGTTGGCAACATGTCCGTATCCGAATGCAAGAGTAAGACTTCCCCGCTGTGTTGCAATCGGGTAAACCAATCCGAGATTATCGATACTCAACGAATTGCTCGATGAAGAAATTTTACTGTTATCAAAGGAAACGTCGTTATTAGCGGAGAAATTCGAGAGGCCCATGGAAAATTCGAATTCTCGCTGCTGACCGAGTCCTGCAGGATTCGAAAAGAGTGCGGAAAAGTCGTTGGCAATACCGACCGAGGTTCCAGCAAGACTTTGAGTTTGCGCGCCTACACCAAGGCCTGTCTGCGAATAACGCAAAGCGTCTTCAGCAATCTGTGCATAAAGTCCTAAGGAAGAAATGATCGTTAATCCAAGTATTCCGCGAAAAAGCAATCTGCAATTCATAATCTACTCCATAATTATTTAAGAAAAATCCATTCAGATCGAACGTAATCAACGTCCGCGTCCGCTGTGTCCGCCGCCGCCGCTCCGTCCGCCGCCTGACGAGCGGGAATAACCCGAAGACGAGTTTTGCGGTGCAAACCTCTGTCCTCCGGATCGAACGGAATTCGATTGCGAACGATATCGGGATGAATTCAGAGACGCATTCCGACGGCCGGCGTATCGCCGGGAGGATCCCGAGCGATAACTTCGCGTGCTGGAGCTTACTTGATTCTTATACTGCGGTTGACGAACTGATGGACTGTACTGTCTTGCAGAGTTTGCTGCATTCGGTGCAGTACTGTTTCTTGAAACAGTATTTTCAGTTCGCCCTGCCGATACATTGCCTGCAGCAGATGTCGTACCGAATCCCCGAATTGAAGCCCTGCCATATCCCGCTCCAAAACTGCGTGCCATGACCGAATTGCGTCCCGGACCGAAACTTCGTGCTCCTCCTCCGCCAAAATATCCGTGATACCCATGATACCCATGATATCCATACCCATACGGATGACCGTACCAGCCATAACCAAAATAGAATGGAGAGTACCATACCGGTCCCCACCACCAGGGAGAATAGAAACCTGAATAGCACCACCCATCTTCATATACAGCTCCGGGCGGAGCATACGCATACCCGTCGTACCAGGATGAATTCCAACGCGGATAATAATAATACCAGCTTGCATAATCAGGCTGATACTCATCGTCGTATCCGGTTGTATCGACAACAGCATTCGTATCCACCGCTTCCGGTTTTTCGACTGAATGTTCTGCGTAAACCGATCGATCAAATCGTTCGGCAGACAGTTGAGTATAACAACCGGAGAAAATTAACGATATCGACGCTATAACGACCGATAGCGCGCATATAAAAAATATTCTTTTCATGTTAGTATCCTTTAATTTGTCTCTAACATCATAGAATGCAAATTCTTTGCCAAAGGCCTGCACAACAAAACATGGAAAAACGTGTCATTTTCGATGTTTTTTAGAATTTTAAAAAGTCAATTTTTGCGTTTATGTCTACTAAACTAAGCGGTTCTGTATCTTATTTTAAACATTAAAAGGCGCCAATATAATCGATTTGAAGCGTTCTATTGCCAATATCGACATTATCTTGATTGCGCGTGATGTCCTTTAAATTGAATCCGACCGTGACTCCTTTTCCCCACGACCACCGCAATCCGAAATTCAGATAACCGTTCCCTTTCCCGAGAGCCTGATTTTTATTATCATTTGTGGCAAAATCGTATTCGAGCATAAGCGAAATATCTTTCCCGGCAGATTTCTCTACTCCAAGGAACATATCCAGATTGGAATCTCCATCCGCTTGCTCCAGCGAACGATTGATCCCGCCATGAATGCTCAGGTTTCCGAGAATTGCATAATTCTTGCTTGCAACGGCGTACAATCCCGAAGATTTGATCGTATATCGCTGAAGCGAGTCGGCTTTAAGATATGGGCCTTTCCCCTGGGAATCGAATCCGATCGCTATTGCAGGCATAGCTGAGCTTTCATTAAAAATGCGCAGCTTTGCTTGAACACCCGGAATCGGATCCATGGCGATCTTTTCGGGACCTATAATATTTGTTCCGCCGTACGAAATTCCGAACGAGAACGGGTCGAAAATTCCGACGGCGAGGCTCATAAGCACTCCGCCCTGCTCGTAAAATTCCGATGAAACCGAATAAGTTCCCCGCTTAAGCAAACCTGCTGTCGGTTTGTCGATGAGCATGGTCGGCTCACTGGTTGCGCCTTCTCCTGCATAACTTTGTGCCAGCATTGTTGCCGGCATTATCTGAAAAAGCACCGATGTAAGACAAACGGCCAGAATTTTTTTCACGTTGCTCTCCTTTGATTCTAATTATCTTCATCATCCCCGAATACGCGGCGGATATCTTTGTGCAATTCGCTCTGGGTCTTTTCTGTCTGTTCCGGCTTCGTCACAAACGTCTTTTCATTTTGAACAGCCTTCTTTACTACACGGTACCCTTCTTCAAAAGGCAGATCATTTGCGCTTACAGAAGCCCGCGGTACGGAAGGCGTGAAGGGTATAACTTCCGCTGCCTTCGTCCGATCGGGCTGCTTGACCGTGAGTAACAGCAGTTTCTGGAGAAGGTTTTTTTCTTCAAAGATCAAGTCTTCTTCCGAGTATGTCAGAATGTTTTTTTCACGGACATAAAATTCGCCCCCGATCATGACATCGAAAATATCCTGTCCCGACAATTCATCCAGTAAAACATTGAGTGTCCGTTCTTCGTATTCCTGATTGAGTAACGGCTGAAATTTCAGTCCTGCCGCCGAGCAGAAAACCAGATCTGCTTTTTTGCCGGGTTCTATCGTACCGATTTCGGATTCTTTCTTCATAGCCCGCGCAGCTTGAGACGTATGCAGAGCAAGAAGATCGAACGATGTATCGGGTTCTATGCCGAGGAATCCCTGGATCTGAGCGTACAAATGCATTGTCGCAAACGGATCGATGGCTCCCCAGTCGGAAGCAAGAGTCAGCGGAACTTTATTCTTTTTTATATCGGCATACGGAGGAAGTGCAAATCCTTTCTTCACCAGCGAAATCGGGCCTGTAATGAGCGATGTATTGTTCTTTGCCAGGATTTCAATATCTCCTGTTTCAAAACAATTCATATTTACAAGCTGCAGCGAGTAATCGAAAAGATGAAAATCGCTGCACAGTTTTACCGCACTTTTATTGAAGTTCTTTTTTAAAAGATCCGCAGCACGCTGTGTTTCTCCCAATCGAAGGATCAAAGGCCAATGGTATTCATTCGCCATTCGTACCATGGACTGCAAATTATAAAGCGTCAACTCATCCTCGTCCGGCGCCACCGCCGCAAATTGAATGGAATCACTTTTAAGCGAATGTGCCGCTTCAATTTGATCTCCATTGTGCACTCCGATCGTCCCACGTATTTCAGTCTGCCGCAGCGCCTCGAACGAAGCACGCAGCGAAACATCAAGATAATCCATACCGAATTCACATATCGTCGTTATGCCGGATTTTAGCGCAGAAAAATAAGCGACGCGGTACATGGAAAGCAGCTCTTCATACGTCGCTTTGGACCGGAGATAATCGATGGCTGCCCGTACAGAGGCCGTTTTTCCCCAGCGTGCTGCAGGCAGTGAAGCCGTTAGAAACCGGAGAATGAACGATTCACCACGGTAATGCGCGTTGATAAATCCCGGGAAAATAATTTTTCCTGCTGCATCGATAATCTCTGCATTTGCAAATTGTACTTTTACCGCATCGGCACGCCTGCCGATTTCGAGTATCCGGTTTCCTTGAACAATGAGGGTCATGCAGCCAATTTGATTTTTAGCGCTTCCCGAAACAACAAAACCGTTTTCAATAATCTTGACCAAACCGCTTTACTCCTTTTTACGAATCGATTTTCCGCCAGACAGTTCCGTCTTTCGTATCTTCCAGGCGAATTCTCAGCGCCTCCAGTTTCGTCCGGATGAAATCCGCTGCCCACCATGCCTTCTCCGATTTTGCCTTTTGTCTCGTCTGCAAAAGAATATCGATTAATTGAGCCTCATTGTTTTCATCCGGCGCAGCGCCGCTGAGATCACTCGCCACAATGCCAAGAATTATTCCGCCCAATTCCGAGAACAATGCATCAAGTGCACTAAGCGTTTCCGTGCCCGGTTTGATTTCTGCATGGAGCAGTTGATTTGCTTCCCGTGCAAGATCGAAAATCACGGCAACTGCTTGCGGCGTATTGAAATCGTCGTTCATCGCCTCCAGGAATCGTTCTTTAAACGCGGAGAAATCGTGGGCAGCCTGCCCCGTATGCTGATCCTTATCTGTTTTCCTTATCGTCTCGCGTATCGTGCGGATAGTATGCAACAATTTTTCCAATCCTATTTTCGCCCCCTGCAGGGAATCGTCGCTGAAATCCAGCGTACTGCGGTAATGGCTCTGCAGTATCAAAAACCGCACCACGGCGGGATCGAATTTCCTAAATGCATCTTTTAATGTCACGAAGTTGCCGAGTGACTTGGACATTTTCCGGCCATTAACCGTTACCAGATTGTTATGAACCCAGTATTTGACGAAGGGCTTGCCGGTCGCCGCTTCACTTTGCGCTCTTTCGCACTCGTGATGAGGAAACTGATTGTCAATTCCGCCGCCATGGATATCGAAGCTCTGTCCCAGATATTTCATCGACATCGCAGAGCATTCGATATGCCAGCCCGGGAATCCTTCTCCCCACGGGCTCGGCCATCGCATAATATGCCCGCCTTCCGCTTTTTTCCAAAGAGCGAAGTCCGCCGAATGCCTTTTTTCCGATCGCGTCTCGACGCGCGTTCCTTCCAGAGATTCGTCGAGCGTTCTGCCGGAAAGTTTCCCATACGACGGAAATTTTGCCACATCAAAATATACCGAGCCGCCCGTTTCGTATGCAAATCCATTTTCAACCAATTTCCGGATGATCTCGATCTGCTCGATAATATGACCGGAGGCGCGCGGAGAAATATCCGGCCGCAGCACGTTCAAAGCATCCATATCTTCAAAATAGCTGTGCGTAAATAGTTCGGCAATTTGCATCGGATGCACGCGGTCAATGCGCGCCTGTTTGACTAATTTGTCTTCGCCTTCATCCGCATCGTCGGTCAAATGTCCGACATCCGTAATGTTTTGGATATACAGCACCTTATAACCACTGTATCGCAGATACCTAACCATCACGTCGAAAGACACATAGCTTTTTGCATGTCCAATATGTGAATTGCTGTACACCGTCGGCCCGCAAACATACATTCCCACATGGCCCTGGTGCAGAGGAACGAACTTTTCTTTTTGTCGTGTCAGTGTATTATAAATTTGTAATGTCATATCCTTTGGTTTTCTGCCTTCTGCAGGCTGAATGATCCTACTGCTATTTTCCTATCAACTCCCGTGCACCATGCATGCCCGCTTCGGTTACTTCTTCTCCGCTCAACAAGCGGGCTACTTCCCTCACGCGCTCGTCGTCGTTCAACTTTCGAATGTTCGATGTCGTTCGCTGTTTCGATTCCTTCTTCTCAACCGTAAAGTGACAATCGGCAAGTCCGGCGATCTGCGGCAGATGCGTAATCGAAATGACCTGATGAAACTGAGAAAGGCTCTTCAGGCTTTTTCCGACCGCCTGTGCAATTCTTCCGCTGATGCCGACATCTATTTCATCGAAAACAAGCAGCGGAAGCCGGTCCGCCTTCGAAAGAATAGTTTTCAATGCAAGCATGATGCGCGATATTTCTCCTCCCGATGCCACATGTGCCAGCGGTTTGAGATCTTCACCGATATTGGCAGACAGGTAAAATTCTACACGATCTATGCCGTCGGCAAATGCTGCGTACGACTCGCGCCCGAACCTGACATAGGCAAAGTTTTCCGCACCATCCGTTTTCGGCAAAGCGGAATTCTCGATCTTGACATCGAATTGTGCGTTGGCAATTCCCAATTTATTTAGCTCTGCGCAAACGGCTTTTCCGATTTTAGGAACCAATTCCCTTCTTTTTGCCGAAAGCCGCTGAGCTGCAGAGGAACAGAGCTTGCGTTCCTCTTCGATGCGAGCCGAAAGTTTGTGAATTTCCGATTCAAAATTTTCCGCCATGGCGAATTCCACACCGATTTTTTGGCGATGCTGGATGATATATTCCAATGAACCGCCGTATTTTTTCTTTAGAAGCGTTAACCGGCCGAGCCGCTCCCGGATCTGCTCTAAGCGTTCCGGATTAAACTCTATTTTCGCATTATAGCTTTGAATAAATTTTGTCAATTCCCCGATGATCGCTGCTGCGGATGCGCATTCATTTTTAACATCATTGAACGATTGATCGATTTCCGCCAAATCCTCAAGCTGGTTCCGGGCTTTGACAAGCGAGTCGTAGACAGCTTGCTCCCCCTCATACAACATCTGGTACAAATTCAAAGTCGCTTCAAAAAGTTTTTCGGAATTTTCCAGAATGCGTAATTCGTTTTCCAGCTCCGACTCCTCTCCTGCGCGGGGATCGAGGTCGTCGATTTCTTTGATCTGAAAATCGTAGAGGTCCCGTTTTTCTTTCAGCTCGCGTTCTTTCTGCAAAAGGGCCCGCAGAGCGGCAAACAGTTCGGTTAAGCGATCATAAGAACTTCTATATTCTCGAACTAAGCCTTCAAGTCCTCCGAACTCATCTAACAGAGCGCTATGCGTTTCCGTGCGCAGCAGCGATTGATGTTCGTGCTGTCCATGCAAATCGACAAGATGATCTCCGATTTCCTTAAGCACCGTCAAAGGTACGGGCGTATCGTTGATGAAACAGCGCGACTGCCCTTTCATTGAGACTTCCCTGCGCAGGATTAAATCATCGCAGTGTTCAATCTCGTTTTGAGCAAGCAATTTTTCTATATGCGCATTGCCGGCCATACCGAAAATTCCTTCAATGAACGCTTTCTCGTTTCCTTTCCGAACAACATCGCTCTTCGCCCGGTCGCCGAGAATAAGGCTCAAAGCATCGATGATGATGGATTTGCCTGCACCGGTTTCGCCGGTAAGTATATTCAGGCCGCTTTCGAATTCAATCTCGACGAATTCGATGAGTGCAAAATTTTTAATAGAGAGCGTTTTGAGCATACTCGTAGTGGCAATT
The DNA here is from genome assembly GCA_963769605.1 of Ignavibacteriota bacterium. Classification (GTDB taxonomy): domain Bacteria; phylum Bacteroidota; class Ignavibacteria; order UBA10030; family UBA10030; genus Fen-1254. The sequence continues at coordinate 48,637 of CAVYML010000001.1, read as the reverse complement.
TACGCAAAAAAGATGGAATTTCAATGGATCATGAGCGGTGAACGGTAAACTGTGAACTGACAACTGTATATCTCTTTGTCGGTTAAGCATCCGGGGGAAGATCAAAAAAACGAATATCGGGAATATCGCCGATGGCGCCGTGATAATATGCATATCGTATGAATTCCTCGAGCGCATTTTCCTCTTCCTTTCCGAAAGAATAGGAAAATGCATCGATATAATCCTTAGCAGCATGGATCGATAAACCGTTTTCCCGCGCATAATCTTCCGCTATTTTTCCTTTGAGTACAGATCCCTGTTCTTGCGCCCGAAGGAGCGCGTGCGACTCCAGCTCGCTCAATTCATCTTCTCTGCCTACCCAAAAGCCGTGGACATACGGCAAATCCGTCAAATCCTTCCATTCTTCAACTAAATCGATGCTGAAAGCATCATCGCGTTCTTCAAATTCCGGCAAAGATGCTGCCACTGTTAAGACCGCGTCCACTTTGCCGAATATGGAAAACGGGTCGGTAAGGAAAGGAATAAATTGCAGCTTGGAATGATGGGATGGAAGATTCCGGTATTTTTCTTCAAGTATGATCTTGGCCAGAATAACTTCCGATGTAAAACGGATATCGATTGCTATACGTTCGATATTATGCAGATTTTTTTTTAAGAATAACTGAACAGCGCCTGTCGGCTGTGCAGAGGATACACTAATACCGGGCACAATGCAATATTCCGCTCCATGCCGGGCATAGTCGATTGGAGATAAAAAAGCGCCCCGAATCTCTTCAGAGCGCCTGTTGAATTTTACGGAATTTTCTGCCGGAGAATTGTAGGCAAGCTCGAACGGCGAATCCGCGGCTTCTAAACCGAAAAGGAGCGGTCTTACGGAAAGCATCTCCGGAACGGCAAGCCTGGATTTCATTAAGCGTTTGTTTTTTGGGCTACGGCTTTCGCTGTTAGTTCCCGAACGTAATACAATTTTGCCCGGCGAACTTTGCCCTCTTTCACTTTTTCAATTTTTGCAATACGCGGTGAATGCAGGGGAAAAATGCGCTCGACGCCGACGCCGTCCGATATTTTGCGGACAGTAAACGTGGCGTTCAAGCCTGCACCATGACGGCTGATCACCATGCCTTGATATTCCTGAATACGCTCTTTATCGCCCTCTTTCACCTTGACATGTACACTGACCGTGTCGCCCGATTTGAAATCCGGCACGTCATTTTTCAATTGCGATGCTTCAATTAATTTAATCTTATCCATGCTTCTTATACTCCAATGAAATCGTTTTTGTTTTTGCTTTCTTTTTCTTTTTCATTTCCGCTGTGTGCTGCCGGCGCTGTTCCATACGCCATCGATCAATGCCGGCATGATCTCCCGAGAGGAGAATATCCGGGACTTTCAGCGACCTGAATTCTGCAGGCCGCGTATACTGCGGGCTGCCCAGCAATCCGTCTTGAAACGAATCGGTCAGTGCCGATTCGCCATCGTTCATAACGCCCGGGATCAAGCGCACGATTGCATCCGTCAATACTGCAGCGGGCAGTTCGCCTCCGGTGAGCACGTAGTCACCGATCGAAATTTCCCGCGTTGCCAGCGCTTGGCGCACACGATCATCGACGCCTTTATAATGTCCGCAGAGGAACATCAAGTTGTTCTTCAGCGATAATTCCGTTGCGATGCTCTGCGTCAGTGTTTCTCCATCGGCGCTCAGAAAAATAACTTCGTCGTATGCACGCTGAGACTTCAGTATTTCCACACATTCAAAGAACGGTTCCGGCCGCAGGATCATTCCCGCCCCGCCGCCGTACGGCGAATCGTCGATCGTCCTGTGCTTATCATGCGTGTATTCGCGTAAATCATGTACGACAATTTCGACGATTTTTCTTTCCTGTGCCCTTTTCAGAATACTCTCTTGAAAAGGGCTGTCGAGAAGCCGCGGCAATCCGCTTACTACATCTATGCGCATCATTCGAGCAATCCCTTTATAACATGAATCACGATGCGTTTGCGCTCTTCATCGACGCTCTCAACAAACTCTTTGACCGCCGGGATCAAAAATTCCTTTTCACCCGAACGAACCACCCAGACATCGTTGGCCGGCAATTTAAGAACGTCTGTGAGGATTCCGATACTCGCGCCATCCTCGCCGGCAACAGCACAACCGATAATCCTGTCAATCAGATACCGTCCCTTGCCGGGCAGTTTTTTCTGTTCTTCCGGGATAAAAACGAAATCATTTCTCAATACTTCAGCTTCTTCCACTGAAGAAACGCCCTCCAGCGCCGCAACAATATGCTGCGCAGAGATTCTGACACGAACGATGAGCCGTTCAACCGCCTGCTCCGCCGCTGTGCCGGTCATCACCGTCCGCAGATTTAAAAATCGATTCAGATCGTCCGTTAACGGAATGATTTTCAGTTCACCCCGAATGCCGACAGGCTTTGCAATTTTTCCGATTGCTATGAGTTCCATACATTCAACTGAATCACAGCAAGGCCTTGTTGCAGCGTTTGCAGTTTAACCGATTATATCCAGCACAACCCGTTTCTTCTCTTTTGCCGCAACCGCTCTCAGCAAGACTCGAATTGCCGAAGCTGTTTTTCCGCTACGGCCGATGATCTTGCCGATATCTCCATCGGCAACCTTGATCTTAAAAAACAATTTACCGTCTTTTTCCTCGGATTCTATGCTGATTTGATCCGGCGCATCAACTAGATTTCTCGCAATATACTCCAAAAAATCTTTCATAGTTCCACCCCGCTCTCGTCTTTGTCTGCGGCAGAATCTCGAGCTCTTTTTCCGGCCCCGAAACCCGTCTTTCAGACGTGGAAACCCGTTAAGGTCTTACGGCTGCCTTAACCGTGATTTATTTATGAAGCAATTTTTCCCGAGTTTTAAAACAACGATGTTTTAAGAAACAGCCGGTTCAGGGGCTGCTGCAGGAGCGGCCGCTTCTGCCGGTGCGGACGCTTTCTTCTTGCGCTCCGCACGGCGTGTTTTCTTATCTGCTTCGTGCTTTACTTTATCCACTTGCAGCATTTGCCATCGTTCCATAATAGTCTTAATCGTCGTCTCATCTTTTCCCTGACGAACAAGAGTCCAGTGCAGCCAAAATCCCGTACGCCGCAGCAGCGAACGAACGGTATCCGACGGCTGTGCACCTTTCTTCAGCCAATATTCGATCTGGGTCTCTTTCAATGTCAGAGAAATGGGATTCTGATTCGGGTCGTATTGACCCAGGGCCTCAAGATAGCCGCCATTTCGGGGAGAGCGTTTGTCCGCCGCTACAATTTTGTAGATAGGATTTTTTTTCTTTCCCTCTCTCCGTAAACGAATTCTAACCAATGTTATACTCCTGATTTGTTATATTGTCATTCACTTTAAATTTCTTTTTTATGCCGGGAACTGCATACTGCGCAAAGTGCGGCGCATATTGCCTTTTCCGAAACGCTTCATCATACGCTGCATGTCTTCGAACTGCTTCAGCAGTCGGTTGACATCCTGCACGGTCGTTCCGCTGCCGGAAGCAATTCTTCTGCGCCGGCTTCCGTTTAAAATCGAAGGATGCAGGCGCTCTTCTTTTGTCATCGACTGAATAATTGCTTCAATCCTGACGAGTCCTTTTTCATCGACTGCAGCATTTGCCGGCAGGCGGTTCATTCCCGGTATCATGCCCATCACCTGACTGAGCGGTCCCATTTTTTTGATTTCCCGCAATTGATCGAGAAAATCCTCGAACGTAAACTGAGCCTTGCGGAGTTTTTCTTCCAGCTCGACCGCTTTTTCCTCAGTGAACTGCTGCTGCGCTTTTTCGACAAGTGTAACGATATCGCCCATGCCGAGAATACGCGATGCAATGCGCTCCGGATAAAACGGTTCCAGCGCATCGAGTTTCTCGCCGATGCCGATGAACTTGATCGGTTTATGTACAACCGAGCGAATCGAAAGAGCCGCGCCGCCGCGGCTGTCGCCGTCCAATTTTGTAAGAACAACTCCGTCAAAATTCAACCGCTCGTGAAACGCTTTTGCGGTATTGACGGCATCCTGTCCCGTCATTGCATCGACAACGAACAGGATTTCATCCGGTTTCACGGCTGCGCGAATCGATTCCACTTCACGCATCATTTCCTCATCGACATGCATCCGTCCGGCAGTATCGATAATAACCGTATCGCGGATCATTTTACGCGCAGCAACGACCGCATCTTCTGCTATTTTCACAGGGCTTGCAGCGCGATCGGTATAAACCGGTATTTCCAATTGTTTACCGAGAATCTCCAACTGATCGATAGCTGCCGGACGATAAATATCTGCGGCAGCCAGCAAAGGCAATCGTCCCTTTGCTTTTAAAAAATTTGCCAGTTTTGCAGAAAGCGTCGTTTTTCCAGATCCCTGCAATCCGGCAATCAGTATGACCGTGGGCGGATTCTGAGCCTGCACTATATCGGCGCGCGATTCACCCAGCAGCTTCACCATCTCATCGTATATGATCTTGATGATCAGCTGTCCCGGCGCAATACTCGAAAGAACTTCCTGACCCACCGCTCTTTTCTGAACGTCTTCTATGAATTGTTTGGCAACTTTATAGTTAACGTCTGCATCGAGCAGTGCACGCCGCACTTCACGCAGCGATTCCTCTATATTCTGAGGAGTCAATTTTCCTTGCCCGCGAAGTTTTTTAAATGCTGCGTCTAACTTCTGGGTCAGATTTTCAAACATTCGTCTACAACCTATAGGACACAAAAACTTCCCTCGTCATTCCTGAAGATCGGACAAAGGAAGTCCTCACAATTATTTTAAAATAGAGAAAAAAGACACGCTAATCAAGCTGCAATTGCTTAATTCTTGCCAAAAAGGAATGCATCTATTCGATACGAGAACGTCTAAAAAGTTCATATCTTTGTTCCCCGCCTTCAGCTTGGGAACAAAGAATGGAAACTCTGTTTCCGTTCGTAAATGTATATGCCATCGTGGTTTTTCTTTTTGGACAACCTCGTGGCACTTCAAGCCCGGCGTTAGCCTATGACTCGAATAACTTCCTGGATAGTTGTTACACCGGTCAAGGCCTTCCGGACAGCATCCTGTCTGATAGCTTGAAATCCGTAATTTGCCGCTTCTTCCCTCATTTTCAGTATAGAAGCTTTTTGAAAAATCATATCTCGCAAGACCGGGCTGATGGTAACAATTTCGCAGACTGCTGTTCGTCCCTTATATCCCGTTCCGCCGCACATCGGACAGCCTTTTCCACGGAAGAGGCGCAAATCGGAGGACTCCATCGGCACACCGAGCATCGCCAGCTCTTCTGAGGAAAGCTGATATTCTTCTTTACAATTTAGACAAATCTTTCGCAGGAGAAGCTGGTACACAATACCGACTACGGTAGAAGCCAGCCAATAGGCCGGAACGCCCAGGTTGAAGAGACGATGAATAGCGCCTATAGCATCATCCGCGAGCATTGTGCTTAGGACAAGATTGCCGGTAAGCGCCGCTTCTGAAGCAACGATTCCCGTCTCCGCATCTCTAATTTCTCCGATTAAAATAACATTCGGATTCTGGCGCAGAATTGCGCGTAAAGCATCGACGAAGTTGAAGGACTTGTCGGAGGGCAAATGGACCTGACTGGCATACGGCAGCCGGTATTCAACCGGATCTTCTACTGTAATAATACACTTTTCCGGGGTCTGGACATAGTTTGTTGCAGCGTAGACGGTCGTCGATTTACCGCTGCCCGAAGGTCCGGTAACAAGAAACAACCCGCGCGGATTGCGCAATAATAATTTTAAACGCTCGAGATTTTCATTGCTGAAGCCCAGTTCTTCCATGCGCGAGATATAATTCGACTTTCGAAGAATACGGATCAGACATCGCTCTCCCGCTAGAACCGGGATGACGTTTACGCGAAAATCGATCGGTTCCGATCCGTAGATTGCTGAAAAGCGCCCTTCCTGAGGTTTCTTTTTCTCAAACTGGTTAAGTGTCGCTCTTGTCTTGATCACGCTGATGATAGGATCGTTCATATCGGGAGTAAGAGAAACAATTCTTCGCAGCGCTCCTTCGAGACCGAATCGGATTTGCAACTCTCCTTCAATCGGTTCGATGTGAATATCATTTGCCCCGCCTGTGATTGCGCGCAGCATCACTTCTTCCACGATCTGGTCTGCAGTTGGTAATTTGCCGACACGGAAAAGCTCCCGGATTTTATCGCGGGAGAGCGCTTTCACATCGAATTGTTCCAATGGAATACGCAGTATGTTTTGAGTAGGCACGGCTGTCGCGGGCCGCTGCGGCGGTTGATTAGGAGGAACTGGCATAGGTCAACTCCATGACAAATGAGATCGTTCCATGTTGCATTATATTTTCATCTGGGAAACAGAAGAAACCGAAAAAGCGGTTGACATCCGTCAACCTGCTTTTTTCAATGTCTCTGCCCCGCTGACTATTTCCGTCAATTCAGTCGTAATCCCGGCCTGACGCGCTTTATTGTAGGACAGAGTCAGCTCGCCGAGAAGTTCGGTTGCATTTTCTGTCGCATTGTTCATAGCCGTCATACGCGCACCCTGCTCGGCCGCTGCCGACTCCAACAAGACTCTCCACATCTGAAAGTTCAAATGCTTTGGAATGAGATTGTTGACAATTTCCTCGCAGGAAGGTTCATATATATAATCGACCTGCGATAATGCATGGAGATCTTTCTTGCCCTGCAAATCTTCAGGAAGAATCGGTAGAATTTGTTCTATTCTTACCTGCTGCTGAATGACAGATTTAAATTCATTGTAGACGACGATAACTTTGTCGAATGTTCCCTGCAAATATCCGCGGGTCAATTCCTGAACGATTTCCCGCGCATAGCCGAAGTGCAGGGTATTAAAAATTCCCGGAAACTTTGCAAAGAGATCGTACCGTTTTCCAAAGGAATCCTGCGCCTTCCTCCCGACGGTCATGATCTGCAAGGCTCCCTGTTCTTTCAATTGAACGGCACATTCTTTTTTGATATACTCATTTGCCGCTTTCATGATATTGCTGTTGAAGGCTCCACAAAGCCCGCGTTCACCTGCAACAACCATGATAGCTACGCGATGACCTTCGCGGACTTGCAAAAGCGGGTGCAAGGAAGAATCGAGTTTTGCAACCAGATGACGGAGGAGTATTTCCATCTCTTTCGCATACGGCCGGGCAGCTATGATCGATTCCTGCGCCCGGCGCAGCTTTGCAGCCGCTACCATCTTCATCGCTTTGGTGATTTTCTGTGTGCTTTTAATTCCGGAAATCCGGTGTCGTATTTCGCGTAACGTTGCCACTGTTTATTCCGCCGACGCATTAAATTTTTGGAGGAAATCCTTGGCTATGCCGTGAAGCTTCTCTTCGACATCCTGTGCAATATCTTTGCTCCCGGCTATCGCCTGAAGGAGTTCGGAATACCGCGCATCCATCAACTCTATAAATTCTCTTTCAAATCTCTGGACTTTTTCTAGAACCACTTGATCGAGATAACCGTTCGTACCGAGAAACAAACTGACCACTTGCTTTTCCACCGGCATCGGAACATATTGACCCTGCTTGAGGAGTTCGACGAGCCGTGAACCGCGCCGCAACGCCTGCTGCGTGGTTTTGTCCAGATCGGAACCGAATTTTGCAAACGCTTCAAGTTCACGATAATTGGCAAGTTCCATACGCAAGCGGCCGGCCACCTTCTTCATAGCTTTAATTTGTGCATTGCCGCCGACTCTGGACACCGAAATACCGACATTGATAGCCGGGCGAATGCCGGCGTTAAACAGGTTCGGTTCAAGATAGATCTGTCCGTCCGTAATCGAAATAACGTTCGTCGGAATATAAGCCGAAACATCGCCGGCCTGAGTTTCAATAATCGGAAGGGCGGTGAGACTTCCGCCGCCGAGATTATCGTTTAATTTCGAAGCGCGTTCCAGAAGGCGCGAATGCAGATAGAACACATCACCCGGATATGCTTCGCGCCCCGGCGGACGCCGCAGGAGGAGCGACATCTGGCGGTATGCCTGTGCATGTTTCGAGAGATCATCGTAGATGACCAGCGCATGCCTTCCGGAATCCCGAAAAAATTCACCCACCGTTGCGCCGGAATAAGGAGCAATAAACTGCATCGGTGCGGAATCGTTTGCTGCCGCATGGATAATAACCGTATAATCCATGGCTCCTGCTTCTTCAAGGTTTGCAACGACCTGCGCTACCGTGGAGCCTTTTTGACCTATGGAAACATAGATACAATAGACCGGTTTGACTCCGTCTTTCTTCGCTTGTTCCGTATGCGTATATTTTTGATTAATGATGGTATCAAGAGCGATAGCTGTCTTTCCGGTTTGGCGGTCGCCGATAATCAATTCACGCTGACCGCGGCCGATAGGGATCATACCGTCCACTGCCTTGAGGCCCGTTTGCAGAGGTTCTTTGACCGGCTGCCTCGCCATAACCCCAAGCGCTTTGCGCTCAATGGGTAAAAACTTTTCCGTCTTGATGGGCCCTTTGCCGTCTAACGCTTCGCCGAGAGGCGTTATCACGCGGCCGAGCAACTGTTCGCCCACCGGCATAGATGCAACGCGCCCCGTTCGTTTTACGGTATCACCTTCTTCGATATGCGTGCTCTCGCCGAAAATAATAGCTCCGATATTGTCTTCTTCGAGATTCATCGCCATTCCGTAAACGTCGCCCGGAAATTCAATGATCTCGCTTGCCATCACCTTGGACAAACCATAGATTCGAGCAATACCGTCTCCGATTGAGAGCACGGTGCCGACATCGTACACATCGATTTCTTTTTCAAAACCTGTAAGTTGTTTTCGTAATATTGCCGATATTTCATCGGGTCTTACTTCTGCCATTTTTATCCTCAGCTATTCCTTTATCTCTTCCGGCTGACTATGAAGAGACAGATTATATTCATTGATAATAATTCATTCTAAAAAACCATTTACACGACCGCACCCTGTTCGATCAGGCGCTGCCGGAGAACTTCCAGCTGCCGGCGGACGCTGCCGTCGAACACAGTGTCCCCGACGCGCACCATGAATCCACCGATAAGATTTTTATCGATCCCGGCAAGAATTATAATTTTCTTGTGCATTGAGTTTTCAAAATATGCAGTAAGAACATCATTTTGTTTTTTTGCCAGCTCGACAGTGGAAGTGAGATGTATTTTCACCACTCCCAGTCTTTCATCGTTCAATTTAAAATATTCCTCAACAATCTCCAGAAGGGCATTTTCCCTTCCCTTCTCTGCAAGCAGCAGAAGAAAGTTTAGCATGAGAGGAGTTATCTTTTCTTTAAAAAGTTCTTTAAAAATGACTGATTTCTTTTCCTGCTTAATCACAGGGCTGTGCAGCAAAAGTCTGAACTCCTGCGACGCGGCAATCAAGGATTGTAAGGCCAAAACATCCTTCATAACCTCATCGAGAATTTTCTCCTCGCCGGCTGCCGTGATAAGAGCTTCTGCATAACGATGCGCAATACGGACCTGGCTCATAGTCAATTCTTCGGAAGTTGATTAATGAACTTATCGACGAGGACTTTTTGTTTCTGTTCGTCCAGCGTTTCGTCCAGAATCTTTTCTGCCGCCCGGATGGCGAGATCCGCCACTTCACTCCGGAGCTGCAGCTTTGCAGATTCTAAGTTGCGCTGAATTTCTTCATTGGCGCGTGTTAGTTCCTGATCAGCCTGCTGCCGCGCCTTCGCAACGATATCTTCTTTTAATTTTTCCGCAAGCGCTCTTCCTTCGCGAATCATTTTTTGATATTCAGCTTCCGCACGGGAAAGATTTTTTTCGTTCTGCTTCATCATCTCCGCTGCATCCGCGCGGGCTTTTTCTGCCTGCGCCAGCGAATTGCGTATCTGATCTTCCCGCTCGCCGAGTATTTTAAGCATCGGTTTCCACGCAAACTTAGCTAGTACCGCCGCCAGAACAATAAACGTAACGGTTGTCCAGATGATGAGACCCGGATTTATTTCAAACATAGTTACACTGCCTTTTTACTTGGTTGCAAGAATAATGCAAATTGCAAGCGCGAAGAATGTCACGCCTTCGATGAGAGCTGCTGCAATAATCATAGATGTACGCACCTCTGCCGCGACCTCCGGCTGACGTCCGCTTGCTTCCATCGCCGCCGCTGCAAGTTTGCCGATACCGTATGCAGCGCCGAGAATAACGATGCCTGCGCCGAATCCTGCCGCCACATAACTCCATGCATGTACCATTGCTTGTTCCATTTTCTATTCCTCCAGAATTTAAGATATAGTTGTCGTTTTGAATTAACTGAAAAAAAACTTACAAAACACCTTCATGATGTTTCGTATGAACCTGTCCATGCTCTTCGGATTGCATTCCTAATCCCATGAAGAGCGATGTTAAAATCGTAAAAATGTATGCCTGCAAGAACGCAACGAAAAGCTCCAGCAAATCGATGCCCAGCGCAAAAACAACCGATACAGGGGCAATGTAGATCGATTTAAAAAGAAAGATCAATCCGATAAGGGAAAGTATAACGATATGACCGGCTGTCATATTTGCAAACAAACGAATGCAGAGGGCGAACGGTTTTGTAAAAAGACCGAGAATTTCTATGGGAATCATGATAGGCCAGAGCGCCCAGTGAACGCCTCCGGTCAGATGTTTCAGATATTGACCAAAACCGTGTGCGCGAATTGCAGCAAATTGAATCATAATAAACGCAATAATGGCAAGTCCGGCTGTTACGGCAATATTGCCGGTAGCAGTTGCACCAAAAGGAACAAGTCCAGCCACATTCATAAGGAGAATAAAGAAAAATGTCGTTAGTAAGTACGGAACATATTTCATGCCTGCCTGTCCCATATTGGGAAGTGCAATTTCATCACGTATGAAAACGACTATCAGTTCCATAATGTTGGTAAAACCCGCCGGTATAAGGCTTTTTTTGTATTTCTGCACAGCGGAAACAGCGACACAGAAAAGCAGCACGGCTGCGAGCAGGAGAAAAAAGACGTGCTTTGTCGGCGAAAGATCGATGACCATCGAACCGATGTGAACCGGCTCGAAATGCGGCAATTCAAAGTGACCGCCCGGAAAATCGACTTCACGTCCGTCTTTGATATGATCCAGCAGATGGGCAAAATTAAAACCTTCGCCTTGCCCGGCTGCACCTTGTGCCGTATCGCTCAACGCCCGGACGGCTTGAACGGCGTGTTGCAGAGAATCGGCTGCTATTGCTTCTTCAAATATCAAGTTTTTCTACCTTATTGCTTCGTCGATGTTCTTTTTTGAAGATAAAATATTTCCAGTGCCATTGTTAAGATATAAAAAAATAACAAGGATAGCATCAAAGAAGCGGAATGAAATTGAAATTTTTTCAGCAGGATTACCAGCACTCCCCACATTAAAAACAGGCGTCCCATCATTCCGCCGAGCACATATTTTAAAAATTTTGTATGTGAACAGTCGAACGACATTTCAATGATCGCATAACCGATTAAAAGATTAATCAGGCTCATAACGCCGCCTGCAAGTATGCCGCGCAGAATTGCAGGAGTTGCAAATTCGGAAATCGGATAATAGATCAGTACGGCGGATCCGGCATAACTAAGGACGACCCATTTCATAAAACGCCAGTCAATGTGCATCGTGCGGATCATGTTTCTCTTGTTCTTTCTTTTTTGATAATTGGTTTATCGTTGTAAAAAATTTTACAAATCCTCCGGTGGTTCCCAAAATAATTCCTGCTATCTTTCCCCACGGATCTGTTCCATATTTTCCATCGATCCATTTGCCGATAAAAAAGAAGACAAGAACAGCCGCCGCTAATTGGAATCCCATCGTAAGATATGGAGCAAAGTCGCGATAGATCTGTACCGTATTCCCCTTTTTTCCTTTATCCCGAGAAGAGTCGGAATTCATCTGCCGCCATCGTTTTCCATGCGTCTTAATGTTTAACTTCGAACAACGGCGCTTTTTCAGTCATCGAAACCCGGCCGTCAAAAACCGAACCCTCATCGATGACCAAACGTGTCGCTCGAATATCGCCGCGGACAACTGATTTTCCCTCGAAGACGATTTTTTCAGAAGCATTAATAGTTCCGCGGACTTTTCCGCCGACCATTACATTCTTTGCCGTTATATTTCCTTCCACTTCACCGTTGATGCCGACGGCCAGCGATTCGCTTGCGGAAATATCTCCGACCATTTTCCCATCGATCCGGACATTTCCCTGGCTGCGAATTTTCCCTTCGACCACGGTTCCGACACCGACAATATTCATCTCTTTAATTGGATCAGGTTTTGATGTCACGATATACCTCAGATATTATAATGGAAAAGAAACATTGATGGATCGATAGACTTTCCATCCTTCCATATTTCAAAATGCAAATGCGGTCCCCGGCTTGTTTCGCCGGAATTTCCCAGCGTTGCAATAGCTTCTCCCCGTTTCACTTTCGTTCCCGCAGCTTTGAGAATAGCTTTATTGTGTTTGTAGCATGTTATAAATCCATTGCTGTGGGCAATAATGATAGAATTACCGTCTTCAGCTGTCCAGCCTGCAAAGAGGACTACTCCCTCTGCTGCCGCAAAAACCAATGAACCCGTTTTCCCCGCAATATCAATCCCGTAATGATTAATATGCGCATCGTAACCTCTTGTAATATAACCTTGTGTCGGAAAAATTGCCGGAAACTGCAAAGGAGCATCAGTCAGCTTCAAATCCGTCTTAACCGGCATTACCGGCATATCTTCCTCAAACTGGCTTTCGGCCAACAAGAATGCATTCTTTTGCTCGGCGCCGTTTGCGGTTGAAATATGCTCTCCAGCATTTTCCGAAGAAGCACCGACTTGCGAATCTGCGGGGGGCAACTTTTCCCCCAGTACTTTCCGCAGTTTATTATTGTACATCCGTAATTCCACCAATTCTTCCATCATGGAAGTCATGCGTCTGTTCAAATCAACTAATTCACGCGAATATTGATTGCGCCACACGGGACTTGTCATAGGAATGAGTTGTCCCAAAGGAGTATAGGCAAACAGCACACCGAAGAAGGCAGCAATACAAAGAACAAAAGCGACAGCGATGATAATGAAATGCCAGACCGCGAAGCTCGCACTTTTTGCCCCTGCGGCATCTTCATCAGGCACCAGAACCAGCGTATATCGGCGTCTTTTTGAAGCATGATGTATTCGCTCTGTTGACAATCACTGAATCCTTTTTTAGAAAAATTTACACCGTGTGATTATACCGAAAAAACGCTGCAAAGTCAAAGACATTATCGTCCTTGACTTACGGCTATATTTTCCGTACTTTTTTATACTAAGGAATGAGAAAGCGCGTACATTTTAAAAAGTGAACAAGTTCTTAAACGTGCAGAAGCGGTAGCATATGGCGAAAACCAAATACATTTCATTTGAATGCCCTTACTGTCATCGTCTGGCGAAGCTGGAGTTTGTCGGTCTGGCGGCTGAAAAAGCAAACGAGACCAACGGGCAAAGGGCTTGGTATCGATGTGCACGCTGCAAACACAGCGTTCTCATTGCAGTTGCAGAGATCGAATCGCGGAAAAGAACCGCGTTGACGGCCATTGCACGGGAAAATTGTACGCCCTACAGCAAAGAAAAAATTTTTACCATAGGCCAGGAAATTTATCACGAAGAATGGGACGATGTCGGTAGAATTGTCCGCAAGGACAAGACAAGCAACGGCGTCCAGACAATTATCGTAGCATTTGAAAAATCAGGCGAGAAAAAATTGATAGAAAATCTCGCTGTTGAAGAGGCGGAAGAAAGTTCCGTCGAGCAGGTTTAAAAGCAACGAAGGAGGTGAATTACATGGTCGGTATCATTATTGGCGACAACGAGCCAATTGATCGAGCCATTCGACGTTTTAAGAAAAAATATGAACGCTCGGGCATTCTGAAAGAAGTTAAGAAGCGTGCATTTTATACAAAACCGTCCGTTAAAAAACGCATGAAGCTCTCAAAAGCTATCCGGCGCAGTCAACGTACAGCATTGGAAGAAATGTAATCCTCCCTCCATGTTAACGATTATCTCATATTAAATGGAGTCCATCTTTCAGATGGGCTCCATTTAACTATCCATCTTTCAGATGGGCTCCATTTAACTAACATCTGATGGCAATCATTTCAAGAGAATGAATTTTTTTGACGCGCTAAAAAGCTGTTGCCCCGTAAGAGAACTGGCCTGGAGCCGATAGAAATACAAACCGCTCGACAGCCGATTTCCATTGAATGTGACGTTATATTGTCCGGATGATTTGACCCCATCGACCAGCGTGGCCACCTCCCTCCCCAGCATATCGAATACCTTCAATGTCAATATACTGAGATTCGGCACCTCATACGTGATCGTTGTTGTCGGATTGAACGGATTCGGATAGTTTTGTCCCAACGCGAACGACGACGGATTCAGGACACCGTTCCGGGCAGGCACATCCAATGTTACGCCGCTCGTTTGGAATGTGAATGTGCTTACCGTTGGAGAAAGGTTCGTCACGGCAAAAACTGCGGATGTGTACTTCGATGGAAGCGCGTATGTTTGTCCCGGCGTCGCCGAATCCACCATCGCGCCGGCCGTTTGATCGGTTACAATGGCCTTCACTGCGACAGGTGCACCGGAAGAAAACAGAGCATAGAGATTTTGTACCGAAGAGAAACCTATATATTCCGTCCCATAGGCTTGAACCGTATCGAGTGTTGCGTTTACAATGTCCGCCGCATAACTTTTTGACAATGCGGGACTTGTCGAAAGAGGAAGCGAAAATCCATATTTCGAATTATATGATGTACTGTTTAATGCAACGGCAGCAGCGAAGTTTTTCAATACATCGAGAAATTTTATATTCAACCCGGCCGATTGAAACGCGTTATTATAGTTCGTTACCGGATCTGCATTCGGAGGTTCGATGTGCTTTGCGATCGATGGACCGAATTGTTCTATCAAATACCAATTAAAAAGCGCGGCACGGGAATAGTCAGGCAGCGGATTTTCGGAAAGCTCATGCCAATAGAAAAAACTTACATTTGTACTATCGACGTACAGAGAAGGACTGGGCAAACCGTATCCACAGAGTGCGCTTGCACATTCCGAGAGTCCCTCATTGATGAAGGTTGCCGTTAGTCCATTGTGATCATAATTCCAATGAATCATATGCTGGAATTCATGTGCAGTCACGGAAGAAGCGGTTGCGATCCCCTTTGAAGTTCTCAAATCAAGCGGGTTACAATCGACATAATAAATCTCCATATCGTTGGAATGCCGTGTGGATCCCAGCTCCTCCTGACTTGTCCAAATTAGTATGACAAGCGTGTGAGGGGAAATAATACGGCCAAATCAAAGCAACAGAGCCATTTTTATCAAGAGTTGTTTGACATCATCGATGAGTATAGAGCGTAGAGTAAATTCTTCGCCTGTGAGGGTATTAACCATTATAGCATCTGTAACGCCTTTCAATAATTTTACAATAGACTTGGTCGATCTTCCCGTTTTTAACTCCATATATTTACAAATTGCTAATGCCATGAAGCAAATGAGAATATGAGCTTTAATAGTCTTTTGTTTAAAGTGGTAGATGGGACGCATTTGCAAATCACTTTTTGCAATGCGAAATGCCTGCTCTACATGCCAGAGATTATGATAATGCTCAATGACAATGTTATCACTGACTTCCGACTTCGGCAGATTTGTGTAATAGCCTTTGATGCCAAGTAGTAGTTTGGTCTTCTCTATTAATGCAGTATGAAGTGTATATGTTTGATCTTTGGAGGTAATGAATTTTACTTTTTTGATGCTACCTGGATTATCGAGAAGCTCCTGAGCTTTAATAATTTGTTTTTCCAGCTCTCGTTTATCTTTTGCAAATCGTTTTGCAGAAAATTCACAGATCAAATCACCAAGCTCCGTTGCCATACGCATTGTTGCGCCATCGCGTTGATAAAGTTGAGCGCTGATCTCCGCAATACGCTTGAGTGGCAAATTTGCTATTCTGGCTCCGACAATGTACTGAAGATGAGCAGAGGCAAGTGCGGTAATATTTTTATCACTTATCATAGCAGCGTCAGCAACCACAGTGAAATTTTCAACCTTGTGTTTGTGCTTAAATTCCACAATAACAGGAATTAACGTGTGTCCTTCAAATTTATTGCCTTCAAATATTTGATACCCTACTGGAAAACCATCAATAGTCACTAAAAGTCCAAGGACTATTTGCGGTTGATTGAATTTGTTATCTTTGGAGAATCCGCATTGGCGTAAATCATCTGATTCAAAACTCTCAAAGTATAAAGTAGTTACATCATAAAAGATGAGGGAAAAGGTAAAAGCAAATTCTTTTTCAGCAACCGCCAGTACTTTAGATTCTACTGTATCTTTCACACCCAGAAACCTTGGAATTTGCCGATAGAGTTCCTGACGTTTATGTTCTATTCCCATGAACTCTTTGAGAAATTCTATTGACTGTGTCTTTGAACCTGGCTCAATAATGCGTGCAATAACTAAATCTACCAAGAGCTTGTTTCGCAACCGATGAAATTTAAATAGTTTGCACAGTTGATAAAGACTTTCGTAGATCAAACCATAGCGAAATCCAACATACTGACATTGCTTGAGTTGTAGTGTAGGTGAAACTGATTCGTTGGAGAATAATGATTGTTGTTTGGTCGTCTTCTCAATCCAGAGAGTAGCTGTTTCTTTTAAGGCTTTTAAATCTTTCTTATCATGTGTACTACCCAGATGTTTGATGATGATCATCTTCCGGTTTTGATACCGAATAATTTGCACTGCTGTGCCGCCGGAACCAGTTTTTGTCGTACGGATATGAAACATGTTCTAACGAAGTCCTTAGTATGACACCATATGTTAAATTTACGCGTTTCAAACTAATTTCGCATGTTTTTATCTTAACTATCCGTCTGTGTACAAGTCGGGAAGCGGGTTACAATCGACATAATAAATCTCCATATCGTTGGAATGCCGTGTGGATCCCAGCTCCTGCTGGATGAGAGCATCAGGATACTCGTTAATATCGTAAAAATACCCTGCAACATAACCGCCGCTGCCGGAATAACCGTCACGAATATTAAGTATCAAAATAATGATCCTTGGATCGTTGTCGACATCCGGCGGATGACCGAAGCTGGCAGTGTCGGTCTGAAAAATCCCTATCGATGCATTAGCGGGAGTTGTGGAATCAAAAGCAAGCCTGACAGCATTGACAGCCTCCTGTGTAACACGTGTCGTCCAATTGGAATCTTCTACGAAAATATAACAATTCGTTCCGATCGCACGGCAAGTTGCCGATACCGAATATTCCGTATTGAGAACCGCATCGGTTGCCCAAAAAGTCCGCTGGTACCCAACGGTAAAATTCCATGAAGCCGGTTTAACCGCAGGTTCGTACGATTGCAGGGCGTTACGAAGACCCAGTTTTGATTTGAGAGCTTTCCATCTCGGTGCCAGGATTTGCGAACCGGGAATCGGATAAGATCCGGAATCGCCCGCTGCCCCTTGTGCAAAAGTTAAACAACATGTGCTGAGAAAGAGAAAGCAAACAGTTATGGTTTTCATCAATACTCGTTCCCTTCTTTCTTATGGTTCTGCTTTTAATTCTCGAACTTCAAGGATATTACGATCCAAGCGTTTTCGCAAAATACCGATGAGAACCACATTTGTGTTTTGCAGTTTCCATAATGTGCGAGACAGCGAAGAATCAGCGGATATTTCCACGCTTAATCCGGAATAAGTAGTCAGGATCAGCTTTGTGAACGGTTCATTCCCAGCGACGGTTATATTTCCCTGAACGGTATCCCGCTGGACAAGGTTCCGTTCCGGTTTTTGAATATCATGTGTTGACTGGCGACAGCCATAAAGACAGATGATGAGAAGAGCGGCGGCAAACGGCATTGCACTTCGGATTTGATTACGAATGATCGCCTCCCATTTTTTTCCAGATTAATTCAAGTTCTTCTTTCGATTTTTTCGGCAGATATTTTTCATGCAAAGCTTGGAGTTTGTTCGTTGTCAATGAATCGAGATCCTCATCGTCCTTCTTTCTTTTAACCATCATCTCGAGTTCCATCCGCTCTGATGCGGACATTTTATTTAAAAACCGCCTCAGATCCTCTATCTTTCGTTTTTGTTCTTCATGTTTCATGCGGCAACCATTACTTCTTCGTCCATTTTTTGAGAAAGGCAAAAACCTTCGCTTTATCATGACCTTTTACAGCCGATCCTTCCGGAAGTTCCAATTCCGATGTGTCCTGCGAATATAAAAGCATCCCGCTCTCATCCAGAATAAAGAGATGCGGATAACCGGTTACTTTGGGATATCGGGAAAGTACTTCAGTATTCTTATTTTCTTTACTGAAATTTACCTTGACAACCACATAATGGCTGTAGAGATAATCAGAAAGATCCGGATTTTTCAAATACAAGGTGTCAAGCATGCGGCACCAGATGCACCACTGCCCGCCGACATCCAGTAAGATGTGTTTTTTTTCTTTTTGAGCTTGCACGACGGCAGCCTGGATATCTTTTACAGCATCACGTTTCGGATCGAACTCCTCCGGGCGATGAGAGACTGTGCCGCCTTCACTATCCCTTACGATATTAATTTTATTGATATGAATGCTATCTGTCGTTTGAGCTCGGACAAAGAACGAGATAAAAAGGGCTGCAATTAATTCGATGACTAAAACTTTCATATGATCCTTAATTCCTTTTCAAAATATCGTAAATCCGCCGCCCAATAACAAACCAAGTCCGTAACTCCTCAGCAAATTTCAACTAAATTAAGACTGTCCGAAATGGTCATTTGTTGAAAAGGTTAGCATTCTTGCCTGCCTGACTGCCGACGCAGTCCGCAGGCATGCCTGCCTGACTGCTGACGCAGTCACGCAGGCAGGCCCGCTTGATCACTGTCGCAGTCACGCAGGCAGGTCAGTCTAATATTATCATTATCAAAAAAGACAAACAGGAATGAGTCCTGCTGCGGTTTTTCTTTTGGATACCCTCATTAAGAGGGGATTAATATAAGCTTCCCGGGAGGCAGTCATAGTATGTTTATAATATTATCGAAAATCCAAACAGTACACCAATATACGTATATGAGTAATCTTCGGTCTTTGTGTAATACATAATGGTATCCATAACATAGTACATCCCTATCGGAACCTCATAGCCAAATGATTCTTTTCGATAATTCATTTCAATTCTTAATATCACATTATCCTTTATCGATATTTTTGCCCCTGCACCTGCATTGATGATGTGAACGTCTGATATTTCGTCTATACGAAGAGGTACAAACCCTACGAGCGGGGATGAAAGAGAATTACTTATACCGTATCCACCGTAAGCGAATAATGCTGTTGATTTAATATGCTGTACATATAAGAAAGATTCAAGAGCGCTGATTGAGAAGGAAATGATTTTTCCATTTCGAGAAATCCTATTTGAGGTTCTACTGATAAACCGTTAATAAGATAATACCCGACACTTATATTGAGCATGGCATAACCAATAGATTCCGAATTATTCAAAGAAGCCGAAGGACTTTCTTTTTCATAACCGGCAGTACCGGATAATGTTAGTTCAATGTTCCCTTTTTCAAATTGTGCAAATACAGTAGAACTCATTAAAAAAAGTAAGGTAATGAATAACTTCCTGCTCATAAAATCTCCATACTCATTATAAATTATCGCAATTAACGTTAACTTAGGTATCGAATGTCAAAGTCCATTCGGGGAATGAGAAATCATAACTCTATCAGTAATTACTCAGCGTGATATTGAAAGAATAAAAAATATTCACCTCTTTTTCAGAGAATCCCCCTTTTGTTTAAGAGGGAGATTGATAACTTATGATAAATCAATTATGTTAAATTACGCTGAACAATTACCTCTATCATTTTATATAAGTGCAATCTATTAAGAAGATTTCCACGTTTCGTTTACATCTACACCAATATAAAAGTCTGATTTTATTGCAAGGAAAATAGAAAAAGCATTGAGCGATTTCAATACACCTTTTTCAGTTTTTAAGCCCGGCTAAAAGAGAGCGATCGGGACAATATTACAGGATAAAAAACTTATTGGAAATCTCCGCCGTAAGACCATGTTGAGGATGGACGTCCATCCGAACCTATGGTAATGGTGACAGTGTTAGTTGGATTTTGTGCCGATACGGCCGTAATTACAATAAAATTGGCCGTAACAGTCACGGAATATGTCCCATTCTCATCCGATCTCAATCTTATTGGAATTGTATAAATTGCACCATTAGAACCCAAATATGAATTTCCGCCGCCACCCATTGAAATAGGACGAATACGAAATTGATATGCATTGGAAGCAAGATTGCTTATATCGTTAATAATAGCATCTTTATTCGCTTCTATGGCTTGTGCGGTGAAAAGGCTCAATCCGACAGCAGTAGCAATACCCACAATGATAACGCTCAAAATAATAAGCAGAAGCTGTTGTTGACCCATAATTTCCACGCCTTATGAGAACAACTGACATTCAAAGAAAGGTGGACTACTCGTTTTAAAACACAAAATCCTCGGTTTTCGTGATGAACGAATCCAGAGGACTTAAAAATCTTACACTACAACAGTCCCCAGACTCGATGTAGCTGTTCCCATATAATTGGTGGAGTGATGTAAAGCTAATGTAATGAAAGATCAAAAGCAATATACAACGATGGGCACATAAGACTGCTGACGATCCAAATACACACGCTGCAGTCTGTTCCCTGCATCGATGTTCTCTTTCCCATTTATTTGGCAGGCAACACATAACATCGAAACAGCTCCACAGGCCTTGAAATACATCATGCCCGGTATAAGCCCGGGTGAATGAACATCGATCACCAAGCCGCTTGCCTTCTTTTCATGCCGTCTAATTAACTCCCTGAAGCGGTTTCCAGTAATCGGTTCTCAATCCGGGAGAGATCGCACCATGTGCATGACTATGCCTCCTGGTGCAGATGAATATTTTCCCATTGTAGATAACCTGTTCTCCTGCATTATAAGTTTTTCCGGATTGCCACAATCTTGAACATTGATCCAGACTTTGTACTATAATCTTTATTGGGACAGATTCACTCACTCCTCCCCGGGCGTCTTCCGCAGTTGCTTTTATCGTATGTTCGCCGCGGGAGACGTTAAACCATGCCCAATCAAACGATCCGCCGGCAGCGAAGCCAATTGATTTGTTGTCAACGAAGAATTCGACTTTAACGAATGGACTCTTCTCATTGCCAATTCCGGAATTAACCACTATATCGGAACCTTCTAAATAATAATCGCCGTTTTTCGGTTTAACAATGGAAACCGGATTCCCCTTTTTCTCCTTCTTTGATTCATTGACCAGGATATCGGGCATCTCCATTGTGTAAATTGCATTGATCAATGTTCCTTTATCATCGTCTCCTGAAAGTTCCCAAAACATCATTCCACGCAGATGATGCGCTTTACTATATCGTGTTTTAAGGGCAATGGATTGAGGAGAATCGAAAGACCAGAATATTTTCTCCTCTCCATTATAGAGCCAATGCGCAAGAGCGTTTTTATCCCAGTACAATTTGAAACCTTCGTTTTTGAGGTTTAACAGTTCACGATAATTTTCATACCCTCCCTCCTTATTACCGCTTCTGAATAACCCGTTATTGATAGAATCTACTTCATGCCAGCCGCGTCCGTAAAATGCCGCTCCGGCAATGAGCTTATCATAACCAACTCCAAACGTATCATGGAAGAGCTTAACGGTCTTATCCAGTGACAACTGTGATGGATTTATCGGCGGTTCATTTGAAGAAGTAAAAAGATTTGTATGATGACCTGTACCCATCTTATTCTCAAACCCGCCGTACAAATCGTAAGTCATTAAAGAAATCCAGTTCAAATATTTGGAATCTTTTGCGACGTTAAAATTTTTAACATTAAAATCCTGAGCAGGCAATGCAGCTGTAAGCAGGAAGCCGGGATTAATTTCATCCAGTTTATTTCTGAAAAGTTTAAATAATTCGGTAAGATTATCGTTGTCCTTTGGATTATTATGGATACCCGTATAGCCGCCCGAAATCGGAAATTCCCAATCGATATCAATGCCGTCGAAGATTCCCGCTGCAACTCCTTTTCCACCGGCATGGTTTAGAACAGGGAAATTCCCTTTGATGAACATACTTATGCATGAATCAACGAAGAATTGACGCGACTCGTTAGTCAATGCGGCGTCGGAAAAATATGTTGAACTGCCCCATCCTCCGATTGAAATAAGAACTTTTATACCAGGATGCCGTGCCTTAAGTTTCTTAAGCTGATTTATATTCCCGCGTAATGCCTGTGCCGAATCATCATCTATTCCGTCAACACTGTATTCCGCAGGATAGATTTGCAGATAATCATAAACAGGATTTGCAAAAACGGGAATAATTCTTCCATCAGAACCCGGTTGTGGCTCACAGAAAGCATAATCGATCACGGTAAGTTTATCGGCCGAACCGGATGTCTCGATATTCCTGACATTATACTTAAATTTTTTCTGCAGCTCCCCCGGCAAAGTAACCTACAATTTCCGGCTTCTGTGCAAGCGCTATTGATGAGATTACAGGCAAAATCGCCATTATTATTCCAAACGTAAAATTCACTTTCATATTCTGCTCAGATATTTATTTGAAAATAAATATTCCGCATTCTTTTCAATCCAATAGAATACTGGAATATTCGTCTGTCTATTCCAAACTGTGTCCGTATTTATTGTATTGTTTTCTGGTAAAAATGCTATTTCTCTTCAATGCAAATTAATTCCTAAAAAACTTAAAGAATTTCTCCTTTTTGGGATCGTCCGGTCGCGGGCTGCCGTATACTGCTGTGTGACCGATACTCTTTTTCTGTTTTATCAATCGTCTCTTCAGTGATTTACTTGTTTATCAACGTGAACGTGTAAATTTTGTTTTCTCCACGCCAACTCATTTCACTCTTTGGATTATCAGAAAGCAATTTCTTTTTTAGGAATGCAATTTTTTCACCGAACTCTGAGGGTTCTTCGATGTCAGCCATAATCGCGATGCTTTCTTTATAATTTGCAAGACTTTTGTCAGCATCATAGATAACCATGTGGTGTTCTTTACACCAATTGATTATCAGTAAGCTTTGAGCCGATGTATAATTCTTTGCAGCAAGAATCTGTTTGGACATAAGGTTGTAATCCGGCACATTAGCCTTATTACATGCACCGAATAAAATTACAATAATGACCAAAACAAACAACTGCTTCATAGTAAAATCTCCTTATGATTGGAATTAAGTTATATTGCACGACTGTATATATAATAATCTAATACGCGGCAGTTTGTTGTCCTTCTTGTACGAGAATATATCTTAAACACAAAATCCTCTTTCATCGTATTTCAACGAATCCAGAGGATTATAAAAATAGTATTACTACAACTGTCCCCAGACTCGGTGTAGAGGCTACAATTTGAAATGAGGTTTGATCGAAACAGTGTAAATCTAATGCAATGGAAGATTAAAGTCAATATCAACACGAGGCTCCGCATTTGATGAATAGTTGGCTTACGACTAACTGGCACTATTTAAAGCTGATACCATCTTCTATAAAAAAAACTCTCCAAAGAATTTCCGATGGAAGAACGGAGTAATGCCTCGCGCTGTAGCTGATATTGTTCACAACGCTCTCAGGCCGAGGAGGGCAACAAGTAGCGATTCAACGAAAGTGGGTGTAAAATGAAACGAATATTCGACACCGTGACATTGCCATGAACTCGAATGGCAATACTTTAATTCGACTTTTTGAATCTTTGTAGCGCGGTTACGAATTGACAAACAATAAAAGTCTTTGTGGTTTTGGATACCCACGCTTACCGTTAGTGTCGGTAGGCCAAATCCCCCGAAACCAGCAGTTTACCCTGCTGCGGGCGCTTATTTATTCACCTTAATTTATAAGCTTTCGAGACACCGGGTGACGATTCTTGCCGCTGTTCAGACATGATGTATGTTCAGGCGGAAACTCGCCAATTCAAATCCAAGATCTGCTATAATGTGTGATCCGGGGATGTTGTGCCTGATCAATTTGTGATCACTTGACCTTTGGGGAGGAACCGAGTCGAAGAGAAAAAACAACAAACCCTGTAAGTCAATCACTTACAGGGTCTTGTGTGCCGAGGGCGGGAATCGAACCCGCACGTCCCTTGCGGAACACAGGATTTTAAGTCCTGTGCGTCTACCAATTCCGCCACCCCGGCCAAGAATTGCATATGTCAAATTTCAAATTGAAGATTGAGAATAAATAAAAAACTCTCCATTGTTCATTTACAGATATCAAATTCCTTTTTTTCACCTATTCCATTTGCAATCTTCAAAAAGAATTGCATATGTTAAATTTCAAATTGTAGATTGAAAAAGAACAGAATACTCTTTATTCATAATTTGCAGATTTCAAATCTCCACAGATTGAACAAATTCCTTCTTCTTTCCATCTTCAATTTGCAATCTTCAATCTTCAATCTGAAATCTTCAATTTGAAATTTGCAATTCTAAGAGGCGCCGAGCGGATTCGAACCGCTGCATAAAGGTTTTGCAGACCTCTCCCTTACCACTTGGGTACGGCGCCGTTATAAGTTAAGCAAGTTTTTTTAAAATTCTTTTAGCTCTTTTCTGCTTTTAAAAATTTTTCCTTTTTTTCCCGTCCTTAAGGCTCCTAAGAATACGCTATGCAACCGAAGCCTCTCCCTTACTACTCTTGCCCGCCGCAAGCGGGTGCGGTACGGCGCCATTAATCAAATTCTACTTTGATTTTAAATTTATTAGTATTTCTTTTAGTTCCTCTCGTCCTTTTCCGCTTTTTAGAATCTTTTCTCTTTCCTTTGCTTCTAATTCCGAATTATATTCTTCCGAATAAATTAATTTAAATGGCCTGCGTCTTTTTGTCGATGCCGTTTTTCCTGCATTATGTTCTTTCAATCTACGTTTTATATCCGATGTATATCCCGTATAATGTTTCCCATCCTTAAGACTTGTCAAGACATATACAGTATACAACCTGACATCCTCCCCTTACCACTCTTGCCCGCCACAGGCGGGTGCGGTACGGCGCCATTTAGTTTTTATTCTGTTTTCGATACTTTGAACATCACACTTGACCTTTAAGGTGCCAAGTTGAGTCCCAAGTTTAGTACCAAGTCCTATTCTATCTTCACCCACAAACAAAATTGCCCTTTATCTCATTTAGGCACTTCCGGCACCTGCAATTTACGAAGGGCAATTGTATAAGTTCGTTATTTCATTCGGAAGATTTCAAATGAACTCAATTGCAATTGTAAGATACGAAATAAGGTGAAGCGATGCAATAATTTTCAATTTGCCTTTATCCTCGTATTGAGGATTGCGTTTATCCAGCATTCTTGAAGCTGCTGCATACAGGGTGTTGGAATACGATTGAAATTGTGAATTGAGTGAACTTTGTTGCATAACGACCTCCATTGGTTCATGAAAAAAAATCATGACCGCTGATAGAGATCGTTTTTAGGTTTATGACCGAAGTCAAGGGTCGTGAAACCACGAAGTGGTTCCGCCAAAGACGGAAAATATTTTGGGGGAACCGTTCGACTTCGCTCACGGCAAGCGCCGTGGCAGTAAAAAGTGTGACACCGGTTGTTTCGGTGGCGGACTTTTTAAGGCGAATGGTGCCCCAATTGAATGAAGTTTGTGTAACAATCTTCATTCACGGAGGGGGAACCAAAATATTTTAGCGAGCGATGATAGAGCGGAACGGAATGAGTCTACGAATGAGTGATGCGAGATGATTGCGAGCGTTCACGATTTAGAGCGACGACCGCAGGAAGGAGCGTCTTGCCCTTGATGAGGTCAAAGATTTAACTGAGAATATATTTCAAATAAAGCGGTCATGATTCAAAAGATTGGAGATTGGAGGATTTTCGATTTTGCTTTATTGCTTTGCGGTGTTTAGATCCCGCATAGAAACATTACGGGATGCTCTTTTCGTCAACAAAGTTAGTTTCACTTCGTTCACTACCTTTGGACGAAAAGGCACTTCCACATCCCTTATTTACAAGAATGACTATCAATAAAACAATTAAGGGCGGGGATGTGCCGCGTGAAGAGCAATCGGCATAAACGACCGTGTCAACGGGAGTTGTGCCCTTTAACAAATGAGTGCTTGTGAGTGAGTGTTGCGGGAAGAAATCAAGATATGGTTCCCGCTATAAAACAGCGGGATGCTCATTCCAACGATGAATTTAGCTTCTCCCGCTTCGCGGGATCGCTAAGATTCAGTTGGAATGGCAGAAGGATGCGGTTCGATTCTAATGCCAAATGTATACGCACTGAACTCCGCCCAAAAGACGGCGGACAGGCGCACACGAACGAATCAGGCACAAATCTATCTTCATACTCACGTGGGATTTGACGGCGAGAACACGTGCTTCGCCACGCACGTGCAAACGTACTAGGAGTCTGTCCGACTAACCACATTTTCGAAAATAATGTGCCGAATTTTATTTGTTTTAGCCATTGAAATCTCGAAAAAGGCATTACTCGGACAGACTCCTAGGTCTCTACTAGGTCTCTACTAGGATCGAACATCAAACATAAAAGTCAAACAAGGTCATCACGTGCACGATATTTTGTTGACACGTGAATCATAATAAAATCACCACGTGACTTCTATTAAATTATCACGTGCTTTGTTTAAGTAAACTTTTAAAATCAATTTCCTCTCTCAATGAATATTTACCCGTTGGATCAGTCGGCGATTTTCCCGACCAATCTAGAATAACCGATATTTCTTTGAGATTTCGTCTGACAACTCTTAATGAAATGCCTAAATGTTCTTGAATTTCACTCGTTTTTGCTTTGTCGTGTTTTCTCAGATATTTTATGATTCTCATTTGAGTATTATTGAACTTCAATGAACGAGTAGGTACTCTTGCTACAATATGTTTCTTTCCTTTTTTAAAAGTTACCACAAAACTTCCTGCCTTTTGTTCAAACTTTGGTTCAGTCAATCCCGCATCTTTACACAATCGAATCATTCTATTTGTGCCTGTCCCCCATTGTTCGACATATTTCAAGGAATAAAAACATTCTGCAATCAAAGCATTTTGCGGTTGCGATCTATGTTCAGATTTTAGGTCTTCAACTGTTAACCCTGCAGGAAGCATTCCGGGGTTCCAGATTTCTATTCTATCCTCGAAAACTCTATCTTGAACATTTCCTGTATCCTGATAATCACGATGACAAATAGCGTTAACAATCGCTTCTCGGAGTGCTTCTCTGGGATATTCCCACGTCTCCTCTCGTTCCGGTCTGCCTGTAAACCTTGCACTCACACGAATATTTTTATTCAGGAATGCAAGCACTTCAGGAACTTGCTGGATCAATGTACCACGAATGACAGTCATATCTTCGAAATCCACTGCTTCTGTACCATTAAAACGTCCACATCGGACTTCCGATTGAACACACCATGCCTGTGGATCTTTTCCGAATAGAAGAATGGCCGCTGCGGTTGGTTTTCCTCTTTCTTCGAGGTGAAGCTTCGTCAACACTCCCTGCACTGAGCGAGAGCCTTCAAACTCTGTATTTCTTTCATCTTCATATTTTCGTAAAAAATCCATTACACGTTTACTATCAATATCTGATAACGATGCATTCTGTACAACATGCTTATCCCATTGATATGGATGATTTTCTTTTACCAGCTGGTGTATCCGCTCTGCAGAAACTCTTTGATTTGTTTTACTGACCCGTTCAAACACTTTTTCACCAACCCAAACCGGTTTCACAGGGTGTTCGGTCACCTTGATAAGAATGATAGTTTTGTTTTCTTTATTTACTGTTTCAATGGAAGGATAAATTTTTGGATCTGTTGCTAACTTTATGTCATTTGCAAGTCCCTCTAGAGACGTGGACGAAAAGTTGGTTTCGCGGGAATTCGTATCTCATTATAAGACGGATTCGCGACATTTATTTTCAACTCATGAGTTCTCGTCCACGTCTCTAGAGTCTTTTTACCGATTTGAGCACCTGATATTATTCCCGTTTCTTCGATACCGATATAAATGGTTCCGCCATGCGTATTTGAAAACGCAGATATGGTTTCCAGTATTTGATCTTTTTCGGACAGAGATCGTTTGAATTCAACCGTCTCGGATTCCCCAGACCGCAATATCTTTTTCAAATCGGTGTTTGTTGTCATACTTACTTCAGCTTCAACTTGTTTTTCGTATAGCTATTGTGATTCTCTATTTTCAAAAGAAAAGATAATCATTATTTATCAATTATCTTTTTCAAACATTTTTTTGCAAGATTCCATTGACTCTGCTACATTATCAGAAATGTTTTCATGAATAGGATAAATGATAATGGTTGTATGAGGAAATATATTTAAGTATGCGTGGAACACGCTACAGCACTTACGACCGTGTCAAAGGGAGTGTGCCGCTTACCAAATGAGTGCTTGTGAGTGAGTCCCGCCCAAAGGTGAAGCACGGCGGGCAGGGTTGCGGTGAAGGATGCGGTTCGATTCTTATACCAAATGTATACGCACTGAACCGCACACGAACGAAGCCACGAAGTGGCGAACAGGCACAAATCTATATTGCATAAATACAGGTAAAAGAATTTTTAGGATTTTTTATCTCATCCAAGGCCATCTTGTAGTAGAGTAACCTTTCCAATTTTTAAATAAAACTTTAGCGACATTCCGATATACAGGAATTGCCTTCATATCGATTAAACATTTATTTATTAGATATAACTCTCTGTCTATATATAAATTTGGCTCAAATGCTTCTTTATTCCATATCAATTCCCGACGCTCTGTAAGCCGGACATATGAATAAAGAATAGATTCACCCAATAACTTAAACATATTCTGAATCTGATTGCTCTTTTCAATGATTAATTTGTCATCACGCAGGTGAATAATTGACACAAGAAGAAAAATAAACAATTCAGAAAGCCGCTTTGCAAGATCGATAGATGACTGTGAACCATAATACAATGACCGGATTATAAAAACGTTCCTCTTTAGTTCTTTTTCCCATTCATGCAAAATGGCGCTGCTTGAATGAAGAATAAACCAAATCATACAACTGTACGCCCTTTGAGACTGTTCCATATATATATTTGTTGGTAAATATTTATCAATCGCACTATGATTATTCATCAGTCTACCAATATCCCCTTTTAATTCTTTTACTCTTGAGATGAAATTATTTGCTATTTCGTCAACTACCCATTGCTCAATTGATACTTTAACAGACTGTTCATCTGTCCATTTCCACCATCCTGCCAAGGCTTCATTATCTATGGGCCAATCGAAGCTTTTCAGAATCTCTAATCCTTTTTCATCGCCTTTTTTTTTTGACAGATTTCTTGAAATAAATCTATTAACGGAAGTCTGCATTTTGATTCTTAGATCATCCCTCATGTTGCGATAATTTATTCCGAATATTCTGCGAAACACATGCTTTCCTGCACTCTGCCATTTCTTTTCTAAAACCCATTGAATAAAATCATCGGTAATCCAATCTATTTTCATGCTAGGATTGTTTGCATTCATGAAAAGCATCGCTATCCAAAACTCCGGTTCCTCAATTCCTCGATTGAGGAACTCAACTATCTTGTATGAATTATTTATTGAATATGGAATAATTCCAAACATTTCAACAAGGAGTGAACGAGGGATCGGCTTGAGGCTTGATAGTAATAAGCAAATATCTTTTTTGTAGTTGTGTATATGAATAAAATTAGAGAATGTTTCTATCGGATTTGAAAATGGCTCAACATGTTGAATATGTATTAATAATTGCTCCCAATCATCCAATGAGCGTGGATTACTATTAATACTAGAATGTGGAAACCAAGTTAATTGGTTTAACGCATCGACGAACTTTTGTAATACTTCCTCCTGTTTACGTGAACCTAATTTATTCCATAGATTGTTTTCTATTTCATCTTGATCGTTTGGATCAAATGGAAGTCTATCAATGAAATTAATTGCATTTATATATCCAATCGGTGTGAGGATTTTAATATTATTAATCATGTAATCTTTTAGCGTCGTTAGAACATGCCCTTTTTCTTCTACTTTAGGGTCAAGGTAACCAAATGATTTTCCCAAAGCACATAGATGCTGTCGACTGCCGGCAGAGGTAATATATTTGATTTGCCAGGCTCCTAAATTGACTTTATCCTTTTCCAACTTATCGAGAATATCTATATAGACAGTATCGTGATTTAGAATAAATAGGATCCAATCCAATAGAGTTCTAGAATTTTGAGATAATGCGCGATACCGAAGTACTTGTATCCAGCTTGGCAGATAACCAATTAATTTATTCATATATCAAACAATCAATTCATCGTTTCTGTTTATTATTAATGCAATATCTCTTTTTTTGCCTTATCCCATCTCTGTATATACAGGGAACCTAAACGATTACTATTGCCCTTAGATAGTGGCAATATTTGCACTTCTCCCGAATTAACAAGACCACTGATACTAACTGTTACAGCATACGCTTCATATTGTCCGGAATCTCTTATAGATATCCATGTCCGGCTATGAAAGCCTTCGTTTGCTAAACCTATCTCAAACTTAACAGGGTTCAGTTTTAATCCCTCTTTCACTATTCCTTTATACCCAATTATAATTTCATCAATAAAAGTTTTACTAGGATATTGCACTACATCACCTTTAACACAAAGCAAATTTAATGCGGCAAGTTTTCCAGTTCGTAAGGCTAGCATAAGTGCGTTTACGAAAACTTTTTGACCAGTGGATTGTAATTTTAGTTTTCCATTTTCAACAGTAATAGCGCCCAAAGCGTACGGATCACATATCAATATTTTAGGACCTAAATACATTAACAGACTGGTTAGCTGGGAGGAAAGTTCTAATTCAGCAGAAAGTTCGTCTGAATACAAGATTTTATCCCATATGATTTGTGGTGGTGCAGTTATTATCTGATTCCGATCTGCATCCGTCGCAGGGTGATTATACATTCGACCATAGAGATCTTGGAATTGGCCTGCAATAACATCAACTCGAACGTCTATTTTTTTAATAAGATAAAATTTTTCTCCGAGAAGAAGATTATCACTTGTTCTTTCAACCCGGACTACACCTTGACCAAGAGGAATATTTGTTTTAATTGTCCAAGCGCCCGTCAATATATCAGGAACAGCCTCACCTACCAATTGATTGTCAAGAGTCGATATTGAAACTTTAGTTGTTTTACGTTCCTCACTCTCTTCTTGAACAAAACCAATAAATTCTTCTGGGTCATCTCCTTTTTTAAGGTCTTTTGAATTTCCTTTGAGAACTTGAAATAATACCCTTGGTTCATCTATGACAACGATCTTATTGGTAATAAGTTTGTGCAATTCTCCTTTTTCAAAAAGACCCATCGGAAATATCGAATTTACATTGACGTTTTCCAATGGTTTAACCTCACTAGGATTTCCTTCTAGTAAAAGACAATTCTGCAATTCTGTAAGCAGCTCAATCTTCCGTCGAATCAAACCATCCCAATTCGGGATGGTATAATATAGCCGTGCCCTCCGACTATCAAGCGGAGATGTCCCATCAACATTATAGGATGTGTCTTGGGATTCAATAGTCGCCTTTTGCGGTTTTTCTGGTAGTTTGAATGTGTGCTCAATATTATCGGGCTTAGCTGCGATTGTAACTGTTTTCAAACTCTGTTCTATAAGTTCTTTGTATATCTCTTCAATGTCCGAATCGGATCCTATGACAACCCACTGACGCAGATCTTTGAGTAACTCATGATTTGACATAAGAATTTTCGCTGCACCATCCCTACCGTGAGACTCAAACCAATAAGGTTCTCCCTGTGCAATGTCTTCAATCATTTTCCTATAAACTAGGAATGATATCTCATCATTTCCTGAACCGACAGTAAAGATAGAAAGTAAAGAGGCGTTGGGTTTCACTGGAACGAATAGTCCTATATTTGTTTTTTTAATATCATCAAACTTCTGTCTATGATATTATTGGCGCTGCAACATACGCATTATGCGCCGCGTCAACGTACTGTCGAAAAACGTGATTGAACACAAGATTTACTTTTTCTTCGACATCGCCCGATGTATAACTATCTGCCGGTAAGCCGGTTTGTTCGTTCCAAAGAAAGTCGTGGATGAACGATTTGACGGCTGAGCGGGTGGCTTCTTTCTCGCGCCAATCCTGAACTTTCAGACGCTCTGCTTTGAGTTTATCGAGAAGCTCCTTCGCGACTGCTTTTAATTTATTGCGTTCACGCGGCTTCAGGTTCGGTTTCTCCAAAAGATCGAAGAGGGCAAGGGTTTCTTCGTCCAATCCTTCGCGGATAGCCCGCTTTTCTTCTTTATCAAGCTGATCAACAAATCGGAGCAACGCTGCGAACGTTGCTTCGATTGTAACACGATCCTTTTCTGTATTATAGTCAGCAATAATCTCCTGATACCGTTTGTAGAAATCTGTGCGAAGCGGATTTCGTGCAATCATATTCTTCAATCGGTTTTCGACGAGTTCTTTCAGGTTGTACGTTATAGTATTCTTCCGGGGATGCTTTTCGAATTCCTTCCGGAGTTTCTCAAAATCTATTTTGCTGATGTCATAGGTTTTATTATCATCGATGGATTCTGCAACTACGCGAGTGGATACAGCTTCATCGACAATGGCATGTAATTCTTTGATAATGCTTGAGATATCTGACTCGTCACGATCTTTCTGCAGGGAACGATAAATAGCATTTAGAGAATCATAATCCCATCGATATTTATTGATTTCCTCTGATGTTAGGCATGCCTTAAATTTATTAAATACTTCTCTCGCGAGGATCTCAAAGCGTTTACGCGTTTCCTCACTGGCATTGATCGTCTCTTTTGCATTGGCAACTTCACCAATACGATCATAACCCTCTTTCTCTCGCAGTTTCTTTATATCATATCCGCGTTCAAAAAGGAAGCTTGTAACCTCGGCGATTGCTCCTCTTAGCTGTATTAAAAGTTCTTCTTCAGGTCTCACGGGATCTACATTTATTTCGCCACCACCTTCTCCGTTTCCTCCAACTGCAAAGGTTGCCAAGGCTTCACGAAGCTGTTTGAGAATGCCACAATAATCGACAATTAGACCGTTCCCTTTGCCTTCATTTACACGATTTGCTCGTGCAATTGTCTGCATAAGAGTGTGGGCTTTCAATGGTTTGTCTAGATACAGAGTTGTTAAACTAGGGACATCAAAACCGGTCATCCACATTGCGCATACAATCGCAAAACGAAATTTATGTTCGGGATCTTTGAAGGCAAGATCAATATCGATACGCTTGCCATCCGGGGTTTCAAATCCTTCCTTGATCTTCTTTCGATGCGGAAGAATATCAAGATCCCATTCCTTGAACCGAGCAACTTCGCCCTGTTCTTCACTTATAACAACTGCAATTTCTGTTTCCTTAAGCCATTCCAGCTTTCTTTGTAGAAAAATTGTTTCCTGTTCATCAATGGACGACTTGATCGCTTTTTCTGTCTCTTTTATTTGACCCTGCCAGTATTGCATGATAAGATTATACATTCGAACAGTTGTAATTTTATCGATGCATACAAGCATTGCCTTTCCAGACTCCCACCGCTTGGCATAATGTTGAACCGCATCTTTTGCAATAGCATCGAGGCGTTTGTCGGCTGTGAGGATGTGATAGTCCCTGCCAAGTTCCTTTTCAAGATGTGCTTCTTTGTCAACATCAAGCTGAAGGTCTTGAAGTTTTTGCGCTATCTTTTCATTGATATCGGTGGTGGTAAGATGTAGTTTTTCACCTCGATTATCATAGAATAATGGCACTGTTGCATTATCATCAACAGCCCGCTGAAAATCGTACGTAGAGACATAGTCGCCAAATATTCGCTTCGTTATTTCATCATCTTTGAAAAGCGGTGTACCGGTAAATCCTATATAGTTTGCTTTGGGCAGTGCATTACGCATATTAAGCGAGAGACGGCCGTATTGCGTCCGGTGTGCTTCATCAGAAATGACAATCACATCTTCTCTATCTGAATAAGGATCTTTCGGGTCGACATCTTTATTGAACTTGTGAATCATTGTAAACAGAAATGCTTTATGTTCGACAAGAAGATTCTTTAGATGATGGCCGGAAGAGGCACGGACTGTCTCTTTTTTATTATCCACGATTCCACAACCGGCAAAGGTCTTATAGATTTGATCATCAAGGTCTTCACGGTCGGTGATAATGAGAAATGTAATATTACTCGATATTTTGCGATGGATTTTTTGGGAGAAGAATACCATCGAATAAGATTTACCTGCACCTTGTGTATGCCAGAAGACCCCTAATTTTCCTTTTCTTTTCTTTCGATTATGTACTGCTTCGATGGCTTTATTAACGCCAAGGTATTGATGATTGCGGGCAAGAATTTTTATGAGTTTTCCGGTGCTGTCATCGAAGAGAATGAAGTTTTCAAATATGTCGATGAAATTAGTTTTCTTGAAAATACCCTTCTGGAGCGTTTCCATGTCGACAACGCCCTTGTCTTCTTCTTCAAGTCGTTTCCAATCGAAGAAATGTTCGAACTTACTCGTGATCGTTCCGATCTTAGCCTCGTGGCCATTGCTGAGGAGAATTAGAGCATTATGATCAAAGAGATGCGGAATAGTATCTTTATAATCACTCAGATTTTCATTGAACGCGCGTCGGATGTCTTTGTGGATATTCTTTAGCTCGATAAACACAAGCGGGATACCGTTAACAAAACACAGAATATCTGGACGGCGGCGGTACAAAGAACCTTGAACCCATAGTTCCCTGACAGCAAGGAAATAGTTGTTCTCAGGAGTTTCAAAATCAAAGACTCTCAGGCGTTTTTCTTCAAGCACTCCTTTTTCATTCCGGAACGAAACGAGTACTCCATTTTTGAACAGGTCGTACTTTTCCTTGTTGATTTGGACTAGAGATTTTGTAACGCTTGTTTCGATAATCTGTTTGATTGCAGATTCGTACGCATCACCGGGCAAGCCCGGATTATTCCTTTCCAGAGCTTGACGAAGATACCTAGTAAGCACAACTTCATTTTCTGAAAGTCTGCCAAGTGTCCCATTCTCACCTAAGACTTCTTCATTGTATGCGTAGATGCTATCCCATTTGAGTTTATCTTGGAAATAGTCTGCAACGGTTTGTTGAACGAGACGGTCTTCTGTGTAGTCGTTAGTCATGTTCTATTCGCATATTAAATATACTCGAGTTCCTTTTTTCGCTTCTTCTTTTTTGAGATTTGTTTTGATTCCTACAAAAGCACCTTTAGACGCCTCATTAACGGGTAGGCCATCTATCTGAAGTGACTCTACTGTTTGTTCTACAAATTCAACAGGCAATTCGTACGCAACCCTGTGCCCTTTTTTCAAGATTCCCTCTTCAATTTTAAAACTGAGAGCATCAGCTTTTTCCCAATATTCGTCAATGATTCCTAGAAAGTGATAATGACTAGGAACCAAAGAGATTCTTCCTTTTTGGTAGAAGATATCTTTAACCTGTGCATGTGTCCAATTATTTTTTATAAAGCTTCTTACAAGTCGGAATAAATCCCATGTTGTTAAAAGCCCAACATCCTGCTTTTTTGATGCAGTAATAATATCCTCTCGAAATGTTTTGATGTTCTCTCTCTCCAAAGCAGGAAGATGCCTTTGATGATTTATTATGGAAAGTCCTTGTATATCATGTCTCTGAAGTTTCTTCATTCGTGGAGCAATATGTTTTGCTACTTGCTGAACATCAGCATCGCTAGGGATTCCACCAATCCCCTTCACTTCAATAAGAAGCAGTGGAGAATTATCCCTGATCTGAATATCCTCATCTTTATATGCTTCCTTGTTTTTTTCGACCTCCTCATCCATATCAACGACATCTTTGAAACCGAGAGTTCTTAAGGTCTGCAAAACGGCTTGAACAAGCTTTCTGTCAGTTTCCCTGATAAGATCATGTAGAAAACTATTGCTATCTCTTTCTTTTTGAATTTGATCTTTGAGTTTTTGAACTTTTTCCCGCACTTGTGTTTGAGTTTCCTCTATCTGGCTTTTTAAGTCTACAATTTGAGGCAATTCATATATCGGTCTTTCAACCCACCTAGCACCTTCAATGTGTGGAAACAATTTTGGTGTAACAGTTGGAAGAATACTTGTTAACAATTCATTAATAAATTCAGACTTATATTCTAATTGTGGTAATACAAACACTATTCCTTTTCGATTCTTTTCTGGAACGAGTATTCCAGCAATTGATTTTCCATATTTATTTGTTGCTATTGAAATCCAATTGTTTTTCTCATAATACTTCATTTCGAGAGCGCATTTGAATTTGGCTCTCGAAAAATGCCTTTTAAAAAAAGTGCCCAATTCATCATGAGATTCTTCAACAATAATTTCCCTCCCTTGATCATCGGACACACTGAACTGATCAGAATTAAGGACCGATAAGAAACTCCAATTGTCAAAATGAATATCACTCTCAATTTGAAAGCCATAGTGACGGCTAACGCGTCCAAAAACCAATTGCTGACTATCTCTGGAATCCGCGAATACCGCAAAAACACCACCGTTAACCAAGATGCGGTCAAAAGCTTCTTTATAGTGAGCCATTACGCGTGATCTAGGATCGATTAATCCAGTGCTACACTTTGCCCACCAATCATTTTCACCTTCAGAAATAATTTTCTCACCGGCAGGTTGATCGAGTGGTTCATTGGGAAAAAGATCAATTATAACCACTTCCTGCTCATGACAATCCCTTAATGCCCCATTGGGGATTACAGGTAAGTACTGGTCTTTTTTTTGTACCCTATATGGCGTACCAAACGTACCAGATGTAACATTAAAACCAGCTTTTTTTAGAACTACTTCTGCATCATCTTTAATATCAACAAGCATAATCTTTGGTTTTTGATATTTTGGAGACGGATCCAATTCAGATTCCATTATTGCGAAACCTGCTCCAGGTCTATTTTTCTTCGTAAACATTATACCTCCACCTCGCCATTCAAATGCTGGTTGTCCTCTTTGTTATTCTCGAAAATCTTAGTCATTGAAGGCCAACAGCAGAGCCTTAGAATAAGCGCCCAAAGATATATGCAATCCGGCGAATGAAAATCACCTGGATACATTAGTCCATGTGCCATTCGATTTCTAATATTCGCACCCTCTTTTTCTACAAGTAACCCCTGTAAATGAAATATGAGATTTTCCCCAAAGAGTTTCTTTGTATCTTCCAGGAAAAGCAATTTATTTAGATCATATTCTTCCTGTATACCATCATCATCAATTCCCGAGGTTGGAACTCCCTGTTGTTCTAAGATATAACGCAATGAATTTTCAAATTGAGGAACAAGAAAATGAATAGCAGTAATAAAATCGCCTTGAAGACCTGCCAACAACCCTTTACCAAAGAAATATTCTCGATGTTCTGGAATAAGAGGATTATTAACTCATGTTACGCAAAATAGAGAAAAGAAGAGTACATTAGGTTATCCTTAAGCAAAAGAAAGGACCTACCTGATGAACAAATCAATGTTAGATATATACAGCGATTATTTAATATGTTCATATTCACAAACGCCGGCGACACGGTTATCGAACTTATTACACGGTTCATTGAGTCACGACAAGATTACTCGATCATTATCAGAGACCATCCCACGGTCAAAAGATTTATGGCATTTGGTGAAACCACACGTTCGAGAGATAGAATCTCCCAATGGTATTATTGCCTTGGACGATAGCATCGAAGAAAAGCCCTACACGGATGAGAATGATATCGTGTGCTGGCATTATGATCATACCAAGGGTTGCCAGGTCAAAGGGATTAATTTTATGACAGCATTATACCATAGTCCGGTACACGATGGTGTCTCTTTACCTGTCGGTTTCGAGATTATCGCGAAAACGGATTACTATGTGGATCCAGCCACCAAAAAAGACCGAAGACGAAGTCCTGTTTCAAAGAACACATATTATCAGCGTCTGTTACAAGCATGTATCAAGAATTGCATTCAATTTTGCTATGTTTTGAACGATGTTTGGTATGCTTCCGCCGATAACATGATGTTTGTCAAGCATACGTTGAAGAAACATTTTGTGATGCCGCTGAAAAATAATCGTAAGGTAGCCCTTTCCAAGACCGATAAACGACAAGGAAAGTATCAGTCTGTTGACACCGTGACCATGACAGAACGGAGCACCATGGAAATCTATCTTGAAGGAGTAGATTTCCCGCTTTTGCTGGCCAAACAAGTCTTTGCAAACAAAGATGGAAGTATTGGTGTTTTGTATTTGGTTACCAGTCATACGACACTCACCTACGAGGAAATGACGACACTCTATCGTAAACGATGGCATGTCGAAGAATATCATAAGTCGCTTAAGCAAAATGCTTCTCTTGAAAAATCACCGACTCGTACGGTTGCCACACAAACAACCCATTTCTATGCCGCTCTCTGTGCCTATGTCAAACTCGAAATGCTTAAAATCTCTACCGGAAAAAATCATACAGCTTTGAAGCTTGGTATCTATATGCAGGCTCTCATGACTGCCTATAGTCAATTGCGTCAATTGAAACCCATTGCTTTTTCAAATAATCCTGTCTATGCGTAACATGAGTTATTAACTATAATGGGAGCTAAATCGTTAACAGTAACATAATGCTCTAGATTAATTTGCCTACGCATCGGATCAATAAGCGCTTGCACATCAATCCAATAACCCATTTTAGCCTCTTGAAACATATGCGGCCTGAGTGCTAGTTCTTGTTCATCCTTATCTTCTAATAGCAGACCCGGTTTCTTACCGACGACTTTACCTTTTTCATTTACAATGACTCCACTCATCATATAAGATAATGGAGCTATCTTGATGTGGTCCTGAATTCTTTTTTTAAGATTATCAACTGTCTCTATTCGAAAATTTTGTGAAAAGACAAAAAGAGAATCTATTACACATTTGCCTTTAACACTTTCACGAGCGCCTTCAATAGCTTTTGACAAATCCATTGGTGGTGCCGAAATGACGCCGAACTCTTTTAATGACTCTTTCTCATAGGTCAATAATATTGAGTGCAGTTCATCAATCCGATCTTTCATTCCTCCGATTCGTCTGTAGGCTTCAATCGCCTTCGTGAGATGTGAACTTGCCACCATATAACTTTTACGCTCTCCACTTATCGATCCTTCTGCAAGCTTGACATAAGTCTCAGCTGCACTGATCAGGGAGCTTTTTCTCGCTTCTTCATTTTTACCTATACGATCCCATTCCGCTTTTCTTAACCAGTGAGTTTGTGCCCGTTGCCAATCATGTGCTTTCTCCGCATTTGTAGCCAACTTCTCGGTAAGCTGTGAATATTTTACGGGATCACCTTCTTTGCTCTCACATAACAATCCCATCAACTTTTCAGATAGGTACAAAGGATCATTGCCATCATATTTTTCGAGCATATTTTCAATGTGCGCAACAACCTTATCAAATTTTCCATTAGAGTCCCCAAGTGATGCAGCTAACCGAAATGCTCTTTCAATTCTATCAAAACAGGATGGCCAATGATCTGGGTCCTCAAGCCGAAGGGCAGTTTCGAGATAGCTGTCAATTGCAATTTCAGCAACTTTATAATCTCGTTGTCGAAGCCAGATAACATCTGAAATTCTTGCTCGCAATTCTGGATCATCAATTTCCGGAATGAATTCCTTTAAAATATTCAGCTGTTCTTCTGAGAAATCATCAATAATGGCACTTCTTTTCCCATCCATAACAGCCATTGGACCGTATGGCTCTTTACAATTATCAGAACGCATAAACAACGAAGTGATATCGGTAAGTAACCGGAAAACATTTTGCTGTTTTTGATTAGAAGATTCCTCAGCTTGTCTGAACCTTGCTAAGAACAAAGAATGATAGTGAGAGCAATCCTTTTTCTCAGATTGTGCTATTGCTTCTTTCCAGCAGGAATCACGAAGATCTTGAATTGTTAGTAGAACAGATTCTGTAGCCATATTTCCTATACATTCACCTCCACCTCGCCGCTCATTAACTTTGGCAGTAAAATGTCGCGGGCTTGTTTGAGCTTAATATTCTGGATGACTAATGTTTTCAATTGAGCGACAATTGGATTCATTTGATCATTCAAGGACGCGATAAGTCCTGACTTGGGTTTTAAGACAGGCCATTGTTGCATTTGCTTCCAATCTGCCCGAGGCATCTTGGAACCTTCTTTCATTCTTTGCGAGGTATCTGCAACGAAATAATCGCTTGAAACTGTAAGGAGAACCAAGTTCTGCAATTCTTCATTGAAAGCTCTTATGACGATTGCATCTGAAGAAGCGATTCCATCCGTTAGTGCGATACCAACTTTATGAAAGTAGGGTCTGATTTTTCCGAATAATATATCACCGTTTCTATATCGATGCTTTGCGCTTGTAACATCCTCTGCTTTTCCCCAAGTCGAGAGTGTTATTGATTTACGAGGCATGTGTTCAAGTCCGATGTAGGGAGTGTCTGAATCTACATTTTCCGGGAGAACTATTTCTTTTATCTCTTCGCAAATATCTCCAAGCTTCTTCTTCTCCCACCCGTCCGGCACACCTTTGACAATTTTGGTGTGTTCATAACCTGGGAAACGCAAACACACAAACCATTCTTTATAAAACTGCAGGGCAAAGTCTTCGAGTAGTTTGATCCGCCGGAGATTGTTTTCAATAAGATCATCGTAGTTCTTTAATGTTAAGGATATCTTTCGTTGCTTTTCCAAAGGAGGGATGGGAAAGTCAAGACCTTTTAGAACTGTCTGCGAAATATTTACAATCGCAGTACCGCTTGATAAACCTATTAACCTTTTTCGATATTGAGGACTACGGAAAAGATAGAGCAAATAATCAGTATCAATAAGATCACTCGTTGGCCTGAATCTGATAACGAAGCCACAATGAATTGTATTTTCATCTAATTGATTAATTTTTGAAACAAGAGCGATACCACTAAGTTTTACGGATGATCTAACAAAAAAGAGATCTTCTTCTGTAGCAATATTTTCATTATTAAATGGCACATCAACAAAATCAAAATTTTCTACTTTCATCCAGGTATTAACGGTTATATCTTTAACATTAATTAAGCGAGTTCCTCTACCCATCTGGGTACTCTTGAAATTCACACCATTACTAAACTCTCCGAGCTGTCCAAGTGTAACCTTAGTCATATCCCTAATTCCTCAAAGTTCTGCTGTATGGTTCTTGCAAGCTGCTCGCATTCTTTATTGAGATCGAAAAGCTCTATGTAGATATCATGCAGAACTTCTTCAAAGTCGAAATCTTCATCTTCCTCAACAGGCGACACACCCACATAGCGCCCAGGTGTGAGACTCCAATCGCTCTTTGTAATTTCATTTCTATCAACAAGTTTTACCAATCCCTCAACATCAGCAAACTTTGCATCGGGGAAACGAGTTTGCAGCCAATGTGCCTGTTTATGGAAATAAGCCGGGAGCTTTAACTGTTCAATCACATCTTTACGGAGTATATCAAACTCCTTCTTTTGTTTGCTCACCTCACGTGAATTCCATTGATCATCCTGCTTACCATGCAAATCTTTCTCAATAATGTCAGCGGACTTTACGGCGATTTTACAGAGAAGGTCGATTTGTTTTATCAATCCCTTTATCTTCTCAGCAATTGGAGAGAAAGTTTCTTGAGCTTTTATTTGTGCGGCATTCATCCCGGGGATTGAATTTTCATATTTCTTCTGGAAGTCATCAATGTTTTGGAGCATGGACTTCTTATCTTTTTTGTAAAGTGTTTCTGCCTCGGTTAATTCGGTGATCGTATCAATAAATAGTTTTCGTTTCTCTTTGTCCTGTCCGTTGCCTTTTACAATAGTACTGGCGAAAGCATCGATGTTTGTTTTCAAAGCATCGAGTGAAGTTTCGAATGTTTTCAATTTTTCTGATATAGGAATACATTCTTCAACGATACTCTTCAAATATTCTTTGATAAGTGCAAGATATCGATCGGTTTTACTTCGGTAGAGCCAGACTATTGCCGTAATGTTTTTGAGCTGCTCTGGAGAAAAATCATAAATTTTCCGTGTTACCTTCCGATGAATATTCCTTGCGTCAATCATTAGAACCTTGTCGATCATATCCTTCGGTTTTCCCTTATCAAAAAACCACAGTTCACAAGGAACCGAACGAGTATAAAAGAAGTTGGAACGAATAGAAATCATGACATCGACATGACCGGTTTCAACGATCTTACGACGAACATCCTTTTCACCGTGCCCAGCGCCGGAAGCTTGAGAGGACATCACAAATCCGGCTCGACCTTTGGCATTGAGATAACTGTAGAAGTAGGAAATCCATAAATAGTTGCCATTACTCACGGCTTTCTTGTTGTTCACACCGGGAAGACCAAACGGAAGACGTGGATCGGTTTTTATTTTCTCAGCATCTACTCCATCAACATTGAATGGAGGATTTGCCATAACGAAATCAGCTTTCTTGAGCATTTCATGCTGATCCTCGTAGAATGTGTTGCCTTCAGCAATTTTCCCTTCAAGTCCATGAACCGTGAGGTTCATTAGCGTGAATTTAATCGTGGTGGCATTCTTTTCCTGACCATAGAAAGTCACAGCATTATACGCCGGTTTACCTACCTGCTCCAAGAAATGACTTGTTTGAACGAGCATACCACCAGAACCGCAAGCGGGATCGAAAACCTTTCCATGGTCGGGTTCTATTACATTGACGATTGTTTGAACGATAGAAACAGGGGTATAGAACTCACCGCCATCGTGTGCCTTCTCTGCAGCAAACTTCATAAGAAAGTATTCGTAGATTCTTCCGAAGACATCACCGTTCGTAGCATTTAATGCTGAATCGTTAAAGATTCGCAAGATACCACGAAGGACGCTGGGCTCAAACTTTGTGTATTCCTTCGGCAAGTTGCCGGTAAGAATAGTATAGTCAGCTTCGATATCTTCCATCGCTTTATTCAATGCCGAACCGGGATCCTGATCTTCAGGGAGGGCAACAAGGTAATCGAATCTTGCTTCGTCGCGCAGATAAATAGCGGCTTTTTGCGCAAAGTCTTCCTTCATCAACGGCCGGGAAACTCCCTGACGCTTTGCAAGAGTAGGTTCGATTTCCGCTTTGACCTTAAGGAACCGGTTAAAGGCATGACGCAGGAAGATAAGCCCCATTACCGGCATAAAATATTCGTTGGAACCGAGTCCGGAGTTTGCACGGAGTTGATCTGCTGCACCCCATAATCGTTTTTCAAGAGCTTCGATGTTTTCCATAATCGTTATGCTTTTCTACGTTCGGTGATTCCAAGTTTTAATTGAAACAAGAGAGTTCGAGTAGGTTCGAAATAGTCTTCCAAGGAACCTCTTCCTTTTAACATATCTGTAATGAGACGAAACTCAGATTTAGAATTTGTTTCTCGCTCTAATATTTCTAACAGAACTGAGATGGTGTCGCTTGTGGCAATCTTTGCAATATCTCTTCCGAGAATTCTTGCGGAGGCTAAACCATAGTCAAAATTTTCTTCCTCAGGAAGATCGTTATCTTCTTCATGCAATCGGGAATCATTGCCAGCATCAATGTACTGCTTTAAGATAAATTCAATATCCTGAGCATCCTTTATGCGTTCCGGATATTTCTCATTCCATGCAATCAACTTCATCATTACCATGGCGGGCGGTGCGCAAACTTTTAGATCAAGCTGTGGAGATTTCCTGATGCGAACATCGAGTGAATAAATAAATGCTTCTTCAAAGCCAACAGTTGACATAATTGCCTCATCTTTAGGCCACTTGATTTTACCTGAAGGGGTTTCAAGCAAACCAAAGGGAACTATGTCAAGGATTGTGCCTTTTGAATAGACAAATCTGGAATTCAATTTATTGGCAGGCTTAAATAGACCTGTGGCAATTATTCCATCAATCAATTTTGCAACATCGTCCCACGAATTGACTTTGATACCGAGATCGACATCAAGTGTTGCTCTCGTTGTCTGAATATCAAAGAGAAGAGAGAAGAATAAATCTCTTGCCTTTGCTCCGACCAGAAAGAAGGGAATGCCGAGTTTATCAGCAATGTCTTTTATACAAGAAAGAACCTCGACGGTAGCCGAATCAATCTTGATCGATATATCTTTGTAGGTAATCATTATAGAGTTGTTTGGCAGTTTCAATATTTCGCGTTTCTCCCGTCGCCATTAAGTCTGCATAGACGAGAAGAGGCGGCACCATAGTTTTATCGAGTTCCGGATTCTCGCATTTCCAGAAACGTTCTCTTAATTCGATGTCTCCGTTTTTATCCTGGCGCAGCTTCAAATTCAGTATGAGATTGTGGATGGGTTTGCGCGTGTAGATAGTGACAATCTCTGGTTTAAGATAGCGAGTTAAACGGTATGCCGCAACCTCACCGCCCCATTGAGCATC
This sequence comes from Ignavibacteriota bacterium, assembly GCA_963769605.1. Classification (GTDB taxonomy): domain Bacteria; phylum Bacteroidota; class Ignavibacteria; order UBA10030; family UBA10030; genus Fen-1254. The sequence continues at coordinate 4,111 of CAVYML010000001.1, read as the reverse complement.
GAAGCGCTCAATTTCAGCTTGCTGCCAGAAATCAGGTTTCGTTGCTTTATATCTGTCAATGAATTTTTTGGGACGGAGTTTTTCTGCATATGCATTCAACCATTTATCCAACAACTCCTTCCTTCTCACAAGACGGCGCTGCTTGTCGTTGAGCTCAACAAGGAACCCTTGCGCAGCGAGGTCTTTCATTACTTTTGCTACAGCACCGAGAGCAACCTGAGCCTGTTCGGCTATATCGCGATATGGCGCGTTGCACAGTTCTCTTTTACATAAGAGAGCAAAAATTACTTGAGTACCTGCACGGCCAAGTATTCCTTCTTCAGGAAGAATATCAGCTTGTGGCTCCGGCTTGTTGCCGTGTATGAAAATAAAAGTTGGAGGATAATTGATATAGGCATTACCAACTGTATCAATGAATTGGATGTGAAGATCCCGCAATGCTTTTGCTAATTGTGGTTGGACGTATCGAGTAATAAGTAGACATTTTTCACGATTGTCTTCAAACTGGTGCGCTATTTGTCCGACAGTAATATTCGTGACTGTTGTTTTTATTTCAGCCCAATATTCTGTTGTTTTGCCATGGAGATCGATTCGGAGGATGGCGTCGATTTCTTTGTCACCTCGAACATGCTGTTGTGGCCCAAGCTCAATGTGGAGATTGGTTTCTTTTTGGAAAGCGTCTATTGCTTGGTTTAATATGTCGTTTTCGCGTGTTACCATGTTCAGTATTCTGCCTTGTTCATTTATTATGAACATAGCAATTTCCTGAACAATAGTCAAGAGTATCGATCATAAATATGCGGTGTTCATAAATTATGAACAAGCTGTTATTATGAACAAAATCTGGCAATTACGATGATTTTTACAGCATCTATATGGAACAAAAAAATCCTCGACGCACTACCAGACGCCGAGGATTAGGGAGGCTAACGTATAAAGCAGTATTATTAATCAGACATCCCGCGTTGCGGGATGACATTCTCAGGCCTCCGGCAGTCGGGGAGACGGCGCGGAAATATGGTAAGAAACGTTCTGTCTTTTGTCAAATGATTTCTAATAGTCGGTTTTTTCATCCCATAATCACCTTCACATACTGAGAGATGATACCTTTTACTCGACAGATTTCTGCGAACTTCATCAGTTTATTGAGATCACGATTGCGTTTCCGGAGATACGTTTTGAGACCCTCCATTACGATATCCTCACCGAGTTTGTTCCTGAACCTGAAGGAATCACAGATAGTTTTTTCAACTCCATAGAGTCGAATATGACCAGCTTTGGTTTCGTGGTGTTCAATCCCTGCCTTATACTGTGCTTCAGAAAAATAGAATGACTCCGTCGGTGGATGAGAAAGTCTGATCGGTTTATCCGAACGTGGAATAGCATAAGTTATTGCTGTAGGAACAAACGTTGTAAGCTCGTGAAATGCCAGTGCTGAAGTAAGACAGATGACCGCTTTAGGTATTGCAAGACAGACTTCAACGGGTCCATTAGATTCTCCAATCTCGAGATCGGCAAGTCGATAGACTCCAGGTTTTACCTTGACGATACGACCTGCCTTAACGAGTTTTTGGATATCTCTCGTCTGAAATCGACGTGCTCTCATGTGCTTCATAAGAGCATATCCTTTATTCTCGCGGAAATATTTTAGTATGGCATCCATAGGGAGTGAATCGGTAATTCTGCACTTAATATAAAGATGCAGAAAAGGAGAATCAAGGGGGGATTTAAAAATAATGCAAAAAACAGTCCCGACGAACTACCAGACGCCAGGGCTATAGGGAGGATAACGCGTTGTTGGGGAGACAACGCAGGAATATTTTAGCAAACGTTCAGCAATTTGTCAAATACGTACTAATAAGAGAGTGGAATAAAGAACCCCGATATCACAACTATACCGGGGTTTAAGGGAGCGGGGGTAAACAACCACCGCGCGCCAACACAGTGGTGCTATGGGGGAGTTAAAATGACTTACCTGGCGATTCTATCCAGAAGGTATTTCATCTTTTCAAAAGCATCCCTGATAACAACTTCCCTTTCACTGCTATTAGGAAGCTCGAGAAATTCTGCTACAGCTATTGGACCCATAGAATCTATAGTAGAGAATGACTCCTTTGCTGCATCTAGAGACTTGGTCGAAAAGTGATTTTTATTAAAGAATATTTTGGTGAACGGACGGTCATGTATTATATTTGTATAGAAAATAGATTTATCGTCTCTCACTAAGAGAAAATCATATTATGTTAGGCAAACAAAACCCACAAAGCAATTTATTCCTGCCGGAGAATCGTCTTCGCCAGAAGATAGGCAAAGAAAGCTTTTACGTATTTTTAAGCGATCACCGGCATGAAATCTTTAACGATGAAGACTTTTCGTTCTTATATTGCCCGGATAATGGCCGTGAAAGCGTTCCCCCAAGTTTATTGGCAAGTGCCTTGCTTCTCCAATCGTATGACCGAGTATCGGATCAAGAAGCAGCCGACCGCGCAAAATTCGATCAACGCTGGCAGGTAGCGCTTGGTGTTGGTGATGAAGAACAGCCGTTTGCGAAGAGTACGTTGTGCCTGTTTCGTAATCAATTGATCATCCATAATAAAGGGAAAATGATATTCACCAAGGCCTTGAACTTACTTGCTCAAAAAGGTTATACAAGAAAGAATAAAAAAACCTTCGCAATTGACACGACACCGATATTTGGGCGCGGCGCGGTTGAAGACACCTTTAACATGTTGGCGGAAGGACTTCGACAAACGCTGAAAGTTCTTGCGCAGATTGCAGAACAACCGATTGAAGACTATTCTCAAGCCAATGATTTTTCCCGCTACAGTGCGTCGAGCTTTAAAGGTACCTGGACGATTGATTGGGATAACGACAACCAACGACAGATCGTTTTGAATTGTATCGTTGCTGATTGTCGAAGAGTGCTGGCTATGGCTTCAGAGACACTTTCATCATTGGACAAAGAGAGCGACGAGGCTCATGATCTTCTTCGGGCGACAGAATTATTGAGTAAGCTCTTAGCACAGGATATTCGCGAAAAAATGCCGGAGAAGGCAGAGATTATCGATGGTGTCGCCAAAGATAGAATTATCTCTGTTCATGACCCCGAGATGCGCCATGGGCGCACGGGTCATGAACAGAGATAATTCTATCTTTGGCGACACCATCGATAATCTCTGCCTTCTCCGGCATTTTTTCGCGAATATCCTGTGCTAAGAGCTTACTCAATAATTCTGTGGCCCGAAGAAGATCATGAGCCTCGTCGCTCTCTTTGTCCAATGGATGAAAGTGTCTCTGAAGCCATAGCCAGCACTCTTCGACAATCGGCAACAGATACAATTCAAAACGATCTGTCGTTGGTTGTCGTTATCCCAATCAATCGTCCAGGTACCTTTAAAGCTCAACGCACTGTAGCGGAAAAATCATTGGCTTGAGAATAGTCTTCAATCGGTTGTTCTGCAATCTGCGCAAGAACTTTCAGCGTTTGTCGAAGTCCTTCCGCCAACATGTTAAAGGTGTCTTCAACCGCGCCGCGCCCAAATATCGGTGTCGTGTCAATTGCGAAGGTTTTTTTATTCTTTCTTGTATAACCTTTTTGAGCAAGTAAGTTCAAGGCCTTGGTGAATATCATTTTCCCTTTATTATGGATGATCAATTGATTACGAAACAGGCACAACTACTCTTCGCAAACGGCTGTTCTTCATCACCAACACCAAGCGCTACCTGCCAGCGTTGATCGAATTTTGCGCGGTCGGCTGCTTCTTTAATCCGATACTCGGTCATACGAATTGGAGAAGCAAGGCACTTGCCGACATAAACTTGGGGGAACGCTTTCACGGCCATTATCCGGGCAATATAAGAACGAAAAGTCTTCATCGTTAAAGATTTCATGCCGGTGATCGCTTAAAAATACGTAAAAGCTTTCTTTGCCTATCTTCTGGCGAAGACGATCTCCGGCAGGAATAAATTGCTTTGTGGGTTTTGTTTGCCTAACATAATATGATTTTTTTTCTCTTAGTGAGAGACGATAAATCTATTTTCTATACAAATATAATACATGACCATCCAGTTCACCAAAATATACTTTAATAAAAAATCACTTTTGGACCAA